>CAWGOX010000017.1:0-31365 GCA_963824315.1 uncultured Acidobacteriaceae bacterium | reverse complement strand
CGCGAATATAAATTGCACCATCGAGCACTTAGAGAGTTCGATCCGCAACGCGAATCGCGCTCCTCCGGAGGCAACATGTACCTGACAGGATGCAGTCGGCGTCAAGGCGTTCTGCTGTTCGTATTCGTCATGCTCATTTGCGCGCAGCTCTTCGCTGGCGTGACGGCCAGCATTTCAGGCACTGTGAAAGATGGCAGCGGAGCTGCCATCGCCGGGGCAACGATTACCGCGACTAACACTGAAACTGGAGTCGCCGATACCCGCACCAGCAACGGCCAGGGTTTTTACTCCTTCCAGTCACTCCCTCTCGGGCACTACAACGTCGCGGTACAGCAGAAAGGCTTCAAAGAATACCGGCAAACCGGATTGGTCCTCGATGTTAACTCCGCCTTGCTTGTAGACGCGTCGTTGCAAGTTGGGCAGGCCGACGTCGTTGTCGAAGTCGCCGCAGATGCTCTCCACGTCGAGACCGTCTCCTCCCAGATGGGCGAAGTCATCGAAAGCAAACAGATGACAGACGTACCTCTAGTCACGCGCAGTTACACCGATCTGTTAGCGCTTCAACCGGGCGTCATCTCGAGTCCATCAGGAATGACCGGCGCTTACGCTGGTTCTTTCATTTCTGCAGGCTTCGCCGTGCCACCCGTATCGGGCGATCTGAATTCCGGCGCACTCTCCGTCAACGGTATGCGTGAGTCCGCGAACGGTTTCATTCTGAACGGGATTCTCGTGCAGGAAGTTGGATACTCCGGAGCAGGCGCAATTCCGAACCTGGATTCAATCGCCGAGTTCCGCATCCTCACGAACAACTTCGACGCAGAGTATGGAAACTACGCCGGCGCACAGATCAACGTGGTGACAAAGTCAGGTACCAACCAGTGGCACGGCAACGTGTTCGAATTTCTACGCAACACCGATTTCGACGCCAAGAATTATTTCGACGTCGGCGACCGAGGTGCGTACCATCAGAATCAATTTGGAGGAACATTTGGCGGACCCATCAAACGCGACAAAATATTCTTCTTCGCGGATTATCAGGGCAATCGCGTAATTCAAAACGTTCCTCAAACTATCGCCGGAGCGCCTAGTTCCGCGACTGAGGGAGGAGATTTTAGCGGAATCGCCGCAACATTTGACCCACTCGTCAACAACGTGCCGACTCCGACAACCGTTAACGGAGCTGCATGGGCCGCCCAGTTGACTCAGCAGCTTGGGCAGACCGTCACGGCGGGCGAACCGTATTATGTTCCGGGTTGCGTCAGTTCAGCGGCTTGCGTATTTCCGAATGCGCAGCTGTCTCCAACGGCTTTCAATCCAATTTCCCAGAACCTCCTGCAGTATGTTCTGCCTGCCAACGGCCCGATCGATCCGAACCTGGGTACTGGAACCTACTCGACAAGTTCCGGGGCGATCAATCTTAGCGACAACAAATTCAGCGGACGGCTGGACGCCAACGCCGGGCTCGGGCTTGTCAGTCTCTACTATTACTTCGACCGCTACAACTTGATCAATCCTTATTGGGCGTCGAACGCTCCACTGTATCCAGGGTTTGACGTCGATGGAAAAGGTCAAACTCATAACATTACAATCGGGGACACCAAGTCCTTGAGTGCGACGACTGTAAACGAGTTCCGACTCGGATATTTTCGGTTGAATACCACTCTCAATCAGCCGCTAGGCGGGACGGGGACGAAACTCGCTGATTTGGGATTTGCATCCGGTGCGAACGGCGCACCCGGCATCTTTGTGGGGACTCCCGGCGTCGAAGGAGTTCCTGAAATCGATTTCAACAATTATGTAATTGGTGTGCCCAGCCGTCCCAACCAACTCATCGACAATATTTACCAGGTTAGCGATAACGTCAGTAAGGTGATCGGCACCCACACAATTAAGTTCGGCGGCCAGTTTCACTTCAGTCAACTCGAAGAAAATTTGTCAAACGTTGCCAACGGCAACTACTTCTTCGGTTCAAATTTCAGCGGACAAGCGAGTGAGACTGGAAACGACTTCGTCGACTTTCTTCTCGGGGCGCCTGCTTCTTACGTCCAGGGCCAATCGTATCCATCCTACGGACGCAGCTTCTATCTGGGATTTTTTGGCCAGGACAGCTGGCGCGTCCGATCGAACCTAACGTTAAACTACGGACTGCGCTACGACGTAAGTTCGCCGTGGTGGGAAAAATACAACGAAATTCAGACCCTGATACCGGGTGAACAATCAGTGGTTTTCCCAGGTTCGCCACTCGGTTGGGTTTTCCCAGGTGATCCTCATGTTCCGCGCACCTTGGCTCCGACGCGCTGGAATAATTTTGCGCCGCGACTCGGATTGGCCTATTCGTTCGGAGATCACGATGGTGCGATGGGCAAGCTTTTGGGCAAGCCCGGCACCACAAGCATTCGCGCCGGATACACGATCGCCTATTCGTCGTTTGAAGGTGCTACGGACTTCAACGAAATCGGCGATGCTCCGTTTGGCAACTACACGGGGCAGGCTGAATCCACTTTTGCCGCTCCGTTTACGAATCGTGCTAGCGGTGACTCGATTCAGAACCTGTTCCCGGTTGCGCCCCCTCCAAAGCATTTCTCGGCGAGCCATCCAGCCAGCGGTCCGCCATATGACAATCTTGCGGAGTTCTACACTGCGTTCGGTGGAATCGGAAGCTCTCCCGCCTTCTACAACGGAAACCGATTGCCCTACGCCGAGAACTACGAACTGTCTCTGCAACGGCAGCTCTCGAGTAAGGACCTATTGACAGTCAGCTATGTAGGAACTCAAGGACACCGATTGCTGTCGTCGAAGTCCGCGAACCCCGGTAATCCAGCTACTTGTCTCGCGCTTGCGGCTGAGGGTTGTGGCCCAGGCGGCGAAAATAACGTTTACATTCGCCCGGACAACAGCTTTGTACTCGGGACTCGTCCAACATTCCCGGGAGTCGAACTTCCGGCGAGCAGCGGTGTGAGTGGAACGCCGCTTCCTGACGGAAACATTGGCATCGTCCCTATCGGAAACGACTCCTACTTCATCACCTCGGGTAAGTCTTCCTATAACTCGCTACAAATCAACTATCGCCACACTTCCGGGCGATTCCAAGTGTTGCTGGGTTACACCTACAGCAAGGCGCTAGACAATGCATCTGGTTATGGCGAACAGATCAATCCCGTTAACCCTTCATTGAGCCGAGGGCTCGCAGCTTTTGACTCAACGCACAATTTCGTAGTGAGCTACAACTACCTGCTACCCTTTGATCTCCTCGGTGGACCGAAACGTCTCACCAACGGATGGTCCCTCAGCGGCATCACGCGTTTTGAAACCGGCCTGCCAGTGACGCTGGTGGAGACGGATGACCACTCCTTGTTGGGCACAGCTTTTGGTGGACCAATCGTTCTTCCCGTCGATACTCCTGACCAGGTCGCACCCCTTCATATTCTGAATCCGAGGGATTCGGCTCAACACTACTACTTCGATCCGACGTCGTTCGCGCCCTCAGCGATCGGTTTGGAAGGTGATGCTCGCCGTCGGTTCTTCCACGGCCCAGGACAAAACAACTGGGATCTTGCACTGAAAAAAGACACGCATATCACGGAACGAACCAACCTCGAGTTCCGGGCTGAGATGTTCAACGTATTCAACCATGCTCAGTTTATTGGGCCGAGTGGAATCCTGTCCGGCAGCTTTGGACAGGTTACCCAAGCTGCCGCGCCTCGCATCGGACAACTTTCCTTGAAGCTTAACTTTTAGAGGGGGCGGTCTGTTGAACTCATCACCGGGGGACTTCCGAGTCCCCCGCAGTTTTGTCACAACTCCAAATCGCCCTAACGGAATTTCGCGAAGCTCACGAACATCTAGAGAAACATTTTCAACATGTCTGTCCCTATGCCGGTAGAAAGTGTGCTCGCGGCGACGCTCGTCGAACCCGGTCATTACGAGATCCGCGAGTATCCCTTGCCTGATCCCGAGCCTGGCTGCGTTCTGGTGAAGATGGAAGTGTCGGGAATTTGTGGGACCGACAAGCATACCTATCAGGGCTACACCGGACAGTACGGCGGCGGAGGCACGCCGACGCGTGTGCCATTCCCGATTATTCAGGGACACGAAAACGTAGGCACCATCGCAGCAATCGGCGGCGACGGAAAGTGCAAGGATTTCGAGGGTGTGCCTCTCAAAGTCGGGGACCGTGTCATCGTTGGTCCTAACGTGAGTTGCGGAAGCTGCTATTACTGTAATCACGACTTCCCTTATTACTGCTGCGAGAACACGGTCGATTACGGCAACAACATCAGTGCCAAAAATGCGCCGTATTTATTCGGCGGATGGTCGCAGTATCTCTACGTTATCCCCGGAAGTTTCATGGTGCTCGTTCCTGACGATCTGCCATCTGAAATTGCTGTGCTCACCGAAATCATGGCGGTAACGGTTGGACTTGATCGGGGCAAACAGATCTCTTCGTTCCCCAGCGAATCCTTTCGCTTCGATGACACTGTGGTTGTTCGTTGGAACCGGGCCTTTCGGAATGTGCTTTGTAATGAAGGCGCGCATGCTCGGAGCAGGTACGATCGTCGCCATCGATCTCTCAGACTATCGCCTGAACTTCGCGCGGAAACTGGGTGCCGATCACGTCATCGACGCTAGCAAGACATCGCAAACCGAGCGACTGGCACGGATCAAGGACCTCACGCACGGACGCGGTGCCGATGTGGTGGTCGAGAGCGCCGGAGTCCCCATCGCTCTGCGCGAGGGGTTGGAGTTGCTGCGGGTCGGCGGACTCCTGATTGAGGCAGGGAACTTCTCAGACATGGGAGAGATCCCCATCAGTCCGCATCGCCATCTTTGCGCCAAGAATATTCGCATGCTCGGAGTTGGCGGCGAAGAGCCTGCCGCTTACGGACCAAGCATGCGTCAGATGGCGCGCTACATGCGCCAGTATCCGCTGGGCGATTTTGTCACGCACCGCTTCGCCTTGCGCGACGTCGAAGCGGCTATGCAGAAGTCCATGGCGCCGGATTCAATGAAGGTTGTGATCAATCCGTGGTCGTAAGTAGAGATTTGGACGGCAGCGTGGTCGGGTGCAAGTTTAGAAAGAAGTATTCCGCAATTTTGTCGTAAATTCTTATTCGAGGTTTTCCATGGCAGACGTATCATCGCAATTTCACTTTGCTTGTGCCCCCGACAGTTGGGGCGTGCTTGATTACCCGGGCCCTTCGTGGAACCAGTCGTACGAAAAAATGCTCGACGAGATGGTCGAGGCCGGATACACCGGAACAGAGCTTGGCCCCTACGGATTTTTCCCGACCGAACCCACGGTCCTGAAGCCACAGCTCGATAAACGCAAACTCAAGCTTTTGGGATCATTTGTTCCAGTCGTGCTCAGCGACCCGGCATCCGCTGGAATCGCGGTGGAGCACATCCGCAAAGTTGGTAACCTGCTCTCGACTCTCAAAGCTCCATTTCTGGTATTAGCGGACGCGCAGTCCGATGTACGCAACGCGATTTCTGGCCGCGTCCCCGCCGATGGCAGCGCTGGCCTGACTCCTGCGCAGTGGAAGAACGTTGCCAAGGTCGTCGAAGAAGCTGCCAAAGTTTCATCCGAATTTGGACTGGATCTGGTATTCCATCCCCACGTCGCGACCTACGTCGAAACTCCCGAAGAGTGCGAACGCTTCTTCGATGTGACGTCGCACACTGGTGTTGGCCTTTGTCTCGATACCGGTCACTGCGACTACGGTGGCGGAGACACGATCAAAGAAGCCGCCAAATTCGCCAGCGTGCTTCGCTTCTTGCACATCAAAGACATCGACAACAAGGTTCTTGCCGAAGCTCGGAAAAAGAAGCTGACTTTCGAAGGAGCGATCGCGGAGAAGGTATTCACCATCATTGGCGAAGGCTCAATCGACTTTCCCGCTCTGTTCCGCTTGCTTGAAAAAAATAAATATTCTGGTTGGATGGTCATCGAGCAGGATGTGACTTTCGGCGCGACCGTGATTCCGCCAGCCGAAAGTGTCGCCGCCAGTCTGCGCTACTTAAATGGAGTAGTGAGGGACATGGCGAAAACGCCCGCGCGTTAAACGGTCGTGGTTCGTGCCGACAGTTCAACGGCCTCGAACGAATGGAATGAGCCCTGAGTGAAAGTTGAAAACGGCACCGCAGTGCAACCCGAGCCTGAGCGAGCGCGGTTGCCGCGGAGCCTTGGGCTCTTAAATGCCGTCTCCATCAATATGTCGAACATGGTGGGGACGGGCCCATTCATCACGGTCCCCGCGATCCTAGCGACGATGGGAGGTCCCCAATCTCTCATCGCTTGGGGAGTCGGCGCGCTCCTCGCGATTGCCGACGGATTGGTCTTCGCAGAATTAGGCTCCGCGATTCCCGCATCCGGTGGATCCTACATTTTTCTCCGTGAGACTTTGGGGCGAAATCGTTGGGGCCACATGATGGCCTGGATCTTCGTGTGGCAATTTCTCTTCAGCGGTCCACTCGAAATTGCGACCAGCAGCATCGGCATGGCGGAGTACACCGGATTTCTCTGGCCGAAACTGATGCAGTACCGTTGGGGAATCAAGCTTTTAGCGGCAGCGATCACCGCGATCGCAATGATGGCGCTCTATCGAAAGATTCAGGACATCGCACGGCTGATGGTTATCCTCTGGATCGGTATGCTTCTCACCGCCGGATGGGTGATCTTCACCGGGATGACCCATCTCAATCCCAAACTCTTATTTGATTTTCCGCCCGGTGCCTGGAATGTCGGATTGCCTTTCTTGCTGGGCTTAGGCAACGGCACCATGCTCGTGATGTTTAATTTCCTCGGCTACTACCAGATTTGTTATTTAGGAGATGAAGTCAAACAGCCCGAGCGTGTGATTCCGTTCGGAGTGATCTTCTCGATTCTGATTGTTACGGTGATCGACTTCCTCATCTCGGTGAGCTTCACGGGCGTCGTCCCGTGGAGGGAGATGGTCGTGCCCGGATCGCTGGCATACAATGCCATCGGTTCCGTCTATATGGAAAAAATCGGCGGGCACTGGGCGTCAGTGCTGATGACCGTCATGGTGGAAATCACAGCGTTCGCAGCGACCTATGCCATGATCCTCGGCTACTCGCGCATACCGTACGCGGCTGCGCTGGACGGCGCATTCTTTCGCTGGTTTGCGAAGGTACATCCGACAAAGCATTTCCCGCACCGCTCACTTTTGTTGGTTGGTGGCCTCGTGATCGTGGCGTGCTTCTTTGATCTTGTGCAGATCATCACTGCGTTAATGCTCGCCAGGATTCTATCGATGTTCGTCGCGCAAATTATCGGATTGCTCGTCTATCGCAAATTTCGTCCAGATCAGCCGCGGCCCTTTCGTATGTGGTTGTATCCGCTTCCTGCGATATTCGCCTTGGTCGGCTGGCTGGGCGTATTCGTCACTCCGGGACTGCAGCCGGGAGGCTGGATTTTCATGGCTTACGCTTTCGGGACAATCGGGTTGGGATTCGCGGCGTATCTCATTTTGGCTTGGCGCAAACGTGATTGGCCGTTCGATAACCTCAAAGTGTCTAATCGGTTAGCGTAACGACCTTCAGACCGGTGCTACGAGCGAAGGGCCTTCCATACCCGCTGAAGTATTGCTATAATTCGTGCGGGCTGAAATTAGAAAATGTGTGGGTGCTCTGAATAGTTTGCGTATTCTGACATACTGTCAAAGCGGTAAGAAAAGAGAATCATAAAGTGAGCAAGCTGGGCGTTGGAGTTCTTGGTGTTGGAGAAATGGGGAGACGTCACGCGGATAACCTGCGCCGTTTGGTTCCGGAAGCGACCTTGATCGCGGTCGCCGACGTTGCGCCGGGTCGTGCGAGTCAAACAGCTGCTGAACTCGAAATCGATCGATCATTTTCGAGTCTGGAAGACATGCTCGCCGACAAAGATATCAAAGCAGTCGTCATCGCCACACCCGATAAATTTCATGCCCAAGCGGTAATTGCCGCAGCTGCTGCCGGCAAAGATATCCTGTGCGAGAAGCCGCTAGCGCTAAATCTGGCAGACGCTCACGCCGCTCTCGCAGCCGTCACAAAAGCTGGGGTTCGGCTGCAGATTGGTTTTATGCGTCGCTATGATCCCGCCTATGATGCCGCGATGAAACGAATCGAGGCGGGGGAAATTGGTGAGCCTGTCGTTTTCAAATCAGTGGGCCGCGACAAAGATATGCCGCCGATGTCGGCCTACCAATCCAACATAAACGGCATGGTTTTTTACAACAACACCATCCACGACTTCGACGTTGCGCGTTGGATGATGCGCGATGAGGTCGTTGAAACCCACGCTTATACGACTGTCGCCATTCGTCCGGAGGTCGCTCAGTACGGCGATGTGGTCGCAAGCGTCGTCAACTTGAAATTTGCAAAGGGCGCGATCGGAAACATCGAGTCCTATGTTCAAGCTCTTTATGGATACGACGTGCGAACGGAGATCGTGGGATCCAAGGGATCGGTTTTCGTCGGCAGCCTCGACAAAACACCAGCCGTTTTTCTGAGCGCCAACGGCGGCGCTACGATTCTTGCTGATCATTTTCTGTCACGCTTTGCCGATGCTTATCTCGCTCAGATGAAGGACTTCGTCCATAACATATTGCACGATAAGCCCGTCCGCGTGACCGGCGATGACGGTTTGAAAGCGCTCGGGATTGCGGTCGCCGCAGAGAATTCTCATAAGCAGAGGAAGCCGTGTCAGGTGACGGTCAGCGCATAAGCGCAGAGCAATCGTAAGTTGCCGATCTACAAAATTGCTGAGTGCAAAAGAATAAGCGCAGAAGTAAGCGTGGAAGCCTGAGCGTAGAAGTATGACCACCTTAAATTCCGCTTCGTTCAAAAGTCCGCTCCACGAGATGACGCAGTCGACGCAGACCTGCCTGTGGAACGATTCTGCCTCCATCCAAGAACTCAGTTACTCCATCGAACACGGTGGAGTGGGAGCGACTTGCAATCCGGTAATTGTAGTGGGAGTTCTGAAGAAGGAGATGAGTCTGTGGAGAAACCGAATCCTCGGACTGATCAAGGAATTGCCTACCGCGACAGAAGATGAAATCGCTTGGCAGTTAGTGCGCGAGATGTCGGTCAAGGCCGCCGAACTCCTAAAACCGATTTTTGACAAAGAAAAGGGCAGGAATGGAAGACTGTCCATTCAGACCGATCCACGTCTATTCCGCAACGCGAAGGCGATGGCCGATCAAGCTGTCGAGTTCAACGCGCTGGCGCCCAACATGATCGTCAAGATTCCGGTCACGATTGCGGGAATTCCGGCCATTGAGGAAGCAACGTACCGCGGTATCAGTATCAATGCGACCGTTTGCTTCACGTTGCCGCAGTGCATCGCTGTCGCCGAAGCGGTCGAGCGCGGCCTGAAACGTCGCGAGCAAGAAGGAAAAGAAATCGCAAGCATGGGTCCGGTTTGCACCATCATGGTAGGCCGCTTGGATGACTGGCTCCGCGTCATAATGGAAAAAGAGAATATTGCGATCGACCCCGGATATTTGGAATGGGCTGGCGTTGCGGTGTTCAAGAAAACGCACAAGCTCTTTCGCGAGCGTGGGTATCGGCTTCGCCTGCTGTCGGCCGCATTCCGCAACCACATGCATTGGAGCGAATTTATTGGCGGTGATGTCGTGATTTCACCTCCGTACTCATGGCAGGTACGTTTTAATGCCAGCGACGTCACGGTGCGTAGCCGTATCGACGATCCGGTTGATCCAAAGATCATCGACGAACTATCCCGAAAATTTGTGGACTTCAGACGCGCGAATACCGAGGGCGGCCTGACTTCAGAAGACTTCAACACATTTGGACCAACCCGCCGGACTCTGCGCCAGTTCATCGCCGCTTGCTATGACCTGAACGGCATAGTTCGAGACGTGATGATTCCGAATCCAGACTCAGCCTAGTTCGTGCTGTTCGATATCAAAGATTCAGGAGGCCTGCACCATGGGGAAATTAGCAATCACCGGCGGCGAACCCTTACGAAAAACTCCCTTCACGCAGTGGCCGCTGGCCACCAAGGACGAAGCTCGCGCCCTCGATGATGTGCTCACCAGTGCGAAATGGGGTGGTCAGCCGTTCCCAGGCAAGTATGCGGATGCCTTCGCCAAGAAATTTGCCGTCGCGCACACAGCAAAATATGCGCAATGCGTAAACACCGGCACAGTAGCGATTCTAGCGGCGTTGCGAGCGATTGGGATCAAACCGGGTGACGAGGTCATTGCTCCCGCGTACACGTGGGAGGGAACTGTTCATCCAGTTCTGCTGCTGAATGCCATTCCTGTTTTTGTCGACATCGACCCTGAAACGTATTGTCTCGACGCTAAAAAGATTGAGGCCGCGATCACTCCAAAGACCAAAGCGCTCCTGCCGGTTCATCTGGGAATGCGTTTCGCGGATATGGATGAAATCCTAAAGATCGCCGCCAAACACAATCTGAAAGTCATCGAAGACTGTGCGCATGCCCACGGTGGAATGTGGAAAGGGAAAGGTGCGGGCTCGATGGGCGACCTCGGTGCATTCAGTTTTCAGTCGAGCAAGCTGATCACGTCCGGGGAGGGCGGAGCGGTCATCACGAACAATCTCGAATACATGGAGATCGTGCAGAGCTACATCAACGCTGGCCGGGCTAGCGTTACGGATCAGTTCCATCACCGCACATTAGGCTTCAATTATCGGCTTGGCGAATTTCAGGCGGCTGTGCTCGGTCCCCAACTCGATCGGCTTCCAGAGCAGGCGAAGGTCCGCGAAGCCAATATGAAGCATCTGGAAAAACGCTTAAGTAAAACGACGGGCATAGGACTGCTGAAGCCTGACCCAAGGATCACTCGCCTCGCTCCTTACGGATATGTCATTAAATATTTCGCCGATCAAGTGAAGGATATTCCGCGCGCGGCTTTTGTGGCCGCACTGCAACTCGAAGGCATTCCTTGCGACGGTCTGTTCTACGAACCGGTTTACAAGAGTTCGCTTTTCCCAGTCGATCCCACCGATTTCCCCGCGCTAAGTTGGGGTCGAGACAAGCCGCTCGATCTGCGCAATATGTACACATGCCCTGAAGCAGAGCGCGCCGCGTACCACGAGGGCGTTTGGTTCATGCACCAGCTATTCTTGGGCACCGAGAAAGATGTGGATGCGATTGCTGATGCCATCGAGAAAGTGATGCAAAACATCGAGGAGCTGCGTGGGCTGGAACATAAGTCGATCCGAAATCAGCGTTTGAGCAGGGCGGACCGCGAGAGCTAACTTGTCGGTCAGTTAGAGCCGAGAATTTCAAACTTCATGCCCAAAGGTCAGAAAAAAGATAGAAGAGTCGGATTCGCAGTCGTAGGCTTGGGCAGCATCGCGCAGAGTTCCGTCCTGCCAGCATTCGCGCGCGCAAAAAGCGCGAAGCTCGTCGCACTCGTCAGTCGTGACCAAAAAAAGGCCGCTCGCCTCGCTCGCACTTATAAAGGAGTAGCAAGCTACTCGCAGAAAGACTACGCCGCTTGTCTCGCGAATCCTGCCGTGGATGCGATTTACATCGCCACCCCTCAAGGCGAACACGCAGCGCTAACGATTCAAGCCGCGCGAGCAGGGAAGCATGTGCTTTGCGAAAAACCCCTAGCGGCTATGGTCCAACAATCTGCCAGCATGGTACGAGCCTGTCACGAAAATAAAGTACTGCTGATGACTGCGTATCGAAAGTATTTTGAACCGAGCACGCTTTTTCTGAAGCAGTTGATCCAGAATGGCGATCTCGGCCGCATCGATACGATCCACACTTCGTTCAGCGAACTCCACGTGCCCGGAACGTCTATCGCTTGGCTGCTCAACTCCAAACTTGCCGGTGGTGGTCCGCTAATGGATTTGGGGATCTACTGCATCAATACGAGTCGCTGGCTGGTGAGCGAAGATCCTGTTGAAGTTAGTGCACAGTCATGGAAAAACGACGCAGTTCGATTCCACCAGGTGGAGGAAGGAATCACATTCCGCATGAGATTTCCTAGCGGTGTGGTCGTGCAGGGAAGTTCGTCGTATGGAGCGACGATGTCGTCCTTCATTTATATTCAGGGCACAAAGGGATGGATCTGTGTAACTCCAGTTTTCGACTTCAACGAAGAGCGGAGACTGACGGGAACAATTCAGGGACGTTCAATCCAAAAAAGTTTTAAGGTGACCGACGAATTTGCTCCGGAGCTTGATGCGTTCGCTTTTGCGATCCAGAAGAAAACCAAGATTGCACCTGATGGGGTGCAAGGTCATCGTGACATGATCATTCTGCGCTCAATCTACGACGCTGCCAGACGAGGGAAGCGCGTGACGATTCGTTACACATAGTTTTGCGCATTGTCCTGATATCCTAGCTTTCGGCATCATGGCTTCTGCAATCTGAATCATCCGACTATGGCCGTCCCACCGAAGAAATCTCGACAGAAGCCCGGTAAAGCGGCGAGTATTTACGACGTCGCCCGTGAGTCAGGTGTCTCAGTTTTCACGGTGTCCGCGGTCGTGAACAACAAGAGCCACGTCGGGAAAAAACTACGCGAGAGTGTCGAAGCTGCGATTCGCAAACTTAATTATCGTCCTAATCTTGTCGCGCGCAGTTTGGCGAAGCAGCGTACCCACACCATCGGCATGATTGTTCCGGATATAGCGAATCCATTTTTTCCGATGGTCGTGCGTGGAGCGGAAGACGCAGCCCAAAAGCACGGGTATAACCTGCTGCTGTGCAATAGCGACGACAGCCTCGATAAGGAAGCAACCGCAATCGAGTTGTTGCTCTCCAAGCGCGTCGATGGAATTCTGCTCACGAAAGCCGCCGGTGATCTCAGTCTCCCTATTCGCCAAATGATCAAGGAGATGAATGTTCCCATCGTCCTGGTGATGCGTACTTATCCTAAACTGACGAAAGATGCCGTCATCACAGATGACTATCAAGGAGCCTATGACGCCGTGTGTCACCTCGCGCGCGCGGGACGCCGCCGCATTGGTCTCATCAGCGGTCCGCTCAAGGTGAGCAACGCGCTCGCGCGTTGGGAAGGGTTTCACGATGCGCTGAAGGCGCAGAATCTGACCTTCGATTCGCAATTGGTCGTCGAAGGCGATTACCGAATCGACTCTGGTTTCCGTGCTGGACACGCTTTGCTCTCGCACCGTCCCGACGGAATTTATGTATCGAACCACCTCATGACCATTGGATTGCTGAAAGCTGCGGAAGAGATGGGGCTGTCGTGCCCTGACGATTTTGGATTGGTTAGCTTTGACGATTACCCATGGCTTGGGGTTTTCCGTCCTCGATTGACCACGGTCGAACTACCCAAACATCAATTAGGAAGTGAAGCGGCAGAACTATTGATCGAGCGCATTGCAGGCAGCCGACGAAAGGCTGTGGTGAAAAAACTTCAGCCGGAATTGCGAATCCGGGAATCCTGCGGATTCGGAATCCATGTGTCGAAGGGCTCAGCGAGCGAGTTGGTAGCAAACTAAGTTATGCGAGCGAAGATTACCAACTGCGAGACTCTCAGGACCACTACGATTCGCTGAAGTCGATTTCTACCGGGCGCGTTTTCATTCCTTTCGTTTTCACAAGAACGTACAGAAATCCTACGACCAGCCATACGACTCCGATGACGATGGTCGAACCTTGCAGCCCGAAGAAAATGGCAAGGCAGAATAGGAATCCCAACGCCGGTGCAACGATGTCACGCAGCACGTTGCGGTGCGAGGCTTGTTCCGGAGAGAAGCCAAAATAGCGAAGCGCGGCCAGATTCACGGACATGAAGGCGATTAACGCTCCAAAGTTTAGAATCTCAATTGCTCGCTCCCATCCCAGCGTCATCGTTCCTACGTAAGCGAGTATTCCGACGATAGCAACGTTGTAAGTAGGACTTCCGCTGACCGGATTCAAGTGTCCAAAGATTTTTCGCGGCAGTAGATTATCGCGCCCCATGCCGTAGAGGAGTCGCACCGCTCCTAAATGTCCTGCGAGTCCGCAGGCAAGGCTCGATACCAGCAGCACAATCCCGAACGCCGCAAATAGATGATAGCCACCGACGACTTGTGCGACGTCCATGAACGCGGTCTCAGGATTTGTGAGCGTTCGATAGTCCGGCCACACACGTTGCGCCAGATAGACTTGAAGTCCCGCAAAGAGTCCGGTGAAGATACATACCAGCACGGTGGCGAGCAGGACATTTCGTCGCGGATTATGCACTTCTTCCGCCAAAATACTAACGCCATCAAAACCAATGTAAGTTGTGGCGGCGAGCGCCGTGCCCGCTGCTATGGCACGAACACTGAATGTTCGCGAATCATACAGTGGCTGCATCGACACCAGTCCCTGCCAATGCTGGTGCGCGAAAATGTACCACACCGCTTCGAATAAGAACGCCGCCATCACAATCGACATGAACGCGAGCAGAATCTGGTTCGTGCGTGCCGTGGTCCGAATGCCCATCCAGCACAATAGGGTCATGAATCCTACTGCAACCGCCGACAGCAGCGCCAATGGAACATGCGGAAGCAGTCGCTGAATCGTGAGCGCGGCGTAAAGGCTGTTCTGCATCGGCTGAAACAGGAACTCCAGAAACATCGCCCACCCTACGACAAATCCGATGTGTGGATTGAATCCTCGACTGACGTAGGTGTAAACGGATCCGGCAGAGGGATACACAGTTGCCATGCGGCCGAAACTGACTGCAGTAGCCGTCATCGCAATCATGGATGCTAGTAGAGTTGTGACCGCATGCCCCTTCGAAAGCACCTGCGCTTCGCCAAACATCGGGACCGCCGCGATCGGAGAAATCAGAATGATGCCGTAATAGATCAAGTCCCAGAGCCCAAGAACTCGCTTCAATCGCGGTGCAGTAGGATCTGCTAGTTGCGGCGTCGGCACGCTACGCGCGTTTGGCTGCACTCATTGCTCCCTGTGCGAAAATAGTTCGGAAAATAGTGCGAAAACATTTTGGAAATGCTCGTCGACGAAATAGTTGTTAGAAAAGCCTTTCCTTCTTTTTCGCTTCGACGTATTTCACTCGCGCCGCGCGCACCGATTCTATTTCGGACACCTCTGCGATCGGAACATCCCACCAGGACTCGTAACCCGAAACGCGCTGCGAATAATCCGTCTCGATGACAACTACTGAGGTTTTCGAACTCTTCCGGGCGGCAACGAGCGCTTGACGCAATTCGTCCCGTGTTTGCACCTTTACGGCTCCCGCCCCCAGGCTCTTGGCATTGGCAACAAAATCCACGGGGATCGATTCGCCTTCTAACTGTCCATCTTTTCTATAGCGATATTCCGTGCCCATGCCACGATTCCCGCACGCTCGCGTCAGTCCTCCAATACTGGAGAATCCATGATTGTCGATGAGCACGATATTGATCTTGTAGCCCTCCTGAAGCGAAGTCACAATTTCTTGCGCCATCATCAGGTATGAGCCGTCGCCAATCATGACGAACACCTCGCGATCGGGCGCAGCCATCTTCACTCCCAAGCCGCCGGCGATTTCATATCCCATGCAAGAGTAGCCGTACTCCATGTGATATCCCTTCGGATCACGAGTGCGCCACAACTTATGGAGATCGCCTGGCAAGCTGCCAGCAGCGCAAACGACTACGTCGCGTGCTTCCGAAACTTCGTTAACGACTCCAATCACCTCGCCCTGACTGATCGGAGGACCCCAGTTTAGATGGTGAATGCGATCCACCTCTTTTTCCCAATCGGAACGCATCGTGTTAATTCGTTCCGCATATGTGGCACTGACGCGAAGGCCGGAGACAGCATTCGTCAACTCTCCAAGAGTGACTCGGGCATCCCCCGTCAGAGCAAGCGCGGATTGTTTCGCCGCGTCGAACTCACACACATTCACATTAATAAAGCGCACCGCGGGATTCTGAAATGCCGTCTGCGAAGCAGTTGTGAAATCCGAGTAGCGCGTCCCGATACCAATAATGAGGTCCGCCTCACGCGCCAGAATATTTGCCCCCGGAGTTCCCGTCGCACCCATCGCCCCCAGCGCTTGCGGATGATCAAAGCGCAAAGAGCCTTTGCCAGCCTGCGTTTCCGCCACTGGAATTCCAGTCGTTGCCGCAAATTGTGCGAGCGCGTCGCTGGCTTCCGAATAGAGAACGCCACCGCCTGCAATGATCAAGGGTTGCCTGGCAGAGCGAATCCAAGTTGAGGCTTCAGACAACAAATTAGTGTCGCAACGCAGTCGGGGCACCGTCCAAACTCGTGTTTCAAAGAACTCAGTAGGAAAATCGAACGCTTCGGCCTGCACATCCTGGGGAAGGGAAAGGACGACCGCGCCCGTCTCTGCTGGCGATGTCAACACCCGCATCGCGGCGGAAAGGGAAGTTAAAAGTTGTTCCGGCCGCTGAATCCGGTCCCAATATCGGGACACAGGCTTAAAGCAATCGTTCACCGAGACGTCCTGAGTCGCGGAGGACTCCAGTTGCTGCAAGACCGGTGCAACATTCCGTCGCGCGAAAATATCTCCTGGCAGAAGTAGAACAGGCAGACGATTGATGGTCGCCAATGCCGCTCCCGTCACCATGTTCGTCGCGCCCGGACCAATGGAAGTGGTACAGGCAAGAGTGCGCAACCGATTGCTCGTCTTCGCGAACGCCGCAGCCGTGTGAACCATGGCTTGCTCATTACGGAAAAGATAGTAGGGAAGTCCCGGATCCTGCTCCAGCGCTTGTCCCATCCCGGCAACATTGCCGTGTCCAAAAATTCCCAGGCAACCTTCAAATAGACGATGCTGTTGCCCATCGCGTTCACTGAATTGATTCTTGAGAAAAAGGACGACGGCTTGTGCGACGGTAAGCCGAGTTGCCATGCGGGTAGACTCCTTGAGGAAGCAACGGCTAAAGTTCTAAGTCTGGATTCCCAACAGAGGATACGCTTTCTATAAGCCTCTTCGATAAGTGATCTGCAGCTAAGCGATTAGCAAGCAACCCTGAAAGGCGATTGAACTCTGCTCCCAGCTCGATCAATTCCTAAACTCGCTACCCCTTGACCAAAGGCAGGCGGGGATCGGTTTCATGCCAAGTCGAACGCAGCCAGACATGTTCGGAGTCTTCTGTCACCGCCAGAGTTCGCGACGATCCGGCTAGAAAATTCAAATAGTAGACATCGTATCCAGGGCCCGCAACTACAGGATGAAATCCGTCACGAACCAGAACGACGTCACCGTTTTTCGCTTTCACCGTGCGCTCGGTTCCATGCTCGCGAGAGTACAGTTGCTGCAACGCGAATCCTTCCGGCTGGCGAATCCGGTAATAATAAATCTCGTCCAAATCAACTTCTGCCGGGGGATTGTGTACATCGTGTTTATGCGGCGGATAACTCGACCAGTTTCCGCCCGGCGTATACACCTCAATGACCATGAGTTTGTCGGCTGGAAACGCTGGCATCATCACATCAACAACCTGCCGCGACGCATTGCCGCCGCCTCGCAGCGCACTCGAAACCTCGTGCGGACTGATGAGTCGAGGTTCCAATCTTGCTTTCGATGGAACACGGCATTCCGCAATTTCGCAGCGACTCTCTGCCGTGAATTTAACTGCGTTCCCGGTCGGCAAATAAAGGGTGTAAGGGAACCCGTCGAAAACATCTTTGCGCTTGCCGATCAGTTGTGGCCCTTGACCCCAATCGGCAACACACGTCCCCCCGAGAATCACAAACGCCGCTTCTTCATTCTCAGTGCGTGTCTCATAGATCTCGCCGGGCAGCAGGCGGCGCACAAACAGACCCATCCATTCCCAATTTGCCCGATCGCGCGGCAAGCTTAGCAACTCTCCTCCTGCTTCAGGAGCAAGATCGCGGGAATGGACCAGACTGTCTTTTTCGCTCATGTCGCCCCCTGCGCTCAACCGCAGACGTCTCGAAGAATGACGGCTTTGAAGAATTCCAGCCATTATTCTAACCGCTTTGACACTATTGCAAATGCATGTTTGCTTGTCAATCGTGCAGTCGGTTCCGCTCACTGTCAGCCACACCGGGGGCGCGGGGTGGAGGAACCGAGGTGCAATCGACCCGTGCGATTCGGCTGGGTTGGTCGAAACAAGATAGTCGGAAGGGATGTGAAAAGGAAAACAGGAACTTGTTCGGTTCTACTCCGCTGGCTCGTAGTTCAAGTTCTGCCCGAGCCAGCGTTCGACCTCACTCACGCACATCCCTTTGCGTTCGCTGTAGTCCGCGACCTGATCGCGGTCGATTTTTCCGAGGCTGAAGTATCTGGATTCTGGATGCGCGAAGTAGAGCCCGCTCACGCTTGAACCCGGCCACATGGCGAATGATTCGGTGATCAGCATCCCCGTATTGTTTTGCACATCGAGTAGATTCCACAGCGGACCTTTTTCCGTATGGTCAGGACACGCCGGATATCCCGCCGCTGGCCTGATCCCGCGATATTTTTCCTGGATAAGATCCGCGTTGCTCAGACCTTCTTCGCGGCCGTAGCCCCATTCGTCGCGCACACGCTTGTGCAGACATTCGGCGAATGCTTCCGCCAGACGGTCGGCGAGAGCTTCTGCCATGATCGCGTTGTAGTCGTCGTTTTCAGAACGAAAGCGATCGCAGAGTTCTTTCAATCCGATCCCACTGGTGACAGCGAACGCTCCAATATGATCGGAGAGCCCTGTCTGCTTGGGCGCGATGAAGTCAGCCAAAGATCGGCAAGGTTCGCTGCCCTCTTTGTTCGATTGCTGGCGCAGGAAATGGAATCGCTCCAGCACTTTCTTGCGTGTGCCGTCTGTATATAGTTCGACATCATCGTCAACCGCACTGGCTGGAAAGAATCCGTAGACGCCGCGCGCGGTGATCATCTTTTTTTCAACGATCAGGTCGAGCAGAGAATTGCCGTCCTTAAAAAGTTGACGCGCTTGCTCGCCCTGAGCCTCGTGTTCAAGAATGCGAGGATAAACGCCCTTCAATCCCCAGGTGTGAAAGAACGGAGTCCAGTCAATAAACTCACGCAGCGTCGCGAGTGGAAAATTCTCCAACACGCGTACACCCGTAAACTCCGGGACCGGTAAGTCCTCGGCACGCCACTCGATCGGAGTCCGCCTCTTGCGCGCCTCGTCCAGCGACACAATGCTCAAACGCGGCGCGGAGTGCGCTTTTCGGAGCGCCTCATAGTCAGCACGATGCTGCTCCACGAATGCCGCTTTACCGTCGTCGCTAAGTAAGCTCGTCGTTACAGGAACAGCTCGGCTTGCGTCCAATATGTGGACGACAGGTTCGCTATAGTGTGGAGCGATCTTGACGGCCGTGTGTCTTCGGCTAGTAGTGGCTCCCCCGATAAGCAGCGGCAACTTGAAACCCTGACGCTCCATCTCACGCGCAACGTGCACCATTTCGTCGAGTGAAGGAGTGATCAATCCGCTCAGTCCGATCAGGTCCGCCTTCTCTGATTTCGCACGCTCAAGGATCTTTTCGCACGGGACCATCACCCCCATGTCGATCACTTCATAGTTATTGCAAGCGAGCACGACACCGACAATGTTCTTGCCAATGTCGTGAACGTCGCCCTTGACCGTCGCGAGAATGATCTTTCCTTGTGCTTTGACGACTTCACCAGCCGCAACCCGCGCTTCTTTTTCAGCCTCCATAAATGGAGTCAGTTGCGCGACCGCCTTCTTCATCACGCGCGCAGACTTCACCACCTGCGGCAAAAACATTTTCCCCGCGCCAAATAGATCGCCGACCACGCTCATCCCAGCCATCAGCGGGCCTTCGATTACTAATAAAGGACGTCCAAGTTTGACCCGAGCCTCTTCGGTGTCGATTTCGATGTAGTGATCGATGCCCTTGACCAGCGCGTGTGAGAGACGCTCTTCGACGGTTCCGCTGCGCCATTCTTCGGCCTTCTTTTCACTGACTACTTTGCCAACATGTTTCAGTTGTTCGCCGTAATCCACCAGGCGCTCGGTTGCATCGGGACGGCGGTTCAGCAGCACGTCCTCGACTAGCTCTTTCAACTCCGGATCAATCTCCTCGTAAACCTCGAGCATCCCGGCATTCACAATGCCCATGTCCATGCCCGCCGCGATCGCGTGATAAAGAAATGCCGAATGCATCGCCTCCCGCACTTTGTTATTGCCTCGGAAGCTAAATGAAATGTTCGAAACGCCGCCACTTACTTTCGCGTGTGGAAGATTCGACTTGATCCAGCGCGTCGCGTTGATGTAATCCACCGCGTAATTGTTGTGTTCCTCCATCCCGGTAGCAACCGTGAGGATATTGGGATCAAAGATGATGTCTTCGGCAGGGAAGCCAACTTCGTGGACGAGGATCCGGTAAGCACGCTCGCAAATGCGAACCTTCTCATCGTAGGTTGCGGCCTGACCCTTCTCGTCAAAGGCCATCACGACTACCGCTGCTCCGTACTTGAGGACGGTCGCCGCGTTCTGCCGAAACTTGTCTTCGCCTTCCTTCAGCGAAATCGAATTGACGATGCCTTTCCCCTGCAGGCATTTCAGGCCAGCTTCGATGACCTCCCACTTCGAGGAGTCCACCATAAACGGAACCTTCGCGACTTCCGGTTCGCTCCCCAGCAGTTGCAGGTAGCGCGTCATCGCCGTGGCGCCGTCGATCATGCCCTCGTCCATGCAGATGTCGAGGACGTTCGCGCCGTTTTCCACTTGCTGCCGCGCGATGCTTACCGCCTCTTCGTATTTACCTTGCTTGATGAGTTGGGCGAATTTTGGTGAGCCGGCCACATTGGTCCGTTCACCGATCATGATGTAGACGCCGGGTTGCTGCGTGAAAGGTTGCGACCCAGAAAGACGAAGTGGCTTCGTCTGCGCAGCAGGCTCAGTTGCGTTCAAGCTCACGCGCGACTCTCAATCCCGCTCTGGTTTTCACTCGGTCGGGCGTAGGAGCCGTCAATCAGAGTGGTCCCCCACTTTCGCGGAGCCTGGCCGTCGAGCGCTTTCGCGATCGCAGCGATGTGTTCCGGCGTGTTGCCGCAACATCCGCCAGCAATGTTGATCAGCCCTCCCCGCGCGAAGTCGCCAAGATATCGAGCCATGTCCTGCGGACCGAGATCAAATCCCGTCTCCGCCAGCGGGTTCGGCAACCCTGCATTTGGATAGCACGAGATCGCAACGTCCGCCTTCTCCGAAAGCTCCTCAAGAAATGGATACATCAGATCGGGACCGAGCGAGCAATTCAGTCCCACCGAGAGCGGCTTCACATGCTGCACCGCGTTCCAGAATGCCTCGGTCGTCTGCGCGGAGATCAACGTCTCGCCGCCACGTCCGACTGCGGCTGAAATCATCACTGGCAGTTCCTTACCGTCCTTATCAAACACTTCGCGGATCGCGACCAGCGCCGCCTTTGCGTTCAGCGAATCGAAAATTGTTTCAACTAATAAAAGATCCACGCCGCCCGCGATGAGCGCGCGCACCTGCTGAGCGTAGGCCGTTTTCACTTGATCGAACGTCACCACACGGAATCCCGCATCATCGGCATCGGGCGAGTTCGAAAGCGACACGGTCAACGGACCAATCGCTCCCGCAACAAACCGCTGACGTGACGTCGCCGAACCAACTCGGTCCGCCCATTCGCGGCACTGTCTCGCCGATTGTTCGTTAATCTCTGACGCGAGGCTGCCGAGAAACGGATCGTCGATCACCTTCTGATAGAACGCCGGATCTTTACGTCCGCCCTTCTCCCGTGGATCGTCCACAAAGAACTCACTCTGCGTGATGCTGGTCGCCCCAAAAGTATTGGTCTCAATGATGTCCGCCCCAGCCTCGAGAAACCGGCGATGGATGTCGCCAATCATCTTTGGCTGCGTCAGCGAAAAAAGGTCGCCATTGTTCAGCAGATCTTTGGTCGAACTCTTGAAGCGCTCTCCCCGAATGTCCGCTTCCTTCATCCCATAAGTGCGGATCGTGGTCCCCATCGCTCCATCAATGATGGCAATGCGACTTTGGAGAATCTTCTCCAGCGGATGTGGATTAACTTTGCTCATGTCTTTCTGACTGGAAGGACGCCAATACCTAGGCAACGCGAGGCATCACCCCGAATTCTGGTCGGATTACCCACAATTCGCTTCGAACGCTTCCTAATCAATTATAGCGAGTCGGGGGGGTGAGCAGCGGTCTGGGAGGGTTCTGAAGCCGCGCAGCACTTCGAAAAGAATTGGCTCGCGCTCATCGGAACGTACATTCTCAGAACCGGGCTGCCCTACAATACCGACTCCAGGAGTTCCTAAAATGATGAGCTACCTGCCCCTCCCGATCATCGCTTTCTTCCTGCTAACGACGCTGTTAGCTCTAGCGCTTTTCAGTAAAGCAGTTCGCGGTTCGAAGAATGCCATTATCACATCGCTCTTATGGATGTGCTTCCAGTCAGTCGTTGCGCTCACAGGTTTTTATCTCCTGACCAACACTCTTCCTCCCCATTTTTTATTGGCGGCTGGGCCTCCAATCCTCGTCATTGCGGGATTGTTTGCCACCTCCACTGGAAGACGCTTCCTCGACACGATGGACTTGAAGTGGTGCGTCCTGTTTCATTCGATTCGGATCCTGGTGGAGATCAACCTTTATTGGCTCTTCCTCTACAAACAAGTTCCCGCGCTGATGACGTTCGAGGCCGGCAATATCGATATCCTGGTCGGTATTACTGCTCCGGTCATTTGGTGGACGTTCAGCCGAAAACTTATTGGCAATAGGGGATTGCTCGTGTGGAACAGCCTCAGTTTGCTCAGTGTCCTGAACGCGTTCGGACGGGCGATGCTCTCAGCGCCCTTCCGTTTCCAGCAATTTGCATTCGATCAGCCTACGATCGCAATTTTCAGGTTCCCTTTCATTTTGCTTCCAGCCTTCATCGTTCCCGCGGCAATTTTGTGCCATCTAGTGGTGTTCAGGAAGCTCCGCGCCCAAGCGGTCCCGCTTCCAAACAAGTACCCGAGCCACTAAGATGCCTCTACCAGTAGTTTCCGTGCTATGTCTACCTTCCATGCCTGATCGATCAGGTATCGGAGAGTTGTGGGCGATCTCTAATTAATCTTGACAAATCCAGCCACAAAAGGTAAATATCTTCCGCTACTTCCCCGCAGTTACAACTTAGTTGTTTGTGTTACGGGCCTAGTAATGCCTGATCCTGATCTCAACTGATGCGGAGGTAGTAACATGAGAGAGCTTCGGCTTTGTTTCTTGTTGTTTCTGACAATTTTACTGAGTGTACAAAGCTATCCGCAGAGTCCTTCGTCCTCCGCGGCTGCAGGTCTAGCAGCGGGAGCGGCGCTCACGGCAGGCGCAGCTCAAAGCTCCACGAGTTCATCAAGCGCTGGGGGCAATGGCGCTCCCATCGAAATGAACATAATGGTCTACGGAGGCCTCAAGCAGACCGCCTTGAAGATCGCGGCAGATGTCGATTCGGTCGCCAAGCCCGTAGCCGATGCCTCTTGGCAGCCAGTTGCTTCAGAAATGGGTTCGGACAAACCATGCAACGCGGCCCTCACCCGCCAGGTTCTTCTCGAAGACAATATGTCTGCTGCCCAGTTATCAACGTATGCCACATTCATGGCTTACCAGCAATCGATTGCAAGTAGCCTAGACGGGTCGCACAGGGCGATCTTGCACGATATCGGCGAAATTAAGAGAATTATTAAGGAAAGGGAAGAGTTGAAGAAACAAAAAGCTGAAGCCGCAGCAAAAGCAAAACTAAAGCCCGGCAAGAATAGCCAACCCGCTCTCGAGATAGGGCCCTACGGTGAGGTGATCTCGCCGGATGCGTTCACGGCGACGCCGCCAGTTGCTAACAGCGGCAGCCCATCAGCGAGCACAACTCCACCGATGGCGCTGACTTATCTTGGCGATATAACAACGGCATTGGGAGGAGCGAAATCTGGAATTTCTTATTCGGCCTCGTCGATCCAACCCACCACACAGGCTTTAACCACCGAGCTGGGGAAGGATCTATGCAACAGGGGGATTGCTCTTTACAGTTCGACCTCGCCCATCAATGTAGATGCAGCGGTATCGAAAATCACCGGGAAAGTTATGGATTTGGCGAGTGCGAACGCCACCATTCAGGCTAGCCCATACACAACTCCTCCGGCTGCCGCCGAGGACGACAAACCAGCTATCCAACAATTGAGTTCGGACATCACCTCTAAGGTTTCTTCGTCGAACCAGATGATGAATTCCTTTCAGTCATGGCTTGCGTCCAGCGATGGAAGTGGGAATCTCATTCTCACAGATGTTATCCGTGGGATGACGCTCCAAGATGCTCTCGGTACGGGCATTCTTGCATTGCAATTCACCATAGACGCAGCGGGTGGAAATACAAGAACAAACAGCTTTTTCTTGTTAAACCTTTTTTATACGCCCAAGCCATCTTTTAATGGTGGCGTCGTCGTGACATACGAACTCCGTAACGAACAGAATCGCTTCATCGCGGGAGACACACTGAAGGTCCTTTACGACTACAGCAAGTGGCGTCCCAAGTGCTTCCTGATGAAAGCGAACGACGAGGTCAACGACACATCTTTGAGTACCGGTCGAGTAAAGGACCCTCAACGGACGGGCGGTTCATTCGTCTGCGAAGCCAAATAAAATCAAAGTAACAGGATGAGGATGTCGACATGCCTTAAGAAGTGATGGGATCGAAATTTCAGGACGGACCGCCCTCCCCTCAGCAACTAACCTCGCTCTTGAATCAGGGCGAGTCGAACGGACGGCAACTGGTGGAGGTCGTGGTGGAGAGCGATTTCTTGTATGTCGTCTTCCATCGATGAGCGCTCGCTGGAGATATACTGCACGAATCCGAAGGGCGGGACGGGCGGGTTCCGTATGAGGATCTGACGAAATTCACGTCCTCGCTCTGTGGTGATTCTGTTTCGTGGCGATTAAAGCGTTATAAACTCACGCTTGGGTGTCGCCGCTCATTTGGTCGGGGGGACGGTATCGGACTCGCGCGCATTCGGCCAAGGCTTCCCTAGTATCGACTTGGAGTAATTCGCGTCTCAGAAATTGTGGCGCAGATACGCTTCCAGCCAGTCCAACCGGAACTGTATGTCGCCAATGTCAACGCGCAGAACGATCTGGTCGGCGAGAAGTTGGTTTTGGAATGCTTGCGAGTTGCTCGTGCCCATTCCTTCAATGCTCGCAAGCGACTGCTCAATTTCGGAGTCGTGCTCGAGCAAGGCCAATAGCTGGGGGCGCAAGAATGAAAGTGTGTCCTCGATCTGCCGCTTAAGAACGGCGGATTGGCGCGTGACATCATCAAACTGATTGTTCTTCAAGTCCAAATAGGCAGATGCGGATCGATCAAGGTGTTGGTTCGCGGCATGCCGTCCGAAATTGTAGGTTAGGCTGGCCTCGCCGAACGCGCCGAGTTCGGAGACGTTCGTGGTGGAATCGAATTGTCCGAGTTGACGACGTCCGCCTCCGGATAACACAAGATCCCAACCGTTTTCCGCAGCCAGCTTCGTAACGGCCTTCTGGTTGATCGCCTCGGCATCGACCTTGTTGCTGATGAGAGTGCGAAGCGGCACTTCGCTCATCGGCGGAACATCCGGGAGAAGGCCAGTCAGGGCCGAGGTGCGTCGCATGTCGAGCCGCGCTCTTGCGGATTGCAGATAATAGAGCGCGGGACGAGTTACGTTTTTCGCTTGCACCATTTTTTCTTCATCAAGAATCATCTTTTGCAGCTTGTCGGATCCCTGCTGTACGAGATCGAGGCGGTGCACGAGCGCGTCTCTCTCCATTTTTGGAGCTGCGAAATAGATATGTTGCTGGGCCTCTGTCTGCGCGATGTAAAGATCACAGGCCGCGCGTGCGGCCTTCATGGTGAGCGGCGCCTTTAGATTGTTGGCGAGACTTCCGGTGAGGCCGAAGATCATCTGCGGCGGAGTGCCAGCACTCGGCTGCGTTGGCCCTGCGATGGCCGACGGACTAAGGAGCAGCGCGCGTTGGGCCTTCGCCTGCTCAGTGAGGTATTGGCAATAGGCGTTTTCCGCCACCTGGGTCTCTCCCGCGAAGACGGCGGTACAGCAGAGCAGAATGGTGGCGATGACGAACGCTGGCAGCTTCATAAATATACCTTTCGGACGATTCAAAATAGGACTGGCTTGCTCCCAACAAAAAGCGTCTTCGACTTGGCAGAATCTGGATTGGTCAATTCCAGTTGCACGAGGAATCCACGCAGATCATTGCGAAAGATTGGATTGACGGCGTGCTGCTCCCCGGCGAACCTTGCTTTGACCGTGCCCACTTGGCGGCAGACGACAAAACTCAGGTAGCAGTCATAAACCGGAGCGCCTTCGTTTGCCACCGCTTGATTTTCGTACGGCACTAACGCCACATTCGTTCTGGCACCTTGCATGGCTGCCCAAAGAGGCGTCTGTTTTGCCACCTTCAATGCCTGGTCGAGTTTCACTGCCTGGTTTCGCTCGGTTGCGATCTGCTTCTGGGCCGAGTCGATGACGATTCCCAGAGACGCGATTTCAGATTCCAGTTCGGCTTTCTTGTGAAGCGTATCCAGGTAAGTCGTAGAGGGGAGCGTCTTCTCCCAAATAGTGTCTTTCAGCAGGGTCCTCGCAATCTTGCTGTCGGTAAGCTCCCCGTTCGACTTCACCAGCAGCATCGCCGCTTGTGTGGCGTCTGTTTTAGTGATGAGTCCGGCGGCCAGTTCTTTGTCGATCGTGGCATCGACGTCGGCAAGTTTTGTCAGCGCGCTCTGGGTGCGCGTGTCGTCCGACTTTTTTTGCCTGTCCAGGCTGACCAGCATCGGACCAGTCTGTCGCTTGTGCCGGTTCTCTTGTCCAATTGCAGCGTCAATGGCCGGTAGGAGTGTTTCTAGTTTTGCTTTGTGTAACTCCGCTTCGGCCACTGTGTTCTCGAGTTTCCCTATGTCCAGTTTCAGATCATCTACCGTGTTCTGGGTGGCGAGGGTCTTGCTCGTCAAGTCGAGTGTGTCCTTGTCGCCTTGCGACAGGATGACGGGTGCAACCCACGTCTTACTACCCGCGTAGAATGCCGTTCCCACGCCGAACAATAGGACTCCTGCCAGAACCGCGTACAGGCTGACAATGGCAAAAACGCGGTAGAGCAGAAGCACCGAACGATTGATGGATGGTTTGATGTCTTCTAGATTCATAATTCCTGTCCTAAACGCTTCACCCGTCGCTTCGTCCTGCTGCCCCAGTCGCTAAAGTCAAAGGTGAGCAATGACAAGACGGTGAGATAGAACGAATTGATGATCCACCAGAATCCGAAGAAAGCGAACGAGAGCGGGTTGGCAATCTTTTGATCCGGAAAATGTTTGGAAATCACCATGTGCAAGACCGCGCCAGTCGCCAATGAAATGACCAGCGTGATCGGATGTATAAAAAACAAAGGATCGAAGAATGGTGCAACGAAGAGGGCCAGCGTGAAAGTCAAAACCGTCAGGGGAGCAACCGTCGAGCAATAAATGCCATTCGGATGCACCGTGCCGAGGTGACTCCAAAGCAGTTTGTAAGTCATGAACAGATCGCGCGCGCCACTCTTCCTCCAGCGGTATTGTTGGCTGAAGAACTGCGGATACTTCTCCGGTGCGCTGGTCCAGCACCGAGCCTTCGTATTCACGTAAGTGTGATAGCCCAGCAGAAGGGCGTGATGGGTGATGTAGCGGTCTTCTCCTTCCACCACCTCGACCCCAAACCAGTTTCGGGTGAGAATCTTCGGTTCGATCTGCTCGAACAGATGGCGCCGGATCGCGAGCAGGTATCCGCCGACGCAAGTAACAGATCGCGTCCAGTTTTCGTACGTCTTCCACAGGTCGAATGCGAGGAAGTACACATAGGTCTGTACCTGCGTCAGCGAGTTCGTGTTCGGATTTCGAATCCCAACCGAGCCGCCAACGATACCCATTTTCGGATCGGAGAAGCACGACACCAACTCTCGAATCGTGTCTTTCGCGAAAATACAATCGGAATCGATGACCAGAATGATTTCGGATTTGGATACATGGGAGGCTGCAATCGGGGTCCGCGATTTCCCCATATTGCTGGGATTTTGCCGGGCGACAACCCGTCCGGGAAAATCTGCAGTCTTTCTGGACCCACTCCCAACTGTAGTCCCGCGAGCGGTCGTCGGTGGCAATCACCTCGAACTTCTCCACGGGATAATCGCATTCGAGAATGGTTCGGATGGAGTTGTACACGTCCGGACCTTCGTTAAAACAGGGAAGCAAGATGCTCACCGTTGGTTCCAGGGAGAAATCTTGCACCACGCCAGTCAGCCGCGGATGACCAATCCGCATCACCAGCGACCACGCATATTTGGCGAGGCTGAGGAAGAGCCGCAACCCGAGAACGCATAGGATGAAAGTCAGCATGCGCTATTTCGCCCCCACGGCCCTGAGCGTCAGGGGTGTGAACTTCACGGATCGGACAAAGAAATAGCGCTCCGCGCCGACGGTGGCGACGCCTCCCCATTTGTTGCTGTTCGTACCGCGATGTTGAAGGATGATGTGCGCCGGATTTTGCGGGATGTGCTCGGTCTGGTGGGCGACCTGCGTGCCATCGATGTAGACATCCACAGTGGTAGGTGTCCAGACCAGAGAATATTTCCGAAATCGCATCGCCAGATTGTTATCGGCAACTTTAACGCTGGACTTCAGCAGCCGCGTCGGATCAAGCGCAGGGTTCGGATTGCGCCACGAACTCACCCACATCGCATTCTCGTTTCCCAGAAACTCGAGATCGATTTCACTCTCGGACTTGTTGTAGTAAATAAACCCAGAAGAGATCGCCCCGCTCACGGACTCCCCGTCGCCGTCAGGGTCGGCGAAAGACTACTCATCCGCATCTCAAAATCGTAGGTGCCGAAGCCAAAGAGTTCCTTGGAGAGAATCGCGCCGCCCAGCGATGCAACGCCGCCAGCGCTCGGATGATCCGCAGCCATTTGGGCCGCAGACGATTGGACCGCATGTTGCTGGACCGTGATGCGCAGCATGCCCTGCGTGAAGTCAATCGCCGAGGCCACATAGACGCCGCTGTTGACGCCAGGCGCTGAATCCGGAGATTTGTATGTCGCGACAATCCACTTCGTCGTGTCGAGCGCTCCGCTCTTGAAATCATCCTGAAATGCAACGCGAGCGGAAGCCTGCGCTCCGAACATAAGGAAACTCCAGACTAGAGGCATGGCAAACATAATTAGCAAGGGCTAAGAGTTATGAGGAGCATTGCAATTGCGAGACCGTATCGGGCGGCAAGCTAAGTCATGGATTGGTAATGCGGGTGGAGTTAGCAAGATTCGGAAACCGCCGCGAGTGTTCCAAAGCCGGAAACCATTCCGGCTTTGAACAACAGTGTCGCGGAAGGAGAACTTACACTATCCGCGCGATCGCGATATTCGAAAAGTGAGTGTGGAAACGGCGGAGATCGGCGTCTGCGGTGAAGTCAGTGCGAGCAACTAATTAATTAGTTGTAGGGGGAGTGTCATACGGCGGGCCCACTTCTCGAAAAGGCCGCGCGCCTCAAGCTTCTGCGGCTGGCGGAACCACCTCGGCTACGCCAAAACTACGGAACAGAGCCACCACGCGATCGGAAGCATCTGGCGCGTAGAACATCTCCGTGTTCACCATCGTGTCTTCCGTCATGTGCCGCATGCGGGCAAACATCTCTGCCTCGTACGCCGCGATTGCGTCAGAGGACGTGTCTTCGCTGAGGAGAAACTTTGACAAGACCAGAGCGTCGAGCATCGCCATGTTGACGCCCTCCCCTGCATACGGCGGCATCACATGCGCTGCATCGCCGATCAACGTGACGTTGGGCTTCGGCTCCCAATGCTGATCTGCCGGGCAAACGAGTAGCGGACGCCAGACCATAGACGCGGCTTCCTTGAAAAGAGGATCCCATATCTCGCTCCACCCCTGGAAGTTGGCGTGGAACCATGCCACGCGCTTGTCCGGGCCGGTTGCCTCTTCGAAGCTACGCCTCGCGGAATCCCCACGGGTCTTCACTCCGGCATAGAGCAGCACGCTGCCGTCAGGCTTGGTACCCATGCCGATGGTTCTTTCGCCTCCCAGAGCGATCAGTGCTGATCCGCCGAGAAGATCCCACAACTCAGGAATCATCTGCTTTGCCTCAGGAACGAGGCCCTCTACGAGCGACACCCCGACGTACTCAGGCCGAATGGGAGTGACCAGCTCGCGCAAGCGGGAGTTCGCCCCGTCGCAGCCTACCGCGATATCGGCCAGTGCAATCTGTCCGCTCGCAAAACGTAACAAGACCTGCTCGCCCTACGGAACTCTCCCCACTCGAGCTTGCAGTCCCACTGCACTCTGTCGGGTTGAAGCGAATCGAGCAGAAGATCGCGCAATGGACCACGCTCGATCTCAGGACGTTTCCCGGCCCCGGACATCCGGCGGAAATGATCATGGAGAACCGTTCCCTTGGCATCGGTGAGACGAAGACGATCAAGATCCGGCCGGTGATTGGCCCAGAACGCATCGATCAGGCCGGCAGTTTCCAGTGCCGCTAGTCCGGAGTTTTCATGGAGGTCTAATGCGCTGCCCTGGACTCGCGCGCTGCGGCTCTGATCACGCTCATACACGGAAACCTGAGCACCGCCTTGCTGCAATAGCCGGGCCAGCGTGAGTCCGCCCGGGCCCCCGCCGACAATGGCGATTCTTTTTCCAACAACGGCACTCATACACACCTTTCGGGTCGTTCAAAACCTGCTTGGAGTCCTGCCCGGTCGCCATCACTTCTCCTAACGCGAGTGGCCCAGGCTTTGGTGGGTGCTAGAACGAAGCGGATGTCCCATCCTTCACAGCTCTCCGCGAAGAGCCTGCCCTGAGCGGAGCCGAAGGGGTCTGTACTCCTCGGACGGAGCAGACGGATTCTGATCTTTAGCTTTAGCGAGGAAAGAACTTGGTCGCTAGTCCGTGCCTCTCACGTGCATTCTCCGGGCCTTAGTCCACTCCACCCAACTGAACCACGGGAGACGCCACTCGGCAGCAGACGCCATAGCTTCGCCACAGGCGAAACCAAGGACTATTCGCGAGCATTTGGTCGTGCTTGCGGTTTAAAGCTTCGAGGTCAGCCGCTTTCAGCGGCCGGATGTCCGGAGTCTCGAACATTTCCTCTAGCTGTTCGATGTCGTCAATTGTGCGTTCAACGTCCATTGCGTCCTAATATCCAACAAGCGTGTGCCAATCGTCAAATGGAGTCGAATAAACCGGAGAACGACGGGACTGGCCCTATAGTTTGGCGGGCAATGAAATCTCAGGGTGGAAGCGCGGAAAAAAGTGCAGAAATTGACCAAGCCATTCAAACTTCTGCTGAAGTGTTCGTCACGAAAAACGAGGTTGGAAGGAAAACTGAACGAAGAATTAACCGAGGAAAAAAGAGAGAAGTGGTG
>CAWGOX010000016.1:0-62984 GCA_963824315.1 uncultured Acidobacteriaceae bacterium | reverse complement strand
CTTTCATGGAAGGGTTGGTGGGGCGACAACCCGCCGTATCATGCGCCAACCTTCGTCCTTACGCACTATGAGCGTGAGCCTCTGGTGATGGAAGGAGGAACGACCTTCTACTTTGTCACTGGCGGAATCGAAGAAGCATTGACACTCGCGAAACAAGCTGCGGGCGACAAAGACGTCAAAATCGGAGGCGGTGTTTCCACGGTACGGCAGTATCTGCGAGCTGGGCTGATCGATTCTCTGCAATTCGCGCTGTCCCCGGTCGTACTCGGCCGAGGAGAAGCGCTGTTCGCCGATCTCACCCGCCTGCACTCGGATTTTCAGTGACCGAGCACACCGCTACCGAACACGCGACCCATTTCATACTGGAGAGAGCTTAAGGGCAGAGGTTGTCAACGGAGGCGAAGACTGGTAACGCCGGAGAGTCCAGCTTCGCCTATCTCATCCTACTGCCCAAACGAACCGCAATCCCAAGCCCCGTTCCTACGATTCCGTAAATCAGAAAGTTGCCACCGAACTCAATCATGGCGAAAAGTATCTTGTCTGAGAGAGTAGAAGGATCAGCAATACCGATGATCGAAGGTGGCCAAAGGGTAAGAAGAATCTTCGGACTTAGTGAACAATGTGAGGCGATCATGCTTAGTGCAACGGCAATGATGAGACCAACACACCCGGAGGTCAAGAACCACCCTTTTAGTCCTGCGAATCTTTTCGACATAGCCTCCCTTTTTCGCGCTAGTTTCGTTGCAATAGCTCACTTTTTCACTGCTGGGCAAACCGGAAACAGACGGAACACACCCCGAGCATTTTCTCAGAAAGTGAAGGGAACCCGGTGTAACGTCCCGTCTATTCACGGTCTTTCAAGGCCGCCCACCCTTTGATTTCCGAAACGGACCGGCGTTGCGTTGGATTCAGATCGCGCGCATGACGATCATCAAAACTCCAACTCCTTATTTCGCCTGCGCTAGCTTCGTAACAACCTCGGCAACTTTATCGAGTATCTGGTTCCAGCCCTCTAGTTGACCGCTATTTTTCGCGCTTTCCATGGGTTCATTTCCAATGTGGGTGAGTTTCGTCTGGCCGTTTCCGAGATCCTCGAAGATGGTGACGTCGTAGGCACCGTCGATGGCCTCATGTTCTATTCCTAATTCTGCTGGCTCAATCTTGTTTCCCTTCGAGTCCGAAAAGTACATGGAGGAAACGATCTTTTCCTGGGGAACAATCTCGTGGTATTCAACCGCATTCCAGAACTCCTGCCCATCCGGCGTTCTCATGCAGAGGAGTGATTTTCCTCCAACGCGAAAATCCATCTGGCAAACCGGCGCAGTAAAACCCTTCGGTCCCCACCACTGCATCACGTATTTCGGGTCTGTCCACGCCTTCCAAACTAATTCGCGTGGGGCGTCAAAAACTCTTGTGACAACCATCCGCTCAATTTCGTCAACCTTGTTTTTTGTCATCTGTGACTTCCCTCTTTCTTCATTTGATTCAGAACCACATCCAGTTTGTCGAAACTCTCTTCCCAGAATCGGCGATAGCTGATCGCCCAGTCGCTGACTGTCTTGATCGCCTCTGGCCTGAGCCTGCACACACTCTCTCGTCCACGCTTCGTCTTGATCACGATCCGCGCCCGCACCAGGTAGGCAATATGTTTTGAAATCATCTGCTGCGAGAGTGCAAACGGTTCCGTCAATCCATGGACGGAGGCAGGCCCGTGGGAGAGTCGTTCGATCATTGCCCGCCGGGTTGGATCAGACAAAGCGGCAAACGTTGTACCTAATTTATCCACAACCGTATGGTAGTGGATTATCGGGCAATGTCAAGTGATGAATTTTTCGGGGGCCGGTACGGAGCGCCCCCTTCTCTGCCCTTTGGACATGGGGCAAGTCAGACTGTCGATGTAATTGTTTTCTACGCAACCCGAATCTCCGGAAATAATAGTCGTTATAACGACTATTATTTAGACGACGGCCAAGTTCTTCCGACCACTGACCTTTTCTGGAGATCGAAATCGTTATGACAAAACTGGGCACTCACTGCCACGGGAAATGACCTGCAAGATCGTGGAGGGAGTAGGGGCCCTTCGACTCCACAGGAACTTCACTTCGTGACGTTCCTGTTGCGCTCAGGGTGACATTGGGTGAGAAACGACCTGCGAAGGTTCGCGTCGCAAGAATCTGGACGAACGTACCCAGCAGCTCCGGTCCACGCTACACTAGAAGAGGCACGGTACCGCGAGCCGCTCCCAACATGATCTCTTTCTCAAACATCAATAAGCAATATGGCAAGCAGTTGCTTTTCGTGGATGCTTCGTTTCAGTTGAATCCGGGCGAGAAAATTGGGCTGGTCGGTCCTAATGGATCGGGCAAGACGACTTTGTTCCGGATGGTCGTCGGCGAGGAGACTCCCGACGATGGGACGGTGTCTGTCCCCAAGAAGTTGACGATCGGATACTTTCGCCAGGACGTTGAGGAGATGCAAGGGCGTTCGGTGCTGGATGAAGCGATCGCTGGGAGCGGACGCGTTGGCGATCTGCATCACGAGCTTGAAGACTTGCAGCGGGAAATGTCCGATCCTGACAAGGCGGACGAAATGGACCGCATTCTCGATCGCTTCGGTCACGTTCAAGAGGAGTACGAGCATTTGGGCGGGTACGCGCTCGAATCGCAGGCCCGCGAAGTGTTGCACGGCTTGGGATTTAAAGATGATCAGATTGACGGCGACGTGGGCGCTCTCTCCGGCGGATGGAAGATGCGGGTTGCGCTGGCACGGGTGCTGCTCGGAATGCCGGATGTATTGCTGATGGACGAACCGACAAACCATCTCGATATCGAATCCATTATCTGGCTGGAGCAGTTTCTCAAGTCGTTTCCTGGTGCTCTGCTGATGACTTCGCACGACCGCGAGTTCATGAATCGTATCGTCTCAAAGATTGCGGAGATTGATGGCGGCGAAATCATCACGTACTCGGGTGACTACGATTTCTACGAGCGCGAGAGGGCGATCCGAGAGAACAATCAGCAGGCAGCGTTTGCGCGGCAGCAGTCCATGCTGGCGAAAGAACAGCGATTCATTGATCGTTTCAGGACGCACGCCGCCAAAGCGGCCCAGGTGCAGAGCCGGATCAAAGCGCTCGACAAGATTGAGAAGATCGAGTTGCCGAAGAAGCGCGTGGTGGTGCAGTTTGAGTTTCGTGTTCCGCCGCGATCGGGCGAACAGGTGGCCGTCCTTGAGAATCTGCACAAGAGTTACGGCCCGCGTGTGATTTATGAAGGATTCAATCTCACCATCCGGCGCGGAGAACGCTGGGCCGTCATGGGGAGAAATGGCGCGGGCAAGACTACGCTTCTTAAAATGATTGCCGGAGCTAGTGCTCCGGATGCGGGGAGCGTGCGGCTTGGAGCCAGCCTGCATATGGGCTACTTCGCGCAACAGTCGCTGGATGTGCTCAACTCCGATCTCACCGTCGCAGAACAGTTGCAACAGGATTTTCCCCAGGACAGTATTGGTTCGTTGCGGAGTCTGGCGGGAGCATTTCAGTTCTCCGGCGATGACACGGATAAGAAGATCCGCGCACTTTCTGGCGGAGAAAAATCGCGGCTGGCGATCGCGCGCATGCTCCACAACCCGCCGAATTTTTTGGTGCTCGACGAACCGACGAACCACCTCGATCTTGCGACCAAAGAAATGCTGGTGGAGGCACTGAAAGATTTTGAAGGCACCATGATCTTCGTATCGCATGACCGAATGTTCCTCCGCGGTCTCGGATCACGTGTGCTGGAACTTGGCGGCGAGAGCGGGACGGACCGCAATCCTACTGTTTATCCGGGATCGTATGTTGAGTATGTGCAGAAGTTGGGGCATGAGGCACCGGGGATTTATTCGTAAGGCTTGCGTTCCCGGCCTTCGCGCACAATGGCGACCAGATCGTCGGCCGACATTTTCACCTTTAGTCCTTTCACGTCTAGCGGCGATGCTTTGGATTTTCGTAGAGGCAGAATGCGGAACACGCTCCCATCGCGGCGCCGAATTTCGACCGCTCCAGCACGCTCGGCCTCGTCGAGGACCGTGGCGAAATTTCCGCGCGCCTCAGAATAGGTGTAAGACTTCATCGCAGATTCGCCTCCAGTACATCCAATTTCAATTCCCGCGCACGCTCTCTCAATCCGCCGTCCAGCGTGAGGAGGGGAGCGCGTTGGTTTATGGCGCACGCAAGCACATAGGCATCGTAGGCGTATATGTTCAGCCTGCCAGACAATTCCACAGCTTGCTTCAGGCCAACCTCAGCCATGCGAATCGGGATCTCGGCGTAGGCGTCCAACAGTTGGAACGCTTCCTTGATGCCGATTGCCCTGCGCTTGAACATGGCCGACAAAGCGTTCCCGACTTCCCAGTGGACCGAGGCGGGAGCCACCAGAATTGCTCCTCGTGTCAGTCGGACGAGGCCCGCTTTTTCAGGCTGCTCTCCGACGACTGCCAAAATCGCGGAGGTGTCGATCACTATTTCCATAAAAGCAATTATACAACATGTACAATTGTACAACACAAATTCGACGCCATTGCGCGCCGCGGTATTGCGACCCAAGAAATGGTGGTTGCCCCCCTGAAAGATTTCGAAGGCACCATGATTTTCATATGGCCGGACGATCTTCGTATCGCATGACCGAATGTTCCTCCGCGGTCTCGGATCACGTGTGCTGGAACTTGGCGGCGAGAGCGGGACGGACCGCAATCCTACGGTTTATCCGGGGTCGTATGTTGAGTACGTGCAGAAGTTGGGGCATGAGGCTCCGGGGATTTATTCGTAGAGTTGGGCGCAACGGGTACATACCGTTTGGAAAGTGTGTTTACTTGGATGAGTGGCGAGTTTTTCAACAGGCACGCCTGTTCCAGCAGTTGGCCGCTCAACGTCCGGTTAGCCGTTGTGCGGGCGCAGAAATCGACTGACATACTGTTACGGCGATTCGGGTGGTCGATTGTTTTTCCTGCCTCCCAATTGCTACCATTCCAGCCCTGGAGTGCCAATGCAAGATATTGGAAGCGAATTTGATTGGGCAGAGCAAACTGGCACGGGTGCGGGGTGCGTCGGGAGCGAGGTACTGACGTACGATTTCCGGAGCAGAGAAGCTCATGAAGTACAGGCGTTTCTAACCAAGGTTTACGCCGAGAACAAGTTCAAAAGCACAGGAGCGAAGCGTCGCGTAAGAACGAGGATTAGAACTTCGACCTGTTCCGGCATCGCTCTTTGCAACGTCAGTCATGCTTCGCCGTTTTCGTTTGAATCAACGGCGTTCAGGGATTCGTTCCTAATCCTCTCCTGTAAGAATGGTCAGGGAACCGTTCGGATCGACGACAAAACGGTACCCGTATTCAGTAAACGTTCTATCCCGATCTCAGCCATGGGAATTGCCGGAATCTCGGGAGAACCGGCTCTCGCTCACTTTTCGGTTCATATCCGTGCCGAGGACGTTTATTCGCTCTGTGCGCAGTGGACGGGTAGCCCATTGGCGCAACCTTTGGTGTTTGATCTGACACCGTTCGCGCCGCAACTTGCTATCTATTGGCAGCGCATTATTAATGCGATGGACGCGCTGATGGAGATGGAAAGCCCCCCTAAGATCGCGCTCGTCAGCTTGCGCGAACAAGCGATCGCTTTGCTTTTGGGATCACACCCGCACAACCATAGCCGTTTTTTTCGTGGTCATCGGACTTCGTCGGCGCAAGAAGTCCGAGAAGCCATGCGCCTCATGGAAGATCAGGCAGATCTTCCCATTACGGTTGCCGATATAGCGGGCTCTTTGGGATGTGCTATCCCGTCGCTGCACAAGGGATTTCTTGAATTCGAGCGCACTACGCCGCGTGCATTCCTATTTGAAACGCGCCTGAAACGAGTGCGAGATGCCCTACTAGCCGACGTACCTGAGGTTTCGACCGTTGCAGCTGCATACAGGTACGGATTTGCCGATTACGAGCGTTTTAGCACCATATATTTACAGCGCTACGGCGAATCCCCGGACGACACATTTCTGAGACACAATCGCGCTTGCGATCGAGAAAACAACTTGGAACTTGTGGCCCACGGGCCAAATCTCCCAGAAACAACGGCTAAGATGTTGCGAGAACATATCAGCGGCCATATGGGAAGCAGACTGTCTGTCCGATCGCTCGCCCTAAGGGTAGGCATGAGCGTTCAAAACTTCATCGTCGCCTTTAGCAAGACCTTCGGCACGACACCAGCCCAGTATGTGATTCAAGAACGTCTGCGACGGGCGCGATGGCTGTTGAGCAACACTCGGCAAAGTGTTGCAATCGTCGCGGCGGAGACTGGATTTGCGAGTCAAAGCCACCTGACCACCACGCTAAAGCAGCATGAAGGCATGACTCCGACTCAATACCGCAGATCCTTCTTCAAATAGCCCTCCGCGCGATCCAATTGTTGCTGATTCACATGCTTTCGCCGCGCCGCAAAATTTGAATATTAATTTCGCACTTCTTGAAAGACTCTGATCCCTCTGACGCGATATCAAGTAGGTCCACTTGGCGGACGTGCGCCAGATGGCAGGAGAACAACATGGCTGAAAATACCGGTACCGACATGCTTCCTTATCCTCAAGCCGACGAATATCTCGGCGAAAAGTTATATCCAGACGAAGCACATCTAACGGAACAGATTGCAGACGAAGTGGAAAAGGGGATTCGTGCGCAGTACAAGCCCGGAACTGCCCGTCGTGACGTGCATTCCAAGGCGACCGGTTGCATGAGAGCGGAATTCCGAGTGGACACCTCAATCCCGAAAGATCTGGCAAAGGGAGTGTTTATCCCCGGCAGAGTCTATCAAGCCTTAATTCGCTTTTCGAATGGATCGGGCGATCCAAAACAACAGGCCGATGGTCATGACGATGGCCGTGGCATGGCAATCAAGCTATTGAATGTTCCGGGTGAAAAGATCCTTGAGAGCGACAAAGACGCCAGGACACAGGATTTTGTGATGATCAATCATCCAGTGTTCTTTACGAACGACCCGCACACCTATCTGACCTTGATCCAAAAAGCGAGTGGGAACCTGCTGACCAAGCTGACGATCCCATTAAATCTCGGGCTGAAAGGGACCAACCTTTTCAAGGAACTCAACAGTGGCAAGATATCCAATGCCCTTCAGGTTCGCTATTTTTCGGCCTCCGCCTTCCAGCTAGGGAGCGGGCCTGATCGCCAGGCTGTTAAGTTTTCAGTGAAACCTGTTTCCGTCGTCGTGGATGCAATGCCGGAGAATCCTGGACCTGATTTCCTTCGGGAAGTCATGAAGGCAACCCTGAGGAAAGGTGCCGTAACCATGAAATTCCTTATACAACCTAAAGCATCTGACAGTCAGAGTGTTGAAGACTGCATGCATGCATGGGAAGAGGAAGATGCTCCGTTCTACGAAGTGGCAACCATTCACATCCCGAGCCAGGACTTTGATACACCTGAGCTAAATGCGCTTGGTGAGACCCTCTCCTTTAACCCCTGGCACGCGTTGCCAGACCACCGACCACTCGGATCCCTCAATCGCATGCGGAAAATTGTCTACGAGCGTATTAGCCGGATACGAAATGAGATGAATTCTACCGAACGGCGAGAGCCCTAGAAGTCTAGTCACTTATCGTGCGTCTGGTGGGTGGTCCAACTCCGTCAGTTTGCCTACGCCGCGGCCGCAGCGGGTGCGGCATCCTTGCGTTTTCTTGCAAGGGTGGGCTGCAGTGCGGCCCGCGCTTTTTGATTTGCAGTGGCGGCGTGATGAAACTCCCGACTCCCGCCCTTGCAAAAGAACGCAAGAGCGGGGCCACCTGCCATGACCGCATGTTCCCTCCGCGGTCTCGGATCACGTGTGCTGGAACTGGGCGGCGAGAGCGGCACGGACCGCGATCCTACTGTTTATCCGGAGTCGTATGTGGAGTACGTGCAGAAGTTGGGGCGCGAGGCGCCGCACCAATATTTAAGGATGCGACGGCGCGACCGCGTGGATCGGCGCGACCGGGTGTGCGGGCGGAGGCATGATCGACCTGATCGCGGCAATCTTTTGCTGATCTCGAGCCACCTTGGCCGGATTTGGTGCGGAGCTTACGCTCGGCCGACGGGTCGTGGCTGCACGGAGCTTTGTCCGACTCGGAAGGCGAACCACTTTCGCCGTCTTTGGCAGAATTACGGTCGAACGAGCGATCATCGGCGGAGGAACCCTCTGCTGAAACTGCTGCAATTGCTCTTTGGTCATTTTCCCCAAAATCCGTTCATAGGAACCGTCGAATCCTTCTTCTTGCTTTTCCTTTTCGCTCGAAGCGAGGACGCCCGTGATCGCGGGATGGATGGACGGCTTGGTGGCGCTGGTCACGGACAAAGCAGGGTGCGCCAGCACTCCTGTGATGGGATGGCGCAGCGGCATAGAAGAGTTCACACTGTCCCACTTCAGGTGAAGCTCGCCATGAATGAGTTGGTCGGCCGCAGGGTTTTCCGGGAGGTCAAACGTTACGTAGACTCCATCTCCTGCCACGAATTCAACGGTGGGCGGATCACCTATGTTGTGCTCTTCACGCATATCGATGTCAACATTGCTATCGAGCACGGCGTTTGCACCCCAGAGCAGGGGAAGACGAAAAACAAACTTATTGTTCGGCAGGAAGTCGAGGTAGTGTTCATTGGAACTGCAGAAACCTTCGTCGCCAAATCGGCGCACGAAGATTGCCCAATGCTCGTCACTAGGATCATTTTCCGTGACTCGAACCGCCATCGCAAAGACGGGATGCAATTCGGAGTGAGCCGGGAAGTGTCCCAGATCCAGGCCGAACAGGCCTGTAATAATGGAGTACTTGGAGCCGAAGTATTCCTTCGCATTGGCAAAGCTCGAATCGCTGTTCACGGCGCTTTCCAGACCAGCCCACCACGGAGAGGTGAAATGTTCAATCGTCTCTTCTGAATTGAACTCCGCTTCAATATTGTCCCGGTCACCTGAGAGTCCGCGCAGATCGGTGCGGCGCAGGTCCCAACTGTAGTCGTCGTCTTCGAATGGAGTCGACTTGGATTCGAATTGCAGAATTCCTGCGTACGTCGCTGGGCCCCAGTTGGCGTGCGTGCAGAACGCAAACGTGTTCTGCTCGGGATCGTAATCGTTTACAACGGTTTTCCACCAGTTCGCGTCGTCGCGGGAAGTAACGGTGGTCACGCTAACGCAAGGCACCAGATCAGGACCATTTTCCGCTACCGTCTCCACGCTGCCGTCGGAGCAGAGTGTGGTTCCAGTTGGCTCCTTTGCGGGGTGGGCGTCGGTTGGAGCAACGCCATTCGTTGCAAAGGCCCAATAGGGATTCAAGGGGATCAGATTGTCGTCGTCCCCATCGGATAACAAATCATAAGGGGCGGTTTTTCCGGAACTGGCCCAAAGCTTCCCGCCAGCCCCGCTCACAATGGTCACCTTCACCCAGGCATTCATCTGAGTTCTTGCACTGGTCGTCAGTTCCATCATCGTGAGAGTAGTAACCGTTGTCGCTGTAGTCGTCGTCGAGGTATCCGAGGAGAAGATAGAGGTTGGCCGGCGCAGCCGTAGCAGGAATGCCCCAAGTCCCCAGCGCGTCCTTAATACGGGTCACGTTCGGCGCCTGACCGCCGATGGCGCCTGGAATCCAAATCGTTCCCGAGTAGTATTTATCCGAGTTCGGCCCCAGCGGTTTGACATAGCTCTTCCAGGTCTTTCCGGAGCCGCCGGTCTGAACGCATCCACCGGCTTCTATGGTGACGCTGTCCCCCGGCTGGAATTTAATGTTGGGGTGCGGTTTGAAACCGTAATTTTCAACCGCGATGCCTACCTCCGGTTCATTGATCACCCATACTTGAGTTTTTCCATCTGCCGAAATTGTGGGAGTGACTGTCTCTATCGCGCCAGCAATCAAGGAGGAAAAAAGAAGCGAGCAAACAGCGATGAAATACAGAGCACGTCGTGCTGACATGTCGCTACTCCTGATTTTTGAGATGGAAGCCCCGGTTGGCGGCGATTATACATGGCAGTAAGGATTGTCTAGTCTCACCCGCTTGTGTGCCGTCCTCATGGGTGATGAGGACTACGCTTGCGACAACCGTGGCGAGCCCCTTCTTGAAGAACCCGAGAAAGGGCGCACCCTTTATTTAGTTTCGGAGTCGATATTGAAAGGTGATCGAGTAATACTTCCCTGACGGAGATGTGGCCCACCCGCCAGTAGGAAACGATAGGGAGATTCAGCCCAGAAACTTTGAGATCCTGCGGCTGAGCGGGGCGCACTCGGACAGCTCGCACTCCCACAGGATCAGGCACCTCCATCCGTCAGCCCGTAGCGCCTTCAGATGTTCGGCGTCGCGGACCCGGTTGCGCTCAAGTTTCGGATGCCAATAGCGCCGGTTGGATTTTGGAAGATGCGAACCCGCGCATCCGGCGTGCTGGTGCCAGAAGCAGCCGTGCACGAAGATGATCTTGCGCCTCGCCGCGAAGACGAGGTCGGGCTTCCCCGGCAGCCGCGCGGCGTGGAGGCGATAGCGGTAGCCCATCGAGTGTACGAGTCGCCGCACCAGCATCTCCGGCTGCGTGTCTTTCGATCGCACCGCCGCCATCATCCGGCTTCTGTCCATCGGAGGTCCTACGTGGGAGGGACGAGCGGTGCCATCCCCTCGGCGCACAACTCGTGGAAGGCCAGGTTGTCTCCTTCGCCCTCGAACCAGCAGATGTTGATTTCCCGGTCATTGCAGAGATAGTCCGCCACCCACGGAGTCGCGGGAGGCTCTGGCAGCACGAGGCAAAGCGCGATGTCGTCCCCTCCGATGACTCCCCTATATCGGTATCTGTATTCATAGAGCTGGCTTAGGCCCTTGCGTATCTGCTCCAGGATGCTCTCGCCGCCGCTCTTCATCTCAAAGATGAAAGACCCGTCCTCAGGGATTCTCGCGAACAGGTCGATGTGATCGTTCTCCTGGGGGTTCGCGCCGAGCCGCCGCAGCCATGTGTCCATCTTGTCGATCAGCTCCTTGTGTGCCAGGTTCCGCCGCTGCATCTTGATGCGCGTAAGTTCGGGGTCAGCCATCTCGCGTCGGCGGTCGTAGGGCCTGACGGCGGCCGGTTCGACGGCATGCTCGCGGAAGGGGTACACCTCGGCCACGGGCTGCGGAACGACCGGGACTTCGCCGAAGCGCTCGGGCTCCAGCGGCATCGCGGACTCAAGCGCCTGGTCGTTTGTAAGCGCGTCCACCACGTCGGAGGGCAGGACTCTCACTCCGTCGAAGTAGCGCCCCCAGTCGCCGCTCGCGATCACCGCCTCGACCTCGCCTCTTTCCGTGCAGTCGTCGAAGCCATTGAACTGATCGCCGATGGAGCATATCGCGTCGAATTGGCGGAGCAACTGGGCGCGGTCGGCGCGTTCACGGTCTCGCGGAGCCTCACGGTCCCCCGCTTAAGCAGGAACATCTCCGTGTGGCGCAGCGTGTGGAAGCGGCTCTCGTATTTTCGGGGCGTGGCGCTCGCCAGCCCGCCGCGCCTGACCCCTTCCAAATATCGGGCCACCGCTCTCATCGGTGGCAGCGCGTGCTGGTTGATCGATCTCGTGTTCGCGAGGCCGAAGATTTCGTTGAGCTGACGGAGGCTTGGAGGGCGCTAGCACCCCTGATCTCGGCGTCCGCCTTCAAGGCCACGGCGATCAGCCGCATAGGAGAGAAGTGGATGCCGTCGCGGATGAATTCTAGCGTGCGATCCCCGGCGTTGGCCTGGAGGCGTAGGTTGTTCGTCCCGGTGCGGTACGCCGCGCCCATGGCGTTGGGGTACTGGAACAGCGGCAACTGGAGCCGGAGGAAGAAGGCTACATCGGGCTCCGCGCACCAGAAAACGCCTCGCGGTCTCCCTGAGCCTAACGACCCAGCCCAAGTCCGACCGCTGGAGGAAGTAGAGCCCGAGGTACGCTGGTTACGCGCTGAGTTTGTCCCTGAACTTCGAAACATCCTTGCGGAGACTCCCGGCGCGGGGAGTCCCGGCGGCGGCAAGGTACGAGGCACGCGGACTTATTCGTCGCAGGCGCGTCTCGAAGGCGTCGCGGTCGAACAGCTGCCCATCGAACTCGGCGAATATCTCCGCGAGCTCGGAGAGCTTGTCGGGCCACTCGTCCGCGCTCGAATGTATCTTGTGGCTGATGAGGTCGATTATCTTCACGGCTCACTCAGGTAGTCGAGGCCCAGGATTTTGAAAGCTCCTCATAGCTCCTTCTTTTCTTGGCCCCGAAAAGGTGCACCTTTATGTGCTCCGCCAGGATCGCGGCGAACAGCGGAGGCACGGCGTTCCCCACCTGCCTTATAACGTGCCGCCCCCTGCCGTGGAACTCCCACCAGTCGGGAAAAGTCTGCATCCGCGCCGATTCACGCGGCGTGACCTCGCGGGGGTCGAAAGGGTGAACGTGCCCCTTGCCGCCACCCTTGTCCGAGCCGACGATGATGGTGAAACTGGGGCGGTCCGGGTGAAGCTTGTTGATGCGCGTGTGGTGGTCGCGTTCCCCGAACTCGAGGGAACGATAGCGTCGGACGATGCGCCCACTATGGGCGCGGCCCAGATGGTTCGGCACGCCGCTAGAAGAGCCCGGTTCAGGCAGCAGACGTAATGCTTCTCTCGCGTTCCGGTAGGGGCGCTGCTCGAACAGAGTGTCCAGGCCGTGCGTCGGGTTCATTGGGGGCACGAGGGTGCCGCTTTTAGAACCGATGAAGAACACGCGGTCGCGGAACTGCGGGATGCCGAAATCCGCCATCTGGTAATTGTGCCCTGAGACCGTGTACCCGCAGCCAACCAATGCATCGAGAATTTCCCCGTACAGCTTGCCGCCGTGAATTGACTTCAGACCCGCGACGTTCTCAAAAACAAATGCCCTCGGTTGCACCTCCCGAATGATCCGTAGGTATTCCCAGACTAGTCCGCCGCGCGGGTCGCTGAGCCCCTTGCGGCTGCCGAACACGGAGAATGCCTGGCACGGCGGCCCTCCAAGGACGATGTCGATGCTGCCCGGCTCCAGGTCGGCCCCCTTTAGCAACTGCGCCGCGGAGATGGTTCTGATGTCCGCCGCGATCGAATGCGCGTGCTTGTAGAAGCGCCTCTTACCCTTGTTCAGCACAAGGGTCTTGCACGAAAAGGGGTCGATGTCGCTAGAGCAGGCAACCGTGAACCCGGCGGCCGAGAAGCCGAGGTCGAGTCCGCCGCCCCCCGAGAAAAGCGACAGAGAGGTAAGCGCCCACGCAGGGAGCACGCGGGTCCCAGCCCTTGGGCCTTCCTCAGGCTGGGGTATAAGCGACGACGCCAAGACCGCGGCCTGCTGTGAGTAGTTCAAGCGAACGCCCTCCTCTTCGGGGATTTCCTCGCCTCGGGAACCCCTCTTTCTACAGGGAGTGCCGGGCCCCCGCAACGCGTGGATAACTCGCAAAACCTGGCGAATTTGTGGATTAAGCTCATAAAGCCAAGTGTGACAGCAACATGCGGGTGCATCAAGAGTGGTGCACCAAGCTGGTAATGGTTATTTTCACGGACTCATAGTGCCACGTTTCTGTAGGAGAATACAAGGCGAAGGCTTGCCCTTTTGGACGTGGTGACGGCGAGTGGGCCACATCTCCGCCGCGGAAATATAACCCGATTTTGTCCTTACGATTTCGACCCTGAAAAAGAACTAAGGGTGCGCCCCTTCTCGGCCCTTTCGAGAAGGGGCACGTCAGACTGCCGACACCATCGCTCTCTACGCGGCCAGGCGGTCGGATCTTCAGCATGGAGCTAGACCATCCCCGTGACGAGGCGAGCGCGGTGACGCCACGCACGGGACATTGTCATTGGTGATGAAATACCTAAGGGTGATAAAAGTCTACGCTTGCGACAACCGTGGCGAGCCCCTTCTCGAAAAACCCGAGAAGGGGCGCACCCTTGATTTGGTTTCGGAGTTGATATGGGGAAGCGAATCGAGGAATGCTTTCCTGACGGAGATTTGGCCCACCCGCCCTTAGAGTCATAACGAACCGGAAATAATGCGGTTCCGCAGATAGAGCGATAATCATGTACTCTTCTCCGGATAAATTCTGCTGGGGATTTCAATGGACAATGAAGACAGACTGGAGAAACGCGTTTCGCCGTTGGCGATGAGTTCGGAGGAATTTCGGAGGCTGGGCTACGAGCTTGTCGGTCGCATCGGGGATTTTCTCGAATCGCTTCCCAGCCGACCTGTAACTCCGGCCGAATCTCCGGCCGAGATCCGGCGTGCTCTTGGGAGCGAGCGCACATTGCCGCAACAGGGTGCCGACCCAGCGCAACTGCTCCATCATGCCGCTGACCTGCTCTTCGACCACTCCTTGTTCAATGGGCATCCTCGATTCTGGGGGTACATCACGTCATCGGCTGCACCTATCGGCGCGCTAGGTGAATTGCTGGCGGCTGCCGTCAATCCCAACGTTGGAGCTTGGCTGCTTTCGCCGATGGCTAGCGAGATTGAAGGGCAGACGGTTCGCTGGATTGCCGAGATGCTGAGTTATCCCGCGGAATGTGGAGGACTTTTTGTCAGCGGCGGCAACATGGCGAACATTGTTTGCTTTCTTGCTGCGCGGCAGGCGAAGGCGGGATGGGATGTGCGCTCCAAGGGAATGAACGGCGCGCGTCTGCGAGTTTATTGCTCGAAAGAGACGCACACCTGGATCCAAAAGGCAGCGGATATCGCGGGCATGGGAACGGACGCGATTCGATGGATACCCGTCGATAAACAGATGCAAATAGAGGTATCGGCCCTCAGAGAACAAATACTCAAGGATATTGAAGCAGGGGACAAGCCGGCTTTCGTTGTGGGAAATGCGGGTTCGGTGAGTACTGGGGCTGTCGATCCTCTGCCGGAACTGGCGGCCGTTTGTCGTGAATTTGGTGTCTGGTTTCATGTGGATGGGGCATATGGTGGCCTGGCTGCCGCGTTACCGGATGGGCCAAGTGCGTTAGCTGGATTACGAGAGGCAGACTCAGTCGCCGTTGACCCGCACAAGTGGCTCTATGCGCCGCTCGAGGCCGGTTGCGCGCTGGTGCGCGATCCGGAAAAGCTGCGCGCTGCTTTCGCCTATCATCCTGTTTACTATCATTTCGGAGTCGAAGCCACCAATTATTTTGACCTCGGTCCACAGAATTCGCGCGGTTTTCGCGCGCTAAAAGTGTGGCTCGCACTGCAACAGGTTGGACGCGATGGCTACGAGCAGATGATCTCAGACGATATACATCTGGCTCGATCCCTCTTCGAACTGATTTCGCAGAACGCTGAGCTTGAAGCGCTGACACATTCCCTCAGTATCACAACTTTCCGGTTTGTGCCCCCGGACCTCGATTCGAGCGCTGACGAAACGGCGAGCTACCTTAACGACCTGAACCTTGCGTTGCTGACTGACTTGCAGAAGAGCGGCGAGGCCTATCTTTCAAACGCTGTGGTGCGTGGAAAATTCGCTCTGCGTGCCTGCATCGTGAACTTTCACACATCGCTTCCAGATATCGAAGCGTTGTTACCGATAGTTCTCAGGGCGGGTCGAGCTATTGACCTGGCAATCCGGCCAACGCGACTTCAAACCAAAGCGTAAAAGACGACGATCACACCGCACCGATGAGTCCTCACAAACGCGCTTCTATCCACCACTCGCTGAAAGTCGCCACCTACAACATTAACAACATCAATAAGCGGCTCGACAACCTCCTGGATTGGTTAGAGAAGGAGGAGCCGGACGTGGTGAGTCTCCAAGAGCTGAAGGCAGAGCAGCACGCCTTTCCCGTGAATGCCCTTCGGGCTGTCGGGTACGAAGCGGTCTGGCAAGGGGAGCGCTCCTGGAACGGCGTGGCCATTCTCGCGCGAAATCAGGTTCCTGTGCTGACTCGCACAAGCTTGCCGGGACTTTCAAATTCCAAAGGTCGTAATTTTGAAACTCGAAATCCTAAAGCTCATCCTTTTCTGAAGATCGTCGCCATGAAGATCAGCAAGCTCGCTACATTGAAGCGGCGGTTCGGGGAGTGCTGTTCACTTCCATCTACCTGCCCAATGGTAATCCGCAGCCGGGACCGAAATTTGATTACAAGTTGGCCTGGTTTGAGCGCCTGATTTCACACGCTGCCGAACTGATGGCGAGCGGAGCGCCCGTGGTGCTGGCCGGTGACTACAATGTCGTGCCGACTCCGCAGGATATTTATCCGACACGGTCGTTGGATAACAACGCGTTGATCCAACCCGAGAGTCGACAGGCTTTTGCGCGTTTGCTGGCGCAAGGCTGGACTGACGCCATGCGAAAGCTACATCCGGAGGGGCCGCTCTGGACATTCTGGGATTACAAATTTGAACGGTGGCAGAAAGACAAAGGCATGCGACTCGATCACTTTCTGCTCTCTCCGAATTTGTCGGACCGACTGGTGGATGGCGGTGTTGACCGATGGGCGCGTGGGCAGGAAAACGCCAGCGACCATGCGCCCACTTGGATCACGCTCGATCTTTGAAACGCAGTCTTGCGCCAATAAGTTCTTTCTCCACTGAGAAGACGCGAAGAATCGCTTCTATCCTATGATCAGAGAAGCAATGCGAGAGAAGGCCACAGGCCGCTGGCCACTGGCCGCTCATCTGACCGGAGGAAGTTTTCCATGCAGGGTTTGCAAGCGATTCAGAAGGACAAGCGCCGTATCGATGAACTGACGGCGGAATTCTTCCGGCTGTTCTCGCCTACGCCTGGCGAAACAGTTAGCCTCCAGCGAATGCACGATCTGTTCATCCCGCAGGGCATCATCGTGAGGACCTGCGGACCAAACGCAGAAGTATTTTCAATCTCGGAATTCATTGCTCCGCGCGAAGTATTGCTCAACGATGGCAGCCTGGTGGATTTCTGCGAGCGTGAGGAATGGGAAACTACCGAAATCTTCGGAAATGTGGCACACCGGTTCCTCGCGTACCGCAAGACGGGAGCGCTGCACGGGCAACGCTTCAACACGCGTGGTATGAATACGATCCAATTTGTGCGCAAGGATGGAGACTGGAAAATGTCCGCTCTGGCTTGGGACGATGAGCGTGATGGCGTGGAAATTCCTGCGCGATGTCAGATCCAACCGGAAAACGGCAGCGCTGGCGTGTGATTATGCTGGAACCATCGGCACGTACGTTGTCGGCGCATACGTCATCGGCAATTTGTCGGGGACCACTTTTATTTAAGTCGCGCCTTCTTTTGACAACGGGGCTATAATCATCCCGCAGTTAGGGGCCGTACCCGAACGTTGGTGAAAACCTTGAAGTTTTCGCTGCGGCTGAATGAAGGTATTTTGGGAATGGCTCCATCTCGGCTCCGAGGTGGCGTATGACTCCTATGTTTGGGCTGCTTGTCGCGTGGGGTGTTGTGACGGGGATTCTCACTCTCCTACTCATTTATCGCAGTACCCTCACCATGCACGAGGACGATTCAATCTTCCTCAATGACACCGAATCCCAGATGCAAAAAGATCAAGTGGAAGTGTTGTCCAAGATGCGCAAGATAGGACCGGTGGTTAAAGTCCTCGGCGCCTTGTGGGGAACCATGATCTTGGTAATGGCGGGTTTGTTTATTTATCAGGGCCTCACAAACTCCACCACGTTGCAGTAATCCGCAGCCTCGCGGAAACTGCATAGCCCGGCTCGGGAGAACTCGCGGCGGTGAGGCCGGAGTGTTTCTGGGAGAGCCGTCGATGGTCGGTCGTCGTTGGTCGTTTGCGATTTGGGATTTCGAACGACTAGCGAGTAGCGACCATCGACTATCCCGCAACGGTCGTTCTGCTGCATGAATCATTCCCTTCCCATTGCGATTATTGGCGGCGGTCCTGCGGGAGCATTGGCGGGCGCACAGTTAGCCGCAGCCGGACGCAGCGTCGTTCTCTACGATGAAAAACTCGCGTGGGAGAAGCCGTGCGGCGGCGGCGTCACGCACAAGGCGCTGCAGCAGTATCCGTTTCTGGCAGATGCCGGAGTTGGCTGCGATTCGATCTCAGGTGCCTCGATCTCGGGCAATGCCCTGCCTCGCGCGCTCATTGACGAGTGCGAATTAATCAGTCCATCGGGAAAACGTCTTCGGTTTCACATGCAGCATCCGGTCGCGATTTTTTCGCGGATTGGGCTCAACGGATTGTTGCTGGAGCGGGCGCGGAGTGCCGGAGTTGAAGTGCGGCAGGAACGCGTCACGCGGATCGCACGATCGAGTTCCGGTGACTGCTGGGAATTGACGACGTCGCAGGGACAATCTGGTCGTGGAAAATCTGGTCGTGGAAAATCCGAGGCGTCGTTCTTAATCTTTGCCGCGGGCGCAAGGAATCCATTTCGCGCGCAATTTCTTTCGGCGATTGCGCCCAGTGATTTGATGGTCACGGCCGGATACTTCATCCCAGGCCGCACTTCGCTGATGCAGATTCAATTTCTAAAAAAGATTACTGGATACATCTGGGTGTTTCCTCGCGCGGATCATGTGTCCGCTGGAATTGCGGGCAAGATGGGCGAGATCTCGACCGGCGAATTGCGACGCGTGCTCGAGAAATGGCTCACGGACAATTCTTTTTCGTTGGAGCGCGAAGGCACGAAATTCTATTCGCATATTCTGCCGTCGTTTCGATCAGAGACATTTCAGACGCTGAAAGTTTCCGGCGACGGATGGGCGATGATCGGCGACAGCGCGGGATTGGTCGATCCGATTACAGGGGAAGGTTTGTATTACGCGCTCCGCTCGGCTCAGCTGTGCGCAGAAGCGCTGCTAGCGGGAAATCCTGCAAACTATCGCGCGCTCTTGGAAGAAGAAGTCTTGCCGGAACTGCGCTTAGCCGCGCGCGTCTCGCAGCGCTTTTATACAGGACAGATTTTTGGCGATAGCGTATTAGAGCGCATGGTCTCGCTCACCGCGCAGAGTGCCAGTTTTCGCGAACTGATGAGCGATCTTTTTGCCGGAACGCAGAGCTATCGCGATCTCAAGGCCCGACTGTATAGGATTCTGCCATCGGTGATGGCCCAAGGATTAGGCGGCACGATTCGCTGGCCGAAACGCGGCAGCGAATCGGAGTTCACCACTGATCCGCTAGCGGAATGATCGGAGAGTGCCGGTAGAGGCGGTGCGTGCCCGCCTCCCACCGCAAATTTGATTAGCTCGAAGCGGGAGACGCGAAGAATCGCGTCTCTACTAGAGTTCGGAAACAGGAACGCGACTAAGCGGCCTTGGCCTTTAGTGCCACGATGTCTTCGAGCAGGACTTTTTCGTGGCCTTCGGGATTAACTTTCTCGTACGCCTTCCGAACGATGCCTTTGGGATCCACAACAAATGTGGAGCGCTCCCAGAACTTCATTCCCTTCCATTCAGTTTCGCCGAGGCCCAGGGCCTTCATCAGAGTGCTGTCGGTGTCGGCGAGAAATTCCACGGTGAGAGAAAACTTGTTGCAGAAATTCTTGTGCGAGGCGACGTCGTCTGCGCTTACTCCGACTACTTTGATTCCAGCGGCGTCGAAATCAGCCTTGGTGGCCGTGAACGCTTTGCCCTGGATGGTGCAGCCGGGCGTGTCATCTTTCGGGTAGAAATAAATAACCAGCCAGCTTCCGGCGAAATCGGAGAGCTTCGTGATTTTTCCATCTTGATTCGGCAGCGAGAAACTTGGAAAAGGATTGCCAACAGAAAACATGTGGGAGAGTTCCTTTCTGAGTTGTTATGTCAATTATACGAGCGCGGGCCCGCACTGGACAAAGGAACTGCCCGCGACGCGGATATTTAAAGGCGGTGCTTAGTCTAACGGAGGTTAATTTATCCAGCGCAAATGCATCTCATCTCGTTGGAACGAATCCAATAGTGGTATCTTGGGGATCGTTTGGCTTGACCGCTAGGCGGAAAAGTTTAACGACTCGACTTGAGGGCGCATGAAGATCGGCATTACCTGTTATCCAACTTACGGCGGCAGCGGAGTGGTGGCCACCGAACTCGGGCTTGAGCTTGCTCGCCGGGGACATGAAATTCATTTCATTTCCTATTCGCAACCGATCCGGCTGACCGGGCCGGAGCCGAATATTCACTATCACGAAGTCGAGGTCACGCGATATCCGTTGTTTGAATATCCGCCGTATGACCTCGCGTTGGCCACGCGCATGGCCGAAGTTTCACAACTCTACGAACTCGATTTGCTGCATGTTCACTACGCCATTCCGCACTCTGTAAGCGCGATGCTGGCCAAACAAATGCTGGCTGCGACCCCTCCGCGAAAAAATCTACCTTTTGTTACGACACTTCACGGAACAGATATCACGCTGGTTGGATTGGATCGCTCGTACTTGCCTATCACTCGTTTTTCGATTGAGCAAAGCGATGGCGTGACCGCGATCTCGCAATACCTGAAGAACCGAACACTGAATATTTTCGATATCAAGAATCACATCGAAGTCATCCCCAACTTCGTGAACTGCGATGAATACATTCGCAAACCGGAGTGGGTGGCGAAGCGAAGCGAGTACGTCGCGGACAACGAACGGCTGCTGGTCCATCTGTCGAATTTTCGTCCGGTGAAACGCGTGCTGGATGTGATTGAGATTTTTGATCGAGTGCGCAAGAAGATTCCGTCGAAGCTTCTGTTGATCGGCGATGGTCCCGATCGTTCGCAGGCAGAGTGGCTGGCGGTGCAGAAAGGTATCCACGAGCATGTGCTGTTTCTCGGGAAGCAGGATCAAATCCGGGAAAAGCTGGCGATCTCGGACATGATGCTGATGCCGAGCGAACTGGAATCGTTCGGACTCGCAGCGCTCGAAGGCATGGCGTGCGAGGTGGTCCCGATTGCTACTCGAACGGGCGGCGTGCCCGAAGTGATTGAGCACGGCGTCAACGGATTTCTAGCCGATGTCGGCGACGTGGACACCATGGCGAAATATGCAATCGATTTGCTCGGAGATGAATCGGCGTTACGCGCGATGGGCAAAGCGGCGCGAGCTGGGGCAATGGATAAATTCTGTACGAAGAAAATTATTCCGCTTTACGAAGACTTTTACCGAAAGGTGTTGGAGCAATCGTCGAAGTCGTCATAAGTTCTTCGGGATTCGGCAGAATCGGAAGCCGCAAACGAATTAGCGTTCCTCCATTTTCGGGACGCTCGATCATCATCTTCGCGGCATCGTCGTAAAGCACTTTGAGGCGTTCGGCCACGTTGGCCATTCCGATACCCATACCAGCAACGCTGCCGTGCTGCTCCAAAAGGCGCGCTGAGCCCATGCCGACGCCGTCATCCTCCACTTCGACAATGAGTCTCGATTTAATGATGCGGCTGCGCAGCGTGATGCGTCCGCCTTCAATTTTCGGGGCGAGGCCGTGCTTGATGCAGTTTTCAACCAGCGGTTGCAGGAGCATGCTGGGCACCATGGCTTCGAGCGAAGCTGGATCGAGATCTTTTACAACTTTCAACTTGTCCGGGCCGAAGCGAACCACTTCGATATCCAGATAGTTGTCGATGAATTCGATTTCTTCACGTAGAGGGACGAAGGAATCCGTGCTGTGGAGCAGGCGGCGAAGAATGGTGGCGAGTTTCAGAATCATCTCGCGCGCAGTATCGGGATCGAAGCGGACTAGAGAAGAAATGGAGTTCAGGGTGTTGAAAAGAAAGTGCGGATTGATCTGATTTTGCAGCGCGGTCATGCGCGCCTGCAATAGCAGCCGCTCTTGCTCCTCGAGCTTAATCTGGATGCGAACGCTGGTGAAGATCTTCAATTCAATTCCGACCACCATCACGACCGCGAGATAGATCGCGCTCTCCACTAAATAGCCGTTCAGTGTTCCGCCATCCGCCCAGAGGCCGGGACTTTCCAAACTAAAAATGGAGTTAGGCCAGAAGCGCCAGATTTCAGTTTGGAGAAAACGCAATCCCACGATGGTGACGAAGAATGCAATCTGCCAATCGAATACGCGGGGACGAGGCAGATTGCGACGGATCCAACGATAGAGGCTGAGATCGATGAACGGAGAGAACGACCAGATGTCTTCCTGTTCGGGCGCGACGCGACGCAACTGTCCGGCGATGATTCCGGCGAACACGTTCAACGGCATGCTGGCCCATTCACCGTGGAGCACGGCAGGCACCGCCATGATCGCGCCCCCGACGCCGCCGCAAAGACGGCCGCCCATCACTCCCAGAAGGAGTGCGGTTTCGAGGGAGAGGTCGCCAGCGAGAAAACTCTTCGCGGTGAATCGTATCCAGACACCGAGCGCGATGGGGATGGCCATCCACAGAGCGAGATAAATTTTGTGACGTGTGTCACGATGCTCGCGAAAGATTAGGCTCTTGAATTCTTTGGAACGAACCAGCGCGCTCGACACGGCGGCAGCCACGCCTAGCTTGATCAGGAGATTGACGAGTATCAGGCGCGGTTCGAGCATGGATTATTTCTGCCGGATGACAGCCGGGGATCAGGCTTCGATTGTAGCTGCCGCCTGCTGCAAAAGCTGATCGAAGTTGGAACCTGCCGGAACTCCGCCTTGCGCAAAATCGCGAGCGCCGCCGCCACGGCCACCTACCGTAGACAATATTTGCTTGAGTAACGCTCCCATATCGGCGGAGCCACCCGGAGTTTGCGCGAATACCAAGCCCGGAGGATCTTGGGTGCTGGCCACCAAAGCCACGGCCGACGTGGCTGTTCGCGTGGCTCTTTGGGCAAACAACTTGGCGAAATTTGCGTCGCGATCCGTGAACGTCCGCGTGACGATCTTGCGTCCCTTGCTCTCGGGCTGGTCACGGAGAGCGGCGAGGGCCATCAACTCCGCGAGTTTTTCGACAGCGTCGTCTTTTTGCTTGCGCAACAACTTGTAGTCTTCGGCATTTTTTCGGATCTGCTCGGGCACATCCTCGAGTTTCACCGAGAACAAGGCCGCGGACTCGCTGAGAGCAGTGTAGTCGCGGCGAGCCATGCGAACGGCGCGATCTCCGCAAACGAATTCGACACGAGTTCCCTGCCGGACTTTTTCAACTTTGCGCAATAAGATCGATCCGATTTGGCCGCTGGCGCTGACGTGAGTACCGCCGCACGCCGAGAGATCGAAGTCTGAAATTTCAATCAGGCGCAGTTCATCGCGTTCCGCAGGCGGCAATTTACGCAGCCCCAATTTTTCCGCTTCAGCGCGAGATGCGTAGCGAATATGCACGGGACGATTTTCAAACACGATCTGATTGGCACGTGCCTCCGCCCCCACGATCTGTTTTGTGCTTAGTGACGCAGACGTCAGGTCGATCGAGCAATAGGCGTCCGCCATGTGGAATGACACGGTCGGAATCTTATAAAGCTCGATGAACGCTGCGGAGAGAACGTGCTGTCCGGAATGCTGCTGCATATGTTCGCGTCGGCGGTCCGGGATCGACGATTCCACGCACGACCGCGCCCACGAGCGGCGGCTTTGCAGTGTCATCCAGAGAAATGAATGACTCTTCCGTCGTCAGCGTCTGCAACTTCCGTGACGCGCAGGCGTTCGGAATCGCCAGCAGCGCCCTCTACGGCCAGCCATCCCGTGTCGTGGATTTGTCCGCCGCTGGTGGGATAGAACGCGGATTCCTTCAAGACGACCGCGGGGCGCGGTTGCTCCGGAGTTGCCGCGACGACCTCTTCGACGATGGAATCGAACTCGTGAATCGCCGAATCGTTGTAGTAGAGGCGTTTGGTCATGGCTTGATTCCGATCGGTGTGTAGACGGAAGTCTGGTTGCGACGAGGCGCGTGTCCGCGTCCGACTATATTCAAACTAGATGAGCGAGACACCCGTCGCTCCACAAAATCAAAACAAAAAGTCAGGCACCGGCGACCCACTGCACACGAAAGAGCCCGTTACCGTTGCTTCCTTCCGGACCTGGCGGGGTTGGCGGGAAAACGTCGCGCGGAACCGATGCCTGACTCTACATACTATCAAGAGATGGGAGAAAACAGGAACGAGCGCGGCGGCCTTTTCGACTATCATTCAACTACAGAACAAATCACAATATGCCAGAGCCGGAATGCGCTGTACTCAAACAATTGAAAGACCGTGAGGCTCGCGCTCACAAGATATGGACCTCGTTTCTTTACACCAACGAGGTCAAGCCAAAGCTGTCGGAAAAAGCGAAGCGCAACCATCAGAGAGAAGAGATGGAGGCGTATCAGGTGGCTCACAAGGCACGGTTGGCGCACCAGAAGTCGTGTGCGATCTGCGGAGTTCCAGCGCCTAAAGGCGATCTGAATTAGGGCTTACGCGGCCCTGAAGGTGCGCTCTTCCACTCTAAATTCTTAGCCACGTTTTTAGCGGACTACGAGCACTTCGCGAATCGCGTCGCGAGCCAGGAAGAATTTGATCGAAGCGAAATCGCGGAAGAGATTTTCGATGTGACGATTGTTGAAGACGCGCTGCAGTTTCGGAGATTGCTTGTCGGTTGCGGGACGTCCCGGTGGCGCGAATTTCACCTCCTGCATGTCCAGCATGTCGGTGTCGGTCACGTGATAGCGATAGCAAGTTGAGTCCGGGCCAGCGTCGCGGGTATGAAAAAACGCCAGCAAAAATGCACCCGGCTTCATCACAGACCATAGACGATCGATGGTCGGCTTCACTAGACTTTCTTCCATGTAGTCGGGCAAATTCCAGCACAGCACGATATCGAACTGAGAATTCGAATAGACGAGATTTTCGTCGAGGAATTTCTTGCTATCGATGACGGAATTTCCAGCGTCGTCTTTAATACGCAGCGCGGGATCCAGCGACGATCGCAATAAATCTTCGCTGTAGTTCTTGTGTCCCTTGCCGGTAAAGAAACGGATGTTGCTAGCGGAAGTCGATCCCATGTCGAGCACGCAAAGTGCTTCCTGGGAATTCAGAATGCGGGAAATTTCGCCCATCCCACTGGAGCGGCGGCTCAGTTTCTGCGCGACCGCAGGCTCCGCAGTTTGGTTGGAAGAGCTTCGAAAAAATCTCATTACGTTGTCAGAAACAGATGCCATAATCCTTCAACAATAACGCCCGAGCCTCGCGACGCAAACTCGTCATGACGATCTTCTTACGCCAGACTCTTTTACTTAGACGCAGTACCTGCAGCTTTCCCACCTTCTTTTTGGATATCCACTTTGCCGCTCAGGAATGCTCCTTCTTCGATGGCGATGCGCTGCGTGGTTACGTCGCCGGTCACTACCGCGGACTTTCGCAACTCCACGCGATCGGAAGCGTTGATGCTTCCCTCCAACTTGCCTTGCACCACAACGGCTTTGGCGGTGACGTTGGCCTTCACATTTCCATTCGGCCCGACGGTGAGGCTGTGATTGCGAAGCTCAATTTTTCCTTCGACGTTGCCATCGACATACAGATCTTCGGATCCCGACAGCTCTCCTTTGATCACGACTGACTTGCCGATGTGAGCGAACTCTCCGGTCTGCGGAGCATCCATGCATAGCCTCCATCACTCGCGCTCTGTTCGCCGCGATTGATCCGATTGTAAATCATTCCGCGGGTTCGCGGTCATCTAAAAGGCCGGAAATCATTCTCTCGCAGCAACTTACGGTGGCAAGGGCGTAAAGAAGTCCGACCTCAAGGCGCTCGAGGAATACAACGTCTCGCTTGCTACCATCGTCTAAAATTGATCGGAGCGTGAGCAATCGTCTCGACAAATTGATCTCTCCCTCAAACTCGAAGGTATACGGGAGCATAGTTCCGGTGATTGTTCCGGTAATCGTTCCTGTGATCGTTCTGGTGATTGCCTATTTCATCATTGCCTGCTCCCCGATCGCCACCACCGTCGCCGCCCAGACTTCGACAATCTCCTCTTATCAAGATCCTTTGGACTTAGTTCGCAGCGCGGTTCGCAACGAGATTGCGGCTGCCAATCCTGATAGCGCGCGCTTCGAGTTTCGCGGGACGAAGACGACGCCCAGGGGGTCCGTTACAAAGATCTACATCGAAACAAAAGATGCTACGGCTGGGCTCACCGTCGCTTACGACGGCAAAGCTCTCACCGCGGCACAGCGCGCTGACGAGGAAGCCCGAGTCAATCGTTTTGCAACCGACCCCGATGAATTGCGGAAGAAGCGCGAGCAAGAGCATGAAAATGCGGAACGCAGTTTGCGCATCACCCGTGCGCTTCCAGACGCGTTTCTGTTTGAATATGCAGGAGAAGAAGTTGGATCGCCGGGCATTGGGAAGCCGGGCGGCAAATTGCTGAAACTAAGTTTTCGGCCCAATCCACGGTATGAACCTCCGTCTCACGTGGAAGAAGTGCTGACGGGGATGCAGGGCTTTGTGCTCATCGACGCCGCCGATCATCGGCTCGCGAGTATCGATGGAACGCTTTTTAAAGAAGTCGGCTTTGGCTGGGGGATTCTAGGACATCTCAATTCTGGTGGTCGATTTGTGGTGCATCAACAGCACGTCCGCGACAATGCCTGGGAGATTTCAAGCGTGGCTTTGAACTTTACTGGCAAGATTATGATGTTCAAGAATCTAGCCATCAACTCCACGGAAGTCTTCAGCGACTTCAAGCAAGTTCCGACGGACCTTACATTCGCGCAGGGGTTGGAGTTGATCAAGAAGGAAAACTCGGAATCCAATGGCCCGCTCTGCTGCCAGGATAATCACAACAGCAAGTAGTTGATTGCTAGACGAGCGAGTATTAAGCCATTTTGTTATCGCGACAAAAGACTTGTCATCCCGAGCGCAGCGAGGGATCTGCAACTCGTTGAAGAACTGCAGATCCCTCGCTCTGCTCGGGATGACAATTAAAAATTGGGTTGTACTAGAAGTGGGCTCTACACTTTCCCTGGCGTAAACGTTTCTTCGCGCACTGTGAACTTCTTCACCAAGTCTTCCCGCACCTGATAACCAGTTCCGGGAGCATCGCTGATTGGAATCGTTCCGTCGGCACGCACTTCTACTTCCGGCTCGATAATATCTTCCTTCCAATAACGCTTCGAAGCCGACACATCACCGGGCAGCCGGAAATTCTCTAGCGTTGACAGCGCGATGTTGTGCGCTCGTCCTACTCCAGATTCCAACATGCCTCCGCACCATACTGGGACATTGTGCCGTAATGCGACGTCATGGATTTTCTTCGCTTCGGTGAAGCCTCCGACGCGGCCGACTTTAATGTTGAGGATGCGGCAGGCTCCAATCTCGAGCGCGAAATCGGCGTCGCGTGCGTTCAGGATGGATTCGTCAAGACAAATCGCTGTTCGCAACGCTTTTTGCAACCGCGCATGGAGATAGATTTCATCGTTCCACAATGGCTGCTCGATCATCAGCAGATTGAACGCATCGAATTTGCGCAGGTGCTCGACTTCATCCAGCGTGTATGCGGAGTTTGCATCCACGCTCAAAATAATATCAGCCCAACGCGACCGAATCTTCTCCAGAACATTCAGGTCCCATCCCGGCTTTACTTTGATCTTGATGCGACGATATCCGGCGGCCAATTCGGTTTCAATCTTCTCCATCAACTGTTCGGGCGAATCTTGAATCCCGATTGAAACGCCGCAGGTGATTTCGCGGCGTGTGCCGCCCAGAAGTTTCCAGAGCGGTTGCTTTTTCTGACGAGCCTCCGCATCCCACACCGCGTTTTCGAGTGCGGCCTTGGACATGCGATGCCCGCGCACTTTGGCGAAACGCGAAGGACAATCCCGGCCCGAAGCAATCTCGCTCTGCATCAATAGCGGCGCGAGGTAATGTTTCATTGTTGGCCATGCTGTCTCGGTCCACTCCGGGCTATAAAACGGGTCTTCCCCCGCGACACACTCGCCCCATCCTCGGACTCCGTCGGTTTCGATACTGACAAGAAGAACGCGGCGGCTGTAAATCCGTCCAAAGCTCGTTTCAAAAAACTGGACGAGCGGCATATGAAGTTCGCGAAGAGTTACGGATTCAATTTTCATGATTGCTTTGAGTTTTTCCAGACCGGCTGTGGCAGATAACGACAGGTAAGACCCGCAAGTATAGAGGCGGTGCTAGACGGGAGCAAGCATTTGTTGCGTCTCCGAAAAACGCAGATCGAGGTGCGGAACGCAAAACGGTATGACCACTCGACCTTAGTAGAACCAACTCTCGTCCCACGTGCCTAGACAGAACTGTCCATCCCCGCGCGCATTTTTCTCATAGCCTACAACGCTCCGTCCCTCGGAGAAAGCGTGCAGAAAGATCCTCACGATTCTTCTCCTGGACAGCGAGCGCCTTTCCACGTGTGGTCGCTGCAGCCTTCCAATCGTAGATCTCGGCAGGTACATCGATGCGTAATCGACATTCAATCTTGGAGCACGGAACGCCTGCCAGCACTGCTTCAACGCGTTTCGACTTCAGCCACCACTCCGCAATGAGACGATCGGTAGGCAATCCACCCTGCAACTGTGAGGAAGTGATGCCGTATTGATTCACGTTGTAGCGGCGCGCGATTGCGCCCAATTTTTCGATATTCAAATATGCGTTCTTGATTTCCAGCGGATCGAACGTCCACTCCATCAATTCGAAGCCGAGGGCCAGCGCATCTTCGCGCTGGTAGAGTTTGATCCGCCGCCCCAGCCCTGCGTTGCGATACTGTTGGCGAACGGCCAGCATTTGCGAGTGCAAGTACGCATGTCCATTACGGAAGCCAGGGATTGCGATCGCGAACCCCACGAGTTCGTTCTTGTTATCGCCGTCGGCAAAGGCTCCGATTACGTGACCGCCGATTTTTGTGGCGAGGACGAACATTCGCACTGGAATCAAATCAGCGTCGTCGGCGAATTTCCAAACTTCTTTCTGCAATGAGACGCAGGCCCGCATGTCTCCGAGCGATTCACATCTGCGAATCGTAATTGCGCCGGAGGAGTTTGCTATCGCGGGCGATGCCATCGTTCCAGAAAGATCGGTCACGCCGACTTCTCCTCTTGCTTCTCCTGCTGCTTGGCCTGTTGCCAGAGCGACTCGAGTTCATCAGCACTTGCTTGTTGTATCGGTTGGCCGGTGGACGCGAGACGTTGTTCCATCCACTGGAAGCGCCGTTTGAATTTGCGATTCGCTTTGCGCATCGCTGACTCGGGATCCAGCGACAAATAGCGCGCAATATTGACCAGCACAAAGAACATGTCCCCGACTTCATCTTCGATACGCTCACGCCGGTCGGCAGGTATCTGAGGTTTGCCAGAGCCGGCGATACCAGTCTGGGACGGCTTCACTTTAGACGGAAGAGGCACCGTCTTCAGTTCCTCGTGCAGCTCAGCCGTCTCTTCTTCGAGTTTCGCAAAAAGACCTTCGATTTCTGGCCAATCGAATCCAGCGGTAGCTGCGCGTGAACTCAGTTTGTGGGCTTCCGCAAGCGCTGGCATCTTCGACGAGACGCCTGCGAGAACGGATGGGTTCTTCTCGCTTTCATTCTTGTTTGCATTTTTCTTCTCGTCAGCCCTCTTCTCTTCCGCCTTCAACGCTTCCCAATTGCGCAGAACTTCTGCGGGAGTGTCGGCCTTCACGTCTCCGAACACATGGGGATGTCGATGCACTAACTTATTGGAAAGCTTGTCCAGCACGTCGTCCAGGGAAAAGTGCCCCGCCTCTTTTGCCATTTGCGAATAGAACAGCACCTGCAAGAGCAGATCGCCGAGTTCACCCTTCAGTTCCGGCCAATCGCGATTGTCGATCGCTTCTAGAACTTCATACGTCTCTTCCAGGGTATAAGGTTTGATGGTGTCGAAGGTCTGTTCGCGGTCCCATGGGCATCCATCGGGAGCCCGCAACCGCCTCATGATTTCTACCGCTCGTTCGAATCGTTCGCCTGTCGTGGACATTCAGTCCAATGTAAATGACCCGTTGAGCGCGAGCAATCCCGCCGGGCACGTTTGGGGACGGGCGCCTCGCCCGTCCGAGCCGGGCAAAACTCGGCAGCGCTTTTACCGGTGGCGTTTTCGAACTTCGCAGACTACCGAAAGGTCTTCACCAGCAATTCCGTTTCGTCAGAAATAATTGCGTCTACTCCCCAGCCGGCAAACTCAACCATCCGATCGGGGTGATTCACAGTCCAGACCATGACCTTCTTCCCTGATCCGTGGACAAGGCCGACGAGTTCTTCGTCTACAAGATCCGCGCGAGCGATCACCCACTGCGCGGGAGTTTCAGGCCATCCGAGCAATTGGTTCTGAGTCTCGCAAAGAAATCCGAGAGGAATTGACGAATCTATATCGTGAATTGTCTCGATCACATCTGGCAGGAAAGACGAAACGACGTAGCCTCTTTTCGGAGGATGCTTTCGCAGCGCGGACCGCACTTGCTGATCGAGACCCAACTACCTTCAGCTCGATGTCAAGAAATGCGCGATGAGCAAATTGGCGCAGAACATCGTCCAAGGTCGGCAAGGTAAGATTGGCCGACAGAGACTTTTCAATTTCGAGTCCGGCCCCAACTTCGCCTGATAACGGCATCATGGCAAATTACTGCTTGTCTGTTGGCCGAGCTGCGCACGTCAAATTCAAATCCATCGCAGCCATGCTGCAAACAGAGTTCAAACGATGCCAAGGTGTTTTCTGGAATTTGATGGGAAGCTCGCGCTCCGCGGTGTCCAAGAAGAAGTGGAACGCTCATGCAGATTGTTCGCGTCTTGCTGCGCGTCCGGATTTATGTTCGATAACCTAAGCGCTTAGGTTATCGGAAGCGCAAAGTAAAAAGTTAATCCAAATCGAAATCGCGAATCGGCCGTCCAGTGTCCGGCGTCTCTTTGGCTTTCTTCACGGCTTCCTGGAATTTCTTCTCCAGCAACTCGGCGGAGTTTTTCTGCGCTTCCATCGATTGGCGGAAGATTGAATCGCGGCGATTGTCCTGCTCTTTCATGGCGCGCGCTGCCTCTTCCATATCGTTGAACGTCTTAGGCTTGACCGGCGCAGTGTGCGCGATCACGCCCTGAGTCGCGACGTCGATCTTGAGAATTCCGCCACAGCAGGGGCAGGTTATATCGAAATTGGAGTCGCGCTTGGCCACAGAGCGATGATACCGCAATCCAACATCGCACGGTTATCGCACGCGGGGATAGCGCGGCATTAGCGTGGCGTGAGGCGGATCGGCAGAACGTGGAACAGATAGAGCATCTCCCAAGCGAGGAGGATGATCGAGACGACTACCACCAGGATGGCCAGGATTTCGCCGAAGTTGAGGCCGCCTTTTTCCTGCTCGAAACGACGAGCGCCGAGGCTCAGAATATTCAGCGTGGCGAATCCAAAGACAAGCACCCATAGGATGTTGTAAACCTCCTGGCGAGTGGATCGCAGCAGGAACATCGCGGGCAGCATACCGACGGCGATCGCATGGAAGCCGCGACTGGAGCATTCTGCCCAACCACGGGCCTGCCCCAGCGCAACGACAAACGACGCGGAACTCTGGACCGCCTTGACCGACACCACGTTAATAGGGCGAAGCAGTTTCATGCTTTTGTGAAAACCGATACTATCGCGTTTCGCCGCTAAAAGTCAGCCCTCTTGCGAGGAGGCGCACCTCGTTAGTTCACTCTGTTAGTTCACTCTTGAACTCATCCCGCCATGACTGAGGTTGATTTTATTGAGACTGTCACAGAGGATGGTAGGCGAGCCGAAACGCTGACCTGTTAACCACAGTTGGTAGAACGTTTACAAAACCATGATCGTGAACTTCGCAGAACGGGCGCACAACCACAACTGGGAACTCGATCCAGTGACACGGTCTTTGCTGGACACCGACTTCTACAAGTTGCTGATGCTCCAATTTATTTGGAAGCATTATCCCAAAACTCAGGTCTCGTTTTCTCTGTTCAACCGCGCCGCGTCGGTGCGACTCGCGGACATGTTTTCGCGCGAGGAACTCCTCCACCAGATGGAGCACGCCCGCCGTCTGCGATTTCGCAGGTCTGAACTTGTCTGGCTAGCGGGCAATACTTTCTACGGACGGCGTGGAATCTTCGAGCCCGCATTCCTCGAGTGGCTCGAGCGAGATTTTCGCTTATCGGACTACGATCTCTCCGTGAAAGACGGGCAGTTTCATCTTTCCTTCGATGGCTTATGGACTGAGACGACGATGTGGGAGCTTTATGTGCTCTCCATTCTCGATGAACTCAAGACGCGCGCGGCGCTGAAGAAGCTTCGAGAATTCAAGCTCGACATTCTTTACGCCCGTGCAAAAACAAAGCTTTGGGGAAAAATCGAACGGTTGCGGGATGTTCCAAATCTAGCAGTGGCTGATTTTGGAACGCGACGCCGCCATAGTTTCTTGTGGCAGGAGTACGTAGTCAATGCGATGTCTGCCAATTTAGGCAGCGCATTCACTGGTACATCGAACGCATTCCTCGCGCACAAACACGATCTTGAAGCGATCGGAACGAACGCGCATGAGATCCCAATGGTGCTCGCCACGCTGACCCCGCCGGGAGATGATGCAGCGCTCAAGGCATCGCAATACCACGTTCTGGAGTTGTGGCAGAAGACATACGACGGCGCGCTGCGCATCATGTTGCCGGATACGTTTGGCACGTCACAGTTTCTGGACAACGCGCCCGACTGGGCAGCCGATTGGACTGGGCAACGCATCGACAGCAAGAATCCCTATGTCGGCGGCGACGAATATATTCAGTGGCTCAAGGCGCGCGGCCGCGATCCCGTTGAAAAACGCATCATCGCTTCGGACGCGCTCGACGTCGATGACATTCTCGGTCTTCATGCCTACTTTGGCGGAACACTTGGCAATGGCGGGAGTGTCAGCAATGCGAGAGAAGACTTCCGCACAGCGGCCGATTTTCATGATCCCAAGAAATGGACGCCGGGTCGCCGTATTCGCTTCAGCGCAGGCTGGGGCACTTTGCTGACGAATGATTTTCGCGGATGCGATCCAGCGGGCAGCAGCGATTTCGATCCCATCAGCCTCATCTGCAAAGTTTCAACTGTAGAAGGACGGCCAGCAGTGAAACTCTCCGACAATTACGCGAAGGCGCTCGGACCACCGTCGGAGATCGAACGTTATCGCCGCGTGTTTGGGACGGCGGGAGTCAGCAACATTCCGGTGATCACATGAGCGATGTAACAGTGGCTATGCAGTTCGCACCTGTCCCCGACTTTTTGTACGGCACTGCGTGGAAAGAAGATCGGACTGCAGCACTGACGGAACTCGCCATCCGCGCGGGCTTTCGCGGCATCGACACAGCGAATCAGCGGCGGCATTATTTTGAAGAAGGCGTTGGGCAGGGACTAGCCGCTGCGTACAAGGCGGGGCTGGTCACGCGCGCTGAACTTTTTCTGCAAACGAAGTTTACCTATCAGCAGGGACAAGATCACCGATTGCCATACGATCCGGCGGCCGCGCTTTCGGTTCAAGTGGCACAGTCGATGGCGAGTTCGCTTGAACATCTTGGCACCGATTACGTGGATAGTTACGTACTGCATGGACCATCGTCTGGTCACGGGTGGGCAGAGGCTGACGCCGAAGTTTGGGATGCGATGTTGAAAGAACGCGACGCTGGGCGCACGCGACTGCTCGGTGTGAGCAACGTTTCTTTACAGCATCTGCAACAGATTGGAGCGGCGGGGGCGGAGCGGCCTGCCTTTGTCCAGAACCGTTGCTACGCGAGGTTTGGCTGGGACCGCGCTGTGCGACTGCATTGCCGCGAGCACAAGATTGTTTATCAGGGATTTTCACTGCTCACGGCGAATCAGGAAGTGCTGGGGCATCCGCTGATTGCTAGACTCGCCGCAAATTTCGAATCAACGCCAGCGCAGATCATATTCAGTTTCGCCCGCGCTGTGGGAATGTTGCCGCTGACTGGAACTTCCAACGCAGAACATATGAAGCAGGATTTGGCTAGCCGCGATGTAAAGCTTCCTGCGGACGCGGTGGCTGAGATTGAATCGATCGCGGGCTAGATCTTCCTGGCAATTATTTTCTGCCGCCTACTGCTTCGCGTTCACCTACCTGCTGGCGCCACATGGCGTAGTACAGGCCCTTCTTGTCGAGCAATTCTGAGTGTCTGCCAGACTCGCAGATGTGGCCCTGCTCCAGAACGTAAATTTTATCGGCATGCATGATTGTGGAGAGGCGATGCGCGATCAGGATGGTGATCGCCTCCTGATTGGTCGCGACCTCGCGGATGGTGCGGCTGATTTCTTCTTCGGTCAGCGAATCCAGAGAAGACGTGGCTTCGTCGAACACCAGCAACTGTGGATGGCGCAACAGCGCGCGAGCGATGGAGAGCCGCTGCTTCTCGCCGCCTGAAACTTTCACTCCACCTTCGCCGATTAAAGTATCGAGCCCGCGATCAGCGCGCGACAAGAGACTATCGGCGGCGGACTGGTGCAAGACTTTCATACATTCTTCGTCGGTCGCGTTTGGATTCACGAAGAGCAAGTTTTCGCGAATCGATCCGGAGAACAGTTGCGTGTCTTGTGTAACGAATCCAATCTTCTCGCGCAGGATATCGAGATCGACACGGTCGGATGGGATTCCGTTATAAAGAATTTCGCCGGACTTGGGGGCGTACAAGCCGACCAGCAACTTCACCAGCGTGGACTTCCCCGCTCCCGAAGGACCGACGAAGGCAATCGTGTCTCCACGGGCGGCGCTGAATCCGATCTGGTCGAGCGCAAGCATGGCCGAACTCTGATGCTGGAAGCTGACTCGCTCGAATTGCAGCGTCATCAACTCCTCGACCGGTTCAGGATTCGCAGGCTTCGGGTCGCGCGGAGTATCTAGAATTTCCTGAAAGTTCTGGAGCGATACTTCTGTTTCGCGATAGATATTGATAACGTTGCCGATTTCCTGCAACGGAGTAAAGATGAAGAACGAATAAATCATCAGCGCGAAAAACTGTCCGATCTGAATCTCTTGCCGGAAGATCAAGAACAGCATGAAAAACAAGATGCTGGTCCGCAAAGTGTTTACTGCTGTGCCTTGAATGAAACTCAAGCTGCGTAGATATTTCACTTTCTTAAGTTCGAGCTTGAGAATCTTCGCCGTGATTCCGTTGAGACGCCCAACTTCCTGATGCGCTAATCCGAGGCTCTTTACCAATTCAATGTTGCGAAGCGATTCGGTCGTCGATCCCGCAAGTGCGGTCGTTTCCGCAACGATCGTCTTTTGCATGACTTTGATTCTCTTGCTCAACACAGAGCTGATGATCGCTAACAATGGCACGGTGAGCAAGAACATCGGTGCGATCGACCAGTGCACGTAGAAGGCGTAAATCATCACGAAAACGATGCCGATTAGTGAAGTGAAAAGCACGTTAATCGCGGCGGTGATGAAGCGCTCTACGTCACTGCGAACCTTTTGCAATTTTCCGAGAGTCTCGCCGCTGCGCTGATCTTCGAACACCTGATAGGGCAGATCCAACGAATGGCGAATGCCATCCGAATACATCTTCGCGCCGAGTTGCTGCACGATCACGTTGACGAAGTAATCCTGAAAGTTTTTCGCGACGCGCGACACGAAGGCGACGCCAACGACCGCCAAGAGGAGAAGACCCGCTCCGTGGATGAACTGCGATTGCGTGTATTGGTGAGGCTTCGTCGCGTAGGTATCGATCACATGCCTGAAAATCAGCGGATCGAGCAACGAGAAAATCTGGTTGGTAGCGGCCAATAGAAGCGCGACCACAAATAATTTCCAATACTGCCTGGAGTAGCGATACAGCAGATTCATGGGCGTCATAGCGTGAGCGTTATAGCGAGACTACGCGAGCAGTGTTTTTAGATGGTACGGGAGGGGATTGGATTCACGAAAGGACGGGCTGCTGCCCGACCAACTGGCATTCTAAGTTAGGCCGTTCCTGTGTTGGCAAGGGCTTCGACGGCTTCCCAAGTCGTTCCGAACGTCACGAAGAAGTCGTTGACCTTGGTGATTTCCAATATCTTGCGGACGCGTGGCTTCATCCCAGTGAGAACCAAGCAGCGCCCTGTTTTCTGGTGGGACACATAGGTGGCGATCAGTGATCCCAGTCCCACGGAATCGATGTACGGGACATCGGACAGGTCGAGAATCATGGTATCGGCGCATTCGTGGCGCACTGCGCGCTCAAATTGCGGAGCGGTTTCCATGGTGATCGGACCCTTCAGCAATAGAATCCGCTGGTCGTCTGCCACTCCTTCGTACCGCTCGACGGTTAGTTCCTGCACTGCCATGGGAGTCCGATTGTAGGCCACATACTCTTCGCTGTCACGCGCCGCGAACATATTTCGTTCATCGTCTTTTTCGTTCACAGGCTGGTTCCTGTGCCGAATGCCGCGCCTACTGCGGCTTCTTGTCGTCGCCGTGATTGTCGTAGATGGAGTATTGTCCATCGGGATGCTTCATCTTCACGACGATCTCCATCTCAGCTTTGTTGACCTGGTAGTCTTCGCCAAAAGTTTGGAAATGCGGCGCCAGCACCTGGACTCGCAACGGTCCATACGGAATGCCTTCGATACTTGCGTGGCCTTCGGCGTCGGTTTTCAGCTCCATCTCGCCGTTCGCCTGCTTGCCTTTGCGCTTGACCGGATGCAGAACCACCTCAGCATTTCTGACCGGCTTGCCGTCCGTATCTCGAACGACGATGAATTTCAAATTAGCCAACGGCCCGTCGTCGTCCTGGGCCAATGCGGTTCCTATGATGCCGAGGAGCATCATCGCAGCCATCAATCGCAAGACATTTTTTTTCATATGAGATCCCTTTGAGGTTGATATCGGAATTGGATGCGAAGTTTTGTCCGGGAGTCTAAGCATTTCTGGGATCGAAGACTGGGGAGCGAAGACTGGCCCAACAGCCGCCCAGCGAACCATGCCTCGGACTACTGAGGTTTCGCTTCTGGCGGCGGTGCAGCTTGCTTCGGATCGGCTGGCTTCGGCGCGTCACCGTGGTTCTCATATACCGAGTACTGTCCGCCAGGTCGCTTTATTTTCACGACGATTTCCGTATCCGGTTTGTCGATCTGGTAGTCCTCTCCGAAGGTTTGGAAGCCCGTCGCGAGCACTTGAATGCGCAGCGGTCCATAGGGAATGCCGTCGATGCTGGTTTTGCCATCGCCGTCGGTCTTTAGCTCCAAGCCACCGCGCGACTGCTTCCCCTTTTTTGTAACGGGATGCAAAATCACGGCCGCATTTCGCACCGGCTTTCCGTTGTAGTCGCGCACCACCACGAATCGAATATTCGAACTCGGGCCCTCATCATCCTGGGCTGAAGCGAATCCAGCAACGGCAAGCCCAAGCAGAACCAGGGCCGCTCCCATAATCAACTTTCTATTACCCATGATTCCTCGTACGCATGACACCCATTCTAGAACTCGTTTCAGGAACGCGCTACAGGGAGTGAACCGAATGGCGAATTTTCGTCTTCAATCGTTTTCGTCTTCAATCAGGATAGTGTCGCAGTTGCGAGGCTGGACTCAAGCGGAAGACAACTATTGCTTGACTGCGTCAACGACCGGAGGATTCGGTGTGTGCGAGACCAACTTCTTGAGCTTTCCTTCGATCGCGGCATCTCCAATATGTTGGTCCTGCAAAACGCCTTCAGCATCAATGGTGAAGGTTTGTGGAATCGCATGGACTCCGAAGAGAGTGGCTACGGGACCATTGAAGCCTCCTTCGCGATACTGTGTCCAGGTCATTTCGTTCTTGGCGACGAAGTCTTTCCATTTCTTTTCGTCCTCGTCCATGCTGATGCTGAGTACAACCAGCGGCTGCCCCTGAAATTTTTTTGCGATCTCACGCATGTGCGGCAGGGCCTCTCGACAGGGTCCGCACCACGTTGCCCAGAAGTCAAGCAGAACGACCTTACCCTTTAGGTCGTCTAACGAAATTTTTTGTCCGTCTGCGGTCGTGAATGCAAATGGAGGGGCCATTCTCGCACGCGCTAATTCCGGCTCGCTAAGATACCGCAGCGCGCGTTGTCGATTAGTATCCCCTTCCGGTTTCATTTTGACGAATTGCTCAAATTGCTTCTTCGCTTCATCGTCACGTTTCAGATGAGCCAGGACGAGTCCATCAACAAAAATTGCGTCGGGGAAGTTCGGTGCGGCTGCGAGGGCTTTGCTCAATTCGTCGTGAGCCCGGATAAACGCCTCGTCCTTGTGCTTGTCGAGTCCCTCTTGTTCGAAAACGTAGCCAAGTTGGTAGTGAGTGAGCGCCAATTCTTTTGGAGTTTGAGCTACAGCCAGCCTCTCTTCGGCAGCGCCCTCAGCAGTCTTCCAGTCGGCAAGTTCCATCCCGTACTGGATCATCTTCCTCTGGCATGGCACACAGTGCCCATCATCTTGCTTGTCGGCTTTCTTGAAGCTTTCAAGCGCGGCATCTTTCATGTGTCGATCTACGTAGTCGAGAGCCTGTTTGTAGGTTTTCTGAGCCTTCGCGTTGACAGGACCGTCCTTATCTTTATCTTTGTCTTTGTCGCTGTCGTTCTGGGCCAGAGCGAAATTCCCAAAGACGATTGCCAAGCCCACAACGATGACGAGCGATCCGAGATATCTCATCGACCCCTCCCAAATCAGCCAATGTACCCAGCGAGCGTTGCCGCATTCTACGGCAGGCACGCGTCCTATTTTCTACTTGAGTCCCTTCACGACATAGACTTGCGACAACCTTTGCTCGTAGAGGTAAGCGTAGGCGCCACCGTCGCCAGATAGATACGACGCTACCGCGCTCACCGCTCCAGGCGGCAACCCGTCACCAAAATTTCCCGATAGATCTGTTTTCCCGGTCGCGACATCTACTCGAAAAATATTTCCGATCTTTTTCCGCTCGCGACGAGAGACTACATAGACGGATTTTCCGTCAGCGGACCATCCAATCACGCGATAGCTGGGATCCAAGCCCGGAATCGGACGCAGCCCACTGCCATCCAGCGGCCAAATACCAAGTTTGCCGTCGGTGCCCAAGACGGTAGTGCTCCGGCCATCCGGCGATGGCTGCACGCCAACAATTCCCTCTGGAGTAATCGGCTTCGAATCGCCGTTGGAAACTTCGACTAGGTAATCGCGCGCGCCGCGACCCGGCTCAATCCCACTGGCCAATAATTGCTTGCCACCCGGCAACCAACGGACGACCTGATAGCTCACCTTGTCGTGGGTCAACTGTCGGGCCACACCAGCTCCCGTGGGCACTAGACGAAGCGGGCCGCCCCTTGCCGACTGCGTAATGGCCCACTTCGCGTCGGGAGAAATCGCTAAGCCCGCGCCCTCACTGATTCGCAATGGAGGAGAACCATCGGTATCTCTCAGAAATACGGTGTAGTTCGGTCCACCACCGTCACCCTCTTCGTCGAATAAAATCTTTCGTCCGTCCGGAGTCATGTCACCGAGAATGGACCACCCAAACCATCCCAATTCGCGCTCGTCTTTTTCTTGTGCCTTCCCGCCGGGCGGCGCGCCACGAATCCCGATCCGCTTCTGGTTCGCAACAGTGAGCACCAACCCATTCCGCATGTCCTCAAGCCACATTCCGCCGGGAACATTCGTGATCGTACGCACCTTACCGGAAAGCGTTGCTGCCCGTGGATTGCCCGCGCTGGCGTTGGTGGAAGCGGTAAACCAGACTTCATCTCCGGACGGTGTCCACAAAATTCCCTGAACCGTATTCCAGCCGGACGAAATGATTTTCTCCTTGTCCTTCCCATCGGCGCTTACCACCGCGACTGCACCCTGATCATCGCCGCTACTATTCTGGTGGTCAGCGAAGGCCACCCACTTACCGTCCGGCGAAATTTTTGGATGGCTGATCCAATTGATGCCGTCGAAGAGAATATTTCCGATCGGGTACTCCAGTCGCCAGTGGCCATTCTCCGGCACATAGCGGACCACCGCCATGTTTTCTCCGTCGGCCGCCCAATCAGCATCTTGCACATTGTCGAGAACTTCGCGTGGAGTTCCACCGCTCAACGGAACTCGCGCAAGAGTGCCGGCTTGCGCATAACCCTGAAAGATAACAGTCTTCAATCGGACGGCTAGTTCTCCGCTTTTTGAAATCGACAACAGTTCGGCGTCTTTCACTCCTAGTTCACGAGCCCCATGGTCGTCCGTGTGACCGATATACAACTGGTTTTCGCCGCCGTCCCATGCTGCGCTGTAAACGATGCTTCCGTCTGGAGTGAATCGAGCATTGCCGACCGATCCGGAACGAAATGTGATGGGTTTGTATTCGACTAGAGGTGCGCGGTCGCTCCCTCGCCCCCACCACCAACCCAGGGCGGTCATGATGGCAGCGAGAAGCACCGTTCCGACGATCTCCCTCAACTTACTGCGCGGGGCGGGCTGTTTCACTGGTATCGGCACAACTTCAGAAACAACCGAATCAACAAGAGCCGGTCGCATTCCGGTTTTGCTCGCAACTGAACTGTCTGTCAGCGATTCGAGGTTGAATGCCAAATCTCCGGTGGATTGAAATCTGTGCGCGGGATTTTTCTCCAGACAATGGCGCACGATCCTTTCCAGAGCAGGAGGAACATTGCGCGCCGTCTCTGAAAGTTCGGACGGCTCGTCTTTCAGAATCGCGCTCATGGTTTCGGCAGGACTCTCGCCCTGAAATGCCCTCTGACCGGACAGCATTTCGTAAAGGATGGAACCGAAGGCGAAAATATCGGAACGAGTGTCCGCGGATTTCCCGCGCACTTGCTCGGGCGACATGTAGCCTACTGTGCCCATAATCTGCCCGGGCTCAGTATTGACCTGTACGGTGGCCGCGTCGGCTCCTGCGTCGTTTTCAGGGCGTGTTAATTTCGCTAATCCGAAGTCGAGGATCTTGACTCGCTCATCATTGGTGATGAACAAATTTTCAGGCTTGAGGTCGCGATGCACGATGCCCTTTTCGTGAGCCGCAGCCAATCCACGCGCGACTTGCAAGGCATAGTCGATCGCTTTGCGAGTTGTGAGTGGGCCATTGCGGATGCGCTCGCGAAGGGTTTGCCCTTCCAATAATTCAGAAACGATGTAGGGCGCTCCCTTCTCTTCTCCAATATCGAAAATCGAAAGAATGTTGGGATGGTTGAGCGCGGCTGCGGCGCGAGCTTCCTGAATGAAGCGCTGCATGCGCTCGGCATCAGCGGAAAACGAAGTGGGCAAAACTTTGATGGCTACAATGCGATCGAGGCGGCCGTCGCGGGCGCGATATACCTCGCCCATGCCGCCAGCGCCAAGCATGGATTGGATATCGTACGGCCCTAGTTTCGTGCCCGCAGTGAGTGCCATCTGAGGGGAGGATTATATCGGACTTGGTGGGTCGGGTTCTTGCGGAGGGGATTATGAAGACCCGACGGATCAGACGCAGGGGATCGCAGAGCTGTTGTATCGAGCGACTACTTGAGCAATTACTTGAGCAACTTCTTGAGCACTTTTTGAGCAACTACAGGCAGTCTAGAAGTGGATCGCCATTTCCAGCGTCCACGCTCGTTGAGTTCTAGGCTGCCTTATGAGGGTCGAACAATTCCTGCTGGGAAGAATCGCCCCAGCTTTTGTCGACCGAATCCAGGTACTTCTTTTTGTCGGCGAAGCCCATCTTCAACAGGACGCCAATCGCGAGAACGAAAACTCCGAAGGCAATCATCATGTACATGGGGCTAACCTCTCTCTTCTCGGTTAGACATACGTCACCAAACAAACTCCGTCATCCTGAGCGAAATGAATCTCGCGCAAAGCGAGATTCGTGAAGTCGAAGGACCCCATGCGCCTGAGCAGCAGCAACGACGAGGCAAGGCATTCTACCGACGGGTCGCGAGGGAGAACGCCTTGCGTCGCCGCTGTTAGTGTTTACGGGCATGGGGTCCTTCGACTCCGCAAGACCTTCACTTCGTGAAGGTCGCGCTGCGCTCAGGAAGACAAGGGGTTTAGGGTGGATGGGACACTTGTCCACCCCCAAGCATAACTTGACTTCGAGATATTGGCGCCCGTTCCAACACAAAAACCATTTCCCGCGCAAACAGTCGGCTACGCTCCGACCATACTTTTCAGGGCGGAGTGGTTGCGGATGATTAGGGTTGACCCTTTTAGTTCGGCCATATCGTTTTTTCTGAACTCGGAGAGCAGGCGCGTGATGGTCTCTCGACTGGTGCCAACGAGCTGCGAAATTTCTTCATGGGTCATGGCGAGGCGGACACGGACCATGCCTTGGCTGTGCTCACCTCCGTTTGCGGTGTCGAGGAGAAAGCGTGCGAATCTTTCGGAGACGGAGTGAGACAAACCGATCGTGCGCACCACTCCATAGGCGTCGGAACAGTCTCCGGCAAGGTGCTGCGTGGCGCGGAAACTGGCGTCGCTATGTTCGCTAAGAAAGTGGAGCATGTCCTCGCGACCCACAAAGTTGAGTTGGCAGGGCTGCATGGTTTCCACGGTGAGTTCGTAGGGCTTGCCGGTGACAACAGCGTGCAGCCCCAGAATTTCTCCAGGTTCGGCGATGCGGACGATCAGAGTTTTGCCGTCGCGCGAAGTGGTGGAGAGTTTGGCGCGTCCCTGGCACAGGATAAAAATTCCGCAAGGGCTTTGCCCCTCGACCAGAACGACTGCGTGTTCGGGATACGCGGACGCATGTTTCACCTTGTTGAACGCCGCGATCGTTTCGGGCGACAGGTCACAAAAGAAACTGCGGGAACGCAAGTGGCAAGTGAGGCAGCTCTCTACACAGCTTAGGCCAGACACGGTCGTATGTGTTCCTCCTGTTTCTTTCTTCTGTTCTGCGAACTGCTTGCGAGTGTGGTGTGAATATTTACGAACGCACTGGGGCATCCGGTTACGAGAACCGATTCCTTCATCAAGTTGGCGCTTGATGGCTGACGAAGTGCGCCCGTTGCGAGGGTATCGACAGAGTGATTGCACGCTGGCGGCCAAGCGCAGATTCGCGTCTTTGTCGCAGTTTGTGAAGGTAGAAAACACTCTGCCATGGAAAACGCGCCGACAACAGGGCGTTGCCGCCGTCAGTTGGGCAAATCTGGCAGCGCATAGCAAGCTAGTAGGTTTCAGATCAGTCGGTAGAAGACTTCAGGAGCACCACCAACGAAAATCCGGCCCGAAATTCCGGTCAATGCTTGAACGGTTCTGTCGGAGCCAAAACGGGCCGCGGAGCCGGGTCGATAACAGAAGTCTCCAACTCCCAAATTTCCGATGACGAGTCGTCTGCGGACGAGTCATCTGCGATGGATCGTTTGAGTGCCGCTTCCCGCAGCAGAAGATCGAGATGTTTCTGGTGATTGACGCGGCGCAGCACGGTGTCGACGGCGTCGGCAAGAAGATCGGAACTCTTATCCAGTTCGAGAGCGGACTTTTCGAAATACGCGGCCGCGCCTTCGTGGAGAAGCTTTTCCTCATTCTTTTGGGAGAGGCTGGTGAGCACGATCACGGGGATCCCCTCCGTGGCTGGGCTACTCTTCAGAGCTTTGAGCACGTCCTGCCCGCTGATCTTGGGCAACATCATATCCAGAAGGATGATGTCGGGAAGTTTGTCGTTGGCGACGTGGAGGGCTTCCTCGCCGTCGGAGGCGGTGCTGACCTCGTATCCGGCCTTCGCCAAAGCACGTTCGTTGGCAAGGCGGAGGAATTTGCTGTCCTCGACAAGCAGCACTCTGGATTTAGGCACGGCCACGCGTAACCCTCGTGTGGTTTCATCGGCAGACGCGACGGAAAACTTGAGGCTGCGGTGGCAGGAGACGGGGCGAACCCCGTCTCTACAGGAATTTTACGAATAGTGCGCAAAGCATGAAAAAGGGCGGCTTGCGCCGCCCTCGTTTAGTTAACTGAGTGTAGTTGACTTTGCTTTAGCTGAGTGCTGATGGCTGAAAGCTGCGCTGCCCTACGTTCCTTCGCTCCAGCTAGCCAGATACTCTTCCTGCTCGGAAGTCAGGCGATCGATCTTGATGCCCAGCGATTCGAGTTTCAGCTTGGCAACGCGCTTGTCGAGATCGACAGGCACGGTGTAGACCTTCTTCTCCAGCGAAGCATGGTTCTTGACCATGTATTCGCAAGACAGAGCCTGATCGGCAAAGCTCATATCCATCACCGATGCCGGATGGCCTTCTGCGGCTGCCAGGTTGATCAGACGTCCTTCGCCCAAGAGGTTGATGCGGCGGCCGTCTTTCATGGTGTATTCCTCGACGAAGTCACGCGTGGTGCGTTTCGAAGAGGACAGTTTCTCCAGCGATGGGATATCGATTTCGACGTTGAAGTGTCCCGAGTTCGAAATGATCGCGCCATCTTTCATCAGCTCGAAGTGTTGCTTCGCCAGCACGTTCTTGTTGCCAGTGACGGTGCAGAAAACGTCTCCGAGCTTGGAAGCTTCTTCCATGCTCATGACGCGGAATCCGTCCATCACGGCTTCGAGCGCTTTCGTCGGATCGATTTCCGTCACGATGACTTCCGCTCCAGCGCCACGTGCGCGCGAAGCGAGACCGCGACCACACCAGCCGTAGCCGGCGACGACGAACTTCGATCCTGCAAGCAGGAAGTTCGTGGCGCGGATGATGCCGTCGATCGTCGATTGTCCCGTGCCGTAACGATTATCAAAAAGATGCTTGGTGTCGGCGTCGTTTACAGCGATGATCGGAAACTTCAGCACGCCTTCTTTCGCCATCGCGCGCAGACGGATGACGCCAGTCGTAGTTTCTTCGGTGCCACCGATTACGCCAGCCAACTCGGAGGTGCGCTTGGTGTGGAGCATGGTGACGAGGTCGGCTCCGTCATCCATAGTGATCTGCGGCTTGTGATCGAGCGCGGCCTGAAGGTGCGAATAGTAAGACTCGTTGTCTTCACCCTTGATGGCAAAGGTCGGGATGTTGTAGTCGCGCACCAGGCTAGCGGCGACGTCATCCTGCGTGGAGAGCGGGTTTGACGCGCACAAGGCAACGTCCGCGCCACCGTCACGAAGAGCGATCATCAAGTTCGCCGTCTCGGCCGTCACGTGCAGGCAGGCAGAAACGCGAATCCCTTTGAGCGGCTGGTTCTTGATAAATTCCTTGCGGATGATCTGGAGCACCTGCATGGACTGATTCGCCCACTCGATGCGCTTCTTGCCCAGATCGGCCAGTTCTAAACTTCTAATGTCGCTGTTGATGGTTGTTGCTGTTGTCGTTGCCATGGTTCTCCTAGTTCGGATATCGAATCTTGAATGATGACGTTTGAGCTATTAGCTTTTAGCCGTTGGCTCTTAGCTAAAGGCCAAAAGCTAAGAGCCAACGGCAAATTTGTGGTGAGACTTTATTTATGAGCGCCTACCGGCTCATTTTTTTTTAGCCCGGCATCCGACGCCAGTTTTGCGGCTTTGTCGGTTGCTTCCCAGGTGAAATCGGGATCGGTGCGGCCGAAGTGTCCATAGGACGCGGTCTTGCGATAGATCGGACGACGCAGATCCAGGGTTTCAATGATCTCGCGCGGCTTCAGCTTGAAGTTGGCGCGGACCATGTCCGGAATCAGTTTGGCATCGATCTTCTCGGTTCCGAAAGTATCCACCAGGACGCTGACTGGATCGGCAACACCAATCGCGTAAGCAAGCTGCACTTCGCAACGATCGGCGAGGCCAGCGGCCACGATGTTCTTCGCGATGTAGCGCGCCATGTAAGCAGCGGAGCGATCCACCTTGGTCGGATCTTTGCCGCTGAATGCGCCGCCGCCGTGACGTCCCATACCGCCGTAGGTATCGACGATGATCTTGCGTCCGGTAAGGCCGGAGTCGCCCATCGGTCCGCCGATGACGAACCGTCCCGTGGGATTGATGTGGTACTTGGTGTCTTCATCGAGCAGATTGGCCGGGATCACAGCCTGAATGACGTGCTTGAGAATGTCCGCGCGAAGTTCGTCGTTGCTGACGCTATCGGAATGCTGTGTGGAAACGACGACGGCATCCACGCGCTTTACTTTTCCTTTTTCGTCGTACTCCACCGTCACCTGCGATTTTCCGTCGGGACGCAGATACGAGAACATGCCGCTCTTGCGAACTTCAGAAAGTTTTGCGGTGAGTTTGTGAGCCAGAGAAATCGGGAGGGGCATCAATTCAGGAGTTTCGTTGCAGGCGAAGCCGAACATCATGCCTTGATCGCCAGCGCCGCCGGTGTCCACACCCATGGCGATATCGCCAGACTGCTTGTTGATGCTGGAGATTACGGCGCAGGTGTTGGAGTCGAATCCATAGACCGCGTTGTCGTAGCCGATTGATTGCACGACGCCGCGCACCAGCTTCTGAAAATCGACGTAGGCTTTGGTGGTAATTTCGCCGGCAATGACGACGAGTCCGGTGCAGGTGAGGGTTTCGCAGGCGACGCGGCTGTTCGGATCTTCACGAAGGCAGGCGTCCAGAATAGCGTCCGATATTTGATCGGCGATCTTATCGGGATGTCCCTCGGTTACGGACTCCGACGTAAACAGAATACGATTTTTTGCTGGCAATCTGGTTCTCCTATAAAGGTAACTACGAGCCTTTACTTCCGCTAGGGGAGGCTACGGAGCCAACGGCTCTGGACCGGGGTTTGGCTTGCTTGTTCCTTTAAAACGGTATCAGAGAAAGAGTCGGAAACGCAATGGAATTGGCTCATGGCGTTGGAGGCCTCAGCGAGTGGATGCCACGGCACATTAAACGGGGTCGGGGAGCGGTAAGCGGAAGAAAAGAAAGCGCAAAAGTTACGGGGTCGACTGCGAAGGCGGAGCACTTGGCAGCATTCCGCGAGGTCCAAAAGTAACGGTCTTGACCTCGCCGTAGTCTCCTCCGACGGCCAGTTTCTTGCCCTCGAACTGCAAGTCCACCGCGCCGGCGTTTCCGGCCTTAACCGTCACTTCCCTTCGGCCGCGGACGACACGATCCGTTCCCGGTGCCAGAACTTCCGAGGAGATGTGCTTTCCGTCGGCGGAAATCGAGATCCAGGATTCTTCGCGAGCATGGACGACCACCGTGAACTCTCCTGGGGCGGCAGGAGGAAGCGCGGCCTGAGTCTGGGGTGCAGGGGTAGTGCCTGCGCCGGCTCTCTGGGGCTCTGCTTTTTGACTCGGCCTTTTTGCAGGAGCTGAGATCCCTGAAGCTGAGTTCGCCGGGACTGAAGAGGAGGTTGGCGTCGACTGCGGAGTTCCGAGGGAACTTGTAAGGGATGAAGCGTTCACTGCAGAGGAATTACTTCCCTCGCCAGACGCCTGAGCAGATGTCGCTGGGTCACTCGTTCGCAGCGATTGCTTTCTGTGTTCACGCTGACGGCTCCAGAAAAAAAGAGCGAGGGCGACTACCAGCAAGACCGCTGCGAATAATCCCCAACGCAGTTGACGGGCGTTGGAATCGGCACTGCCGTCAAGTCTCCGAACATTCTCTTCGTTCTCGCGCGCTTCGTCTTCGCGCACTACGATTTCTGTATTCGGAGGAGGAGCGTCGCCTGACGCCTGCATGTAATCTGCGACGGTCTGATCTTCATCGAGTCCAACGAAACGGGCGTAGGACCGGACAAAGCCTTTATTGAAAATCCCGCCGGGCAACTGATTGAATTTGTCTTCTTCGAGCGCTTGCAGCATGCGCGATCCGATCTTCGTGGACGAGGAAATCTGGTCCAGCGTGATCTTACGTTTCTCGCGCTCCTGCTTTAACTTCGCGCCAAAAGAAGCCAACCTTGTCTCCTGCCTCGATGGGACGGCGAACGAGATTCTACTCTGTCGCCGCGCAAAGGCATAGAGGATTGGTGATTGAATGGCGGTCCGGGCGCTCCGCGGCTGATCTTCTCTAGGCGTCCCACATCCGCATCCACCAGCGACGTTCGATCGGCTACGGCGTTACTTCGAAAACCACGCCTTCGTTGTCAGTTCCACCGTTTATCGTCGTACCGTAAAGATTCCCCGCGCCATCCATAACCAGGTTCGATGCTGGCCCACTTCCATCGGTGCCGTTGAAACTCCAGAGAACGCTCTCCTGATAGGTGCCAGCCGCCAACTCAAAAACGGTGCCCGCTGAGAACGCGCCACCGTTGCTGGTAGAACCGTAGATGTTCCCGGCGGCATCGAGAACGATGCTCGCCAACGGATTGGCTCCGTCCCCACCCTTGGCACCCTCGAAAGCGTAAAGAATTTTGGACGCCCAATATCCTTTCTTCTTAGGAGTGAGTTTGTAAACGGTTCCGGCGTTCTTGGGGCCCCCGTTGGGCGTAACGCCGTAAAGATTCCCGGCCTTGTCGAGCACCGGCGTGCCTGCCGTTCCCGCGTGGCTGCCAAGGGGATGGATGTTAGTCGCGGTCCAGCCGCCCGCGCCATCTGGCGCCAATCGAAACACTATTCCATCCGCGGTGCCGTAAAGATTTCCATTCGCATCAATCGCCAACCCGGAACGGACGAGATACGGGCTGTAGATCACTTGCTCCGTCCATTTTCCCTTGGACAGAGTTAGTTCGAATACGGTTCCATTCAAACTTCCCGCGACACCCAAAGAAGTCGTACCGTATAAGTTGCCAGCAGCGTCAAAAACCAATCCGTAATTCGGCTGCTCGCCGTCTGTCGTGCCATCAAAATTGTGCAGTACTGTTTGCTTCCACTTCGCTCCCACACGGCGAAGCTCGAAGACAACACCGAATCCATTTACACCACCGGACGTTGCCACTCCATAAATATTCCCGGCTTTGTCGAGGACCGGGTAAGTCGTGCATGGATAGGCTCCATCTGAGCCTCCCGTGAAGCTGTAAAGCACCGCCTCGTTCCAGCCGCCGCTGCCATTTGGCGAAAGTTCGATTACGCTGCCGTAGCCGTGGGTCCCTCCGTTGTAAGTAACTCCATACAGGTTGCCCGATCCGTCAAAGATCAAGCTCTGCATATTGCAGCCGATGCTGCCCGTGGAAAAGTTGTAAAGCACGTTTTCGGTTTGTCCCGTCGCGGAAAGTGCGGCCAACAAAACGAGAGCGCACAGGCTGAGCATTTTCAAAACACCACGAAAGATCGTGGATCGGGTCGTGGGAGGCATAGGTTCTCCAGGGTAGTAACTGCGCTTCTTCTGGCCGGCAACAGGGGGACGAAAAGCCGACCCAACAGGGGTTAAGACAGTGATATTCCCTTCGATTGCACGCGTCAAGTGAAGGGCTGATGAATATCGGGGCGTTAGGAAGCCTTCCCGGACGCCGCCAAACGGGCCTTCGGGTTGGCATGAGGGGTACTAGTTACTGTGGTTCGTTGCTCCGAACGGGCCGCCAATCCTATAATTTGGTATCCATCCACCGTATTGAGGAGTTCATGTCGGAGGCAGCGGGTACGTCCCCAATTCGCCTGTCCCAGGAACTGACGATTTTTCACGATGTCGCCAAGGCGCTGACGTCGTCGCTCAACCTCGATTCAATTCTGCAGACGATCATGGAAAAAATGGCGGAATATTTCCGTCCCGATACCTGGTCTCTGTTGATGGTGGACGAGGAGAAAGACGAGCTGTATTTCGCCATCGCCGTCGGGGCCGCCGCCGAAGCTTTGTCGCAGGCGCGCCTGAAAGTCGGAGAAGGAATTGCCGGCTGGGTGGCCAAGCATGGGCAGATGCTAATCGTTCCGGATGTCCAGAGCGATCCTAGATTTTCTTCGCGTCTCGATGAGATGACGCAACTGCAAACTCGCTCGGTGATCTGCCTTCCATTGCGATCCAAGCACCGCGTGTTGGGCGTGATTCAATTGGTGAACGCGACTGTCGAAATGAGCGAGCAGGAACTTTTCTTCCTGCAGGCGCTTTGCGACTACGCTGCGATTTCAATCGAGAATGCGAAGTCGGTCGAGAAGATTCAGGAACTCACCATCACCGACGATTGCACGGGATTATTCAACGCGCGCCATCTGCACAAGACGCTCGAAACCGAAGTCTACCGCTCCGCTCGTTTTGGATACCACTTCAGCGTAATCTTCATCGACCTCGATCACTTCAAATCGGTCAACGATACGCACGGACATCTCGTCGGCAGCCGTCTGCTGGCCGAGGTTGGATACCTGATCAAAGCGCAGCTGCGTCTGATCGATTTCGCGTTCCGCTACGGTGGAGATGAATTCGTAGTGTTGCTACCGCAGACCAGTAAAGATCAGGCGGTCGTGGTCGCAAAGCGCCTGCTGGATTCGCTGCGCGCGGGAACGTTCTGCTCCGAACAGGGCCTGAACTTAAACCTTCGCGCCAGCATGGGACTCGCGACCTTCCCCAACGATGCGCAAACTCCGCAAGACATCATCCGCCAAGCCGATCAGATGATGTACATGGTCAAGAACACGAGCCGCGACAACATTGGGATAGCGTCGCGCGGCCTCATGGAAACCTAAGCGCTTAGGTTATCGAACCACTCACACACCAACGCCTAACGCTTTCAATCAAATAAATTTGTCATCCGGAGCGCAGCGAAGGACCTGCTGTTTCGGTGGACGATGAAGAAGCAGGTCCTTCGCTGCGCTCAGGATGACAACATGGTTGAGAGCATATGGTTGAGAGCATTTTGATGGCGCATCTGTTGCACAATAGATCATGACTTCCGTGCGCATCGACAAATGGCTCTGGGCTGCGCGATTTTTCAAGACGCGTGCCATGGCCTCTCGCGCGTGTGATCTGGGCAGAATTCAATCCAATGGACAGCCTACCAAGCCTGCCCGCGATGTCCGGATTGGTGACATGTTGCGGATCATCAACGAAGGCGGCGAATTTCAGGTAGAGGTTCTGCTCCTAAGTGAAGTGCGCGGCCCTGCCTCCGTAGCTCAGACGCTATATAAGGAGACAGACGCGAGCCGCGAACTGCGTCTGAAAGTTGCGGCGGAACGAAAAGCGATGATGCAGTTCGAAGAGCTGCCTGCGGGACGACCATCCAAACGCGACAGGCGGAAGATCATTCAGTTTCGCTCGGGCATGTGAAGCCTAGCTTGAGGGGAGCGTCGCTAAGTACCTGCTGATCGCGACGCTGGACAGCCGAGGGCGGCTGTCGCTCCGTGGATCTCGCACGTTAGCGTTTCTGTAACAGCACCGGCTCATCAGTTTTTTTCGGAGCGTCGGGAGATTCCGGTTTCCACGCTGTCGCGTTCGCGGGCGCAGACGGATTCACACCGAAATCCCAGACATAAAGATTCATTCCATCTTTCCCCAGCAATTCCGCCACGGCATATTCTCCACTCGGTAGCGGATCGGTTGGCGTCAACTTCACCCAGCCTCCCGTCATCGCCGTCGCGGTCGCCGGGACATAGCGCTCGTCTGTCTTCATCTTTCCAGTGATCGCGATCTTGACCGCCCCGGCAACTCGTTTCCCAGATTTACTCTCGACGCGAATAATCTTGTAGCGCTCGACGAGCGGAGGTGGACCGTCACCACCGACTTCCGCTGTCGCCGGCGCAGCTCCCGTCACGCCGCCATTCGCATCCATGCTGATGTAGACGGACGGCACCGCGGTATGCGATTGCACTTTCGCGTGAGGGCCGGGAAGTTCGATGGTCTGTTTAATTCCACCGAGCGGATTGATCGCTGCGCGCACAGCGTTCGACTTCGTATTCTCTTCCATCTCTCCAGCGGATTGTTGCAACTCTGCTAACTGCGGCTGGTTTTCATAGGTGTCGAGCAGGAAAATTCCGCCGCCATCCGGAAGACGCAACCCTGGCGCAACCTCCGGAGAGCGCGCCATCTCAGCTTTACGATCCGAGTCAATTTGCTTGTCGAGCGCAACCGCCTCGGGAGCGGATGGTCCTAGCGCACTTCCCTCTTCGAATTTCTTCGTCGCGTCCCAGTCGATGAGCGCTTTCGGCACGTCTTCCCATTCGCCACGTTCTGCGCTGAAATAACGGACGCGCTCTCCTTGAATCTCGTACTTCGTTACAGCCTGATACGTGCCATCTTTGAGAATGAGGCGGTGGGCCTGGGTTTGGGAAGGCGCTTGGCCGTAAGCGATGGCGGATGCCACCCACAATAGCAACGCGCTGCTGGTGACCCAACGCAACGTCCTCGCCGAATAGAGTCGATTGGATAGAATTGAGTTCATGGAACCGGATTCCCTGCCGCCGATTAGTATCGGCCCGCGAACGCGCATCTGCAAATCGCACTTGCACAATTTAGATGCCGCGATCCTGCCCGGCTGGTGCTTAATGCACCCTCTGATTGATTGGAGGCTCGCATGAGAGTTGGCACGGGAAGCTTGGCGATCCTCATCCTCATTTCTTTGACGCTATCTTTATCTTTATCTTTGACGCTGGCTGCCGCGCAAACAGAGAACCCTCCAATAGTGGCAATCCCAAAGCCCCAGCCAATTTATTCCGCGGATGCGAACGACTCGTGGAATCGTATTTTCTGTTTCTTGTTCTCACGAACTATGGATGTGCGGTTATCCAGCGAATTTCCTGAGGGTGCGCCTTTCGGAAAAGTTGGCGTCGATGAAAATCTCTTAAGCGCCGGCTTGCTCGCCAGCGCACTGCCGGTCGAACGCAATGAACTGGGAGACCGCGCGATCGACCCCTTATACCCGGGATCGCTGGATGGAGCCGGGGCTCGTTTCGTATTGAGCGATCCTAACTTTTCTGGACTCCAAAAAGCTCTGCTGGACGCGTTGCATGAAAATGGGTCACGGGCATTGATCGCTCGCGCCTTAATGCAATCTGACCTATGGAGTGCGCACGATATTTTTTTCGTGCCCTTTCTTCCCGATGACGAAAAACGTCTTGGGAAGCGTCGGCGACTTGTCGTTGAGTTGCTGGCTCGGATGATCAGGAAAGTCGCTCTTACACCGGAAGAGATCAAGCAACTTCCGGACAACTTCGCCGACGCGAACAAGCAGTATTCGCTTCCGGATTTATTCCATCAGGAAAGCGGATGGATCGAGACGCAATGGTTTCCGGAGCGTCAACACGACCATGATGCTGGATTTCGCCGCGTGAGCCGAGTGTTCGTGAAAGCGAGCCATACGCCCGTGGATATCCAGAAGTTTCTCGATGCCCGGCCCGGCCAAAATGCAACCGGCCTCGATGGAATCGCGCTCGTGATGCAATTACTGCTGATCGATACACGGGGTGATCTGCGCCTTACTTCCCTTTCGAATGACATCCGTCTAGTGCGCTACAACCGAACCCCCAATGGAGCCTACGAAAAAACTTCAATACAGGTGTGGGAACTCAGTCGAAAGTCTTTAGTGGGTGATCCGCGCTTGGGAGGATTGGTTGAGCAGGACGAGAATTTCCCGTCCTATGCAGTGCAAAATTATAGTTTTGCCAACAATTATTTCGAATCGACAGGTGGTCAAACCCACGTCGGGCCGCCGGTCCAGGTACGTTTGCGAACTCGGTGCGCAGCGTGCCATCAGGATAACAATCTAACCCAGGTGAGAACTTTCGCGATCGCCATGCCGCCGCATCCGCCGCGCATCAGGCAACTTGATCCTGCAGCAAACGAAGAGGCGGGGTTTGATATCGCTGCGAAAAAGAAGCGGAAAGATTTTCAAGAATTAAGCAGATATTTCGATCGTGGTGCGAATGCTGGCGGATCGCAGTAGTTATTTCTACAGCGCACGATCCCTCGCCCTACCCAGTGTTATGTAGTCCAGCGGCAATTCCATTCATAGTTGCGCCGATCGCATAGTCGAGCGCTTCGTCGGATCCAGAGGAACGTTTACGGCGAAGCAGATCAACTTGAATCAAACTAAGCGGATCCACATACGGATTTCTCAAGCGCACGGAGCGAGAGAGTACGGGATTTCTCTCCAGCAATTCTTTTTGTCCAGTGACAGCAAGAATCAGGCGCCTGGTGCGGTCGAATTCTTCACGCAACATTCCAAACACGCGATCGCGTAATGCGACATCAGTCACCAAATCCGCGTAAAGACGTGCAATGCCGAGGTCGGCTTTCGCCATGGCGATCTCGACACTGCGGATGAGGCTGGCGAACAACGGGAAGCCACGCATCATCTGGCGCAGAAGGTCGAGGTGGTCGGCATCTTGATCAACGAAGCGCGAGATCGCGTGCCCGACTCCGAACCACGCAGGAACGGCGTGGCGGCTTTGCATCCAACCGAAAACCCACGGGATCGCGCGCATGTCTTCGAGGCTGCGATTCGAGGTGCGGCGCGCGGGACGTGATCCGATGCGCGCATGTTCCAACTCAAGCATGGGAGTCGCTTGCTCGAAATATTCGAGGACGTCCGGATTTTCTGCGATGTGTTTCCGGTAAAGGGCAAATGCATCCGCCGACATCGATTCCATTGCTTGGTGCCATCGCTCCTTCACGTCGGGCGCGGTCTGCGATGGCATCGTAAGCGCTTCAAGGCAAGCGGCAATCATGATTTCGAGATTCCACTCGGCGAGCACCGGGTCTGCATATTTCCAGCCGAGCACTTCTCCTTGCTCGGTGATGCGAATTTCTCCGGAGAAATCGCCCGCGGGTTGGGACAGAATCGCCGCATGAGTGGGGCCTCCGCCGCGTCCAACCGTCCCGCCACGACCGTGGAACAATCGCAAGTTCACTCCGCACTCGCGCGCTGCCTCGTGCAAATTATGCTGGGCTTTGTGCAGCTCCCATGTGCTGGTGAACATGCCTCCATCTTTATTCGAGTCGGAGTATCCGAGCATGACTTCGTGTTTGCGCGCCCAGGAATCGAGCAGCGGTTTGAATTCAGGCGAATTCCAAACGCGGCGCATGATCGTCGGAGAAGATCGCAGTGCATCAATCGATTCGAATAGCGGCACCGGCATCAGACCCGGATCAGAATCGCTCGCAGCCGCCGACACACCGTTGCGCGCCGCAAGTTGAACCACGTTCAATATGTCTTCTTCGGATTGCGTATTGCTGATTACAAAATTCCGGATCGCTCGGGGAGAATGCGTCTTCTTCAAATCCGCAATGGCACGAAAGGTTTCGACGACTTCAGCGGACACCACAGAAAGCTTTTGCGGAGCGGACTGCTCCTCTGCGAGGGCTTCCGCTAAAATCCGCGAGTGCTGACGAACATCGAGCGCATGTAGGTGAAATCCGAAGGTTTTCACTTTGCGGAGGAGCGGCGAAATGAGTTCCGCCAGGCGATCACCGTGGTTCGCGCGCAGGCTGTCGCGGATGCTTACCAGATCCCCTTCAAATTCCTGCGGCGTTTTGTAAGCATTCGCTTCCGCGGATGAATTTCGACTCAGCCGCAATCGCGCAATCAGAAATTCCAGCAGATGACGATAGAGTTCAGCGGCAGTGATCTGTTTCCAGCGTGAGTGTTTCTCTCCTAATTGCTTTTCGTAATCCCGCGCAAGCTGCACCACGGCATCCGACACGCCGATTCTCCTTGTGGACATGCTCAATTGCCCAATCAGGCGAATGGTCTCGGCGATGTAGTGATCGATGATGACGTGTCGCGCCATGTCCAGCGCCTCGCGCGTCGAAGCGGCAGTCACGTAAGGATTGCCATCGCGATCGCCGCCAATCCACGATCCAAATGACAATAGATTGGGTAGTTCGTGAGTGTGTGCGTCACCACCGTCTCCGACCGCGCCATACACGCCGCGCGACGATTCTTCCAGTTCCGCATAAAGCCGTGGGAAAGTCTCGAAAAGCACCATGGGAAAGTAATCAAGTCCCATATGGATCTCGTCGCGCACCGTGGGCTTGTTCAAACGAACTTCGTCGGTCTGCCAAAGAGCTGTGATCTCTGCGAGTATCAGCGATTCGCATTCGCGCGCTTCGGAATCGGAGAGTGGCAACTGATCGAGACGTTCCAGATACGACGCGATACGGCGGCGCTTGAGACGAATCGTATGTCGCGTGATTTCCGTGGGGTGCGCGGTGAAGACGGGAGTGACTTTGATTTTGCCGAGCGCTGCCGTCATCGCGTCAACGGGAACTCCCGCAGCTTTCATGCGCGCGAGCGTTCCGCGGAAAGAGCCAGCCACAACTTTGCCCGCCAACATTCTCGCCGCGCGTCGCCGACGTTTGCGATGATTCGTCTCAGCGAGATTCGTGAGTTCGAAATAAATCGCGAACGCTTTGGTGACTCGGTAGGCGTCCTCAACAGAAAGACGATTGATAATCTCGCGGGCCTGATTTGTTAGATTGTCATTCGACTTGGCCGACTTGGCCGTGACAGCCTGTTCGCGGTGTTGGATCAACAAATGACGCAACTGTTCGACGACATCGAGAAACGCAGAGCCTTCCTGCTCGACGAGCACGCGACCCAGCAGAATGCCAAGCGACCGAACGTCGCGGCGGAGAGGAAGTTCCTTAGCAGGATCGGAAGTCCCAGCGGTCAACTCGGCTAGTCGAGCCGCCTGCGAACCGTCGATCCAAAGAGGATGGTCTGCCATGGGCTATTTTAGCGGAAGTCGCGCCGCACCTCGGGGCTGAAGCCATCGATTCGGGACTCGATGCTGCTAAAGCCATGCCCTACCCGTTCGAGGCGAGCCTCGGAGCTTGGAAACTCCGAGATACGGTCTTGATGTGACGGTCGGAATTCGGTGGACGAGTGATTGTCGATAGAGAGATTTCACCAATAGTTCCGTCGTTAGTGAAATGGCAATTTTTCACCAACCACACTGCTCGTCTACAATTCTAGTGTGAGGTTCGGTGGAATGGCCGGATTCGAAGATGTTTGGGCCGCTGTAGCTCGTCCCCGCGACGGAGAAGTGTGGCGCTTATGACCGGCATGAATGCGATGCGCCCCGTCCCGTTTTCAGTGCTCGTCTTGATTCTCGGTTCTGGCGGGCTAGTTGGCTGGCTCAGGTATTACGGCTGGACCAGAAACTCCGCTCCGTTGAGCAGGAAAGCGAGGTTGCTCACTTTCGGAATTCTGCTGGCCCTCTTCCTGCTGATCACCGGAGTTAATGCCTGCCTAAATTCCCGCCTTGGACTTCCGCAGTTCTAGTCAATAGCTTCCATTTCAGACATGCTGCACATTGGACGCCAAGAAGGACAAACGCACTAACAATCGCGATATGCCGATACGAGCGTCCGTTTGCTGACAATCTCTATATAACAGATATAAATGGCTTTATACCATACCGACCACCCGGTCTTGACAACATCCCACTCACATCTCTAGAATTAGCACTCGTAAGGTTCAAGTGCTAACAGATTTCGCTTTTGGGCTATCTTCATCGTGGAATCTGAAATCTTGATCCTACCTGGCAACCGATTTTCTACGTTGTTCCCAAGTTCTCGATCCAACTCTTGAAAGGAGTACGCAACTATGGCTACCAAATTTACCCCGCTGCATGACCGCATTCTGGTCCGTCGCGTGGAAGAAGCTGACACCACTCGTGGCGGCATCATCATTCCTGATTCCGCAAAAGATAAACCGATGGAGGGAGAAGTCATCTCCACCGGCAAAGGCAAGATCAGTGAAGAAGGCAAGGTTCGTCCGCTCGATGTGAAAGAAGGCGACCGCATTCTGTTCGGCAAGTATTCCGGCACCGAGATCAAGATCGATGGTGAAGATTTCATCATCATGCGTGAGGAAGAAGTATTGGGCGTGCTGACTGGCGTAACTGCCGGCGCCACCAAGAAGGAAACTTCAGGATCGCGCAAATAGCTGTCAGCCCTCAGCCATCAGCCTTCAGTAAAGGCCTGAGACCTGACACCTAAGACCTGAGACTTCACGGTCTCGTTATTCAGATTGCAGGTACACCCTGCCAACATTACTTTGAGGAGCAAACATTATGGCAAAACTAATTCTTCACGGAGAAGAGTCGCGACAGGCGATTCTCCGCGGCGTCAACCTGTTGGCTGATGCTGTGAAAGTTACTCTCGGCCCCAAGGGCCGCAACGTTGTGATCGAAAAGAAATTCGGATCGCCGACCATCACCAAAGACGGCGTTACCGTAGCCAAGGAAATCGAACTCCCCAACGCGCTAGAGAACATGGGCGCACAGATGGTCCGCGAAGTTGCTTCCAAGACCTCTGACGTAGCCGGCGATGGCACAACCACCGCAACCGTTCTCGCTCAGGCGATCTATCGCGAAGGCGTGAAGACCGTTGCAGCTGGCGCGAATCCGATGGCCATGAAGCGTGGCATCGAGAAGGCCGTTCAGCTCATCACCGGAAAGTTCGACAAAGAAGGTAACCGCGAAAAGGGCGAACTCGACAAATTCAGCAAGCCCGTCACCGGCGACATGATTGCGCAAGTCGGCACCATCTCCGCCAACAACGACGAGACGATCGGCAAGATCATTGCCGAAGCCATGAAGAAAGTCGGCAAAGATGGCGTCATCACCGTCGAAGAGTCGAAGACGCTCGACACCCAGCTCGACGTCGTCGAAGGCATGCAGTTTGATCGCGGCTATCTGTCTCCGTACTTCGTTACCGATCCGGAGCGGATGGAATCGATCCAGGAAAATGCGTACATCCTGATCCACGAAAAGAAAATCAGCTCGATGAAAGATTTGCTGCCGTTGCTCGAGCAGATCGCCAAGGGCGGCAAGCCGCTTTTGATCATTGCTGAGGACGTGGAAGGCGAAGCGCTCGCGACTCTCGTCGTGAACAAACTCCGTGGCACGCTGCAGGTCTCGGCCGTCAAGGCTCCGGGATTTGGCGATCGTCGCAAGGCCATGCTGCAGGACATCGCAACTTTGACCGGCGGCAAAGCGATCACGGAAGATCTGGGCATCAAGCTGGAGAACGTTACCCTGGCTGATCTCGGACAGGCAAAGAAAATCACCATCGATAAGGACAACACCACGATTGTCGAAGGCAAAGGCAAGCCGGGCGATGTCCAGGGCCGCGTGAAAGAAATTCGCGGACAGATCGACAAGACCACCAGCGACTACGACCGCGAGAAGTTGCAGGAGCGGTTGGCCAAGCTGGTCGGTGGCGTGGCAGTGATCAAAGTGGGAGCTGCTACCGAAACCGAAATGAAGGAAAAGAAAGCACGCGTTGAAGATGCCATGCACGCGACCCGTGCAGCAGTCGAAGAAGGAATTGTCCCGGGCGGCGGCGTCGCGCTAGCGCGTTGCGTCAAAGCTCTCGACAGCCTCAAGTTGGAAGGTGACGAGCAGATCGGTGTGAACATCGTGAAGCGCGCCATCACGGAGCCGTTGCGCCAGATTGCCGAGAATGCCGGCGAAGAAGGTGCGATCGTGATCGGTAAGATCAACGACTCCAAAGACATCAACTTCGGCTACAACGCACTGACCGGAAATTACGAAGACCTGGTCAAGGCGGGCGTGCTGGATCCGACGAAGGTTGTGCGCACTGCACTCACCAACGCCGGTTCGATCGCAGCGCTGATGCTGACCACCGAAGCGTTGGTTGCGGAGATCCCTGAAGAGAAGAAGGGTGCTCCAGCTGCTGGCGGACACGGCGGCGGCGGTGATGGACGGAATGTACTAAGGTAGCCGTCAGCCTTCAGCTGTCAGCCCTCAGTAAAATCAGAAGCCTCGCTCTCACGAGCGGGGCTTTTGTTTTTGTGTAGCGAAGGTGCCCCGTCCTTGTCGCGCCTTTTGCGACAGGGCGGGGATCTTGATTTCCTTTCTGGATAACGCGATTCGACGAACTCACCGCAACTCCGGCTCCGCACGATTCATCAGAAAGCTAGACGTATCCTCGAAGAATTTTCGGAGAACTTCTTCGGCCTCTTGCGGCAGCGCGGCTTCTTCTAGAGCGGAACTCATCAAGCGCATCCACCGGTCTCGCGCAGACTGATTGATAACAAACGGAGAATGCCGCGCGCGCAACCGCGGATGCCCTCTTTGCTCGATGTATGTCGGTGGACCTCCGAATCGGCCGATCAGAAAATTTCGTAGACGCTCCTCCGCACCCGAAAGATCTTGCGCCGGATACATCTGCCCCAAAGTGTCATCCTGCGGAACCTGTCGATAGAAAGCGGCGACCAACCGCGTGAATCCCTCCGTCCCAATCGCCGAATAAACTTCCAGTTCCTGCATACGTCGAACTCTCCTCAGTGTCGATCTAATCTCTGTCCAAGCGACCAGCGAGCGTTATACTCCAAAGCTAGTTTGTGGCGGTCGCGATTACCAGTGCCGAGCAAACGAAATCGAACGTTATGGCAATTCCGCAATCACCCAATCCGAATCCATTGCTCTCTAATCTATCGCCCTCAAACGATGCGAAGAAAATGAGCGTCCCGGATTTCCGCGCACATCAGAGTCTGAAGATCGCATTCCATCGTGAGCTGCTGAAATATGTTGATCCTGAAAGAGTCTCGCAGCAACCCAACGACGCAGCGCGACGCGAGGTGTACGCCGTAATTCAGGAACTAGCCGCTACCCTGAAGACTCCCATGACAGCCTCCGAACGGGAGCAACTCTCGCTCGAACTCCTCGACGAATTTTTTCGCCTCGGCCCGCTCGAACCTCTGCTTCAGGATCCGACGATCAGTGACATCCTTGTGAACGGCGTCAAGGAAGTGTACGTCGAGCGCGCCGGAGTCCTTGAAGAATGTCCCTCCATATTTCGTGATAACGATCACCTGATGCACATCATCCACAAGATCGTGTCCGCCATCGGGCGCCGCGTGGACGAATCTTCGCCCATGGTGGATGCCCGTCTCGCCGATGGATCGCGCGTCAACGTAGTCACCCCTCCGGTTGCAGTCGATGGACCTCATCTCTCCATCCGTCGCTTCGGACACATTCCGATCGCCGAGAGCGATCTGCTCAACACGCAGACTCTGACGCAACCGATGCTTGAGTTACTTCGCGCCGCGGTAAAAGCTCGCATCAACATAGTTGTGTCAGGCGGCACCGGAGCCGGTAAGACAACGCTCCTCAACGTGCTCTCCGGCTACATCTCGGCCAAAGAACGCATTGTCACGATTGAAGACTCTGCGGAGTTGCAACTGAAACAGCGGCACGTCGTTCGACTGGAGTGTCGCCCCGCGGACATCGCAGGCAAGGGCGCCATCATGCAACGTCAACTCGTGATCAACAGTTTGCGAATGCGTCCCAATCGCATCATTGTCGGCGAAGTGCGCAGCGACGAAGCACTCGACATGCTACAGGCCATGAACACCGGACACGACGGCTCCATGACCACCGTCCACGCCAACAGTCCGCGAGATGCGATTGCTCGCTTAGAGACGATGGTCATGATGGGCAACGTTAATTTGCCGGAGAAAGCGATCAGAAGACAGATTGCGTCGGCCGTCACGCTGCTGCTTCAGGTGACGCGCTTCAACGACGGCAGTCGACGCCTGACTCACATTACCGAGATCACGGGAATGGAAGTCGACATCGTCAGCATGCAGGATATTTTCTTGTTCGAGCAGCAGGGCGTGACTCCCGAAGGCCGCACCGTCGGGACATTCACCGCCACCGGCATCCGTCCCAGATTCGAAAGCAAATTAAAATCCGCCGGAATTACGCTGCCAGCAAATTTCTTTGAGCCCGCGGCTAGATATCGGCGAGCGTAAGTGGCTCCAATAATAGTCGTTATAACGACGATTATAAAGTGTCATCCTGAGAGCAGCAGGAAATTCACGAAGTGAAGTTCCCGCGGAGTCGAAGGATCCCTACTCCCTCCACCGGCCTCATACGACGAAGGCGGATCGTTCAGGCGGGTGGCCCAGCCTTCTCTTTCATGTGCTTTTTATTTCCCGAAAATGAAAAGCGGGTGCGCCACCCTTCGTTTTTTGAAGGGTGGGATTCCACGGTCGTCTGTCGCGTAGGAATTCTGCCGACTGAGAGATGAAGCCAGCGTGGTGCGCCGGTGATCCTAGTGACCTACAATATTATCGAGACGTTCGGAAAAACACTGGCGATCAGCAGTTGTGGAATCCCACCCGTTCGGCTCCGCTCAGGGCAGGCTCTAACGTCGCAAAGAGCGCGACGTTAGGATGGCGGCACCCGGTCGAAGGTAGTTGGCGAAAACGTCGCGATTGCGCGGAGAACCGGGTCGTTTGGTGTGATCGCCTGTGGCATCCCAAACAGCCGAAATCTGGGGGATAGAAAATCTCTAGACGACCCGAGTGGATCGATTGTAGGGCTTCCTAACGCAGTTTTATTTTTGCGAATTTCGCGGCGGGGAGTTTTTCAACAGCTACGCCTGATTACACCAATTGACTGGAATTTACCCGAGATTTCAGCGTAACATTCTCCTCGATGCGCGAGGGGAACGAGTGTTATGTCAATGCATTTCCTACCGCTCTGCGCAGTGATGCCCTGGCGGCGCTCGCCGTGCTCTCAGAGAACCCTCGTGTATCTGGCACATTCTCAGTCAGTGTTGAAGGTGAGGTCGTCACGTTGCCCGAGCGCATCTATCATCCGAAGATCGTAGCGACCGATCAACTCACCCCTCTCCAACAGGAGTTGATTCACTGCCTGATGACGAGACACCATGACGGTTTTGTTCGCCAAGAATACCTAGCGCGAATCATAGGCTCCCACCATCCGTGGGTTTGCCCTTTTGTGGTTAAGTTGGTCGGCGAGCACGTCGTTGAAATACTTCAGATGATTCAGCAAAATCTAGGAAGTCTCGATAGTTCGACGTACCGGCGCTTCTTGGAGGAAAACCCGGAATTCCTCGCGGTCACCGCACAGCGCGTAGGTAGCTACTGGAATTGCTATTACCGAGATCGTCGCAGGAGCGAGTACATCGGATTCCAAGTGCTCGAGCACTTGAAATCCCTTGTCGCATCTCCGATCCCGCAGCCTTGAGGAACAGTAGTTGTCGAAAAATCCCCATTACACTAAGAACTGCGTTCTTGCTGTAATCGTCTTGATTTCGTCAGTTGACGCATAAAAGCTAGAATGCAGCCATGCAGATACCGGGAGCCTTACCTCGTTTCCTCAAGATCTGGTGGGTGTCCGCGTCACCTTTCGCTTTTCTGTATGCGGCAAGAATCCTTTGGGAAAAGACCATCTGGACGTGGTCACGCGGACCGCAGATGGTTGGATTCGCCTTATGGCACATCTATCCCGGTTTCGCTGTGATCGGAATGCTCTGCTCCCTCGCCGTCGTACTGTGGCTGCTCGTAACCATTCCTTACGCGGTTATGCGACGCCGCGATATTGAACCATGGGACTGGATGATGATGGCAGGTTCGGCTGTGGTCATCGTGGCTTTGGCTCTGCCCGATACCTTCTTTGCTTAGTTGGCGAAAAATCGCAATTTCACTAACTGCCCAAGCCCTAGGCTAAACGTTCTCTTCTCGTGGGGCAGCGTGCCTTGATCGGCGAGCTGTCGGCGGGTGGC
>CAWGOX010000015.1:0-750121 GCA_963824315.1 uncultured Acidobacteriaceae bacterium | reverse complement strand
CCCCCACGAGCGATCTTCTGCACGACGTTTTACTCCTCCGCGAACATTAGAGATGCGTTGGTGCCTGCGTCCACGTCGATCAGGTAGAAGTGAGTAAGGTCGATTAGGTAAAACACAAACTTTTCCGCGGCCGGGGAGGTAAGGGCAATCGCACCCACTCCGGTATCCGATACTGTAATGCCCGTTGCGGCTAGCGGGTACCCGCCCGGGTTCTGAGTTCCAGAAAGATTGAGGGTCGGCGGAAAGTTTCCAGCCGACGTAAACACAAAATTGGAAGCCACCGTCGCCACCGACGGGTCGCTGTTGTTTGCGGTTGCTAACGCGAACGTGCCGGGAAGCTCTGCATTAGCAAAAAAGGATGCCGTCTGCGGATCCATAGATCCAGAAATAACCGATGTGCTCGATTGATCGAGTAGAAATCCGCGATTTGCGCCGCTGGCGTACAAAATAAATGGCAGTGGGGGCACAACGGGACTCGCGCTAGGGTTGCCCAGCATCTGGATTGTGTATCTCCCGTTGTTGCCGTTTGTGGCCACGTATTGATATCCGGTGAAAGTTGCCACGGAAAGGACCGTGCCATTGCTGTTTTGATCGAAATTGCCTGAGAATCCACCTGCCCCACCCGTTCCACTAGAACTACCGTCCGTAGTGCCCAGCGTGAGAGACACGTTTGCGTTCGCGCCCGTTAAATTTGAAACCGATGTTCCGGTGAACGCAGCATTGTTGTACGTCATGGGGAACTGATACACCAGAGAGCCAGAGATTGCTGGATGGGTCGCATCGATTGGATCCGTGGAAATTGCGTAAAGGGTCAAAGGATCAGGAGAATTTTTCGTTTGTCCAGAGCTGACGAAAAAATCAAAATGCTGGGTCACCGTTGTAGTCAGTGTCAATTGGCCGAGTCCAGTAGTCGAGTTATATTGATACGAGCCCGTGACGCTGCAGGGCTGATTGCAACCTAGGCTGTTCGTCGAGCCGTTGTCATTCGCGTCGAGCAATCCTCCAGTCGTAATGGTTCCGCTTCCGCTGAGGGGTAGCAGGCCTACGTATCCAATGCGGTTGCCAGTGGAGTCCGCACCGGTCAAGCCGAACACGAAGGTCTGTGCGGCGGTGTTAAATTGTCCGGAGGCGGTTTTCTGCATTATGCCGGATCCCTTGCCGTTGCCGTCAGCTTCGATCAGCTGAAAGTCTCCGTTCGCATCCAAGACAACTTGGAATTGATTGACTGTGGCACCGGTTGTAAACGTGAGAGTCCCAGCATTGTTCGAGTTGTTATCGTTTGCTGTGCTGGGGACGTAAGAGCCTCCCGTGATGGAATGTTGGGTCGGACCCGCTGACGTTACTTCATCCTCAATTCCGCTGGTTATTGCGCCTCCGCTGACCGAAATACTTCCGGCTGCGGCGACTGAATGATTGCTGCCGTCATATCCGGAGAACCTGAATGCGTATGAGCCGTTCACGAGGCGCGAGGCTAAAACCGAGACTTTAGCCGCAGTGCAGTTCTTGGGATTAATGGAGCAGCCGGTCGTATTGACTGACGAAACCGCTGAGACAGTCACGCAACCATTGCTGCACGGGCTCTCTTCCGCTTTGTAAACTGCCAGTCCGGACGAGTTGGAACTGAAGTTGGCGCACGGCGTACCACTTTGGGTGCACGTCCATGAGAAGGTCTGAGGTGCGTTATCGGGCGCGGCGGTCGCGGCAAATTGCTGGACTAGCCCGTGCCCCACATTTACCGGAGTCGGCGCAACACTTACGGTGATCGGAACGATTGTAAGGGGATCTTCTCCGACAACAGTGTTGTCAGCTTGAGAGGCCGCCGTGATGGTGACCTGGGCCGGATTCGGCACCGTAGACGGAGCGGTATAAAGGCCCGTTTGGTCAATGGTACCGCATGCGTTGGAAGTAGCAGAGCATCCCGTGCCACCGACGGCCCACGTTACGGCCGTATTAGTGGTGCCTGTCACCATTGCGAGGAACTGAACTTTTAGATTCAACCCCAACGCGTCGATGTTGGGAGCTGACACGCTAACCGTAATTCCGCTGCTGCCGCTGCCGCCTGTGGCGCAACCGAGGCAAATCATCAAGCTCGCCACAGCAATCGCTAACAAATATTTTTTCATCATGATTTCGATTCCGGGGTTATCTCTGGTTCAGTTTCTCAATTCTTTATGGATGTGCGTTTCTATTTGGATTTTGATGGGACCGTGAATAATCCCTTGCCCTTGGAACCCGCTGGCCAGTGAACAGTTGCACGTAGAGATGATAGAAATGCCAGCTATTTTGTGACTTACTCTGATCTTGAGCAGCCGGAGTTCCAATTTGGCACTTAAATCAGCAAGTTACAAATGTACCTGAATTCGAGGGGCTTTGTCTGCGCTCGGAAGGGCTTCTTGAGGCGTAAACGCGCTAGGTTGCGCAAGAAAATGCAGCCTGTCTTCGGCCCTTCGTAAATGAGCCCGAGGGAATAACTGCCTGATCGTTGTGGTGGACAGCCGAGGGCGGCTGTCGCTACGTGATTCTGAGTGAGCGCAGCATCGTGACTTGCTACTAATTAATTAGTTGATCGCTGCTACGGTTTGGACTGAGGCGTGTTTGGCGGATTCCATCAAGGGGCGAAGTTCGGCTGCGGTGATCCCCAAGGTGCCCCCAGAGAAGCCGTCGATGTAGGCGGAGTTAATGCCTACTACTTCGCCGTGCTGATTCAAGACCGGGCCTCCGCTGCCGCCACGGGCGGTAGGAGCGTCGTAGATCAGCTTGTCGCCGGTCACATCGCCGATGTGGCCGAAGGTGGCGGACGGACGAATCAAAGATAGTGCCGCGAGTTCTCCAGCGGTGTTGACGTCGTCTGGATGGGCCGAGAGCCGTTCATAAACAAGGGCCGGTGATTTCGCGACCATGCCCGTTACTCCCATGGGATATGCCAATACGCTGATCGACTCACCCACGTGGGCTGGGGCCGAGGACAGAGTCAGGCAGTGCAGCTTCTTCGTGAAAGCTGTAGCTTCCATGCGCAGGACCGCGAGATCTCCGTGCTCAGCCAGAGCTGCGGTTTCTAGCTTCACGGGTAGTGGCGATCCGGGGAAATAGGCGACCAAAGTCTCGAGGACAGGCGTTCCGCCTTGTCGGAGAGCGACGGCCACTTCGCGATCTCCATACCACGGTTCAGCTACGTGGCGATTGGTGGCGAGGAGGCCGGGAGCGACCACGAATCCCGTGCCGGCGACGCGGGCGCGAAAGCTTTGGGGACGGCCTGCGACGTGGTAGATCCCATAAATGTAGGCGATTGAATCGCGCGCATCATCTACAACGGCGGGCGAAAATGACTGTTGGCGCTCCAGATCAGAAACCTGCTGCGTGAGCTGATGGACTTGTTGGACCAGAGATGAGTCCTCCGGCGGAGCATAGTAGTGCGCCATGATCCCGGCGCCGACCAGGAATAGGACGCCGAGCAGTCCCTGGACGAAGCGCTGCCAGGTATCCACCAGTTCGCCCTCTTCTGTCCGTTCGCCAATGTTGGAATTGAACATGAGCCGTTGGGCCCGGCAAGGAGGGAGGCTTGCTGGAGCAGGTACTATCCTCAGGCATTTGCGGCGGGGCGAATAGGGTACCGAAGTCGTGAGGCGATGGGGTGAAGGTGACTGGGTTTACTGAGAGAACCATACATCGAGAACCCTGCCATCGTTCTTTTGAAGGGTCATGGTCGGCGTACCACCTCGTGCACTGGGCTTAAGTGTGCCATAAACCGTCCATATGCCGTCCTTGAGGGTCGCCTCGTATGGACGGTACCTCGAGACTTCTTCCTCTCCGTAGATCGGCAGAAATATAGCTTCGGCCACCTTTACCGCAGTGATTTCGTCGGGAACTACACCCCGCGAAGGCAGAGCACTACTCTCTGCCTTTGTGTCTAGGCCGTACCCAAGTGAAATCAGCGCTAACAAGATTGCACATGTCACGACAACTCGTAAGCTCATAATCGCTACTCTCCATAATTCCGCAGCCCGGGAGGGAAGCCGTCTATTGTGTATGTCCCACGCGGGCTCGCTACTCCACTCCTAGTCTTTCGGCCATTTCGTCGTACAGGAAGCCTTCGCCGATGCGGTACGGCTGGACCCATTCTCCATCGATCACGAATTGTGGGATGGCACGTTTGCCGGTGCGCTTGACGACCTCATCGGCGGCTCCGGGGGTGGTCTCAATGTTGATGTCGGTGTAGGGAAGTTTGTGCTCGTCCAAGAAGCGTTTGGCGACGCGACAATCGGGACACCATGGAGCGGAATAGACGGTGATTTGCATTGGCTTTTTATTTACAGCTTAATCCCAGATCTCACGTCTTCTGGATTTCAGTACGTGCTTCCTAAGTCTGGATGGTTCGGCATTTTGTGTCAAACGCGTTCCAACTCGCGGACGGTACGTTCGTTTTCGACATTGCCGGTGTTCAGAGTTGAGGCGGGCTCGAACAGCACGATCCAGCATTCTTCGCCGTTTTCCGTGGCAGGACGGTGCTCGACTCCTCGCGGAACAACGATGAATTCGCCAGTTTCGATCCATTCTCGATGGTCGAGGAAATCCATGCGGAAGCGGCCTTTGACGACTAGAAACATTTCGTTTTCGTTGTCGTGATGATGGAAGACGAACTCGCTGTTGAGTTTGACGAATTTTACGTGCTGTCCGTTGAGCCGCCTGTGGCGCAACCGAGGCAAATCATCAAGCTCGCCACAGCAATCGCTAACAAATATTTTTTCATCATGATTTCGATTCCGGGGTTATCTCTGGTTCAGTTTCTAATTCTTATGGATGTGCGTTTCTATTTGGATTTTGATGGGCCCGTGAATAATCCCTTGCCCTTGGAACCCGCTGGCCAGCGAACAGTTGCACGTAGAGATGATAGAAATGCCAGCTATTTTGTGACTTACTCTGATCTTGAGCAGCCAGAGTTCCAATTTGGCACTTAAATCAGCAAGTTACAAATGTACCTGAATTCGACGGGCTTTGTCTGCGCTCGGATGGGCTTCTTGAGGCGTAAACGCGCTAGGTTGCGCAAGAAAATGCAGCCTGTCTTCGGCCCTTCGTAATGAGCCCGAGGGAATAACTGCCTGATCGTTGTGGTGGAGAGCCGAGGGCGGCTGTTGCTACGTGATTCTGATTGAGCGCAGCATCGTGACTTGCTACTAATTAATTAGTTGATCGCTGCTACGGTTTGGATTGAGGCGTGTTTGGCGGATTCCATTAAGGGGCGAAGTTCGCCTGCGGTGATTCCCAGAGTTCCCGCCGGAGAAGCCGTCGATGTACGCGGAGTTAATGCCTACGACTTCGCCATGCTGGTTTAAGACGGGGCCTCCGCTGCCGCCGCGGGCGGTAGGAGCGTCGTAGATCAGCTTGTCGCCGGTCACATCGCCGATGTGGCCGAAGGTGGCGGACGGACGAATCAAAGATAGTGCCGCGAGTTCTCCAGCGGTGTTGACGTCGTCGGGGTGAGCCGAGAGGCGTTCATAAACCAACGCGGGTGACTTCGCGACCATGCCTGTGACTCCCATGGGATATGCCAATACGCTGATCGACTCCCCCACGTGAGCTGGGGCCGAGGACAGAGTCAGGCAGTGCAGCTTCTTCGTGAAAGCTGTAGTTTCCATGCGCAGGACCGCGAGATCTCCGTGCTCAGCCAGAGCTGCGGTTTCGAGCTTCACGGGCAGCGGCGATCCGGGAAAATAGGCGACCAGCGTTTCGAGGACGGGAGTGCCGCCCTGGCGCAGGGCTACGGCCACTTCGCGATCTCCGTACCACGGTTCAGCTACGTGGCGATTGGTGGCTAGAAGGCCGGGAGCGACTACGAATCCGGTGCCTGCCACGCGGGCGCGAAAGCTTTGGGGACGGCCTGCGACATGGTAGATCCCATAAATGTATGCGATTGAATCGCGCGCATCGTCCACAACCGCGGGCGAAAATGACTGTTGGCGCTCCAGATCAGAAACCTGCTGCGTGAGCTGATGGACTTGTTGGACCAGAGATGAGTCGTCCGGCGGAGCATAGTAGTGCGCCATGATTCCGGCACCGACCAGGAATAGGACGCCGAGAAGGCCCTGGACGAAGCGCTGCCAGGTATCGACCAGTTCGCCCTCTTCCGTCCGTTCGCCAATGTTGGAATTGAACATGAGCCGTTGGGCCCGGCAAGGAGGGAGGCTTGCTGGAGCAGGTACTATCCTCAGGCATTTGGGGCGGGGCGAATAGGGTACTGAAGTCGGGTGCGGATGGGGCGGAAGGTAACTGGGTTTACTGAGAGAACCATACATCGAGAACCCTGCCATCGTTCTTTTGAAGGGTCATGGTCGGCGTACCACCTCGTGCACTGGGCTTAAGTGTGCCATAAACCGTCCATATGCCGTCCTTGAGGGTCGCCTCGTATGGACGGTACCTCGAGACTTCTTCCTCTCCGTAGATCGGCAGAAATATAGCTTCGGCCACCTTTACCGCAGTGATTTCGTCGGGAACTACACCCCGCGAAGGCAGAGCACTACTCTCTGCCTTTGTGTCCAGGCCGTACCCAAGTGAAATCAGCGCTAACAAGATTGCACATGTCACGACAACTCGTAAGCTCATAATCGCTACTCTCCATAATTCCGCAGCCCGGGAGGGAAGCCGTCTATTGTGTATGTCCCACGCGGGCTTGCTACTCCACGCCTAGTCTTTCGGCCATTTCGTCGTACAGGAAGCCTTCGCCGATGCGGTACGGCTGGACCCATTCTCCGTCGATCACGAATTGTGGGATGGCACGTTTGCCGGTGCGCTTGACGACCTCATCGGCGGCTCCGGGGGTGGTCTCAATGTTGATGTCGGTGTAGGGAAGTTTGTGCTCGTCCAAGAAGCGTTTGGCGACGCGACAATCGGGACACCATGGAGCGGAATAGACGGTGATTTGCATTGGCTTTTTATTTACAGCTTAATCCCAGATCTCACGTCTTCTGGATTTCAGTACGTGCTTCCTAAGTCTGGATGGTTCGGCATTTTGTGTCAAACGCGTTCCAACTCGCGGACGGTACGTTCGTTTTCGACATTGCCGGTGTTCAGAGTTGAGGCGGGCTCGAACAGCACGATCCAGCATTCTTCGCCGTTTTCCGTGGCAGGACGGTGCTCGACTCCTCGCGGAACAACGATGAATTCGCCGGTTTCGATCCATTCGTGATGGTCGAGGAAATCCATGCGGAAGCGGCCTTTGACGACTAGGAACATTTCGTCTTCGTTGTCGTGATGGTGGAAGACGAACTCGCTGTTGAGTTTGACGAATTTTACGTGCTGTCCGTTGAGTTCGGCAGCGATGCGGGGGTTGTAGAAGTCGTGGATCTTGGACGAACTTTTCGGCGATGTTGATCTTGGACATTTCGGGCCTCGGTATTTCGATGACGCGGCTTGCCTCCAGGAAGCATGAAACTTGCCGACGGTTTCGAAGGCTGCCGAGCTACGCTCGGCTGGACAGCCGAGGGCGGCCGTCCCTACGTCGTTCCCTACACGATCAAAAGCAAAAGCCGCCAGCTTTTGCTGGCGGCTGAGTGCTGACGGCTGATGGCTGAACGCTGACGGCTGTCTAGAATCCGGCCGCGCCTGATGTTGGATGTCCACCGCGCAGGGTGACTCTTACTCCGCGTTGGCTGTTGAGTTGGGTGGTGGTGGTCCAATCGACTTCGTCGGTGCTGACTACGCCGCTTCCGCCGCTGGCCAGTTCATAGCTGATGCGTCCATCTTGATAGGTGTAGTTTCCTACCGCGAGGACCATTCCCGTCTTGAGGACAAATACTGGAACTCCCGCTGACGTGTTGCTAGCTGCTCCTCCGACCACGTTTTTCGACACGGAATTGTAGCTGGCATACGTGACGGTGGGAACTTCCTGAAGAGTGGTTGGTTGGGGCATCGGCTGCTCGCTGGGCGTTACGTTAACGCGGCGAACTGCCAGTTGCGGCATTGGAGCGTCGGAGGATCCGTATCCATTCGCCGGGTGGTAGGCCGAGTCCTGATAGAACGAATCATTCTGCGGACGCGGACCTCCGAAGAAATGCCAGTTCGGGCCATTGGTCTGGGAGACTTGTGGAATCTGCACGTCATCCATCAAACGCAGGCTGAGCACGGACTCGCCCTTAAGCGTGGGACGCGGGCCGCGCGCGGGGAGCATGATGACTTTCCACGGCCAGAGCGGTGGAAGCATCCATTCGACGATGTCGCGCTTGGCGTGTCCCTTGCCGCGGATGTCGCCGTCTTTATCGACTTTGTAGCCGCGGGTGGCGATCACTTTGGCATCCAGCGGCATGTCGCCGTTGGGCAGCCCGATGCGGTCAAACATCAGCTTCATGCTGCCCTTGCCCCAGAAGTGGCCGGGGTCCTGAGCAGATTCGAGATGTCCGACAAGATAGCTTCCGCGCGGAAAGGTTTGCTGTCCAAACTCGGTCACGGATTTGAGATGACAGAGAACGGGATCTCCCACGGCAACGGTGGAAGAAGAAAAGTTGGGCTCGTTCAGGGTGCACTGCAGAAGAGTTCCGGCGGGCAGGACCATTTCCCGCGCACTGGCACTCAGGGAGTAGGACGAGACAAGAAGGGATGACGCTAGGACTGCAATCCAGCTGGACTTCATGACTACACCTCGGTCTCACGCCCCAAAAATTCTTTGCGTATAACCGTGTTTACAGCTGAGCCAGCCCCGATGGAAGGAGTAAAACACAATGGGAGGGGCGGGGTCAATTGAAGGTTACGATGGGGAAAGCTAAATTTCTGCACTAGGTCGGGACTCGGTATGGAGAGTGGTTGTGTTGGTGCATCGGCTGTTCGCTGGGCGTGACGTTGACGCGGCGAACTGCCAGTTGCGGCATCGGAGCGTCGCACCCGATCCGTCTCCATTCGCCGGGTGGTAAGCCGAGTCCTGATAGAACGAATCATTCTGCGGACGCGGACCTCCGAAGAAATGCCAGTTCGGGCCATTGGTCTGGGAGACTTGTGGAATCTGCACGTCGTCCATCAAGCGCAGTCTCAGCACGGACTCGCCCTTAAGCGTCGGACGCGGGCCGCGCGCGGGAAGCATGATGACTTTCCACGGCCAGAGCGGTGGAAGCATCCATTCGACGATGTCGCGCTTGGCGTGTCCCTTGCCGCGGATGTCGCCGTCTTTATCGACTTTTAGCCGCGAGTCGCGATCACTTTGGCATCCAGCGGCATGTCGCCGTTGGGCAGCCCGATGCGGTCAAACATCAGCTTCATGCTGCCCTTGCCCCAGAAGTGGCCGGGGTCCTGAGCAGATTCGAGATGTCCGACAAGATAGCTTCCGCGCGGAAAGGTTTGCTGTCCAAACTCGGTCACGGATTTGAGATGACAGAGAACGGGATCTCCCACGGCAACGGTGGAAGAAGAAAAGTTGGGCTCGTTCAGGGTGCACTGCAGAAGAGTTCCGGCGGGCAGGACCATTTCCCGCGCACTGGCACTCAGAGTAGATGAGCAAGAAGGGATGCGGCTAGGACTGCAAACCAGCTGGACTTCATGGCAACACCTCGGTCTCACGCCCCAATTCTTTGCGTATAACCGTGTCTACAGCTGAGCCAGCCCCGATTGAAGGAGTAAAACACAACAACCTTGACGCGGTCAATCCAGCGGTCTAATTCCCTTCAACCTAAGCGTCGCTTGGGTTATGATTGATTGTGGGTTCTCTTAAATTTGGCGGTGTCTTGTTTCATGGTCTTATTCGAACGATCATCCCCCTCGCCACGTTCATGGGTTCGCCGGTGACACCCAAGCGATTGTTGATCTTCGACGAAACGGAAATGTCGCGTTAGCTGAGCGGCACCGAGCCGTTCGCCCAGCTAATGCCAAGCGGTCGGACGTTAAGAAAATTCTGAGGGCCGCAGCTCTGCACTTTGAAGAGCTTGTCGGATTATGGGAGGAAATGCATGGCAAGAAATAAGGTCTCCCGGCACTGGATCGCAAGACATGACATCGTGACTAGCGATGCCGAGATTGATCGAGCAATCGAGCGCGCCAAGAATCTGCGTAGTGAGCCCCTGGTGTCTGCAGTCGAATACAGGCCGGGACCGGGATTGGATCTGCTCATCCTCAAACTGAGTGACGGCAATCGGCGCGTGATACCCCGAGAAGATCTGCAAGGACTGCAGTCAGCGACCAAAGGACAGGTTGCGCGGATCGAGATCCTCGGCGGGGGAACCGGGCTTCATTGGCCGGATCTCGATGTTGACCTCTACGTTCCGGGCTTGTTGCGTGGCATCTACGGAAACAAAGAATGGATGGCGCAGATTGGGCGGCGTGGAGGTTTAGTGACGAGCCCTGCTAAGAAGGCGGCGGCGCGAGTGAACGGGCTGAAGGGCGGTCGTCCGCGAAGGAAAGAATCGGCGGCGGGGGATTAAGGACTTTGGGTTGAAAAAAACCACTTCAAAAAGCCCTTAAGGCTACCTGCCTTTTCCACTAGACCTAAATTGACAATATGGATTGCGTTGGGTGGACTAGCGGGTTCGGGGCCTAGATTCCTCGACGTACTTGGGTTCGCCGATAAGCTCTAAGTCTGCACTCGTGCCACTGACCCGAACTGTCTCGCCGCAGGATTCCATCGACAGTTGAATGTCTGCGGTGATTCTCAGCGGAATAGGTATCAGATTGTCGGAGATCACCTCGCCCATCCTCAATGATCCGTCATACAGATAGACGATCTCCCCGTCCCAGACTTGCAGCGCTACAGAGAACACGCCGTCAACCTGCGCGTCAGTAATGCGCAGTACCGCCTCTTGGGACCACCCAGTCCCGGCATCCTCAAAAAGCTTTCCTTCGGACTGATGGATGTAGACCGATGGAAAGTGTATGAGCGCCGTACCATTTTCCATGGTGATGCGATCGACGGCGGAGTCGTGAATCTCGATTACTCGGTTTGACACACCGACAGACTACCAGCAAACCGCAGCCCTGAAACGCTGCGCCACCCAACCCAAGAATTAGACAGAAGAGCAAGGTCGATGCAAAGACGCCCGAAAAAACAAAAGCCGCCAGTTTTCACTGACGGCTGATGGCTGAATGCTAACGGCTGCCTTAGCTTTCGTACAGCAGCACACCCTCGGTTTTTTCCGCGTCCACTGGTCGGTAGTACAGCTTGTTCGCTTCGAGGAAGACTTCGATGAACGCTGGCCTCGTAGTGATCGTGCCCTGGATCAGGGCTTCCGACAGCGGATCTTCGATGTACTTCTGCAGAGCGCGACGCAGAGGACGGGCTCCGTAGCTGCGGTCGGTTAGAGTCTGGTTCAGAATCCATTTCTTGGCTTCGTCGGCCACGGTTACGGTGATCGAACGCTGCGCCAGATTCTGGTTCAGCTGGTTGACCATGAGTTCGAGAATCTGGATCAGATCGGCTTCGCTGAGTGCCATGAACAGGATGATCTCGTCCACGCGATTCAGGAATTCCGGATTGAAGGTGCGTTTGACTTCGCTCTTCACCAGATCTTCGACTTTCTCGGAAACCATTTCATCTTTCGAGTGACTGGAAGCCGAGTCCTTCGCGCTTCATCAAGTGACGCGCGCCGATATTCGAGGTCATGATGATGATCGTGTTCTTGAAATCGACAGTGTTTCCCAGTCCGTCGGTGAGTTGGCCGTCTTCAAAAACCTGCAGGAGGATGTTGAAGACATCGGGATGCGCCTTCTCGATTTCGTCGAGCAGGACGACGGAGTAGGGAGCGCGTTTCACGCGTTCCGTAAGCTGTCCGCCTTCTTCGTAGCCTACGTATCCTGGAGGCGAGCCGATCAGCTTCGAAACGGAGTGCTTTTCCATGAACTCCGACATATCGAAGCGGACGAGGGCCTTATCGCTGCCAAACATGAAGTGCGCCAACGTGCGTGCGACTTCAGTTTTGCCAACGCCGGTCGGTCCGAGGAATAAGAACGAACCAATCGGACGATTCGGACTCTTCAATCCCGCACGTGAACGCCTGATGGCACGAGCCAGCGCGCTGATCGCTTTTTCCTGCGAGATGATGCGCTTATGCAGCTCTTCTTCGATGCGAAGAAGTTTCTGAGTCTCTTCTTCTTTGATCGACATGATCGGGACGCCGGTCCAGCGGCTGACCACGTCTTCGATGTCCTCGCGGCCAACCACGCCGGTGGCGGACTCATCGAGATGATATTTTTCGCGAAGGGCGCGCAGGTTCTCGCGCTCTTTGCGTTCTTCGTCCGAATAGAAACGCGCCTTCTCGAACTCGTGGTTCGCGATGGCGTTCTCCATCCGGTGGACGATGAACTTGATCCGCTTCTGAACTTCCGTCAACTCTTCGGGAAGCGTGGTCTGGCGCAGTTTGACACGCGCGCCCGCTTCGTCGATCAGGTCGATGGCCTTGTCAGGAAGGAAACGGTCTGGGATGTAACGATTCGAATGGGACACCGAAAAATTGATGGCGTCGTCGGTGTAGGTGACGGCGTGGAATTTCTCGTACCGTTCTTTGATCCCAAAAAGAATCTTGATAGCGTCCGTCTCATTGGGCGGTGGAACTTTCACGGCCTGGAAGCGGCGTTCGAGCGAGCGATCTTTTTCGATCGACTTGCGATATTCCGCAGGCGTGGTTGCGCCGATGCACTGAATTTCGCCGCGCGACAGCGCCGGCTTCAGGATATTGGCAGCATCGAGTGAGCCTTCTGCGGATCCGGCGCCAACGAGTGTATGGAGTTCATCGATGAAGATGATGGAATTCTGGTTTTCCATCAGCTCTTTCATGATGGTCTTTAGGCGCTCTTCGAACTGTCCGCGATATTTCGTGCCAGCAACGATCAATGAAAGATCAAGAGCAAGAATGCGTTTGTCGGCGAGGAATGAAGGAACTTCGCCATCTGCGATGCGCTGTGCCAATCCTTCTACGATTGCGGTTTTGCCTACTCCGGGCTCGCCAATGAGCACAGGATTATTTTTCGTGCGGCGGCAGAGGATCTGCACGACGCGCTCGACCTCTCCGTCACGGCCGACCAGCGGATCGAGCTGGTTGTCCATGGCCGACTGAGTCAAGTCGCGTGAAAATTCGCTGAGAAGCGAAGTCTCGCGCTGTCCGCGCTGTGGCGTCGCCTTCTCCTGGCTGGTACGTGCCAGTTCTTCGCGGATGGTGGACAGACGCAATCCACGTTCGTGCAAAATCTCAGCGGCAAAACATTTTTCTTCGCGGAGCAGTCCCAATAACAGATGCTCTGTGCCGATGTGCTTGTGCGAAAGGCGTTCTGCTTCTTCGGCCGCGTACGCGAGCACGCGCTTGCACTCGTTGCTTAATGGCAAATCGACTGACGTGGAAACCTTTTCACGAATGGTGGTGTGTCCCTCGATCTGTTTTCGGATCGATTCCACCGAGGCATGAGAGCGCAGAAAACGATTGGTCAGGGCTTTGTCTTCGCGCAGCAGTCCGAGTAGCAAGTGTTCGGTCTCAATATAAGGAGATCCGAATTGGCTGGCCTCGTACCGCGCGAAGAAAATTACGCGCCTGGCTTTTTCCGTATAACGTTCGAACATAAACTACTTCCCCCCGGAAGTTCCTGCGGCTGCCCCACACTCCGCCGAACCCGTGACCCTACATCTTTAATTATGCATTTATCTGGCCTGAACTGCTAAGCGATAAACGCCTTGTAGTAACCGGTGCTGCCTTACCTTCGGGTACTTCGATCATTAAATTTGCTTCTGCAAATGCTGTCTTTGTGTTCTGTCTCTGTCGTTATTTGTTATGCCGGAAGCGACTCCGGCGCGACTTCTTCTATTTTGCCCTGTTCCAACCGTAAAACGCGATGGCACCGTCGTGCAAACGCGAGATTATGTGTCGCGATGATCGAGGTCAGCTGATGTTCGCGGTGCAAACGGGCGATCAGATCAAAAACCATTTCGCCGGTTTTACCATCGAGATCGCCAGTGGGCTCGTCCGCCAGCAACACCTTAGGCTGCGTAATCAGCGCGCGTGCCAGTGATAGGCGTTGCTGCTCGCCGCCCGACAGTTCGCCGGAGCGATGCTTACCGCGCGATTCGAGTCCAACTTCACGGAGCCAGCTGGACGCTTCCTTTTCGGCGGACGACATAGCTTGTCCACGCGATAGAAGCGGCATTGCGACGTTCTCAAGCGCAGTAAATTCCGGGAGCAAGTAGTGGAACTGCCAGACGTAGCCGATTTCGCGATTGCGAAATTCGGCGGCGTCGTCCTCGGAAAGCGCGTTCACGTGGGAGTTGGCGCAGTATACGGCACCCGCCGAAGGACGATCAAGAGCGGCGAGGATGTGCAACAAGGTACTCTTCCCGGCTCCAGATTGTCCCACGATCGCCAGCATCGTTCCCTTTGCGACCTGAAAAGACAGATTCTCAAAGAGCGTGAGCTGCGCCTCGCCTGAGCGAAACACTTTGCTTAACCCTTCGACCCTCAGAAGAGGATCTTGAGTGGTTAGATGCAAATGACCCCTCCTAAGTATCAAGGCCAGCCTGCAGCCGTGTCTCGTGCTGCTGGGGAAGACCCTAATCCATTAGACCATGAGGAGGAACCGCTCGTTCCCGGCATTTTCCTTCAGGAAAGGCCGCATGCGGATGACTGTATACCTCTGGAAAACAAATGCCATGTGACCGTGGTCACAGCGGGGTAGAGGTGGCGATGATCGTTGTCAATTCGCCACCAGCAGGGAACTATTTCGTCAGGCAAGCGTATAGGAGTTCTATGCTTAAACGATATCTATTTTGGATGCTAGGGTTCGCATTGATCCCAATCTCATGCCGGTGCGCGGGCGCGCAGACAACCGCCTCGACCGATGGCCAGCCCAAGGGCATTCGCTGGACGCTGAAGTCTGTTAATGGTTTCGGGATCGCCCCAAATGCTATTGACTCGCTCTACAAGGAAATGTCCGAGGAACAACACCATGATTTGAAAGGCATCGTGATTGTGCGCAACGGACAGTTGGTCAGTGAACACTACTTCAACGGCGATTCGGTTGATACCCTCCACGACATTCGCTCTGCCACAAAGAGCCTGACATCGCTGCTGATGGGGATTGCAGTCGAGAAAAAGCTGGTTGGGAGTGTGGATGACCCGATTGCGTTGTATCTGCCAGGTTTGCCAAAGGATGGCAAAGAGAAGATCCGGGTGAGAGACCTGCTCAACATGCGTTCGGGACTGGATGCGGATGACGAAGACCCTTCGACGCCGGGTAACGAGGACAGACTTGACGAGTCGACGGACTGGATGCGCTCGGTCTATGCCGTTCCGATGAAGCGCGGTCCGGGAGAGAAATATCTGTATTGCTCCGTGAACGCGTTTCTGGCAGGTGCGATCATTGAGAACGCAAGCCATATGCCGCTCGATGACTTCGCGAAAGCAAATCTGTTTGGTCCCTTGAACGTTCGAAACTTTCGGTGGCGGCACGTGCCGGTAAACCGAACGACCGGTCAAGGTAATCTAGCCATAACCGCTCGCGACGCGGCAGCCATTGGGCAACTGATGCTCAACGACGGCGTGGTTGACGGCCTACACCTACTGAGCCACGATTGGATTGCGGCTAGCCTAGCCAGTCAGGTGCCGATCAGCGACAGCGATCCGTACGCCGATTCCTACGGTTACATGTGGTACACCAAAGCTGAGCAGGTGGCAGATCGAAAGGTGACCGTGCATTTCGCTTCAGGGAACGGTGGCAATAAGATTTACATCATCCCTTCGTTGCACATGGTCGTCGCGATTACATCCAGCGCGTACAACACTCGTTGGGGTCAACGAAGATCCCAAGACATCCTGTTGAAGATTCTTGCAGCAACAGACTCCAAATAATCCGTTCAAGGCGAGAGCGTTCGTGTGTCGTGCTGCAGTTTCGGAAGTGAATTTTCTTAACTTCTATTCGTAGCGCAGCGATTCTGCGGGCAGAATTCTTGCAGCGGACCATGACGGATAAATTGTGGCGACAAAACTTATTCCTACAGAGACCAGCGCGACGATTATGCCATCGGTGAGTCGTGGAGCGAAGGGCACGTAGTCGATGGAGTAGACCTCGGCGGACAGGGAGATGAAGTGGTAGTGTCCTCCGGCCCAGGAGATTCCGTAGCCGATCACGAGACCGATGACGGTACCGATCAAGCCGATCAGGACTCCCTGAGCGATGAAGACGCGGCGGATTTGCTTTTTCTTGGTACCGAGAGACATCAGGACGGCGATGTCTTTTGTCTTTTCCATGACCATCATGATGAGCGAGATCAAAATGTTCAGCGCAGCGACGAAGACGATCAGGCCGATTGTGATGAACGTTACGACACGCTCGAGACGCAAGGCACGGAAGAGCGGCTTGTTTTGCTCCATCCAACTGGTGGCCATGAAACCACTTCCTGCAACCTGTTCAAGTTGGCGCGCGACGTCGTTGGCGAGATAGATGTCATCGAGTTTGAATTGGATGACGGAGATGACGTCGCCCAATCCAAACAACTGCTGCGCGTCGGAGAGTCGAATGAAGGCCCACGAAGAATCGTAGTCGAAGAATCCGGAGCTGAAGATTCCGGCGACATGGAAGCGAATGTATTTCGGGACCATGCCGAAGGGAGTCAGCTCTCCTTGCGGAGACGTGACGAGGACGACGGAGCCGACGGTCGCGCCGATTTGCTCGGCCATGTCTTTGCCGAGAATGATGGGCGGCATGGCGGCCACGCGTTGCTGGACTCCGGCGAGGTCGTCGGGAGATTGAGCTTGCGGCCTGCCCGTGGCAATATCTGTGTGGTGACGGGGCTCTGCCCCGTCCTCGCCAGGCGAGTCGCCCGTCCCCACACTTGGACTCGGTTCTTCAAGCGGCGCTTCGGATCCCAGGGTCACTGAATTCAGCAGGTCGCTCACCCTTCGCTCGTCCTGCGGCAGCATGCCTTTTAGAACCGCGCCACGGGCACGTGGTCCGCGCGAAATTAGAACTTGTTCGTAAATTGCTGGGGCGGCCGCGACTACGTGCGGCTGCTTCGATAATTCTTCGAGCAGGGGACGCCAGTTGGGTATCCCGTCACTTTGGATGCGGAGCAGGCTGACGTGAGCGGTCGATCCGAGGAGGCGCGCTTGCAAGTCCTGGCGAAATCCGTTGTTGATGGCTAGCGCGACGATCAATGATGCGACGCCTGCGGCTACTCCGAGAACAGAGATGCCCGTGATCACTCCGATGAACGCCTGGCGGCGTTTGGCGCGGAGGTAGCGGGTCGCAATGAAGAGTTCGAAGCGCATGAGGCAGCTTTCAGCCGTCAGCCATCAGCTTTCAGTTAAACCGGATTATAGCTGGGGGCTTTTTTATGCTCGGTATGATTGCAGGCACGGAGTTCCGGTACTCGCGATACTGTTCGCCAAATCTCATCTCTAATTCTGCTTCTTCTGTGCGGATCATGATCGCTCCGCTGAGGACTGCGAACGCGGTCAATCCCCAGGAAACGGCTAGTCCTGTGCCGACGCTCCAAGCCAGCATTTCGCAAAGGTGTCCTAGATACATTGGATGGCGAACTCGGGCGCGGATTCCATCGGTGACTAGTCGCTGATCGAGATTCTTGCCTTGGACTTCGGGAAGGCCGCCGAGTTGTTTCGCGGTGAAGTCTTTTCCGGATTGCCAGTAGATATAAATTCCGGCGAAGAATAGTGGCGCTGTAGCTGCCCACGACCAGTTTGTTCGGTAGAGACTCACGTTCCGCCACGGGCTCGTGATTAGCGCGACCAGGAACCACATCGCGGCCCACGCGGGCAACAGCACTATATAGGGAGAGCGTCTTCGGGCGCGCCACCGATCCGCAAAGGGATGGATCATCAGCCAGAACGCGGGGATGGTGGAGTACACCACGCAGGCGAGCCATCCGATGAGTTGTAGGTAAGGTAGCAAGGCTTGTTGGTCGGTTGTCGTTGGTACTGTTCGCTGTTCGTCCTTCGCTTGGATCTTAGCAGCGCTTGGTTCGTAGTCGGCTGCGCGCGCCCGCGGTACTTCTATCCTGTTGTCATCCTGAGCGAAATGAAGCTCGCGAAGCGAGATTCGTACAGTCGAAGGACCCCATGTCACCGAAAAGCAGCAATGGCCATGCAAGGCGTTCTACAGACCACCTCGAGGGGAGAATTCCTTGCATCGCAATTGCTACTGTTTACGGGTATGGGGTCCTTCGACTCCGCAAGACTTTCACTTCGTGAACGTCTTGCTCCGCTCAGGATGACAGTGATATTAGACCTTGGAGGCACGGACATCGCCCTGACCGCAACCTGATATTCTTCTTTCCACTTTATGTCTCCCATATGGACCAGTGTGCTGCTGGGGTTGACGGCCGCAGGCGCGAATATTTTTGGTGGCGCCATAATTGTGCAGAAACATTGGGAGCGGTCGTATCTCCGTTACTTCGTCGCGCTGGGTGCGGGGTTCATGCTAGCGACGGCGCTAGTGGAGATGGTTCCGGCGAGCGTGCAACTACGTGGACACTATGCTGGATTTCTCATTCTTCTCGGATACCTTCTTGTTCATTTCTTTGAGCATACGGTCACTCCGCATTTTCATTTTGGCGAAGAGACGCATGCGGACCAGTTTGTACACGCACATAAGGGGTATTCGGTTCTGATTGGGTTGTTGATCCACACGTTCTTCGATGGGATCGCGATTGCTTCGGGTTTTCTGGTTTCTCCCGCGTTGGGATGGATCATTTTTCTTGCCGTCTTTCTACATAAGATTCCAGAAGGATTCACGGTGTCGTCGGTGATGTTGGCGAGTGGTCGCAGTCGCGCGTTTGCCTGGGGATCGTCCGTGCTGCTGGGAATTGCAACCGTCGCGGGAGTGATGACAATGGCTGTGTTTCGCCACGAAGTGAGTTTTGGATTGCCGTTGTCGGCTGGCGTTACGATCTACGTTGCGGCTTCCGACTTGATTCCGGAAGTAAATAAAGAGCCTGGCGTAAAGATGGCGTTGCTGGTGTTCGTCGGCACGGCGTGCATGTTTTTACTGGATCGGTTTCTCCACACTAATTAAGGCGTGCGTCGCTAGACTCATTGGATGGAGTGCATGTGCAAGTAACAGTTCTGGAGCAAATCCCAGAAGATCCGGAAACCGTCGCAGCTTGGAACAATCTGGTATTTCGGATGGAGCGCCCGGAAGTTTTCTTCACTCATCAATGGGCTTTGGCCGCGAGCCGCGCGTTTTCAGATTCTCTTCGTCCTCTGATATTTCTGATTTATGAATCCGGCCAATTGGCCGGAGTGGCTTCCTTCGCGACTCAAACAGAATCTCGCGACGCGGTTTTCTTTCTTGCCGCGAGCACCGCAGACTATTGCGACGTCTTGAGTGAACCGCAGAATCGCAGGGACGTGTTGACGGCTGTGCTGGAGGAAATGAAGAGTCGGAAACTGTCCAACTTGGTATTGGCGAATGTTCCGTCCGAGTCCTACACGCTTCGGTCGTTGGCAGCCATCGCCAGAGCGCAACGCTTCCATCTGCACCAGCGTCCGGGATACGACTGCGGCATCATCTCACTCCGCGACCTAGATCAACGACAATCTGTTCTTAATTCCGTGACGCGAAAAGAAAAAGAGAGACGCGGCCTCAAGAAACTTGGGCAGCTCGGCCCCACTCGCGTCACTCACCTCAGCGGAGATGATTTAGAGAATGGATTGCCGCCAATCTTTGCTGCGCACATTGCGCGTTTTCTTGCGACCAATCGATTGAGTCCGCTGCTTCGTCCGCAAAGAAGATTGTTTCTGACGGAACTGGCGAAACTTTTGAGTTCAGTCGGTTGGTTGAAGGTCAGTCAACTGGAGGCCGACGGCAAACCCATCGCATGGAATTATGGGTTTCGTTTTTCCGAGAGCTGGTTCTGGTATCTGCCCACTTTTCAGATCGCGCATGAGGAGGCGACACCGGGGTCCTGTTTACTCCGACTTCTGACGGAGGAGGCATGCGCCGACCCTTCTGTTACGCGGCTGGATTTGGGACTAGGCGAAGAGGCCTACAAAGACCGCTTTTCTAACGCGGTTCAATCGACCCGCTATCTTCAACTATCGAAGAGCCTGTCACGCCATGTTGGCGTGGAGGGACGACATTGGGTGGCGTCGATTGTGGGAGGATCTCCTGTTATCGATAAAGGGCTTCGTGGAGCAAGAGAAGCATTGCGTCGTGTGCAACGCAGGACTAGCGAGTCGGGTCCCGTTGCCTTGCTTAAGCACGGGCTGACACGCGTCAGGAGGAGTGTTGTTTCCACGGAGGAGGTGGCGTTTTTCGAGGCTCCCATGATGCAAATTCCAGAGAGCGAGACTGCAACCTTAGTCCCGTTGACTTGGGAGCGCCTCGCGGAGGCTGCCATCGACAATGCCGAAGACGAAAAGACGTTGGAATATCTAGTACGCTCTGGGCAGCGATTGAGAAGAGGCGGCGCGCTCGCGTATTGTTTGCAGGAACCAGAAGCAAGAGCATCTCATTTTCTCTGGGTTGATCGCTATGACGGGTTTCATTTGTCGGAGGTTGAGTGCAAGCTGCAATCGAGCGATGGCGGCGCCGTCATGATATTCGATTGTTGGACGCCGGTAGCCCAACGCGGGCAGGGAAGCTACGCAACTGCGATTCGGCTGGCCGCAGCGGCTTTGCAAAAAGAAGACAAGCGGGTCTGGATCTTTAGCGCGACTGCAAACGAGGCGTCGGTTCGAGGAATTCTTAAAGCTGGCTTCGTTTACCGTTTCTCCCAGGTTCGCAGTCGAACTTTATTTCATTCCAGGCTATCGCAGCGTGAGCGAGGCCTTCTCAGCTAGCGATCAGTGTTATCGAAGGGGACATTTTGAGGCTCGTAACTCCCGCTCTAAAGCACGTTGTGTATCCGGCGCTGTCGCGTAGCGGCTACCTTCGGTCGGCAGCAGGAGCGGGTCCTGCGATTGTGACCTACCACGGCGTGATTCCCGCCGGATACAAAGTGAGGAGTTCGGCGCTTGACGGCAATCTGGTGGACGCCGATTCCTTGCGACGCCAGTTGACTCTCCTGAAGAAAAAATATTGTGTGATTTCGCCGGAGGATTTTTTGGGCTGGATCGCGGGTGAACATCCGCCGCCTTCGCGGGCCGTTCTGCTCACTTGCGATGATGCCTTGCAGAACACTCTGACCGGGATGCTTCCGATTCTTCAGAATCTTGGATTGCCCTGCCTCTTTTTTGCGACGGGCGCGTCGGCGGAGGAAACGCCGTCCATGCTCTGGTATGAAGAACTCTATTTGATGATGTTGGACGCCGAGCGTCCGATCGTGCTGACCGTGCCCGCGGCGGGTGTGAGCGTTGGGTCGGTCGCGCCGCATGCGAGGCACGCATGTTGGTGGGAACTTGTGCAGCAGCTTTCTCAGTTCGATCGTGGACTGCGCCGGAAATTCCTCGATGAAATCCGAGGTCAGCTGGGGCTGAATCAAAATTGGCGGCAGCAGTATTCGGAAGATCCGATTCTCGCCGCGAGATTTCTTACTCTCGACGTCACCGGATTGCGGCGAATGGCCGAAGCTGGAATGACGATTGGTGCCCATTCGTTGTCGCATCCGATTCTCTCGCGCGCGCCGAAGGAGCTAGCTTGGCAAGAGATCTCTGAGAGTAAGAGCGTGCTGGAAAAAGCGCTGGGAAAGACAGTCTGGGCGTTTGGGTATCCTTTCGGCAATGCTGCTACGGTTTCGAAGCGAGACGTAGAACTGGCAGAGCAAGCGGGATTTCGTTGCGCTTTCATGAACGCTGGCGGTGGGTTCGGAGCCAAGTTCGGAGAGAAGACCGGAGAGAAGAGCGAAGCGAATACTAGTCGCTTCACGCTCCCGCGTGTTCATGTCACCGCCGACATGAGCCTTGGCGAGTTCGAAGCACACGTTTCGGGTTTCTACCGCTCGCTTCGGCAGAGGCTCATGGGCGGAGTTGAGACGGAAGGGATGGTTGGAGAGTGAGTCCAGGACCAGTCTGCAAAAACGAGCAACTAATTAATTAGTTGCTCAAATTCCCGGAAAAAGACAATCTCAAAAAAATGCTCAAGGATCGGCCCCTCTAAAAATCTCCGCGGCAGTGCTGAGACCTGAGAGCCGAGAACTGAGAACTGCGAACTTGTTTATCTAACCACTGTGCCGAATGTGCATTACATCCCCATCTTGCACGATGTAGTCTTTGCCTTCCAATCTTAAAGTTCCCTTTGCTCTTGCGTTCGCCTCGGAACCCGCTTCCAGCAGCTGATCCCAGCGGATGGTTTCTGCTCGGATGAAATGCTTTTCGAGATCGGAGTGAATGGCTCCGGCGCCGTTTTGCGCGCGAGTATTTACGGGGATGGTCCAGGCGCGGCATTCGTCTTCGCCGGCGGTGAAGAAGGAAATCAATCCTAGAAGGTGATAGCTGTTGCGGATGAGGCGGGTAAGGCCGCTCTCGGTTAGTCCGTAGCTGCCGAGAAATTCGGCGGCGTCTTCGTCTGACATTTCGGCAAGTTCGGCCTCGACTTTGCCACAGATAGCGCTGGCCCCGGCATTGGGACGTGCGGCTACTTCGCTCAATTTGTATTTCTCGACGGCCGCGTCGAGATCTTTCCCCAGTTGCGTACTCTCGCCGATGTTGAGGACGTAGAGAATCGGCTTCTCGCTGAGAAACATGAATCCTTTAATTCGTTTCTTGTCGTCGGACGTCATCTCCATTTCACGCAGCGGCTTTTCTGCTTCGAGATGGGCTTTGGCTTTGATGAGCAACTCGTTTTCGCGTTCGAGTTCGGGCGTCTTCGCCTTCTTCAAATCTTTTTCCAGACGTTCGAGGCGTTTTTCGATTTGTCCGAGATCGCTGATGATGAGATCGACATCGACGTTGCGAATGTCGCGCAGCGGATCGATCGGTCCGACGTGCGGAACCTCATCATTCTCGAAAGCGCGAAGAACGTGGATGAGCGCGTCCACCTGGCGCAGATGGCCGACGTAGGCAGTTTCTTTCAGCGAATCCTGGCCGACGGCGCCGACGTCCACGTACTCGACGGAGGCGTGCGTGAGCTTCTTCGGGCTATAGAGTGCGGCGAGTTTGTCGAGGCGGTCGTCGGGAACTTTGGCGACTCCGATGTGCGCTTCGCGCGGGTTGGAGTAGGCCTGCTCGGACAGATTCGCTTTCGTCAGTATGCGGAATAAAGATGTCTTGCCGACTTGCGGCAGACCGATGATGCCAGTTTTCATGGGTGAGTCTCAGTTTCCGTCAGGTCTCAGGTTCTCAATGAATCAAAAGAATAAATCATTGCGCGGGATCGGCATACAGTGTGTCGGCGGCGTTCAGGATCGTTTACCACTAAGGGCACGAAGGTTCGCGAAGGAAAAGCCAAGGCGTCGGGCGAGTTCTCTTTGTTTGCGAGACTGGGAGAGTAGCGAACTGCAGATCCTTCGCCTTGCTCGGGATGACAATGCTTATTTTTATTGGCGAGGGTCTCGCAGCGATTGAGCGGTCGAGTACAGTGCAACCAATCCCAATAAGAGGACTGCCTCTTCGAAATGTTCTGACCAGGCGTGGAGACGATCAAATTCTGTGCGTTGCGGATTGTCTAAGGACAAATTATCGATGGCTCCAACCTCGTTTCGAATGGCGTGCATCCTTGGAGAGATTTTGAATTGGGAAATCGCGGTAAGCATCAGCATGGCAATGACTAGCAGATGACGCGTTGCCATAGGCTTTGCGTTTCCCCTCGTCAAGCGACCGTAAAGCATTGACGCGATCAGGAAAACGACTCCGGATACGAGGGCCATGGAATGCAGTCCGTCGAGGGAGCGGCCGACCACTGCTCCCGCGAGTTGGCGGCTGGGGAGAAGTCCCGGGGAAAAGGCGGTGGGCGCGAGGACGAAGGCGAAGAAGATTAGGCCGCCGATCCAGACTACTAGCGAGAGCAGCATTAGGAAGCGGAGGAAGGACATGGAGAAATTATAGGGCGCATCAGCATTTTAATAAATTGTCCTCCCGAGAAAAAATTGTCATCCCGCGCTCGGGACGAGAAAATCATTTTCCGGATCGCAATTGTGGCAGCGCGCAGGTGGCCTTGGTGGCGGCGGAGACAGCAGGTCCTTCGCTTCGCTCAGGATGACAAATTCAGTTGAAATCGCGAGAATCAAGTTTGGCGAGGAGCGAAGCTTCGCGCTCCGCGAAAGTTATCCACAGGCTGAACCAGTTCTGTTACTTACTCGTGTGCGTGCAAGTGTTTACCCTCATCCTTCCTCATTCGTCCAGAGGGAATCAATCACATGCAGCGTGCGTTGAAGGCTACCGACGTTAGTTTCGTGTCTCTGCAGTCGGCGGTATTTTGCGTGCAGTGTGAGTTGCTCAGCGAAAACAATACTCCGAAATGTTTGGCGTGTGGGAGCCTTGCGGTGCTGAGTCTTTCGCGAGTGCTGGGCGGATCGTTGCAGGGGCAACAGACGGCGCATCTCATCGCCGACGCGGAACTGGATCGGTTGGTACGGTCTCTTCTTTATACGGTTCCGCAGGTTGAGGAGCGCGAAGAATTTCAGGACGAGTATCGCGTCGGACAAACTTCTCTGCACGAGGATGCATTAGATATTTCGGCAGCGGCTTCTATTTCTAATCGGCATCGGATGCGGCCTCGGCATCACGGATCGGTTTCTATTCCGCATACACTTCTGAACGCCGGAGAGATTGATCTGGAGCCGGGCATCAGCATCATCGCGGAAAAGGCGCAGGCTCTCACGGGTGCTACGGGTGCGGCGATTGCGCTGCGGCGTGGGAATGAAATTGTTTGCCGGGCGCGGACGGGCAGAACGGCTCCGGATATCGGTGTCCGCTTGCAGACCGATAGCGGACTGTCGGCGGAATGCGTTCGCACGGGCGAAGTCCTATTGTGCAATGACGCGGAGTCGAACTCGCGTGTCGATTCGGCGAGTTGCCGGCGGATGGGTGTGCGTTCGATTCTCGTCGCACCGCTGCGTCATTTCCGGCGGACGTTGGGAGTTTTCGAAGTGCTCTCGTCCACGCCGAATGCGTTCGATAACAATGACGTTGCGACCATGCAGTTCCTCTCCGGGATGATGGTGGCGACGATTTCGCGGCTCTCCAGTTTGCAGCCGCCGACTCCAGCCGCGTCGGGCGAATAGTCCTTTCGCGGATTAAGGCTGATTAGAAAATCAGAAAGGGATCCGACGACTCGGATCCCTTTTTGCGTTTTGTAAGGATGTGGATAGCGCTAGTCTACGGTGAATACAGCCGAACTGGTCGAAGCTCCACCTTTGGTAGTGACGGCGATCTTCCCGGTCTTTGCTCCAGTGGGCACGACGGCCGTGATCTGAGTATCGGAGTTCACGGTAAAGCTGGTGGCAGCGATGCCGTCAAATTTCACGGCGCTCGTCTGCGTGAGACTGACTCCGGTGATGACTACGGACGTCCCAACTTTCCCGGAGGTTGGCGTGAAGCTTTTTACCTTGGGAAGAACTTTGAAGATGGCATTGCTGGTCAGAGTGGTCGACCCAGTTGCAACGGTGACCGATCCGGTAAGAGCACCGGTGGGAACCGGCACCGTGATGTAGGTAGTGCCTTGCAGCACGGGGTTCGATGCAGTCACTCCGTCAAACTTGACGACGGAGGAACTGCTGAAGCCCTGCCCGAAGATGTTGATTGAAGCGCCGACAAGCCCCGACGCTGCCGTGAGTCTAACGAACGGTTTCGCTCCTATGTTGAGGGTGTAGATGGTCCCCTCTCCGCCTTCGACAGCAGCGGCGCTGAAGCTGGTGGCTCCGTAGAGCAATCCGTTCGTATTCTGGATCATTGCGTTAGCGGCGCTGGTTCCGATTGTGCTGCTGCTGCCGTTAAATTGGTAGACGACGGAATAAACTCCTTTCAAGGTGACTTTGTAAATAGTGTCCGTATCGCCGCCGTAGTAATTCGTGGTGCCGTAGAAATTTCCGTCGGTGCCTTGCACCATCGCGGCATAGGCGTAGCTGCCATCTGTTGGGATGTCGAAGTTATGAATCAGCGTGAATTTTCCGCTGGCGCTGACCTTATAGACAACGCCGTCATTGTTCGTCCCACCCTGGAAGGTCACGCCGTAGAAGTTACCGTCCGTGCCTTGCACGAGAGCACCGTTGGGTTGAGTGCCATCGGTGCCGTCGAAGGCGTGGAGAACGGTGAGCTTGCCCTTGGTAGTGATTTTGAAGACGGTGCCGCTGCCGCCAGCTCCGCCGTTCGCGGCTGTCCCGTAGAGGTTGCCGTCCTTGCCCTGGATGAGAGAGGCATTAGGGTTATGGCCGTCCGCTCCGCCGAGGAAAGAATAGAGAATGGATACTACGCCTGCCGGAGTGACTTTATAGATAGCGCCATTGCCGTTGGCGCCGCCCAATTCCGTGGTTCCGTAGAGATTGCCATCGCTAGCAGCGACTGGAGGGCCATTCGGCTGGCCTCCATCTCCGTTGGCGGCTGAGAAGTCGTGGAGATCGGTATAAGTTCCAGCGGGTGTCACTTTGTACAAGAGTCCATAGTTGTAGACGCTCCCCGCGACGCAGGTGCCATAAAAATTTCCGTCATTGCCCAGCGTGACGCCAGGGTTGCAATAGCTGAGTCCACGCGGGAAGGCGACGACCACGCTTTCAGTTCCGGTCGGCGTGATCTTATAAACTCCTCCGCCAGCGTTTGGCCCTCCGGAGCCCGTCGCCCCGTATATGTTTCCATCTCTACCTTGGACGGCAGTCCCGTAGGCTGTAGGCACTCCGATATCGCCCGAGACGAGGCCGAAGTTGTAGATCGTGGTGGGAGTCTGGGCGTAGGCGGCGGTTCCTAGTCCCGCGAAAACCAAGGTTAGGATTGCAAGGAATCGAATCGTGGCTAGGAACCGGAATTTGGATGAGCTGAGGCGCATTTGGAGCATCTCCTGAGATAGTGTTTGCAATGATTTAGGCATCTCTTCTAGTCGGATGAACTGGGCCAGGCGGGGGAAGCTTCGCTGACCGCTAGAAAGCGGGCCTTGATGGGGCTATACTTACCCAGACTCTCCCCCCACACAAGAGACAGAACCGGGCAAAACCGGACATCTTCCGGAATGCCTATCCGATGACTCTTTAAATGTGTATTTATGACGGGGATTGACGCGGGCAAAACCGAACGGCGGCTGGAATCGTGGAAGGAAATCGCGGTCTTTTTTGATCGCGATGAGAAAACCGTCCGCCGCTGGGAGAAGGAATTAGGACTGCCGGTTCACCGCCTACCGGGCCTGTCCAAGGGTCGCGTCTATGCTTTCGCCTCAGAGTTAAGTGAGTGGGAGAAGCGGCCGCGAGAGTTGAAGGCGGAGATCGCGGCCAGCCTAGTCAGCGATTCCGGACCTGGGTCCGCTCTCGAGCCGAGTGAATCGTCTCAGGTTCTGGTTGCAAATCCAATTCTTTATTCAGGTCCAAGTCCTGTTCCCCGTGGTTCTGGCGGATTCACGACCCGGCGCGCTCTTTATCTTGCCGCTCTAGCTCCGTTCGTAATCCTCATTTTTGGGTTGGGCGGGACGCATTCTGGGCTGCGCGATCGGGCACTTTCGATGGGACGCCGCCTCGGACTGATTTCGCAAACCGCGAGCGCCCATGCTCCCTTTCATATACCGAGCCCTGATGCTGAGCGCCTCTATCTCGAAGGGCGTTACTACTGGAACGAACGGACGGCGGAAGGCTTTGCCAAAGCGATCGACGATTTCACCCAGGCGATCGTGGCGGATCCGCAATGTGCGAAAGCTTACGCAGGGCTAGCGGACTCTTACAACCTGATCCGGGAATACACGGCGATGCCGGAGGATGAGGCGTTTCCGCGAGCGGAAGCGGCGGCGCGCAAAGCCATCGAGCTTGATCCGAATTTGTCGGAGGGGCACCGAGCGCTGGCGTTTCCATCTTTCTGGTGGAAGCACGATGCGATTACTGCGGATCGTGAGTATGAGCGAGCGATTGCGCTCAATCCGAACGATGGTACGGCGCATCTTTGGTATGCGAACTTTCTCTCGACCATTGGAAAAAACGAGAAAGCACTGTCGGAGATCGATCGCGCGCAGGAACTGGATCCATCTTCGTCTTCGGTGCGGGCAGACAAAGGGCGGCTTCTTTATGCGGCGGGAAGAAAAACTGAAGCCATCGCGCTGCTCCGGCAAATGAAAAAGAACGAACCGAAATTCGTTTCTCCGCACCGTTACCTGGGGCAGATTTACATGGCGGAAGGAAATTACGCCGACTACCTGGTGGAAGCGGAAGAAGTCGCGCGTTTGGCCAATCAGCCCGATGATATGAAATTGTTGGAGGCGGAGAAGAGGGGTTTGGCTCGGGGCGGACCGCGTGGCTTTCTCCAAAGTATGCTCGATGGCCAGGAGAAGCTCTATCAGCAAGAAAAAATTCCCGTCTATGCGTTGGCGCAAACTTCGGCAATGCTCGGAAATAAGACAGAGGCGTTGCAATACTTGATGGCGTCGCGAGAGAGGCATGAATCGGTGCTCGGCTGGCTGGACAGGGATCCCGCTTTGCGTAGTTTGCGGGATGATCCGGGCTATCAGAAGCTAGTGAGCGAAGTGGCATTTCCTCAGATGAAGTAGAGGGCGACAGGGCCAAGCTCACCGCAGGCGCTGAAGAGCAGTGGAAACCGTTTTTTATGGCACGACTGAAAGTCGTCCCCTTCCCGTTGGTTGCGAATCCTAAATTCAAATAGGCTGCGGAGACGAGGTAAGACCCGTCTCTACTCGAATTCTTTTCCTGCGCTGACATCTTGGAGATCAGTTATCAGGAGGGATTAGACGGGGACCGGCACGCTTTCAACGATCTCGCGCAAGACTTGTTCGGCTTGTTCTGATTTTTTCAGGGTCGACGTGTAGAGCGGGCTGACGGCTACGCGGTGAGCGAAGACGGAGACGACGAGCGGTTTGAAATCTTCGGGAGTGCAGTAATCGCGGCCTTCGAGGAAGGCCATGGCTTGAGCGGCGCGGTAGAGCATTTGTGATCCGCGCGGGGATACTCCGAGAGAAAGAAATTCGGACTCGCGCGTCTTGGTAACGATGCTCAACAGGTAAGTGATCAGCGATTCGTCGACGTGAACATTCGCGACGGCTTGTTGGATCTCGACCACGTCAGCGGCAGTGAGTACCGGGCGCAGGTTTTCCAGTTGCGCCACTCCCGCTTCGGCGCGAAGAATTTCGCGTTCGGCATTCCCCTCTGGATATCCCATTCGAACGCGCATCAGGAATCGATCAAGTTGCGATTCGGGTAGGGGATAGGTGCCGTGATGCTCGATGGGATTCTGCGTTGCAATTACCAGGAACGGTTGCGGAAGTGGATGCGAATGCGAGTCGATAGTTACTTGTCCCTCGTTCATCGCTTCGAGTAGCGCGGATTGCGTCTTTGGAGTGGTGCGGTTGATTTCGTCCGCTAGTAGGACGTTGGCGAAGACTGGTCCACGCTTGAATTCAAATTTTTGTTCGAGCGCAGAATAGATCGAGATGCCGAGAACGTCCGACGGCAGCATGTCGCTAGTGAACTGGATGCGCTGAAACGTGCAATCGATGGCACGGGCGAGAGCCTGGCCGAGCGTAGTTTTGCCGACTCCGGGAACGCCTTCAATCAGCAGATGGCCCTTGGCGAAAATCGACACCAGAGCGAGTCGCAGAACGTCGTCTTTTCCGCGGATGACGCGTCGCAAACTGTTTTCGAGATCGGCCGCGCGACGCGAAGTTGCCATCAAAGTTTGGGTGCCCATTGGGGGGATTTTACTATGCGGTCGGCGGAGTCGGCGGTTACCAATGTCACCGGCGGGCCGCCGTCAGCCGTCAGCACTCAGCCGTCAGGAAGGTCTCATACCTATGGATTTAGGAGTTTGCTGAAGGCTGACGGCTGGGTGCTGACGGCTTCTTCACTTCCCAAAATCTGCCGGCCTTCCGGTCAGGCGCTCGATTCTTTTTGCTGTCGGTGGGTGAGTCGAGAAGAGGTTGCCGAAGCTTGCTCCTCCTAGAAACGGGGCGATGATGAACAAATGCGCTGTGGATGGGCTCGCGATCAGCGGACGCTGGCGCGAATACGCGTCGATTTTTGCCAGGGCGCTCGCTAGCGCGTAGGGGTTTCCAGTCCAGTGAGCGCCAGTGTCATCGGCTCCGTATTCGCGCGAGCGAGAGACGGCGAGTTGGATCAGCATCGCTGCAAGTGGGGCGAGAAAAATCATCGCGATGGCCGCGATGCCGCTTCCTCCTCCTCGCTCTTCGCGTTCGCCACGCATTCCTCCAAAAATCATTCCCCACTTCGCGATGGATGCGAGATAGGTGATTGCACCGGCAAGCGTCGCGGCAATGGAACTAATCAAGATGTCGCGATTGCGGACGTGCCCCAGTTCGTGCGCGAGAACGCCTTCGAGTTCTTCGTCGGTGAGTAGTCCGAGGATGCCTTGCGTCACGGCGACGGAGGCGTGATTCGGATTGCGTCCCGTGGCAAAAGCGTTGGGCGAGTCGGATGGAATGAGATAAACCTTGGGCATCGGCAATCCGACTTTTTGCGCGAGGCGTTCAACGATGTTGTACACACGGGGCAAGTCTTCGCGGCTTATGGGCTGGGCGCGGTACGTCGCGAGCGCAATCTTGTCGGAGAAGAAATATGAAACAAAATTCATGACGGCGGCGAAAGCGAGAGCCATCAGCATTCCGCGTTGTCCGCCGAAAGCGCGGCCAGCTAGCATGAGTAGAAGTGTCATGCCGGTTAGCAGAAACGTAGTTTTGAATATGTTGCTCATAAAATTGCCTCGGTGCTTGTATCACCCAATTAGATGCTGAGAGGCGATGTTTCGCTTCGCCCGCGTGGCAACGCGGTTTTGCCCCGTTTGCAGGGCCGAGGTCCGCGACACACGCGCTGAATAGCTACGCTTGGCGCTTCAGGGCACGCTCTAATGTCTGGTCCAGAGCGGCTTTCGCTTTCGCGTATTCCTCCGGCGTGACTTTGCCTTGCTTGTTTTCTACTTCGAGTTGGAACAATTCTTCCTTCAATGCTTCAAGGAGCATGGACGATCTCGCAGGCTGAGAAGTCGCTGATCCTGTGGCAGCGGTTGGACGTACCACAGTTCCATAGTTGGTAGAAGAAGTAGAAGTAGTGGATGGTGCGGGCGATGCGGCGGATGTCGTCACGGAAATGGTTGGACCGGGCGGACGCTTGGTGACTACCCAGCCACCGATTCCCAACAACGCGCAGAACGCCCCGATGATCGGCCATTTGTATTGTTGCAGAGCGTCGGGGGCGTCGATGGGGACGCCGAGTCCACCGCCGGGGCGATTATCGCGCGTTGGTTGGCCTGACTGCGCTGCTTCTTGTCCTTGATCCTGACCTTGTCCCTGCATCGGTCCCGATTGCGTTTGGCCTTGCGATTCAGGGGGGCCGGACCCGGCGTCGGTGGCGGGTTCGACGATCATTCCGTTTCCCTTGAGAGTGAAGGCGAGGGGTTGACCAATTTTTGTCTGCTGCGCGACTTCCATGGTGTTGTCGCCCTGCGATGGATCTTTGACAGTTTCGAAACTGTCCGCGGTCGCAGCTTTGAACTGCATTGTCTTGGGGACGACAACGACAAAATGTTCTGCGGGATACAACAGCTTGGGATCGATTTTGATTTCGCCAGTGTAGGGGAGCGTGAACTCCAACTGGAATTGCGTTTCTCCGGGACGAAGGGGGAATGCGATGGCGTAGCGATTTTTCTCGGACAACGGAACGGCTTGAGTCGCGATGGGCTGGCCTTTCGGAGCGCGCGCCTGGACTTGTTCGACTTTGGCTCCAGCGGGCAGATAGAACTCGAAGTTGTGATCGTTCATTTGCGTCTTCGCCGGAGACGATGCGTTGTTGACGACGAAGAGGCGCACGCCCTGCATGGTTCCGCTGTCAGCCTGGAAACGGATCACGTCGGCGGTGAGGGTGATCTCGTTCACTTTATTCGTCACGTCATAAACTTTGACGTCGACTGCACTCACGCCGGGAGGAGCAATCTGGTGATACGTGACTCCCTGATGGACGGCGCGGATGAGATGCGGCCCGGCACCTCCAGTGAGTTTGAAGCTGAACTTTCCTTCGGCGTCGGCTTTGGTGTTGGCGGCGATTTCCATTCCGCTAGTGAGGTTAATGAGGATCACTTCATCGCCGACGGCGGGCTTGTTGGTGGTTCCGTTGGTGACGGTGCCGGAGAGAGTTTGGGCACTGGACGATGATGTGGCGGGGCTCTGCGCGAGAGATGTGACGCACAACAAGATTACGAACGCGGTGATCGATTTCGCAGATTGCTTCAATTGCACTCCTTAAATTTATGGCAGCTGGCCTTCGGGGTAGCTTTTAAATCCGGGTGCTCACGAAAAAACTGCAGATCCCTCGCTATGCTCGGGATGACATCTCTCTCATGTGCCCAGTTTCTTGCAACTAATTAATTAGTTGCAAGAGTGGACTGCACGAGCGCATCGCAATCACGCGTTACCCACTGCACTTTGAGCCTGTTCGATCCGCGCAATTTCCGCCATGATGGTGGCGGCTTCATCTTCCAGTGAAGCGCGCAGCGATTGGTAATCCACGTCAGGAACTTTTCCGGCTCTGTATTCGAAATTCAAATCGCGGAGATTTTCGTACACTGCTTCTTTTCGTTCGTGAAGATAGATGAGACGAGTTTTTTCTTCTCCGGCATAGAGTTCACCCGGATAGAAGAAAACGTAATAGACCACGGCGACGGTGAATAAGGAACAGATGAAAAGGATCATTGATCCGTCTCCTTACGGACGCGGCGTCGGAATTCTTCGAGGGCGCAATTCGGTGCGGTCGGTATTCCGTCGGCAAGTTGTGGGACGGGCCTGTTCTTCCACATGCGCACGACGTAGATAACGAAGGCGATTCCGAATGCCAAGACGGCGAACGGCATGATCCAAGCGACGCGGTTGAACCCAGTTGTGGTGGGCGCGGCGATCACGGTTGGTCCGTATTCCTGCACGAAGCCTTGCAGGATCAGGTCGTCATTGTCGCCTTTATCAAGCGATCCGGTGAGTTGGTCGCGCATTTTGGTTGAGGTGGTGCATCCGACGTGATTGCATTCAAGAAGGATCTGTCCGCAGCCGCAAGTGCACATCATGCGGTGTCCGAGGTCTTTGAAGCGCGCGGGAGAATCGGTGGCTCCCATGAAGAGGACGACGATGGTGGCGAGGACGACGACGTGGAGCGCGCGGCGGACCGGGGCTAAAGCCCGTCGTGGTGAGGGGCGGACGCTGCCCTGAAGGGCCGCTCTTCCACGGTGTTGCGAAAGATTATGTTGATGCCGGTCGATTTGGTTTCCTAGATGTCTCCTGGTACGCATCATGTCAGTCGCCTGCTCCTGCGGGTGCAGGATTGCGCATGGGTGCGGTTACCGGCACTTGAACCAAAGCCGCGTTTGGGACAAGTGCGACGATGGTGCCGAAAACCATGATGATCAGGCCAATCCATATCCACGGGACTAGCGGATTCACGTGCGCTTTGATGATGGGGCGTCCGGAGGCTTCGTTCTTGCCTTCGTAAACAATATAGAGATCGCCGACTAAGAAGAAATCTTCTCGGAAGCTGGGATAAATTCGCGGGATGGTTTGTGGCTGGCCGCTGGCTTTGTAGAAGCGGCGCTCGGGATACATCGTCGTAATCTGTTTGCCGCCGCGAAAGACATCGATGATGGCCCACTCGTTGCCGTAGTTGGGATTGTCATCCTGTGTGAACGACTGGCAGACGAGGGTGTAGGGGCCGATGGCAATTTTGTCTCCGAAGCCCATTTCTTTTTCGACTTCTTTATTGAACGGCGTTCCGAGGATTCCGATGATGACTAGCGCAACCCCGAAGTGGACGACGTACCCGCCGTAGCGTCGTGTGTTGCGATGACAGAGTTGAATCATCGCGGAGAACAAATTCTGCTGAGTCTTACCCGCGATGACGCGGCCTCCGCGCAAGAACTCGGAGATCACGCTAAACATCACCAGCGCGGCAAGCACGGCCGCCATGATGGCGTAGAAGTAGGACGGATCTTCCCATGGACGCACGCCAAATAGCACCATCATGCCGCCGATGGAGAGCGCCCCGATCGCAGGGTAGAGAAAATTGCGTTTCAGGCTTTCAAGCGACGTCTTCCGCCATGCTAGAAGTGGTCCAACAGCGGTCAGCAACAGAAGTAACAGCGCAACCGGGACAGCGACGCGATTGAAGAACGGTGGTCCGACGGTGACTTTGTGGCCTTGAATGAAGTCGGACAAGATGGGAAAGAACGTTCCCCACAAAATCGTGAAACAGAGGACGAGCAACAAAAGATTATTAAAAAGGAAGCTGGATTCACGCGAAGCCAGTGACTCCAATTTGTGTTCGCTCTTTAAATTCGGCAAGTTCACAATCAAAAAATAGGTGCAGACCGCCGTCGTCAGCACAATAAAGACTACGAACCAGGTGCCGATCGAGGATTGAGCGAAGGCGTGTACGGAACTGATCAGTCCAGAGCGCGTGAGGAATGTTCCGATCATCGAAAGCAGAAACGTGGCGAAGATGAGGACCATGTTCCAGACTTTCAACATGCCACGCTTTTCCTGCATCATGACCGAATGCAAAAAAGCTGTGCCGGTTAGCCAAGGCATAAGCGAGGCATTTTCCACGGGATCCCATCCCCAATAGCCGCCCCATCCAAGGACGGAGTAGGCCCAATGCGCGCCGAGGAAAACTCCGATGGTGAGGAAGCACCAGGTCACCATGGTCCAGCGGCGGGTGATTTGGATCCACTTCTCACCGGGATATTTCATGATGAGCGCGCCCAATGCAAAGGCGAAGGGAACGGTGAAGCCGACGTATCCCAGATAAAGCATTGGGGGATGGATCACCATCTCGGGATATTGCAGGAGAGGATTGAGGCCGGTGCCGTCGGGAGGAATCCCGCCTTGCATGACGGCGAACGGATGCGCGGCGAAATTCAGAATCAGTAAAAAGAAAACCTGGACTGCGGCGATGACAACTGATGCATGCGCGAACAAGCGCTGATCGGTTTTATAACGCAGACGGAGAACGAATCCGTAGCCGGAGAGGAGCAGAGACCAGAAAAGTAGAGAGCCTTCTTGTCCGGACCAGAGTACTGCGAATTTATAGGCTGCGGGGAGATCGCGGTTGCTGTGGTGGAAAATATAAGCAATCGAAAAATCGTCGCTGAACGCTGCGACCACGAGAACGATAGCAGCCAGCAGGACGGCTCCGAAGGTTGCGACGCCGGCGCGGCGAGCTGTCTCACCGAGCCGATTCGAGGCGGCGCTGCGACTGAAGAGCGCTAACAAGCCTGCAAGGAAAGAGTACGCGCTAAGGCAAAGCGCCGCTATGAGCGCGAAACTTCCGATTTGAGACATCGCGGGGGACCCCACACTACGTGAACGCTATTTTTTCAGAGTTGCGGGTGGTATGCAATCCGAGGCTGACGTGGCGACGTTCGGTTATTTGCCTTTTTCGAGTGGAAACTGCTTTTCGCGCCAGTCGCGGATTCCACCATCCATCGAAATGACGTTGGAGTATCCCATTTTCTGCAGGTTGTCGGCTGCGAGCGCGGAGCGGAAGCCGCCGCCACAATAAAGGATCAACTCGGTGTTCAATTCGGGATATTTGGCTTCGATGTCGCGTTCGATGATGCCACGGCCCAAGTGTACGGATCCAGGTATATGATCCGCGTCGAATTCGCGGTCTTCGCGGACGTCTACTAAAACAAGTTTTTCGCCACGATCGAGACGGGCTTTCACTTCGTCAACGTTAGTTTCGCGGACGCGCCGTCTGGCGTCGTCGACGATTTTCAAGAAGCGAGGTGGATGCTGGTGTGCCATGGTCAGTCTCCAGTTTAATTGGATGGCGGGCGACGAATCTATCTTCGGTGACTGCGAACGATTGCGCCGATGTTTCTTCCGAGAATGATAGCAGGAGAATTTGGGTTCCTGCTGTCCACGAATTCTTAGAGCACCGCGGTGCCAAAGATCTCCGCTTGCGGCTAGAATCAGAGGGCGCTTTTTACGCGAGTACTTTTCGTTTGCCGCTTATGACGCTTGTCATCCGCCAATCTCGCATTCATTCCTTCGGTTGCTATACGACGCGACCCATTCGCAAGGGAACGCTGATTGTGGAGTACGTCGGCGAGTACCTGACCTACGAACAGGCCGACGATCTTTATGACGACTATCCGAATACGTATTTGTTTGGCTTGGATGGCGGCAAGCGAATCATCGATGGCTACGGCGTCGCTTGCTTCGTGAACCATTCCTGCAAGCCGAATTGCGAGACCGATCAGATCCGGGGAAAGATGTGGGTCATCGCCATGCGTGACATCGAGGCCGGAGAAGAGTTGACGTACGACTACAACTTGTTTGACGGAGAGGACGATGCTCCGTGTTACTGCGGTTCGAAGCGATGTCGCGGAAGTTTGTATTCGGCAACGCATTTGAGGAAACTGGCCAAGAAGCGCGCGAAGGCTGCGGGGGTTATCGCTGCAGTTCCCAGTCATGACGCTGGAGTTCTTTTGTGAATCCTACTTCCACTGGTTTGGAAAATATCGTTGCGAAAGCCCTGCATCGTGCCCCGCCGAGCGAGAGCGCTTTACTGGCGTGGCCGGTCGCGTGCGGTAGCGCGGTCGCGGATCGGACGCGTGCCGTGAGTTTTGTGGACGGAATTTTGTCGGTCGAAGTTTCCGATGCGGGATGGCGACGCGAACTGGCTAGTTTGGCTCCGCGTTATTTGGCGCTGGTCAATAAGTACTCGGGGACGTCGGTGAGGCGGATTGAGTTTGTTGTGAAGGGGCAGTCGGCGGTTTCGATTGGTAAACCTCCTTTAGATTTGTCATCCCGAACGAAGTGAGGGATCTGCAGTTCGCGGCAAGATGCAGATCCCTCACTTTGTTCGGATGACAATCCTTAAAAAATAGATCGAGAAGACAGTTGTGCACGCGACCATGAAAATCACTGACAAAGATGTCGCATACGTTGCCGACCTGGCGAACCTCGAATTGTCGGAAGAAGAACGGGTGCGTATGCTGCGTCATCTCACGTCGATCCTTGAATATGTCGAGCGCCTCAGCGATCTGGATACGGACGATGTTGCGGCGATGGCGCAGGTTTCAGACAAATATGGCGTGGACGAATCTCGGCAGGGGAGTGATCGATTCGCATATGCGTTGCGTGAGGATGTGAAGGACGGTTTACGGAAATCGCTGCCACAGAATGAAGCGGTGAAAAATGCCCCGGACAGCGACGGAGCGTTCTTCGAAGTGCCGAAAGTAATTGAGAGATAGAAAGTGATTGAGAGATAGAGGAAGAAACAAGAAAGAACACGGATGACTGAATTGACAATCGGTGCCGTCCGGAAGGCGATTGCAGAGCAGCAAACGACCGCGACTGCTCTTGCACAAGAGCACCTTGCGCGAATTCGGAAAGAAGATACAGAGATTGGGGCGTTCCTGACTCTGTGCGACGAACGCGCGCTGGCACAGGCCGAGCGCATCGATCAAATGGCGGCAGAAGGTCAGCCGCTGCCGCCACTCGCGGGCGTTCCGATCGCGATCAAAGATGTCATGGTGACGCGCGGTGTGCGTACGACAGCGGGATCGAAAATTCTCGACAATTTTATTCCACCGTATGACTGCACGGCCGTTACTCGTCTCGAAGCGGCGGGCGCTGTGATTTTGGGAAAACTCAACTGCGACGAGTTTGCCATGGGATCGTCCAATGAGAACTCGGCTTTCTATCCTGTGCATAATCCGCGCGATAAGAGCCGCGTGCCAGGCGGTTCCTCTGGTGGATCAGCGGCGGCGGTGGCGGCAAATTTCGCGGTGGCCACATTGGGATCGGATACTGGCGGCTCGATTCGCCAGCCTGCGTCGTTCTGTGGCGTGGTCGGTTTGAAACCCACGTATGGACGCGTGTCGCGTTACGGATTGATTGCATTCGCGTCATCGCTCGACCACGTCGGTCCATTTGCGAAGACGGTGAAGGATGTTGCGCTGATACTGGGAGCGATCGCGGGACGCGATCCCATGGATTCGACGTCTGCGGATTTGCCGGCACCTGATTACGTGGCGGAGATTGAGAAGCCGTTGCATGGTTCAAGTGGAGGGTCAGGCCGTGATTCGGGTGCGGCCTTAAAGGTCGGTGTACCGAAAGAATATTTTGGATCGGGACTTGATCCTGAGGTGCGAGCGGCTGTTGAGGCTGCGATCCAAAAATTGGCTGAGTTGGGATGCGAAATTGTTCCGATCAGCTTGCCGCACACAGAGTACGCGGTTCCGACGTATTACATCGTTGCGACGGCGGAAGCTTCGTCCAACCTGGCGCGCTATGACGGCGTGCGTTACGGGTTTCGTGCGAAGTCAGCCAATCTTTCCGAGATGTATCGCAAGACCAGAGACCGGGGATTTGGCACGGAAGTGAAGCGGCGCATCATGCTGGGGACCTACGCGCTTAGCGCTGGATATTACGACGCCTACTACTTGAAGGCGCAAAAAGTTCGTACGCTGTTGACGCACGACTTCGACGAAGCATTCAAGAAAGTGGATGTGATTGCTGCGCCGACCTGTCCGACTCCGGCGTTTCGATTGGGAGACAAGGTGAATGATCCGCTGGCGATGTATCTCGCGGATATTTACACCGTCACTGCGAATCTTGCTGGTATTCCGGGAATTTCCATTCCGTGTGGTGAGAGTCGGGAGAAGCTGCCGATCGGTCTGCAGTTATTTGCGCGGCACTTTGATGAGGCCACGTTGCTGCGCGTGGCGCATGGGTATGAGCAGACGAGAAAGGATGCGCAAGGGCTATGAAACCCACTAGAAGCTATTACCGAGTCATGCTGGGGCAAAAGAGCGTCTATTCAGAGGAATGTTTTAGCGGTAATTTCATCGGTACGGATTTCGGTATCAACCAAGATCTAACGGACAAACTCCCGGAAGATTGGAAGGCCTTCAATCAGAAGTTCATCCCTATTTACCTCGAAAAGCACCCCGACAAGACAAAAATTGGAGCTGGACTGGCGTGCGGGGCCTTATTCACAGTCTCGAAAGGCATCAAAAAAGGAGATGTCGTACTCTGTCCGGACGGTTCAGGGCACTATCGCGTGGGCGAGGTCAGCGGCGATTATAGCTATGAGCCTGACAAGGTTCTTTTCCATCGCCGCCCCGTTGTATGGCTGAACGTCAGCATCGACCGCGCCGATATGAGCGAAGCCCTGCGAAATTCCACCGGGGCAATTGGCACCGTAAGCAATGTCTCACGGTACTACGAGGAGATTCAAAAACTGATGGGCGGCGTTTCTTCGCCGAGCCTCATAGCGACAGATGAAACGATTGAAGACCCATTAGCTTTCGCATTAGAAGAGCATCTCGAGGATTTCCTCGTAAAGAACTGGGGGCACACCGAACTGGGCAAGGAATACGACATCTATGAGGAGGACGGTAAGAAGGGCAGGCAATACCCGACCGACACCGGCCCGCTCGACATTCTTGCGATCAGCAAGGACAAGAAACGGCTGTTGGTGGTCGAACTCAAAAAAGGGAGAGCCAGCGATACGGTTGTTGGGCAGACGTTGCGTTACATGAGCTTCGTGCAGGAGGAACTCGCCGAAGAGCACCAGAGCGTTCGGGGAATTATCATAGCCCTCGAAGATGACCAAAGAATTCACAGGGCGCTGAGGATGGTATCAAACGTAGAGTTCTATCGCTACCAAGTCAATTTTAAGTTGATCAGTGCTCAACCCGCTCGGCTTAACTCAAAGTAACCCATAGTAGCGCTCACCCGCACAGCTTCGGCATAAAATTTGTCCATCGCGCACAATCTTCGCGATGAAAGTTGATGCCTTCGCCGCAGTCGGCACAGACGATGCGGTCGCCTTTGTAGCCCGGAAATTCTTCGGCAGAGAGTTCGACTTTCACCCACTGCTTGGTGAACAGATCGTCTTCTGACATTTCACGATAGGCGAGCATTTGCTGCTGGTTTTTATTTTCGATTTCGGGATGCATCGATTTCGCCAGCGCTTTGGAAGATTCTTTTGCTGCAATTCGGATGGCTTTGCGGGTGGTGACGTCGCCGGTCCCTAGATCGACGAATGTTGCGGCCATCTTCCCCCAGTCGCGAAATTTCAGAGCGCGCTTGCCGAGACGACATCCCGTAACGACGGCGATGGCGTCGGTGGCGCAGCGGTCGATTTCGACGAAGGTGACGAGACGTTTGCGATCTTTTCCGCGGGGATCGTCGATGCCGAGCTCTTTCAGCCCTAACATGGCGAGGCGCACCCCGAGTATCTGTCCGGCACAGAGATGGCCGTGGGCTATTTCGGCTGCGTGAAGGTATTCGTCGAGGGAATTCATCTCACTACTTTCGGTTGCTGTGTCCCGTTTGGCGACAAATATATATTTTGTGTATATACGCTAAGACGTATATAAGGTGAGACCGCAGCGGCTAAAGCCTAAATTCTTTTCGTGAAGTGGCACGGCTGAAGCCGTGCTCTTCCAAAACATCCTTCGTCCTTGATCTTCCGCGCGTCATTTCCTTCGCCAGCGGACACCCTCTTTTGTGTTTTCCACCATGATGCCTGCTGCGGTTAGTTCAGCGCGGAGAGCGTCGGAGGCCTTAAAGTTTCTCGCTTTTCGCGCGGCTTCCATCTCGGCCAATTTGTGATTGACCTGTTCGTCGGCGAGTTGCCCGGAGCCAGCGATCTCCTGCAACTCGGGACTGATGTCCTTCTCGCGGCCTTCGGCCTTGGCCCAGTCGAGGATGGCTTTCATCTTCGCCTGATCATCGTCTTTCAAAACGCCAAATATTTCGTCAAATGTTTCCAAGGCTGCGAGTAGCGGCTTTATATCGTCCTGTCGAACCTCTCCTGCGTCCAGGGCTGTGTTGGCTTTGCGCAACATGTCGAAGAGCGCGGCTTGAGCCTCCGCCGTATTTAGATCGTCGTCGAGCGCGGACTTCATATTGGCGACGGCTTCGGTCGCGAGTTGTGCCATCGCCGGAGTTGCTCCAGCGGGGAAGTGCGAACTAATCAGACGGAAACGAAAATTGCGCAGCTTCTCGACGGAACTTGCAGCGGATTTCAATCCATCAAACGTGAAGTTGAGCTGATTGCGATAAGGAACCTGCGTCAGCAGCCACCGGATCGATGAAGGCTTGTGTCCCAGCAGCACGAGATCCCGGATGGTATAGAAATTCCCGAGACTCTTCGACATCTTCTGTCCTTCGACCAGCAGGAAGCGCGCATGAAACCAATAGCGGGCAAACTGCTTTCCGGTGAAGGATTCCGATTGCGCTATTTCGTTTTCGTGATGCGGGAAGATTAAATCCTCGCCACCGGCGTGCAGATCGAAGCTCGGACCAAGTTCCTCCATCGACATGACGGAGCACTCGATGTGCCAGCCGGGACGGCCCGGCCCGATGGACGTGTCCCACGAAGCCTCGCCTGGTTTCGGAGCTTTCCACAACGCGAAATCGCGGGCACTATCTTTTTCATATTCGTCCACATCGACGCGAGCACCATCTGTCATTCCGGCGAAATCTTTCTTGGAAAGTTTGCCGTATTCGGGGAATTTCGCGATACGGAAATAGTAGGAGCCGTCATCGGTGCGATAGGCATAGCCCTTTTTCGCAAGCTCGCCGATGAAGTCTGCCATGGCGGCGATGTGTTCGGTCGCACGCACCAACACGGGTGGCTCAATGTTCAGCGTCGCCGAATCTTCAACAAAAGCTTGCGCGAATTTTGCGGTGTATTGCTGTACTGTGACCCCAGCTTGCGCGGAGTTCCGGATGATCTTGTCGTCCACGTCGGTAATGTTCATGACGTAGCGGACGTCGTATCCACTCTGGCGCAGGAAGCGATAGAGAAGATCGACGGCAATGAATGTACGGAAATTGCCAATGTGGCCGTAGTCGTAAACGGTTGGCCCGCATGCATACATGCGAACATGTTCGCCATCGATGGGATGGAATTCTTCGATCTTTCCAGAGAGAGTGTTATAGAGACGCAGTGGCATGAGTTCGCAAGGGTGATGTGAATCTACATTCTAGGGGCGGGTAGTAAAACGGGCAAATGAAACCGTGAGGAATGCTCATGACTGATCGGAATCCGGTGTTGGCCGGTATGCGCCCATCAGCCTGGCGATCAACACGGCGAGGTAAAGCACTCCGAGTATCGCTTCTATCACGGTGAGCGAGCGAGCGGGTCCCGAGACAGGAACGATGCCCGCCGCGCCCAGTGAAGTCATCGTGGCGAAACTGTAGTAGATGAGGTCGAAGCGGTCGAGAACGACGTGAAAATTAGTCAGGGGATCGAGATAGAAAGACTTGGGCTGAAGAGTTGCGACCATGCCGTAAATGCTGGCGAACGTGAATCCCACCAGCAGATAAATGCAAAGCGCCCCAAAAACCGTCTCCGAGTTCGGTCGATCATTGGTGAAAACACGGCGGAAGATAGCGACCACCACAAATACATCAAAGATAAAGCTGAAAATGATATTGAGAATTGAGAGAAATCCGGCGTTGGGTTGAAAAAAAATTGTGCGTTCCAACAGGGCTGGGATCGCCAGTAAGAGGCCGAGAATCAAGAGGGTACTACGCAACCGGATGGCGTACAGAGCTAGCAAAATTGCTGCACTGCTCAGGATACGGAAAGCGAAATAACCGAACCCTTTATCCTGCAAATAGGGATAAGAGACAAGAGACGTTAGCATCAAGACAAAAAGAAGAAAGAACTTATGACCAGCCAGAGCGCGCAGGCGCTGGGGCTTTGGCGGATGATGAGGCAACGGTTGAGGCATCGTCTATGAGAATTTCGTCCTTGCAACTAAACCACTGGCAACACTTAGCCTGACGACTCTAGTCTCTAGTCAAGGTTGGTCATCTTCGGAGGCATGTTCCTCGGTGACGCTCTCTTCAACCACCCATGACCCGCCATGGGGCAACGCTCGGGGCTTTGGGCGATAGGATGACACGAGGCGTGCGACGACGACCGCCACAAAGAAAATCCCAGTCATGCTTTCAAGCGCAGCCACGATGCGAAGGAACGGATTGATCGGGAGTATGCCGCCATAACCAACGCTGCTTAACGTAATCATGCTGAAGTACAACAATGTTCCAATCTGAGACTCCGGAATTACCTGATTGAACGGATGGTCCACGAATCGGTTGAGGATCCAATAAACCTGGGAGAACGCGATGGCGATGATGAGATAGCTAATGAACGCTTCGGCGATGGCGCTACGAGGCAGACGCGGGACGGAATTGAAGTGATCGAAAATAGCCCAAAGTAGGGAACAGGAGAGCAGCAATCCAGCGACGGGAGCCATTTGTGCGTAGAGATGCTGGGGATCGCCGAAAGCCTCGAGAAGTCTGGCAACCAGCCAAACGCCAGCTGCGGGAAGCACGGCGAAACGAATTACTTTCCTGCTCCCAATGATCGAAGTACCGATGAGGAGAGTGCACGCGGCGAAGACGCCCAGCGCGGCTCCGGCTCGACGGTGATAGTCCGCGATGGGCGACGCCAGGAGTTCGGCAATGAAAATCCACATCAGGATTTCAATGCGGTGCCGATACCAAAAAGTTGCGACGGCCCTTTTCTGTTTCAAGTGCGGCTCCGGCGTCGTTCGAACTTCGTAGAGGGCGGCGATGAAGGCCGGACGAGGACGTCCGGCTCTCCACTAGTCAGAGTCCGATTTTAGCGATGCTCGTTCTCGTTGGCGACGTTGGCTGCTTGTCTGATTTCGGAATCAGCTTGAGTGAGCAGGTCTTTGGCTCGTTGAGCGTGGCCGCCGAGCTGATCTTCGTTCGCCCGTTGTGCCGCGTCCAATTTTTGATATGCCTGGACGATGTATTGCTGCGCAGCTGCGAGATTGCCGTGCCGGCGATGGTCGATGTTGACGACTGGTCCTTGAGCAAACATGGTTGCGCCGTAGGTCAGGATCGCTGAGACTGCGGCAACGACTAGTAAACTTTTATGTTTCATGATCACTTCTCCTTTTCGAATGTCCCAAACTGAAATCGTGCAACGACAATGGTTGAGTGCGGCAGCGACGGCGGTCGGGCGCTTGGGTGGGAAGTATATCTTGAAAAACGATGCGGAGCGGAACTAGCGAAGAGGAATTGAGGGATGACTGACTATGACCTGGGCCGAACTCCGCCTAGCCTAGGGAAGTTCGTTTAGTTCTTTGTAGAGTTCGCCGAGACGGACATGGCGCGCCGAGTATCCATCTGCGTCTTCGCCCTTCATGTCGACGGGGTTAACCCCGGTTTCTAAACTGGTGTCTTGTTGGTCGAGAAGGCGGGACATCTCGGCGCTAATCTCTTGTGCTCGGTTTTGACTCACTTCAAGACTATGCCGCTTCGAGCTCTCTCAAAGATGGTCAATTGTGATCACTTTAATAGAAAAGTACTCTAGGAGCCCTCGATTCGTCTCTTAGGGTTTGAGGGCGAGGGTTGGGGTACGCAATCGATGCTGCACTAGAAAGGCATAGTGTACGGCGGAGACGATGGTGAATAGGAAGGTCGCTCGCAGGAAGCCTTTGGCGGCGATCTGAACTAGCAAAATAGGCTTAACGTAAAAAAGCAAAACGAAAAATACGGCTGCGATCTGAGCGAAGGTATTGGCCTTTCCGAAGATGCTGGGACGAAAATCGCGCAGGCCGGCAATCATAAAAAGAACGCCGCTGAGTAACAGGATCGACATGTCTCGACTGAATACCATGACGGTGTATTTCCAGGGAATCATGCGTTCGATGGAGAGCACAAGAAACATCGTACTCATGAGGAGCTTGTCGGCGATGGGGTCGAGATATTGGCCGAGCAGGGTTTGCTGGTGCAGGGTGCGAGCGAGAAGTCCGTCGAGACCGTCGCTTAGTCCGGCAAGAACGAACAGTGCGAGCGCCCACTTGAAATCGTGCTTGACAAGGTTGATGACGATGAATGGCAGAAAGATCATCCGCAACAGCGTGAGCTGATTCGGTGCGGTCAAAATCTGCCGAAAATTCACCGCGACTTATCCCCAGCTTCCCCGCCGAGAAATTCGCTGACTAGCAGTGGAGCGGGATCCAACCCGGTCTTCTGCGCGAAGCGCTGGGCGAGCGAAAGGATGTTGCCCTCGGGGAGATCGAGTTCCATTCGTTCCACGCGGTGCATGGGAAAGAAGACGACGCCAGAGGTGAAGGGTTCCCCACCTTTAATCTGCGAGGCGAGGTTGTCAAAGGACGCGAGGTCGACACCGCGCAGACTCAAGCCTTCCGCCGCGAGATGGAGAATCGCACCCCAGAATTTTTCGCGTGGATTGGTCAGCGTCGCGATTACTAGAGCCCCGGGACGGAACGGGCTCACAACCTGCGGGTCTTGATAAAAACTAGTGCTGGGCACAGGTTGATTGTCGTCTGAGGGGTAGGAAAATTGCAAACGGGGTAGCACCTCGATTCGTCGCGAGGGACAGCGGGTCATTCCTCTTCGACGAGTTCAGGGTCGGGACGACAATTTCAACTATGTCAGAAGGCATTAGTGGTCGATTTCATTCTTGGCGGCCTTCAGGTCTATTCCGACCTGCTCGGCTTTCTTGTAAAGGTGGGATCGTTCCAGGCCGAGCGAGCGCGCTGTGTTCGAGACCTGGTAATGATTTCGCTTTAATTCCGCGAGGATTGTTTGTTTCTCGAAGGCGCGAACGCGGTCGGCTAACGGACCTGCGGCAGATGAGGCGGACTCGTTCGAGGCGATAGATGTGGGCAATGCGAGCGATACGGTTTCAGCTGTGACCTCATCAGATGAGGCCGACAGCATCAGGCGTTCGACGGCGTTTCTGAGTTCGCGGATGTTGCCGGGCCATGGTTGTTCCTGCAGTGTCGCGATTGCGTCCGAGGTGAAGTGCGTGGGCTTCCATCCGTTGGTTGCGCTCACTTGACAGGCGAAGTGTTTGACGAGCGTTGGGATGTCTTCGCGTCGTTCTCGCAAAGGCGGGAGGCGCAAGGGGAAGACGAAGACGCGATGAAACAGATCCTGGCGAAATTTCCCTTCGCGGACCTGAGCTTCGAGATCGCGGTGGGTGGCGACGATCACTCGCACATCGACGGTGATCGAACTCTCTCCGCCAATGCGCTCGACTTCGCCTTCTTCGAGAACGCGTAGCAGTTTCGCCTGCATGGTGAGCGGCATGTCGCCGATTTCGTCCAGGAAGATGGTGCCGTGTTGCGCTTGCTCGAATTTGCCCAGGTGGCGTCCGGCGGCGCCTGTGAAGGATCCTTTTTCGTGGCCGAATAATTCGGATTCGATCAATTCCGCGGGAACGGCGGCGCAATTGAGGGTAATGAACGGACCTCCAGATCGGGGACTGCGCTCGTGCAGTGTGCGCGCGACCAGTTCTTTGCCAGTGCCGGTTTCGCCCAGAATGCAGACGCGCGTCTCGCTCGCGGCAACTCGTTCAACCTGCGCCATCACGCGACGCATGGTGTCGCCTTGCCACACGATTTCGTGTTTGCCGAGGCGGTGCGTGAGATCGCGATTTTCGCGCTCGAGGCGTCCGAGTTTGAGTGCGTTCTCCACGGTGAGTAGCAATTTTTCGGTGGAGATTGGCTTTTCAAGGAAGTCGAGAGCGCCGAGTCGAGTGGCCCGCACAGCCATTTCGATGTCCGCCTGCCCCGACATCATTACGACCGGCGTTGCTATGCCCTGAGCTTTGAGTTCTTCGAGCAGCACGAGGCCGTTTTTGTTAGGCATCACCACATCGGAGAGGATTAGGTCGAACGATTGGGATCTGGCCAAGTCGAGAGCTTTGTTTGCGTTGTCGCAGACGACGGCTTCGTGTCCCTCAAGGCGAAACGCTCGAGACAGAGACGCCAAGGTATTTGCTTCGTCATCAACGATGAGGAGGTGTGCTTTTTGTGCCACTGTGTTCTCCAGTAAAGCTTAACTTCGATTCTGCGCGTAGATTGGCAACTCGACAGTAAAGGTTGTTCCTTGATTTTTGTTGCTCTCCACCGAAATCTTGCCGCCATGATCGCTTACAACCGATTGCACGATGGCTAGCCCGAGCCCGGTGCCATGCTGTTTCGTTGTGTAATAAGGGGTGAACAGACGGTCGCATTCTTCGGGAGTCAAACCGGATCCGGTATCGGAAACGGAAACTTCAACTTGATCGCCTTCAGAAGCCGTACCGATCGTGAGGTTTCCGCCTTCGGGCATGGCATCGATTGCGTTGAGCACCAGGTTTTGAATCGCACGGTGAAGGAGATCGGGATCGGCTGAAATTTCGGGCAGGGCTTCATCAAACGTCAAGCGCACCACAATGCGATTCTTCTCCTGCAACTGCGCTTGAAACACGCGCAGAACCGAGCGGACGACTTCATTCAACTGGATCATCTGGCGTTGCGGTTGCGGCATCCTCGAAAATTCGCCGAAGCGGCCGATGATTGTTTTCAGATTATTGATTTCCGCGAGCAAAGTCGTCGTGCTCTCTTGGAAAACTTCTTCGAAGAGTTCGGGAGACTTTTGTTTGGCGCGCATAAGATTTTCGACCGTGACCTGCAATGGGAAGAGCGGATTCTTTAGTTCGTGAGCGAGACGGCGCGCCAGTTCGCGCCAAGCCGCGACGCGCTCGGCTTGTACAGCACGGTCTTTTTGCAGGGCGAGATCGTTCGTCATGCGATTGAATGACGCGGCCAACTCACCCAGTTCGTCAGTGGATTCAACTTCGACCTTGGTGGCGAGATCTCCTGCGGCCACACGGCGTGCGGCTTGGGCAAGGGTTACAACCGGGCGCGTGACGCGGGCGGCGAACCAGAGGCTGGCGAGGATGGCCACCAAAATTCCAGCGCCACCGACGAACATCGCGGTCGAAATGACCTGTCTTTGCAGTTCGATCAACGGTCGTCGAGAACTGCCGACCAGGAGAATACCGAGGAGTTGCTGATCTGTATCGCCATGATTGAGCGCTCCAAGCTTTGGCCCGGTGAGCGGGATCGCGTGAAACACTTCAGCGTCCGCGGAGTCGGAGGTCCAGCGGATCACACTCTGCGATTCCTGCTGAGTATCTCGAACCTGGGCGATGAGTTGAGCGAATTTATCAGCGCCTGATGCCGATCCGTTCAGGTCGAAGAGCGATTTCGGATTCCAATTCGTGTCGAGATTCTGATACAGCAACACCCGAGTTCCGGCTGGAATATCGAGGGTTGAGAGGAAACGTTGATTGAGGCGCTCTCCGCCGATTACATACAGAGTCTGATCACCTGCGGGTACCGCTCGTTCGGCAAACAGTCCGAGGGTGGGGCCGTCCGGCAGTTCTTCGCGTTTTAGAAACGCGACTGTCGGAAAGTTCGCGGTCGTGGCGTCGGCGATCGCGGCTTCCGTGTATCCGAATTTCGCCTGCCACTGGGCGGATGAAAGAATTGTGCCGCGACTGTCGGTGATTTCGAGAAAATCCAGTTGCTGCTGCATTGCAAGTGTTCGCGCCTCTGTCACGCTTTGCGCCGAGTCGAGGGTGCCCCGGCTCTGATCAAGGGCGATCCGCTGCACAGTTTCGCTGTTCGCGATCGAATCAACTTTTCGAGAGACATCCTGCCCGCGGCGCTGAAATTCGGATCGGAACTGCGCAGCGATTGCGGACGCACGGTCTTGGTTTGCCTGCTCCACCGAGCGCCGCATGGTGTTGTATACAGATGCGGAAATTACAGCGACGCATAGCAATACGGTTGCGGCAAAGAGCAGCAGAAGCTTTTTGCGAAAGCTCATCGATGGGCCGCCTGAGGAGATGTGACTTCGTGATTTTCCGTTTGTGAATCGGCAAGCCACGCGTCGGCTAACGAATGAGTTTCGCCACTCCCGTCGTTCCGGCCATTCCATTTGTTCAATCCATCCCATCGTCCCAGTTGATCTGGGCTCCAGTTGCGCACCCGCGGATTGATCGCGGTCGCGATAGGAAGATGGAAAAGTGGAATGACCTGATGATCGTCCAATAAGCCACGTTCGGCTTGATACAACTCTTCCACCGAATCACGACGGGGCGTCGCGGCGAAGGCGGGCTGTGGTAGTCCGAGTTCATGCGCCGCTCCGATGAGCGACGTCGTGGGATCGGGACTTGGCAATACCACTCGCGTGAGACGAATGTCCGTAGTACCTGTCAACGAAACTTGGAGGGTGACGCCGATTTCGCGCGCGTATAACGCGATTCGCTCTGCGATCAACTGAGCTTGCGGGTCCGTCGGGTCGTAACTGAAAGTGAGCGCAGGCTGTCGCGAGTTTTCGAGCACGGCGCGGGCCTGTTGCAGATTGGACTTCGTTGAAAACACCGCACTGTAGCCCGTCATCCAATTGGGAAGGATGCTGGCGGTGGGTTCTCCTACGCCTTGCAGAAGCACGTTCTGAATGGGTTTGCGATCGACGACGAGTGCGAGCGCTTTGCGGAGGCGGATATCTTGTGTTCTTGAATTTTGGGAAAAAAGCAGCGCCATCAATTCGATGGGTAATGATTTTGAGGACGAAGAAGTGGTGCGCGCCTGCGACGCATTTGGAGGTTGCGGGGCTACTTCGATGATGTCGGTTTTGTCCGATCCGAGAGATATGGATTGGTCGCGGAGTGACTTGCCATATTCGATTTCGACGAAGTCCACGAACGGACGACCCGCCCATCCATTTTCGTTCGCCACGAGTTTGAGTTGGATTCCCGGCTGCCAATCTGCGATTAGAAAAGGTCCGGTGCCAATGGGAAGTCCATCGGAGTTTCTCTTTAATAAGAGATTTTGCGGCAAGGCTACCTCGGCGAGCAGGAAAGGCATGGGCGCTTCGCTATCGATCGTGACCGAGCCCGCAATTGCTTGAACTTTCCACTCCGAATGGATTGCGCTCAGAATTTGCGCGACGGTTTCCGGTGAAGCCGGGCTACCGTCGTGAAACTTTACGCCCGATCGAAGCGTGAATTGCCAATGACGAAAATTTGGATCATTCCGCCACGCGACGGCCAGCGCCGCTTGCGGCCGTCCTCCGATGTCGAGCTGGACGAGCGAATCGCCGATGAGGGATAAGGTGCGTGCCAGGTCCCAATATTCAGTTGCTGTCGCGTTCGCTGCTACTTCGAGAGTGCTGGGAGCGGACGCCATCATGATACGTAGAGTTCCGCCGTATTGGGGGCGTGAGGCGGCATGAGCCGCGGCGGCCGTGAGGATGATGGAAACAGCTAACAGAATCGGGGATACGGACAGGATCGCATTTCGGAGCTTGCTTCCGTGGAGATGCGCTGGCCGTGGATGGCGGTCGACCTGCGCGCGGCTGGCGAGGACGCCCGTCCCCACACTCGAATCAGTGGTGGCAGGTTTGCGCGAAGGCTCGCTAGTTGCACGAAAGTGATACGCGATACGCTTCATACCATCCTGTTTTATTTTTCACGATTGCGGTTGCGCTCTGGCCGCTGCTTTCCGCCCAGAGCGTGACGATCGATCCATCAAAATCGATGGGGGGGCTAACTGCGACTGGCTCGCGGTCGTGGAACTCATATGCGCGTAGGCTGTCACGCCTTGAATCAGCGGCATCGGAATTTCCCTGACGACTCGTCGAACTCTCTGAGACGAGCAATTGAGAACCCAATCCGCAGCCGGAGCGGACTCCGGCCAAATCGCTTCCCCACCGGCTGCCAGGGATTACCTGGTCCGAGAATCCGTCCACGAAGTGGGCCGATCCATCAACCGCAGCGAAGATCCAGAAAGTTGAGATGGAACTCGGGAGCGCAGCTGCAGAATAAAACGATGGGACGTTAGCAATTTTCCCGATGGCGGGAGATAGCGATCCCGTAAAGAAATTGCGCGAGGTCGCAAAGAATGCACGAACTCCGGCGTCGTCGGAGGTTAAGGGCCAAAGATCGGATCCCGCTGAATCTTGGCAACTGAGACCCGGAGGAACAGTAGCGCCGGAACTCGACTGGCAGAAAGTTCCCGGAAGGTACACGTCAAAGAGATGATCGCGGCGTAACAACAAACGACCTCGGAGGTCTCGAGGGAGCGAGTGCGAAAAATTGATAGGCAATGAGGTTTCGAGCTGCCAGGTTTTGGTTTGATCGTTCGACGGATGTCGATAAGTCACGACCGCGTCGTCGTTGAGAACGATCAAGCGCGCCCCTCCGGATGTCTCAGCGAGCGCCAAGTCGAGCATTGGTTGTTGTTGGGAGAACAGCGGCGTTGCTTTTATAACCATCGGCAAACTGGAGACGACGGTTGCTTCAGAGGGCGGTAGCGGCAGAGAGATGAGAACGACTCGTTCGTCATTTTTTCCGGATCCCAATTCCGCTTTTATTTTGGCGGTCCAAACATAATCCCGCAGGTTTTCGGAGAGAAACACTTCGATGGTTCCGCTGAGCGGATCGAGTGCAGCAACGCGCACGTTATCCGCATTGAGCTGCGCGTTCAAGATGTTGGCGATTTCGCGTACGGATTTTTCGTCCAGCGATGAACGGTTGCTGATTTCGAATCCGAAAGCTCCGGGACCGGCGGCGGAGGCGATTTTATTCGCAAATTGGCGGGCTGTGTCTTCGAGAGAAGATGCGTGGAGCGAACTTGGAAGAATCGCCACTGCGACTAGGAACGAAGCTAGCCAACCCAGCCGCAGACTGCTCAACGTTCGCGCTCCCATGTGAGGAATGGGCTGATTATAGCGCTTGGGATACGGCAGCCGATTCATCGCGTCAGCTCGCATCAGGCTTGGCACCGCTGGGTCGGCGCGCAAATGCGACGCGTACGATTTGTCCGAAAATAAGTTCTTCGATTAGCAGAGACGCCGCTAGAGAAAAGGTTAAACCACCGATGATTACAAGGGCTTGCAGCATTGTTTCCATGATTCGCCTCCGCAGTACGCAAGATGGGAAGCAGACGTGGAGCCAAAGCTAGCCCGCTGAAAAGAATGCAGTTAATGCAGCGGCAAGTTTTTGTGCGTGTCTCGGTGAACGCGGGAGTGGTGGGAGTGACACGGTCTTGAGCGGGAAATCGACTCGTGACGATCGAGCGACTCTCGATTGGCTGTCGATCGGCTATCGACCAGCGACTCGCATGAAACTTAGCCGCGACTTCCGCATCCCATTCTGTGCTACCGTCTGCTCTTGTGAATGGCGGATGTAACAGCGAAGACAGAGTGGCCCTTAAAAGGAGTTAGGACCTGATTCTCATGATCACACGACTTGAAGAGAAGGAACTTAAGAGACAGAGTCGCCGGCAACTGTTGAAGCTGGCGCCGGTGGCTGCGTTGGGCGTGTTTTTGTTTCCCAAGGTTAGCGATCGGCTGGTGGAAGAGGGAGTCCGGTTCAGCGACTGGGCATCCGGAGCGCTGTTTCGCGAGCGGCATCTAGCGCGGACATTTTCGAATTCTGACGTCGTTCCTTTCGCGAAGTTTCCCTACAACGGTTATGACGTGCTCGATCCGGAAGTAGATTTGGAGAAGTGGACGCTGACCGTCGAAGGCGATGTGCAGCACCCGGGAGAATATAAGCTGGCACAGATCCAGTCGCTGCCAAAGTTGAACCAGAACACGCGACACGTCTGTGTCGAAGGTTGGGATGTAATTGGTTCTTTTGGCGGGACGCGAATCTCGGACTTCCTAACACTAGTCGGGGCGAATAAGAGCGCTCGCTATCTGGAAGTCGAGTGCGTGGACGATTACTACGAATCGATTGATATGCCGTCGGCCCTGCATCCCCAGTCGCTATTTTGTTACGAGATGTACGGCGAACCGCTGGACCGCAAGCATGGGGCTCCGTTGCGGCTGCAGATGCCAACCAAATTGGGATACAAGCAAGCGAAGTACTTGGATACGATCCGTGTGACGAATGTGCTGAAGCCTGGAAAGACGGGCTATTGGGAAGACCAGGGGTACAGCTGGTTTGGAGGCCTGTGATGCCAAGTGAGAACGAGGGAGAGCAGAAAAAATCGCTTCCACACCTTGAATCGCCGGGCGCACCGGGGACGAGCGCGGTCGATGGAATCGCAGGAATAGGAAGACGCGAAACACCGACAGCGAAGGCCGAGACACCTGCCGCCGACTTTTCTGTCCCTGCTGCTCACGTGCCAGTTGAGGACGCGGTCGCTCAGAATTCACGGACGGAAGAAGAAGGGCCGGAGTTGGTCCGCGCCGCCTATGAGCATCCGCTGCCGATTCGGATTACGCACTGGGTCAATGCCATCAGCCTGTTCGTGATGGTGACGAGCGGGTTGCGGATTTTCCGCGCCTTCCCGAGCTTTGGTCCGAAGATTCCACAAAAGGTTCTGCTCGACATTCCAAAATCGCTGACACTCGGTGGATGGCTAGGCGGGGCTTTGCAGTGGCATTTCACGTTTATGTGGTTGTTTGCGGGTACCGGGATCCTGTACCTGGGATATCAACTGATCAGTGGCCACTACAGAACGGTGTTGTTTATGCCACGCGACATCCCGGGAGTATGGCCGATGGCTAGACATTATTTCTTCTTTGGCCCAAAGCCGCCCGCTACGGGCCAATATAATCCGCTGCAGAAATTGGCTTACACGTCTACCGTTGGGTTCGGAGTGCTATCGCTCATAACTGGAATCGTTCTTTACAAGCCCACGCAGTTTTCGTGGTTAGCATTTTTGTTGGGTGGATTTCATCTCACCCGCATTTGGCATTTCGCGGCGATGTGCGGTTTTCTTTCGTTTATTCCAGGGCACTTGATCATGGTCATCCTGCATGGCTGGTCGAATTTCTTCTCGATGCTATCGGGATGGAAACGTGATCCGGAATACCAAGAGTAAGAACGGGCGGGCAGTATCACAGCATTAACTGAGACGGGCGCCGGAGCGCCCGTCATGGGTCGATTTGTTCTATGGGGTACTTCGCAGAGGTCTGACGGCAAGAACTCTTAGTGCTTCATTCCATCGTCATGCTTCATCTCATCCTTCGGCATGCCATTATCTGTCTTCTTAGTCTTCTTCGATTTCTTCTGCTTCTTGGAGGAGTCCTTCGACATGTCATCCTTTTTCATGTCGTCCTTTTTCATGCTGTCATCTTTCTTCATTGAGTCGCCGTTCTTCATTTGATCGCTCTTCATTTGGTCATCTTTTCTCATGTCATCCTGTTTCATGGAATCGCTGGACTGCGCGAGAGCCATGGCACCGAACAACATGGCGGCGGACATCATTTTCACAAACATCGTTTTCATAGACGCAAGTCTCCTGTGAGGATTGAATTTGTTGCGAAATCATCTCCCTGATTTGCAGGGCTGGCGATGGGATGTGCAGAAAGACGAGAAGTTACGGTAGAGCAAGAAAAAGCCGCCATCAGATTTCCGCTGATGGCGGCGATCAAGGGTGTTACACGGAGTTACGAGGAAAAACCAAATGCAAAAATTAGACTCAAGCCCTGAGCGGGTTGTGCAACTTGCGGCGCACCATACCCGCGACACCCACCAGTCCAGTCGAGAGCAGCATCAAACTACCGGGCTCGGGAGTGGACATTGGAGCCTTCGGACTTCCACCATTCCAGTTCTTGGCGCGGTAGCTGATCGTGCTGTGCGTCCCGCCGAAGTTAGCGTTTCCAGTCCTGACCTTCGAGACGGAGATCGCGGGTGCAGATGCGACCTGACCGCCAGGAAAGCTGACGGAATGTGTTCCGACGTAATTTGGAGTGCTTGTTCCGAAGTGTAAAGCGCTTCCGTTGAGGCCTAGCGTATCGGCTGCAGCCACTGTTGTGAACGAAAGGGTGATGAATAGAGCAGCCGTGATCAGTCCAGCAGTAGAAGACGAGAGCAGGCGGTTATGAAACATAATAGAACTCCTCCAAATAGGAAACGCTTTTGGTTACTGCGTTTCTCCCTAAGAAACGTCTAAACTTTGCTGCTGGGTCGGATATTTGTATGAGTGCAAGGGGATTGCCAATCGCCGCAGAGAATTGTGCGTGACGCTGCAAGCACTTGCGGACGTCGTAGACGGGCAGGTGCAGAAGATTGCAGATATTCTTTCCGAACGACGGAACTCAATCAGACGCGTCGGTCGATCACGCTGGAAGAAGGTCACCGCAGGTAACCAGATAGAGGTAACTAGCTCAAACTTTCAGCAATTGCCATCCCATCGCGATTCCGTTCGAGATGTGGTCACGGGCGGAACCTTCTCCCACATGCATGGCCAGCATTCCAGCAAAGGAGCGGGGACTGCTCTGAAAAACCTGCATGATGCGATGGCGCAAGCGGCCGTGATCCGCCATGAACAGCATCAGATCGGCCGTCAGCGCGGGACGCCGGCTCAAGCTGCGATGACCGGCTTGATAGCGAGCGAGGTTTCCGGTGGTTAGACATTTGCCGAGGAGAAGGGCTTGTTGGAAGGCAAGACACAATCCTTCTCCGGTGATGGCGTCGACCCCGCCCGAGGCGTCACCGACTAAGGCTGTGTGTCCGCGATAGACGCGCGGCAATTTGCGATTGCTGGTGATTGCGCCACGTTCCGTGGAAGAGTAGGGCGCACTTTTGACTCTCTCCGCAAGCTCTGAAAACTCGATAAGCGCTTCATCGATTCGAAATTTTGGATCGTGAGAGACCAGTGCGAGGCAGACTTCTTCACGACTCGTGGGCGTGACGTAAATCTGACAGCCGCAACCCCAATGAAGTTCCATGAAATCGGTCCAGGGCGAAATGCGGTAGTGCCGGCGAAATCCGAAGCGGAAATTCGTCTTGTTCGATGTGTACGCGCGGGGATCGAGTCCGGCCAGCTTTCGGGTGCGGGAAGCGCTGCCGTCAGCACCGATGATCCAGCGCGCGCGCACTAATTTTCCCCCGACCATTACACCATCAGCACCGAAATGGGTTACCGGCGATTGCCAGAGGGCGTGAACGCCAACGGCCGCGGCGCGATCCAGCATGATGCGGTGCAGATGAGTGCGGCGGATTCCGTAGGCGGAGCCGTTAGGGAATGCGGCTTCGGCCTTAATACCATCGCTCAGGAAACGGATGCCACGAAACGGGAAGGCCTCGTTCGATGGGATGGCGATGCCGAGTTGGCCGAGGGCTGCGACTCCGTCGGGCATTAACCCTTCGCCGCAGGGTTTATCGATCGGAGGGGTGGCGCCATCGGCGACTAGCACGCTGAGTCCATGCTGGCGAGTGGCGATAGCAGTCGCGAGCCCAGCAGGGCCGCCACCGATTACGACAACGTCATACGAATTTAGAAAACTCGGCATGATTTTGTCGGCCAGATGCAAAAACAGGTTCGCGGGTCGTCACCACTCCAGCAAAACGAATTCGGAACAGAAGGCGGGGCCCATCGCGGCCAGCAATCCTAGTGTGCCGGGTTCGGGGCGGCGGTTCTTCATCACTTCTTCCAGAACGACGAGAACGGAAGCAGACGACAAGTTGCCGGTTCGGCGAAGACAATCCCAGGAGACGTCGAGTTCGCCGTTTTTTAATCCGAGCGCGTCTGCAGTAGCTTCGAGGATTTTTGGGCCGCCAGTATGGAGTGCCCAACTGCCGATGTCGGCTCGAGTGAGCGATCTCTCCGCGAGAAACTGATCGAGATCGCGCGCGAGATTGCCTCGCACCAAGTCTGGAATGTCACGCGAGAGAACGATGCGAAAACCTTTTTCCGATATGTCCCATCCCATCATCTCTTCGGTGTCGGGATAAAAAACGGAGCGCGTTGCGAGGATGCGCGGACCGGTCAAACCGCAATCTGCACCAGCGATAATTACTGCGGCAGCGCCATCTCCAAACAGCCCGGCGGAAATCATGTTCGCCATCGAAACATCTTCGCGCTGCAGCGTGAGCGAACAAAGTTCGACTGACAACACGACAGCGACCTGATCGGGATAAGCGCGCACATAATCCGCTGCGCGCGAAATCCCGGCTGCACCCGCCACGCAGCCGAGACCGAAGATCGGGGTGCGTCGGATGTTTCTGCACAGTCCCATTTGATTGACTAGGAGCGCGTCAATTGAAGGACTACTGATGCCAGTGACTGAAACGAAAAAGATCGCGCCCAGTTGCTTCGCATTCAAGCCTGCATCGGCGAGCGCGGCGGTGATCGTTTTCTCGCCCAACTCTTTGGCGGTGCGAATCCAATGACGATTGGCCTCGCCCCAGGTGCGCATCTTTACGTATTCTTCTTTGGGAAGCGCAAGGAAACGGCCATCTACTCCGACGTGGCGGTGAAGACGCCGCAGTACATTTGGATTTTCAATTTGATCGCCCCAGTATTCCTGCAGGGCTGCCAGCAACATTTCCTGCGAATAGTAATGCTGGGGAAATGCACTTGCCACGCTCACAATTCGCATAGTTGGTCCATCAGCTGTTCTAGTTGTTGGTGCCCAGGGAACCTGTGATAATGAGGCCGCCAGGGTATCCGCAATTGTATGCCCGGCTCAAAGATATTGGATACGGGTGGTAATGTAAATTTGTAAAATCTTAGTCACACTAGGAATCTACCAATGAAATTCATTATCGGAGTGATACTCGGCATCGTTCTCGTACCCCTCGGCGCCTACATGTATTTTGCTGGCGGCAGCGCACCGGTAGCGACCACTGATTCCGATATGCCATTTGAATCTTTCCTAGCGCACAAAGCTTTGGATGCGCGAATCGCGAAAGAAATGCCGAAGAGTATTCCGATTCAAGCGAACGAGACCAACTATGTCGCGGGTGCCGACCTTTATAAGCAGCATTGCGCGGTTTGCCACGGAGTGCCGCTCGCTCCAAAGACGGCGATTGCCAACGGAATGTATCCGCGTCCCCCGCAATTATTTCAGGGCAAAGGCGTGACCGATGATGAGGCTGGCGAAACTTACTGGAAGATTTTCAATGGCATTCGTCTGACCGGGATGCCGGGATTCAGCAAATCGCTTTCCGAAACGCAGATGTGGCAAATCGCGGTGCTGATGCGGGATGTGGATAAGCTGCCGACCTCGGCAAAGGATGCCCTGGTTGCGCCGATCTCCTCTCCCGGTCTAGGGACAATTCAGCCGGTTCCTCCTCCGCCTGCATTCCCAACCACCATGCCAGCGACGGCTCCGGGATCGGCTCCTCCGAAATAAACCGGGTGGCCAACTTCCGACGCCTATCGCTGAGCCGCATATCGCGCTATCGTGTAACTATGGCGAAGGTCTAGCGATGGCGTTTGGGCGTCCCAGGAAACTGTTCACCGAAGCCGAGCTTTACGAATATGCGGTTGGCGCGTTGGCGCGTCGCCAGCGTTCCGTTGCGGAGTTAAAGCGCTTGTTGCGCAATCGCGTCGAAGCCGAGACTGAATTCGGCAAGACTTTGGTGGAGTTGATCGTCGTCCGCCTCAAAGATCAGGGATATCTGAACGACGCGAAGTACGCGACTGCGTTTTCTTCGTACCGTCGCGACAACGAAAAATTTGGGCGCAATCGTGTCACTAACGAACTTAGAGTCAAGGGAGTTCATGGCGACGTTATCGAGAAGGCGGTTTCCTCCGTTTATGAAGATGTAAAAGAAGAGACACTGGCCCGTGCCTATCTGAGCCGCAAGCGTCTCAAGAAGCCGATCGACCAGAAACAGACGGCGCGCGTTTTTCGGAATTTGATGCGAGCTGGATTTGGATCGAAAACCATTTTTGCGATTCTTAAGAAATGGGACATCGACGAAGAAGTTCTCACCGCGCTGGAAAGTGAGACCGCCGAGGCGTCATGAAATCGAATCGTAGTGAGTGTGATTCTGGCTACGTCCGAATGCTTGCCCAGGATGCGGGGTTACGGCATACTCTTTTGGGCGATTTCCGAGCTCTCTGAAAAGTAGCGATTTAACGATGCACAATTTCTGTAAGCGATCTGGAGGAAATATGAAAACGAAAATCTCTCTGATGATGGCAGCTGCGCTGCTGGCGATGACAACACTCTCGTTCGGCCAAGCGGGCGACGACATGAAGAAAGCTGCGGACGATACCGGCCACGCTACCAAGGTCGCCGCAAAAAAGACTGGCCACGCAACCAAGAAAGCAGCCGTCAAAACAGGCGACGCGACCGAGAAGGCTGCGGATAAGACGGCCGATGCCACCAAGACCGCGGGCAAAGATACCGGCAAGGGCGTGAAAAAAGGCACCAAGGCTGTCGGTCATGCCACCAAGAAAGCGGCCGAAAAGACTGACGACGCCGTGAAGTAATTTCGTCGTTGATGTGGGGACGGGCGCCCCGCCCGTCCTTGTTTTTTAGAACTTCGTGTAGGATCCGCCCTAACTCAAGTATCCCCTGTGTTCCTCCGTGCTCCCTGTGGTGAAGGTTCGCCTTTCATTTAGAATTAAATCTTCCATGCTCACTGGCTCCGAAATTCGCCGCAAGTTTCTGGATTTTTTTATCCAGAAGGGACACCGCGAGGTCCACTCGTCCTCGCTCGTCCCCGCCAACGATCCGACGCTGCTGTTTACCAATGCCGGGATGAACCAGTTCAAAGACGTCTTCCTCGGCCTCGAAAAGCGCGACTACAACAAGGCGACGACGTCGCAAAAATGCGTGCGCGCGGGCGGCAAGCATAACGATCTGGAAAATGTCGGCTTCACCAATCGCCATCACACATTTTTTGAGATGCTGGGGAATTTTTCTTTTGGAGATTACTTCAAGAAGGATGCGATCGCTTACGCGTGGGAGCTGATTACTTCTCCGGAGTGGTTTGGTATTGATAAGTCGAAACTCTATGTGACGATCTTCAAAGGTGAAAACGGCGTTCCGCGTGATGCTGAAGCCTATGACCTGTGGATCGGACAAAACGTCCCGAAAGATCGCATCTTCGAATTTGGTTCGAAAGACAACTTCTGGCAGATGGGTGACACCGGCCCCTGCGGCCCATGCAGCGAGATTCATTACGACATGGGCGTGATCGCTAGCGATCAGAGTCATGCAGACTGCGCATTCGGTTGCGATTGCGGACGCTATGTCGAGCTTTGGAATCTTGTTTTCATGCAGTTTGATCGCGACGCCTCGGGCAAATTGGATCCGCTGCCCAAGCCGTCCATCGACACGGGGATGGGGTTGGAACGCGTCACGTCTGTTTTGCAGGGCGTGATTTCGAACTACGATACGGATCTGTTTACGCCGTTGATTAAGCGGGCAGCGGAATTGACAGGAGCTTCGCTTAAAAAAGAGCGCGACAAAGAAGCTCATACGAAGTCTGCGGCATCGCTGCGTGTGATTGCGGACCACGCGCGAGCGGCAACCTTTCTTATTTCTGATGGAGTCGTTCCTCAGAACGACGGCCGCGGCTATGTGCTCCGTAAGATCATCCGTCGTGCGATTACGCATGGACGTTTACTCGGGCAAGAGAAGCCGTTCTTACATGAAATGGTGTTCGCAGTGCGCGATCTGATGCAGGACGCTTACCCCGAATTGAAGGAAACGGCGGAGCGTGTCTCGAAGGCGGTGCTAGCGGAAGAAACACGGTTCGCGCACACATTAGATTTAGGTCTCAAGAAACTCGAAGAAGTGTTACATCTAAGTTCAACATCCGGGACAGGCGTGGCGTCCGAAATCGCGAAACTTCAGGGCGCTGATGCGTTCAAGCTCTACGACACTTTCGGAATGCCGCTCGATTTCATGCAGGACGCCGCTCGGGATCAAGGAATCGCTTTCGATCAAACTGGTTTTGATCAAGCCATGGCCGAGCAACGCGATCGTGCGCGAGCCTCCTGGAAAGGCGCAGCCAAGCAGACCGCGAATCCTGCGTACCAGCAACTTCCGAAATCTGAATTTGAAGGCTATCGACAAACGCGCTCAGACTGCTGCGAAGTGCTTGCCATCATCAAGGGCGGGCAAGGCGCGCAAGAACTTAAGCCGGGAGAGCAAGGCGAAGTCATTTTGGATCACACTCCCTTCTACGCCGAGTCTGGCGGACAGGTCGGGGATCGTGGATGGTTCTACTCCGATGATCACAATACCGTCATCGCGGAGGTGACGGGATGTTATTACCCGGTGCAAGGCGTGCGATCGCATCAAGCGGTCGCGAAACAGGGAATTCGGGTCGGGCAAAAAGTTGATGCCGTTGTGGACGCTGCGATCCGTGAATCGACGATGCGCAATCACACGGCGACTCATTTGCTTCAAGCTGGACTCCGTGAGGTTTTGGGGAAACACGTGAAGCAGGCGGGATCGCTGGTCGCTCCCAATCATCTGCGTTTTGATTTTTCGCACTTTACTGGAGTTGCGGAAGAGGAATTGCAGGACATCGAAGACATCATCAACAAAGAAGTTTTGCGCAACGAAAAAGTTCAGATCATTGAGAACGTTCCGATCGATGTTGCAGTGAACGAGTATCACGCCATGGCTCTCTTCGGAGAGAAGTATGGCGATAAGGTTCGCGTAATCAAGATCGGAGATTTCTCTACGGAGCTTTGCGGTGGCACGCACACAGGCGCGACCGGAGAAATCGGGCTAATCAAGATTTTAAAAGAGGGAAGCGTCTCGTCCGGTGTGCGCCGAATTGAAGCTGTCACCGGCGAGGGATCATTGCGGCACTTCCGTAAAGATCATGAACTGGAAAATGTGGTCGCAAGTTTTGCGGGTTCAAGCTTGGCTGGCGCAAGTGTTGCCGAGCCCACCCTTTCGCAAAAAACGCGAAAGGATGGGGGACCCTCTGCGTCTTTGCTTTCCCCAGCGGACGCGCTGCGCTCGGAACTCGAGAAGCGCGACGCGGAAATCAAACGGCTGACGCGTGAGCTTGATCAAGCGCGGATGAAGTCGGCATCGGCTTCGGTCGGGGCAATTAACGAGAGTGACAAAATTAAAGAAGTACGCGGGGTGAAGGTGCTGGCGCATCGCGTGGACAATCTTGATCGCGGGCAACTGCGGACGTTGGTAGATCAACTCCGCGAGAAACTTGGATCGGGCGTCGTGGTGGTCGGTTCGGTTCTGGATGGGAACGTTTCTCTAATCGCTGGCGTCACGAAAGATCTGACGGGACGAATTCAGGCTGGAAAGATTGTCGGCAAAGTGGCCGAAAAGGTTGGCGGCAAAGGCGGCGGACGTCCTGACTTGGCCGAGGCAGGCGGTAAGGATGCGGCGGCGCTGGACTCCGCGCTGGCTGCGGTTTACGGCATTGCGGATTCGCTGCTCGAGTAAGCTTCTCTGGTCGGAAAATCTTTACCACGGGGAGAACAGGTGTTTACGGGGTAAAGTATTACCGGCCAGATGTCTGGGTGCTACTAGAGACAATTATGGAAGATCCCATACGATTTGTTGAGCACAAGGGCAAACGGATTCTGCTGGTGGATTTCACAAATGCCAGTGCCCATGACATGATGCTGCTCCTCGAAGAGTTACGCGAAACGGTGGCGCGGGAGCCGCGCGGATCGTTGATAACGTTCTCCGACTGGACCGGAGCCACAGTGGACCACGCGGTCGCGATGAAGGTCAAAGAGGTGCTCACGCTGGATCGTCCCTTTGTGAAGAAGACGGCGTGGGTTGGGACAGAAAGCATCCCACATGCGTTCATGGAAAACTTCCACACGTTTTCTCAGCGCGAGATTGTGACGTTTAAGACCCGCGAAGAAGCGATGGATTGGCTGGTGGGAGGATAGGTCGCAGGTGTCAGGTCTCGGGTCGCAGGAAAAACCCTCCGGCAGCGTGTCTGTTTGTTGTGACTTTCCTGAGACCCGAGACCTAAGACCTGCAACCTGCTCTTCAGCTTCTCCACTTCAGCGTCACCGGCCCCGCCAGTGGATGCTTGAACTCTCCGCCATTCTTCTTCACATCCAGCATCGCATTCTTCAATCCGAAATACCATTTTGCGGGACGGTCGGCGTCGTCGATCAGCATCAGGTGCGGATTGTGCTTCAATCCCTCGGACTGCAGCTCCATGGTGCGGCGGTCTTGTTCTACGAATTTCGCGAAGACGAATTTCAGAAGCTCAGGGCCGAAAGGTATCCAGCGAAAGAGGTTCCAGGCGGCGACCACGTCGATGCGGCACTGATTGCGGGTGATCGGAGTGACGGTTGTCACGCTCGAGAACCAATATTTTCCAGCGCGAATAATTTCCGATCGCAGATTCGGTAGGACGAAGTCGATGGTGGTATTGATCGAATCGGCGTCCGCGTAGAGACGCAGGAGCTTATACGGAGCGCTGTTGGAGCTTGGAGTGTGCGCGCTCATGCGGAATCCGTATGGAATCGGCTCGAAGTTTTTCTTCTTTTCGTGGATCGAATGTTGAGTGCGCCACCACCATGCCTGATGGACGAAAGGGCCGTGCGCGGGATCCATTAATCCAATGATGCCGTGATCGACGGAGCAGGGTAGGTCGGCGGTGAGATAGGCAATTTTATATTTGTCGCTGAATTTCGGGATCTCCGGCGCTGGAATCGGAGCGGGTGCGGGCTTGGTGAATCCAGCGCCGACCGGGCCGGGATCGGGGATGTAAACCCAGATGAACGCGTCGCGTTCTTCACAGGGATAACTACCGGCGTAGATACGATCGAATTTCAAGGTTTGTTCGGGGACGAGCGACGGAATTAGTAGGCACTGTCCGGAGTGGGCGTCGAATTTCCAGCCGTGATAGGAGCATTCAATTTGATTGCCATCGAAGTGTCCGCAGGAAAGCGGCATGCCGCGATGGGGACAGGCATCGCGCAATGCGAAGGCTTTGCCTTGTTGGTCGCGTCCGATGACTAGAGGCTGCTCCAACAACATCGCTTTGGAGAGTTCTCCAGCGTGCACTTGATCGGAGGGGAGTGCGCGATACCAGAAACCGAAAAGCATCAGCGAATCGGGCGTCTGGGACTGGAGTGGGAAGTCGTCAGGCATCGGACAGGTGAGGATACCGCAGTGTGAGGAAAATCTGAAACTTCGTGCGGCCTTCGAGGAGACAAGTCAACGGCTTTACCGCTAAGTACACTAAGGTTCACGAAGGGAGGTCAAAGGCTTTACCACAGGGGCACAGAGGGACACAGGGTAAAAGCGAAATCTAACGTTCCTGCAATCGCGTTCTCAGTTGCGCGTAGGCTTCGTAGGCAAGTCCGGGATTTTCTATGTGTGTGAGGAAGAGTTTTCGTAAAGCGACGGTAGTGAATCTACCAGCGAGGTACGCATCGTAGAGGTCGTTTCCGGTTAAGTATCCGAGTTGCTGGGCAGCGTATTCGTACTTTCGTCCGGTGAAGGGCGTCGGCAGCGTTTCGTCTTGCAGATCTTCTTTGCTACATGCATGAGTGCGATGTTCGATCAAGAATGCGACGGCTTCGACGGCATCCACAAATGGAAGCGATGTCTGCTGTTCGAGATCTTCACGGGTGATGTCAAACATTTCTTGCAGATCGGCATCCCGGACTGCCGGTCGCGCGGGATATAAGATACGCGATCCAAAGAAAGCGAGCGCATGTTCAAAGACGGTGATGTAGAACGAATCGGCTTCGTTCTTATTCTTGTCGCGGCCAAACGACTCGAATTTCGACGAATGCGGCGCTGAACTCTTGCCGGCGCAGAAATTTGGTAATCCGCGACAGGCCTGATGAAGGAAACGAGCAGCGTCTTCGGCGCAATCGGCCATACGAAATTCACTCACGTAGATGGCGTTGAGCGCTGAGAGATATACGCTGCCACGAGTTTTTTCTTGAACCCGGCCCAAGAGTGTCTCCCGTTGTTCGGCGTTGAACCCTTTGCGCGAGAGGAGACTCCGAATCAGAGCGTCGGAGGTACGTGAATAGACCTCGGGCATTTGATCGACCAGAAGTCGGGGCTGAGTGGTGTTGTGCCGTGATTGTCGCTGGATCCCGAGAAAGCGCGCGAGTCCTTCGATGAGATTGTGTAGCGTTGGCGCGAGATCCGGTGCGGCTTGGACGCCGCTCTCATCCGGAACAAGGCCTCCGTTTTCATTGTCATTATCGCTATCACTATCACTATCACCGTCACTGCGTCCCCAGCGATCGAGGCACAAGCGATAGTTTTCGTATTTTTCCAGCGGAGTGGCGTTAAAGACACAAAATAGATTTTTGCTGACCGCGACGGCTTCGACGTGATCACGGTCTTCTCCGGCGGCGCGCCAATAAAGAGCATCGACATTTTGGAGAATTGTCAGGACACGGTTGTCCGGAAGTCGTTGCCGGAGTAGCGTCGGCAGATGCTCTGGCGCGAGGTGTGACTCGCCGAACAACACGATGACGAGCGCGTTGGGATTTTCGCTGCGCAGTTCTGCAATCTTGTTGGCCGCGTGGCGATCGCGCGCTTTGATCTTGCGGAGGTCTTCGCGAGGCGTGCAATCCAGCCCATGGACAGATACGCCTTGATCGCGAGCGGTGGAGATGAGTTCGAAAAATGGAGTCCAGTCGTATCCCCAATCGAGATCGAAACGGATTCGTTGACGCAGTTCGGCCTCTCCAATCTCGCGGCGATACCATTCGTCGAGAATGTGCTGGTCGCGAGAGAAAATCGTCTCTAGCCCGAGGATCACTGGACGGTCCCGCAATGCGGGGTCGCGGAGCAGAGCGGCGACATAGCGTTGCGAGTTTGGAAGCGCGTGGTAGTCGCCGACCAATGCGACCGCGGCGCCAGAGATTTCTCGGACCACATCGCCGGCTTCCACAACTTTTTCGTATGAACTGTAGGCTTCGCGAAAGGCGCGAAGATATTTGCGTCCAGCGACAGGATCGATTGCGCAAATCTCACGCTCAACGCTGGCGATAGCGTGGAGTTGGGCGGCGCTGCGTCGTGATCGTAGGGTGCTGGAGGGCATAGAACCGTCGTTGGTCGATAGTCGCTGGTCGATAGTCGTTCGCGTTGCTCGTCTTGACTAGCTTTGGTGGCGTCCCTATCCTCAGTTTTAGGGGTCGTTCAATTCCAGCTGCCTCGTGGAGCGCCAACTTTGTCCCTGCTCGTACCGGAAAACCTTACTGTTGCCACTACGGGTGCCAGTGGATCTTTATTTCTGAAACACTTCTTGCTCGCCGTCGAACGCGATTCGCGGATCAAGACGGTGAACTTCATTGCGTCCGACAGCGGACTGCGCGTGATGGCTGAAGAGCTTGCGATCGAAGGGCGTTCTGATCTCCTTCGACAAATCATCGGCACTACTTCTACGAAAATTCAGCAGCAATCCAACACTGATATCGGAGCCAACGTGGCCAGCGGGTCGTATCCAGCTGATGCGATGGTCGTCATTCCTTGCAGCGTCGGAACGCTTGGCCGTATCGCTAATGGCACAGCGTCGAGACTGATTGAGCGCGCTGCCGACGTAAGTCTTAAAGAGCGGCGTCCGCTGGTGTTGTGCATCCGCGAAACTCCGCTGAACAAGATTCATATCCGCAATATGTCGCTTGCCGCAGATGCTGGGGCGACGATCTTCCCGTTGATTCCGACCTTCTATAACCATCCCGCTAGCGCCGACGCTATGGCTCACGAGTTCGCGAATCGTGTGCTGGCCCATCTGGGGCTGGTCCAGGACGGTGCGTATCAGTGGAAAGGGTGAGAAGTTCAGCCGTCAGCATTCAGCCATCAGTTCTCGCTACACGCTTCTCAGAAATCTCCTAAAGATCAGTGATTAAAGATCAGTCACTTGGGGGACAGTCTTCCTGCTTTGCAGGGGTGATTTCAGTCTAGGGAACGGGCAGTTACGCAGGTAGGTATCTGGCGGGCATGTACTGGAGGGGATTCACTCTCTCGGAATCGATACACTGCCGGAATTTGCTTGCGACCTTGGCACTTTCTGAGAACTGAGAGTCGAGACCTGCGACCTTCCCTATTGCCTCCCACGGCACGCTCTGAACATCCCGTTGACTCCGGATCGCGTTTTTTTGTACTCTGCGATTACACCGGAAAGGAGGTGGTCGGATGACAAGTTCTGATTTATGTAGTGACTGTAGTTCCAGACCAGGTGAGGTGGCTGAGTCTTAGGGCGGTTGCTCTAAGGGGAGTTCTCGAGTAGCCTTTGGTCGGGCAAATCGGGAGCTAACTCTCGCAAACAATCCGTGTATATGGGCTGATCCGCCGGGTACGAAATGTGCCGGGCACCGGAGTGAGCGAGGGGCCACGAGAGTGACCACCTCAGTCAATCCCAAACAGTCCACCGTTACAGCCCGCAGGCTGAGAAGCTTGCGGGCTGTTTTTCTTGGGGCAGTTCTCAGTTCCCGGTCGCAGATCTCAGTAAAACCGTCCCGCGAATACACTTCCCATTTTCTTTTCGTCTTTCCTCCCGCCCGTGAATTCCTGGAATGCTGTATCTTCTTAGGGTTTGAGTTTGAAGTCTCTTCCCGAGACCTGAAAACTAAGACCTGAGACCTGCCCTATGGATGACAAGCACTACCTCGGCCGCATTACAAAACGCGCGGAGTTTGCGCCAGACCTTTGGATGATCCGCGTTGCTCCTGGCGCGGATTTCGTTTTCGCTCCCGGCCAGTACGCGACGCTGGGCGCGGAACGCGACGGGAAGAATGTCGAGCGCGCGTACTCGATCGTTTCTTCTCCGTACGAATCGGAACTGGAATTCTTTTTTGAATTGGTTCCGGAGGGCGCGCTGACGCCCCTCCTGTACAAACTACAGTCGGGCGATCAAGTGCTGATGCGGAAAATCCCCAAGGGCCGCTTCACGCTCGACACTTCGCATCCGGGACACACGAATCACCTGATGGTCAGCACCGTCACCGGAATCGCTCCTTTTGTGAGTTACGTGCGGACGCTATTCAAAGATTGGAACGAGGGCCGCTTTACGGGCGAGCAGAAATTGTTTCTGCTAAATGGGGCGAGCCGTCCTTGGGAGTTTGGCTATCGCGAAGAGTTGGAAAACATCGCCAAGCAGGTTCCCTGGTTTCAGTGTGTGTTCACGGCGAGTCGTCCGTGGGAAGATGAAAATTGGCACGGCGAAGTCGGCCGCGTGGACGAACTGATTCGCAAGTACGCCGATATGTGGGGATGCTCCGCGGCGAACAGCAACGCGTATCTTTGTGGGCACCCGGACATGATCGAGCACGGTAAAGGGATTTTGAAACGGGTTGGGTTCAAGAAAGAGAATCTGAAAGAAGAAGTGTATTGGATCCCACCGAAAGCAGGGGAGCACGCGAGTTCGTGAGGGGTGAAAAATTTAAGTGACGGATCCCGCGATAGGGTCGTCGCCGAAATTCTTGCAACTAATTAATTAGTTGCAGAAATATATCGTCCCTTCTAGGGCCCTTCAGGCTGAAAGTCGATGCTGACAAACTCCAAATAAGATTGTCATCCTGAGCGCGCGAATCGCGTTTGCGAAGCAGACGGGATTCCGACATTTGGCGCAGTTAACTCGCAGAAGTGAAGATTGTAGGGGTCCTTCGACTTCGCAGGCCAACCTGCTTCGCAAGTCGTCCTGCTGCGCTCAGGATGACAATTTGTAGGTGTTTATGCAGGCGTGAACGCTCTCTAAGCGCTTCTCCTGTAATAAAATTACTTCGTCCCAATCGCATCCAGGATTGCGTCGTTGATCGCGTAATCCGTGCCGTCGCTGCCGATTACGGTGGGCGTATAGGCTTCTCCGACACCCGTGGACAACTTGATCACCTGCGTAAAAGTGTTGGAGGTTAGATCCCAGCGATAAAGGTTTCCGTCTTCACTGTTGGCGAGAATTGACTTTGTGAAGGGATCGACGGCGGCCGTGTTGATGCACCATTCTTTTACGCCACCGGGATAGTCGGGATCGGGGGTAACTCCGAGAATAGTGATGACTTCTTTCATCACTTTGGTGGTGGAGATGATTGGATCGTTCTCGGTGGCGTTGGGATCAAGCACAGCGATGCGATTCTTTCCGTCGCCGGATCCTACTCCGCCATAGTTGTTGTATTTCGTCATGAGCAGATAGGTCGATTTTCCGTGATAGCTGCTCACCAACGAGGCGGGAACGATGGATGGTGTGTCGTCCCAACCAAAGCTGCCGGGAGTCTTCGTCTTCGAAAGAGTGCTATTGAAGTGCAGCAACCATCCGCGGTCGTTGTGGCTGGGAAACGGATTCTCAAGCACGCCGAAATAAACGTCGCCATCGGGACCAACGGTTGGCGTGGAAGAACTGCCGTCGAAGATAGTTGCATCGTCGCCCGAAGCAGGATCCTTTAATCGGACTTGATGTAAAGGCGCGAGCGTCGTGCTGTCCAGGGCGACGAGATATCCATAATTCGTATTGTTCACGACGACATATACGGTGCTGCCGTCGGTCGAGATTGCGGGCGCGCAACTAACGGCGACTTGGGTGATCGTCGAGTCGGCGCTGGCGGTTGCGGCGGACGTCCAGGTACCTGTGCCGTCGGCGGCGATGCGAGCGATGCCGCTTTGCAGGTTCAGCGGCGTCGCACCGAGGACGAGGAATCCGAAGTAGAGATTGCCCGCTGCATCGGTGGTGAGCGGTGTGTCAATCTGCACGTTCTGCGAATATGCGGTGGGATCGGCGCGGTAATTTTTTGCTCCGTAGAAATAGAGTTGAGAGATGGTTCCTTTGACCGCGTCGGGGTTCTGCCGTGCGAGCACGCGGCCTGCGATGTCGGGAACGAAAAGCGTATTGCCTGAAATCGTCGGGCCCAAGGCGGGGATGAAACTGGCTTCGGGTGCCTGGTATCCGGTCGCCTGCGTGTAGAGTCGTTTACCGGTGACGCCGTTGCGGGCCTCAACGCGGAAACTATTCGTGCCTGTTTTTACGGGGACGATCACGGTGTTCGCGGCGGTCACAAGCGGCGAACCGTAGTGGATAAGAATTTCTCCTTGCGGCGGGTGAAGATCAACCGGCATTTTCCAGTGGATCGCGCTCATCGGTTGCGATTGAACGGTAGAGAGAGCAGTGTGCTGCTCGTCGTGGGAGTGAGTCAGCCACGCTCCGTTTTGAGCGGATGAATTCGTGGATAGCAGGGCAACGCATCCAGCGGTGCCTAGAACGAAGCTCAGCACGAAAATAAAAGGTCGGAGAAATCCAGTTTTGATCACGTTCTCTATCCATCCTGCCCGGGGCTTTCGGCCATGGGCGCGGGAACTCAATCCCTTTTGTAATTTGTATGACAGCGTAGCAGTGTAACCCGTTCGCGGTTGTCAATGGGAGGTAAAAAGGGTAGGCGGCTTGTAGTGGACGGGCAAGGTCGCCCGTCCCTCCATCGGCTGTTTCTTTTCTTATTCGTTTTCGGCGGGAGCGAAGAATACTAGGACTTCTAGTTCTTCCTCGATTTCATAGAAGCGATGTTCGAGTTCAGCTTCGACAAAAATTACGGAGCCGGGGCGGACTTCGGCGTGGTCCGATCCGATTTGCATGCGGGCTTTTCCACGGACGACGTAATACATCTCATCTTCGCGATGCGGCTTTTGAGTGTCGGTGGCGTCTTTTGGGAGGACGTAGACTCCGGCGCTCATGGCAGGAATGCGGAGGAATTCGAAATAGCGTTTGCCGCTGATGCTTTGCTCGCGCGAGAGTTGGTCGATGTGGAGGAAGTGGGGCATGTAGTGCAGTTCTCAGTTCCCGGTACTCAGTTCTCAGTCAGACCTCTCGACACGATACGACACGCTTTTTTCTACGACGACGCATGGATCAGCCTACCGCGCCCTGGAAAAAAATGTCGGTGAATTGAGCTACCAGCGCTTCACCGGTCAGAGGGCCGTCGGGTTTGTACCACTGGTAGATCCAGTTAATCATGCCGACCAACGCGAGCGCGGCGGCGCGCGGAGTGACTGCAGTTTTGGAATTGCGTTTGCGCTGGACATCCGCAACCAGGTGTTCGACAAAGTGAAGGTAGTCTTTTTTACGGCCGTTAATCTTGCGACGAAAAATTGGTGGCAGCGGATGATTCTCATGCAGCATGACCGTAATCTCGCGGTCTTCTGGGCTAAGCACGATCTGAATATGTAGGCGGATCAGCGTCCGCAGGCGATCTTCGGTTCCAGCCAGGGTCGCGGAATCGATACGGCGTACGACGTTGATCACGCGCTCCTCGGTGATGTCCATGGCGTGCGACATGATGTGGAAGAGGATTTCATCTTTGGATTCGAAGTGGTGATAGAGGCCGCCTTTGGAGAGTTTCAGAGCGGCGGCGACATCGTTCATCGAAGTGGCATCGTATCCCTGCTGCTGGAAGAGACGCGCGGCAACGCGCAGGATTTCCTGGCGGGGCTTAGGCCGGGACTCATGACCGGGATCACCAGGATCGATGATGGCTTCTCGATGCATTCCTGAGATGGTATCGCGGAATGGTGTTTGGACTCTACTGTGGATGTCCTCAGCACTCCGTTTTTGGATTTTGCAGATGATCGTCGCGCAGGAATCTTTCTGCGTACTTGCGCGACGAGTGTCGCCTCCAGGAAAGTGGTAGCGATTGCTATTCATTGGCCACCGGTTGGCCTGAGGGGAACGATTTGGAGAACGTACATTGCCTCCGCTGTAGTCGGGAGCTCGAGTCCGGACGGAAATTTGTCGCCATTTATATGTTTGCGCAAACTGTGGGGATCAAGCCGCGGCAGAAATCGCCGGCGCAGCGGATCGTTTTTTGTCCGCAGTGCTCGGTGTCGCTGGCGCTGGGAATGTCGCCGGAAGGCGCGTTAAATATTGCGGCGTGGGACATGATCCGCAACTTGGTCAGTTCTGATCCCGCGTTGAATCAGGCGGCGTGGGAAAACCTGCGCGGAGTTGTGGGGTTGCTGGAGACGGGCGAATCGAAGGCTGAGCCTGAACCGCGATCCGACGCCTGGGTAAATTTCAGCCGCGCCGGATAGCTGGCTAGCAAAGCGGTTGTCAACCCCGCGTCGTTTCACGTACTCTGCGGCGCATGGGAATTCGATCGTTATTGCGAGCGTTGTTTCGAAATCTATCCGTCGGCATCTTCTTTTGTTTTTATGCGTCCACTCTGGCCTTCTCTCCTTTTTATTGTTTCGCGCAGACTTCGCCTGCTGGTTTTTCAGTCCAACATTTTTCAATTCAACAAGTGCTGAGTTCGCCGTTCCCCACAAATTTGGTGGCTGCGGAGAACGCTGGACGCGTCGCCTGGGTATTTGACGCCAAGGGCGAGCGCAATGTCTGGATTGCGGATGCTCCCAATTTTGAAGGGCGGCAGGTAACGCACTATACCGGCGATACCGGAACTCCGATTGCGGCGTTAAAGCTGACGTCTGACGGAAAGACCGTCGTGTACGCGCGCGGTAGCGAAGTGAATGGCGCGGGAGAAACTGCGGACCCGACCAGCAATGTTGAGAAGCGTTCGCAACAGGTCTGGGCTGCGGATGTGGACAAAGGCGAGCCGCGCCTCCTAGGAGACATGGGCTGCGACCAGGAAGGATGTGAAGACATCCAGATTTCGCCGAGCGGGGAATTTGCGGTGTGGTCGGCGAAGAAGCAGATTTGGATCGCTCCGATTTCCGGCAAGGAAAAAGCGAAGGCACTGACATTTGTGCGCGGTAATAACGCGCAGGCGAAGTGGTCTCCCGATGGAAAGAAGATCGTTTTTATCAGTGATCGCGGTGATCACAGTTTTGTCGTCCTTTATGAATTTGGAAAAGAGACGTTGCGTTATGTGTTGCCGACCGCCGATCGCGATCTGATGCCGCGCTGGTCTCCCGATGGCAGCCAAATCGCTTTTGTGCGTCTGGTGGGCAGGGGGATGAAGCAGCCTTTGATTCCGCTGCTGCCGCAACTATGGTCGATCTGGGTATACGACGTCGCGAGCGATTCCGGGCATGAAATTTGGAAGAGCGGTTCGGGGCTGGATGATTCGCTGCCCTTTTTGACAGAAGATTGGTCGTTCCAATTTGCCGCCAAGAATCGAATTATTTTTTCGTCGGAACAAGATGGATGGAATCATCTTTATTCGGTTGCTGCGAATTCGGTTGCTACTACTGGCGGTCCGGCTACTTTGTTGACGCCGGGAAAATTTGAAACGGAAGACGTCACCCTGAGTGTGGACAAGACTGCCGTTATTTTTTCTTCGAATCAGGCGGGGGCCGATCCGCTGGATGTTGATCGACGACATATTTGGCGTGTTGGAGTCGAGGGCGGAACTCCAGTGGTGTTGACTCACGGCGAGACGATGGAGTGGACTCCGGTAGAGGTGGCGGGGAAAGACGGCGCAACGAAAATTGTGGTTCTGGGCTCGACGGCCACGAGTCCGGCTATGCCTTACGTCGTGACGGCCAACGGACGCGAAATGATCGCGAAAGCCGCGCTCCCTGCGGACTTTCCTTCATCGCAGTTGGTCGCGCCGAAGCAAGTCATCTTCAAGGCTGCAGATGGTTGGGAGATTCATGGGCAGCTGTTCGAGCCAAAGGCCCAAACAAAGTCAGAGCCAAAGCAAAGTGGTTCGCATCCCGCGTTGATCTTTATTCATGGCGGATCGATTCGTCAGATGATGCTCGGCTTCCACTACATGGACTACTATCACAACGCCTACGCGATGAATCAATATCTGGCGAGTCGCGGATATGTCGTGCTGGCGGTGAATTATCGGACCGGAATTATGTATGGCCGCCATTTCCGCGAGACCATCGATGGAGGTCCGCGAGGCGGCGGCGAGTACAGAGACATTGTGGCGGCGGGAAAATATTTGCAGAGCCTGCCGACTGTGGATGCGAAGAGAATCGGCTTGTGGGGAGGATCGTACGGCGGCTACCTGACGGCGATGGGGCTGGCGCGGAACTCTGACATCTTTGCCGCCGGAGTTGATTTTCACGGAGTGCATGACTGGTCAGCGTTCAAAGAAGAGTTTCCAGAGGATGCTCCCGATCACGCGGCTGCGCTAAAGTTGGCGTTCGAGTCGTCTCCGAATGCGGCGATTGCGACTTGGAAGTCTCCCGTGCTGCTGATCCACGGAGACGACGATCGCAATGTTGAATTCTCACAGACGGTCGATCTGTTGCAGCGCCTGCGCGAGCAAAAAGTGCATGTCGAGGAACTGATTTATCCGGACGAGATCCATGACTTCTTGATGTGGAAGAGTTGGATCAAGGGGTATGGAGCGATGGAGGAATTCTTTGGGCGGGAGATGAAGTGAAGGGCACTTCGTAATTTTGTAATCTGTAGTGTCGTAAATTGACAAGCAAACTCGCTTATCCAGCGCGGCGGCATTTTTAAATAGTCGTTATAACGACTATTTATTTTGGCAATCGAGAACACACATTCAAAATTACAAGTTCTTCGCTAATTCTTTCCGAATCCGCTCCCAAGTAACCTCCAACGTCTCGGGCAACACTCGCGTCTCTCCAACTACGCTCATGAAACTGGCGTCGGCAGTCCACCGGGGGAGGACGTGCATGTGGATGTGTCCGGCTACTCCGGCTCCGGCGGCTTTGCCGATGTTCATTCCCAGGTTGATGCCGTCGGGGCGATAGAGCGAGCGCAGGACGGTTTCCATCCGCTGAGACAGCGCCATCATCTCCTGGGCAGCGACGGTTGGGAGCTTGGCTAGCTCATCCAAATGGGCGTAGGGGACGACCATAACGTGTCCGTTGGTGTAGGGATAGGTATTGAGAATAACGAAGCAATGCTCGCCGCGGTGGACGATGAGGGCCTGCTGATCGGTTTCCTTGGGCAGTTCGCAGAAGACGCAGCCACGCTTCTGGTCGGCGCCAGTGACGTAGGCGTAGCGCCACGGGGTCCAGAGATGATCCATGGGGGCAGGGTAGCAGAATGGAGTGGCGGGGAGCCAGTTTGGTCTGGTCTGGTTCGATGTAAGCGCCGATTCAGGATGGTGCAAAAGAGCTTTGTGTGACTTTGACGTGAATTCTTGGACTACGGCTGAAATCAGGGCGTCTGGCGTTTGACACTGTTCCGAAGCGGTTGCTATAGTCGAAGAGTCCCTATTGGACGCCGTTTCGAACCAGCTGGAATTGTCCTAGGGTCGTCCGCCAGGTCGGCCTCAACGCAACCTAAAGAACACACCAGCAGTCCGCTACGCCACGTCCCGCAAATGTCGCGCACGACCGCGCCGACGCCGAGGCTATGAATTTGTTCGACGACAGTACCGCCCGTAATCTTGAAACAACCTCCGAAACCATGACACCTGCACACGACACACACACCGGCGGCTCAGCCGTAATTGACGCTCCTGAGCACGCGCAACCCTCTCTTGTGGAAGCGGAAGCTTCTACCCCAGCGATTCACGAAGACGCGCAGCATGACATTCATGCGATTGCGGATTCTTCACATGGCGATTCCGCACACGATGACTCGGCCAACGACAATGGTTCGGCTGGCAGCGATGACTTTGCGGCCGCGCTGCATAACTTCGAGAATCAAACCGAAGAGTCCGTAAGCGACGATCACGTCATTAAGGGAACCGTTGTGAAGTTGACGGCGACCCACGTTGTTGTCGATATCGGGACGAAGAATGAAGGCATGGTGCCGCTTTCGGAGATCCTCGATCACGAGGGCAATCCGAAGTTCAAAGCTGGCGACGAAATTGAAGTCCTGCGCGAAAAAGGACACACAGAAGACGGCTACGCCAATCTCTCTCACCTGAAAGCCGCGCGGCTACGAGGATGGGATGAGATCGAGCGCGCGTTCAACGAGAAGAAGCCGATCAAAGGCATCGTTGTGGAGCGCATCAAGGGCGGTCTGACGATCGACATTAACGGCGCGCACGCTTTTCTACCGGGCTCGCAAGTGGACCTGCGCCCCATCCGTAATCTGGATGGCATGAAGGGCCAGACGATGGAAGTTGCCATCATCAAGCTCAACAAGAAGCGCGGCAACATCGTGGTCTCGCGCAAGCAGCTGCTCGAAGAAGAGCAGACGGAAAAGCGCGGCAAGACGCTTGAGCATCTCGAAGAGGGCAGCGTACTGACCGGGATCGTTAAGAACCTGACCGAGTACGGCGCGTTCGTCGATATGGGCGGACTCGATGGCCTGCTGCACATCACCGATATGTCGTGGGGACGTCTGACGCACCCGCGCGATCTGGTCAATGTTGGCGACCAGATTCAAGTGAAGGTGTTGAAGTACGACAAAGACAAGCAGCGCGTGTCGCTGGGATTCAAGCAGCTCACGCCTGATCCGTGGCTGGATGCGGAGCATCGCTATCCGGTGGGCGCGCATGTCCATGGACGCGTGATCAGCGTTACCGACTACGGCGCGTTTGTGGAACTCGAGCAGGGCATTGAAGGACTAGTCCACGTCAGCGAGATGACCTGGTCGAAGCGGATGAAGCATCCGTCGAAGCTGGTCAACGTTGGCGATGAAGTGGATTGCGTTGTATTGAGCGTGAATCCGACGGAACGCCGCATTTCACTGGGCATGAGGCAGCTTGCTTCGAATCCATGGGACTCGCTGCATGATAAGTATCCTGTGGGAGCGACGGTCGAAGGACGCGTACGCAACCTGACGGAGTTCGGCGCATTCATCGAAATCGAAGATGGCATCGACGGACTGGTCCATGTCAGCAACCTGAGCTGGACAACGCGCGTGAAGCATCCTTCGGAAGTTTTGAAGAAAGGCGACAAGGTCAAGGCCATCATTTTGGCCATTGAACCGGACAAGCGTCGCCTTTCACTCGGTGTCAAGCAGATGCAACCCGACGTATGGGATTCCTTCTTCGTCCAGCATCGCATCGGTGACATCGTCCACGGCAAGATTCTGCGCGTGGCGAACTTCGGTGCGTTCGTTGAAATTGCGGAAGGCATCGAAGGTTTGTGTCATAACTCCGAAGCGGTCGATGCGAATCAGCAGCCGATCCAACTCGAACCGGGTAATGAATACGACTTCAAGATCATCAAGATGAATCAGGAAGAAAAGAAGGTTGGCCTGAGCATCAAGGCGGTCGGCGAAGAAGCGTCGCGTCAGGAAGTCGAGTCCTACAAGCAGCCGTCGGCCTCTTCGTCCAAGAGCACGACGATTGGCGACTTGATTTCGTGGAAGCGCTCAGGCGGGGACAGCAACTAGTCTCTTCCCACGTCACGCACTTTCATGCAAAAGACAAGGCCACCGGAGACGGTGGCCTTTTTCCTTCGGAGACGGCGTTTAAGATCGTTCGGTAAAGAAAATCCTATTTCGTGTCGGGCTTGGTATCAGCTTTGGCGTCGACCTTCAGGCTGATATAGACCTGCTTGCGATCGTCAAACTGGCTCAGCGTTTTCGTGCTGCTCTTTCGATTGTTGAACTGCGCATAGACTTCGTAATCGAGCGTGGGTAGAAGCGCTGGAAAGCGGAAAGTTCCGTCTGGGCCAACGATGTAGGTCTTCACGGATCGCGTGTGCGTGTTCGTCAGATAAACGACGGCATTTGGCAGAGGACTGTCTCCGCTGTCCAAGACCTTGCCGGTTAGCAGGCGAGTAACATCTTTTTTCGTATCGCGACCGAATAGTTGTGGGGCTGGCGCGGCCAGACTTGTCGTCGAGGCGATCGCCAACAAGAAGAAGATTATCGAAGCCGCGAAAGCTCTCTTAGTTGTCATGAGGTTTTCATTTACCCGTACCGGACTCATTCCAGTCTAAATGAAGACCGATGTCGGAGCGCTCGTCATTATCGATGTGGACGGTTACCTCCGCTCCGGGCTTGAGCTGTTTACCAGACGGGAGTTTGTAGCCCTTTAGATCGGCCCACACGATGTAGTCCTCTTTGCCGACGGGGAGGCGCTGTGCAAACTCTCCGGAGTGGTTGGAATACAGCTCCCAGTGCGGCTTCTTGTCTTCCGCGCGTCTGATCTTCACTTTGACGCCATAGAGCGCGTGGCCGTCGGGATCCCACACGGTTCCGAAGATAAGGGCGTAGGGCTGTGGTTTTGCCGAGCCACCTTCACGCGCGCTTGCGGTGGCTATTAACGCAGTGCCGACCAACAAACCTAGAAGCGCGACGGTGACAGCAGTCGTGACTGCTACCGTGGCTGAGTTGGTTAGGCGACCTGGCGACTCTCGCATAGGAACAAAACGACTCAGTCGTCGTCCTCATCATCGCCAGCGACGGCTTTCTCGTCGTCTTCATCTTCATCTTCGTCGACTTCGTCTTCGCCGACTTTCTTAAGTTCGACGGGATTGACAGTGATCACCTCGAAGTCCGCGCCGCACTCCGGGCAGGAGACGACCGCACCTTCATCGACCTCATCCTCATCGATGTCGAGGTCCGTCTCGCATTCGGGACAGTACACCATGATTTCCTCCACGTTCAGATTACCCTGTTATATTTAGTTTCTTCGAGAGGAAAAGGTCAAGTGGCTAGAGAAATAAATTCTAAAAGGACCGCGTTCGAAAGTGCCGGTTACGGTTGGACGACGCTTGTCGCCGGAGTCGCGATTGTGGTAGCGCTCGTTGGCGGCCGCGCAATTTGCCAAACGCAGCCACAGAGTGGAGCGCAGGATTTTCCACTGGACCCGCCGCGACTGGCTTCCGACCATCATGCGGACCCACGCATTGCTGCAGCGATCCAACAGGTGTCGCCAGATCAGATTCAAAAGACGATCGAAAAGTTGGTCAGTTTCAATAATCGATCGACGATTTCGGCGCAGGACGAGGAGTCGATCAAGGCGGGCGGAGGCATTGGCGCGGCGCGGGATTGGATCAAGTCGGAGTTCGACCGTTACTCGAAAGACTGCGGCGGCTGTCTTGAAGTGAAGACTGATTCTTTCACCGAGCAGCCCGTGGATCGCATTCCGAAACCGACTGTGATTACGAATGTTTATGCCGTGCTGCGGGGATCGGATCCCAAGCAGGCGGATCGAATTGTCTTGGTTACGGGTCACTACGACTCGCGCAACAGCGATACGTTCAATGTAACGGACGCTGCGCCCGGAGCGAATGACGACGGCAGTGGGACGGCCGTGAGTCTGGAGTGCGCGAGGATTTTAAGCAAAGCGTTCGGTAAGGATAAGCTTCCCGCGACAATTATTTTTCTGACAGTGGCGGGCGAAGAGCAGGGATTGAACGGCAGCAAGCACTTCGCGCAGATGGCCAAGCAGCAAGGATGGAAGATTGAGGCCGCCCTGAATAACGACATTGTCGGTGGCAATCTCGGCGAGGGGCAGGATGCCGGCATCGTGCGCGTATTTTCTGAAGGACTTCCCGCTGTTGCGACGGAAGCTGAAATCAAGCGCCTTCGAGCGCTTGGCGGCGAGAGCGATTCGTCCTCGCGGGAGTTGGCGAGGTATGTCGCGGATGTTGGACGATCCTATGATGCGGGCGTGAAGCCGCTGCTCATTTTCCGGCTCGATCGCTTTCTGCGCGGAGGCGATCACTACTCTTTTAATCAGCAGGGATTTACTGCCGTGCGCTTTACCGAATTTCGTGAGGATTTTAATCATCAGCATCAGACTCTCCGAACCGAAAATGGCATCGAATACGGAGACCTGCCAAAGTTTGTGAACTTTGAATACGTCGGGCACGTGGCGCGGCTAAATGCCGCGACCCTGGCGTCGTTGGCCTCGGCTCCGGCCGCTCCGACGAACGTGAAAGTAGTGACGAAGAACCTGGACAACGACACGACTTTGAAGTGGGATGCTTCGGCCAGCGCCACATCTGGTCCGGCGTCTGGCGCGGTAACGTATGAGATCGTCTGGCGCGCTACGAATGCGGCGGATTGGGAGTACGTCCAACCGGTTAGCCGCACGCGTGCAACCCTGAAGGTTTCGAAGGATAATGTGATATTCGGTGTTCGTGCAGTGGACGCTGCGGGACATCGCAGTTTGCCGGTGGTGCCGGAGCCGGAGCGGTAGCTTCGGCTGATACATTCGGCGCTGGTAAAAAAATCGTTAGCAATGCTAACGATTTTTATAGATAGAAATCGAGAGATACCAATTCTTGCCTCGCGGACAAACCATTTCGTTCAGTTTTCCTCCTTTCGCGGGATGGGTGAAGCGCATCATTCTGGCGTGCACCGGGATTTATCTGTTCCAGGCGATCACGCGAATCTTTGCTCCAAATGTTGTCGTGCTGATGCGGGAGTGGCTGGCCCTGATTCCGGTCTCCGTAATGCACGGCAAAGTTTGGCAAGTGGTCACGTATTCCTTGCTGCACGCCAGTTTCAGCCATGTGTTCTTCAACATGCTGACACTGTGGTTTATCGGAGCCTATCTTGAGCGTGACTGGGGTCCGAGAAAGTTTATCGAGTGCTACGTATTCTGTGTGATCGGTGCGGCACTCGTCACCATCGCAGTTTCTTATACACACTTTCTCGGTGCTGATCCGAGCACAGGCACTGTCGGCGCTTCTGGCGGAATTTTCGGACTGCTGATGGCATTCGGCATTCTGTATGCCGATCAAGAAATGTATCTTTTTCCGCTGCCGTTTCGAATCAAGGCAAAATACTTAGTAGGCATCTGGGTCGTGGTTGCGATCATCGCGGTGTTTGAGCCGTCGCAGGGTGGGGTCGCAGTCTTTGCTCATCTTGGCGGACTGCTTTTTGGATTCCTCTTCGTGAAACTCTTTCCGCCACGCGGCTTGAGTTACGCTGCGTCGGAACGCTATTTCAGTGTTCGAAATTCCTACTATCGTTGGAAGAGAAAACGGGCGGCGAGAAAATTCGAAGTCTATATGCGAGACCACGACCGCAAAGTCACGTTTGATGAACACGGGAATTATGTGCCTCCCGAGGACGACAAGCCAAATGGCGGGTCGAAGTCGGGATGGGTGAATTAGCCGTCAGCGCTCAGCCATCAGCCTTCAGTTAAACCGTCCTCAATAGACTCCGTTAAATCTGAGGCGATCTTCTACTCAACACATCTATCCGAACATCTCTTGAAATTTTGTGACGATGGCTTCTTGGATTTCTTTATGGGACTTACCTTTGAAACCCAAATCGTGGCCGGCGCCTTCTACTGTCATTAACTCGGTTTTGGCGGGGACTAGCTGTAGCGCTGCGGTCATTTCTTCAATGCTCCCGAAAGGGTCGCGGGTGCCGTGGACGAACAGGGCTGGAGTTCTCAGGTCAGGCAAATGCTGAGTGCGGAGTTGCTCCGGCTTACGCGGTGGGTGCAGCGGGTAACTGAGCAATAGCAGCCCGCTGACGAGGCCTGGATTTTCGGCGGCTAACATTGTCGACTGACGCCCACCATAGGAGTGGCCTCCGAGAAAAATCTTGCCTGTGATAGTTTTTCGAAGGGCTGCGACTGCATTACTTAATCCCGCGCGATCGCGCGCTGCTTTCCCCGGAAATGGCGGCCCGGTCGGTCGCTCCTGGCGGAAGGGAAGATCGCAGCGCAGGACTGTGTACCCATGCGCGGCGAAAGCTTCGCTGAGAGTAATGAGAAGCGGAGTGCCGCAGTTCGCGCCCGCACCGTGAGTTAGAACTAGACCGCTGCCATTCGGTTCGTCGGGTTGATGCAGAAAGCCGCGGACTGCGGGGCCGAGCGTGTCGTCGGAAAATGCGGTCGCTGGAGGCATTCGAAATAGTTCCTGCGAGGTCGGAGGCGAACACCACAGCAGGTCCTTCGCTTCGCTCAGGATGACAAAATCATTTAGAGAACTTTCGTCCCCCTTCGAATTCCGAATGGAAGGACTCATGAAAATCCTGCAACTAATTAATTAGTTGCAGGACTTAGTTAGTCGCAAGTTAGCGCTTTTTCTTAGCGCGATCGTTCGCTCCGACTGTGTGCAGGCGCATAAAGTTAGTCGCGCCGGAGGTCAGCTTCGTTCCGGCAACAAGACCTAAGATATCCCCGGTGCGAAGCAGGCCTTTTGGGAGCAATTCTTTTTCAGCGGTCTTCAACATCGACTCGGCCGAGTCCCATTGGCTTTTGTAAATTGGATGCACGCCCCACAAAGCATTCATGCGATTGCAAACTTCGGGTTTGCGGCTGAAGGCGTAGATGCAGACTTTGGGCCGATGTTTAGAGAGCATGCGAGCGGTGTTTCCGCTCTCGGTGAAGACTGCAATCGCTCCCATGGGCAAATCTTCGGCGGCGTGCGCGATGGATTCGCAGATAGTTTCGGCAACGGAGTAGCGATGATCTTCGCGGCGACGACGTGGAGAAGAGGGTAACTGCGAGATGCTGGCCTCAGCTTCGAGAATGATGCGAACCATCATGGCGACGGTCTCGCGCGGATAACGTCCGCTAGCGGTTTCTCCAGAGAGCATTACCACATCTGTTCCGTCGAAGATTGCGTTAGCGACGTCGCTAGCCTCTGCCCTTGTTGGGCGAGGGTTTTCGGTCATCGACTCGAGCATCTGTGTCGCAGTAATGACAGGCTTGCGCCATACTCCGGCGCGTTGGATCACGAGTTTCTGAATGATCGGGACGCGTTCTGGCGGCATCTCGACGCCAAGATCGCCACGGGCGATCATCACTCCGTTGGCGATTTCCAGAATTTCTTCGAGATGCTCGATGGCTTGTGGCTTTTCCAGCTTGGCGATGATGGGCACGGATTTTCCGAATCCGCGCATCAGACTTTTTGCGATGCGAATATCTTCGGCGGATCGAACAAACGATAGAGCGACGACGTCGACGCCCTGCTTCAGTCCAAATTCGAGATCTTTTTTGTCTTTTTCCGTTAGCGCAGGAATGGCGACCGCTGCGCCTGGAAGATTGATTCCCTGCTGCTCACCGAGTGTGCCGCCGTTGACGACCTCGCATTCGACGTCCTCGCCGCGAATCGAGCGGACTTTGAGTTCGATCCTTCCGTCGGACAACAACACACGAGATCCGGATTTCACTTCGCGCGACAACCCGACAAAATCGGTCGAGATAAGCTCGGCGGTTCCCGAGGAGCTTGCGGGGAGTAATCGTGAGCGTCGCGCCGGCTTTCAGAATCACGGGCTTTCCATCTTGCAGGCGTCCTGTACGAATCTTCGGGCCTTGCAGATCCTGGAGAATGCAGATGGTCCGCTTCAGTTGCTTCGCAGCGCGGCGAAGCCTCTTGATTCGGCGCGCATGTTCGTCATGAGTTCCATGAGAGAAGTTGAGGCGGGCAACGTCCATGCCAGTGCGCATGAGGTCGCGAATAATTTCTTCGGAATCGCAGGCAGGACCGATGGTACAGATAATCTTTGCACGGCGCAGACGTTCGGTCGTTGGTTCCTGGGGAGGAACCAGGAGTTGAGGGGCGTCTTCGGCCAAATCCAAGTTGCGCTTTCTCAAGTAGCAATTCCTCTTCGCTAAAAACGTCGCGAGAACTGTTCGCTAAAAAGCCTGCCTTTGGTTAGCGAGGGGTAGAGCCCAACCGTGCGGGCGAAATTTTGGCAACGACACGCGGGAACAACATCGCATTGAATTCCGCGCCGATCAGGACTACGAGCGAGATCAGGTACATCCAGAGAAGCAGGGCAATGCCGACTCCTAGCGATCCGTAGATGACGCTGTAGTCGGCATAGTGCTGCAGATACCATCCAAAACACGCGGTGGAGAGCAGCCACATGCCGGTAGCCAATACCGCACCGGGCAAAACCGTGTGCCAAGGTTGCGTGCGCGGGACGGCGTTGTGATAGATGAGTTGGATGACGGCGATGCTGGTGAGAATGGCGATGATCCAGCGGATCGCGCCCCATAGCAAAAGGATCAGCGGTCCGAATTCGTGGCCGATGAGAAAGAGGATTCGAGTTTCGATGCGGCTGCCGAAGGCGACGAGGATGGTAGCGAAGGTCAGTGGCAATCCAGCCATGAAGACCAAAGAAATTGCAATCACGCGTTCCTGAACTAATCCCCAGGTTTTCGGGAGTTGATAAGCGCGGCGAAACCCGTCCATCCACGAAACGATGACGCCAGAGGCGCTCCAAACGGTTAAGACGGAGGTGGAGAGAAGCAATCCGATCGGGCGATGGTCGTTTCCTCTGAGATAAGAAAGGGCAGTTGAACTTCCAGCGGGCAGGATCGTGCCGAGAGCGTAAGAAATTTCACGCAGATAGACTGCGCCGCGGCTCATGGTGGCGACGACCGCGCCCAAGACGAGCAGAGCGGGGAAGAACGTGAAGATGGAGGAGTAGGCCGAGGCTTTCGCGGTGCCGAAAGCGTCGTGTTCGAACGCGCGCCAGATGGAGAGGCGGAACAAACGCCAGAAACGTCCCAGCGCCGGCGCAACAACCAGTCCGCCGGGAATGGGATCCGGCGTAGGTTTGCGGTCCTGAGATTGACCGGGGAGACGCTGTGATTCCAGTGCTAAAGACATTTGTTTTTAGAAAATATTGGTTAAAGAAAAGGAGGGGCGACTTTGCAGGTCGCCCCTCCCAGGTTCGCTTCGTACTATTCTGCTGCGAGTTCTTCCGTCTCACCTTCGTGACGCATGAGTTCCAGCGCACGCTCGGCGTCTTCGTAAGCCTGCGAGACTTCCTCTTGCACCTTGCTGGCGGCCTCTTCCATTTCTGGGGAGAGACGCACGTTGCGGTAGTACTCCATGCCAGTGCCGGCGGGAATCAAGCGGCCCACGATGACGTTTTCCTTCAGCCCGCGCAGGTGATCGATCGCTCCCTGAATGGAAGCTTCGGTCAGTACGCGTGTCGTCTCCTGGAAGGAGGCGGCTGAGATGAACGAATCGGTGGACAGGGAAGCCTTGGTGATACCGAGCAGCAACGGGCGTCCAGTGGCTGGTTTGCCGCCGTTCGCAATTGCGCGCTCGTTCTCCTCGTGGAAGCGGAACTTGTCCACTTGCTGTTCGAGGAGGAACTGGGTATCGCCTACGTCTTCAACCTTCACCCAACGCATCATTTGACGGACGATCACTTCGATGTGCTTGTCCGAAATATTCACACCCTGTAAGCGGTAGACTTCCTGGATTTCGTTGACCAGGTAAGACTGCAGCTCCTTCTCGCCGAGTACGGCAAGAATGTCGTGCGGGTTGAGCGGGCCGTCCATTAGCGGTTCACCCGCCTTGACGCGCTCGCCTTCCTGCACGTTGATGTGAACGCCGCGCGGTACGGAGTATTCCTTTTCCGTTCCGTTATCGGCTGCCACGTAGAGTTTGCGCTGACCCTTGGCTACTTCTCCGAAGCGTACGACGCCATCGATTTCGCTGATGACGGCGGTTTCGCGAGGCTTGCGGGCCTCGAACAATTCCACCACACGCGGCAGACCGCCGGTGATGTCCTTGGTCTTCGTGGTTTCGCGCGGGATCTTCGCCAACACGTCGCCCGGGAACACAGTGTCGCCATCCTGCACCATGAGGTGAGCACGGGAAGGCATCAGGTAACGCTTGCTTGCCTTGCCCTTGATGACCATTGCCGGCTGGCGTTTCTCGTCGGGCGAATCCGCAACGACGTGACGCGACAGGCCGGTAACTTCATCGACTTCTTCATGCAGCGTGATGCCTTCCTGCAAGTCTTTGAACTGCGCCGTGCCGCCAATTTCGGTGACGATGGCGAAAGTGTAAGGATCCCACTCGACCATCACGTCTCCGAGCTTGACTGCCGCGCCTTCCGTGACCTTGACCCTGGCGCCGTATACAACGGCGTAGCGCTCACGTTCACGACCCTTCTCGTCAATCACCGCAATGGAGCCCTGACGGTTCATGACGACCAGGTCGCCAGCTTTCGACTTCACAGTCTGCAGGTTGATGAAGCGCACGATACCGTTTGTCTTGGCATCGAGGCGGGACTGTTCCGAAACTCGCGATGCAGTACCTCCGATATGGAAAGTACGCATGGTGAGCTGCGTTCCAGGTTCGCCGATGGACTGCGCTGCGATTACGCCGGTTGCCTCGCCGAGTTCGACCAGACGTCCCGATGCGAGGTTGCGTCCGTAGCACATGACGCAAACTCCGCGTTTCGATTCGCAGGTAAGAACTGAACGAATCTTGACGCGTTCGATCCCGGCGCCTTGAATGGAGCCTGCGAGATCTTCGGTGATTTCCTGGTTGATATCGACGACGACCTGACCTTCGTAGTCTTTGATCTTCTCGAGCGAAACGCGTCCGACGATGCGGTCACGCAACGGTTCGATGACTTCGCCGGCTTCGACGATACCGGAGACGAAGATGCCGTCCACGGTGCCGCAGTCGTATTCGCTGATGATTACGTCTTGCGCAACGTCCACGAGACGACGCGTCAGGTAGCCCGAGTCGGCGGTCTTCAGTGCCGTATCGGCCAATCCCTTACGAGCGCCGTGGGTAGAGATGAAGTATTCGAGAACCGTCAAACCTTCACGGAAGTTCGCCGTGATCGGGGTCTCGATAATTTCACCAGTCGGCTTCGCCATCAATCCGCGCATTCCGGAGAGCTGACGAATCTGCTGTTTCGATCCTCGAGCGCCGGAGTCGGCCATGACGTAAATCGGATTCATCTGGCCTTCTTTGTCTCGACGTTGCATCTGACCGAACATTTCGTCGGCGACTTTTTCCGTGATGGCAGACCAGATTTCGATGACCTTGTTGTAACGTTCGCCGTTGGTGATCGCGCCGTCCAAATATTGCTGTTGGACTGCAATGACCAGTTTGTCGGCGTCTTTTACAAGGGTCTTCTTGTTGTCTGGGATGACCATGTCATCGATGCCGATGGAGAGACCAGAACGCGTGGCATAACGGAAGCCGAGCGATTTGATCTCATCGAGCATCTTGACCGTGACTTCCAAGCCAAAGCGCAGGTAGCAATAGTTCACCAACTGGCCGATACCCTTTTTCTTGAGTAGGCCATTGATGTATGGCATCGCTACGTTGACGCCCGGCACATTCTTCGGCAGATGATCGTTCAGGATCGCGCGTCCCACGGTGGTGTTCAGATACTCCCGCGTAACGTTGATCGGCTCGGTGTGATTCACGTCCTGATCGTCGTAGGCCTGAGTCAGGTCGATGACTTCGCCGGTGTAGCGCAGGCGAATCGGGGAAAGTGTTTCCACTTCTCCCATTTCGAGCGCGATCACGACTTCGTCAATGTTGGCAAATGAACGGCCTTCACCCTTTGCACCGGGCTTCGCTTTTGTCAGGTAATAAAGACCCAGCACCATGTCCTGTGTAGGAACGGTGATGGGCTGTCCCGACGCGGGCGACAGAATGTTGTGCGAAGACAGCATGAGAACGCTGGCTTCTACCTGTGCCTCAGGCGAAAGCGGAATGTGGACTGCCATTTGATCGCCGTCGAAGTCTGCGTTGAACGCTGTGCAGACAAGCGGGTGGATCTTGATGGCTTTGCCTTCGACCAGCACCGGCTCAAATGCCTGAATACCGAGGCGATGGAGCGTTGGTGCGCGGTTCAGCATCACCGGATGGTCTTTAATGACCTCTTCCAGAATGTCCCAGACGATGGGATCCTGCTGCTCCACCATTTCTTTGGCTTGCTTGATGGTGGTGCAGTTTCCAGTCTGCTCGAGGCGGTGATAGATGAATGGCTTGAACAGTTCCAGCGCCATCTTCTTCGGCAATCCACACTGATGCAGCTTGAGTTCGGGACCGACGACGATGACGGAACGGCCAGAGTAATCCACGCGCTTGCCGAGGAGGTTCTGACGGAAGCGTCCCTGCTTGCCCTTCAGCGTGTCGGAGAGCGACTTCAGCGGACGATTGTTTGCGCCGCGCAGAACGCGACCACGGCGTCCGTTATCGAACAGTGCATCGACCGCTTCCTGCAGCATGCGCTTTTCGTTACGCACGATGACTTCGGGAGCGTGCAGATCCATCAACTTCTTCAACCGGTTGTTGCGGTTGATGACGCGACGGTACAGATCGTTGAGATCGGAGGTCGCAAAGCGGCCGCCATCCAATGGAACGAGTGGGCGCAGCTCGGGTGGAATCACCGGCAGCACATCGAGGATCATCCACTGCGGCTTGTTGCCGCTCTTGCGGAAGGCCTCAACCACTTTCAAGCGCTTGGCATACTTCAGGCGCTTCTGCAGAGAAGTTTCGTGCTTCATCTTCTCGCGCAGTTCAACTGACAGCGTTTCGACTTCGATACGCTTCAGCAATTCTTTGATTGCTTCCGCGCCCATCATGGCCTTGAAGCCAGCGGGACGGTATTGCTGATCAAGTTCGCGGTACTTCGCTTCGTCCTTGATGACTTCGCGATCTTTTACCGGCGAATCGCCCGGATCAACGACGACATAGGCCTCGAAGTAAAGGATGGCTTCAAGATCGCGCAGGGAAATGTCGAGGAGATGGCCGATGCGGCTGGGCAATCCCTTGAAGAACCAGACGTGCGAACAGGGCGACGCTAGTTCAATGTGACCGAGGCGTTCGCGACGAACTTTGGACAGCGTGACTTCCACGCCGCACTTGTCGCAGATCACGCCGCGATGCTTCATGCGCTTGTATTTGCCGCAGAGGCATTCCCAGTCGGTGACCGGTCCAAAGATGCGAGCGCAGAACAAGCCATCGCGTTCCGGCTTGAAGGTGCGGTAGTTGATGGTTTCCGGCTTAGTTACTTCCCCATGGGACCAGCTCCGGATTTTTTCCGGGGACGCCAGGCTGATGCGAATGGCATCAAAATCAGCCACGGGATTTGCCATATCGAACGGGCTCGAACGAAACATGTTCCTCCGCTTTCCTACGGCTGTACGCCGCCGTACGCGGCTCTTAAATAACGGTCGCTAGTCGTTGGTCGTTTGTCGCTAGCGAAATCTCTAACCCACGAGCCTAAGAGCGAAGACTGCGGGTCTATTCTTTAAAAAAACGAATGCTTTGTTTAAGGCGAATCCGTAAAACCAAATTCTTCAAAATTAAGCTGGTCGCTAGTCGTGAGCAGCCAACGACTAGCGACCAACGGCTATCGACTAATCCGCGGCCACGGCCACCGGCTTTTTCTCGGTGAGCTTGACCAATTCGACATCGAGACAGAGTGCTTGCAATTCGCGAATCAGCACGTTGAACGACTCGGGCACACCGGGCTCCATCGCGGCTTCGCCTTTGACGATCGCCTCGTAGATCTTGGTGCGTCCGTACACATCGTCCGACTTCGCCGTCAGCAACTCTTGCAGGATGAACGCCGCGCCGTATGCTTCCAGAGCCCAGACTTCCATTTCTCCGAAACGCTGGCCTCCGAACTGCGCCTTACCACCCAGCGGCTGCTGCGTGATGAGCGAGTACGGTCCGATGGAACGAGCGTGAATCTTGTCGTCCACCAAGTGCGACAGTTTCAACATGTAGATGTAGCCGACCGTGACTGGCAATTCAAACGTATCGCCCGTCATACCGTCGCGCAGCGTGGTCTTGCCGGAAGTCGGCAGTCCCGCGCTTGAAAGCAACGCCTTGATTTCCGATTCACGAGCGCCGTCAAATACGGCGGATCCCATGAACACACCCTTCTTCAGAGTGGGAGCGATGGCTTCGAGTTCTTCCTCGCTCATCTCGGCAATCGTGTCGGCGAGCACGGTGTCTTTGAACAGCGCCTTCAGATCGCGGCGGATTGCATCGGCACGAGTGTTGTTCTTCAGCAATTCCGTGATCTTCTTGCCCAGTTCAGCGCCAGCCCATCCGAGGTGGGTTTCAAGAATCTGTCCCACGTTCATACGGCTAGGTACACCGAGCGGGTTGAGGACGATCTCAACTGGCGTTCCATCTTCGAGGTACGGCATATCCTCTTCCGGCAGAATGCGTGCGATGACTCCCTTGTTCCCGTGACGTCCGGCCATCTTGTCGCCGACGCTCAGTTTGCGCTTCATGGCGATGTAAACCTTGACGAGCTTGATCACGCCCGGCGGCAGTTCATCACCCTTGGTCAATTTGTCTTTCTTCTCGTTGACGATCTTCTTCAGCACATCGATTTGGCGCGAGGTCATTTCTTCGATCTCGTCGATCTGCTCGTTGACTCGCGGATCCTTGTCGGCATACTTGATGCGCTTCAAGTTTCGCGTCGAGATACGCTCGATCGCGTCGCGGTCCAGAATTGCGTCCTTGGTCAACAAACGCTTGTTGGTGCGCTCGTCGTGCAGATCGGCTTGCACTTCTTTGCCACCGAGCAATCCATCAAGACGCTTGAGCCGCTCGTCGGTCAGAATTCGGATTTCGTCCGAAAGATTCTTCTCGAGTTTCGCGATCTGCGTGCCTTCAATGAATTTGGCGCGCTCGTCTTTTTCCTGCCCCTTGCGCGAGAAGATCTTCACATCCACCACGATGCCTTCGATTCCAGGAGGGCAGTAGAGTGAAGCGTCGCGCACGTCGCCAGCCTTTTCACCGAAGATGGCGCGCAACAGTTTTTCTTCCGGCGTGAGCTGCGTTTCACCCTTCGGCGTGACTTTGCCGACGATGATGTCGCCCTGCTTGATGCCAGCACCGATGCGGATCACGCCCGCTTCGTCCAAGTTGCGCAGCGTGGATTCGCTGACGTTTGGAATGTCGCGCGTGACTTCTTCCGGACCGAGTTTGGTGTCGCGAGCTTCGAGTTCGAATTCTTCGATGTGGACTGAGGTGTAGTAATCCTCTTTCACCATCTTTTCCGAAACCAGGATCGCGTCTTCGAAGTTGTAACCGCGCCACGGCATGAAGGCCACGAGCACGTTGCGTCCCAAAGCCAATTCGCCAAAGTCCGTACAAGGACCGTCGGCGATTACCTGACCCTTCACCACCCGTTGGCCTTTTTTGACAATCGGCTTCTGGTTGATACAGGTGTTCTGGTTCGAGCGCTTGAACTTCGTCAGCTGATAAATGTCGCTACCAACTTCACGCGAAAGCTGCATCGGATGATGCTCGCCTTCGACGCGAACGATGATGCGTTCGGAATCGACGGAGTCGATGATTCCGTTACGCTTGGCCAGAATCACTGCGCCTGAATCGCGCGCAGTAACGCCTTCCATGCCGGTTCCAACGATCGGAGCCTGCGCACGGAGCAGCGGTACAGACTGGCGTTGCATGTTCGCACCCATCAGCGCGCGGTTCGCGTCATCGTGCTCCAGAAACGGAACAAGCGAAGCGGCGACCGAGACAAGCTGTTTCGGACTGACGTCGACGTAATCGACTTCATCGCGATTCACGAGAACGAAGTTGCCAGCCTTACGAGCGTTGACCAGTTCGCCAGCGATGCGTCCCTTGTCGTCCAGTTCAATGTTCGCCTGGGCGATGGTGTGACGATCTTCTTCCCACGCGGACAGATAGAAGGAGAACGGCTCAACCTCGACCAACTTCTTCTTCCGGTCTTTTAGGTCTGCGTTAACCTTTTCCATCTCGCTCTTCTCGGCATAGTCGCCGACCTTGAACGAGCTGTCACCGGCGTTGACGACGATGACGTAATCTACGACGCGAGCGTTCTTCACTTTGCGGTACGGCGACTCGATGAATCCGTAGTCGTTAATACGCGCAAAGCAGCTAAGCGACGAGATCAGTCCAATGTTCGGACCTTCCGGCGTTTCAATCGGACAGATACGGCCGTAGTGCGTCGGGTGAACGTCGCGAACTTCGAATCCTGCACGCTCTCGTGACAAGCCGCCCGGCCCAAGGGCGGAAAGACGCCGCTTGTGCGTGATTTCCGACAACGGGTTGGTCTGATCCATGAACTGCGACAGCTGCGACGATCCGAAGAATTCGCGGATCGCAGCCATCACCGGCTTGGCGTTAACCAGGTCGTGTGGCATCGCCGTCGACATTTCCTGGTAGACGGACATTTTTTCTTTAATTGCCCGTTCCATGCGGACCAGTCCGATGCGGAACTGATTCTCCAACAATTCGCCAACCGCGCGAACGCGGCGATTGCCCAAGTGATCGATGTCATCCACCGCGCCGATGTTCTTGCGCAGCTTAAGCAAGTACTTGATCGTCGCGTAGAAATCGGTCGGATCAAGCGTGCGCTGTTCGAGGCTGGTTGCTTCCTGGTTCTCGAAGAGCTTGATATTGAACTTCAAGCGGCCTACGCGCGAGAAATCGTACTTGCGCGGATCGAAGAACATTCCCTGGAACAGAGCGGTCGCAGTATCCAGCGTCGGCGGATCGCCGGGGCGCAGTTTGCGGTAGATTTCAATCAACGCTTCCGAGGGAGTGGTGACGGAATCGCGGCGCAGCGTCTGGCTGATCACCGTACCCACATCATCGCGCTCAGGGAAGAAAATGTTCAGCTCGACCACGCCCGACTCCATGATCTTGGAGACTTTGTCGGCCGTGATTTCCGTGTTGGCTTCGAGCAGCACTTCGCCGGTCGTGGTATCGACGATGTCGCCCGCCGCCCACGCGCCTTCGAGATCGCTGACATCGATTTCGATTTCGCTGATCTTTGCTTTCTGAATTTCCTTCAGCGTGGCAGTGCTGATCTTGCGGCCGGAGTGGGCAATTTCTTCGCCCGACTTCGACTTCACGCTGTGCGCCAACTTCATGCCGACAAGGTTCGTTGCTTTGTCGCTGGCTGGATCGAGCGTCCAGAACAGCTTTTTGTCGCGGACAATCAGACGATCCGTGGTGTAGAACGCTTTCAGAATGTCTTCGCCGGAACGCAGACCCAGTGCGCGCAAGAAGATCGTCCCCAGGAATTTACGCTTACGATCGATGCGCACATAGAGGACGTTCTTCTGGTCGTATTCGAATTCCACCCATGATCCGCGGTAAGGAATGATCTTTCCGAGGAAGTAGGTGCGGTTCGCAGCGGTTTCGAAGAACACGCCTGGCGAACGATGCAACTGGCTGACGATCACGCGCTCGGTACCATTGATGATGAACGTACCGTTCTGCGTCATCAGTGGAACGTCGCCGAAGAAAACTTCCTGCTCTTTAATGTCGCGAATGGAGCGGTTGCCAGCTTCATCCTTGTCCCAGATGGTGAGACGCATCGTGACTTTGAGCGGCGCGGAGTACGTCATGCCACGCTCTTCACACTCAGCCACGTCGTACTTCAATTGCAGTCCAACGGGATCGCCGCACTTGTTACAGAAGTCGGGCGTGTTCGCGTTGTAGGTGCCGCACTTGTGACAGAGAACGTCGCCGGGATGGAACGGGTCAGTGATCACCGTCGATCCGCAGCTCTTACAAGTGGTACGAAGGTGATGCAGACCTTTTAGGTGGCCGCATTTACATTCCCAGTTGCCGATGTTGAAGTCCACAAACTCAAGCTGCGAGACATTGCGGAAATCGGTGATCGGAAACACGGATTGAAATACCGCCTGCAAGCCGCCGTCTTCGCGCTCGCTGGGCAGTTTGTCCATCTGCAGGAAGCGATCATAGGAGCGCTTCTGAACCTCGATGAGGTTCGGGATCTGGATGGTTGCGGGAATCTTGGAAAAGTCGAAACGTTTGCGGTGGATATTGTGCTTTGCCATTCTCGGGAACTCCTGCTTTCGGGCAGCCTGGGGCTGCGGTACAGCGCGGAATTAGCGGCGCTAAAAGCGGCGCCAAAATATTGCTAGCGAGCGGTATACGCGGACAAAAAGACACAGCCCCCGCTAGGACATGACTGTCCGCAGGCGCCGTATGCGACGCTTATTCTTGAATAACTTGTAAATTTCCGCGCCAGTTCAAAAAGGCCTGTTTCCGTCCCGCCGCCCGCGGGACCGGCTGCCATACATCATTCCAGCGACCCATTTCCGCTTCCTGGGAATATTTTTGAGGATTCGGGTCGCCGTCGCCTCGCAGTGAAGCCAGGATAAGCGGGTTATTTGTTAGATACTATCACTAGTCACAAGGATTCAGCTAGTGTTCGGTCAAATAATTGCAGGCGGGAAAGCCCCCCGATCCAAACCGATCCAAAATCGACGGTCTTGACCAGAGGGGAACCCTCCCGCGCTGCCAAAATTATTTGACTTCGACGACGGCGCCAGCTTCCGCAAACTTCTTCTTGATGGTCTCGGCTTCGTCCTTCGAAACACCTTCCTTGATGCTCTTCGGAGCGCCATCGACCAGGTCCTTGGCTTCTTTCAAGCCGAGGCTGGTGACTTCGCGTACCGCCTTGATTACATTGATCTTGTTGGCGCCGACTTCTTTCAGAATGACCGAGAATTCGGTCTTTTCTTCAGCCGGAGCTGCTCCGCCAGCCGCGCCGCCGCCGGCAACCATCACCGGAGCTGCTGCTGCTGCCGAAACGCCCAAACGCGACTCCAATTTCTTCACGAGCTCTGCCGCTTCCAACAACGACAGGGCAACAATCGACTCTTCCAACTGCTGTAGGTCCGCCATGTGAATCTCTCCGCTTTTATGTAAGATTTACGATTTTGCGACTGCTTTGTCCGGTTTCCATTGCGACCAGGTCTTCGATTCCAGCGCCAGACAACGCCCGAATTTCAGACCGCGCCACCCCTGACATCGCGATCGCTAAATCTTTTTTCGAGCAGACATGCTGCTCAGAAACTTTGTTGGATTAGCAATTTGCGACTTGCAATTTGTATTTGAAGCCCAACTCCACGGGCTTTAAATTACAAAATTACAAATGTTCAATTGCAAATCCAGAAGCTTACGCCTCTTTGAATTTCTTTTCCTGCACGCCCTGGCCGATGACGACGGCCAAGTCGCGTCCGACCGCGTTGATCGTGGTGACCAAGCGCTGTGCCGGAGCATTCAACAGGAACAACAATTTCGAATAGAGTTCTTCCTTCGACGGCATGGTCGCCAGCGATTCGATCTCCTTGACCGTAATCACGCGGCCTTCGACCAGGCCAGCCTTGAAGCTGAACTCCGGATTATCTTTGGCATATTTCGCCAGCGCCTTTGCTAGCGCGACCGGATCGCCTTCGGTGTAGGCGATCGACGTGACGCCCACGAGGTTCTTGAGAGCTTCCTCAACCTTGGTGCCCTTACCGGCGCGCTCGGCCAAAGTGTTCTTTACGACGCGGTATTTTGCTCCCGTCGGACGCAGTGCTTTGCGTAGCTCAAAATCCTGGGTAACCGTCAATTTTGAGTAAGTGGCCACAATCATGCTGGAAGCGCTTTTCAGTTCGCCACTGAGTTTCTCAACCTGCGCTACTTTCTTTGCTCGTGTAACCGCCATATTCAAACCCTTTCAAATCTTGTGTAGGGACAGCCGCTTTCGGCTGTCCGTCCGGGCCAAGCCCAGAGAAATTTCGGAAAACTTATGCAACTAAGCCTTCGACAGAGCCTCGATGGGAGCCGTATCCAAGGAAATCCCAGGACCCATGCTCGAACTCAGGTAGCAGGCCTTGATGTACTTGCCCTTGGCGACTGCGGGCTTCGCTTTGATCACGCTGGAAATCAGCGTGGTTGCGTTGTCGATCAATTTATCGGCCGTGAATGAGATCTTGCCGACTGGAACGTGTACCAGCGCAGTCTTGTCGGTACGGAATTCAACCTTACCGGCTTTGACTTCCTCGACGGCTTTCGCGACGTCCATGGTGACCGTGCCCGTTTTCGGATTCGGCATCAGGCCCTTGGGGCCGAGAACTTTACCGAGACGTCCGACAGACTTCATCATGTCGGGAGTAGCGATCAGGGCGTCGAAGTCGGTCCAATTCTCTTTGGTGATCTTCTCGACCATATCTTCGCCACCGACGAAATCAGCACCAGCTTCCTGAGCTTCGCGCAGTTTGTCGCCGCTCGCGATGACCAAAACTTTCTTGGATTTGCCGAGTCCGTGCGGAAGTACGACCGTGCCGCGGACCATCTGGTCCGCATGCTTGGGATCGACTCCAAGGCGCAGCGTCACTTCGACGGTCTCGTCAAATTTAGCGAACTTGATTTTCTGCAGGAGAGGAACTGCGTCCTGCAGGGTGTAAGGGCGGGCTTCTACGGCTTTGCGCGCCTTCTCAATATTCTTGCCTGACTTCTTCATCTTTTCTCTCAGTCTCCCACCGCGCTTCTTTGTTCTGAAGAGCCGTGGTGTGTGTGACTAACTTCTATTCTTGTTAGAACGAAAAACTTAGCCAGCTACTTCGATGCCCATCGAACGCGCCGTACCACGGATGCTCTTAATCGCGGCTTCGACCGATGCGGCATTCAGATCGGGCATCTTTTGTTTCGCGATGTCCTCGACCTGTTTCAGCGTTACTTTTCCAACTTTATCTTTGTTCGGAGCGCCCGAACCTTTGGCGATTCCGGCTGCGCGCTTCAAGAGAACGGAAGCTGGTGGGGTCTTGGTAATAAATGTAAATGTGCGGTCGCTATAGACCGTGATCACAACTGGAACGATCAGGCCTTCGAGTTCCTTCTGGGAGGTGCGAGCGTTGAACTGCTTGCAGAACTCCATGATGTTCACTTGCGCCTGACCGAGTGCTGGTCCGACTGGAGGCGCTGGCGTGGCCTTGCCCGCCGCGATCTGAAGTTTAACGTAGCCTGTTGCTTTCTTAGCCATGATGCCTTTCCCGTACCTATTTCGATTTCAGAACTGAGTCTAGGATTTTCGGCTCAGTGCTTTGGTGCGTCCCGCAGGGGCTTAAGCCCCCTCCCACAAATTTTTTAGACCGCTACTTTTTCTACTTGTCCGAATTCCAATTCCACTGGAGTTGATCGTCCGAAGATGGTGACCATTACTTTCAGGGTCTCGCGATCTTCGTTTACGTCATCGACAATTCCAGTGAAGGTTGCGAAAGGACCTTCGCCGATGCGGACTGTCTCGCCTTTTTCAAATTTAACTTTGAGCTTCGGCTTCTCACGGCTGTCGGCCACTTTGTAAACGATGTGATTGACTTCTTCTTCAGATAGCGGCGTTGGCTGCTGGCCGGTGCCCACGAAGCCGGTAACTCGCGGCGTTGATTTCACGACGTGCCAGACGTGATCGTCCATGTCCATCTCAACCAGCACGTAGCCGGGATAGAACATACGCTCCGAGGTATATTTCTTGCCGCCGCGAACTTCGGTGACCGACTCGGTCGGGATCAGCACTTTGCCGATCTTGTTCTGCAATCCAAAAGCCTGTACGCGCGATTCCAACGACTCGCGCACCTTGCGCTCGAATCCTGAATACGCGTGGATGATGTACCACTTCATATTCGGATTGCGGGCGGGTTCACCGCCTGCCGCTGCGTCCACAGTGGGGAGGGGCGGTGGTTGCTGTCCGTCTTGACCAGCTACAGCGGTTTCAATCTTTTCTTTATCCGGCATTCAATCGCTTCTTTCGCTCGCTGTTTAATGACGCGAGAAATAATGCAGCATCCGTTCCAATGTGTTGCTGATTGCCAGATCGACCAGGAAGAAATACAAGGCAAACAGGAAGACGGTAATAATAACAACGGTCGTCGTAGCCTGCACTTCTTTGAGCGACGGAGAGGTGACTTTCTTCATCTCCGTGCGCACATCGTGGTAGAAGTTCCTGATCCGTTCGGGCCAGGACCTCAGCGTGTTTGCAAGCGCGTTCTCTTCTACTGCTGTTGCCATACCTTCCCGCTTTCCTCGACTACTCCCTCTCGGGCCTAAACTCTGGCAGGGGCGGAGGGATTCGAACCCCCAAGTTCGGTTTTGGAGACCGACAGTTTAGCCATTGAGCTTACGCCCCTGTTTCAATCGGTTGATCGGGTGCATCTGCCCATCGGATGATCCATGTGATCGCCCGATGACCGGATGGCCAGATGATCCGATTTATTTGACCTCTTTGTGCGGCGTGTGTTTGCGGCAACGGTTGCAGAACTTTTTCAGTTCCAGCCGATCCGGTGTCGTTTTGCGGTTCTTCGTTTTCGAATAGTTCCGCTCTTTGCAATCGCCACACTGCATCGTAATAATTTCTCGCATTGCTTGCTCCCTGGATCAGCTCTTGGCTTTTAGCTCTTAGCCGTTAGCTTTCTGCGATCTGAATCGAGTGGTGGCGAAGCTTTGCCTCGCCACCACTCAATCTGTTCCTACTTGATAATTTCCGCGATCGTGCCTGCTCCTACCGTGTGGCCGCCTTCTCGGATGGCAAAGCGCAATCCCTTTTCCATCGCCACGGGCGTGATCAGTTCAATCACCAGGCTGACGTTGTCTCCCGGCATCACCATCTCCGTGCCTTCCGGCAGCTCGGCGATACCAGTCACGTCCGTCGTTCGCAGATAAAACTGCGGACGATAGCCCTTGAAGAATGGCGTATGTCGTCCACCTTCTTCTTTCGTCAAAATGTAAACTTCCGCCTTGAACTTGGTGTGCGGCGTAATCGATCCACCCTTTGCCAGCACCATGCCGCGCTCGACATCTTCTTTCGCAATGCCGCGCAACAGCAATCCGGCGTTGTCTCCCGCCAGACCTTCGTCCAATTGCTTCTTGAACATTTCAACGCCGGTGACAACCGTCTTACGCGTTTCGCGGAAGCCGACGATTTCTGATTCCTCGCCAACCTTCACCTTGCCACGCTCAATACGGCCCGTAACCACTGTTCCACGACCTTGAATCGAGAAAATGTCTTCGATCGGCATCAGGAACGGCTTGTCCAAATCACGCACTGGCTGCGGAACCGACTTGTCCACCGCCTCCATCAACGCGTCAATCTGCTTTTCCCACTTCTCTTCGCCATTCAAGGCGCCGAGTGCGGACAAACGAATGACCGGAACATCGTCGCCCGGAAACTGATAGGCCTTCAACAGTTCGCGGACTTCGAGTTCAACCAGCTCCAGCAGTTCCGGATCATCCACCGCATCGCACTTGTTCAGTGCGACGACGAGGTAAGGAACTCCGACTTGCCGCGCCAACAGCACGTGTTCCCGCGTCTGCGGCATTGGACCATCGGTCGCTGCCACGACGAGAATGCCGCCGTCCATCTGTGCCGCGCCGGTGATCATGTTCTTGATGTAGTCGGCGTGGCCCGGACAATCGACGTGCGCATAGTGACGGTTCGGCGTTTCGTATTCCACGTGGGCGGTGGCAATGGTTATACCGCGCGCCTTTTCTTCCGGAGCGTTATCGATCGAATCAAACGATCGAAACGTGTTCTTCGGGTTGTGCTTCGCCAAAACTTTGGTGATCGCCGCCGTCAACGTCGTCTTCCCATGGTCAATGTGACCAATCGTCCCTACGTTGCAGTGCGGCTTATTCCGCTCAAATTTCTCTTTCGCCATTTGATTTCCTTTGTAGCGCCGGCCTGTCGCCGGCTGTTTCGCAAATCAATCGTCGTCCTGAGATCCACTCAGTAGTACTGATACAGCTTGTGAAACTTCGCCCGTACTGCGGCGTCAACTTCCTCGATCTTCGAGAGATAAAACTCTCGCACCTGGGACTGGTCCGAAATCGGCAGTGAACTATGCAAAGACCGCGCCGTTCCAGCTTTCGAGCCCGCTCCGGTGTCGATTACATCTTCCGCAAAAACCGCGTCCAGATTGCGGACCCGTATCTTCTTGCTCTCCAGCGCCTTCAGAAACTTGGTGACGCGATCAGCGGAGAACGATTTCTCAATCGCGGCTTTCAGTTCGCCGAACTCGCGTTCTTTCTCGACTTTGATGACGCCCGGTACGAAAAGCAATGATTCCACCTTGTAGAACAATTTCTTTTTCAGAACTCAAAATCTGGAGCGGGAGACGGGGATCGAACCCGCGACCAACAGCTTGGAAGGCTGTGACTCTACCACTGAGTTACTCCCGCTCAGCCTCGAAACTTTCTAGATCCCTCGCACAAAACGCTCGGGATTTCGGCTGCGGACTCCCGCTTCGCTCACGCCCGCAAAACGCCTCAAGTTACTCCCGCCCAACCAGCTGTCAGCGATCCGCCGTCAGCTGTCAGTAAAACCTCGGCGGCTAAAGCCGCTCGGATCTGACTCTTGGCGGCACGGCTAAAGCCGTGCCCTTCCACAAAACCCTTACCGCCACGCTACAAGCCGCGCCCTTCCGAAAGCCCTTTGACGGCCAAGGCCGCGCACTTCCCAAACCCACGCGCGGATCAAACCACGCCGTTCGAACCAAACTTTTTATGGAGCCGATGACCAGGATTGAACTGGTGACCTCTCCCTTACCAAGGGAGTGCTCTACCAACTGAGCTACATCGGCCCGCTTCTACTGCATCAAACCCAACTTCTGAATCGTTCATCAGCCCGCTACGGCCAGCTCAATCTGCTGACTTTGCGTTGGCCTTTTCTTCATCGATCCGAAGACGCCAATAATGAAGAGCGGTTCGGAAAGCGAATAATCCCAGGATCAGCAGCGTCCCAGTCCGCAATCTGACGTTTCCATTCAAAATTCGAATTGGCTCGTCGGAGAGCGTAAACCAAGCCAAAAGGCCGAAAACCGCGTATCCGACTAGAGCCAGCACGAACTTCGTTTTGATTGCCACAGCCTAATTACCGCTCGTAATCCGCCTCAGGTTCGTCTGCTCCTGAAGTTCCTCACATCTACTCTGGTGCACAGGGGAGGATTCGAACCTCCGTACCTCCTGAGAGGGACAGATTTACAGTCTGTTGGCTTTAACCACTCACCCACCTGTGCAAATCCGAAAACAAAAAAGGCCGCGCAAACGCAAAACCGCAACTCACAAACGACACCACAACACGTTGTATCAGCTCGAAATCAGCTCAGTTGATCAGCTCAGGAAGCGAAATGCGGGAACTCCCGCCTGACACCTACACTTGCCGGAACAGGCCCTGCTGAAGCGCTTTACTGCGGTGTTGCTGGAGCGCGTCGCCGCGCAAACCTCTTCGTTTTATTTCCGGAATCTTGTTGATCTGGAGCTGGCGAAGGGATTTGAACCCCCGACCCCCTGATTACAAATCAGGTGCTCTACCGACTGAGCTACGCCAGCAGGTGGAAGCAAGTCCAACGGGGCACAATACTCCCTGATCCCTTCCCGAAGTCCGGGACAATTACTTAAGTTATCACAAGGGCAAATGACCTGCAACCGGAAGGCGTTCCGAAAACCATTTCTCCGGTTCCGAGTATTGGCATCGGCGAGCCACCTCCGAGCAAACACCATCTTAAATCGGGTGCTATCATTGTCACGCTCTCCCGAACATGCAGTTTTGGGCAACGGACGAGCACGATATCCCCCGAAATCGATGCGTATTCGCCGCCGCCTCCCTATCCCACTTGCCGTTCTGCTGATTCTTGCGGCCATAGCTCTAATTGTGATGCTGCGTAAGCAGGCTCCGCCAGAAGCAGCCCGCTTGCTCCCGGGCGCGGACGGCTTTTTCTACGTCAACCTGAAGTGGATTCGGACTTTCAACGCGACGGGACAGCTCCCGCCCGTCTCGCGCGAACCGGAGTATCAAAAATTTGTCGAAGAAACAGGCTTTCAGTTTGAGCGCGATCTCGATCAGGCGGCCTTTGCGGTCCATTATCCGCAGAATTGGGGCAACGGGACGGGCGGATCCGCAACCGAGCCGCGCTTCTCCGAAGTCTTTGTGGGCAAGATTGATTCGGGACGGCTGACTGCTTACTTGAAGAAAGTGTCCACTTCCATCGACGACTACCGCGGATTTGAGATTTACAACATTCCGCTCGAAGGACGCACGGTCCGTGTCGTGATTCTTTCGTATGACAGTGTCGCGGTTTCGAATCATCCTAATCCAGATGTGATTCGCGGCATGCTGGATCGCTCGCGGAAACTGGCGTCCCCATTCGGCGGACCGTGGTTGCTACGCAAGTTTTATCGCAAGGTTCCGCTGGCGAGTTTGTCATTCGCGATTTTGCGCGTGAAGCCCGCGCAGATGAGTTCGATGGGCGGATTAGGCAGTTGGAGCTTATTGTTTCCGAATCCGGCGGTGGCTGTGATCTCTGGGCGCTATCTGCGAGCGTTGCATTTGCGGGCTGAGGCATTCACCGACAGTGATGCGGATGCGAAGTCGATCGCCGAAAAGGCGACCGCGTTTCTCAGCCTGTTTCATGCGGCGGAAGGAAGTGTCGGTACGCAAGGAACGGATGCGGATGTTAAGACATTTTTCGACAGTCTAAGAGTTGAACAGTCGGGGGATCGAGCTATCCTCACGGCTACGGTTCCGAATGGGTTCGTTAAGAAAGTCTTGAGCGAAGCTCCAGCGGATGTGACGACACCCACGGTCCCCGCTACTCCCCCGAAGGAGTCGGCGCCGCCTAAGGTGTCCCGGTAAGCCGGGTCGAGTGCGGTCTAGTAAGGGAACCTGCAAGGGACTGCACAGGGAACACGCCGAATTGCTGTAACAATTCAGCTGTCGACGGCATCCCCTTACATGGATGGCGGGAGATCAGAATCCTCCGCTGTCGCTACAATAAATTTATGACGAATTTGCCATTACCGCTTGCTGCCTTCGTCGCTGGGCTGATTTCGTTTCTATCCCCGTGCGTGCTGCCGCTTGTGCCGGGATATGTCTCGCTGATATCCGGCGTCGGGGTCGAGCAACTGAAGATGAAGGAAGGCGAGCTTTTCCGCAAGGTGATGCTGAATTCGATCGCCTTCATCATTGGCTTCAGCATCGTATTCATAACGCTGGGCGCTATCTCGACGGAAGTTGGGCAGGTCCTCGCGCAGTACAAGTCTTTGCTTGCACGGGTCGCGGGCGTCGTCATTATTCTTTTCGGCTTGCACCTGACGGGGATTTTCCAGATCAAGGCGCTGCTCGCGGACACGCGTCTGCATCAACTTAAGGGTAGTTCGTCCGCGTGGGGCGCGTTTGTTATTGGATTTGCTTTCGCGTTTGGATGGACGCCGTGTGTGGGTCCGATTCTGGCGGTGGTTCTTGGATTTGCCGCTGCCCAAGACACGGTTTGGAAAGGCATTTTTTTGCTGGCGATTTATTCAGCTGGGCTGGCCGTACCGTTCCTTTTGACCGCGCTGGCGATCGAACGCTTTTTGAAGTTTTACAATCGTTTCAAGTTCCACATGCACGTAGTGGAGGTTGCCAGCGGAGTGCTGCTGATCGCGTTGGGCGTTCTGCTGGTGATGGGAAAGTTCACGCTGATCTCGGGGTATTTTTCGTTCTTGAATCGGTTTGCGCTGTAGGGGCTCAATGCGAGAGCGTTGCGCGATTGCGCAGTGGAGCTAGTAGGGATCCTTCGACTTCGCTAAACCACGCGCTTCGCTTATGGTTTCGCTTCGCTCAGGATGACATGGATTTGAATGCGGTTTTTGTACGGTATTGAAAGTTGAGGTTACTGTGAAAAGAAATCCTTTAGTTCTGTTTTTTATCGCGGCCATTGTTGCGGCTATGTTGTTTTTCGGGATGCGCGCGGCGCGCAGCAATCGTGCGAACGCTCCCGCCAAGGGACAACTGATGGGCGGTCTCGCGCCGGATTTCGAACTGGCTGATCTTGACGGAAAGAATCTTAAACTTTCGGATCTCCGCGGAAAGGCCGTGCTGCTCAATTTCTGGGCGACATACTGTGGTCCCTGCAAGATTGAGATGCCGTGGTTTGTGGAACTGCAAAAAGAGTATGGTCCGCAAGGATTCCAGATTCTTGGTGTCGCGATGGACGATGCCAGCAATGAAGATATCGCCAAGTTTGCGAAGGAGATGGGCGTCAACTATCCCATTTTGCTGGGCAAAGACTCGGTCGCTTCGAGCTACGGCGGTGTGAGCGTTCTCCCTACGACATTTTTTATCGACCGCGATGGCAAGATTATTGCCCGCGAATTTGGCCTGCGGAGCCGCGGGGATTTTGTGGATGACATCAAGAAGGCCATGGGACCGGCGAGAGCGGTACAGGCTCAGAAGTAACTACGAAGTTCGTTCCGGGTGGAGTAGCGTTAAGGACGAAACTCGGGTGGTCGAGTCAATCTTGAATTCGGCTGTGGGAGCTGAGTGAGTCGATGAAAAAAATTCTGGTAGGAACTCTGCTCGCATTATTGTCGTTCGCGTCCGCTTCGGCGCAGGAGGATCTAGCGCCCCAGGGACCTGCCGTGAAAATGGCACCCGCTCCACTGATCACTGCGGTGCAGGGCAAGGCGGCAACGGTCCCCTTATCGTTCCGCGTAGCCAGTGGATACCACATCAACTCCAACAAGCCGAAGTCGGAGTTCTTAATCCCGACTGCGTTGAAGGTGGAAGCCACCACTGACATCGTGATCGGCAAGACCACGTACCCCGATGGGCAGGATATGAGTTTTGCTTTCGCTCCCGATGAAAAGTTGAACGTTTACACAGGTGATTTCAAAGTGGATGTGCTGGTGCGTCCGATGCGTTCGGTGCAGCCCGGCAAGTATGTCGTGCGGGCGACTCTAAAATATCAGGCTTGTGATAATTCGGCGTGCTATCCGCCGAAACAATTGCCGGTGAGTTTTGATGTGAAGATTGCGAAGGCTCCGACAGCCGCGGCTGCGAACCCGGCACAAAGCCCGCACGCCCACCACTAGACCACAATTCCGCTTCGTCCGAACTCATTACCGAAGTAACTTGCCGCTCCCCCGCTGCATTCCATAGTTTGAAGCCACTATTGGAGGCGACCTTTTGACCGAGCGCCGGAGCGATCACCTTACCCGAAAACGCGTCGCGGAGATGTCTTCGGATGAGATGAAGCACCTCCTACTGGTCTCCGACAAGACCGGCTTGCCCAATCGACGCGCTTTCGACGAGAACGAAGTGAGTCCGTGGGTGGCGATGGCCGACGTAAATGGGCTCAAGGCGCTAAATGACAAATTCGGGTACTCCGCAGGCGACACTCTCATTCGCAGGTTCGCGGAGGTTCTGATGAGCGTTGGCCTGGACGCCTATCACGAGAAGGGCGACGAGTTTCTGTGTAAGGGAAATAGCTTTAAAGAGCTGAACGACAAGTTGTCCAGGGCTCAACGCATTCTTGAGCAGCAGGCATTTCCCGTACTTTCCGTAGATGGCGGTCGCATCTCGACAATATCTGGAGCGGGCTTTTGTTTTGGGATAGGGCCCGATACCCAAGAAGCCGAAGTCCGTCTCAAACGCCAGAAAGAATTGCGCAAGGCCTCAAAGTAAAATTTCCGCAACCCAGTGGTCATGCCAGGCAAACAGAAGTTCCAGTAAAAACGAGCAACTAATTAATTAGTTGCTCGTCCGATTCTCATTTCTTGGGCTCAAGTTCGTTCTTGAACACCGTCCCGTCTTTCATCACAAAGCCGACATGCTCAAGAATTTTGATGTTCGCCAGCGGGTCGCCGGAGACCGCAACTACATCCGCATAAGCGCCCGGCGCGATCACACCAAGTTTCCCTTGCATGTCCAGTAGTTCTGCCGCGCGCGATGTGGAGCTTTGAATCGCTTGCATTGGCGTCATACCGAATTCGACCATCCGCGGAAATTCTTGTGCGATCGGTTCTGTCCAGGGAATGCCGCCCATGTCGGTTCCGAACGCGATCTTTACTCCAGCCTTCAGAGCTTTGCGGAAAGACTGCTCGTGTTCGGAGGCGCGTTTGCGATCGCGCTGGCCTGCAGGAGTATTCTCGGGAGCCCAGTCGCCGTAGTAAACACTAAGCGTCGCGCATAACCAAGTGCCTTGCTTGAGCATCTGTGTGATTTGCGCGTCGCTTAAAACGAGACCATGTTCGATGGAATCGCAACCGCCATCGAGGGCGCGCTGCATTCCTTCGCCGCTGTAGGAGTGGCACGCTACTTTCTTTCCCCAGCCATGCGTTTCGTCGACAATCGCGCGTAGTTCTTCGACTGTAAGCGTGGGCTGTGATTCCAGTTCGCCATTCTTGCCGATCCACGAACGGTGCGTCATATAGACCTTGATCCAATCAGCGCCATGGTCCAGTTGCTCACGAGCGGCTTTACGCGCCTCGACCGGCCCGTCAATGATTTGGACGCCTTTCGGCACTTCAATTTCCGGCGCATAGCCTTCTAGCGGATATCCTCCCGTCGTCGAGATCGCACGCGTGGCGACGAACAAACGCGGACCAGGAATGTATCCGCCGTCGATTGCTTGTTTGATTCCCACGTCGCCATAGCCCGCGCCTTCGGTTTCCATGTCGCGCAGTGTGGTGAATCCCTGCTCGAGGGCGCGACGGACTGAAACCGTTGCGCGGGCCGCGCGGAAGGCTTGCGAATACTTCAGAAGTTGGATGTCGTATCCGCCCTGCGCAGGATCTTCTCCCTGGAGGAAGATATGGGTGTGAGCGTCGATCAGTCCGGGGAGGACTGTGGCTTGGGAAAGATCAATGAAGGTCGTGCCTGGAGGCAAGTTCGTGGGGATGGCAACCCCATCATCCGATACGGCGGTAATGACGTTTCCGCGCATGGTGATGAGCTGATTGCGTCGCGGGGAATTTGATACGCCGTCGATCAAAACGCCTGCTCGAATCATCGTGATTGGCGGCGTGGACACGCGTGCGTCTGAACTGTTCTGCGCTTGGCTTGCAGAAATCAGACAAAGAAAACTCGACAGGATGGTCCAAAATCTCACGCGCAACCTCCGGAAAGGGTGGATTGTACTCCTTAGCATTGCGATCGAAGAACACAGACAGATGAGGTTAGATTCTTGCCGGCCGCTGCGATAGGATTTTTCCTGGCGTTTAGCGAGCGTCGCTCACGCCGTCTTGCAGGGGCTCGACTCGGATGAACGAGTCTGTGGGACGTGCTGGGCGGTGTCTAGATAATCGCGCATCAACTGAACCAGACGAATCACTTCGTCGGTCTGTTGAAGAGCTATAGAAATGCCTTCTTGTTGCCGCTCGGATGCGCTGGTTATTCGTTCTGGGGGAAACGCGTCTTGATTGAGTGAAAGTTCCAACGAACAACGCAAAGTGGTTAGAGGTTGACATAGCGAATGCAGCAAATCACCTAGAATTTCTGGCACGTGTGCTGCTTTCGCCGAAGCATGTGGACTTGTACTCATGCAGCGGAAACCCCACCTGGATGCATTTGATATCCAACCCCGCGGACGGTATGGATCAGAGTTGGCGAAAAACCGTCATCCACTTTGCGCCGCAAGTAGTTGATGTAAACATCCACCACGTTCGTTGTGGAGTCGAAAGTTAGATTCCATACGTGTTCAATAATCATCGCGCGGGTCAACCTGCGTCCCGCGTTGCGCATTAAGTATTCGAGCAGTGAAAATTCTTTCGTCGTTAGTTCGATATTTTTCCCAGCACGGGCTACTTTTCGTTCCACTCGATCGAGAGAGAGATCCCGCACGGTGAGTACTGACTCCGATGGCGAGTGACTGCGCCGGAGTAGGGCACGGGCGCGCGCCGAAAGCTCTAGAAACGAGAATGGCTTTGTGAGGTAGTCGTCGGCGCCAGAATCGAGGCACTGGACACGGTCTTCGATCTTGCTGCGGGCGCTGAGGACGATTACGGGTAGGTTCTTTTTTTGCTGTCGCAGGCTTCGGAGCACCGACAGTCCGTCAACTCCCGGCAGATTCAAGTCGAGCACTACGAGATCGTAATCCAACTCCAAAGCCATCGAGCGGGCTTGATTTCCGTCGTTGGCTATATCCACGGCGTGATATTCAGCTTCGAGTCCCTTTCGTATAAAGCTTGAGAGGGCGGCATCATCTTCTGCGACGAGAATTCTCATGAGGTTGTTCTAAGGCGGTTCATCTGAACCGATTCTTATATTCAACCTAGTTGTTAGAGGACACAAGATAACCAGGCCGCACAGATGGCCGTACCACCGAAAAGTGGAACGCGACCTAATGTGGAATTCGGCCCGCAAACAGGAAATATGTGTCCGACTGAGTGGGTGGGAGAAAGAATTTTGTTACTAGACGCCTAGCGCGCTTTGAATCGCTAGCACAATGGACTGGGCGAGCCTGTCCATTTGCTCTTTGGACTCGGCTTCAATCATTACGCGCGCCAGTGCTTCGGTGCCGGAGTAACGGATGACGACTCGGCCGTTGCCAGCGAGTTCCTGTTCGGCCGCTGTGATCGCCGATTGCACCGCCGGAATTTGAGAAAAAGGAATCTTCTCGCGCACACGAACGTTCTTGATCGTCTGCGGAAATACTTTTAAGTCGCTCACCAGATCCGATAGTGGCTTGCCGGTACGCACCATTACTTCAAGTACGCGGATCGCAGTGAGAAGTCCATCGCCTGTGGTCGCGTCACCATCGCGAAATAAGATGTGGCCGGACTGCTCACCGCCGAGAGTCGCTCCAACGCGTTGCATTTCTTCCAGAACGTATTTGTCGCCGACATTGGCTCGCAGCATTTGGATGCCGGACTGTTTTAGAGCGATTTCGAGTCCCATGTTCGACATCGTGGTTGCTACTACGGTGGAGTTTGCGAGCGCTCTGCGGGATTGCATTTCGCGCGCGGCCAACAGAAGGACGCCATCTCCGTTTACAACTCGTCCCTGTGCGTCGCAAAAGAGGGCGCGATCAGCGTCGCCATCGAAGGTGACGCCTAAATCAAAATGTTCTTTCTTGTTAGCCGTGTCGGATGCGAGTCGTTCGGAAACGAATTGGGCCACTGTGTCCGGATGAAGCGCGCCGCATTTTTCGTTGATGTTCTGTCCGTTCGGTGACGAGTGAAGAAATGTCGTCTTGATCTTCAGTGCGCGAAACAGTTCGGGAGCTTCCGCGGCGGCAGCTCCATTAGCGCAGTCGACTGCCACGTGAAGGTTGCTCAAGTCCGTAGTGACGCCGGCTGCAATCGAGCGCACGTAGGCGTGGCGCAGGCTATCTTCTCCAGGAAGGCTTGAAGTCGCAGAAGCGGTGTCCTGCGCCGGAGCAGGCTCAGCCGTTTTCAGCAACGCGAAAATTTCTTTTTCGATTGCTAGTTCGCGAGCATCGGGCAACTTGTAGCCATCGCCGGAAAAAATCTTGATGCCGTTGTCCATCCAGGGATTGTGCGATGCCGAAATGACAACTCCCGCGTCGAATCCCTGCGAGCGCGCAAGGAATGCAACTCCGGGGGTCGTGATCACTCCAGCGCTAAGCGTTTCGACACCAACCGAAGCTAGGCCTTGCAGAAAGCGGTCCGCGATCCAACCGCTTGAAGTGCGTGTGTCCTGGCCGATTACGACGCGTGGTTTGGGATTCCCGCGCAGCAGATCGTGGCCGAGAGCGCGTCCGATCCAATACACACTGTCGCGCGTCAGGGGGAACTCTCCCGCAACACCGCGAATTCCGTCGGTTCCAAAAAGCTGTCTGATTTGCGTCATGCGAGGGCCCGGTGGGAGGTGCTCCTTACTTGTTGTGGTATTCCAAACGATCCATGATAACCGTCACGCGAATCGGGGTGGGGTGTACAACTTGGATCAGAGGGTCGGAAACGTAGGCTTGGGTCACGAAAGTGCCGCGCGTCATGGTGCCGCTGGCGTCTACAGGATCAGTGATGGCGGCATCGACAGCGTCCACGCGCCGCCGAGGGCCGGTGATCATTACGCTCGCAGGATCGGCGAGCACCTGCCCGACTTGCATGCCGCCAGCAAAGGTTCCTTTCACGTTCGGACGAATTGGAACGGTGCGAGTCTCCCGATTATCGAAGGAAAGTTGAAACTGGCCCGGAATAATCTGCACGACTTCGAGATCCTGTGGGATTTGTACTTCTCGCCCGATCAAATCGAATGTCCGCTCTCCGGGGCGAACTCCAGCGAGATCGACTTCGGCATGGACGTCCGAAACTCTTAGACGATGAATCAAACGTTCTGGTCCGCGGATGCGAATCTGCGCTTGGGTAAAGGTGGCCGAATCGATCTCCAGATTGTCGGGGAGGTTATGAAATTCGATGGGAACTTGCATTTCAACTTCGGCGACGGGGTCACGCGCGACGACAAGCCACAGTCCGATCGCAAGCAGCAGTGAGATCACTTTGAAAATGATGTTGTGGACGAATACGCGGTAGAACAAACCGCTCGGCGCGAGAGCTGGCATCGCTAGTCGTCCCTCCCCGAGCGCGAGCTGACATCGTGGCGGCGTGAGAGATGAGAGTTAGGATGATCTTCTTCGAGAGAGCTTTCCTCTATTGATGTCGGCAATGACGGTGTAGGGGCGTAGCGGCGCAGCAGGACGCCGAGGCGTTCTCGCAGGCGCTCGACAGTTAGGTCACGCTCAATACCTCCTGCGACGGCGATGCTGATGGATCCCGTCTCCTCTGAAATGATGACAGCGACCGCATCAGTTTCTTCGGTGATGCCAATGCCTGCGCGGTGGCGCGTTCCGAGTTGCGTGGAGAGTATCGGGTTCATGGACAACGGCAGAAAGCATGCGGCAGCTGCGATGCGATCGCGCTGAACGATGACAGCGCCGTCATGGAGGGGGGCGCTGGGACGAAAGACTGTCGCAAGAAGATCGTACGAGAGGCGGGCGTCAAGGGCCACACCACTCTCAATGTAAGTGCGGAGGCCGATCTCGCGTTCGATGACAATCAGTGCCCCGGTTTGGTTCTGCGAAAACAAATTAGCGGCGAGAACGATGTCATCGTAAACGTCTGCCACGGAACTCGACGAACGCATTAAGGAAATGCGGCTGCCAAGATTGGCGAGAGCGTGGCGAATCTCTGATTGGAAAACCACGATCAGCGCAAACACGATGTAGGGAAGCAAGGTGGAAAGTAGCCAGTTGAGAGTGCGCAGCTCTCCCAGTCGAGCAAAATAAAAAGCCAGCCCCAGAGTCGCAAGTCCGACGAGCATGGGAGCAGCGCGCGTTCCGCGCACGACTACAAGAAATTGGTAGATGAGGATTGCGACCAGCACGATGTCGATGATCGAAATGACCGAGATGTGCGGCCAATGCAACGACGGCGTCACGTTTCCCTCACTGTGAAGGTTGGGCTACGACTAGCTCTCATTCTAATGCAGGGCGAATAATTGAGTTGGTCTAAGGGGTTAGCGCCTGGTTAGCGGGAAACGCTTTGCATTACTTCGATTCGTTGCGCTCACTTGCAGTTACCTTACCCGTAACGCGTCCGCGGGCAAGTCGGGCTGAGAGTTTATCTCCGGGTTTGAGTTGGGCGGAATCCAGCACTAACTGGCCCTTGGCATCGAAGACGAGCGCGTATCCGCGATTCAGAATTGCCACCGGTGAAAGTGCTTCGAGGCTGGCAGTGAAGCGATCGAGGTTGCTGCGATTTGCAAGGATTCGTTTTTGCCCAACAGCGGCTAGGTTCGCGGTTTGACTTTCTAACTGCTGGCGAATGGATGCCAATCGGCGTCGCGCGTCGTAATGACGGACAGCGGCAGCGACATTTTCACAACGACGATTGCAGCGTTCGATTAGCTGACGCTCTGCCTTCTCCAGCCGGAAGGTTTGTTCGTCTAACTTTTGTTGACGGCGATGGATACCGTCCATCATGCGGGCGAATGCTCCATGCTGTGCTCGTTCAGTTAGATCCTGACGCGCCATCAGCAGGCGATAACGCAAGGCGCGTTCGAGGCGGCCATACAAGTCTTCGGCTTGAGCTTCGATCTCCTGTCGCGATCTGATCACGAGTTCTGCCGCTGCTGATGGCGTCGGCGCGCGCAGATCGGCTACGAAATCGAGAATGGTGAAATCGGTCTCGTGACCAATCGCAGAAATTACAGGGATTTTAGAATCCGCGACGGCGCGAGCGAGTCCCTCATGATTGAAGCAAGCGAGGTCTTCGGCAGAACCTCCGCCACGCGCGATGATGATCACTTCGAGTGCTCGGGCACCACGAAAATCCTGATGAAAACAACGAAGGCCTGCCATGACTTCGGCGGGCGATGATTCGCCCTGTACCTGCGCTGGATAGATCAACACATTGGCCGAATGATGGCGACGCGCGAGAATGTTCAGAATGTCACGCAGCGCCGCTCCCTGCGGCGAAGTGATGATTCCAATTCTTTGGGGCAATGCCGGGATGTCTTTCTTGCGCGACGCGTCGAAGAGTCCTTCGGCCTGTAATCTTGCTTTTAATTGTTCGAATGCCAACTGCAGAGCGCCGGCGCCCTGTGGCTCCATGAATTCGGCGGAAATTTGCAGTTCGCCGCGATCTTCATAGATCGTGATGCGTCCGCGAACGGTTACGTGTAATCCGTTCTCAGGACGAAATCGCAGCAATTTCGCTGACGACCGGAACATCACCACACGAATCTGGGAAGTCTCTTCTTTCAGTGTGAAGTACAGATGGCCGGAGTCGGGGATACGTAGATTAGAAATTTCGCCTTCGACCCAGCAGTCCGAATATTCACGCTCGATGTGTGAGCGCACGGCAGAGACGAGGGCGCGCACCGTCCAGACACGGCGCTCTGACGGACGGAAATGGAAGCCGAGCAACTGGATCCGATTGGTCGGAGGAGTCCAAGCAAGTTCAATTCGACTATTTCAGTCTAACGCGTGGCCCACACGGAATCGATTTCTGCTTGGTTTGGATAGCCGTTGGCAATAAGATGCCTACGGATGAGGAGTGATTGAGATGACGGTGATAACGGGCGTCCGCTTCTTACCTCTGACCTCATCCGGGCCGTAATGCCAAAAGATGCGGTAAGCGCCGGGCGTATTGTTCTGAACGTATGCTTCGAACATCTTTTCTTGATTTGCGCCAGTCAGAGAGCTGAATTCGTGGGTATTGAGGCTTGGATGACGGAGATTGGTTTCCAAGTAACCTAGGGTCTTCTGGACCTGCTCAAAGACCGCAACCTTCGAAGGCGACCTCTCGAGGCACCGAGAACTGCTCGTCGGCAGTCGGAGTGAATTTGATTTTGCGGCGCACGTCTATTTCTTGGCGTGCTTGGCAAATGAGCCGCGGTAGACCGACTTGCCTTCTGCCGATTCCCTCAATCCTTGTTTCACGCTAGCCAGGGCCTCTGCATTTTCATAAAGCCACACTTCAGAGGCAGGGACCGCCTTTACCGGGTCGAGGATAATTTGGCCCAAAGCATTTCGATAAACGTTGTAGGCCGTAACCTCGCCGCTCGCAGCTCCCAACGACAAGCGTCTTTTGGCGTCGGGTTGTGCGAACTCCGTGATCAGATGGAAATCGGGGTTCTTAATGACTGCGGAGATGGCCATAGTTGAATGGTAGCAGAAGTGGGAATATGCGTCAAGTAGGCTAAGCCCACTTGTTCGTGTGCATCAAAAATTCATCATCACGCCTAAATTATTCCGGAGGGAACTTTACTTCGACGGGTTCGTGCGAGTCATGAGGAGCCGGTTCCCATTTCCATTAGCGCACTGCATCCACTGCAGATTGCGCCAACACTGGATGGCCACCCTTCAGGTCCACTGATTTAACCGAGCCGTCCGCAGAAACGAAGGCGTCAATGCGAACCGTTCCTTGTAGCCCCATACTGCGAGCCAGAACTGGATAAGCCGGCGCGACACGGAGGAGGATGCGGCGCTTGTTGGGATCTTGTTGGGTTTGTGAGAACTGAGCAAGCTACTGAGAATTAAGCCGACAAGATTCTGGCGACGACCCAGAACCATGATTGGCGACGGCATAGGCATAATTGAAGATGGGTCGGACGGCAAGCCTAGAGAAGCTAAAGTCGCTCCCGGCGGGCGTTTTGGTGCGAGATACTTGGGTCTGACTCGAAAGTCCCGCAGAAGTAATCTAAAGCTGTGCGGTGAGAATCAGAAAGTCACGGAGGTAACGCGCCGAGAGGTGACTAGACGTTTGGCGGCGACGATAGCAGCAAAGCGTTTCGAAAGAATCGCTTGCTCCGGAAATATTAGTCGTTATAACGACTAATATTTTGGTGAGGATGCTCCGATGAAACGCAGTTGTCGACGCCGGTCGCGAGTGCAGGGGCTAAAGCCCTCGAGCGTGGGCAGTGCGCGGCCCTGAAGGGCCGCTCTTGCACTGCAACCCGCAGTCGAAGCCTCGCATGAGAACCGCTCCACGGAAGCCTCGACTCTGGGGTCGGCATTCCGGGTAATCGGTCCGCTGTTCGGCAGTTGGTTCCCTAAACCAAATCTTCCACTCTCAGCTCTCCCGCGTCGCCTTTCCACGCTTTTCGAAATTCTTGTTCGATGAACCAGGCATCCGAGTTTCGATCCTGGGCCTTAATGCCTGATGCAAACCAAACAACGACCGCGGATTTCTCTGATTTCTGGCCAGATCCTCACGGAAGACTTGCTCGGCGGCCTTCGTGTCGCCGGACATGAGCAACACTCCGCCAAGGGATTCACGCACGGGGAAGAACCAATCCTGCGGCTCGTTGTACTTCAACTTGTCTTGGACAGCGACCGCGCCACGCAACGCAACCAAAGCCGAAGAAGTGTCTTTTTTCGCCAACGCGATCTGTGCGCCGAAAACATCCTCTGCAATCTTGAGAATGTCTTTCGTCTTATTGTTGATGGGCATGGTGAAGGCGACATCTGGAGATGTCGATTTCTCGGCTTCAGCAACAATCTTGAATTCTGCTGCTGCTTCGGTGATCCTGCCTTTCCCGGCAAGTGCCATGCCCCTAGCAAAATGCCAGAAACCGGTCGCGGTCTGCATTTCTGCAGGCGGTTGTTTCGTCGCGAGAATCTCATCCCATTTGTGGAAGCGCACGTTCACAGCCATGGGGATCGTCATGAACCCTTCGAGCGGCGGCATGTCTTTGACCGCGGGAGCTACGTGGGCCGCGAGCATATCAGCCGCCTTGATCGCTTCTGCATAGTCTCCCGTCATGGCGGAGCACATCGCGATGAAGTGGAGATTGTGGCTGTAGTACATCATCGGGTAAATGCCCTGCACTCCGCTGCTCTTGATATACGCGCGGTCGGCGGCGGCAGCCTCTTCGTTGGTTTTGACTGCGGCGGCATAGTCTCCGGTTCGGATATATACGTGTGCAGGCATATGAACAATGTGTCCAGCGGCCGGTGCCAGGGCTGCGAGACGATTGGCTCCCGCCAAAGCGCGCTCCGGGGAATTCGAAGCCTCGACGGCGTGAATGTAGTAATGGATCGCGCCGAGATGATTGGGATCGCGCTTCATCACAGATTCGAGCGTCGCGACAATCTCCTCGGTTCCGGCTTCTGGCGTGCCGTCCACGCGCCACAAGCCCCACGGATGCAGGTTCATTCCTGATTCCGCGAAGAGCGTTGCTGCGTCCAGATCGTCGGGATTGTTCTTCACAACTTCTCGCATCGCGTCCCGATACTCTTCCGCGGCCTTTCGTAGGTCCGCTTTTGGATCGGCAGGGAAACGTTTTGCCATCGCGAGAATGTAAGACCGCTCGGCATCGGATGCGTTGGCACTCAAATCGACTGCCTTCTGAATCGCCTCATGCGCCTGCTTGAAGCGGTCTTCGCTGGCGGGATCGTTGTAATTTGGTCCAACCGCTTCAGCGATTCCCCAATACGCCATCGCTAGTTTTGGATCGAGTTCCGCTGCCCGTTGAAAAGAGCGTGCCGCCTCGTCGTGATTGAAGGCGTAGGTCAGTCGAAGTCCTTGATCGAAAAACTGTTGTGCTTCGGGGTTCGTCGTAGAAACCGGATGATGCAGATCACCGAGGCCCGTCATGATCGTGACGGGCTTTGCCGTCATCGACATGGAGTGTTCCTGTGCGTTAACAACCGACGAAAAGGCAAGGATGACTGTCAGGAATGCGAGTTTCCAGGATAAAAAATTGCTAGTCATGAAGTGAACCTCTCAATCTGCTTGAGTTGAGGCGCGATGGCACCGCGATATTGGGGAAGGAAATGACAAAGACAACTGCTCAGGAAGCATAGTGCAGACTTGGCCGGGGAATCAACTGCCTGCTACGCTCGTCGAAGCCAATACGATCCCATTTTCGCGCGCCGAATGGAAGAATGAAGAAAGCAACTCTTATCTACAATCCGAATTCGGGACGCAGGCACCGGGAAGCTGAGTTGCAGCAAGCGCTCTCCTTGTTGCATTCCTCGAATGTCGAAGCTGAAATCGTGGTCACGCAATCCAGTGAGGAAGCGACTGACCGCGCTCGCAAAGCCGTTGTTTGGGGCGCCGACACTGTGTTTGCGTGTGGCGGCGACGGGACCATTAACGACGTAATCCAAGGGCTGGCTGGAACCAACGTGGCCTTGGCGGTTGTCCCGACTGGGACCGCGAATGCGCTCGCTCACGATCTCTCGATCCCGTTGCACACACGATCATCTGTTGAAGGGGCATTGCGCGGAAAGATCCGGCGCGTTGCACTCGGGCGCATCGAGTATCAGAATTTCTCCGGCCAATCTGCTTCGCGTTATTTCACGGTGGCTGCCGGAATCGGAGTGGATGCGCATCTCTTTTATAAATTGACGACGGCACTCAAAAAGCGATCGGGCATGACGGCCTATTATCTAAAGGCTTGGCATTTATGGGCGACGCATCGCATGAGAAAGTTCGAAGTCGAATACTCCGACGCAAGCGGCTTGACGCAGCGCGCCATGTTGACCGAACTTCTGGCGGTACGAATTAAATTCTTTGGAAATATTTTGCGCGAGTTAGTTCCGGGAGCTTCGCTTGATTGCGTCGATCTCCGGGCGGTGATGTGTCGTACTTCCAGTCGCAATGCCTACCTGCGATACGTTGCGGGCGCAATGCTCGGTCGCCAGTGGGCCGTGGATGGCATCGACCTGGTGAGTAGCACAGAAATTCTTTGCCAGCCCGTGGGAGACGGTGGTCCCAGCGAGGACCGAGTGTACGTCGAGGCTGACGGGGAACTGCTGGGGAGGTTGCCCGCTCGTCTCACGATGGTTCCCGACGCGCTGTCGTTGGTGGTACCCGCGCGGTCTGGTGTGTAATGGGAGAACAAAATCCCATAACAGAGACGGGGATTTTCCCGTTTCAGCGGCTTAATCGACGCTCGCTTAGGAGATCACTTGGAACCCGTGACCCACTTTTTATTCGGCGCCGCGATGGGACGCGCCGGACTCAATCGTAAGACTGCGCTAGCGACGCTGACATTAACGCTAGCAGCGGAAGCTCCTGACCTCGACGTGCTCAGCCGTTTCGGTGGATCGGCGTTTAGCTTGAACCATCATCGCGGATTTACGCATTCTTTTCTCGGCATCCCGTTGGTGGCGGCCGCGGTTGTAGGGTTCGTCTATTTAATTTGGCGATTACGCGGGCGCAAGACGAACGATCCGAACTTGCCTCCGCGATGGGGACTGCTTTTTCTCTTTGGGTGCCTTGCCGGTCTCAGTCATATTTTGCTGGACTTCACGAATAGCTACGGAGTGCGTCCCTTCTGGCCGTTTTACGAACGCTGGTATTCCTGGGACATCGTATTTATTTTCGAGCCCGTCATTTTTGTGGCGCTACTGCTGGGGCTGATCGTCCCCGGATTGTTTTCGCTGATCAACGAAGAGATTGGAGCACGAAGGAATCCCTTACCAAGGGGAAGATTGGCTGCGACGCTCGCTCTTGTTGCGGTCTTCGCTTGCTGGGGATTCCGCGACTTCGAGCATCGGCGCGCGGTAGCCGCCCTTCAATCGCGCAGTTATCAGGGTGCGGATGCGATTCGAGTTTCTGCATATCCCGAGATGACGGATCCCTTTCGCTGGTATGGGGTTGCAGAGACTTCGAATTTCTTCGCGACGATGAGCGTCGGTTCTATGCCGCCAGAAGTTGATCCCGAGGGCGATATGCAGATTCACTTCAAGCCCGAGGAGACGCCCGTTACACTGGCCGCCAAGAAGACCTATCTCGGTCGCGTGTACCTGAGTTGGGCGCAGTATCCCCTGGTGGAAACGGAACAGAGTGCGAGCGATTCCGTGGAGAGCGGGCGCGCGGCGTACTTGGTACGCTTTCGCGATTTGCGTTACGGCGATGTGGGACGAAACGGGCGGACGCTAGGCGCGACGGTCTGGCTGACGCGAGATCTGCAGGTAGTTGAGGAAGGGATGGGAGACGGGAATGCCAGAAGTCGGTAACTCGTAGCGAGTTGCGCTCGCTCGGACAGCCGAGGGCGGCTGCCGCTCCGCTAATCTACGTTGAATCTTTTTATTTCAGACCTTCAACTAAGTACAAATCCGCCAACATGCGGTGATAGCCGAAGACGCAGGTCTTGGCGTCGGGAGTCATCAGAATCGGGCCAATGGTCTCGACTCCAGCGGGATCAGACGGCATGAGTTCTCTCCAAAGCGTTCGCTGGCCAGTATGAATGTCCAGGCGGATGACTTTGGCTGGCAGTTCGCCGGGTTGGTAAATGTACAACGCATTGCCGTCGCTGCTGAATGTAATGGGCTGCTCCCCGGGATTAAGTCCCGGAATGATGCGGGGTTCGCCTCCCGCGACGGGGTAGAGGTATCCCTTTTGATCAGGGCCGATTCCGGCGATCGATTGCGAGTCGGGAGAGATCACAAATTCAGTTCCGTTTACGCCTTCTTGCGTGATGGCCTCACTCTTTCCGGAGGCGATATCGCGGACGTAGAGCTTCACGCCTTTTCCGGGTTCGTTCCCGGTAAACAAGATTCGCTTTCCGTCGGGAAACCAGCGGGACCAGGAATGATTGATGGCATCCTGCGTCAACGCTTTGGGTTCGCCCGCGCCGGTGGTTAGTAACCTCAGTTGAGAAGGTGAATCTTGAGTTTGCGCAATCACGGATTTTCCGTCCGGCGACAAGGCAACCGCTCCGCCTTCTCCTAGCAACACCGCGGGCGAGCCGTCGGTTTTGCGGATGTACACGGCGTAGGACAATCCGCCGGATTTGGAATAGTCGAGCGAACCGCCTCCGCCTTCTTCATCGAACAGCAAAGTCTTTCCATCCGCCGATAGATCCGCGGGATAGGTGTAATCCAGCCAGGAGAGGTCGTGTTGTTTCGCGTCGTCAGAAGTTACGCCAACCAATTCGCGCCGCCAACTGGCACGCATCAGGAGCACTCGTCCATCTTTGAAGATGTCAAAGATCATGACTGCGCCGGGGAGGCGCAATACCATTCTTTCTTTGCCGTCCAGAGTCACAGCGTAGAGAGTGCGATCGACTCCTGATTTACTGGCAGTGAACCAGACCTCTTTTCCATCGGGAGACCACGCGATGCCTTGAATCGTGAACCATTGGCCGGACAAGGTTCTTCACCTTGCCAGCCATGTCGACCACGGCGAGCGAACCGCTGTCGTCGCCTTGGACTGGGTGATCGATGAAGGCGATCAAGTCGCCTTTCGGAGAGACGCGGGGATGACCCACCCAACCGCCAGTTTCGAATAACGGCTTGCCAATTGGGAATTCAAGACGGTTGCGTCCGCCCTGATCGCGTACAACGGCGAGACTAGTTCCGTCTGCGGACCAGTCCGCCCACTGAACTTGCTCCAAAACTTCGCGAGGAGCACCACCCACCAAAGGCGCTCGCGCGAGCGTTCCCATGTTTACCCAGGTGCCGATGGCTTTGCTGTTGATGAGGACAGCCATCTCGGATGCGGACGACACCGATACCAACTGAGTATGGCTGAGGCCCATGGAGCGCGCTTCAGGAGCCTCCGGGCGTGCCGTAAACACGTCCACCGGTCCGCCTTGCCACGCAGCGCTGTAGAGGATGGTCTGACCGTCCGGCGCAAAGCGCGCGGAACGAATGCTGCCACGACGGAATGTGAGTTGCCGATAGATCGGAGGCGGAGGTGGTGCGGAGGAAAAGAATAGCTTTCCTCCATACACGCCGGCCGCGAGAGCGAGTAGCGTGCAGGCGGCGAAGATGAGACTCGACACCGCGGGTTTACTTTTCGCTACCACTACGGGAGCGGACACCGAAGCGGACACAGAAGAGGTTTGATTTGTTGTCGCCGAAGGTTCAGTCCCAGCGGGTTCTGTGACGACTGATGTGCGAGACGAATCAATCGAGCGCTTCAAGCGCTTCAGGTCGGCGCGCATTTCGGCAGCGGTCTGGCTGCGCAGATCGCGATCTTTTTCCAAAGCCTTGCTGATGGTTTCTTCGAGCTTGACGGGAAGATCGGGGCGTAAACGCGTCGTCGTGGTCGGGGTGCGATTCAGAATTGCGTCGGTGACGACTGCGGAAGTCTCTCCGCGAAAGGGCACGACTCCGGTGGCCATTTCGTAAAGCACAACTCCGAACGAGAAGAGGTCTGTTCGTCCGTCGAGTTCTTTACCACGCAACTGTTCGGGCGACATGTACGCAACGGTACCGACCGCAGTTCCGGGGCTGGTCAAATCCAGATTGCTCGCGTCGGCGCGGGTTTGAGAATCGTCGCTCGCGGTTTGAGTGGAGCGAGCAATTTTCGCCAGTCCGAAATCGAGAACTTTTGCGTGTCCACGATCGGTTACAAAAATGTTTGCTGGCTTGATATCGCGGTGAACGATGCCCTTGCTGTGGGCGGCGTCGAGCGCCTCGGCGACTTCGATGCCCAGATCAAGCAAGCGCTCAAGTTCCAACGGTCGGCCCTGGACGAGATGTTTCAGAGTCTGACCGCTGAGGCATTCCATCACAATGAAAAGTCGGCCTTCGTGCTGACCAATCTCATGAATGGTGCAAATGTTGGGATGGTTCAAGGAAGACGCTGCGCGCGCTTCACGGCGGAAACGTTCCAGGGCTTGCGGATCCTGCGAAGCTTCTTCAGGCAGAAACTTAAGGGCGACAAATCGCCCCAACGCGGTGTCCTCGGCCTTGTAGACAACTCCCATTCCACCGCCGCCGAGCAACTCAACAATGCGGTAGTGGGAAACTGTTGTTCCAATCATCGTTTCGGGTCAGTACTCAGGCTTTTTCGGGGGAAGCCGAGCGGAGTCATCTTAGGGGCAATTGGCGATACAGTCAATCGCAAGCTACAATCGTTCCTAACGTTCTGAACTGACGTTTTGATTCGAACGTCCCTTTCGAGAATTATAAGAGGTGATCATGCTGGCGTATCTATTTGTCATTTTTGCGGTGCTATCGCGGATGCCGTTTATGGCGCATCCCTGGGGCTTCACTCCGGTGGCGGCGGCGCTGCTTTATTTTGGAGCGCGTGGATCGCGGCGTCAGCTTTGGGTGCCTTTTGTCCTGTTGGCCGCCTCGGACGTCATCCTCACCAAGTTTGTGTACTCGTATGTATTTTCCTGGGACCATTTCGTGACGTGGGCTTGGTACGCAGCGATTTTGTGGCTGGGAACTAGTCTGAGCGGGAGCACGAGCTGGTTGCGGATCGGAGCGGCATCGCTGGCTAGTTCAGTTTCGTTCTTCGTCATCAGCAATTTCGCAGTGTGGGCCTGCTGGGATATGTATCCGAAGACGATGGCTGGATTGACGACTTGCTACACGGCCGGGTTGCCGTTCTTCCGGCGCGGATTGGCGGGCGACTTGCTCTTCACGGGAATTATGTTTGGACTGCCGATGCTCGCTGCTGCGATCGCCGGCTCGATGCAGAAGCCGCACGGGACGGCAGCGGCCTAGGCTTGAAAAGCCTTTTTAATTGCGCGGAAAATTCTTGCAACTAATTAATTAGTTGCAAGAATTTGGCGATTTATTTTTCGTTCAGCGTTTGTCGATCTGTTATTTTTCGTTCAGCGTTAGATCCGCCATTCCCTGGCGGTTTTGTTTCTTAACTCTTCGCCAGACTATCCATCCCGCGACGAGTGCTCCGGCCACCAACAGGATTGAAACGAAGTGATGCGCGAAGAGATTCGTCGTGAGCGTGACGATCTGCGGTCCGAACCAAAGAGTGAGCAACGCTTCGATCAGGAAGCGCACGAATCGTCCCGCAAAAATAGCCAGTAGAAAGTGTCCAAAGTTCATTTCGAACGCGGCGGCGGCCAGAACCACAATCTTGAATGGCGTGGGTGGCGGCAGCATGGCCGGAAACATCAGCGCCCAAAATTCATGGCGGTTAAACGAGGCGTGAATCTTCTCGAACTTCGCCGGGGAGAGACGCTTGCGTAGAAGCACTTCGCCGCCGGTGTATCCGATTACGTAGAGAACAATGCTGCCGAGTACCGATCCTGCTGAAGCTAGAAATACGTACAGCAGAAAACGCGAGCGGTCGTTGTAAACGTAGCCGACGAAAATTGCGTCGAGCGGCATGCCGAGGAACGAACCGTCTACGGCTGCAAACAAAAACATCCCCCAGGGACCGAGTGGAGCGAGAAGGTGTTTGATCCATTCGCCATAGGCGTGGATGAAATGTTTGATCTTGGTCAAGAGGGTTATTTTACGCGACGAGCAGTCGTTGGTCGTTCGTCGCTGGTCGTTCGCAAGACCGTACGAAGTTGAAAGTCGGTACCACGGCGACGACCACTCTTGCCACCGACTAGCGACCACCGACTAACGACCGTCGTGCTCCGTCTTTCCCGCAATCAACTCCAACGCGTGTGGCAGCAAATCGATCACAGCTTGCAGCGATTCGACCGATCCCGTCGGACTGCCGGGCAAGTTGAGTATCAGGCTGCTACCACGAACTCCGCATACGGCGCGGCTTAGAGCGGCGAAGCGTGTTTTCTTCATGCCCTCTGAGCGCATCTGTTCGGCGATTCCTTCAACCAGGCGATCACATACGGCGATGGTTGCCTCGGGTGTCACATCGCGCGGAGCAATTCCAGTTCCGCCGGTGGTGACGACCAGTCGTGCGGATTGGCTTAACTCGACCAGTCTCTCCTGGATAGCGTTACGCTCATCGGCGACAAGGCTGCGCGTCACAACTTCGAAATGCGATTTCGTGAGTAGTTCCGCAACGGCGGGACCGGAGAGATCCGCTCGTTCGCCGCGCGAACACGAGTCGCTGATCGTCAAGACAGCTGCGGACGTTTTCTGGGCGGGTATGGCCTCAGGTGTCGAGGAGGACATCTTCACCCTCGGCGGCTGCGTCGCGCTGCGATTCGTCGAGCAGACGCAATCCTTCCATCAAAAGGCCCTGCGTGTTCAGCGTCGTAGTTTCCTGCGAAGATTTGCCGTTGAAATCGATCTGAAAATTTCCATCGGTCCAGCGCAGCACCTTGAAAACGGCCGCGTCTCCCGTAGTCGCGCCGTACACGGCGTGCTTCGCCTGACCCTGGCTGAAATAGATCTCGCATTTGTCGTCGGCGTTCGTCATCGTAAGCAGGCAACTCTTGCGTCCCATTTCGAGGGACTGCACAAGATCGATCACGTTCATTTGCGAGAGGCTGCCCCGCAACACGCCGTCGGTGGATGCCGCCTTGCTCAATTTTTCGAGGGCAATTCTGTCCACGACGCGCTTGATTTTGTGGGTAGCGTCTTTCAGGAAAAACGGTTTCTCAAGATAGTCTTCGATCGGATCCTGCAGGGACAGTCGTTCGCTGATGTCGGCCTTGCTGGCCATAAGGATCACTGCAATTCCAGCTGTCGCAGGCCTGCTTTTTAGTTTTTCCAGTAGTTGGCGTCCGTCCATGCCGGGCATGCGATAGTCGCTGATCAGGACGTCGGGCAAGTCATCGACCGCCTTGAGGAGCGCGTCAGCCGCATCGGTCGCGACGGCGACCTCGCCCATCGAGGAGAGCGCTTGCTGAAGCATCCCGAGAACCATCGGGTTGTCGTCCACCAACAAGATTTTGACGTTGCTTGCCATAAGAAATAAATAAATTAGAGCAGTCTATTTTTGCTTTGCATTTCTTCGCGGACGATTCTTAGTTTTCTGTTGATCGCGCTGATAGTCGCCGCTCTTGCCGCCAGACTTCCGCTGCAACATAACCTCGCGGATTTCGATGCCCTTGTCGAGCGCCTTGCACATGTCATAAACAGTGAGTGCGGCGACACTTGCAGCGACGAGTGCTTCCATCTCGACGCCGGTCTCGGCCGTGGTCTTTACTTTTGTGGCAATGGAAACGCCATTCTCGCACACGCTCAGGGTCACAGCAATGTGAGACAGCGGCAGCGGATGACACAGGGGAATCAAGTCCGATGTTTTCTTGGCGGCCATGATTCCAGCGGTGCGTGCAACTTCCAGCGGATCGCCCTTCGGATTCGTCGGCAGCGCTCGAAGCACTTCCGCCGACATCGCCACAAAGGCGCTGGCCTCCGCTTCCCGAACGGTGCGCACTTTGGATGAGACGTCCACCATGCGGGCTCGGCCTTGCGCGTCGTAGTGAGACAGCTTTCTTGGCATCAGGAATAGGCTACCGTACTCGTCGAAGCTAGTCCAAGTTTACGTAGAGAGTGAAGTACGTCTCGTGAAATCAGAAAATCAGGAAGTTCGAACTAACAATGGCACCCATTCTCCGGCGTCAATTTGCTCGCGGTCGGTAGGAACTACGACATAGCAGTTTGCCCGCGCCAAGGCTGCAATGTCGCCCGATCCCTGCCAGCGTGCTAGCTCGACTTCGGCGTTCTCAAATTCTCCGGAGAGTACCGCGGGAAGGAATCTTTTCAAGCCCGTCTTGGTGCGAATCTCGGCTTTCAATCTTGCGCGGAGGAAGATCAGCGGCTTCGGAGCCTGTCCCGACAAGGCTTCAATCATTGGCTTCGCGAATAATTGAAATGTCAACATCGTCGAGACTGGGTTGCCAGGTAGGCCGAAGAAATATTTCCTTGATTGTGTGGGCGCTATAGCTTCCGTCGATTCCGAATTTGCTGCACGCACGCGGACAGGAGTGTCCGCGCCACACGAGCCGAAGACTATGGGACGTCCCGGTTGAATTTCAGCGCCGTTGAAATAGAACTCTGCGTTTAATTCTGCGAGCACCTGCTCGACCAGGTCGTATTTTCCCATTGAAACGCCGCCGGTTAGCAGAAGCAGGTCGGATTGCAGTCCTTCTTGAATCAGCGATCGCAGACGATTCGATTCGTCGGGCGCGATTGGCAGTCGAACCGGATCGCCGCCCGCTTGCTTGATCTGCGCTGCAAGCGAATAAGAATTCGAATTTCGAATCTGAGCGTGTCCAGGTGCAGAGTTAATCTCAACGACTTCGTCGCCGGTGGAAAGAATTGCTACGCGGGGTTTGCGAAAAACTTGAACCCGACTCTTGCCGACGGATGCTGCAATGGCGATAGAAGTATGGTCGATACGCGTTCCGCAGCCGATGAGTACTTGCCCGGTGAGGGCTTCGGAACCCCGGGGAACGAAATTCTCGCCGGCGCTGACGGTGCGGCGCACTTCCACGAATTGATTCGTTGTGTCAGGTAAAGACGAAGTGTGCTCGATCATCACAACCGCGTCTGCGCCTTCCGGAAGTGGAGCGCCCGTCATGATGCCGATCGCTTGACCGCGTCCGACGGAAGAGGATGACGGATTCGGCGAGTCCCCCGCTTTGATCTCACCCACGACTTCGAGTCGCGCTGGGACCGTCGCGACATCAGTTGACCGGACGGCGTATCCGTCGCGAGTGGCGCGAGGGAATGGAGGGAAATCGCGGTCCGCCGAAATCTGCTCCGACAGCACGCGTCCTAGCCCGTCTAGGAGTTCGACGGGTTCTTCTTGCGGTGAGGATACGAGGCCAGCGTGGTGTTCGACGAGATGGCGCGCCTCTTCAAAACTCAAAACACATGCTGGACTGGTTGGTGACGAGGATGGCACGACAGAATCATACTCCGGGAGAATTCAACGACGGAGGCGCGCGCGAATATTGCGAGTGCCATCGCGGAGGATTGGCGCCTTAAAGCTGACGGCTGAGGGCTGACGGCTGTCCTACCTCGCCAATTCCTGTCCCAGGACAGTTGCGTTGCTGGCGAAACAGAGGCCGGTCTCGAGGTCTACGAGTCCGGAGCGGACGAGCTTTGCTATCTCGCCGTCGAAGTGTTGCATGCCTTCGTTTTCGCTGGTCTTGATGGCGTCGAGCAGAGTGCGGCCGGGGCGCTCCCCTTGTTCGACGCAATCGCGAGTGCGCGAATTGGATTTCAAGATTTCGACGACGACGATCCGGTCTCCACCATCCGTTCGCGGAATCAGTCTTTGGGCAATGATGTAGCGAAAAGTCTTGGCAAGTCGTTCGCGCGCGGATTGTTGTTCGGAGGCGGCGAATGTGCCGATAATACGCTCGATTGTCTTCGAAGCATCGACCGTATTCATGCTGGAAAGAATCAAGTGTCCATTCTCGGCGGCTTCGAGAAGAATTTCGAGAGTCTCCCTGTCGCGGATTTCTCCAACCATGATTACGCGCGGAGCCTGTCGGAGAGCGGCCCGCAAGGCGAGAGTAAAATTCGGGGCGTCGCTGTGTAACTCACGTTGATGGACAGTGGATTTCTTGTGCTTGTGCAGAAATTCGATGGGATCTTCGACGGTTAGGACGTGGTAACAATAATCGCAATTGATGCGGTCGAGTAAGGCGGCGAGAGTCGAGGACTTTCCGGATCCAGTGCCACCAGTGACAAGAATGATTCCATTCCGAACTTTGGCGGCTTCTTCGAGTTGCGCTGGCAAGTGAAGGGAAGTGAATGTCGGAATCACGGTCGGAATCACGCGCATCACGATGGCGCAGCTTCCACGCTGAATGAAGACGTTGACACGGAAACGCGCCATGCCTGGCAATCCATAAGAAACGTCGCACGAACCCTGTTCGCGTAGGGTATTGATGGCTTGCTTATTGGTGCCGATTAGATCGGCTGCGATGCGTCGCGTGTCGTCGGCAGACAGCATTCCGCTGCCTGCAATTTCAACTGCGGTGAGTTGTCCGTGGATTTCGACCTGCGGCGGACGTCCGGGTGAAAAGATCAGATCGCTAACTTTTTCTGAAGCGCGCAACATGCCGGCGAGTAGAACCGAGGTCGGGATCGAACCCGCACCCGTTCCGTTGAGGCCTTCGAAGGCGATCGCGATCGGGGAATTCCCCGGAGCAGCCATTCCATACACTCCCAGTTATCAGCATTGACACCACAGGGGAGAAGCGTTGGGAAATCTCTATAACGAATGTAGCGCGTATGCGTGGAAGTACGAAGGACAAGTAGGACATAGACCTCGGTAACTGATTGCAAGCTGATTGCAAACTAAAGAAAAAGAGCGGCTTTTGAGGGCCGCTCTCGTCGTGGGAACTACCGCAAATCGGGTTCGATTCAGGCTATTTCTTTACTGGTTTTTTCTTGCTCCCAAAGCCGGTCTCCACCGACGCTCCGATGCTTTCCAGCATCGCCTTGGCTCCGTCGGCGTACGGACCGGTGGGCTCCAGTTCAAGATATTTCTGAAAAGCTTCGGCTGTGCCTGGAGGCGCGACGGCCTTGCCATCTTTCCCGATGGTTTCCTTGCCGATCAGGTTTACACCCTTCTGGTAGTAGGCAGATGCTTTGGTTGGATCGGCAGCGATCACCTTATCAAAAGCCACAATCGCGTCGTCCGGGCGTCCCGCGTTGGTGAGGACCGCGCCTTCGTTGTAGAAATACATTCCAGCGTGTGCCGGATCAAGTTGCGCGGCCTTGTTGTAGTTGGTCACGGAATCTTCAATCTTTCTAGACTTCGCGTAGGATTCCGCGAGATTGTTGTAGTACGCCGCCATGGTCAGATTGTTGTCGGGAAGTTTTTGCGCCGCTTCTGAAGCGGAGCGTAAATCAATCGCTTTCTGGTAGTTCACGGCTGCCATTTCGTAGCGCTTCTGTTTCTCCGCGGGATCGGTTTGCTTCGGCGCTGACATGCGATAGGCGTCACCGAGTTTGAACCAGATGAGATCTCGAGTGGCATCGATCTGATTGGCTTCGTTGAGGGTTGAGATCGCAGTGTCGAAGTCGCCCGCGTCCGACGCAGCCTTCGCAGCATTGAGCTTTTCGTTCAGTGTTCCGACGGTTTTGTTCTCATTTGCCGCCTTGGCTGCAGCTTCTGCTTTGGCTTTCGCTTGCTCAGGAGTTAGACCTTGTCCTTGGGCTTGGGCAGCTGCTTCTTTCTTGAGATCAAAGTCCTGGTCGGTTTCGTCCAGGCCCACCGGAACGCCGTTGAGGTGGTAAAGCTCTTTACCGTCTTTGCTGAGCTTGACGTTGTATTTGCCGGGGATGATGCCGAGCGAAAAGTATTCGCCTTTATTGTTTGTCTTCAGCTTGTAGGAGTGTCCCGACTCAGCACTGGTCCATTCGACTTCGGCTTGTGGAATGGGCTTCCCATCGGAGTCTTTGACGACCCCCTTCACGGTGCCCGTGGTCTGTGCCAGTGCGAGTGGCGCGAGCAGCGTCACTACGAGCAGAAGCAGGGGAAGGGTTAGGTATCTTTTCATGGTTGTGCCTCCCGGCATTAGAACTGAAATTTGTTGAAGTCGATTGCCAGCCCCTAAGGGACATTTCATTTCGAATCTTGGCGGTTTCGCTAAAGCAATGTCTGATACACAATCTTGATCGTTCTCTTGATCGTTTCAAGGAACGGTCAAGTACAACTTTAAATTCGCGGCGCGCCGGCGTAGGGAATTGGATCCACCGAAGCTGCATCCCGAAACGCGCGCAAGCGAAGCACACAACTGTCGCAGATACCGCAAGCGCGATCTTCGCGCTGATAGCATGACCACGTTAAATCCAAGGGGGCATTTAGTTCAAGGCCAAGGCGGATAATCTCGGCCTTGTGCATGGCGATCAGCGGCGTCACGATCTGGATCGTACCCTCTTTCGTCCCCACTTTGACGATTTCGTTAAACGCTCGATAATACTCCGGGCGGCAATCGGGATAGCCTGAGCTGTCGGGCTCGACAGCTCCGATATAAATCTTTTCGGCACCGATCACCTCGGCCCAACTGACGGCTACAGAAAGAAAATGTGCGTTGCGGAACGGGACGTAGGTGATTGGAATGGTCGCGCCGACATTTGCATCGATGGTGTGGGCTTCGGGAACGGCGATGCTGGGGTCGGTCAGTGCCGATCCCCCTATGGCTCGCAAGGCTTCGTTTCGGACCAGCAGGCGATCGCGAATTCCCAGGCGATCGCAGATCCCTTCGAAGGAATGCCGCTCCCGTTGTTCGGTACGCTGCCCATAGCTCACGTGGACGGCGGCGGCTTCGTGGTCGCGAGCGGCGAGCGCGGCGCAGACGCAGGAGTCCATCCCGCCACTTAGCAGGACGATTGCGCGGCGGCGGCTTGTGGTCGAGGACGATGGCATGGGTCGGGTTGATCAGTGTTGACGGTTCGTGCCAATTTTATGACATTTGGCAGGGTTGCAAACACAGATTGCTAGAGAATCATGTTTTTGCGACATTTCGATCAACCGATCAAGCTTGTTTTCCCACTTGTCACCAATTTGATTCCGGGCTTAAGTCTTTCTCTCATTGAGAACACTCATTCGTAGCGAAGACTTTCTACCGGATCGAGTTGCGAGGCGCGAATGGCGGGCACGGTGCCGAACAGAATTCCTACCAGGCTGGACACGACGATGGCGATAATGGCGGAGAGTCCCGAAATTGGAATGCGGTAGGCGGTGAAGAAGCGGACGGAGAATGGAATTGCTAATCCGATGATGATGCCCAAGACCCCGCCGATCAGAGAAATGAGGATGGCTTCCGAAAGAAACTGAAAACGAATCTCACGGTTCGTGGCACCGATCGCTTTACGGATTCCAATTTCGCGGATGCGGGCGCTGACAGTCGCCAGCATGATGTTCATGATGCCAATGCCGCTGACTAAGAGGACGACGAGCGCTACGGCCAATAAAACCATCGTGAGAGCATTCGCGGCGCGATCGGCGACGGCGACGAGTTGAGTGAAATTTTCGACGCGATACACCGACTCTGGACGATGCCGCGATTGAATGACCCGCTGAATCTGAATCGTCACAGGCACGACGAGCGAAGCATCGGTCGTAGAAAAATAAATCTGTTTGACGGTCGGCGTGTCCTGAAAGTATCGAATCACCGAGTAGGGAATCAGCATGGTATTGTCGCCCACTTCGGATTGTCCGAAGGTATCGACGCCTTCTCTGAATGTGCCGATGATGGTGAAGGGCAGGCCACTCAGCTTCAGAGTCTTGCCTAGTGAAGCTTGTTCGGATCCAAAGAGATTTTTCGCAAGCTGCTGGGTGATCACACCGACTTTGTTGTGGGCTTGCGAATCCTGATTGTCGAAGAAGCGTCCGTTCAACACGACCAGATTGCGGACTTTCAGATACTCGGGATAAACGCCCAGAATTTGCAGATCGCGCTCTTTGCCGTCGCCGACGGGCACGCGCTCGCTAAGCGGTACTACCGGTGAAGCATTCGCGACGCCAACCACTTGGTTCTCAACCGCCTTCATGTCGTCGATGGTGAGAGCGTCGTTTCCGGTGTTGGTGATGCGCTCGCCGCCGCTCTCATATTGTGCGGAGACGAGGTTTGCGCCGATAGCCTGAATTTGGTTCAGGACGTACTGTTTGCCGGTGAGTCCGATGGTGGTTACGAGGATGAGAGATGCGGTTCCTATCACCATCCCAAGGGCGGTCAGGGCGAAGCGGACTTTGTTGCTCAGGAACGTGTCGCAGGCGAAGGTGAAGATTTCGCCGAGAGCGAGATGGTTCCGTTGGTTTTTCGTGGCGCCTGGCATGCGTACTCATTGATGCTACGAGCAGTTGCGGCGCGCTGCAAGCTTGCGGCTGGGTGTAATAGAAAGCCAGAGCCGGTTCGGTGCTGGCAAGACGGGGCAAGCCTAGTCTCTGCGTGAGAGCGGTTTGCTTCCAGCAAAGGGCGTTTTCTGGTGTAATTCGGTGGGCGTCGAGAATAGGACTACACCTTCTGAAGATAAAACGTATCGTTGGCTTATTGTTGCTCTCGGCCGTGGCGCTACTAATTCATGGCTATCATCCGTACGCAGAGGATTCGGAGATTTACCTTCCGGGAGTCCTGAAGATTCTCAATCCCAATTTGTTTCCGGCGAATGCGGAGTTTTTCGGAGACCATGCCGGACACACGCTCTATCCCAACTTCATAGCGTTTTCGGTCAGAGCCTCGCATCTGCCGTTGCCGTGGGCGGTTTTTCTGTTTCACCTGCTCTCAATCTTCTTGTTGCTGGCTGCAAGTTGGCGCTTGTCGTCTACCTTGTTTGAGGATGCGCGAGCGCGATGGGCAGCGGTAGCGTTAATGGCTGCGTTGCTAACGTTGCCTATCGCCGGGACGTTTCTATTTATCTTCGATCAGTATTTGAATCCGCGAAATCTGGCGGCGTTTGCAGTGTTATTCGCGGTGGCAGAGATACTGCGCCGTAAATATTTGTGGGCCGTTTTGTGGCTGGGATTCGCGGCGACCATGCATCCGTTCATGGCGTGTTTTGGGATTTTATTTTGCGTGTGGCTGATCCTGCTCGATAAATTCCAACCGCGTTTCTTGGGATTTGCGGCGGCCCTTCCTTTTGGAATCACATTCGACCCTCCTCCGTCTGCTTATCACGACGTCGCCCTGCGCCAGCGTTCTCATTTCGTTCTGCGCTGGGAATGGTATGAGTGGCTGGGAGTGATTGGCCCGGTCCTGATTTTCTGGTGGTGCGGCGGTTGGGCGCGGCGCCGGGGAATGAAAAATCTCGAATTGGTCTCGCGGGCGATGGTGCCGTTTGTCGTGATCGCTGCATTGGCGGCGATCGGGTTGGGAATCCCGGATCGATTCGAAGCTTTGACTCGCCTGCAGCCGCTGCGCTGCCTGGCGCTGTGCTACATGGTGCTCGTGGTGGTGGGCGGCGGATTGCTTGGGCAGTTCGTTTTACAAAACAAAACCTGGAGCTGGATCGCACTTTTCGTCCCGCTCGCACTGGGAATGTGGTTCGCGCAGCGGCAAGTGTTTCCGGTGAGCGCACACGTCGAGTGGCCGTGGGCCGCCCCGCGCAATCCTTGGGCTCAAGCGTTCGATTGGATTCGAGTCAACACTCCTGTCGATGCGTTGTTCGCTCTGAATCCCGATCACATGGAACTGCCGGGAGAAGATGAAAATGGATTCCGCGCTCGCGCCGAGCGCAGCATGTTGGCCGATCTTGTAAAAGACAAGGGCGCCGCATCGATGTTTCCGCCGCTGTCAGTTTTGTGGGCCGAACAAGTCGCGGACCAGAAGAATTGGAAGCAGTTTCAGCCGGAAGATTTTGCGCGTCTGCAAAAGAAGTATGCAGTAAGTTGGGTCGTGGTGGAGAAGCCTGAACCGGCACGAGGGGCAGCGAACTATTTGAGCTGCCCTTATGAGAACTCCGCAGTGCGAGTGTGCCGCTTAAACTGAGCAGCCAAGGCTGGCGCAGCGTATGTTAGCCTTGTTACTTACACGAACTTAAAGCATGGCTGATCCGATCGTAGCCCCCCTAACCCGATCGTTGTTTCCCTACGCAAAGTGGACGCTGCAACTACCCAAATTGCGTCGCGAGTTTCGCGAGAACCAGCCTTATCCCCACATACATCTCAAGGAGTTCCTGGACCCTGACATCGCCGCCGAGATGGCGAGTGAGTTTCCGGACATGGCGACCGACGCCTGGACTCGATACAAACATCAGAACGAAAACAAGCTTGGCCTTGCGAAGCGATCAATGTTTCCGCAGTTGCTTGGTCAGGTCGTGGATGAACTGAATTCTGAACCGTTTGTACGCTGGCTTTCGCAGGTGACGGGAATTCCGCAGTTAGTTTCGGATGAGATGCTGGAAGGCGGTGGGTTGCATCAGTCTGCGGCGGGCGGTTTTCTGAACGTCCACACAGACTTCAGCAATCATCATTACCACAAGCATTGGCGTCGGCAAGTCAATCTGATCCTCTATCTCAATCCCAACTGGGAGGAACAGTGGGGCGGGGCGCTCGAATTGTGGGATCGCGATATGCAAAAGTGCGTCGTAAAAATCCCACCATTATTTGACGAAGCCCTGATTTTTCGGACAGACGAAATTTCTTATCACGGATTCCCCGAGCCGCTGCGCTGTCCGGAAGGCGAAACGCGGAAGAGCCTGGCTTTGTATTACTACACGGTTGAAGCTGGCGATGTGGAGGCGCGTTCCACGAATTATCGTCCGCGGCCGGAAGATGGTCCGGTGAAGTCGACGCTGATTTGGTTGGATAAGAAAGCTGTGGAGTTCTACTCCAAGGCCAAAGCGCGTTTTGGGTTCTCGGACGAACTGGCCAGCAAGATTCTAGGATTCCTTTCGCGGAAGCGCTGATCGCGAGTACCCCCTTCAAGTCCCAGGTTAGAGCCTTGGTGCCGCGGTCGGAACTCCGCCCTCGTAATAACTCTCTGCCCCTGCTTCTAAGGTCTTACCTTTTTCATTGAAGATTGGATTGTGAACGATGCCGGCGCGTTGAAGAGCGAACTGCATCGTGGTTCCAAGCACGCCTAGGCCATATTGAACGCTTCGGCGGAAATTAATCGACGAAGCTTCCTCGAAATACTTCGTTGGGCAGGAAACCTCGCCGATGCGGAATCCGAAATACACGCACTGAGCAAGCATCTGATTGTCAAAAACGAAATCGTCGCTATTCTCGCGCAAAGGAAGTCGTGTGAGGACTTCGCGGCTAAAGGCGCGGTATCCCGTGTGATACTCGGAGAGCTTCACGCGAAGAAACATATTCTCGAACGCTGTGAGCAGCCGGTTCGAGATGTATTTGTAGAGCGGCATGCCTCCCCGCAGAGCGCCACCGCCCAAAATGCGCGATCCGAGGACAACATCGTACACACCGTAGGCGATCATGCTCGCCATCGCGGTTACCAGCAGCGGCGTGTATTGATAATCGGGATGCACCATGATGATGACGTCGGCACCAGCTGCGAGCGCCTCGCGGTAGCAGGTCTGCTGATTGCGTCCGTATCCGTAATTGCGGTTGTGGACGAACGACTGCACGCCGAGTTGGCGGGCGACTTCCACGGTACGATCAGTGCTGTGATCGTCAACGAGAATGCGAATATCGACCAGGTCGGGCAATTCCCGAACGGTCGCCTCCAGCGTCTTTTCCGCGTTGTATGCGGGGAACACGACGGCAATACGTTTGCCGTTAATCATGCGGTGATTTCCTCAAAGGGCTGTTTGAATGATAAATGGAGTTGCGGCTATCTGGCGTGGGATTTGACGGGATCGCCCAGCAGCGACGATCCGGCCCGCTAATTTGTGGCGAGAGTTGTTGATTGCCGCTCGGCGGTTGGAACTGCCGCTTGAACTATTGGTGAACTATGGGCGAAACTGGACACATGGCTCCCCGCACTTTGTTTGACAAGATTTGGGATTCGCATGTGGTCGCTGCTCCGGAAGGGCAGTCAGCATTGCTTTATATCGATCTGCACCTGGTTCACGAAGTGACTTCTCCGCAGGCGTTTGATGGCCTGCGTGCTGCAGGCCGACCGGTGCGACAGCCTCTTCGCACGATAGCGACGGTCGACCACAATATCCCGACTACTCCGCGTGGCTCACCTATTACCGATCCGATTGCAGCCAGGCAGATTGAAGCACTGCAGAAAAATTGTCTCGAGTTTGGTGTCCCGCTTTTTGATATGGATTCCGCCGAGCAGGGAATTGTCCATGTGATCGGCCCAGAGTTGGGCATCACTCTGCCGGGAATGACGATTGTCTGTGGTGACAGCCATACTTCGACGCACGGTGCCTTTGGATCACTTGCATTTGGTATCGGTACGTCCGAAGTCGAACACGTTCTGGCGACGCAATGCTTGCCGCAGAACAAGCCGAAGACAATGCAAGTCCGCGTAAACGGGAAGTTGGCCGAAGGGGTGACGGCGAAAGACATCGCGCTCGGAATTATTGGACAAATCGGAACCGACGGAGCCACGGGATACGTCATCGAGTACGCGGGCGATGCGGTGCGCGCGTTGTCGATGGAAGGTCGCATGACGCTGTGCAACATGAGCATCGAGTCGGGAGCGCGGGCTGGAATGATTGCGCCCGACGATACGACGTTCGCATATGTTGCGGGTCGGCGATTTGCTCCGAAGGGAAAAGATTGGGACGACGCGGTTGCTTACTGGCGGACTCTCGCGAGCGATGCTGGGGCAAATTTGATCGCGTGCTCGAGATTGATGCGGCGTCGCTCGCTCCGTTCGTTACTTGGGGGACCAACCCAGGCATGGTAGTCGCGGTGAATGCGCGCGTCCCGGAATTGAATAGCTTTGCGCAGGAAAGCGATCGTCGGGCGGTGCAGCAGGCGCTCACATATATGGATTTGGAAGCCGGGACGCCAATTGAATCCATCCCCATCGATCGAGTATTTATTGGATCGTGTACGAATTCGCGCATAGAAGATCTGCGTGCGGCCGCGCGCGTGGCGAAAGGACAGCATGTAAATCCGAAAGTTCGGGCTATGGTGGTGCCGGGATCGCAGGCGATCAAACGCGCGGCAGAAAAAGAAGGACTTGATCGCATCTTTCTGGACGCCGGGTTTGAGTGGCGTGAGTCGGGCTGTTCCATGTGTCTTGGGATGAATCCCGATATTTTGCAACCGGGTGAACGTTGCGCTTCCACCAGCAATCGGAATTTTGAAGGACGACAGGGGCGTGGCGGGCGCACGCATCTGGTCAGCCCGATGATGGCAGCGGCGGCGGCGATTGCCGGACATTTTACCGATATTCGGAATTGGAAATTTCAGTAGGGCACCTAAGAACGAAACGCTATGAAACCATTTCGCAAACACATCGGCAACGTGGTTCCGCTCGACAAAATCAACGTCGACACCGATCAGATCATCCCCAAGCAGTTTTTGAAGCGAATCGAGCGCACGGGATTCGGGCAGTTTCTTTTTTACGACTGGCGTTTTTCGGGCGACGGGAAAAAGGTCGATGATTTCGTGTTGCATGCTCCGCGATATGCTAACGCGTCGATTCTGGTGGCGGGCAAGAACTTTGCCTGCGGATCGTCGCGCGAGCACGCTGTGTGGGCTCTGGCGGATTACGGTTTCGCGGTGGTCATCGCCTCCTCGTTTGCCGACATCTTTGCGAATAACAGTCTGAAAAACGGCTTGCTGACAGTACGGCTGGGCGACGATCAGGTGGCCGAGATCATGCGCCGATCCAGAGAGATCGAGAATTATCAACTCACCGTTGACCTCGAAAAATTACGCGTGGAAGACGCACATGGATTCTCCGCACCGTTTTCGATGGACGAATTTTCCCGGCATTGCTTGTTGAATGGATTGGACGACATTGGGTTGACCTTGCAGCATTCCGCGGAGATAGCGCAGTACGAGGCGAAGCATCCGGTGCGGACGGAGATGAATGGGATTCTGGCGCGCTGAAGTAAACAGCCATTGACCGCCCGAGCTTGGAGCTTGATCACCTTTTGTGACGCACTTCGTCTTCCAGCTGTACACTTTTTGAGTTTCATGTCTGAGCGGTTTCGGGTCCAAGCCTTGTGCGGAATTGGAGTGCCTTCGTGAATAAAACTTTATTGTTTTTTTCGATCAGTCTCTTCGCTTTTCTTCCCGCGATCCACGCCCAGAGCTCTGCCACACCGCCCGCTTCCCCAAAGAAATTAACCATCGAAGCGATCTTCGCCGAAGGCGGCCTCACCGGACGCGCTCCCGAGACGATCAAGTGGAGTCCCGATGGAACCAAGGTTTCGTTTGTGCAGCGCGACGATGCTGGGGAGCATGGTGAACTCTGGTATATAGACGCTGTCACCGGCGAGAAAAAGATACTGGCGAGCGAGGCGAAGCTCGGGCAACTCGCGCCTCCCAGCAGCAAGATTAAGGACGAGCGAGAAAAAGAGCGCGTGACGCGATATCATGTGGCTGCGTATACGTGGTCTCCGGATTCCCAGCATCTCCTTTTCGATTCGCAGGGACAGCTCTGGTATTACCGGCTGGACACCGGCACGGCGGTGCAGTTGACTTCGTCTCCGGACGCGAGCGAAGACCCCAAGTTTTCGCCGGATGGCAACCGGATCGCTTTCGTACGTAAGCACAATCTCTATGTGCATCCCGTGTATGGAGAAGAAGGCGAACGTCCCCTGACGCGCGAGGAAAAAGACAAAGACAAGGACAAAGATAAAGACAAGAACCGAGACGCCGACAAAGAAAAAGAAGACAACATCCTGAACGGTGAAGTGGACTGGGTGTATGCCGAAGAGTTGGCGGTGCGCAGCAATTTCTTCTGGTCGCCGGAAGGCAAAGACATTGTGTTCTTGCAGATGGATGAGACGCGGGTTCCGAGCTATCCCATCACCGACTGGTTGCCAACTCATCCGCGGGTGGAGCAGGAAAAATATCCCAAGGCTGGAGACCCAAATCCCATCGTCCGCCTGGGTTTTGTGAATAGCAACGGTGGCAAGATCCGCTGGGTCAAGCTCACCGATGACGATGACACCTACGTGCCGCGCTTCGGATGGTTCCGCGAAGGCATTGCTTGGGCCGAGGTCCTAAACCGCAAGCAGAATGTGCTGGATCTGTATTTTATCGATGCCAAATCCGGCAAATTCCGCAAAGTGCTGACCGAGTTGGAACCCGATGCCTGGGTCAACGTCAACGATGATTTTCGCGTGTTGAAGTCGGGTGACCGCTTTCTCTGGACCAGTTGGCGCGACGGTCACACGCACATTTACCTCTACAGTTTCGACGCGCATGATCCGACCGGTGGCGACGCCAGAATGGAGCGTCAACTTGAAAGCGGAGACTACGAAGTCATCGCGATCAGTGGTGTTGACGAATCGTCGGGCACGGTTTTCTTCACGGCCAATAAAGATGATCCGCGTCAGGAAAAGATTTTTTCGGTGAAGCTAGACGGATCGGCGATGCAGGGCATTTCCGCGAATGCGGGAAACAACTCTGCTAGTTTTTCCGACGATGGCAAGCATTTTGTGGAAACCTACTCTGCGACTTTGACCCCGCCGCGAATCTCGCTCTGTGCGTCCGCTGGCACTTGTCAGAAAATCTGGGAGGGACGCAGCGTTGCGGATTACGATCCCATCACTCCCAAGCAGCTTGAATTCAAGGCCGATGACGGCACGGTGTTGTATGGATATCTGATTCTCCCGCGCAACGCGGACGCTAATCCGAAAATTCCGTTGATCGTGAATGTTTACGGCGGCCCGGCGGGGCAGACTGTGCAAAATGCGTGGGGCGGAGCGAATGCGCTCTTTCATCAGATGCTCGCGAATGAAGGCTTCGCAATTTTCTCGGTGGACAATCGCGGCACTCCAAATCGCGGCAGAAAATTTTCAGCCGCGATTCGATTGCAATCGGGCCCGGTGGAATTGAAAGACCAACTCACGGCGCTGGACCAGCTATACGCTCAGTTTCCTCAACTCGATCGAGGCCGCACAGGAATGTGGGGATGGTCGAACGGCGGTTCGATGACTCTCTACTCCCTCACCCATTCGGATCGATTCAAGGCGGGAATTTCCGTCGCCCCGGTTACCAGTTGGCGGAATTACGATTCCATCTACACCGAACGCTACATGGGACTTCTGAAAGATAATGGCAGTGGGTATGATGATTCGATTGTGAGCGCGGCGAGCAGCTTGCACGGATCGTTGCTGCTGGTACACGGGACAAGCGACGACAACGTACATTTTCAGAATTCGGTGCAAATGGTCGATGCGCTGATCAAGTCGCAGAAGCAATTTCGACTGATGGTGTATCCGAATAAAACGCACGGGATTTCGGGCCCGGGCACGAGAACGCAGTTGTTTCACATGATGGAAGATTTTTGGAAGTCAGAATTGAAATAGCCGTCAGCGCTCAGCCGTCAGCCATCAGGTGCTAAGTTCCAGGCCTTCGTGGTATTCGGTTTTACTGATGGCTGAGCGCTGACGGCTGAAAGCTCCTATGCATCGAACTACTCTTGGCGATTTCGAACTGACGATTGTTTCGGATGGAACATATTTCCTCGATGGCGGAGCTTTCTTCGGCGTCGTGCCGAAGACACTTTGGTCCAAGAAAGTCACGGCAGACGACCAGAACCGGCTCGATGCGGGTCTGAACTCCTTGCTCATCCGGACTGGCAAGAAAAACATTCTTGTCGAGACGGGCATCGGCAACAAGATGCCGGACAAGATGGTCCAGATTTTTAAGCAGCCCGCAAAGCTGCTCGATAATCTGCACGCCGCCGGAGTCGCTCCCGAAGAAATCGACATCGTGATCAACACTCATCTCCATTTTGACCACTGCGGATGGAATACAGTTCGCCGCGGAGACAAATTCGTCGCGACCTTTCCTAACGCAAAATATTATGCGCAGGAGCAGGAGTGGGAGCATGGCCGCCTTCAGTTGGAGCGCGATGCTGTCAGCTACGTGAGCTCGAATTACGATCCGCTGCTGGAGAACGGCCAGATGGTCCTGTTAAATGGCGATCTTCAAATCATGCCGGGCATCTCGGTCAAAGTCTTTCCGGGACACACCGCAAACATGCAGGCAGTGATCATTGAGAGCGGTACAAAAAAAGCCTGCTACATTTCCGATTTGATTCCAACCTCTGCGCATCTCGACATCACATGGGCGATGGCGTTTGATCTATATCCGCTACAAACAATCGAGAGCCGCAAGAAATATTACGCATCGGCGATCCCTGAAAAATGGCTGACGGTTTTCACGCACGATGACGCGACGCCTTGGGGATACGTGGAACGTGGCGAGCGCGGCAGATTGGGATTGAATAAAATCGTGTAGGGATAGCCGCCCTCGGCTGTCCATGCGAGCGCCTAATCGCCAGGTCTCACTCAGTCCGGTTTATCAAGTTCCGTCCCGCAACGCCAAGCGTGAGAGTTTGTAGTTCTGAACTGCCCGATATCCTAAGCGCTTAGGTTTTCAGTTTCAAACTCTCTCTAGGTCGCCACCCCAACTTGAACCCTTGGACAGGCCGATGGCGGCTGTCCCTATGTGATTTGTACTGGGAGTCGGGCTTCGAAGAACTCTTCTACACTCCCCAAGATTTCCGCTCCGCTCCTGGCGTCGTAGATCGCTTTACGGAGACGCCGCACCACCGGGAATGCCGTGCGTGAACCACGACGCGAACTGTTTCATCTTGCCTTCGGCTCCGGGCATTTCTTCTTCGAACAGCATTTGAAAGTAAGTGCGGATCATCTGATAGCGGTCGGCTTCGGTCGGTTCGTCGTAGGGCTTCACTGACGTTACACCGGGATTGCCCTCCAACGAACTGCCGTGGGTGGCTGCCCCTACGGTTGCGGTTCCACTTCCTACATATTGTTGGATCTGGCGGAAGATCCAGGGATTTGCCGGAGCCATGCGACCGATCATTACGGCGTCGCATCCGGTTTGGGCGACGATGGCGCAGGCATCTTCGGGCGAGCGGACATCGCCGTTGCCAATCACGGGAATTTTTACGGCCTGCTTGACGGAGGCAATCCACTCCCAACGGGCGTTGCCGCTGTAGCCTTGTTCGCGGGTGCGGGCGTGTAAAGCGACGGCCCCTAATCCGCAGCTTTCGGCGATGTGGGCGAGTTCGACGCAGACGATTTCATCGTCGCTCCATCCCGCACGAAATTTCACGGTGAAGGGAATCTTGACCGCGGCGCGCACGGATTCGAAAATCTGTCGGATGAGCGGCAGGTCACGAAGAAGTCCCGATCCTCCGTTGCACTTCACGACTTTTTTCGCCGGGCATCCGAGATTCAAATCAACGATGTCAAAGCCCAGGTCTTCCACCAGACGTGCCGCTTCGGCGAGCACCGTCGGATTGCTGCCGAAGAGCTGTGCTGAGATGGGGTGCTCGTCCTCGTAAAAGTGGAGGTAGCGTCCGCGAACGCGTTCGTCGCGCAGGACGCCATCGGCCGACGTGAATTCGGTCATGATGAGGCCGCATCCGCCGAGGTTTTTGATGAAACGACGGAAGACGGTGTCGGTCACTCCGGCCATGGGCGCTAGGACGGTGGCGGGAGCGATGCGGACGTTGCCGATCTGGAGGACGGCGGGAAAGGTGCGAGACGGGGCGCTGGACGTTTCGCCTAGCGCGGGCGATGCACCGCCGCTTCTAGACGGTACCGGCTCCGTAGTGTCCCAACGCTTTTGCACAGATCAATTTTACGTTGTTTTTTGAGGGAAGCCAGGGAAAGTGCAGAGCCTTGATGGACGGGCGGGACGTCCTTCACTCCATGACAAGGTTGAATTGCGCCGTTCGCAAAAGCAAAAAGCCTCCCGATCGGGAGGCTCTTTGAATTCTTCCTCACCCCTGCTCGGTTACTTGGCGGCGGGTTCGGGCTGTTTGGCTGCGGCAGCTTCGGCTTTTCCGGCATCGCTTTTTGCGTACTTGCGGCGGAAACGCTCGATACGTCCGGCGGTGTCCATGAGCTTCTGCTTACCAGTAAAGAAAGGATGGCAAGCCGAGCAGATTTCCACGCTGATGGGAATCTTGCTGGTGGAACGGGTCACAAACGCGTTCCCACAGGCGCAATGCACCTTGATTTCGCTGTAGTTGGGATGGATGGCTGCTTTCATATCAACTCCTAATCTCGATTCAGACATTCGATTCTACAGGAGCTGGAAAGGATTCAGCAAGGCCGGGGAGCTTTCAGCCGTCAGCGGTCAGCTTTCAGTAAAACCAACGGCTTACGGGCACTGATAGCTGATTTTGTGAGTTCGCAAGCAAAGCTGTTGCCGGTTCTGGTGGGGTTCACTGAAAGCTGATGGCTGATGGCTGGAAAAAAACGGCAGGACCGACCTCCTGCCGTTTTGCGGTGTGTCCAAAATTCCAGGGCCTACTTACCTTTATTGACGACTTTCTTAAGTTCGTTACCGGGGGTAAATTTGGCGACTCGGCGTGCGGCGATCTTGATGGTGGCGCCCGTCTGCGGGTTTCGGCCATTGCGGGCCTTGCGCTGCGAGACGGAGAAGGTGCCGAATCCAATCAAGGCTACGCGGTCCCCTTTGCGAAGGGCAGCGGTGACGCTGTCCACGGTGGTATCGATCGCGGTCGTCGCCTGCGCCTTTGAGATATTGCAGGCCCCGGCGATCCGGTCAACCAGATCAGCTTTATTCATGCTTTCTCCTGACAATTGTCGCTTCGGTTCGCGCGCCCATCAACCGGGGAGGAGAGCTCAAGAGCGCGAGCACCGGCGATGGCCATTCTCGCCCATGTCAAGGGATTGTCAATGGGAAACACGTGCCAGTTGCCGGTTTCGATACCTAAGTCGAATCGCTGAGGAGGGATATTGAACAGAGGCTAAGGCGCAATGCACGATGTTGGCGTTCACTCTTGTTGGATGATCCTCAGTTTGACTATCAACACGTGTTTTGCGTAGTGAAACCCGCATTTCCTCGAATTTCTTGTATTTCTCCACAAACGAGACGATCTCTCCACAGGATGTACACAGAGAGAAAACGGATTCGAGTTGCAGCGAAGGCGGCTTCGGGTGCAGAGTCTAGATAGACAACAAATTTTCTTATGAAGACAGTGATTGAAGTGTGCTCGTTGTGCGCGGGCTCCGGATGGAAGCCGGTTGAGGGAGCGGTGGAGCGTGGAGTGACGCGCTGCGATTGCCAGCTGCGGGACCGGAGCAGCGCGAAGATTGCGGCGGCGCGGATTCCGAAGAGGTACGAGCATTGCGAGCTGTCGAACTTTACTACGGACTTTCCTGGGGCCGATCGCTCGGTTGCGCTCGCCCACATCAGTGCGTCGCGGTTTGTGCAGGAACTTGATCCGCGAGACGGCGATGGTTTGTTGCTGGTTGGTGGCATTGGAACGGGGAAGACTCATCTTGCCGTTGGGATTCTTAAGGAGCTGATTTCGTCTCGGGGAAGCTCGTGCCTGTTTTGTGATTACCGTGAACTGTTGAAACAGATTCAGAATTCTTATAACGACTCGGTGCAGGTCACTGAGTTGCAGGTACTGGGTCCGGTGTTTGAGGCTGAGGTCTTGGTCCTGGATGAACTGGGAGCGGTGAAACCGAGCGAGTGGGTGTGGGATACGGTAAGCCTGATTTTAAATACTCGTTATAACGACAATCGCACGACGATTATTACGACAAATTTTCCGGATGAGCCGGCGGCGAGCGTAGCGCGTCCTGTGTCGCTCTCGCCCGCGCGGGCAGCGACGCGAGAAGAAACGTTGGGCGACCGGATCGGGGAACGGATGCGGTCGCGGCTGCATGAGATGTGCCGCTTCGTGCGGATGGACGGGCCGGATTTCCGGCAGAAGTTTAAGAGCGCTAGTTTCGGATGAGATGCTTGCGAAGTGCTTCACCACGGGGAGCACGGAGGGACACGGGGTAAAACAACACCCTTCCGGTTGTAGAATCGGCTGGTGCTGAGCGAGCGCATTGAGTTCCGGGCTGACTCTGACGCCGATTTTTTTGCGGCGGTAGCAGCGACTCCTGCGGTATTTCTTCTGCGCGGCGAGGACCCCAAGTCTGAACCGTACGTCAGCAAGACGACTAATCTTCGTCGGCGATTGCAGCGATTGCTTTCTGCGCCCCGACCTAGTGAAACGCAAACTAAAAGACTTAATCTACGGCATCGGGTGCGTTGGATCGAATACACGCTGACGGGTTCGGATTTCGAGTCTGGATTCGTGCTGTATCAGGTGTTGCGTGCGGCATTTCCAAAGACCTATTCGGATCGGCTGCGTTTGCGATTTGCTCCTCTGGTCAAATTGCATTTGGACAATGAATTTCCTCGCGCTTCGATCACCACACATTTAGGGAAAATTTCAGGCAAGAATTGTTATTACGGACCATTTCCTTCGCGCGTCGCGGCGGAGAAGTTTCTAAATGACGCGTTGGATTTTTTTAAGATGCGGCGGTGTGTGGAGAATCTTCAGCCCGATCCGAAATTTCCAGGCTGTGTTTACTCCGAGATGAAGATGTGTCTGGCCCCGTGTTTTCGTGGATGCACCGACGAAGAGTATCGCAGCGAGGTGACGCGAGTTGCCGATTTTCTGGACTCACGGGGGGAATCGCTAAAGCGGACGATGGCGGCGGATCGTGAGAACGCGTCAGCAACCATGGAATTTGAGGCGGCCGCGGCCATTCACGCTCAGCTTGAAAAGCTGACTCCCGTCTTGAGGGAATTGCCGGAATTTGCGCACCGAATCGATCAGATGTATGGCGTAATCGTGCAGCAATGCGTAAAGAAGCCAGGGCAGGCGGACGGTGTCGCGCTTTTTCGAATCGACGCGGGTGCGCTGGCGGGGCCGCTTCAATTCCCGATCTCCGACGTGGAGCACACGAAGTCGCAATCGATGGAAGCGCGCATTGAATCCGCGTTCGAGGAATTTCCAGCATCCGACATTGAGACCGCAACGGAGCGGATGGAGCATCTTGCGATTCTGAAGCGATGGTGCTATCGCGGGACGCGCGAGGGTGAGATTTTTTTTGCTGATGCTAAGGGAGAATTGCCGATGCGGCGATTGGTGCGGGGGATCGGACGGGTGTTCAAGGGCGAGGCAATGGAAAGCGAGGCGGGTTCAAGTCCGGCGTGATCATCGGTTCCGATTCTTAAATTTTAATTTTTAACCTCCGCTAACGTTTCGCTCATCCAATCGAATCTATGGTCAAACAGACGAAGAAGAAATCCGCTAAGAAGAAATCCACAAATTCCGAATCGATTAAGGCGACGGCACTCCCAGCCGTTGCCGACCAGGCTTTGCGCGACCACGTTATTTTCATACTCAAAGGTGGAGGGGCGCACCTCACTTTCGCGGACGAGATCGGCAACTGGACTGTGGACCTTGCGGGCGCGAAAGTTGCCAAGTTTCCGCACACCGCGTGGATGCTAGTCGAACACATGCGCGTGGCACAGCACGACATACTTGAGTTCAGCCGCAATCCTAAACATGTTTCTCCTCCGTGGCCGGAGGGATATTGGACCGAGGTGGAAGCGCCTCCTAATGAAGAAGCGTGGAGCGCGAGTGTGGCTGCATTCAAGAAAGACCTGCGGGCGATGGAGTCGTTAGTGGCGAACCAGAAGATAGATCTGTTCGTAGAGATTCCGTGGGGCGATGGGCAGACGGTTCTGCGCGAGGCGCTGCTGGTGGCGGACCACAATGCGTACCATCTGGGGCAACTGGTGACGCTGAGGAAGTGCATACAGAGCTGAAGCACAGGCGCTAAAGCGCGGTAGTGTTTCAGATTTAAGGGACGACTGAAGTCGTGCCCTTCCCGTCCTTGCACTTCCCGTTTGTGGTGCGACTGCAATTGGCAGCTGCTTCGTCGGCCGGAAAAACGGGCCGATTGTAATCGTGCCTGTCCAAATCCTACGCTGAAATTGCCGCACACGCGGGCGCACGAGGCGGTCTCTTGCGGAAGACCACTTTGATTTCTTCCCGCCAGTGCTCGTCGATTCCCAGGAGTTCCCAATCGATCTCGGGAGACAGATAGCGCAAGATCGTGTCGGTGGTGGGATGGACGTGGAGTGCGGGTGCGACCAGCATCAGCAGGGGCTTTTCCGACGAGATTTCCAGAGCCGGGAAAGTATCCGAACTGCGTGAATTCGCCGCGGCTCTGGTGCCAAGCGACGCGTGACCAGTAGTCGACGCCCTTGCAACGGCAGGTGGAGATCCTCATCGGCCTTGAGTTCGATTACGGCGAGGCGTGCGTCGCGAGTGACGGCCAGAACATCGATCATGGCGCGATCCGCAGCGGCGAATGCGGGAACTTGCGCGTAGAGAAATTCTGGGCGCAGTCGTCCGTCAAGGGCCGCGATATTTCCGACGACCAGCGATTCCAACCAGCGCTCGGGATGCATGCGCCAAAGTTTGTGGTTCTTCGGGCCGTCTTGGCGGCGAACAGACGCGGCGAGCCGGATCAAGTCTGCAAATTGCGTTTCATTTTCCGCGCTGAGAATGCGCTCCTCCGGGCCCACGCCAAAGACAATTTCCTGTCCGCTCTGAAAATTGAGAGGATTGTGTGCGATGCGGGCCTGAGCGAATTCAAGTCCGTGACGACGAAATGAAATCAGCGCGGGGGATAGCACGACTACTTCAGATTGCGGGAGGATGGCTCGAATCCGTGTGGTCGATTCATTGAAGCGGTCGCATGCTGTGGCCTCATCGACGGCGTGGGTCAATCGAGTTGCGAGATTGCCACGGTCGCTGGTATCGATCGGCGTGAGCGCGTCTTCGCGTTGATCGAATTCGTACAAGCTCCATTTCGCGGCCGTGGGATGCAGGTGGGCCATGCGTTGGCGTGTCAGTGCGACAGTACCTTTCGGCACGATCATCGCGAGACCTTCGACGACGCGACGGTCGCGTTGTGCGAGGCGGCAGGCATCGAGCCAAAGGATTCCGCAACTGAGGGCGGCATCGATAGTGGATTGCGTTTCCTGATCATTTACGGCGACGACCGCCAGCCCGCGCTGCCCTTGACGCATCAGGCCGCGCATGTAGGCTGGGCCGAACGAGTGTTCGAGGTCGATGCTCGTGGTTAACCTGACTACGGTCCACTGAGGAAAATTTCTGTCTAAGGTGCGACGCAGCAGAGGCTCGAAGGAGACGCGAGCTACTCTGCGCGCAGCTGGGGAGCGCTGATCGCGGTCGCGGCAGAAGTCGAGGCGTGTGGGGCGATTTTGTCCCATGCGTTGAACCTGTAATCTGAGTGTGGTGGATCTTACTTCGGCGTCCAATACTCGGCGCACGACGTTTCGTTCATGCGACCATAGATGCAGCAGGCACTTGTGGTATTCGCCAGACACCGAAAATTTGGACTCCGCCAGATCGAACGCGATGACACCGTCTTCGATTACAACGGCGGCGCGGGATCCATCGAGGAAGGCGGAGATGAGCTGGCTGAGCGAATCGGGAGTCACGGTGTCTGAATTGTTCGCTTCGCGCGAGGAAAAGTCAGTGACGGGTGGGCGGCGAAATTGTTCGGTTTTTGCGACTTTCTGTTTCGGAGGGACTTCCGTAATCTAGGCGCTTCCCTGACGGGCTTCGGCTCATGGGATAATCGGATCAGATATTCGTGGCGCTGCGGAGACGGGGCAAGCTCCGTCTCTACGAGAATTCTGTAGTTATCTACACCGGAATTCGCTGCGAGTCTTTGTTGTGTCAAAGGCATCCAATTATGGTGACTGCCATTCAAGAACGCTTCTTCTTCGAGCACTATGGGCTTACGAATCAAGACCTTGAAACCTATCTTGCTGCTGCCCTTTCGGCGGGCGGCGACTATGCCGACCTCTATTTCGAATACCTGACTTCGACATCACTGATGGTGGACGAATCGCTGGTGAAGTCTGCCTCGCAGGGCATTTCGGCCGGTTGTGGGGTTCGTGTGATATCGGGTGAGCGCACCGGGTATGCCTACACCGACGATCTTTCTCCGCAACGAATTCTTCATGCGTCCCGTACGGCGGCGTTGATTGCTAGCGCTCCAGCGAAGACGACCGTGACTGGATTCCAGCAGAAGCCCGCGCGTAGTTTATATCCCGTGGCTCTGCCTTCGGTGGATGCGGACATTACCGCCAAGGTCGAACTGCTGATGCGCGCGGACAAAACGGCGCGCGGATACGATCCGCGAATCAAGGAAACGCGGGCGAGTTATGCGGACGAGCTTCGAACGATTTTGATAGTCGGATCCGACGGGACGTTTGCCGAAGACACGCAGCCTCTGGCTCGCATGAATGTGTCTTGCATCGCGAAGACGGATGCGAGTTCCGGGCGCGGTAGTTCAGGCGGTGGCGGTCGTGTCGCGCTCGATTTCTTCTTCGGGGACAAGACTCCAGAATTTTTCGCGAAAGAAGCCGCGCGCCAGGCGATTCTCCAACTCGACGCTCGCGAAGCTCCAGCGGGCGATATGGAAGTTGTGCTCGGTCCTGGGTGGCCGGGGGTATTGCTCCACGAGGCTGTCGGTCACGGACTCGAAGCAGATTTTAATCGCAAGAAGACTTCGGCGTTCGCTGGCTTGATCGGCAAACGTGTGGCCAGTGAGAAGTGCACCGTGGTTGATAACGGCACGATGCCGTGGCGTCGCGGGTCTTTGAATGTGGACGATGAAGGCCAGCCGACGCAGGAAACTGTGCTGATCGAAAACGGAATCTTGAAGGGATATCTCAGCGACAAGCTTTCTTCAAAACTCATGGGCCTCGCCGATACCGGCAACGGACGGCGCGAGAGCTACGAGCACATTCCGATGCCGCGCATGACGAATACTTATATGCTGGCGGGGCAGGATGATCCGGGAGACATTATTCGTTCGGTGAAGAATGGCGTGTATGCCGTGAACTTTGGCGGCGGCCAGGTTGATATCACCAACGGGAAATTTGTTTTCTCGGCCTCGGAAGCGTATCTGATTGAAGACGGAAAGATTACTGCTCCGATTAAGGGTGCGACTTTGATTGGTAATGGTCCGGATGTCCTCACGCGAGTTTCGATGGTTGGGAACGACCTGAAGCTTGATGAAGGCGTAGGGACTTGTGGCAAGGATGGTCAGGCCGTTCCGGTGGGCGTGGGGATTCCGACGATTAAGATCGATCGCATGACTGTGGGCGGGACTGGAAAGAGAGAGTCCGGCGGATTTATGCAGTAGTGCGGTGATTCAGTGACTTCGTGGTAGATTCTGATTCTAAAAATGACGACAACTCTAGAAACAGCTGTTCAGAAGGTCGAGATCGAATTGCGCGAGCTTGCGACCGACGTTGTCCGCCGCGCGATGAAGGGCGGAGCTTCGGCGGCGGAGTGTGTTGTCCGTGAAGGCGACGAGTTTTCTACGGTCGTCCGACTCGGACAGGTTGAGACGCTGAAAGAGTCGGGTTCGCGTGCGATCGGCGTCCGAGTGTTTTTTGGACAACGTGCAGCGAGTACATACTCCAGCGATTTTTCAGCTTCAGGCATCGAGCGGATGCTGAAGTCTGCGCTCGCGTTGGCGAAGATTTGTTCGGAGGATCCGTACTCAGGAATTCCTGAAGCGGGCGCGTTTGGATCGATCTCCGGCGACCTCGATCTATTTCACGAAGATGTTTATTCACTACCGGGCAGTGAGCGTATTGATTACGCGCGGCGTGCAGAAAAGGCGGCGCTCGATGCCGATCCGCGAATCAAGAATTCTGAAGGTGGATCGTTCGACGCAGCGACAGGTAGGAAAATCCTAGCGAACTCGCACGGCTTTGTCGGCGAATACAAGCGGTCGTATTGTTCGGTGGCGGCGGTCCCGATCGCGCAGGATGACAACGGCCTGATGCAGCGCGATTACTGGTATTCAGTCGCGCGCAGTCTGGCGAAGCTCGACTCGGCTGAAGAAGTTGGACAGGAAGCGGCCCGGCGGACATTGCGGCGCCTGGGCGCTCGTAAGGTAAAGACGGCGCAGGTCCCGGTAGTGCTTGATCCAACAGTTGCGAGTTCGATGATTGAGCACATTTTTGAGGGCGTGAATGGAGACTCGGTCTATCGCGGAGCTTCGTTCCTCGCGGGCAAACTCGGTCAGAAAATTGCCGGGTCGAACGTCAATGTGGTGGATGACGGGACGATCCCTGGCGGTTTCGGAACGTCTCCCTTTGATGGAGAGGGGATTCCGACGCGGCGCACGGTGGTGATCGAAAACGGAATCCTGAAATCCTATTTGCTGAATACCTACACGGCGAAAAAATTGGGGTTGGAAACGACGGCGAACGCTTCGCGCGGACTCGCGGGAACTCCTGGTATTGGGTTGGGGAATTATTTTCTGCAAGCGGGGAAAAAAGCCCCGAATGAAATTATTGCCGGGATCAAAGACGGTCTCTACATCACGGAGTTCCTGGGTCACGGGGCGAATCTGGTGACGGGCGATTATTCGCGCGGGGCTTCGGGAATGTGGATCGTGAATGGGGAACTGGCTTATCCGGTGGAGGAAATTACAGTCGCTGGAAATCTCAAAGAAATGTTCTTTAACATTTCAGAGATCGGCGCGGACTTGGAATTCCGCGGGAGTGTGGCGTCACCTACGATTCGGATGGATGGGCTCACCGTAGGCGGCGAGTAACTCATACGATTGGTCCAAATGAAATTTGCCAGGATAGTTTTCTGGATTGCCAGCATCTGGGGAGTTCTCGTCTTGACTCCTTTGTACTTCATGTTCGGCCTGATCGGCAGGCAAGATCCACCTCCCATTACGCATCCCGCGTTTTTCTACGGGTTTGTGGGCGTCGCTCTCGCGTGGCAGATCGCCTTCATGATCATCGCTACGGATCCGGTACGTTTCCGCCCGATGATGCTTGCCGCGATCGTTGAAAAACTTAGCTACGCAGCAGCTCTTGTTGTTCTGTTTACGCGAAATCGGCTGCACGCGTCGGATCTAACGTTCGGCATAGTCGATTTACTATTCGCCGTGCTGTTTGTGATCGCCTTTATTCGTACACGCGTCAGCGTATGACGCCGGAATTAACCTGTTTTTAACATTCCTCCTGTCATTCGCCGTTAACATTTATCCCATGCCCGATCAGCCCCTACTTATTGAAGATATTCCTGGTTCGCGAGAAGGGATCCACGTTCTCCGCCTCACTGGACCACTGTCGCTGCAGAATTTGTTTGGATTTCAGTCGAAGGTGCGTAGTGATAATTCGCGAGGGTTGATTCTGGATTTCACGAACGTGCCGCTGGCGGATTCCGCGGGTATAGGAGCCTTAGTGGGCGCTTACGTCACGCGACAAAAAGATGGACGAACCCTCGGTCTAGTCGGCGTGAATCAGCGGATCCATCAGGCGCTGGAAGTGACGCAGGTCGAGCGCTTCTTTCGATTCTTTGCGACCATAGCTGAAGCGGAGCAGGCAGCTTAAGAACTAAGCTGTGGGTGGACAGCCGAGGGCGGCTGTCGCTACGTCAGCGTCGCCGCTTCAGGCTACAGAGTTTTCTGTAGGAAGACATTTCACGCGCACACTCCCGAAAGTGCGCGATCTGCAGTTTATCGACTCTCAATTCACCCGTATCAAACTGAAAACATTAGGTAGCTTCCTTTGGTGGCGTGGTTGCACTTCCAGTAGTGTCTCTGGAGGATGCCATGTTGAAGATCCACGTTGATAATTTAGGTGAGTTGGCTGTGGTGGATTGTCGCGGCAGGATTATCCGCAGCGAGTCGGTGTTTCAACTGCGCGATGCTGTGATGGCGCAGTCTTCCGCGCGCGTGATTGCGCTGGATCTTTACGAAGTCGAAGCCATCGGCGGCGGCGGTCTCGGGATGCTGGCCTATTTGCAACGATGGGCAAACGAGCACGGTATTGAATTGAAGCTGTTTACTCCTTCGCCATCGGTGAAAAATGCGTTGAAATGTGGCGGTTCGAGCGTGAATTTCGATATCCCCTCGCTGCACGAGATGATGACGATTTTGTCCAAGGCGGATCGCACTTTTTCTTTGGCAGCGTGATCGGTACCGCCTGGTTTGCGAGTCCCGCTGTATTGCAACTTCTTGCAGCCTGATTCATCATCAACAAATGCGAATTGCCAGAAGGATGTTGAAGTGCAACCTTGGGGTATTTGTTGCCGAGTTCGTTTTAAGTCTTTTTCTCAGCCTCCCATCAGTCGCGCAAATGGTTGCTCAGCCCGATCTGATCGGGGACGTGCGCGCACAAATCGCTCAAAATTCTTTTTCCACTGCTCAGTCGGAGCTGGACTCTTATAAGTCGCAGCACGGCGTTACTCCTGAATATCTCGAGGCAATGTCTTGGATGGCGCGTGGAGCGGCGGCGTCCAAACAATGGGACAAGGCCATCGCCTATGCCAGCGAGACACGCACTCTTTGCGAGCAGCAGCTAACCAAAACCAAACGCAAGCTCGACGCTGAGCCGCATCTACCAACGGCGCTAGGCGCTTCGTATGAAGTTCTCGCCCAAGCGAAGGCGGCGAAGGGCGATCATGCTAAGGCAGTGAGTCTGCTGCGGGTGGCTTTGGCGCGCTACGGAACGACATCGATTGGCGCTCGCTTGCAGAAGAATCTCAATCTGTTGGCCCTTGTCGGGCAGCCAGCTCCGGCGTTGCAGGAAACACAATATCTGGGAACGAAGCCGCGTACGTTGGCATCGTTGAAGGGTTCGCCAGTGCTCTTATTTTTCTGGGCGCATTGGTGCATCGACTGTAAGGGTGAGGTTCCGATCATCGCGCGTTTGCGCCAGGAATTTGCTTCGGACGGACTCGTTGTCATCGGTCCGACGAAGCTTTACGGCTATGCGGCGCAGGGGGTTGACGCGTCACCCGATCAGGAAAAGGCGTACATCGAATCGGTGCGAACGCGCTATTACGCGAGCCTCAACGACATGCCTGTACCGCTGAGCAAGCAGAACTTTGATGTTTACGGAGCGAGTACGACACCGACGTTGGTAGTTCTCAATCGCGCGGGAGTGGTGGAGATGTACCATCCGGGCGCGATGTCGTATGAGGATTTGCGTGCGGCGGTGCAGAAGGCGTCGGCGCACTGAATTTTTTACGATCTCGAACGTAAAAAATAAATCGTTAGCAATGCTAACGAATTTTATAGCGCAGAGGCGTGTTCGCGCCGCCGGCCTTGAATCTCGATATACACGTCGATCAGTGATACTGCAGCCGGAGTTACACCCGGAATCCGCGAGGCTTGACCGATTGTTTGCGGAACAACTTTCCCTAGTTTTTCCTGCATTTCACGAGAGAGTCCGCTGACTGCCCTGTAGTCAAACCAGTCGGGGATGCGGCGCTGTTCGGCCTTCTTCAGGCGATCAATGGCGCGCTGCTGCTGGTCGAGGTATCCAGCGTATTTGATTTCCGTCTCGACGGACTTGAGTTCGTTGCGCAGTTCGGAAGAAAGCCGAAGATCAGAAGCGCCCACCGCAGAGGACGCAGAGTTCACCGAGGAAGCTCTCTCGAAAAATTTCGGCAAAACTTCCCTAAGAACCGGAGCCAAGTGCTCGATCGTGATCTCGGGACGCTTCAGTAGTTGAGCCATGGATTGGCCTATGGCGGCCGAGAGATTATGCGCAGGTGATGAGCTGTCAGGGAGATCGGTCGAAGTGTGCTCGACTGGCACGGACGAATGCGTCTGTCCCCACGCTAGCAGCGACTCTTCCAACTGCTTCGACATCGCCGTCGTAACTTTGGTGCGTTCTAGAACCTGCTTTACTTCTGCTAGACGTTGCTGCTTGTCTTCGAAATCCTGCCAGGCGTCATCGGTGATTAAACCGACGCGGCGGCCATGAGGAGTCAGGCGGCGGTCAGCATTGTCGATTCGAAGATGCAAGCGAAACTCGGCACGCGACGTAAACATGCGGTACGGTTCGTTAGTGCCTTTCGAAATTAGATCGTCGATCAGGATCGCTGTATAAGCCTCGGTGCGATCGAGGACTGAGCGGAGGCTCTTTCTTCACTTTGAGCGCCGCGTTAATTCCGGCCATCAGCCCCTGACATGCAGCTTCTTCGTATCCTGATGTGCCGTTGATTTGGCCGGCGAGAAAAAGGCCGGAGATCTTTTTTGTTTCCAGCGTGCGATTGAGTTCGGTGGGATCGATGGAGTCGTATTCGATCGCGTACCCTGGCCGCATCATCTCGGCCGTCTCCAATCCCGGAATCGACTTGAGAATCGCGAGTTGTACGTCGATGGGCAGAGAGGTGCTCATGCCGTTGACGTAAATCTCGTGCGTGTTCAGGCCCTCGGGCTCGAGAAAAAGTTGATGCGTGAGCTTGTCGGGAAACTTAACGATTTTATCTTCGATCGACGGACAATAGCGCGGACCGGTGGAGTGGATCTGTCCGCTATACATCGGCGAACGATGGACATTCTCGCGGATGATGCGATGCGTCTCTTCTGTTGTGAACGCGATGTAGCACGGGACTTGGGAATCGTGATGGGCTACGCGTCGAGTGCGAAAACTGAACGGGGTTGGATCAACGTCTCCCGGCTGTACTTCGAAGCGTGACCAGTCGATGGTGCGTCCGTCGAGACGCGGAGGAGTGCCCGTCTTTAGGCGACATCCGCGGAGGCCTAGGTTTTTGAGAGACTCACCGAGCAGAACGGCGGCCGGTTCTCCCGAGCGTCCTGCAGGATATTGTTGCTCGCCGCAGTGGATCAATCCGTTGAGAAAGGTTCCCGTGGTGATGATGACGGCGTCAGCGGAAACACGGCGGCCGTCGCGAAGGAGAATACCGAGAATGCGGTCGCTAGTCGTTGGTCGTTCGTCGTTGGCAGAACCGTCGTTAGCCGTGTCATTAGCCGCATCGCTATTCTGATCGGGAGCCGCGAACGACGAACGACCATCGACCATCGACTCCAAGATAACGTCCGTGACTTCCGCCTGCTTGATCTTCAAATTCGGCTGCGACTCGAGCACCTCGCGCATTTTCACGCGGTAGGCTTGCTTGTCGCATTGGGCGCGAGGGGACCAGACGGCGGGTCCACGCGAGGTGTTGAGCAGACGGAATTGAATTCCTACAGCGTCGGTGATTTCTCCCATGATGCCGCCGAGTGCATCCACTTCACGGACGAGATGTCCCTTGGCGATGCCGCCGATAGCGGGATTGCACGACATTTGCGCGATGAGATCTACGTTCAACGAGTAGAGGGCGGTCTTTAGTCCCATGCGAGCGGCGGCCATGGCGGCCTCGCATCCGGCATGACCAGCGCCGACCACGACTACTTCGAAATGTTCGTCAAAATTTTCGGCAAACGGCTGCATGTGGCTCTACCTGGATCCAGCAGGACGGGAGGAATGCTGCTCAGTTGATTGTAGCAAGCTAGATTGTAGCAACTTAAGCGTGAAGACAGCGCCCCAGGCGCGGCTGGCGCTTGGAGCGCCAACCGCCGGATGGGAGTGGTTCTACACGATTACCGATACGACGGCGGCAACGGATTCATGTACTGGAATTGCCGCTGGTGCCAGTAAGGATAGGCGACCGGAGGTGTGCTGGCTTCGTCCAATTTCGCTACCTGTGCAGGCGTCAGGGTAAAGCTTGCGGCGGCGAGGTTATCGCGGAGCTGATGTTCGTTGCGCGCTCCGATGATGACGCTGGCAACGGTCGGCTTGCGCAGCAGCCAGTTCAGAGCAACCTGGGGGACGGTCTTTCCGCTCTCGGCTGCGACGGCGTCGAGTGCATCGACGACCTTATAGAGATAATCGTCTGCTACTACGGGACCACCTTCCGCAGCTTTATGCAGGCGACTGACAGCGGGTTTCGGCTGGCCGCGGCGAATCTTGCCGGTGAGGCGGCCCCATCCGAGGGGACTCCAGACCAGCGCGCCTAGACCTTCCGATTCAGCTTGCGGCATCAGTTCCCATTCATAGTCGCGTCCGATCAGAGAGTAATAAACCTGATGGGCCACGTAGCGCGCCCATCCATAGCGGGCGCTGATGTCGATTGATTTTTGCAGATGCCATCCCGAAAAATTCGAGGCCGCGATGTAGCGGACTTTGCCTTCGCGGACGAATGTGTCGAGCGTGTTCAAAGTCTCTTCCATGGGAGTCACCGCGTCGAACCCATGCATGTGATAGACGTCGATGTAGTCTGTCTTCAGGCGCTTCAGACTGCTATGGAGTTGCTGTGTGAGGTGGTAGCGCGACGAGCCGTAGCTGTTAGGACCTTCACCAAACGTGAAGGTGGCCTTGGTGGAGAGCAGGACGCTTTCGCGCGGAAGATGTTTGATGGCCTCGCCGAGTATGTCCTCGGACAAACCTTGCGAATAGACGTCGGCGGTATCGAAGAAGTTGACGCCAGCCTCCATACAAACGTTGATGAGTTGAGTGGCTTCGGCTACATCGGTCGCTCCCCACTCGCGGAAGAAGTCTCCTCCTCCGCCGAATGTCGCCGTGCCAAAGCAAAGTACTGGGACTTTCAAACCACTTTTGCCTAGTTGTCGGAATTTCATATCCCGTTTGACGGGCGAGGGCGCGGGATAGTCGCAACTTTTTTTGGCGGTTGACGTTAAGGTGCCGGGAGTTACCTGCTGACGAAAGTAATCCGATTGTGCGTTTTTTAGTAAAGTCGCGATCCAACTTCCCGTAGATTCTGAGTCAGGCGTGCAGCGGACGATTCGGTTTTGGCGAATCGTGCTGGCCGGAAGAAGCCCCCGCGATGGCAACCCCCTTGTCCATCGAAACTCGAAACCTCGAAGTGTAGTCCATCGCAAATTGGTGTGAAGCGGCATGGTCGGGAGTTACCCACCCTCCGCGCCAACAGACCGATGTGAGTGATCCGTTCAATCAAATTTCAGGAGAAAGACCAACATGAAGAAGTACGCCATCACACTGACCGCCGCGATGTTCATCGCCCTGACCGCTTTGACCTTGACTGGCTGCGGAAGCGATTCAAAACCGCCCATCGTCTCTTTGGTGACGCGGGGATCGAGCGATGACTTTGCTCCGCATCTGTTCACCTTGGACGTTCCTTCCAAGACGACGACCGCCGTGGCGATTCCTATTCCGACGGACGCCGAGTATGTTTCTGCCAATAGCACAGCCACTGCGGTGACGTATTGCCGCCCTGATGATACCGGCTACGACATCTTCATGATGGGAACCGATGGCGCAGAGCACGCGCTGACAACCGGTGCATACGCTTGTGAATCGGTCTTCTCACCCGACGGAAAGACCATCGCGTTCGTGAACAATCCTTCCGGCGATCCTTCGACCGGCAACTTTGGAATATTCATGATGAATGCCGACGGCACCAACCAGAATGCCGTATTCAACCCAGCTTTGGGTGCGACCGTGACGGACAGTTTCTTACCGAAGTTCTCTGCGGACGGCAAATCTCTGGTTTTCTACGTTTCAGTTTCAGAGGGTCCAGTCGATCGTCACCGCCAGGAACGTGGGAGTCGTTCACCTTGGCTGCGAGCGCTTCAAAACCGTTCACGCAAGACTTCCAATCGTGGAATACAAAAATCTCTGCGTCCTCAGGATGTTACGCCGACCCAGAGCGGTTGGTACACGATGGCGGTCACAGACACTACCCCGACGTTGGTTTATGCGACGACCGACTGGTGGGGGCCTACAGTGTTCTCCGGTGACGACAAGCATCTACTGATGTCCATTTATGACGGTACCGAGTGGAACATTGCAAGCGTCAGTCTGGACGGGACTGGTTTTACCGAGCTCACAACCAACACCGACACAGAGGACTTGGCTCCGATTCCGTACCAGAACGCGATCCTTTTCAATAGCGTTAACGACACAAATTCGTCATGGGACGTCTACATAATGGATCAGACTGGGGCAAACCAAGTTCTGGTCACCAGCACGACGAATGAGGATCAGGACTTGAACGACGGCTATTGGGAAAACGACTAGAAAATAGCGAGGTGAAAGGGCGGCGCTTCGGCGCCGCTTTTTTATTGGAGTCAACTCCGTCGTTTCAGGGCGTTGCTCAGCGTGTCAAAGCGTTTACCACGAAGGGCACGAAGATTCACGAAGGAAAGACCCAAAGAAAACGAAACTGGATCTACTTCCTTCTTACTTCCCGACGCTGCACCTTGCGATCTCTCGAACGTGACCGTATAGTGAAAGGTCGCGAGGTGATTTATGGAGCTGAAAACATTGCTATCTTCGTTGGAAGAACGCATTCATCGATATGACCTGCTCTGCCATCCTTTTTACAAGGCGTGGTCGGCCGGAGAATTGACGCGTGAAGAATTGCGCGCCTACGCCGAAGATTATTATCACCAAGTCGAAGCGTTTCCGGGATATCTAGCGCAGTTTGGTGCGCGATTGAGTGAAGAGGAAGGCGACCTGCGCCGCGCCGTGGTCGCGAACATGAACGATGAGCTGGGCGGTGAGAATTCTTCCGGCGAAGTGGAAAGATCCCACGCCGAACTGTGGCTCGATTTTGTCGAGGGCATGGGCGGAAACCGAGATTCTCAACAAGAGCCGCTTCGCGAGGTTGGGGAGTTGATGTCTGCTTTCCGGCGCGTCGCGAATGAAGGTACTCCTGAAGAAGCGTTGGCGGCTTTTTACGCTTACGAATCGCAGGTGCCGCGAGTTGCGCTGGAAAAAGCTCGCGGATTGCGCGAACTTTATGGCGCAGATGAAAAGACACGTGGCTATTTCACGCTGCATGCGACCGCAGATGTCTATCACTCGCAAGTCTGGCGCAAGCAGCTAGAGAAGCTCGTGCAGGCTAGTCCTTATCCAACGACGGCGGAAAAGGCTCTCGCGGCCGCCGAGAATGCTGCCAAGGCTTTGTGGAACGCATTGGACGGGATCGAAGCGCGTCGCCTGCAGGGCGCGGCGTAGCGTAGTTTTGACGGCAATTCGCGCATCAGGCGTTTTCCGTCTGCGGATTCTTATCCGTTAATCAAACTCATCATGTTTTCGGGATAACGTGATCCTGAAGCTGCGCCAGACGGAAATATCGCGTTAAGAGTTTCTAGATCTTCGGGAGTCAGCTTTAGGTCAACCGCCGCGGCATTCTCCTCAAGATATTTGCGGCGTTTTGTGCCGGGGATGGGAACGATGTCATCTCCTTGCGCCAACACCCACGCCAGCGCCAGTTGCGATGGCTGACATTTCTTCTCTCGTGCCATGGCTTCGACTTCGTTCACAAGATCCAAATTCTTCTGGAAATTTTCTCCCTGAAACCGCGGCGAGAATCGTCGATAGTCGTCGGCCGCAAAGTCCTCGAACTTTGTGAATTGGCCGGTTAGGAAACCTCGTCCTAACGGACTGTAGGCGACGAATCCGATTCCAAGTTCGCGGCATGTGGAGAGAAGTTCTTCTTCAGGATCGCGCGTCCAGAGAGAATATTCCGTCTGCAACGCAGCGATGGGATGGATTTTGACCGCGCGGCGCAGAGTCTTGGCGCTGGCTTCGGAGAGTCCGATGTGCCGAATTTTCCCTTCTTTTACAAGTTCCGCCATCGCACCGACCGTCTCTTCGATCGGCGTGTTGGGATCGACGCGATGCTGATAGTAAAGGTCGATGTACTCGACACCGAGTCGTTTCAAACTCGCGTCGCATGATTTCTTCACGTAGTCGGCTTTGCCACTTACACCTCGGGCAGCGGGATTGCTGGGATCGCGAACGATGCCGAACTTCGTCGCCAGGATGACTTGGTCGCGTTTCCCCTTGATGGCGCGTCCAACGAGTTCTTCGTTGATGTGTGGGCCGTAAACATCAGCGGTGTCGAGAAAATTCATGCCGAGTTCAAGTGAGCGATGGATGGTCTCGATCGATTCAGCGTCGTCGCGTCCGGCGTAAAACTCCGACATCCCCATGCAGCCGAGGCCAAGGGCGGAGACTGTGAGACCGGAACGTCCAAGATTGCGGGTCTTCATGAATGATCAATTCCTTTCGCATGTAAAGCTGACTTCGATGCTCAAACAATAGATGCAAAACTAAGACGCGGCGGTTCGACTGCTCGCAATGTCCAATGAATTGCATCCGTCTCGACGGCTCCATCATCTGCTAGGAAGTCATGAGTGAACAAAGTCTACCGCTGTGGTTTGAACGAAAATTTGACTTCACGTTTCCGGTGGAGCTGCATCCGAATCTGCGAGCACGTTTGCGCGGCACGCCGGCGCGTCTGGAGGAATTTTGCCGCGAGGCTGATCGTGACGCCCTGATCAGGAGGCCTAGCGCTGAAAAATGGTCGGCGCAAGAACATGCCGGGCATCTGCTGGATCTCGAATCGTTGTGGGCCGCGCGGGTCAGTGACTTTGTTACGGGAGCCATTAACCTCACCGAGGCCGATTTGAGTAATCGAAAGACGCACGAAGCGCAGCACAACCAGCGCTCGATCCAGGATATTTTGGTTGAATTCCGGCGCGCTCGTTCAGGATTGCTTGGCAACGTTGAAAAGATTGCCCCCGGGATGTTTAGTAGCGCCGCTCTTCATCCGCGGCTGAAAACTCCCATGCGACTAGTCGACCACCTTTACTTTGTGGCGGAGCATGACGACCATCACTTGGCCGCCATCTGGGAACTGATTCGCTCGCACTCACGATAACGCGGGCGACTTGATGACGAAGTGATCAAGACGCGATTCGGATCAAGGGTCTCGTTCGCGGCACGACCTCGCCGATTTCCACCGCCGGAACTCCTGCGATCTTCAGAGCGGTTGTGAGTGCATCTGCGTCTTCGGCGGAAACAGAAATCAACAAGCCACCGGCCGTTTGCGGGTCGAAGAGAAGAGTGCGGATCTCGGCTGGAACTACGTCGTCGTAGCCGACCACGCATTCGGCAAAGTCGCGATTGGCGTTGAGTCCGCCCGGAATATTGCCGGCGCGAATGCAGTCGAGGGCGCCTTCAAGCGCGGGAATCTTGGACGCTTGGAATATCAAACTTACGTCGGATGCGAGCGCCATTTCGCGGGAATGCCCGATGAGGCCGAAGCCGGTCACGTCGGTTAAAGCGTGGACTTGGAAAGAGTCGGTAGTCGCGGTTTTCCCGGTGATTACTTCGGCTGCGATTTTGTTCAGTGTCGTCATCGATTTTACGGCGCCGTCGATCCACGATTGTTTTGCCGTGCCTTTTTTTATTGCGGTTGAAATCACCCCGGTGCCTAGAGACTTCGTGAAGAGTAGTTTATCGCCAGGTTTTGCGCCCTGATTTGCTAACACGCGTTTGGGATGAACGACTCCAGTGACGGCGTATCCAAACTTTGTTTCTTCGTCGCGAATGCTATGACCGCCGACGACTGTGCATCCGGCTTCTATCATCTTGGATAAACCACCAGCGAGGATGCGCTCCAGAATTTCGATGTCAGCCTTGTCGGGAAAACAAACGAGGGCGAGCGATGTCAGTGGTTTTCCACCCATCGCATACACATCGCTGAGGGCGTTTGTCGCGGCGATCTGTCCGAAGACGTACGGATCGTCCACGACTGGAGTAAAAAAATCGACTGTTTGGACGATCGCAATTTCTGGAGTCAGTTGATACACGCCGGCATCGTCGGCGTGATCAAATCCGACGAGAACGTTGGGATCTTCCTGGCGAGTGAGGCGTCCAAGGACTTTGTCCAGAATGGCAGGACTTAGCTTCGAGGCGCAGCCAGCTGCTTTTACGGACTCAGTAAGACGGAATGGTTTTGCGTCGGGCACAGCATGATTGTAATAGAACCAGTTTTAATCTATGGGGCGGAGCGGACCTCTTCGTTCGAACTGGCCAGGATCGATTCCTGAAACGCACCTGTTCGCCATGGGGTCGAAATTCTTGCAACTAATTAATTAGTTGCAAGAATTTCGACGCGCAGTTTTTTCTAGTCGGTTGTGACTTGTGTGATTTGGAGATCGGGGTAGGCGTGATTCCATTGCGCTGAAATGGTTTCGAAGGTTAGTCGAAAAGGTTTGCTCTGGCCGGGGGCAAGCGATGAAACGCTAAGATCGACCGCCTCGTCATAGGGTCCACCGGTTTTCAAAACTTTGATGGGGATCTCTTCGCGCTGGGCTGTCTGTCCCATGTCGTCTTTGAACGTGATCTGTGCGACCGCATGGCTGACCGTTTTAGTCCCCGTGTTGGTGATATTGCCGTCGAGGTAGGTGACGGTTGCTCCGACGAAATTCTGGGCCGCGCTGGTTTTCAAATCTGAAAATTTGATGTTCACCGCGTAGGCAGGAGGCGGGGCTGGCTTCTTTTGTTCTCCGCGCAGGATCAGTGCGAGAAGACCCACCACAACTGCTACCAAGGCGATCCCGATAAGAATCGGACGAAGGCTCGATTGTTGCTGTTCGGTGGTGGGATTTACGTTCGATTGGAGCAAGCCATCCATGGCGGGATTGTACTACCCGCGAATTTGGAAAGCCGGGGGCTGATGTCCCTACGCGAGCAAACTGCTAATGCGGCAATGTCCCAGTGACTTGGTAATTTTTGTAATCGATGGTGAGGGTGGCGCGGCCGCCTAGGCGAATGTAGCTGGTGGATTCGTTACGGCGGGGGAGCCAGAAATCCTGGACTTTCATGTAATCGTGGTGGATTTCGTTTTTCTTGGTCCAGAATGATGGGTTCTGCGCGGGCTCGGCATCGATTCGTGTGACCGCAAAATCCGTTCCGTCCACCCAGACCTTGCCGCGATAAACATATTTCGTTTTGGCTTTCGGGTAAACCGCGAGCACGTACTGACTGCCCTTGTCCGAAGTCTCGTAGCCGACGAGTGAGATGTCGTAATTATTTCGGTTGAGCAAAGTCCGGGCGTGGACTTCCGGTTCGGCGGCTTCCTTTTCGCTGTCCAACAAGCGTTTGAATACGCGATCGATGATGAGCTTCGATCCGGATTGCGAAATGATCTTGAATGTTTTCGTGGAGGGCGCGTCGAAGGTAGCTTGAACAGTCATCTCCGCATCGCGATCGCTGGGGAATCCGCGATACGCGAGATGATAGACGCGAATGGATTCGGAGTGGCGCAGAGCTCGCGCGCGTTCTTCATCTTTGCGAACAAGATTTTGGACGACCTGGTCGACCGCGAGAGGTGCGGTTGTGATGGAAGGCGGTAGAGGATTGGAATCGGGTGTCGATCCGAAAATTGCGGCGAAAGTTATTGTGCTGGCAGCGCTAAGTATTCCGAGCAAAAACAGAATCGCAGACGCACGATGAACTGAAATCCGAAGCAACCTGCGTACTGCACATCTCATCGAAGTCGAGTCTGCCAACATTTGAAATTGATTGGATGCTCAGCTTACCACCATCGGAGAGGCTTTCCGAACGGGGCAAAGTAGGCTCAAAAAAGCGGCGTATGCCCGAAATTCGGCGTCGGTAAGGCGATTTGGATCGAGTAGATTTCGACGGTAAAAGACGGTTTTTCCCTGGTCGAATATGACTTCAGGTGAAATCGAGGGAATGTTTTCAATTACTTGCAGAAAAAAGAAAACGGGCAGATAATTGCACCCGAAATACTGGTTAAAACTTAAAACGCAACCAAGGAGCCCCTCCCCCATGTGGATCCGCGAAAGCGAAAGGTATGTTCACCTGAACTGGGTTGTTATTCTCTCTTACACCGCGTCGATTGCAGTCAGTCTCGCAATTTGGAAGGGTCTTTTCAGCGCCGTCGGACATCTGGTTCGGTAGCGTTGAGCGAGACGTGAAGTTATCGCTCGAAGCGGTGCACCTAGAATCGTACCGCCCTGATTACGTGAGAAGAATGGTTAGTCGCTTTTGATAGCGCGCCACTCCGTGGCGGGTTTTGCTTTTGTAAACGGTCGCGACGCAAGAGCGGCCCGTTTACTTATCGTAATGGAGCAGCGAGAAGACATCGTACTGCGCCAATTTCTCGCGGCCTTTCAGGAAATCGAGTTCCACCACAAAAGTTAATCCCGCGATCTTCGCTCCCAGACCGCTAGCCAATTTTGCGGTAGCAACTGCAGTTCCTCCGGTCGCGAGCAGGTCATCCACAATCAAAACGCGTTGGCCTTTCGCGATCGCATCTTTATGGATCTCCAGCGAGTTGCTGCCGTACTCGAGTTCGTAACTGATCTTCACAGTTTCGGCTGGGAGTTTTCCGGGCTTGCGGACGGGAATGAATCCGGCATTCAACCGATAGGCGAGCGCAGGTCCGAAGATGAAACCGCGAGCTTCCATGCCGAGAACGAGATCGATTTCCTTCCCAATGTAATTTTCCGACAATGCGTCAATCAACCGCGCGAAACCGAGCTTGTCTTTAAGCAGCGTGGTGATGTCGTAGAACAGGATGCCCTTCTTAGGGAAGTCGGGAACTTCACGGATCAGGCTTTTCAGTCCATCACAATTCATGGCATTGTTCGGCATCTTGGCTTCGGCTCCTATTTCGGACCTGCGAATCTCGTAGTTTCGAATATTTGATTTCGGCTAGGTTGGTTTGACTAGAAACGAATTGAGTCCAGCTACCGGTTCGGCTGCGGATTCTTCGACGTTATCCACGCGTGCGGCTCGGGGGCCTTGCTCCAGGCTGGTACGTAGCTTTGCTAGCTGCTCGCGTGTCCCCATGGCGAGCAATTCAACGCCGCCATCGGGATTATTGCGAATCCAACCGACGATTCCGAGCGTGTGCGCCTCTCGCTCGGCGAACCAACGGAACCCGACGCCCTGGACGCGTCCGCGTACGAAAAAGCGGCGTGCCAGGACAGAAGGTTGTTCGGTGGGTGAGGGCATGTTGGATTTGTAATTCTAATTTGTAATTTGCAATTGGAAACCACAGATGCCAATAATCCAGGACGCGATTACCAATTACAAATTACTCCTTACAAATTGTTCCTAGGCGCGTGACAGATACGATCCGTCTGACGTGTCGACCTTAATGTTTTCGCCTTCGTTGATGAAAGGCGGCACGTGCACGACTAAACCGGTTTCAGTTTTCGCGGGCTTGGTCACGCTGGATGCCGTGGCGCTTTTCAGTCCGGGCTCGACTTCGACGATTTTCAAGATGACGGTTTGCGGCAGTTCGATGCCAACGGCTTTGCCGTCAAAAAACTCGACTTTGATTTCGAGATTTGATGTCAGGTAATCCACGGCGTCACCAAGTGTTTCGCGGGTGAGGTGGGTCTGTTCGTAGTTCGACGTATCCATGAAGTAGTAGCTGTCGCCATCGGCGTAGAGAAATTCCATGCTGACTTCATCCACGAGCACCTTCTCGATGGGGTCAGGCGAGCGGAAACGGTGTTCGAACATGGCCCCGGTGCGAAGGTTGCGCAGTTTAGCCTGAATGAAGGCGCGCAAATTGCCGGGGGTGCGGTGCTCGACCGCGAACACGGAGTGTAGGTCGTTGTTGTGCTTGATGATCATGCCGGGACGGAGTTGGGTCGCTGGAATCGACATTGCTGGTTTACATCTCCTTCAATCTGCTAGGAATTCTGGGCAGCGGGGCAGGTCGCCAGGGCTTCCGCCGCACTTCGGAATCGACACTTCATTTTACACAGGGCGGTTGGTTCGGGAAACCCGAGAGGGTGGGCGATATTTCAACGGCGATATTCCGAAATACAGGGCCGTCCTCTTCGAGTGTGGTTGGGGATGGGCCTAAGGTCTAGAATGTAGAGACGGAGCGACGCTTCGGCTGGCATGATTAAGGATCAATATTAAATCGGAGGATTTATGCGCATGGGCAAATATCAGAGTTCTGATGGTGCAGCGGGCACGGCAGTGACATTCTTGCTGATTGGCGTTGGAGTCGGCGCGGCTTTGGGTCTGTTGCTTGCTCCGAAGACGGGACGGCAACTACGGAAAGACTTAAAGCGCTCCTACGATGGGGCATTGGACACCGTTTCTGACTGGACCGATGAAGCGAAAGATCGTTTCGGCGACGTAGTGGAAAAAGGTAGCGACTTCGCGGACGATCTGCGGGCGAAGGCGAAGCCAATTGGCGATATGCTGCGCAGGTCGTAGGTTAGTCGGTGGTCGCTCGTCGTTAGTCGTTGGCTAAAAGCTTTTCGAACTACGCTCGACGGGGACGGACGGATTCGTCCGTCCCTACGCGAGTTGTTGTAGATGACGCTGGCCGTTACGGTTCGACTTGGGTTTCGTCTTCCAGTGTGCGTTTCTTCTTGTGGACGTTGCGGATTACGACTCCTACGGAGAAACGGAAGTTGTCCTGTTTCTTCTGGGCGAAGGTTGGAAACTGTGATGAGGTCTGCAAGTAGTCGGCCTTAAAGCGTAAGGCAAAGCGTTCGTTAATTTTGCGATCGAGCCCCCCGCCAGCTATCAAGGCTCGTCCAGTACCGATCTCTGTAAATCCTGGAACCTCGCCTCGCGTTCCCTGATGTCCATACATAAGTTCTCCGAACGGCGTCCAGCGCTCGTATTTGCGTCTGGAGAATTCCGCGCCGAAAAGAAAATTGTATTCTCGAGTTTTCACATCGAAAGTTGGACCAGGAGGCGGGCAATACGATGGATTCGCCTGACACCGCGGGAACGGCTCGGGCACAAGCGAGGAGATTTTAGAGGTGCCGAACATCTGGCCGCCGTCGATGATGAATCCCAGCCAGTGCGTCGCGTTCAGCGCGAGCGAGGCGTCCCAACCGGGAAGGCCGGCCCAGTGTCCGGCGTTAAACAGCCCGGCCTCGGCGTAGGAACCACCGGCAAAGAGTTCGATCCGCGGATACTTGATCACAGGCGCGGCCGGTTTCTCCGCCGGGGTTGCAATCGGAATGGCCACGGTTTCACCCGGCGCTGGCGTGGCTGGAGCCGGGGAAGTTGGAGCTTGTGCGGCCGGAGCTGGCGCAGCGGGGGGCTGAGCGTCGGTCGGGGTAGTCGCGGCGGGCGTCGTCGCGGGAGTTTGGTCAGGAGTGGGAGTCTGCGCCCACGATGCGATGCAGAGCGCGAGTGCGCCAGTTAAAACTCCCAGGTATTTCCTCACGAATCCTCCTTGAATATGTTGTGCCCGGTGCGTCGGGGCGGCGCCAGCCCCTAAAGGGGAATCTTTCGCTGCGCTTGCGGTATCGCTAAAGCGATACTCTGAAACAGAGCCCCGGCGACGGCTTTAAACGAACTTCTCTTAAGTACGAAATTCTTACTGGGTGCGAGGCACCGTTTTTCCAAAGGCTGTGTTGTAGTGCAGTTTGATATCGCCGCACGTGCCTTGATCCGGTGAATAGACGACGCACGAGTCGAATGGCCGCGAATAGACGTGCAGTGACACGGCGCGCTGATTCGCCTCTTTCGGATTGATCACACGGTGTACCGGCTCCTGCGGATCGACCGCACACGGATTCTCGACCGTCAACTCCACCGTGTTAGATGCCTGCAAGGAGCACGTTCCTGCATCAATATCTTCGAATCCCACGTGGAAATTTTCGACTACCAGCTTTCCGATCGGGGCGGCCATCCAGCAATTTTGGTCGCGGTGGTTGTGGACAGAACTGCTTTGACCGATTTCCCAACAGACGGCCATCAGTTCGTAAAGAGCAGTCTTGTCGATGAGATTGCGGGTGTAGTGCTGGCGGTCCCAGGTCAGGTAAGGCGTAAGAGTAGCCTCGTCGACCGGAGTCGTAGCCAGCAAATGGCGGACCTCTTCGACTTCGTCGAAGGCTGACGTGGGAAGGGCGCGGAGCTTTTGAACCAGCTCGTCGATAGGGACACGCGCGATTGCAGTTTGGGTAGGCATAGGCAAGTCCGACAAACTATTGAGTATATCGTGAGCGGGGAGTCTGTTCGAGTTGGGCTCGACTTGGACGGGCGAGGGCGCCCGTCCCCACACGGGCAGAAGCTAGACCAAAATCAACTGCCGCGGACAGGAGTGTCCGCGCCACACGATCTAGGAGAGCCACGCAATCCATATAATGATCGGAATCTTATGGATATTACGTTGACGGAAAATGAAGTGCGGGTGCTGGGGTCGCTGATTGAAAAGGACATCACGACGCCGGAATATTATCCGCTGTCGCTGAATGCGTTGATGAATGCGTGCAATCAGAAGTCGAATCGCGATCCGGTGATGCAGTTGGGCGAGGATGCAGTGCGAGACGCGCTGGAGGGATTGCAGCAGCAGCGCTTGGCGGGTCCGGCGCGGGGAGCGGATAGCCGCGTGACGAAGTATGAGCAACGTTTACAGGAAGTGTTTAACTTTACGCGGGGCGAGACCGCGGTGTTATGCGTGTTGTTGTTGCGTGGTCCGCAAACGCCTGGTGAATTGCGTGGACGCTCGGAACGGCTGCACCGGTTCGAGACGCTGGACGATGTGCAATCGGCGTTGCAGAAGTTGATGCAGCGCGACCCTCCGCTGGCGAAGGTGTTGCCGCGTCAGCCGGGGACGAAGGAGTCACGATATGCGCATTTGTTGGGCGGGGATGTGGCGGAGATGGAAGAGGCGGCGCGGGGCGGAGAATCCGTGGGGAGTAATTCCACTGCGAATCACTCCGCAGATGCGGAGCGAATTGAGCGGTTGGAAAGCGAGATGGGCGAGTTGCGGAGAGAAGTTTTGGATATGAAGGATCAGTTGGAGAGATTTCGGAAGCAGTTCGAGTAGATCAAGATCAAAGCAAGAGCTTCACCACGGGGGGTACGGGGTTTCACAGGGAACACCTTAACGCTCCGTCTTATACTATGTAATGCATAGTATCGTGCACTGCGTAATTTCTACGCGCGTTCGTCTTTCCCCTTAACTCTTTCTAAAATTTATCTACAGGACTCGCTCTTGCGCGTAGCCAGCCGCGCTCAACGACGAGATGATTTCGGCGATGTGGTCGGGGCCTCTGGTTTCCATCGTGATTTCGATGGCGGTTTCTCCCAGGCCTACGCCGTGGTACGCGCGGTCGTAGTCGGTCTCGACAATATTTGCGCGGAGTTCGGCGAGGATCGAAGTCAGCCGATTCAACGCTCCCGGATAGTCTGGTAGGTGGACGCGGAGGCGCACGAGGCGTCCGTCTTTTACCAAGCCCCGCTCGATGATGCGGGAGAGTAAAGTGACGTCGATATTTCCGCCGCAGACAAGTACGGCTACTTTTTTTCCTACCAAAGGAAGTTTACGGTTGACTAACGCCGCGAGGGCTGCTGCCCCGGCGCCTTCCGCTAGCGTCTTTTCGCGCTCGAGCAACAGCAGAATAGCGTTTGCAATTTCTTCCTCTTCCACCGAGACAATGTCATCGACGTATTTCTGAACCAAAGGAAGAGTGCGATCGCCAGCGCGGCGGACAGCGATGCCATCGGCAATGGTAGAAGACGCTTTGAGCGTTACGGGCTTGCCTTCTGCGACGGCAACTTTCATCGAGGGCAGACGCGAGGGCTGCACTCCGAAGACCTGAATTTTAGGATTCGATTCCTTCAAGGCGCACGCGATGCCGCCGATCAGGCCACCGCCGCCGATGGGAACAACGACGGCTTCGAGATCAGGATGTTGCTGGAGAAGTTCGAGACCGATGGTGCCCTGTCCGGCGATGACGGCGTCGTCATCGAAGGCGTGAACGAGGGTGATGTGATCCGCTTGACTGCGGCGAACGGACTCCGCGAAAGCTTCGTCGTAATTTGCGCCGTGCAGGATTACGTCCGCCCCGTAACCACGCGTCGCAGAAACCTTGATCAGAGGCGTCGTAAGAGGCATGCAAATCTGAGCGCGAATGCCTAATTTTCCCGGCATGGTAAGCGACGCCTTGCGCATGATTTCCGGCGGAGGCAGCGATGACGCCCTGGGCGCGCTCTTCAGCGGTCAGCAAGAGCAATTTATTGAGCGCGCCACGCTCTTTGAACGCGCCAGTGCGTTGCAGATTGTCGAGCTTTAAATAAACGGCGTTGCCGGTGGACTCGGAAAACGTTTCCGAACGTGCGCAGGGGGAAAGATAAATCGAGGGACGAATGCGGCGCAGGGCCGACTGGATGTCGTCGAGAGTGATCATGATCTAAGTTTGACTGCGATTGCGCGCTAAGGAATTGCAACATCTTACCTGAATGACGAGTTCGCTGAACGAGGAAGACCAGAGGACTTTGGAATTCTCAGCACGGCCAAAAGCCTTCTCCACTTCCGCCAGGGTGGGTGGCCGAACTTGCGAGGCACATTAGAACGAAGGACGTAAGGAAGGACATGTCCAGGTACTACTTTCGCAATGACCTCGGTGGACAGCGACTACGTCCTTTCGAAACCTGTTCAGGGGTCAAAAGGCACGTCAGAATGGGGTTTAAGAGGATCTTCCCCTGAGACTCATGCCTATCTTGACTGGTGTTACACCCACCGCCCCCACCTCGGCTGTTCCCGTTGCTCCCATCCCGGTTCGTCGCAAATCCTCAGCGCGGGTTGCGTTGTTTGGTTTACACGAAACGCCTGCATCGCTTGTGACGGAATGCTTCCGCCAATTTGGAATTGAAACGGTCACGACTTTCTCGCGAGCATGCGGACCGGCTACAACGCGAAAAATTCGAAGCCTGCGTGTTGCCGTTGGGAGAGGATACCGGCGGCGTCATCGAAATGGCGCGCGGATCCGCGTCTAACAACCGAATGATCATTTATGGATTGGGCGGTACCGCGCAGGATGCAATGCGGCATTCGAAGCTGTGCATCAACGCCGTATTCCACGAACCGCTGGAGCGTTCGGCCGCGATCAAGTTGGTGCGCTCGACTCGAGGGCTGGTGCTGCAGGAATTTCGCCGCTATACGCGAATTCCGGTGATGACCGAAGTTGGACTAGTTCTAGCCGACGGAACGCGGATGACGGCGACCAGCCAGGAGACTCAGTTCCGGCGGAATGTCACTCAAGGGCAACCATGTTCCGGAGCAGGGCACGCCGGTAGAAGTGTCTTTCGCGTTACTCACGCTGCCGCGCATCTGGATGCGCGGGCAGGTGACGTGGAAGAAGCCCAACAAAACGTTCGGCGTCCGTTTTGACACGACAGATCAGAGGCGGCAACGGCTGAAGGATTGGATCGTTGCGTTTCTGGAAGTGTGAAGGGCAGCTATCAGCTTTCAGCCTTCAGTTAAAGCGTCACGACCCGATACACTATCGGCGTGAGTTCTTCCTCTACTTCATCTGCCATCGTCGATCCTGAGCGGCCTTCTGCTCTCGATGTGCGGCGGTTCTCGCTGCGGCAAAGAATTCTGCTGTTTTTTATTAGTTGGGCTGGATATCTGGCGATAGCGGTTATTGGTCCTACTCTGCGTTACTCCATTTCTTGGGAAGAACCGCCTTCCCCTCCCGATGCTTCTTATGAAAAGCCGGTGATCTATTCGTTCTGGCATCGAGCGGTGTTTGCCGGGGCGTGGTTGTGGCGAAAAGCCGGAGCGGCGGTGATGGTGAGTCGTAGCTTCGATGGGGAATACATCGCTCGGACGGTTGAAAAGCTCGGGTTCAGCGCGGTGCGGGGATCGAGCAGTCGCGGTGGCGCGGTAGCTTTGCTCGGATTGAAAAGCAAACTGGAGCAGGGCATTCCGGCGGTGTTTACGATCGATGGTCCGCGCGGACCAAAATTTGTGGCGAAGCCGGGAGCCGGTGCTGCTGGCGCGCGCGAGTGCGGTGCCCATGGCAGCGTTCTATGTCGCGCTGAGCGATGCCTGGGTGCTGAATACCTGGGATGCGTTGATGATTCCGAAACCATTTTCGAAAGCGCTCGTCCGCTTCAGTGCGAAGATTCGCGTGCCTGCGGACGCTGATGAAAAGCAGATGGAAAATTTTCAGCGGCAGTTGCAGGCTGCGCTGGAACGAGTCACGCTTTTTGCGGAAGAGCACGTGGCGCAGGTTGGGACGTCGGAGTTTCCGATTCTGAAGGGTTAGCGGATATGGCGGAATAAACCCCGGCCGGAGAGTTCGTGGTGGGGCAGGGGTCCCTCGGCTTCTCTCGGGATGACAGTTTGAAGGATGACAGTTCGAGGATTATTAGACCCGGCACCTGGCTCGGGCGTTTGACTTTGAGGCATCGTCCCCGGTAGATTTGCGGGGCTGTTGTTGTTTCTGTTTCTTTCTCAATCTTAGGTTCGCGTTTAATCGTAGCCCGGCGAAATGCTGGGGCTATGGGAAGCGGGTGCAAATCCCGCGCTGCCGCGCAACTGTAAGCGAGGAAATCGCAATCGGTCACTGGGAATCCTGCAAAGGAAATCTGGGAAGGCCGATTGTAGTATCCGGATGCCGAGTGAAAGCTCACATCCTTACTCGCAAAGCCAGGAGACCGGCGTGAACCGTCCACACCAACCCTTTCGCGTGAAAAAGGAGAATGTGCATGTGTCCTCGTCTATTTGTCCCTCGTCTTTTCGTTCGTTGCGTCTTATTGTCATCGATCGTTCTATCGATCTTTGTTTCCTTTATTTCCGTCGCTTCCGCTGAAATCAAAATCAAAGTGGTGGATCCGCAGGGCGCGGCCGTAGCTGGCGCGCAGGTGCAGTTGTTAAATTCGGGGAAAATCGCAAGCGTGCTGAACACTTCAGCCGAAGGTTTTGTGATTTTCAAGGAATCGTCCTCGCAGTCTTCGATTGTAAGAGTGCTGGCCCCCGGTTTCGCGGTCGAGAAGACTGATCTCGCGACAGCTCCCGCAGTTACGACGATTACTTTGCACGTCGCCACGGTTGCGGAAACCGTAGTCGTGACCGCGACTCGGACGCCCGTTCCGAGCGAGGCCGCTGGCGCCGACGTTTCGACTCTGAGTAGTTCGCAACTAGAGGTCATGAACCCGATTGGCGCCGACGACGCGATGCGATTCTTGACCGGCGCAGTCGTCAATACCGCGGGCCAGCGCGGCGGACTCTCTTCTCTTTTCGTGCGCGGTGGGGATTCCACCTACAACAAGGTTATTGTCGATGGCGTAACGATCAACGAACCGGGCGGGACATTTGATTTTGGAACGCTTCCTTTGACGCAAGCGGATCGGTTGGAGTTTGTGCGCGGTGCGCAAAGCACTTTGTACGGTACCGATGCCATGACGAGCGTTGTACAGGTATGGACGCGCTCAGGAAGCACGCCGGTGCCCGAACTTCGTTTTGGTGCGGACGGAGGAAATTTCGGAACTGCGAACGGCTATGCGTCTCTAGCTGGAGCGCGCGATCGTTTCGATTACAACGCCTTCGCAAGTCAGTACTACACCAACGGACAAGGCACCAACAACTTCTACTCTGATTCGCTGCAGGGTGCGAATGTCGGTGTTGCTCTCAACGATGAAGTTTCCCTGAGGGTGAGAGTGCGGCACTCCAACAGTCATACTGGAGTACCCGGCGAGTGGAGCTTCAACGGCTATGATCCGTTGGTCCCGTCGAATGGTCTCGGCGAACCGCTGGTCCCGCTGCAACCCGATCCAAGTGAGTGGTCTCAGTACAACAATATTCTTGGCAGCGTAGACCTCGCAGTCGCGATGCCCAGCGGGTGGCAGCATCACTTTACTGCATTCGACTATCTCTATCGCTACAACGAACTCAACGTAAACGGAGATGCGGCGCGCGTCGACCCCTTCGGGGACCCGATTGATTTTGCGTCGCACGAAGTCGACCGCATCAACCGCCTCGGATTTGAATACCAAGGCGATTACTCAGAGCGGACCTGGGCCCATACAACATTCGGATATCGCGTTGAAAACGAAAATGGTTTTGTCGGGGACGTCAATTTTGGCCAGACTCATGGCCAACGGCTTAACAACGATCTCTATATCCAACAGCAGGTGACAGTCGATCGTTTAACTGCGATAGCGGGCGGACGTTTCGTCCACAATAGCGCATATGGGAGTACGGGTGTCCCGCGCGTCGCACTGACGTTAGTAGCGTTACGCGGCGGAGAAATATTGTCGGGAACACGGCTGCGTTTTTCCTACTCCGGCGGATTTAAGGAGCCTCGTCTCGAGGAAACTTTTGCAGGTCCGCCGTTCTCGAACCCCAACCCGGGGCTAAAGCCCGAACGGACTCGCTCTTTTGAAACCGGATTTCAGCAGGACTTCTTTAAAGGCCGATACGGCTTGACGGCTACATACTTCCACAATGTTTTTTATGACCGCATCGACTACAACACCGATCCGGTAACTTTTATTGGCCAGTATGTGAATGTGGATAAGTCTTTCGCTCAGGGAGCCGAGGTCGAGTTCCAGGCGAAAATTCGTTCGCGACTTTCGTTAACTGCTGGCTATACCTACACGTCTACCGAAATTTTGGAGGCACCGCTTTGTACCCCCGCAAATTTCTGCGCGCCGATCATGGCTGCAGGGAATCCGCTCTTACGCCGCCCCAAGCACTCCGGTAGCACGTTGCTCTCTTACCTGGGAACTCGATGGGGCGCGAACCTGGGCGGAAGCTTTGTCGGTCGCCGGCCCGACGATGATTTTTTCGGGTTCAACATTCTTCACGCCGCTGGCTATGCTCGCGTCGACGCGGGCGGATGGTATGCCATCAATTCGCGGGTGACGGCGTATGTGAATGTTGAGAACGCGCTGAACGATCATTACAACGAGGTGGTGGGGTATCCGGCGATGACCGCGAACTTTCGCGCGGGGTTTCGGTTCCGGCTTGGCGGAGAGTAGCGGCTAGTACGGATGGTGGTCTTTCGGACGGGCGGGTCGCCCGTCCCCACACCGACAATTTATCTTCGGCTGGTGGCGGGGACTTTTGATTCATCGTCCTGCTGGTCGTTGACTCGAACTTGCAGGTCTGCTGCTACCGGACGGCGCGGGGGCGCGACGTAGGCTCCTCCGTTGTAGCGGTGGCGGACTTCCTGCAGTTTCTGAACTTCTTTTTCGCCGAGCGGCTGTTCGTTTCCCAGAACGTGAGTGACCAGCGCGATCTTCGCGAAGTGCTCGACCGTTTCCATTCGCATGTAGGCGCTCTCGACCGACGATCCGAACGTCACCACTCCGTGGTTCGCCATCAGAATCGCCTCATGATGGGGGATCAGCGGCTCGAGGGCGTCGGTTAGTTCGGGCGTTCCGGGCGTTCCGTAGCGGGCTAGTGGGATTGATCCCAGCCCGACAACGACTTCGCAAACTAGCGGACGGTTGAGATCGTATCCGGAGGCGGCGAATCCGGTAGCGGTTGGCGGATGCGCGTGGACGATGCCATGCACATCCGGACGCATCCGATAGATCAGAAGATGCATTCCGATCTCGCTCGAAACGCGGCGCTTGCCTGAGATGCGCTTACCGTCCATGTCAACGATCACCATGTCGGACGCGCGCATGCGCCCTTTGCTAATGCAGGTGGGCGTTACGAGAAGATGTTTGTCATCGAGGCGGACGGATAAGTTGCCATCGGTGGCGGCGACGAATCCATTTTCGTACAGCAGTCTTCCGAACTGCACAATGGCCTGACGGTGCTGGCGGTCGCTGGGCATAAGGAATACGGAATCCTTGCGCCGCCATGGTACAGCACGAATTGCAAACCTTACAACCACTTGCAGGTCAATATATGTAAATTTTCAGACCCTATAATGAGTGGGCCGGTGTGAATTCCAGTCTGTCCGCGGTTTCTTAAGGAATAACTCCGCAAGAAAATATGCTGGTCTCCGATTTTTACTATGATCTGCCGCCCGAAAACATCGCGCAGGAGCCATTAGCGGATCGTGCCGGGTCGCGATTATTACACCTAAATCGACAGACTGCGAGCTGGCGGGATCGTCAGTTTCGCGAGTTTCCTGATTTATTGCGGGCGGACGATTTGCTGGTCGTCAACAACACTCGTGTGTTTCCGGCAAGGCTCTACGGATGGCGCAGCGGGGAGCGTGCGCACCCTTTACGGCTTGGGAATCCGGCAGAGGGCGAGTTTCTGCGCGGGCGGATCGAGGTGCTGCTTACGCGGCAAATTGGGGACGACCCGAACGAGTGGGAGTGTTTGGTGCGTCCCGGGAAGAAGATCGGGGTCGGAGAAAAACTTTATTTCGGTTCGGTGGATTCTTCAGCAGGCAGAGATTCGGACGGTCCCGAACTGGAAGCTGAGGTCACGGAACGCGGCGAGTTTGGGGAGCGACGAATCAGATTCGCTCCAGTCGCTGATTTTTTTGCGCGCGTCGAGCGGATTGGACATGTTCCACTCCCTCCATATATTCATCGCGATGATGAAGGTGCCGATCGGACTGCAGACCGTGAGCGCTATCAGACGGTGTACGCGCAGTCGCGGGGATCTGTGGCGGCTCCGACGGCCGGTTTGCATTTCACGCCGGAGATTCTGGAGCGGATACGAGGGCGCGGGATCGAGATTGCAGAGATCACATTGCATGTCGGGCTCGGTACTTTTCAGCCCGTGCGTGTTGAGAAGGTTGAAGACCACAAACTGCATCGGGAGTGGTATCAGATTTCGGCAGAGGCTGCGGGAGCGATCAACCGCGCGAAGGCTGAGGGGCGGCGCGTTGTCGCGGTGGGAACGACTACGGTTCGAACGTTGGAATATGCGGCGCAGGGAGCCACAGCGGTCGATGCAGAGCGCCGCAGTCTAGGATTAGTTCAGTCCGGTCGAGGGGATGCGGAGATTTTTATCTATCCCGGATATCGCTTTCGGGCTGTGGATGCACTGTTGACCAATTTTCATCTTCCGCAGTCTACGTTACTGATGTTGGTATGCGCGTTAGGTGGTCAGGAGTTGGTAATGAGTGCCTATCGCCACGCGGTTGAAGCGGGGTATCGGTTTTATTCGTATGGAGATTGTATGTTGGTGGAGTAGCGGCTTCGAGACGAGATATGGCAGTAGCGGTTCTCTGTAGACTCGGCATGAGGCGCGGGACGAGACAAACCTCAGTGGCTAAAGCCGTCTTGGAGTTCTTGGCGGCACGGCTTTAAGCCGTGCCCTTCCCGTTCGGTCGCGCAGGCCTAATTCCGTGAGTGTTTTTGGATCCAAGGATATGCATTGTCGTCTAGTTTCGATTGCGTTGATTGTGGCGATTGTCGGCATCGGAGTGACGACGACGGTGCAGGCGCAGAGCGCGGCTACTCCGGTTGCCAAGAAGCCATCAAGCCCTGCCGCAAGTAAGTCCTCAACGAAAGACGATCCTCAGCTTTATCGAAACTCCACATTCGCGTTTCGCTTTCAAATTCCTTATGGATGGGTGGATCGTGCCGCCGAAATGCAGAAGGGCCAGAACAAAGACAACGACAAAGACAGTGCCAACAACGCCAATGACGCGGGGAAGTCGGAAGTGCTGCTGGCAGTTTTCGAGCGTCCGCCTGATGCTGCCGGAGACACGATCAACTCCGCGGCGGTGATTGCGTCCGAGAGCGTAGCGTCGTACCCGGGTCTCAAGAAGGCCGAAGATTATCTAGCTCCGCTGACTGACCTGGCGACAGCTAAGGGATTCAAAGCGGAAGGTGATCCGTATCTGTTGGAAGTCGAAGGGCGGCAATTGTGGCGAGCGGATTTTGCGAAGCCCCTAAATAACACGCTGACCATGAAGCAATGCACGCTGGTCATGCTAAGCAAAGGACACATTGTTTCTTTTACGTTTATCGCGGGTAGCGATGACGCTTTGGACGATTTGATGGACGGGTTGCATTTCGGAGTGGCAGCTGCGGCTGCGCGGCGGTGAATTGGAGCGGCCGGGCGGTCCTGAAACGCCAATCTTTCGTCCCATGAATGCCGCTTTTTCACAGCCTCGAAGACCAACAAAAGGCACCGTTTATGGACTCGGTTCGGGCTCCAGAACCTGCCATTTTCATGTTAAAATGGAGACAGGCTCGGCGACCCCTAAATAGCAGAAAATTCAATAAGTTGAAGTCGCTTGGGCATTCCCGGAATCGTGCCTCGTGTGAGGTGTTTGGTCCGGCTTTCCACGGAGAAGAATGGCTACGAAAGAATTGCAGGCTGAACTCGTTGACGTGAAGAGCGTTGACGCCAAGAGCGCTGGCGCGAAAAACGACGCGAAGAGCAAGAACGTCAAAGCGCCCAATGGAGATTACACCGCCGATTCAATCAAAGTGCTCGGCGGAATGGAAGCAGTACGCAAACGTCCCGCGATGTACATCGGTTCGACTGGCGAGATGGGTTTGCATCACCTGGTGTACGAAGTCGTGGACAACTCCGTCGATGAAGCGCTCGCGGGGCACGCCGACAAAATTGAAGTAACCATTCATCTGGACAACTCCATTACAGTTGTCGATAACGGACGCGGCATTCCCGTCGACAACATGACACTGGAAAACGGCGAAGTATTTCCCGCTGCCCAAGTTGTCATGACAACCTTGCACGCGGGTGGCAAGTTTGACAGCAACTCCTACAAAGTCTCGGGCGGTTTGCACGGCGTCGGCGTGAGTTGCGTAAACGCGCTCAGCGAAGAACTCGATCTCGAGATCTGGCGCGATGGTTTTACCTGGGAGCAGACGTACTCCAAGGGAGAGGCGACCAGCAAATTAAAAAAAGCTGGCGCGACCAAGAAGCGTGGGACGCGGGTCCATTTTCTTCCCGACAAATCTATTTTTACTGCGACGGAATATAACTTCGATACGCTATCGCAGCGTCTGCGCGAACTCGCCTTCCTCAACAAGGGTCTGATCATCACGTTGACGGACGAGCGGGCAACGGACTCGAAAACGGGAGAAGCCAAGCAGGCTGAGTTTAAATACTCCGGTGGCATTGCTGAGTTCATCAAGCATTTGAATCGCGGCAAGACCACTCTGCATGACAAGCCGATTTACATGGAAGCGGAGCGCGACGGTGTAAGCATGGAAATTGGCATGCAGTACAACGACGCGTATTCGGAAACCGTATTTAGCTTTGCCAACAACATCAACACGATTGATGGCGGAACGCATCTTTCCGGATTCCGCACGTCGCTGACTCGTACGATTAATTACGCTGGGCAGCAGATGGGCTTGTTCAAGGACGTGAAGGAAAATCTCACGGGAGATGACGTCCGCGAAGGACTGGTCGCGGTGATTAGTGTGAAGTTGCCACAGCCGCAGTTTGAAGGACAGACCAAGGGCAAGCTGAATTCCGATATCGCGGGAATTGTTCAGGCCGTAGTGAATGAAAGGCTCGGCGCGTTCTTTGAACAGAACACGTCCGTAGCGAAGAAGATTATTAATAAGGCGATTGATGCTGCACGTGCGCGCGAAGCTGCTCGCAAGGCTCGCGATCTTACTCGTCGTAAAGGTGCACTTGACGGCGGTGGATTGCCCGGAAAATTGGCTGACTGCTCTGAGCGCGATCCGAATCGCTGCGAGTTGTTTCTGGTTGAGGGAGAATCCGCAGGTGGAACTGCGAAGCAGGGCCGTGATCGGCGCTTCCAGGCGATCCTGCCACTCAAGGGAAAAATTCTAAACGTCGAAAAGGCGCGTTACGACAAGATGCTGGCGCACGAAGAAATTCGCGCCATGATCACCGCGCTGGGTACGGGGATTTCGAAAGAAGATTTCGATCCGACGAAAGTGCGTTACGGCAAGATTATTCTGATGACCGACGCCGACGTTGACGGATCGCACATCCGCACGCTGCTGTTGACGTTCTTCTTCCGCCACATGCAGGAATTGATCAAGCGCAACAACGTCTACATCGCGCAGCCCCCACTATTCGGTATCAAAAAAGGTAAGACGCACCAGTACATCAAGAACGAGCATGAGTTTGTGAAGGTGATGGTGAAGCGCGCGTCGGAAGGGTTGACGATCCGCTATGGAGACGGCGCAGCGAAGATTGAAGGGCCAGCACTGACCAAGTTCATCACAGTGCTGAACGAATATCTGGAATTTCTTGGGAAGTTGAATAAGCGCATTCGTGAAGAACAGATTACCGAGCTATTGCCGAAACTGGATTTGGCCAAGCGCGCCGATTTTGAGGGAGACAAAAAGAATGCTCCCAAGAAAATCGAGAAGCTCGAAAGAGAAATTAAGCGCCTGCAGAAAGAGCTTGCGCTGAAGAGTGTGGAATCGCGGTTTGACGAAGAGCATAGTCTCTGGCAAGTGAGCTTTGTGAACTCTCAAGGTGCGGAACACGTCATCAATTGGGAGCTGGCATCGAGTCCGGAATGCCGTCAGCTTCTGGCTAAGTTCAAACAGATTGAACAGAACCTGGTGCCACCGTTCATTGTTGAGAGCGTTGCGAAACCGGCAAGAGGTGCTGCCAGCGCTGAGGAAAAAGAAGAAGACAACGACGCCGAAGACGAGAATCTGAGCGCTGCTGAGGGCGAGAACGCGGAGAGTGAGAAGGCATCGAAGAAGGTTGGGAAGGCTCCGGCTCGACGCGGGAAAGAGCCGGAGATCGTGGAGAAGAACACGGCTCGCGAACTTTTCGATTACGTTCTGAACGAAGGCCGGAAAGAGTACATCGTCCAGCGCTATAAAGGTCTGGGCGAAATGACGGCGGAGCAACTTTGGGAGACAACCATGGATCCCGAACGCCGCACGTTGCTGCAAGTCCGGCTCGAAGATATTGCTGAGTGCGAGACCATCTTCACGACGTTGATGGGCGAAGACGTGGAATCGCGGCGCAAGTTCATTGAGGACAATGCGCTGGACGTTAAGAATTTGGACATCTAAGTGTTGGCCGGTGGCGTCTGATTGTTCAGAACTGGTGTTGGGTTTTGGCTCCCCAAAAATCGTTAGCATTGCTAACGATTTTCAATTGTTCGTAGTGGTTGTGCTGCTTCAATGCGACTCTATATCGAGTCGGAATATTTCACGTGGGGATAGACACGGTGGAAGACGAACCACAGGGCCGCCAGGACAGGAAATATGAGATAGCTTCCCTCGGGCCCAACGGAGCCACCCGTTAGCCAGTCGGGGCCGTGGAAGCTGGAGTTGATGAGATGTCCGGGAAGTAGCGTGCCGCTATCCGGCACAGAGTAGAGATAACTTTCGCCCCAATCCCACGCCATGTGGAATCCGACTGCCCACCATAGATTGCCGGTCCGGCGAAGGGTCAGACAAAAGAAAAATCCGATGAGCCCCGCGGCGACCAATCCGGTTTTTGCTTCGCCTTGATTAGTGCTGTGGATGGCTCCGAACGCGAACGACAGCAAAGCGGCGGCGGGCCAGAAGTGCATTCCGCGTGCGAGAATCCACTGCGAATATCCGCGAAGTAAGAATTCTTCAAATAATCCGGTTACGAGAAAGAAAACTGCGTAGTAGAGCGCGAATTTCAGGATGCGTGCGCCGTGCAGATCGAGTGGGCCAAGTGAGAAAGCCCCGGTGATTTGCAGGGCGAGCATCAACACAGATAGCGCTGCGATTCCCCAGAGCGCTCCGATCCAACAGTTTCGGCCGAACGCGCCGCGGGCGGGAAGTCCAAAGTCACCGAAGGGTCGGTCTTCGATTTTTGCCATGACGAAGGCGGGCAGGATCGCGGCCAACATCATGCTGAATTCAGTTACGAGACCCCACCATGGCGGCGCGGGATGAGGTCGGAAATGCAGAATCGCGCCCTCTAAGAAAATGATGAACCCAGCCATCGCCAAATAAATCAGCCAGCGCGTGCCGGGGTATATGCCATCGGGTCCAGCGAAGATCTCGCGGAGGACAGATTCGCTTTGGTCGTCTTCTCTTTGATCGTCCGGTCGAATATCTAACGACGGCGTCGTCGGAACTGCGATCGTTGCGGGTTCGGAGCTGAGCGACGGCGACGGTTCGCGTGCTGGCGGAATTGGATTGGTATCCATCGTTGTATGGAACATGGTAAAACACTGAGTCTCTCTTCTTGCCGAATTTTTGCGCCGACTATTTCATCCCGCTGCTTTTCGCGCCCCGCAATTCGCGGCCGCAGGGCTGCTTCTCGTCTATTTGCTACAGTGCGCCTGGTTGGTCCGAGTGCAGGCGTTGCATGACTCGGGTGCGGATTCCGATCACGCGCTGCGCATTTATCAGGGGCTGGAGCAGTGGAAAGGCGGCGCGATCGCTGGCACTCCGAATTCGTTGCGCGCTGAGACCGTCACCGGACTGGCTTCAGCGGCGCGAGGTGGACATCTTCGCGTGCGCGACGGTTTTGATGAAGACCGCTCGCCTCTTTATTACTTGATTGCGGCATCGCCTCTGTTGATCAGGCCAGGAACGTGGTTGCCGGAGTCTTTCGGTCCGCTGGTCGCGGCGACTCCCTACATATTCTTTGGAGTGATGCTGGGAGCTTCGCTGTGGTACGTTTCACGGCGCCTGTACGGCAACGCTGGCGGATACATTGCGCTCACGCTCTATTGCTTCTCGCCAGCCATGATTGTGAATGCTGCCGGAACGCAGAATTTGGGCGAAATGGGTGGCGTGTGGGGAGCATTCGGAACAATCTTCACGGCGATTGCCGTCGCTCACACTCTGTATGCTCCACGGGAGGTTGTGCTTTGGAACTGGCGGCGTATCCTTCTGCTCGGGTTGTCGCTGGCCCTGGCCGCGGGTAATCAGTTTTCGTTGGGAGTGCTTGCGGTTGTTATTTTGCCGCTGATGTTGTGGGTCGCGCCGGTGCGTCCACGAAGTGTGTGTGTTATTTGGGTGACCGCGATTGCGGTCGCGGCGACGTTGCTGTTCGCGTCATATTGTTTCCTGCCAAGATTATTCTGGCGCGGAATGTTGCATGCCCGATGGTTAGACTTTGAGCCTGCGGCATTTGGAACGCTGGTTTCATATCGCGGAGTTTGGAGCGCGATCGTCGCTGGTAGTCCTCCATTGATGCTGGCCTTGCCCGTATCGTTGATCGCTTATGCTGCATGGAAACGCGCTCGATATTTCGGAAATACGGCACCTTTGATGATTGCAGTGTTGATGCTGATGTTGGGCATGGGTGCTCCTAATTTTCAGGGCTTCGGATTTCAGCTGGCGATGCTGGCATTTCTTTTCGTATTCGTCAGTGGAGTTTTCGCGGATTTGTTGGAATCGCGACAAGGGCCGTTTGTCGCAGCCGGATTGTGCGGGTTGTTAGGAGTGTCCGCGATTTGGAATCTTTTGCAACTGGCGCGCCTGAGATAAAGGACTGCTCGCACAGTCTTGGGAGAATTCAGACGGGTTAAAATTGATCAAGTGGTTTAGACGATTCGAAAAAGGATTGACAAGGATTCACTATGAGCACTGCTATGTCGGCTCCAACAGATTCTCCAACGGCAACAAAGACAATTTACGTGACGCGTACTGGTTTGCCACTGAGTTTTAAACTGGAGTGGCCGTTTCGCCATGCTGGATCAGGCGCTGATTTTGATGTGCTGCATACGGTGATCACGCTGGAAAATTCCGACGGACTGCGCGCGCTTGTCGCGGTCAACCTTTCGGTGACGCTGCGCGAGGTACTTCCGTCGGTGGAACCGAAGGACACTGAAGCTCCCATTATTAATGCTCTGCGCAAGGAAGTTGATCGCAAGCAGACGGAGTTTGTGAAATCCGGCAAGTTGGTGCCTCTGCCGTTTTCGAGCCGGCATTACAACTTCAAATCGAAGCAATGGATGTTTGGCAAAGCAACCGACGAAGAAATCTCGGTGATGATTGAGCGCAAGGTGTATTGGCAGACTCGGCTGATCGGAGGCGATGTGTGGTTGGGCGATCCGACTGAGGCGATGTATATGGATACGACGAGCGATCACGTCCGGGAAATTGCAGCGGGTCTCGCTCGCAAGGGACTGCTGACCTTGAACGGGGACAAAGCGACGGCGCTACCGACGCTGATGAATCAGAACGAGCGCTTCGAAACAGAGATGGCGGCGTCGATGCGTCAACTGGAAGAAAAGCACGCGTTCGAACGCGGATAGGCGGGGCGGTTGTCCCCGCGTGAACATCGTCGTCTTACCAGACTCTGCAGGCGTTTTCGCGGACCATGGGTTGGCCGGGCTTGCAGTGGAATGCCGCTCCGAATTCCTTCATGTTTGCGGCCACACCATTGGCACGATATTGTTCGGGCGAGTGCGGATCGACCGTCGCTCTCAGGCGTTTTTCCTCGTCGCGCTCGTTGGTGCACCAACTCTGTCCGTAAGCGACGAAGAAACGTTGGTCGGGTGTTAAGCCGTCCAGCGGTTCCAATTTTTGATCTTTCGTATCCTCTTTCCAAGCCAGATATGCAAGCAGCGTGCCGCCTAAGTCGGCGAGATCCTCACCGTTGGTGAGTTTGCCGTTGATCTTGATGTCGTCGACGATGGTGTATCCCGAATATTGATCGACGACACACTTGGCGCGCTGTTCAAATTCCTTGCGGTCGGCATCTGTCCACCAATTGCGTAGATTCCCCTGAGCATCGAACTGGCTGCCCTCGTCATCGAAGGCATGAGTCAGTTCGTGGCCCATGGTGGATCCGGTATCGCCATAATTCGGGGCTGCGTCAGAGAGAGCGCTGAAGAGAGGCGGTTGCAGAATACCGGCAGGGAAGTTGATGTCGTTTTTCTGCGGATCGTAATACGCGTTGACGGTCGGCGGAGTCATGCCCCACTCGTTGCGATCGACCGGTTTTCCGATCTTGTCCATCCAGCGACGAAACTCAAACCAGGAAGCTCGTTCGGAGTTTCCGATCTGATCTCCACGAGTGATCTGCAAAGTGCTGTAGTCTCGCCACTGGTCGGGATAACCAATCTTGTTTGCGATCGCATGCAATTTCGTAAGCGCTTGCTCTTTGGTTGCGGCTCCCATCCACGGAAGAGCCTGGATTTCGGTCTGCATGGCAGCTTCGATTTCTTTCACGATTTTCAGCGCTGCTTGCTTTGCTTCGGGACTGAAATATTTCGCGACATACACCTGGCCGAGAGCTTCTCCAAGGTCGCCATCGACGTCATTTGTGCAACGCTTCCAGCGAGGCGGGAGTTGCTGCTGTCCCCTAAGCGTCTTGCCATAAAAATCAAAATTCTCTTTCACAAACGCGGCAGAGAGACTGTTGGCTGCATCATGGGCGGAGTGCCAGCGCAGATAGGTTTGCCAATCCGCGAGATTTTCTTTTTCGATCACTTCGCTCATGACATGGAAATAATTTGGCGCGACGACGTTGAGCGACTCCAGATTTCCGGTGCCAGTCTTGGCAAAATATGTTTTCCAGTCGAAGGCTGGTGCGAGTTTTTGCAATTCTGCCGCAGTCATCTTGTTGTAGAGCTTCGGAGGATCGCGTCGCTCGACACGGGTCATCTGGCCCTTCGCGAGCGCTGTTTCTATCCGCATGATAGTTGCTGCGTGGCTCGCGGCGTCGGCAGGTTTGTCTCCGAGCAACTCGAACATTCGCGTAACGTGGGCCACATAAGCCTTGCGCAGCTCTTCGGACTTGGCGTCATCTTTTAGGTAGTAGTCACGATCGGGAAGCCCGAGGCCACCTTGATCCGCTTCGGCGATGACCTGAGTCGAGTCTTTGAAGTCTTGATTGGAGCGAAACGCAAACAGTGTCCCACCGCCCTCGAGAGACGGCGGAAATTGAGCAGTCGAGATAAAGGCTGCGAGATCCTGCTTCGATTTCAGAGCTGCGATGCGATCGAGTTCAGGCAATAGAGGCTTGACGCCTAGTTTTTCGATGGCGGGCTCGTCCATGCACGAAGCATAGTAGTCGCCGATCTTTTGGGTCGCGGCGTCGCGCGCGCCGTTTGTCTTGGCGGCTTCTTCCAGAATCGCACGCAACTGCGCCCGATTGTCGTCTCCGAGTTTGCTGTAGGTACTCCAACTCGACTGGTCGGGAGGGATGGGATTGTTCTTGATCCATCCACCACACGAGTAGGTGTAGAAGTCCACGCAAGGATCGATCGTCTTGTCCATGGCCGAGACATCAAGCACAGGTTCGGACGCAGAATGCTGAGCGAATAGGGGCGCAGCGCACGAAAGCGCAGCCAGGATAAGAGCGGAAAGTTTCCAGTTCATAAGATTTCTAGACGCGAAATGGCTCTATGAGACTAACGTTTTGTTCAGAACTTATCCAGCGGGATTGGGCCTCGCTAAGCTTGCACGGTTGGCCGGATGCCGTCGGAGTTCCGCGGACTGAAGTTCCCGGCACGCTGACACACATCGACTGATGAATAGACGCAGAAGGCCCAGTTTGGTTAGTGACAATTGTCGGTGCGTAGGCTGAGAGGCACTTTCTCCAAAATATTTAGTCGTTATAACGACTAATATTTTCATTGTTTCAGCAATTTCTCCGTTAGGTTCCTGGCCTGAGTGTCAGGGATGATTCACTCCGCTAAGAAATCCGCCAAGATGACCGGTGATGATGACGGCTAGCAAGGCTGCAAATTCCAGTAGCCACACGGGTGCTGTGAGCGCGTCGCCGTTGCGTCGTGCCTTCCGGTGGAACCACCAGACTGCTGCGATCAGCGCTAGCGATGTCCAAGCGCCGAGCAGGTGCAAGAGCAGAATTCCCTTCAGCTTACGGCCTTCCAACTCCCACTGCCAGGCGAGCAAGCCCGTCAGCACCGTGGGGATCGCCATTAATAAAGCGCCACAGAAATTGCAGTAGGCGACGAATGCAAGGTCAGCTCGGCGCTTCCATTTCGCGATCACATCGAATGCGACGCCTGTGACGAAAAGTGCGATTGGGAAGTGAATGAGCACGACGTGTTGAGCGTGCTTTTCGGAGATGGCGGCGATCGGATCCCACGGGTTCATAGTTGTGTCCTCGTTATGTCCTCGAAACGCTGAAATCTTGACCACCAAAAGGATTTCTAAGTGGAAGGTTGCGGCATCCCTGGAGCGATGCCCTGATACGAAGGGTGGTGCCAACTCCGGCGGACCGCCGACCACTTCTGGTCCATGCGGCCGGCTGAGCGGGCCTCTACTGCACAATCACCTTGGCCGTCATCTTGGGATGGAGCGAGCAGAAATATGTGTATGTTCCCGGTTTGGCGAACGTGAACGTGAATTTCTCATCCGTGTCGAGAGCGTGTGACTTGAAGGTAGTCTTGTCATCGCTCACCACCGTGTGTGGAATGTCGTCGTGATTCACCCAAGTAACGCTGGTTCCGGCGGCAACAGTCAGAGAGGTTGGAGCGAAACTGAAGTTGTCGATGGTGACCTGTGCGGCAGCTGGATTGTCAGCGGCCACTGCTCTCGTTGAAAATCCGAGGGATGTGATCAGCAAAATGGCGAAGACAGTCGTTCGCACAGCGGACTCCCGCGGGCTAGAGGTAAAGGCAAAGGCTTTTCGGGGCATGTTCCTATCTCCTTAAGTTTTTCTAAATTTCGAATGTGATCGAATGCGTTGGACAATCGCATCGCCTCAAGCGAGCGTCGAATCGGTGATGGCGAGCGCGTGCTGTCCTTTCTTGTAATGGACTTCTGTGATTCCGAGCACGCTGCGTAGTTGTTCTGCAGGAACTTTCATCGGTCCGGGTGAGGGCGCGGATCCGGGCGCCGGTTGCGGGAAGGCGGTTGAACAAGCGGTGTGGAATGTGACGTTGCCTTCGATCTTCTGCATAGTTTGATGGATGTGACCGTTGAGAACGGTGACGCTTCCGAAGCGTTTCAGATATCCAAGTGCTTGCGCGCTATCTTCTGTTCCCCATCCCCACTCGGGATAGATCGCCCAGAGCGGGATGTGGGCGAACACGATGATTGGGGTGCTGGTCTTTAAATGCTTCACGTCTTTTTCGAGCCACTCCAATTGTTCAGCACCGAGTGATCCGAGTCCGCCTGCTTTCAGGTTGGCAACATTGACCAGACCGATGAAGTGCACGCCCTTCTTGTCGAAGCTGTACCAGCCGGCACCCTGGGTGCCTTTGGCGAAGCGCTCGCGGAATTGCTGGCCGTCATCGCCGACTAAGTCATGCTCCCCTGGCACGTAGAAAACATCTGTGGCGCGCGCGGACTTAAGAATCTGCTCCACGTTGTCGAACTGCGCCGCCTTGGCGAGGTGGCTGACATCTCCCGTGTGCAAAATAAATTCAGGAGGCACGGGCATCGCGTTGATCTTGTCGATTGCTGCCTGAAAAGTGGCGATGACATCAGGATTTGCCGGTTTATCGAATCCCATGTGGCTGTCGCTGATCTGCACAAATGTCAGCTCGCCCTTGGGAATCTTGATTCCTTTGGGACCGTCATGTCCCAGGGCGTAGCTGGTAAGCACGCCCCCGTTGAGGACGCAGACAGTTCCTGTGCCTGCCCATGCCATGCAGCGCAAAAAGCCGCGGCGGTCGATTCCATCGTGGTTGTGATCAAAGAGTAGTTCGTCTTTCGGTGAAGCCATAAGTCCTCCTGGGTCAATAGGGTCTCGACCGCGCTTTCCGTACCACCTTTAACCAGTGGAGGGGCGATTTATTCCCAGGTAAACAAACTTTCTTTCGGCGGGAATAAAAATGCTCTTCGCTGGTTTACTCTATGTGCGTGTTGGGGGAGCGATCTTCGGCGTCGTCGTTTGAGCAGCTTGCCTTGCCGCTCTTTGGGCGGCTCTATAATTTCGCGCACTGGCTCGCCCAAAATCGGGAAGAGGCCGAAGACCTTGTGCAGGAAACGTACGTTAAGGCGCTGAAGGGGTTTTCGTCGTTCGAGCCGGGCACAAACTTTAAGGCGTGGATGTTTCGCATCCTGCGGAATACGTTTCTGAATTCACGCACCGGTCTCAAGACAGCAACCGTGTCGCTTGGAGGATCCCGAAGATGATCCTGTTTTCTCGGAAGCGGAGACTCCTGAGACTATTCTGATCGATCGATCGAGTCAGCAGATGATTCAGGAAGCGATTGGCGAATTGGCTGTCCCTTATCGAGAAGTGTTGCTGCTTTGCGAGGTGGAAGAAATGTCGTATCAGGAAATCGCGACAGCTCTTGCCATCCCGGTTGGAACGGTAATGTCGCGACTGTCCCGCGCCAGACGGGCGTTGCGCGAGTCGGTGCAGCAGAAGATTCACAAGGGGCCACTGTGAGAGATCAAACGAGCGAGCCATCAAATGCGGGGTCTGCGACACATAAACAATGGACGGGCAAGTTGGACGCCTATCTAGACGGTGAGCTCGACGCGCAGCAAACGAAGGAGCTTGACGGGCATCTGCGAGCTTGTTCGGAGTGCACTGCCGAGGCGTTGCGACGACTGCAGTGGAAGAGGGCGGTTCATTCGGCTGGACAGGCATTTACCCCAGACTTGGCACTGCGCGAGCGAATTCAGAAAAAAGTTTCTTCGGGCAGAACTCCGTGGTGGCATTGGCGGCCAGCGTTCGCAGCAACGGCAGCCGTCCTATTGTTATTGGCTGGAGGCCGACTGTTGCAACAACAAATCAGCCTTCCTAAGAACGAGATTTCCAGGAATGAGGCGAGTCAGGAGAGCCGCCTCGTCAGCGAACTCGCAGACTTGCATGTGACGACGTTGGCGAGCGCGAATCCGGTGGATGTCATTTCTACCGATCGGCACAACGTGAAACCATGGTTTGCGGGGAAGATTCCGTTTACGTTCGACCTGCCGGAACTGCAAGGTACGGGGTTTGAGTTGGTGGGAGGAAGAGTTGGATACATCGAGCAGTCACCGGGAGCGCAACTTTTGTATCGGATCCGCAAACATCAAGTCTCGGTATTTATTTTTCAGGCCAGATCGCTGCCCCAGGACCTTGCATTTGCTCAGGATAGAACGAACGACGCGAGATCTTTCCATTTAGAAAGTTGGCAGCGTAACGGTCTGCAATATTTTGTGATTGGCGATGTCGCCCAGGATGACATTCGCTCTTTGGCAAATCTTTTCCAAAAGTAGCGTAAATGCGGCTGCAAAGTGCGCTCGAAAATTCTCGAACACTACCTACTTTTGTATCCCCTACTTTGGTGGGTGTTTTCTTCGATCCGGCTGACCTTCATGAGTGTTTAGACTTCGATTCCGACGTGGCAGACTCGACCAACGATATAGTCTGCGGACGTAAGACCTTTCTCCATCGTCATTGCTTCAAGCGGGAACGAAGGATTGTGCGGGCGCAAGATTAGGCGCCCTTCCGAGGCGTCTGAAACCTCGATGTATTTGATCGTGCAGGTGTCATCTTTGCGCACAGCGTAGATATTCTTTTCCCCCTTCCTGGCAGGCGTCAGCGAATTGTAGTGACGGTCGACGAGAATAGTAGCGCCGGGGACCACGCGAGGATACATGCTCATTCCCTCGTTGGCGTCAGCTTTGATGATCACGAAGCGGTCCCAACCACGACGGTCCCCCACGACGTCGATCTTTAGTCGAGCTAAGAAGCTTCGCCTGAATTTCAGGACTTTCTTGACGTACATTTTTCTGATGATGCGATGAGTAGCAGCGATTTCGGGAGCTACTAAGACTACGTTGTCGAAGTCGATGTCCCGTACGGGAAAGATCGAGGCGCGCTTATTCACTTCCAACGGGTCGATGAGATCGAGGGCGGAGAGACGTAAGGCGCTCAGAATTTTATCCATGGCTTCCAGACTGAGGCCGCGCTTGCGGTTGAGAAAATTTGAGATGTGGGGCTGCTGAAATCCAGTTTGTTCGGCCAGGCGCAAGCCGGTGAAATCTCCGGCGCGAATTCGATCCAAAAGCGTTTGGCGAAGATTATCTTGCAGCATTTTGAATTTCATGGCGGGAGTGTAGCAATTGGACAATAGCTGGAAGCTATTTTGTAGAGGCCGCAATCATTCGCAAAGAAATAGGGCTGTTGACGCAATGGATGCTGGTGGCTACGATCAGGCGATTCTTACTTCATAACTTGGTTCATAGCTGAAATGAAAGGTGATTTGTCATGATGGAAGTGCAGTCCCTGGAACGTGAGCAAAAAGTCTTTTCTGAATTCCGGCGTAAGATGCGTTCCGCAGACGAGGTATTGTCGGGCTCAATGGAGCGGCTGTTGCAAGACATCCGCTTCACCGGGCAGGTAAACCTGATTCTGCAGAACGGACGCGTGCTGAAGTCGGGATACCAAGAGAGCTATTTCCGACAACGCGAATCCGAAGTCGCGGGACGACCACAGTAGGCGCCGAACCTCCAACTAAATAGCAACACAGGCCGTCGTAAGAGAAACGAGCCCTGGGCCGAGAAATCGGAACTAGGGCTCGTTTTGTTTTGACGATCGCCTTACTTCTGAAAGGACAAATGATGAATATTTTGGGCGGTACGGAAGGTGAAGGAATTGCACGGAATCTGAAATATTGCGAGCGCTGCGGAGGATTATGGGTGCGCGCATTGGCTGCAACCGGAGTGTATTGCGCCGCGTGCCAGGGATATTTTTCAGGCCGGCCAAACGTTGCCGATGCTCGACCGGAACCGCGACGAGCGCGGCGTCGAAAGGTTCGCGTGCTGCAAGCGAGTCGGTCAGAAAGTGCTTTGCGCTTTCACGATCTGATCCCTGGCCAAATTGACTGTCTATACGGCGTCGGCGTGACGGAGGTGCGGGTATGACACACGCACATTTGTCACGAGATATTGTGCGCGCCGGGGCAACGCACTTGATGGGTCAAGCGGATCCATCGCCGTCGGTGTTGTTTGGCGAGACGGAGATGGATCTTTGGCCGTATCGACGGCGCACGATCGCGCTGTTGCGACGGTACGGGAGGGCTTCGGTGGAGGTGGGGCGCATTCCGTCACTTTTGGGACGAGAGTTCTTTCGGACGCGAGTTAGTTCTTACACGATGAGGAACTTTGAGGACGTCGTGATTTTTGTTGCGGACATGGACCGGGCCATCGCAAAACTCAGCGATCTGGAAAAAAAACTGTTGGGCATGAATATTCTGGAGGAATACACGTTACCGGAAGTGGCGCGTTTGCTGGGCTATCCGCAGCGAACCGTGGAACGGTCGCTGCAAGAGGCACTCGATCAGTTGTCGAGGATTCTTCTCAGTTGCGGATTGATGGACGAGTTGCCGAATTTCACGAACCACGAGCAAGCGAGCCCAAAATCCTGTCAAGTGGGCAAAGCGTTCGATTTCGATGTAAGTGACACAAACGAAGCGGAGAATAAACATCGGAAAGTTGGCGGTACACCCCCATCCAGTTTGGTATCCTAAAAATAAGAGCAGAGAAAATAAAAGTTCTGAGAGGGGCGCGATGTAAATCGCGCCCTTTTTCTATTTTTTCTATCTCAGCCGGGTGCGAGGGGTGGGCAAAGTGAGGGCGAAGAAGAACGGTGCTAAGTTACGACTCGCGAACACTAGCGAGGGCACGACTTCGGGGTCGAGAACTCCGGAGGAGATGCAGGAAGCACGGGATCAAGTCACAAACGTCATCGTGGATGCCTCCGTGGACATGGCGAAGCGGGTCGTCCAGGCGGTAAATGAACGGGGGAGCTTTCTGGGCCTCCAGTATCTGTGGAAGATGGCGGGCATGTTTCCAGCGCCTGAGGGCCGCGACGGGCCGGAGCGAGGATCGCTGGCCCAAAGCTTGATTGAGCAACTCGGATTGTGTTCGGAGATACCGGAGTCGATGAGAGGCGAAAAGGGTATCGTAGAATCAGAAGAATCAAAGAAGTAAATAGCAGATCAGAATTTGCGCCTGGAAGGCGATCGGGTTTTCTACATGGACATTTCGTGGATCACGGAGAGAATTGCGCTGGGCGGCGGGATATGGAACGCCCAAAACATGCAGGACCTGGCGCAAATCGGGATCACCCATGTGGTGAACATGCAGTTGGAATTTGATGATCGTCCCTTGGCGGAAGCGTGCGGAGTTCGGGCATTATGGAATCCTACGGATGATGATTTTCTGCCGAAGCCGCCGGAATTGCTGCAACGCGGAGTTGAGTTCGCATTGCAAGCGCTAGAAGACCCGGAGGCAAAGGTGTACATCCATTGCGCTGCGGGGATTCACCGGGCTCCGATGATGACGCTGGCAGTATTGTGCGCGTTGGAGTGGGACATTGAAGCGGCGATGGTCTTGATCGAGACGCGTCGTCCGGTGGTAGATTTCGCGGACGTGTATGTCGAGAGTGTCCGGCGATTTTTGGAAACGCGAGTCGAGAGTGGACGAAAAGATTCCGAGTAGGAACCGCAGTTAAAACCGAATTGTTAAACAGAATTGTTAAACAGAATTAGACAAGCAAAGAGACAGCCGCTCAAATGAGCGGCTTTTTTTATTGAATTAAGAGTTGCGCCTTTGCGCCTACAGAATTGCCGTCCAAGTAAACAAGAAAGGAAATACAAATGCCGAGATGGTTTGCAACGCATATTGCCTGGAACAGGCGCTCGCGATCTGCGGAGATCTTGATTTTTGTCCTGGTCGCTTTCTCGGCGATGGTCGTGTTGCAGGCAAGTATGCACGCCCAAGGTCCAGTATTGACCACGATCAGCGACACAATATATCGCGCGGACGGCACTACAGCGACCGGAACGGCATTGATTTCCTGGCCATCGTTTCAGTCGGCTGAAGAGGACGTGGTAGCCGCGGGCAATCTGGCGGTGACGATTGGTCCGCTGGGAGCATTCACCGCGCAACTTGTTCCGAATGTGGGAGCGTCTCCAGCGGGAACTCTCTACGTTGTAGTTTTGCAATTGGATGATGGAACGGTGCGGACCGAGTACTGGGCCGTAACGACGATTTCTCCGACGACGATTGCAGCGATCCTGGTTACGCCGGAGACAGGCTTAGGAAATTTTGCGGCAACGCAGCAATACGTGGACGAACAGGTTGCAGACCGCGCGCTGGACTCGACGGTGGTCCACCTCGCGGGAGCGGAAGCGATCACCGGTACGAAGCAATTTACAGTGTCGCCCTCCCTTCCATCGCCCACTGACTCGACCGACGCGGCGAACAAGGGATACGTGGATGCGGCAGTGGCGACGGTTGGTTCGGGAGCGTTCGTCGAGAAGGCGGGCGACACCATGACCGGACCTCTGACCCTGCCGTCCGATCCGACTTCTCCAAATCAAGCCACGGACCGTCACTACGTGGATGCAGGACTTCTGTTGAAGGCTGACCTGGTCAGCGGAAAAGTGCCGAGCGGTGAACTGGGGTCGGGAGTCGCGAGTTCTGCGACATGCCTCGCGGGCAACTCCACGTGGTCATCCTGTGGCGGAGGCGCACCTGCGGGAATTACCTACGCGACGTCAGCATTGAATTGGACACAAACAATTTCGGGTACCTTGACGGCGGCAACTCCAGCGACGATCACGCTCACGCCCTGTCCGGTTGGAATCGATACCACAAGCGGCGCTGGATATCAGGTGCTTCTATCTGGCGGAGGAAACACGGAAGCGGCAAGAGTGATTTCGGCGGCAGGAGGATGCACTTCCGGCGCAGCCTCGGGAACAGTTCAATTCACGCCGTTCAACTCATATGCGACGGGATATACGGTTGGTTCGGCGTCGTCTGGCCTGCAAGAAATTGTGAACGTGGCTTGTGGGACCGATCCTACTGCCTACAAGAACAGCCAGTGCAATGTGACCATCCCCGCGAACGGACCGAACAGTTCGGTGAATGTGTATAACATTTTCGGCACACTGTACTTTCATTCTAATCAATCGATCCTGACTGGATATGGAACTTCGCTGAACTGCCTTGGCCGGGGAGCCTGTCTGCAGGTTGGCGATCTGAGGAACTCGAATGACTTCACGGACCTAACCGTCTCCGGACTAAGCTTCCGTTCTCCGGTAAATGTTGCTGGGAGTCCGGCATTTGCCGGAGTCGTGATCACGCAGACGCAACGACTCTCTCAGGTGACCAGCATCACAACCGCCAGCCCGCATGGCTTTCGCGTCGGCGACATGGTCACAGTCCTGTTTACGGACAACAATCAGTTCTGGGGTGATGCAGTCGTCACGGCGGTGCCCACGAGTACAACTTTCCAGTACGCACACACGGGTGCCGACATCGCGACGCAGACTACTCCGGGAGTAGTCGCTCTGGCATATGTCGCCGTCTTGGACAATGCGGAGGACACGCACCTCATCGACATTTCTTACGATCTTGCGTTCGATGCTGGCGCGTTCAATAACTTCTTCGACTTCTGGGATGACGAAAATGCCACTGTCGATCACTTTAACAATCAAGCGATCCCGCTGAATGACAGTGCGAACTGGACAGGATCGTTTTTGTTTTCGGCCGGAAATCAGAGCATGCAGCAGGCTCCTGTGATCACACTTCGAGACTCGAACATCACAGCGAATTCTTCCAACGGAGTTACGGTTTTTAACTCCAATGGTCTGTACATCGAGAACACGGTCCTGCAAGCGACCGGGCTCTGGCAGGTATATTCGGCAAATTCGACGGGAAACTTTCAGGGCGCTTATCTTAAGAATGTCTATTCAGAAAGTACAACCGATCTGAATCCGCTCTCACCGGTGCGATCCCCATTTCCTGGCCTGGGAATCGGGGGTCTGATCGCGGGACCCTCGAGCGGCGCGGCCGGCTTCCAGATCGAGGGAAGCGGCGGCACGCAGGGAGCGTTCACGACGGGCGGAACGGGCACGATCGCTCTCTCTTATTTCATTGTTGCGAATGATACGACCACTGGAACGCAAACTTCTCCGATGCAAGTTTTGAATTGGCTTTCGACGGGAAGCGATGCGATTCCGGTACGCTGGCCGCGGATGGCGAACGGAACGGATGTCATTACGTACGACGTGATCCGAATCGCGACTCCTTTTGGATTGGGGTCTGTGTATCCCAATGCAACAGGTTGTACAGGCGGAACGGGCGGGGCGTGTGGATCGGTGGCGCAGAGCGTCTCACAATCCGCTGCATGTTCAGGCGGATTGGTGTGCAGTTACAACGACAATGGATCATCCTCGACGGCGGCGTACTCGGTCAACCTGGGAACTTATGTGGGGAATCTGAATTTCTGGCCCGGTTCGATCGTGTCGATGAATCGAAGTGTGAGGGTGGATGCGGAGCAGCCAAATTCTGTAGGAATCGGATTGAGCGGAAACTCGCTTCAGCTCGCAAACCTGTGCACGGATTACGGAGTCGGTTCGGCGGGAGGATATACCACTTGCCTCGCGAGTTTGACCGCGCCTCCTGGATCCGGGGTCGCAAATCAGACCGCAACCTTGATCACGGATGGTCCAAGTCTGGGTGGTGGAATGCTGTTGACCAAGGGACGGCTGAATTTTTCTAACGCTGCGAATTCAGTCCTTACCGCGCACCACATGATCACTTTGGCCGATGCCCAACCGGCGCTGACGCAAGCGACGTGGGGATATCGTCCTGCGGCAAACGCGAATGATACCTGGATCGGCGCGGACATTGGCAGTGGTGGAGCGTTTTCGAACGCGGTGCCGCTGGCGTTTGGCTCTCCGGTGTCGATTACGAATTACATCGCGCAGACCGGCGATGGCATTCATCCAAACTGGTTGGAACGGTTGAATGCATCGCTGAAAGAATTCAACGTTCCGGTGAAGTTCGATCAGAGCGTTACGTTGGCCGGATTGTCGAACGGATGTCTGAACATTGCGTCCGGCGTGATTGGATCGACCGGTGCGGCCTGCGGGTCGGGCGGTGGCGGCGGGAGTGTCAGTTCAGTCTTTGGACGATCCGGGGCGGTGGCCGCGGCGACTGGCGACTATGCGGTGGCCCAAGTCACGGGTGCGGCAGTAGATGCGGCTGTGGTACATAACAGCGGCAACGAAACGATCGCCGGTGTGAAAACATTCTCCGGCACAGTTACGGCCAACGGGAATCTTGTGTTGCCACAGGGAAGCGCGTTCATTCCGGCGGTTGGCGGGATTGGGTTGGATAGCACAGCCGCGTTGCCGGTGGTGAACATCGCGGGCACGACGCATCAGGTCGCATTTACGAGTTCGAATATTAGTGGGCAGGCGGGGACGGCTCTGGCGTTCGCGGCGGTTCCGACGCAGTGCAGTGGGGCGTTTGCGACGGGGATCGCGGCGAACGGTAACGCAAACTGCACGACTCCGAATGTGATTCAGTTGTCGGAGACTACTCCACCGGCTGGCATTCCTAACTGGGGCGTGTTCTGGTTTGACTCCGCGACACACACGCCTCGGATCATTGAGAACAGCGGACAGGTGATTCAGTTGGGAATGACCAACTTATTCAACTCCGATCCAGGTGGCGATCCTGCTGACAATCTCGAAGAAAGAAACGGGACGACGGCGCAGAACTTGCGTGTGTATTCCACTTACACTAACAACACAACATGGCAACGGGCTTCGTTGGGTTATGACGCCACGGATAACTACGCCGTGTTGCGAAGTGAGAACGCGACCTCAGCCTCTTCGCCTGGGCTGGGACTTTGGATTGGCAGCGGGTTGAAATGGGTAGTCGATGCGACGGGTAACTACAAACCCTGGACCGACAATGCTTTCAATCTGGGCAGTGACACGGGAAACGCGCCGAAAAGTGTGTTCGCCAAGACATCTTTTAATACGGTGGTTTCGGGGCGCAACGACTTCGAGATTCCGAATGATGCGACGACAGGCACGGTGGTCAATCAGTTAGCGGTGTTCAACGCGAGTAGTCCGTCACAAGCAGTGCTGGCGGGCACGTCGGCGACCGGAGTGATCGGATTGGTCCAGAGCGGTGCGGGCAAGACTGGAAATTCAGTAGTCACCTGGCGCGGCTACGGGTACTGCAGCTTTGATAGTGCGGTCGTCGCGGGAGACGCGGTTGTCGCGAGCACGAGCACGGCGGGGAACTGCCATGACTCGGGATCCAGCGCGCAACCGACGGCGCAACTCATCGGATATGTGGACATCACGAATGCGACATCCGGACAAACTAATGGCATCCGCGTCAACTTACAAGCGCCCCAAAGTACTGGAGGCGGTGCTGTGGCATCTGTGTTCGGGAGATCCGGGACGATATCGGCTGCGAGTGGCGATTACTTAGTAGGTCAAGTCACAGGAGCAGCTGCGGATTCGGCAGTGGTTCATCTGGCGGGCGCAGAAACAGTAAGTGGTGCGAAGACATTTTCCAGTGATGTGTCGATGACGGGCAACCTGAATGTCGCGGGAAATATCAATCAGACTGGCACTGGTCCGACGCAGTGGTCAGGGAAGAAGTGGCCGGGAACGACGGTCACGGTACCCAGCGGATTGGACTTTTCGCTCGGCGTGGGATCCGACAGTGTATTCAGATGTCAGCTAACGAGTGGCGCCTCATGTATGCCAGCCTCTGCAGGAATGGTCTATCCCGCAGCGGGGATCTCTAACTCCACGGGCTCAGCGTGGGGAACGTCGTATGGGACCTCAGGAACGGGATCGACTCTGGCGCTGACCGCTTCGCCAGTGTTTACCGGATCTCCGACGGTACCTGGCTACACCGCAACGAGCGTCACAGTGAATGGTCATGCGCTTTCATCGAACGTAATTGTGTCGGCGTCGGATCTCACGACGGGTACGCTTCCACATGGACAGTTACCTGCCCTCGTGAGTGCGGATATCCCCAACAATGCTGCTAACTCGACGGGAACGGCTGGCGGCCTCTCATCCAATATAGCGGAGTCGCAAGTCACGAACCTGACGGCGGATTTGAGCAACAAGGTTGCGACCAGCACCAGCGTGAATGGCCACGCGCTGTCGTCGAACGTGATTGTATCGGCATCGGACCTCACGACAGGAACGCTTCCGGCGGCCCAGTTGCCTGCGGCGGCGTGTTCATGGATCACCGTCCCAACGCAGGGCGGATCGGGCAACGCGTTCTCCGGGACGAACAAGGCGATCGTTTGGGGAGTGTATAACCCTTATCCATGCGTAACTAACAACGTGGCTTATGTGGTCGGCACGGCGGATAACACGACTAACAATTACGCTCTCGGCTTGTACTCGGGAACATCGAGCGGCAGTGGTACGTTGATTGGGACTACGGCTTCGACTGCGGGGACGAGTTTCGCGGCGTCCGCCGGAATCAAGCACATTGCCTGGACCGCTTCGAACATCACCCTACCGGCTGGACGGGTCTACATTGCGCTGACCAGTAATTGCGCGGCTACTTGCGCGGCGCTGCTCGGAACGTCCGGCTCGGGCGTGACCTGGGCAGCAAATTTGTCGGTGAGCGTGACGACGGGCGGAGCGGCGCTGCCATCCACGGTGACGTTGCCAGCGGATAGCTTTAGTTCAGGCGCGTCGATTCCGGCGTTGATCGTGTATTGATGAATATTCCGACATGCAGTTCCTGACGATACCCGATCGAAATACCAGATCGCATTGAACTAATTTCAAGCACTAGACTTCACTCCTCACACGCTGCTAAGGACAAAACTATGAAAAGAGTATTTCTGCTGCTCTTATTGGCGGCTCGGCTGGCGTGTGCTTCGGATTATTTCGTGGATTGCAATTATGGATCGAATGGCAATCCGGGCACGAGTTCGCAGCTCGCGTGGCGAACCTTGCTGCAGATTGGGATCTCCAGTTTTCTTCCGGGAGACACAATCAACTTGAAGCGGGACTGCACGTGGAATGAAACATTGACTCCACCTTCAAGCGGCAACAGCGGTGCTCTGATCAAGATCGGAAGTTACGGAAATGGCCAGCCGCCGCACCTGACGGGCTATCTGCCGCTCGCAGCGCGCTGGTGGACGCAGGTTGGGGCGACGAATGTGTGGTCAGCGAATCTGTATTCATCCACTAGCGGATCAGGCGGAGTGGTGCAGTGCGGCATTCGTGGATTTTATTGTCTGACGCAAGCTCCGGCGCAGTTGAATTATGTGAGGTTCGGATCGGAGTGGGGCATCGCGCATGCAAGTCAGGCTGCGCTGAGTCAGGATCGAGACTTCTGGTACGACGCCACAAATTTCGTCTTGTACGTGTACAGCGCGAGCGGGAATCCGACGACGCATTACACGACGGTCGCTCCCATTGTCCTCAGCGGCGGCACGATGTTGAACATCAATAACGCATCCTGGTTGGAGATTCAGCACCTCCAAATTGATTGGTTCGACGGATACGGAGTGCAGGTGCAGGGAGCGAGCGATCATCTCTGGGTCGCGAATGTCACATCGGATAGCGAGGTCGAGAACGGCGCGGTGCCATTAGGTTTCTATGTGCATCCGAGCGGGACGCCGGCGGACATCCATCTCTACAACACCGATGCGAATATGAATTACGCGGGCTATCGATTTGACGGTTGCACCGGAGGTGGGTGCGCATTTGAAATCAAGAATTGCCGAGGATACGGCAATCGCGCATACGGAATCATCGACAACGTGCAAGGTGCAGTGAGCTACGACTACTGTCACCTCTACGCTAATAATTTGGCGACGGCGGTGACGGTGGATACCTCGGGAACTCCGGGGCCGACCGCGGGCTCGCACAACGCGGCGGCTGAGACGCCGCCCTGGATCAGGCGTTGGCAACGCTGGCCGGCTTATACGACCGTGAGTTATGACGATCCGGGACTGGTGCAGTACAGCGACACGTATGTGAACTCGTTGCTGCCGATCATGACGGCGAAAGCAATCCCGCTATCGATCGCTGTGGTGACGGGCGGCACTTATTCGCAATCGATCATCAGTGAAGTGCAGAGTTGGATTGCCGCGGGCTTCGATGTGAACGCGCATTCCATATCGCATGAATATTGGAATCCACCGGCGGCGAGTTGCGGAACGACTGGGCCATTTCCGGTCCCCTGTCACGCGTTCGAGAATTTGCAATACCTCGGGACGATTGCGTCCAGCGTTAGTTTGAGTATTGCGCATCCGTCCGCGGGACATGCGACCTGGGTGGTGACGACGAGTCCGGATGATCCGGCGGCGGACATCAATTGGGATGTGTCTCCGGTGGCGCCGGGTCAGACTTCGAATGGACTCGACACGCTGGGTGGAATTTTATTCACGCTGCAACAGCGCGGAGTATTTTCCGTAACTCTCGATCCCAATGCGAAGAGCACGGCGCGCAGCATCTCGCTGGCAAATGTGACGAATCTCAATATCAAAAGTGCGCTGCAGAATCTGGATCTCGATGAGACGCAGATGGAAACAGAAGAAATGAGTTGGGCTCTGGCGTGGATGAATTTGAATCTCACGGGATTGCCGACACGGCGTGTATATGTGATGCCTGGAACATATGAGGATCCGGTGACAGAAAATATTGCGGCCGGACTGGGATACGTAGGAGTGCGCGGGACCGGCAGTCTGAAGCCGTGTTGCGGCGCGAATACAACTCTGGCGCAGGGATATGACGTGTTCAACATCCTAAGTCAGGGAGTGGTACCGAACTATCAGAATCTGAGTTATCAGCAGATGCGGAATCGAGTCAGCCAGGATGTGTTCAAGAACGCGCTATGGGGGCGTCCGATCGGATATTTCTGGCACGTCAATGAATTGCGTCCGGATGAAGTGGCGAACTTTGTGGATGCGCTGGTGCAAGGAGGAGCGACGCTGGAGTCCAACACGCAGATGGTGAATCTTCTGCTGGCGTGCCAGGCGAATGATGTCGTGCCGTCCGGATATGTGACGGGGAGTTATTACGTTTGCCCGTCGAACGGAGTCGAGGCAGATTTTCGTCCGACGGTGAATTCGCCGGTCAAAGATACGGGCGTAAATCTTGGGGCGGAGTATCAATTCGACCTGATGGGGATCAATCAGAATCTGTATGGGGCGGGGTGGGAAATTGGGGCTTACGCATATGTGCCGGAGAATTTCAGCGCCACGCATTAAATGTCATGTGAACGTCGGTGTGAAAGAGCAAGCGTTTGAAGGAACGACGCTTTGAGGATCGATGAAGACATCAAGTTACTCGAAGAATTCGGCAGTCATCTGGATCTCTTTCCCACCGCCCTTGAGAACTGGGGGCGAAATGGTTGTCCGAAACTGCGAGAGGTTTTAATCGAGCGTTACTTAAAGATCAGGAGCAAGAATCCGCGAAAGAGCAAATTCACGTTGAATAGGGCACAACGCGAATACGCACAGAAATGCACCAATCAAAATATCGTGCTCAAAGCGCGGCAATTAGGAATTACGACCTACATTGCGGCGCGATTCTTCATGCAGACGATCATGCGGCGCGGCACATTAAGTTTGCAAGTCGCGCATAACCGGGAATCCGCCGAAGACATTTTCCAGATAGTCCGGCGATTTTGGGACAGGCTCCCGGAGGACATGCGCGTAGGTCCTCTGCAAACTTCGCGCTGCAATGTGCGGCAGTTGGTGTTTCCGCTGATGGATAGCGAGTACTGTGTCGCCTCAGCAGAAGAAAATGCGGGCCGCGGACGAACCATCCAAAATTTGCATTGTTCCGAAGTATCGCGCTGGGGACGAAAAGGTGAGGAAGCATTGGTGTCGTTGCGGGCGGCGGTGGTGCCGGGCGGCGAAATCGTTTTGGAATCCACAGCGAACGGAGCCGGTGGGCTGTTTTACGAAGAGTGGCAGCGCGCGGACGAGACAGGATATACGCGTCATTTTTTTCCATGGTGGTTTGACAAGGAATACGCGGTGGATCCCGGACCGTCGTTTTCTCCGTTGAGCGAAGAAGAGATCGACTTGATGACTGTCCACGGATTGAAGGCAAAGCAGATTGCGTGGCGTCGAAAACAATGGGCGTCTCTGCGCGAGCTTGCGGTGCAGGAATTTGCGGAAGATGCGGTGACTTGTTTTCGGGCGTCCGGAGAATGTGTTTTTGATTTGTCAGCAGTGGATCAGGCTTTGCGCGCCGCAGGCGAGCCGATAGAAGTTCGTGACAATCGGCGGTTGCTGATCTGGCTGCCGGCTCAGTCCGGGCGAGAGTATGTGATCGGAGTGGATCCGGCGGGCGGTGGCGCGGAAGGCGATTATTCCTGCGCCGAGGTGATTGATCGGTTGCTCGGAACGCAGTGCGCCGAATTGCATGGACATTATCCTCCGCGAGATTTGGCCCAGAAATTGGTCGAACTGGGTAAGGAATACAACACGGCTTTGATGGCAGTGGAGCGAAATAATCACGGGCATGGAGTGTTGGCGTGTCTGCGAAATTTGGAGTATCCGCAAATGTTCGGGCAACGGGGACAAGATGGATGGCTGACTTCGGCGGTAAGTCGTCCGGCAATGATTGAGAACTTGGCGGCCGTGTTGAGGGAGGAGCCGGGACATTTTCGCAGCTCGCATTTGTTGGCAGAGTTTCGGACATTTGTCCGAGATGAAGACGGAAATACAGGAGCAATTGCCGGAACTCATGACGATTGCGTGATGGCGATGGCGATTGCATGGGCGGTACGCATGGGCGAGTCGGGACGCGGACCTAAAGATCGAGTGGCATGGGATAGCGTGGCCGGAAACTGAACATTTCGGGTGTGCGCGCCGTCACAGGCACGAAGGGATATTCGGAGTAGAGTGCAGAAAATCGTTTACCACGAAGGACACGAAGGTTCGCGAAGGGAAAACTCTTTGAGAATCGTCAGTTCATATGCCTACTTCCGCCGTGCAACACGTAAAGAGGATGAGGGGCGGAGCACAGAGTCATCTGATGCGTTGCGATGATGGGCATTACTACGTGGTGAAGTTCCGAAACAATCCGCAGCATGAGCGCGTGCTGGCAAATGAATTTCTGGCGACGCGATTAGCCGAACGCGTTGGACTTCCCGTGCCAGCCGCGGAAGTCGTTGAAGTCCCGACATGGCTGGTGGAGCACACCACTGAAATGACGATCGTGCTGGGGAGTCATTCTATCCAGGTGGAAGCGGGGTTGCAGTTTGGATCACGGTATGTGGTGAGTCCGGTGGAGGGGCAGGTGTTGGATTATCTTCCCCCTGAGATGCTGGATCGCGTGCGTAATCTGGGTACGTTCGCGGGAATCCTGGCGCTCGATAAATGGACTTGCAATGCCGATGGGCGGCAAGCAGCGTTCTGGCGGAAGATGCGCGAGAAAAAATATTCAGCGACGTTCATCGATCAGGGATATTGCTTCAACGCCGGAGAGTGGACGTTTCCAGATTTTCCGCTGCGTGGTGTGTATCCGCGAAACGAAGTGTATGCGCGAGTGAATGGATGGGAGTCGTTCGAGCCCTGGTTATCGCGCATTGAAAAACTGGACGAAGATGAAATCTGGAGAGTGGCAGGAGAAATTCCTCCTGCATGGTATGGCGGATCATGGGACGAGTTGGAAGCGTTGGTGCAGCGACTGATCGAGCGTAAGACGATTGTGCGGGATTTGATTCTGGCATTTCGAGGATCACCGAGAAGACCGTTTCCCGAGTGGGCGATGGAGAATTAGGATTTAGCCATCCGCCGTCAGCCATCAGTCGTCAGGCAAAGCAACCGAAATCGGTTTAGAGAGGAGAGCGTGATGCGTGATTTTCGCGAGTTAAAGGTGTGGCATAAGGCCCACGCCTTGACGCTCGATGTGTATCGCGCTACGAAGCCTTTTCCACGGGACGAACTGTACAGCTTGACGAATCAGATCAGGCGCGCAGCCGTTTCCATTGGGGCGAACATCGCTGAGGGTGCAGGCAAGAATTCGTGGCCTGACTTCGCGCGCTATCTGCAGATCGCGCTGGGCTCAGCGAGCGAATTGGAATATCACTTTCTTTTGTCGCGCGACTTGAATTACCTCACCCCAGAACTTTGTCACGAGTTGTCAGACCAAGTTGTTGAAGTCAAAAAGATGTTGAGCGGCTTCATTCAGTATCTTGGTCAGGCTAAGACGGGAACGGACGGCTAATACCTGATCGCTGATGACTGATGGCTGAGGGCTGATTTCCGATGTCCAACAAACGCCAACTCGATCTTCACCTCTTTCGATTTCTTCCGCACGCGCTGCGGGATGACTTTGTGACGGTCGGATTTTTGTTGCTCGAGGGCGATGGCGGATTCGCGGAAGCTCGATTCACGCGCGATTGGAAGATGCTGCAGTGTGTTGCTCCCGATGTGGAGTTGGAATGGTTTGCGCTGGTGGAGACCGAGATCCGAGCGCGATTGACGTCCTTGCGGAGACGCGAAGACTTGTTGCAGTTCGTCTCCGAGCGATTTGGATCGATGATCGACGTGGCACCGACGAAGGCTGTACTGTCTGACGATCCCGTGAAAGAAATGGAACTTCTGACGGGGATTTATCTCGTCCCGCTGGAGTTCGGCGGGCGAACTCAACACCGTACTGGACGGGTTGCGATTGTGAATAGGATGCGGGAAGCATTCACGAACGCCGGAGTGATTGAGTTGATGCAGCGCAATTTGAGTTTCGCTCAGTACCTGGTAGAAGGCGATCCGTTCCAGATAGATTTTGGATATCGGGTAGGGAACGCCGTGAAAATGTTCCACGCCATTTCCGTTGCAACGAACGTTGACCAACCGCTGGCTTTGGCCTATCGTTACTCGCGAATCGATACTGGCATGCGGCAGCAACAATTGCAGGCGTTCCTGACGGTTCTGATGGATCAGGGAACCGCTCTACAGGAAGAAAAGATGCAGTTTACGATCGGAGTATTGCGCGACAACGGGGTGCGAGTACGGCCGATGGCCCAAATGATGGAGATCGCAGACGAGGTGCGGCGGGAGTTGCGGGCGTGAGACTGGATACGGAAACACGATTGGAAAAAGTTCGCCGATCCTACAAACTCAACGTCCGGAGTTCTTTGCGTTCGTGGAGCATAGGGATCGTGTTCGCGGGCATATTCCTAGGGATTCTGTTTCTAGGGAGGCCAATGCTAACGATTCTCGAAAATCGAGTGGCGCAATCGGGTTGGTGGAATGCTCTGGCTCCTTCGCAGCGGTACTTGTTGATGGGGACAGCGTCCGAGACATTTGGTGTCTTCTTTTTCGTTCAACGATTGAAGCGCGTGTCGCCCATACGAACGCTGATGAACCTTCGGTCGTTTTTTGCAGAGATAGGCATGATGATCGTCGGAGGATTCTTCTTGCTGAAGGCTGGAGGATTACTCTAGAGGATTGGCAACGAAATCGACAACGGCACGGCCTTGGCGCTGTGCCGTTTTTCTTTTGGCGCGACAACCTATGCAGCACAGGGGCGCACCGTAGAGCGGGCCGAGTTGTGCTGTGCTTGGACGGGCGATGCGCCTGTCCCCTATCGTACAAACCGAAGACGAGCAATTCTCACGCAGACACACAAACACTTTCAGAGGAAATCGAATGAACATGCTGGAGCGAATTCGCGGCGCGATGCGCCGGGTGGGAGAGGTGTCTTTGCGGGAAATGCTTTCCACAAATATGTTTGCCGGGCGCGAGGGCCGGCGGACGGCGGGAGCGGGGTCGAACCTGGCCCCGCTTTCTTCGCCGAATTTTTCACGCGCTGGATTACCCGGCAATATTTCGCGGACCGGCGTTTCTGCGCCGCACAATTTGGTTTTGAAGCCCACACCGGCGAACTTGCGAAGGTTTGCCGAGACTCCGGTGGCGCGTCGCGCGATCAACGTGATTAAAGATCGCATTGTTGGAATGCGGTGGCGGATCCAACCGCGTCGCGGGCGCGCACTCGATCAGATTCCAGATGGCCCTCGCCGTGTGCAAATGCTCACCGAAAATTTCGAGGCTCCGAATCCGGACGATTCGTTTCGATCGCTCATCGAGCAGGTGCTCGAAGACGTGATCGTCGGCGGCTTCGGAGCGATTGAATTGGATTTGGCTGAGGGGTGGATTCCGGAATCGCCGACCAACCATTCAACGACCAAGCTTCCGCTCGTGATGTGGCCCGTAGATGGAGCGACGATTCGCATCATGACGGATTGGGATGGGCGTCCCGATTCGCCAAGATATGCGCAGGTCACAGGCTTGTATGGAGCTGACGGGCAGATCATTTTGAATGATGACGAGTTGAGCTACATCCGGCTGAATCCGCGGACGCACACTCCATTCGGACTGGGCCGCGTCGAAGTCGCATTCGAAACGATCAATGCGTTTTTGAGCGCGCACCGCTATGCGGGACGGCTGGCCTCGAATTCGGTGGTCCAATACGCGCTCTGGGTGCAGGGTTTGACGCCAGCGCATCATGAGCGACTAATCCGTTGGTGGCAGGACGAGATTGAAGGCACGGGTCGCGTGCCGATTATCTCCGCGGAGTCGAAGCCTGAAGTTTTGCGCTTCGGAGCGGGCACGGACGCGGACCTCCGATTGGCATGGCAGGAGTTTCTGATGCGGATCATCGCGGACGCGTTCGATCTGCCTGCGCAATTCCTGGGGTTAGAGCAGGACGTCAATCGATCGACGGCGGCGGAGATGAGCGAGATGGCATTCCGGTCGGCGATTGTTCCGACTGCGCGATTAGTGGCCGAGTATCTCACGCGAGACGCGATTGCGAAAAAGTTGGGATGGAGCGACTTGGAATTCGTGTTCACCGACGTCGATGCTCAAGACGAAATGCAGCAGGCGCAGATTGACGAAATTCTGCTCCGCAACGGAGTGATCACGGTAAATGAAGTGAGACGGGCGAGAGGCCTGGCGGAAATTCTTTGAAACAGGTCTCCGGTCTTAGGTCTCGGGTCTCAGGCCTCGCTTGCTAATCGACCCGGGCTTCGGATTTTCCTGAGACCCGAGACCTAAGACCGGAGACCTCCAACTGAAAGTTCGCAACCATTTCCGCAATTATTGAGGAGCCTACACAGATGAGATTGTCAGTGGAATCGATGGCGATTGAGATGCCGACAGTGCATGGTCATCCCAACCGCGTGGCATTTCGGGGAGCATTGACGGTCGTCGATGTGGCGTCGGACAAGGCTCCGTCGGGCGCGCGCGGACATCGAGTGTTGCTCACTCGTCGGGCGGCGGAGGCTGCGATCCCATCGCTGCTTGGGATGGCGCTCGATTCTTCTCCAGCACTTGATCGTCACGATGCAAGGCGCAAAATCGGCGTCATCACACGTGCAGAAATCGCCGGTCGCGTGATTGAAGTTTCGGGATTTCTGTACGCGCGTGATTTCCCGGAGATCGTGGAGCAGATCGGGGCCGAAAGAGGCAGGACTGGACGAGCACGATCTTCATCTTTAAACGGCCTGTCAGACGGCCTGTCTGCCGCAGCGGGAAATGACGACAAGAAGCGTAGCAACTCCCGAGCGAGCCTTGGCATGTCCTACGAAATTGCCGATGCCGTGGTGGAGGACATGAAGGCCAGCGTATGGGTCTTGAACCGCGTGACCTTTACCGGAGCGGCGGTGCTTCGGCGAGACAAGGCCGCGTATTGCTCGACGTGGATCGAACTGGGGTAATCAACGAGGGTCGACACCATGAACGATAAGCGACGCGACGAATATCAGATCGACGGCACAAGAGAGGAAACAAATGAACGAAGAAATGGCGCAGCAACTTACGGCGGCGGCGGAGCGACTGGCGGCGGCCAGCGAGACGCTTGATCGCGTTCTGGGAAAACTTGAGACACAGCAGGATATGCTGAACGCAAAAGTGGATCGTATTGTCGCAGCAGTCGAGGAAAGCGTCGCGCTGACGGCGGATCGACATCCGAAGGATCAGAATTCGGCAGCGGGAAACGGAACGGAGTTGCAGCAACGCGTAGTGCAGTTGGAGAAGTCGAATGCCGACCTGAAAGCACAGGCGTCGCGTATGGTCCGAAAGACCTTGTCGCCAGTGGTCTCGGCGTTGATCGGGAAAAACGAGATCGAGGGCGAGCGCCTGGATCCGGCAGTGCTCAATAAGACGTTGGCGGCGCTGAGCATCGAGCAACGCGTTGCGGTGAAGGCTGAACTGGCGCGGGCGGGGATGATCGAGTAGGGAATCGGTCGATTGTCGGTGGTCGCTAGTCGTTCGCGACGCGAGATAGTTCGCGTCTTTTTTGTGCTCCGAAATGCTTTGTAAACATCGGTGCTCGACGGGCGAGGACGCCCGTCGCTCCATCAAAACTTTTCTTTGAAATCTAAATCAACTTTTAATCAGGAGAAAACATGAAGGCGAATTTTCTGGATCTACATGCAGCAGCGGATTTCCTGGGGCCGGGCGCGATTGAAATCGATCGTTATCAAACCGAGATAACGGACATCGTGCGCCGTCGTGGCGTATTTGGCCAGCGGGTCAAGCAGGTTCCGGCGACTGGTCATCCATCACGATTCTTCGAAGAAACCGCGATCGCCTCGCCGACCGCGACGCAGGCATTCGTTGATCCGCGAAACATCGTGCCGACGTTGCAGACTCCAACCAGAGTCGAGCGCAGCGTTCCACTCAAGGCGCTGGTTTCGCAAATCAACTACAACCTCTTCGACATGGAGGTTGGAACGCAGCAGAGCCAGTTCGCGTACTTGCAGGCGAAAGACCTGACGGACGCGGTGGACGGCATCTTGCGCACGCACGATGTCGCGCTGTGGAACGGTAACGATACCTCGCTGAGCACTCCGACGACGCCGCAATATTTCGGTGCCATCGGCCAGATCGAAGCGGGCGGTAACAGCACCACGATCGCAACCACGGCCAGCATTGTCGATGGATTGAAGAGCACTATCGCACAGATGGTTTCAAGTTCATCGTTCGAAGTGAGGCCGACGGCAATCTATGCGAATCCGGTGCTGCTGGATCTAATCGATCGCGAAATGAAGGCCGAGTTCAACGTGGTGCTCTCGACCACTCAGATTACGGGTGGACTCACAGTGAAGATGCTGAGCACGCAAGCCGGCGATTTGCCGTTGATTCCAGAGTGGGCGCTCCCTTACACGGGCACTCCAGGCTCAGGAACGGCGGTCCTACCGGCTTACATCGTGAGCGAGGACATGATCGAGTACCACTGGTTGACGGATCCGAACCCTCGGATCTTTCGGCTCGGGCTGCCGAGTTCCCTGATGACGGAAAGTGTCGTCGTAAAATTCGGTGCTGTCGTGGTGAAAGGTGCGTCCTATGCGCACTACGAAGTCAAAGTAAATCGGTAAGCAGGTCAGGTTGTCATCCGACGACTAATGCGACCGCAGATCCAATCACTACGACCACTAGTAAGTCCGAAGTCGAATGCCTCGGAAGTCCCACTCACGGCAATTGCGATCAGAACCTGCAGTGAGTGGGACGACAAGGCTCCTCAAGACAGGAATCCATAAATGAATTACTTGCAACCTTCCGAATACGAGTTGTATGGGTTGGAGTCGACGACGGCCTTGGCCTGGGTAACGGCGGCTTCGGCAATTGTGGATGCGCACTGTCGCCGTACCACCCTCGCGATTGCGCAATACACCGAGCGATTACGAACCGAAAATGGACAACGTCCGGTGCAGTTGACGTATCTTCCGCTGGCGACGGTCAGTCCCGCGACATCGCCCATCGTAACGGCGCGTGCGCGATATGCAACCCCGCGCCGCGGCGAGTTGATGTATGAAGACATGATCTGGGATGCCGCGCTTGCGTTTGGAATTCCGGGAACATGGGTGGATCTGAATGTGCCAGACCTCGAGGTATTCGCAGACACAGGGGAAGTCACGCTTCCCATCAATGCTCTGGGTTGGACGTTTACGGAAATCGAGATCGCATACATGGCCGGCCTCGATCCTTTTCCCGATGTCGTCAAAGTTGCTTGCGCGCAGCTAGTGAGAAATGCGCAAGCGACGCCAGCGTTGAATGTGAAACGGAATGTGCTCCCCGACAGAATGCAGTTAATGTATTTTTCCGATTCGTTGATGGACGAAACCGTGCAATCGCTGCTGGCGCCATATGTGGCGCAGAGAGTTGGTTAGCCATGACGGGAATTTCAGGAGCAGCAGCGGCGCGGGCTGCGGACGCCATGTTGCAGACCATGGGCGGCACCGAAGTGACTCTCTTATTTCCGGCCGCCGGATTGCCGGCGGATGGAGTTGCACAGCTCGGATTGGTTGATCCCGGAGTGGTGCAGGGGTTGATCTCTCCGGTGATTGTTGTCGAACTGACGACGGAGAATAACGGCCCGCGACGCCAGATCGAAGTGCTGGCCGGCCAAGCCGCATTGGCGGAGCAAGTAAGCCAGAGAAACGTGGCGTCGGCGGATGTGCTCTTCGATACCGCTCTCGGATTAATTTACGGCGGCGAAATATTTCATATCAAAGGGTATGTCGTAGAGCGCGTTGCTGGAGTGGCATATCTGTATCGTGTCGCAGCGATGGGGTAGGGCAGTTGTCAGCCGTCAGCGCTCAGCCATCTGGTAAATCAACTCTCAAAGAACGCAGAACGGAGAACTATGCAGGCGGCGAAAGATAGTTTTTACATGGCGCTGCGGACGCGGCTCGCGGTGTTGAATCCTGCGCGGACTATGGTGATGGACGGCGTTACAGTGCCAGCCATCGTGGTTCGCGAAAATATGGAAACACGATTTGGTGAAGCACAGACAGAAGCGTTCTATGTCGACTTCGGCGAAATTCTCATCGCGGAAAGCACGCGTCCGATGCTCGGAATCGATTGCCACATCTGGTATGCCAGTGAGGGAAGCGGTGGTACGGGCGTCGATCGCGGGCGAATGCTCGCCGAGATGGATCTTGAGTTACTCGGGATATGCGATCCACCTCATACCGAGATGCTCGACTACAGCCAGAATCCGAGCGCCGATCTGGGATCGGGAATTGTGTGGACCGTCCCCGAAATGCTCAATGCGCCGGGCGATGTATCTATCCAGAAGCAGCAGTGGAGTGCAGGTCTCGCGCAAGTCGCTCGATATGCGCAACTACGAATTTATTTCTTTTTGCCGGAGGTCGAAGCGTGACCCGAGCAGGACTCAGGCCTATCACTCGACAAACGCGTGCTTACTTCGCCGCACTAGACCGAGTGAGTGGTCCCACCGCGATTTTTGATCCGTCGAAAGACAGTGCATTTCAATTGGACGACCCCCCTGTTCCTTGGATCGATCTGGGATGGATTGAACACTTTGTTCGCACGAGTACATCGCAAATCGAAACGCTGAACAGCGGGGCTGCCGGTGCTGCGTCCGCGCAAGCACGGCATGCCTTGGGGGCGCGCGTTGATTTCGAGTTCCGCGATTGGGGCAAATTGCAGATGGCCCTCGCGGGCGGCGCGGAACACATGAACGTTCTGGCGACAGATTCGAGCGCGGCGCGCGCGGGATCCGGCGGAGATCCTCTGCCAGCGGTTCCTTTGCTCGCAGGTTCGACAGCGGCTGAACTGGTAGTAGGATCGGGCGCGGTCGCCGCATTTGAGGTCGGTGATCTCATTGCCTGCGATTTGGATTACGCGCAGCAAGTTGGATACGTCGGCACGGGCATCACGGCGGCGTACGTTAAAAGCCCGACGGACGTTCAGCAGGATGTGAACTATGTGCGGCGAGTTACGTTTAACGTCGGCCGAGTCGCCGTGCTGACGGAAACTTCGTTAGTGCTGGTTCAATCACTGCCTGGGGGAGTTCCGGCGTCTGGCGCGGCGATCCAGAAGGTGACGGCGTTTGTCGATCGCGAGGGCGGATCGTTCTTGCAGCGATGGTCTGGATTATTTGTGGCCGAAGACGAATCGGGCGGCCGTGTTTGCTTCTTCTACCCGGATCTGAGTCCATGCACCGTCAAGCCGCAGTTTGCGCGCGAAACTCTGGTCGAGATTCAAAAACCGATTGGAGAGTTGACGTTGCTGGCTTCGTTCACAGCGATGCCGACGATCGACGTCAACGATGGAGCGATCGTGCTCTGCTACCGCAGCTATTTCCCGCCGAGTAGCGCCGCCGTTTATTAGGAGTTCGCCCGAGTTTCTAAGCAATGCAAATTACGAGGATTCAAACACGCGATGAAATTACTGATTGATAATCTCGACGGTCTCAGCGCGCTGGACTATACGGCGTCCGTGGATGCGAGCAAGAGTCCGAGCGTGTTGCGCAAGCTGAATGCTCCAGCCGAGTTTACGTTCGTGCTTGCGGCGGAAGCCCAGATCGCAAACATCCCCGTCATCGGCGCTCGCGTTCGACTTACTCTCAGCAACGGCAATGATCTGTTTACCGGATACATCGTCGAGGCTCCGAGTTATCAATATCAGGGTTCGGCTGATCGTGGATTGATCTACCGCTACGAGATCGTCGCGCTCAGCGATGTGATGTTGATGGACCGGAAAGCGCCTCCTCCGCATCCTCCGTTTGTGGATCGCTTCGCCGGAGACGCCCTGCAACAACTCACGGCTGACACACTGCCCGGTTGGTTCGACGTCAGCGGAATCGCGACGGGAGATTCGATTCCTTATTACAGCGTCGATCCGGCAAAGAAGTGGACGGCTTCGGCGGCTGAGATCGCAGTCCTGGCGCGTTGTTCGTATCGCGACGACAACGGGAAGCTACTTTTCGCACCCCTTGGGACGAATACATACGTTCTCGCCGAAAGTTCGGCGACGTTTTCTCCGAGCGACCTTGAACTTCAGAGCGTGGATCGGTTAATAAATGACCTGACAATCCTCGGCCAGCTGGAGCCAACGGCGCACGTCAGAAATTATTTCGTCGGAGACGGCTTCACAACCAAATTCTATCTGTCCGAAAAAGCATTCACGCGTGGTAACGCCATCCCGCTCTATAGCCGGACGATACTGGACGAGACTTACGCGGACCTCGATCCAACACATTGGATCGTCATCGATCCCACGCATGCGATTACGGTAGGCGGCGGCCAACTGCAGGTGAATGGTGGCACGGGAACAGACGGACAATCGCTGCTGTCTTTTATTGAGAAGGTGGAATTGGGTGGCGCAACAGTTCTGGAGCATGGCGATTTCGTATTCAACGCAGCATCGGATGGTGTGATTGGCGGCCTATATAACGGTACGGTGTCGATTGCAGACTGTGCCACAGGATTTCGAATTACTCCAGCGGGTGCGAACTGCAACATCCAGGCGCTGATCGGTGGCGCGGTTACCGGAACCGCGCTCGCCACACAGCCCGGTCATCACTACGTTCTTACCACTCAGTTGTATCCGACCGAAGTCTATCGGGTACAACAATCGTTTCATTCGTCGCTGCATCCCAGCGGAGCCGCGCGTGGCGGCGCCGGGATCGCGTGCGATGTCAGAGTGGTAATGGAAGTTCACGACATCGATCCAACGAATCCGGCAACGCAAATTGCACCCGCGACGGTTTTATTCGATGACGTCATTCCGAACGCTGCTGGATTCTGTACTTACGCGCTGATCAATGGTGGCAATCTGCACTGTTCCGTCGCGTTCACTGACATCTGGCTGGCCGTCGATGTACTCGTGCGCAGTACGCTGCCCGGCGAAAATGCTCGTACCCGCAATGTCGGATCACTACTCGATGGCGCGGAGTGCCGTGTATCCAGCGAACCCGCGCTTCAGTTCTATCCCGCATACATTCCCGCCGCAAACGAGTTAATCACGGTAAGCTACCGAGGACAGGGACACGCCATCGCGAGGGTCGTAAACGCGGCGAGTATCGCGGCGCAGCAAAATACCGCTGCCGGCGATGACGGAGTGCGCGGAAGCGTTCGTCAGATTGCAATGCCGGTCCCGCGTACTTCGGTCGATTGCGAAACGGCGGCCCTGGCGTTGTTCGACGATTCTGGCCAAGGTTGGACTGGCCGGTATCAAACATGGAGCACACTCTTGCCCGGCGGTGCGTCAGATATTTTCCCGGGAGATGGTCTCGCGGTCAGCGTCCCGTCGCGAATGGCGACATTCACCGCAATCATCCGCGAAGTGACAATAGAGATCTTAGACATCGCGGCAGAAAATAGCCGGTACTCTCTGCAGTTTGTGGATGCCGGAGATCCTTCATTGGATTTCACCTTCGCGACGGCCCTCATCAAGCAAACACAGGTATCGACGCCGGTCGATATATCCATGATCGGCTCAATCTATCTTCCGGATCTTACCGACGCGGCGGTGACGGATATTGAGCCGACGACGGTAACGATTGATGTGGGATTCGTTCCAGTCGCGGGCGGTGGTATTGAAGTGCGGTACGCTGATGCGGGTTGGGGCATCGATAACAATCGCAATCTGGTTGGCCGCTTCACCAGCAGCAGCTTCACTCTCACGCGTTACTCGCGCGCGCAAAGTTATTTCTTGAAGGGATACGACGGCAGCAGTCCGCCGAAGTATTCCAGAAATTCGGCCGCCCTCTACGTGGACTATCCGCTATGAAATATGCAAGCAGAGGCAACGATGAAGACAAAGAAGATGGGGGACATGGTTGCCGTGAGCGCGAGCAGCCATCGTTGATGACTCAACAGGGAAGCCTCGAGTTCCAAAGCAAAGTCTTGGAGAAGCTAGGCCGCCTCGAGGCAAAAATGGATATGCTCGCAGGAAATGGCCAGCCCGGAAGAATGAAACTCGCGGAAGACCGCCTGAGTCTGCTCGAAAAGAGCGATCTGAGACGGACCGTCTATGACCGTTTCGTGACCGCAGGAATCACATTTGCGATCAGCGCGGCGATTTCGTGGCGCGAGCACTTTGGTTTTAAGTAACTCTCCCATTCAACGGAAGAAGCCTCAAGACGGAGTCGTCGATCGAGTCGGCAGAAAGGAAAAAGTTGAGATTTCAACATCCCAACGTTCACCGCGAATTTGTGGAGTACTCCGAGTCTCAGAAACTGCACATCGTTTCTGTGTATTCGAATCCCTATCGCTGGCAGCGCCGCCGCGAAAACTTTCATGATTTTCGCTTTCATATGGAGTCGAGTCCCAACGTTTCCCTGCATGTGGTCGAGGTCGCATTCGGTGATCGTCCGCATGAAGTGACGACGAGTGACAATCCACTCGACTTACAGCTACGAACCGACTCGAGTCTGTGGATCAAGGAATGCGCCATCAACGAGGGCGTGCGGCGCTTTCCGTCCAACTGGCAGTATGGCGGGTATGTCGACGGTGATTTCCATTTCACCCGCCACGATTGGGCCTTGGAAGCGATCCACATGTTGCAGCACCACAGTTTTGTCCAGTTGTTTAGCACCTACGCCGACCTGACGGGGGAAACGGCAACCAGCCATCTCGGTCATCGTCCTTATCGTATGAGTTCGAGCTTTGCGTGGAATTACTTGCATCAGTCGGAATTCTTAAGCTCACGACGGAAGAAATGTGCGAGCACGGTTCGCGGTTGCGAGCATAACAGCGACACCTATTACGCTCCCATTCCGAGCACCGATTGTTTTCCCTTCGGGCATGCTCCCGGAGCGACCGGCGGCGCGTGGTCATGGCGCCGCGACGCTTTCGATATGGTCGGCGGCATGTTGGATACCTGCGTTCTTGGAAGTGCGGATTGGCACCAGGCCTTTGGACTTGTGCAAGCAACCAATGTCGCTGCGGAAATGAAGCGTTGTACACAGCCCTATGTGCAATCGGTCCTTAACTGGCAGGAGCGCGCAGCGAAATTGAATCGCATCGAGGGACGATCGCCAATCGGTTGCATCGACAATTTTGCGACGCACGCTTTTCATGGCAGCAAAGTGCTGCGCGCTTACGGAGAGCGATGGGCCATCCTGAAAAAGTGGGAGTTCGATCCCATGCGAGATATTGCGCGGGATTATCAGGGGTTGTGGCGATGGACTGGAAACAAGCCCGGTTTGCGCGACGACATTACAAAATATTTTATCGAGCGATCAGAAGATGGTCCGATGCTGCTGGGTTCGGAGCCTTTGGTTTGAACCCTGAAGACACTCCGAAACCCTGTCTCCTGAGCGAAGCGAAGGACCCCTACACCCAGCACACATTTTCGGAAAGTAGGGATCCCCAGACTAGCCCTCGCTTGCGCTACGACTCCTTCGGGATGACGGCAATTAAAACTTCGCTAACCGACTTCTTCGCCCCAATTTTCCAGCGTCTTCTTAACTACGACCATGAACTGATCGGCGAGTGCGCCGTCGATGATGCGGTGATCATAGCCCAACGTTAGATGGACTACGGAACGAACGGCGATGGAATCCGCCCCATCTTTGTCGGTGATCACCATTGGCTGTTTCGTAATTCCGCCAACGCCCATGATGGCAACGTTGGGCTGGTTGATGATGGGCAATCCAAACACAGCCCCGAATTGGCCAGGATTGGTGATGGTGAATGTCGCGCCTTCAACGTCTGTAGGCATTAGCTTCTTCGAACGAGCGCGCTCGCCGAGGTCGGTGATGCCGCGCTGTAGTCCGAGGAAGTTGAGTTCGTCCGCATTTTTTAGAACGGGGACGATCAATCCCCAATCGAGCGCGACGGCGATACCCGCGTTGACATGCTTGTGATAGCGAACGCTGTCGCCTTCGAGCGAACTGTTGACGATGGGATATTGCTGCAGCGCAATGATCGCTGCACGCACGAAGAACGGCATGAATGTAAGTCGCGCTCCGTGACGTTGTTCGAACCCATTTTTTAATTTGTTGCGCAGATTCACGATGCGCGTCATGTCCACTTCGAACATGCAGTGAACGTGGGCGCTGGTGCGGCGCGATTCGATCATGCGCTGCGCAATGATCTGGCGCATCTTCGACATCGGAACCAAATCGCCAGGAATGGCCGCTGGGGGCGGAGTTACGGCTGGACGCGACGCGGGAGCGGCCGCGGCCGGAGCCGATGTTGCAGCCGAAGCCGGAGCAGAAGTCCGCTTCTCGACAAAATCGAGGACATCCTGCTTGGTGACCCGTGCGCCCGTTCCGGTGCCGGTGATCTTGGCGAGATCCACATTGTGTTCGCGTGCGAGTTTGCGGACCAAAGGTGAAGAGCGGACATCAGAGTCTTCATCGTCGTCCGAAGCAGCAGGTGCGGGCGGCGCAGCCGGAGCCGGAGCAGCAACTTCTTTCTTCGCAGCCGGGGGAGCAACTGGAGCAGACGGCGCGGAAGCCGCAACGGGCGCCGCTTTAGCAGGAGCAGGAGCAGGAGTAGGTGCGGATGCGGCAGCGGCTCCGGATTCGTTGATCACGCCGACAACGGTATTGACCTGAACCGTATTGCCTTCTGAAACTTTAATTTCCTGGAGCACGCCGCTGGCTGGTGCGGGGATCTCGGCGTCAACCTTATCGGTGGAGATCTCAAACAGAGGTTCGTCGCGCTGCACCTTGTCGCCAGCTTTTTTCAGCCACTTGGTAATGGTGCCTTCAAAAATCGATTCGCCCATCTGGGGCATGACTACATCTGTCGGCATGTTTCCCTTTCCTTCAATATCCACTGTCAATTATCTAAATGACCCGCACATCGCGGGATAAGAGCAACTCCACATTATATCGAAGGCAGCAGTGACTTCGGGCAGGAGGGTCGGCGGCCGTCGATGGTGTCGCGGGACGGCACCCTTTTTCCTGAACCGGGCGCAAGAAACTAACGCGATTGTCGGAGTGCAGACGTAATGAAGAAATCTCTCAGAATTCTATTTTTGTGGCTTCCATTTTGTTGCTGGTTGTGCAGCTACGCGGCGTTCGGGCAAGCCGTCTACACAGGCCGTCTCTCCCAACCCGGAGCCGCGTCATACGTCGCATCCAACAACAATTGCATAGCGCCGAACTTCTGCGCCTACGCGGGCACTGACCTGATTCCCTGGGGAACGGTCCCAAACTTCGGAGGAGCGGTCAACAACAACGCGATTGCTTACGATACCTCTTACCTCGGACATACAAACGTTGACGGAACGACATTTGGCAACGCCACGCTCCTGAGCCCGATCACCCGTCTGACAGATTCCGTTAGCGCCTTTGGAAAAACGAATACGAACTTCGCTGCGGGCATGGGCGGCTCTGGAGTCTTCACTCTGAGTAACACCAACACTTCCCTCGTACGCGTAGATCAAAGCGGCAATGGCCCCATCTGCGTGTTCTACACCAGCGGCGTCAACAAAGGACACTGCGCTGCGCCTCCCCTTGGTTGGGCCGGAACCGCGCCCTCCTCGGGAATCTTTATCACCACGGGGCAACTCTCCGGTGGGGCGTGCACGAGTAACTGCCCCGTCAACGATTTCGGATCGCTCAGCTTCTCGCTCACAGATCCTACCGTGCTCTACACATTCGGGAATGACTCAATCGATATCTCGACGCCACTTACGGTTACCCCTTACACCATTAATCCGAACACAGGGATGTATACCGTCGGCTCAACGCTCGTCGATTTTCAGTACGGCTTGCCAATGGGACAAAATGCAATCCCGTGGACCGCGAGCACGCCTTATGCGTACGGCGCCTATGTCACGCATGCGCTAAGCGCGTCAGAGTATCTCCCATACTCAACCAGCACCTCCTATGGTCTCGGAGACATCATTGTTCCTGGCGGAGGCGGCTGCATGTACCGCGCAATCGTCGCCGGCACAACGAATGCTAGCCTCGCGTCTGGGTTCGACACCACGAGTCCTTGTAAGAACGATACGGTGAAAGAGGCCGCTCCATCGACCTTACAGTGGCACGGAACGAATAGCGGCGCACAATTTATTTATCAGAATACTGGTAGTGCCGGGACGTCGAGTGCAACTGCATTTCAGTGGATCGCCACACCAGCAACTCTCGCAGCTAACGGATCGATTACCGCCGGAGCGGCGATTCTCACCTCCTCGACGAATCCCTTCACCCCGTCTCAGGTTGGGCAAGCTATCTCCGTCGCAGGCGCAGGCAATAACGCCGGATCAGTTCCTCTCTACACATACGTGCTTAGTTACCAAAATTCCGGGCAAGTCACCCTGGCAACTACCGCGCTGAACACAATCTTGGGTACAGCATCCGTCGCTCTCACCGGTCATCCCGACATCATGTCTTCGACAGTCGCGGATACGAATGGCATCGTTTGGACGAATGTGGGCCCGAGTTATCCGATCGCGAATGGCAATCAACTGTGGAAGGCGCTTGGTGGGATAAGTCGAGACACATCGTATGGTGGCTACGCATCGAAATATGGCCTCGCGATTTCCACAAATTCTTACGGTGTCGCCCCGACATACTCTAAGTACACTGCAGATCAAGGAACAGGTGTCTGGGGATTAGAATATGACGCTGCTCTCAACATCTACCACTTGCTGAATACGCTCACGGGCATCTGGACCGACTGGTCGTGCACTGGGGGATCGGGTTACAACTGCACGCCAGGAGTCGGGACATGGACGCCGGCGACGGTCGGAACGTTTGTAGCGATTTCGAATCCGCTTGGGAGCGGACAGGCTTGCCCTTTCTTCATCCACAACCTGAAACTCAGTAGCAACGGGCTCTACGGGCTATTTGACAATCAAGTCGACGTCTATCCGGCGTGCAACGGCATCGAGAATTTCGGGTTATGGCAGACCACCGCCTCCACATTCGATTCGGTGAAGTCCTTCCAGTGGACTTTTGGTGGCATGAATCACTGGGCCATCGGCGCAAACAAGATGGTCGGGTTCAATAATTCCGGATGGGGATACACCTCTGGGGTTTTTCTCGGCGTGTACAACGCCAGTAATGCGCAGGGAGCAAACGGAGTCGGCGGATTCGGACCCGGTGTTGGATTCGCTCCTCCTTTTAGCGTGCTCTTGAATCCACTAGCGAGTCAGACCACACCACAAACCATCCCGCCAGGTTGTTATGTCAGCGTCGGAACGACAACCAAGAATCCAGATTGCAATCTCTCTGAGATTCTTGATTCGCACCTAAGTTGGGCTGGCGATCCTGGATCGGATACCTATCCCGCATGTGGTACGTCATTCAACTATGCAACTCTCGGTCCGGCATTCAACGCCTGGCAAAATATGGAGACGTGCTATCAGACGTTCCCGACTTATCCGACTGGCTATGCGCCTCCGGCGAGTTATACACTTCCAACCACGAGCGTCGGCAACGTCTGGCAGTTTACGCACACCTTCGCGACAGGTACGAGCACGACGTTCTCCACGCAATTTCAGATCAGCCAATATTCCCAAGATGCGAACTGGATGTTTTGGTCGAGCGATTGGAATTGCCAGAACGGATCCACCACTGGAATTGCACCGACGATTTATCCGGGTAGCGGCACTTATGTGGACATGTTTATTGTGGCCCCAGTGCCAGCGAGTCCGACAAGTGTGTGCGGCTTGCCGTGGGCCGCAAACACCAGCTACGCCGTCGGAAATCTCATCAATCCGATTGAGGGAACAAGCGGTAGCGGCGCGGTGGACGATGTGTTCCAGGCGGTATTCGCCGGCGGCCCCACGGGCGCTTCTCAGCCCGGGCCGCCATCCTCCAACTCATACTTCAGTAGCTCAACCGGCCCCGGTTCTACACCCGGGAGCACAATTTGCGACAGCGCATCGAGTTCGTCGGTAAATCCTTCTTTTCCTTATTCAACCAGTTGTGCCGCCGGTACGGTTTGGCAAGACATCGGTCCGCAAACGCAGCGGGGCGATGTGTTCGCCGTCGAATTGGGATTGAAATAGAAAATCATGAAACTCTCACCGCACTTCACCTTAGAGGAGATGTGTTTCTCCGAGGCCGCCTTGCGTCTCGGACTGAAAAACACTCCTAGCGCATCCGTCCTGCTCAACCTGTATAGACTTGCGAGTTGCATGGAGATGGTAAGGACCTTACTCGGAACAAGATTGATCGCCGTGCACAGCGCGTACCGGTCGCTAGCGGCCAATGAGGCCGTGGGTGGAGTACCGACTAGCGCTCACTGCTTAGGACTGGCGTGTGACTTCGCATGTCCGGAGTTTGGTTCGCCGGACGCTGTGGCGATGGCGATCCTGAATTCTGAGATCGAATATGACCAACTCATCCGCGAGTATGGGTGGGTTCACCTCGCTCTGGCGCAAGAAGGCAGGGAGCCTCGCAGACAAGCTTTGACAAAGCGCTCGGCAGACTCAGAGTACGAAAACGGCATCCACGCATAACTCCATCGACAATTGACTGATCACTACCTCGTTCCGTTAAGTCCTGCCAACTCCAACCAACAATAATTCACATCAGGAGAAAAACATTCATGAAGAAAGCTCTAGTTATGGTGATGTCCCTCGTTCTGTTCTGCACGGCATGCTCGACGGCATGGGTGGGGACGCTTGATTCCATCCTGGTCGTCGCAGCGCCAGCGCTGGTCAACATTTTGCAGATTGTCGCGGTCGCCAATGGCAAACCGATGAACGGGAACCTCGCGACGAAGATCTCCACTGATACGACGATCCTAAAGACGCTGGCATCCGACTTCGCCAGTGCTTCGTCGCTATCTGCGCCCGCGCTGTGCCAGCAACTGCGAGCAGCCGTCGGTGTCTATCAATCCGATCAAGAACTCGTGCTGCAAGCCGCCCAGGTTAGCGATTCCAATACGCAGGCGAAAATCACGCTGCTCATAGGATTGGTCGCCGGCACGGTGGACGCTATTACAGCCGTGATTCCATCGTGTCAGAACGCCGCAGTAAGTCGAAGTATGAAAGCCGCGCCATCCTACTCACTCACCACATTCGCAGAGCGCTATAACGGCATCCTTCTTACTCCAACTGGCAATCCGGCGGTCGATGCGGTGACTCCGGCGCTGAAACTTCATCCGCACTCAAAGCTAGTGCGGTCGCTGACTCTCGGACGCTTGCAGTGAATAAGCAGCCCGTGACGCGAAAGCTGGGAGCAATCCGAGATGTGCACGATGTTCGCGATCGTACCTACAGTGCGTCGTCGGTTGCACCGTCGATTCCACCACAGATAGACCTCCGCAGTTGGGCTGGACCGATCAAGGATCAGGGCGAAGAAGGCAGTTGCACCGGACACGCCTTCTCGTCCGCGCGCGAATGGATGGCGCGGAGATACGAAAGATCTGCGCCTGTCCTAAGCCCGCAGTTCTTGTACGTAGAAGAACTGATCGCCGACAAGAGTTTCCCGAACGATGAAGGCGCAATGCCTCGAACCGCTTGCCAGGCGCTCACTGCAAAGGGATGCTGCGAAGCGTCGCTCTATCCCTACAGCGCGGAGAAGTTCACCAGTCCGACCGCTGAGCAGGAAGAGAATGCGCTGAAGTACAAGACCGGCGCCTATCACCGCGTCGAAAGTTTAAGCGACCTTCTTAGTTGTCTGGCCGATCCTACGCCGTGGCCGGTCACCGTGGGCTTCACAGTTTACGAATCGTTCACGTCCGATGAAACTGCGGACACCGGAATCATGCCTGTTCCGCATCCCAGTGAGTCGCAGCAGGGCGGACACGAAGTGCTTTGCCTCGGCTACGATCTGCCGAAACAATTGGCGTTGATCCAAAACAGTTGGGGGGACGCCTGGGGACAGCACGGCTATTTTTGGATGCCGTTCTCGGTGATCGCATCGGCGGACACGGATTTGTGGGTGGTGCATACGGGCGGCAGATGGAAGTAGTTCGACCACGGCTAAGGCCTCGCATCAAATCGGTCTCTCGCCAGTCTGATGCCTTCGCGATTTTCCTGCGCCCACATAGCCAAGGCCTGAATCGGTTTTCGAAGAGTCCGTCCGAGATCGGTAAGTTCGTAGTCCACGCGCGCCGGAACTACCGGATAAACGGTTCGCGTCACGAGGCCGTCACGTTCTAATCCACGCAGGGTGAGAGTGAGCATGCGTTGCGAGATGCCTTCGATCATTCGCCGCAATTCGCTGAAACGTTTCGGACCATCCGCCAATAACTGGACGATGAGCACGCTCCACTTGTCGCCCACCCGATTCAGCACCTCGCGGACGGCAAGGCACGAATTGTGCGTAACATGCTTGTGACTGGGTGACATGAATGTGCCTACTTGCGCTCTCTTCTTGCAGTCTCTATTCTACTGTTAGTTCCGTAAATATACCTAATACCAAATAGGAACTAACAGGTGAAAACATGACTGACGCATCCAAAACTCACGCATCCGCAAATCCGGCGCACATATCCGACGCCGCTCTCGACCAGATATTCCGCCAGGCCCGCACCCATTCCGCATGGCTGCCGAAACGCGTGGACGTCGCGGCACTGCGCGCAGCCTATGATCTGGCGCGCATGGGGCCGACGAGTGCAAACTCCGGCCCCGCGCGTTTTGTGTTTCTCGAATCTGAAGCGGCGAAAGCACGATTGCTGCCGGCGCTCGCTCCGCTGAATGTTGAGAAGACGAAAGCAGCCCCCGTCACGGCGATCGTTGCCTGGGACACCGAATTCTACGAGCACCTGCCCAGGTTGTTTCCGCATGCCGATATGCGTTCCATGTTCAAAGCGAATTTGGCGATGGCGGAAGAGGGCGCTTTCCGTAATAGTTCGATCCAAGGTGGATACTTCATTCTCGCGGCTCGCGCCGTGGGGTTGGATTGCGGCCCGATGTCCGGATTCGATGCGGCGAAAGTGAACGCTGAATTTTTCCCCGACGGAAAATGGAAAGCCAATTTTCTGTGCAATCTGGGATACGGCGATCACACGAAGTTGTATCCGAGAAATCCGCGGTTGGATTTCGACGAAGCCTGCAAGGTCTTGTGATTTGTAGTTTTGCGACGCGTTAAGAATTTGGCCAGTGGAGCGCCGGGCGTCCTCGCCCGGCCCCTCACTTGCCTTTTATTTCTTATCGTTCTTCTTCTCGACCTTCGCCCAGGTATCTTTGAGCGCGACAGTGCGGTTGAACACAGGCCGTCCAGCTTTCGAATCGGGATCGACGCAAAAATATCCCAGCCGCTCGAACTGATAGCGTCCCTCGATCGGAGCGTTCGCCAGCGATGGCTCCAACTTCGCGTCGGAGATTACTTCCAACGAAGAAGGATTAAGGTTCGCCGTAAATTCCTGGCCTTCCTCAACTCGATTCGGATCTTCGTTAAGAAACAGCTTGTCGTAGATGCGCACTTCAGCATCAATCGCATGCGCCGCCGATACCCAGTGAATCGTCGATTTCACCTTGCGTCCATCGGGAGCGTTACCGCCTCTCGTCGCCGGATCGTACGTGCAGTGCACTTCAACAACTTCGCCCTTATCGTTCTTCACCACCGATTGCGCGGTAATGAAATAGCCGTAACGCAGCCGTACTTCACGTCCGGGCGATAGACGGTAGTATCCCTTCGGAGGATCTTCGCGGAAATCATCCTGCTCGATATATAGGACTTTCGAAAACGGCACGGCGCGCTTTCCCGCGCTCTCGTCCTCAGGATTATTGACTGCTTCGACTTCATCCACCTGACCTTCGGGAAAATTATCGATCACAACCTTCAACGGACGCAGCACAGCCATCACGCGGGGCGCGCTCTTGTTCAAATCTTCTCGGACGAAATGTTCGAGCATCGCGAGTTCGAGCGTGCCATTTGTTTTCGACACGCCAATCGATCCGCAGAAATTTCGAATCGCTGCTGGCGTATAGCCGCGCCGTCGAATGCCCGACAGCGTGGGCATTCGCGGATCATCCCATCCACTAACGAGTTTGTCCTGCACCAGTTTGAGCAGCTTACGTTTGCTTAACAGGGTGTAAGTCAGATTGAGCCGATCGAACTCCATCTGCTGCGACGGAAAAATTCGCAAGCTGCTGGATGAACCAGTTGTAGAGCGGACGATGATCCTCAAATTCGAGTGTGCAAATCGAATGCGTCACATGCTCGATCGAATCCGACTGCCCGTGCGCGAAATCGTACATGGGATAAATGCACCACTTGCTGCCAGTGCGATGATGCTCGGCGTGCAGGATCCGATACATCACGGGATCGCGCATATTCAAGTTCGGCGAGGCCATGTCGATCCTGGCGCGCAGCACGCGGGATCCATCGGGGAATTCACCCTTACGCATGCGCTCGAACAGATCGAGATTTTCGGCAGCCGAGCGATTTCGAAACGGACTATCTTTTCCTGGCTCGGTGAGCGTGCCGCGATGTTTGCGAATTTCGTCGGCGCTTAGATCGTCAACGTAAGCTTTGCCATCGTTGATCAGCGTGACCGCCCATTCGTACAGCTGATCGAAATAGTCCGAAGCATAATGAAGCGAGTCCCACTTGAAACCGAGCCATTGGACGTCCTTAGTGATGGAGTCCACATACTCCTGCTCTTCTTTTTCTGGATTCGTATCGTCGAAGCGCAGATTCGTTTTGCCGCCGAACTCAGCGGCTAATCCAAAATTGAGGCAGATAGATTTTGCGTGGCCGATATGCAGGTAGCCGTTGGGCTCAGGAGGGAAGCGCGTCTGCACCGCCCCGTCATATTTCTTACTCTCGATATCTTTGATAACCGTATCGCGGATGAAGTTAGAGGGGCGCGCCTCGGAAGACGAGTTTGCGCCAGCGTCGTTGGGGTTCGATGGGGATGGATTGGCAACACTCATGCTCCTTTTATTTTATACGCGGGCGGCAGATTAGGGGCTGCTGGCCGCTTCTCAGTCGCCTTGTGCGACGCGCAGTGAATCCGGTTGTCCACGCTCGCGCTCGGCAGTTTTGCCACCCTCTTTTTGTTACAGTTGAACGAATGGCAAATTGCGTTCAATGCGGTCGTCAGCTTCCAGGTCTTACTTTCGGTAAGAAAATTTGTCAGTGGTGCGTGCAGCATGAAGCCGCACAGCGCGGGGAAGATTCTCCGATACAGCGCGTTGAGGCCGCGCCGTGGAAGAGTTCGCAGTCGAGTTCGCAATCAAATCCAATGATCGTGACGCAAGCGATCGTCGCGATCAACGTCGTGGTCTTTGTCGCGATGTCGATGGCGGTTGGTGTCACCTTGCTCGGCAGTCCGGAGTGGAATGCTCTCGCTTTCAGGCTGGGCTCAAATTACGCGCCCTATACGTTGGCTGGTGAGTGGTGGAGATTGTTGGCTTCCGTATTTCTGCACGGCGGCTTACTTCACATCGCGTTCAACATGTGGTGTCTCTGGAATCTGGGCAGACTTGCTGAATCGGTGTACGGCCATTGGACGTATGCCGCTGTCTATCTCATTACGGGCGTAAGTGCGAGCCTCGTGAGCGCAGGCTGGCACTTGTCGGCCGCGAGAGAAGGCCTGTTCGGTGGCAGCGTGGGCGCATCGGGCGCCATCTTTGGCATCGCTGGCGCTCTGATCGCTTCCTTCTATCTGGGAGAATTTTCGTTACCACGCGCGGTGATCAAAGGAATGCTGCGCAGTGTGGCTACCTTTGTCGGATACAACTTGATCTTTGGTGCGGTGGCTTCCATCACCGATAACGCTGCGCACGTCGGCGGATTGCTGATGGGACTACTTCTTGGTGCCCTTATGGCGAAGTTGGCCCCAGATCCCTGCCGGATTCGGTCGGCGTATCGGCGTGCTGTTGGTAGGGGTCGCGTTGGCTTTTGCAGGCGGGTTTTGGCTAAGTCATCCGCGCGGCTATGTCATCCATGCGCCTAATGGCGAGAGAGATTGCCAAGTGACAAACTTCTTATCGTTCTCGAACTAAATTCTGCGATCAAAGAGCGCCCGGATTTCCTTCCGGCTCGTTACGAACTTGCGCATGCATATTTCACGAAAGGCGATTTTGCTAGTGCCGCCGCGGAATTGAAGAAACTACTTCAAATCGACCCAACCGCTCAAGATGCGCACTACTCCTTGGGAATGGCCTATCTGCAGCAGGCTCAGACACAACTGGCGCAGCAGAGTTTTTCTGACTTGATCCATCTAAATCCGAACATCCCTGGCGGACCTTTTGGTTCGCCGAGGCTTTTGCCGACCAGAAGAAACCCGCCGAGGCACTCGCGGAATATCAGCAAACGTCAAAACTCGATCCGGACTACGACGGCGTTTTTCAGGAGACGGGGAGGGTTCAACTGCAACTCAAGATGTACGACGATGCGATTGCTTCATTCCTGCAACAACAGAAAAAGGGCGACAGCCCCGAAAATGAAAGCCTTTTAGCAATGGCTTACCAAGCGAAGGGGATGCAACCCGAAGCCGCGTTGGCGCGTCAGAAGGCGCAGCAGGCTAGAGAGCAAAAATAAGGGCCAGAATAAAGCTCAAATAGTTAATAAAAACTGAATTGTCATCCCGAGCATAGCGAGGGATCTGCAGTCCGCGACTTTCCCTGTGGCGCGGGGTTCTAGCAGAGAGAGCCGCAGCGGGGGCGCCAACGTTGATCTCCAAATACTGAAAACCGTTGCACTGTTCTGCGCGGCTAGTCTTTTTGTAATGTATGCGGCACAACTAGGAGCGCAGTCGCTCGCTCAAGCCTGTTCGCCAACTGTCTCTGACTTGATCACGGTCACGACCCCGTCCCAAAGAAAAGCAGCAGGCAAAAAGCGCAACCGCCATTCAGCGACACTGAATTCGGATTCGCTTGGCCCGACTCGGAATTTGGCGTCATCAAAACAGACGCCGGATACGAATTCTTTGCCAGCGACGGTGCACGTCATCATACTCAGCATGGCAACGGAAACGGCGGCTCTGTGACGCGTACGCTCGGAACTTTAGACAATCCGTTGGGTACCGCGCCGCCGATTGATGTTGTCATCGGCCGCAATCCCGACCACACCGTCGATCCGAACTATCACGTTTATACCTATCTCGGCGGTGGACGAATTTATCTCGTGCCGCAAGGCATGACTGGAGCAGGGAATCTTCTCCTCGTTTACCACGCGGAAATCAACACGCGCACCAGCTTTTATTCGCTTCTTGGCCTCGCTACATCTCTGGACAACGGTCTTTCCTGGACCGACCTCGGCGAGATTATTCGCTTGAACCAGGCTTACAGTAAGGATCTTGACGGTTTTGATATTGGCAGTCCGCAGCTAGTGACGTCGCCCGACGGAAACTATTTCTACATTTATTTTCCAGATTGGATCGCGAATGGAACGCCGCACGTGAATCGCGACGGTCTCTTCCGTGGCGCGGGCATCAATCGCGGATGTGTTGCAATCGGCGTTCGGAGAAAACCCTTCGCACGCGGCAGCATTCAATAAATACTACGAAGGCAATTGGGATCAGCCCGGCATCGGCGGATTTTCCACTGACCTGATTCCGAATTCAGGTTACGCCGGTTCAAACAATGTGGCTTGGGACGAGGCGTTGAATCGCTACGTCATGATCATGAATGACACGCAGACCATTTCGTATACCGACTCGCCGGACGGCCTGACGTGGTCGCTGCCCGTTTCACTCGGACGATATGGCACCGATAATCGCAGCGCGGATTACGCGGTGCCGATCGGCAGCGGGAAGCGATCCGAATGTTCTGGGAAAAGACTTCTACGTTTTCTATACGAAGAGTGGAGCCAATGGTTGGCCCGGAGCGTCCGTGAAAAGATTCACCGTGTCCTGCCAATAAACGTGGCTCAGCAATCCTAGAGTTTCTGAATCAGAGTTTCTGAACGGCGCGTTCGATCCGGGTAAGCGTCGTATCTCGTCCCAGCACTTCCAGTGTTTCGAACAGCGGCGGGGCGTTCTTCCGTCCGCAAACGGCGACGCGGATCGGCTGAAACATCTGTCCCGCCTTCACGCCCAATTCGGCAGCCGCCGCGCGGAGAGCCTGATCCAGAGGATCGTGCTTAAACTCCGTTTGCGCCAGCACTTCACGAGCGCGCGTCAAAACTTTGAGGGCCATCGCTGCATCGCCCTTCTGCGGAACCAACTCCGCAGGGTCGTATGGAGGGAGTTCATCCACAAAAAAGAAATCAGCCGCCGTGAGGACATCACGCAGAAGCTTGATACGCTCCCGAATTAGAGGAGTCACCGCGAGCATCTTCTCTGGCGAAACTTTATATCCCGCCGCGCCAACGACGGGCAGCAAACGCGAGCTAAGTTCATCCACTGGCAACGCTCGAAGATGCTCGGCATTCAACCAAAGAGCCTTGGGATCGAACGTCTCGTCCGGAGTTGGCGCAGGCTCCAGAAAATTTACCACTGCGTTCGAGCGATTGATTCCCTCGAGCGAAAACGCATTCACTAATTCTTGGCGCGTCAAATTCTCGCGATCATCTTTGGGAGACCAGCCCAGTAGACACAAAAAATTGATGAACGCGTCCGGAAGAAATCCGGCGTCACGATATGTAGTGACGCTGACGACCGGTCCATGGCGGCGCTTAGAAAGCTTTGATCCATCGGGCGCAACCAGTAACGGAAGATGCGCGAACTGCGGCGGTTTCGATCCCGCGCCTTCAAAAATTAGAACGTGCTTGTAAGTGTTCGAAAGATGGTCCTGTCCTCGAATCACGTGACTGATGCGCAGATCGACATCGTCCGCGCAAGAGGCCAGATGATAGGTCGGCATCCCATCGGAACGAAGCAGCGCAAAATCCTCGATGTCATCGGCGGCTTTTACCTGCTCACCATAGACCGCATCGTTAAAGCGGACTTGCTCTCCGGCTCCGCGCGGAACGCGAAAGCGAAGCGCGAACGACTCTCCGGCGGCGGCTCGGCGGTCGCTCTCTTCGCGAGAGAGTTCGCGCATGCCCGGATTAAAAAGCCACGTCTGATGCGCTCCAGACTTTTCGCTGTCACCGGTGTGGGCCGGAGTGAAGTCGCGGTAGGCAAGTCCGCGCTGAAAAATGGCGTCAGCGATCTGCCGGTGCAGCGCCAGACGCTCGGACTGCTTATATTCCTCGTCCCATCCAAGATCGAGCCAGCGCAGGCCCTCAAAGATCGAGTTTACGGATGCGTCGCTGTTGCGCTCGACATCAGTGTCGTCGAGCCGAAGGACCATCGTTCCTCCATTGTGACGCGCGTAGAGCCAATTGAAAATAAAAGTCCGCGCGCTGCCAACGTGCAGAAAACCAGTAGGAGACGGAGCGAATCGAACACGAAGCATAACCTAGAAGTATAGCTGGTTCGGTGCGGGCAATTTTCCCGCGCGCGATTCTCAGAATAGCGTTCGGCGCGTCGATAAATTATCGCAGGGAACCACCGTGGAAGAGCGGCCCTTCAGGGCCGCGCTCGTTTTGGCCGACGAAGCCTTTAGGCCCGGAGCTAGCGGTTTCCACCGGGACTAAAGCCCTTACCTGCATTGGCCGAGACGCCGGCCTGAAGGCCGGCTCTTAAACAGTCTTGCTCTTCGAGGTTCAAGGCGTTTGCACGCGAGGTTACCCTCCGGTTACCAAGGTAATCTTTGCCGCCGGATATTGCCCTGGCCGGGTCGCATCTCATAAGAAGATACTCGTGAGGCGCCGCGTCCCGGGCGGAACGTGCCACCAGACACTTGTTGTTTCCATCTGTATGGTGTGGCAGGATTAGTCGGAGTCCTGCAAAGTCTCACGGATCGTTCTACACGCAAAACAGCGTGATGTCGGCATCTTGGGGTCGGGCCACTAAGGTAACCGGTAACGTAGCCGTTCATCCCGGACCCGACGATAAGAAGCGAGAACGAGTAGAGAGCAAAAGTTCCTTCGATGAATACCATAGCCATCGCCAGAGGTGAGGTGCTGATACCGGGGGCTGTCGCCCTGCTGGTTCTGTTCGTTTTTTATTACCTCTACGAGCAGAATCGCCACCCTTATTTTCGCGCATGGTTATTTGCCTGGGCGGCTTACACACTCCATTACGCAGTCAAGGCGATCGAGTATTTTCAGGGTCCATCGGCGCCCTTATTTTTTCTAGGATCTGTTCTGCTGGTGGCGATGGCGATGTGCATCTTCGTCTCGACCCGGCTGATGCGAGAGCCATTTCAGTTGAAATGGTATGACGTCGCAATGAGCACGGCCGGAGTTCTGCTCGCCTACGTCGGTTTGCGCGCGCAGATGACCTCGGGCATATTTACAATGCATGCCGCTCCGGTCCCCGTCTATTTGCGCCTCGAAGTGGGGATGGCATTGACTTTGCTTTACTGCTCATTCCATTTCTACCGGTATGCCTTTCGCCGGAACTCCGTCGCGTTTCGCGCGCTCGCATTTTCTCTGGCGCTCTGGGCCGCTCTGATGTGCGCCGGGCAATTTCACCAACCGTTCCTGGAAGTGGTCGGGCAGCTTGGTGGATTCTTAGGTCCGATCCCGCAGATGTTGTTGGCTATCTCCATGGTGATGGTGCTGTTCGAAAACGAGCGCAATGCGGTTCAGGAAAACGCGTTGGCTTTTTCGACCTTGGGTGTCGATCCGCGCCAATTGTTGTCCGCCTCGGATCTCGTGCCTAGCTTGCAGGCTTTTGTGGATCGCCTGGTCGCGCCGCTGCCATCTCACCGCGCTGTTCTTTTCGTTTCGCAGCAATGGCGAGGGACGGTTCCCTCGGTACAGAAAGGGTTCTCCGCAGAATTCCTGGAGAAGCTGCAAAAAACGCAGGCCGGAGACTACATCGCCGAACTCGCCTACCGGCGCGGCGGAGTCGTCACGTTCCGAAATCTCAGAGAACTCGAAGAACCTTTGCCCGCGCTTTCCGGAGGGAAGTTCGAAGTCTGCAAGCAGACTTTGCTCGCCGAAGGGATTACCGACCTGATGGCGGTGAGCCTGCAAACACGGGAGCACAATTTCGGAGTGCTGTTGTTTCCGCATGCTGAGCGCCGCATGTTTGGCTCCTCAAACCTGCGTTTGCTGATCGGCCTCGCGCTGCAGATAGCGCTTACGCTGGAAAATTATGTTGTCATGCACGAAGCGCAGCGTCGTACCAAAGAATACGAACTGCTCACCGAAATCGGACAGGCCATCAGTTCGCATCTCAATCAGGAAGAAGTTCTGCGCACGGTCCAGGTAGAGCTGGGCCAGATTTTCGATACCAGCAATTTCTACATTGCATTTCAAGAGGAAGACGAAATCCACTTTGAGTTGGAGATCGAAGGCGGATTCGTCCTTCCAAGACGCTCACGAAAAGCGAGCAAGGGACTAACGGAACACATCATTCGAACGGGCGAGCCTTTGCTGATCGAATCCAATCTGGAAGAGGTGCGCGCTAAGTTGGGACTGGATTTTCTGCCGCCTCACCCTGCGCGTTCGTTCTGTGCGGTCCCGATCTTTCTCGGCGGCAGACCTGCTGGAGTGATGGCTGCGCTTAGTACCGAGCGGGAATTGCAATTCCAACCGCGCGATCTAGAGGTCATGCAGACCGCCGCTGGACAACTGGGCGTCGCCGTTGAGAACGCACGTCTGTTTACCGAAGAACAACGTCGCGCCAAGCATCTCGCATTTCTGAACACGATTTCAAAAATGGCGATCTCCAGCGAGGACGCCGAGCAGATGATGGCCGACATCGTGCGCGAGATCCAAAAGAACTTTCGCTACGATCACATCGGAATCGGCATCATGGACTACGCCAGCAAAGACATCGAAATCAAAGCCGAGGCGGGCACTACCTCACAAAGCCTGGGGCGTCGTGTTGCGGTGGGCAGCGGAGTCTTAGGAAAAGTTGCTCGCACTGGAGTCAGTGCGCTGGTGCAGAATGCTGGTCCGGGTCAACTGGCGGGCATTCTTCCCGAATCGCGCGCGGTGCTCTGCCTGCCGATCAGTTATGGGGAGTCCTTACTGGGTGTGCTGAACGTGGAGAGCCGCGATGAAAATGCGTTCGCGCCACAGGATGTTTTGATCCTCAACACGCTGGCCGATCTTCTGGCAACGGCACTGCACAATTCGTTCGTCTTCCGAAAACTGCAACAGCAGTCGATCACCGATGGCCTGACCGGAATCAAGACGAGGCGCTTTTTCTACGAAGCGCTCAGTTCCGAGTGGAAGCGCGCATCCCGCTCTGGACGGCCATTCTCAGTCGTGCTGATCGATTTGGATAAATTCAAAGAGGTCAACGATTCGCTCGGACACCTGGAAGGCGATCTGGTGCTGGCGCGCATCGGGCGCTTGCTGGAACAGAAGTGCCGCCAGTCCAACGTCGTTGCGCGTTACGGCGGAGACGAATTCATTATCCTCATGCCCGAAACCGGAATCGATCAGGCGCAGGTACTGGCAGAGCGTCTGCGACTCTGGGTGGCGACCGATCCGATGCTCGAGGAACATCACATCACTGGAAGTTTCGGCGTTGCGAGTTTCCCGGTACACGGATTTTCCATGGAAGACCTGATTCGTGTCGCCGACGCGGGAATGTATGACGCGAAGCATGCAGGAGGCAATCGTGTTGCGACCTCCGATGTGTTCGGTGAAGGTTCAGCCGTTCAGCGCCAGCTGATCTCCGGCTACATCGAAGGATTTCTGCAACGCGAGCACAACGGCCCGGAGCACCTGGAAGAACTCGTCGTCACACTGCGCAAACTTTGCGGACGTGCGGACGACAACAGTAACGATAAGGACAACGACAAAGACCACCGAGTGATTAAAGAGGCTGTGGAAGCCCTGTCGCGCGCCGCGGAGTTGCGTCAGCACAATGCCGCAGGCCATGGTGAACAGTGCGGACACTACGCCGGAATTATCGCGCGCGGCCTCAATCTCGCCGAAGATGAAGTGGAAGATGCCATCTTCGCAGGCCGCATCCATGATGTCGGCAAGTTATTTATTCCGGAGCGCATTCTGAATAAGCCGGGAGCACTCTCGGAAAACGAAATTGCGGCGATCAAGACCCACCCGCGAGTCGGCGCGGAAGTCCTGCGTGCTATTCCTGAAAATGATCGAGTCGCGAAGGCGATCGAATCGCATCACGAAGCTTTCGACGGTACGGGTTATCCCGCCGGACTGATGGGCGAAGACATACCGTTGCATGGACGCATTCTCGCCGTCGCTGACGCCTACGTGAACATGACGAGCGACCGTTCTTTCAATTTGCCCAAGACCGACGAACAAGCGATGGCGGAACTGGCAAAGCAAAGCGGGATCCGGCTCGATGGCATGATCGTCCGCTTGTTCGCAAGACTGCTGAAGCTGGAACGAGCCAGCAGCTATGGCAGCAACGCGTAATAGGTCTAGCAGAAAAATTTACGTAGGGACAGCCGCCCTCGGTTGTCCACCGAGCGCAGCTCGGTCGTCAGCGACTAAGCCACGGTGAGCACCAGCGTCGCGTCCTTCGGAAGATAGCTCTTCCGGCGAAACCAATCTTCCATCGCATCGCGAAGTTGATCGAGGGGAACGTGTGTCCCAATTTCCATCGAGCCGTCTGCTACGGGGAGCGTGTCGTCAAAGACCGTAGCGTTGGTGAAATTCCGCATGCTGAAGTTGTCCAGCCATTTCAGGGGACAAGGCTGAAGCTGTCCCTGATCTCGATACTCCACGCGGATTTTTCGGGCGAACATAGATAGGGTTGACTGTAGAGCGTTCACCGCCGAGACGCAGAGAGCGCGGAGAAAAGCTTTATTGAATTTTCGAGCGTACTGTCACCCGGCCGTCGTCGAGGAAAAAGAAAAAGCTTTTCTCGGCGTTCTCTGCGTCCCGGCGCTAAAAGTTTTTTATTTCTTAGCCTTCCGCAGCCGGGCTTCCAACTCATCGACTTCCTGATTCAATCCTGCAGGAAGATGACTTCCGAAGCGCGCAAAATGCTCGCGGATCAGCGGCACTTCCGCCAGCCAGCCATCGACGTCGACTCCGAGTAACCGGGCGACATCCGCCGCCGGAAGATCGAGTCCCTTCGTATCTAGATCCGCCGGCTCGGGAAGCCTTCCAATCGGAGTATCGACGGCATGCGCCGTTCCTTCGCAGCGTTCGAAGATCCATTTCAATACGCGGCTGTTCTCGCCGTATCCGGGCCAGAGAAATTTTCCGTTGTCGCCGGTGCGGAACCAGTTGACGTAAAAAATCTTCGGAAGCTTCGCGCCGGGCTTCGATCCGATATTCAGATAGTGCGCGAAGTAGTCGCCCATGTGATATCCGCAGAAGGGAAGCATCGCCATCGGATCGCGCCGAAGCTGTCCGACTTTGCCAGCAGCAGCTGCAGTGGTTTCACTGCTCGCGGTGGATCCTAAGAAAGTCCCGTGCTGCCAGTTGAAGGACTCCGTGACCAGCGGAACCACGCCGCCTCGTCGTCCACCAAAAAGAATTGCGTCAATGGGTACGCCGTTCGGATTTTCCCACTCTGGCGCAATCACGGGACACTGGCTTGCAGGAGCCGTAAACCGCGCGTTGGGATGCGCAGCCTTGGTGCCAGAAGTCGGACTCCACGGACGCCGCAGCCAGTCAATCAACTCCGCGGGCTTTTCCGCAGTCATCCCCTCCCACCAAATATCTCCGTCGGGAGTCATGGCGCAATTCGTGAAGATGGAATTCCTGGTCGCTGTGAGCATTGCGTTCTTGTTGGACTTCATGCTCGTTCCGGGAGCTACGCCGAAGAACCCGTGCTCAGGATTGATTGCGTAAAGGCGACCATCTTCGCCAAACTTCATCCATGCGATGTCATCGCCGACGGTTTCAACTTTCCATCCTGGAATCGTCGGAATGAGCATCGCAAGATTGGTCTTGCCACATGCAGAGGGGAAGGCACCGGTCAGATATTTCACTTGTCCTGCTGGGCTCGTCATCTTGAGGATGAGCATGTGCTCCGCCATCCATCCTTCATCACGGGCTTGTACAGAAGCGATGCGCAGTGCGTGACACTTCTTCCCGAGCAGCGCGTTGCCACCGTAACCAGATCCAAACGACCAGATTTCCCGTGTCTCGGGAAAATGGCAAATATATTTCTCCTGCGCATTATTCGGCCAGGTGGAATCCGCTTGATTCGCAGCCAGAGGAGCGCCTACGGAATGGAGACCCCGAACAAAATCGCCGTCGCTTCCCATCACTTCAAGTACGCGGCTGCCAACACGCGCCATGATGTGCATGCTCGCTACCACATAAGGAGAGTCAGTAATTTCAACGCCAACATTCGCGATCGGCGAACCGATTGGACCCATGCTGTACGGAATGACATACATCGTGCGGCCTGTCATCGCTCCGGCAAAGAGTCCCTGTAACTTCAATTTCATCTTCGCGGGATCTTCCCAGTTATTGGTGGGACCGGCTTCTTCCTTGGTGCGAGCGCAAATGAAAGTGCGGTCTTCCACGCGCGCGACATCCGCCGGACTCGAGCGCACGAGGACGCTGTTCGGCCGCTTTTCTTCGGCTAGGCGGATCGCGCTGCCCGTCAACACCATCAGCCGGAGCATCGCATCGTATTCCTGCGATGACCCGTTACACCAATACACCCGGTCCGGTTTGCAGAGCTGAGCTACTTCCTCAACCCAGGCAGCGAGCCGCCGATGCTTCGTTTCTTTTTTCTTATCACTTTCGATTACTGTTTCCATAAAGGTTGCCATAGGAAGACCATGCTGGACGCACGAACGCTCTCCTCGAAGATCTCAGGCCGCACAATCCCGCAGCCAGCCATGAAAACGGCATTTGCGGGAATGGAGGCGAGGCTACGAAGAGATTCTGCCCGCGCCACAAAGGACAGGACTATATATTGTCCCTCATTTAGGAGAGTATTTCCAACCCACAGGTTACTAAGAAGATGAACCGTCAGGCGGCAGGGGATTCGTGGCAGGTGCTACGGGTTCGCGTAAATCCGTACGATTAGCGACTAACGACCAGCGCCTAATAACGCTCGACTAACGCCCAGCGCCAACCGGCGACTCAACAACCGACACCACGCCTTGCAGGTGCTTGAGCGTCTCATCGATGGTTAGCGAATACATTTCGCGTCCCAACCCTTCGCCAGATTCCAAAGCCGTTCTCAGAAAATGCCCGGCAATTTCCTTGGCCAGCGAATCGGTGATCAACTTGCCAGTGCGCTTCTTGTACTCAACCCACGCGGGGCAAGGCAGGGCGACCCATACCGTATGCCCATCGACAAGAAACTTGATGTCGACAGCATCAGCGTGACGAGTGGCGATAGCCACGATTAGAGCCTGATAGATGCAATGCACGGGTTTCTTGGTCCAGCGGTCGGTTGCAGTGAAGTCAGTGAACATAAGAGGCTAAAAAAAGTTGCAGGAGTAAATATATCGCCCAGCAGGGTCGCGGAGCAAACGAAGTAGTTCCGGAGTGACTTGATGGAGAGCCGGGCGTCCCCGCCCGGCCATCCACGAAACTAGCGAATTCAGCGAAACGCTCCGAAGTCATTTCGCAGAAACCGTGAGTTCTGCGAGTTAATCACGCCGCGGAGGACGCTTCCCGTTGATCGGAATCTCGTGATCCTGATCCAAATATTCCATCGGCCCATGATCGGAGTGCGCGTTGGCGACTGGGACATCACCGTCTGCCGTCATGAACTCTGTTTCAGGCGAAGAGGCATCCTGCCCAGCTTCGGTTGTGTAGATCGCCTGGTGAAAGATCGATCCTGTCTTCGCCTGTGCGACGGCGAAAACGGGAAACGCCTTATTGTTCGCGAATCCAACGGAGATGTAATCCGCCACCATGACACCAGAGAAAGTTTCCGGCAACCACGTCAGCTTCATCGGACCAGCTAGCGTTTCGGCCGCAGTCCAAGTCGCGCCACCCGTAGAGGACTGGATAAATCCCGCGGACAACAGGCAGGCATTTCCGCAATTCGATACGGGATAAAAATAATATGCGAGCGCGATGTGCGCCTTGTTTCCTTTCGTCCCCGGCGCAATCGCAGCGCCAGTGATGAAGTGGTCCACCGTGCTCGAAGTGGCATCGATCGGAACGCGCGCCACCGCAGACCACACCGTCCCCGAAGTCGAGGTGCTATAGACAATGTCGTTCGACGAGCAATTCGAACGGAATCTGCAATCCGGCCACATGACGTACACCTTGCCGTTCGCGTCGATGGCCGAGGAGACCAGTCCCGCGCTGCGAAGATTCCCGGCCTCAGCGTGGCTGATGTCGCTGGCAACGTTCACAGCCTTCGTCCAACTCTTACCACCGTTGATCGAGGTGAAGGCCGTCACGAATCCGTTGAATCCAAGGATGGGAACAATCACTTTTCCCGTCGGCTTTACGACCGGCACGCCGCCGATACCAAAATCCTGAGCCGCTGTAGCCAGTGCTGGCCCCCAGGTTTGGCCGCCATCGGTCGATGTGCTCATCTGAATCAAGTCGCCATCGTCCGTGTTGTCCCACTCTGAATAGCAGTGTCCGTAATACTTGCTGGTCGCCGTGTTGTCGCAGACAATCCAATTCTTATCGGCAGAGCTTGATCCCGTCACGGTGACCGGATTTCCCCAGTGAATCGCATCCGTCGATCGGCTCACCGCAACTGACGTGTTGTTTCCAATCGGCAGCGTCGAGATGAGCCAGACGTTATGCAACGCGTCGTAGGCAACCGCTGCATCGCTCGCTGCCGAGTTCGTTCCGCCTTGATAAATCGTAATTCCTGGAAGGTAGCCATTCGTCCAGGTTGCGCCGCCGTCGGTAGAGGTCGCAAATCCGATGTCCGCACCGCCACCACCTGAAATCCGGGCGACTTGAAATGCGCTAACGATTGTCGATCCGAAAGAAAATGTGCCGGGCTCGACCTCAGTGTCGTGCTGACTGGGAGTATCAGTGAAAGTGTCCTGGCTCAACTGGGTGAGGCTGATCTGAGCCTGCGCGAACGCGGTAAACATCGCGCCCATCGCAAGAACTAGCACGGCTAGTACATATTCACGAATCACGGAGTGCGATCGAACTGTCATTCTGAAAAACCTCGGAGAGTATTTGGTGGAAGATCGGCGTGGGTGCGAAATCAATCCGCACGCAGCGGAATTTTTTGTGTGAGATCCAGTGCCCAGAAGGCGTCCTGGCTCACGCTTCAGTTCTTTGAGACTAGCGACTGCCCCCTCACGCTGTCAAGAAAGTTGGAAACAACTTGGGCATGGTTCCGAAGGCTCTGCTAGCCTATGGACATGCCCCTGTCCGTCAAAGAACGCGTTGGCAAGTTGCGAGAAGAGATCGCAGAGATCAGTGAAGCGAACCGCCTGTATCTTGCGGGTGGTAAGAAATTGATTGGAGCGTCCGATCAAGAGCGGCGCTTGCAGCGTCTGCAGGAAATCATGGACGAACTCATGTCGCTGACGGAATGGAAGAAGACGTAGCTGTAGCTTCCGGGACGACGACTAACGACTAACGACGAACGACCAGTGACCGTCTTGGCGTTCAGTCCGTCGCCTGTACCTGCATCGCTTCCGTGATCCAAAGCTGTGCCGGAGAACCTTTCGTGGTTCGCGTCGCGGTTGCCCGAAAAGTATTTTCGCCCGGCTCCACGTTGTAGATGTATGGCGGACGGTCGCCCTTGATCGTGATGTAGTTTCCCGAAGTCAGCTCATCTAACGAAGCGTATTTCCCTTGTGAAGCTAGATATCCGCGCTCGGCATTGGCGATCGCAATCAAGTCGTTTTTCACGCCTGTGATCGTGGGAACTTCCTGAGCATTGGTCGCTCCCGCATTCGGAGTCAGAGTTTTGACCTGCAAGGAATAGATGTACATCCCGATCGCCAACGTGATCACAGTTCCAAGAAATCCAAAAGCGCGCAGCATAGTTGTCTCCGCAGATTTATTCGCAGGTTCTGTGTGCGAATGGGTTGCAAAGTACATTGCATCGCGAAAAAGGATCGTCGGCAAGTGACCAGAGTGCTGGTTCGCCATGTCGGCTATAGGGTGATTTTTATGAGGGATTGCGGCGCGTAGAAGGTGGTCCGGGGCTGAATCGAGCGGCTAGGAAAGTCACCCTTGAAAATGGTGACCCCGGAGGGAGTCGAACCCCCAACCCTCAGATTCGAAGTCTGATGCTCTATCCAATTGAGCTACGGAGTCATTCGCAGGAACCGATATTGCAGTTGCCAGCAACATTGATTTTACACTGTCACCGACGGAAAGTTTCTCTGCGTTGTAACATCAAAAAGCACCATCAAAAAGTACGATGAAAAAGCTGTCATGCCATTCGTCCCCAATCCCGTGACCCACAGCAGTGCGCGCCTGCTCGAGTTTGAAACTCTGCGCGAATTGCTCGCCGGATACGCGTCTTCTCCGTTGGGCCACCTGCGTATTGCGGAGCTAGCGCCCTCGCTCGACCGCCCGTGGATCGAGAATCAGCAGCAACTTACCACCGAAATCCGTGAATATCGGCGAGTGGGCGGACGATTCGAATTTGTCGGATTGCCCGAAGTCCAAAAGTTGATTGAAAAATCGCGCATCCGCGGAGCCGCGCTTGAGACCACCGAAATCCGCGACATCATTCTCGTCGCAGATCGGGGATCGGAGTGGGGCGAAATTGTGCGCCAGCCTCCCGCCGCGATGCGCTCCGTATGGACCGCAGTAGAGGTTCTTTCGTCAGGCATCCAGGATTTTTCAGATTTCCTGCGCGCCTTTCGAAACAAGATTCTCCCCGATGGGACGCTCGACGATCGCGCTTCGCCCGAATTGAGTCGCATCCGCCGCGAGATTGAGCGCCAGAAACGCCAGATACAGGAATCGCTGCGTGGATACCTCCGCAAACTCGCCGAAGGCGGTGCGGTTCAGGACGAACTGATCACGATCCGCGGCGAAAGGTTTGTGATCCCGGTCAAAGTCGAACAGAAACGCCGTGTGCAAGGAGTCGTGCACGGCGCGAGTTCCAGTGGACAAACCGTCTTCGTTGAGCCGCTCGAAACCATCGAACAGAACAACGAGCTCGTCCGTCTGCTGGACGAAGAGCTGGCGGAAATTCATCGCATTCTTTTGGAGATGACGCGCCAGATTGGAGAAAATTCCGAAGCGATTCTGGCAACCGCCGACATCCTCGGAGAACTGGAACTCCAATTCGCCAAAGCCCGCTTCGCCGAAGACTACAACTGCGTCGCCGTGACTTTGTCCGAAGCCGGGACCGAAGATTCGAGTACAGACAGCCGTCCCCGGCTGTCTGAGGCGGGCGCAGCTCGCCTGCTTCTGCACAATGCGCGCCATCCATTGCTCGAGCGAAATCTGAAGCTAAAGAAAGCAAGAATAGTCCCCGTTACCATCGAACTCGAAGGCGACCATCGTCAGCTAGTCATTACCGGCCCGAATACCGGGGGCAAGACCGTCTCCTTGAAGACTCTGGGTCTGCTCGCTCTGATGGCTCAGTCGGGCATGCCCGTGCCCGCTGATCGCGCCGAGATGCCGGTGTTCGACGCGATTCTCGCGGACATCGGAGACTATCAATCGATCGAACAGAATCTTTCGACTTTCTCTGCGCACGTTACGAACATCGATTTCATCTCCCGCACGGCAACCGCCGATTCTCTCGTCCTATTGGACGAACTGGGCTCTGCGACTGATCCCGAGGAAGGCGCGGCCCTCGCGGTCGCCATTGCTGAGTACTTCCGCCAAGTGGGATGCATGATCATCATCTCTACCCACCACACTTCGCTGAAAGTTTACGGATCGACCACGCCTGGAGTGATCAACGCGTCCGTGGGCTTCGACGAGGCCACGCTGCAGCCAACGTATGAATTGAAGATCGGAGTTCCTGGCGCATCCGCCGGAATCAACATCGCGCAGCGCTTGGGATTGAATCCAGTGATCATCGATTCGGCGCGCTCTCGCATGGGTTTGCAAACGCAGGATGTCGCACGATTCCTCGATCGATTGCATTCCGAGCTGCGCGACTTAGAGAAAGAACGCACGCGGATGCAGGCACGCGAACAGGAACTGGATCGCGAGAAAACTCATCTCGCCACGGAAGGGCGCAAAGAGCAGCAGGCGAAAATTCGAGAAATGGAGAACAAGATCGAAGTCCTTTTCCGAGACTTCGAATACCAGGCTCGCGAAACTGTCAACGCCGTGCAAGACCGCGCCGCCGCGCAGAAATTATCCAAAGATGCCGAACGCCGCATCGCGAAAATGCGCCGCGAATTTCGCGAGCAATTTGATTCGACAGTCGTTGCGCACGCGACGGGCGCGGATCGGGGAGATCCGAATGCCCAGCCCAGCCTGGTCAAACACGTCAGTGAAGGCGACACGGTGAAATTAAAATCCATGGGGCGTGCCGCCGTCGTCAAAAAGAAAATTGGCGACAATCACTTTGACGTCGAAATTGGATCGATGAAGATGCGCATCCATCGCGAAGACATCGCCGAAGTGCTGATTAGAGCGCAACAAAGAGCGCAGTCGCAATCGTCGCCAGTGGAAGCCGCTCGCTCACGTGGAATTACGGTCAAGCTTCAGAACGAGAGCAGTGCCTCGACCGCGCCCACCGAAATTAACGTCATCGGACAGACCGTCGACGAAGCCACCAGCGAGGTTGAACGATTCGTCGACCGTGCATTCCTGGCCGGGATGCCGCGCGTCCGTATTGTTCACGGTAGCGGCATGGGCATTCTGCGCAAAGCTCTGCGCGAATATTTAAAGAAGCATCCGCACGTGGAAACAGTGACCGAACCGCCCTCAAACGAGGGCGGTGGCGGGGCCACGCTGGTCGAGCTGAAGACATGAGAAATGTTTCTATCGATATGATAATAAAGGAAATATAAAGGGAGATGTGGAGGAGATTGATTGTCCGATAAACATCTGCTATTATGTCTCTAGGATAGGAGATCAATCATGGGTTCGGCCGCTCGGATTACGCGCCAAAAAATATCTACGACGATCTCCCCGGCTTCGATCGCGTATTTGGAGCGGCTTATCGCTAAGGGTTTGGCGCAAAACCTCGCGAACGCGATCGATTTGGCGATCGACCGCCTGCTCGTTTTCGAGAACCGCGAACGTTTAGAGAACGATACGAGTGCGTATTTCGATAACCTCACCGAGGAAGAAGCCGCTGGGGAGCGATCTCTGGAGGCGGCACTATACCGAAGTTCGGTGGGGATCGACGTTGACCGCTAGCGTTCTTCCGCGGCGCGGCGAGATTTGGACTGCCAATCTTGGGAGCCCACCGATTCGCCATTGGATACTGGTGGTTTCGCTGGACGGAAGGAATCTCAGCGACCGAAGAGACACTGTGCTGATCGTCCCTCTCAGCAGCAGCGGTCCAGAGGGGGCAACAGTCGTGCCATTGCCTCCTGGTGAAACGGGACTTCCGGGGCCCTCATTTGTGAAGGGACACTTCATTCAATCTTTTCCGAAACGCGGCCTGCTGGACCGCGAGAGACGCGTGCTATCGAACTCGCGAATGCGCGAAGTAGTAATGGCCATTCGCCGGAGCTTCGATCCGGATGCTCCTTGGCCTGAGCGAGGCACGGAATAGAAGAGCCAGCAAGAGAGATCCGACAGTCCCCCGATTTTCCTTTTTCCGCGCCTCATACGTCCACAGGCGTTCCGGTGCTATTGTCTGCACCATGAGAAGGGTAGCGCACCATTCTCGTCCCAACCATCTCGAGAAAATAGGCGGCGAGATCGAGAAGGCCTTGAGTTTCAGTAAACGTTTAGCCTTTCAGCTTCTCGACGCCGCGATTTACTTTGTGGGGCTCTGGAGCCTTGCGAAAATACTGTTTAAATAACAACCCCGCTTGATACTGGTTGTCTCCGACACTACTTTGCTTTTTGTTCGCCTTGTGGCATACTGCGTTTCGGCGTCGAACCTATCGGTCTGACCATAGATAGGTGCAATTTAGGCGTCGAGAATATTTAGTTGCGGACGAGTTTTCCGTCGCTGTCCTCATGTTCCCACAGGCCTCGCAAGGGTACGATGCAAAGAACTCAATTCAACATCGTGGCCACCCTAGAAACAACTCTCAGCCGTATGCCGTCGAATATTGAAGCGGAGCGCTCCATTCTGGGCGCTGTGCTGCTGGATAACCACGCCTTCAACGACGCGGCTGAGCATCTGAAGCCAGAAGACTTCTCCATTGATTCGCATCGCCGCATTTATACGCGGATGATGGATCTGGCCGAGTCTTCGCGACCCATCGACATCATCACGCTGGTCGAAGAGCTTGAGCAGAAGAAAGATCTGCAAGCCGTCGGCGATGTTGGATACATCTCCGGACTGCTCGACGGCGTGCCCGATCGTCCATCGATCGAACACTACGTCAGAATTGTCCGCGATAAATCCATTCTTCGTGGACTCATCGGCGTCGCCAATATGGCCATCGCACGGGCCAGCGAGCAGGCTGATCCCGCTGACGAAATTCTGAACGAAGCGGAAGCTGCAGTATTCCAGCTCTCCGAGAAGCGCATTGGCAAGGGCTTTCAGGGGATTAAGGAAATCGTCCGCAACTCTTTCGGATCAGTGGATGCGTTATTGCAACGTGGCCAACGCATTACCGGACTCGCCACGCATTACACCCTCCTCGATGAGATGACCAGCGGATTCCAAAAGGCCGACCTGGTCATCATCGCGGCCCGTCCATCGATGGGTAAGACCGCGTTCGCCATGAACATCGCTGAGAATGCCGCGATCGATGACCAAAAGGTGGTCGGTGTCTTCTCGCTGGAAATGTCGAGCGAGGCACTGCTGCAACGGCTTCTCTGTTCACGCGCGATCGTGGACGCGCAGAAGATGCGTACTGGTTCGCTCTGGGGCGACGATATGAAAAAAATCGTGCGCGCCATGGAAGAACTTTCGAACGCGCCGATTTTTATCGATGACACACCAGGAATTTCATTGAGCGAAATGCGCGCGAAGGCCCGTCGCCTCAAGCAATCCCAGGGACGTCTCGATCTTCTCGTCGTTGACTACCTGCAACTTATGTCTGGCGGCAGTAAACGCTTCGAGAATCGTACGCAGGAAGTCTCGTCGATCTCTCGAGGATTGAAGGCCATCGCTAAAGAACTCGGCGTCCCCGTGGTTGCACTCTCGCAGCTTAGTCGCGCTCCTGAAAGCCGCGGAGGAGATCATCGTCCTCAGCTCTCCGATCTGCGCGAATCGGGATCCATCGAACAAGACGCCGACGTTGTCATGTTTATCTTCCGTGAAGAAGTTTACAAACAGGACGATCTCGAACTCCGAGGCCGCGCCGAGATCATCATCGCCAAGCAGCGCAACGGCCCCATCGGCAAATTCAATCTAGCGTTTCTGCATAATTCCACTCGCTTCGCCAACATGATGGAAGGCAATAACGAGCCCGGCGAAGTCGGCTAAACTGCTCATCTGGTAGACGCGTCTCAGCCCCGCTCGAAGCGGCGTAAAACCCCGTCCCTACGCGGAATCCGCGACACCTCCAGCCTGTGGAAAAGTATGTGGATGAGTAGTCCCGTGTCTGTAACAATGCGCGCTGGGACCTCCGGCCCGCCTGTTTCTGACTGATTGCACAATTCCTAAAGCTATGTTTCTAAGTTGGTTAACTCCCGATTAGCGATCAATCGACGGAAATGCTTAGGAATCAGCACTTTCGTCACAAAATATGAGATTTGCACATAAACCGGGAGGGGGCGTCCGGGCATCGCTGTTCAGTTCGCGCGCGAAGCCGACCCTTCAATCCTTACATACCTAGACAAACAAACGATTCGCCCGGTGATAGACTCGCGCCTTATCTGCCTAGAGAAGCGAGGGTTTCGTGAACAAGATCGCGCTTGCTGTGTTGCTACTAGTCTCGGCGTTTGCCTGGGCGGGCGCAGAGCCCGGCATTGGCGATTACACCGTCAATGTCCACGTTAGTTCATCGAACGTTACAACTGGTCTTCTGCAACTGAATGCAGTCATTAACGGGAAGAATTATGTTTTGTCGTCTTCAGCGGTACCCGGGCTGTTGGCGCTCGGAGACTATAAAGCAAGACTCCTGAAAGACGAGCACAAGACTGCGTACGATTCATACCAGGTCTATGAGTTTCTATTCCCAGACAACAAGACCAGGAAGTACATAGTCGTCGGACAATGGGAGTGAGAGGGCGCTCGCGAGCATTTGGTGAATCAAGAACGGATCGGCGATTATTGCCGGTCGGAATCGAAGTCATGCACTCGACGTGTCCATTCACTGCGTCAGCGGTCTTCGCTACAGAAAAGTGAAATCCCAACTGGCTCTCAACTTTGGTGGGAGTTCCATTAAGCAGGTAAGGACGGAAATGGAAAGTTTGCAGTGCCTCTTTGCTCGCAGCGACGAGTAAAGGATCGCCCTCGAGCGGAAGGCTGGTCGTGATTTTTCCGGTCTCATCGACGTCGATCTTAAAAATAACTTCGCCCTGAATTCCCTTCTTCATCGCCTCGTCGGGATAGATCGGCATCGTTTTGTGATCGACCAAGCCGAGCATGACTCCGGTCGAAACGTGGACGGGTTCGCTGGCAACTTGCGCAAACGTAGTGAACGCGAAACACGCGATCAGTGCGATGATAATGCCGATCCGCGACATACTACCTCCAAGAGCGATCGTTGATGGACTGATTGAAGAGGGATTGATCGTAACTCGTCTAGCTGCTGCCCTCGCCAACTTTCAATACCGCCAGAAACGCTTCCTGCGGAATATCCACACGGCCGATGCGCTTCATCCGCTTCTTGCCTTCTTTTTGTTTCTCCAGCAATTTACGTTTTCGCGAGATGTCACCGCCGTAGCACTTGGCAATTACGTTCTTGCGGATTGCTGGAACTGTCTCGCGCGCAATAATCTTCGCGCCAATCGCAGCTTGAATCGCGACTTCAAACATCTGGCGCGGGATCAGCTCTTTCATCTTCGTCACCAGCAAGCGTCCGCGCTCGTAGGCAAAGTCTTTATGGATGATCGTGGACAACGCATCGACCGGCTCTCCCGCAACCATGATGTCGAGTTTCGACATGGGTGAAGTCCAATTGCCGGACAGGTGATAGTCGAGCGAAGCGTATCCCCGCGAGACTGACTTCAGACGATCATAAAAATCGAGCACGATTTCGTTCAGCGGCAACTCGTATTGCAGCATCACGCGCGCGGAACTGACATACTCAAAACTCTTCTGCTTGCCGCGCTTTTCTTCAACCAGCTTCAGAATTCCACCAACGTATTCTTCGTTGGTTAAGATCACGGCAAGAATTACCGGCTCTTCGACTTTAGCGATCTCACTCGCATCGGGCCAGCGCGAAGGATTATCCACTTCGATCACCACGCCATCGGTTTTGGTAATCAAATAGCGGACGCCCGGAGCGGTCGTAATCAGGTCGAGATTGTATTCGCGCTCGAACCGCTCCTGGATGATCTCCATGTGCAGCAAGCCCAGAAAGCCGCACCGGAAGCCGAATCCGAGGGCCACGGAGCTTTCTGGCTCGAAGAAGAATGAAGAATCGTTGAGCTTTAGTTTTTCTAATGCCTCGCGCAGTTGCGTATGTTCATGTGCGTCGACGGTATAGAGTCCGGCGAACACCATCGGCTTAATTTCTTCGAATCCTGGAAGCGCGTTGATTGCGGGACGATCTTCGTCGGTGATCGTGTCGCCGATTTTTGTCTCGGCAACGTTCTTGATGTTCGCGACTGACGAATCCAACTTCGCCAGCCACCAACTGATCGACCGCAACTGGCTTGGGAGTAAGAACGCCTAAAGCTTCCACTTGATACACATGGCCGTTCGACCACAGCCGAATCTTCTGGCCTTTGCGCAGTGTTCCCTCGAATACGCGGGTCAACACGACCACGCCGCGATAGGGATCGAACCACGAGTCGAACAACAGTGCCTGAAGATGCCTGTCTGGCGAGCCTTTCGGCGGAGGGATGCGCTTCACAATCGCTTCGAGAACATCGGGAACGCCGAGTCCGGTCTTCGCGCTGATCAACAGCGCGTCAGATGCATCGAGTCCGACCGCGCTCTCAATCATTTCTTTGGTGCGCGGAATATCGGCGCTCTGCAAATCGATCTTGTTAATTACGGGGATAATCTCGAGTCCGTGATTAATCGCGAGATAGGAATTCGCCAGCGTCTGGGCTTCGACGCCCTGCGAAGCATCCACCACCAGCAGCGCACCTTCGCAGGCGGCCAGCGAGCGCGAAACTTCATAGGAGAAATCAACGTGTCCGGGAGTGTCGATCAAATTCAGCTGGTAAATCTGACCATCCTGCGCGGGATACAACATGCGGACGGCATGGGCCTTGATCGTGATACCGCGCTCGCGTTCCAGGTCCATGGAGTCGAGGACCTGTTCCTGCATTTCGCGCATGGCCAGCGACCCGGTCAGCTCCAGCAAGCGATCGGCGAGCGTGGATTTCCCATGATCAATATGCGCAATAATCGCAAAATTTCGGATGCGAGAGGCTTCCATCTAGATACTTCGATTCTAGCAGGATGAACTGCAATGGCCGTGTGGCGCGGACGCTCGTGTCCGCGAAAACGCAGGCGACCTGAAGCACGGTATAGCGCGAATTCCATAATCCGAATCGCACGAAAATGTCTAGCGGCGGAAGCAACAATCTCTAACATCGACATTACCTCCGTAATGACCCGTAACGACGGGGTACGACCCTACAATCTATCCGTGGACTTCCGTCCAAGCGAGCATCCCAAAAAGTGCCTCTTCGTGGCGCTCGCGCTGGTCTCCGCCCAAATCGCACTGTCGCTATTTCTGCCGCGCAGCTTCGCTTTGGCCGCGTTCGGCGATCTCACACAGTGCTTGCTGCTGGCGGCCGCACTTCTCTCGATTTTTTCCAACGTTCCTGCGTCACGGGGATGGACCAGATTCTTCTGGTCTTTGATGAGCCTCGGCGTCGGCATGTGGTTGTCTGCACAAGTTTTGTGGACGTACTTCGAAGTTTTTCAACGTCAGGATGTTCCTAATCCATTTGTTGGCGACATCGTTTTCTTCCTGCACATCGTTCCACTGATGGCCGCGTTAGCCGTGCAGCCGCACACGCAGAGGGACGAGCATTCGGTTCGTTTCAACCTATTGGATTTTCTACTACTTCTGGTTTGGTGGCTCTATCTCTATCTGTTCGTCGTCGTCGCCTGGCAATATGTCTATCAGAACGACGAAGTGTACGGCCGGTCTTTCAATGTGTTGTATCTGGCCGAACACCTCGCTTTTCTTACGGTGCTGGCTCTCGCGTGGCGGAGAAGTATCTCAGCCTGGAAAATTATTTACGCGCAACTGTTCGGCGCTGCATCGCTCTACGCCATCGGTTCCGTCGAAGCCAGCATCGCCATTGACCGACATATTTATTACACCGGCAGTCTTTTCGATGTCCCACTTGTGGCGTCCATGGCCTGGTTTGCCTATATCGGCCTCAGGGCCCGAAGACTCGCGAAAGAAGCGCAATTCAAGAAAAGTCCAGCTGCTCGCCCGGGCATTTGGACGGGCCGCATTGCCATGCTGACGGTTTTTTCCACGCCGCTAATGGTGGCATGGGCACTATTTTGGGGACACGCTCCAGATTCGGTCCGCAAGTATCGCGTCCTGCTTACGATTGGAACCATGCTGGCGATGGGATTTCTGGTCTTTCTGAAACAGCGGCTTCTCGATCGGGATCTGATGCAGTTGCTGGAAGAATCCAATCAAAGTTTAGAAAACGTGCGCGAACTGAAAGACGACTTGGTGAAAAAAGAGGCGCTGCTGCGCACGCAGAGTCTCGAACTCCAGCGCAAGAATCTCGAGTTGCAAGAAGCGTCGTACACCGACGCCATGACCGGACTGTGGAATCGCCGCTACCTCGAAGAAACTCTCACGGCCGAATCAGGACAAGTCCTGCGCTCCTATCAGCGCGCCGAGCACGAGACTGGATCGACATCCAAGAAATCTATCGAGCACCGCGACCTGGTATTCATCATGGTCGATATCGATTGGTTCAAGCGGGTCAACGACGACCACGGACACACCGTCGGTGACACATTGTTGCGTGCCGTTGCGAAACGCCTCTCCCGGATCATGCGCAAGTCCGACGTCCTGATCCGCTGGGGCGGAGAAGAGTTCATGATCCTGACGCGATCCAGCGATCGCTCCGAAATCACCACCTTCTGCACCCGCATTCTAGAAGCGATCGGATCGGTAGCCTTCGACCTAGGCGGCGGCATTGAGGTGCATAAAACCTGCTCCATCGGATGGGCGCCGTATCCATGGTCGCAAGGCGCTTACGAAGCCATCTGCGCCGAAGAAGTCATCGAGTTGGCCGACACCGCTCTCTACCTAGCCAAAGCCATGGGAAGGAATCAAGGCGCAGGATTTGTCCCGTCGGATCAAGCCCTGGCTGCCCCGAAACGAGTAACCATCGAAAACCTTAGGCAGAAAAATTCAGATCTGATCAAGGTGATCTCGACGCCGGGGGCCGGGAGGAGCGATGGTTTGAAAGCGCTCGATGGCGCGAGCGTTAAGACCACGTAAATGAATCTGGGTGGGATGCGAATACAATCTGATTCATTTAACTAACCGGTTAGTTAAATGAATTTTCAAACCCCCATCGGATCGCGCAGTCGTGTTTTGCTACGAAATAAAGTGCGGAGCCACTAGGCTGATGAAGTCTCGCGACGTAATAATCTTCGTTTGTTTCCAGAAGTTCGGGAAGTGACGCTGATTTCCCGTGATCAGATAGTCTGCCCGAGCAGCGTCGGCGCATTCAAGAAAGATGTTGTCATCTGGGTCTCTTGTGACAAAGAGAGTACGTGACGGTGTCACGAGTTGGGCGCCATTTTCTATGTATTGAAGGAACTGTTGGCGAACGCCCTTGCGGATCTTCAACTTTGGGCGCGCGAGGACTTCTCGATACTCGTCGAGAATTGCTTTCGAGACATACAATCTGGCAGGTTTGGTCAACGCCAGCAGCAGTACCGTGCGCTGCAGTCCGTCTGGCCTCAGAGCGGCCGACACCAAAATGTTAGTGTCGATTACAAGACGAAGGGAGATCATCTCCGCTGGGATTGCTGACGCTTGGTTCTCCGAGACCGTGTGGCTCGGATGACGCTATCGATTTCGTTTGAGCTGAGCCTGTCCGTACCTTGCAGCCGCGATTCTTCTCCGATCAATCGAAGTACTTCTGGTTCCGGGGCGGCGAGTCGCACATAGTCACGAATGCTTAGCAGCACCGCTTTTGGGGTGCCACGCTTTTCGATGATGAGCGACCGCCGCTCGTCCGCCACCCGACGGAGCAACTTGCCGAAGTTTGCTCGGGCGTGCAGCGCGGACACGACGATGCTGTCATTCTTAGCAGTCTTTAGCATGGCGAACTCTCCAGTTCAATGATTCAAACTGTACATTTCGAAAGTGAACATAGTCAAGCACGATAGGTATCAAGTGTACGGTCCAACAACAAAAAAGGACGCGATTGCTCGCGTCCCCTTTTGCTGCTCTGTCGCATTATCTAAGTTTTGCTAGTCCCGTACCCCATCCATAAACGCTCGCAGCTTCCGCGATCTTGATGGATGCCTTAGTTTTCTCAGCGCCTTGGCCTCGATCTGTCGGATTCTTTCGCGGGTTACTGCGAAGGACTGGCCGACTTCTTCAAGGGTGTGCTCGGAACCGTCTTCCAGTCCGAAGCGCATCTTGATGACTTTTTCTTCGCGGGGCGTCAGCGTGCGGAGCACCTGCGAAGTCTGGTCTTTGAGGTTGACGTTGATTACGGCCTCCGCCGGCGACACGACTGCACGATCTTCGATGAAGTCGCCCAGATGCGAATCTTCCTCTTCGCCGATTGGCGTTTCGAGGGAGATGGGCTCCTGCGCAATCTTCAAGACCTTGCGGACTTTCGCTACCGGAATATCCATCCGCTTCGCGATTTCTTCGGACGTTGGTTCGCGTCCCAGTTCCTGCACCAGCTGTCTTGAAGTGCGGATCAGCTTGTTGATCGTTTCGATCATGTGCACTGGGATACGAATCGTACGCGCCTGATCCGCGATCGCACGCGTGATTGCCTGCCGAATCCACCATGTGGCATAAGTCGAAAACTTATAGCCGCGCCGGTATTCGAACTTGTCGACGGCCTTCATCAGTCCGATGTTGCCTTCCTGAATCAGGTCGAGAAACTGCAATCCACGATTGGTATATTTTTTCGCAATCGATACGACGAGTCGCAAGTTGGCTTCGATGAGCTCGCGCTTGGCGTGCTCAGCGTCCATATCGCCCTGGATGATCTCGCGCTGCGTGCGCTTGAGTTCCTGGAACAACAGGCCCGCTTCCACTTCAAGCTTTTCCAGCTCTCCGCGGACCGCGCGCGACTGCTTTTTGTATTCCTTCTTTTGCTCGTCGCTGCGCGTCGCCTCAGCCCGCTTCTCCAAATTCTGGATCTGGCGGTCGAGTGAGCGCATGCCATCCACCGTGCGGTTGACACGGTCGATGAGGCGCTTGCGTTCGTTGTTCGTGAAGCCAAGTTTGCGGACCGCAATCGACGTGCGCACGATGGCGTGCGCCAGTTGAAAACGGTAGCGGCGATGATCGCGCGGACGCTTTTTCAAATTGACCGCAGCGAGTTTTTCCGCAAGCGGAGCAACTTTCTTATAAAGCTTGTCGAGCGCGGAGATCTTGGCGAGAAATGCTTTCAGCCGCTTCTCAACAATCTCTTCCGTGATTTCCTCTTCGTCGAAGGTGACCAGCTCTTTGATGGAGCGGACGCCTTTCTCGAGGTCCTCGCCCAGGGCGAGTAGTTCACGGATGACGATTGGGGAGCGTGAAAGCGCTTTCAGAACGCGGTTTTGTCCCCGCTCGATGCGCTTGGCGATTTCAACTTCGCCTTCGCGCGTGAGCAGCGGAACAGTGCCCATCTCCCGCAAATACATGCGGACGGGATCGTTGGTTTTTTCCAGAGCGCCGGGGGTTAAGTCGAGTTCGACGTCCTCGGAGCCTTCTTCTACTTCCTCGAATTTTTTTTCCAGATCGGTCGTCGGCCCTTTCGAGCTTTCGAGTACATCAATTCCTTGCGTTCCGATCGTGGTTAGCAGATCTTCCAGGTCTTCAGGAGAGTGCACATCGTGCGGGATGAGGTCGTTGACCTGATCATAGGTCAGATATCCCTTCTCTTTGCCTGCGTCGATCAGCTTTTTTATGTCGTCGTACTTGTCTTCAAGTGCCAATGCAGATTATCCTTCAAGGCATCCGCCGGTGAGCGCACGCCAAACTATTCAGCGGTGGGAGTTGTTACGGAATTGTGCGCGTGACGCACAAACTTCAGAAGTATAGCACGCCAGAAAGCACCCGCCCGCCCGTATCCCTTTTCCCGCTAATTCTTTAGATGGTGCTCGACCCGGTTTCGTTCCAACTGATTGCTAACCTTTTTTAGGGTGTTTTGTGCCCCATCACGACGCCTGGCTGGAAGCCTCGCCCAGAGCGGGATCCATCAATGCCCGCTTGAAACGCACTTTCTCGTGCAAAAGCGCCTGTCTTTCCTCCAAAGGAAGCCCCGGACGCTGCAATCCGACCTGCACTTCTTCCAGTCGCCGACGCAAGTAAATTCTCCGGAGAGCCCGAACGGCGCCCTCAACCGTCTCCGGCGTCAGTTCTTCCTCCTCGTTCATGAGGATCGAGGCCAGCAACCGCCGATCTTCTTCAGTCTTCGGCAGTGACAGGACATCGGCAGTCGAGGATCCAGCCTCGAGCAGTGCTTCCACCAGCGACTGCGAAGTCAGACCTTCGTAAAGCTGCTCGGACTGCATGGCGAATTGCGCCTGCCTGGCGGGATCAAATTCCTCATCGGTGCCCTCGCGGGCGGTGGTTCGAGTTGCGTTGAGCTGGATCTGCGTGGCCGAAGCCAGAGCGCGAATCAGAACGCGCTCAGCTCCGGTGATTTGCGCTTCGGCCGACGCTTTCACCTGAGTCGTCGAGCGCGAAGTGGCCGCATGTTTCAACTCTTGTCGCAGCACCGCCGAATCGATTCCAAGCTTCTGCGAAATTTCGTTCGCCAGTTCATCGCGGACAATCCGGCTGGGCACGCGCTGAATGTGAGGCAATAAGTGATTGACCGCCTTCACTTTACTGTCCGCGTTGCGGGCAGGGAACTGAGCGCGGGCACGATCAATCAGGTAGTCAAAATATTTCTGCGACGCCTTGAGTGCCGCGCCATATGCGTCTTTGCCTTGGCGGCGGATAAATAAATCGGGATCGAATCCAGATTCGAGTGTAAGAACCTTGATGTTGAATTCTTCTTCGACCAGCAAGCCTAGTGTGCGCTCGGTAGCGCGTGCTCCCGCTGTGTCGGGATCGAAGTTGACGACCACATTTTTCGAAAAACGTCCCAACAATTTGGCCTGAATCTCCGTGAACGCGGTTCCAGAACTTGCAATCACGTTATGGAGGCCGGCAGCATAAACCGAAATGCAATCCATCTGACCTTCGACGAGGATCGCGTAATCCAGTTTGCGAATCGCCTCTTTTGCATTATCCAGATTGAAGAGCACACGCGACTTCGAATAGATCGGAGTCTCCGGAGAGTTCAAATACTTCGGACCAGCTTTTTCATCTGCGGAAAGCGTACGTCCTGTGAACGCGATGACCTTGCCTTGCTCATTGCAGATCGGAAACGTGATGCGATTGCGGAATTTGGAATAAATGGCGGCAGAGGCCTTTAGATGTTGGCTCTTGGCTGTTGGCTCAAAGCCCGAGTCGCTATTCGTCGTTTGCTGTTCGTCGTTCGCATCTGACATCTCGACAGACTTGTCATCCTTACCACTCTTTTTGTCATCCTGAGCGAAGCGAAGGAGCTGCTTTTCCTGACTGCTGCCGGCTGACGACTGACGGCTCTCCTCCTTCCACGAGAACAACCCGCTCTCCCGCAACAAGTCTTCACTGAAATCGCGGCGTAAAGCGTCGCGCAGCAGAAATCCGGAGTCAGGCGCAAATCCAATGCGAAACTTCGCAATCGTCTCGTCGTCCAGTCCACGCCCCTTGAGGTATTCGCGAGCGTTTGCGCCTTCAGGTCTTCGCAAACACTCTTGAAAGAACGCCGTGGCGCGCACATGGACATCTAACAACGCCATTCGTGTTTGGGCTTCCTTCGCCTCTGCCGGACTGGAGAAGCTCACCTTCGGCATCGACACGCCCAGTTTCTGCGCGATGAGACGGACGGCTTCCGGAAAAGTGATGTTCTCTACTTTCTGAACAAAAGTGAAAACGTCGCCCGATTGTCCGCAACCGAAGCAATGAAAAAACTGCCGCGTGGCATGCACCGAAAACGAAGGCGTCTTCTCCGGATGAAACGGACACAGCCCCGAAAAATTTTGCGACCCAGACTTCCGCAGCTTGACGTAGTCCCCGATGACGCGGACGATGTCCGCCTGCATCTTAAGCGACTCTTTGAAGTTGTCGGAAGAATTTGAAGTCATGGGAAGAACGCGCGAATCCTGTAGTGATTATGAGGGTTGGAAGCGCTGAGGGGAATATAGCAGGGGCGGATTGTTGTGGGAAAGATGTGGAATACGAGGGCGAAAGCGCTAATCGCATTGAGAAGTACGACCTTTGGTGACGGAGACTTCCGGCAAAATAGGAGATACCGTCAAAGCAAAGTTGGCTTTAGTATTAAGCCTCTCACGACATGAAGAAACTGACGACACTGGAACTCTGTGCGGGCGCGGGAGGGCAAGCACTTGGCCTTGAGCAGGCAGGCATCGATCATGCTGCGCTGGTCGAACTGGATCGACACGCCTGTCAAACTCTCAGGCTCAACCGCCCGAAATGGAACGTCGTGGAGGCGGATATTCGTGAATTTGATCCAACGCCCTATAAGGGAGTCGACATTGTCTCGGGGGGACTTCCGTGTCCACCTTTTTCGATTGCGGGCAAGCAACTTGGTGACAAAGACGAACGCAACCTTTTTCCGGCAGCTATTCGAATCATCTCCGAGGTAAAACCCAAAGCTGTAATGATCGAGAATGTGCGTGGCATTTTGGACGCGGTATTTTGCGACTATCGACTGTATGTCGAGAAGCAACTTTCCAGGCTTGGCTATCGCTCCGACTGGCACCTCTTCAATGCCTCGGATTTTGGTGTGTCACAGCTCAGGCCAAGAGTTGTTTTCGCAGCGATTCGTAGAGACCTCTTCGAAGACTTCAGCTGGCCAACCGGTAACTTTGGATTGCCTCCTACTGTTGGGGAAGTGCTCGGAGACTTGATGTCCGCGAATGGCTGGAAGGGATCCAAACTGTGGACAGAACGTGCAAACGAAATCGCGCCCACCATAGTTGGCGGAAGTTTGAAACATGGTGGACCGGATCTAGGACCGACTCGCGCGAAGCGCGCGTGGGCAACCCTGAGCGTTGATGGCCACGGAATTGCCGATGATGCGCCGCTGAGGAACTTCGTCGGCATGCCGCGACTGACTATTCGTATGGTTGCTCGACTGCAAGGTTTTCCTGATGACTGGCAATTTTCTGGGGGCAAGACTGCAGCGTACAGGCAAGTCGGAAATGCTTTTCCACGCCCTGTTGCTAGAGCTGTGGCGATCCGCTTGCGGGAGTGTCTGACGTCTGTCTCTGCTTCGAGAATGTCGAGGCCTGCCTAATAAACCGTTCAAATCATTGACTTTGGGTGCGTGAGTTCCTACATTGGGCTCATGCCCGAAACAGAACTGCAGCTACTTTCAGCCGACCCAGAGCTGGATGTGGTATTAAATGCGATCGCCGCCATTCCAGATTTTTCGAAGCGCAGCGCCAGAGCGGTCCGGAAAGCGGTCGACGTCGTTCTGCGCGGAGAAAGCACCGCCCGCTATTCAATCAAGCAACTTACGCCGGAAGAGAAGAAGCATATAGGCACACAGGTGGAATCAGAGCTCAAACGAGAGTTCTTCAAAAATCGCAAGGGGGCGAGATTGGATACCTCCATACAAGATATCGACGTCGATATCAAGAACACAATCCGCGATACGTGGATGATCCCTCCGGAGGCAATCGGAGCATTGTGTCTTCTCAGCTTGATTAACGAAGATGCGGCCGAATATTCAATCGGCATAGTACGCGCTTCGCTTGAGTTGCTAGGCAGCGAGAATCAAGACCGAAAGAGATCGCTATCGCGAAAGGGCAAACTCGCAATCCGTTGGCTAATCGAGAGGCAGAGTTTTCCGGTTAGCTTATTCCTCTCCAATCCGCAGATCGCCGAGATAGTCTTTTCCAAGAAAAGTGGACAAACTCGGGTAGCTGAATTGTTTCGACAGCAGACCGGGAGGCCGATTCCGCGTTCAGATATAGCGGTTGCCGCCGTATATCACGAACAGCGCCAGGTAGACTTACGGGCTCGAGTCCGAGACGCAAAGATGACCTTGACGCAAGAAAGCCTGCAAGTGCTACGTGGATGGAATAAACCTGAACGGGAAGAGGCTGCCCGCCTGGGATTTATTATTGACTCTGAGCATTGCATCTCGGTGAGTCTGGATATCGCGGGCGCGAGATCAAATCCGATTGATACCTAGCAAAAAACAAATGCGGCCCGGGCCAGCCACCCAAGCCGCATTGTTATCGTGGACGTTCTGGTTGTCATCGTTCGCTTTCGCGAACCATCATCGCGCAGCGGCAATCCGAAGAAATGCTGTGCTGCGATGCTCTCCTGTTGCTTGCGCTTCAGGGTTATGATTTCGCGTTTCCATCTCTCTTGGAAGAAAGACTTCTGAGGCCTCTCAGCCCGGGCACCGGCACACTGGACATGCACCAAATTTCCCCCGATGACTCACTCTCGAAAAATCACCGGCAACGCAGAATCTTTGTCAGAACAAGTTCAGAACATCTCACGCTTTTGACTGCATGAACTTTGCGGCATGGCGCAAATTAGCGCAACGGCAAACTGCGCTTTGACTGTGTAAAAACTGTGGAGGGTTGGAACTTCTTGTGGAAGCGAAAGGAAAAATGGATTTTATCTGCTGCAGATCTCGATCGCCGGTCGCAGAAAGCACCGGGCTGCGCCCGGGAACAGCCGAGGGCGGCTGTTCCTAGGTGAGCGTCGACGCGGCTTAAGCATGATCGCGGCCTTCCTGCCGTACAATTGCACGCGATGATTGCGCATCTTCGAGGAACGTTGCTGGCGAAACATCCGAATCAGGCAATCGTGGAGACTCATGGAGTTGGCTACGACGTCGTCATCAGTGTGCCGACGTTTACAGAACTGCCCGCCGCCGGGGTTGAAGTCGCGCTCCACATCCACACCCATGTTCGAGAAGACGCGCTGAGTCTTTACGGATTCCAGCGCCTCGCCGAGAAACATCTTTTTGAAAAGCTTTTAACCGTAAGTGGGATTGGTCCGAAGCTGGCGATCACGATCCTGAGCGGAATGCCGGCCGATGAGATGGTAGGAGCCATTCGTAGCGGTGACCTCGCGCGGCTCACGCGCATTCCGGGGATTGGAAAAAAGACTGCTGAACGCATGGTTCTGGAACTTCGAGACAAGCTTCCGGCGGTCACGGGTGAGTCTGAAATGAGCGCCGCCGCAACCAGTCCTGTGGAGGAAGACGTGATTTCCGCGCTGGTGAATCTGGGATATCAGCGTGCCGCCGCAGATAAGGCGTTGATCTCGGCCCGCAGTGGTAAGGGCCCTCAAAGCTTCGACGTCCTATTTCGCGAGGCGCTCGGAGCACTTTCCAAGTAATTTTCATCCAGCCAATCGAGCTTAGCTCCAAAACGAACTACTAATTAATTAGTTGCTCGTTTGAGTATGGAAAGTGTCATATCACTTTATGTATGACATTATTTTATATTAGTGTCATAATATGAACGACGTGACATTAACCTCTGAAGCTCGTATCCGAATCAACGAGAATGGACGCGTGGTGATCCCCGCATCTTTCCGCAAAGCGCTCGGCGTCGATGCTGGCGACGAAGTGGTCTTGCGGATCGAGGATGACGAACTGCGGATCACCACGCCCAAACGCCTCATTGAGCGTGCTCAAAAGCGAGTCCGGCGATACATGAAACCAGGGAGGTCACTGGCCGACGAACTCATCGCGGAGCGCCGTGAGGCTGCCAAGCGTGAGTAGGATTGTGCTCGACGCTTCCGCGATTCTCTTCTTGCTCAACAACGAAGCGGGCTCCGATGAACTGACCGCGGAATTACTAAGCGAAGCGGTGTGTAGCACGGTGAATCTTGCCGAAGTCCATAGGAAGCTGGTGAGCGTGGGGGCCGATCCTGATGAAGCGTGGGAGGATGCGGTAAGTCCGATCCGAGATGTCGAGGCCTTTACGCCTGAACACGCCAGGATCGCGGGCGGTTTGGTAATCCAGACCCAGGCACTCGGGTTGTCATTGGGCGATCGAGCCTGCCTTGCGTTAGGAATAGCCCTCGAAGCTCCTATTTATACAGCCGACAGATCGTGGATGAAGTTGAAACTTGGAATCCGGATTCACAGTCTCCGCTAAAACCCGTGCCATCGAGTCTCATTAAGAGACTGTGGAGTTACTTCCGTCACCTAGCCTCACTCATTCCAATGGATTTGCGTCGATCGCAGGCAGAAGATTCGTCTCACGACTGTCTCAGCCAAGGATTAGATCGTCTCATGCTGAGATGGCCCGCGAGGAATCGATGGAACGTGAAGGAAGTCAAAAGAATTCCGATGGGCAATCGTTACCGGACAACACCTGTGGCGCGTGCGGCTTTCCCACCGCGATTTACGACGCAAATCTGGATATAAATTTGTGCTTGGAGTGCGGAGCACACCAAACGTCTGCGGGTTGGCAAAGGAGATGAGGCGAGTTGATATTTGCGAAAAACGATTGAACTCAAGATCCCGTTTAGTTGCCAACAAACCGCAAATACAAGTCCCGGTCGTGGCGGCAGGTTTCGGCCATTTCTTTTACTTTTTCCCACGATTCTTTTTGGTTGTCGTCGCGGACGCGATCTTTGGCGCGATCCCATTCTTTGAGGAATGTTTCCATCTGCAGATGATTGAACACAGTCTTGCCGAAGGGATCGATGCCGCTCAAGAGTAGGAAATCCGCAGTGTTTGTTGCAGGAACAACGCCGTGCAGCATGACCCACTCGCTGCGTTCGCCGAGATCATCTTCCAGTTTTACGACCAGGGACATGATTATCCTCGTGAAGATTAGCCTCGTGAAATCAGATACGAAGAAACAAGACTACTGGCCGAAATGTAGCAGTCTTGAGTGGAGATGTCCAAGCTGAGTTGAGTATCGAAGGTAACCGAGCAACGGTCACCAAGAATAACCATCCACCGGCGGGGGTTCGGCCCTGCTGGACGGTGCAAAACCCCGTCTCCGCCCGAGGCTACGCTTCGCCTACATGTGCCCCGTGCTGGAACTGGTACTGGAGAATCTTCGCCGCCAGCGCCGGCGGCATGCCCGGCCCCTGCGCTCCGGTGGACCGCACGATTTCTCCTCGGCAAATCACTTCCGTGGCGGAGAGTCCGGCAATCTCCGCCGGCAGCACGAGGCTAATTTCCAACTGTGCGTTGGGATAAAGAACTTCCTGCGCTTGAAACAATAACCCAGAGCGGCTGATGTTTTCCGTCTTTCCCGGACGCCAGCTTTGCTCTCCCAGAGGACGATAACGCAGAGGAAGCTGAAGGTTAAATCGGCGTGCGCGGAAGGGCGGCACTTTTCGCTCTGAGAGCATGCTGGAGTCTCCCGCACGCGCGGCCAGCGTCAATTCAACCGGAATCGGCTCGGAATCCAGCACCTCGCGCACTCGCTCTCTCAAAGCGGGGAGGCTGAACGGTTTTTGCATGAGGTTAATTCCCGCGTCGAGCGTGCCGTCATGGCCAACGGCGTTCTCGGTGTACCCGGACATGTAGAGAACGCGAACGTCGGGCAGAAGTTTAGAGATCTGAGTAGCCAGTTCGCGACCATTCATGCCGGGCATGATCACATCGGTGAGCAGCAAGTCGATCTTGCCTTGATGGCCGTCCACAATTTGCAGCGCGGCAGCGCCATCTTCGGCCTCGAGAATTTTGTAGCCCTGCGTCTCGAGGTACTGGCGAGCGAGTCGACGAAGATTGCTTTCGTCTTCAACGAGAAGAATTGTTTCCTGCCCATGTTCTGCGCGAGGAAGCACGAGAGCATCCTGCGCCGCTGCCGCATCTTCGCGGCCATCGACTCGTGGGAAATATGCTCTGAATGCCGTGCCACGCTGTGGCTGGCTGTCGACGAAGATAAAGCCACCGCTTTGTTTCACGATCCCATACACGGTGGAGAGTCCGAGGCCTGTCCCCTTCGCGCCTTTCGTGGTGAAGAAGGGCTCGAAAATACGGGACTGTGTGTCACCGTCCATTCCAACGCCGGTATCGCTGATGGCGAGCATGATGTAGTCGCCAGCGGTAAGTGGGGTGTGCGTGCGAGCAAAATTCTCGTCGAGCGTAATGTTGGCGGTCTCGATCGTGAGCTTGCCACCCTGAGGCATGGCGTCGCGAGCGTTGACGGCCAGATTCATGATGACTTGGTCAATCTGTCCGGGATCGGCACGTACGGCACCCAAGCACGGGTCCCGGAACCATGACGAGATCGATGTCCTCGCCGATCATGCGCGTGAGCATCTTCAAGTTTTCAGCCACCACTTCGTTCAGGTCGAGCACCTTTGGAGCGAGCATCTGTTTGCGGCTGAAAGCGAGCAACTGCCGAGTCAGGGATGTCGCACGCTGCGTCGCATTGGAAATTTCCTGTGCTGGTCCTCGAAGTCGCGGATCAGGCCCGATGCGCTCCAACAGAAATTCGGAGTAGCCCGAGATCACCATCAACAAATTATTAAAGTCGTGCGCGATGCCTCCCGCGAGTCGGCCAATCGCTTCCATCTTCTGCGCCTGGCGGAGTTGCAGTTCCAACGTACGGGTTTCGGTGACGTCTTCGATGAAGATTTCGAACGTGCCCCCTGATTTTCCGTTCGGAATCGAACGTCCGGAAATGCGAGCCACGATTGCAGCGCCGTCCTTGCGTACGCACTCTGTAGTCAGATCGTTGAATTCCTTGCGCGCGTGAAAATAATCGGCTGTCTGGAACCACTGTTGCGCGTCGGCGTACAGGCTTCCGAGATGGCGTCCCTTAAGCTCTTCGGCGTTGGCGTATCCAAACATGGTCACCAGTGCGGGATTCGCATCCTGCAACATTCCCAAAGCGTCGCAACGGCAGATGCCATAGGGAGCGTTCATTACCAGCGAACGGAAATTGCTTTCCGACCGGCGCAAGCTTTCCTGCGTCGCGCGCAGGGCGGCGTTGAACCAACAGATCAGCAATGCCACAGCGAAGAACAATGCAAGATGTGCGACGGCTCGGTGATACTCGCCCGGAGTCTGATCTCCCGTGAGCGAATAATAGGCGCTCACTGTGAGGGCGAAGGAAGTGGCAGCGAGTCCGGGCTTCCATCCTCCGTACCACGCGCTGACCATCACCGCGACGGCAAAGACAACGAGGCGGCTCTCCGCGACGTCTGAGAAAAACAGAGTGGGAATTAAAGCGAGGACCGTGCTGAGGAGAGCGACTCCGTAGCGCAAGATGGGAGCGCGCGCCGGAGCGACAGCCAAATTGCGGATGAGGGGGAGGTTCATTCGCATAAGTTCATGCTATGCGTAGAGTGCGCGCAGAGCGAGTTACGGCAGTCCACCGCAGTTTCCTGCGGCAATGTTGGCCAGAGGTACACCAACCGGATAGGAAAATGCCAAGCGCAAATCTGCCAAGCACAACCTGCGGGGCGACTACTAAACTGAAGAAGTGAGAACGCTTACCCACAGCCTAATCCCAACTGCGATTTTCTGCAAAACTCGCAGGTACAAATTCGCGATTGGGAACATAGTCGGGCAACAGGACGTCGCGCGCGTGGTATTTAGCTTTAACGCGACTTGCAAGAACTGCCTGCGAGCGACGAAACTAGCGGGGCGCAGTGGGCACACGCAGCAGGCAAACGCAGTAGGCAAATAAGACAGGCACACAAGAAATGAACATCGGACTTTTCGGAGGCAGCTTCGATCCCGTTCATCGCGGACATCTCGCCTTGGCCGAGGCAGCCGCCGACCGCTTTGCATTGAAGCAAGTGTTGTTCGTCCCGAATAACGTGCCTCCTCACAAACAGAAACAGCCCTTAACACCGTTTATTCACCGTTATGCGATGGTCACGCTCGCCACCGAAGATCAAAAGCGATTCACGGCATCGTTGTTGGAGGCACCGGTTGAGATGACTGTGGAGCTGCGCTCCGCTGGACAGCCGAGGGCGGCTGTCCCCACGCAAGGCGTTAATAGTTCCGGTGTGAGTTATTCCATCGACACGGTTCGGCGTTTGAAACGAACTCTCAAGAAAGCGGATCGTCTTTTTTTTCTGATCGGGATCGATGCCTTCCGCGACATCGCAAAATGGCGCGAAGCTCGCGCTCTATTGGGGGAGTGCGATTTCGTAGTCGCCAGCCGTCCCGGATTTTCGTTAAGCGATGTAGCAGAGTCTCTGCCGGAAGAACTGCGTCCATCGGCGGCCGTGACGCTTCCGTTCAAGAAGCAGCCAGCCAAAGGCGATCTGATTCTGCCCGGAGTCTCGCTCCATTTGCTGGACGGCGTAAACCAGAGCGTCTCCGCAACCGAGATTCGCGCAGCGGCCGCGAAGGGCAAGCCGTTGGCGCGCTGGCTGAATCCGGGCGTAGCGGATTACATCAAGAAGCACGATCTGTATCGTACGAAGTGAAAGTTGAAGTTAGAGTTAAAGCCAGGAAGTAGATCCCCCGCCTAGCGAACGGACAACAGACTGAACGCTGACTGTTTGTTACGTTGAAGCGCCTACCCTCCGAATGGGTATTGACTTTGCCAACCTGGAGTCTTCCAATGGAGGCAGGTGCTCCTATGTCTGATAAAAAGCCCATGCAGGGCGAAAAGGTCGGATTTCCACGCGATCTGAGTGCAGTATTGAATGACGCCCCACCGGGCGCCTGGGTCGCTTTATCGCACGACAAGACTCGGTTGGTGGCGACTGGGGACTCGATTCGCGCGGCCGCCTCGCAGGCGAAGTTGATGGGCGAGGACGATCCGGTCCTGATTAGAATGCCGTTGGAAGGTGAGGGTCTTGCGGCCGGGACAAGATAAGCCGCATGATTTTCACTTACACGACTGCCTTTCCAAATACCCCTCCGCGACCCTATCTTGACGTCGTTCTGAGACATGGTTTCCACACTTCGCCGAGGCTTATGGCTCTCGTGGATTCGGGAGCCGACTATCCAATTTTTCCTGCCGAACTAGCCCGAGATCTCAAACTTGATCTCACCCACGCACCAGTCTGGATATTTTCCGGGACTACTGGGATGAGGCAGGTCGCAAGAGTCGCGGAGTTGTCTCTGACTGTCTTGATGGAAAACGATGAAGACCATGCTTTCGAGGTCAAGACCGCTTGTGCGTTTTGCGATACGTTCAAGTTTGCCGGAGTGCTTCTAGGGCAAAATGGTTTCTTCTCGCGATTCAAGACGACCTTCCATCAGCCGAAAGCATATTTTGAAGTTGAACCGTGGGATGATTCGACGATTCCCTGAATGACGATCCTCTGAACGACGATCCCCTGAACTGCTCAGCACGGCGACGATCCAAAACGCCCTGACTTCTGGCGGGTTACAATTAAGCTCCCTATGACCAACGAGAAAGAGCTGAAACAGCAAGTGAGTGAGGCCATCCTCGCCTGCCAGGACAAGCAAGCCGAAGACGTCGCTGTTCTTGAACTGGAAAAAGGTTCCGGAGCATTCACCGACTATTTTGTGATGTGCAGCGGCGCCAATCAGCGTCAGGTGCAAGCGATCGCCGACGCCGTCGAAGAGCGCATCGAGAAGTTAGGCATGCGCGTCACTCACTCCGAAGGCTATAAACAGGCGGAGTGGGTGCTGCTCGACTACGTGGATTTCGTCGTCCACATTTTCTCTGAGAAGGCCCGCCAGTTCTATGATCTGGAGCGGTTGTGGAAGTCCGCCAAGCGGATTGAACCATCTGAGTTGCTGCCCAAGCCAAAGGCAAAACGCGCCGTGTCTAACGCCGCTTCTAAGAAGACCGCTTCCGTGAAGACTGCTAAAACCAAAGCCGCAGCGACTTCATCGGCACCCAAGAAAGCGCGCAAGAAGAAGGCCTAGGCGGACCAAGCCTTCGGCGAACGGAACGAAGAACGCGCGCTCCTCAAAGTTGCGCCTCGCACCCGAAATCCTATGAAGATCAAAGTGGCATGGATCGGGAAAACGAAAGAGCCGGCGATCCAGGCCCTCACCGACGAATATCTCGAACGCATCTCTCACTATGCCGAAGCAGCGGGCGTCCCGGTTAAAGACGAAGCTGCGGTCTTGGCGCTCGCTGGTGACTCACGTCAAACCAAAAACAAAGACAAGCACAAACTCGTTCTCCTCGATTCAAGAGGGAAGCAGTTGTCCTCCGAAGAACTCGCCCAATTCCTCGATCGTGAGCAGTTGAACGCCGTGCCCCTGCTGTTTGCCATCGGTGGCAGCGATGGCTTCAGCGAAGAAGCGCGTGGTGCAGCTGCATCTACACTCTCTCTGGGAAGGATGACGCTCCCTCACGAGTTGGCGCGCGTGGTTCTGCTTGAGCAACTCTATCGAGCCTTCACCATTCTCAAGAAACATCCCTATCACCTAGGCCATTAATTAGGTCATTAACGAAATAGTAACGGGTCAGCGGCCAGGCAGACCTGTTGTCGAGCGATGGAACTCCGCACCAGAGTGCACTTCTGGGAGCTTTCCAGCGAGACGAAACTGGCTTACTGTATTTCTTAACAGGCGTTAGGAATCTGAATTTGTAGCGAGGCCCTCCCCCAATGAAAAACCCGTACGATGTACTGCGCATGAAGGAGCAGGAACTGACGCGCGTTCGAAAAGAGATTGACTCTTTGCGGATCGCGGCACGACTGCTCGGTGTAGAAGATCCAAACGTTGCCGTCGGCGAAGGTCAGCCGAAATCGCAGCGCGTGGTTGAGATGCCCTAGGCAACCAGCCAAGAAGCGTTTCTCCCCGTTTGACTCGAAGCGGACGGTTTCCCTAACCGTCCGCTTTCGTGTTTGTAGCGCCAAGCCTGCTTTCTCTGCTTATAGTTTCTTTTCAGGCACTTAGCGTCCGTCGCAGGTCGCACTATGGCAAGGACATCTCCGTCCGCGTACAATCACTAATTCGTCGCCATGTCAGACATCCGCCGCGGTCTCATCATCGTGAATACCGGACCCGGCAAAGGTAAAACCACTGCGGCCATGGGAACGGCGTTGCGGGCGGTGGGGCAGGGAATGCGCGTTTTGATGCTGCAATTCCTGAAAGGTTCCTGGCATTACGGAGAACTCGACGCCGTCAAAGCCTTCGGCGACAAGTTCATCATGAAGCAGATGGGACGGGGCTTCGTGAAAGTTGGAGCCGAGAAGCCCGATCCCGAAGACGTGAAGATGGTCGAGGATGCCTGGGCGGAAGCCGAGAAGGCGATCCAGTCGGGCGAATGGGATCTGGTGGTGCTCGACGAAATCAATTACGCGATCAGTTACGGCATGTTGGATCCGGCGAAAGTAGCGGAATCGCTCGTGCGGAAGCCGGAAATGGTGCACGTGATCCTGACCGGACGAAGTGCGCATCCCGCGATCGTTGAAATTGCCGACACCGTAACCGAAATGCGCCAGGTAAAGCATGCCTACGAAAAAGGCGTAATGGCGCAGAGAGGAATCGAATACTAGCCGTTAGCCATCAGCCGTCAGGTAAGACGGAGACAGGAAGGTTTTAGGATTTTCCTGATGGCTGAATGCTGATGGCTGACAGCTACCTATGACATGGTTCAAGCGACAATCCGGCGAGTTGGACACTTCGGGCGAGAAGAAGGTTCGCACCGAGGGACTATGGGTCAAGTGCGATGGCTGCCGTCAGATTATCTGGAAGAAAGACCTGGAAGACAATCTCAACGTCTGCCCAAAGTGCGATAAGCATTTTCGTCTTGATGCCCGAACACGTTTGGCCCAGCTTCTCGACGACAATCAGTACGAAGTTTTCGACAGTGATCTTGCTTCGACCGATCCTCTGAAATTTGTTGATTTGAAAGCTTATTCGTCGCGTCTGAAGCGAGCGAAGGCCGATACCGGACTTAAAGACGCCATCATCAACGCGCACGGCAAGTTGAATGGCCGTCCTGTGATTGTGAGCGCCATGGAGTATTCCTTCATTGGCGGCAGCATGGGAGCGGCGGTTGGCGAGGCGATTACCCGGGCGATTGAAAAGTCTGTCGCGACCCGCACCCCGATCATCATTATCTCGGCCTCCGGCGGCGCGCGCATGATGGAAGGCGTCATCAGCCTGATGCAACTCGCGAAAATTTCAGCCGCGCTGGCTCGTTTGGACGCGGCGAAAGTCCCATACGTTTCGGTCCTGACTGATCCCACAACAGGCGGAGTGACCGCATCGTTCGCGATGCTGGGCGATCTCAATATCGCAGAACCCGGTGCGCTGATCGGATTCGCTGGGCCTCGCGTGATCGAGCAGACAATCCGGCAGAAATTGCCGCCCGGTTTCCAGCGCTCCGAATTTTTGCTGGAGCACGGAATGCTTGATGCCGTGGTTCCACGCAAAGACTTGAAACCGTATATTGCGCGGGCGCTGGAATTTATGGCGGCGTAGGGCAGCCGTCAGTCATCAGCGATCAGCCATCAGCGATCAGTTTCAAACCTCAAGACCTCTTTCGCTTCTTATGAGCGACTGCTTATCAAGTCCCCGTAATCCCTGCTCAGCGCGAAGGATTAACCGTTGAGTGTCGTTCACTAGATGACATCGTCCGGAATGATTGAAACTGAAGGATCGAAACTGACGGCTGATGGCTGAAAGCTGAGAGCTGCCCCTGTCCTACCAAACTGCAGTCGCGCAGATGTACGCGTTGGGCCATGAGTTGGCGCAGACGCCCTCGCACAAATTCGACTTGGCGCACATGCGAGGACTGCTCGCGGCGTTGGGAAATCCTGAAAATAAATTTCCTAGTGTTCTGATCGCTGGGACAAACGGAAAAGGTTCAACCGCAGCAACCTTAGCTTCAATCCTGCAAGCTTCCGGTATAAAAACTGGACTTTATACTTCGCCTCATCTGGTTCGCATTAACGAGCGCATTCGACTCGATGGCGAACCGATCAGCGACGACGACTTCGCGCTTCTGCACGATGTCGTGGATCGCACCGCTGAGCGTTTGGTGTCGGAAGGCGATCTGCCGTGGCATCCCAGCTTTTTTGAAATGCTGACCGCGATGGCGTTCGAATATTTCGCGCGCAATCGTCCCGACATGGTTGTGCTTGAAGTCGGAATGGGTGGTCGGCTGGACGCCACTAATGTAGTCGATCCGCGGCTCAGCATCATCACCGACGTGGCGCTGGATCATCAGAAGTATTTAGGCGAAACGATTACCGAGATCGCGCGCGAAAAAGCGGGCATCATTCGCAAAGGCGGAGTCGTTGTAACCTTGCCACAGTTGCCCGAAGCGAATGACGTGATTGGCAACGCGATTCTTGATGCCGGCGCGCACGCGGTCAATGCCGTGCCCTATGTGCCTCCCGTGTCGCCGAACAGCGAAAATTATCTGAGCGGCGGGGAACCAGTTGACCGGCACGAGCCCGCGAACATTTGGAATCGTTACCCGCTCGAAGTGATGGGAGAGCAGATTCTGGTCGAGTCTCCGCTCGCCGGTCGTCATCAGCTACGCAACATCGCGCTGGCAATTGCGTCGGCCGTGGCGTTGCACAAGCAGGAAATTCCGCGCGTGTCGCGCGAGCTTGCCCGAAAAATCACTGCCCAGACCATAGCGCGAGGCATCCGCGAAACGCATTGGCCCGGGCGCTTTCAGGTGGTGCCTGCTGCAGGAGACAATCCTGAATATGTTTTTGACGTTGCGCATAATCCCGCAGGAGCCTGGGCGTTGCGGTCCACGCTCTCCGCGGCGTTTGAGAATTCAACACCTAGGCGCGAGATCACCATGGTGTTCGGTGTGATGCGCGACAAAGCGATGCAGGAAATGACCGAAATTCTCTTTCCGATCGCAGATCGGATAATCGTTAGCAATGCTAACAATCCCCGCTCGGCGACGACCGCAGAAATTAGGCAGGCTGCATCCCGCGTATCTGTTGGCGCAGACATCGAAGACGCTGACGATGTAGCATCAGCCATGGATCGCGCCCGTGAGGTCGCCGGTCCCAAAGGATTAGTGGTAGTTACCGGTTCAATTTACGTCGTGGGAGAGGCGATGCGAATCCTCGGCCTGCGCATCTAAGATTGATTAGTGATTAATTAGTTGGATCGTGTCAGCTTGAGTTTGTGTGGCGCGGACGCTTCTGTCCGCGAAAAGTTTGCGACTAGAAAAACAGTGAACAAGATCGCCACAACCGCGGAGCCCGAGAAAGACGCCGACCTGCGCTCGGCTGAACAGCCGGGGGCGGCTGTCCCCACGTGGGCGGCGCAGCCCGAAGCCTCGACAAACCGTCACGGCTTGTTGAGTGCCCTGCGTTCCTACCTGATCATCGACCCGCTTATCTGGGTTTACACGTTAGTTTTAGGGACGCTCTCCCTGATCTGTTCACTCTTTGATCGCGATGGGCGCATCCAGCACAACTTCGCGCGTCTCTGGTCGTGGCTGGTGATGAAGACGATTTTTTCACCGGTCAAAGTAACGGGTATCGAGGCGGAAGACGGCAAGTTCGACAACTCCAAGCCGCGCGTCTATGCGGTGACACACGCGTCGGCTCTGGATATTCCGATCCTGTATGTGAATTTGCCGTTTCACTTCCGCATTATCTTTAAGAGTGAACTGTTGGCCTATCCGTTTGTGGGATGGCATCTGAAGCGTTCCGGACAAGTCTGTATCAATCAGCAGAATCCTTCTGCCTCGATCGGCGCGATTAAGTCCGCCCTCCGCAGCCTTCGCAACGGCGTGCCGCTAGTGATTTTTCCGGAAGGTGGCCGCACGCGCGATGGCAATATCCAACCATTTTTGCCGGGAGCATTTTTTCTAGCCATCAAGGCGCAGGCCGACATTGTTCCGATCGCGCTGGTCGATACGTTCGCCTTGTTGCCCATGAACACTTATCACATCAAGTGTCAGCCTTTGGAGATGCGGGTGGGCGCTCCGATTTCAACCGTTGGATTAACGCTGCGCGATACCGAAGCTGTAACTGCCCAGGTGAAAGCTTCCATCGAAGCGCTCCGATCCGCGCCGATGAGTTCTTAGGTCGGCGAGCGCGTAAAAGCCATCCAGTTAAGATGATGCCGTTATAATCCCGCGAGAATCGGAATGTCGAATGGACAAGCCTACTGTGACTCAACAACTGCGCACGCCGGTGATGCGCCGTTCCTTCGTCAAGCCCTATCCCGTGGCTGTCCGCGGCGAAGGTGTTTATGTTTGGGATAGCGACGGCAACCGCTATCTCGATTTTTCCGGATCCGCTGCGGTGAATTTTATTGGACACGGTATCCGCGAAATCGGCGATGCCATAGCGGAGCAGGCGCGCCAGTTGGAATTTGTCCACACCAGCCAATTCACGACGCCAGTTGCAGAAGAATTTGCGCAGGAGTTGCTCGATTTCGCGGGAGCAAATTTTTCTGGCGGAGCAGTCTACTTCACCAGCGGCGGATCCGAATCGGTCGAGACCGCCCTTAAACTTGCGCGGCAATATCAAGTTGAAATCGGACGAAACGAATCGCCATCAGATTCTGAGTCGCCAGCAGAGTTATCACGGTTCTACGCTCGGCGCGCTCTCCGTTTCCGGCAACAAGAAACGTCGCGAAATTTATCTGCCGATGGTGCGCGAATTCGAACACATCGGCATTCCGTATTGCTATCGATGTGCATTTGACTGCACCGACAGTTGCTACAACTGCGGACAGCAGTACGCCGCTGAACTGGACAGCGCCATTCAATCGACAAACGGAGAAGCAGCGGCGTTTATCTTTGAGCCGATGAGCGGCGCGACCCTCGGAGCTGTAGTTCCTCCGCCGGGATACTTGCAAGCCATCGCAGAAATCTGTCAGCGTCACGGCGTCCTGCTGATTGCCGACGAGGTCATGACCGGAATGGGCCGCACCGGGCGCAATTTTGCGGTCGAGCATTCGGGAATTGCTCCCGACATCCTCATCACCGCAAAGGGCCTGTCGTCAGGATATGCACCACTCGGTGCCGTGATCGCCAGCAAGAAAATCGTGGATGCGATCGCTGCGGGATCAGGATCTTTTCTCCATGGATTCACTTACAACGCGCATCCCGTCTCAGTAGCCGCGGGGCGCGCGGTGTTGCGGCGAATCCGATCGCAAGAATTGGTGCACGCGGCGGACTCGAACTCGGAGAGCACTGCGGGTTCGGAGTTGAAGATTGCGTTGGAGAGTTTGCGCGATTTGGATGTCGTGGGCGATGTCCGCGGACTGGGCCTACTCTGCGGCATTGAGTTCGTCGAAAACAAGAAGACGAAAGCACCGTTCGCGCCAGAGAAGAATTTCGCTGGCCTCGTTGGTAAAGCGTGTTTTCGGCGCGGCCTGCTTGTTTATCCCATGCAGGGTTGCGTAGATGGAGTCACCGGAGATCATCTGTTGATTGCGCCTCCCGCTGTAATTACAACCGAGGAGATTGGCTGGGCTGTTGAACAGATTCGCTCGGCGGTGCTGGATCAAGCTTAGGTTCAGAAGGAATAAGGAAAGAGGGAAGATGAATCGTCGACGTTTCTTAACACAGGGCAGTAGCTTGGTCGCGTTCGCAGGTGCGTCTCCGGCTATACTTTCTGCTTCTATGCCTGAGAAAACGCATATCCCGCTTACCTCGATCCGTCGCATCGAGGCCGACGGAGTGACAGTTTTCTACCGTGAGGCTGGACCATCCGACGCGCCGGTCGTGCTGTTACTGCATGGATTTCCGACATCTTCATTTCAATATCGCGAACTCATTCCGCGTCTAGCGGACAAGTACCGAGTCATCGCGCCAGACCTGCCGGGATTCGGATTCACCGAAGTTCCTGAAAGTCGCCACTACAAATACACGTTCGACGCATTGGCGAAAACGATCCTGGCTTTCACCGACGCGTTGCAGCTCAAGCGTTATGCGATGTATGTCTTTGACTATGGAGCGCCAACAGGTTTTCGTCTGGCAATGGCGCGTCCTGAGCGAGTTACCGCAATCGTTTCACAGAACGGCAATGCCTACGAAGAAGGACTGGGAGATGCATGGGCTCCCATTCGACGATATTGGAGCCAGCCAACTTCTGAAAATCGGGAAGCGATCCGCAAGGGCCTGAATCTCGAAGGAATGCGGCATGAATATTCTGTCGGTATTCCCAACCCAGACTCAATCGCGCCGGAGGGATACACGCTCGATGCGGCGTTGATGGCGCGTCCGGGTAACACGGACATTCAGCTCGATCTATTTCTTGATTATGCGAACAATGTGAAACTCTATCCGACGTTTCAGGAATATTTTCGAAAAGCAAAGCCGCCGCTCCTGGCGATCTGGGGAAAGCGCGATTTGTATTTCATCCCTCCAGGTGCGGAGGCGTTTCGGCGGGATATTCCGAATGCCACGGTCCAATTTTTGGATACGGGACACTTTGCGCTGGAAACACACGTTGTGGAGATCACAACTGCGATGAGGGAGTTTCTGGCGAGGAGCTTGAGTTGAACGCGGATTCGACCCGATTCGGCGTTGGACATTGAGACGAGGAACCCTTCTAACCAGCTGCAAAATATAGGGTTGCCGGTTGATGCCGGTTTTACCTCCGCTGCATTGCCATGTTTCCGGCTCCACGCCATAGTGCCTTCAACATGGAGGCATTTGTGGCCACATTACTCGCAGATTTCGCAGAACAGGTCGATCCCAAGACATTGGCCGAGGCCCGTCGCGCCGACTTCAAGCAAGCGACTCGAGTTCACGGAAGTTTTCTGGCGTCGGCCGAAAAGCGCGCTTTAGTCCGGATGGCCGAGCGCATGCCTGCGTGGGTGAACTCCGACCACCTGACCCTCATCGGATTTCTAGCCCAGATCGCGACCGGCATCTGCTACGCTCTCTCCGCTTTCGACCGTCGCATGTTGCTGGCAGTCATCGCCTGTCTCGCGCTGAACTGGTTCGGCGACAGCCTCGACGGAACTCTGGCTCGGGTTCGCCAGCAGCAACGCCCGCGTTATGGCTTTTACGTCGATCACATGATCGACTCCATCGGCGCTGTTGCGATGATGGGAGGGCTGGCGCTTTCGGGATACATGCATCCTGTGATCGCGATCGGATTGCTGATTGCGTTTCTGCTGCTCTCCATCCAGTCGTATCTGGCCACCTATACACTCGGCGAGTTCCATCTCTCGATGTGGCATTTTGGGCCGACAGAACTTCGTGTCCTACTGATCGTTGGAAACCTCGCGCTCTTTCGCTGGGCGTGGGTACTTCATGGACATTACCGCCTGTTCGATATCGGCGGGGCAATCGGATTAGCTGGCATGGCGCTGATGCTGGGAGTCATATGCCTGAAAAATACGATCCGGCTCTATCGAGAAGAGAGAATTCGATGAAGAGTTCGATGACCAGTTCTCAGTTCCCGGTTCTCAGTTCTCAGAAAGATCAGAGGCGGATTTTTCTCCGCTGGTTGAAGTTCAATGCAGTTGGCGGAATCGGGATCGTCGTGCAACTCGCGGCGCTGGCGGTATTTCGTTCGAGCGTCAAATTAAACTATCTGCTGGCCACAGGCCTTGCTGTCGAACTCGCGGTAATCAACAACTTCCTGTGGCATGAACGGTTCACTTGGGCGGATCGTCCCAGCACGCGCCCGATGAAGTCGCTGATGCGGTTGGCAAAGTTTAACGTCAGTAACGGAGCGGTATCGATCGCCGGAAATCTAGGCCTGATGTGGTTGCTGGTCGGCCAAGCCAAACTCAATTACATCGCTTCGAATATCTTTGCGATCGTCGCCTGCTCGCTTGTTAATTTTTTGCTCAGTGACCGCTTCGTATTTGCGCCGGAATCACCCCGAGTCACGTAGGGGATAACGCACCTGTCCACCTCTGCGACCCTATTTTAGGGGGTTACGCGGCGATCAAACCCGAGATATACTAACTACAGCTGCTATGCGCTCGACTGGCTCAATTTCGCTGTTACGGACTTGCTGGATCGAGGGACGTGCCTGTCCCCGACGCTATCTGTCCGTTCTGCCGTCGAACGTCCGCGCCAACCTCTTCGGCAGCGACTAATTTTTCTTAACTCTTAAATATTGCTCGCTGATCGCTTTTGGCCCTTAGCTTTTGGCCTTTAGCTCCGAGCCCAAGCAGTCCCGTATCTGCGGGCGCTGCCAGCTTTCCAAACTACGAAATCGATTCGGAGGACCTCATGACCACCAAGACTTTGATTGCCGGCCCCAAGCTCATCACTGCGATTCCCGGCCCCAATGCCAAACGCATTCTTGCGGGAGACGACAAATATATTTCTCCGTCATACACGCGCTCCTATCCGATGGTTGCCAAGCGCGGCCGCGGTATCGTGGTCGAGGACGTCGATGGCAATGAGTTCTTCGATTTCTCCGCTGGTATTGCTGTGACTTCCACCGGCCATTGCCATCCTGAAGTGGTCGCTGCCATTCAGAAGCAGGCGGCGGAACTGATCCACATGTCAGGCACAGATTTTTATTACGAAGGAATGGTGACGCTGGCCGAGCGGCTCTCGAAGATTGCGCCGATGCCCGGACCACACAAAGTGTATTACGGAAACTCCGGTGCCGAGGCGGTCGAGTGCGCGCTAAAACTCGCTCGCTATCACACCAAGCGCCAACAGGTGATCGCGTTCTTTGGAGCGTTCCACGGACGCACCATGGGCGCTCTTTCCCTGACCGGATCGAAGCCGCAGCAGAAGCGCCGCTTCTCGCCGATGGTTCCGGGTGTAACCCATGTCCGCTATCCCGATGTCTATCGCGGCTGCTCCGGTGGTCCACAAGACGCCGAGAAATTTGCACTCGGGTGCGCGCGCTACATTGAAGAAAAATTGTTCAAGACTATTCTTGCTCCTGAAGAAGTCGCGGCGATTTTTGTCGAGCCGATTCAGGGTGAGGGTGGATACGTCGTTGCTCCTACCATCTTCATGAAAGAGTTGCGCCGCATTTGCGATAAGCACGGCATCCTGCTGGTTGTGGACGAAGTCCAGAGCGGAGTTGGCCGCACTGGCAAATGGTTTGCGGTCGAGCACACCGGTGTGCATCCTGACATCGTTTGTATGGCAAAGGGAATTGCGTCCGGCATGCCGCTTGGCGTCACGATGAGCAAAGCAGACGTCATGGACTGGATTCCCGGATCGCACGCTTCGACTTTCGGCGGCAACCCGGTTTGTATCGCCGCCGCGCTCGCGACTCTCGATGTTATTGAAAAAGAAGGGCTGCTCAAGAACTCGCAGGAAGTCGGCGGTCACATGCGGAAGCGTATGGAAGACTGGCCGAAGAAGCACAAGATTGTCGGCGATGTTCGCGGACGTGGCCTGATGATCGGTGTCGAGATCGTCAAAGACCAGACCACTCGCGAATACGGAGCCACCGAGCGCGATCGCATTGTCGAACTAGCATTCGAACGTGGAGTTCTATTCCTGGGATGTGGTCCGAGCACAGTTCGAATCGCTCCAGCTCTTGTCGTTACAAAAGACGAAGCAGACGTTGCGGTCGATGTGTTGGAAGAAGTGATCTCGATCGTCGCAGCAGAGAAAAAAGCATAAGCGTGGGAGGTCTGTATGCAAAACGGAACCGTGGAATCGATCCACATCACCCCGACGTCGGAAGGGGCCTTGTTCGCCGTTAAAGAAGTGCAGGCGATCCCCGGGGCGGGGCTCGAAGGCGATCGGTATGCGTTGAAAGTAGGCACGTTTTATAAGCCGGAGCCCGATTACGAACTCACGCTGATTGAAGCGGAAGCGATTGAGGCTCTGGGTCGCGAATACAACCTGGACCTCAAAGTCGGAGAAGCTCGTCGCAATATTGTGACGCGGAATGTCGCCCTCAATCATTTGGTGGGCAAGGAGTTCGTCATCGGTGACGTGCGCATTCGCGGCATCCGTCTTTGTGAACCATGCGATCACTTGCAAAGACTCACGGGAAGATCCGTGATCAACGGCCTGATACACCGCGGAGGTTTGCGAGCCCAGATTTTGACGCAAGGTACGATTCGTGTCGGCGACGAAGTCGTTATCGAGGCTTAAAACGCGGGTTGCCTGCTTGCGCCAAGAGTAGTTTCTGTATCGAGCAGCCAGCAACTTCAAGGTTTGCGGAAAGGATGGAGAGTATGGGAGATACCACATTGCGCGAACTCATATACGGTAAAGGCGCTCACGTGGACCCCATCGCCTGCGTCGAAGATATTTCGGCGGAGCAGGCTGCCCGCGCGGTTGCGGGATATCCGCACTCCATCTGGCAGATCGTGGAGCACATGAATTTCTGGATGGACCACGAACTCGCCAAAATCGCAGGCGAGAATCGCCACTATCCGGATAAAGCGATTGAGAGCTGGCCTGTGTATCCAAATCCATCGAGCAACGAGACGGTGGACGCCCAGTGGAAAATTACGAGGCAGCGATTTATAGACTTACTCGCTCGGTTCGCGCAGTTCGCTGAAGCTGATGCAATGGTGCTAGAGCGCAAGATTCAAAGCGTGGGACCAGCGCAGTCTCCACGCGAGTCGACCGTTCATGCGACAGTCCGGCAGATTGCGGCGCACAATAGCTATCACGTCGGCCAGATCGCGCTGCTCAGGCGCCAGGCCGGAGCGTGGCCTCCTGAACGTGGCGGCGATACCTGGTGATTCTAAGTCCAACGAATCGCCTCGGGTAATAGCCGCGAACCCACCGAAGTTCTGCTCGCGCAGAAATTCATCCACAAAAAGTCGTTTCACATTTGTTGAAAGGAGGGCCTTACGATGCCCCGCTTTACATCTCGTATTCTCGTCGCTCTTACCTTCACCTTGGTCGTTTGGGCATCGGCATTCGCTGGCATTCGCGCCGGACTTCGCGGCTATTCGCCCGCGAATCTCGCGATCATGCGTTTTCTGATCGCGTCGACGGTCCTTGCGATCTATGCAGGTATTGCGCACTTTCGTGGTCCCGTGTTGCGCGACATTCCGGGTCTCATCCTGACCGGAGCGGTTGGAATCACTTTTTACAACCTCGCGCTGAATTATGGCGAGACTCGCGTAACTGCCGGTGCGGCGAGTTTGCTGATCGCTTCAACGCCGATCTGGACTGCACTTGCGGCCCGACTCTGGCTGCACGAAAAACTTACTCCACTGGGATGGTGCGGAGTGTTCGTCAGCTTCGCCGGCGTTGCATTGATTGCCAGCGGGGAAGGTGACGGACTGCGCTTTTCTTCTCAGGCCTTGTTTGTGCTCGCAGCCGCAGTTACATCGGCCTTGTACATGATCCTGCAGAAACATTATCTCGGACGGTACAGCGCGTTAGAGTTCACCGCGTATTCGATCTGGTTTGGCACAGCGCTCATGCTCCCATTCGGAAACGGGGTGCTGCACACCGTTCGCACCGCTCCTGCATCCGCGACGCTTGCGGTGATTTACCTGGGCATCTTTCCCGGAGCACTCGCTTACGTGGCTTGGAGCTACGTACTTTCGCACGGCGCGGCAGGACGCACCGCGACGTTGCTCTACGTGATTCCAATCGTCGCTATCTGCATTGCGTGGATCTGGTTGGGCGAAGTGCCGAGGCTCATTTCGCTGGTGGGCGGAGCGATCGCGCTTTGCGGTGTGGTGCTGGTAAATACCGTGGGGAAAGTGAAGGCACAGAAGATAATGCCAACTGAAGCGTCCGCTTTGTTTGTTTCGGAGTTGACGAACTAGGGCCCTCCAAAATGACCGAACGCGGTGTGATGTCCGTCACTGAACGCTGAAGCAATCGGGGCTACCGTTAGACCGGAGAGTGTTCTCATGTTCTCTGGACGCCTCACCCACGCGACACTGCACGCCCTCGATTGGCTCGCGGTAAAAACTCTGCCACCGCCATCGGACGATTTACCCGCTCATCAGATCACCGGACGGCGTGGCGAAGAGGAAGCGTATTTTCATCTTCGTCGCCGCGGCTACATCATCATCGCGCGCAACTATCGTTCTCCCAATCATCGCGGCGAACTCGATCTTGTCGGATGGGACCACGACGTCCTGTGTTTTATCGAAGTCAAAACGCGAACCACCCGCGACGTTAAATCTGCGGAGGCTGCGGTCGATCGAGACAAGCAACGAGACTTGTCCTTGGTCGCCCGCGATTTTATCCGCCAGATGCCTCTTCCGTGCCAGTGGCGCTTCGATGTTCTCGCCGTATACTTCGAGCGCAGCCAGTCCCGCCCTTCATTCGAGTTGTTCCAAAATGCGTTTCCCGTGTCGTACAATCGTGGGGCTGAAAGCCGCTACTGAAAGGATTTAGTTGAGTGCCTGAACTGAGAAAAGACCCCATCGTGGGCCGATGGGTGATTATTTCCACGGACCGTGCCAAGCGCCCCACCGACTTTTTGCGCGAAGCTGTAAGAATCAAAGGCGGTTTCTGCCCCTTCTGTTATGGCAACGAGAACAAGACTCCATCGGAGATTCTTGCCTACCGCCCCAGCGTCAATGGCAGTACTCCGCAAAAAGACGCGCCCGGTTGGACCGTGCGCGTAATTCCAAATAAATTTCCCGCGCTCGGCATCGAAGGCAATTTGAACAAGCAAGCCGAAGGCATGTTCGACAAGATGAACGGCATCGGCGCTCACGAAGTCGTCATCGAAACTCCCGAACACGGAGCGAGTCTTGCGACACTCCCGGCGAAAAGGATTGAAGATGTTCTCTGGGCATTCCGCGATCGAATTCTTGATCTAAAGAAAGACCGTCGCTTCAAATACATTCTTCTTTTCAAAAATCACGGCGAGGCCGCCGGAGCGTCACTCGAACACTCGCATTCCCAACTGATCGCGTTGCCGATTGTTCCGATTTATGTTGCCGAGGAACTGCAGGGTGCAAAGCAGTACTACATCTACAAAGAACGGTGCGTGTTTTGCGACATCATTCGACAGGAAACGGACAGTGGCGTGCGCGTGGTCGCGGAAAACGAAGATTTCCTGACGGTCGCACCGTACGCTCCGCGCTTTCCGTTTGAGTCGTGGATTTTGCCCAAGCGCCACGAATCGGCATTCGAGAATTCGTCGTCGCACATGTACGAAAATCTGGCGAAAGCGCTGAAGTTGTTGCTGATGAAAGCCGATCGGGTGCTCGACAATCCTCCGTATAACCTGGTGGTGCACACTTCGCCCGTGCAGGATCCGACGAACGAGTATTACCACTGGCATATTGAGTTCATGCCAAAATTGACCAAGACTGCGGGATTCGAATGGGGAACGGGTTTCTATATCAATCCCACGCCGCCCGAAGAAGCAGCGAAGTTTCTGCGCGAGGCGAGCGTGGAGGACGCGGCTCCGAGTGTAGCGGGAGCAAGATAAATTCGGCTGTCCCTGCCTTTATCCCTGGGTCCGGTCGAGAACCTCAGAGTGCCAAGCCATCTGAATCGCTTCCAACTTCGACTCGTTCGACTTCGTAGGATCGTCCTTGAAGTCGGGCAGCGCAATCACGTACTTGTGCAAGTCAGTGAACCGGACAGACAGCGGATCGATTTCGGGATGAATCTCAGAAAGCAGAATCCCGATGTCGTCAGGATCGCTCCACGTAAGTTGTTTAGGCATGAATTCGTGCTCCTCATCTCGCTGAGAGCTGACAGCTGAAGGCTGACGGCTGTTTTCTAGTGCTCTTCCGAAACGTAATTGCGATTCCACGCCGGAATTTCCACGACAAGTTTACCCGGCTTATTGATCACCATCTGACACCCGAGACGTGAGTTTAGCTGGAGATCGGCGGCCATGTCGAGCTTATCGGCTTCGTCGTCTTCCATCTCGGAAACCAGCTCCGCGCCCTCTTTCACCCAGAGATGGCAGGTGGTGCAGGCGCAGTTGCCACCGCAAGCGTGGTCGAGATGGATGCCGAAATTCAGCGCCACGTCGAGCAGCGACTCCTGCTTGCCATGGTCTTTATACGGTAGCTTGCCATGTTCGAAAGTCACGGTCTTGCCTTCGGGAAGGAAAGTGACTTCAACTGTATTTTCGCCGGGAGCATCCACGACGGTCGTCCCGGCTCCATGCGATTGCGATTTCTCTTCAGACATTTGTTGACTCCATGTTTCAAAACGTCAAGTTTCAAAGTTGCAAGGTTTCATTCCACATCGGCTCGATTTTGGTTTCGAATTGAAACCTTGAAACTTCAGAACCTTGAAACCTTGCCTTTCTTATTCAAATTCAGCTTTTGCCATTGGATGCCCGGCGCGTGTTGTCACCGCTTCCTCGCCGTCATCCATATTTTGTCCCTTAAGCGCTGTTGTGACGGCCGTATCCATCATCAACTCCGCCAGTCGAGTCGTAGCGATATTCAGCCTGTCGATGCCGCTTCGCATCGCGTGATAGTCGTCCCCGTCTTTGATGGTAACAAGGTCCTTCTCCAGCTTTTCGGCCTCGGCGCGTTCGTCATCGGTCAGCTGCTGCCACGCCGGATTGCTTTTCGCTTTGGCAAGCGCGTTGAGGATCGTCTCAGCTTCGCGCCGAGACTCGATCACTTGCCGCTCCCGGAAATCTTCTTCCGCGAAGTCGTACGATTCGAGCAACATGTTCTCGACCTGTTCATCGGTCAGTCCGTAGGTCGGCTGGACGTCGATCTCTGCTTCTTTTCCACTGCGCTGTTCCCGCGCGGAGACGCGCAGGATTCCATTGGCATCAATCAGAAATTTCACTTCGATACGCGCCATTCCGGCAGTCATCGGAGGAATGCCCTTCAGGTCAAAACGGGCCAGGGACCGGCAGTCTCGAGCCAGTTCACGTTCGCCTTGCAGAACATGAATCGCGACGTTGGTCTGGCCATCCACCTGCGTTGTGTAATGCTGCGTGGCAGAAGCGGGAACCGTCGAATTCCGCAAAATAATTTTATCGGTCACGCCGCCGGCAACTTCAATCCCCAACGAGAGCGGAGTCACGTCGAGCAGCAACATGTCCTGCGTGATTTCGGATCCGCCACCGAGAATATTTGCCTGAACCGCCGCGCCGAGAGCAACCACTTCGTCGGGATTGAGATCGGTATGCGGCGCGCGTTTGAATAAATCTTGCACGAGTCCGCGCACTTTCGGAATGCGCGTCGATCCACCGACAAGCACGACCTCGTCGATTTGTTCGGGTTTCAATCCCGCGTCTTTGAGCGCCTGTTTACAAGGGCCGACCAGTTCGATCAATGATCGGCTGGATCATCTTCTCGAAAACCTCGAGCGTGATCTCGCGCTGATATTTCTTTCCGTTGGGAAGGTCAACATCGAGCTTCGCGGAAGGCTCTGACGATAGCGCGATCTTCGCCTCGATCACGGCTTTGCGGATTCGAGCCATCGTCTCGCCGCTATGCCGCACGTCCAACCCGAGGTCGCCGCGAATATCATCCACCGCGATCGCAATCAGCAAATTATCAATGTCGTCGCCGCCAAGATGTGTGTCGCCGTTGGTCGCAATGACTTCGAAGATGCCGTCGTGCAGTTTGAGAATCGAAATGTCGAACGTGCCGCCGCCGAGATCGTAAACGACGACGATGCCATTCTTCTTCTTGTCGAGACCGTAAGCGAGAGACGCAGCGGTGGGTTCGTTCACCAGACGCAAGACATTCAATCCCGCGATTCGTCCAGCATCTTTTGTGGCCTGCCGCTGCGCGTCGTTGAAATATGCGGGAACAGTGATGACGGCCTGCGTGACAGGCACTCCGAAAAAACGCTCGGCATTGCGCTTTAATTGACGAAGCACCAAGGCTGAAATCTCTGGCGGATTGTAGGTCCGGTCGCCGATCTTAATGCGTAAGACTTCGCCTGCCTGCAGATCATCCGCTAGTTTGAAAGGGAAGAGCTTGAGTTCGTCTTGAATGTCTGCAGAGTCGCGTCCCATCAGGCGTTTGACGGAATACACGGCGCGCTCGGGCGTCTCGATCAGATATTTGCGCGCCGCATTGCCCACGACGATTTGATTCTTTTGATCGAGCGCTACCACCGAGGGGACGAGATTCAGCCCATCTTCTCCGGGGATGACGACAGGCGTGTCTCCCTGCATGTACGCCACGAGAGAGTTCGTGGTGCCGAGATCGATGCCGACGATGTTGTCAGTTGCCATTTGGTGATTTCGAATTACGAAATTACGCCATTACAAATTACAAAATGCTTCTAGCTTTCCAGTGCTGCATTTACATCTCGCACAAGATTCCGGACATAGTTCCGGCGGTTTAAAACGTCAACCATACGGTTAAGAATCTCGCGCTGATCCTCATTGGTGCTGCCTGATACAGCGCCGCCTTCCAGAGAACGGTCCCAATGATTCCATTCTGTCTTGAGTTCGTTCAACAACGCTTCGTGCTTTTCTTCCAAGCCATTCTTGGCTTCGCCGATTTCTCCGAGCAGAACGGGATCATCTTCGCCAGCTTTTTTCAGCGCTTTCAATTCTTCCAGTTGCATGTTTAGTTCGAACATTTCTTCGAGAAGGTCGGGAGGCACAACCTGTTTTTTCATCGTGCCCGTCGCGCGCGCCGCTTCGGTCGCTTGTTTGGATTGCTCTTCCAATTCAATGCCTTCGAGTCGCAGTAAATATTCCGTGCGCCGGATTGGATCTTTCAAGGTCCGATAGGCGTCGTTCAATCGAGAGCTTTGTTCGAGGCTCCACGCGCGTTCCTGGTCATTCGCCTGGCCGAATACGTCTGGATGAAGGCGACGACTTAGCGCATAGAATTCTTTCTCCAGCGCGCCGGTGTCAACGTTGAGCTTGCGCGGGAACCCGAAAAAGCTGAAGTAATCGACCGGAATTGGTGGCTGCACCTTTCCGCAAGAGGTACAGAAATGCACCGCGCGCATGGTGCCGCACGACCAGCAACTGGGAGTTGCGTCCGCAGCGTCGCCGGGGATCACCAATGCGGATTTGGATTCCATATTTGCCATGTCAACAAAGAGGCGAACTCGTGTCGCCGAATCGGAGCTTAGCTTTTTGCTTGTGCGGCGCTGGGCCTCAGGGCCTGTCCGAACGGGGCGGAGCCCCGTTACCACACGATCTCGTTTACGAGAAGGAACTGCCGCAGCCGCAAGATTTGGTCGAGTTCGGATTCACGAAGGCGAAGCCTTGCTGCATCAGTGTTTCGTTGTAATCCAGAATCATTCCGTGGAGATAGATGAACGACTTGGGATCCACAAAAACCCGCACATCGTCGAACTGAAACACGCGATCACGCTCACGCGGCTGCGTATCGAACCGGATGTTGTAGCTCAGACCTGAACATCCGCCGCCTTGTACGCCCAGACGAAGGCCACCTTGCTCCGGCGAAATATTTTCTTTCGCCATGGCGGAGCGAATTCGCTTCAGCGCCTTGTCCGTAACTTGGATGCCCTTGACCGGCGCTGTAGGCACGGTCTTTAAGGGTTGATCGACAGAATGATCCAGCGACTGCTCCGTGACGGATTGTTCTTTGACGGCTTGATCCATATCAGAAACTCAATTCGAACTCGCTACACTCAGGCCCCGCTAACTAAAGCCAAGAGACCCTTGTCATCCCGAGCGAAGCGAGGGATCTGCATGTGGCTGCAAGATGCAGATCCCTCGCTTCGCTCGGGATGACAAAGTCTGTGGCGAAAGCGCTTGTGGCAAAAACTGAACTACTGCGCGACGGTGACTGCGGCGGTCTTCACCGCGTCCTGTTTCTGCTTCCAGTCGCCGATCGCGGCTCGAATGGCATCTTCCGCCAAAACCGAGCAGTGAATCTTCACCGGCGGCAAAGCGAGTTCTTTAACGATCTCTGTGTTCTTGATCGCCAGAGCTTCGTCGATCGTTTTGCCTTTGACCCACTCGGTCGCGAGCGAAGACGATGCGATTGCCGATCCGCAACCGAAGGTCTTGAACTTGGCATCTTCGATGACGTTGGTCTGCGGATTCACTTTGATCTGCAGCTTCATGACGTCACCGCACTCCGGAGCGCCAACCAAGCCAGTGCCCACGTCAGAGTCTTTTTTGTCCATGGATCCAACGTTGCGCGGATTGTTGTAGTGGTCGATCACTTTATCGCTGTATGACATTTTTTTACTCCTTCAAGTTTCAAAGTTCCGAATGTTTTAAGGTTTCAGCGTAATTGGTTTCAGCCGTTAAGTATTAATCAAGGTCACTTTTGAAACCTTGCAACTTTGCGACCTTGACACCTGGCTTTTAATGCGCTTCTCCTGCCCACTTCACGCTCTTTAAGTCGATGCCTTCTTTCGCCATTTCATAAAGCGGCGAAAGTTCACGCAGACGGGTTACGGTTTCGACGACGCGGTCGGCCACGTAATCGATTTCGTGATTGGTGTTGAATCGTCCAATACCGAAGCGGATCGAGCTATGCGCTAGATCGTCTCCGGTGCCAAGAGCCTTCAATACATAGGACGGCTCGAGCGTTGCCGAGGTGCAGGCCGATCCACTGGACACCGCGATATCGTTAATGCCCATCAGCAGCGACTCGCCCTCCACATAAGCAAAGCTGATGTTCAGGTTGCCGGGGAGATGGTGCTCCATGGTGCCGTTGATATATGTTTCGTCGAGCCGGCTCATGATGCTGTCTTTCAAGCGATCGCGCATGGCTGCCATCTTGATTGCTTCCTGCGGCATTTCTTCGCGCGCAAGATCGCACGCTTTGCCCAAGCCAGCAATGCCCGGAACATTTAGCGTTCCGGAGCGCATGCCGCGCTCGTGTCCGCCGCCATCAATCATCGGGACTAACTGCACGCGCGGATTCTTGCGTCGAACGTACAAGGCACCAACACCCTTCGGCCCGTACAGCTTGTGGCCAGTGATCGATGCCAGGTCGATGCTCATCTTGTTGACGTCCACGGGAACCTTGCCGATGGCCTGCACCGCGTCGGTGTGGAAAATCACGCCGCGTTCGCGACACATTTTGCCGATCTCCGCGACCGGCTGCAGCACACCAATCTCGTTGTTGGCGGCCATGATGGTGACGAGAATCGTTTTGTCATCCATCGCGCGCTTCAGGTCGTCGAGATCAACCAGTCCACTTTTTTGGACAGGCAGGTAGGTCACGCGGAATCCAAATTTTTCCAGGTGCTTGCAAGTGTCAAGCACCGCTTTGTGCTCGGTGACCGCGGTGATAATGTGGTTGCCCTTCTCGCGGTACATCTCGGCCACGCCCTTAATGGCGAGGTTGTCGCTCTCGGTGGCGCCCGAGGTGAAGATGATTTCCTTCGGGGTCGCGCCGATCAACTTCGCGATGCGCTCACGCGACGTCTCAACCGCTTCTTCCGCCGCCCATCCAAAAGGATGGTTACGGCTTGCGGGATTGCCGAACTTCTCCATGAAGTAAGGCAGCATGTCTTCCAGAACTCGCGGATCCATCGGTGTGGTCGCGTGATTGTCCATGTAAATGGGTAGCTTGATCCCGTTGGGATTCGCGTGATGCGTGACTGCCTGACTGGTTGGGGTCGCCGTCGTCGTGCTCATGGTTACTGTCTCCTTCAAAAATCCGTTACTTACGAAATCGTTACCAGTTCCTGCTTCTTGCTTATCGTGCTTGTGCACGTGCAGGACTTCCGAGTCTTCATGCATCTCTGAGATCTTGATGTTCCTTAATACCTGTTCGATGCTTTCATTCACTTTTCTCAGCGGCTCGCGAATGGTGCAGCGATCCGTCTGATCGCACTCGCCACGCACCGTGATGCAGGACGTTATAAAAAGCGGACCGTCGATGGCCTTGATCACTTCGAACGCCGAGATCATTTTTGGATCCCGCGTCAGGGTGTATCCGCCGTTGATGCCGTGCTGCGATTGGATCAGTCCAACTTTTGCCAGCCGCTGCAGGATTTTCGCTAGCGCTTCTTGCGGAATGCCATAGGCCTCCGCGACATCCTTAGCGCTGCATGCTCCCTGATCTGCGTGCTCCGCCAGGTGCTTCATGGCCATGAGCCCGTAGTCGGCTTTCTTGGTTAATTTGAGCATGGCAATCCCGACTGATTGAGTCGGATAAAAATCCGACCGTTTCGGTCGCATTTCTATACTAGCCCCGTGCGGCCCTGAGCGCAAGGCCGATCAGGCAGCGGTTCGATCCGGTCGTCGAACGGTAAGTTTCAGCAGGCAAATGGCTTAGGATAACGGCTGCGAGGGCGGAAAATGATCAATTGTGGGACGAACGAGGAGTCTTATGGCTTCTACCGTTCATAGAGACTTTCAGCCCTTTTAGAACCAATCCGCAAAGGTCTTCTGCGAATCGTTCGTTGAGCGTGTCGTGCCCAATCAGGAATCGCATGTAAATCGGACCGTAAAGGGAATCAAGAAGAAGGTCCAAGTCTGTCCCCACGGGCAATTCTCCACGATCGACCCCGCGCTGTAGGGTTTGATAGGCCTGCTTACGCCGTGGCCACAAGAAACCGGTCGCGAAACGCTGTGAGCAACTCCGGATCTGACTGGCCGCCAGCCAGAAGTGCCGCAACCACTTTGCCGCGGTTGGAGCGAAAAACGCGAATCAGTCTCCGCATTTGCAGGCTCATATCTCTTTGAACAGAACCGGTGTTCGGGAAGCGGAGTTCCTGATCGGCGCTAGTAGAGAAAGCGTCGGCCACGAGAGCAGCCTTGGTCGGCCACCAACGATAGACAGTTGTTTTGCCAACACTGGCATCAGCGGCGATGGCTTCAATACTGAGGTCAGCGAATCCACCCTTTTGTTTTAGGAATTTGAGGGTACTTCGGAGGATCGATTGGCGTGATTCCTCACTGCGGGGGCGTCCGGGAAGCCGCTTTTCACCGTTTCCGTCCGAGTCGCTCGCCGGGGCCCGGTTTTCGAAATTGTGCGCCATGACTGAACTCTATTATAATTCAGATTCGATACGTACTGTTTTGAATCTTATTCGTCCGCTGGGAAATCGAATCTCAATACTGCACGCCTCCTGTAATTTTTATGTGGATTGTCGCATTAGCGCTTCGCCGGCCTTATACGTTCGTGGTGATGGCCCTGCTCATCATCATCCTTACGCCGATCACCATCGCGCGGACTCCGGTCGACATTTTCCCGGACATTAATATTCCTGTCGTCAGTGTGGTGTGGAACTACTCCGGTTTGTCGCCGCAAGATATGGCGGACCGGATCGTGACCAACTCCGAACGTGGATTCACAGTCACGGTCAACGACATCGAGCATCAGGAATCGCAATCGCTCAGCGGTATCGCTGTCATCAAGATTTTCTTCCGGCCGTCCGCCAACATCGCCACGGCAATTACGCAGGTGACGGCGATTTGCCAGACCGTACTTCGTGGATTGCCCGCAGGCACCACACCACCTCTCGTCATCACTTACACCGCTTCATCGACGCCGATCGTCCAGCTTGGTTTGAGCAGCAAAACCCTTTCAGAGCAGCAACTGTTCGATCTGGGCCAAAACTTTCTTCGCACGCAATTGAGCACAGTTCAAGGCGCGGGCACCCCCTATCCATTCGGCGGTAAACCCCGACAGATCCAAGTCGATCTCGACACCGCCAAGCTCCAGCAATATGGATTGTCTCCCGCGGATATCGTGAACGCCGTGGCAGCGCAGAACCTGATTCTGCCCTCCGGTACGGCCAAGATCGGGCCGACTGAATACAACGTGGAGATGAACGGCACTCCGCAAACTGTCGCGGAGTTGAACGATCTGCCGGTGAAGACACTCAACTCATCGACGCTCTATATGCGCGATGTGGCGCATGTGCGCGACGGATTCGGACCGCAGACCAACATCGTCCGGCAGGACGGCGCTCGCGGCGCGTTGATGTCGATGTTCAAACTCGGCGGGGCATCCACGCTCACCGTCGTGAAAGACGTCAAGAACGTCGTAGAGAATGCGCCAAAGTACTTGCCGCCAGATCTCAGTCCTCAACTGACGATCAAAGCATTGTTTGATCAATCCCTCTTTGTGCGCGCTTCGATTCAAGGTGTGTTGCGGGAAGGTCTGATCGCGGCGTGTCTGACGGCATTGATGATTCTGCTCTTTCTGGGAGACTGGCGCCCCACCGTCATCATCGCGATTTCGATTCCGCTCTCCATCTTCGTTTCTGTGCTGCTGCTGGCCGCGCTCGGCGAAACCATCAACATCATGACCCTGGGCGGTCTGGCACTCGCGGTCGGTATTCTCGTGGATGACGCAACCGTCGAGATTGAAAACATCGAGCGCAACCTTGCTATGGGCAAGGAGATGAAGCAGGCGATCCTCGATGGCGCGCAGCAAATTGCCGTGCCGGCGCTGGTTTCAACTCTGTGTATCTGCATCGTGTTTGTGCCGATGTTCTTCCTGGCTGGAGTAGCAAGATTTCTGTTTGTCCCGTTGGCGGAAGCGGTGTCATTCGCGATGCTCGCTTCTTATCTGCTATCTCGTACTTTGATTCCGACCATGGTCATGTTCATCATGCGCGGACATGAGCATCGCGCGGCCGAGAGCAAGAATCCACTGGTTAGGTTTCAGCGAAAATTTGAGCGCGGGTTTGAGAAATTTCGTGGTGGCTATCAGCAACTCCTCGAAACGACGCTGGAAAACCGCAGGATATTTGCCGCTTTGCTTTGTGATCTTCTGCGTTTTGTCGCTGGGGCTCGTGTTCTTTCTTGGGCAGGACTTCTTTCCGCAAGTGGATGCCGGCTTGATCCGTCTCCATTTCCGCGCTCGACCTGGACTACGTGTTGAAGAGACCGCGCGTCTATGCGATGAGGTCGAGCAAGTGTTGCGGAACGAGATTCCGAAAGAAGAATTGCAGACCATGCTGGACAACATCGGCGTCCCCTATTCCGGTATCAATCTCTCCTACGCTAGTTCTGGAGTGATTGGAAGCAACGATGCCGAGGTCCTGATTTCTCTCAATCCGGAACATCACCATCCCACTGCACAGTATGTCCGTAAGCTGCGCGCCGAACTCCCGACTCGATTCCCCGGAGTGGAATTCTTTTTCCAACCCGCCGACATCGTCTCGCAAATCCTTAACTTTGGATTGCCCGCGCCGGTCGATATCCAGATCATGGGTGCGGATGTGCGCACGAACTACGACATCGGACAGAAGATCGCCAATAAGGTGCGTCAGATTCCTGGAGCGGCCGACGTCCACGTGCAGCAGATGTTGAGTCTGCCCACTCTGTTCCTCAATATGGACCGTACGCGTATCAATCAGGTGGGACTGACGGCGCAAAATGTCGCGCAAAGTGTGCTCATCAGCTTGAGTGGAAGTTTTCAGACTGCTCCGAACTTCTGGCTGAATCCAAAGAACGGCGTGACCTATAACATTTCCATTCAGACGCCGCAGTATCACCTGACCTCGCTGCAGGACTTAATGAACATTCCGGTCTCCACGGCCAACGCTCAACCGCAGGTGCTCGGAAATCTGGTTCAACTCACGCCCTTGGAGCGTCCGGCGGTTGTCAATCATTACAACGTGCAGCCGGTGATCGATGTCTATGCCAGCACACAGGGGCGCGATTTGGGTGGCGTTTCCTCCGACATCATGGAAGTCCTCAAGCCGTTCCAGGACAAGAAGAACCTGCCGCGTGGTACCAGCATCGTGGTGCGCGGTCAGGTCGTGACCATGAAATCTTCATTCTTCGGACTGGGGATCGGACTTCTCGGCGCGATCGTGCTCGTGTATCTCCTGATCGTTGTGAACTTTCAATCATGGCTTGATCCGTTCATCATCATCACCGCGTTGCCGGGTGCGTTGGCTGGAATTTGTTGGATGCTCCTGATCACCCGCACTACGTTGAGCGTTCCGTCTCTGACCGGCGCAGTCATGTGTATGGGAGTGGCGACTGCCAATTCAATTTTGATGGTTTCATTCGCGCGCGACCGTATGGACACGGGAGTTCCGGCGAGGCAGGCGGCGCTCGAAGCGGGATATACCCGCATGCGTCCCGTGTTGATGACGGCGTTGGCGATGATCATCGGAATGATCCCGATGGCATTGGGATTCGGAGAGGGCGGCGAGCAGAATGCTCCGCTGGGCCGGGCCGTGATCGGCGGCCTGATGTTCGCAACCGTCGCAACCCTATTTTTCGTTCCCAGTGTGTTTACGATGATTCACGGTCGTCGTCAGGCGCGGTTACAGTCTGAGCAGCAGTAAGAGAGTTACGAAGAAAGTTCCGAAAAGAGTTCCGGGTAGAAGAATTGTTGGAGATTTTAACCATGGCAGTACAAACGACTTCAGGAACGTATAGCGACAGCAACAACCAGACGTCGAATAACGACTCGCGGAATGACGAAGCACGGAATCAAAAGCAACTCGGGCACACGGAGATTGAACGTCCTCCGGATCTCGGCCCAGCCCCGACTGGCCGCGCGACGATCCTCATCGGTGCGGCGTTGCTGGTTCTGCTCACAGCCGGAGCTGTGACCCTTATCGGCAGAAACAGCGATTCGAAGACGCTGGCGAAAGAGACTGAAGCCGTTTCCATCCCCACTGTTGGGGTGGTGAATCCCACATCCGAGCACGGCGCGGACGAACTGGTGCTGCCCGGAAACATGCAGGCTTTTGAAGAGTCGCCGATTTTCGCACGAACCAACGGTTATCTCTTGCGCTGGTACAAGGACATCGGAAGCAAGGTAAAGAAAGGCGAATTGCTCGCAGTGATCGATACTCCTGAAGTCGATCAGGAGCTGTCGCAAGCCAAGGCCACGCGCGAGCAAGTGAAAGCGGCCGAGGGTCTGGCGAAAATCTCCGCGGATCGCTGGGCGAATTTGCGGAAATCCGACTCGGTGTCGCAGCAGGAGGCCGATCAGCAGGCCAGTGGTTACCAGCAAGCATTGGCGAACTCTGCTGCTGCGGATGCCAACGTCCGCCGCTTGGAACAACTCGAGTCTTTCAAGAATGTGTACGCTCCGTTCTCGGGAGTACTTACCAAGCGCAACGTCGATCCTGGTGCGCTGATTAATTCTGGCGCGGGGGTTGCCGGCAAAGAGCTGTTCGACATCGCTCGCGTTGATCCGCTTCGCGTTTTCGTTACCGTCCCCCAGTCGTACGCGCCCCTGATGAAGGTTGGGGTGAAAGCGGCGATCACCTTGCAAGAATTTCCGGGGCAAAAATTCTTAGGAACCGTGGCGCGCACCGCCGATTCCATCGACCCCGCGACGCGAACTCTGAATACCGAAGTGGATGTTCCCAACAAAGATGGAAAGCTTCTGCCGGGTTCGTTTGTCCAGGTTCATTTCGCTACCGGCACTGCAGTTCCAAGGATCACGATTCCGGTCAACGCCATGCTCTTTCGCGCCGAGGGAGCGCGCGTCGCTGTCGTGGATAAAGACAATGTTGTACGCTTGCGCCCGATTGTCATTGGACGCGACTTCGGTAGCACACTCGAAATTCTCAGCGGCCTCGACGTACACGATCGAATCGTTGTGAATCCCTCCGACTCTCTGGACGAGGGCCAGCAAGTGCATGTTGCTCCTGCGAATACAGGAGCAGCCCACTCGTGATCCGTCCGTCCTCATCTAGTCCGTCGTTGATAAGACGGAGAAGTTCGAAGTTCAGGTCGGTCGCGCTTGCTGTCGGCTGCGCGATGGCGTTCACTCTCGGCTGCACTGTGGGGCCGGGATACAAACGGCCCACTGCCCAAGTGCCTGACGCATGGAAGGGCGAAGGTCCTTGGCAGACTGCGGATCCCAAGGACGCGATTCCGAAGGGGACGTGGTGGCAGGTCTTTCACGACCCGGAACTCGATCGACTGGAGCAGGACTTAATTCAAGCGAACCAATCGCTGGACGCGGCGCGCGATCGCCTCGCACAGGCACGAGCACAGGCTCGAATTGCGTCGGCGGCCTACTTTCCCACGATAAATGCCGACCCCAGCGGTCAGCGTGAAGAGCTGTCCAGCACCCGCCCGTTCGCGGGTGCGGCTGTGCCGCCGTTTACCCAGAATAATTTCAACGTTCCGTTTTCGGTGAGCTACGAGCTTGATTTATTTGGACGCGTCCGCAAGACGCTGCAAGCCGCCAACGCCTCACTGCAAGGGAGCGCGGCCGATCTGGAAAATGTCCGCCTCGTTTTGAGTGCCGAACTCGCCGCCGATTATTTCAACCTTCGTGAATCAGATCGCGAAGCGGACGTGGTTCGGCAGTCCGTTGAAATCCAGCAAAAGGGATTGGATCTGGTCAACCGTCGTCACGATGGCGGAATCGCCAACGGATTGGAAGTAGCGCAGCAAGCGGCCTTGCTCGATTCGACAGCAACCCAGTTGTCGCTGGTACTACAGCAGCGCGCGCAATACGAACACGCCATCGCCGTGCTGACAGGGAAGTCGGCGTCGGATTTCAGTTTGGCCGAAGCACCATTCAACGCCGTGCCTCCCGCGATCCCAACAGGTCTGCCGTCTGAGATTCTGGAGCGTCGCCCCGACGTTGCCACCAGCGAACGTCAGATGGCGTACGAAAACGCGCAAGTAGGAATCGCGATGACGGCGTTTTATCCTCATATTACGCTGGCAGGAAGTGGAGGATGGCAGAGCAGTAACATCACGACTTTGATCAGCGCTCCTAGCGCGGTCTGGGCGCTCGGTGGAGATTTGCTGCAGCCACTGGTGAATGGTGGCCGTAATCGCGCTAACCTAGCGTTGACGCGCGCGGCCTATGACGAATCGGTTGCCAACTATCGTGAATCGGTGCTGGTGGCATTTCAACAGGTCGAAGACGGCCTCTCCGGCCTGGCACTGCTCGATCAGGCCTCAAAGACTCAGGCGAAAGCCGTGGACGATTCCAAACGCGCGCTCGCCATTGCCAACGATCGCTATGTCGGAGGAGTCACCACGTACCTCGATGTGATCACGGCGCAATCTGCATTGCTGACCAACGAACGTCTGGCGACCCAACTCCTGGGGGAGCAGATGGTCACTTCCGTTTATTTAGTCAAGGCGCTGGGTGGCGGATGGGACGCATCCGAAATTCAGCATGAACAAGTGAAACCAAAACTCGTTCAGGCCGTCCAACAATAAGCCGGAAAGACAAGACAAGGTTTTTGTGTTGCTTCCTCCCGCCCGGTGTGCAATTTGTTTGTGTCGAGGCCGCTGAAAGGGTTGATTTACAAACTTTTACCATCTTTCGCTGTCCCGGAACCATCATTGTGGCGGACTCTGTGACAGAGTATTGTCAGTGACTTTTTGGGGTGTAAATGTTGTTCCGGCTTTCTCCTATGAATAGAAATATGAACAAAAATGCGAACTGGCGGTTGCCGTTGACGGTGGGTGCTTTTCTTCTCGTGGTGGCTCTCATTGGATGTCAGAGCGCCGAATCCTCAAAAGAGAAGCAAGCGCAGACCGCCGCTGCGAATCGTGCGGTTCCCGTCACCGTTGCGACCGCAATCGAGCAGGACATGCCGGTTTACCTCACCGGCTTGGGCTCCGTAACCGCCTACAACACGGTCAGCCTGAAAAGCCGCGTGGATGGTCAACTTGTCGAAGTGAATTTCAAGGAAGGGCAGCAGGTAAAGAAGGGCGACCTGCTGGTATTGATCGATCCTCGTCCGTATCAGGTGCAACTGGCGGCGGCGCAGGCCCAACTTTTTAAGGATCAGGCTTCTTACCGCGACGCTCAGCTCAACTATCAACGCTTTAAAGATTTGTTGCAGCAATCGGGCGCGATGTCGCAGCAACAGGTGGATACACAAAAGTCCACAGCGGATCAATTCGAAGGTGCGATTCGAGCCGATCAGGCGGCCATCGACAACGCGAAGCTGCAAATCGAATATTGCCACATCACTGCACCGGTTGATGGACAGATCGGCTTGCGATTGGTGGATGTTGGCAACATCGTTCATGCTACAGACGCAAATCCCATGCTGGTGATCACGCAATTGCAGCCGATCTCCGTCATTTTCACTTTGCCCGAAGACAGTTTACTTTCCGTTGTGAAGCGGATGAGGCAGGGAACACTGACCGTGGACGCCTATGATCGCGACGACAAGGTCAAGCTGGCCACCGGGACATTGCTTACCATCGACAACGAAATCGATCAGACTACCGGCACCGACAAGCTAAAAGCGACGTTCGGCAACAAGGACGGTGTGCTGTTTCCGAATCAGTTCGTCAATATTCATCTGCTTCTGGACGTCCGCAGGAACAGCACGATCATTCCGAGTGCAGCCGTACAGCGTGGCCCACAGGGGACTTTTGTCTATCTGATGAAAGCCGACAATACCGTCGAAGCTCGAACTGTGACCGTCGCGCTAGCGCAATCCAACCAAAGCGCGATCAGTAACGGCCTGGATGCGGGCGAGGTCGTCGTAACGGACGGCCAGGACAAATTGCAGAACGGCGCAAAGGTAGAACCGCGCGGCGGCGGTCCGGCGGGAACTCCTAGTCCTAATTCGAATGCTGCGGAATCGCCCAAGCCGCCTGCGGTCACCGCTCCTGCGTCATGAACCCGTCACGAATTTTCATCCTAAGGCCTGTCGCCACATCCTTGCTGATGGTGGCGGTGATGCTGGTTGGAGTTGTTGCCTACCGCCAGCTTCCTGTATCTGCTTTGCCTGAGGTCGACTATCCAACCATTCAGGTTATGACGTTCTATCCGGGGGCAGCTCCTGACGTGATGGCGTCGTCGGTCACTGCTCCGTTGGAGCGTCAGTTCGGGCAAGTCCCCGGATTGAATCAGATGACCTCCACGAGTTCATTTGGGAGTTCACTGATCACACTGCAATTTGCTCTCGATCAAAACATCGACGTCGAAGAGCAACAAGTGCAAGCTGCGATTAACGCAGCCACTACATACCTGCCAGCAAACCTTCCCAATCCTCCGATTTACAACAAAGTTAACCCCGCCGACTCGCCGATCCTGACCCTGGCGCTGACCTCGGACACGCTTCCACTGACCGGGATCGAAGACATCGCCGAAACCGCGTTGGCGCAGAAAATATCGCAGCTACCCGGCGTTGGACTGGTTTCGATTAGCGGTGGACAAAAGCCCGCGGTCCGCGTGCAAGCGAATCCCACGGCGCTCGCCTCTTACCAGCTCGGTCTTGAAGATGTCCGTGCCGCACTCGCTGCCGCCAACGTCGACCAGGCGAAGGGAGTCATCGACGGACCACGGCAGTCCTTCACCATCGGCGACAACGATCAGCTTCTGTCGAGCCAGCAATACAACAGTGTCATTGTGGCTTACCGCAATGGCGCGCCAGTGCGTTTGTCCGATGTGGCAACAGCGGTCGACAGCGCCGAAAACGTGAAGCAAGCGGCGTGGGTGGACACCACGCCTGCGGTCCTGCTCAACATTCAGCGTCAGCCCGGCGCCAACATCATCAGTGTCGCGGATCGCATTAAGAAACTTCTTCCGCAATTGCAGGCGTCCATGCCCGCGGCCATCAAGGCCCGTATTCTGATTGACCGCACGCAGACGATTCGCGCGTCGGTCAATGACGTCCAGTTTGAGTTGATGTTGACCATCGGCCTGGTTGTGATGGTGATCTTCCTGTTCCTCAGGAATTTCGCAGCTACGGTTATTCCCAGCATCGCCGTTCCCCTGTCGCTGGTAGGCACATTCGGCGTGATGTATCTGCTCGGCTACAGCTTGAACAATCTGACATTGATGGCACTCACCATCTCCACTGGATTCGTCGTGGATGACGCCATTGTCATGATTGAGAACATTGATCGCTATCTGGAGGAGGGTGAATCTCCTCTGGACGCTGCGCTCAAAGGCGCGGGTCAGATCGGATTCACCATCGTATCGCTCACCGTATCGTTGATCGCAGTGCTGATCCCATTGCTGTTCATGGGCGATATCGTCGGCCGATTGTTTCGCGAGTTTGCGGTCACGCTGGCTGTGACGATTCTCGTGTCCGCAGTCGTCTCGCTGACTCTGACGCCGATGATGTGCGCCAAGCTGCTGAGGAAAAGAACCCCGGGTACCGAGTCGCGGTTCTACCGCTTCACCGAGGACTATTTCAATCGCATCATCGCGTTCTACGGACGGACACTACAGGTGGTTCTCCGACATCAGACGATCACTCTTCTGGTGACCGTTGCAACTCTGGTCGCGACGCTTCTGCTCTACGTCTATGTACCCAAAGGTTTCTTCCCCGTGCAGGATACGGGCGTGATCATGGGAATTTCCGAGGCGGCCGAAAATACTTCGTTTGTTTCCATGTCTGAAAAGCAGCAAGCGTTGGTGCGAGTGATCTTGAAGAATCCGAATGTGGAGAATCTGGCTTCCTTCATCGGAGTGGACGGGACGAACGTCACTCCGAACAGTGGCCGCATTCAGATTAATTTGAAGCCTCGCGACCAGCGCAAAGAGAGTGCTTCCCAGATCATTCGCGATCTTCAACCGGAACTTGCCAAAATCGAAGGCATCACCCTGTTTATGCAACCGGTGCAGGATTTAACGGTGGAAAGCCGCGTCAGCCGCACCCAATATCAGTATTCAATGGAGGACGCGGATGCCAACGAGCTTGCGATCTGGTCCCAACAACTGTTGCTGAAGTTGCAGGCGATTCCGTTACTGCGCGATGTGGCTAGCGACCAGCAAAACAATGGACTCCAAGCCAATCTCGTAATCGATCGAGACACCGCGTCACGTTTGGGTATTCTGCCGCAGGCCATCGACGACACGCTCTACGATGCATTCGGTCAGCGCCAGGTTTCCACCATGTTCACTCAGCTCAACCAGTATCACGTTGTGCTGGAAGTGGATCCTCGATTCAAGCTGACTCCCGATGCTCTGAAAGACATTTACGTTAAGTCGTCGGGAGTTGCGTCGAGCAGCGGCACAACCGCAAATAGCACGAGTGCTTCCACGGCTACCGCGTCATCCAGCAACGCGACGACTGGCGGGACGACCGGAGCGGTGACCATCGGCACAAACGCTCCGCAGGTTCCGCTCTCCGCCTTCACTCACATCGAATTGCGCAACGCTCCGCTGGTCATCAACCATCAAGGCCAGTTTCCGGTGGTGAACCTGTCTTTCAATCTTGCTCCTGGAGTTTCGCTGGGCGATGCGACGAAAGCGATTGAAAAGGCCGAGCAGGAGATTAAGCTTCCGCCAAGCATTAGCACCGGATTTCAGGGAACTGCGGCTGCGTTTCACAATTCACTCGCCACAGAGCCATGGCTGATTCTTGCCGCCATCATTACCGTGTACATCGTTTTGGGAGTGCTCTACGAAAGCTACATTCATCCCATCACAATTCTGTCGACTCTTCCCTCGGCTGGCGTCGGAGCAATTCTTGCGCTCCTGATTACCGGAAATGACCTTGGCGTCGTTGCGCTGATAGGAATCATCCTGCTGATCGGCATCGTCAAAAAGAACGCCATCATGATGATCGACTTCGCGCTCGAAGCGGAACGCGTGGAGCATAAAGAGCCGCAAGAAGCCATCTATCAGGCATGTCTGCTGCGCTTCCGACCAATCATGATGACTACCATGGCCGCACTGCTCGGGGGATTGCCTCTGGCACTCGGTCAAGGCACAGGTTCAGAGTTGCGTCATCCTCTCGGCATCACGATCGTAGGCGGATTGCTCGTGAGCCAGATGCTTACTCTCTACACCACGCCCGTTGTCTATTTGTGGTTTGACCGGATCGCACAAAAGTTTGCGCGCTACGGGATTGGTAATGCGATGGAAGAGCCATCTCCCGAGGTCGCAGGGGACTGAGTCATGAATATTTCAGCTCCTTTTATCAAGCGTCCGGTAGGGACTTCATTGTTGGCGGGCGCACTGCTACTCTCAGGCGCGCTGGCGTTTAATTACCTGCCTGTGGCCCCATTGCCCCAGGTAGAGTTCCCCGTGATTTCGGTCGGAGCATCATTGCCGGGAGCGAGTCCGGAGACGATGGCGTCAGCGGTTGCGACTCCGCTGGAACGTCAATTCGGACGAATCGCTGGCGTCAACCAGATGACTTCAACGAGTCAACTGGGTTCGACCAGCATCATACTTCAATTCGATCTCAGCAGGAATATCGATGCCGCGGGACGAGATGTGCAGGCGGCCATCAATGCAGCGCGCAGCCAGTTACCCTCATATCTTCCGGGCAATCCCACCTATCGCAAAGTGAATCCGGCGGATGCGCCCATCATGATTCTGGCGCTTACCTCGGACACGATTCCGCTGCCGAAAATTTACGATGCTGCCGATTCGATCCTCTCCCAGAAACTCGCACAGGTAGACGGCGTTGGCCAGGTGTTCGTGGGCGGAGGAGCTAAACCCGCTGTCCGCGCTGAAGTAAATCCCATGCTGCTGAACAAACTGGGTGTGGGACTGGATACGGTACGTGCCGCGCTGACGGCGGCCAATGCGAATTCTCCCAAAGGCGAGTTCAGCGACTCCACAAACGCCTGGACGATTCGCGATAACGACCAACTCTTCCGTTCCGAGCAATATCGAAATCTGATCGTCGCTTACAACAACGGCGCGCCGGTCCGGCTATCAGATGTCTCCGACGTGCAGGATGCCGTCGAGGATATCCATAACATCGGTATCTCCAGTGGCAAGCCAGCCGTCCTTATTATCATTTCGCGGCAACCGGGCGCCAACATCATCGCTACCGTCGACCGCTTACGTGCTGCGCTACCACAGTTGGAAGCCTCTATCTCTCCCGCGATTCATACGGCGATCGTTCTCGATCGCACCACCACGGTGCGGGCCTCCGTACACGATATCGAATGGACTCTGATCATCTCGGTCATTCTTGTCATCCTGGTGGTCTTTGCATTCTTGCGTACCTTGCGTGCGACCTTAATTCCTAGCGTTGCCGTGCCTCTGTCGTTGGTGGGGACGTTTGGAGTGATGTACCTACTCGGATACAGCCTCGATAATCTGTCGTTGATGGCACTAGCTATCTCGACTGGCTTCGTCGTCGACGACGCGATTGTTGTGCTGGAAAATATCACGCGGTTCATTGAGATGGGAATGACGCCGATGCAAGCGGCGTTTCGCGGAGCCCGCGAAATCGGATTCACCGTCCTGTCGATGAGCTTATCGTTGGTCGCGGTGTTTCTCCCGATTCTGCTGATGGCCGGAATCGCCGGACGGATGTTCCGGGAATTTGCCGCTGTCCTTAGTATTGCAATCGGTATTTCACTGCTGGTTTCGCTGACTCTGACGCCGATGCTGTGCGCCAAGTTTCTGCGGCCGGAGGCAAAAAAGCATGGACACATCTACCGCGCCAGCGAATGGACGTTTGATCGTCTGCTTGGTGGATATCGTCGAAGCCTGGACTGGGTTTTGCGTCACCAACCGCTGACATTGGGCGTGACGATCGCGACCGCATGCGTTAGCGTATGGCTCTACATCCTGGTTCCGAAAGGATTTTTCCCGCAGCAGGATACAGGTCGCATTGTGGGTTCGGTGCAGGCGGCACAAGATATCTCCTTCGCCGCGATGAGTGACAAAATGCGCCAGTACGTAGAAATCACAATGAAGGACCCGGCGGTGCAAACGATTGTCGGGTTCGCGGGCGGCAATACTCAATACAACACGGGGCGCATGTTCATCACCCTCAAGCCGCTGGCGGATCGCAAGATCAATTCGGACCACGTGATTGATCGTCTGCGAGAGAAATTAGCGGTCGTTCCCGGCGCGATTCTGATCATGCAATCGGCGCAGGACCTCACCATCGGCGGGCGTTTCGGGCAGGCGCAATATCAATACACGTTGCAGGGTGAAAACCTTGATGAGATGAACGAGTGGGCACCGCGCCTGCTCGAAAAAATGCGCGCTCTGCCTCCATTACGCGATGTCAACACGGACCAGCAGGATCAGGGGCTCGAAGCGAGCGTGGTGATCGATCGCGACACGGCCGCGCGTCTCGGAGTGGCTGCCGCCGATATTGACAGCGCTCTATACGATGCCTTTGGCCAGCGCCAGGTCTCCATTCTGTACCGGCCCTTGAATCAGTATCACGTAGTGATGGAAGTGGCTCCCCAGTTCGCCAATAGCCCTGACTCGCTGCAAAGTATTTACGTGCGCGGGAAAAACGGCAACGCCGTGCCTCTTTCTTCTCTCGCGCATTTTGGACCATCCAATACTTCGCTCGCCGTCAATCACCAGGGACAATATCCCTCGGTGACCATTTCGTTCAACCTCGCTCCGGGAGTCGCGCTCGGCGACGTGACCAAGATGATCGAGGATGCGGAACGCAGCATCGGCTTTCCGTCCACCATCAGTGCCAGTTTTCAAGGCACCGCCGCAGCATTTAAGGATTCTTCGTCCAGTGAAGGACTGCTGATTCTGGCATCGTTGCTGACGGTCTATATCGTTCTCGGAATGCTCTATGAAAGCTTCGCACACCCGATCACCATCATCTCAACGCTTCCATCCGCTGGAGTGGGCGCGCTTCTCGCTTTGCTGATTTCAAAAAACCAGCTCGATGTGATCGGGTTGATTGGGATCATTCTGCTGATTGGTATCGTCAAGAAGAATGCAATTATGATGATCGACTTCGCGCTTTACACCGAGCGCGAACATGGCAAGTCCCCAACCGACGCCATTCGCGAGGCGTGTCTGTTGCGATTCCGCCCGATCATGATGACGACCATGGCGGCGCTTCTCGGTGGATTACCGTTAGCTTTGGGAACCGGTACGGGATCGGAATTGCGCCGCCCGCTTGGCATCACCATCGTGGGCGGACTGATCGTGAGTCAGATGCTGACGCTATTTACAACTCCGGTGGTCTACATCTATATCGATCGCGCAAGACTGTGGATGATGAGATCCAGAAAGAATGCTCAAGCGCCTTCCATGCCGTACCCCGCGCAAGGACACTAGCCGCGAACGCGGGTTCCTTTTCGCGGTTCCTGTTAATGATGAGCCCAGCGTTGGAGCGCAGTCGAGGACTCCCTCGATCAATGTCCTCGATCAATGTCAACGAGCAGCGACTACCCCGGCTGAATTATGCCGAGTGATGTCCCTGATTTTCCTGCCGGGAGCGAATCTCGCGTTCCGCGATCAGCCAATCCTGATTTTCGTCACCGTAGCCGCCATTTGCCATGCCTGCCGTCGCTCGACGCTCCAGATAAAGTTCATAGGCGCGACGGCGGATCTGTTCTTCAATCGCCGCGGGAGGAACGGTTACCGGGACTTTGGCAGCAACCACGTTGGCTGCTTTTCCATTCTTGCGGACTTCTTTTTTCGGCAAGTCTTTCGCTGCGTCCTGTCGAACCTCTGGACGTGCCTCTTGAAGAACGACCTTTGGTTCTTCCTTCTGTACGTCCCTCTGAACCGGCGCTGCGATTTGTTCAGTCACAGGAGGGACGGTGCTTACAGCCTTCTTGCTGCGAGTGGGGGTGGTTGTTCCTGTTGTTTTGCGGGCCATACTGTACTCCTTGCAGATGCCTAACTCGAGAAATGGTCTTACATAGTGAACCAGCGACATACGCATACCTCGTGAAAAATCGCTGAGTGCTAGGACTAATTTTATAAACGATTTCCTTAAATGATAACGCGAACTGCGGTGGAAGTGTGGTGAACCGGACATTTAAAAAGTGAATCCTGCATATCAAAAAGTCAGTCGTTCCAGTGAATCATTCGGGCACGAAGGAACGCTTCCCTCCTGGCCTGGAGAAAGTACTCTAGTAACTTGTCGAAAAGTTCCCATTGCACGCAGGATAGATGGAGATGGCGTGAAAGCCACACCTATGTCATTGCCCAGCAATCACGGTACTGCAGCGAAACCCGCGAAAGCGGCCAAGGCCAATCTCGGCGAGTTGGAGAGCATGATTTCCGAATCTCCCAGCTCTGATCGTGCCTGCCTCAAACTCGCTCAAATTTTGAATGTTCGCCGAAACGAAGTTGCGCTGCTTCGGTTGGATAAAGGCAGCCTGCGGTTTATTTATCCGCCAGAACTTCGGTCCGCCGGAGTGCTGCCCTTAAGTGGATCCGCAGTCGCGGCTCGTACAGCCGCTACTCGTACCCCACTACTGTCCAATACCTTCATGCGCGTAAAGCATGTCAGTCTGTTTGAAGCAGTCAAGCTGGGAGCACAAGAGGAAGATCGAAGTCTCGACCAAATGCCGATTCAGAAAATCATGTCCGTCCCAGTGGCGCCCGCGGGCGGGCAGGTCATGGGTGTGATCCAGGTCTCTCGCAAAGGATTGGATTCGTCGCTGGCAGGCACCGACTTTACACCTGAAGATCTCAAGCAGCTGGAAAAAGCTGCAGAAATCTTCTCCCGCATGCCCTTCATGCAAGAAGGCGCAGAAATCTAGTTTTAGTGTGGGCATTCGTTCGGCCTCTTCTATACCGCCTGCCCCGCGCAAAATCCCGATGCCCACGCCCACTGGAAATTAAATCCTCCAAGCTGACCTGTAACATCCACCACTTCTCCAACAAAGAACAGTCCAGGGATCTTCCTCGACTCCATCGTTTCGGAAAAAAGCTCGTCCGTATCGACGCCGCCTGCAGTGACTTCCGCTTTTCCGTATCCCTCGGTAGTTTCGGGATGCACTTCCCAAGCATGCAGTTCGCGTTCGGCATCGGCGAATGCCCGATCGGAGTTTCCCGCCAGCGGATAAACGTCGACCCAGCGCTCCGCCAATCTGCGCGGAAGGATTTCCTTCAACAGTAATTTCCAACTGGATAAATCGCGCTGGCCTCGCGCCTGCATCTCTGTCGCGATCTCACGGTCAGGAGCAAGATCAATCTGGACTGGCGACTTCCCATCCCAATAAGAAGAAATTTGTAGAATCGCCGGGCCGCTGAGCCCATGATGAGTGATCAGAAGATTTTCGCGAAATGTTTGTTTCGTCCGTTTCGTGCCGCGCGTAGAAGCAACCATCGTGGAGGCAACCACCTCCGTCGATACTCCCGCCAGATCGCACCAATGTTGCCGGTCCCGCTCGCTGAAAGTAAATGGGACAAGGGCAGCCCGAGTTGGCTCAATCTTCAATCCGAACTGCCGCGCCAGATCGTATCCAAATGACGTAGCCCCAATTTTCGGGATGGATAAGCCGCCAGTAGCTACAACTAAACGCGAGGCGGTAAATGAATCGTCATCGACCTGCACGATGAATAATTTGTCATCGGACCCGGTGCCACTTGGCAAATCTTCTTTCGACACCGCGTTCACTCTCGTGTTGAGCCGGATCTCCACTGCAGCGTCGCGACATTCCTGCTCCAGCATCGTCGTTATGTCGCTCGCCGCCCGATCGCAAAATAGCTGGCCCAGTTTTTTCTCATGATAAGGAATGCCGTGCTTCTCCACGAGGCGCACAAAATCCGTGGGAGTATAACGAGCCAGCGCCGACTTGGAAAAATGCCGATTGCTGGAAAGAAAATTTTCAGAAGTAGTGTGCAGGTTCGTGAAATTACAGCGCCCGCCGCCGGAGATCAGGATCTTTCTGCCGACACGATCCGCACGTTCGAGCACGAGCACGCGCCGCTTCCGCTTGCCAGCCTCGATGGCGCACATCAACCCAGCCGCACCTGCTCCGAGGATGATGACGTCGTAGTTTAGATTCACAGGTTTGGACTCACGCGACGGATCAAATCAGGATGAGCTTAAAACATTGGTAGCGCTAACGGGAATCGAACCCGTGTTTGAAGATTGAGAATCTTCCGTCCTAACCCCTAGACGATAGCGCCACATGGGTGGATGCGACGAAGTCCGATTATAACAAAGCTCGTTCTAGCCCAGAAATTCGTTAGCATTGCTAACGAATTTTTCCTGGGGAGAAACCACAGAGAGAAGTTCCCTCCAGTTTGTCATCCTGAGCAAAGCCAAACCATAAGCGGAGCGCATGGTGTGGCGCAGTCGAAGGACCCCTACCGCAACCACAACCGTTGGAGAACGTAGGTCTCCTTCGGCAAGGTCAGGGTAGGCTTTCGGCTTCGCTCAGGATGACAAGAGGTCGTTCGAAGTCGGGACGGTGTATTTTTCTCATGATTCTGGAACTACGCAGGACAGCCGTAAAGTACTGAAAATACTTGCTCTAAATTTTATCGTCGCGTTCGAATCGAATTTCTTGACAAGAGTAGGCTCTGGAGGGATACTCATCGAGGCGAATAAAAAGCGAAAATATAAAAATCGCCGGGCGCTTCTGCCCACTGTGTTCCCTGATAATTTACGAGGAAATATGTCTGCCTCTCCTGTTCTTTCTTCGGCGGCCACAAGCCGCCCTTTTATTTTTTCTCCGTGGTCGCCTCCGCGTTCTCCTCGCATAGCGCCGAGGCATACTGTGGAAGATCTGGCGAAGACCACTGCGGATACCAACTCAGATATTGCCGCGGATAAAGCAAAAAAGACTGCGCAGATTCTAGCCCACGTGGGAGCAAGCCTGAAGTTGGCCAAAGTCGTTCCCGCTTCGCGCCTGGAAGCGCGCCCTGCTCCGGAGATGGTTTCGAGTGGCATCCCGCAACTCGACTCGTTGACCGGCGGTTTTCCTCGCGGTTGCCTCACCGAGATTTTCGGAACCGCATCCTCGGGAAGAACCAGCGTGCTGCTTCTCGCTCTGGCTCGTGCCACACAACGTGGAGAAGTGTGTGCGCTGGTGGATGCCAGTGATGCCTTCGATCCCGCGTCCGCCGCTGCCGCCGGAATGCAATTGAATCGTTTGCTGTGGGTGCGTTGCGGAGAAAAATATCCTTTGCGAAACAATAAAAATATCGATCGAAGTAGAAATCATGCCAGCCACCCGTCAGTCAGGTCGTGAGAAAAAAGTACGATTCTGTATCAGGGTATGCCTTCAGGCATACCGCCATTGGTCGAAAAAAATTCCAGCTTTAGCCGCTGGCAATCCCAACTCGCGCAATTGCTGAAAGTCACCGATCTGCTCTTGCAGAGCAATGGTTTCGGAATGATCGCTCTCGATCTCGGCGATATTCCCGCACAAAGCGCGAGCCGAATTTCGTTAGCGTCCTGGTTCCGCTTTCGTCGCGCCATCGAGCACACTCAAACCGCGCTGCTGGTTTTAGAACAGCAGCCCATTGCAGGGAGTTGCTCCTCCATATTGCTGAAAGTTTCGGGGAGGAGGTTGTCAGCCGTCAGCCATCAGCCATCAGGAACCCCGACTTCGCATTCTCAGCCGTCGCATTCTGAATTATTTGACCAACTCGAAATCACCGCCGAATTATTGTGCTCGCGCTTCGAACGAAAATCGGAGCGAAAGTTCGAGCGCAAACCCGTGCAATCGACGACAAGTTTCCAAAGTCGCGCCGCCTGGGCGGGATAAAGCAGTCTACAAATTTATTAATTAAAGTTTTGCGCATTTCTGAATTTCATTCCCATTTCTAAATTGTCATCCCGAGCAAAGCGAGGGATCTGCAGTTCGTTTCCCTACTTTTTTCATGGGTGGAGATATCAGTTGAGACTCGAACCCTGAGACCCGAGACCTTAGACCCGCGACCTGAATTTCCGATGTTTGCCTGCCTCTTCATTTCCGACTTCTCCGCTCAAGCGATCATTCGTTGCGAGCCTACGTTATGTGGACGTCCCGTCGTAGTCCTCGCCGGTCGGCCTCCGCTAGAAAAAGTGATGGCGCTCAATGAAAGCGCGCGAAAAGAAGGTGTGGAAGTTGGCACATCCAAAACGCAGCTGGAGGCCTGGGAGAATCTGGTTTTTCGCTCGCGTTCCGAATTGCAGGAGAAATCCGCACACGCAGCGCTTCTCGATTGCGCTCAATCGTTTTCTCCGGAAGTAGAAGACACAGCGCTAGGCACTGCGCTGCTGAATCTGAGCGGTCTCGAACCGTTACTAGGCTCTCTCTCGAAAATCGCCAAGGATTTGGAGCGGCGTATTTCTCAAATGGGATTGCAAGCAAATGTGGCAGTGGCTACGAACCCAGATGCGGCGTTGCTCGCGGCTCGCGGTTTTACCGGAGTGACTTTAATCCCCGAAGGACGCGAGGCCGAATACCTCGGAGATCTGCCGGTCGATCTTTTACTCGACAGTTTTTCTTCCGATCCAGGTCAGGCCACACGCTGGATTGAAACATTGGATCGCTGGGGTATACGCAAACTTCGTGCGCTGGCTGCTCTTCCGGAAGTTCCGCTGAGCGAACGTTTGGGGCAGCAGGGAATTCGTCTGCAAAAATTGTCGCAAGGTGTGGTGTCGCGCGATCTGCGAGTGCTCGAACCACAACTGATTTTTGCAGAAAGTATGGACCTCGAGTTTCCGATCGTTCTGCTCGAGCCGCTGTCGTTTCTGCTGAACCGCATGCTGGAGCAGGTGTGTGTGCGATTAGTTGCTCGGGCCTTGGCGGTGCAGGAATTAAAACTGGTGTTGGAGCTTGAAGCTACGCCGACAAGTCGTGGTACTCCTCCGGCACAATTCTTTACCCGCACACTGCAATTGCCTGTGCCCATGTTGGACGCGAAGGTGTTTCTAAAATTGATGCAGCTCGATCTACAAGCGCATCCGCCAGGAGCGCCCATCCGCAAGATTCATCTGTCGGCGGAGCCAGCGCGTCCGCGAGCGTTGCAGAGCGGATTGTTTCAGCCGCTTTTCCCGGAACCAGAAAAACTGGAGCTGACATTGGCCCGTATCACAGGCATTGTCGGCGAAGGTAGATCTGGATCGGTGGAATTGCTGGATACCCATCGCGAAGGTGCATTCGCTGTACGTCACTTTGCTCCAATCGAACCGGCAACTGAGCAGTCGGCAGGGAAGCAGCTCCGGAATCAAAAGAAGGATCGAGTTATGCCAGAACAATCGACGCCAGAAAAATCGATGTCAGGAAAATCGGTACAAGAAAAAAATAGTGGCTGCATGGTCGAAGAAAAAACCGAAATACAAATTGTCGATGACCTGCAGGAAAACGCACAAGAAAGAATGGGTGCGGTGATCGCGCTGCGTCTCTTTCGTCCGCCGCTTGATGCGAACGTCATTCTGCGCGAAGCGAAGCCGGTGCAATTGCAGTGTCTACAGCGTGAGGATATCGCTGGCGAAATTGTCTGGACTGCCGGCCCCTGGCGTTCTTCCGGCGATTGGTCCGATCAGCAGCCCTGGGCTCGCGAGGAGTGGGACATTGCCGTATCCTCCGAAACCGGCCTCATCCTATACCGCCTGGTCCAGGACAAGCGCAACGAAAAGTGGTTTGTCGAAGGAATGTATGACTAGAAGAAGTTCTCAGTTCCCGGTTCTCAGTTCTCAGTCTGAATCGGAGCACTGATTGCTGATGGCTGAGTGCTGACGGCTGAATCCGATGTACATCGAACTCCACTCCCGCTCTGCTTTCAGCTTCCTTGAAGGAGCTTCGACTCCTGAGAAACTGATCGAGGTGTGCGCGAATCTAGGCATGCCAGCGATGGCATTGCTGGATCGAGATGGGCTGTACGGCTCGCCCGCGTTTCCACCTCGCCGCCGAGAAAATTAAGCTCAAGGCGCACATTGGAGCAGAAATAACGTGCGCTGCATTTTTGCCGCGAAGTAATTCCGCATTCTCCATCCGCGGGGGCTTTCGTCTCCCACTACTTGTTGCTTCTCGATGCGGATATCAAAATCTATGCCGCCTGATCACAAGAATGAAACTGCGCGTCGGCCGCAAAGAAGGAGCCTCGGCTACTGAAATCGATTTCATAGAACACGCCAGTGGTTTGATTTGTCTGACAGGTGGAGCAGAAGGCCCCCTGGCTGCGGCTCTCGCGCAAGGCGGCCCACAAGCCGCATTTGAAACAGTGAAACGTCTGACCGAAATGTTTGGCCGTTCCAACATATATATCGAACTGCAGCGTCATTTTCATCGCGAAGAAGAATATAGAAACCGTGTAGCAATCGAGATCGCCGAAGCTCTAAAACTTCCACTTCTGGCGACCAATGGCGTCACATACGCTACCGCTCATGAGCGCGAGTTGGCGGATGCATTTACTGCGTTGCAACACCATCGCACTCTTGCGACTGCCGGACGCTTGCTCGCGCGCAATGCAGAGCGTCATCTCAAGTCTCCTGCAGCGATGCGAGCGCTTTTTGCGGATTTACCGAATGCCATCGCGAACACAGTCGAACTCTCTTCGCGCCTCGAGTTCACACTCAATCATCTGGGATACGAATTCCCGCGATTTCCCGTTCCTGAAGGAGAAACGATGATGTCGTTTCTCCGCGAGCGAGCACATGAAGGATTTCAAAACCGATACGGTCAGGCAAAGATCGAACTGAAGAAGCGTGCGCGACGTCAGATCGAACGCGAATTAGGATTGATCGAAAACTTGAAACTGGAAGGGTATTTTCTAATCGTCTGGGATTTAGTCCGCTTCTGCCGCAGCGAAAATATTTTGGTGCAGGGACGCGGATCGGCCGCCAATAGCGCAGTGTGCTACTCCCTCGGCATTACCGCTGTAGACCCCATCAGCATGGAATTATTGTTTGAGCGCTTCCTGTCCGAGGAACGTGGCGAGTGGCCCGACATCGATCTTGATTTACCCAGCGGCGACGAGCGCGAGCGTGTGATTCAGCACGTCTATCGGCGTTACGGCCAGCGCGGAGCCGCTATGACCGCCAACGTAATCACCTATCGCAATCGCATGGCCGCGCGCGAAATGGGAAAAGTTTTGGGCTTCGATGCCGAAACATTGAAGCGAGTTTCAGCAGCAGTGGCCACGTGGGAATTTAAAGATGAGCATGATGCTCTCGATCGCCGGTTATGCGATGCCGGTATCGATCTTACACATCCTCGAATGCAAAAGTATTTTGAGCTTTGCATGGCCGTCAAAGATCTCCCGCGTCATTTGGGCCAGCACTCTGGCGGTATGGTCATTTGTGAAGGACGACTCGATTCCATTGTCCCGCTGGAGCCTGCGTCCATGCCGGGCCGCGTCGTGGTGCAATGGGATAAAGAAGATTGCGCGGACATGCACATCATCAAAGTTGACCTGCTGGGCTTGGGCATGATGGCCGCGCTGAAAGATTCTCTGAATCTCATCCGCGATCACTACCACGAAGAAGTAGATTTGGCGCACCTTCCCGCCAGCGATCCCGTCGTCTATTCCACTTTGCAAAAAGCCGATACGGTCGGCATGTTTCAAATCGAGAGCCGAGCGCAGATGGCTTGTCTGCCGCGCTTAAAGCCCAAGTGCTTTTACGACATCGTGGTACAGGTGGCGATCATCCGCCCGGGACCGATTGTTGGAAACATGGTCAATCCATTTCTCAAGCGGCGTCAGGGCAGAGAAGAAGTTACATATCCGCATCCATCGTTGGAGACCGTACTGGGCCGCACATTAGGCGTCCCTCTGTTTCAAGAGCAGTTGCTGCGCATTGCCATGATCACAGCCAACTTTACAGGAGGCGAAGCCGAGGAACTACGCCGAGCTATGGGATTCAAACGTTCCGAAGCAAAGATGAAGCCGATCGAAGAGAAGTTGCGTGCTGGTATGACACGCAACGGAATTCTAGGTGAGACGCAGGAGCAGATCATCCAATCGATCACATCGTTTGCACTGTACGGATTTCCAGAATCGCATGCTGCCAGCTTTGCTTTGATTGCTTATGCGAGCGCGTATTTGAAATGCCATTACCTCGCAGCCTTCACGGCAGCGCTCTTGAATAATCAGCCGATGGGTTTTTATCATCCCGCAACACTGGTGAAAGATGCGCAGCGCCACGGACTAAAAATGCTGCCAATGGATGTAACGAAGTCGGACTGGAAATGTACGTTGGAGCTGTCAGCTATCAGCCATCAGCCAGCAGTTCGACTTGGTTTGAATTATGCGCGCGGATTGCGTGAGCCAACGGGACAAGCTGTGGTTCGGGAACGAAGCCTTGCGCCGTTCGCCTCCGTCCAGGATCTGGCTCGTCGTGTACCCGAGTTGCGTAAAGATGAATTAACTACGCTGGCCGAGATTGGCGCATTGAATGCGCTTGGCGAGAAGTCTTTTCATCGCCGCGATGCCCTATGGCAAGTTGAGCGTGCGGTGCGCTGGTCGGGGCCTTTGCTCGATGAACTGCCAGAAATGGTTGAGGGGTCTCCGCTGGCTGTTATGACACAGGAAGAAAGACTAGTGGCAGATTTTCACTCAACCGGACTGACAGTAGGTCCACATCCTATGCAGTATCGTCGAGCCGAAATGAAGCGGATGGGAATCTACAGCGCTTCCGACCTGGCGCATATCCCCAATGGACGCAGGATTCGAGTTGGCGGATGCGTGATTGCCCGCCAACGTCCGGGAACGGCCAAAGGGATGATGTTCATGAGCCTGGAAGATGAAACCGGGATTGCCAATGCAATCTTCGCTCCTGATCTTCTGCAGAAAAATCGAGTGATGTTAATCTCCGAGCGCTTCGTGATGGTTGAAGGAATTCTGCAAAATCAAGATAACGTGATTCACATTCGTGCAGAAAGAGTCTCGCCGCTAACTATTACGCGAGCCGAAACCGTATCGCATGATTTTCATTAATCAAAAAACTTAAGCCGACGAAAGCTTTCGCGCGTTGTGCCGTAGCGACCGTCCTTCGGACAAACCATAGAGTTCTTCCGCCAGATTCTTGGCATGATCGCCAATCCGCTCCAACGCTTGCGCAGCTAGAAGGACGTCGAAATTCTGCTGCCCGGTCGGAGTATTCGGCTCTGCAAGATGCCGCTGAAACAGAGAGTGACACAACCGATCCACTTCCGGATCAGACTTCAATACGCTCTGCGCATTCGTCACGTCACGTTTCAGAAAACCCTGATGTATCTGCTCTAGCATTTCATACAGCAACGACGCCATCTCGATGAGCTGACGGGAATCGGCGGCGGGCAATTTCTCACGCCGCGATTGCAAATGCATCACCGCGCTATAACCCAAGTCGCCGATACGCTCGAGGTCGGTGATGAACTTCAAACACGCCAGCAATTCGCGCGCTTTGGTTTCTCCCACGCGCGTGATGGCCTCGGGCAATTGCTCGTCGATCTTGCGCTCGATTTGGTCGAGCTCTTTTTCACAGTCCTTGATCGCGAGAAAAGCGAGGCGCGAACCGTCCGCTAGAAAATCTTTGACATTGAATACGGCGTCACGAGCGATAAGACAGCCGCGCAAGACGAGCGCGGACAGTTCGTCCCCTTCAAATTCTTCGTCCAGACGATCAGTGGGATCGGAGTGACGTACGACTCGAGGGCGCTGCGGTTTCAGACTGCGCTTGTTGCGCGAAATGGGAGGCGTAGTTTTCTTGGCCATGGCGGACTCGCATTCAGCGAACGGAATGCTGTGAAGAAATTAGCATATAACCGAAATGTGAAAGGGACGTAAACGCGGAGAGCCTTGCTCTGCCAACCTCACGCCAAAGCTCCAATCGGACCGCTATTTCTTCTCCACAGCCGCCGCTTGATCTTCGGCTCGCTTGGCGCTTTGTTCTTTCCCCAATCCACGATACGCCCGTGCAAGCAACCGAAGTGCTGCTGAATTTCGTGGTTCTGCTTTAGTGAGGGCTTCTAGATCTGGCAAAGCCCCAGCAAAATCAGACTGCTGAATCTGTGCTTCGGCTAATCCTAATCGCGCTTCGCCGTTGTTGGAATCTACCAGCAAGGCCGCTTCAAACTGGTCTTGCGCGTTTTTCGCGTCTTTGAGTTGCAAATATACGCGTCCGAGCATAAGTCGCGCGGGCATCTGACTGGGCGCGCCTTTCAAACTCGATTCGAGCGCGTCGCGCGCTCCCGCCCAATCCCCGGACTTCTCCATCGCCTCGCCCAACTCAAATGCGGCGGTCGAATCATCGGCGCGTACTTCAGTCGCTCGTTTCAAGTGGATCGCCGCTTTCGCGAAATCTCCAGCGGCTAACTCAAGCTCCCCGAGTTGCCGCAGAGTGGTCGGCGAATTTGGATCTAATTTCAATGCCTTTTCCAAAAATTGCCGCGCGTCATTCTGCCGATTGTCGTCGCCGGCCAGCATCGCGTTGTGCAGCAAGTTCTGTACTTCAATTTTGTCTTTGGGATCGGGCAGCGCCTCGGTGGTCCTTCCTCCGTTAGCCGGGGGCGGAAATTTCGCTTTCCACTTTGCCATTTCTGCCTGCATGCTCTGCGCTTTCGAACCGTTGGCGCTGTACACGTTCTTCAGTTCCTTGGGGTCCGCCTGAAGGTCGTAGAGTTCTGGCCGTGGAGCTTCAATCAATTTTGTATCGTCGGTTCGCAAGGCGCGCAGGGAAGCCCATCCCCAGCGCAGCGGGTAGTCGGTTTCACCAAACAAAGTACGGTTCGGTGCCGGAGAGCTTTCAGCTCCGCCAGTGGACTTGTCGAGCAACGGAAGCAGCGATTCGCCGTTCAGTTCGGCTGGAGCGCTCACACCTGTCACTGCAAGAATGGTAGGCAATATGTCCGTAGTCCGAACGAGAGAATCAATCACCGTACCGCGATTCGCGCCTCGAACGGATTTCAGAAGCAGAGGAATATGCAGCGTCGAGTCGTAAAGAAATAATCCGTGAGTTTCCTCGCCATGCTCGCCCAATCCTTCGCCGTGGTCGCCCGTGACAATGATGATGGCGTTGTCATAGACCCCAGCTTTTTTCAGATAGGCGATCCACTGGGCCACGGCGGAATCCGCATAAGCGATTTCGCCATCGTAGAGATGGTCCTTATATTTTTCGGAGAACGGTGCCGGAGGTTCATAAGGATCATGCGGATCGTATAGGTGGACCCACACAAAATGTGGGCCAGTGCGATGCTTATCAAACCAACTCTCCGCATGTTCTACAACTTCCATGCCGCGTCGTTCCACACGTCCCCATCGCTCTTTTGTTTTCCCGTCGGCATCTTTGCTGTCGCTCTTGGGGAAATTATCGTAATAATCAAATCCGCGATCGAGCCCCGGAGCAAGTGTGCTGCTATCCAGAATCACGGCACCGATAAAAGCTGCCGTCCGATAGCCCTGTTTCTTAAGCAACTCTGCAGCAGTTAAATGAGAAGACGAAAGAGGAATTCCAAAGTCGGTAACGCCATGTACGCTCGGCAATAACCCCGTCAGAATCGTAATGTGCGAGGTGTTGGTGATCGGGCTATGAGTGAATGCTTGAGTAAAGCGAACCCCATCGGCGGCGAGTGCGTCCAGCGCTGGAGTCTCGACCTGCTTGTATCCATAGCAGCCGACGTGATCAGCGCGCAGTGTATCGATCGTGATGAGATAAACATCAGGAGGAATATTGCGCGGAGTAGCTGTCTGAGCCAAGACAGCGCTCGTCAAAAGAAGCGCTATGATCGCACCGAGTAGCGCGGCTCGGAGGATCTGTCGGTCGAAACTCCGAGCAAGAAGATTGGACGACCATCTCATAAGCGCCCAGCCTATCACAACCATTCAGTCGGCCGAATGACTTCGATGTGGTCGCTCCCAGGGCGACATGCGATAAACTTTAGGCACCGATGTCGATGTCAACGCCTGTTGCTTTCCGTCGCCTGGTTCGCGTCCTGACAGCCTTAATCGTGATCCCAGCATTGGCCCAGATTGCTCCCAAGCCCGCGGCCAATGTCGTACTGATCACGATTGATACGCTGCGCGCCGATCACCTGGGCTGCTACGGATACAAGCAAATCAAGACGCCCAACATCGACGGACTGGCCGCCGACAGCGCGCGTTTTGAGCGCGCGTTCACCGTAGTTCCTGTGACCTTACCCTCGCACACTGCGATGATGACGGGAACCTATCCCATGCTCAGTGGGATGCACGACTTTAGCGGCAACAAACTCAGCCCTCTTCAGCCGACACTTGCGTCGGTGCTAAAAAAAGAAGGCTACCTGACCGGTGCTGTGATCGGTGCCGCTGTACTCGATTCGCGATTTGGACTCAACCAAGGATTCGATTTCTACTACGACCACTTCGATTTCAGTCGCCTCGATGAAGCGAATCTCGATGAGATGGAGCGTCCCGGCAATCTCGTCGCCGATACAACACTCGACTGGCTGGCAAAGAATTCGCAGAAGAAGTTCTTTTTGTGGATGCACCTCTATGATCCGCATGCCCCCTATAAACCGCCCGAGCCCTACCTCACCGCATATGCCTCGCAACCCTACGACGGTGAGATTGCTTTCGCGGATGAGCAGGTCGGCCGCCTCATAAAATTTCTCAAGGACAAGGGCATTTATCAGAACACTGTGATCGTGCTTGCTGGCGATCACGGCGAAAGCCTTGGTGAGCACGGAGAAAAGACGCATGGCTTCTTTATCTACAACGCGACCATGCACGTGCCGCTGATCATCAAACTGCCAGATGGTGTCTCCGCCCGCACAATAGCCGATCCAGTTTCGCTTGTCGATCTGATGCCGACGGTTCTCGGCGCTGTCGGCTTGCAGATCCCGACCGAAGTTCAGGGACGCAACCTTCTTCCCCAAATCCACGCCAATAAGGATCGCGATGTTAGCGTTGACAGTGCCCGCGTGCTTTATGGAGAAACTTTTATGCCACGCCTTCACTTCAACTGGAGCGAGCTCCGCGGCGCAGAAAACACGAAGTATCATTTCATCGACGCTCCGCGGCCAGAGCTGTACGATCTGGCGAAAGACCCGGGTGAAGTTCAAAATTTGTTTGCCGACAAGAAGGCGGTTGCCGGAGAGATGCGCGCGAAACTTGTCGACATGATCCGCGACTACAGTGCGGGAAAAGAGATGGCGGAAAAGACTGGTCTTGATCCCGCGCTCATGGAGCGCCTGAAATCCTTGGGATACGCAGGTTTTTCGGGGGGCACCGATCCGACGATCAGCAGTCGTGATCTGCCAGATCCAAAAGACCGAGTCGCAATCTACGAACTGATTTCCGATGCGATTTCCGACAGTCAACACAGGCGTTATCAGGAATCGATCGACAAACTTAAAACTGTCGTGAAGACGGAGCCGAATTCCGTGCCGGCTCACTATCTGCAGGGTCTGGATTACTACAAACTGAAAATGTTCCCAGACGCGGTGGAAGAGTTACAGAAAACAGTTCAGCTCAGTCCCGACTATGCGCTCGCGTTTTTCAATCTCGGGATGGCGCAGGCGCACTCCGGACAACTCGACGCTGCCATCGTTACTCTGCAGCGCACTCTGCAACTGGATGCGACTAACTTCGAAGCCGCTTACAATCTAGGCGTGGCGTTCGCGCAGAAAAGGCAATTGGATCAGGCGGCGTTGACCTTTCGGCAATCCGTCACCATCAATCCCGAGTTCGCCCGCGGTCATCGGGCGCTAGGAGAAACTCTGATCTATCAGGGCAACATTGACGAAGCGATCGCCGAACTTCGGCGCGCCGTCGAGTTGGCCCCGCAAGAACCTGCGATGCACGAATCGCTAGCGAAAGCGTTGGAAGCCAAAGGCCTCGCCGCAGAGGCCGACGAGGAGAAACAGCGAGCACAGCAGTTGAAGCCGCAATAAGCCTATGCGTTGGCTTCGTCCATCTGGCTTCTCGATGTTCTTTCCTGCAATCATCTTCTTCATTTTTGCGAAAGAACGTCCAGCCTCAGCGCAAGTCCCCAGCAAAGCTGTGCACGCCGCGCCGAGTGCGCGACCGGGGACTGGCGCCCCAAAATCCATCTCCGCAAAGTCCAACGTGATACTAATCACCATCGATACTCTGCGCGCCGATCACGTTGGATGCTACGGGGCTCAGATGGTGAAGACTCCAACTCTCGACGCATTGGCGCATGATGGCATCGTGTTCGAGCGCGCGATCTCGCAAGTCCCGTTAACGTGGCCCTCCCATGCGGTGATCTTGACGGGTACCTATCCATTTCAGAATGGTGTTCAGGATTTCACCGGGCAACCGCTTGCGCCGAAGTTCCGGTCCGTTGCTCAAGCTTTTCAGCACGCGGGATATTCGACGGGAGCGGTGGTCAGCGCTTTTGTTCTCGATCGAAGTTGGGGGCTCGCGCGCGGTTTTGATTTCTACGACGACGCGTTTTCGGCCGAAACGTTCGAAACAAAAGACGCTGGGCTCGTCGATCGTCGGGCAGCCGAAAGTGTGGATCACGCCATCGCGTGGCTCAAGAAAACTCCGAAGCGTCCCTTTTTTCTTTGGTTGCATCTCTACGATCCGCACAGCCCGTACGATCCGCCGGAGCCATATCGCTCCGAATATCGCGACCATCTCTATGACGGGGAAATTGCCTATGCGGATCACGAACTCGGTCGATTGATCACGTGGCTCAGGCAGAATCATCTTTATGATTCTTCAGCGATCGTCGCCCTCAGCGATCACGGAGAATCGCTTGGAGAGCATGGCGAAGACGAACACGGATTTTTCATATACAACGCGACTGTACACGTTCCACTCATCGTGAAACCCCCTGCTGGGAGCTATATTGCGGCTGGGCGGCGCGGCGAACCGGTCGAGACCAACGCTGTCAGCCCGACCCTGTTACAACTTGTGGGAGTGAAAGATTCGATTGAGGCGCAGTTCCAATCCGGCCCTCTGGTGTCCAAGAACCTGTCGTCGAATGCTGACTCGTTCAAGCCAGCGCGCGCCGGATCCTACAGCGAGACGTTTTATCCCTTCAGTTCTTTTGGATGGAGTCCGTTGCATGCATTGGAAAGCGCGCGCTTTCATTTTATTCAGGCGCCACGCGAAGAGTTGTACGATCTCCAGTCCGATCCCGGAGAAACACAAAACATCGTAGCTCAACAGCAAGCGACAGTCGCGGTGCTGAAAGAACAACTCCAAACGCTGCTTGCCCACAATCCATTTTCGCGGGACGACGCAGACCCTGGAAATCTCAGTCCCGACGCAGAGGAAAAATTGCGCGCACTCGGCTACTTCGGATTCCGTGCCGCAGTTTCTCCCGAACAATTAAAGCAAGGACTCCCTGACCCAAAAGATAAGCTCTGGGAATTTAATTCCATCCTGCGCGCCGAAGATGACTTCCAGCGCCACGAGGACGACAAGGCCGAAGCTCTTCTGACCGAGGTTCAGGAAAAAGATCCGCAAGTGTATGTAATCCCGTTTTTGCTGGGAGAATCTGCACTGCGACGGCAGAACTGGGAGAACGCTGCAGCTCAACTGCAACGATGCCTCGTACTGAATCCGAATTTCGATAACGCGATGACCGGACTGGCGCGCGCTTTGGCAAAACTCGGCCGCATGGACGACGCCCGAAGCTGGCTCGAAAGAGCTCTGAAAAGCAATCCGCAGAATTATCGCGCCTGGTATCAGATGGGATTACTCGATACGACGAGCGATCCGGTCGCCGCTTTGACTGCGTATGAAAAGACAATCGCGATCCAACCAAACTTCTCAGCCGGACAGCGCGAGTTGGGAATGGCTCTCTTTCAGCAGAAAAACTTCCTGGCTGCCGCACCGCATCTGGAAAAAGCGATCGCCCTGGGACTCGAAGATGCGCGACTGCATAATTTTCTCGGCATCTGTTACAACCGGACGAACCGGAGTGCGAAAGCAGTCAACGAGTTCAAGCACGCGATCACGCTCGATCCGAAACTCGCCGAAGCTCACCTGAACCTCGCTTACGCGCATCAGCTTCTGCATCACCCTGAAGCCGCGCTGCAAGAATATAAAGCTGCATGTCAGCTCGATGAATCGTTCTGTAAATTCGTTCCAGACTCTTCGAAGCACTAACCGCCTGCCCGCACGACTCGCGATCTAAATTCTGCGATCCAAATTCTTTTCTTTAAACGCGAAACTTGCCTTTCGGCAAAATCGAACAACTAATTAATTAGTTGCTCGATTGTGGAGCGAAGAGTCCTGCGTTAGGAGCGCGAGAGTCGTCCTTACTGCTTTTTGCTCAGCTCTTGAGCGACGGCGCGCTCCCGATCCGCGTCGGCCTGCTGGCCTAGTTCGAGATAGGCGTCGGCTAGGAACCCATGCGGTTCGGGCGATTTGGGCTGAAGCGCTGCTGCCCGCTGCAGATTCGGTATCGCTGCCGTCGGATTTCCAGACAACGCCAGCGCTCGTCCCAGCAGCAGATGCGCGCCAAAGTGATTCGGCCGCAGCTCGATTACTTTTTCATATTCCGGAATCGCATCTGGAAGCCGATCCGCCCGCGCGTACGCCGTCGCCAGCGAGAAATGGGCTTCCACCCAATCTGGAGAGCGAGCCACTGCAGTTTCGAGCTGTATTGCCGCACCGGCAAAGTCGCCCGTCTCGAATAGCGCCGATCCCAGCTGATATCGCGGCACCGTCAAATCTGGACGCATCTCGACTGCTTTTCGCAGAACCGGCACCGCTTTTTCGTACTCTTTTAATACAGTCAGCGACGTCCCGAGTTGGAGATACGTGATCGGAAGATTGGGCTCCAGTGCGATCACTTGTTCGAGCAAGGGCACAGATTCTTTGAAGTGCGTTTCTTCCCGCAACATTTCAGCGCGATGCAAGAGGTTCACGACGTCAACCTTGTCTTTCGGATCGGCGCCCGTGTCCTTGATCCCCGGCATTGCTTGATTCGCGCTGTCGGACGCGATGTAGCCTAAAGCGTTCAACCGTTCCTGCAGGCCGGGATCTGCGACAACTTTAGGAGCATCCTTTGTCGTGGATGTCTTCTGACGTAAATCGTCAAGCTGGCTCGCAAGAGTGCCGCTCACCGCAACAGACGACGCGGCGAGATTGTGTTCTGCGTTAACATCGACTGCTTGGTCATACAATTCTTTTCGCGGGGCTTCAATGTACAAGTATTTTCCCGTACGCAGCGACCGCAACGAACTCCATCCGAAAGTGCGATGCGGATAATCGCTCTCCGCATACGCGGGACGATCATGCGGTTGCTCGATCGCCTTACCGCTCGCTCCTCCGGCCGCCCCGCCAGTTTTTGTTAACGCGATAAACGGCAGGAGCGATTCTCCCTGCACTTCTTTCGGAATATCAATTCCGGCCGTCTCTAAGATTGTCGGCAACACATCGACGAGTCCCGCGCGCGTTTCCACATGTTTTCCTGCAGATCGTTCTCCCGGCAATTTGAACAACAAAGGCACGTGGATGGTCTCATCGTAGAGAAAAATTCCGTGCGTTGTTTCTCCGTGCTCTCCAAGCGCCTCGCCGTGATCTGCCATCACGGCGATCAACGCGCCGTCGTAGAGACCATGCGCACGCAGCTGCGTAAGCAGCTTTCCGACCACCGAGTCGACGTAAGCGATCTCACCGTCATATGGAGCCGCAGCGTAACGGCTCTTATACGGCTCCGGTGCTTCATAAGGATCGTGCGCGTCGTAGAGATGGATCCAGATGAAAAAATGTCCTTGCTGGTGTCCGCTCAGCCAAGTCAGGGCGTGCGCAACGACTTCCCCACCGCGTCGTTCAATTGCGTGATAGCGGTCCTCATCGGGACGCCGCCGATGGAATCCCGCGTCGTAGGTATCGAACCCTCGCTCAAACCCCGGAGCGGACCGCGTCTCCGGATCGAGAACCAGCGACCCAACAAACGCGGCGGTGTGATATCCATTGCCGCGAAAAATGTAGGGAGCGTAGGGAAGATCTGCGGCCAGAGGTACTCCAAAATCATTCACTTGATGAAACTGTGGATACGTGCCGGTAAGAATCGTGGCATGTGACGCGGTGGTCAGCGGAACCTGCGAGTAAGCGCGCGTGAAAACGACTGACTGGCGTGCCAATGCGTCGAGGTTAGGAGTAAGCCCGCGCTTCGACCCGAGGAATCCCATGCGGTCCGCTCGCGTCGTGTCCAACGTGATGAGAATGACGTTTGGAGAAGCCGAGGCTGTCGGCGAGGCAGGAAGATGAACTGGAGGAGTTGCGGCCACCGCGCTATATACGAAAAGACAAACGCAAAGCAGGCCGCGAATGAGCAACATAGGGTAAAGAAAGTCTACCACCGCAGATCGGGCTCGTTCGCGGATCGCTGTTGGTCACCGCCCGGCAAAATGCAGAGAGCAACCGACGAGTCATTTTGTCGCACAATCTGTATCGACGATGAGACGCGGGCATGAGAACGTGGGGCGAGAACTCGCATTCACTGCGGACTGGGAACGGCCGTGCCTGCGTCTCCTTGCAGTCTCTTCAATAAGTCGCGCGCCTTTGGGGAAAGCGGCGCATCAGGGAAAACTTTGAGATAGCTTTCCAATTCGCTAATCGCATCCGGTGTGCGCTTTTGTTGCACGTAAAGATTGGCCAGTTGCAAGTACGCTTGCGGCATTTTGGGATCCAGCTGAAGCGCGCTCAGCAAGTTCTTTTCCGCTAACTCCGGACGCCCCGTCCGCGCATACACCGATCCTTGTAAGAATCGACCAAAGGCCGAATTCGGACGCCGCTGTAACCCTTCCGCGATCTCGAGCTCCGCTTCCGGATAGCGTCGCGTCGATAGAAAAACATTGCCCAGATTAAAATATGCCTCCGCATCATTCTGATTCGCCTTCAGCACAGCCTCAAATTCGCTCTGCGCAGCCGTAAAATCCTGCCGGCCAAGGTAAGCTAGTCCCAAATTGTTATGCGCCGGATAAAACTCCGGCGTAAAGCTCAGTGCTTTCTGATAGTGCTGGATAGCGGCATCCGTTTGCCCTTTGTGATCCGCGTCCACGCCCCTCTGAAATTCTTTCAGTGTCTTTTTCGGAAACCGCCGATTGTATTCCGCAGGATCAATCAGGTACGGATTACTCCCCTCGACACGGTCGGGCAGCGGGTCTTTTTTTGCGGTGACGCGTGGGACCAACGTGACCTGAACGAAATTGGTCGTAGAACTCGCGGGGTTTACTTGCGTCGACTCGCGGAATATTTCGTATTCGGGATCATTCACCGAAACCTGGTAGTCGTTTGCCACCAGACTGTAAAAACCAAATCGTCCGTGATCGTCGCAGTATTTGCTGTCAATCGGGGAGCCGCGCATCTCGAGCGAAACCAGTACAGGATGAGAAGGAGCATCTCCGCGCACCACTCTAACTGTACCAATGATCTTTCCTAGTTGGCCGGGTTGTGCGTGAAGTTGAGATGGAATTCCGAAACATACCAGAAGGGAGATTACGAAGATTAGAACCGGTCGTAGGCATTTGCCCATAGACTCCACCGAGACCCTATAGCGAAAGAAAAAAGGCTTGCTGCCGGAAATCGACAGCAAGCCTTTTGAAAGAACCAGCGAAGATTAGAAGCTGAGCTTCAATCCAAACTGCATTTCGCGAGCGTTCAGAGTGCCGGCTGCCTGACCGAAGTTAGAGATCGGCACCATGGTGTTCTGATTACCGCTGTAGGAGGCATACTTGTTATTTGCTCCTCCACCGGTAGTCGCGAGGATGAAGTTAGCTCGGTTGAACACGTTAAACGCGTTCGCGTCGAACTTCAATCGCAACCTTTCCGTTAAGACAAAGGTTTTGGACAGTGTCATGTCTGCGAACCAGTTGCCCGGTCCCACGAAAGTGTTGCGACCCAGATTGGAGGAGCAACCCAGACACGGAGTCGAGAACGTCGAGGATGCAAATCCTGAGTTATAGAAGCCGTTTGCCCAGCTGTCATGACTGGCGCTTCCGTACTTCGATATTGTCGAGTTTGGACGGTCGTTCTTGCCGCCGTCTAAGTTAAAGTCACCACCGTTGTTTACGCATAAGCCACTATTTACACCAGACTGGCTGCAATCGCCGCCCAAGACTGCCTGAGAGCTGGTGAAAGGCGACCAATGTGCTCCACTCTGGAATTGCCAGATGCCGTTGAGCGACCAGCCACCAGCTATCGCGCCCTCCACACCCTTCAAGTTCTGTCCCGGCAGCTGCCAAACGTAGTTGAATACCAAGCGGTGACGGATGTCATAGATCGAGTCGCCTCGATCCAAGCCTGGGAGGGTTTGATCTGTGGTAAACCCTTCGCCCGCAGCCGCTCCATTCGCTGTGGTAGAGCCACTGTGCCACGTCGAGCCATCGTCGATCGAGTGGCTGTAGGTGTAGTCCATGTTAAAGAGGATGCCGCGAGTCATCTGGCGTTTCAACGAGGCCTGGAAAGAGTTGTAATTGGAATTTACGGTATTCTCCCAATCGCGCATCTTGCCGTAGTTCTGATTCAGCCGACCGCCTAGGCCAGTCAGGGTACGTCCGAAAATATCCGTCGTCGTAATCCCCGCAGGAAGCAACGAACCCGCCTCGCGGTTGATGTCCTCCGAACGAAACAACTTGTGTCCAGCTGTTCCGACGTACTTGAGGTCGAGTAGCGTCTTGGGGAGAATTTCGCGCTGTACACTCAGGTAGAAATTGTAGACGTATGGATCGCGGATACCTTGCGGGAAGACAATTCCTGTCAGTTCTGCAAGATTTGGATTGGCCGAATCCCATCCACCTATGTTGCCGTGATTCTGGGACTGTCCCACTGGTCCCATGTTCGGATTCGTTCCAGGGCCAGTGAAAGTGGGGACTTGAGTTGGGTCCTGGTTGCAGACACCGCCGCTACAAGTGCTCGGGCCGTAAACAACGTCCGCGCCAGGCTGACCAACGCCACCCGCGATTCCATTGAAGGAATAGTAAGGCAAGTTCCAGCGGGAGTTCGAAAGCGGGTTGTAGAGTGTGCCTTCGTAAGCGATTCCGAAGCCGCCACGCAGTGAAGTCTTGCCATCACCAAATACGTCCCATGCGAAACCGACGCGGGGTCCGAAGTTGTTGTGATCGCCCTGACCTAGCGAGCTAGCTGGAGAGAAGCCACCTGGGCCGCAAACTCCTACGAGTTGGGCCAGTGCAGGATTGCCGATTACCGTTCCTGCGGGAGAGTCGCATCCGGGAAGCCCAGCCGTGACGTTGGCGTTGTAAAGACGATTGAGCAGACCATCGCTCGGACCGAGGATGAAAGAGTTAGCTGTGCTGGGTCCTAGGATAAACGTGGTCGCCAAATTAGCTTCTTCGTGATGGCGCTGGAACACGTCATAACGGAGTCCGAGATTCAGCGTCAGGCGCTTGCTGACCTTCCAGTCATCCTGGAAGAATGCTCCGAATTCCAGATTTCGCCAATGCCGGATATTGCTGTCCAACTGGGATTGAGGGTTGGGATTGTACGAACTGATCGGACACGGTGCCTTACAGATGCCAGGGTCCACACCCGCCGCCTGGTAGTAGGGCGCGTCAGCCGCGAACGCAACCTGGTCGTAGAAATAATACGAAGGACGCGCCACGTTGAATTCGCTGTTTTCGATATTGCGCCGGAAATCTACGCCTGCTTTCATGTTGTGGTTGCCGTGGCTGATCGAAACGATATCCGAGTAGGTATAAACGTTCTCTTTGAAAGCCTGCGGATAACCGTTGTAGGAACCAAACGACGCGGTTCCGTCGCTGAAGTTGACGCGGGGGACGCCGCCGTCGTTTACAGCGATTGCCGTATTGTTCTGCAGATACCCAGCGCGGAACTCATTAAGGATCGTTGGACTGAATGTGTGCACATAGCCAAACGTCAGCGCAGGGAAGTTGCCGCGTGTTGGGTTGGCGAAGCCTCGAGTGCAAGAAGCTGTACAGGGGCCGAAGTTATCAGTCTCTCTCAGGTAATTGTAAGAAATGTTCATGCGGTTGTTGGAATTCCAATCGTAGTCCAATCGCAGTGAACCTTCTTTTCCGTTGAACAAGTTGCCCAAGGTTTGCGTCTGCGAACCGAACGTAGCGACGCTGGACTCCTGGATGGAAGCACCTCGGTTGATTGCGCCCGGCTGCACGCCCGGGATGGTATTGCATCCTGATCCGGCAAAATTCGCGATGTCAGTGGGAGTTACCCCAAAAAGTGAAACAAGCTTCTGGTGTTGCAGCGTGGTGTACCCGCCGAAACCATTGTCTAAACATAGGGCTTTCGTGTAATTCGCAGCGGTGTTTGCCGCCGGATCGTAGCCGAAATAAGTATCCGACGTGACGATCGACGACCCGTCCGGAATAGAGGTTGGTGTTCCAGGGTTGGCCGTGGGGAAATCGTTGTATAACAGCGCAGCCGTCGAATTAAGACCAGAAGCTGTGTTCGCCTGCTCAACTGCTGTGCGCCATGCCGCAGATTCCTGCAAAATATTTACCGGCGTGCCCAGCGACTTATAACGATCATCCTGCAGCGCCAAGAAGAAGAATAACTTGTCTTTGATGATTGGTCCGCCAAAGGTGAGACCGAATTGGTTGAAACGCACCGGCGGTTTGGCCACGCCGTTTTGATTTAGGAAGAACTGGTTGGCATCCGTTGCGTCGTTGCGGAGATACTCCCACGCACTACCGTGCCAGGAGTTCGTGCCTGGTTTGGTTACAAGATTAACGGTGCTGCCAGCGCTGTTGCCGTACTGGGCAGACATGTTCAATTGCAACTGCTGGAATTCTTCAACCGTGTCCTCGATCGGAACGTTCACCACGCCGCCGCTGAGGCCTTTGTTCGAAACGCCGTTGACCAGAAATCCGTTGAAATCTTCGCGGAGACCGTTGACGACCGTATTGTGGCCGCCCTCCATATCCACACCGGAGACGTTGACGGCACCCGAACTCAATTGCATCAAGTCGAACACGTTCCGGCCATTCAAAGGCAGGTTGTTGATCTGCGCCGAACCGACCGTACTGGACAACTTCGAGTCTTCCGTATTGACGACGGTTGCCTCGCCTGTCACTTCGACTACTTCGGATGCCTTACCGATCTGTAATTTCGCATCCACATGCGAGATCGTGCCGGCGTTAGCGGTCACGCCCTTGTCGGCAAAGCTCTTGAAGCCTGCAGCCTCGACCTTAATTTCATAGACGCCGGGCGGTACTTCTCGCACCGTGTAGTTGCCGCTCGAATTTGTGGTGGCCGTGAGATTCAGGTTGGTGGCACTGTTCGTCACCGTAACGGTGGCGTTGGCAAGAGCGGCGCCGGATGGATCGGTGATGGTTCCGGCAAACTGGCCATTCTGTACCTGCGCGACTGCGCCAACGGTCAGAGCCAGAACGGCAAATACTACGAGGCAAAACTGCAATCTCTTCATTTACCTACCCCCTGAAATCTTTGTCGCTTGATTTTGTGGTCTGCACGAGAAATCTGGTTCCGAACCTTTGTTGCTAACTCGGGTTGTGACTTCTTGCTCTTACAATTCCGTGGATCGAGTTCCTAAATCCAGTTTCTATAACCCTAGAGATCGGATTGTCAGGGTCTTCGGCGACCACTGCACGTAATTTGCGCGAACTTGGCGCTTGAATCTGGTCGTCATCTTCATCCAGGAAACACCTTAGAATCCCGAAAAAAGACCTGTAGTGCCTTTGTGCTAGAGTGGCACTTCTCCCGCCAAACGGAAAAACGTTATGTTTCATTTACTTAGCCATGTTTTGCAGGCTTTGCCTATGAGTATCGGAATGCAGAAACCTTGGTAACTATTAAATTGTGTAGATTTGTCAATCAATAGTGCCGCCGCTTTCAGCGGAACCCCTTGCTAGCAAGCCACTTCAGGCCGTCGTTAGTGCCGTCGCTCAACCACTCCGTGTCCTTCCTGGACGACCAGTTCTTGGTCCGCCGCTTCGCTCCCAATTTTGTCGACTTGACCGCTCGGCCAGCGAATCACAATGGCGTCGACCTTCGTGGATGTGCCTAGTCCGAAATGGCTCCTTGGATCGCTCGAACTTTCGAAGCTGCTGCCAGCTCTCACTTCGGAATAACGTGTGACGCCGCCAACTGTGACTTCGATTTTGGCGCCGAATCCGTCGTGGTTCGATTTGCTGCCCACCGTTTTGATTCGCAGCCAGTGGCCGGCATCCGCCACTTCGTTTCGAAGCAGCACCGGAGAAGCATCGAGATCGGTCATCAATAAATCCTGGCGTCCGCGATTCCAGAAGTCGGCCGTCAGAGCCGCGCGCCCAACGTATTTCTTTGCTAGCGCGCCTCCAGACTTCTGACCAACCTCTTCGAACTTCGCATTTTTCAAGTTGTGAAATAGAAATGGTCGCTCGGCGTAGCCGACACCGAACGACTGTCCTTCCACTTGCGGATCGACATGACCGTTGGCAATGAAGAGATCGGGCCATCCATCGTTGTCGTAGTCAAGAAACTTCGCCCCAAATCCTAAATAAGGATTGCTAATCGGCCCAATGCCCGCTGCTCCCGCGAGATCGGTGAACTCGCCATTGCGATCATTGTGATAAAGATTGTTGTCGTCGTCCGAAAAGTTCGTCTTCACGATGTCAGGCCAGCCATCGCCGTCGTAATCAGCGGCATCAATCCCCATGCCCGCCTGCTCGCCTCCATTGGAGCTGTAAGCCACTCCCGCCTCTGCGCCAACTTCTGTGAATCCACCTTTGCAGTTGTTGTGATACAGCAAGCTGGGAGAAGAATCGTTGGCGACGTAGAGATCGAGGCATCCATCTTTGTCGTAATCGAGCCACAGGACGCCGAGGCCGTAGTAACTGTCTTTATCGATGTCGATGCCAAGTTTTTCGGTGACGTCGGTGAACGTTCCGTCGCCGTTGTTGTGATACAGCCGATCACGCGCGCCCTTCAATCCCCGGGGACCGCAATTCACCGGAATCCCTCGATATTGGCAGAAGAGTCCCTGGCCGAACTGCGGCAGGTTGTTGATATCGATGTCCACATAGTTCGCGACGTAGAGATCCAGGTTGCCATCGTTGTCGTAATCGCCGAAAGCCGCGCTGGTTCCCCAACGCCCAGCATTGGCGACCCCGGCTTTCGCAGTCACATCGGTGAATGTTCCGTCGTGGTTGTTGTGATAGAGAGCGGATTTGTTGAAGCCAGTAATGTAAACGTCTTCCCATCCATCGTTGTCGAAATCACCGACGGCGACGCTGTATCCCCAGCCGCAAAAATTCAGTCCCGACTTTGCCGACACGTCCGTAAACGTTCCGTCGTGATTGTTGTGATACAGGCGAGGCGGATGGCATTTGCCCGCGCGATAGTCCGCGACCGTTGAGCCGTCAACGAGTAGGATGTCCATCCATCCGTCGTTGTCATAGTCGAGAGCGGCCGCGCCACCGCACTGCGTTTCCAGGATGTACAGCTTTTCCTTGCTGCCACAAGTCATGCGGAAATCAATCCCAGCCGCGTGCGTGACGTCGACAAACAACGGGGAATTGGCCGTGGAAGGCTGTGCCTTCGGCGTGATCCCGACCGATTTATTCGGGGAAGGTTGCGCCGCTGCTAGCACGGCACCACCCCCAGTGATCGCGATTAACAACAAGACCGCTAACCCGATGTGAGTTTGCTTCATAGCGAAGTCCGTACGTCCTGCATTATTGATCTCGCCCCGTGGCAACCCCTGCCGCTGCAGGTTGCGCCTTCTTCAGTTCGGTAAACCGATCTCGTTCGGCCCGCGCTTCATCGGGCTTTGCTAGCTTTTCTAGAACGCGCGCGAGTTGATAGTGCGCTCCCGGATCCTTCGCGTTCAGTGCGATCGCCTTACGCAAAGAAATTTCTGCCTGAACATTTTGTCCAGCTAGCGCTTGTGTTTTTCCGAGGTTGTACCAGACATCGGGATTCTGCCCGTCCAGCGCTGCGTCTCGCTGCAAGTACGAAATCGCTTCATCGTATTTCCCACTCTCTAAAAGCGATCGTCCCAGTTCATAGAGCACAATTGGACTTTCGCCCGAGCGCCGCAACTCTTCTTTATATTCACTGATAGCTTCGTCGTTGCGTCCCAGGCTGAAATAGGCGAATCCCAAATGGTAGTGCCCCAGTTTCATCGCTGGATCGAGTTTTAGACTCGTCTTGAACTCCTCGATCGCTTGCAAACTGCGATTGGAATTGAGATATGCTCTTCCCAACAATGTATGCCACAGCGCGTTTGAAGGACTGATCTTGATGGCCGCGTCAAGTTCGTCGGCTGCGGAGGCGTAATCCTGCTGTGTCAACAAGAGAAGCGCCAGATCATAATGCGTCGCGGCATCTCTTGGATTTAGCTCGCACGCTCGTGTGATTTGTTCTTGCGCTTGCTTGAGGTCCCCTGTCTTGAAGTAGGCGAGTCCTAAATAATGGCGGAGGGCGGCATCACGCGGCCATCTCGAAACCGCTTGCTGCCCAATCAATACCGCATCGTGAAATTGGCCAGCATCAAGCTTTTGCAGTAATTGTTCGCGAGTCGCCGCGGGAGTTTGCGGCTGCGCTGAAGAGGTTGCCGGGAGCAAAAATAAAATAGTCGTTATAACGACTATTATTTTCCTCGAAAAATTGGGCCGCCCAAAAGGCCAAGTTTTTCCGTCGCCGGTCATGCGGTCGCCACATTCGTTACCGTGTTGCTTCGTATCGTAACTGGTTGCCATCTTTCGTTTGTTCATCGTATCTTTTTTCAGAGCCAGCAGGGAGCTTTAGTCCAATGGATTTTGCGGGGATCATTCGCGTGTGGTTGCCTCTTCTAGCCGGTCTGTGTGGAATTGTTTGGCTCTATCAATCCGGACCGGGCCCTCACGGAATCGTTCGTTGGATTGGTCTGCTGATCGCATTGTTCGGCCTAGCCGGAGTAATTATTTCGCGCTACACACTTGGCCGGTCGTTTTCCGTTGCGGCCAAAGCGACCGCCCTCGTAACGACGGGCGTCTACTCGCGGATCCGAAATCCAATTTATCTCTCGGGCATGATCCTCTTCGTCGGAATATTTATGATGCTGCGTCGCATTGAGCTTCTGGCCTTCTTCGCAGTGATCATTCCCTTGCAGATTATTCGCGCACGCCGCGAAGCCGCCGTGCTAGAAGCAAAATTCGGTGACGCCTACCGCGACTACCGCAAGCAAACCTGGTTCTAGGTCATTGCTCCAGCTCATCCCGACTTTCTAGCTTCTTCGCTGCTATTATTTCGGCAATGAAATCTTCAATGTTCCAATCAGCCGCCACACGTCTGTTCTCAGCTGCTCTTTGTCTCGTCTGGATGATCGCACTTTGTAGATCCGAGGAGCCGAAACTCAGTCCGCTTCCCGCTCCCGTCTCCAACAATGCGGTCGCCATCACTCACGACGAAGGGGGAGCGAGAATTTTTTCCTTCATGGGCATCGGTCCCAAAAAAACATGGGACGCGATCACCAATGCCGCCTATGAATTGGATCCCACCACCGGACACTGGACAGAAAAACGTCCGGTCCCAGGAGTTGCGGGGCGACTCGCAGCGTCGGCCGTTGCACTCCACTTTCAGATTTTTATTTTCGGAGGATACGTCGTCGATGCGCAGGGCGGCGAAAATACCGTGTCCGACCTCAACGTCTTCGTACCGTCGGAGAACCGTTACTATCGCGGTCACGACATACCAGTCCCGGTGGATGATGCGGTAGTCGGCGTGTTTCGCGACCGCTACATTTTTCTTGTCGGTGGATGGTCATCGTCGAAAGGCGACAGCGTTCGCGACGTCCAGATTTACGACACAGAGAAAGATACTTGGCTCCAGGGCACTCCGATTCCGGGCACGCCTGTGTTCGGACACGCTGGCGCGATCCTGGGCGACACCATTGTCTACGTGGACGGGGCGTACAAAAATCCAAGCGGGACGAATCCGAAGTACGTTGCATCGAGCGAGTGCTGGGTTGGAAAAATCCCGAATTCCAAGAAAGCCGACATCACGAAAATTACCTGGACGAAACTACCTGCCCATCCTGGCAACGCGCGCTATCGGATTGCTGCCGGTGCTGGACCGATGGAGAAAAAGGCTGGCAAGATCTATTTCTCAGGCGGCACCGACAATCCTTACAACTACGACGGCATCGGATACAACAGACAGCCCTCTGAACCGTCTGCGGTAACGTTCGCGTTCAACATTCACAGCGGTGCGTGGGAAACAATCAACGAAAGCAATCCCGATCCCACCATGGATCATCGTGGTTTGCTTGTCTCGGCACGTGGCCTGGTAATGGTCGGGGGGATGGAAAAGGGTCAGCAAGTAACCGCCAAAGTCACAGTCGTCAAGGATCCATCAATCCGAGAAGGCTTCTTCAAGGCCCACCGCCCCGGCAAATAATCGACGTTTCGGGTAGACCGTGAGTTCAGTTGTGTCAATGTCCGTATGGCCAGGCGGAACCGTCGGTTGCTCCACAAGCGCTGCTACCTTGCTCTCGCCAACACGAGGGTGACGTCGTCGGGCTGCTCGTTGTCTCCAATCCATTCCAGCACCGCGGCGGTCACAATCTCGGTGATACGCTCCAGCGGCAGATGGCGGTTCGCACGCACTAGTTGGATCAACCGCTCTTCGCCAAATTCGCCATAATCGTTTTCCGGCTCGGTCACGCCATCGCTGTAAGCGACCAACAAATCACCAGGTCGGAGCTGCACAGTGGCTTCAGGAAAACTCAAATTATCGAACAGCCCTACCACGGTGCCACCGCAATCCAGGAGTTGCGACGAGCCGTCTTCGGAAATCAAAATTGGCGGGAGGTGTCCTCCATTTGCATAAGTGAATTTCCGAGTTGCTCCATCGAAAATTCCTAAGAGCAAAGTCGCATACTTCGCCGCTGGAGTACTTTCGTACAACTGATGGTTTAGTAGAGACAACAACATAGCGGGAGACGCGTCCGCCCCTCTCGACTCCGATGCCAACATCAATCCTGAATCAAGATTCGATCCAGTCGCAGATACTTCACGCATCACCGGAATATCTTCAATCGTGTACGCGCGTACTGCCGAGTGGATCGTCGCCATTAACAGCGCCGCCGAAATGCCTTTACCGCTGATGTCCCCAACGGCCACCATCAGCTTGTCGGAATTCAGTCCCAGAAAATCGTAATAGTCTCCACTGACGGTCCGGGCTGGCAGACAAAACCCGTGGACTTCCAAACTGTCCAGCTGCGTAATCAGCTTGGGATAAAGTTGCGCCTGCACTTCCTGCGCAATCGCCAGTTCGCCTTCCAGGCGTTGCTTTTCCTTCTGCTCCTCGACCAATTTTTCGATCGACGTGGTCATCGAGTTGAAGGAGTTCGCGAGGGTCGCTAGCTGATCGGTGGACTGCACCGTGATCCGATGACTGAAGTCGGCGCGATTGATATGCTTGGTCGCTTCATACAACTGTCCCACCGCGGACGTGATGCTCCGTGTGAGTTTGGTGCCAATAATCAACGCCAACATTTCGATAATCGCGAACACAATCGCAATCGAGAGCAGGATATATTCCACACCTTGCGCGTAGTCTCCACGCGCAGTAAAAAGTCTGGTGAAGAGCACGGAAGGTCGCGTCTGGACCTCGGCGAGTGCACCCAGCGGGCGTCGTTCTCCCGTTGCCCAATCCACGACATCGAGCTGAATTCGCACCAGTGGGATTTCGATATCAAGCTTGTTGCCCGCAGGTGGAAGTGTTCCGGCAGACAGATTCTCGTCGCGACGGGTTCTGAAATCGTACGCAAGGACGGGCTTCAAATTGTCCTGCTGCTGAGGGTTTGGTGCCTTTGCACTCAAGGTCTCGGCGCTGTAGACAGTGATTCGTCCGAGGTCGCCCGCAATCTCTTCGACGAACTCTTTGTCCAGCGGTTCGCTCAAAATCACGCGGAGCGTTTCCGGTGCCGAGGGCATAACAGTCGCCGTGCGGAGGTAGAGCTTCCCATGATCGCTGACGATATCGCGGAAATCGCCGGTGATGAAGGCTGGCGCATCAAGGGCTGCAGCGCCCTCTGGCCCCGAACAGTAAGGCTGAGCCTGCGTCCCAGACCACGCGCAAATCTGCCGCCGCGTCCACTCCGGACGATGCGGTCTGGCTTTTCCCAGTAGTTCCGGTCCCAGCTTTTCGCCAGCTCCGACATGCGTCGAAAGATGATGCGCGATGGCACGATTCGCCGACTCCATGCTTCTCAGATGGGTTGAGATGTCAGAAGTGACGACGAAACTAGCGAACTGCCCGGCAAGAAGATAGAGAGTGATGGAAGAAATCACTACCAGCAGAAAAACTGGAATTACTCCGATAAAAACATACGTGACGATCAGTCGATTCCGCAGACGCCAAAGAAGTTTAGAGCGCAACCAGCGATACGCCGATATCGCCAGCAGAATAATTGCCAGCGCGCTTAGAAAAGTCACCCAACTGCCGAGGCTAGCCGAAGTCGTTGGGCTGGCATGACTCGTTAACATCTGTACCACGAACAAGAGCAGGTCGAGCCCCAGAACGTAGATCGCTGCCCACGCGATCCAGCTTTCCGGCCAAAGTCCGTTGTCGCGCAGTCTGCTCTCGAGTTCCAGAGAAACCAGTCTCATCCCGTGGTCCGCAATTCGACTTCATTATAGGACGTTGTAACCGCCGTCATATCTGCCGTTATATTTCTGGATAAAAGTCGAAAAAGGCCGACAGGCTGGTCTTCAGCTGCTTCTCAATCTCTTCCTTACTTCCTTCCAGAGTGTGCATGGTGACGTGTGCATCGCGTCCGTTCTTCAATTTAATCTGCGCGTCGCCGATTTCCGCCAGCTCATCGGAAGGCAGCAACCGCAGACCATAAACCAGTGTCAGATTAGCCATCCGATGATTGTAAGCCAGAGAAAGTGCGAGCGAGAGAAACGAGAAAAAAGAGAGAAGAAGAGAAGAATCGTAGTGCCGATGTAGCGCCGCGGCTCCGCCGAATGTGCTTGTCGAAATTATCCCGGCGGCCACTGCAGCGATCGCCCACCAATCAAATGGACATGAAGATGAAACACCGACTGCCCCGCGCGCGGCCCAACATTCAACACCGTGCGATATCCGTCTTCGATCGATCGCTGCCGCGCAATCTCCGCCGCTGCGAGATGACAGTGCCCAACCAGTTCGGCATCTTCCGCCGAGGCTTCTTTCAACCCAGAAATATGTTTCTTGGGGATCACCAGCACATGCGTTGGACCCTGCGGATTCAGGTCCTCAAACGCAAACGTGTGCTCGTCTTCGTAAATCTTTCTTGGAGGGAACTTCGCCGCTGATAATCCGGCAGAACAGACAATCCGCCATAAGTGAATTTCTCCTCTCGCCTTAAATTACGATCTCCAGGCGAGTCAATGCAGAGCCAACACATTCTAAAAATCCTGACAAAAACATATCATTGCAGCGATCAGGGTACTGTATAAATTGTCAGTCGAGCCGCACCAAAAATACCGAACCTTCTTCAGTTTCTGTTTCGGCGGCAACTGCGTTGGCCCGCTGCCGGTCATCGTCAAGCACACGCGCGCGCACCCACCAGACTCCGATCACGCTCTTGAACTTAATGACTTTTGCTGTCTGATATCGCGACTGCAAGTGATCCTGCAATTCGGCGGCGGCCTTCTGACTCCGGAATGATCCAATCTGCACCGCCCATCGGCCCCCGGTATCGAGAGAAGCAGGGGATTGCAGAACATCGAGCCGCACCTTCGCTGTTCCCGGCAAGTACACGTCGATGGCTTTTGCAGCCGCCAGCGATAAATCAACGATGCGTCCAACGACGAACGGACCACGGTCGGTGATGCGCACGATTGCCGAGTGTCCAGTTTTCAAATTCGTAATGCGAGCGATGGTCCCTAGACGGCAATGTCAGATGAGCTGCCGTCATCGCGTGCATGTTGTAGATTTCGCCATTCGATCCGCGCCGGTTGTTATAAGGAGCGCCGTACCAGCTTGCCATCCCGGTCTCGGTAAAGATTGGCTTGGCGTCGGAGGGGACGGCTATCTTTTCGTCGTCCGATTGCGTTTGTTCGTTGGGCGTTTTGGACAGCGGCGTATTACTGTTGGCTTTGTTTGCGTAATGCGGCGGTGGAGGCGGGACGTCCACCGGAGTCCGCTTGTGGCCGCAACCAACGAGAAGCGTGACGCCCATAGTACGAGGCCGGCACGGGACAGTTCGGTGAAACCCTCGAAGCGTGCCTCGTATGTGCGAAATTGCTTCAAGAAGTTTTGCGATGCGTTTCGAGATAATCCGCGAACTCGGCAAGTTTGCCAGAAGCAGTTCGTAATGCTTTCGAGGAGTGGGTACGTACCGCTGGCACGACTTCGTCGTTGAGATACGTCACCAGTTCCGCCGTCTCTTTTTCCAAAGTCTCGGCGATGTTCGCCATCGAGCGGTTGATGCGCGCGGAAGCCTCTTCCACCTTGCGGTCGAATTCGTTCATACCTATCCTGCCGGTTGAGAATAATATTCACGCGAAAGTTGCGGATACCAGGCTCCATCATTATCCTGTGCCGCGAGACGACGGTCAATCGCGCCCGCGGTGAAGCCACTTGTGCCAGTCGAGGTATGGTCCCTTTGATGGAGGAGCGAACCAGTCCCAACACCGACCGAGTCGCGATACAATCACGCCATGCGTTCGAGGATAGCCGTCCAATCGCTTTCGTTTTCTCTGCTGTCCCTCTTGATTTGCGTTGTGATGGCCACGTCCGCGTGCACGTTTTACGGCACGCGCCCCGCCCGTAGCTTGGCCGACGCAACCGGAGGCGAAGGTCTGGAGCGCGTCTTCTGGAAAAATATTCAGGCCGCGAATTGGACGGAGGTCGATCGTTCCCTCGCTTCGAACTATGCGGGGATCAGCCCTACTGGAAAACTCGATCACGCGGCCGCGCTTGAGCAATATCGAACCTGGCAGCTGAAGGACTACACACTCGGAGATCTGAAAACCGAACTGAACGGAAATACGATCGTCGTGACCTATGCCATCACGCTCAACGGGAATGCAGGCTCTCAACCACTTCCCTCGACTCCGCAGAACATGATGACCGTCTGGCAGCAGCAAAAGTCCGGATGGATCTGCATCGCCCACAGCGTCAGCCAATAAATGTCGGCCTCCGCAAACGTCGCCGTAGAGACGGGGCTTGCCTCGTGTCCAGCGAGGGGCGAAGACTTCGTCAAGCAATCCCAAAAGACGCGAAAGAAATTAGCCGGGAAAGATGGCGTAGGGAACCGTGCTGCTTTCCGCCGCGCGCTGTTGAGTTGGTACGACCAACATCGCCGCGATCTCCCCTGGCGCAAAACCCGCGACCCTTATGCCATCTGGATCAGCGAAATCATGCTGCAGCAGACCCGCGTTGCTGCCGTGCTCGAACACTACCGGATTTTTCTTGAACGTTTCCCTAACGTCGAAGCCTTAGCCTCAGCCACCGAAGACTCTGTCCTCGCGGTCTGGAGCGGACTCGGCTATTACCGCCGTGCACGCATGATGCATCGTTGCGCCAAAGAACTGGTAGAGAACCACGGCAGCAAATTTCCGGAAACTGCCGAGTCGCTTCAAGATCTTCCCGGCATCGGACGCTACACTGCTGCCGCCATCGCGAGCATAGCGTTTGGAGAACCCATTGCCGTGGTCGATGGGAACGTCGAACGCGTCCTCCGACGGTTGAGTGGCACGACTCTGACTGTTCCGCAAATGTGGCATGAGGCACAGTCTCTCCTCGCGACCGAGAGGCCAGCCGACTTCAATCAATCCATGATGGAACTCGGAGCAACCGTCTGTGTTCCCGGCGAGCCACGATGCGAATCGTGTCCAGTTCGAAAATTTTGTGCCTTTCAAGTTGCCGAGCGCCGGGCGACCCCACCCGGCCAAAAGCAAACTCGGATGCAAGACGTCCGTTCGTCCCGGCAGACGAAGAAAGAAATCTGGTGCTTGCTGATCCAAAAACGCAATCAGGTTCGACTGGTCCAGCGTTCAAAGGAAGATTCACTGATGCCTGGCATGTGGGAACTGCCGCAGTCCACCGAAGTGCCAAGCAAATTGGCTGCCCTGACTCATTGGCGTACATTCCGGCATTCGATAACCGTCACGAACTACACGGTTCACGTCCACCGGGACACGAGAATGTCAGGGAAGGGAAAATTATCCAAGGGCATATGGATCGCGACAAAAGCCATTCCACAAGTCCCGATCACGGGCTTGACGCGGAAGATATTGAAAGCCGACGGCATCCTTTAGAAAGTCAGGAAGTATCAATCGAGAAGGCTCGCTTCGTAAGCGTTACCCCGTGTTCCTACGCGTCCCTGTAGTTAAAAAACAGAAGCATCATCTAAAATTGATAGCTGACTGCTTGGGCTTTCAATTCTCAACAGTTCAGGAGAGGCATTTCGCCATGAAGTGGCTCGATCACTTGTTCGGAGGTCCGAAAGATATGGCCGCATTGCCGTCCGGAACAGCAGCACCTGACTTTTCGTTACCTATCGTATCGACGGCAAACGGGGGTGGCGACAGGTTCTCGTTGCAGGACGCCCTAAAAAAAGGCCCAGTCCTCGCAGCGTTCTTCAAGGTTTCGTGCCCCACCTGCCAATACACCTTTCCGTACCTCGAACGAATTCACCAATCTCTCTCTGGGAAAAAGGTCACGGTTGTCGGGATCTCGCAGAACAATCAGGCCGATACCGCGGCCTTTCTCAAGCACTACAAGATCACGTTTCCGGCCGTGCTCGATGACTCTTGCGGATACCCCGTCTCGAACGCTTATGGCCTGACCAATGTACCCAGTCTGTTCCTCATTGGGCAGGACGGCGAGATTGAAATAACCAGTGTCGGGTGGGTCAAGAGCGAGTTCGAGGACATCCATCGCAGTCTGGTCTCGACAGGGCAGGGTTCGGCCGCGCCCATGTTTCAACCTGGAGAAAAAGTCCACGAATTCCGTGCTGGTTGAGGTTCGAAAAATTGACCCCGCGGTCGCGGGACAAAAACAAAAATAGAAACAGAAACTAAGAAACCTCACGCTTCGCATCGTCTGTTGTCCTTTTGGCGGCTCTCCGCTACGGCTGAAGTAACCATGATGTCTGCGGCCTTTCTATTACAATCGGACAATCGTCACTCACCCTGATCGTTTCGAGGCCCGCGCTTGAACGCTCGCAAAATTTCCCTGTTCGCTGCCATCCTGCTTCCGATTTCCGCAGTTTCAGCACAGCAAAAGCCTGCCCCAACTCAGCCGCCGAAGGCGCGCGGGGAAGCTCGCTTCGGGTCGCATCTGCCACCCGTAGCGATCGCCGCCATGCAGAGCATTCGGCCCGAAAACATCGAGCAGCAAGTGCGATTTCTTTCCCACGATCTTCTCGAAGGACGAGGCACTGGTCAGCGCGGAGGGGACCTCGCCGCCGAATATATCGCAACACAATTCGCCCTCTACGGTTTGAAGCCTGCTGGCGAGAATGGCACCTATATGCAGAAGGTCCCGATGGTCGGGATCACGCCCGGCGCGGATACCAGATTCACCCTCGTTCCCGCAAAAGGACAATCCCTCGACCTCAAGCCTCTCGAAGAGTACGTAGCTTACGATCAAACCCAGCAGCCGGAATCCCACATCGATGCCGAAATTGTTTATGTCGGCTACGGAATCGAAGCTCCCGAATATAACTGGGACGACTACAAAGGCGTGGACGTCAAAGGCAAAGTTCTTTTGATGCTGGTCAACGAGCCGCCCTCGGACGATCCGAAATTTTTCACTGGCAAGGCCCTCACCTACTACGGTCGTTGGATGTACAAGTACGAAGAAGCCGCTCGCAAAGGTGCGGTGGGCGCGATCCTCATCCATAAAACCGACATGGCGAGCTATCCGTGGGAGGTAGTGCGCAATTCGAACTCGGGAGAGAAGTCGTATCTCAAACTAGATGGAACTCCGAAATTGAAAGCAGCCGCCTGGATCCATCTCGACGTTGCCCGCAAACTGGCTTCATCTGCTGGTATGGATCTCGACAAGATGATGTCCGACGCGCAGTCGCGCGATTTCAAGCCGGTTCCAATGAATTTCCGTTTGACCGCGCACATGAACAGCAAGATTCGTCCCTTCGAATCGAACAACGTGATTGCCGTGCTGCCCGGCTCCGATGAAAAGTTGAAAGCTGAAGGTGTGATCTACACCGCACACTATGATCACTTCGGCATCCGGCCTGATATGACGGGCGACAATATTTTCAACGGCGCGATGGATAACGCCACCGGATGCGGCATCCTCCTGGAAATCGCACGTGTGTATGCGAATGCCGCACAAAAGCCTTCACGTTCAGTCTTCTTCTCATCTGTCACCGCTGAAGAACAAGGATTATTGGGCTCCGAATATCTGGGCAAGCATCCCCCGATTCCTTCCGGAAAAATATCGCTCGATCTCAACTACGATGACGTGAAGCCTCTCGGCTCGCCAGAGCAGGTTGAAGTTTCTGGCGCCGAGCGCACCACGTTCTATCCCGCCGTGCAAGCGATGGCGCAGGATTTCCATTTCAAGATTCGTCCGGATGCGCATCCTGAGGCCGGACACTACTATCGCTCCGATCATTTCAGTCTGGCGCGCACCGGCGTGCCTTCATTTTCGGTAAACGAAGGCATCAAGTTCAAAGGACATGACGAAGCTTGGGGCATGGCGCAATTAGACGACTACACCGCACATCGCTATCACCAACCCAGCGACGAATACCATCCCGGCATGGACTACACCTCCGACGCCGCGATGGCGCGTTTCGGGTTCGCTTTAGGATGGGAAGCGGCGAGCCAAGCCTCACTGGTCGGATGGAAAAAAGGCGACGAATTTGAGAAGGCCCGCCTGGCCACCCAGTAGCCGCAGAGACTGCTCTTCGGCATCTGGCAAATGCAACAGGGAATTGGAGTTCTACCGCCCCAGAAGTCGTTACTACAGCGCGGTTTACGCTGGCACCAGCGTAACTTTAGACCTTACACCGCCCATGCTAGCCTCGTGTTTAGTGCGCAGTTTCGACGCCTCAGTTCCCCTCATCTGAGAGCTGCGTGCTCGACAAGAACCGATGCCCAAGCTCCCCATCTTCAGACTGCGTAATTCTGAACCACCGAGCCGTCCCGACCTTCAATACTCGGGGCCGACGCTCGCATTCAGCGACTTGCAGTTGGGAGTGGACAACCTTCGCCACGACGTTTTTCTTAGTCCTCGCATCACCGCGGACCTGAGTTTTCACCTCGCGCGCTACATTTGCCGCTTCGGCGAAGTGGAAGCGCTTTTCGAGATGGATGTTCCATCTTCCATCCAGCATAAATTCGTAAGTGCGGCCGAAGGCACCACCAAACTGCGCAAGCCTGGACCAGCGGACCTGAAAACCCTTCTGGTCTCCATCCATCTTGCCATCCTGAATAAGGCGAAGGCGGAAGGCAATCCATCAGTCGATGTTCTCGGACGCCTCGCCGTGCTCAAGTTCATCCGCACGGAATTGCAAGTCCAGTTCGGAAAAATTCTTGAACAGTGCCGCAGAAAATCGAAGTCGCTGGAAGGTGTGCGGCAAATCAAAATGATGCAGACCCAGGAACTGGTCTCCAATTTTCAGGTCTGCAAGAAAATCATTCTGCGCCGCGCCGGACAGGAAATGTTTCGGCTGCTCCGCGACATCGAGAAAGAGACGCTGGCCCGTACACGCCGGTCGCTGCTCGGTGAAGTGCCCGCAGACTGCTATCGTCTGTTTCTCAATCCACTGATTCTCACCGAAGACGGCCGCGACGATTATCTCTGCGCCGAGCACTATTACATGTTCGGCAACTTCGATAAGGATCCCGATCGATTTCCCAGCCTCCGCCAATTCGCCCTGAACTTTCTGCGCGAACTGGGATACGGTGAAGCCGTTGAAGATTCGCATCTCGAGCAGGCGCTTAACGTTCCAGAAAACTCCTCAACACTGGTCGGAACCGGGAACGGGGAAGACTTAACTGCCGAAGATCGCAATCGAAAAGATCGTCTTGAGATTTGGACACGCATGTTGCAGCGCGAAGGAGTTCTGTCGCACGTTGTCGCTTCCTACGAGGCCGTCCCGTTGCTGGCCGAATATGCGCCGCGCGTGAATCCGCAGCAGATCAAGAACTCTCTGATCTTCCGCGAGGAGTCCGAACGCGTCGAAAAAATAATCGCAGAGAGCCGCTTGCATTCTGACCGTCTCTTTGCCGCAATCGGACGCGTCGCCTCCTGCCGAGGTTCCGAACGCAACCGTTTCGCCGCCCGCCTGTTGCACGACCTGATCTGCTATCACCGCGATTTGCGCGGACTCGAAGCGGTCAGCGCTGGATTCGACAGCATTAACTTGGTCACAGATAACAAAGTTCGAGAACTCTCCACGCTCAACGGAATGCTCTACGAGTTCCTACCTCCCGAAGATCAGAAGCCGGCGGAAGACCGTGTTGCGCATCATGTGATTCTCAAAGCCGACGTTCGCGACTCGTCACGCCTCACTCGCTCGCTGATGGAAAAAGGCATGAACGCCGCATCGTATTTCAGTCTGAATTTCTACGATCCTGTAAATAAACTTCTAGCGAAATACGGCGCGACGAAAGTTTTCCTCGAAGGTGACGCCATCATCGTAACTCTGCTAGAGCGCGAAGGCGAAGCGATGCTCAGCGTCGGTCGCACCTGCGTTCTGGCTTGGGAAATCGTGAATCTATTGCGCGAGTACAACGATCTTCTAGTTCGTTCGGGATTGCCACAGATGGAAGTTGGGCTCGGAATCGCCTATCAGGATTCTCCTCCGCTCTATCTTATGGACGGCGAGCATCGCATCATGATTTCCGATGCCATCAACGAGAGTGATCGCCTCTCTTCATGTAGTAAGCAGGTCCGTAAGAAACTCGCGCCCGATGCTGGAATCTTTCAGGTGTATTCGGTTCAGATCGGGGGCGCCAATGGTGCGGCGAATCAAAATGTCTCCGCGAACGGAGAAGCCAGCACCGAAGAGATGCGGCTCAACTACAACGTCGGCGGAATTTGCCTGAGCGAGGCCGCTTTCCGAAAATTGCAGGTCGAAATTTCGTTAGTGCCATGGGCCGCAAGGTCCGGCGCAAACTCGAATGGGAAGGACTCAAATTTCACTGGCCCATGGATGGACGAACAATGCGAGTTCCTGATCGGAACCGTCCCCATCGCTAATGGCGTATTTCGCAAGATCGCCATCCGTAAGAGTCGTATCGCTCAAGTCGATGTACGCGATCTTTCCATCTTGCGTTGGACCGACCGTTATTACTACGAAGTCTGCGCCAATCCCGCCGTATACGCCGCTCTACCCGGCGAAAAATCAGCAGCTGTTTCGCGCTAATCGCTGGAGCAGATATCCGCGACAACCTTATTCATCATGGGGGCGCAGTGGTTCACAGCTGCGACAAAGGGAATTTTGTAGGAAGTCTAGCCACTGAGGTAGACCTGAGGTTTAGAAGCCGCGTCGCACGCGAAAGGGAATTTCCACTACCGCGACTAGCGCCACTGGTTTCCCCGCCCGAATTGCTGGCGCAAATTTCCAACGCGCCAACGCCTGCTGCGCATACGAATCCAAACGGTCATCCGGACTATTCAACACACGGATGTCGCTAACTTTCCCGTCCGAATTAATGACGGCATATAGAGTGACCGTGCCGTGCACATTAGACTTCATCAGTTCCAGCGGATAACCAGGGTCTGACTGTTCTCGTGCTTCCGGCCGAAGTAACTCACCATCTTTGTGTCCGCCGTTCAATTCCGCAAACTTCATCATCCAACTGCCAGTCGACGAATTCAGGTTCGGCATGTTCAGCGTATTCGAATACACGCGCTTGCCGCCGAAGACTTGGCGATCGATGTCGGTGAGCTTGTCGTCGGAAACGACAGACGCAGCCTTGGCTCCCGCTCGCGATACCGGGCCCCCCGCTGCGCTCGCCATCTCGCGTCCCTCGTTATCAGAGTCGGCCCCGCCTACATGCAAGCCTGCCGGCAACGATCCTTTATTACGTGTATTGAAATCGCCGCCGCTATTGCCGCGACTGCCCGATCCTTTTGCATCCGCCTTCGATCCCACCAAATCGGGAGTGCCCGACGCGCCTGGCTTTCCATTCGGATTCGCCAAAAATGTTCCGCGTCGATTTCCGCTCGGAGCGGCCACCGGACCGCTCGCCGCCATGGGATGAATCCCCAGCGCGACGAGTCTTCCGTTCAAATTCCCATTGGCGCTCGGCCCACCGCCTGCGGACATACTTGGCGGAGGTCCGACTGGTTGCACGCTGCCACCTGCGAGATTTCCTCGGCCCCGGGCCGCGACCGAGTGTTGTTCCGACATTGCCAACTGCGGAGCCGGTGCTACCACTGTGCTCGGCCCAATATTCATCTGTCCGACGTGTCCCCTGGTCGATTGCGTCAACTCAGGTGGAGGTTCCACGACAGATGTTTCCGGTCCAGTTAGACCACGTGTGTGCTGAGCCGCAACTTCCGGTGGCGGCGCGATCACATCCGTCTTCATCGCCGATCGCACAACTCTGTCCGGCGCAAATTGCACGTCAGGAGAAGGCGGGACGACCTGCGTCTCGGGCGCAATGAAACGATTCCGAGTCGCGCTTGTCGCATCCAGCGGAACGACCGGAGTGATGTTTCCCGTGGCCACGATGTTAGGCATGGGCACGTCACGATTGAGCTTGAGGTCGGGCGGTGCAACGATCGTTTGGGATGTATTGTCCGCTTCTCGTGGAACAGAAAGGATCGGCTGCTTCGCGAAGGCCGGATCGCCCTTCTGCGTCTTCTTCGCCTCGGATGCCCCAGTATCCAGAGGCGGCAAATATTCATCCGGCGTGTAGGTCACCAGCGCCGCACGGTCGAACGCCGCGCGATCCAAAATCTTTTGCTGTCGAATCAATGAAAGAGAAATAACCCAGATGAGGGCGACTGCGGCCCCATGTAAGACCACGGATTGCACAAATCGCTTCCAAGGAAGGGGTTGCTCGATAAAAACGTCGTGCCACAGGCCGAGTTCGTCGCCCGTTGACCCCTTGGGATGGTAGGCTTCGTTCCCTCCGCTCTCCGTTTCCGGGTTAGCGGGATCGCGCTTGGCGAACAATCTCAACAAGTTTTTCCCTGGAAATTCCATTCGGTGTTTCTGAATTACCCTTCGACCGGATCTTCACCGGATAATCGATTGTGCCCTCGGAAGGCGGGATCCGAGGCATTTTCGCCGGCCCAACACAGGTGGCCACTCGGCCACTAGATTATAGCCGACCCTTGGGCCGCCTGACGTACTCGCTTGACGTCTTCCCGCACGCTCCCGGTCGGATTTCGCCGCGTGGCAAATCCTGCAACATACGGGAAATGATCGCTATACTGACTATTCCGAGGTGACGATGCCCATCCGTCTAGCCCGCCTGAAGTTCCGCTTGCCGCAAATCCTCTGTTTCGTTCTCTTTACTTGGATGCTTGCTGGCGCACAGGCGAAAGCTCCCGCCGAAAAACAGCCGGTCGCTCCCAAGCCTCAGGCCCAACAGCAGGTTCCCGCTCCCGGATCCGAATACTCCGGCATGTACAGCTTTCTGCGCGAAGGCGAGTTCGTCCAAATCACAGTCGAAGACCGTGGCCACGTCACCGGATTCGTTTCGCGCTACGGCGATTCGGACACCGATCACGACGTCTTTCTGGACCACTTCTTCAAGTCCGGTCAATTGGATGGCACCAATTTGATGTTTACCACCGACACCGTTCACGGCACATCGTTCGAATTTCGAGGAACAATCATACGCGGATCAGGCAAAATGCCGGGCGACGAAGCGTATTACGAGTTGAAAGGCACTCTGGTCGATAACATTGTCGATGAGCCAATAAAAACTGACGACCTGAAAAAAGACTCCACCAAGAAAGTCGACGCAATCAAGAGCACCGCAAAGCCAGACGCGCCTCAGAAAATATCCGCTCGCTCCCGTGAGATTACAATGAAAAGCTTCCCGCAGGACGTAGGCCAGCCGCAGCCGCAGAAATAGAAACGCCGTCGTGGGGACAGCCGCCCTCGGCTGTCCAGCTCCAACCCTACAGTGTCTGCCACGTTACGAAATTTAGAACAGCGAGCTTAGCTCCCGGACAGCCGAGGGGCGGCTGTCCCTACGAGAATGACTGACGCTCCAATCTTCTTCCGCCTTCTTCCGCCGCTGAACGCTCGTGCAATCAAAAACTTTATCTCTTCCACTCAAATTTATAGTTCTCATCTTTAGACCTTCCTTATGCGCGGCCCGCTATCGTCACCAGCAGGCCGCAACTTAGAAGGCCGTCGTCCGTCCATGCGCAAATTGTTCACATCAGCTCTAGTTCTCTGTTCTTGCTTTCTCTCGGTGTCCTTTGCAGAGGGACAGACCTCCCAAACATCCTCCGATCCGCCGGCGACCTCAGCCAGCGCCCCCACCGGCGACAATGCCCCCTCTGACGCCGATAAGAATTTCTTCATTCGCCTCAAAAACGCTTATGCGGAAGATTGGAATCCCACGCAACCAGCCGGCCCCGATCCCGCCCGCCGCGGCTATCCCGGACCGCTCGACTCTCCTCCGTTTCCCGGCACTGACTTCAGCATCGGAGGAACTCCTACCATTGGCGCGCCCGACACGCAGTCCTACATGCTGATGCAAGCCATCAACCAGAATCGCAGCCGCATCAAGATATATGGCTGGCTCAACGGAGGCTTCAACGTCAGTACCTCAAATAAAGGCGACGGAGCCAATGCTCCAGCCGGTTATTTCTTCAATCCCAACCGCGTGACGGCCGACCAGGAGGTGCTCTACATCGAACGCCTTCCCGACAGCGTCCAGACCGACCACTTCGACTATGGATTCCGTATCGCCCAACTCTACGGACAGGACTATCGCTACACGACGGCAAAGGGCATCTTTTCGCAGCAGCTCCTCGCCCGCAATCATGAGTACGGTTACGATCCGCTCATGTTCTACGTGGATCTCTATTTCCCTCACGTCGCAGAGGGGATGAACATCCGCATGGGCCGCTACGTTTCTCTGCCGGACATCGAAGCGCAGCTAGCGCCGAACAACTACACCTACTCGCATTCGTTGCTCTACACCGTCGATCCCTTCACGCAAACCGGCATCGTGGTCAGTATCAAGTTCTCCGATCATTGGCTGCTGCAGACTGGGTTCTCCGGAGGAAACGACGTTGCACCTTGGACAAAAGATGCGACGCCCACCGGCACGGTCTGCGTCGATTACACCTGGACCAAAGGTTCGAACGCTCTCTATACCTGTGCCAACTCCTTCAACAGCGGCAAGTACGCCTATAACAATCTTCAAAGCTATTTCGAGACCTTCTACCACAAGTTCAATGCGAAGTGGCACACCGACACGGAGTTCTGGTATATGTACGAGCGCGATGTTCCGAATATCGCCGGCAACGTGGTGAACCCGATCCCGCCCGAGACCGGAGCGAACGGCGCCTATTGTCGTCCCGGCCAGTTGCGCTGTTTTGCGCCTGAGTTCGCCGTCACCAACTATCTCGAATATGAGATCGACAAAAAGAACTACGTCTCTTTCAGGAACGAATTCGTCAATGATGTCCGCGGCCAGCGCACCGGGTTTCAAACGAGGTATTCCGAGCATCTCCTGAGCTTCGGTCACTGGATCGGCTCGACTGTGCTGTTTCGTCCCGAGATCCGTCTCGACCATGCCTACGACGAGAAAGCCTACGACCTCGGCACAAAGAAGACTCAGTTCACAATCGCGGGAGATTTTACGTACCACTTTTAAAATTAATGCCGTCCGAACCGAGCGAATCCTGCGGCCCAGATCTGATGAGAACTGTTGGGAGTGAGTTTTTCCTTCGTGAAACCTTCGCGTGCTTAGCGGTAAACGCTCTCATGATCTGAGCCGCGCCTCCCCGCGTCGGTTGCAAAACGCTCATTCCGCGTGTTAGTGTCTCTGCTTCTCGAGATTCGCTTCCGGCTGTGCAGGCTAGGCTCCATTGCGAGGTTTTCTCGGTTCGGGCCAAGTCCAGCATCCGTCAGTCGAAGCATTGAAAGCAATCAACTTATCTCTCGAAACCGTCGTCAAATTTAGCTTTCACAAGTTTCACATTCAAAAGGAGCGTTTATGAAGAACAGACTATTGTTGGCAGGTCTCATGTTGGCGTGCGCGTTGCCCGTCGTCGCGCAGGATAAAGAAACCGATCGCATCGAAGCTGCGGCAAACGTTATGCGCGAGACTTTGGGCGTCCCGTCCGGTATCCCTAAGGATCTTCTGAACCACGCGGATTGCGTCGTAATTTATCCGTCGGTTAAGAAAGCTGCATTCATCGTCGGCGGCAGCTACGGCCGCGGATTGATCACCTGCCGTCGCGGCGCAACGTTCAACGGTCCATGGAGCGCACCGGCAATGTTCGCTTTGGAAGCTGGCAGCTTCGGTTTCCAAATCGGAGCCCAGGCCACCGACTTCGTGCTGCTCGTAATGAATGAATCGGGCGCGCGCTCGATCATGTCCAGCAAGGTCAAGCTCGGTGGAGATGCATCCATCGCTGCCGGTCCCGTCGGACGCACTGCTTCCGCTTCCACCGACATCGTCATGAAGGCGCAGATCCTCTCCTACTCCCGCTCGCAGGGATTGTTTGCCGGAGTTTCGCTCGAAGGTTCCACCATTCGTTCCGACGATGGAGCGAACAAGAACCTTTATGGCAAAGAAGTGAGCGCAAAGCAGATCGTGTTCGAGAATGCAGTTCCCGTTCCGCCGTCAGCGAAGCGTTTGCTCGCGATCCTGCGGAAGAATTCTCCGAAGCACATCTAACCCGCCGATAATTCGACGGACCAAAATAAAAGCCCCGTACGGCCTAGTCTCGCCGCACGGGGTTTGTTTTTTTCTTGTATCAGCAACCAGATCAGCGAGCGACACTCAGACATCCCACCGCAGACAGTCGTCGTACGACTTGCTTTCCCCCGTGGATCTCTGTGTTCCCTGTGGTGAAGGTTTTGTTCTCAAACGCCGCTTATCGCATCGTCCTACGCGAATAAGATTCGCGTTCAAATACCGGCTCATCGCCAAATCATCGTTCTGGAAATCTGTGTGGGCCACTTGACATCCGCTCCCCGCAGCAGCAAAATATCGCCAATTCAGCCATAACCACCAATTCCGATCGAAAGATGAATGTTCGGCCAGTTTATGACGCCTAGCCAGCCGTCGCAGTCTCCTCAGAAAAAAGCCACTCCCGAACCTTGCAAGCATCCACGCGTACAGATCGTTTCTCGCGACGAAGAATCCGAGTATGTGGAATGCCAGGAATGCCGGGAAGTATTCGAGTCCAGCGAATTGAAGGACATGGTGATCGAGGAGAAGAAAGATTTGGAGGCGAGCGCAGACGAAGATTGATTTGCGATAGGCGCTGCAACTAATTAATTAGTTGCAAGATTTTGGCCAGCGGCTTCCGCTGCAGTTTTACCGCGCGATCTGAATTATCAAATTCTCCGCATCGTCCATCCAAAATTTCTTGCCTGGCGGAATCACCGTCGTAGCGCTGTATTCCGTAATCACTGCGGGTCCGCGCATCGCTCCACGCAAGCCTCGTTCGCTAAGCAACTTCGAGCGTTCAAACACTGGCGTGTCCACATTCTTGCCAGAAAAAAATACGGATGCGCGTTCGACCGGTTGCACGCGGGATTTTTTCTGCCCGCGCATTTTCCTCACATCTCTATCTGGAGATTGAGCCTTCGGCTGCGGCGTCCGCAAACTCGCCCGCAGACGCAGCGTCACCAATTCGATCGCCTGCCCCGGGTGGTGATATCCATATCGTCGCTGATGTTCTTCGTGAAATCGAACCGCGGCATTCTTGGCCGCCGACACATTCAGTTCATACCCCTGACCGCGATACCGCAGATCGAGGCTCCTCTCAAGCTTTAGCGCGCCTCGCCATCCATCACTCCGAAATTCTCTTTGTGCGGCCAGCTCAAGTTTGCGAAATTCTTTTTCCAGCTTCGAAATCGCTACGCGATCGGAAAATTCCCACAGCAAAGTCCGCGAATAGTCTTTGACCACATCGCTCACCAGAATTCCAAACGCAGAAAGCGCACCCGGTCGCGCCGGAATCATCACCATCGGAATCGAAAACGCGTCAGCTAGTTCACAGGCGTGAAGTCCACCTGCCCCGCCAAACGCGACCAGAGCAAACTCGCGTGGATCATATCCCCGTTCAATAGACACGACGCGCAACGCGCGTTCCATGTTTGCATTCACGACGCGCACCACTCCCGCTGAAAATTGCTGCACGCTCAATCGCGATCCAACTTTTTTAAGCCATTCGAACGTAACGCGGTGCGCTCTTTCGAAATCGAGCGCGAAGTCACCACCCAGGAATCGCCCCGGACGAAGGCGTCCCAGCAATAAGTTGGCGTCGGTCACCGTCGGTTCAGTTCCACGTCCATAACAGATCGGCCCCGGCTCGGCTCCCGCGGATTCCGGTCCCACGCGCAACGCTCCGCCCGCATCGAAGCGCGCAATCGATCCGCCCCCCGCGCCCACCGTATGTATCTCCAGCATCGGAACGCCAATCGGCAACCCCGCCACCTCAGATTGTCCGCCAGTTCGAATTTCTCCTTGCACCGCCGCGACGTCTGTCGATGTGCCGCCCATATCGAACGATAAGATTTTCCTGAACCCGCTGCGCGCAGCCATCGCGGCTGCTCCTACCAATCCTCCCGCCGGACCAGACAGTACGGTGCGCACCGGTTCTCGCGCCGCCGATTCCAGCGCCGTGATTCCACCACTCGACTGCATGACAAAAATTCGGGAGGCACTGCCCGACGGCTTCGCATGTTTCCGGACCCGCTCCGCCAATCGATCCATGTAACTCTGCATCAGCGGTTGCAGATATGCGTTCAACACCACCGTGCTGGTGCGTTCGTACTCTCGGAACTCCGGCAGAATTTGATGCGAAATAGAAAGCGGTTTCCCAAGCGACCTCAAAGCCGCAGCCACCGCCAATTCATTTTCCGGATTCGCAAACGAAAATAAGAAACAGATAGCGATGGCGTCCGGATCGGCACGCCGCACCTTATCGTGCAATGCTTCCAACTCCTCGCGAGTGGGACGCTCCAAAATCTGTCCCTCGGAGTCCGTTCGTTCTTTGATTCCGAATCGCAGCTCTCGTGGAACCAATGGCTCGATCCGATCGAAGAAAAAGTCATAAAGCTTGGGACGCGCTTGCCGTCCAATCTCGATCACATCTTCAAATCCGGAGGTCGTAATCAACGCAAACCGCGCGCCTTTCCGCTGCAGCAAAGCGTTCGTTCCGACCGTCGTTCCGTGCAAAAGCGTGAGCGGCCCGCCAAAGAGGTTAGCGATCTTGCCCAGCGCTTCGCCAATCGCCCGCGAAGGATCGTCCGGAGTAGAAAAAACTTTCAAGGTCTTGAGCACGCCGCCCTCAAGCCACACGCAATCCGTGAACGTCCCACCCGTATCAATCGCCACCGTCAGTGTGGCGCGGACACTCTTGTCCGCGGCCTTTGACTTTGTCGTTGATTTTGAATTCGGAGTTGAACGGGCAGTTGAAGTTCCCTCAGCCCGATCCGCGACTCGACGGGAAGAGCCACCGGAATGTGAGACCCGAGTCATAAAAAGGTTAGCAACAGGTTAGGACAGGGAAGGGTATCACTCCCCGGCCTTGGCGCGCGGCCGGTTCCCAAGCAAAGCCGCACCCACGTTCCCGAAACATAATCGCTCTACGCCGCGGCCTGCCGTATCCTAAAAGCGTGAACGCGAGGACATGGAAGGCGTGGCTCGTCCCCGGAGGCCTGTTGTTGGGGCTCGCGGCGATACTCGTCAACACGCCGCTGTTCACGCAAATTGCGCCGTCGCTCACCTTTTACTATTACGCGGTCTTCGCCGCCGGATTACTTCTCGCCTGGCGCTTCAACTCCAGCCGCGTTTTGTTCTCGCTGCTCACTCTGTTGCTAGCGCACCGCGCCGTTGATTTCTTCGCCGTGGGCCACGTTCAATTCGGCCCCGGGCGCACCGCTGTCATTCTCTCCGCTTTACTTATCCCAGTGAACTTCATCATCTTCGCGCGGACGCGCGAACGAGGGCTCAACTTCGCTGGAATCGCACCATACCTCTTATTGTTAGTCATCGAGTCGATCGTCTTCGCCGTCTGGTGCCGTCCGGAAAATAGCCTGGTGCATCGTCCGCACTCGAACCCAGCCGCCATCCCCCTCTGGATTCTCTCCAGTTTTATTGCCGCTGCCGCCGTCTTCGTCTGGCGTTTCTTCCAAACGCGCAAGCCGATCGAACCCGGATTCGTATGGTCCGCCGCCGCCATTTTTCTATGGCTGCAATTCGCCCCCATCGGCAAAATGTCCGACGCTTACGTCGCCACCGCCGCCCTCATTCTCGGAGCTTCCCTGATCGAGACTTCTTACGTCCTTGCCTACCACGACGAACTCACTGGTATTCGCGGGCGGCGTGCCTTCAACGAAGCTCTACTTTCGCTCGACCAGCAATATGTCATCGCCATCGTTGACATCGACCACTTCAAGAAATTCAACGACACCTACGGACACGACGTCGGCGATCAAGTCCTGTGCATGGTCGCCTCACGTCTCTCCGAAGTGACCGGAGATGGTGAGGCCTTTCGTTGTGGAGGCGAGGAATTCTCCATCATCTTCCGCAACACGTCTGCGAAAGACGCTTTAGATCATCTGGAGCGTCTACGTCGGGTGATTGAGAAATCCACGTTCCATGTAAGAGGATCGGATCGCAGAGCCGAGAAGAACAAAGAGAGAGAGGCTGAAAAAAATGCCGAAAAATTGGCCCAAGCCGCGCGAGATCTGCGTGCCAGCAAGTCCGATCGTCGCAAGCCGGTTAAGAAAAAAGCGTCGCTGGCACATTCGAATCCTTTGCCCGACCATCTCTCCGTAACCGTGAGCATCGGAGTAGCCGAATCGAGCACCCGCTATGGCCAGCCCGAGCAGGTCATCCAAGCCGCCGATCAAGCCCTCTATCGCGCAAAACACAAAGGCAGAAACCGCGTGGAGCTAGCCTCCACCGAGCCTGATCGCGTAGCCGGAGGAAAACGCGCGAAGGCCGCCCGCTCATAGTTCGACCTACAGTTCGATCTATCGTTCTACCTGTAGTTTGAGGCCATAACCTAAGCGCTTAGGTTATCGACCAACCTTCGTGCGCAAACTCCTCGCGCTCTTCAAGGCGCGGGACTTCTGCCGCATCACGCTACATTTACTACCGCATGTCGAAATAAAACTGATAATGGTTTCGGCATCCAGGATTAAACGCCGCGTCACACGCCGGACAGCGCGATTCGCACCGCATATATTGCTCGATTGTCAATTCAACACCGCACCCACCGCAAAGCACTGCGTGATCGATCCATTGACCACGCGGCCACACCTCGATCTCGTGATCGGCGAGAGCGGTATGGCAGTCTTTGCAAGCGTAGAAAACGCCACAGCACTTCATCTTGATCGCGATGATGTCCGTTGCGCCGTGATAGTGCGCACACCTTGTCTGCGGATCAAGGTCAACGCCGCGCACGTTTTTGAGGATTGGGACCATCTTTACGAATTGGAATTGTCGAGAAGGGTTGCTAACGAATTTCCCTCACCACTCAAAAAGTTGAATCGCAAACAAAATTACCGTAGCTCCCAGCGGCAGCAATAATCCAGTTCTTAAACTTCCCGTCGCGTGAGAGATCACGCCCACCATCCAAGGAATTACCGCCGGTCCCAAGGCGGCCAGCGTAAACATAAATGCCCCGATGCTGCGTGCGGCGACTCCAAAGCGTTCGGACAACCGGGCCACTGCGATGGGATACAACGTCGCAAAACTAAGTCCCGTAATCGTCGCGCCGCAAATTACCCCTGCCAATGATGGAGCCCACAACATCAGCGCGATGCCCGCCACTCCCGCCGCGTAGCCGACACGCAGCACGCGGCTTTCTGAGAAGTGACGCAGGAACGCGGTTCCCAATCCACGGCCCACCGTCAGTGCGGCCCAGAAAAATGCGGGCATCAATGACGCGATGGATTTGCCACTCTCTCCGAGTCGCGAGACGTAGGATCCGATCCATCCCCCAACGGCCGTTTCCGCTCCGGGATATAAAAAGAAGACCGCCGCAAACAACCAGATCGCCGGAGTCTTCGCCAACTGCCGCCACGAAATCGCCGACGCCTCGGATTTCACCGCAGCAGCAGGAAACGGCAGATTGCGCATGAACAACGCGAGTATCACGAGTAACAGCGCAACCGCTCCAAAGAAAAATGGAAGTAGGTTGTGCGCCGCCGTCCACGCCACGGTGAGCGAGCAAAACACCGCGCCCACGCCCCAATAAAAATTCAGCAAGCTGACAGCGCCAGCGCGAGACCGCACTCCGTCGCCCGTGCTGATTTCAGCAATCAGAAGATTGTCGGTCGGGATCATCAATCCCATGCCGAGCCCGAACGCCGCGACCGAAACCAGTCCGAGCGCGAACGATCCCATGTAAAGAGTGGACACTCCGCCCGCCATGAATAGCAACCCAGACAAAAACGCTGGACGAAATCCCCAACGCGACAGCATCCATCCCGAAAGTTGCACGCCCACCATTTCGGTCAGGAATTGCACCAGAAAAAGATTGCCCGCCTGCGTGTCATTCAAAGCCCAGCGCGCAATCAGGATCGGCAGCATCGGCCCCAGCAGCGTCGTCAGAATGCCCGTCGGGAAGAACGCAATCTGCCCGGCCAACACCAATTTACGATGCGACGATTCCGATGAAGCCGAGGACAGCTCCGATTGAGCGTGACTCATGCGAAAAAATATTTCTCCAAAATGCAGTGTGCCAGGAACGTCAAGAATAGCGCAGCGATCATGGATCGCGCGGAAACGTTTCGCGTGAAGGCGATAGAAATTCGCATAAAAGGGGACAGAACGGGGACGAGCGTTTCGATCAGAAAGGAGCGCCGAAAAAACTAGTCGCAAAAAGTCTAGGCAGTCTCAACCCAAAGCCGAGCAGTGGTAAACTAAAAGTCCGCATTGCCGGAGGGGTGGCCGAGTGGCTGAAGGCGGCGGTTTGCTAAACCGTTATACGGGCTAACACCTGTATCGGGGGTTCGAATCCCCCCTCCTCCGCCAGCATTTTAGGTTCATGGACTTGACGTGATCAGTTCCTCCCGCTTGTTCTTGCAAATCTTTGACTAGTGTCCCGCTGGTGTCCTGTCGGTTTAAACAGAGCGCGATTCGTTTCGAATGGGAGCTCAGGAGGCGAGCTCTGAGTTATTGGGGTCTAATTGCGACAGCTATGCGAGACCCATCGATCTCCTCACAACGGTGCACTGCATTGCGAAATTCGCAATTGCTAGAATGTATCTTAGCGGGAGCCGCGACGTGGGTTAAAACACGGCAGATTTTTCGTTAGTTCTGGTGGGACGAGCAAGGTCAAGACATCGCTGAGTACGCGGTGATGTTGGCGGTGATTTTGGTGCTGGTCATTGGAACTGTTCGATTGATCGAGGGGAACGCTACAATGTTTTCTCCGGCGTCGCAATCTCAATGAGTCAATAGTGCCTCGGTCAACTAGTTTTTACGAGGTTGGGTTGCTCCGCATTCTCGCTATGTGACGCAACCGCTGGCGTCAGCGTTGACTGAGATTCACCAGCGGCATGTTTCATCTGGGCCAGAGCCCGAGCGATGTTCTGTGCGATCTCAATCGTCTTCTTTGGGCCGAAGACAACAATTCCCGTTAGTAACAGCAGCATCAGCATGCTGATCATGCGATCGTGCTCGTTTCTTTTGGGTTCGCGGCCTCAATCGGTTGATCGAGAATCGGCTTAACTTCGGAATGCTTACCGTCTGCGGTCTTATCCTCTCCGCTCATCGCTGTCTTGAACCCACGAATTCCGTCCCCTAATCCTTTGCCGAGTTCGGGAAGTTTCTTCGGGCCGAAAACCAACAGCGCGATTCCGGCGATGATCATCAGATGTAGTGGCTGAAATAGTCCTTCAAACATTCGAGTCTCCTCCCAATAATTTTCAGGAAAACAAGGGCGACGGGATGGGGATTCCCGTGGCCCCCACTGCTGCCGAGTATTAGGACTGGCAGGCGATGTTGCCGTTCATTCCGTCTGGATAGAAACCACCGGAACAAGCTCCGCCCCCGTAAACGATGTTGAGAACCTGAGACGTGGTTCTCGGGATACTCAATGCGTTGCTGTCGACATCGAACGGAGTTGCCGGTGTTGGCGGCACGTCGAGAGAATCGACGGCGGGACTGACCACGCTGTTATCGATGCATTTAATACGGATTGCACCGGAATGCTGCGCTTCTGTTGCGAGGATCGCCCCCGCGGCGGCCAGGTAGGCCTTGCTCTTGATCAGAGGAGCAGCACCTAGATATGCGCTCACTCCCACATCTTCGAACTGACGGCTGAGTTTGAGGAATTGGGCAACGTCTCGAAATCCGTAGCCGAGCGCGTCCAGGTTGATCGTTGGTTTTTTGACCGCCGCAGATCCCAAGACGGTGCGGAGGAAAGCGACGTGAGTCTGCTCGTCGCTGGCTAGAGCGGTTCCGAGCCAAGAAATCTTGTCGTTGTTCATGTTTACTTTTTTCCCGCCGGTGGTGGGGCCGGTCACTTGCGAAGATGAGAGCAATCCGAGTTCTTGTAGTGTTTTGCCTGTGGTCGCTACGGAATAGAACTCGGCTTCGAGGTATTCCAGATTCAACGCGAAATTGACGATGTCGACGTCCGACACTTTGGGTTGGAATTCAGCTTCGGCGACGGTGCTACCGAGCATGCCGGCTGCGGCGATGCCAAGACCGGTTACACCAACACCTTTCAGGAATTTACGGCGATCATTTGGACTGCTGATGACACGTTCGATTAGATCTTTCATTGAATACTCCTTATCAATTCGCGGATTTGCATTTCTACATCGCGCTCTCCACGTGCTTCGTTAGTTGAGCGAGGCGTAGCAATAGGTTGTAGAAATCGCGAAGAAATAAAAAGGTGAAATTACCCAATCCAATACGCGACGATTTGCGTACTCCTTAACTCACGGAAGTATGAGATCCGCAGCTTTTCGAAGGCGTTTGCGTGGTGTAGAAACGCTACCAGCAGCGCTGGCACCAGACAAAGGGGCGGGCTGGGCCTATTGATCGCGGCTGCCTCACCTGAATTGGTCAGTTAGTGTAATCGCAGGCGATTACACTAACTGAGAATTGATCTAGCGGTTGATACAGTGGTCGCCAGTCCTGTAGGGTCGTTCTGGAGCTGCGCCTTGGACGTATATCTGGTTGATGGAACATACGAATTGTTTCGGCACTACTACGCGCTGCCGTCCGCACGGGATAAAGATGGTCGAGAGGTCGCAGCCGTCAGAGGTGTCTTAGCGTCGATACAGGGCATGATCAAAGGGGGTGCCACGCACCTCGCGGTTGCGACGGATCACGTGATCGAATCTTTCCGCAACGACCTGTGGCCAGGCTACAAGACCGGAGAGGGTATTGAACCCGACCTGTGGGCGCAATTCCCGATGCTCGAAGAAGCGCTCGCGGCGGCGGGTATCGTGGTCTGGCCAATGGTTGAGTTCGAGGCGGACGACGCACTCGCAGCTGCGGCAGATCTTGCGGCTCGCGATAGTCGGGTTGATCGCGTGATCATCTGCACGCCTGACAAGGATCTAGCTCAATGTGTAAGAGGCACTCGCGTCGTCCAACTGGATCGTCGCAAACGCGTTACTCGCGATGAGGCGGGCGTGATCCAGAAGTTCGGCGTCTCGCCGTTCTCGATTCCCGACTACCTGGCGTTGGTGGGCGATGCGGCAGACGGTTACCCGGGCCTTCCGGGATGGGGTGCGAAGTCATCCGCAGCTGTATTGGCCAAGTTTGTCCATCTCGAATCCATTCCCGCAGACTACCGTGACTGGCACGTGAACGCCGCCAGCGCAAAAGCACTGGCATCCACTCTCTCCCGCGAGCGGGACCGCGCGCTGCTTTTTCGAACGCTCGCTACCCTCCGAACGGACATTCCGCTTTTCGATGACGTGGACCAGCTGCGTTGGAAGGGTCAGTGAGTGGGCAACCCAACCGAGATCATCAGTTTTAAAGTGTGTTAAAGAGTTTTAAAGTTCTAACGTTGAGATGGGCATGAGCTTCAATGGAACTCGACCATGACTATCTCTGGATTGGACCCGAGACGAAGTGGCGGCCCCCACGTTCCTGCTCCGCTCGACGTGAGGACCTGCATCTTTCCGATCCAACTTAAGCCATAGACAAACTTGCGGTAAATGCGTCGCGCCATCCAACTCCAGGGAATGAATTGACCGAGATGCGTATGCCCGGACAACTGCAGTGAAACACCTGCGGCCTCCGCTATGTGGGGACGGTCGGGTGCATGCAACAAGAGAATGCTGGCGCGTTCGCGATCCACTCCGATGCGCTCCAGAGTCGAAGCGAGCTGTCCGTCCTGAGTAGCGTTGCGATAGGGCACGCCGATGATCTGTAAGCCCTCGGCTTCCACCTTTTCGTTATCAAGGACGCGCACTCCAGCGTCGGCAACGGCGCGCAGATATTTGCTGTCGTCCGCAAATTGTTCGTGATTGCCCGCAACAAAATAAACTCCATGCGGGGCGGTCAACTTTCTCAAGGGCTCGGCCGCTCGTCTGGCATCAATGGCGGTGCCGTCGAATAGATCGCCAGCGATGAAAATCAAGTCGGGTTCTTCTTTCACAATCTTAGCCACCATGCGGCGCAAGAAATTCCCGTTTCGCACGTGTCCAAGATGGACGTCACTGATCAATGCTGCCGTTCGTCCTCGCCAAACCTCAGGCAAGTTGGCGAGCTTTACGGTGGTTCGTGTGATCCGCGTCCAGTTGGCGTTGAAGACTCCGTAAAGTCCAGCCAGCACCGCCGCGCTATAAAGCACTTCCACGATTCGATGGAAGGGAAGAGCAACTCCAGAAAGCTGCGCAATACCGAAGACTATCCATGCGGCGAGGGTCGCCAGAAAAAGAAAACTTACGAGGCCAATCCAAACCGAAGCGAGCTTGTAGAAACCGCGCACCACGACATTAGCGTAGCGAAAGGCAAGCAGCGAAGCTGCCACAAAACTCACCGATAAAAGACTAAGAACAATTTTGATCCACGACGTCTGTCGGGGAGCATCAGGGACGGAGAATGTCCACGTTTGGTAGAAGAGAAAATGGGCTAGAAAAAGAACGGTCTGAACGACAACAATAAACCTAATAATTCGCCTAGCTCTATGCATGAAGCATTAGATTCCCTGGAACGGCTTTTCGATTGTAAGGGTAGTTAAACTTTTCCATCCCAGGCTCGCAGAGAAGAGTGCGGAAATTTGACCGGTAATCCTTGTTGCATTCGTCGTCTCGCCTGTGTTACATAATTGCCCTGCGTTGAGCGAATATTCGGAAGGAACTGTTCTCCGATGCTTCTGAAGATGGAAGACTACCGGCTCATCCATCGCCCGATGGACTAAGTTGCTTCCACTCGCGCTTCCTTGCGGTTGTTTTTTCGCGCAATCAATTTATCTCCGATAACTTCTGGCTCGTGTGGAAGGATTGGTACGCCTTTGATCGAGGGCGCGCGACCCCTCCTGGATGGGCCGATCGATTCGGTCCTTTTGCGCTTTCTTGCGTTTTATCGATACGAACGAACTAAGAAAGAGATGTGCCGGATTGAGTAAAAGCGTCGCTGGACAAGGCATTTCAGTTGATTTGTTCAGCGTTTTGGATGATACTGCGGCCACAGTTTTGGACCTGCCCGCGGCTCAACCTTTTCGTCCCCGAGGAGAAGTTGTGACCAAACAAACGAAAGAAGTGTCTCCGCAGTTGGCTAGCCTTTGTGGTTTGAGAACCCAGCGTTTCTCGTTGGCGCTTTTTATTCTGATCGCGGCGCTCGTAGGCACTGGTCGCGTCGCTCGTGCGGCGAGCGGGCAATACATCGCGCAGAATACTCCGGCCTATGTTTCGTCTGCAACAAACCTGGGACCGGAGGATGCGTCGAAAACGATATCGGTCAGCATCTGGCTGCAACCGCACAATCGAACTGCGCTTGATACCCTGGCAAAGGATCTCTATAACCCCAACTCCGCGAACTATCGGCACTGGCTCAAGAGTTCGGAAATCGCGTCCCAATTCGCGCCTACGGCAGCGGAGGCCAAGACGGTTCGGGATTTCTTTGAATCCAACAACCTGAAAGTGACCGCCGTTGGGCCGAATAACTTTTATGTTCGCGCACAGGGCATGGTTGGCGATATCGAAAGCGCCTTCCATGTTCAGATTAACGAATACCAAGTGGGTAACCAGACTTTTCGGGCGAATGCCAGTGACCCCTATGTTGATGGTCCCGCATCGGCGCTGGTGCAGGCTGTTTCGGGGCTCGACAGCGGTCAGTTCGCGCATACCTTGAAATTGCAGCCCAGCAGTCCGGAAACGGCTGGCACAGCGGCGTCGACCTCAAATCGCTTGGACTTGTCGCGCGCCGCACATGCCAACGATTCCAGTCTCTTTGAGACCGTCTGCTTCCCTGGAACAGAAACGAAGACTTACACGAATCTGGGGAGCTATCCAAAGGGCACCTACACAGGGAACGAGTACAACGCGGGCGCCAATGGATGCGGGTATTCGCCTTCGAACATTTACACCGCCTATAACCTGAATGGTCTTTATGCCGAAGGCTACAACGGCACCGGGCAAACCGTCGTGATCATCGACTGGTGCGGATCGCTGACCATCCGGCAAGATGCCAAGGCGTTTTCTCAAAAATTTGGTTTGCCTGCGTTGACGACGTCGAATTTCAGCATCATCAACTATCCAGGACCTTCGGCGTGTGCGGGCGTGGATCCGGAGATCAATCTCGATGTGGAGTGGACGCATGCCATTGCTCCAGGCGCAAACATTGACCTGGTCGTTCCGCCCACGGCCGATTTTGAGGACGTTGATGAAGCTGTTTACTATGCCGCGAATTCAGGGCTCGGCAACGTGATCTCCGGCAGCTACAGCAGCCCGGAGTTTTTTGTTGCAACTTCCGAGTTGATCAAGGAAAACCTAATTTCGGAAATGGCGGCGGTTGCCGGCGTTGCCACGAACTTCGCCTCGGGTGACTATGGCAACTACGCAACTCTACATATTCCGTCGACCGTCAGCGTTCCGGCGGATCTTCCCTATGCGACGGGAGTTGGCGGCGTCAGTCTGGCACTCAATTCTGACAACTCGGTTGCCTTCCAGACCGGGTGGGAGACCCACGATTCCATTCTTGTAGATGCGGGAGTCATCTACGATCCTCCACATCCGCCTCCGTTTACTTTTGGGTTCGATGGAGGGTCGGGGGGCGGGCCAAGCGGATACTTCAAGAAGCCGTCGTTCCAATCGTCCCTTCGGGGAGGACATCGGCGGGTGCCAGACGTGTCATGGCTGGCGGATCCGTTTACAGGTGCTGCCGTCTTGATCAGTGAGCCGGGCCAACTTCCGGAGCAGGTCTGGTCCGTAATCGGAGGCACGAGTTTGTCGACGCCGATGTTCTCGGCGCTGTGGGCGATCGCCAACGAAGAAGCGGGCGAACCGCTCGGCCAAGCGGCTCCTTATTTGTATTCCATGCCTTCGACGGCGATTACCGATGTACTTCCGGGCAGCCCCGCAAATGACGTCACGGCGGTTATTCAAGAATCGAGCAAGGTGACTCACAAATACAATCCGGCACAGACACTAGATGTCGTCCCTGGACGGTTTGGCCCGTTCTATAGCGCGATGTGGGTCAATGCAAACGGAGCGCAAAATACCACCCTCGTAGTGTCATTCGGCGAGGACTACTTTTTGAAAACTGAAGTCGGCTGGGATGACGTCACCGGGTTGGGAACTCCGAATGGGCAGGCTTTCGCTGATTGGTTTGCGCCCGCCAGCCCCAACAAATAATCCGCTAACTGGGGCGGCAGCCCTTCTAACCTCGTCGAGGAGCCGAAGCAATGCGGCTCTCGCCGAAGGTTGTGCATAGAGCAATAATGAAGTTAGGTAGGAGCAGCATTATGTCCGGGAGGAATGCAATGCACCAGCAGAGACGTTCGTTAGATCCCTCAGCCCACGACGGCCTTTTGAACACAATCGGAATGAAATTTGTTCTGTTGACCCTAACCTTGTGCGTGGCACTACCGGCCGTCGCAGCGGTGGGATCGTTCGTTGTGCATGGCACGCCTCCCTACGTGGCTGCGGCGAAGAACCTGGGGGCGACGGATCCGTCGAAGACGATTGAGGTAAGCATCTGGCTCAATCCGCACAACCGCGAAGCGCTCGATGCCTTAGGGCGGGACTTGTACGACCGTGCGTCGCCGAACTATCGGCATTGGCTCACACGCTCACAGATTGCGGCGCGGTTCGCACCGACGGCGGATGAGGCCAGAACGGTGCGGGAGTTCTTCGAGTCGCACAATTTGAAAGTGGTGCGGGTTGGTGGCAACAACTTCTTCGTCCGGGCCCGAGGCACGGTCGGAGATGTTGAAAAGGCGTTTCAGGTGCAACTCAACAATTACCAGGTACAGAACAAAATCCTGCGGGCCAATGCGGGCGATCCGAAAGTAGAGGGACCCGCCGGGCCGCTCGTGCGAGCGATCGCTGGGCTTGACTCCGGAGCGTATGAGCACCCTGCGATACCACAGCCAGCGGTCCTTCCGTCGCGGAAGATGGACGCTGCGAAAGCCACGCCGGTCGCCAAAGCCGATGCGAAATTTTATTCTTCGGTGTGTTTTGACAAGGTGGTGACGCAGCAGTTTTCGACGAATGGCGATGGTGAGCTTCCGATCGGAACCTACACCGGGAACCTGATTAACCTTCAGAGCCTCACGAGTCCAGGCTGCGGCTACACGCCTGCACCCATTCAAGCTGCGTACAACTTGTCGGCGCTGTACGCCGAGGGGTACACGGGGACAGGACAGACCATCGTGATTCTTGATTGGTGCGGTTCGACCACCATTGAGCACGATGCGAATGCGTTTTCCAAGAAGTTCGGATTGCCGCTGCTGAACTCGTCAAATTTCCAAATCATCTACACTCCAACCCCGAGCCAATGCGAAGCCCCGGACCAGACAGAAATCAATATTGATGTGGAGTGGGCGCACGCGATTGCTCCGGGAGCGAACATCGACCTGGTCGTTCCGCCGTCGGCAACTTTTCAGGATGTAGACGAAGCCGAATTCTACGCGGTGAACTATGCTCTCGGAAATTCGTTCTCCGGCAGCTACGGTTCGGTGGAGTCTCTGACTCCGGCATCGGTCTTGGATACGGAAAACTTGATCTCGGAAATCGCGGCCGTGTCCGGAATCTCGACGAACTTTTCTTCGGGAGACAACGGTGATTACTCTGCTTACGGAATTCCGGCGACAGTCAATGCTCCGGCGGATTCGCCATGGGCGACGGCGGTTGGCGGAGTGAGCCTCGCATTGAACGCAGACAACTCGATTGCGTGGCAAACGGGATGGGGCAATAACCGGACGCTACTCGCGGAGACCGGCCAAGTTTACGATCCACCGGCTCTCCTGGGCTTCTATGCCGGGGCGGGTGGTGGGCCCAGCAATTGCGCCGTGCAAGACAACTTCGGAAACTGTCTTAGCGGCTTCCTTAAACCGGCATTTCAAAAGGGTGTGTCAGGAAAGTTTCGGCAAGTTCCTGACATCTCGTGGATTGCCGACCCGTTCACGGGCGTCGTGATCGCGGTCAGCATTCCGGGGCAGATTCCCGAACTCTCGTGGCAGGTGTGGGGCGGAACCAGCGTCGCATGCCCGATGTTCGCCGGGCTGTGGGCGATTGCGAATCAAGAAGCGGGCGCGCCACTCGGTCAGGCTGCGCAGTACCTTTATTCCATGCCAGCCGGCGCGATCACGGACGTCGTTCCCGCAGCGAGTGCAGATAACGTCAAGGCTTCGATTCGTGAGGCGACGAACACAAATGTGTATACGCCGAGCGAAGTAATGGGCGGAACGCCTCCAGCAGCGCCGGGAAAATTTGTGAGCGCGATCTGGGATTATCCTTCGGAGGCCGACACTGCGCTGGTGCTTTCGTTCGGGACGGACTGCTCCGCGCTTCCGGCCGCGCAAAACGACGGGACGCCCTGTAATACTTCCACCGCGCTACACACGAAAGTGGGTTGGGACAACGTGACGGGAATGGGAACGCCGAACGGAAAGGCGTTCGCAGACTTTTTTAACCCGTCCGCGAAATAGTCCGCGCACACGAAGCATTGGACTCTGTCCGCAGTGAGTGACGATGTCGTGTCGGGCTACCCTTGCAGTTTAACGCCCCTGTATCTTTTCCGTGTTAGCGGGGAATTCAGGAGAAAAGTTTGGGCCGACTGTATCCTCCGCCAGATGTTTCACTCCCGTGGACCCAAGCGTTTACCGCGGACAGTTTTCAATTCAATTACGTTACGCGCGGTCTCTCGGAGCCCGAGAGGTGCGTATTCGCAAAAACTCGTTCGCCCGCAAGCCAGACATCTTCTATCAACACTTCCTCATTAAATCGGAAGCGCACGAGATCGGCGCGAGATCCGATGGCGAGTTGACCTCTCCCACTCGCGAACCGACCCGGATTTGCGGTGGTCATGGCAAGTGCATCACTGAGTGGCACCTTTGCTACGCGGACCACATGACCAATACATTGCGCCAGCGAGGCCGTGGAACCTGCAAGAAGCTCTGAACCGAAGACGCAAAGCCGTCCATCTGAGTGGAGTTCAACGTGTCCTCCGACGGGTGTGATGTAGGTACCTGCGGGTATGCCGGCAAGGGCAACTGAATCTGAAACCAGCACGGATCTCCCGACGCCTTTCCCTCGCAGCATGACCCTTAGGACATCTGGCGGAAGATGATGGCCGTCGGCGATGAAAGTTGCTGTTAGTCGGTCGTCGGCAAGCTGGCTCCAGATCGGATTGCTGTGTCGCGGAATCTCTCGAGCAATTCCATTGCCTAGATGGGTCGAAAGGCTGGCTCCCGCACCAACCGCACGCGCGATCTGTTCCGCTGAAGCGTGGGTGTGGCCGATGGCGATGTGGACACCTCGCTTCACGAGTGCCGCGATGTACTCGACAGACTCGTTGAAATGGGGCGACAGAGTGACCATGCCTACGATTCCGCCAGCCGCGTTCTGCCATCGGTCAAACTCTGCGATGGATGGAGCGCGAACCGCGTCGACAGGATGGGCGCCACGATAGCCGTCCAGCGGCGAAATACTTGGCCCTTCGACGTGAACGAACGGCAAACACGAGGCAACCCTCGGATAGCGACTACGAGTCTCCGCGATCACCTTGAGACGGTCACAGATTTTTCCTTCGGGAGCTGTAATAAGCGTGGGCAGAAAACAAGTCACTCCATCGGCCAACATGACGTCGACAAGGCCAGCCACAGTGTCGCCGGAAATCTGCTCCGCGTTCAGATCGAACCCGGCGCGTCCGTTCACTTGCAGATCCACAAAGCCGGCAGAGAGATAGAGACCGGTATCGGTGTTCTTCTCTTCGCTCTTCGTGTCCTCAATGCGCGTGATGAGTCCAGCTTCAATCGTCACGTCGATGGAGCGCCCGGTTCGGGGATCACGCCCGGTGATGTTTTTTGCGACCTTTGTTTTGCCCATGGTTGTGCTCATGGCAGTGCTAACGAAGTTGAATTAGAGAACTAGATTCCCCGTCGAGATAAACGGTGCAGTGTGGGTGCGTACGCAGCGCGGTCGCAGGGCAGTCACCAGAGATCGGAGACTCCATCATCCCTTTTACAGCTTCGCTTTTGTGGCGGCCCGGCACGCAGCAGAAGAGTTGGTGCGCGGCAAGCAGCGTTGGGACCGTAAGCGTGATGGCCCTCTTCGGAACATCGTCTAGCGTCGCGAAGCAGCCATCGAGTACCTGCTGTTCCCGGCACATCTGGTCCAGTTCCACGACCTTCACGGCAAGTGGATCACTTAGGTCGGCGGGAGGATCGTTGAAGGCGAGATGTCCATTAGTACCGATACCGAGAAGGACCAAGTCGATCGGAGCCTCCTCCAAAATCGCTGCGTAAGCTAGGCATACGACACTCGGGTCTTTGCCATTGCTTGGATTGATGAGATGGAACTTCGCGGCGGGAACGTGATCGAAGAATGCTCGTTGGAGCCACGTGCCGAAGCGCTGCGGAGCAGTGTCAGGAAGATCGATATATTCATCCATGTGAAACGCCGTCACACGATCCCAGTTAATGCTCGGCTCGCGTGCGAGTGCCGCAAGCATCACGCTCTGACTCGGCGCTGCCGCGAAAATCATGCGCAATGATTGCTTCTCACGCAGGCCGTTGCGCATTGCTGCTGCGATATCGCGCGCAGCCACTCTTCCCAGTTCACTGCGTGATTCTGCAACGAAAACTCTCATATCTGCCGAGTACCCCTTCTCCACCACCGCAAACAGTTCGACAGTCGTCGAATCGTGGTGCGCCGCGAAGCTTTGCGCACGGCACAACGGTCGAAACTGAACCATCTCTTAGTGTTGTAGCGCCAGCGTTGCACCGCCGGCTCCCGCGGACGCGACAGCCGCCGAATTGCCGCCGCTCCGCATGATGCGCCGGTAAATAAAGAACACGACTAGCGCTATCGAACTGAGAACAAAGCCGAACCAGAAGGCAATCACATAACTGCCGGTCCACTTGATAAGGTAGCCGGAAATTGCAATCACCGTGCCGGTGCAGAAATTGCGTATGAGCGCGACGGTCGAGGTGTAGGACCCAGTGTCGGCCTTGTCCATCGTCTTCCAAAGGATCGCGTCACCAGCTACCTGCAACGGCGTAGACAATGAGAACAGCACCATGAGCAAGATCAAGCCGTTCGCATTGGTCACGCGGATGGAGCAGATTACCAGAGCCAGCATCAGTATCCACTGGATGCACAGTGCCAGATAGCTACCGAATCGGTCGATGAGCCATCCCGCCGGATAGGAAACCATAATCTTTAGCAGCAGTCCCCACGATACTGCGGCTCCGGTGTTGCCGATGGTGAGTCCGAGCTTGCTCTTGGCATAAAACCAAACCCAGGTATTGATGGTCATGGGGAATGCGTTGAGCAACGCTACGGCTAACATCAAAACGAGGATGCGTTTGTCGCGGAGGGCAACCTTGATCGGTGCAAGTAGAGTGAATTTGCCCTCGGCTGGATGGTAGATTGGCGGCTCCTTGATGCGCCAAAGTGCCAGCAGCATCATGGTCGCCATCGTTATCGCCGCGAGAATAAAAACTTGAGTCTGGTGCGCGTCCGCCATCCTTGCGCCTAAACGCGAAGAGAGGAATCCGGCCAGGCTAATTACGATGGCCACCAACCCGGAGACACGAGCGAGAACTTCTTTCGAAACGCAGTCAATCGACAGCAGGGGATAAGTCGAGGCAGTCATGTCATTGAAGAAGTAGTACACGACCATCAATCCCATGAGCACCCATTTGTCGCTGAACAAAGGAAAAAGTATGAGTGCGACGGCTGATTAATGGAAGCGACAGCAGTACAAAAGGCGTGCGGCGTCCGAGGCGACTGGTGCAGTGATCGCTTTTCCAGGAGAAGTACATCACCAGGAAACTTACTGCCCAAAGATTCGCCGAGGTAATCAGGCCGACGCCGGAATCGCTCACTCCCACCGCTTTGAGCCTGAGGTTCATCAGCGGCACAAGAATTGTCGTAGAGAGTGCCATGCCGAAGTGGCCGAAAGTAATCCAGCTCACATTGCGCCACATCAGCTTCCGGTCTGCGTAGAAGTTTGCGATGCGATTGGGATCGCCGTGGGACGCTTCTCCGGCAACAACCTTTTCCGACAAGGCTGGCGGCCCGCTCGCCCCTTTGCGCGGTTCTTCGCTCATCGTTTTATCCCTGAAGCATCCGGTGCGGCGCGCGGCGCCGATGACTTGAGTTCGTCGAGACGGACAATCCTCTTTTCACTGGCGGAGAGTTCCGCGGCAAAGCACAACCGTGTCGTTTCCAGTGCATCCCGCGGACTGATCTGTGGAGGCTCGCCTTCGGCCACGCGCCGGACGATATCAAGCGCTTGATCGTGTGTGTTGTGAAAGTAGGCGAAGTCGCGTTCGGGATTCCATGTCTCCGTCTGCACCCATTCGCTGGTCTGTCCGTAATCATTCTCGCCGAACTCCCAGCGCTTGATGGTTCGCGGAAACACGTCGGTTTCCGCGGCTCCTTTTTCTCCGTAGATCAAGTAGCGAAGCGCGTGCCCGTCACCCGCTTGCTGCGAGACGGCATTTTGCAAAGGATCCCCGCGGAAGGTTGCCGCGGCTCCCATCGTGAAAGTGAGATGACTCACAGCTCCGTTCTTGAAACGGTAGGTGCAGTGGTAGTTGTCGTGAACTTCGTAATAGGGAATCACGTTCGGAGCACACGAAGCGTAAACTTCCTCAACCTCGTCGCCGATCCACCAGCGCGTCAGGTCGACGTAATGGCTCAACTTCTCACCAAACATTCCTCCACTGGAGTGAGAGGCCGCGCGCCACACATCGTGCCTGCCCCATGCGCTGCTGGAATACATGCAATGAGTATTCAGTACTCGTCCCAGAAGGCCTTGCTGTATCCAGTCTTTGACGGAGGTGTAAAGGTGGGAGTAGCGCAGTTCGAAGCCGATCTGAAGGAAACCCTTCAATCGCTCCGCCACATTCACCATTGCTTCCGCGTCCGAAAGGCTTGTCGCCATTGGCTTCTCACACATTACGGCCTTTCCCGCTTCCAGCGCGGCAATCGCCAGATCTTTGTGGGCATTGTTTGACGCCGTAATGAATACCAACTTGATATCGGAATCGCCAAGAACTCGTTCAAGACTGTCGGACGTCCCCACGCCATGGCGCTGCTTCAGCGACTCCACGCGCTCCGCGTGGCGGTCAAAGACAGTGATGTTGCGTACCAACGGACTATCAGCCAGATGTCGGATCACGTTTTCGCCCATATTCCCGGCGCCGAGAACGGCCACTCGGATTGCGTTGCTACTACTCATGCTTCGTGCCCAACCTTTCTTTCTCTTGCTTTGCCATCTGCTTTTCTGAACGACGCGCGATTGCTGTTGTGCGTTTTCCAGCCCTCGTCTCCAATCGGCAGCCACGGGCCGACCTCGAAGCCGGTGCTGTCTTCGGGCCGAGGATTTCCCTGTGCGTATATCGTTCCTTCTCCTGCGACCGTGCTGTATTCGACGTCCACCGGCGCTGAGAAAATCAACTGTGCCTTGCCATGCTGAAGTGACCGCAGTCCCATTGCTGTGATGCGTGCACTTGCTTCATCCCACATCAGGCACTCGCACTTGCACTCGACGCCGAGTGCGTTCCAGACACCTTGTCCAAGACGAATGCCGCCGGAGTCGGGCAGAAGAATAGCGCCGTCGGCGTAACGCACCTGACCGAGCTGCGGACTAAGTGCGAGAAGAAAAGAAGCCTGCGTTACCGGCTCCGCGATTTCGAGCCGCCAGCGCCGATAGCGCGGAAAGCGCCCATCGCTGATGTCCTCAAGACCTGTGTTGTTGAGGCCATAGATATACCCAGGCACCCATGTGGGTTCTTCCACCACGACGCGCGGAGAAGGGAAGCTCTTAAGCACCTGAACGAAGATCTCTCCTTTTTCTTCGTCACTCAGACCTTTGCCTCCGCCCTTAATCCCGGCGATAAGATTGGCCTGACCGCCTGTCAAGCGATACTGCCCATCCGCAAGCTCGGTTACCGATCCCGAGCAATGAAGGTGTGTTGCAAAGCGAATCGCACGTTCGCCTTCAAAAGCATCGGAGAGCACGATGACTCCTGACTTACGGTCGAAGATAAAAATCCGATCAGCTCGTCGCACCTTGAGCTTCGGGTCAAGCGCATGCGTCACGACGATGTGCGCGTAGAGGTAGCGCTCGTCAATGAAGCATCGTCGGATTACAGCGCAGCTCTCCGGCGGAACCTCGCCATTGAGATATTGCCCATTCGTGAGCGCGCCACCGTCTTCGAAACACATCGTGTTCGTGAGAGCGCTGTTGAGCCCGTAGAGGCCCATGTTCACATTGCAGAGCACAGGAGTTCCGTCGATGGTCACATCGAGCGCGCCCAGCGACGGAGCAAATTCCCGGTTGTGTGGCATGAGCGTGAAGTTGGCACGGCGTCCGGCCTTCGGACCACCGCTCAGCGAGACCGCAATCACATGCTCTCCCCGGGCCGTTGCGATCAAGTCGCCAACGTCTTTTGCGAAGAGGGGTCGGTCGGGGAACGGTGCAACCTCACCAGAATCATCCGGCGCATAAAGGAGATCGAAAATGCCCAGCACCAGTTCTCCGGTGGCTTTTCGTTCCTTCTCCGCGAAAGCGCGGTAGATCGACTCGATGCCGGGTGTGGGATGGAAGCGGCAGAGGAATGCGGTGAGAAAGCGGTGTTCCCGTGTTCGCAACCCGCGCTGGAGTTCCTGGCTATTCGGTACTTCGAAGGCGGCCAGCAATGACTGCCCAAGATTGTCGAGGAAGGGGCTCGATGAGAGTTCCGGCCTCTTTCCCGCGAAGGTATGGGCCGCCGCCAGGTAAAGCACGAGGTGGAATGGGAAATATGTCGCCCATGCTGCCTTACCGCTCGCAGGGAAAAGCTTGAGGCTGTCGCAGAACAATCCGTGAAAGAGCGGGAGCGCATGGCGCGCGATCGCGAGGTCCTCGTAAAAGGCCATGCAGGCAATGGCAGCACCGTTCCACGCACCGAGTGAATGCGGGTCGATGGTCGGATAGCCCATGTAGGCGCGTTGCAGCAGAGTGAAATCGTAGATCTTCTGCAGGTACTCTTCGACCTTGGACAAAATTGCGCGTCGGTCCTCCTCATTGAACAGAGGGTGCAGGTAGTCCCAGGCGAGAGCGGTGTGATAAAGCTTCTGCCCGATGACCCTGTCGTTGTCGCCTCCCATCAGCAGAGGATCGGGCCGGCCGCTCCAAGTGGGAGCGTTTGCAAGTTCCATGATTCGGGCTTTGACGCGTGCGCCGATCACTTCATCTCCGGTCAGAGAGAAGAAGAGAGTCGCTACTTCCAGCGTGCCCTGGCTGTTATCGGTGAGGAAGACCAGATCTTCGGTGCGTAGTCGCTGCTGGAGTTTCTCGAACTCGGCGTTTCCTTTCCAGCGCTCGCGTACCCGCTTCACATCATCGTTCCCACGATCGGCGGAAAGAAAGACTACGCGGATGCCGGGCTGAAGCTGGTTCTAGGGGAACTAGTGCGGCGATCATCTTTGCGTAGCTCAAAGTAACCGAGGCGTCCCCAATTCATGCGCTCCCGATCGCGCTCGATCAGTTCGAGGATCAGTTCGTTCTCACCTTCCTGCGCCTCAAACCCAAACTCCGCCGCCAGACGTCCCTCCGCAATCTGTTCTGGGCCAGGCAAATCAAACCAGAGGCCGCCTTTGAGTTTGCCGTTCACATAGGTGCGCGCCACGGGAACAGCCATCACGTTCCTTATGTGATCGAGATCCCACGGACCGACCGGCACGCGTTTTCCATCGGGGACGCGCACCATCTGGATCATCGCCGTTGACATGTCGAAGGCATTGGCTGTGGTTTCAAAGCGGCCGCTGTAGAGACCTGCTGGAACGTTGAGGCGGATCGTCAGGCGATGAGGGTTCGCCTGAATATCAGGTACCTGGCCCGTGACATCGATGAACTCAACAGAATCGTTCCCGCTGAACTGATTCAAGATCGGCTTCAGGAACGCGACGAGATCTGTATTTCTCATACTCGATTCGACTTTTGTAAAGTCAAGTCAGTCTGTTGATTTTGGCAGAAGTGGGTGGGTGCAGTCTAAACGACAGATGAAAAAAGGCGTCGGGCTCCGAACCTTGCGGCCCGCTTTGAGCCCGACGCCAGAGTGATCCAGCCAGCGAAAGTTGCTGGCTAGAAGTTGTATTTCAACGCGAACTGTATGTTGCGCGCTCCCTGCGAACTATTCCCACCATTAATAATCCCGAGGCTCGATCCAAGACCGGTTTGCGGCGAATTCAGGATCGGGTGGTTGAAAGCATTGATGAATTCGGCACGGAACTCGACGTTCTGTTGTTCATGTACTGTGAACGTCTTGGCGAGCCCCATGTCGATGTTACTCTCGCCCGGTCCGTAGACCGAACCGATGCTGCAGTTGCCATACCCAGACGTGGGCTGAGAGTAGGGAGCAGGCGAGAACCATTGGTATCCTCCGCCCAAGGAGGCCGGGAGCGGCTTGCTCTTGCCGTAGACGATCGGTGGACCACTGCAATCCGGCCGTTCACCAAAGGAGTTAGTACCCGGAGGGTTGTTGGCGCCGAGAGTGAGCGGGAAGCCTCCACGGAAAGTTGGAATTGCGCTCACGCGCCACCCGCCCGCGACTGCGTCGGCAACCCTGTTCATGCTGGACCCGTACGCTCGTCCGTGTCCAAACGGCAACTCGTAAATTACATAGCCGCTGAATACGTTCGTGACGTTGAAATAACAGCTGCCGTAGTCTGCCTGCGGGTCGTAAACATTCTGGAACCATGCATCTTGACTAGAGGACTGCCCGCCTTCCCCAAAAAAGCCGGTGGCGTTCGTGAGGCAGTGCGACCACGTATAGCTGAGTTGATAGGACAGGCCGTGGTTCAAGCGCCCTTGGAGGGACGTCTGCAGGGCATTGTAATTGGAGTTCGCCGAGGAGTAAGTGGCCAGCGGCAACGCGCCAAGGGCGAGGAGGTTTTGATTCTGGGAAAAGAAAAGTGATGGCCCAATTGTGCCATCCGGCGCAATGCTAACCGCATTCAGTTGCTTAGGCACTGTCAAATGCCGGGCCGCCTGACCGACATAGCCAATCTGGAATGTCATGGTGTTTGTCAGTTGCTGCTGGAGAGTTAGATTCCACTGGTTCGAGCGTGCCGGTTGCACATGGCGATCCCAGGATAAGAGCAGCGCACCTGAGTAACAGTCGGGAGATGCGTTTTCCAACCCCTGGATGGTGCACGGATTTGTCGTATTGATGGGAGTGAATCCCTGATCCAGAGTTGTGGTTGGATAGGTCAGACCGCCATAATTCGCTTGCGTCTGCACTGAGAATGGCGGGTTTTGGGGGAGGCGAAGACTTAAGCCCGTGCCTTCCATGAATTCGGACATCGCGTATCCGGCACGAATCACTGTCTTTGGCATGACTAAGTAAGAGACACCGAGTCGCGGTTGAAAGTTGCTGATTCCGTTGTAGGAATCGTACAGCGCGCGGCTATTGCCATTTACCCCAGGTAGTTCCAAGTTTCCGGTGAGGGGATCGAAGTTCACTTGCTTATTGTTAGTTTCGTACCAAGGCGTGTGGTCCTCATACCGCAGCCCCAAATTAACCGTCAGTTTCTGGGTTACCTTCCAGTCATCCTGAACGAAGCCGGAAAAAATATTGCCGCGCTGCCCCCAGACTGGACCGGGTCGGCCTACCTGGATGTTGTCCGGCAACCCGAGCAGAAAGTCGGATTCGGCGGACCCGGAGTATTGGCCGTTGAAATCGAAATTCCCCGCGAGGCCGCCATTGCCGGGGAAGAATCCGTTCATGCGAATCCGCCATCCCTGGAAGCCGAAACGGGTGTTGTGCTTGCCATGGGTCCAGTTGAGCACGTCCTGGTATTGGATCACCGTGTCGGCTTGATTGGAGGCCGAGTTTTTGCTGCCGAATGCAGAGTGGCCGGTGGGTCCGTTTACAAGTTCGTTGTGCGACAAAGTCATCGCCGGCAAAATGCTTGAGGGAAGGCCGGGTATGCCAAACTGGCCCACATCCACGCTGTTCGTTTCCGTGCCGTTATTAACGGTGACATAGCTGATTCCGAAGCGGGCATCGTTCAGCAAGTTGTTGTTTAAAGCCCGGGTGTAATCCCCAACCACATTCCACACTCCGGCGTTGTTAGAGGTGTTATACGCCAACTGGTCGGAGTGGGTGGTCGGATTTACCAGGTTCTCTTTAGAGAACCTGCCAAAGACGTGGTTTCGATCGTTGACTACCCAGTCGACCTTACCATCTCCCTGATCGACGTTGGTGTAGTTGCGGGTTAGGTCGACCGCATTGTTGACCAGGTTGCCATTGATCGGAGAGGGGTAGGCCGCCGAGTTCACGATGGCCAGAGCTGCCGGACTTAGGCCGGAGGGAATGACGTTGCCGGGATAGGGTATTCCGGTGAGGGGATCCCTGATCACTACGGGGGTGGGCAGGGTTAGAAGCTCCGAGAAGTCACCGGTGCGCTCCTTATCGGTAAACACAGTGAAAGGATTGGCGCTAGTTGGGAAATCGAAACGTTCTCCCTGATAATCGGCAAAGAAGAAAAGTTTATTCTTGATGATAGCCCCGCCGACGGCGGCGCCGAATTCATTCCAGCGAAGCTTGGCCTTAGGTAGTCCATCCAAGTTCCGAAACCACTCGTTGGCGTTCAGAACGTCGTTGCGGAAGAACTCGAACACGGAGCCGTGGAGCTTGTTGGTGCCAGACTTGGTCGATACGCTGATGACGCCGCCCATGTAGTTTCCGAAATCGGCTGGCGCATTTTGCGTGATCAGGTTGAATTCCTGGATGGCATCGGGCTGCGGCGTGTAAGCAATGAAATTGCTGGCCATCTCGTTGTTGTCCATGCCGTCGATAATGTAATCCACAGCAGTAAAACGGTTGCCGTTAATCTCGGGCCGCGAATTCTGACCCGTAGTCTGGCCGTTAGCGAAACCGCTTGGACTTGGCGACACAACACCAGGTGCCAATAACGTTAACTGCAAGTAGTTGCGGGAAGCCAATGGAAGGTCGACGTTGGCTTGCGCATCAATCACCGTGCTGACCTCGGTCGATTCGGTCTGTAGCAGGGGCGCTTCGCTCGTGACCTCGACAGTGTCGTTACCCTGCCCGACAACCAGTTGGACATTGACGACGGCTATCTGATTGAGTTGCAAGACAGGAGTGGTCTCCAATGCCGCGCGGAAGCCGGGCGCTGAGACACGAACCGAGTACTGTCCGACAGGCAGGCGTGTGAGATTGTAATAACCTTGTGAATTGGTTTTTGCCGGCCACACTGTACCGCGTTCAAGGTCGGTCGCGGTCACCTCCGCATTTGCGACAACGCTGCCGGAAGGGTCTGTGATCGTACCGTTGATCGTAGCCGTCACTTCCTGTGCGGCCCCACGAGTCGGCCACAAACAAACGGCCAAGGAGAGAATACCCAACACCAGAACGGTTGAATGCTTGAACCTCAAAAACCGTGTGCCTGCGCTCATGCCTCTTACCTCCTCAAATATTGTCCAGCGTCTCTCGAGTGTTGAGCCAATCATGATACCTTAGTTCCGCAATGCGAAACTCGTGTTTACATGGCGGCTCAAGCTAATCAAAAACCAATTGCGTTGTCAAGAGCCTTGTGAAAGAGTTTCTCTATGAAAAAGGCTTCCACCGCCATGAGTTCCACCGTACGGTGTCTCAAAGTACTGGAACTTCTGGCAGACGAACCGTTTGAACTTTCCTTTACGGAGCTGGCGGCACGGTTGGATGTTCCCAAGGCATCCGCACACCGGCTGTGCACCACTCTGATTGAAGCGAAGCTGATTACACAGGACCGGTTGACGCGGCGCTACATGCTGAGCAGTCACGCCCTCTGGATCGGTTCTGGATATCTTCGACATTCCGCCATTTACCGGGCTGGTTTTTTCCCCATGCAGGAATTGGCACGACAGCTTCCGGGCACCGTGCAGCTAGGCGTCCTCGATCAGGACTATGTGCTCTTCATTCACTCCGTCGGCTACTCGGGAGCGCCCGACGCCTTTGCTGACGTTGGCCTCCGACGCCCGTTGAATGCCACAGCGTCGGGTAAGGTCTTTCTTGCATGCATGCCCGCTGAGGATGTTGATCGCATTATGTCGAAGAGCAGCAAGAAGTACACCAACAGTACGATCACGTCATCTGCGCGTATGAAGCAAGAGATCGGCGCGGTAAAGAAGATGGGCTACGCCCGCAACGTAGAAGAACTGCTGCCGGGCTACTGGGTGCTGGCGGCGGGCGTCGTTGGTCGGGATGATCGTCCAGCTGCAGCCATAAGCATCACCTTACCGCTGCAGGAGTTCACACCAGAGCGGGAAACCGCCATCGCGGCGTTATTGAAGGAAACGGCGCGAAAGACGTCTCTGCAGTTCGGTCACAATGGTATGGCGCGCGGCATTACCTGGCGGTAGCGCACGACTTCTGTTTTAGATGCTCGCCTGAAAGTTCATCACTGAATGGATATACAGCTCAGCCTGAGTCACCTCGGATATCTTCCGGATAGCCCGAAGATCCTGACGCTATTGCCTGGAGACGCGAGCGGCCTTCCTGATGTAATCCCGTTTTATCTGCGCCAGAACTGCCTTCGCATGCCTCGCGTCGTTAACGGAGAAGTTAAGAGTGAGGAAGGATTCTCGGCGCGCTTTCCAGCTCCCTACGACCTGCTGCGAGGAAAACTTGTTCTTGGCGAGGGAACAGCCCCCTTGTATCAGGGCGAACTGCGAAAAATCTCAAGCCGCTGGGGTTCCATGTGGCAGGCGGACTTCAGCCAGTTCCGTACTCCCGGCAGTTACCAGATCGAAACGGATTGGCAGATCTCCCCTCCTTTTGCCATTTGCGATCGTGTCTATGACCGAATCATTGCCGGCTATCTGACTTTTCTGCGCGCTCAGCGATGCGGGGCGGCAGTATTCGGAGTCCACGATGCCTGCCATCTTGATGATGGCGTCCTGGACTCCGACGGTTCTCCGTGGCCGGCTGCAGGTGGCTGGCACGACGCCGGCGACTTCCGCAAGTGGCTCGCCTTCACGCTTTACCATGTCGATGCTCTGCTTACGTTGCGCGAGAGAGCTGGCGATGACTTGGGGCAAGGAGGGATCGCTCCCGACTCGCTGCTTGAAGAGATCGCGTGGGGAAACACTTACTTCCATCGCATGATCGATGCCCGTGGACAGGTTTATGAGGACGTTGCCGGAGGTAACGCACCTGCAGGGAGCGCTTTCACCTACGAGAAAGACTGGTGGTTTGAGAACCATCCGGGCTGTTACGGTGATGCCAGCGACAACCGATGGACGGACAACATCCCGAACTCGGGCGATGAGCGCAGGATTCGCACCACCTACAATCCTTTGGTCCAATGGGCTTTTGTCCACGTTCAAGCCCGCGCTTCCAAGCACCTCCCATCGCCCCAGGGCGAAAGATGTCTACAGCTTGCTCGACAGGCGGCTGCCTTCGGACGCCAGCATAGTCATGACAAGCGCACACTCTTCCTGTCCGCGGAAGTCCGAGGAGAACTGGAACTGCTGGCAGCCGGGGACACGTCAGTCGATCCGCATGCTCTCGTTTCCTCCGCCCAGGAGTTGATGCGACGCCAAGCAAAAGGGTCGGAGGGATTATCCGGCTACTTCATGGAAGCAGACGCACGCGATGGATTTCGCTCCATCGCCTTCGCAGCCGACCCGGCTCTCACTCTTCTTCGGCTCTGGGAATTGCGTTCGATGTTGCCGAACACGATGTCGTCAGACACGTCGATCGCGGAACAGGCGCGCGAGGCAGTGGTCCGCTACATCGAGAATTACCTGCTCCTCGACGTAAGCAGCAATCCATTTTCTCTTACTCCTTACGGCATCTACCTCGACCCGCCCCATCGCGATCGACAACTCTTCCGGGACGCCGGAAACGGGCGCGGCGTGCGTACCTTCATTCATCCCTTCAATTCGCAGGGCATCGTCCACGGAACAAGCTCAGTCCTCATGAGCCACGCACATTTATTAGCTCGGGCCGCGGCGCTGTTGCAACAACCGTCGTGGCGCGGACCCGCCGAGCGCCTGTTGCATTGGTGCCTCGGGCACAACACTCGCAACCGTTCCTTGTTTTCTGGAATCGGCTACCGGCAGCCAATTGGTTATTCCTTTCGTATCCCACAACTTCCCGAGGCGATGGTAGTCGGCTTCATTGGACGTCCGGATGATTCGCCATATCTCGAGGAATCCACTGCCATTGAATGGAACACACTCGAGTATTGGAGCGTCCCGTTTCTGCAAGCCGCGCAGGCGGCGTGCTGGCTGCGGAGTTGAGCCGATACGTTTGCTTGACAGTCCCCGAATCAAGACATATTCTTGATCCGAAATGCAAACTGTGTGTTCGCATTTCGAAACTCGCGACCACAAATGCAGCGATCGAATTGGCCCCATCGATCTTTGTTTTCCTCGCGAATGAGGTAGTATTCATCCTCTCCATGATCCGAATTCCATGATCCGAATCGACTCCGATCAATCTCTCAACAGTCTGTTGACGCAGCCGAACGAGGCGGATATTGCATTCGCCACGCGGCTTCGCGGAGACACTGTGATCCTCGGCGCCGGGGGGAAAATGGGGCCGACGCTGGCCCAGAGATTGCTTCGCGCCTTGCGCAGCGCAGACCGGAAGTCGCGTGTCATTGCAGTCTCCAGATTTCAATCCTCGGACGCGGAACGAGAATTGGCGGACACAGGCGTGGAGACCATTGCTTGCGATCTGCTTGATCCTGACAGCATCAAGACTCTACCTCTAGTCGAGAACGTGTTGTTCCTCGCCGGGCGGAAGTTTGGCTCGACTGGAGACCCCGAGGTCACGTGGGCCATGAACACAGTGGTTCCGGCGCAGGTGGCGCAGCACTATCGGAACTCGCGCATCGTTGTATTTTCGACCGGAAACGTCTACCCCTTCATATCCCCGGAGCGCGGTGGTTCCGTCGAGACGGATTCTCTCGCCCCGCTCGGAGAGTACGCGCAATCCTGCCTTGGGCGAGAGCGGGTCTTTGAGTTTTACTCCAAGAAATTTAAGACGCCGTGTCTAATCTTCCGGCTCAACTACGCGATCGATCTCCGCTACGGTGTATTGGTTGACATAGCGCGGCAGGTTTACGAGGGCAAACCTGTCGACATCTCCGTTCCCGCCGTGAATGTCTTGTGGCAGGGAGACGCGAATTCCTATGCTATGCGCTCTCTGGAACTCTGCGAATCGCCTGCGCGAATTCTCAATGTGACGGGACCAGAGACTTTGCAAGTTCAGAGCGCCGCGGAATTCTTTGCGCGCCGTTTCCAGCGCGAATTGTTGGTGAAAGGCGAGTCGAAGGGCGTCGCGCTTTTGAGCAACGCGGGAGTTTGCCACTCTGCGCTAGGATACCCTTCGATTTCGGCCGACGACTTGATGGAAGCGGTTGCGAGTTGGGTTGAGTCTGGCGGCGCAAGCTTGAACAAGGCTACGAAATTTCAGGTAATGGATGGAAAGTTCTGATGGGGGACAGTACCGAAAAGTTTCGTGCACTCTTGCAGCGAGGGCTGGTCATTCCCGCGCATCCGCTCGCCCTGACTGAAGATCTCAGGCTGGACGAAAAACGCCAGCGTGCGCTGACGCGCTATTACTGCGATGCTGGCAGCGGCGGCGTAGCAGTAGGAGTGCACACCACGCAGTTTTCCATCCGCGACAGCAAGGTCGGTCTTTTCGAGCCGGTGCTCGAACTCGCCTTCGAAGAAGTGCGTTCGTTCGAGAAGCGTTCTGGAAAAGTTCTGGCCAAGATTGGTGGCGTCTGTGGCGATACGAGACAAGCCTGTCAGGAAGCGGCGACGCTCCGCGAGATTGGCTACGATGGCGGGTTGCTTAGTCTCGCGGCTCTCTCGGACGCTTCCAACGAAGCGCTCATCGAACACTGTCGCGCGGTCGGAGAGATTATTCCGCTCATGGGCTTCTACCTCCAACCAGCCGTCGGTGGCCGTCCGCTCAACGCCGACTTCTGGGAAAGCTTTGTGGAGATCGAGTCCGTTGTTGCCATCAAGGTTGCATCGTTCGATCGCTATCAAACTATGGAAGTGCTGCGCGCGGTTGCCCACAGCGGACGCAGCTCTGAAATCGCTCTTTACACCGGCAATGACGACAACATCGTCGCCGATCTTCTCACAGAGTTCCGCTTTGGGGAACGCACTGCGCACTTTGTAGGCGGACTGCTGGGACAATGGGCCGTGTGGACGCGCCGCGCCGTTGAACTCCTCAAAGCTGTGCATGATGCAAAGTACAATGGCGCGCGCCTCGACACCGTCCTCGTGCGAGGAGCGGAGATTACCGATGCCAATGCCGCCATCTTCGACGCGAGACATCAGTTTCGCGGATGCATTCCAGGCATTCATGAAGTCCTGCGTCGGCAGGGATTGCTTACCGGTCGCGGATGCCTCGATCCAGGAGAGACGCTTTCTGATGGACAGTTGGAGGAGATTAATCGTGTTTACTCCTCCTACCCTCTATTGAATGACGACGAGTTCGTGGCTGAGCACTTGGACAAATGGTTGTCGTAGTCACTTCGACTCCATCGATTCGAATTCGCCGTGGTCCATTACCTCGGTTAAATCGGTGCTCAGCGAAGTTGTGCACGAAGCCAAAATTCGGTTGCGGAAGTGAGGCGCCGTGAACGAGAAAACGATCGCTACTATCGGTCTCAGCGACGGAGGTAGGGACGGAGGTCCGGCCAATTTTCAGGAGACTCTCCGAGAGGCTGCTCAGTGGCTCGAAGTCGCGGCAGCGCAGGGCGCCCACCTTGCCGTGCTTCCTGAAACAATCAATTTGCTCCACCGCAAGAACGCGTCTGTTCCACTCGAAGAATTTGCTCTGGAAGACTGGCGTCGGGCAACGGCAATTCTTTGCGAAACAGCCGCGCGGTCGAAGATTTCGCTGGTACTGCCTCTCCTGGTTCGTGACAACGGTGTTCTCGCCAATCGTTTTTACGTTCTTTCAAGCGACGGATCGGTGGTCGGCCACTATCAAAAGCGCGCTCCTGCGCCTGGCGAACTGGCCATCGGAGTTGAACCGGGATACTCCAACCCCATCCCCTGGGAAGGCCTAAGGATCGGGGGAGCAATTTGCGTCGACGTCTATTACCCTCACGTCGTCTTTGATCCTCAGATCGAGACCGGAGTTGATCTCTTTGTGATTCCAAGCTTCACGCCGGTTGGTTGTTTGCTGGACTCCAGCGCGGTGATCTATGGAGTGCCTTTTGTCCTCGCCTACTCCGCGTGGAGCCGCATCCTCGATCGCGATGGAACGGAACTGGCAGCCGGTGGCTATCGATCGGAAACTCTTCGCTTCGGCTTTGGATCGCCGGTCCTGCTGGCTAAGGTCAATTTCGACGCGGTGACTCTGTTTGCGGATCAAAACCAGGAAAAGATGCGAGATGTCGAGCGTCGCTATGGTGGCGATGTTCGAATCCGCTTCAATCAGCCTAACTGTATCTTCACGCTGGAATCGCGCTCAGCGGATCTCTCAGTAAGTGATGTCATGCGGGAGTTCGGTTTAGTGTCGCGACGAGATTATTTTGCACAGAACGATCCTGAACCTCGCAAGCTCCGCAGCCCTGGCGAGCAATCCCGAAAAGTTGGCAAGGAGCCGCAGTGAAGGTACTCGACGATAGCGCGCCCCTTCGTTTTGCGGTGATCGGCTGCGGCTCCGTCGCGCGGGGCCAGCACATTCCCAATATTGTGAAATCGCCGCGGATGATACTGCACACCTGCGTCGATCTGGATGACGCGATTCTGGCCGAGTGCCGTGACGTCTTTGGCGCGAAGCATATCCGCAAGGATTATCAGGGCGCCATCGAAGATCCTGAAGTCGATGTCATCTGCCTCGCCACAACTGAGAAGCTTCGTTTGCCCGTTATCGCCCTCGCGGCAAAGTTGGGGAAGCCGATCTACGTTGAAAAACCTCTCGCCATGACACTGGAAGAGATGAGCGAGATTCGGAGAGTTGTGCACGCGGCCGACATCCCGTTCTGTGTTGGTCACAATCGCCGAGCCAGTCCTGCGATGATCGACGCGCAGCGCATCTTTCGCCAGCATATGACCAATCCCGTTCGTTGCCCGTGGCGTTGGCGGCGCGAGGGAGATGCCATGCCCGCCCTGGCCGAGGATGGCGTTCCGTCCGTCTCAGTGCGCATCAACGACGACTGGTATAGCTGGAAGGGTTGGGTGTTTGATAAGGCGCACGCGCCCCATGGGCCGATGCTCTTTGAGATGACCCATTTCACTGACATGTGTAACTGGTTCCTTGCCGACGAGCCGGTCGAAGTAACGGCCGTGGAAACAGGGCTACTCAACGTGGCCGTCATCATTCGATATCGAAGCGGCGCTCTTGCCACCATCGTGATCGGAAGCAATGGAACTCTCGGCTACTGCAAGGAACTGTATGAGTTCATGGGAAACGGTGCTTATCTCGCCGTGGATCACATGCTCGAAGTTCGGACAGCTGGAATCGAAGACGCTCCTGCAAAGACAACTTATCCCATGGAACGTGATCGCCATCCGCAGATCGGTACTGAAGGCGGGGTTTCCGGCTGGCTAGAGAAGAAGCGTGCAGCGTGTGAGGAGGCCACCGCGAAGAACGATCCTCTTCTACAGTTCACCGCGGAACCGGACAAGGGTCATGCACATGCGCTCGAACGCTTTGTTGATCAAATTCTTGGCAAAGGCCCGGAAGTCTGCGGCGTTGACGCCGCAGTTCTCGCAACGCGTGTTGCATTCGCGGCGATCAGATCAGCCCAAGAAAAGAGGTCGGTGCGTCTCGATGAGATCAAATCATAGCCTTGCTTCGCTCAACTGCCATAAGCGAAATAGTGCGGCGGCGCAGAAAGACATTTCGCGTTGGACGACGCTGGTTGCACTTCTGCTTTTGACCGTTTGCGCTGCGTATGCTCAGAGTTCTGGCACTACGTCTGGCACAGAGGGTCCAGCAGCGAGCGTGAATCCGCTGATCGGCACCGGCGGTGATCCTGGCGATGGCATCAACCTCTTTCCCGGAGCCACGACACCTTTTGGGATGGTGCAACTGAGTCCGGATACTGAAGACCACGGATTCGGCTATCACTACATCCATAAAAAAATTAAAGGGTTCAGCATGACCCACATGAGCGGTCCGGGCTGCGCCAACGAAGGGAACGTTTTCTTCACGGCGACCACCGGACCAATCGTCACCCAGGTTGCGGATTTTCAATCGCCTTACTCGCACAAAAAAGAGACGGCAAAGCCGGGCTACTATCAGGTCAAGTTGCTGGAATGGGGAATCAACGCGGAGTTGAGCGCCACCGATCGCACCGGCGACGCCAGGTTTACTTTTCCCGGCGGAAAGGCCGCCAACATTGTTGTCCCGATCAGCCACACCCTCAACCACACCTCAGCAGCCTCAGTGCGCGTCGTCGGCGATCGCCGGATCGAGGGCTATGTCGAGAACCATGCCTTCTGCGACATGAAACCAACGTACAAGGTCTATTTCGTAATGACCTTCAGCAAGCCGTTCTCCTCTTTCGGTACGTGGACGGCTCCGGACATTTACAGCGCGGGCACAACTGCTGCGGGCAGTCGTTCGGTTGACCAAGGCGACCATCAGAAATGGGTCGGGGCCTATGCCAGTTGGGAACCCGAACAGCGCGAGCATTCGATCACGGCAAAGATCGGAATTTCGTACGTGGACGTGGCCGGAGCCGAAAAGAATTTGCAAGTAGAAGCCGAGAAAAAAGATTTCAACACAATTCGAAGCGAAGCCGAAAGCGCATGGAACAAGGAGTTGAGTGTCATCGATATTTCGGGCGGCACTCCCACTCAGCGCAAAGTGTTTTATACCGCGCTCTATCACAGCCTGCTGATGCCCAGCATCTTCAGCGATTCAGATGGACGCTACTTGGGATTCGACGGCCAGATTCACATCACTCCCGCAAAGCGCCTCATTTATGCAAATTTCTCCGGATGGGATATTTACCGCAGCGAAATTCCGCTGCTGGCGATGATCGCACCGCGGCGAATGGAAGACATGGCCCAATCGGTCGTGCTCATGTACCAACAGGGAGGTTGGATCGATCGCTGGCCGCAAATCAATCTCTACACCAGCGACATGATCGGAAGCCCGCTCTCGATCGCGCTTGCGACGACGTGGCTGGACGGACTGCACGGCTTCGACATGGACTCGGCATGGGAAGGCATGCTCAAAGATGCCACCCAAGCTCCGCCGCCCGGTAGTCCTTACCGCGGCGAACAGGGCGTTGAATGGGTCAATAAGATTCACTACGTCCCGGCTGACAAAGTCGATTACGGCTCCGTCGCAATGACGCAAGAGTATGCCCTCGCCTATGCGTCGCTGTACCGTCTCGCGGTGGGACTTGGCAAAAGGAGCGATGCCAAAATGTTCTACGAGCGTGCTCTCTATTACCGCAACTTGTTTAATCCTGAAGACAAGTTCTTCCGTCAGCGCAACGCCGACGGGACCTGGGTGCCCGATTTCAATCCAGCCCAAGATGGCCACGGATTTGTCGAAGGCACGGGCTGGCACTATCTGTCGTTTGCCCCGTCAGACATGGCATGGTTGGAAAAAGCAATGGGACGCGACCTGTTCAACCAGCGGATGACTGAGTTCTTTAACTACTCCGAGCCGGGCTGGTACGCGCAGTATTACAACCCGTACAACGAAACAGCCATGCAAGCGCCCTTCGTGTTCAATTTTTCAGGACAGCCGTGGAAGTCGCAGCGCGTCGTTCGACGCGTGCTCAGAGAAAACTACTTTGACGCACCGGACGGCGTTCCCGGCAATGACGATTGTGGAGCAATGTCATCGTGGGCAGTGCTGAGCATGATGGGAATCTACAGCGTGGATCCGGCGAGCCTCGCCTACGAACTTGTCGGCCCAACGTTCCCGCAGATCGTGATCCATCTGCAGGCTCCGTATCCGGGTAAGACATTCAGCATTGATGCATCGCCCGATCCCGAATCCAAACCTTACATTCAGAATGTGACGCTGAATGGCCAGAAGCACACGCGCAATTGGATTTCGTTTCAAGACATTCGCGCCGGTGGCTCACTGCATTTCACTCTTGCCTCTGAGCCCAATCGGGCTTGGGGCGCTGGAGCGAACGATGCCCCGCCTTCGCTGAGCGATGAAAAAAACGAAGGATCTAGAGAATGAAGCGACGCGACTTCATCGAGTTGGCTGGTCTCGGGCTATGCAGTAGCCTCGTGCCACCGAGGTTGCTCGCTGGAGCTGAGTCTAAGAAATTACCGATCGCGGCTCTCCTGTCCGAAGGTGACGAAGCCAAAGCTTACGGGTCGGGACATTTTGGCAAATGGATTACCGATTCGTTCGGACTGCCTGCCTACCAGTACACGTGCAATCAGATCACAGATCCCAAAGCTGTTTCTCCAGTGGATAAGGCGTGGCGCTCCGCCGCTGATCACACGCACCAAGTAGGAAACGACCGTCTGGTGGCGGCTGTCTCCAATTATGGCTACGTCCAGGTTCGCCAGGATGAAGGTGGTCCGAAGTTCCTGAATGATTATTTTCCAGAACAGAATCGTTACGGTGCTGGCATCGGTTTTCTTGCTGGCGAGAATTTTTTGCTGAGTACTTATTATTCCGGGATCACTGAGTCGTTCGACAGAGTCTTTGGCATGGGATATCTGCAGAAGCGGGTCGCCGGGCACCAGCATGAAATTGACCAGGTAATTTTCGCACCCTTCGGTGATGACCCCGTTTTGATTTCGCAGGTCACGATTACGAATCACTCCGACCGCGTATCAAAGCCACGTTGGGTCGAGTATTGGGGCTGCCAAAATTATCAATTCTCTTATCGCTCGCTGATGGAAGCAGCGCTCTTGAGCGACGCGACGAAAGTTACCGAGCTCCGCCGCAATTTGTCCAATCAATTTACGCATAAATTTAAGGCATTGAAGGGCAGCAAGGGATTGCTCGAAACACAAACTTTTCGTGGCCGCACGCCGCAAGAAGAAGAGTCATGGCAGAAAGTACAGGCTTCGCTGAGAGAGAAACCGACAGGTTTCTATGGTGGTCCGGTTGCGCCGTTAGCTCAAGGCGCGAGCATGGACGATTTCCATCCTCCGTCGACATTTCTCTTTTCTCTGGACGCGCCCGCGGACGGGTTCGCCACGAACGCGACCGAATTCTTCGAAGGCGGAATCGACCGGCCCTTGGGAATGACTCGGCGCCTGAACAATGATCTAAGTGCGGGTGCTTCGGAGAGTGCGTTATTCCTCGAGCGGAATCTCCAGTTGAATCCTGGCGAAAGCCGAACGATGTATTTCCTCTACGGGTATCTTCCGGAAGGATTCGATCCCGAAAGCTTAGCCGCGAAATACGCGCAGGACACATCCTTTATATGGGCACGTTCCTGTTCCCAATGGAAAGGGAGTGGTCTTCGATTCCGAACGGAATCCGAACCGTGGGTGGAGAGAGAAACCACGTGGAGTAGCTACTATCTGCGAAGCGCGATCACCTACGACAGTTTCTTCCGCGAACATATCGTTTCCCAGGGATCTGGAGTCCAGTACATCGCTGGAATTCAAGGGGCAGCGCGCGATCCTCTGCAACACGCATTTCCATTCATATTCGGCGATCCCAAAATCGTGCGGGAAGTCATTCGCTACACGCTCAAAGAGATTCAGCCGGACGGTTCTCTTCCATATGGCATCGTCGGCGACGGGGTTCCGATGCCTTGTCGTTATAGGCCCAGCGATCTCGAACTCTGGTTGCTTTGGCTGTCGAGCGAATATGTTCTCGCAACTCGCGATCAAAACTTTCTTGATGAAACCGTTCCCAGATATCCAGGCGGCGAGTCGAAGACGAAAGACTCCAGCGATTCTAGTGTCCGTGAACTACTAGCGCGCACCTTTACGCGCGTGACGCAGGATATCGGAGTTGGAAAGCACGGCTTGATGCGTCTTTTCAATGGAGACTGGAACGACAGCATCGTGGTCAACCGTCTAGATCCGGCGCAGGTCGCGGAGATAACGCGACAAGGTGAAAGCGTCCTCAACGCGGCTATGGCAGGTTATGTACTGAATTACTACGCGAGGATGCTGGAGTTCACAGGTCGTCCCAAACTTGCCATCGATGCACGTGACAAGGCCGAGGCTCAGAACCGCGCGGTACAGCAACAATGGACGAGGCGATGGTTTCGTCGTGCTTGGCTCGGCGAAGAGTTGGGCTGGTCCGGTGAAAAACAGATGTGGCTGGAGCCGCAGCCGTGGGCCGTGATTGGGGGTAGTGCTGATTCAGATCAAATCGGCACGCTAGTCGTAGCGATCGACGAATTGCTGCGCAAGCCTTCTTTGATCGGGGCGCCTCTGCTGAGCCAACCTGATCCGACGATGCACAACGAAGCGGGAGTGGGAACCAATGGAGGGACCTTTGCAGCCATCACTGGAACGCTGATTTGGGCTCTCGCACTCGTCAACGGATCCATGGCATGGGACGAGTGGAAAAAAAATTCTCTCGCGCGTCACGCGGAAGTTTACCCCGATCTCTGGTACGGAATTTGGAGTGGTCCCGATGCGTACCACTCTGCGCTATCAAAAACTCCCGGCCATACCGAGCCGGATTTTCCGGTCATGAATATGCATTCCCACGCATGGCCGCTTTATTCCGTTGCAAAATTGCTCGGTCTGGAGTTTCACGAAAAGGGAATCAACTTGCGTCCAGATCTCCCGTTACCGGATTTCGAATTCACGTCGCCGTTGCTGGGATTCAAGAAATCTCACGACGGCTATTCCGGATGGTATGCACCGGCAGTGGCTGGACATTGGAGTATCGACATATTCCTCCCCGAAGCCGACCGGGCGAGATTGCACAAAGTCACGGTGAACGGAGTTAGCGAGGCGTTGCATCCCGATGAACGGAAGATCCGTTTCACTGGGGAAAGCAAACCGAACGTACCGCTGCGGTGGAAAGTTAATTTGCAGACGGGAACTTAAGCGGGAGATCCAGGGGTGTGGCTTAACAGGAATTCAAGAAGATGAAATCTAGCAACCTGAGCTTGTCCAACAAAATCGCGGTTGTCATCGGTGGCACATCCGGCATTGGCCGTGCGCTAAGTCTTGGTCTATCCGAAGCGGGAGCGGATGTTGTTCCATCCGGACGTCGTCAAGAGAATATCGATACGGTCGCATCCGAGATTGAATCGATTGGACGCCGCACTCTCAGAAAGACCAGCGATATCGGTGACCGCGAATCGCTTCAACAACTCGCCACCGCGACGCTGGAACAGTTTGGGCGGATCGACATACTGGTCAACTGTGCTGCAAAGATCACCCGCGTACCGACGCTCGATATGGAAGAGAAAGATTGGCAAGACATCATTGATACCAACCTCACGGGAACATTTCGCGCCTGTCAGGTATTTGGAAAGCAAATGCTAAAGCAGGGATCGGGACGCATCATTAACATCGCCTCCCTAAATGCTTTTGTCTCGCTTACCGAGGTAGCGGCCTACGCAGCAAGTAAGGCCGCTGTGGTGTCGCTCACCCGTTCACTGGCTGTCGAGTGGTCGAAGCACGGAGTTCTCGTCAACGCGATCGCTCCCGGCGTGTTTCGCACGGCGCTGAACACAGACTTGCTCGACAACACGGAAAGAGGCCGGGAGTTACTGATGCGGACCCCGGTCGGTCGCTTTGGCAGAGTAGAAGAACTGATCGGGGCCGCGGTCTTTTTGGCATCGGATGCAGCGTCCTTTACTACTGGTCAGGTAATCGTCGTAGACGGCGGCTTCTTGGCGAGCGGAGTTAATCAGTGAAGTTAATCAATGAAGACAATCGGCGTAGGCAATCAATAAAGCTCGTCAAATTAAAAGATTAGTTAAAGAGAGGATCTCGCAGTAGATGACTCACTTTCTTCAAGACATATTGCGGCAGCCACACGAAATAGAGCGCGCCCTCGAACATCTTTCAGGATCAGGTCACCGCGAGTTACGAGCTGCGGCAGAGGCGGTCCGGCAAGCGCGTCATGTATACCTGACCGGGATCGGCAGCAGTTGGCATGCGGCCTTCGGAGCAGGTGCGATTTTTTCTCACGCCGGCAGACCCGTGTACATGCAGGACGCGGGGGAATTGGTGCAGTCTGCAGTTTTTCCGCGGGACTCCGTCATCATCACGATCTCGCGCAGCGGTCGTAGCTCGGAGATTGTGCAACTGTTGGCCAAAGCACGTGAAAGCGGAGCGGTTGTCATCGGCATCACCAATGTGCCGGATGGCACTCTTGCGCAGGAAGCAAACTTCCCGATCTTAATTCCGACTTCGCTGGACCACGCGATCTCGGTGAACACCTATTCCACGTTGGCGGTTGCAGCAGCAGCTCTCGCTAAAGCGGCGGTGGACTCATTCGGCGACCAGCTTTCGGCTTCGCTGCAGAGCGTGGCCGTGGATACGGCGCGCATGATTCCAGGCTGGCAAAAACAGATTGACGGCCACGGTTGGTTTGCGCCCGGCAAGGTTGTCCATTTCCTCGGCCGCGGTGGCAGTTTGGGAAGCTGTTATGAGGCGCGGCTTCTGTGGGAAGAAGGCGCAAAGTCGGAGGCAACGGCGTTGGGGACGGGGAGCTTCAGGCATGGTCCGCAAGAGGTAGTCGTCGCGGGAACTCGCTTCGCAATATGGATTGACGGAAAAATTAGCCGCGAGCAGGACTTGTCGGTCGCGCGCGATCTTCGACGTCTCGGAGCGTCCGTTGTTCTCATCGGTCAGAATCTGCCGCCCGATGCAGCCGACCTGATTTTCCAGCTTCCTGAAGTGCCAGCGGAATGGCAATTCATGATCGACATCGTGCCCGCTCAACTAGCGGCCGAGTATCTCTCCCGACTTTCCGGCGTCGATTGTGATTCGTTCCGAGTATGTTCGTACATCGTCGAGGAAGAGTACGGGCTGATAGGAACGGGGCCAGCGGTTCGGAAAGATGTGAAGTAGCAACGAGGATGTGAAGCAGAAACATGTGGCTAAGAATGCGTACTAACAAATCAAGAATGCGTGTTACCAAACAATGATCGGAGCAGTTGACATTGGCGGAACCAAGCTGGCCGTAGGCTTGGTCGATCACGAGGGCAGGGTGCTGGCTAAGCGCGAGACAGCAACCGGTCCTGAATCGACCTATGCTGCTGGCCTCGAGACCATTGCTGGCATGTTTCGCGAAATGTCGAAAAGTGCGCGCATCAAGATCACAGGGATTGGCATTGGATCGACGGGACCCGTCGATCCGCTCACTGGCGAACTTGGGGACGTCGATTTTCTTACGCATTGGCGGCGGCAGAATCCCGTGCGCGACCTGTCGGCGCTTTTCGGTGTGAAGGTCGCGCTGGAGAATGACGCCGACGCGGGCGCGTTAGGCGAAGCCGCTTGGGGAGCGGGCCGCGATAAATCTCGGATGATCTACATCACGATAGGCACCGGAATCGGTGGCGGCATTATTTTAGACGGAAAGCTCTATCGCGGAGTCGGTGGATCTCATCCTGAAATTGGACATCAGGTAATCGATCTCTCCGGTCCTCCGTGTTCCTGCGGATTCGACGGATGCTGGGAAGCTTTGGCCGCTGGACCGGCCCTGGCCGCCTGGACCCAGAGCCACTCTTCTGGAAACGATTCGTATTCCACAGCCGAGCAAATCTGCCGCCTGGCGCGAAAAGGAGACCAACTCGCGCGGCGCGCTGTCGAACGCGAGGCTCTTTATCTCGGGCTGGGAATTGCCAACCTCATCAACCTTTTTACTCCAGACATCATTGTGCTGGCTGGCAGCCTGATGAAGAGCGCACCTCTGTTTCTCGAAGAAATTCGCGCCACAATCTCTCGTGGATGCCGCTTCGTTCCATATGAAAAAACAGAGATCGTTTTGGCTTCACTCGGAGACGATGCCAATCTCATAGGGGCGGCGAGAGTCTGGCATCACCGTTTCGGAGCCAAGGTTCGTCCGTCTGAGGTTTGAGGATCTGAGTTTCGATTAGCTGAAGTTTGATCTGAAGTTCGTCCATTGTTGGCCGTCATTGAAGCTGCGCAAACTCATTATGTCTAGAAACCGTTTCATGGTCGCCCTCGTCATGATCACTTTTTTCGTGATCTCGCTGCTCACGAATATTGTCGGGCCACTTGTGCCCGATATTATCGACAGCTTTCATGTGAGCCTGACAGCAGCTGCCTTTCTCGCATTCTCTTTCTTCATCGCGTACGCGGCGATGTCAATCCCAGCTGGGTTTCTGGTGGAACGTTTCACGGAAAAGCCGGTGATCATACTGGCATTTCTAGCAGGGACAATCGGCGCGCTCAGCTTTGCCCTCTTTCCCGAATATCGGGTTGCGATCGTCTCCTATTTTGTCATCGGCGTTGGAATGGCTGTGCTGCAGGTGGCGATCAATCCCTTGCTCCGCGTTTCGGGAGGCGAGGAGCACTACGCTTTTTATTCTGCGATGGCACAGTTCGTTTTCGGAGCGGCATCATTTCTAAGTCCTCGCATTTATTCCTATCTGGTGTTGAATCTGGGACAGAGCAGACAGCACAGTAACGTTTTGCTCCGTGTACTCGAAAAGCTGACCCCGCCCGCGTTGCCATGGGCATCTATCTATTGGATTTTTGCCGCATCAACCCTTGTGATGAGTGTGGTGATCGCGATCTCGAAATTTCCTCGCGTCGTGTACTCAGCCTCGGAGAGCGCAGGTTCAAGAGAAATGTATCTCGGCTTGTTAAAGAAGAAAGTGGTTTGGCTGTATTTCTTCGCCATGCTCGCGTACGTTGGTTGCGAGCAGGGTACAGCAGATTGGATTTCACAATTTCTTTCCCAGTATCACGGGTACGATCCCCACACCGCCGGCGCGGCAGCCGTTTCCTGGTTTTGGGGACTGATGACTGCGGGCTGTTTGGTCGGAATGCTGCTTCTTAAGATCTTCGATAGCCGCAAAGTTTTGATCGGCGCTTCGATCGGAGCCCTAGCCTGCCTGTCGGCCGCTCTGTTCGGACCGGCGGAAGCCGCGCACATCGCCTTACCCGCGATCGGCCTGTTCGCGTCGGTAATGTGGCCGATCGTGATTTCGCTGGCGCTCAATTCCGTGTCCGAGCATCATGGCTCATTTGCCGGAATCCTTGGAACCGGCATGGGCATTGGCGGCGCGGTCGTGCCCGTGATCATCGGGCGCATCGGTGACCATATCGGCTTGCGAAACGGAATGATGTTCCTCTACCTGACCTATGGAGTGGTGCTCAGTGTAGGGTTTTGGGCAAATCCGCTGATCACGAATGCAACGATCGACTTAAGCAAGAGTGAAGCACAGCCCACACCTTAAATAGGTGTAGAGCTGATGGTGATATTTCACTTATGTTCCTTTATCGACACTTTGGATCTTATCGTTTCGCTCTCGGCCTTCCGAAGAACAAGACATATCCGTCCGGGTCGCAAATCTCGAAGCCTCGGAGATCTTCGTGCGTATCTTGGAGCGGCACGCTGAGTGTTGCGCTGCGCTCGGCAAATTCGGCAGCGAGCGCATCGGGGTCTTGCACGTAGACGTATGCGTCCCACCGCATGAATGGATGCCGACTGGCATTCGGTGACGGCGATATACCTGCCTCGGACTTAACGAAGATTTGTGCGCTGTCGCGCCGAATTATTGCGAAGAACGGATTTTGCTCCGGCTCTTGGAACATCGTCTCAAAGCCAAGTTTGTCGCGGTAAAACTCAATGGTGTGATTAACGTTGCTGACGATGAAGAACGGGGAAATCGCTTGTATCGCTGCTCGTGTCATGCGTATCCATCCTCTATTACGTGCGTATTCTACGCGCGCGACTTCGGCAGGTTCATCGTTTCAGTGTTTCAGTCCCAACCGGAGTAATAAGTCCTGGAACCGCGGATCACTCAGAATCGGGTCATACATTGGGTCTACTTTGATTTGCACCACGGCATTGGAGTGCTCTGAATATGCTTGCTGCAGCAGTGCGATCACCTCTTCTTTCTGACCGGTGCCCGAGTACGCGATCAACAATGTCACGGTTCGATCCGGCCGCGAGCGGGAAATCTGTTCAAGTTTCGCCAGGGCTCGGTCTGCCTCTTGCGCACGCCCTAAGCGACCATTGGCGGCCGCCCTCCACGCCCACATCCACGGCTCCGCTTCGCCGCGATCCGCCCAGCGGTTGATCAAGTCGATCGCCTCGTCATATCTGCCCAGTTGCAAATAGGAAGGAATCATCGACTCCCGCGCATGATCGAAGTTTGGATCCAGTTCGAGCACCGAGCGAAATTGTTTCACCGCATTGTCATATTGTCGCGAGTCATACAAGATCGATGCGTAGTCGGTGGCAATAATCAGCGATAGAGGATCCAGTTCCCGCGCCTGCTTGCTCTGGGCGAATGCTTCGTCGAAGCGTCCTTGCCACGAAAGAAACTCCGCATACCACTGGTGCGCGGTCGCATATTGCGGATCGAGTTGGATCGCCCGCCGGAATTCCTTCTCTGCGCCGGGCCAGTCGTAGTCGTAGTTCTCTCGGATCAGGGCGAGAGAGGCGTGCGCCTCCGCAAGACTCTCATCCAGTTCCAAAGCTCGCAAAGCCGCACCCCGAGCCTTCGGCATGAGTTCGTTCTGTGGACCCAGGTACCATGTGCTCGTCAACGTGAAAGTATCCGCCAGCCCGGCATAAGCGCGTCCGTAATTCGCATCCTTATCGATCGCTTGCTGAAAGTAATCGGCTGCCTGTCGAAATCCTTCTGCTGTCCTCTTGTTCCAGAAGTACCGACCCTTCAAGTACAGGTCATAGGCTTCGTAGGACTTCGCACCCGGCGCCGGTGCAACACCCTCTCTCGTCGCCTCAATCGGCCGTCGTCCGCTCAGGCTGAACTCGATTTCGTTCGCAACCTCGCGCGCGATCTCCGCCTGCAATTGCATCAGGTGGCCAAGATCGCGATCGTATTCTCGAGCCCAAATATGGCTCTGGTCTTTTACCTGGATCAACTGTGCTGTGATTCGCACGCGCTCAGCGTCGCGCCGCACGCTGCCCTCGATCACATACTGGACTCCCAAATCTTTTCCGATTTGAGGAATCGATTCCTGCGTGTGCTTGTAGTGCATCACCGAAGTCCGGGCAATTACTCCCAGGTGGGCGGGATCTAGATCGCCGAGTTGGCTGATCATTTCTTCTGTTAATCCGTCGCTGAAATATTCCTGTCCCGCATCACCGGTGAAGTTCTCGAACGGCAGGACCGCCAGCATGATTCTGCCGGGTTGCCCAGCGGGGCCGACTCGCGAACGCCACGACCAAACGGCATACGCGACGACCAAGACGAAAGCGATTGCGGCAAAGGCGATAGCAACTGTTCGCCGATTGCTTGCGCCTCGGACGCGAGAGCCCGGCTGAATTTCAGGAACACTCGTCTTGCCTTTCTTATCCTTATCAAGCAGGTCCTTATCTAGCTCATCCCGAACGGGCACCGATTTCTCTATCTCTGGCCCGTCGTTATTTCCTTCTGTAACCGGAACCAGAAACCGGTAGCCCTGGCCTTGGGCGGTGAGGATGTAGCGCCGATCGGCACTCTCGTCCAACGCCTTGCGCACCATAAAAATGGTCTGCGTCAGGTTAGATTCCTCGACGAAACTGTCCCGCCAAACCGCCTTCATCAACTCGTCTTTGGTTACCGTCCTGCCCGCGTTTTGAACGAGCATAAGAAGGACATCGAAGGCCTTTGGGGTCAGCGCAACAGCCTCCCCTCCCCTCATCAGCACGCGTCCCTGGGCATCGAGGCTGAATTCCCCGAACCGGTACAAGTTGTTGGCTAGGCTCGACATAGCGAGGTTTTGAGAACTTTTGAGAACTTTTGAACGCCGATTTTAGGACTTTCTGGGGACATGCAAAGTAGATTTTGCCGGCGAGGGATTGCGGAACGGCGCAGACCAGAATCTGAGGGATTTTACCACGAGCGTTCCGTATGGATCGCTGATTCTGCTGCGCCGATTCTACAAATACCTCCTACCTACATGCCCGATCATCCCCCGAGAATAAAGACCCTAAGGAGATTCACCATGTCGCGCAAAACCGCTTGTTCCACCATTCTTCTGGTACTGATCTGCCTGGCCTCACTCGTTGTCCCGGGATCGGCCCAGCAGTTCGTGCAGGTTAAAGGCACTCTCGATAGTGTTTCGGCTGGCCGGAACGAGGTCTTCGGGGTCGATACCAGTCAACATGTCTGGCGATATCACGCCACCACGAAATCCTTTGCCAAAATAGCGAAACCGTTGCTTTCCCAAGTCGCAGTGGGTGGCGGGACTCTCAATCAGCTCGACGAAGTCTGGGGACTCAATGCCACCGGAAGCATTTACAGGTTTAACTACACAACGAAAGCCTTCGCTCAAGTGCCGGGCGTCCTCACGCAGATCACGGTTGGCATAGGCATAACAGACGGTTGCCATCCCTATGAAGTTTTGGGTCTCAACTCTTCCATCATTTACAGGTACAACTACTGCACAAATGGGTTCGACATCATCAATGGTCTCCTGGTTCAGGTCGTAACCGGCGGAGGAGACGTGTGGGGGATCAACAGCGCGGGCTCCGTCTTCCGCCTGGACCAAACCGACTTCGATGCTCCGGTGTTCGTGCAAGTGCCAGGCGACCTGATACAGATCGCCGTGGGAGTCAATGACGTATGGGGAGTCGACGGCTCCAACCGGCTCTTTCGCTACGATTTCGGCAGCGGAGCGTTCAAAATGTTATACAGCGAAGTTACTCAAGTGGCCGCTGGCGGAGATGGCGTCTGGCTGCTCGACACAACCGACGATCCCTACACCATTAGCTCCGCCACCGGATCGAATCTCCCTCTTTCAGGCAATCTCAAAAGCGTTTCCGTTGGATCAGGGGCCGGCGTGTTTGGAATCAATAATTCCGATGAGGTCTACACGTTCGTTCGACCGTAGCGGGTGCGGATGCGAATTCAGGTATGGGGTCAGAAAGAATAGTCGTTATAACGACTATTTGTGCGGAGCAACTGAATTCCTAAGAGCAAAACAAATTTCTTTGGAGGGTTTTTATGTCGCGCAAAAACGCTTTTCGCAGCGCTCTTTTCGTTCTGGTGATTCTAGCCTGCTGTGCGGGTTTCTTCGTCCCGGCATCTGCGCAGGAGTTCTTACAGGTTAAGAGCACTCTTACCAGTGTTTCTGCCGGACGCAACGAGGTCTTTGGCGTCGATTCCAAGTCCGCGGTCTGGAGGTATCACGCGACGTCAAAGTCTTTCGGCAAGATAGCGAAGGCGTCGCTGGTCAGTGTGGTAGTCGGCGGCGGCACCGCCTCGCAAGTAGACGAAGTTTGGGGACTAGCCCCTAACAACGGCGACGTTTACAGATTCAATTACACCACCAAAGCCTTCGATAACCAGGGGAACTCACTCGCGCAAATCGTGGTCGGTGTTGGCTATCAGGACAAGTGCCATCCCTATGAAGTCTGGGGCCTGAATTCTGCCGGCAACGTTTTTCGGTACAACTACTGCACCAACGTGTTCGACACAGGATTCAATGTTCTTCTAACTCAGGTCGCCACGGGCGGAGGCGATGTGTGGGGACTGAGTAGCTCCGGTCAAATCTTTCTCTACAACTTTGTCAGCCAGAAGTTCACGGAAGTTTCAGGCACGCTCACGCAGATCTCCGTGGGAGTAAACGAGGTTTGGGGAGTCAACAGCGCGAACGATGTCTTCCAATACGATCCCGCGACTCGCAAATTCAACAAGGTTGACGGAGACACGGTTCAGGTCTTGGCGGGCGGGGATGGCGTCTGGATGAACAATACGATCAACGGCATCGTTCGTTACGACTCCACCAGCGGTGAGTTCGGCAACAATACAAGTTTTCTGACAAGCATTGCGGTGGGATCTGGGGCAGGTGTCTTTGGAATCGATTCTGCCGGTCACGTCTACACGTTCGTACGACCGTAGACAAGTCCGGAATCTAACGACCGAACCCCCAGAACGCCGTTTAGTTGCGGCGTCTGGGGGTTCAGTTGTTTGCGAGCATCTCCGTCTCCAGTTGTGGAGTCGGTTCATTCCAGGTTTAGTGGCCCAAGAGTCCGTATACGTCGATCGAAGCGGACGTGCCCACATAGACCTTTCCATTCACGACTGTAGGCACCGAAAACTTTACAGCGTTGCCGGCTTTGTCGCGATTGTGAGGTGCGCGTGTGCTGTCCCACAATTCGGTCGAAATATTGGTGGCATCGAAAGCGTAAAGGACCGCGGGACCGGGGCCGGGACCCGGCGATCCATATTGCGACGAATCGATCGCCCAGAGAATTGCAGTGCCACTAACTTGGCCGTTGGAAGAGATTGACGGAGTCGCGCCCGGAAAACCAATGCCGGTTGAATTGGCCTTGGTTTTCGTGAAGGCAGGAAGACCGTTGACGAGCGGAATCGATCGAAGCACGTCGCCGGCTCCCCAGAAGTAGAGATTGCTGTTCCAGTAAGCGGGCATGCTCCACATTCCACCGATCGCTCCTGACGCAGATTCCTCGAGAATCTCCGGATCGTGCGTGGAGCAATTGTTGCTGCCTTCGTAGTGCTTATTGCCGGCGGTCAACTGATCGCGGTTCAGAACATAGATCGCGCCCTCTTTGCCCGCAGTTACCATAATGTGCGGGTTACTCCCCGGTTGGTCGGGCAGGACGAGAACGCCTCCCGAACCGAGGTCGATGTCGTTATTCGTGAGGCAGGCCTGATCCGAAGGAGTGAAATAATCCAAGAAAGACAGCTCGCCATTCGTCGTACCGAATTTCAGGACCGAGTCGCCCAATTCCGTTGCCGGAACATTGTTCACGTCGAAAGTTCCATTTCCGCTAGAGATGTAGATGCTGGCGGAATCTGCCGCAACTCCCGAACCCGCCATCCAGAATCCACCCAGTCCGCCGTTCGGAGTGGTCACGTAAACACTCTGCTGCGCAAACGTCGCTGCATCGTACGAGAAGAGCCATCCGTGATAAGGACCGAAGTCACAATGCGAAGCGAAGGCCACGTAAATGGTGCCGTTCAGTAGCAGTAGGCCCGGCCGATTCAGCTGATGCAGGGGATCGAAAGTCAACTTTCCGTTCTGGGATCCATCGCCGGTGCCGTTCACGACGGCAGTGATCACGACAGGTCCCGCGCCTTTTTCACTGCCAGTTGCCAGGTCCAGGGCGTGAAGGCGATGAATGTATTTGGATCCCTTCGCAGACTTCGCCTCAACGTAGATGGTTCCAGAATTTTGATCAATCACCGGCGTACTCGTAATACCGATGAAGGGTTGCATGTCGGTACAGCCGATTGTCTTGGAACTGGTGAGCGCATGTTCACCGGTGGCCGCGCCGTGGGCCGTATCCACCAGACTTACTTGCCAGAGCGGAGCAGCTTTGGTGTCCGCGTCGAACGCATAGACGAACTCAAGTTCTGTAGCCACGATCAGGACGTTGTGAGTTGCCCCATTGATAGTGACGCCAGGAACGTAAAGTGGCTGCGCGTAAACCTGGCCGCGCACCGGCAGATTAAACAGTCGTCCAAACTGTTTTACGTTCACGTTCGATGTGGTGAGGATAGTCTCGTTTGTATTCTGGCCAGTCCGGCCGATGTCATTGTGCTGCGTCAAAACACTGGTCTGCGCCGCCGCAGACAATGTTACGAGCAGCATTGTTACGAACATGATTGCTGCCGCCAGGAGGCAGGTTGGAAACTGCTTTTTCGTGAGAGTTTTGGGGTGCTGGAGGGGGTGGGCAAGGTTGTGGCTTTGGGTCGTTTGGTTGGCCTGCATCTTTGTTTCTCCTGGTGGGTGGTGGGTTAGAACTGATCCTAATTCTGGATACTAGCACGGCATTTGCGTCGGAATCACGACGAAGTGCTGCGACCAGAAATCAACGATGCTCTTGCACAGGAACTGCAAGGAATTGCCGATGCACAAGCTATTTTTGGGGAATTGCGGCGAAGCGGGGCCTCACGCATTCAATGCGCCTCTGCTTCAACGCGCAACCGATAAGGTAGCAATTTGATTGAGTCCGGTTTTCTTGTTGGCGACTCCATGGCTGCTGATCAGGAAATTATGCTCGGCGTTGAACTTGAGAGAAGGATCGGAACTGGGAATCCAAAGTTCCACGCGGTAATGCCCCGGCTGAAGTGCGGGCAACAGCAGATTCTCCGAGAACTCTGTCGCTTTGCCTGTTACGAGGGTGCGCAAATCGACTCTGCGGAGGACGCGCCGGATGAAATTGTGACCCGAGTCGTCGTCCACTGCGAGATAAACCGATCGGGGCTCCGAGATGGAAGCGGGATCCAGCTTTGTGAATGTGAGCGCAACACTGGTCCAACCATCATGCTTGGTCTTGAATGACAGTGCCGCGTGATTCAGCGCGATTCGAGGTTCATCGGCGGGTGGATTAGCATTCACCGAAAGCGGAGTAAAGTCGCAAACAACTTTAAGTTCTGATGTGCCGGAAGTTTGGCAGTGAGGCGCAGACGCGGTTTGGGCGCGCGACGGACTAGACATGCCGGATGTTTTTTGCGCAGGATCGGATCTCAGACCCGTTGCGGAGGCGACGGTTGGCAAGAAGGCCGACGCGACTATGAACGGTACCATCGCTAGTAGACCACTGGACACCCCACTGGTCTTCTTGATGAATTTTGCTCTTCGGTTCATCCGCTCTCCTGACCAGGACTATCGAGTGCTCATTGAAATTCGAAAATCTTCCCCGGCAATTTCATCCTAGCAAATCACCCTGGCAAATCACGGCAGTCTCGATGCAATCTGGAAGTCAACGCGTGTGTTTCGTCGTGCGGGTTTTTCTCATCCGCAATCACGTGATGCAATTACTCGATCCTAATTACTTATGCAATTACTCGATGCGCGCTACAATGCGTTTGGAATTACAGAGTGCGTTCGTTCTGTTGCGCCGACGCTGCTGGTCTGGCCCACGATTTTTTCGGACGGTGGCAAGACGCAGACGAACGAGAGCTTGAGTTAAGGAGTCATACACATGGAACTGCTTGGAAGTGAATCGCGATTCATGCCCCGCTTGGTTGGCGCCGTATTTTCGGCGCTGCTATTCCCTGTGCTGGCCCAAGTGCCACTTCACGCCCAGCAGTCCGCGTCGCAGATGCTCAATACAGGATGGCAGTTTCGCGCTACGGGAAATACCGACCTCGTTCCCGAGAAAGACAGGCCCGCAGTCAAGGAGTGGCACCCTGCGCAAGTTCCCGGGGTGGTTCAAACCGATTTGCTGACCAACCATCTGATTCCGGATCCCTTTGATCGCGATAACGAATTCCGTCTCCAGTGGGTTGGCCTTACCGACTGGGAATATCAGACCGTGTTGCAAGCCGATGCCGCCACGCTCGGACACGATCATGTCGACTTGGTATTTGATGGACTCGACACGCTGGCGGATGTTTACGTTAACGATCAAGTGGTTCTCCAGGCCGACAATATGTTCCGGCACTGGCGAATCCCCGCGAAGGCGCTTCTAAAGCCGGGTCCGAACACACTCCGTATTGTTTTTCATTCCGCAGTCGAAAAGATGCTGCCGTACGTAAAGTCTCTTCCGTACGTGCTGCCTTCGATCTCCACGCATAACTATGGCAACGAGGAAGATATTGCGACCGCTCCGTACACGCGCAAAGCGCCCTACAACTACGGATGGGACTGGGGTCCTCGGTACATGACGGAGGGTATTTGGCGTGCGGCTCGACTTGAAACGTGGGATGCGTTGCGCGTCGATAATTTCCATATTCACCAGCAGAAAATTGCCTCCGACCTGGCTCTCGTCTCGGCCGAGCTTGATATCGACGCGAGCAAACCGACCACCGCGACCGTAGTGCTCAGTCACGCTGATTTGATGAACGGCGATATTTCGGGCACACCGAACGCAGATGGAACTCAGACAGTGCAGTTGGACGCGGGTATGAACCACCTCTCGTTTCCGATTCGTATCAGCAATCCGAAATTGTGGTATCCGGTCGGATACGGCGCCCAAGATCGCTACCGCTTCTCGGCGTCCGTACGCCTCAACAAAAAGGTGGAGTTGGCCCACGCAGACGTGAAGACGGGATTGCGATCCATCGAACTGCGTCGTGTTGCCGATCAGTGGGGGAAGAGTTTCGAGTTCGTGGTGAACGGCATCGCAGTTTTCGCTAAAGGCGCGGACGTCATTCCGTTCGACAGCTTCCCCAATCGCGTTACTCCTGAAATACATCGCAAGATTCTTCAAGCCGCCCGCGACGCGCACATGAACATGGTTCGGGAGTGGGGTGGTGGTTATTACGAGTCCGATGACTTCTACGATATTTGCGATGAATTGGGCATCATGGTGTGGCAGGAGTTCATGTTCGGCGGAGACATGATTCCCGGCGATGTTCCCTTCCAGGAAAATGTTCGCGAGGAATCCATTCAGCAGATCAAGCGCTTGCGTGAACATCCGAGCATCGTGCTCTGGTGTGGAAACAATGAAGTGGAAACCGGTTGGCATCATTGGGGCGACCGGCAGGATTTTAAAGGGGCGATTTCTCCTGCGATTCGCGATCGTGTTTGGCAGGATTACGTAGTGATGTTTGCAGACATCTTGAAGAGTTCAGTAAGTCAGTATGCCGATGGAGTGCCTTACTCGCCGAGTTCGCCCAGCGCGAATTTTGAAGAGATTCCTGACAACCAACATAACGGCGACATGCACTACTGGGCAGTCTGGCACCAGCAGGCAGCGGCGCAAGATTACACCAAACAATTTCCACGCTTCATGTCTGAATTTGGTTTTCAGTCTTTCCCTGAGATGCGAACCATCCGTTCGTTCGCGAATGAGCCAGGAGATTTCGATATCCACTCCACGGTCATGCAGTCTCATCAGAAGAATAAAGGTGGCAACGAACGAATCCTGACTTACATGTTGCGCGAATATCGCGAGCCCAAAGACTTCGCTTCGTTCGTGTACCTCAGCCAAGTGCAGCAGGCGGAGATTATCAAGATTGGCGCGGAGCACCTCCGTCGGCAACGCCCGCGCACCATGGGATCCCTTTATTGGCAATTAAATGATTGCTGGCCCGTAGCGTCATGGGCGAGCATCGACTACTACGGTCGCTGGAAAGCGCTCCACTATTACGCTCGGCGGTTCTATGATGATGTGCTCATATCGCCATTCCTGCATGACAACAAAGTGGATGTCTACGTTGTGTCGGACAAACTGCAGCCGTTGAGTGGAACAATCCACGCTCGGCTGCTCGATTTCTCCGGCAAGGTTTTGTTAGAGAAGACTGAAGAAGTTCAAGCTCCCGCTCAATCAAGCGCGATCTATCTCACAATCGATAAGGCTGACCTGGTTGCCAAGGGAGATCCTCGATCCAGTTTTCTCGTGGTTGACTTGGAAGTCGGAGGAAAGAAAGTTTCGCAAAATCTCGTATTTCTTGATGTGACGCACAATTTGCAACTGCCAGTGAATCCCAAGATCGAAACCAATGTTGTTCAGGCCCAGTCTGGAGGAAACTACACCATCACCCTGCAGTCGTCGAATCTGGCGCGTGACGTTTATGTTTCTTTCGGAGATCTCGACGTCGAAAGCTCTGACAATTATTTCGATTTGCTGCCCGGAGAATCGGCCACGATCACGTTAAAATCGTCAGCCAGCATCGATCAGTTAAAAGGAGCGCTGAAGGTAATTTCGCTGACGGATGCCTTTAACGCGAACTGAGGAGACGCGGGTGAGAGTTAGCGCGCGGTGACGGATTTGTTTCTGTCCTGCTCCCAAAATCTCGTGATCTCTTCGAGCGATTTTCCCTTTGTCTCTGGGACTAGCCATCCGACCAGGATGATGGTGAGTGCCGCGCCCGCGCTGAACACCCAGAACGTGCCGTCCGATCCGAGATGTTGTTGCATGAGAGGAAACATCTGGTTGCCCGCGTATCCCACCAGCCAGAGTGCGGTGGTCGCGATCGACATGCCGCGTCCACGAACTTTTGTGGGATAGATTTCAGAAATGATGACCCAGCACGCGACTCCATTGCCGAAAGCGTGTCCCGCAACGAAACTCATCACGAAAATCAATACGGCCAGCCCGCTGCCGTGGATGTGATAGAACCAGCCGACCAATGCAAGCGATACGAACTGCAGAGAAGTTCCGCACAAGATCAGCGTTTTACGTCCGGCGCGATCAACCAGCCAGAGAGCGAAGAGCGTGAAGACCAGATTGACGACGCTTACAAGTACGGATTGAAAAAACGCGTCTGTTGTTGCCGTTCCAGCCGCGCGAAAAATTTGCGGCAGAAAAGAAAATAGCGGAGTGATTCCGCTGACCTGTTGTAAGCCCGCGAGCATGATGCCCAATAGCAACGGGCGTCGAAACGTGGTGAACAGTTCCGAGAGATGCCCGTCTTCGGTTGCCAACGAATTTTCAATTTCCGCTGCTTCCTGTGCGGCGGCATCAGGGCCACTGATCTTGGTTAACACCGCAAGCGCTTGATCGCGCCGACCCATCTTCATGAGCCATCGTGGGCTTTCAATCGCCGGAATAATCATCACTCCGAACAAAATCGCCGGAACAACTCCCGCCAGAAACATCCAGCGCCATCCGGTGGAAATGTTCCACGCTTCACTACCCATGCGCTGGATCAGCATGTTGACGAACACTGCTGCGAGAATGCCCACCACGATGCCAAGTTGATAGAGAGTTACACAGCGTCCGCGAACTCGCGTTGGAGCGATTTCCGCGATGTAATTGGGCGCGATCACGGACGCTGCTCCGATGCCGAGTCCGCCGATCAATCTCCACAAAACGAACTGCGAGAGATTTCCGGCAAAGAGCATTCCAACGGAAGAAAGTGCGAAGCACATCGCGCATAGTCCCAGCCCCTTTTTCTTGCCGAGATAATCCGCGACAGTTCCGGCGGCGGCGCAACCGACGATGCAGCCTACGAGCGCGCATCCTGCCGCCCAGCCTATGCCGGCGGCGTCGAGGTGAAACAACTGACTGAGATATCCGATCGCGCCACTGATGACAATGTTGTCGTAACCGAAGAGCAATCCACCAAGCGTAGAAACGCTGGCGGCGATGATGAGCGGAGTTCGCGAATGACTGCTTGAAGAGTCCAGACTACTTTCCTCCGGTGGATGGCGCGTGCGGTTCCTGCGCAGACAGTTCGGCGAGGCGATTGGAATCGAGCGCAGCTTTTGCCGCCAAAATAAATCCTAAAGTATGTGCCATTCCCGCATGCCAGGGAGCAGAGCACGTCATTTGCGGAGTGTGGTCAGGAATGATCACTCCCTCAAAATGATTGCGATGCAATATCGAGAGAATGCGGAGCATGTCCACATCGCCATCATCGATAAACGTTTCGCGATAATGCGGCACTTTCCCGACCACGTTGCGTAAATGGATGTACGCGATGCGATTCTGTTTGCTGTATTGATCTACCGCGTCATAAAGGTTACCTTCTGTCATCTCAGCCATGGTCCCGACGCAGAGTTCCAGCGCGTTGCTACGACTCGGCGTTACGTCGATCAAGCGCTGATACATCTTCGGTTGATAGACGAGTCGAGGTTGCTGTCGCATCGTCGGCATCGGTGGATCATCCGGATGCGCCGCAAGCGTAACGCCAGAAGCTTCAGCGACGGGAATCACATCTTCCAAGAAACGCTGCAATCGTCGCCACAATTCTTCGTGCGAGATTGAAGGCTGCACTCCCGCCGCGGCGTTGCGATCGTAGACCATATTCCAAACTGTTCCATTCGGAATCGGCACATCTTCAGCGGGACCATCCATGCCTAGCGTGATTGCATTTCCTCGTCCCAGCGGAGCGGTCACTCGACCGCAAACGCCTGCCAGGCTGAAGTTGTAGCCCAGCACAGGAATTCCAGCTTCTCCGAGGTTACGAACGATCGTCTTAATGTTTTCAATCTGCTGCGGACGTTGCGGGCCGTCTAATAGAATGTCGTGCCAGTGTGCGGGATCAAGATTTTCGATAGCAGCAAGGATGAGTCCGGCGTCTTCAATCTCCCGACGCAATTTTGTGAATTCTTCGACCGTCCAAAGACGATCGGGATCGCCCGCGACTCCCCAAGCTTCGTACTTCGATCCAGTCGGCTGATTGTTTCTAGGATTGGAAGGCCCTTGATTAAAATAATCGACCCAATGCACGACGACGTGCGTGCACCCGGCCTGCCGCGCGAAATCATAATAATCACGCGTCAGCATATGGCGATAAAGTCCAAGGCCCACTTTCATAAACGGTTTCCAATCCCTCCGCCGTAGTCGGCGCTTAAAACTTGTCCGTTGATTTCACTGGCTAGTGGCGAGCAGAGAAACACAAATGCGTCTGCGACTGACTGGGGGCTGTTCCTTCGTCCCAAAGAAACACGCAGCACGAAATCCCGATATGCGGGGTCTTCATCGAATACTTTCAGCGAACTTCCGGCCGCGACGTTTCCTGGCGAAACCACATTTACTCGGATGCCACTGAGGGCGTTCTCCAGCGCGAGGCTGCGAGCGAAGTTTTCCAGTGCCGCTTTGGCCGATGCATACGAAGAAATCTGTGAGTGCGGCATACGCGCCACATAAGATGAAGTGAATATCAAATGTCCGGCAATCTTTCGTTGTTCCCACTCTGCGAGCACGGCGCGAGCTAAATATGTTTGCGCGAAGAAGTTGAAACGGAAAATAAGCTCGAAGTCGGCCTCGGTCGTGGTTGCAAATGGATGCAAACCGCATCCACCGGCGTGGCCGATGACCGTATCCATGGCCGGAAACCTTTCAAACGCTTTCCGCACCAGCGCATTCATCGCGCTGCTGTCAGTGATGTCCGCCGCGACGTAGATGTACGACGACGCCGGGATCTGCCATTCGTGGAGCAAACGCTTAGCGTCGTTTTCAGGCTTGATGTCAGTGAGAACCAGCGTCGCTCCGGCGGCAGACAGCTTTCGCACCATGTGCTCGGCTATTGCTCCCAGAGCACCGGTAATCAAAATCGTTTTGCCGGAAAGGTCGATGGTGATCATAGCGGCGCGTTTCCTGCTGGAATATTTCCGGTGCGTGTGTTCGTTGCAATTCTCGACAGTACTTCGTGCCCCGCTTCGGTGACTAATACATTCTCTTCGATCCGCGCTCCGCAAGCGCGCTCTGGGATATACACGCCGGGCTCAACCGTGATGACCATACCCGACTCCAATTTTTCCGTTCGACCGGGTGCAATCGCAAATCCCGGATCGTGATAGCGAAAGCCAACGTGATGTCCGGTGGCGTGAGTGAAGTACGATGACAGCCCGCGTGCTGCGATCTTTTCTCTCGCGATCGCGTCAACCTCGGCCGCCGAAACGCCAGGCCGGACACCATCAACCGACGATTGCTGCGCGTTTTTCACCAGCACGAGAATTTCTGCAACTTCAGTCTGCGTTGGACCCACAGGTTCTGTTCGCGTTAGATCGCTCCAATATCCGTTCACGCATGTCGCCAGTTCGAGCAAAACCAAATCTCCGTTCTTCAACAGTCGGCCCGTCGAGCGATTGAATCGTCCGCCTTCCGCACTATTCGGACCGGACTGAACCATCGCCCATCCTCTCGAATGAAAGACGCCATCGTGTCCGATCTGCCGGTGGATCGCTCGTTCCACTTCGGCCGCAACTTCCGCCTCAGACACGCCCGGACGCAAATTCTCAAAAAACGCCTGTAGCCCCACATTCGCAACTCGGTTCGCCAAGCGGATTGCCTCAACCTCCGGTGCCGATTTTCTCAAGTAGAGATCGTTAAAGCTCGCCTGCGTGCGAACATTTGCTCCGGTGCTGACCGAAGCCAGTTGCGCGGAGAATCCCTCTGGAAGCGGAGTCTGCTCGGCCGCGTTGACCGGAAGCGAACCCCGGGCGGAATTGGAATTCATTCCAACTCGTTCCGCTGAGATTCCCAGCTTGTTGAGTTCGCCGGCGACTTCCGAAATAAGAATGGAATAAGGATCCGCACACTTGAGATCGCCCCAGGGATATTCGCGAACGCGCAATCCCGCTGGAATATGATCGAGAGGTTCAATCTGCGGAACGAAGAGCACCGGCTCCGCCTCCGCAAAATAAATCAGAAGGGAAGCGCCCCAGCTCGGAAAGTATCCCGACAGCATGAGCAATTCATCCGGCCTCCATGCAATCCAGGCCTGCAAATTGTTTGCATCAAGAAACTTTCGAACTTGTTGTGCGCGAGAAGGCACGTTGGCGGTCAACATCCCGATTCGATCCCCTACATGATTCCAAATTTTGCGAATGCATCAACTGCGCTGCTTCCGGCTTCGATGGCTTCGCGCACGAGCTTCTCTCCGCGCGCCTTTTCAATCGCGAGCGAGAAAACCTCTCGTTCCGCTTCGGATGGGACGATCAGCACACCATCGATATCGCCGAAAATAATATCTCCAGGACGAACCCGCGCCGCACCGATCTCCATGGGAATTCTGAAATCAACCACCTTGTGCCGCGGAGCGGAATCCTGTCCGTAGGACCCGAAACTGAAAGTTGGGAATCCCATCTGCAAAATCGCCGCGGTATCGCGTACATAGCCATTCAGCACTGCGCCACGGCTGCCCAACTTGCGAGCACGCGTGCTCATCAGTTCTCCCCACAAAGCATTGCGCGGAGACGAACCGGTGTTCACATACACTTCGTTGGTCCGTAAGTCGTCGAGCGCCTCCAACATCAAGCCGAAGGATTTGTTCATCAAAGAATTTGCGGTCCCTTCAATTTTTTCCACGAAGACATCGACGGTCAGCACGGGCATAGCCCGTCCGATCACTACCATGTCCTGCCGCAACGGTTGAATCTGTGGAGGAAGAAACTGGTGTTGCAGATCGAGCTTGTCCATCACGTCTCCGACGACGCAGGTGAAGAGTTCGCGCTGTACGAGCGCGAAAAGTTCGTCGTCGGACTTCCACAATTTACTTGTCTTTGATGGAGTGGTCTTCACTGGCTTTGGCGTCAAACGGATCCCTCACACGAAAAATGGTTCGCCTTTGCGTGCATAACGTCGCGCAACTTCTTCATTCAGAGTCACGCCCAGGCCGGGCTTTTCCGGGACTCTAATGAATCCATCGCGAATTAGCGGCTTCGGCAAACCCTCGATCAAGTCATCCCAGAATGGCACGTCGGACGCGTGAAATTCGAGCGTCATAAAGTTCGGAATCGCCGCGCAGAAATGAACCGACGCTAAAGTCCCTACCGGACTGCTTATGTTGTGCGGGGCGATTGGCATGGAGTGCACGTCGGCAAACTGGGCGATGCTTTGCGCGACCGCCAGACCACCAACTTTTTGCAGATCGGGAGTGACCACGCTCAATGCATGCTCCGAAATAATTTCTTCGAATCCTTCAAAGAGGAAAATATTCTCACCAGTTGCGATCGGCACGCGCACTTTCGAACTCACTTCCTTCAGCGCGGCGATGTTATTCGGAGGCACGGGATCCTCCATCCAAAGCAAACGAAATGGCTCTAGCTCACGCGCGACTTTTATTACATCGCTCGTGTTGTATCGCCAATGGCAATCGACCGCGATATCGGTATCCTTGCCGACGGCATCATGCACCGCTCCGATCAAGCTCACCATGTGATCGATGCCGCGATTGGTGAGAACTCGATTATGCGGATCAGACCCCGATGTCCCCGGCACGTCGAGATCGAACTTTAGCGCGGTGAATCCCTGCGCCCTCTTCGCTAGAGCTTGTCGCCGATATCCATCGGGCGTTGCCGGAGGCTCTTCGCTGACGTCACCGTAATAGTCTTTAGCCGCGTGTTCCTTTTCCTGAGGATCCTTTGCGGCCCAAGATGGACGGCGGGAACGCAAAACTTCATCGAGGCTTTCGAGAGCTTCACCGCCGTGGCAATCTGCGTAGATGCGAATCTTGTCTCGAAATTTGCCGCCGAGCAGGCGATAAATTGGTACTCCGAGGGACTGCCCCAGGACATCCCACAACGCTGCTTCGACCCCGCTGATCGCGTTGTAGATCATACCTGCGATCGAACCCGATCCGGAGGTTGCCAATTGCAGTTTGCGGAATAAACGATGGATATCCCTGGGATCTTCACCCAAGAGGAGCGGTTCGAGGGACCGCAACGTAGCTGTCAATCCGGGCGCGAAAAAACATTCCCCCAAGCCACGAATGCCTTCATCGGTTTCAATACGGACGAACGTCCAGTCAAAGTTTCCTTCCACCACAGCAGTTTTCAAGCGAGTAATTTTCATGAAAAAACGATTCTCTCAAGCCCCGTGGGATAACAGCCAAGTTGCGCATACAGGATGGCACGAAGAAGAGTTTTCGACAATGGATGGCGGTTCCGTCTGGAAGGGCGCGCGTCCGATCCCTAGTCTCTAGTGGATCCCACTTGCGAGTGAGGCTGGGAAGACGCAAATTCCTCCCCGAATAATTCGGAGCAGCGAATGCTATTGCTTTTCTGGAACGTAGCACGGGTAAGAGCGCCGTGCGGACACGGAGACGGTTGGATCGAGAGCTACTATCTGCACGGGAGCGGTCGGGGACGTTACGCCCAACGGCTGTCCTTGTGGAGCGTAGGCAAAGCCTCCGCCTCCAAATTGTGTACCACCCATGGACCGGCCTGTTCGATTTGAACTGACAACGTACGATCCTGAAACGAGCGACGCCATTGCACCAGCTATTTTCCAGGACTCGACATCCGCGCCAGTGGCGCGTGGTATGACGATCAGAGAAGCGTTTTGTCGGCCATAGGTTCGCGCACGTTCGTTGAACATAGCCTCCGTACACAGAAGCACTCCGACTTTGATACCCAATACATCAGCCACGCTAAAACCAGAATCATCGCCGGAGTACCATGCGGTTTCAAACCATCCCGACTCGTTTGGAAAGTATTGCTTGCGATGTAGGGGGCGGATTTCTCCGCTCTGGAGCACGAATGCTTCATTCGCCAATCGCTTTCCATTCCGCACCGGGCGCGAGGAAATGACCGCAGGAAGATTCAGGTCGATCAACCCACCAAGCCCTTTCTCATGTGCGAGGAGACTGTTGCGTGCCTCGCTCCTCCGAAAAGTCAGGATTGTCAGCCAGCCACGGGCCGAACGGCAATTCGTTGGTGACTAGGATGTCCGGATGCGCGGCAGTGACCGAGTGCTTTATGACATGCCATTGCGCGTCATCGGTCGAAAGAGACTCAGGCCACTCTACGAATGCGACGCGCAATGGACTCACCATATCGTCACCATAACAGCGTCACCAGATTGCGACGCGATCTTCCGGCTTCAAATAGAGCTTGTCGCTGGACGTGATCCCGAAGGCTTTATACCAACTCTCAACATTACGCACCGTAGCGCTTCGATATTCGCCGGGTGAGTGCGTGTCGTTCTTGATCTGACGACGAAGCGCGGCTTCGGTTTGGTTCCTGCGCCAACGCTGAGCAAACGCCAGGAAGAAACGCTGCTCGCCACTCAATCCGCCAATCACGACATCGGTCTTGCCTTTCAGCGACAAAGCATATGCATCGTGAGCCACTAGCAGTCCCGCCAGGTCCGCGATATTTTCGCTGAGCACCCGTTTGCCACTCACGCAAAGATCGGTGAGCGGACAATAGCCGTTGAACTGCGTCGCCAGTTTCGCCGCGGCCGCGTGATATTTGGCGAGGTCATCTGTAGTCCACCACATGCCGAGACGGCCCTGGTCATCGTAAATGTTTCCCAGTTCATCGAAACTGTGACTGATTTCGTGCGCCATGCCGGCTCCCGCAGATCCGTAGTTCGAAGCGTCGTCGCCCTGGTAGTCGAAATATGGCGGCTGCAAAATGCCAGCAGAGAATGTTTCTGTGTTCGGACTAAACAAGATAATCGCACCGACAATCTGCGGATCGATTCTCCATTCATCGGGATCAGCCGGTCGTTTCAGTTTGGCCAAATTAAACGCGCGATTGAAGGCTTCCGCCCGACGCATGTTCCCGAAGGCATCGCCGCGCACGACCTCGAACGTCGAATAGTCGATCCAGGTATCGGGATATCCGACGCCAATTCTCAGCGCGGCCAGTTTGTCCAAAGCCTTTTTCTTCGTCTCCGGTGACATCCAACTCAGATTCGAGATGCGCCCGCGGTAGGCGGTAATCAGATCCGCGACCATGGCTTGTACACAAGCCTTAGCTTCCGGGGGAAAATAGCGCTGTGTATAAAGTTGACCGACTGCTTGTCCGAGGGCGGCGTTTGTGGCAGCGATTGCGTCATTACTTCGGTCCGCAGATTGCGCCGCGTCCGGCAAAATCGCAGCGACAGCCTTGGGCAAAACGCTGGAATAGTGCGCGATTAAATGGAATGTGAGGTAGTCCTTCCAAACCTCGACGTCCTCACGAGCGACTAGCGCCGACGTCCCAGTCACGGCCGACGGTTGCCAGACGATAAATTCCGGCTGGTCTTCAACTCCGGCCGCTTTGAAATACTTGTTCCAATCCATGCCTGGAGCCTTGGCATCGAACTCAGCGCGTTTCCAAGTATTGTTTTGCTTGAACACGTCCGTCGCATCGAAGTCCGGCGCTTGCGCTTGTGCCATGCGAATTTCGAGTGACAAGACTCGCGCGGCTTCGGTATCCGAGTCAGCAATACCTGCCAATTTCAGGATCGCGGCGATACGCGCCTGATAGTGATTGCGCTCCTCAGCCATCTTAGGCGATGGGTCGATGTAGTTATCACGAGCGGGCATTCCCAGACCGCCTTGCAAAAGGTGAAAGACATAATGCTTCGAATCCGTGAAACTCTGGTTTACCCAAACGCCGAAAACATGGTCGGCATTTGCGGTGAGGCCATCGACCTCAGTGTTCAACGTCGTGCCGAGATAGGCGGACAGCGATTCCTTGTTTGTAATCGCCGCTATCACGGCCATTTCATCCGCCAACGGTTTTAGTCCCTTGGATTCGATGCTGTCCTGATCTATGAAGCTGGCATAGAAGTCGCCGACTTTCTGTGCGGAGCTCCCTTTCACCGGCTTCGATGTGGCGGCCTCTTGAATGACATCGCGTACGCGCTTGCTGGTTCTCTCCACCAATATCGCGCGGTTATCGAAGCTTTGCTGGCCGTCGGATATCGTTGCATTCTTAAGCCAGCGCGCGTTTGCGTACTGATAAAAATTGTGTCCGGGCTTGATAGAAGAATCGGGGGCCTCATCCAATCCCGGGGTCGTCGCTGAAACAGTGTCTTGCGCGTTTGCGATCGGATCAGCCGCGTTGCCAGATGCGTTCAGCGCTGCGCAGGCCAAGACAAGAACCCGAATACGGAGGAGGGACATAGATGCCTTTCATTCTGAGTAGGATCGGACGAGGGAGGTCGTTGCGTAGCGTCCGTTTTCTGGCCGCGATCTAATTCACCGAAGCCGTTGAAGGTCTTCGGATCGGCGTTCCGTTACTCTCGAGATTCAACAATTGCGCCTTCACTTCGAGTCCACCGGCGAAGCCTGTAAGTTTGCCGGAAGATCCAATGACGCGATGGCAGGGCACGATGATGGACACCGGATTTCTCCCATTTGCCGCGCCCACGGCTCGCGTGGCGCGAGGATTTCCGAGTTGCTCCGCCAGTTGCGCATAGCTTCTGGTTTCGCCAAACGGGATTGCCAGCAAAGCTTCCCACACATCCTTCTGAAATCGCGTGCCATTCATCTCGAGAGCAATCGAAAATTCCTTTCGTTTCCCGTCGAAATATTCTTTGAGCTGCCGCTCTGTCTCCAACAGAACCGGATGTTGACCGTTCACCTTCAATTCGCTCAGGCGAACTCGACGCGGCTTGTCGTTTTCCCAGAGGATGGCAACCAAGGCTTTATCACTGGCCACCAATTTCAGTTTTCCGATTGGCGAGTCGATAATTTTGTAAGAAAGACTCATAGTTCTTCTCCTCAGTCTCAAAGATGAGTAGCTTCAGGTGACTTCACAAGCGTTAGCGCTCGCGATCAGCTCGAAATTCGTGGTTTGCTTGCAGTGCCTCCATCGGCCGCCCAGAGATGTTGTGCGGCATAAGCGCGCCAAGGTCGCCACGACTCTGCGCGACTCAGAAGATTCGCAGCCGTCGATTTCTCACCATCCATTGCAGCCACGCTGCGGAGCAGTCCAATATCAGTCGCCGGAAACGCGTCCATCTCGCGGATCGCGCGCAGAGCAATGTATTGTGCGGTCCATTCGCCAATCCCGCGAATCGTTCGCAGACGCGTCACCGTTTCTTCGATGCTGCCGAACGGACGAAACAAATTCGGATCCGCCACAGCTGCTTCAGCCACCGCCTTCAACGCCGTCAACCGAGCCGTCGGCATGCCGAGTCCAATCGACGCGGCCGATGCCAACCGTTTCGCAGTCGGAAACACATGCGTCAATTTCGGATGAATCAGAAACGGCTTCGGAACCGCGCGTCCGTGAAGCGCGACAAGTTGACTCGCCAATCTCCGTGCCGCGGCAACACTCACCTGCTGGCCCACCACAGCGCGCACAGCAAGCTCGAACCCGTCCCAACCACCAGGAGCACGCAATCCCGGACGCTGCGCAACCAGAAGAGCGAGCACTGGGTCCCCCGATAGATGGTCGCCAATCGTTCCAATGTCGGCCCCCAGGTCGAACAAGCGCCGCACCCGAGCGACGATGGCTGGCAACAATTTGACATCCGGAAAACGAATGTTGACGCTGATGCTTTGCTTCTCGGGCAGATGTGTGACCTCGATACTTCCCATCGCACCGTCGATCTCGACCGTGCGTAGATAGCGTTCGCCGTCGACAATTTCCACACCCGCAATCGCGCGGGCGCGCAAGAAGTCGAGCATGCAGTCCCATTCATAAGGAGGACGATAGCGCAGTCGAAGCGCGACATCTTTGCCTTCATGCCTTATGGAGCTTTTCCTGCGCAACGCGCTGGGTGGACGATGAAACATGTCATGAAATGTTTCATTGAATCGCCGCAAGCTGCCGAATCCAGCTGCCATCGCAACATCTGTCATGGACATCTGCGTGTCGTGGATCAGCTGCTTCGCGAAAAGAACTCGCCGAGTTTGCGCTACTGAGATGGGTGATGCTCCGAGATGCTGCAAAAAATAGACGTCGCAGTTGACGTTCACCCAATCCCAGGCGCTCGGCGAGTTTTTCGACTCCGCTGTCTTCGCCATCTAGTGCCCCCTCGGCGATCAAAGCCAGCGCGCGAGAAACCGTGTTCGAAGTCCCGCGCCAAGACGCCAGGTCAGGAGCAATTTCGGGGCGGCAACGAAGGCACGGACGATACCCGGCGTCCTGCGCCGCGGCTGCCGATCCGAAGAAGATGCAATGTTCGTACTTCGCCGTGCGCGCTGGACAAATAGGACGACAATAGATACCCGTCGATGAGATGCCGACGAATAGTAATCCATCGAAGCGGGCATCCCTGCTCTGCAAAGCGCGATAGCAAGCCTCACGACTGGGCAATTCCATGGCGCAATTCTCGCACCCGTGGTGATGAGAAACTAGCGGTTTTCGGACACGGGTGAAATCAATACGTTCTTCCACCAAACCGGCGTGTCTGATGCGAAACGCGGGGTGACGTGCGACACCTTCTAATTTTCGTTAGACGAAAGGGCGTCGCAGACACCAAAATGGGGGATGCAAGAAACTCCTGCTGCCTCTGATGTTCGCAATCCTTCCGGTATTCGCGCCGTCATTTTGGATTACGGCAAGGTAATCGCTCGATCCGCCACGCGCGAAGAGTTCGCAAGCATGGCGCGAATGTTTAATGTTCCGTTCGACACATTTTTCAAGCTATGGGAAACCACGCGCGATAGCTACGATCGCGGCGACGTTACTCCGGAAGAGTATTGGCTTAGCTTGGCGGAGAAAACTGATTCTTCACTTAGCCATGGTCAGATTCAGGAGTTGCGGAAGATCGAGGTCGAAATCTGGTTGCACATTGATCCCGCAATGCTTGCCTGGATGACCCGACTGCGCGAAAAGGGAATCAAACTTGGTTTGCTTTCCAACATGCCCGTCGACTTGATCGAATATCTACGGACGAATGCCAAATGGCTCGAAGCTTTTAATTTCCAAACCTTCTCTGCTGAAGTGCGGCTCATTAAACCTGACGCCGCGATCTACAGGTACACGCTTCAAGGATTAAACGTTGCACCTTCAGAAGCTTTGTTCGTGGACGATCGTGAGACCAACATTCAAGCGGCGCGCGCTTTGGGGATTCATGGGATATTGTTTCAATCCATCGCCCAGCTCAGAGACGAATTAGAGCAGTTGCACTTTCCCGTCCTGCCGGACGTTTCTAACGCGAATCGGGAAAAGCAGGATCCCGAGTTTTCAGCTTTGCTGTAGGGACGGCGTGTGCCGTCGAACGCCAATCTACTGCTGCGGCTCTTGCTTAGCCGGCGCTGCTTGATCGGGAGCTGCTTGATTCGCCCCGCCCTGTAATCTCTGAAACTCCTGCATCTCTTTCTGTGCTGCCGCAGTCTTGCCTTGCTTCCGATATAAACCCGCCAGTCCAAAATGTGCCTGTGCCGCCAAGGCGCTATCTTTCTCGATGGACAGAAGCTTGTTCCATTCTTTCTCTGCAGCGGCGCTGTCGCCTTCCAGCGAAGCAGCTTTTCCCAGAGAGTACAGAGTCTCTGGCATATCGGGGAGCAGCTTGTCGGCGCGCAACAGCTCGGTTCGCGCTTCGCGTACTTTGCCTTGCTCGAGTAGCGCGGCTCCGAGGCGATAGACAGCTTCAGCATTTCCGGGCTGCATTTTAGTTTGCGCGCGGAATTCTTCCTCCGCTTTCGGCCACTGAAAAGCTCCCGCATAGACTTGGCCAAGCTCCAGATGAACTTCGGGAGTATCCGCCCGCAACTTCAAAGCCTCGCGATACTCTTTCTCGGCCTCGGGCATCTGGCGCAAGACGAAGTAGTTTTCTCCCAGCGCTTGATGCGCGCGTGGCGAGTCGGGATAAGCAGCCAACAAAGTATCAATCGATTGTTTGGATAACAATCCGCTGGCGCGTCCGAGGTAATACAAAATGTCAGGGTCGTTGGGACGAGCCGCTAACGCGGCCTGCAGATTCGCAACCGCCTCCGGCAATTGTCCGACTTGTATCTGTGCAATCCCAAGTGCTGTCTTATCCTGCACCCGCTCCAGATGCGGGATCGCCTCTGCCGCGTAACCCTGCACGAGAAGAGCGTACCCCAGTAACTGATGGGCGGGCGCGGAGTCTGCATCGATCTGCACCGCGTGTTTCAGAGGCGCAACCGCAGCTGCGAAATCGCGCTTCTCCATGTAAGCCTGGCCAAGACTGATGAAACCATCCGCATAGTTTGGATTAATCTCAGTAACTTTTTTAAACTCTGTGATCGCCGTGTCGAACTGATGTTGTTTATCCGCGTCGATTCCTGCCTGCATGTGCTGGCTAGTCTCGGGCGAGAGGCTTTGTGACCCCGGTCCCAAGAGCAGCAACGCAAAGGCAAAGTTAGAAACTAAGGTAGAAAGAAAGATCACGGCTTCTCCGGTTCGCGGATTTCCAGAAATTGGTCGACCGCAACATCATTCAAAGTTTGATGGATTCCCGACGGCCACAGGATATCGATCTTTGCTTTCGCAGATGATCCTGATCCAGATGACCCAAGCCCAAAATGCAGCCGCTTGTCGTTGGATGAAAGATAGCTTCCCGCCGAGGTCGCGAAGCGCGTCTGATCATTGACCCGGACGCGGGCGCCGAATCCATCGCGATTGCTCTTCGTCCCGCGGAGAGTAATGACCAGCCAATGGGCTTTGCCGCCGTGATTTATAAAAGCCTGCGGATGACCGCCGAGATTCGTCATCACCACATCTTCCCAGCCATCATTATTCAAATCCCCGAAAGCCGCTCCTCGACCTGCCACCGGAGCCGCGCTCCCAGACTCGACGCGCTCGAATCTACCGTTGTGATTGATCGCAACCAGTGGAAGTTCGAGATAGTGCAGCGATGGATCGATGTGCTCGACGTTATCCAACACATGACCTTGCGCGACGAAAAGATCTTTCCATCCGTCGTTATCGAAATCTTCCAGGCCAACTCCCCAGCCGGAACTCCCACTCGACAACGCCCCAAGGCCCGCTTCGAGACTTCGATAGCTGAACGAGCCGCCGCCATCATTGTGATACACGCCGTAAATTTCCCTCGGCAACTCAGTCACGATAATGTCGGGCCGCCCGTCGTTGTCGTAGTCCTGAAAAACGGTACCCATTCCTGAGAGCCGTTTCCCATCTTCTGAAAGCGCGGCTCCAGCTTCCAAAGCCAACTCGGTAAAAGTCCCATTGCCGTTGTTATGGAAGAGATATTGCTGCATGCCGTCGTTCGCTACAAAGATGTCGGTGAATCCGTCCCCATCGTAATCGGCAAATGCCACTCCTAATGCGCGTCCTTTCTTGGACGCGATCCCTGATTTTTGACTGACATCAGTAAAAGTTCCGTCTCCATTGTTGTGATAAAGAATGTTGGTCGTGGCAGGGAATTCTTCCGGCGGACAGTAGGTATGAAAATTCCCCCCGCAATCTTTGCTGTGTTTTGTGTCCCATTCCATGTAACGGGTTACGAAAAGGTCCAGCTTACCGTCGTTGTCATAATCGAAAAATCCAGCGGACACCGACCATCCTCCGCCAGCGACTCCGGCCTTCGCAGTTACATCCGTGAAAGTTCCGTCACCATTGTTGTGATACAGAACATTCTTGCCATAACTCGTGACGTACAGATCGGGATACCCGTCGTTGTCGTAGTCGCCAACTGCGACTCCCATGCCGTAATTTCCATCGCCTGCGTTGGCCAGGCCGGCCTGCTTCGTGACGTCGGTGAAGCTGCCGTCTTTGTTCTGGCGATAGAGGCGGTTCCAATATTTAGGATCGTGACGATTGAAATTTTCTGGTGACGACATGGGGTCGGTGATCTGTCCCCCATTCACCAGAAAGATATCCAGCAAACCATCGTTGTTGTAGTCGAGGAGAGCGATTCCTCCGGGCATGGTTTCTATCAGATACTTTTTAGAAGTGGGAGAGTTTTGCAGGATAAAATCGACGCCCGCTGGAGTCTTGACGTCGAACACTGGGCCTGCCGCCTGCGCGGATGCCGGACTTGCCTGCGCCGCCATAATAATAGTCGTTATCACGATTATCGTGATAACGACTATTATTTTCACGGCAATACCCCGCCCGAGATTGGTCGGCAGCATCAGCAACGAGAAATCCTTCGGAGTTTGGTTCAGCGTTTCCGCTCTGGTTCCATGTCAACGACACCAGCATAGCGCGCGGGTAGGATTCATGCCCAGCTTGCGACCCCGAACTATTTTCTGAGCCGTTTTTCTGAACTATTTCGCGAGCTATCTAGCAAGCGTGCGTCGAGTCGACTCGCGCTCCACGAGCTTCGGAGGAATTAAAACCGTCTTCGTTCGCGGCGCCTTCTTTTGTTTTTGCCCGATCCGCTCCAATAGGAGTTCCGCAGCCCTCGTTCCCACTTGGTCTGTCCCTTGATCAATGGTGGTCAGCGGAACTGCCAGTTGGTCGGAGTAATGAACGTTGCCTGCGCCGACCAGCGCGATATCCTGCGGCACTCTGAGTCCAGCTTCGCGGATCGCCTTGCTCGCCCCAATCGCCACTGGATCATTGAAGCAAAACATCCCGTCGGGCAGCGGAGTGACCTGCAACAATCCTTTCATAGCCGCATAACCCGTGGCATCGTCGCGGCCTCCGTCAACCACATGCCGACGGTTCGGACTTAAGCCAGCTTTCTTGAGTGCCTGGCGGTATCCCTGGAATCGTTCGGAGGCGATCCCCATCGCCGGACCACGCAAGTGTCCAATTTGAACGCAACCTTGAGCAATCAGGTGATCGGTCGCCACTCTTCCGATCGCCACGTTGTCCGCACCGACGAAACAAGCGTCCAGCCCTTTAACCGGTCGGTCTACCAAAATGTAGGGAACGTCTCGCGCTTGAATCCGTAAAAACATATCTAACTGGTGGAGCGGTTGCGCCGACGCGATGATCAGCCCATCCACCTGCCGAGCCAGTAACGCGTCCGCCTCACTCAGTTCAAGCGCTGGATCTTCATCAAAATACGAAGTAATAACGTGATAGCCGTGCGGTCGTAGGACCTGCGCCGCAGACCGCGCGATCTCGGCAAAGAAGGGATGAGTAAATTCGGGAAGAAGTAGTCCAATAGTAAAGGTTCGCCGCGTAACCAGGCTGCGAGCGACCCAATTCATCTGATAATTCAGTTGCTTGGCCCGCCGGAGCACGCGTTCGCGTGTTGCCGCGCTGATTTTGCCTTGATTGCGGAGAACTTTGGACACCGTGACCACGGAAACGTCCAAGCTCTCGGCGATATCTTTTAAAGTGACTGCCATTTTTGGAAGAATATCATTCAATTTCTACCATAACTCATATCTCGTGTTTAACGTTTACCCTTAGTACAAAAACGGTATTTTGTTCTTGACAATGGGATGCGCTCTGTTCGAAACTGCGGCAACTTAAAAATGAGGTAGAACCAGTATGACGTCTTCCAAGTTGCAGACGCTTCTGCTCACCGTGCTGCTAGTCCTAACGACTTCTCTCTCCCTCTATGGCCAGAGTACTTATGGCACCGTAGACGGGACCGTAGTGGATTCCTCCGGCGCTGTTGTTGCGGGTGCCAATGTAACCCTGACCAACACCGGCACGCAGGAAAAGCATACCCAAGCCACCGGCGATGCAGGCCTCTATCAGTTTGTGAACGTGATTCCTGGCGAGTACCGCATCGACATTGAAAAGCCGGGCTTCAAGCATTTCGCCCGCACCAATCTCGTTGTTCAGGTACAGCAGGACACGCACATCGATGCGACGCTGCCAATTGGCCAGGTGAGTGAGACTGTGGAAGTAACGTCTGACACTCCTTTGCTGCAGGCGGAAACGTCATCTCTCGGTCAGGTTATCGAAGCGCGCCAGGCCAATGATCTTCCTTTGAATGGCCGAAACATTTTCAATTTGCTTACTGTCTCTCCCGCGGTAGTTGCGCAAGGTGGATCGGGCGGCACGGCTGTCGGCCAGAATCCTTTCAGCTGGGGGAACTATCAGGTCGGTGGATCGTTCGCCAACCAAGGCGCAGAGTATCTCGACGGTCAGCCTCTGAACATCGGTTACATCAACCTGCCGATCGTCATTCCAATTCAGGATTCGATCGGCGAGTTCAAGGTCCAATACAACAACGTAGGCGCCGAGTGGGGTAAGTTCTCAGGAGCTGTCTCCAACTTCAGCACGAAGTCTGGCACCAACGCATTCCACGGATCGGTTTACGAATTCCTGCGCAATAAGGCGTTGAATTCGAACGAGTACTTCTTTAAGAACTCGGAATTGGCCGCAGGGGATTCCAACACTCCTCCGCCATACGTTCAGAATAACTACGGCTTCAACTTTGGTGGTCCGATCATCAAGGACAAGACCTTCTTCTTTGTGAACTGGGAGCAATTCCGGTTACGCACCGGCGGCGTTGTCACTACCACCGTGCCAATCGCTGCCTTTCGGCAAGGAGACTTTTCTTCGTTGCTGACGGGATCTAATCCGATTCAACTGTATGACCCGTATACGGTTGACGCCAACGGGAATCGCATCGGCTTACTTGAATAACCAGATTCCATCTACTGAGTGGAGCACGGCGGCGACTGCGCTGTGGGATAAGTACTACTCGCCAGTGGCACCGACGATCAATTCTTTCAACACCGGCAACTTCACATCGGCAGCGAGCAGCGGCGGAAACACGAATCAGTTCGTGACTCGTGTCGACCAGAACATCAGCGACAAGACCCGAATCTTCGGTCGCTTCACCTACAACGGATTGCTTGACCTAGCTACTGATCCTCTCGGAACCGGTCTCTGCCAGGACCGTTGCGCTGAGGACTATCACACCAAGGCATTGGCCGTTGATATCAATCACACTTTCACTCCGAACTTGATCGGCGATTTGAACATTTCAGGAAGCCGTTTCATCTATCTCCGCGCGCCTCTGTTGGCGGGATATGATCTGACCCAACTGGGATGGCCGTCGAGTTACAACAGCGACGTGCCTTCGGTTCTCCGAACTCCGCCCACGCCGGCCTTCCCGTTCCCGAATGATATTGGTAAGAGCCAGGGAAACAGCGCCATCGGCGACCACAACACCCAGTACAACATTTCCCCTTCGTTGACCATTATTCACGGGAAACATTCGGTTCAGGTCGGCGCGCAGTATGAGCTAGGCTTGGATAACTACTATCAGACCAACATTGCGAGCGGCGCGTTTGGTTTTTCGGGAGCGTGGACCGGAAGCATCGGGGGATTGAACTGTAATACCACCAATAATTGTACAAACGGTTTTCCGTTTGCCGATTTCTTGCTCGGCCTTGCACAGAGCGGACCTGCTTCGTTCGTGAACCAGACAGAAGGAGCTGCTCAGGTTCCGGCGCAAACCGCAGGCCGGCAGGCTTACCGAGCGTTATATGTGAATGACAACTGGCACGTGATGCCAAAACTCACCTTGAACTTGGGCCTACGCTATGAATTGGCGGGAACTTGGTCAGAACGATTCAACCGCTTGAGCTATTTTGATCCGACCGCCACGAACGCGACCGTTACAGGTTGCAACGGTACCCCTGGAAGCCCTTGCGTCGGTGAAGCACTCTTGGTTGGAACCGGCAGAAACTCAAGTGACAACAACCTGCCGCTAGACAAAAAAGAGTTTTCTCCGCGCGTTGGTTTTGCGTACAGCTGGGACCAGAAGACTGTGATTCGCGGCGGCTACGGTATCTTCTGGATTCCAAACTATGTTTCGTTTGCGAACAATCCGGATAATGACGTAATCAACCTCGCCACCACACCATTCCATGCCACGCTCGATCAAGGCTTGACGCCAGCGTCGACTCTGGATGCTAGCAACTGCACGCTCGCTGTTCCGGGCGGTGGAATTGGCTCCTTTGGTTGTGCAACGGCGGGCCCATTCGAAAACGGTATTCTGGCACCTCCGGGAAGAACTGGCGGAAATGCAGCACTGTCCAACTTCGTTGCTACGAACGGTTCCCCGAACCTTGCTCCCTACACCAATCCTAAGCCCGGCTACGTAGAGCAGTGGAACTTTGACATCCAACGTCAACTTCCGGCTGGCTTCTTTGCCGATGTCGCGTATGCGGGGTCTCACGGCGTTCACCTCGAGCAGTATCAAACGAACGTTAACCAGATCCCAGACTCGTTCGTTGCCCAAGCGGCTGCTCAGTTCGCGGCGGGACAAACCGTAACGATCGGCCAGACGTTCGCACAAGCGGGACTCACTAATCCGATTAACAGCCCGGATCCTTCTCTTCAGGGCGATGGAGTGGTCCAAGGGCAACTTAACCGTCCTTACCCGCAATACACCGGAGTGAATCTCAACGGATACGGCTGCTGCAGCAGTTCGTACAACTCGTTACAAGCAACCGTCACTCGTCGATTTGCTGGCGGTGGCACTCTACTCGTGGCGTACACCAACGCTAAATTGCTGAGCAACACCGACACTCTCACTAGCTGGCTCGAAGGACCGACCGGCGGCGTTGGACAGGTGCAGGACTATAACAATCTGAAAGGTGAACGGTCGCTTTCTTCGCAAGATGTCTCGCAGCGCCTGATCATCAGTTACGTGCTTGATCTTCCGTTCGGCCACGGCAAGAGATTCCTTGCCGGTATGTCAGGGATCGGAGACAAGGTTGTATCCGGTTGGGGAATTGACGGCATCACGAGCTTTCAACGTGGCTTCCCGCTCAAGATTACGTGGGCGGGCAGCGCAACCTCCTTGGAAAACGCTGGCTTGGGTATCAGCAACATACGTCCTGATGTAGTGGCCGGTTGCGATAAGAAAGCGGGCGGTGGTTCAGTAGCGAATTGGTTCAACGAGAACTGTTTCGCCGCTCCGCCAGCATGGGGCTACGGCACAGAGGCTCGAGTCGACCCGACTCTGCGCGCACCCGGAATCAATAATTTCGATTTCGCGATCTTCAAGCGCGTCGTGTTCGCCGAACGTTACGGACTAGAGTTCCGCACGGAGTTCTTCAACTTGTTCAATCATCCGCAGTTTGGTTTCCCAGGGACGGGATTCAATGGCACTCCGACCGGGGACGGAAACAACGGCTTCGGACAAATCACATCAACCGTGAACAATCCACGATTGATTCAGTTTGCTCTGAAGTTTAAGTTCTAAATCCACCCACGAGAAGCGGACTGGGCGATCTTCGCTCAGTCCGCTTTTTTAATGTCCTCTTAGAACTTGTTTCTGGCGGCCTCCTAACCCCTATGCGCAATCTCCCCGTCATCGATTACTCCGACGCTCGAAAACTCATCGATACCGTCGTCGAAAAAGTGACGCAGATGGGGAAATCCGTGGTCGTTGCTGTTGCCGATCCTCATGGTGAACTCATCGCGTTTGCTCGCATGGATGGCGCTCCCATTTCATCGATTCGCATCGCCGCCAATAAGGCGTGGACTGCGGCGCGCGAACGCAAGCCCACAAAAGATATCGGCGACAAGGTTCGCCATCCCGAAAAAGGCCACGACATTTCTTATTACGGCGATCCGCGATTCGTCGGATGGGGCGGCGGTATTCCTATCTGGAAAGACGGAGTCGTGGCCGGTGCGATCGCTGTCAGCGGCCTTTCGTCGCGCGAGGATGTTGAGTTAGCTACGCTTGCGCTCGAGTTGGGTGGCTTACAGAAGGCTCCCTAGTCCGCGCCCCGGCTCCGCTACGGCTGAGCTTCTTCACGATTTCAGATCAGCATGTTTTTCGGAGGTCTTAATGATTCGCAAGCGCGAGAGCTTCTTTCTCATCGTTCTATTACCGTTTTTTCTCACAGTGTCTCAAGCGCAGACCTCCGCAACTGACGTTGAGTTCCGCGTTGATTCCATGCTCAAGAAGCTGACGATCGAAGAGAAGGTGGATCTGATTGGCGGAGTCGATAACTTCTATATTCGAGCCAACGACAAGATCGGATTGCCCCGTCTGAAAATGGCCGATGGACCGATCGGCGTCCGCAACTACGGACCGTCAACCGTATTCGGCGGCATCGGTCTGGCAGCTACTTGGGATCCGGAACTGGCGATGCGAATCGGCGCGAATATTGGACGCGATGCCCGCGCTCGCGGCGTCCATTTCATGCTCGGTCCCGGAGTGAACATCTATCGCGCGCCGCTCAACGGCCGCAACTTCGAATATTTTGGCGAAGATCCATTTCTCGCTTCCCGCATTGCCGTGGCTTACATCAACGGCATGCAGAGTCAGGGAGTGAGCGCGACCATCAAGCACTTCATGGGCAACAACTCGGAGTTTGATCGCCATAATTCCGACTCGATCATCGACGAGCGCACCATGCGCGAGATTTATCTTCCGGTGTTCGAAGCCGCGGTGAAAGAGGCGCACGTCGGAGCCATCATGGACTCCTACAACTTCACCAACGGCCTCCACATGACCCAGAACGGCTATCTCAACAACGATGTCGTCAAAAAAGAGTGGGGCTTTAACGGCATCATCATGTCAGATTGGGATGCTACCTATGACGCAGTCGGCGCGGCCAATGGCGGTCTTGATGTCGAAATGCCTTCTGGAAAGTTTATGAATCGCGAAGGCCTCCTGCCAGCCATCAAAGCGGGGACCGTCTCCGAAGCGACCATTGACGACAAAGTGCGCCGCATTTTGCGCACTGCAATTCAATTTGGATGGCTTGATCGCGAGCAAACCGATACCACGATCCCGCTGCTGAATTTTGCTGCCAAGCAGACCGCGCTCGATGCGGCGCGCGCCGGGATGGTTCTTCTTAAGAATGACGGGAATCTACTCCCGTTGGATAAAGGGAAAATTAAATCCATCGCGGTCATCGGCCCCGACGCCTATCCCGCGCGCACCGGTGGATTTGGCAGTGCCGATGCGAAACCGTTCACCCCCGTGAGTTATCTCGAAGGCGTCGCGAATTATCTGGGTGACGGCGCGAAGGTCTACTACGCGCGTGGAATCCCAACCTACGATGCGCTTGCGGAGCAGACGGACTTTACGACACAGGCGCAGGGTGGTCACGCGGGTTTGAAGATGGAGATCTTCAACAACGCGAATCTGGAAGGCACGCCGCTGTTAGTCCGCGAAGAAAAACACGTTCACTACGAACCCGCTCGCGAAGGGGAAGCGACGGAAAGTAATATCTCGATTCGATGGACAGGATTCTTTACGCCGAGCGCTCCCGGAGATTACGTTGCCGTAATCCAAGGCCCCGGCGAAATGGGAGGCTATCGTTTATATATCGATAAAAAGCTCGTGCTCGACGACTGGGATCAGTGGTACGCGTTCGTTGGTTCGACTCCCGTGACGTTGAGTGCAGGTCCGCACCAGATTCAAATGGATTACCGCGCTAAATTCGTCTGGGGCAAAGCTGTCACCAACCTCGGCATCGTGCGTGCCGGAACCTTTGTTTCAGCTGAGGCCAAAGCCTTGGCGGCCAAAGCGGACGTGGTGATCGTGACTCCGGGCTTCGACACCGAAAGCGAAGGCGAGAGCGGAGACCGCATGTTTAACTTGCCTCCCGGCCAGGACGAACTCGTCAGCCAGATGGCAGCGTTGAATAAGAACACGGTCGTAATCATGACCTCCGGTGGCGGAGTTGATATGCCCTGGTTGGATCATGTGCCTGCGCTGCTGGAAGCGTGGTATCCCGGAGAAGAAGGTGGAAACGCGGCGACCCAGTTGATTTTCGGAGAGTCGAATCCGTCAGGACGTCTGCCGATTTCGATCGAACGTCGTTGGGAAGACAATCCGGTTCATGATAGTTACTATCCCGCGAAAGGCACCAAGAAGGTCGAATACAAAGAGGGAATTTTTGTTGGCTACCGTCACTACGATAAGTCGACGACCAAGCCGCTCTTTCCTTTTGGATACGGACTGTCGTACACGACGTTCGCTTACAAGAATCTGATGGTTTCAACCCCATCATCCGATCAACAAGTAAATGTGACGTTCGATATCACGAACACAGGCTCGCGGGCTGGTGCCGATGTCGCGGAATTATACGTTGGCGATCGTCACGCCGCTGTCCCACGTCCAGTGAAAGAGTTGAAGGGATTTGCGCGGGTCAATCTAGCTCCGGGTGAGACCAAAACCGTGACGATTAAACTCGATCGCCGATCTTTCTCTTACTACGACGTCGAGAAGAAGACATGGAAGGTAGCGCCGGGAGACTTTGATTTATTTGTGGCGCGCTCGGCCGTCGATGTCGCTCTCACGGGAAAAGTGACGCTGCATTAGACTGCGGCCTGGCTGTGGTTTTATTCGACGTTCTTGCTCGATGGTCTTGCTCGACTAACGCCCGTCGCCTTTGACGAATTGGAGCGCATCGGCGACGTCCGGCTCGGCGCTATTTCGTTTGGGCGAGTTGGTATTCTCCGCAGCGTTCTCGGTATCACCCTCTCCTGGAGCGAGGAACAGATTGCTCTCCAGTCCGTGCTGCTTGGTGTAAAGATCGAAATAACGTCCGCGCGCAGCATAGAGTTCTTCGTGAGTACCGCGTTCCACAATCTCTCCGTGCTCCATCACGAGAATCTGGTCCGCTCGCCGAATCGTGGACAAACGATGCGCGATGACAAAAGTAGTGCGGCCCTGCATTAGATAAGAGAGTCCTTGCTGAATCATCTGCTCAGACTCCGAATCGAGACTTGACGTCGCTTCGTCCAGAATCAGGATGCGAGGCTCGGCCAGAATCGCGCGCGCAATCGAAATGCGTTGGCGTTGTCCGCCTGACAGTTTCACCCCGCGTTCACCGACGATGGTGTCGTACTTATCGGCAAAGCTCTCCGCAAATTCATCGACTCGTGCGATCCGGCACGCGCGCATTAATGCCTCTTCGCTAGCGTCAGGCCGCGAGAACGCGACATTTTCACGGATGCTCCCGTCGAACAGAAATGACTCCTGCAACACAACTCCAAGTTGTGTGCGATACGAATCGAGTCGAACCGTGCTTAGATCGATGCCGTCAACCAGGACTTTGCCACCAGTCGGAACATAGAAGGCCGAAATCAATCCGATCGTCGTTGATTTGCCGGATCCCGAGGATCCAACCAGCGCTGTAAGCGTCCCCGGAGCCGCGTGAAACGATACATTGTGCAGCACGGCTCGCGAGCCGTCGTAGCTGAAGTTGACTGCCTCGAAGTCGATGTTGCCCTCAATCGAAGGCAGCGTTACGGTCCGTCGGGGATCGCTGTCTTCCGCCGGTTCAATCAGGATTTCGTGAGTGCGTTCCAGCCCTGCGAGCGCTTCCGTGATCTGTGTGCCAATCTGGACGATCTGCATGATGGGCGCAATCAGAAAGCCCATAAATAATGTATAGGTAAAGAAGCCTCCGATGGTGAGCGCTCCGGCAAGAATTTGCCTGGCACCGACAAACATAATGACCGCGCCGACTACTCCCAGCAGCAGACTCGCGGAAAGGCCCATGACAGAAGTCGCAGTCAGCGAGCGCATCATGTTATCGAGTAGCCGCTTCACGCCGACCGAGAAGACTTTCTCTTCGCGCTGTTCGGCATGATAACCCTTGATGACGCGCACACCGCCGAGAGATTCCGACAAGCGTCCTGTAACCTCGGCATTAATTTTGCCGCGCTCACGAAAGATTGGACGGATGGTCTGGAATGCTTTTTTCAGAGCGAGTCCGAAACACAACAGGAATCCGAATGCGAGCAGAGTCATCAGTGCGCTGATCCGGAACAAAACTACCAAGGCGATTCCAGCCGTGAGCACTCCCCCGACGAGGTCCACTAATCCCGTGCCGATCAAGTTCCGAACGCCTTCGACATCGGTCATGATCCGCGAAACCAATACCCCGGTCTTCGTCGAATCATGAAATGAGACGGATAATCGTCCGATGTGGGCCTGTACCTTCTGCCGCAACTCGGCAATCAGGCGCTGGGCGGCCTTGGACAGCAGTTGCGTGAGTGAGAATGATGTAATTCCTTGGATGATCGTCGCAAGCAACACACCCAAAACGAGTGGCTTGAGCAGCTGAACATTGCGCTTGATGATGACGTTATCGATAAGATATCTGGTGGAATAAGGGAGTACGAGTGATGACACACGGTTGATTGCCATCAGGACAAAACCAACCGCCAGCAGTCCGCGGCGCGGACGCACCAATTCCCACACCAGGGGCATCACCGCTCGGAGTTGAGGGCGCGAAGTCTTCGAAGGAACAGTTGCCATTACTTATTAGACAACTCTGCCACCATAGAGGGTTCAATCTATCGCGAGCACTCGCGGAGCGGATGCGCCAGCAGCCTACTTTCCTCTACTTCGCTTTGTTGAACGCCTTGGAGTGAAACTGGAGAGTCTCCCCGAGATGAGTGAGAAAATATTCGGCGCTATGGTTGCCTGGGTAAAGATGGTATTCGTGAGTAACACTCTCTGATGTGAGTTGCGTGTCGAGTTCCCCTGCGCCTTTTTCGAATCCAAATTCATCATCGCGTCCGCAGTTGAAATAAATGGACAGTTTCGCCGCCCGAATGCGTGGACGATTCTGCTTCGCCAGAACAAAGGGACTGTTGAGCTTCCAGTGTGGTACGTCGATCGGATTGCCGAATACGGCACCCAACATTCGCTGCATACCTGCGAACCCACCGTCATCCGGCGCTTCAGAGAGCGATTTCTTGCTCCGCGATGGTATTTCAGAAATGAGAGCAGCGCTTTGAGCGCTGACCGATCCAAACATCTCGGGATAGGCGAAGGCGAAGCGCAGAGCACCATATCCGCCCATAGAAACACCACTGACGCCCCGAGCGGAGCGCTCGCGTTGGATCGAATAATGTGACTCAATGTAGGGAATGAACTCGCGCAGGAAAAAATCGCTATATCGTGTGTGACCGTCGGCGGAATTAATGTAAAAAGTACTTTTTCCTTCGGGTGCGACGATCAGAAAATCCGTGATCTTTCCTTGCCGACGCAAGTCCTGAACGACGTCCCATCCGCCGCCTTTAAATAAAGTCTGTTCGTTATCTCCCAGCCCGTGCAGAAAATATAAGACGGGATATCGCTTCGGATCTCGACCAGCAACGGCGCTGTCGTAGTCAGGTGGCAACATGACACAGTAGCGTATTGATTGCGCAAGGATCCGGCTCTCTATCGCGTTGCAGTCGATGCGGCCTTGACCATGTGCCTCGGAGACCAGCACGAGGATCGGAAGAAGCAGCGAGAACGCAACGAGCGAAAGCGATCGCAATAATCGCGGAGCCGGCAAAAGTCTACTCATAGCGCAGAGCCTGTACAGGGTCAAGGCGCGCCGCTCTGCCCGCCGGATACAGTCCCGACAACAGACTGACGATGATAGAAAAAGTAATCGCGCCGAGAACCAGCCAGAGCGGCACCGACCAGATCTCCGCGGAAGGGAAGTGTTGCCGCGCAAGATAAATATTCGTCACGAAATTGATTAGACGCCCAATCCCCCAACCGAGAGCGACCCCGCCGATGCCACCGACCACTCCCATGGCGCCAGCTTCCGCGAAGAAAAGACCTCGCACATCACCATCGCTTGCGCCGATCGCTTTCATGATTCCAATTTCTCGACGGCGTTCAAGAATCGCCATCACGAGCGTGTTCACGATCCCGATGGACGCCACAGCCAGCGCGAGGCTGCCGAAAATTGCCAGGAATACGTCGAGCACGGCGAAGAACTGACGCATGCTGTTCGTAGCATCAACGATGGAAAATGCGCTGAATCCCATCTTCTTAATAGCATCTTCGACCGCCGGAACCTGATTCGGATTCTTGACTCGCACACTGATCGAAGTGTAAGTCGCCTCGCCGTTCACAGAAGCATCCCGCATTTCGGACGGCATGACGTGCAGATTTTGCGCCAACTTGAGCGGCAGGAATACACGCGCGCGTCCAGTTCCGCGCATACTGTCGGGATCGAGATCGGTGATTCCAACTATTTTCAGCGCCTGCTGGCGTGAGATGACGGAGTATGACGCGCTGCCACTCGAGGGTGCAGGTAAAATTCCGGAAGCTACCGTCGAGGCCGGCGTCGCGGTTCGCTCCGCATAGCTCATAATCAATTCTTTTCCGAGTAGCGGTTTCGCTAATTCTGCAATATCTGTTTTGTCTTTATCTTTATCGACGCCGCCCCTTGCCTGCGTCTTGCCCAGCAATTCTTCCGCAAACGATTTTTGCAGAATGACTTCTGCCGCAGCATCCGATGAAAAGAAACTCCCTTGCATTCCATCGAATGCGTCGTTGTTATTCTTTGCGGAAAACGGCACTCCGCCCACCATGGTCATGTATGGCTTGTCGTTGAAGCGCAGTTGCGTCACGAATCGAATATCCGGATAGGCCTCGGCGACTCCCGGGAGTTGCTCGATTTTCTGTCGTGCAGATTCATCCAGTGAGGGACTCTCAGCAGGCGTTGCACCGTCGTCACGAGATTCGCGGAAGTTGCGGAGGTCGCGCCTCGAACTGGCCACGACCGTGTCGAACAGTCCGGACTTTCGGAGTCGTGCAGTCGCGAGTTGCTGTAACCCGATGCCGAGCGAAAGCATTGCTACCAGAGATGCCACCCCCACGGAGATGCCAACCGTCGTCAGGGAATTGCGAAAGATAGACTCGCGTAAATTGCGCACGGCGAGGTCTGCCACGTCGTAGAACTTCACAGGGAGCCCCCTTGCGGCGAGATCGATCGGGATACTGTCGGGTTTGTAGACTCGATTCCGCCCGCACCCACATCGTCGACGAGTTTCCCGTCGGCGAGATGCAACATTCGTCCTGCATACTTTTCGGCCAATGCCTGTTCGTGAGTGACCATCACCACGGTCATGCCCAGCGACTGATTGAAGCTACGAATCAGGTCCATGATCTCGGTGCCGGTACGGCTATCCAGATTGCCGGTCGGTTCGTCCGCCAATAAGAGTTTTGGTTTGTTGATGAGCGCGCGCGCCAGCGAGGCACGCTGCTGCTCGCCGCCTGAAAGTTCCGTGGGACGATGCGTGAGACGTTTGCCCAATCCCACGCGTTCCAGCGCCTCTCTTGCCAAGGTCGCGCGCTCACGCCGGTCAATTTCAGCGAACCTCATCGGGAGTGCCACATTTTCCAGCAATGACATGCTCGAAATCAGATTGAACGATTGAAAGACCATTCCAACCGTATGCAATCGATACTTAGCCAATTCCTGTCGCGATAGCGACGCGAGATTCTTACCGTGAACAATCACCGTCCCTGAGGTAGGACTATCGAGGCCCGCAACCATATTGAGCAACGACGATTTGCCGGATCCTGACGGGCCCAGCAGCGCGACGAATTGTCCGGCGGGAATATCGATGGAGATCCCGTCCACCGCGCGCACCAACCCATCGCCCATTTTGTAATGGCGGGTCACGCTGTCGGTGTGAACCGCCGAAGATGTTGAAAGTGGGCTCATGCTAGGCAATCTCTCCCTGAGTCATTGTAGGTTGAACGAGCCACGTGACGATGGCGCTCGCAAGTGCGAGCAATGCGCAGACAAACATGATGATTCGAAATCCAAAGATGAACGCGTTGCCGATTGCGCTGGAGACGGCGCTGACTACAACAGGACCCAGGCCAGCGGGCGCCTGCAAACCTGCGAGTTGAATTTCGTTTGCGTGAAGATACTGCACGACGTTGGGCGGTAGCGTGAGATGAGCTACATTGTGGTTCAGTCGATGATCAAACGCCTTCACCATCACAATTCCGAGCAGTGCGATCGCGATTACACCCGCGACTCTTGCCACGGCATTGTTGATTCCAGAAGCCGTGCCGGCGCGGCCCTGATTCACTGAACTCATCACGACCGTTGTGAGGGGAGCAATGGTAACTGCCATTCCCAATCCCAAAACAACGACGGCCGGGAAGAATGATTTCCAATAGCTATCTCCGATGGATGGCACAGCGAACAGAACAAATCCCACAGCGACAATCAGAGGGCCGATGATCAGCGGACCCCTTGCACCGTAACGAGTGACGAGTCCTCCCGACCAGCGGGAGAGAAGAAACATCAGAAGAATCAGTGGAAGCACAGAAGCTCCGGCGGCGGTTGTCGAATACCTCTGAACTTGAATCAGGTTCATGGGAAACAAGAAAAAGAAAATTCCAATCGCGGCATAGAGAAACAGCGTAAGCAGGTTTGCGCTCGAGAAGCTTCGGGAGTTAAAAAGTTTCAGCGGGAGCATCGGCGCCGATATCCTGGCCTCAACGAGCACAAATGCAATGAGACAAAAAAAGCCCCCGATAAGACTTCCCAAGACCAGAGGACTTCTCCAACCGAGGTTGACCGACTCGATCAACCCGTAAACCACGCCGCCGAGGCCGAAAGTCGCAAGAATTGCACCAGTCCAATCCAAACGTTCGGCGCTTCCGCTGCGGCTTTCGGGAATCGACCAAAAGGAAATGACGACCACAGCTACAGCCAGGGGGATATTAATAAAGAAGACCCAACGCCAGGACGCATGCTCGATCAGCCATCCGCCAAGAACCGGCCCAAGAGCGGTCGTCATCGCGGTAACGCCGGACCACGTACCAATCGCCTGACCGCGACTCTTCGGATCGAAGGATGTGCTGATGATCGCGAGACTGCCTGGTACAAGTAACGCGGCACCGATACCTTGAATGCTTCGCGCAATAATCAGTTGATCGATGTTCGAGGCTAGGCCGCAGACCGCCGACGCCAAGGCAAATATCGAGACGCCGACGACGAACACCAATCGTCGGCCGAACATGTCTCCGAGCGATCCGCCGACCAGGATTAACGCTGCCAAGAAAAGTCCGTAGGATTCGACCACCCATTGCACGTCCACCACAGTGGCGTGAAAACTTGCCTGGAGCGCCGGCAGAGCGACGTTGACAACAGTGCTATCGATAAAAGCAAGGCTCGATCCAAGAATGGTTGCGGCGAGAATCCAGACTCTGGCGCCCGAGCGAGAGGGAACTCGGCCGTCCGTCGATCCCCCCGTAGCAATATCGCAAGGCGTTCTCATCAGCCTTATGGATGCTCTTCAGGGGACAAGCGGTTCCGAGGATTATGGATTTAGATTGCGGAATGAGATCACAGAATAGGCGGAAGGCGGACCAGGGAATTCGATCCAAAATTCGTTAGCAATGCTAACGAATTTTCCCCTGCTGCCCATCCATGGTGGCTAAAGAAGAGAGGATGCAGGGGCGTGGCGCTAATGTTTTGCTTCCGGTTGCGGTGGAAGGGCTCGCAGTGCCCGTTGAATCCACAATAAGTTGTTGCCACCCTCAAACGCCGCTTTGAAATCGTTCTGCGTCTCGTAGTTCATGATCGTGGCGCCCGCCGGGGCGGCTTCTTTAAATTTTAGCTGGATGTCTTTTGGTGTCACGGTATCGAATCGTTCCGTATCGAGTCGGAATTGCTTTGCCTGAATCTTTGGAAGTACCACCACTGGATCCAGCGTCGCAACTTTCTCCAAAAAGTCAGGCTTTGTGTAGAGCGCGCGTTCGTCTTGCGGGACAAAGGGAGAAGTCGCCAACCATCGCGGCCAATCTCCCCACGGATCCAGAGCTTCTAAAACCTTAATGCGCGAATCCACCGAGGAAGCCAGGATCGCAATGCTCGCTCCCGAACCTTGGGCGAACATTCCCACGCGATTCATATCGAGGTCGCCTCGCGTCGCCAGATAGTTCAATACCATCTGCACGTCGTGAGTAGAAGTTGCCAGACTCTCCTGTAATTCGCTGAGGAACCATTCTTTTAGCGGACGATCGTGATAGCGGTGTCCCGTTAGCGCGGAAACGAAGCCGACGGCTGCGAAGCCGTCTTTGGTTACCAGCTCTTCATAGTCGTCGTTCTTGAAAATATCAGTGTCGGTGGGATATCCGTAAAGGTACAAAATCACAGGCGGATTCTTAACCCCTTTGGGTTTTATCACGTAAAGATCAATCGGATCGCCCCATCGCCACTGTACTTGCAGGAGTTCGACGGTGTATTTCGGATTGTCCGCGGTGAAAGCAGAAAGCGGGAGAACGGCCTTGAGTTGGCTCTTGTCGAGTGCGGGCGAAGTCCAATCCTCGTGCGAACCTTGAAAGCGATGGTCTGTTGGATCGGCAACGGGCGCCGAAGCAGGCGAGAATTGCGCGAGGCCGTCTGGTACAACGAATAAAAGGGCCGCTCCAAAAGCTATTACTCGCAAAACATAGAATAAGGACTTGTGCATCATCGTTCCTGGACAGCGATTCTTGTTCGTACGTACAGCGGATTGGAAAACCACACTGGTCAGACTACCCTGCAAATGTTAACGGACTGTAACTTCCATCGTCGTTAGAAAATCCGTTGCTAGGAATGCGGCACTAGAAATTCGCTACTGGAAATTCGGTCCGGCGCGGGTCGATTTCAAGTGAAGGGGCGGATCCGGAAATGCGATCCGCCCCATACCTACTCCCTCGGTGATTCTGATCTGAAACTCTTACGGTCTGAGTTGCAGGCCCTGGTTCCCTTGAACGTTCTGAGTAACCTTGGCGCAGGTGGTCGTGGTCGGGCACGAAAGAATTTCGCCGCCTGTGTCTCCGCCGGCTTCCGTGGTTCCGCTGTTAACCGGAACCGCTCCGATCAAGTTGCCCGCTCCGTCGTACTCCTGATAGTGCGAGCGCACTAGCAACAGGCCTGGATCGGTGATTCCACCCGCTACCGTTTTCACGAAGGGAACAAAGTCAGGCACGGACGTGACCACGAATTGTTGCGAAGCCTTGGACAGAGCCTTGGCATTCGTCAAGAAGGTTCCGTTGCTGATCAGCCGTAGCAGCGACCAAGAAGCGTAGGTTCCATTCCGGAGATTTAGAAACGACAAGCCGCCCTGCCAGATCTGGTTTTCCGGACAAGGAAATGCGCTGCCACAAGAGGCAGGCAGATTTCCTGCTGCCGGCAAAGTTCCTGCGGACGACGGCTGACCCGGATCGTAGCCAGTGCCCGTTGAATTTTGCGGTCCGTAGCTGGCGAAAATCGGATCGACGTTGTTTAGGGTGATGTAACCGTATGCGGGGTTGTTGGCAATCGAGCTGAAGTTTCCGTAGCTGAAGACTCCATAGCCAATACCGTCCGTTCCACCGAACTTGGAAGCGGAGGTTTGAACAGCTTTGGTTTCTTCACTGGAACCAATCGCCCGATAGCGCGCGCCTGCTCCTCCGACACAGGTTCCGGACTGCCCAGCCAGTGGATTATTCGCACCCACATTGGATTCCTGGCTCAAGCCGAGAACCGTACCTGATCCCGTGCCCGTGTAAACGGTCGGATGGCGGAGCACAGTCGCTTCCGCAATGTAACCCTGGCCCGAGATACCTTCATTGATAAAAATATTAATTCCAGCCGGCGACAGCCCAAATGCGCTGGCATCGCAGTTGGCACCCGAAAAAGCTTGCTGTAGTTGCGCGGGGGTTGCATTCGCAAGATTCGTAAGTTGTCCCTTGTCGCGCTCTATGATGAATATCAGCGGAGCCGCTCCCACGTTTACGACCGTTGACGCTGGGATGTTGGTGCCGCTGATGGGATCCGTACCTTTGATATTGAAAGCAAGGACATTGGCTGCTCCTGTACTTCCGGGATATCCGCTCTTGATCGGTGCTCCAACATAAAAGGATTGGGCAAGACCCGGACCGGGACAAACGCCTGATGCATTGTTCGTGTTATAGCCAAGACCATCGAGTCCATCACTGGCTGCTCCACCCTTTGAGCCCGCACCGAGGGCCGAGTTCGCGCGGCATGTAATGAACGCCGCATCTTCGGGACGAATTACCGTTGCCGCCACATTGGTCGTAACCCCGGTCGTAAACAAAGAGACAATGCTGGCCGGAAGGGCTGAGTCGGCGCCCCAAAGCGCAACAGGAATCTGGTTGGAACCGCTACCGGAAAGATTGGCAAGCGGAGCGCTGACTCCGCAAGGCGGTTGCGCAAAGTAGCAGCGTACTCCGACGACGGAATCGACTTTTTCGTACGCCCAAACCTTGGTGGCGGCGGCATTCCAAACAATCCAGAGAGTGCCAGCGTCCACGTTCACCGGGGATACGCGAGTATCGGTCAGGTCGATTACGTTGGAGGCGCTTGTCCAGTGCCCAGCCCCTGCACCTGCCAGGCTGTTTGCTCCCAATGCTAACGTCTGCCACTCAGCGGACGCACCTACGATCATGACCTCGACAGTAGTGGCAGCTTTTGCTTGAGGCACAATGCCAGCGACTGCGGTCAATAGCAGCAACGCGAAAATCGATTGTATACGCGACATAAGTTATCCCTTGGTATTCCTTTCGAGAGGTTCGGTAAGAGATCCGTCGCCTAGGGGGGAGTGGCGGCACGGGCGAGCTGGTAACGAGAGCCGAGCATAGGGCACAGTCGGTCGAATATCAAGTATGTCGATAGACATTATTTTTATAGTGCAGAAAATTTGCACAACCTGCGCAAAACGCCTGCTGGTCAGGCGTTTCCGTAGACCGGCGCCGTGCCGCTGCACCTATTAAGGCGCGTGCTGACGGACGAACTATTGGATAAAGATCATCGATTGCTTGGGGAGGTGTTAAAACGCGTGCGGGCGGGTGTTGAGCGAAGACCTTCGGATTCCGCGCGGGCGTAAACAAAAAGGGCGAGCCGCGAACGGCCCGCCCTTTCTGACTTCGTGATTCGTGTTGCGACTGCTTACGGGCGAACCTGAAGCCCTTGACCGCCCTGAACGTGCTGCGTGATGGTGGAGCAAGTGGTCGTGGTCGCACAGGAGAGAATCTGTCCGCCCGCGTCGCCGCCCGCTTCGGTGGTGCCGTTGTTGACCGGAGCTGCACCGAGGAAGTTGCCTGCGCCGTCATACTCCTGGTAGTGCGAACGTCGGATCAGCAGGCCTGGATCGACGGTGCCGCCTGCCGTGACCTTGACGAACGGAACGTAGTCTGGAACGGACGTGACTACGAAAGCATTCGACTTGGTGACCAGCGCTTTGGCGTTCGTAAGTCCGGTTCCGTTGCTAACCAGGCGCACGATCGACCAAGCTGAGTAAGTTCCGTTGCGGAGGTTCGGGAAGGACAAACCGTCCTGCCAGATTTGTTTTTCGTTGCAAGGGAATGCCGCGCCGCAAACTGAAGGCAAGTTGCCCGCAGCTGGCAGAGTGCCGGCGGTTGCGGGCTGACCGGGATCGTATCCGGCTCCCGTGGAGTTCTGCGGTCCGTAGCTGGCGAAAATCGGATCCACATTGTTCAGCGTGATGTAACCATAGGCTGTTTGGTTGGCGATGGATCCCACGTTTCCGTAGCTGAAGAACGTGTATCCAATGCCATCGGTGGAGTAGTTGGCGCCGGATTTTTGGACGGATTTTACTTCTTCTCCGGTGCCGATCGCGCGATAGCGAGCTCCGCTACCCGAGAGACAGGTTCCCGAGTTTCCTGCGAGTGGGTTGTTGTTGCCGACGTTGGCTTCCTGGCTCGCTCCAAGGATCGAACCCGGATAAACCGTGGGGCCGCGGAACACAGTGGCTTCCGTCGTGTTCATGGTGCCTGACAGCGGTTCGCGCAGATTGATGCTGATTCCACCAGCAGGCAATCCGAATGCGCTGGCATCGCAGTTCGCGCCCGAAAACGCGTCTTGCAATTGCTGCGGGGTTGCGTTTGTGAGATTGGTCAACTGACCTTTATCACGCTCGGTGATGAATACGATCGGCTCAGCTCCCACTTCGACGACGCTGAAGGCAGGGATGGAAGTGCCGCTGATTGGATCTGAACCCTTAATGTTGAAGGAAAGAACGTTCGCCTGCGAGGTGCTGCCAGGGTAGCCGCTCTTGATGGGATTTCCAACGTAGTGCGCGGCCGAGAGACCCGCAGCCGGGCAAACGCCAGCAGTATTGCTGGTGTTGTAGCCGAGGCCGTCGAGTTTGTCGCCATTACCACCGCTATTCGATCCAGCGCCGAGTGCGGAATTCACGCGGCAGGCAGCAAATGCTGCGTCTTCAGGACGAATGTCAGTGGCTGCGACGCTAACTGGCGTGCCGGCTGCGAACAGAGAAACGAGGGAAGCGGGAAGTGCAGTGTCGGAGGATCCATCACCCCAGAGGGTCGAAGAGATCGCGTTCGCGCCTGAGCCCGCAAGATTGGCTGTCGTGGCGTTCACGCTGCAGTGTGGCTGCGCAAAATAGCAGCGATCGCCAACAACGGAGTCCACTTTGTTAAAGGACCAAACCTTCGTGGCGGTGGAGTTCCAAACGATCCAGATGGTCCCTGGATCAACGTTGACGGGCGTTACGCGAGTGTCGGTTAGATTGACGGCGTTCGAGGCGCTCGTCCAGTGACCTGCACCGGGACCGGCTAGGGTGTAAGCGCCAAGCGCCAAGGTCTGCCACATGGCGGAAGAGCCAGCAATGGTTACTTCTACCGTGACCGTGGCGCTAGCCTGCGGTACGATGCCCACGGTTGCTGCCAGCAGCAGCAACGCAAAAATTGATTTCATACGCGACATAGTTGTGTATTCCTTTCGGATGGTTCCAAATCTGATTCGTTGAACATGGGGCATAGGGCCGCACGCGTGGACAGGGGACTGTTGTAAGTTCCGGTCTTTTCCAGATCTATCTGTATTCGCCGAGAGTTGACAGACCCAGTTGCTGCAAAAGCTGTCGATCAAGGTAGAGATCGAAAAAACCAACTCGTCGCAGCAAGCTTTTCATTGCAGGCCGAAGTCTATCGGCTCATCCGCCGGGCGATGTTAAGGTTCGGTGACAAGTTAGTGAAAGTTCCTTGAACGCAAACTGATGCAAAGTTTCGCTTTTGTTTGCGGCAGAAACCTCAGCTCGATGCGATTAGATATGCTGCGCGCCCTCGCCGCAGAGAAGTGTTAAGGCAGTGTTACAGTGCTAGCGAAAATCAAATTCACACTCTTTTAACCTTAGAGCTGGTGCTAAGGCATTTAGAATCCCCGCTTGCCATGCATCGTCCAATAGCCAGTTGTTACTCCAGCACACGTGTGCACGCGCATGCGCTCAGCTTTACTATTCGCGCCATCGGCGTTTTATTGATTGTGTCAGTGCTGTTTTGCCCAGGATTCGCACAAGATATCTCGAAGCCCGCCACGGACAAGCCATCTTCCGGCGGAATGTCCATCACCGGAACCGTGACTGATCAGACTCAGGCGGTGGTGACCGGGGCTGGCGCAAAAGCTACACTTAGTGGTGCAGACGGGACTAAGATCGACGCTCCCATCAATGAAAAAGGCGAATACACGTTCACGGCGCTGAAGCCGGGGACTTACACTATTACTATTACCGCCCCCAATTTCTCGCCAAAGGTTCTCGACAACATCGCTGTCACGGCCGGTCTCGAACTAACACTCGATGTCTCCTTAGAGCCAGCAGGTGAAAAAACTGAAGTCAACGTCGAATCGGGCGGGGTGGGTACGGTTGAGACAGAGACTGCCAGCGTCTCCGGAACAATCACGCAAAAAGAAGTAGTTTCCATTGGACTCAACGGTCGCAACTTTACGCAGTTGATCGCGCTCGCACCCGGTGTCAGCAACCAGACAGGGCAGGACGAAGCAAAAGTTGGAGTTGTAGGCAGCGTGAAGTACAGCGTCAACGGCGGCCGCGTCGAATACAACACGTTCGATGTCGATGGCAGCGACGTTCTCAACACGGGGCTGAACGGCGCATCCAGCACCTTGATGGTCTATCCCAGTCTCGATGCGATTCAGGAAGTCAAAGTCCTGACCTCAAACTACGGCGCTCAATATGGGCGAACTGCGTCGGGAACCGTACAAGTTACAACTAAGTCCGGCACCAATCAGTACCACGGAAATATTTACGATTTCGTCCGCAACGAGGCATTTAATTCCCGTAACTATTTTGATTTTGCGGGTGTTGCTCCAGCGCTACCAGGTCAGACAATAGGCCAGTCGATCGGCGGCAAGGCTCCGCTATATCGTCGTCAGGATTTCGGTGGCACGATCGGCGGCCCACTTACGATCCCAAAGATTTTTAATACCAAGAGAGACAAGACATTTTTCTTTTTCTCCGAAGAGTTCCGCCTTGAAAAAACTCCCACCGAATACAACCAAGCCGTTCCCGGATTGAAAGAGCGCGGATTGATTCTTACGCCCAACGGCATTCAACCGAACCTTCAGGTGAATGCGGGTACCGGAGCTGTATATCGGGACTTCGATTTCAGCGATGTGTGTCCCTTGAACGGTGGGATATTTGTTCGATCGCAATTTCCGGACTGCCCGTCCGTCTCGCCAGGTGGGGCACCGGGAACTCTGATCCCATTAGCGCATTTGCAAGGCGTGCTCGGGACCACCAGCGTCGATAAGAATGCGTTAGCGATTCTCAATGCGAACCTGATTCCGCTTCCGAATGCTCCGTTCGGTTGCAACGTCAGTTTGGCGAATTTCGATCCTTCCCGACCTGATCCCAGTGATCCCAATCGTTGTTATGACACCTCCGTCTCGCCCTCCACTTACTGGCGAGAAGAGTTATTTCGCATCGATCACACGTTGAACGATAAGAACAAACTGTCGTTTCGCTATATTCACGACGCTTGGGATACGTCAGTACTTACTCCGCAGTGGGGCATTGCGCGCGACACTTTTCCCACGATTCAGAACCGATTCTTTGGACCCGGCATTGATCTCGTCGCTCGCCTGACAACCACGATATCGCCCACGCTGCTGAACGACCTCGTCATCAGCTACGCGAATTCCGGCATAACGTTGGCCGATCAAAATGGCCCAGGCGGGGCGCGATTCCAGCGGGATCCGTCGCTGGATCAACCACTCGTGACCGACCCCTCAGCGCCAGGGCAATGCAATCCGCTACTTAGCATTGATCCTATTACCGGATTTCCACAGTGCGCCATCGGCCATATTTTCAATAACGGCTTTGGCGGAAAGATGCCGGGAATAAATATCCTCGGTACGAACGCCGCCTATGGTGGAAGAGGATTTGCCGCCGATCCGTCGTACATGCCATGGGGACATACGAATCCGACTTACTCCTGGCGCGATGATGTGGGGAAGTCTCTTGGCAAGCACACACTGCAATTTGGAATGCAGTATGTGTATTCTCAGCGCAATCAGGATAATAACGCGATCGGTGCGGCATCAGGCGATCAGCAAGGTCTGTTGACCTTTAGCAACCTCGCCCACAGTACGGGCAATGCCTTCGCCGATTTCCTCGTCGAATCAGATGCGAACGTCCATAACACGCCAGCTGGGTACATCCAGAGTTTTACCCAGGATTCAGCCCAGCATCGTTACTACCAGCGTTATCAGATCGCGGAGCCCTATGTACAAGATGACTGGAAGGTAACTCCGCGACTCACATTCAACATGGGATTGCGAATCAGCCTGTTTGGCACTTATAGCGAAAAGAACCGCAACGCATGGAATTGGGAAGCCTCACGGTTCGATCCGAATCGATTTGCCGTTGATCCAAGTTATGGCGAGTTACTAGACAAGTCTGCAGGATCGACGCCAGTACCTTTTGATCCTGTCACTTTCCAGCTTGATCCGAGGCTGGTGAGCGACCTGGGATTGGTTCGATGCGGATTCAATGGCACGCCCGCTAGCTGCATGAAGGGCCATCTGTTCAACCCTGCGCCGCGTATCGGTTTCGCCTGGGATCCCTGGGGAGATGGCAAGACCTCGATTCGTGGCGGCTACGGAATATTTTATGAGCACGGCACCGGTAACGAAGCCAACACTGGTTCGCTGGAGGCTAGCGCACCCGTAGTGCTCAGCATGACGCAACCTCTTCCTCTTAACTACACCTGTATTGGCAATGTCGGATATGGCCTCGCGTTTGATCCAAGCAACAGCGGTTGCGCAAGCCCGCTGGGTGGAGTCGCGCCGCCATCCGGATCTGCCTTTCCGCTCGATGTCACTTCCATACCCACAAAAGCAATCTGGCCCTACGCGCAGCAATGGAGCTTTGGAGTACAACGCGAACTTTCCAAGTCGGTAGTGATCAATCTGGGCTACGTCGGGAGCAAAGGAACACATCTTACGGTCGAGCGCCAGCTCAATCAGTTGAAGCCGTTGCCAGTAAGTCAGAATCCCTTCGGTCCGAACGAGCCGCTCACGATCACGGATTGCACGGTAGCACCACCGGGATCTCCAACCCAAAATCCGGGAGATGGTACGACCTCGTTTCTCTTGGAAAATGGAACACAGGTTTCGCCCGGGAATCCGGCTTATATGTACCTGCAAGCGGCGTGTACGAACCCCAACATCCCAAACGTCAACTCTCTGCCAGGACGGCCTTATCCCGGCCTCGGAAGAGTGCTCTCGTTACAGAACGTGGCGAACTCCAGCTATCACGCGTTGCAGGCTACGATGCGACACCAGAGCGGTCCCCTTACGCTGGGGATCTCTTATTCTTACAGTCACTCGATCGACGATGCATCCGATCGAAGCGATCCCGTCTTAGTCAACTCTTACGACCTACGTGAAAACCGTGCGAGTTCAAATTTTGACGAGCGGCATCTGGTCAACGTTAGCTACGTGTATCGCCTGCCGCTCAAGAATCTTCCACGTCGTTTCAGTGACTGGGCTTACGACCGAAAACCGGTTGCCGCAAAATCACACGAAAAATCAGAAAAAGATCAGCAGCCTGACACATCATCGCCTATCCGCCACTGCTGTTCTTCCTTCGTGAACCAGCTTGCCGAGGGGTGGGAGATTTCTGGTGTCACTCTTTTTCAATCGGGCACGCCATTCACGGTGATTAACAGCGCGGGGAATACCGGAATCTCCCTGACGGACAACGCGGGAGTTTCCAGCGGACTTGGCGTCGCCGAGTCATATCCCGACGTTGTCCACGGAATTCCCTCGCCGGGGAACAACACTGGGAGCTTCGGACCACTCATCGGCAATCCTTCGCAGTTTGTCGCTCCCAGAGGACTCACATTCGGAGACGCTGGCCGTAACTACCTGAACAATCCTAGCCGTTTGAACTTTGACCTAGCTCTGCTCAAGCATTTCAAAATCCGCGAAAAGGCTGACTTGGAGTTTCGAGCCGAAGCCTTCAACGTTTTCAATCACACCGAATTCCGTGTTTACGATCCAGATAATCCTGGGAGCAGCGGCAACAACATCGTCAGTTGCTATGCGGGGCCTCAAAATTCCGCCGGATTCAAGGGCGGCAGTTCCGACTGCGTGAGCGGAGCGTCGTTCCTGCATCCTCTGAATGCGCACCGCCCTCGAACGATTCAGTTCGGTCTCAAATTGGGTTTCTAAGATCTCGCGAAGTAAGTGGAGAAATATGCGTACATCGAAATCATCAAGGATCATAACGGCTCTGTCAGTAGTTGGAACTCTACTGCTGGCCGGCTGTGGAAGCAGCAGTAACTCCAACACATCACTCCCGCTAACTCTTTCCGGCAACTGGCAATTTACGGTGGCGAACCCACCCGATGGTTCGTTCTTGGGAGGAGTGCAAGGCGGCTTTCTAGTGGCAAATAATGGCAGCGTGACCGGGCAGCTGGTGTATTCCGTTTCGCTACCCGATGTGTCCAATCCTTGCAACAGCGGCTCGGCTCCGATCACCGGAACGATCAGCGGCCAGACTGTCACCCTCACAGCAGTTGCGAGCTCTCAGACATTTGTTTTCACAGGGATGCTCAGCAGCGACAGTTCCACAATGGTGGGCACGTACACTTCAACCGCCGGAACGGCAGGAGATGGATCTCCATGCGGGACCGCGCAAACCGGATTGCAATGGAGTGCGGTTTCCGTGCCGACACTAACTGGCACATTTCAAGGAAACTTCCATAGCACCGGCGGTGTCGCGGGCCTCAGCAACCAGGATTTTCCTGCGATCGGTATGCTCACCCAGGGCCCGAATATTGGTGCGACGAGCGCTACCATAAGCGGCACATTGAGTTTTGTAATTCCGCCAAGTGTGGTGAGCGACTACCCTTGCTTCGCCGACGCAACTCTCACCGGCCAAATTAGCGGTAATTCGGTCCTCATGCAAATCGTCGGCAACGACGGATCAACATTAGGCCAGATTGGCGGCCCGATCGGTTCGTTCTCGACAACTGGGATTGCGCCGGTCACGCTCAACACCGTCCAGGGCGGATCGGTTTTAACGGGTGTTGGACCATCCTATCTCGTCGCGTCGAAAGCGTGCGGAGGGAGCGTGGGCAGCACCGTAACCGCCGGAGACTTTGGAAATATTTGTCTGGGATTCGGCACCTCCAAGGCTTGCCAACAACCACTGACTCTCACCCCCGCACTACTTACTTTCCCAGCGCAAGGGCTCGCAACCGCGCCTACTTCCCAAACCGTTACTGTGTCCAATTCCTCTGGCGCTACATTGAATGGTCTTACGTTAACTTTCACAAACTTTGGCGACAACATCTTTAACGGTCAAAGTGACTTTACCGGATTGCCCAGTTTTACTGAGCAGGACACTTGCGCAACTTCGCCGGGCGCATCTTTTTCGCTCACGTCTTCTCAGTCCTGTACGGCGACGGTCACGTTTGCTCCTCAGGAAAGCTGTCCGTGGCTGCCGTTCGGAACTCCTCCGTCCATTGCCGGCGCGGCACCGGAGTGGTGTCCCCTTTCGCAAGGCGCGGAGATAACTGTGAACGGGGCGGCTGGCGCGGACAGCGATAAGTCCTTCGCGGTGCCCGTCACGGGTATCGGACTGAGCGCCATCATTCCGTCCACTCGAGAACTCGATTTCGGCGCGGAAGCGATTTCACAAGCCAGTCTTCCTCAATTGCTGACGTTTACCAATATCAGCGCGCAACCCGTTCAAATTTTGCACGGTGCGACTGACGGCTGCGTGAACCCTCCGAAGGGACAACTGGTGCTGCCGTATAACCCACTGCTTGACGACGGGCAGGTCAGCGGTTTGCAAGTCGTGAGTAACGGACCGGGCGGGATTCTCCCGATTACTCCCAACGGGTCTTCGATTTCCTATAACTGCGACAGTGATTCTGGAACTGGCAAGCCGAATTTTCAGATATCGGCAGATACCTGTACGGGAACTATTCTGACTCCGCAGGCGTCGTGCAGTCTCCAAATGGCATATGTGCCGCAACCCAACACGAACATAAATTCAGGACTGGACTTTTTTCTCGAACTCAACACCGAACAGTGCTACGGAGCAGTTACCACCAACTGCGAAATCGATTCTGGCCGGTTTCCGGTGGAGTTGAAAGCCAACACTCCCAGCCCGATTCGAATGTCCCCAGGGGCAGGCCTCGATTTTGGAAATCAACCTGTCGGTAAGACGAGCGCGCCGCTGACAGTCACACTATTTAACGACCCCACGATTCCGAACCCACAGACCATTAGTTTTGTGGGCAGGGTGCTAGCGTCTGGCAATTACTCCGAGACGGACGATTGCGCAGCCACGTTAGCTCCCGGCAGCAGCTGCACGCTGACTGTGACATTCAAGCCCGGCGGCATCGGGTTTGTTCCGGGTACGTTGACGATCAATTACTCTCCCGCGCCCACCGGTACTCCACAATTTGTTTATCTGCGCGGCACGGGACAGTGATGTCAGAACTTGGTGAAGTCAACTTATTCGCTGACGAGGGCAAAGAACTCAACCTGAGGAGGTTGGCAGTGGCAACTCAACGATGGATTCTCTCTCTTCTGCCGATGGCGATAGTGGCTGTCCTCGCCGGATGCGGAAGCAGCACGTTCAATGTGCAGAATCCCCCACCGCCTCCGCCGTCCAACATCAGCATTGCTTTCCAGCCAGTTCCATCCGGAACAGTGACCGTAGGTTCCGCGACCAACCTCACTGCAGTCGTCAGCAACGATTCACTACCAATGCTGGAATTGACTGGACCCTAACTTGCTCAAACGGCGCCGGGAACTGCGGCACCATCAGCCCTCTACATACCGCGAGTGGTTCGCCCACCACCTATACCCCTCCTGCTGCACTCTCCGGGAACAGTCTCACGGGAATCAATATCGTTGCCTTCGCGACCGCCGACCATACGAAGAACGTCAGTCGCTCCCGTTCACCGTCACCGCGTTTGGCAGCAGTCTTCAGGGTTCCTATGTTCTGCAGGCGCAGGGAATAAATGACGGATTAAATTATCAGTTTGCGGGGTTGTTGTGCTCGATGGCAATGGCGGCATTTCCTCGTGCGAGCAAAGCTGTCAATTTCTTTGACCAGAATACGAGCGCATTGATGACTAAGTCGGACACGATTCTCACCAATGCGGGCAGCTACTTCCTCGGCAATGACGGACGCGGGACGATCACCATCAACACTGGGGACACCGACATTGGAGGGAATGGCATTGAGACATTTACATTTGTCTATCTCACCAATTCTCAGTCGCTAATCTCCCAGCTGGACTTAGGCAATGCGCAGACTGGATCCTCCGCCGTCGGAACGATGGATTTGCAGACCGAGCACCACCCCTCCGCTCGGTGGATTCTCATTCGTCATGAGCGGCCTCGATATTCCGAAAGTAATTCCGTTGGCATTCGGAGGCGTTTTCAATATTGATTCGCCTAACGCAATCTCGGGGACTGGTGGAGTGACGGACGAAATCCTCGCGAAGAAGTTGACGCCAAGTTTGGCGGGGTTTCCGGAACGCTCACCAATCCTGATTCGTTCGGAGCGGTTACATTTAATCTGACGGCAGACTTTCGGTCCAACCAACAAGCCGATTCCCATTCAGTTCACCGGCTACATGGTCGATGGAAGTCACATCAAGTTAATCGAAACGGACAGTGCGACTGGGAGCCGGTTTCGGCCTGACAGCAGGGTTAGCAATTGGTCAGGGAACCGCCGCTGGTTCGTTCAAAACATCTTCGCTCTCTGGAAATTTCGTATTTGGAATTCCCGGCACCGACCTCAGTAATACCAACATTGCGCCCGCGACTCTAACTTCAGTCGGGGTCTTTACCGCTGACGGCGCCGGAAATCTGACCAACGGGTTCACGGATACGTTCCTTCAACTCAACACGCTTCAGCCTCCGAATCATGCGGGAGCTCAGATCAGCACGTCTTTTGATGGAACATACTCTGTTGATTCCAGCGGAACCGGCCGGGCGAGCCTGGTCTTGAACTTGAACCCTCCGCCAAAGCCCGCATTTCAACCGACTCTCTTGTTCTATCTCACGGGCAACGGAAATCCACCGCTCGTTCTTGAAGCGGGCGACTCGCATTATCCGTCTCTGGGCGCGGGCATCGCTTATCCGCAGTCCACGGGGCCGCTTACGATCAACGGCGACTATGGACTTAACTTCGTGCAGCAGGATGGCAGCGAAAATGACGGCACGGCACAATTGAGTGCGAGCGCAACGACCGCGCCTCCGTCCTTGACTGGTATTGCGGACATCAACTTGGGGGCGGGCGCCAATACTGCCCAGCCTTTCACGGGGACCTATGCAACGCCCGGTTCCAACGGAATTTCGGCAGGAACTTTGGTCGGCACCAACAACGACGTTGTCAGCAGTGCGGTTTTTGATCCACCGATCAATGTGAACTTTTATGTCATCGATCCGAACCGCGGTTTCTTCGTGGAGACCGACCTGATCACGCCGAACGCACAGCAAAACGGGCAGGTATCTTTGGGTTACTATTCAGCGCGCAGCCCCGTGTGCGACGGCTGCCCTTAAATGTCGGAGTGCATGAGAGTCGGAGCGCATTTTTTTGCGCTCCGATTTCAGATTCTACGCTTTTAATACACCGTTAATAATTCCGTCATTGTGGCGCAATATGTCACGCCTAATGTTCTTGGCAGTTTCCGCCACGCAATCGGCTTATGCCCTGCGCCAGGCAAATCGAAACAAACGGAGAACCCAACATGTTCGAACAGCAACACCCCTTCGCCAATCTTAGGCGGCTGATGGCATCGTTATTGACGATGGCCATTGCCTTTGGGCCGAGCGCGACCCCCGCTTTCGCGTCTTCAGCCAGAACTTCGTCCAAAGCAACGTCCGCCGCGACTGCAACACCGATCCAATATCTGGTCGTGATTTTCCAGGAGAACGTTTCTTTCGATCACTACTTCGCGACCTATCCCAGCGCCACGAATCCGAAATTTGAAAACAAGTTCACGGCAGTTGCAACAACTCCCACGGTGAACGGATTGTCGAACGGTCTACTCACCAACAATCCGAATCTGAATCCCGCCAATGGCACGGGCGCGTCCAATCCGTTTCGTCTCGATGTTCTGCAGGCTTCTACGGCCGATCAGGATCACAACTATCTGAACGAGCAACAGGCGTTTGATTCAGGTTTGATGGACTTGTTCCCTCTATACACCGGGACCGCTGGGCCGCCGCCGTCTGGCGTCACCACCACTGCCCTGACGATGGGTTATTTTGATGGCAACACCGTCACCGGTTTCTGGAACTACGCTCAGCACTACGCGATGAGCGACAACTCATTCGGAACGACCTTTGGCCCCTCAACCGTCGGACTCATCAACCTCGTCTCCGGACAAACGAACGGTGCGATCGCGACTTTGAACGGAACGGGAATGGAAGTGAACGGCGGACCCGATGGATCCCTCACCGTAATCGGCGACCCCGATCCAATCGGAGATATCTGCTCTAACCCAACACGCAACCAGGTCACGATGGGAAGCACTACGATTGGTGACCTGTTAAACAATGCTGGCGTTACCTGGGGCGGTTTCATGGGCGGCTTTGATCTGACCGCCGTGAATTCAAACGGAACCACCGGTTGCAATCGTTCCACGAAGTCGAATATCACGGGCGTCACGGAGACCGATTACATTCCGCACCACTCGTTCTTCAACTACTGGGCCTCGACTGCGAATCCAAATCACACACGCCCTGCTTCGGTTTCCGAAATCGGAAATGCTGGGCCGGCAAATCACCAGTACGACATCAACGATTTCTACGCGGCAGCGACCAATGGCAATCAGCCATCGGTAAGCTTCCTCAAGGCACCGGGTTATCAGGACGGCCATGCAGGTTACTCTGATCCGATCGACGAGCAGGCTTTCGTCGTAAACACGATCAACTTCCTGCAGGGACTTCCGACCTGGAACAGCACCGCCGTAGTCATCATGTATGACGACTCCGACGGATGGTACGACCACCAGATGGGACCGATCGTGAACACCTCCACCGGAACGCAAGACGCTTTAACCGGAGCCGGTGCTTGCGGCACCGGTGCCACTGCTCTGCCGGGATACAACTCGACCGCGAACACACACGCGTTGGGCCGTTGCGGTTATGGTCCAAGATTGCCGTTGCTGGTTATTTCACCATGGGCGAAACAGAATTTCGTAGACCACACGGTGACTGACCAAACCTCGATCATTCGCTTCATCGAAGACAACTGGCTCGGTGGGACGCGCATCGGTCAAGGTTCTTTCGATGGAATCGCTAACTCCATCAGCCAGATGTTCAACTTCGCCAAGATTCGCACGAACGGTACGCTGATCTTGAATCCGATCACTGGTAAGAAGCAGTAGCAATAAAAGTAACTCAAGGCACAAGGTGGGCGGGCATGCGAAAATTATGTCGCATGCCCGCTCTGATTTTGATTCCAGGTTTCCAAGGGGCCTAAAAGTTTCAGTGGCGATAACACGTCGAACATTTCTTGAACGGACCGGCATGCTCACCATGGCACTGGCGATGCGCCGCGGCATGGCGTATGCCCACGCTCATGGAGTGCAGCCGCAATATCGAACACAAGTAAACGCCAGTTCACTGGCTCAGTTTGTTGATCCTCTTCCAATTCCAGAAATCGCCAAACCTGCAGGGAAACGTCCAAGTCCTGAAAATCCATCGACCCAACTGCCTTATTATCGCGTTGCGATGCGGCCATTCGAGGCCAAGGTGCATCGCGACCTCAAGCCGACTCGCCAATGGGGATACGGATCCATTTCTCCAGGTCCAACCTTTGAAACACGCAGTGGCCAAGGCCTATTGGTGGAGTGGGCAAACGAGCTTCCCGAAAAACATTTTCTTCCAATCGATCACACCATTCATGGTGCTGACGCCTCCAAGCCAGAAGTGCGCACGGTCGTGCATCTGCACGGAGCCAAGGCTCCTCCGGCAAGTGATGGCTATCCCGAGGACTGGTATGTTTCCGACAAATCTGCGGTCTGTCATTATCCCAATCAGCAAGACGCAGCCATGCTGTGGTATCACGACCACACGCTGGGTATCAATCGGCTCAATGTTTTCGCCGGACTACTAGGAACGTTTCTGGTCCGCGACGATTTCGAAGACTCTCTGAATCTGCCTCGTGACAAATATGAGGTCCCACTCGTCATCTACGACCGTGTGTTTGATTTGGATGGACAGCTCAACTATCCGATATCGGGCGATCCGAAATCTCCGTGGGTCCCGGAGGTTTTTGGTGATGCAGTCTTAATTAACGGCACGCTGTTTCCCTTTCTGGAAGTCGAACCCCGAAAATATCGGTTCCGTTTGCTGAACGGGGCCAATGGAAGGTTTTTCCACTTATCGTTGTCCAACGGTCAGGCCTTCCATCAGATTGGCAGCGATCAGGGACTGCTTTCCGCCCCTGTGCCCTTGAAACTTCTATCGATCGCGCCCGGCGAGCGAGCCGACCTGATTGTTGACTTCTCAGACAGCAGCGGCCAAAACGTCGTCCTCAGAAACGATAGTCAAAACATAATGCAGTTCCGCGTCGCGCAAAAAGGCGTCGGCGCCAAGCCTGATCTAAGTGATCTCCCGAAAACCCTTAGGCCGGTCGCGAGGATTCCGGAAACGGCGGCCGTGAAGACTCGCGTCTTGACTCTCGTGGAAGTGGATGACCTGGTACAGCGGCCAGTGACCATGTTGCTGAACAATGTCCACTGGAACATGCCCGTCACGGAGAACCCGGTCCTCGACTCGGTCGAGATTTGGAATCTGGTGAACCTCACCGACGATTCGCATCCCATCCATCTGCATCTGGTTAAGTTTCAGATACTCGATCGCCGACCGGTTGACATCAGCGCCTACTGGTCGAAAAACGAAGTCAAATACACTGCACCCGCTGTTCCTCCCGACCCAAACGAATCAGGATGGAAAGATACCGTTCGCGCGGATCCCGGAATGGTCACCCGTATCATCGTCCGATTCGAGGGCTTCACGGGACGATACGTGTGGCACTGTCACATTCTCGAGCACGAAGATAATGAAATGATGCGGCCCTTCGACGTCGTAGCGCGGTGACACAAACCGCTCTAAACTTTTCATGGGCGCTTCGGGCGCCCGGTTGCCTGAAATAAAAGGTTTCAAGTTTTCCGCCTTCCTGCGGCAACCGATGCAACTCCAAAACCCTCATAATGGCGTACAGTCCAAACTACATCTGTTCCCAGGAGGCGGTTTGCCGCTAAAGAACGATTTGTTGTGGTACAAAGACGCGGTTATTTATCAGGTACATGTCCGCGCTTTTCAAGACAGCAACGGCGACGGCATCGGTGACTTCAAGGGGCTCGAGACCGAACTCGATTATCTCCAGGACCTAGGCGTCAATGCGTTATGGATCATGCCATTTTTCCCTTCGCCTTTGCGGGACGACGGGTACGACATCTCCGACTATTACTCGGTATATTCCAGCTACGGGACACTCGACGATTTCAAGGAGGTGCTCGCATCCGCCCACCAGCGTGGCATTCGCGTCATCATCGAGCTAGTTTTGAATCACACTTCAGACCAACATCCGTGGTTCAAGGAGTCGAGAAGTTCACGGGTGAATCCACGCCGCGATTGGTACGTGTGGAGCGATACCAACACCGGTTATAAGGATGCTCGAATAATTTTTCTCGATACTGAGACCTCTAACTGGGCGTGGGATCCCGTTTCGAAGTCCTATTATTGGCATCGATTCTTCAGTCACCAGCCAGATCTGAACTATGACAATCCCGCCGTTCGCGAACAGATGTGGGATGTGATGAAGTTCTGGCTCGAACTCGGCGTCGACGGTTTTCGACTCGACGCGGTTCCGTACCTCGTGGAACGCGAAGGTACCAACTGCGAAAACTTGCCCGAGACCCATGCCGTTCTAAAAGACCTCCGTCGACGACTCGATCTGAATTTTCCTGGCCGAATGTTATTGGCCGAAGCCAATCAGTGGCCCGCCGATCTCCGGCCGTATTTCGGCGACGGAGATGAGTTCCACATGGCATTCCATTTCCCCTTGATGCCCAGAATGTTTATGGGTCTCAAGCTGGAAGACCGCAAACCGATCACTGAAATCCTGCAGAAGACTCCCGAGATTCCACCTTCTTGCCAGTGGACGCTGTTTCTTCGCAATCATGACGAGCTGACACTCGAGATGGTCACAGATGTGGAGCGCGACTACATGTACGACTCCTATGCGGAAGACAAGGGGATGAGAATCAATCTTGGGATCCGCAGACGCCTAGCTCCTCTTCTGGAAAACGATCGTCGTCGCATTCAACTCATGAATGGAATGCTAATGTCGCTGCCCGGCACGCCGGTCATTTATTACGGCGATGAAATCGGAATGGGCGACAACACGAATCTCGGCGACCGCAACGGAGTAAGAACTCCGATGCAGTGGACTGGCGCTTCCAACGCTGGATTTTCCACAGTACCTTCGGAGCGTCTCTACGCTCCCCTGATTGACGATCCGGTCTATGGATATCAGGCTGTGAACGCTCTCGCGCAAAAAGAAAGTGGACACTCTCTCTGGCATTGGATGAAGCGCATCATAAAAGTCCGCGTTTCGACTCCAGTCTTTGGACGGGGAACCATTGAATTTCTCCATCCCGCCAACTTTAGAATTCTGGCTTATGTCCGTCGACTTGAGAACGAAGTTCTTCTAGTCGTCAACAATCTGTCGGACGCAGCGCAAGCCGTCGAACTGGATTTGAGCCAACACAAAGGAAGTATTCCGATTGAGATGTTCGGCAGGAATATGTTTCCGCGGATCGGCGATCTGCCCTATCTGCTGACCATGGGTCCGTATCAGTTTTACTGGTTTAGATTGCGCATGTTTTGATGTCGCACAAGAAGTGCAGTCTGAAACAGCAGTATAGCTGCATCGAATGCAGCCGCGTTTCGTGAGGAGATAAAACTTGCCGCAGGAAAGCTTTCTCACCGATAGTTTCCTCCGCCAACTAATCAACGTTGGCGAAGTGGACATACTGGTCGGCTTGCCTACTCACAACAACGCCAAGACAATCGACTCCGTCTTGCACACAATTCAGGCTGGGCTCTTGACTGATTTTCGCCGCGAACGCGCCGTGATCGTCAACCTCGATGCAGGATCGCGGGACGGCACTCCTGAATTAATCATTAGGAATTCCATCGACGATGTGCATCCTGCGATAAAACTCAATGCCTTGCGCACGCTCCCAACCATCAGTACAACGTATGCGACCTCTCCTTCGCGTACCTTAGCCTTCCACTCGATGTTGGCTGCCGCGGAACTACTGCGCGCCAAAGCTTGTGTTGTGATTTCTCCGGAGTCGACGAACGTAAAACCCACGTTGGTTTCTACACTTCTGCGTCCAGTTCTGCGAGATGGCATAGACCTTGTCACTCCCACCTATTGCCGCAATAAATTTCAAGGACTCCTCATTACGAACCTGATCTACCCCATGACCCGCGCGCTATATGGGGCGAAGATTCGTGAAGCACTCGCTCCTGAGTTCGCTTTTTCGGGTGCGATGGGAAGCGAATTTCTCGCGCAAAATTCGTGGGAGAGCGCGCCCGAGTCTGGTGGTACCGACCTTCTTTTCACTTTGGCCGCGATCAAGGGAAAGCGCCACATCTGTCAGACATTTCTGGGAGAGCGAGAACAATCAGACACTCGACCTGCCGATTTGGTGCCAGCACTACGACAAACAGCAGGAACGCTGTTCACCGCCTTGGAGAGAGATTTTCCTCTGTGGAGCGCGGTGTCCGAAGCGGTTCCGGTCGTAACCGTCGGATTGGAGCATGATGTGTCAACCGCACCGATGCGAGTCAATCGCAAACGTCTGCGGGAGATATTTGCTTCCGGAATGGCTGAGTTGGGCTCGGTATACCAATCGATTCTTGCGCCCGCAACGTTCTCTGATCTTCAGTTGATCGCGCACGCTGAAATTGAGGACTTTCAATACAGTTCGGAATTGTGGGTGAAGACGATTTACGAATTCGCCGCGGGATACAAGAAATCTGTAATCAACCGGGACCACATCATTCAAGCCCTAGCCCCGCTATTCCGTGGACGCGCGTTGACATTCATTGCGGAAAATCGGGATGCCTCCGCGGACGACGTTGAGAAATCAATAGAAAGTTTGTGCGTAGAGTTCGAGCGCCAGAAGCCGTATCTGGTCCAGATGTGGAATTCAACAGAGTGAGGCCAATATGCGAGAAATGATCGTCGGCGAACTAAGCCAGGCACTACACGAACTTCTGCGGGGATTCGCGCACTTCCTTCCGCGTTTCATCGTGATGCTAATTTTGGCCGTTATCGGCTGGATCGTGGCGTACACAGTAAGAGTCCTGCTACGAAGTATTTTGCGGCTCATCAAGTTCAATAAACTTTCGGAAAGCGCAGGCGCAACACAACTCCTCAGCAAAGCCGCGCTACCGCCAGCGACAGAAATGCTGAGCGGCTTCGCCTTTTGGACGACGTGGCTCGGATTTATTTTGCTCGGCGTTAGCGTGCTCGGTCTTGGGTTGCAGAATCAGGTCGCCAATTTCTTCTTGTTTTTGCCGCGTCTGTTCGTGGCAATGTTCATCGTGTTTTTCGGACTACTCGCTGCAAGTTTTTTTTCGCGCGCCGCCTTACTCGCCGCAGTGAACGCCAACGTCCCATCTCCTCGCGTGTTGAGCGTGGCCGTGCGCAGCATCATTATTGTGTTTGTCTTCTCCATCTTCTTTGAAGAACTCGGACTTGGAGAGAACACGATGGTAGTCGCATTCGGCATCGCCTTCGGAGCGCTGATGCTGGGGCTCGCGATTGCATTCGGGCTGGGTGGACAAGGGCTGGCGAGAAATTTCCTTGAGAAGCGTTTCATCACCGGAAGACAAGAAAAAAGCGACGACGACTTGTCGCCCTTGTAGCTATGCTGCAACGTCCCTACTTAGAGGCCCAGGTCGGTCAGGCCAACATGCTCATTCGGGCGGCGACCCAGCGGCCAATCATACTTACGATCTGATTCCTTGATTGGAAGGTCGTTGATGCAGGCGAATCTTGTCCGCATCAATCCGTCATCATTGAACTCCCAATTCTCGTTGCCGTAGGACCGGTACCAATTCCCAGAGTCGTCATGCCACTCGTAAGCAAAACGCACAGCAATTCGATTCTCCGTGAAGGCCCACAGTTCCTTGATAAGGCGGTAGTCAAGTTCTTTGGACCACTTGCGCGTGAGGAAAGCGATGATTTCTTGCCTCCCATTCACAAACTCGGAACGGTTTCTCCAGCGCGAATCAATCGAGTAGGCCAAGGCTACTTTTTCCGGATCACGAGAATTCCACCCATCTTCAGCAAGGCGTACCTTCTGGATTGCGCTTTCACGATTAAATGGAGGTAGCGGGGGCCGCGTTTCCATAATGTCTCCTTCATCTCCTTGAGGCTACCGCTCGATCATCGAACAAGTGCTGTTAAGTTCGCGAGCCGGTGCGCGAACGATATCAACGAATTCGATTAGCGAATTCGTTAGCGCGTTTCGCCGGTAGTTTGCCGTAGCACGACCTGCGACGAGTCTCTGATATCGGTGACAATAAGAAATCTCTCTGCGAGTCCTGCAGACCCGCGCCCATCGCCCTTAGTGAGCGTTTTCAAAGGACCGATCGCCTGCACGCTGCCAGCTCCGTCCGGATTCGTTTTCAACACTGCCAGTGCTTCGAGTTTTCCGAAAGGTGAATGGCTAGACTCGGCTAGATATACCTGATATTGCGATTTCGGAGCGAGTCCTTCCGCCGCAATCTGCACCAGATCCAAAAGACCGAGCGAGTTGACAGCTACCGACGCCTGCGCCTCCGGCAGAATTGTCCCTCCAGCTCCGAGGTGCAGTCGCGCTGTATTGCCAGACTCCCCGAGCGGCCCGAGATTATCCGTGCCAGCTCCGTTTGGAACAGCGCCCGGCACATACACCAGCGCTTGCGTGGTTTGGCCTATCGGAATATTGGCGATAACCTTGTTCGTCAGGGTATCGATGGCAACGGCTTGCTCCCCATTTTCTAACGCCACATACACCCTCGAACCATCGCCTGACGGCCAGATCCCGTGAGGAAGATTGCCGACCGGAATCGTGGCAATCAGTTCTGGCGTCGAGCCTCGGCGGAATACCTTCACTACGTTCGCTCCACCGATTGTGACGTAGGCGAATTTGCCATTCGCATTGTTCACGAAATTCGCGTGGTTCGAGATTGGACCAGTCTCCAGTACGGATCGTTGTTCAAATGGGGGCTTCGCGCTGAATACCTGCACTTTGCCGACATCCTTCAGCGTGATCCATATCTCATCGTTCTCTGGGCTCACGGAAATGTTTGGGCAAAAGGGACTCACTTGCGGCAAGCGCTTGATCACCTGATGAGAAGCCACATCAATGACGGCGATTTCCGGAGTGAAGCTCGAACAAACGAATCCGTATTTTCCATCTGGGCCAAACATTGTCATACCCGGGCCGTTCGCCAACTGCACGCGGCGGATTTCTTTCATCTGCATCGGGTCGATGACGGAAACATAGTCCTCGCCTCGCACCGTCACCCATAGTTCACGCCCGTCTGGAGTGAAAAACGGCTCGTGTGGGGAACGTCCTACATAGACTTTGCCTTTGATCGCGTTGGTGGCAGTGTCGATGAGCGTCACCGAATTCGACCCGACTGAAACGACTGCGAGCGTCTTGGAATCGGGCGAGAACCCGAGCCCATGCACCAGCAGTTCCCCTCTATATAAAGGAGTCAATGAACCCGGCACAGGATCGCCGAGCCGGATGACACCCAGCAATTTGTTACTGGACGGGTCAATCACCGATACGGTGTTCGACGTCTGGTCCGCAGCGTATACGCGATCGTGAGAGGAAACAGGGACATCAGGACGTCCCCACGGCGCTTGTTGCGCCCATGCGCTCGCGATGAAACAAGCGAAATAAACGATCGATAAAGAACGAACAACTCTCATGCCGCCTCCTCTTATTTGCGTGACCGACCCACAGCTGGGCACCGGTTTCTCGAACAAATCGAATGCTCGAACAAATTTGCTGCTTCTTATTTTTGTAAACTCGCTTCATGCCGCTTCAGCCACAACTGCATCAATTCGGTTTCCGATTGCTGATCAGTGATAATCTCCTGCGCCAGCCTGCGCATCTGTTGGTCCTTGCCATACTCTAACTCCGTCTTTGCCATGTCAATTGCCGCTTGATGATGCGGCAGCATGAGTCGCACAAAATCCGCATCGTTATCACCCGATGGCTTGATCGACCTCATTTCGGAGTGCATGGTTTCCATTTCATGATCGAATTGGGACCATGCGGTTTCGGATTTTGTGTCATCGCTGGGTTGATGACCTGTACTTTGCCGCGCCGTCATCGACACCGTGGAGGTCAGGATCAATAGCAGGACAAACAGCATTGCGTACCGTTGCATGTTTCCACCGTGTTAGAACAGAAGAGATGCGTCAAACATAGCGTATCGAACTGCCCGAGTCGAATGCGTTTTTTCAAGATCGAACCGGCGTAAACTTGCGAAAGCTGCGAACGGGTCTAGCCTCTGGCCTGCCGTTCGGGAGAAAAGCGATGCCTAGTTTCGGATCATTAGTATTCACGCCGGTCGTCAAGACCTTGCAGGAACGGTATGGCAGCCGCCGGCAATACGAGAGATTGGAGGAGTTCCAGTCTTCGTCTTCAGGCAAACTTGGCCCACAGGAATCGGAGTTCATCGGCGAACGTGACACTTTTTACATGGCGAGCGTCGGGGAAACTGGCTGGCCTTACGTTCAGCATCGCGGAGGCCCAAAAGGCTTCCTCAAAGTGCTAGACGACAGCACCGTGGCCTTCGCCGACTTTCGCGGCAACAAGCAGTACATCACTACCGGCAACCTGATGACAGACGACCGCGTTGCGATTATTCTTTTGGACTATCCGAGGCAGACTCGGCTGAAGCTCCTCGGCAGGGTCGAGATATTCGAGGGGGACGGCGCTAAGGAGTGGATCGACAAAGTTCGCGACCCAAACTACAAAGCGGTCGTCGAACGAGTGTTCGTGATTCGTGTCGAGGCGTTCGACTGGAATTGCCAGCAGCACATCATCCCTCGCTTTACCGCGGAAGAGATTCGAGATGCGTTGGAGCCGACCGAGAAACGAATGCACGAGCTGCAACTGGAAAACGACAAGCTTCGGAAAGAACTCGCGCAGCTTCGCAGGAAATAAGTGCGCAGGAAATAAGAAAGTCAGTAAGCGGACCCGCAACAATCAAATCACGGGAATCAGATCACGCTAGCCAAAATCAAATGAAGGAGAAAAATCATGCCCACCATCACGATAAAAGACGGAACGCATATCTACTACAAAGACTGGGGTACGGGACAACCCATTGTATTCAGTCACGGCTGGCCCCTCACTGCCGATGACTGGGATGGACAGATGATGTTCTTCGGCCAACAAGGTTTCGGAGTGATCGCGGCTGATCGGCGAGGCCACGGTCGTTCGACCCAGACCTGGGAGGGCAACGATATGGACACCTACGCCGACGATCTTGCGGCCCTTACGGAAAAGCTTGACCTGAAGGATGCAATTCACGTGGGCCATTCCACCGGTGGCGGAGAGGTGGCGCGTTACATCGGGAAGCATGGCTCCAAGCGTGTCGCCATGGCGGCATTGATCAGTGCTGTGCCACCTCTGATGGTCAAGACGGAGAAGAATCCCGCTGGAGCCCCAATCTCGGTGTTCGACGGTCTCCGAGCCGCCTATACGGAAAACCGGCCGCAGTTTTACCGCGACCTCACCCTTCCGTTTTACGGCTACAACCGTCCGGGCGCCAAGATTTCAGAAGGCATCCGGGACAAGTGGTGGCTGCAAGCAATGATGGGAGGAGTAAAAGCCGGCTACGACTGCATCAAGGCTTTTTCCGAAACGGACTTCACCGAAGACCTCAAGAAATTCGATGTGCCCACTCTCATTCTCCACGGCGACGACGATCAGATTGTGCCGATCGCCGCAGCGGCTCTCCAGTCCTCGAAGTTGGTGAAAGGCGCGACGCTGAAGGTGTATCCGGGCTTCCCGCACGGAATGCCGACCACCAACGCGGACCAGATCAACACTGACTTGCTCGCGTTCATCAAGACAAACTCCAAAGAAAAAGCAGCCTAATTCGACCCCGGCGGGCACGTTGGCGTCGAAGCTCACGTGCCCGCACGAGTTCAGTGTCGGGAGGAACAGTGGCGGGCAAGCTAGTCTCGGTCAACGTCGGTCTTCCGCGTGACATTTCCTGGCGCGGGAAGACAGTGCACACCGCTATCTGGAAAAGCCCGGTCCAGGGACGGGTCACGGTGCGACGGCTTAACATCGATGGCGACGGACAGGGAGACTTAGCCGGACATGGCGGCTTGAACCGGCCCGTCATGGTCTATCAGACGGGTTCTTACCATTTCTGGGAATCCGAACTTGGTCGGCACGATTTCTCGTACGGACAATTCGGCGAAAACTTTACCATCGACGGTCTGGCAGACGACGAAGTGTGCATCGGTGACCGCTTCCGGATCGGCAGTGCACTGTTCGAAATCTCGCAGCCTCGCGTGACCTGTTATCGCGTGGGCATCCGAATGGATGAGCCGCAGATGCCCATGAAGCTGGTTGCCCATCATCGGCCAGGCTTTTACTTTCGCGTATTGGAAGAGGGCGAAGTCGGAGCCGGCGACGAGATTATCAAACTAGCTGATGGACCTGAACGCATGACCGTCGCCGAAATCGACGCCATGCTGTATCTCGGCAGTCATACCCGCGAGCAACTCGATCGGGCGTTGCGCATCCCGGCGCTCAGCGAAGGATGGCAGGGTTCGTTCCAGGCGCTTCGCCTCGAAGAGAAAAAGGGATCCGCAGCCGAAGGAAACGCGGGACTGGTACCTTCAAGTGGACCGCCGCCGGCGTGGTCTGGATTTCGTCCGCTTCGAATCTCACGAATTGAGCAGGAAAGCTCCAGCGTGATCTCCCTCACTTTGGTGTCAGGAGACGAGCGCCCACTCGCCACCGCCCTCCCTGGCCAGTTCGTGGTTTTACGCATGCAACCTCAACTCGACGGTCCCGCCGTAATGCGCAACTACTCACTCTCTGATCTGCCAACTCCGGATCATTATCGCGTGAGTATCAAGCAGGAAGTCAATGGGATCGCCAGCACCTACTTGCACCAACATGTCCGCGTTGGCGATTTAGTCGATGCGGCGGCCCCGCGAGGCGGCTTTACGCTGAAACCCGGAGATAATCCCGTGGCGCTCCTCAGCGCGGGCGTAGGAGCGACTCCGGTTCTGGCGATGCTGCATGCACTCGCCAAGGAAAGCTCGGAGCGTAAAATCTGGTGGTTATTTGGAGCCCCCAACGGTCAGGACCACCCCTTCGCGGCTGAGTCGCGCAACTTGGTCAAGGCCTTGGCGAAATGCGAAATCTACATCGCGTATAGCCGGCCCACTCCTGAGGATCGTCTAGGTGTGGATTTCGATACCAAGGGGCGACTCTCGATCGAGGCACTCGACAAACTTGGCGTGCCACGGGACGCCGATTTCTATCTCTGCGGGCCGGCGGCATTCATGCGCGAGTTGAGCGCAGGATTGCTTGCTTGGGGTGTTTCCGACAATCAGGTGCATACAGAATTTTTTGGCCCCGGCCCCACGATCACGCCCGGCATCGCCGAGGCTCGCGTAAGCCGTCCGCACCCGCCGGCGGGAATCGCTGGTTCGGGTCCCCAAGTCTCGTTCGCGCGGAGCGGCCTTAGCGTTGCATGGGATCAAAAATTCTCCAGCCTTCTCGATTTTGCTGAGGCCTGCGACGTTCCGGTGCGTTGGTCGTGCCGTACCGGAGTCTGCCACACCTGCGAAAGCGGATTGATTTCAGGTTCCGTCGCTTACCAGCCGGAACCGCTCGAATCGCCCGGTCCCGGCAGCTTGCTGATTTGTTGTTCGCAACCCAAGGGGGACGTTGTGATCGACTTGTGACACAAATTCCGCTTGCTTCGTCGGCGATACGCCGCAGCAGGCTCAGGATCGTGCCCCTTCAACTTGCATCCCGAACGTTTCTCCAACATTTCAAGGAGCTAGACCGTGACTCAGGAACAGACCAGCCGCGTTGTACAGCAATTTCTCGCCAGCCTAGGTGCGGGGGAAGATCCCGACACCATCGCCGCGCTCTTCAGTTCCGACGTTAAGTTTGAAATTGTCGGCGACATCGGCGCGCTCCCTTGGATCGGACGGAAAAATGGTCGCTGCGCCATTTCCGACTTCATTCGAGATGTTCGAGTTTTGCTCGAGCGTATCCGCTTCGATGTTCATGGCGTCCTTGCGGACGAGAAGCACGCGGTCGTCTTTGGGGAACTCGCTTCAAGGGTCAAGGCTACCGGGAAGCTCATCGAGTCACCCTTCGCGTTCATCCTCGACGTCGACGCCGCGAACGGCGAGATCACGCGCTTCCAGATGCTGGAAGATACGTTCGCGGTTTCGCGGGCGGCGCGCCCGTAGACTGCGACGCAGACCTGCAAATGCCGACTGCCAAGCTATCTGAATCAAAGCCGCTGTGCAGAGTCGGCACTATTGCTTCGAGACTATATTCACGCCCGGCGGTACCTCGCCGCACAAGAATGCCTCTCGGTGCTGCTGATTTCCGAGGTCCATTTCAAAATTGATCCAACAGCCGTCCAGTCCCAAGACGCCAACATTCCAATCTCCACTAACGGTGTCAGAAAATTGCCAAAGGATTGTATGACCAACTTCGTTGCTGAATCCTTCCTGATCCGCCTGTGCGATGCCATTACATTGCGCTGACAGCAAGTTATAGACGCGGTGCATACAATCGTAACCGTTGTCGATATCGGTGCCTTGTAAAAGCTGAAAGGCGTAAATCACTTTGATCGAAGGCAGATAGGCCTTAAGCCAAGCCGCCCCGGATGCGGGTTTGCAGTGAGAAACGTCGTCAATAAACTCCTGTAATTCCTCAGCCCCAAGTTTTCCGGGAACGACTGGATTTTTTTCGATGAAGGCAATTGTCTCCCCGCCTTTGTGTTTAAGGGTCAGCGCATCCCATTCGTTTTCAGTACCTTCATCGCACTCGATCACCGCGGGTTCCGCAACTCGCTGAAGGTCCTTTAATGGAGGAGCGACTAGATTCTTGCTTAAGATTCGAATGTAATAACCCATGAAACGGCACCTGTTTTATCGCTAGGCTCACGGAAGTCTAAAGCAAATGCATTCGGGCCGCCATCCCCGAACCGCGTTCGGTCGAGAAAATCGATCCGCAAAAGCGGCGGGAAGATCGACCGGATGTATCGTCTTTATTATCAGTTAGTTACATAAACCATTATTAGCTTCTGGTTTCCCTGCGTCTTTTCCACCCCCTCCTCCGTATCTATCGGTAGTATGAACGCGACTGCCTACCATTTCGAGGGCTTGATGACACTCGAGAGCACCGAGATCGCTCGTGGACTCCGACGACGGGATCCCGACCTGCTCGACCGGCTCATCGAGCAGTATCAGCATCGCCTTCTCCGCTATCTTCTTTATCTGACCGGGCGTCGCGAATTGGCGGAGGACCTTTTTCAGGAGACATGGATCCGTGTGCTCGAACGCGGACACCAATTCAGCGATCAGTACACCTTCAGCACCTGGCTTTTCAGCATCGCGCGCAACCTGACGATCGATTACATGCGTCGCAAACAGCCCGCCAGCCTCGACGGCTTATTGCATAGCGATGACGGAGAATCGAACTTCGATGTCCCCTCCACGGGACAAGCTTCGGCCTTCGATCTGACGTTGCAGCGCGAGCAGAACGAACATATTTCAGCGGGCATGGAGCGTCTCCCTGCGGAGTACCGTGAGGCACTCGTGCTTCGATTTCAGGAAGGCATGTCGCTTGAAGAGATTGCCAGCGTCGCCTGTGTGCCGCTAGGCACTGTGAAATCCAGAATCTACCGCGGCCTCAGCGCGCTTGAGCCGCGACTAAAACGGATACCGCTATGAACTTCGCGAAGCATAAAAACGAACATGACGATCTGCATGACCGTGCACGAAAGCTGATCGCATTGGCCGGCCCCGAGGAGCTTTCCGCAGCCGACAACTCTTCAACTAATGTATGGCTCGCTGCCCATCTAGAATCCTGCGCCTCGTGCCGTGCCTTTGCCGAGAACGTCCGCGAGACGATTTATGGAATGCGTGCGATCCCAATGGCTGCGCAGCGCAGTCTGGTTTCGGAAACGCAGATGAGGGTCCGCCGTCGTGCTTTGGAAATGCAGCGTCAACGGGAACGTATGTGGCTGGTCGCGGTCAGTTGTGCGGCTGTGACCGTATGTGGACTAATCAGCGCGGCTGTTCTATGGCGGAGTTTCGAATGGTTAGGAACGCAAGCAGAACTGGCTTCGTCGATTTGGCAAGTAGGCTTTTTAGTCTTCTGCACCATGCCAGCACTGGTGGTGGGAATGCTCCTGCTGGCCCGAGGAACGCAATTCAACTCGAACCTGGCGAACCATACCGGATCGTATCGGGGCTGATCGAGTCGCCAACAGATTACTGAAACGAAATTTTCGGAGTAACAAAGTAATGAGGTTCGGACTGGCTGACGGAAGAGGGAGAATTTAGATGACCAATAGAAACCAAACTTCGACACGATTCAGGGACGAGATCCGCATCCTTTCAGAGTGGGTCTTTGCATTAGCGGCGGGGGTCTTCGTTGCAGTGGTTGTTCTCATGGTGGTCGTCCTGGGCAAGGATCGTCACGCCCCGCCACCTGTGGTCCGTTACGCGTTCGGCATCGCTGCTGGAACAGTGATGGCTTGCTACATCGTGCTGATTGGCTTCGTCAATCGCGACGCGGGACAACGCAGGATGAGCCGTCTATGGTGGACGTTGATCGCTATCTTTGTCCCGAATGGTCTGGGGATTGTCCTCTATTTCATCCTGCGTAAGCCACGACCCACGCATTGTCCGCAGTGCCAGGCCGAAGTCGAGCCTGGCTTCAGCTTCTGTCCCTGTTGCAGCACCCGCCTGCAGCCGATTTGTTCGCACTGCCAACGCAGCGTGGACGCATCCGACAAGTTCTGTCCATATTGCGGCGACTCTTTGGCCACGACTTCTGGACTGCCTCCAGCGGTCGCGACGAGTCAACCATGATCATTTTCAAAAAACGATAGTCCGCATCGGTTTCGTTGCTTTCTCATCTAACTAACAATGAGCAACAAGTTAGCGATCTCAGTTCTTGACCTGGTTGGCATGCGGACCAACGAGACTGCGGGCAGCGCGATCGCCAGGTCGGTCGACCTCGCGCAACATACAGAGAAGTTGGGATACACGCGCTACTGGCTCGCGGAACATCACTCCATCCCCGGATTAGCATGTTCGGCCACGTCGGTTCTGATCGGGCATTTGGCATCTGCGACCAAGACGATCCGTGTGGGTAGCGGCGGAGTGATGCTCCCGAATCACGCTCCGCTGGTCGTAGCAGAACAGTTTGGGACGCTCGAAGCGCTGTTTCCGGGACGCATCGACCTCGGGCTCGGACGCGCTCCCGGTGGTGATTTTCAAACCATGCGCGCTCTCCGGCGAGACCTGCAGCAAACGGGCGAAGATTTCCCCGCGCTGCTCGACGAACTTCAAAGTTATTTAGGACCCGAGAAGCCTGGCCAACCCGTGAAAGCGATTCCGGGGCAGGGAAGCAATGTGCCGATCACGTTGCTGGGATCAAGCCTCTTTAGCGCTCAACTCGCCGGGATGCGTGGCCTGCCGTTTGCTTTCGCGGCACATTTTGCTCCCGAGTATTTGCATGCCGCCGCCCACACATATCGCGAGCACTTTGAGCCCAGCGAAGTTTTGCGGGAGCCTTATTTTATGGTCGCGGTGCAGGTGATTGCGGCCCAGACGGACGCGGCGGCGCAGCGGTTGTTCACAACTCCGCAACAGCGCTTTCTCCGCTTGATTCGAAACCTGCCCGTGGAGTTGCTGCCTCCCGTCGATTCCATGGAACCTCTCTGGCAGGAGCACGAACGCGCGGCTGTCCGAACCAGATTGCGTGCGGCGATCGTCGGATCCGACGCGACAGTGGAGTCGGGCCTCCAGAAATTAGTCAACGATACGGGAGCCAACGAAGTGATCGTTGTAACGGATACTTACGAGCACGCCGATCGACTAGAGTCGTATCGTCGCGTAGCGAAGGTTGCGGCGAAGCTGTTCACCGGCAAGACAAGCGTCGAGGAACCTGCCGCAATACGAGCGTAGAGTGAGAGATCGCGTCACCCCTTTCGGCTCTGCGCTCCTTACTAGGTAATTGCGATCCGCAGCCTTGTGGGTAAGACTTGACCCACGGGGACTGGCGCGCAGTGGACCAATCAGAAAAATATCTTGTCGAAATCCGAGATCTGAAAGTTACCTACTTTCCCGACAACGGAGATCCGATTCACGCTCTTGATGGCGTGAGCATCGGCGTTCGTCCCGGAGAAGTGCTGGGAATTCTGGGCGAGTCTGGGTCCGGCAAAAGTACGCTGGCGGCCGCGTTGCTCCGGTTGCTTCCGCCCCACGCCAAGATCAAGCAGGGGACCATCCGGGTCGGCGACCATGACTTGATGCAAATGTCCGACGCGGAATTGCGCGGAATTCGCGGACAACAAATATCGCTGGTCTCGCAAGATCCATCCGTGTCGCTCAATCCCGTAATGTCGTGCGGAGCGCAGATTGGCGAAGTATTGCGTGCACACTTGCCGTTGAGCGCATCGGAACGTCGCCAGCGCGCTGCGGAATTGTTGCGCGAAGTCGGATTCGACCAGCCACACGAAGTCTACTCCGCATATCCTCACCAACTCAGCGGTGGACAACGTCAGCGAGTGGTCATCGCGCAGGCGATCGCCTGTCGTCCCGCACTCTTGATCGCCGACGAACCGACGAGCAAGCTCGATGCGACCCTGCAATCCGAAATCGTCGAACTCCTTTCCCAGATTCGACGACAACATGGAATGGCGATGCTATTCATCAGTCACGACCCTGCTATCTTCGCCGGATTCGCCGACAGGATCGCCGTAATGTATGCGGGGCGCGTCGTCGAAGTGGGCAACGCTACCGAAATTTTTCGACATCCGCAGCACGCGTACACACAATCCCTGGTGCGACTCGCAATGGCGTCTGTAATCACCGGCGCGAAACTGCGAACCCCGCTGCCGACGATCCCGAATGCAGACGGCGAATATGCAAACTAACTCGCCAGTCGATTCTCGGGATGAAGCACTACTCCGCGTAAATGGACTTTCCAAAAACTACGTACGCGGGGGATCATGGCGAAAACGCACGCCAGTCGCCGCGGCACACGATGTAAGTTTCGAAATTGCGCGCGGCCAGACGTTGGCCCTAGTGGGAGCGTCGGGATCCGGAAAATCCACGGTTGCTCGGTGCGTCTCGCGCTTGGAGAAGCCAGACGCGGGGCAGATTCTAATCGGTGGAACCGACATCGCACAGATTCCTTCGCACCAACTCTTTCCATTGCGCGCCCGGATTCAGATGGTATGTCAGGATCCGATCACCTCGATGAACCCGCGCTTTTCCGCGCTGCAGGTGATCGAAGAGCCACTCCGAATTCAACGCACGAGTGACCTGACGCGATGACCCGACAATGGCCCGCAGACTCACCAAGAAATTATTCGAGATGCAATGCATCAGGTCGGCCTTTCACCCGATTGGATGAATCGATCCATGCTTCATTTCAGCGGAGGCCAACGGCAGAGGCTCGCGCTTGCGCGGGCTCTAGTTTTGCGTCCACAGCTTCTCGTCTTGGACGAAGCACTGTCGGGGCTCGACTTATCGACCCAGGCGCAAATCACCAATTTGCTTCTCCATCTGCAAACTGCGCATTCACTGACGTATCTTTTGATCTCGCACGATCTAGCGTTAGTGGCTCGATTGGCCGACGCGATCGGTGTGATGTCCGATGGACATCTCGTTGAAGTGGGTCAAACTCGAGCAGATCATTTCCAGTCCCATCCATGACGCAACGAAGGCGCTGCTCGGATCCGCCAGGGCAGCCGCACAGAACCTAACAGCAATCGCGGAGATGCCAGCGTGAGATACATTGGCCGACGACTGGTCCGCGCTGTTCTTCTTTTAGTCGGTGTTTCGGCGCTCTGCTTTTTATTTACCGAGATGGCACCGGGAAGTTTCTTTGACGAGATGCGTCTGAATCCACAGATCTCGCCGGAAACGATTTCGAACCTGCGCTCCCACTACGGATTGGATCAGCCACTTCTGGTTCGCTATGGACGCTGGATGAAGTCCGCGTTAAACGGAGATCTCGGATTCTCCATCGCCTACAACACGCCGGTGACGCCTCTTTTGTGGAGCCGCGCGAAAAATACTCTGCTGCTCACGACCACTGCACTCATTCTGACGTGGCTGATTTCCGTACCCTTAGGCGTCTGGGCCGCGAGTCGACGCGGTGGAATTCTCGATAAGGCAGTCAATCTCGCGAGCGCATTTTTCATTTCGGTGCCGGAACTGGTGATTGCCGTCGGGCTCCTTGCGATCGCGGTTCGTTGGCGAATCCTGCGCGTCGGGGGGATGATGTCGCCCGACTTTGACGGCCTTTCCGCAGGCGCGAAATTCCAAGACATCCTTCTCCATCTCGCATTACCAGTTTGCATTTTGGTGCTGGTAGAAGCCGCAGTGATCGTGCGTCATATCCGCGCCAGCGTGCTCGAAGTGCTCGGTGCTCCGTATCTGGAGGCCGCGCGAGGATTCGGCATCAGCCGCGCCAGACTTCTCTTCCGCCATGTGCTTCCCGTTGCCGCGAATCCCGCTATTTCTCTCCTCGGATTGTCTCTTGCCGGTTTGCTCAGCGGATCGCTCATCGTAGAAGTCGTTTGCGGCTGGCCCGGATTGGGCCCACTGATTCTGGAGGCGACAGTTTCTCGCGATTTGTACCTCGTCATCGGAGGAATCATTTTCTCTGCGCTGTTCATGGTAGGCGGCAATTTGTTTGCCGACATCATGTTGCTTGTGTTCGATCCGCGCATTCGCAAAGAGGGAACAGGAGGAGCGGATGCGAACTAGAGCCGGAATCAAGAACAAGACCGTCATCCTTATCACAGCGCTGATAGCCGTCCATCTCCTTCTTCTGTGCGCTGGTTTCTTCGCGCCGTACGACCCGACGAAGCAGGATCGAGACCTGCCGTATGCTCCACCGACACGTTTGCATTTCACTGACAACTCGGGCTTCCACTTCCGCCCCTTTGTGTATGCATGGACCAGCGTCCCAGATGGTGATCAGCCAGAAAACTATCGGGAAGATCGCAGCCAAAAATACCCGGTAACGTTTCTTGTCCGCGGATCGAACTACAAATTTCTGGGCATCTTCCCGACAACCCTTCATCTCTTCGGAATCGACGATCCTGGAAAAATCCTGCTCCTCGGATCCGATGGTTATGGACGCGACGAATTCTCCCGCGTCTTATGGGGAGGGCAAATCTCGGTCGCCGCCGGAATCGCAGCAACTCTGATCGCCCTCTTCGCCGGAAGCATTCTCGGAATCATCGCCGGATACTTCGGCCGATGGATTGACGAATCTCTCATGGGAGTTACAGAACTTTTCCTCTCTTTGCCCTGGCTCTATTTCCTACTCGGAGTGCGCGCTTTTCTGCCGTTACACCTGAGCGCAATGCGCACATTCTTCCTGCTAACCAGTGTGATCGGCCTGATCGGATGGGCTCGTCCAGCCCGTCTCGTTCGCGGACTCGTTCTGAGCGTGCGAAACCGCAACTATGTTCTTGCCGCCCGCGGCTTTGGCGGATCGAACTTCTACATTCTGCGCCGTCACATTTTGCCCGAAACTTTTGGCCTGCTGCTCACCCAATTCGCGCTCCTGATACCCCGTTACATCGCCGCGGAAGTAACACTTTCGTTCTTCGGCCTTGGTGTCAACGAACCGACTGCCAGTTGGGGCAACATGTTGAGTACATTGCAGCAATACAGTGTACTGGTCTCCTACGGATGGCTCTTAGCCCCCGCCGCCGCCCTCGTCGTTACTTCGGTACTCTATAGCTCCCTCGCTGATCTGTTGCACTCCCGGTTAAAATCTCATTCAACCTAGGTAATAAAGTCTAGGAAATAAGTTCTGTGGGGTAAGGGGTGTTATGAAGCTGCTAGCTCGCCTAACCCTATACGTGTGTCTGCTTGCCGCTGCGTGTTTTGCGGCTACTCCACAACCAGAGTCAGCCAAGCCCGGTGAGGAACTGGCGCGCCTGTCGGACGTTTCCGGCCATTACGGCGGTCGCCTCACGATCGGCCAGCGCGCTGAACCGAAGACGCTGAATCCGGTGACCGCCACTGACGCCGTCTCGCGCGAAGTGATCGGCCGCCTCATGGGCGACTTGATTGAAATTAATCGCTCCACGCAACAGACCGAGCCAGCGCTCGCGAAGTCCTGGAAGATTTCTCCCGACGGACGCACATTCACGCTGCAACTTCGCAAAGGAATTCGATTCTCTGACGGACATCCCTTCGATGCGGACGATGTTGTTTTCTCGTTTGGCGTTTACACAGATGAAGCAGTTGATTCTCCGCAGCGCGATCTGCTGATGATCGATGGCAAGCCGATCACGGCGACCAAGCTCGACCAATACACCGTACGGTTTACTCTGCCTCGTCCCTATGCCTCGGCCGAAAGATTGTTCGATGGTTTAGCGATGCTTCCAAAGCATCTGTTGGAGAAGCCTTATCACGACGGCCATTTCGCGCAGGCGTGGTCATTGAATGTTCAGGCCGCGGAAATTGCCGGTCTCGGTCCGTTTCGACTGAAGCAATACGTGCCCGGACAGCGCGTCGTTGTCGAACGCAATCCTTATTATTGGAAAGTCGACAAGCAGAATCAGCGTCTGCCCTATCTGGACGAACTCGTATTTTCTGTTTGTCGGAACCGAAGACGCGCAGGTGATGCGCTTTGAAGCAGGCGAAACCGATATCGTCAGCCGCCTCAGTTCAGAAAATTACAACTTGCTGTCGCGCGAGAAGTCGCACGGTGGCTCGCAGCTCGCGGATATGGGTCCCAGCCTCGAATACAACTTCGTCTTATTTAATCTGAATGATTTAAGCGGCAAGAAGCTCGACGAAGTTGCGAGCAAACAGGTTTGGTTTCGCGATCTGAAATTTCGTCAGGCAGTCTCTGCGGCGGTCGATCGCCAATCCATCGTTCGTTTGGTCTTTGGATCGCGCGGTGCTCCACTATGGGGCAACGTAGGCCCTGGCAACAAGCAGTGGATGAATCAGAGCCTTCCGCATCCCGCGCGTTCCGTTGAAACCGCACGCCAGATATTGAAATCAGCGGGATATTCGTGGAACGCCGCAAACCAGTTGCTGGACGCCGCAGGGCATCCCGTGGACTTCACGATCATCACCAGTTCCTCCAACACGCAGCGCATGAAGATGGCGACCTTGCTGCAGGATGACCTCTCACAGCTCGGGATGCAGGTCCACGTTGTGCCTTTGGAATTTCGGGCGTTGATCGACCGCGTATTTCAGAGCTTCGACTACGACGCGGCAGTAATGGGTCTCGGCGGCGGAGATGCTGATCCGAATCCGGAGATGAACGTCTGGTCCTCAAACGGGACTTCACACCTGTGGCATCTCGGCGAGACCAAGCCCGCGACCGATTGGGAGCGCGAACTCGATCAGTTGATGCAACAGCAAATGGTCACGCTTGATCCCGTAAAACGAAAACAGTTATACGACCGTGCACAACAAATCATTGCCGAGAATCTCCCGTTCATTTTTCTGGGAACGCCTAACATTCTCTCCGGCGCAAATGCCCGCGTCGGCAATTTTCATCCCGCGTTGCTTGACCCTTATACGTTGTGGAACGCGGACGAACTCTATGTTCGCACTCCCGCCACGGAGAATGCTGGAGTTCGATGAGCGGCGCTGCTCCAGGCAGGGCGCCCGACAAGCCGCCGCGTCGAACGAATCATTCGTCCGACGAACGGCTGATCCAGCTGTGCCTCAAAGGCGATGCGGAGGCTTGGGCTGCACTGATCGACAAGTATAAGAATCTGATCTATTCCATTCCCAACAAGCTTGGAATGTATCAGGATGCCGGTGATATTTTTCAGTCGGTTTGCGTGGATCTCCTGGCAGAGTTGCCGAACCTGCGCGAGCATCGCGCGCTGCCGAAGTGGTTGATGCAGACTTGCTATCACAAATGCCTGCAAGTTCAGCGCAGCGCAGATCGACTCGTGGAACTCGATGCTGAAGGCGCGGGCTCTGATCCGCATCTTCCGGTTAGCAGAGACGAGGACCTTCCGGAACATTTGCTCGTGCAACTCGAACAGGAGCAGTTGCTGCGCGACGCAATTCTAGAACTGCCCAAGAAATGTGAGCAGATGCTGAAATTGCTCTTCTTCGAAATTCCTCCCCGCTCCTACGAAACCATTGCAGCGGAACTCGGCATGGCCAGCGGTTCGATCGGAGCGATCCGCAGCCGCTGTCTGGCACATCTCAGAAAGTACCTTGAAAAGAGGGGCTTCTGAAATGAGTGTACGGGCAGTTCCGCAGACCGAGTCCGACGCGCTGATCGAGCGCTTGCTGGCTCTCAACGATAGTTCGAGCCGAGCCGTTTTGGTCGCGGAAAATCCTGCGAGCGGCATGGGATGAAATTGTCCGAACCCTGACCGAAAGAGTCTGGCAAGAGGTGCGTATTGATACGCACCGTGCGAAACGATTGGCGCAGGCCGCTCTCGATGTTGCACTCGCCCTCGACAAACCGAGCCTGCTGGCTCGAAGTTTACGCGCCAAAGCGAATGCAATGTACGCGCTCGACGATCATGTGGAAGCCGTCCAACTGCATCAGCAAGCGATTGCGCTGTTTGACCAATGCGGCGAAGAAGACGAACTGGCGCGGACTCTAAGTGGCTCCATTCAATCGTTGCTGTTGCTTGGCCGCTATGACGAGGCTCTTGCTGCCGGAGAACGCGCTGGCGCAATTTTCCGCAAGCAAGGGAACACGCGGCGTCTTGCCCGCCTGGAAATCAACCTCGGAAATATTTATCACCGGCAGGACCGGTTTACTGAGGCTCTTGCGTTCTACGAGCGCGCATACGAACAGCTGCTGGCCCATGATGATCCCGAGGGATTAGCCGCCGTCCTGAGCAATCTTTCTCTCTGTCACATCAGTCTCAACGATTTTCCCAAGGCACTAGATCTGCATCGGGTCGCGCGTTTCCACTGCGAGCAGAAGGACATGCCGATCCTCGTCGCTTACGCCGATTACAACATCGCGTACTTATATTTCCTGCGCGGAGAGTACGGGCGTTCGATTCAGATGCTTCGTGACGCGGCAGTCAGCGCCAAGAAAGCCAAAGACGCGTATCAGCTTGCACTCTGCAATCTCGATCTCTCCGAAATTTACTTGGAGCTGAACCTAAGCTCCGAGGCAGAAGAGCTCGGACGAGCAGCGAATCAGGGATTTGAAGACCTGGGCTTTGGCTACGAGGCGGCCAAAGCGCTGGGATTCGCCGCCATCGCGGTGAGCCGCCAGGGACAAGCCTTTGAAGCAGTAAAGCTATTTGCGCAGTCCAAAGAAATGTTTGTCCGCGATCGAAATCAGGTTTGGCCTTCGCTCATCGACTTGTACGAAGCCCTCGTTTTTTTCGGCGAAGGACGCTTGTTCGAGGCGCGCCGTCTGTGCGCCTCCGCTCACGAGTTTTTTCGAACCTCTTCCATGAAAGGCAAAGCGGTGCTGGCCACTCTTTTGCTTGCTCGCATCGCCCTGCGTCTGGGCGATCACAAACTCGCCAAAGGGCACTGTCGGTCGGCGCTCGCAAACTTGAACGAACTGGATTCCCCCACGCTCCAGTATCAAGCCGAGTTTCTGATGGGTGAAGTTGAGCGCGCCACGGGAAATGACACTGCCGCCTACGATTCATATTGCCGAGCCCGGGAAGCGGTCGAGCGCTTGCGTAGCAGTCTTCGCGGAGAAGAATTAAAGATTGCGTTCTTCGAGAATAAGTTGGAGGTTTACGAAAATCTGGTCGACATCTGCCTGCGCCGTCAGAATAGTTTCGAAGAGGCATTTACCTATATCGAACAAGCCAAGTCGAGGACGCTGATGGACGTCCTGAGCCAGCCCGTACACGTTCCGACAGCGGCCGATCCTGGACAGAGCGATCTCGTGCGTTCCATTCGAAACCTGCGGGAAGAATTGAACTGGTATTACAACCTGATCGAGCGCGAGCAGTTGCGACCAGAAGAACGTTCCAAAGAGAGAGTCGAGCAACTCGAACAACAAGCGCGGTCACGAGAATCCGACTTAATGCGAGCTTTGAAAGAGGCGACGGTTGCTGAAGCGAACGAAGCGGGACTACAAATTTCGTCCGCGATGTCGCTCGAAGAAATCCGCTCCGTGCTTCCCGCCGACACCGCATTGGTCGAGTTTTTCTGCACGCAAAATCGATATGTCGCGTGCATTCTGACTCGGGATCAACTCCATATCACTCCGGTCACGGTGCGGTCTCGAATTCAAAAATTGCTGCAGTTTTTCCAATTTCAAATTTCGAAGTTTAGCCTCTCTTCTTTATACGTGACCGAGTATTGCGATCAAATGCAGGAATCGATCGAGGCGCACCTCAAGAGTCTGTATCAAGAGCTGATTGCCCCGATCCGTCATCTTCTCACCGCTCGACACCTCGTCTTCGTGCAACACGGACTCCTTCATTACCTCCCGTTTCACGCCCTGCACGACGGCGAATCGTACCTCATCGATCGCTATTCGATTTCCTACGCGCCCAGCGCCAGCGTTTACGCCCACTCTCTGACCAAACCGGCAAACTCGACTGGGGATTCTCTAATCCTCGGCGTGCCCGACGCACGCACCCCTGCGATTCGTGCCGAGATCGACGCTCTCGCGGAAATACTGCCAGACGCTCGGTTGTTCGTGGATCAGGATGCGACAGAAGATGTGCTGCGAGCCCACGGGCCGACGAGCAAGACGATCCACATCGCGACCCATGGATATTTTCGGCAGGATAACCCGATGTTTTCCTCCATCCGTCTGGGCACGTCGCATTTGAGCTTGTACGACATGGCCCATCTTCAACTGCCCGTGGAAATGGTCGTCCTGAGCGGTTGTGCGACTGGTCTGAATGTCATCACGCCGGGTGATGAACTGATGGGGCTGGTTCGAGGCCTGATGCAAGCCGGAGCGCAATCCCTGGTCCTCAGCCTGTGGGATGTTCACGACGACAGCACGAAAGATTTCATGATCGAGTTTTACACTCAACTCCAGCGAGGCGGATCCAAAGCGCAAGCCATGCAGTCGGCGTATATCTGGCTCCGTGAGCGCCGTCCCCATCCCTACTACTGGGCGCCTTTCCTATTGATAGGAAAGGACTAAGCCAGCTGCCAATTTTATTTTCGATTTATTTTCAAATTATTTTCAATGACCTGTATTTTTTGCGCCCGATCCTACCCTTTTGTACAAGCAACCAAACCAAGCTTTTGCAGCACAGACTTTCTACTCCCCTAGCGTAAGAGGACATTCATGGAGCACTGTTCGGAAGAAGTTTTGACGGATTTCGTACGGGGCGTCAGTAGCTCCGATCAGAGCAAAGCCATTGTGTCCCACCTGACCGCCGGTTGCTCGCGGTGTCAGACGGCGCACGATCACTGGAGCAAAGTGCGGCGCCTGGCCAATGCGGAAGATGCCTACGCGCCTCCCGAGAATCTGGTGCGTTTGGCGAAGCTGAGCTTCGTGGCCCACCAAACAAGCCAGCAGCCCAGGACGTTTATGAAATCGGTCCTGGCGAATCTGGTGTTTGACAGTTTGGCGCAACCCCTGCCAGCTGGCGTCCGCAGCAACGCGATCTGTGCATGGCAGTTGCTGTACGAAGCGGAAGGCTTGAGCGTTGATTTGCGCTTCGGCCAACGCATCCACTCCAAGGTGGTTCACATGGTCGGGCAGGTGTTTGATAAAACGGCGGTGGGGACCTGGCTGGACAACGCGGTCGTGGAACTATTCACGGAACAGAACCAGCTAATTGTCGCCACCACAGTCAGTGCCATGGGCGAATTTGATCTGGAATTTGAGCAAAGTGAGCATCTTTGGCTTTCCGTCAAGGTGGAAGGCCGAAATGCTGTACGCATTCCGATAGCAATTCTTAAATAAAGGTAACCATTACCTCTTACTAAAGGAACCACCAACGGTTACTCGTAATTGAGTACCGGTGTAAGTAGAAAACACTAAAGTATTAATCTAGACTCGCACTTGAGTACACAGGATCAAGAAGGGGAAAACGATGTCGGTCACGAAATTAAATAAGAGTTTTCATCGCGCTGGAATGTTTGCGAGTTTGCTATTGCTGCTGAGCGCCTATTGCGCGCCGGTTGCTGAAGCGCAAACGCGTCTGATTGTGCGTGACTCTCTTGGACTCCCCGGAATCAATCTGACGTGCCTTCTCACTGGTTGCAAGGTTGTCACCGGACTCGGTGACCCCAACGGACAGTTGTTCCTGGTGACACTGCCTGCTGCGCTCAACCCGGTCACGGGGTTGCTGAAGATCAATCTACAGACTGGGATTCTCAGCGTCGAAGTTGATCAGACAGTAGCCACCCAACCTACTTATGCGAGCGGCACGCCAGCTTATCTCACCGACGAAGCGCCGACAACTTACTACGGCTCGACAGTATGGCATGGGTATGTCGCGCAACCTGCGAACCAGCTCATCAACAGCAACAAAGCTCATTCGGCATTCAATGTAACGGGAGCGGGAACCACGGTCGCCGTGATAGACACGGGCGTCGATCCCACCAATCCCATCTTGCAGAATCTCCTGGTGAACGGATACGACTTCACGCGCAACACTGCGGGCGGATCCGAAAGCGTCGATGTGAAAGCAACGCCGAACAGCTCGCAAGCCACGACCGCGACCGTGAACCAGCGGACCGTTGCAGTTCTTGATCAGCGCACTGTCGCTGTCCTCGATGGTGGTCCTTATACCGCCTTCGGTCATGGAACCATGACGGCTGGCTTGGTGCACTTGGTTGCACCACAAGCAAACATCATGCCGCTCAAAGCTTTCTCAGCGAACGGCACCGGATACGACTCAGACATTCTGCGCGCCATCTATTACGCTGTGAACCATGGCGCGAAGGTTTTAAACATGAGTTTTGATTACGCGAGCTACTCTCCAGAACTGGCCCGCGCCATCAGCTATGCCAACAGCAAGGGCGTGATTTCTGTAGCGTCTGCCGGCAACGATGGCCTGTACACGGTTGTTTATCCTGGTGGATTGCCCGGCGTGATCGACGTTGCATCCACTTCCAACTACGACGTTCAGTCTTCCTTCACGAACTACGGAGCACCTCCAGTATGGATCGCTGCACCCGGAGAAGGCGTCGTCACCACTTATCCGTGGGGAACGTACGCGGCGGGATGGGGTACTTCGTTCAGCACACCGTTGGTTGCGGGAACTGCGGCTCTGATGTTGGGGACGAACAGTAACTGTCCGACGTGGGCAGTCCCCGTCGGTTTAGCGAACGCAGATTATCTAGGGAACCAAAATATGGGCTTTGGACGTCTGGATACGTATCAGGCGGTTCAGGTCTGCCGTCTTCTGCACTAAAACGGGCGCAGCAAGCACCACAGAAAAAAGCGATTTCACGGAAAGTGAGCAAGTAGCGATATGGGCGCAACCCCCAATCCAGTTCCGGATGTTGCGGGGCTGATGCTGCGAATTAAGGAACTTGAAGAGCAGCAACTCGCTTTCCGAAACTCGCTGGTTTGCGCCTTTAACCAGATGCTGGATCTAAAGGACATCAACACGGGAGTACACAGCACGCGCTTGGCAGAATGGGCGCTTCGCGTGGCCCGCAAGATGGATATGCCGGAAGATCGGATGTATCAGGTGGAAGTTGCCGCTCTTCTGCATGACGTCGGCAAGATCGGCGTGCCGGATTCGATCCTGAAAAAATCTGGACCTCTCACTCCTGAAGAGCGCGCTCTGATTAATCTTCATCCGCAATACAGCTGGTCGATTCTACGGCTCTTCCCTGGGTTGGAGGAGGCGAGCCTCTACGCTCTGCACCATCACGAGAGCATGGACGGCAGCGGTTATCCCGCGGGACTGAAAGGCACCGACATCCCGCTGGTCTCACGAATTATCTGCGCGATCGACGCTTTCGACGCGATGGTGTCGAATCGCTGCTACCGCCAGGGTATGCCGCACGAGGAAGCTATCGCTCGGCTTGTACGCAGTAGCGGAACGCAGTTCGATCCGAATGTCTTGCAGGCGTTTATTCCCATCGCCGAGCAGGAAGCCGCCGATGTTTTTGCCGCCGCGGGCACCAGCATGTCGGCCGTTCTGTAAGTTACGAAGCGCAATTCCGCGGCAGTCTCCAACGAAAATTAAGGTCTTTCCTGTACGCGCATTCGCGAAAAAATATTGTTTGTCCGCCTGCACGTTTTGGTACGATTCTCTTGCTTCAATTTCACTTCCCGTAGCGCAACCGAGGAGATTCCATGCGTGCATTCAAACTCATTGCCATCGCAATCTTGACCCCCGCAATCTGTCTGTCCACCGCATGTTCCAAGCATTCTGCCAGCGACGATGCAGTTGCCAAGGACATTCAAGCGAAGGTCGCAGCCGACCCCGCCACGAAGGATTCCAACGTCACCGTCGATGCAACCGACGGTAAGGTGAAGCTAACCGGAACTGTGAGCAGCGCAGCGGCGCAGCAGAAAGTTGAGGAGATTGCTAAAGCAGAACCAGGAAACGTTAGTGTTGACGATGAAACTTCGATTCAGCCTGGCGCTGCCGCTGCTGCCGCACCCGCTCCGGTAGAAGCGCCGAAGCCTGAGCCGATCGTGGTGCCGGCAGGAACTATTCTTACAGTTCGAGTTGGTCAATCGTTGAGTTCGAAAACCAGCCAAACGGGCCAGCCATTTCTCGCGACCCTGGCGCAACCGGTAAGCGTCGCTGGAACGGTGGCGATGCCGACGGGATTGAAAGTCAGCGGCACAGTCGTCTCGGCGAAAGAGAAAGGCAAGTTCAAAGGTCAGGGAGAACTCAATCTCGAACTCACCAGCATTACTGTGAGCGGACAGTCTTATCCAATTCGCACGCGCGTACTCGAAAACGTCATCAAAGGAAAAGGGAAACGAACCGCAGTGGCAACTGGAGGCGGCGCAGGGGGCGGTGCATTGATCGGCGGCATCGCTGGCGGTGGCAAGGGAGCTGGCATCGGAGCCCTGGTAGGCGCAGGCGCAGGGCTCATCGGAGGAACGATGACCGGCAACCAGCAGATTGAAATTCCAGCCGAGTCGGCCCTAAGTTTCCGGCTGTCCGCGCCGGTTTCGTTACCAGCGCCACAGTAGCGTCTTTGTTGCTCACGAAGATTTGCTTGGAACCGGCGGTGATTCCGCCGGTTTTTATTTTGCGTTCTGGCGAGCCGGTTAGGGGCCGTCCGCCGGACAGATTATTCCGTCGCCAATAACTCCAATGAATTGCCTGCAGGATCGTTGATGTAAACCGATCGCGTCCCGTCGCGATGTTTCTTCAGCGGTCCGAAGTCGCCAGCCCTTGGCGTGTAAAAGCCGATGTGCGGCGGATGTTGCGACGGCACCACCAATGCCAGCTTGATATTAGAAAACTGGATGAGTGCCCAGGTGTCGTCGCGATACAGCAAGTTGCACTGAAAGTGACGCGAATACCAATCGAGCGCTTGTCCGATATCAGGGACAGAGATTGCCACGTGGTCCACGGTGTCGAGTTGCTTGTTCACTGAAGTCCTCTCGAATTACATTGTGAAGCCAACAACAAAGGAATCAAAAACCCCCGTCGCGCGATGGTTATTCGGATCGCTTGCCCTCAAAAGCGCGCACGGATCCGCGAAAGACCTCCGTCGATTCCAATCACTTGTCCGGTCACCCAACTCTGTTCGGGATCGAGCAGCCATGCAATCGCCGACGCAATTTCCATCGGTTCGCCGATCCGTCCCAGGGCGTGCATTCCGGCGGATGCCTTGGCCATCATCTCACTCTGCAGCAGCTTCGCGGTAAGCGGAGTGCGAGTCATACCAGGAGCGACACAATTTACCCGGATTGCTTTCGACGCGTACGAAGCGGCTGCTGCCAGTGCCAGTCCTTCGATGCCAGCCTTCGCTGCGGAAATCGCGTCGTGATTTGCCAACCCTATTCGCGCTGCGGCCGTCGAGAGCAATACGATCGATCCGCCAGTTTTACTCATCGCCGATGTCGCAGCTCGGACCACCGTAAATGCGGACTTCAGATTCGTCGCAATCGTCGCATCCCACTCCTCTTCGGAGGTCAGATGGGCTGGTTTAAGCAAAAGTGAACCCACACAATTTGCTACGCCATTCAGCTGGCCATAGGAATCCACCGCGTGCGCTACGCAGGATTCCACCTGTGCGAGTTTGCTGATATCGAGAGAAACAGTCTGAGCGCCCAATTCAGCCGCCAAGCTAGCAAGCCGCGCCTCGTCCCGGCCGGCGAGCAGCAGATTCGCGCCTTTGCTGGCTAATCGACGCGAAAGGGCCGCGCCGATTCCGCCGTACGCTCCGAAAACGATGTAGGTCTCATTAGCGATGTAGGTCTCATTCATGATGCTTCCGGATCATGCTGCGGAAGCCGATCGTCCCGTAGCGGTCTCTGAGATTATTTTGCGAGAAGTTGACTGACCCTTCGTTCGGTCAGTCGAGAGTCTGCGGCAGGCCGCGCTGCAATATCTCAGCCCTTCCCAGTTACGTGCCAGCCAACGCCGCCAATGAATCGGCCCCTGGCACTCGATGCACACTTTCGTCTGATTTTCTGGATCTACGATTCGCGATACGACTCGCTGCTTCGACATTCCACCCACTCCAAGATTGAACTAGCCAGTAACTCCCATGAGGGCAGGCGATATTACGACGCCAATTTTTCCGCAAGGGGATCGCTCTTTTTTCGCGGGATCACCTCGAGACGATGGAATTCGACAACCGTCAAGATCAGTCCCGCTGTTAATAGTGAGAAGACAATGACACCGACGATCACGATCGCCGTGTCAGACATTTTTTCCCGCCCGCGCCGCTTGCCGGAAGTAACTTCCTGCCGCCAGGATCGACGGAACCCACAATCCAACGAACAAAGCGCCTTCTTTGTTCAGGCTCACGCCGACACCGAACCACAGAGATACAGAAAATAGAAACGAAAGGAATGCCGCCATCAAAATCATCAAATCAGACTTGTTAAACATTCAAACTCCTTCGGCAAAAGCGAATTGCTGCTCACTGCCTACCTAGATGTACGGTATCTCGCGGCGATTCACCTGAGTCAAACTTATTTGACTGTAGAGATAGATCGTTTGATTGCTGGGACTGAAATCGAGGAGGATTTGACCTGCGAGAAAATGACGCTGATTTTACGCCGCTGACGTGGATCGTCTTTCGGCAATCATTCGCATTCCATACTTCGGACGCAAAGTAATCAGTGCCTGCGTTTCCACGCGATGACCGGGCGCGAGTTGAAATTTCCATTTCTGGGCCAGCGTGGCCAGGACCAGAACACCTTCCATCCACGAGAGGGATTCGCCAATGCATTGCCGAAATCCTGCGCCGAAAGGGAAGTAAGAGAATTTTGGAAAGGTGCTTCGCCCCGCCGGCGCGAAGCGATCCGGATTAAAGCGCAACGGGTCGACGAAACGTCGCGGATCACGATGCGCGACAAACTGACTGATCAGCACGGTCGTGCCTGCCGGAAGGCGATAGGGGCCGATTTCGAAATCGTTGCGAGCCTGTCTGCCCATCGCCCACGCCGGAGGATACAAGCGCATCGCTTCCGCAAAAACCATCTCGACATATCGCAACTGAGGTACGTCGTCCATGGTCGGCGGACGATTGCCAACCACCGACGCAATTTCTGCGAACATCTTTTTCTCGGCTTCTGGATTCTGCGACAGAAGATACCACGTCCAGGCGAGCGCGTTGGCGACAGTTTCGTATCCTGCGAGAAAAATCGTGATGACCTGATCGCGGAGCGCATCGGTTGCCACCGCCATCTCCGCAGGGTTTGTCGAATTTGCGGACGCGCGCAGCATCATATCCAACAAGTCACCACCGTCGGTTGGTGCGCGACGATGGTTTTCAATCATGCGATAGACAATCGAGTCGACCGTTCGTTTGGCTTTCGTAAATCGCGCGAGTCCAGGCACCCGGAGGTGGATGAGAACTTCAACCGCAGGCAACGCGACCAGATAGTTGTAAAGTCCCATGATCTGGTTGATCGCATCGGAAAGCTCCTGCACCTCTGGACCCAAGTTCCGTATTAAAGAGAGTTCGGGCGACGATGCGAAGCGTCAAGTGCATCATCTCCTGCGAGAGGTCGAGTTGCTGGCCATCGCGCCAGGACTGCTGCAAACGCAGTGATTCCGCAACCATCGTGTCCGCGTACTGACCGATCCGCTGGCGATGAAATGCTGGCTGCGCCACCTGCCTCTGGCTGCGGTGCGAACTGCCTTCGCTCGTGATCATTCCTTCCCCGAGCAAGAGTTTGGTGCGGCGCACCGTCCGCTCTTTCGTGAAGTTGTCATTTTGCACGACGAGAACTTCACGCATGTAAACGGGATCATTCAGAAAGAGAATGTGCTGCCGCCCAATCTTGTAATGGACAGCGTCTCCATATTCCTTGGCGAGATATTCAAAAAGTCCAATCGGGTCGGCAGGTCGAAATTTGCGGAACGCGTAGAAAGGTAGATTGAGTTTCAGTCCCGCCGGGAAGCGATAAGGCGAGCTACTCGAGGACGGAGGCGAGGATGAAACGGATGGACCGGATGAAGCGGCAGACTCTTTCGCTGAGTCCCGAACTCTCGTTTCGAAATCAGGGATCACGGTACTGTGACCACAATCCCACTGCACGGCTTGCTGCCCACTCTGCGATAGCTGTGCAATGCGCTGGAGTCAAAGTAGATCGAGTCGCCGCTTTCCAGTTCGTATTCACCCATTCCAATTTTCATGGAGAGAGTGCCCGCCAGCAGAAAAACAAACTCGACGCCCGCATGGTTGTGGGGTTTCACCTTCTCTTTGGCGATGGGCTCGAAGTAAGCCTGATACGCGCTGAGTTTTCTTTCGGACGCGGGATAGTCGAGGCTTTCAAAAAAATAGGAGATATCCGTAGTACCAGGACGATCCGGGAAACGCCTGCGATCTTTCTTGCGAACTAACGCTGCGACATAGCGCTTCCGTTCGTCGGTGAAAAAATGGTCGAGTCCGACGCTGAAAACGAGTGCGATCCGTAGAAGCGTGGGAAGAGTCGGGAAGAGTTTGCTGCGCTCGAGTTTTGAAAGCAACGCAGGAGAAAGGCCGGTATGGTTCCCGAGCTCTACGAGGCCCATCTTCTTTTTGAGCCGCAACGCCCGCAGTTTTTCACCAATGGAATATGGCTTCAGGCCTTCGACGATCGTTTCAGAAAGCACAATACATTGATTGTATCAAGGATCAAAATAAATTTAATGTGGGTTAAACCGCAGCACAGAATCCTGCTACTAATTAATTAGTTGCAGGATTATCCTGAGATCTAGATTTTCTTTGGAGACGCCGCCCATTGCCGTAGCACGTCTATGAAGGCAGTGGTCGCAACGGAAAGCGTGCGGTCGCGGCGGTAGGCCAGTCCAAGTTCGCGGAAAAGTTCGACATCCTCGAGATCGATGAGCTTGACTCTTCCCGACGCCACTTCATCCCGCGCAAACGAAGCGCTCACCAGAGACACTCCAAGATTCGCCGCGACGAAACCCTTGATCATGCCGATGCTCGGTAATTCCATGCGAACTTGCAACTCGTCGCGATAGGGGCGGAAGAGTTTGTCCAACAGTCTGCGAGTGTGTCCGGTCTTGGGAAGAAGGATGGGATGTTTGACGATATCGCGTACGGCGGCCTTTTTATGCTTGGCCAGTGGATTGTTAGGGCTGACCATCAGCATCAATTTGTCGCGAAAAATCGGCTGAATTTCCAGGCTCGGAGACTGCACTGGCAACGTGAGGATTCCCACCTCAATCGATCCGTTCTCAAGCTTTTCGGTGATCTTGTAACTGAAATTCCGGTAGATATTAATTTGGACCGGCGGAAACTTCCGGCAATACTCGGCGAACACTTCCGGCAAAACGTACAGGCAGGTCGCCTCGTTTGCGCCAACGCGAAGCGTGCCCCGAGGAGTGCGACTGTGGTCCGCCACAGCCATTAGCGACTCTTCGCGCAGCAGTTTCAGACGCTCGGCGTAGTCGTACAGAACGAGTCCGGCGGGGGTAAGTTTGACGGTCTTGCCTGAGCGATCGAGCAGGCGGTCGCCATACTCTTGCTCCAACTGACGAATCTGGGCGCTCACTGCCGATTGCGAGCGGAATACTTTCTCTCCAGCGCGCGAAAAGCTGCCCTGCTTCGCAACTTCAAGAAACGTAATGAGCTGATCGAAATCCATAGTGTTAATGCAGGTGTATGCGAATTATAACGGACTGGAACGGCTCGCGGGGATTAACCGAAAACGCGCCCCGTGGACATTTCTGAAAATCGAATTGCCCGCATCGAAATTCTGAATTGTACTTTCCCGCCATCCTGCCTGAACTTAGAGGCTTACAGAATTCGGTTCCTAGTCTCAAAGAGCGAGAACGGAAGCAGCTCCAGCCAGCGTGGGCCGGGCCCCCAGCCTACGAGTCGCTGATCGATTCATGGCGAGTTATGTCATGACGAATCACGGCGAGCGATGGATCACTAACAATCGACCGCCTATGAGCGAAGCGGCCTAGTTCGCCACAAAGCATTTTCCAACAGAAGGCAACACAGCAAACGTGCCCATGACGACGCGTCTAGAAAATACGAACGGTCTTCCTCCCGCCCAGGGTCTCTATCATCCTGCGCAAGAACATGACGCCTGCGGAATCGGATTTGTCGCGAGCATCCGCGGCCAAAAAAGTCACGACATCGTGAGCAAGGGAATCCAGGTGCTGCTGAACCTGGCCCACCGCGGAGCCTGCGGATGCGACCCCGAAACCGGCGACGGCGCTGGCATACTTCTGCAGATCCCACACCAGTTCTTCGCGCGCGAGTGCCGCAAGTTGGGCTTTGAACTTCCCGCGCCCGGGACGTACGGCGTTGGTATGACATTTCTTCCCGTAGAGAAGCATCGCCGCCTTCAGTGTGAAGGAATTCTCGAACGCATCGTGCGAGAAGAAGGCCTGACCGTGCTGGGTTGGAGAGACACGCCTGTCGACGGATCCGCCATTGGCCGCGTGGCGCGAGCATCGCAGCCCTACATCCAGCAGATTTTTATCGGACAAGCAGCAGAGAGTTCCGCAGTCGCCGATGCTGGCACTCGTGAAAACACAAATTCGAACGACGACGCCTTCGAACGCAAGCTCTATCTGGTTCGCAAGCGCGCCGAGAGCGAGATTGCTGCATCCGGTATGGAAGACGCGGAGATGTTCCACATCCCGTCGCTCTCCTGTCGCACCATCGTGTACAAGGGCTTGCTTCTTGCAACTCAGATCACGAATTTCTATCGCGAGCTTTCCGATCCGGATGTAACCAGCGCGCTCTGTCTGGTGCATCAGCGTTTCTCGACCAACACATTTCCGAGCTGGCAACGCGCACATCCGTATCGCTACATCGCGCACAATGGCGAAATCAACACGCTTAAGGGCAACGTCAACTGGATGCACGCCCGCCAGTCGCTCTTGCAATCAGAGTTATTCGGAGACGATCTCAAGAAGCTGTATCCCATCATTGCGCCGGATGGCAGCGACTCCGCTAACTTCGATAACGCGGTCGAACTTCTCGTCCAAACGGGACGCAGTTTGCCGCACGCCATGGCCATGCTCGTTCCCGAAGCGTGGGCGGGTAATCCGCACATGAAGCCCGACAAGCGCGCGTTCTACGAATATCACGCATGTCTGATGGAACCATGGGACGGACCTGCCGCGATCGCGTTTACAGATGGCAGATCAATCGGCGCTGTTCTGGATCGCAACGGCTTGCGCCCCGGCCGATATGTGGTGACACACGACGAACACGTCATCATGGCATCCGAGGCAGGTGTGCTCGACATTGCGCCCGAGCAGGTCAAAATGAAAGGCCGTCTGCAGCCGGGAAAAATGTTTTTGGTGGATACGGTAGAAGGCCGCATCGTCCCGGACAAAGAAATCAAGCACCGCCTGGCATCCAGACAGCCGTACGCGCAGTGGCTCAAAGGGAATCAAATCACGATCGATCAACTGCCCGAGCCATCGCGCATGCACCATCCGGATCCCGAAACACTGCTGCGCCGTCAACGCGCCTTCGGATACAGCGACGAAGATTTGAAAATGATTCTTGGTCCGATGGCTTCAAAGGGACAGGAACCGGTCGGTTCGATGGGCACGGATACGCCGCTCGCGTGTCTCTCCGATCGAGCGCAGCCGCTGTTCAACTATTTCAAGCAGCTCTTCGCGCAGGTTACGAATCCTCCCATTGATTCGATTCGCGAAGAAATCGTGATGTCTCTGATTAGCTATGTAGGACGCGAAAGAAACATTCTCGCGGAGGAGCCTGAGAACTGCCACATGCTCAAGCTTGCTCATCCCTTGCTGACGAATGTCGAACTGGAAAAGCTGCGGCGAGTTTCCACCGGAGATTTGTTGGCCATCACGCTGCCCACGCTATTCCGCGCCAGCGATGGAGAAGCTGGACTGAAGCGCGCGCTCGATGAATTGTGCCAGCGCGCTTCGCTCGCGGGCAAAGCGGGATATACGCTGCTGATACTTTCCGATCGCGGCGTGGACAAAGACTATGTTCCTATCCCCAGCTTGCTGGCCTTGGCGGCGGTACACAATCTGCTGGTGCAGGAAGAAACTCGAACTCAGGTCGCATTAATTACAGAATCCGGCGAACCCCGCGAAGTCATGCATTTTGCCTTGCTCAGTGGATATGGAGCGAGCGCGATCAATCCATATATGGCATTGGAAACCGTCGAAAGCCTTGCCCGGCGAGGCGAGTTGGCGGACGGAGTCACTCCTGAAGTTGCGGTGAAGCACTTCATCAAATCCGTCAACAAAGGACTGCTGAAAACATTCGCGAAGATGGGTATCTCCACTTTGCAAAGCTATCAGGGTGCCCAGGTGTTTGAAGCGATCGGTTTGAATCGGGAGTTAGTAGATGCCTATTTTGCTGGAACAGCGTCGCGCTTGCAAGGTGTCGGCCTCGAAGTTCTGGCTCGCGAAGCTTTACTGAAGCATGATTACGCATTTCGTCCCCTGACCGAATCGGAGACCGAATTGGCCGTCGGCGGAACCTACCACCAGCGCGTCAATGGTGAGTATCATCTGCTGAATCCCGCGACCATCAGCAAGTTGCAGCAAGCCGTGCGACAGAAGAGCCCTGAAACATTTCAGGAATACACCGACCTCATCGACAGGCAGAGCAGTAATCTTTCGACGCTACGTAGTTTGATGAAGCTCAAGAAGAGCGCCACGCCAGTTCCCCTCGAAGAAGTTGAGCCCGCAAAAGAAATCGTGAAGCGCTTCACCACAGGAGCAATGTCATTCGGCTCGATCAGCAAAGAAGCCCACGAGACGCTGGCCGTCGCCATGAATCGCATCGGTGGCAAATCAAACACCGGCGAGGGCGGCGAAGACGAGGGGCGATTCAAGCGAGATGCGGACGGCGACCTCCGCCGCAGCGCGGTTAAGCAGATTGCATCGGCTCGATTCGGAGTGACTACGAACTATCTCGTTAACGCCGATGAACTCCAGATCAAGATGGCCCAGGGCGCAAAGCCCGGCGAAGGTGGACAACTTCCCGGCCACAAAGTTGACGAAGTGATCGCCCGCGTTCGCCATTCCATTCCCGGCGTTGGCTTGATTTCGCCGCCCCCGCATCACGACATTTATTCCATCGAAGACCTGTCCCAGCTGATCTACGACTTGAAGAACGTAAATCCGCAGGCTCGCATTGCGGTGAAGTTGGTGGCCGAAGTTGGAGTGGGCACGGTCGCCGCCGGCGTTGCCAAAGCGCACGCCGATGTCGTCCTGATCAGCGGCGACAGCGGAGGCACCGGAGCATCACCACTCAGTTCGATTCAACATGCTGGCATTCCCTGGGAACTTGGCCTGGCCGAGACGCAACAGGTTTTGTTGTTGAACGACCTCCGCGGCCGCATCCGAGTGCAGACCGACGGCAAACTCCAAACCGGTCGCGACGTAGTAATCGCGGCACTTCTCGGCGCTGAAGAATTCGGTTTCGCTACCACGCCGTTGATCGCGATGGGCTGCATCATGATGCGCAAATGCCATCTCAATACTTGCTCCGTCGGCATCGCCACGCAGGATCCCGTGCTGCGCAAGCAGTTCCAAGGCCAGCCCGAACACGTGATCAATTTCTTTTTCTTCCTCGCGGAGCAAATGCGAACCTACATGGCCGATCTAGGGTTCCGTCGCGTGGATGAGATGGTCGGTCGCGTTGACATGCTCGATGTCGAGCCGGCCGTGAAGCACTGGAAAGGTCGCGGACTCGATCTCTCGGCGATCCTCTATATCCCGCCAACGCCATCGCGTGTCGCACGCCGCTTCGTACAACCGCAAGATCATGGACTGGAGCAGGCGCTCGATCATCGACTCATCGCGCAATCGCGCCAGGCCTTGGATCTACTTGCTCCCGTCGAGATTGAAATGCCCGTGCGCAATATTCATCGCTCGGTTGGAACCATGCTCAGCGGTGCGATTGCCCGCCGTTACGGATCCACTGGACTGCCGGACGACACGATCAAGATTCATCTCAATGGGTCAGCCGGACAAAGTCTCGGTGCGTTCTTGTCCAAGGGCGTGACTCTGATCCTTGAGGGCGACGCCAACGACTATGTCGGCAAAGGCCTTTCTGGCGGGCGGATCGTTGTGTATCCGTCACGCCGTTCCACGTTCGCTCCTGAAGAAAATATTCTGATCGGCAACGTCGCTCTCTATGGAGCTACGAGTGGAGAAGCTTTTTTCAACGGCATCGCCGGCGAAAGGTTTGCGGTGCGGAACTCCGGAGCGACCGCCGTCGTCGAGGGCGTGGGCGATCACGGCTGCGAATACATGACCCGAGGCCTGGTCCTAGTGCTCGGATCTTGTGGAAGAAATTTTGCAGCAGGCATGAGCGGTGGTGTTGCCTACGTGTTTGACGAGCGCGGTGATTTCGCAGAGAAGCGTTGCAATCTTGAATCAGTTGATTTGGAGCCTGTGTTTGATAGTCAGATTGAAGACGCAAAGGTGATCCGTGATCTCGTGACGCGACATCTCGAACTAACCGGAAGTCGGCGCGCAGCTTGGATTTTGGAGACTTGGCCGGAAGCGATTGCGAGGTTCATCAAAGTTTTCCCGCACGAGCATAAGCGCGTTCTGGGAGCGGTCCGCAACCAACAGTCCTACATCAACAGGTTCCCGATCGTCGCCGAGCCTCAGGTGCAACATGGGTAAAGACAATGGGTAAGGACAATGGGTAAAGACACTGGATTTCTGGAATATCCGCGCGAACTCGCACCGCGTCGTCCGGTAACGCAGCGTGTCAACGATTGGTTCGAAATCTATCAGGATTTCCCAGAGCAAAATATTCGCACTCAGGGCGCGCGCTGCATGGATTGTGGGGTTCCGTTCTGCCAGACCGGATGCCCAGTCAATAATCTGATTCCTGATTGGAACGACCTGGTCTATCGCGGTCGCTGGAAAGAAGCTGTGCGTCAGCTTCATGCGACCAATAATTTCCCCGAATTCACCGGACGCATTTGTCCGGCACCGTGCGAGGCTTCGTGTGTCCTCGGAATCACTCAGCCGCCGGTCACGATCAAGCAGATCGAAAAAAATATCGTGGATCGTGGCTTCCTCGAAGGCTGGATTCATCCCGAGCCGCCAAACTCTTCCACCGGCAAGAAAATCGCCGTCGTCGGTTCAGGCCCTGCCGGATTGGCTGCGGCGCAACAGTTGCGTCGCGCCGGACACGATGTCGTCGTCTACGAAAAATCGGATCGCATCGGCGGACTGTTGCGCTACGGGATCCCTGAATTCAAACTGGAAAAACATATCGTTGATCGCCGTCTCGAACAGATGTCCCGCGAGGGTGTGAAATTTATTACCGGTACCGAAGTTGGCAAGAGTATCTCGGTCGACGACCTGAAGCGAGAGTACGATGCGATTGTTCTCGCGGGAGGCGCCGAGCATCCTCGCGATTTGAATGTGCCCGGACGTGAACTCAAGGGAATCCATTACGCGATGGATTTTCTCGAGCAACAAAATCGCCGCTGCCACGGTGACGTCGTCCCTCCAGAAAAAGAAATCACTGCCAACGGCAAGCGCGTCGTGATCATAGGGGGTGGCGACACCGGCGCGGATTGCCTGGGAACTTGCCATCGCCAGAAACCGCTCTCCGTTCATCAATTTGAAATCATGCCGAAGCCTCCCAACGAGCGCTCGCCGCTCACTCCATGGCCGTTGTGGCCTATGCAACTGCGTGTAGAAGGTGCGCACGAAGAGGGTGGCAATCGCGACTGGGGTCTCGCCACAGTGAAATTCGCAAGCGACACAACGGGCTCCGTTCAGCACCTTCACGGCGTGCGCGTAGGGCCTGCACCGAAATTCGAAGCCATCTCGGGCACGGAGTTCACCATGGAAGCGGACCTGGTTCTGCTGGCCATGGGATTCATCGGTCCAGTCCGCAAAGGCATGCTCGATCAATTGGGAGTGAACCTCGATGCGCGTGGCAACGTGGCAACTGACACGAACAACATGTCATCTGTCCCAGGAATTTTTGCCGCCGGAGACATGCGCCGCGGCCAGTCGTTGGTCGTGTGGGCAATCGCCGAAGGACGCAAGACGGCTGCTGCTGTGGACGCTTTCGTGAAAACAAATTCGCTAACTTCGATACATGAAGCGAACACCAAGCCAGAGCGCACGCCTCAAGCGTCGCGTTTTTCGACGCCCGGAATCGTCCGTCAAAGTGCGAGACCGGTTTCCTGATTTATTTAAAAATCTACTCCAACTGCTTAGCCGCTGCGTTTATCACCAGCGCTTCATTCTCCAGCGCTTTCGAAACGCGGACGATCTCCGACTCCGCCTCTGCGTATCGTTTCTGTTCAATTCCTTCGCGTACGCCCGGGATCGTCTTCACTCCATATCCCGAATAAACGCCCGGAGCGTAGATCAAGTGCTTGTACCATGCGCGCCGCGGCAGTCCGTCGTCATTTGTGAGTGCGCGTTCGCTGGCGATCAACTCTTTGTTCAGGGCACCGAGCTTGGCCGCGAATTCATCGTCGCTTAGGTTCGCCTGCTTTTTCGTCAGCGCATCTTGATAATTTTTGGCGCTGCGCGTCAGGGAATCCACCGCGTTCTGCATCGGAGCAAAATTTAGATGCGGCGGAACTTCTTCCTTCAGCGGCGCGACCGTAGGACGCCGCGGATCAAACGTCGCTTTGAACATGCCTTCTTCGATTTCCTGGTTGCGCTCCCGAATTTCGTCTTGTTTATCAGCCAGCAGCTTTTCCAGGTTCTTCCGATAGCTATCCACCGTGTCTGCAAAATTCACGAAATTAAAAGGCAGAACTTCCGCGTCCGACAACCGCATTACCGTTGTCCCAACGGTTTGCGCTAGCGCGCGTCCATAGACAAAATCGGTGTCGGAGAAATGTGTGTACCAGTAAAAATCGTCGTAGATGGAGTGATAAATCCCGCCCTCATCCTCACCGCCATAGGCCATGTCGAGAGTCGCAATCCCCAGATGATCGATGAAGCCAGTGAAGTCCGTGCCCGATCCCAAGGCGTTGATGCGCAAGTCGGTTCGTTCGCGGACCTCTTTTTTCTCATCTGCGGATTTGGCATTCGCAATTGCGTTCAACTGCGCCCGCCGCCATACCGTCATACTTGTTTCGGGATCTTGAATATCGCGCGCGACCCCGTTCAAGAACTGCTCCAGGCTGTGCGAGCCATTCATTGTCAGCACACCTCGATCGTTGCCGTCCGTGTTGATGTAGACGGCTGCGTGCTGACGCAGTTCATCCGCGTGCTGTTCAACCCACTCAGTCGAACCGAGCAACATCGGTTCTTCGCCGTCCCACGCGCAGTAAATAATCGTGCGCCGAGGTTTCCATCCCTGCTTCAGCAAAAGGCTCAAGCCGCGCGCCTCTTCCAGCAAAGAAACCTGCGCTGAAATCGGATCCTCTGCCCCATTTACCCACGCGTCGTGATGATTGCCTCGGATGATCCACTCATCCGGTGCGACGCTACCGGGAATTTTCGCGATCACATCGTAGACCGGCTTCGTGTCCCAATTGAATGCCACTTTTAGATGAACTTGCGCTGGTCCCGGCCCAACGTGATACGAAATCGGAAGTGTCCCACGCCACTCCTCTGGAGCCATCGGTCCTGCAAGCGCCGCCAGCAAGGGCTGCGCATCGCCATAAGAAATCGGGAGCACCGGAATCTTGGTGATGCTCTTCGCCTCGGCCACCGTCAGACGCTTCGCGCCCGGAGTAGCCCCAACTCCAGGCGTTAGCGGATCGCCAGGACTAGCCGACGCGAAGTCCATCACGCTGCCGCGCTGCACTCCATCCGCCGGACGCATCGGCCCTTTTGGAAACACGTTGTCGCGCGTGTAACCGTCGTCCTGAGGCTCCGAATAAATCAGGCAACCGATCGCCCCGTGCTCAGCCGCGACTTTCGGCTTCACTCCTCGCCACGACTGCAAATACTTCGCAATCACAATCGCGCCCTTGACCGAAATGCCCAGCCGGTCAAGCTTTTCGTAGTCTTCGGGCAATCCGTAATTTACGAATACGAGCGGCGCGGTGACATCCCCGTCGATGGAGTATGCGTTGTAAGTGGGTAGCTGTTCAGACTTCTGATTCGATGTCGGATCAATCGCAAGCGCGGGCTCTTCAAGCTTCGCCGTGAATTTCGTCGGTGCGACCATCTCCAAAACGCGAATCTTTGGTGTCGGAAACAGAACGTCGAACTGCTCAATGTGCGCGTCCAGCCCCCACTCCTTGAAATGAGCCAGAATCCATTCCGCGTTGTCCTTGTCGTAAGGCGAACCCACGTGATGAGGACGCGCACTCAACCGCTGCATATACGCGCGCAGATTTGCGGGATCGGGGATTGCTCGGAACTTCGTTTCCCACTCACGCTCAGTTTGGCTGGACCGCGGAGAATATCCCGTTAAGGCGGTCGGGCTTGATCCAGCCGGGTCAGCTCCGAAAGACAGTGATGGAAAGATGAGAGTGAAGATCAGCACGAGCGCGGATAGGGATCGCATGAAACTCCTTAATGTTTGAGCGGCCAATTATATCCGCAAGCTGCACTCGCGAAGATTCCGGTTGAAACGTTGATCTGCGACCACACTCGTGTCCACCGCACCACGATCATCCAGCCCAATTGAAGTCCGCATAATTTGCGCCTTGGTGGCTAAGTGCTTGACCGCTGAACATTTGAAGCCGACTCCCAACTCCCGCTCTGGCTGGCACTCCCCTTGCATTGCGAGATATGCAGCAGTCTGAACGCTGTTGAACGATGTTTTGACTGCTGCTTCGAATGCTGGAGGAGATCATGAAAGACTTCGCAGGTGGTTGCCTCAAAACTGAAAGACGCACTCGCTTCGCTTTGGGTTTTATCGCGGCGATTATCACAACGACGCTCGCGCTGCTCACGGTCGGAGGCGCATACGCGCAGTCCGAAGACCGTCTGCCACAGGTTGGCGAAGGATGCTTGCTCTACCGCTCTCCAGTTTCCGGCCAGTTCGAACCGGTGCCGCTTCTCCACACGGATACCGTGATCGATGTGCGCGGCCTGGTAGCCTCCGCGACGGTCACGCAGCAGTACGCCAACTCCAGCGCTGCGCCCATTGAAGCCGTTTACGTTTTTCCGCTGCCCCACGACGGCGCCGTCTACGACATGGAAATGCGAATCGGCAATCGCGTGATTCGCAGCGAAATCCACGAACGTGAAGAAGCAAAACGCGTCTATGAGGCGGCGAAATCTGAGGGCAAGCACGCCGCGTTACTGGAGCAGGAGCGCCCCAATATCTTCACAGCGTCGGTGGCGAACATCATGCCCGGCGATCACATCGACGTCCGCTTGCGCTACGTCGAACCGCTCCTCTGGCAAGACGGAAAAGTCAGGCTTGTGTTTCCGATGGTGGTCGGACCTCGCTACATTCCGGGAACGGAAGCCACTGGCCACAGCGGGACGGGCTGGGCTCTTGATACGAACTCCGTGACGGACGCGTCGAGAATCACACCACCGGTCATGGCACCAGTCGGGAATCCCGAAACGCGTTCGGGGCACGATATTTCCCTCCGCGTGGACCTCGACACTGGTTTCGATACCGCATCCATCAAAGGCATCTCACACGAGATCAGCGTTCGTCATTTACCCGATGGCCGCCAGCGCGTGGAACTTGCGAGCGGCGTCACGATTCCAAACAAAGACTTCGTTCTTGAAGTGCAGCAGGCAGAAACAGCGCAGCCGAAAGAGACTCTGTTTCTCTCTCCCGGAAATGACACGGGCGAGACTCACTTTATGCTGACCGCGTTTCCACCCACGGTTCCATCGACGCAACGTGTGCCCGTCGAAATGTTTTACATGATTGACGTGTCGGGATCGATGGCTGGCACTTCGATCGAGCAGGCGCGAGGCGCTCTCCTTCAGGCGCTAGACCGTCTAGCTCCGGGCGACCGCTTCGGTATCTTAGCGTTCAGCAGCGACTACCATGAGTTTGCGTCCGAGCCTTTGCAAGCAACCGCGGACAACGTGGCCTCCGCGCGCAAATATGTTCAGCATCTGGAAGCAGGCGGAGGCACCGAAATGCTGCCAGCGCTTCTCCACCTGATGCGCAAGCCCCAAACACCCGGCTACCTTCGCCACATCATTCTTCTGACTGACGGCGACCTGGGGAATGAGGAACAGATCTTCACGGCGCTCCGCACTGACCTGGGCAATGCGCGCTTATATACCGTAGCCATTGGAAGCGCTCCGAATTTCTTCCTGGCCACCAAGATGGCCCAATTTGGTCGCGGAACATTTACCCAAATCGCGGACATCAAGGAGATTCGCACCCAGATGGCGCATCTCTTCGATAGCATCGAAAGCCCTGTGCTCACTGATGTGAAACTGTCGTTCGAAGGCGTGCAGGTTGAAAATATTTACCCCGAACGTCCGCCCGACCTGTTCGCGCGCCAACCTTTACTGATTTATGGACGCATCACCAAGGGTCGTGTCGGCAAACTTCACTTGACTGCGAAAATGGGCAACCAGCCATACGAGACGACGATTGATTTCGATGCGGCGCAGGCAACCTTCAATCCTGGCATTACTACCCTATGGGCGCGTCAGCGTGTTGAAGAGTTGATGGATCGCTGGAGACAGTCGGACGAGAACGGCCGCGCGGAGATTCGCTCGATCATCATCGCCCACGCGATCCGCTATCGTCTCGTGACTCGCTTTACCTCGCTGGTTGCGGTCGAGCAAGTTGTCGTGAACCCGGGCGGCCAATCCAATACTGCTGCCGTCCCAACCGCACTGCCCGCTGGCTGGCAAATGGATAAAGTGTTTGGCGCCCCAGCCACCGGCACGGCGGACGACTTCTTTGCGGTACTGGGACTTACTCTGCTGTTCGCAGGCTTGATCTTGCTTGGCTTCCTACGAAGGGTAGGCTTGCCCGCATGAAGACGCTGAAGATCGTAGCCGCGCTGGCGCTGATTACTGGATCGTGTCTCACCAGTCGTGCTCTTTATATGCACGCGAAGGCCGAGTTGGCGGGCTTCCTCATTCGGCGGGCCTGGGAGCAAGGCGCAGATTCGGGTCACGCTCCCAAGCCTTGGCCGTGGGCGGATACTCATCCCGTCGCGCGGCTACGAATCCCACGTCTGGGCTATGACGAAATCGTTCTGGAGGGTGCAACTGCTCGCACGCTTGCGTTCGGCCCGGCGCGTTTGCTGAGTGGCCCGGCCCTTGGGGAACCGGGGAACGTCGTGCTCGCTGGTCATCGCACCAGCTGGTTTCGGCCTCTGCAAGCGATCGCGCCCGGTGATCGCATTCAGATTGACTGGTTCGACCCGCGCAATGGTGGGCTGAGAGAGCGGAGTTACAACGTCACCATGATTCGAGTGGTTGATCCTAAGGATGTGGACCTCCTGGGGCCAACCCAAGGAGACGATGACGCGCTGACTCTAATCACGTGCTATCCATTCGGCCTCGGCCCGACATCTCCACAACGTTTCATCGTACGGGCCTCACCGCTCGGGGCCAGTCGTATCGCCGCGGTCGAAGCGACGGACAGTTTATTGTTGCCCTAATTTTTTAGAAAATGTTCCTCTCGCTGGCGTCGCCCTGAATCGCGCTCCGCATCTCCCTGAAATTCTTGTCCCTAGGCTGTTCGCATAATGCGTTCCTACCCTCGACATTCGGAATCCTTAGTCGAACTGTGTAGCCTAACAATGCTAAAGTTAGGTGTTCATGGCCGCCCCGAACTCCCTCTTCGTCCGCGCAGCGAAAGCCCAGCCCACCGAACGCACCCCTGTCTGGTTCATGCGTCAGGCGGGTCGCTACATGCCGGAATACCGCGCCGTCCGCAAGCAATACTCGCTGGTTGAAATCTGTAAGCATCCCGAGGTCGCGGCCCAAGTCACCATCGAAGCAGCGGAAATCCTGAAAGTGGACGCGGCCATTATTTTTGCGGATCTGCTCCTCCCGCTAGAAGTCATGGGACTACCTTTCCACTTCACTCCCGGCGAGGGTCCGAAGATCGAAAAGCCGCTGCGTTCTCCTGAGGACATCACCAGCCTGCGCACGGATCGCGCTGCCGATCTCGGTTATGTTGCGGAAGCCGTGAAGTTAGTCGTCAAACACTTCGGAGACGAGCTCCCAGTCATCGGTTTCTGTGGCGCTCCTTTCACTCTCGCCAGTTACATGATCGAAGGTGGAAGCTCCCGTAATTATCTTTTCACCAAGAAGATGATGTACGGGCAGCCCGCTGCGTGGAACGAGTTGATGACGAAACTGGTCGCAGTGACATCTGAATATTCCTCAGAACAAGTGCGCGCTGGTGCCGATGTCATTCAGATTTTTGACAGCTGGGTCGGTTGCCTCAGCGTCGAGGATTACCATCAATATGTTCTGCCTCACGCGACACAACTTGTGAAGCGCTTGCAGCAAACAGGCGTACCTGTAATTTATTTCGGCACCGACAACTCCACGCTTCTACCCTCGATGCAGGAAACCGGAGCCGATGTCGTCGGCCTCGATTGGCGCGTCCCGCTAGATAAAGGATGGCAAGCTCTCGGCATGAAAGGCGCAGTACAAGGCAATCTCGATCCCGTGCTCTTGTTCGCAGACTGGAAAGAAATAAGATCGCGTGCGGCAGAGATTTTGCGCCAAGCCGCCGGACGCCCCGGCCACATCTTTAATCTAGGCCATGGCATTCTTCCCGAAACTCCAGTAGAAAATGTGAAGTCACTCTGTGATTATGTCCGCAACCATTCAGCAGAGTTCAAGATGAACGAAAAAAGAAATGAAAAGTTTTGAAACAAACGCCGCGAGCGAAACCGAATCGCTAACGGCCAAAAGCTAAGCGCTAAAAACTGCTTCTAATGAAACGTATCGCCATCATCGGCGGCGGAATCTCCGGACTCTCGGCCGCCTACACCATCCAGGAGAAGCAGCAATTCGGCACGCCTGTCGAATACGTTCTGTTCGACGCCAGTCCGCGTTTCGGAGGGGTAATCGCCACCACTCGCGTGGACGACTGCCTCGTCGAGGGTGGCCCCGACTCTTTCCTGACTGAAAAAACCTGGGCAGCGGACTTGTGCCAGGAGATTGGTCTCGGCGAGCAACTCATCGGCTCGAACGACGCCATCCGCAAGACTTACATCGTGTCCAAGGGCAAGCTGGTTGAGATGCCTGACGGTCTGATGTTCATGGTCCCCACCAAGATCATGCCCACCGCCTTCTCCTCTCTTTTTTCGCTGCGGACAAAAATTCGGATGGCGACCGAATGGTTTCATCCTCCCCATGATGCCGAAGGAGATGAGACCGTCGCGGAAATGATCGAGCGTCACTACGGGCCCGAGATGGTTGAACTTCTCGCCGATCCGTTGCTCTCCGGAGTGTATGGAGGCGATGCCTCGCAACTCAGCGTCCGTGCCGTTTTGCCCCGCCTCGCACACATGGAGCAGAAGCATGGCAGCCTCGGTCGTGCCATGGTCGAAGCCAATAAACTGAAGAGTGCCGATCCTGAGCTCTCCGCTCGCCCCGTTTTTACCTCGCTGAAAGACGGCATGCAGCAGATCGTCGACAGTCTCATTTCGCGGTTGGATCCCAAAGCTCTGAACAAATCTTCGCGCGTGCAATCGATTATCCGGCAAGACAATGGTTGGACCGTGAGCGCCGGATACCTCAGCGACCACTTCGACGCCGTCATCATCGCGACTCCCGCTTACGCCGCATCCAGCATGGTCGAAGGTGTGGACGAAGAATTGGCTCGCGATCTTGGCGACATCAAATACAGTTCTTCGGTGACCGTCACGCTTGGCTACGACGAAAAAGTGCGCGAGTCGCTGCCGCCCGGTTTTGGATTCCTCGTTCCAAAGAGCGAAGGCCATCACATGCTCGCGGCCACGTTCGTCCACAATAAATTTCCGTTTCGTGCCCCGGAGAATCGCGCCATCGTTCGTTGCTTTTTTGGCGGAACGCGCGATGAACAAATCCTGCAAAGCAGCGACGACCAGATCGTGCAAATCTGCCGCGACGAATTACGCCAGATATTGGAGCTCGAAGATAAACCGCTCTTCGCTCGAGTCTATAAATGGAAATCGGCCATGGCGCAATACTCCGTAGGCCACATCGAACGTGTGCAACGCATCGAAGCTCAAATCCAGAAACTGACAGGGCTGGCTCTCGCTGGCAACGGCTACTCCGGCATCGGTGTGCCCGATTGCGTCCGCTCCGGAATCGGAGCAGCCTGCAAAATCCTAGCGGAGATGGGCATGTGGTCGGCCGCATAAGGCCGCCGCTGGGAGATTCAGTCTTAATGTAGGGACGGGCGCCTCGCCCGACCAAGTCGAGCACAGCTCGACGGCAGCCCCCGGGCCCGACCAGCATTCGGGTTCCGAGTTGAGCAACTCGGTCAACCGGCAACGGCAATATAATTACACGTTGAAGGAGTTTCGAAACCCCATGAAATCTATCTTCGCAGTACTGTGTCTCGCGAGCGCGTTTTGTTTCGCGCAACAAACTTCTACTCCTCCAACAAACGACATGAAAGACATGAAGGGCATGAACATGCCCGGCCACGACATGTCACAAATGCCGGCTCCGGACCAACCTCAGGGCCTCAACGAAGATACGCCGGGGAATGCGCAAACCATGCAGTCCATGGAAGGTCACCACATGGAAATGGGCGCGCATATGAAGATGACCACCATGCGCCCGATCCAACCGGGGGACGCGGAAAAAGCTCAGCAGATCGTCGTCTCAGCTCGCGCTGTGATGGAAAGATATAAGGACTACCACGTCGCTCTCGACGAGGGCTTCAAGATTTTCCATCCCGAAATTCCGCAGAAGCAATATCACTTCACTAACTACAAATTCGGAGCGGAAGCTTTTATCCACATGAATCCCGACCATCCCACGTCTTTACTCTACGAGAAAGAGAAAGGCGGCGACGGATACCGCTTGGTCGGAGTCATGTATACCGCTCCCAAGCGTTTAACGGAAGATGACTTGAACCAACGCATCCCGTTGAGCATCGCGCAGTGGCACGAGCACGTAAATTTCTGCGCGCCGCCAAAAGATCGCCGCGCGGAAATGCTGCTACCGAATGCGAAGTTCGGATTGAAGGGGTCCATCACCACAGAAGCGGACTGCACGGCTGCCGGTGGAGAGTTTCATCCCGTGATCTTCAATTGGATGGTCCATCTCTATCCGCTCGAAAAAGACCCCGCACAGATTTGGTCCGTCGAGCGCCAGCACGCCGACTAATACCCCTCAATCCGCGTCGTGACTCGCTCTACCGCAGAACTTTCGTGGAGACGCGGCTTGCCGCGTCTCTGTCGGCTCGCTATCATGCCTCAACCATGAAAACGAGATTGAAAACAGCGACATTCTTGCTGATGATTGCGCTGGTCGGGTCCGCGTGTGCGCAAACCGTAGCCACCCCCAAAGAAATCGACGCCGCTTATCCCGGTGCTCACGATCTCTACCTCGATCTCCATCAAAATCCCGAACTGTCTTCGCACGAGACTCAGACCGCCGCAAAACTCGCCGCTCGCTTGCGCGCCTTGGGATACGAAGTCACTGAAGGAGTAGGTGGCACGGGTGTCGTCGCCATCCTAAAAAACGGCGCTGGCCCAACGGTCATGCTGCGCACGGAACTCGACGCACTTCCTGTCGAAGAAAAAACCGGCTTGCCTTATGCAAGCAAAGTCCATGCGAGAGACGACTCCGGACGCGAAGTATCGGTCATGCACGCCTGCGGACACGACCTCCACATGGCCGCGCTGGTCGCAACCGCGGACATTATGGCCCACAGCAAAAATACGTGGCACGGCACGCTAATGCTGATCGGCCAACCCGCCGAAGAGACGATCGCGGGCGCGAAGAAAATGGTTGCCGACGGCCTTTTCACACGGTTTCCCAAGCCCGACGTCGGCATCGCGCTTCACGTCGGCAACGAGCTTCCCGCGGGACAAGTCGGAATCACTCCCGGCATTTACAACACGAATGCCGACTCGTTGAAAATTACAATTTACGGTAAAGGTGGACACGGCTCCGCTCCTCAAACCGCGATTGATCCTATTGTCATCGCCGCGAAGACGATTCTCTCTTTGCAAACCATCGTCTCGCGCGAAGTGAAGCCCGGAGAAATGGCGGTGGTCACCGTCGGCTATGTTCGCGCCGGAACAAAAAACAACATCATCCCCGATCAGGCGGAGATGGGATTAACGGTCCGCACGTTTAATGCGGATGTCCGAAAGCAAGTTTTGGCTGCCATCACGCGCATCGCCAATGGAGAATCGCTCGCCGGTGGAGCGACCCATGAACCCCTGATTGAGCATCCCGAAGCGACCGATCTGGTCTACAACGATCTCGGTCTCGCCGCAGCACTTCGCCTTCCGCTCGAAGCTGCGCTCGGCAAGGAGAACGTCATCACCGAAGGACCGATCACGCCGTCCGAAGATTATTCCGTTTTTATCGCGCAAGGAGTTCCTTCGCTTTATCTCAGCCTCGGGGGCGCGGATCCGCAGAAATTAGCGGAAGCGAAAGCCGCAGGCACTAACCTGCCATCAAACCACTCTTCATATTTCGCCCCTGATGTGGAACCCGCTCTTCGTGCAGGGATCAAAGTGGAAGTAGCGCTGCTACGGAACCTACTAAACGGCTCCTCACACTAGGCGTAAGAGTAAATGAGCGGGTTGCGAACAAAGAACGCCGAACCGCCAACGACGAACAGCGAACGACGAACAGCCGAAGACGTTTGATATTCTTGTCCCTCCACCCTTGAATTCCCATGAGCACTGCTGCCTCGCCAAGCCGATGGAAGGTCATCCTCGCCTTCGGCCTCGTCTACGTTTTCTGGGGATCGACCTATCTCGGCATCGGAATTGCCGTCGAACAGATTCCTCCCGCGATGATGTGTGCCGCGCGCTTTCTGATTGCGGGCATCGTCATGCTCGCTTACTGCGCCGCCACCGGACGTCGCGTCCGTTTTCCGGCGCTCCAACTTTGGCATCTAGCCGTGGTTGGCATTCTTTTGCTAATGGGCGGCAATCTGACTCTTTCTTATGCGGAGCAGATTGTCCCTACCGGCCTCGCCGCACTGCTAATCGCCGTTACGCCGCTCTGGTTCCTCGTGCTTGACAGCCTGTTGCTGGGCGACCATCACATCTCGCGACGAGGAAAAATCGGCCTCATCATCGGCATCGCCGGGGTCATCGTCCTTATCTGGCCTGATCTGGTGCATCCTAATTCGCTTGGCCATCGCGAACTCTGGTGGTCGCTCGCCCTCCAACTCGGATCGTTTAGTTGGGCGTTCGGATCTGTGCTCTCCAAGAAATGGCAAACCGCCGCGACGGATCCATTCAGCGCCATCGCCTGGCAAGTCATTTTTGCTGGAATCGCAAACCTGATCTTCGCGCTCCTCTTCGAGCGGCATGTCCCCGTAATTTGGACTGCGCGAGGAAGCGCCGCGGTTCTCTACCTCGTCGTCTGCGGTTCCTGGATCGGCTACACCGCCTACATCTGGCTCCTGCAGCACGTTCCGACCTCGAAAGTTTCCACCTACGCCTACGTCAATCCCGTGGTCGCTGTGTTTTTAGGCTGGCTCATCCTCCACGAACGCATCGACCGATTTATTCTTATGGGAAGCGCGATCATCGTCGCATCAGTGATTCTTGTTACTAGCGCAAAAGTCTCCAGCCGCTCCGAAGAAGAAATTCCCGTGATCGAAACCGCCGGAAGTTGATTGAATATCCATTTAACTAACCAGTTAGTTAAATGAAATAAATGTCGGTTGGAGCGCCGACCGGGATGGACCACCACTACTCTTCCGGCTCTTCCGCATCATTCACTACATCCACAACACGACTTCGGATCGAATAAACCAGTTTCTGATCGTCATCCGGCTGAAATGTAACTCGCATCGGCGAGCGCTCCCACAGCGGAGCCGGACACTCCGAGTCCGGATCATCATCGCCATCCGGCACTCCAACATCTTTTTTCAGGATCGGCTTGCGTCGCCCAACCTGAGCCACGATCGCGGAAAGTTTCTTACCATCCTCGGATACTCCACAATAAGCGATGTAGTCACGGTACCAACTCCCCGTTGAATAAAAGGGATCAAACTCCGGCAAATTGAGTTGTGAGACGCGCCCCGTCAGACGATCAACCAGAAGCCATCCTCCACGCTGCCACTGCCAACGTGGGACGCCGCCGCTCGACGCCTCAGCAGGCAAAGCGTCGTTCACGCGAAACGCACGCCGCACCACAAAGAGACGGTCCGTCAATTCGTGCGGCAGGCCAGTCGTGTGCTCCTTGACTCGCGTGTCTACAAATAAAGGACGCACTTTAATGTCGAGCAACTTCTTCCCCGTAGCGTTCGGCCACTTCGCGGAAATCCATTTTCCAAAAGTGATGACGTGCGGCTTAGAAACTCCAAGACACAAACTCGAACTCAAGCACAGCATGAGAATTATCGAAACAGAGAACGTGCGAAGAAATTTTGGTGACATGATGTTGCAAGCGTGGCACGAACACGTGGGCCTCCGCTAGGACGCCTGAACAATTAAAATGTTCAGTTTCCGGCGAGCCTACATCCCGCTCCCAGAGCGGGATTGCCCACGACACCGTTGAACGCGCCGGTCGAGGTGGTGGCGCAGTTTCCGAGCCTGTGGGAAACTGAAACATGGCAAAACGTAGTCTTCGGATCCTCAAGCGGGTGAGTGGCACCCCATCGCTCGGAATCTGCGAACTCTGCAATACGCAATTCTCAGCCGATCCGCGCCAACTGGGACAGTCGGGAGTCCAGCAACAGTTCAACGCTCACAAATGTGAAGCGCGCCCAACTCCAACTCCAGCGCCGCTCGCAAAAGCCGCAAAAGAAGAGCAAAAAGAGACTGTAGCGCCCGTCACAAAAGAAAAGCCAAAGCCCGATCCAAAGACAAAAACAAAAGCTACTAAGAAATAGTCGCCAGGTTCTCTTCGCGTGTAGCGTGTCAATTTTATGTAAAACCTCACCCGACAGCGAACAGAACACTGCACGACGAACAGCGAACGACGAACAGCGAAAAGCGAATAGCGAGCGACGAACGACGGCCACCAACCAATGACCTTTCCTCCCCGACCCCTCCGGACAACTTTTCCCTCAGAATCGAGTTCATACTTAGGTATGGGCGATTTGCTGACCACGCGACGCAGGCAATCGATATTGGTTGTGGATGACAACGCGCCGAACGCTGTTTTGTTGAGAGAGATGCTGACGCGCCGTGGCTATCAAACCACTGCGGTGACCAGTGCCGCTGCCGCTGAAAGTGAGATTCTCCGCGACGCTCCCGATCTCATCCTGCTCGACGTGATCATGCCCGGCAAGAGCGGATACGAATTGTGTCGCGAACTCAAAGAAGATCCCAAAACGCGGCTCATACCCATCGTTATGATTACCGGCCTCAGCGCCCGCGAAGATCGCGTGAAGGGGATTGAAGCAGGCGCAGACGATTTTCTAACTAAGCCCATCAGCTCCGAGGAATTGTTCGCCCGCGTCAGTTCGTTGCTCAAACTGAAAGAATTCACTGACGAACTGGAAACTGTCGAGTCAGTGTTATGCACTTTGGGCCTGAGTGTCGAATCGCGCGATCCTTATACCGAAGGCCATTGCGAGCGCCTCGCCCGTAATGCCACCGATCTCGGACGCTTTCTCGGCGTCGACGAAGATGGCATCGTTGCTTTGCGCCGTGGCGGATTCCTTCACGACTTAGGAAAAATTGCTGTGCCCGACGAAATATTAAAGAAGGGAAGCAATCTCACTCCGGCCGAGTGGACGATCATGAAGCTTCATCCAGTGACCGGTGAGACCATTTGTCGGCCGCTGAAATCGTTGCGTATGGTGCTCCCAATCATTCGTTCTCATCACGAACATTCTGACGGCAGCGGTTATCCTGACGGCTTGCATGCGGACGCGATCCCGCTACTGCCGCGGATTCTGCAAGTCGTCGATATTTACGATGCGTTGCGCACCGAGCGCCCGTATAAACCGGCGCTCACGCACGAGCAGGCCGCAGTCACCATGCGCGCCGAAGCGCAACGCGGACTATGGGACGAAGAGTTGGTCTCAGAATTTTTTGGTATGCTCGACAAGCGCCGCCAAGTGGCGTAGTCTGCACCACAATATCAGCCCTAAAAAATGAATACCTCTCTTACACTTCCTGCGTCGGGCCAATTGGCTGACCACAGGAGCCTTGGTTTTACTGAGAACTGAGAACTAGGAACTGAGAACTAGCAACCGAGAACTGAAACCAGAAATTACGGACATATATTTTTGACCTACAGTTTCGTCATTCCGGCCTACAACGAAAGCGTACGCATCCGTCCCACGCTGGATGAAATCATCCGGCACAACCGCGAACAGGGATGGGACGCCGAAATCCTAGTCGTGAACGATGGTTCGTCCGACGACACTGCGCAAATTGTCCGCGAATATGGACGAACCCATCCCCAAGTATTGCTGGTGGAAAATCCCGGCAATCGCGGCAAAGGTTTTAGCGTCCGCAACGGCATGTTGCACGCGCGCGGTGACATCTGTCTTTTCTCGGACGCCGATCTCTCGTCACCAATGTCAGAGGCGCAAAGATTATTCGACGCGATCGCTCAAGGCGCGGACATTGCGATCGGTTCGCGCTGGCTTCGAACCGAACTTCAAACCGAGCGCCAACCGCTCTATAGGCAGGCCTTTGGACGAATCTACAATTTGGTGCTGCGTGTGTTTCTAGGCTTGAAGTTTGCGGACACGCAATGCGGATTCAAAGCCTTCCGCCATGACGCTGCCCAGCGTATCTTTCCGCTGCAGAAAATTGAAGGCTGGGGATTCGATCCCGAGCTTCTATTCCTTGCTCGCCGCGCCGGTCTCCGCGTAGATGAAGTCCCCGTTTTGTGGGCACACAGCGAAGGCACTCGTCTTCATCCCTTCCGCGATGGAATGAAAATGTTTGCCGAAGTATTACGGATTCGCTGGAACGCAATGACCGGCGCCTATTCCACAAATGCCGTTCCTTCGCCAGGAAAACTCTAGAAGTTAGTGTTTGGAACTAAGAAGCCGCTCGCTTGTAAGTCGAAGCCGCTGCTCGCACAAGCGCTGTAATCTGCGATCCCATTTCCTCCGTCGATAGCGCTCGCTCTCCATGCCGGACCAGATCCCGAGTACGAAGTCCGTTCTCCAAGGCTGTGTTCACCGCAATCTCCACGCACTCTGCTTCTCGTGACAAGTGAAAAGTGTGCCGCAGCATCAATGCGACCGAGAGAATTGCTCCGAGCGGATTCGCAATCCCCTTGCCCGCAATGTCGGGAGCCGATCCATGCACCGGTTCGTAAAGTCCCACCGGCCCGCCGATGCTAGCCGATGCAAGCAGACCGAGCGATCCCACGACTCCGCCCGCCTGGTCCGACAAAATATCCCCGAACATATTCTCTGTAAGGATGACGTCGAACTCCGCTGGCTTCAGCACGAGTGTCATGGCCGCCGAGTCAACGTATTGGTGCGAGATCTGCACGTTGGGGTAATCGTGACCAATGCGAGTGACGACTTCGCGCCACAAGCGCGAGCACTCCAGCACATTGGCCTTATCGATGGATAGAACTTTGCGCCGCCGCGTTCGTGCTAGCTCAAATGCGACGCGACCAATGCGCTCCACTTCGGGCTCGGTGTAGCGCATCGTATTGATGGCTAGACGCGCGCCGGGTTCTCCTTCAATCGATCGCGGCTCGCCAAAATATAATCCACCAAGCAATTCGCGGACGATCATGATATCCGTCCCTCTCACAATCTCTTCGCGCAGCGGCGAACAATCCGCTAACGCCGGATAGAAAACCGCGGGACGTAGATTCGCGAACGCGCCAAGCTCTTGACGAATCCGCAACAGCCCAGCCTCGGGACGCAGCTCGCGCGGATTGCGATCGTATGCGGGATTGCCCACAGCGCCCAGCAAAACCGCTTGCGATGCCAGACAGGCCTTAATCGTCAACTCCGGCAAAGGATCATGGAACTTCGCCAGCGCAGCTCCGCCGATTTCTTTTTCGTTGAGTACGAGATCATGGCCGAATCCCGCGGCCACTTCTTTCAATACTGCAATTGCCTGGGACGTAACTTCAGGCCCGATGCCATCGCCGGGCAGGGAAGTGATGCGAAGTTGCATAGAAAACCAGTCCTCTGTTTTGCGCGGGAAAAAGAATCCGTAGAAAAGAATCCGTGGGAAAGAATAAACGAGGAAAGCCCGTCGTGGCATCACAAATCTAGAGTAGAGGCGGGGCTTGCCCCGTCTCCAGCAGCGAGGAAAATTCTTATCCCATCAGTCGTCCAAAGCACCGATCATGGAACTTGTAGTTACGATCCCATCGCCGTCTCTATACGCCCCAAAGATAATCTTCCGATTCACTGTGATGATCGGCAACGGGGATTGTAACCGCTGCCTGTATGCCACTCCCCGAAGAAACATGCCCGCCCGGGGAAACACCGGCCTTAGGATTTGCATTAGCAACGATACCCGCTGCAACGCCGCGCTGGAAGGGAAAACCAGCCCCAGCAGGCGGAAACTTCTTCCCCTGCCCTGCACTCGATTCTGTGCTGCTCGCGTTCGCGACCACGTCGTCGATCAGTTCGATCAAGTGGCTGTCTTGTACTTTTTTGATGCGGTCCGCGAGCACTACGAACTTGCGATAGACCTCATCTAGATCGCGCCGCTCGAACTGATGTCCCAACTGCTCACAGCGCAAAGCCAGCGCGTGGCGCCCGGAGTGCTTGCCCAACACCAATCGTGAATCCGGCACGCCCACCGAGTGCGGCGTCATGATTTCGTACGTCAGCGGATTCTTAAGCATGCCATCTTGATGGATTCCCGCTTCATGCGCGAACGCATTGCGTCCCGTGATGGCCTTGTTCGGCTGTACCGGAACCCGCGTGATCTCCGCCAACATCTGGCTGGAGGGAAAAAGATGTTCGCTCGCGACCGTGGTTTCGAAAGGATACTTGTCCGGACGAACTCGCATGGCCATCACGATTTCTTCGAGCGCGGCATTGCCCGCACGTTCGCCGATTCCGTTGATCGCGCACTCCACCTGTCGCGCGCCATTCTGAACGCCCGCAAGTGAATTCGCCACGGCCAGTCCAAGATCGTTGTGGCAGTGCGTCGAGAGAACAACCTTGTCGATCCCAGCCACGCGTTCTCGCAGTGTGCGGATCAACTGGCCATACTCTTCCGGCATGCTGTAGCCGACAGTGTCCGGAATATTGATCGTAGTAGCGCCAGCGGCTACGACGGCCTCAACCACCTGGCACAAGAATGCAACGTCGGTACGAGTCGCGTCTTCCGGAGAAAATTCAACGTCAGCACACAGCGATTTTGCATGCCGAACCGCATCGACAGCCTGCTCCAAACACTGCTCGCGAGTAATGCGCAGCTTGTACTTCAAATGAATGTCGGAGGTCGCCAGGAAAACGTGAATTCGTGGATGCGCTGCCCCTTGCACCGCCTGCCACGCACGATCCACGTCGCTCGTACGAGCGCGTGCCAGTGCCGCAATAATCGGACGCCGCACAGACGCGGCAATCTTCTCTACTGCCTCAAAGTCTCCATCGGAGGCGATGGGAAATCCGGCTTCGATCACGTCCACGCCAAGACGGTCCAGTTGCTGGGCCAGACGCAGCTTCTCCTGCACATTCATGCTGCAACCAGGAGACTGTTCCCCATCCCGAAGCGTGGTGTCAAAAATAATGATGCGCGGCGAATCCATGAACTTCTACCTCCAAAATACTTTCTATCGTTATTTTATCGGGGCACTAGCATGAAAGAGAAGGTTATTATGTTTACGTTAAGATTAGACGTTCTGATATTATTAGTAATATTAATGCACGCAGTACTTATCATAAAAAGTGCACTCAGCCCTGCAGCACCATAAGTTCAGCGATTCAAGCTGATGACTGACGGCTGACCGCTGAAAACTGAAAGCTGCCCCATGGACCTCTCCCAACTCGAAGTCTTCCTCACCGTAGCTCGCGAGCGCCGATTCTCTCGCGCCGCCGAAAAGCTATTTCGCACGCAGTCAGCGGTCAGCCAAACCATCCGCAAGCTTGAATTGGAAATTGGCGAACCGTTGTTTGATCGCGCGTCGCGAGACGGAGTACTCACCGACGCCGGACGAGTCCTGCAGGAGTACGCAGAAAAGTTACTCAATCTGCGCCAGGACGCTCAAACCGCGCTTGTCGAAATGCGTGAATTACAAAAAGGCAAGCTGACCATCGCCGCCAACGAATTCACCGCGCTCTACCTGTTGCCGGTGTTGGCTGAATACCGCAGGCTTTATCCGACGATTAAAATTTCTGTCCAACGTTCCCTCGGCAGCCAAATTCCCGACGACGTCCTCAAGCACAATGTTGAACTCGGAGTGCTGTCATTCGATCCGCAAGAACCGCAACTGCGCTCGGCCGTGGTTTATCTAGACGAACTCGCGTTGGTCGTCCCTCCCGGACATCCGTTGGCTTCTGCAGGAGAAGTCAGCATCAAGCAATTGGGAGCGGAGTCCTTCGTGGCCCACATCGTAGCCTCTCCCTATCGCGACAAAGTGATCGAAGCCTTCCGCCGCCACAAAACTCCCCTGCACATGGACGTCGAATTACCCACGCTACAAGCCATCATGCGCTTCGTTTGTATGGGGAACGGAGTCGCTCTCGTACCAGAGATCAGCGTAGAAAACGAAATCAGCCGCGGAGACCTGGTACGTGTCCCCGTTCGCGATCTTCATTTTCAGCGCAGGTTGCGATTGGTCTATCGGCAGGAATCGGCGTTATCGCACGCGGGACGAGCGTTCCTAAAAGTCGCCGAGCAAGTAGCAAAAGATAAATCCGGACGCTATCGCTTTCAACGAGAAAAATAAGAAATAAAAGATCTGGCCGTTGCTGTTGCTTTCCCCCGTGTACCTCTGTGTCCCCTGTGGTAAAGGTGTTGCTCTTGGTCTTGCCCTTCGCACCGAAGAAAAAGTAGAGGGGACGTTACTTAGCCGAGTCTTTCCGTTTAGCAGACTCAGAAGGAACGAGGCTGCGCCGCAGCGGCACGATCGCGCCCTTTGTAGGATCCGCCGCAGCCGAGGCCCGCGCCAGCACTTCATGTTGGATGTACTGCACAAATTCCTGAATCTGATGTTGCATCTCTTCCATGCGCTCGCGCATTTGAAGAATGATGGCCATCCCGCTGATGTTCACACCGAGATCGCGCGCGAGTGACAGAATAAATTCCAGTCGCTGCAAGTCTTCATCCGTATAGAGCCGCGTATTGCCTTCGGTGCGGCTAGGCTTGAGCAGCCCTTCGCGTTCGTACAGACGCAACGTCTGCGGATGAATCTCATACATCTCAGCCACCGCCGAGATCATGTACGCGCCTTTGGATTTACGTTTGGTCATCGATCCGTCGCCACCATCATCGCATTGCGCAGCCACAAAAGAAAAGAGACGGAGCAAAACTCCGTCTCTAGGCAGATACCGTTCCCTCGAAAAACTACGCAACCAACTCGGGTTTGGTAGCTCGTGTCGCCCACCCCGCTGGTTTCACCAGATGGTTGATCAGATAGACGACGACTCCGCCGCCGATCACGAGCAATCCAAACATAAAGCCGCTCATGCCGAGCACCATCTCGCGATCGCTCCGAATAATGGCAAATGCCAGCAGCAGGACGGGAGGAATTCCAATCGCAATCGCCCCGAACAAGCCACCCGGCACTCGAAATGGACGCTTCAACTCAGGCTCGCGAATTCGCAGAACAATCAGCGCCACAAATTCGAGAGTCAAGCTGGCTCCGTAAATCATGATGTCGAGCGTGACTAACCGCTCGAATCCGAGGTTCAATGCGAGTCCCCATCCGACTGCAAGAGCAAGAATTGCAACCCATGGCGCGCGCGATTTCGGATGCAGTTTCCCAAACACTTTCGGCAGCATGCCATCCTGTGCCATGGCCAACGGAAGCCGGGAGTAGCTCATCACGAGCGCGTTGAACATGCCAAAGCCGCTCATCATGCCGCCTGCGACCAGCGCGATTCGCAGCACCGGACCACCCATCAACTGAGCGATATCGGCCCAAGCGCCCGTTTCCCATGCCGTGGACGGAAGACCCGTGATCCACATCGCCGCGAATGGAAGAACATACGTGATGCAGACAATCACCACCGCCGCCAGCATCGCGCGCGGATAAGTGCGTTGTGGACGCTCCACTTCAGCCGCGATGGTCGAAGCGTTGTCCCATCCCATGTAATTCCACATGCAGATGAGCAACCCGCCAATGATATCGACGTTCGAAGTAGTCGGCTTCGTCACCGCATTCGCGAGCGCGTGAATCTTGAAAGGCGCCAGCACAAAAATCGCAGCGAATGGCGCAGACAACGCGAAGAACAGCCACAGCGAAGTCGTCGAAACGACCTTCACTCCCATGATGTTGAGGATCGCACAAACGATCACGACGCCGAGCGCGACGAACACCCCGCGATGATTCTCCTGAAACCAGGGAAAAATTCGCGTAAGGTACGCCACAAACAGCGTGGGATAAATCGCCATATCGAAAATGGACGCCACCAGCGACAACCATGCTTCTTGAAATCCCCAAAAATTTCCCATCGCGCGCCGCACCCAGGCATAGTAGCCACCTTCAAAAGGCAAAGCGCTGGACAGTTCGCCAATCATGAACGCAGTCGGCAGGCTCCAAAGAATTGGAGTCAGCAAAAGAAAAATAATCGCCTTGCCATAACCAGCGCTGTGGACGATCTCTTCTGTGCCATAGGTTCCACCCGAGACCATGAAAAAAGTCGCGGCGACCAAAGGCCAAAGCGTCAGTCGAATGGATTTCTTCTTCGTCTGGTTGATCTTGGGATTTGCAGCGGGGGTCAAACTAGGCTGCGAAAGGTTGGTTGGAGCGGTAGCTGTTGCCAATTTCTATGGCTTCCTCCTCAAGCGACTCACTCTCACCACCGCGTCTCCCTCGTACAAGCAACTTAGATCTCGCGGTTCCCTGGGTTCAAGCGATTCCCGAGCATTTCGGTGAAGTTAGTTCGCACATTTGAGATTACGGGAAATTTCCACAGATGCAAGAAATTTTTTGAATAATTTTGTCGGACAAGTCAGATGCCATGGAACGGAGGTAACGCAGTCGGCCGGTCTCGCCGCCAACAAAATTCTTCACCACAGGGGGCACAGAGGAACACAGGGGAAAGCAAAACCTCAACTCTCCGAAAGTCGAGGTTTAGTCTTCCCCTGTGTTCCTCTGTGCCCCCTGTGGTGAAGAATCTGATCTATTCATCACCAAGCAGGCTGATGGCCGTCACAGACATGACCGCGCCAAACAGTTAATGATGCGGGCAGGAGAACCAAAATGGCTGGTCCTGCAGTCGTACTCATTCCCCGGAGTAACCAAGTCTCGGGCGTAATCGTAAACGCAGCGATGAAGGTACACACCGTACTCGGACCGGGACTCTTAGAAAGCGCCTACCAAGTATGTCTAGCACAAGAATTGCGAAATCGGGGCTTGAGGGTGGAAACGCAGGTTGGCTTGCCGGTTATCTACGAAGGAGAGAAACTCGATCTCGGATATCGCATCGACTTGCTGGTCGAGAATCTGGTAATCATTGAAATCAAAAGCGTCGACGCAATCCATCCCGTCCACGAAGCCCAGTTGCTTTCCTACCTGCGACTAAGTGGCAAGAACGTTGGACTCCTAATCAATTTCCACGTAGCCCGCCTGAAAGACGGAATCACGCGCATGGTGGATGGAAGAAATTGGGAGCAGAAGTTGTGAGCGGAAGCGCGACTCTCGCGAGCGTCTAGGAATACTCCCACCGTCGCGCCATCCTGCGCGCAATCACACAGAGAACGATTCCCACTCCAACCAGAACCAGAACCTGCGGCCAGAGATGTGACACCGGTTCATCCCGCCAGAAAATTTTTGTGAAGCCGTCGATCGCCCAGGCATTGATCGTAAGCAACCCAGCCTTTTGCATCGTCTCCGGCATCAGAAAACGGGGAAACATGCTCCCACCAATCGACGACATGATTAAGATCACCAGCGTCGACAGACGGACCGAGTTGTGCTCTTGTCCGGCAAATGCTGGCCAGCAGTATGCCAAACGCCCCGACAGCAAAAGCTGTGACCACTCCCATGACCACGAAGCCCGCTAGATGAGGGATGAAGTCGAGTTTGAAAACCAGCCAAGCCCAGATAAACATGAGAACCAGTTGCGTGAACGCGAGCATCGAACCGTAGAGCAGTTTTCCACCAAGCAAAGTTCCCATGGTGACGCGCGTACTGAGCACTCGATCCAGCGTTCCGCTCTCCGCTTCGTCGAGCAGCGATCCGGCCGTGTTGCTAGAGGTGAAAAGCAGAAACATCACCCCGATAGCTGCCGCGTAGAAAGACACCATCGGATTGTTTTTGTTCTCTCCAACTACATCGCGACTCACAACCGCTATTGGCATTCCTCGATCGGAATTGGAAGTCGCAGTAGCTTGCCCGTTTTCCGCACTTTCCCTCTGTCGCAGTCCCTCAAGCCCGGCGTCAATCCTCTTGCGCTGTTCGGGAGTAAATCCGCCAGCGAATTCGTCCAGATATTTCGATCCCTGCTGTGCCATGACATCAGGCATCGCCGTCATGGCAACTTTCTGAAGCAGTCCTGTAATCACCTCCGGCGCGACCATGTCGCTACTGTCTTTGAGCAGCTGGATCTTCGGCCGGTTCGAATCTGCACCGAAAGAGATCGGATTATCTCCAAAGCCACGCGGAATAATCAAAGCCGCTGGCGCATCCCCAGCCTTCACCGCAGCTTCGGCGGTTGCCGCGGTGTAGTCTGCCTGCTCCACCCCTTGCTTGGCGGCTGGTTTTGTTTTCACAGACAGAGACGTCTCGCGAGTGAGCCCTTGAATCAGACGCTGCGATGCGGCGCTGTGATCCTCATCGACCAGCAGCACCCTTACCTTCGGCGTTGCGTCGCGTCGCCCGCCGAAAATCACGGCAAAAATCGTAAAGAACGCGATGGGCAGGATAAAACTCAATGCCAACGCCCCTCGATCGCGGCGCAGCGAAATGAGCCCCGTGCGGACAATAGAAAGTATGAAGAAAATCAATCGCGTAGCTCCCGTCCCGTCAGTTGAAGAAACACGGACTCCAAGTTCGGCTTTCGCAGAGAGACGTCGGCCAATTCATGTCCGGCTTTGGCCGCCGCGTCGAGCAATCCTGAAATATCACTCGCCTGCTCAATCGCGAACCGCGCGCTGCCATTTTCGTAGGATCCACCGCGTTCCTTAACCCACGAAACAACTCTGTCGTCGGAGTTCACGAATCGCACCAGCACCTCACTGCGGCCAGCGAAGGAATTCCGTATCAACTCCTCTTTCGTTCCGGACGAGATAATCCGGCCATGATCGATGATCGCGATCCGATCGCACAGTCGCTCCGCTTCTTCCATATAGTGAGTCGTGTAAATCATGGATACGCCCTCGGCATGGAGCGCCTCAATCATTTCGAAAATTCGGTTGCGGGATTGGGGATCGACTCCAACCGTAGGTTCATCCATCAAAATCACTTTAGGACGATGAATCAATCCGGCCGCCATGTTGAGCCGCCGCTTCATTCCTCCGGATAAATTCTGCACCGGCTCCTGCGCGCGGTCGGCCAGTGCCGCCCATTCTAGGCACCACGCGATCGCCGCCTGCAGGGCCTCACCGCGAAGCCCATAATATTGTCCGAATGATTCGAGGTTTTCGCGGCAGGTAAGTCTCGGATAGAGCGCAAGTTCCTGCGGAACCCATCCCAGCGCCATGCGAGCGCCAACGGAATCAGCCGCCTCGCCGAGAATTGAAACCATTCCCGAATCCGGGATCACGCGTCCTACGATGCTGCGAATCAGAGTGCTTTTGCCCGCGCCATTGGGACCGAGCAGCCCGAGGCATTCGCCGTGCTTCAGTTCCAAAGTAACGCCATCAACCGCAGTCAGGTCACCGAATCGTTTGACGAAGACTTTCAATCTGGAGAGGCGCAACGCAATACCGAAGATGGATTTGAAACCAGAGTCGCAGCCATTCATCCTCCAACCGATCCGAGGATTACATTGTAGGCCGAAAGAAGAAAGAGGAAAGTTGTTCATTCCGGCTTTCCCCCGTGTCCCTCTGTGCCCCCCGTGGTAAAGCCGTTGCTCTTGCTCTAGACCTTCCCCCAAAGTTCTTCCCGCGGATCTTCCGGATTCAACTTCGCCAACTCCCGTAGCAGTTCTTTCGTTTTCTCATCCCGCGGCATCGGCACTGAAATCTTGACCTCGACGATTTCATCTCCGCGCACCCCATCTTGCGTAGCAGACGGCACGCCCTTCTCCCGCAGTCTCGAACTTTTGCCCAGACTGCGTTCCCGGCGGAATCTTCAGTACGCTGCGCCCATCAATCGTCGGCACTTCAATCTTCGATCCCAGCGACGCCTCAAACACCGTCACCGGAACCGTGATGTAAATATCATCCCCCTCGCGCCGAAACAGCGGATGCTCGTCGATCCGAATAATCACGTAGAGATCGCCAGCCCCACCGCCGCGCAATCCAGCATTCCCTTTGCCCTGGGATCCGAATGCGCTGACCATTTCGTGTTCCACCTTTAATGCGAATCTCCAGCGGACTCGTTCGCTCCACGCTGCCTTCGCCATGGCACACCGGACACGTCGAAATATTCTTTCCCGTTCCGTGGCATCGCGGACACGTCACGTTGAATTTCATCCGCCCGCCGGTCTGCTCGATTGTCCCTTTGCCATGACATTGCGGACATTCGCCCGGAGCCTCGATGAATCCATTGCCATGACAATTTCCGCAAACGTCATGCCGCGAAATATTCAGCTTCATCACTCCGCCGCGGATCGCCGTCCAGAACGGCACGTTGACCTGATACTCGAGATCGCTACCCGGCTCGGGACCTTCCTGTACTGTCTCTCCACGTCCGCCGCCAGTTAAAAATATTGGAGAAGATATCCTTAAATCCACCACCACCGGCGCCACCACTCGGAGCCTTTCGTCCACCCGAACGCGCGCCCTCAAATAAATCCGAAAAGTCGAAGCCACCGAAATCTACGTTGCCCTGCCCCCCCGGTTGTCGGCCACCAGGTTGACGCCCTCCCGAATATCCTCCCGAGAAGTCGCTCGCCCCAGGCTGCCCGCCGCCGCGAGCGTAAGCATCCGCCGTCGCCGGATCGATGTTGTCGGAATAAAATCCGAGCTGATCGTAGATTTTTCGTTTCTTGGGATCGCTGAGAACGTCATTCGCTTCAGAAAGAGTCTTAAACTTTTCTTCCGCCGATTTGTCCCCAGGATTAACGTCCGGATGATACTTCCGCGCCAGCTTACGAAACGCCTTGCGAATATCATCCACCGAGGCGGATTTCTTCACGCCCAGGACGCCGTAATAGTCTTTGTCTTTAGTTTGGTTAGCCATGTTTCAGATATTGGGAGTAGCCGTCAGCTCTAACTTCTCGATCTTGTCATCGCAGGATCGAGATTTTTAACTCTTGTCATCCTGAGCGAAGCAAGAACTTCACGAAGTGAAGCTCTCGCGAAGTCGAAGGACCCCATGCCCGTCCATACTACCAGCGGCATTGCAAGGCGTTCTCACCGTGCCGTAATCGACTGTCCTGCAAACGCCATTTCTGCTCCCCACTTCTCCGCCAAATCTGTCCACCGAGAATTCATCGCCTCGATCAAAACAATCTTCTTGGACCGTCGCCATCCCTTAAGTTGCTTTTCTCGATCAATCGCTTTGAGGACCTCATCGAAACTTTCCCAATACACGAGTCGTTTGCACCCGTACTTGCTGGAGAACCCTTCGATCTCCCCACTCTTGTGTTGCGCAACGCGGACGTACAAATTGTTAGTCATTCCGATGTACAGAGTGCCGGTGCGGCTAGCGACGACATACACCCAGTATTTCTCGTGATCCGTCACGATTGTCCTTTGGAACTCCCCACAATGTCTGTCACGATCGTCTTCTTGAACTCCCACAATTCTGTCATCTTGAGCGAAACAAGGTCACCGGCTTTGCCGGTGACCTTGTGAAGTCGAAAGACCCCAACTCCGTTATTTCCACCAGTGCCGCATCAGGGAGTTCTCTCCACACCATCGACCCGTGTTCTCCGACAGCCCTATGACCTTAAAAAGCATCGTGAGAACGCCTCGCAATGTTCATCTCGATACATCGCGGGTATGGGGTCCTTCGACTCCGCAAGAGTTTCACTCCGTGAAGCTCTTGCTGCGCTCAGGATGACAACTTTGAAAAGATGCACGCCTCAGTTCACCACTTCTTTCGCCTGCTCATCCACATCCACCGTGTAAGCCTCAAACGGAGAGGCGTCCATCGACACGGGAATCTTCTGCATGCCGGTGTCCGTGGGGGCGTAACAGAACCAGCGTCCTTCTTCGGGAACGAAGTTCACGAAAAACATCTGGCCATTCACTTCGAATCGCATTTGATTTGCCCCTTTCTGGACCCATCAACTTACTCACTACCCATTTGATGCAAATGGGGGCGCAACTCGCGCCCCCACCGGACATCGTCTGCAATTTAGCAAACGTTACTTCTTGTCTTCGACGTCGACGTACTCAGCATCAATCACGCCTTCGTCTTTCTTCTGGCTCGCACCCGCGCCGTTACCCGACGCTCCATCGGCTCCATCAACTGGTCCCGCACCCGGTGCTCCGGGTCCAGGAGTCGTTGCCTTGTACATCTGCTCCGCCAATTTGTGCGAAGCCGCAGTCAGCTTCTCGCGCGCCGAATCCATCTGGGCCTTGTCGCCGCTTTCGATGGCCTTCTTCGCGTCCGCCAATGCGTTCTCCACATTGCCGCGTTCGGATCCGTCGATCTTGTCCCCATGTTCCTTCAGCATCTTCTCAACGTTGTATACCATCGAGTCGAGCTGATTCTTGGCTTCAATCTCTTCCCGCCGCGTCTTGTCTTCCGCCGAATGCGCGTCCGCTTCCTTGGCCATGCGCTCGACTTCTTCCTTCGACAATCCGGACGACGAAGTAATCGTGATCTTCTGATCCTTACCCGTCGCGGTATCTTTCGCCGTCACATTCAAAATGCCGTTCGCATCAATGTCGAACGTCACTTCGATCTGCGGCACGCCTCGAGGTGCGGAAGGCAATCCGGTCAAATGGAATTTGCCCAGCGTCCGATTCTGCGCCGCCAACGGACGCTCCCCTTGCAACACATGGACTTCCACCGAAGTCTGACTATCTGCCGCCGTCGAAAACGTTTCCGTCTTCTTCGTCGGGATCGTCGTGTTGCGCGGAATCATCGGAGTCGCCACTCCACCCAGCGTTTCAATCGACAGCGTCAACGGAGTCACGTCCAACAAGAGCAAGTCTTTGACTTCGCCCCCAAGCACGCCACCCTGAATCGATGCGCCGATCGCCACCACTTCATCCGGATTCACGCCCTTATGCCCTTCGCGTCCAAACAGATCTTTCACGATCGCTGAATGCGCGGCATACGAGTCTGTCCGCCGACCAGCACCACTTCGTTGATCTTGCTGGCTTCGACGCCGGCATCTTTCATGCACTGCTTCGAAGGACCAACCGAGCGCTGCAGAATATCCTCGATCATCGTTTCCAACTTCGCGCGCGTCAGCTTGATGACCAGGTGCTTCGGACCGGAAGCATCCGCCGTAATAAACGGCAGATTGATTTCCGTCTCCATGGTCGTCGACAGCTCGATCTTCGCCCGCTCCGCTGCATCACGCAGACGCTGCAGGGCCATTTCGTTGCCCTTGCCGCGCAGGTCCAGACCTTCATTCTTCTTGAACTCGTCAATCAGCCAATCGACGAGGCGCTGATCGATGTTGTCTCCACCAAGGTGCGTGTCGCCGTTGGTCGCTTTGACTTCAATAACACCTTCGCCAACTTCAAGCACGGAAATATCAAAAGTTCCGCCGCCGAAATCGTAAACCGCGATCGTCTCGTCTTTACCCTTGTCGAGACCGTACGCCAAAGCTGCGGCCGTTGGCTCATTGATAATTCTCTTAACGTCGAGCCCGGCAATCTTGCCGGCATCTTTCGTCGCCTGCCGCTGCGCGTCGTTGAAATACGCAGGAACCGTGATGACAGCTTCCGTGACTTTCTCGCCGAGATAGTCTTCCGCCGCCTTCTTCAACTTCTGCAAAATCATCGCGGAAATCTCAGGCGGGGTGTACTTCTTCCCCTGCGCCACGATCACCACGCCGTCGCCATCTTTTTCAACCTTGTATGGGACCATCTTCAGCTCTTCGCTCACTTCATCGAAGCGCCGTCCCATAAACCGCTTCACCGAATACACCGTGTTTTCGGGATTGGTAATCGCCTGCCGCTTCGCGACCTGCCCCACCAACCGTTCCCCGGTTTTCGTGAATCCCACGACCGAAGGCGTAGTCCGCCCTCCTTCTTCATTAGGGATCACTTTCGGCTCCCCACCCTCCATCACCGCCACGCAGGAGTTGGTGGTTCCCAAATCAATTCCAATAATCTTTCCCATATACCGCCTCCTAAATTAACAAATGCGAATAATAAGTGCTTTACAATCAATAGCCTGTCGATTACGCTGCGGGCCATGCTATAACCTGAGCGAATTGTTGTCAAGGTTTTAGATGCTATTGGGATAGAAGAAGTTGCGGCTGTTTTCTGGTCAGGTTTTAGAGAGTGTCGCGACGGGGGGCCTGGCCCTTCCACCAGAAACGCGGGCCTAGTGTGGGGTGGCTTGCTTGAGTGTGGGGGGACGGGCACCTTCGCCTGTCTAAGCCGAGCAGAACTCGCAGTCTCGTTCTTCACTTCGCGCTCACAAGGAGTGAAGTAATGCCAAAAAATGTCTTCCTTAGCGCAATTCCCTCCACAACAGTATTCCTAAAAAAGCATCTCCCCCGCACCCAAGTCCGAAATTTCGCCGCAGCGAATTCGCAGCCGTCACAGGCGCCCAGTTCCTTCGCTTTTCGAGGACTAGCTGTCGAACCGTAGCAAAAGCCCATCCAACCAGTTACGATAACCGGAAGGTAATGGAGAGGGAAGAATAATGACATCTCTCGATTGGTCACAATGTCCCGCCGTGGAGAGCATCCCCGGTAAGCGCAGCGGCGCGTGGGTTTTCCGCGACACGCGGACACCGGTTTCAGTCGTTTTTGACAATTTGGAGGTGGGCGCCTCGATCGATGAGATTATGGAGTGGTTCCATTTGTCCCGCGAACAGGTTGTGACAGTGATCGAATTCGCAGCGCGCAGCCTCGATGCGCCTCCCACTGCGCCAGCCTCTCAAGGAATCGATGCTCATACTCTTCGATAACGGTACTCCCGCACCGCTTCGACACGCGCTCAAAGGCCATATCGTTGTCGAAGCAATCGAACGCGGATGGGACCGTCTCGTCAACGGCGAATTAATTGCGGCCGCCGAAGCGGATGGTTTCGAAGTTTTGCTGACGACTGACAAGAACATCCGCTATCAGCAAAACCTGAAAGGCCGAAAAATCGCGTTTGTTGTGATTGGCAACCAGCAATGGCCAACGTTGCGACGCTACGCTGAGCGGGTTGTCGCCGCCGTGGATGCTGCCACACCGGGTAGCTATTCCGAGGTGGAAATTCCCCTTCGCTAAACGTTTAGCGAACCCTCTCGTACGAATAGCCCTTAGGCTTGAATGTCTGATTCAGGTATGAGCCTTTTGAGGGAGCTCGCAGCAAGGATTGGTGCTCGTCTGCAGGCACGTCAAAGTAACGATACACTTCTCCGCTTTCTTTAAATTCGATTTCGATAATTCGACTCTCTGCGTCGTAGCCGATCGCTGCAATGCTAGTCGAAACTACCGGTATTCGGCGCATTTCTCCAAGTTCCCCAAAAAACCGAGGCTATCGAATTTTATAGAGCGGCGAGAATATCGAGCGGCTCGGGTCGCTCGGTGTAATCCTCGTTCGCGGATGCGTACAAAATGGTCCCACCGCTCTCCACAACAAAAGTAGCGGGAATCGGCAACTCCCAACTCGGATCGCCATTCGCGAACGGCAGATTCACAAACGTCGTCCGATAAAGGCCCTGCTGTTCTTCCGGAACCCGATACACCAGTCCAAACTGCCGCGCGACTTTGTTGCGAGCGTCCACCAGAATCGGGAATGCGAGTCGATGCTGATCGCGCATAAAAAATGCCTGCTTCTCAGTCTGCGAAGAGATGGCAACCATCGAAGCGCCGGCTTCGTCCACCTGCCCCGCGATCGAAGACATCGCCTCCATCTGCCCAACGCAAAACGGACACCACCGTCCCCGAATAAACATCACAACCAGCCGGCGACGGGACGTTTTCGATAAAAGATCGTCCGAAGAAACAAGCTTGCCGTTGTGGTCTGGGAGTTCGAACGAAGGAGCTTTAGCGCCGACACCAGAAATACGAAGCGCATTGGCAGCAAGTCCCTGCGTCTTGAGCGCAGCCACAGTGCGAAGATGAACGGCCTGAACATCCGCCGGAACATACTTAGCGATAAGTTCTTTCCGCTCCGCAAAAATTTCGCGCAGCGGACGAAGATCATTGGAGGGTCCGGATTCCTGGAGAGAACGCCATTTCATAAAGTCGGTCGTTGGTCGTTCGTCGTTCGCGAGGCGGGGCCCCGTAGGCACGTCGGGGTAAGCGAACGACGAACGACCATCGACGAACGACTGCCCTCCCTACATTCCCGGAAATTTCATCCCGGCCATGCGCCGCGCAAAGCTCGGTTTCCCCATTTGCTTGAACATTTTTCGCATCTGGGCGTATTGACGCAGCAAATTATTTACTTCTTGCACGCTGGTTCCAGATCCACGAGCAATGCGTTTGCGACGACTGCCGTTGATCGACTCATGATGATTGCGTTCGAATCCGGTCATCGAATTGATAATCGCCTCGACGCGGTTGATTTGTTTTTCGTCAACTTTATCGGCGGCTTTTTGCAGTCCCGAGAATGCGCCGACGCTGGGCAACATTCCGATGATGCTTTGCAGAGATCCCATTTTGCGGACTTGCCGCAACTGATCGCGGAAGTCTTCCAGCGAAAAGCCATCTCCAGACATTGCTTTGCTGGCAAGTTCTCCAGCTTTCTTCTTGTCGATTTGCGACTCGGCTTTCTCGATCAGCGAAAGAATGTCGCCCATCCCAAGAATGCGGGAAACGATGCGATCGGGATGAAAAGGTTCGAGCGCATCGTACTTTTCGCCAACGCCGATGAACTTAATTGGCTGTCCCGTAACTTGCCGGATGGAAAGTGCGGCTCCGCCGCGAGCGTCACCGTCCATCTTGGTGAGGACGACGCCAGTCAGCGAGAGTTTCTTATGGAATTCGTCCGCGGAGTTAACCGCATCTTGTCCCGTCATCGCATCCGCAACGAACAGGATTTCCTGAGGATTGAGCAGCTTCTTCAGCAGCTGCATCTCATCCATCAACTGGTCGTCGATGTGAAGACGGCCCGCAGTATCGACGATCAGAACGTCGCAGCCAGAGTTGATCGCCTCACGCCGCGCTTCCTTGGCGAGGCGCTCAACGGTCGCGGTATTGGCTTCTCCAACCTGGCCTTCGTAAATGTTGGCCTTGATCGCTGCGGCAACAACTTTAAGCTGCTCGCGGGCAGCGGGACGGTAAACGTCCACCGAAACCAGCAGCGGACGGTGTCCGCCATTCTTCAACCAGTTAGCAAGTTTGCCCGAAGTCGTAGTCTTACCGGATCCTTGCAAACCCGCCATCAGTACGACAGTCGGCGGCTGCGAAGCGAATTTTAATTTCGCCGTGTCTTGACCAAGTGTCGCAACCAGTTCATCGCGGAGAATCTTGATAACCTGCTCTCCGGGGGATAGCGCAGTCAGCACCTCCTGACCAATCGCCTTGGCCTGGATGCGGTCGATAAGGTCTTTGACAACCTTAAAGTTGACGTCGGCCTCAAGCAGCGCCAGACGAATCTGTTTCAACGCCTCGGAAATATTCTCTTCCGTAAGAACAGCTTGTCCGCGAAGAGACTTAAAGGCGCGCTGAAGTTTTTCCTGTAGATTCTCGAACATAAGGGCTCCGTTATTTTAGCAGGCGACAGATCAGGCGAGCCCCCACAGATGCGCGTTGTTAGATCAGCGAATCTGCGGAATTCGTTAGTAAGTTCGCTCAGGCAAAATTGGGCAGCCACTGAAACCGAGGTCAGACGCGGTCTTTCCAATATCCGGGCCTACGGTGCCCGTGCGCAACTGCCAAGACTTGAACTGAGGTTTGCGTTTCGCGGTAGAAGATCGCAAATGGGAAACGCCTTAAAGTCAACTTCCGGCTTCCATGTTCGCTCGTAGGCCATCGCCGAGGAGAATCGACCACCAATTCCATTGCTCGGTCGAACTCGGCCACGAACTTTTCCGCAGCAGTCCGATTTCGTTGCAAATACCAATCGAGTGCGGATTTCAGCCCCGCGAGGGCGGAGGGATGGAGGTCTAAAGGCTTATCGCCCATCGAGGATGTCTGAGATTTGTCGTCGTGCTTCTGCCCATGCGACGGGCCTTACTTCTCCGGAATCGAGTTCGGCCGTGCGCTTCGCAATCTCCAGCCTCCACTGTTCTTCGGCGGACGCGTCGTAGGTGTCATCCAGACTTTCGAGAAGCGAGCCTGCTAAGGCCGCGCGGGCCTCAGCAGGAAGCTCCATTGCCTTCTTGAGAAGCTCATAGACTTCTTGAGTCATGAGGGAATTTTACGCTTTTCCTCGGTTCGTTGGTACTCGCAATTTTATTTGCAGATTCATCACGACATCACTTCCTTTGCCGCAATCACCGTGTTGCAATGAACGGTCACAGTGTCCTCGACATTTCGCGCATATCCGCCAGCGTAGGTGACCATCACGGGAATACCGCGAGCGCGAGCAACGCGGAAGACGAGTTCGTCGCGCTTCTTCAATCCGTCAATGGTAAGAGCCAAACCGCCGAGTTGGTCTTCGCGATAGGGATCCGCTCCGGCAATGTAGCAGAGCAGATCCGGAGTGAACTGTCGCAGTCCGGAACTAAGCGCATTGTCGAGCCACGACAGGTAGTCGTCATCACCGATGCCGTCCGGCAGATCGATGTCGATAGAAGAAGGCGGCTTCTGCGCCGGATAATTGTTCTGCTGATGCAGAGAAATGGTGAAGACATCAGAGGTCGGGTCGCCGACCTTCTGTTTGCCGAATTGAGCGCCCGGTACCGAAGGCAACAGATCGCTCGCCGTCCGCGCTCCGCCAAAAATCGCAGCCGTCCCATTTCCTTGGTGGACGTCACAATCCACCGTCATAGCGGTGCGAATCTTGCCATCTTTCTGCAAGCGTCGAATCGCAACTGCCACATCATGGATCATGCAGAATCCTTCGCCGTGATCCGGGAACGCGTGATGAAAGCCACCGCCGATGTTGATCGCGACTTTGTCTTCCAACGCGAGGTTCGCTGCGAGGATCGATCCTCCAGCCGCAAGCCAAAACGCATCGACCAACGCCGGAGAGAAAGGGACCTCGAGCGCTTGTTGTTCACGCGCAGTCAAAGTGCCGGACTTTAGCTTGTGAACGTAATCCGCGGTGTGGACAAGCAGAACGTCTTCGTCGCTGGCGGGGTCCGGAGAGACGAAGTCCTTCGGGACTGCGACACCGAGTTCGAGGAGTTGATCATGAACCCGCCGATATTTCTCGGCGGGAAATACGTGTGCTCCGATCGGCAGTAAGTAATCGTCGCTGTAAATGAGTTTGAAAGGCAGCATTCGGAACTCTATCGCTGAACTTTAACAAAAACTTCAAGATGATACGCGACGGATAAGATCATTCACCACAGGATACACAGAGAAACACAGGGAAATGACCACCGTCTTGGTTTGCCCCGTGCTCCTCGGTGTCCCCTGTGGTAAAGAATTCCTTAACTGCTAAACTGACCTTCTTGCCTTCCAAGAAAAAATCGTCGCCTGAAGTGAGTGCCGCCGTCGCACCTCCGGCCGCAGCGGCCGATCCGACCAGAGCGTCTGAGACGAAGGGCCGCATTTTCCTGATCGACACCATGTCGTTCATTTTCCGTGCCTATCACGCCATGTCGCGACAACGGCCCATGACGACGAAGATTGGAGTTCCGACCGCCGCTACGTTTGTATTCGTCAACATGTTACGAAAGTTGCGCGACGATTTTTCGCCGGAATACTTAGCTGCGGTGTTCGACGTTGGTGCGCCGACTATTCGTAATCAACAAGCCGAAGCGATCACGACCATCCGCAAATTTGATATCAAGACGCAGACTTTCAAAGAATCCGAATACGGCGGATACAAAGCGAATCGCGCCGAGATGCCAGGCGATTTGGTCCAGCAAGTCCCTTACATCCGGCGTGCGTTGGAGGCCTATCGCATTCCCATCCTGCAACTTGAGGGATACGAAGCCGATGATGTGATTGGGACGCTAGCGAAAAAAGCGGCGGCGGAATCGTATTCGGTCTATGTAGTGTCCAGCGACAAAGACATGCTGCAGCTTGTGAATGACAAGGTACATGTACTGAATCCACCAAAAGATAATTTAATTTGCGATCCTGCCAAGGTCGAAGAACTTCTAGGCGTGCCTCCATCGAAAGTGATCGACGTAATGGCCTTGCGCGGGGATTCGGTGGACAACATTCCCGGAGCGCCTGGGATCGGCGATAAAGGATCAGTGGACCTAATCCAGCGCTTCGGCAGCGTTGAAGCAGCATTGGATCGCGCTGCCGAAGTCGAGAAGAAAACGTATCGCGAGTCGCTGCAGAACAATCGTGACAACATTTTGCTAAGCAAACAACTGGTAACGATCGATATCGACGTCGCTGTAGATCTTGATGTCCGCGCTATGAAGGTCGGGGAGCCCGACGCCGATGGGTTGCGCGTACTATTCGCCGAACTCGAATTTACTTCGCTGCTAAAAGAATTGCTTCCTGTTGTCGAAGTGAAAGAGGGCCACTATGGTGAGATTAGGTCGAAAGCAGAATTAGACGCGTACGTAGCTGGCTTGAGCGGACACACTCCTTTAGCGATCGCGTTCTTGGCTGGAGAAGCGGAAGAGATTCTCGAAAGTGACGAAGCAGACATCGAGCCGTTGCCAGCACAGTCCGGCTTCCTGAATCTGCAGCCCGCGGACGAGGATGCCGCGCGGTCCTCAACCGCGGATTATGAAACCAATAGTCAGAGTTCAACTAGCGTGCACCAACTTGCACTGTCGAACGCTCCTGGAGTAGGCGCGATCGTTGCAGCGCAAAATAACGATCAAGAGCTTTCCGATCGCGTTACAAAAATGCTCGAAAATGCTACAGCCCGGAAGGCGGTACACGATCTGAAGTCGGCCATCCGCCATTTTGGCGAGCAGGGAATTCGTCTGGCAGGCGTGACGGATGATTCCATGCTCTATTCCTATCTGCTCGATCCAACGTACTCGTCGCATTCGTTAGCCGAGGTTGCGCTCCGAAGATTTAATTTGAAGTTAAGCGGAAATCTGGCGGAAGCCGCCGATATCACGGGAAGACTGGCGACTGCACTGCGCAAAGAAATCTACGATCAAAAATTGACTTCGGTGTATGACGACATCGATGTGCCACTGGTGCCGGTACTTGCTCGCATGGAAGCCGCGGGTGTGAAGATCGACACTTCTGTACTTGGTGAGATGTCAGTGAAGTTGCAGCGGGAGGCTGCAACCAAAGCGCGCGATATTTATGAGCGTTGCGGTGTAGAGTTCAACATCAATTCGCCGAAGCAGCTCGGCGACGTCCTGTTCAACAAACTGGCGCTGCCGATTCCGGTGAAATATGGGAAGGGCAAGAAGATTTCGACTGCCGTGGACGTTCTCGAAGGCCTGGCGGCGGATCACGAAGTGCCGCGACTGGTTTTGGAATATCGTCAGTTGACGAAATTAAAATCCACCTATGTGGATGCGTTGCCTCTCTTGATTCGAAGCGGCAGCGGACGAGTGCATACGACGTTTGGCCAGACGGGTACGGCGACGGGAAGACTGTCTTCCACGAATCCGAACCTGCAAAATATTCCAATCCGCACCGAGCTAGGGCGCGAAATACGAGCCGCTTTTATTGCCGAGCCCGGCCATGTGTTGTTGGCCGCTGATTATTCTCAAATCGAATTGCGATTGCTGGCGCACTATTCGAAAGACAAATTATTGGTCGAAGCGTTTCGGCGTGGAGATGACATTCACACCTTGACCGCCTCGCAAGTTTTCGGTGTGCCTCCCCTTATGGTGACGTCCGATCATCGGCGTCAAGCCAAGGTCGTTAATTTCGGAATCGTTTATGGTCTCTCGGCGTTCGGCCTGTCTCAGCAGTTGGGGATTGAGCCGAGCGAAGCGAAAAAATTTATCGAAGCGTACTTCGAGAAATATTCCGGCGTGCGTGCATTCATTGATGCCACGCTGGAGCAGACGCGCCGCGATCAAAAAGTAACGACGTTATTCGGGCGCATCCGTCCGATTCCGGACATTAACAGCAAGAACGCTACGCAGCGTGGATTTGCAGAACGCACAGCGGTGAACACGCCGCTTCAGGGAACGGCCGCGGATCTGATTAAAATAGCGATGATCCGAATCGATGCGGAGATCAGAAAACGCGAGATGAAGTCGCGAATGACGTTACAGGTACACGACGAACTCGTATTCGAAGTGCCCGAGAACGAGGTTGAAGTTATGAAACCTCTGGTGCGCGAGCACATGGAAAACGCACATACCCTCGCGGTTCCGCTTCTTGTCGAAATTGGAGTCGGCCCGAACTGGCGAGACATGGAGTAGCGGATCGCGCCGAGGCTATGCTCCTCCTCGAAAACTTCCGATAATAATTGAACGACAGAAATATTCCGCCGTATCTCCCGCCGTGTTCCGCTATACTCTGGGCAACGATTCGCAGGCGCGCCCAAATTGTTTGTTGATTCCAGCCGCATGACCAGGATTTTCGATCTGCGGAGGCAGTCCGATGAGTGCAGCTCCATCGCTGGCGTTTGAAGAAGCGCCGCAGCGAGTTTTCCCCCGGCACCCCATCAACGTTCCCATGGACCTGATCGCGTTGCGTTCGGGTGTTCCCGAAGATTTGCCCGGACGTTGTACCGACATCAGTGAAACTGGTGTCGGAGTAGTCGTGGCCGGAGAGATGTCGATCGGCCAGCAAGTCGCCGTGGAGCTTAGGCTACCGAATGTTGGCGTGCCCGTGCGGGCTCGCGCTTTGGTGCGTTATCAGTCGCGATTGCGTTGCGGACTTCAGTTTGTGGGTCTGTCCGTCGAGCAGAGAGAAATGATCCGTTACTGGGTGTATCGGTCGGCATCGGAATCGGCGGATCGTAAGGTGGAACTTGGTACGCGCGGAAACGGAATTCACGAAGCGGAAATGCAGGAGGCTGCCACGGCGTCTCCGGGCAAATTAGAGCGGAAGATTCGCATCGGGCGTCGTGGTATTTATCTTCTGCTCGCTTGCGTTCTGGCGTTAGCCGCCCTCGGATGGTGGCAGTGGCAGCGGTCATGGAACGAAATCGAGAAGCGCGGCCCTGCTGGTGAAACTGGATTGAGAGTGTCGCCGGAAACAATGGATAAGAGGATCGTGACTAAGGTCGATCCTATTTACCCAGAAGCGGCGCGGGCTGCGGGAAATGAGGGATTGGTTGTCCTCGATGCCGTGATTTCTCCGGATGGCAGCGTGAAGAGTTTGCGGCCAGTGTCAGGCATAGACTCGCTGGTGCAGTCGGCGACAAACGCCGTGCAGTCGTGGAAATTCGAGCCCTACCTGTCGAACGGAAGAGCGATCGAAGTGGAAACCACAATCGCGGTTGATTTCCGTCTGAACTGAGTCGGTCGCCCGAGTTTCCTGCCAGTGTGTTGTAGGTCAATCGATCCTTTTAACTCACTCGCGCAAGGGCGTCATTAGATCCTTGAGTCTTGATCGGTTCGATTGGAAGGTGTTCATCCGAATTCCAGCCGAGGACATCCCGGTAAGTTTCTTCGATCGATCGAGCAATGGTCGGCCACTGATATTCCCTTTGGATCTTTTCCCGCCCTCGAATTGCGGACGGAGCGCGCATCTCGGGATTGTGGGTGAGCAAATCGAGCATGCGCCTTAGATCATCGGAATCGCCTCGATGGAAGGTGAATCCCACTCCTTCGACCACCTCAGTATTCTCGGGAATGTCGCTCGTCAGGACACAAACTCCCGCCGCCATCGCATCCAGCAGCGCGAGAGACAAACCTTCGATCTCGGACGGAAGCACGAATAACGCAGCGTGAGAAAGAAGTTCCGCTAAGTCGCTGCCAGCAACCCATGGTAGGAAACGAATTCGATCGGACTCGTGAGCACGCAGACCTTCCACGTAGGAATCGGAGTGACTTGACCCTCCAGCAAGAACCAGCTTCATGCGAGTATCGAGGTCCTCGAACGCACGGATCAGCAGATGGCAGTTCTTTTCCGGCGAAAACCTGCCCAGAAATAGAATGTATTGATCCGGCGTCAAGCCCCACTCTGCAAACCGTAAAAGTGACGAAGGATGCGCGGGCTGCGAGGTAGCTCCATTCGGAATGTAAATCGTCTCGCGCTCATAGTGATCGCGGTAATGTTTCTGCAAAGTGCGCGAGACAACGATGGTAGCGTTCGGGAGCCGGACAGATGCCGTTTCTCCCAACCGCAATATTGAAGACGCAATGCGGCCCCACTTACCGCGCTGCCAGTCGAGTCCTTGCACGGTGACGACTGTTTTCTTAGCGAAAAGACGAGGTAGAAAAGAAAAAAGTGCGGGTCCAAGGCAGTGATAATGGACGATATCGTAGTTGGAGACCATCGCATGAGCAGTGCTCAGCAGAGTGTGTAAGACGGTCTCCAAATGTTTGGAGCGCAGCGTGGGCAAGCGCACGACCCGCATGCCGTTGTGTGTATTGATAGGAGGAGTGAAGTAGTTTCGACAATAGACCGTGACATCTACTCCGAGTTGTGTCAATTCGTGTCCAGCCTGTTCGTAAAAAGATTCGATGCCGCTGTACTTAGACATCACGCCGCGACCTCCGATGAATGCAACTCGCGGATTGCGGTGTACCGGCGGGTTTCTTGAGGTGACGCGTTCGGTGCTTTTTCGTGTAGATCTTAGCCGCTCGTAAAGTTCGAGTAGCTTTTCCATGTAATGATTTGGATCGTGTTCACTACTAATGCGGCTTCGGGCGGCCATACCCATCCTCTCGACTAGATCCGCGCGACCAAATAGAAATTCGATGGAATGCGCCAGTTGAGCGTAGTCTCCGTCGGAGTAGAGGAGACCCGTTACGCCCGATTCCACGAACTCGCGGCGCGATCCCAAGTCTGAGGCGATTACAGGCTTCCCCCACGAGTACGACTCAAGGATCGACTTTCCCAAAGTCTCGAACGCGTGCGATGGGAATACAGAGAAGCGGCAACGCGAAATCAGGCTTTGAAGTTTCTCGCCTTGAAGCATTCCGGCGAATAGCGTTTGGCTTAGTCCTAACTGCTTTGCAAGAGCCTCGAGTCGAGGACGTTCTGGTCCTTCTCCTGCGATGATTAGAGGAATCTGTGGCAATCGTGCCATCGCTCGCAACAGGTCGTCCACCCCCTTTTCTGGAGAGAGACGGCCGAAATAAAGCACATAGCCTTCGTCCGGAGTGAACGATACCTCGTCCGGCAAAGTTTGGAAGTGCGGCAAGACTTCGATGCGATGGGCGGGAAGACCGCTTGCGATCAACTTGGTTTTCACGAATTTACTTGGGGCGAGAAACAAATCGACGCAGCGTTCGTAGGTTCGCAACCACCTGTGGAGGTAAGCTTCTGCGGCGAGGACAACCGCACTTGATCGAGCGCCAGTGTAGCAGCCCTTAGAAATCGCATTGTGAAAAGCGCCCTGGCTGCACAGTTCGCACGCTCGTCCATCCGCTACGAAATTGTATGTTGGACAAAGAATCTTGAAATCGTTCACATGATAGAGAACAGGAACTCCCCGCTGTTTTAGTTCCCAGAGAATCGAAGGGGATAAATGATGATAGATTCCACGAACGTGCGCGAGATCAGGCAAAAAATCGGCCACGCACCTGCGCATCGCGCGTTGCGCGGATCGCGAGTAAAGCGCATGCGCAGCCATTCGAATCCTTTTCAGAAGGCCAGCTTCTGGATCCTTGAAATCAACGTTAGGGACCAAGTATCTGCGACCCTGGAAAGCTGGCGTGCGGCCATGGTTCATGCTGAACAACGCGGTTTCGTGCCCGCGCTGGTTCATCTGCTCGATCAAGTCGAACAGATAAACCTCGGTACCGCTAAACGGAAAGTTGTATTTGTTGCAATACAGGATGCGCACGATCACTCTCCGATTTAGAAATACGCGCCAGGAATTCATCTGCAAAAGCACGAAGATTCGTCTGGCGATTGTAGGAAGAAACAATGCGCACCGCAGCTGCTCGCTGAATTTCTGAATGGTCACCTTGACTGGACTGAATCGAGCGAACGGCACCCACGAATCCGGACAGCGAATCCGGATCGTAGAGAAACCCGGTTCGGTTGTCCTCGACTAGCTCGGGTATTCCTGTAATCGCGGGCGCCAACACAAGCTTTTCATGGGCCATGGCCTCCATTAGCACGACCGGTATTCCTTCGCTTTTACTGGTCAAGACGACGAGGTCCGCGGAGCGATAGTAATTGGGAAGATCCGTGCGAGGGATCTGCCCGATCAAGTAGACCCGGCCTTGAAGGCCGAGCGAGACGATTTGCTTTTCTAAGGCAGGGCGTTCCGGTCCTTCTCCCACAATCCAACAGAGGAAATCGAGACCCGAGTCGCGGAGCAAGGCACATGCTCGGATCAGAAAGCGATGGTTTTTCACCGGATGCAATCGTCCAACTGATAGGAGCGAGAATCGCTTGGCCTCCGGCTCAGCAACGTTTGCGGCCGCGGGCCAGGGCAGCACGCGGTCGACGCCCAATCGTTGCACGACGATTTTTTCGGGCGCTACATTCGGATAATGTCGAAGGATGTGGTCACGATTAAAATCGGAAATCGTAAAACAGAATTTGCACGCGTGAAGTTTAGTCGCGATCAAGTCCCGGCGCTGAAGCAAGTCTGAACCATGGAGCGTGAAACTGAAACCGATGCCGAGCAAGCGACCGGCGACCAAAGCCATCCATGACGCAAAATATCCATGATGAGCATGGATGTGTTCGACGCGCAGGGGCTTCAATTGTTCTGCCAATGCTGCGCCCATAAGAGTGTGGCCGATGGTACGAAGGCGGCGGAGAGGTGAACCGCGGTGTTCGCAAAATAATGGTTGCAGCAACTGCCAAAGTTCGTGGCTATCTCGGAGCCGACGGACTGCGCGCATCAGTTCTTCGTCGGTGAGTGGCTGGAAAAAGCGAGTCTCTTTCCAAAATGAACGTTCTGGCAGGCTCAAATCAGCCGCGGAGACTCGCTTCCCACTGCAACAAATTACTTGTATCCCGCAACGCCGCAGTTCAGTGATTTCATCCATCACATAGGGTTCAAGGGGAGAAGGGAATGCGTTCGCAATATAGGCTACGGCGGTCATGCGACAGATTCCTCGGAAGCGCAAAGCATCCCCGCGACTGTGAATACCAGCCCGATGACGAACTGATATGTCATATCCACGAAAAATGCATTGAACAAATAGACGCTGAGGAGTACGGGCCAAACTTTGCGTAAAGAAGCCACAGTGCCGGATTCATCCATCCTGGCGCGCCAACTGAGTCGGAAGAGATTGAGGAAGAGCAATCCATATATCGCCAGTCCCGGTACACCAAACTCAACCAACAATGCCAGGTACGTGTTGTGCACGTAAAAGGTGCGGAGATGGTAGCCATCCATGCGGCGGCCGAGTTCGGTATACATGCTGCTTGCTGGCCAACCGGTGAACGGTTTTTCCAGGAACATGGCCCAACCGGCGTCGTACACGGCGATGCGTGCATCGACGGGACCGCGCTCTGCGGTGCGATCCGACAGAGCATCTCGCAGGTAATGGTTGCTGAAACTGAGGCTCAGACAAACAATGGGGCCAGCCACAGCAAGTACTAGACAAAATGCACGCAGAGGCCGCTTGATCAACAGAAATCCCAACACCAGGGAGGACACAGCAAACGAAATCCAAACTGCTCGAGTCATCGTGGCAAGCACGGCGAGGGGAAGCGCCAGCCACAGAACCGTAACGATGAATTTTCGTCGTGCCGAGAATGCCAATACCAAGATTCCTAGAATGTTTAAAGAAACTCCATTTGCGACTGCCTGCAAGAATGGACCACGCGCACGATCGGCGTGAAAGCCAATGCTTTCGTCGAGGATGAAGTGCGGGAAGATCAACGAGCGTGCATCGACGAGAAACGCGATTGCGATAAAAATCAGATAGGCGAGCGCAATCGTCACGAAGACTTCAAAGTGTTTCCGTTGTGCAGCCCCTCTGAATACAAGCACTGCAACGTGAAATAACGCGAACGGAACGATAAATTTACTGGCTATGATGCTCCAGGCTTGCGCATCAAATGGTTCCCGAAGCGTACGAAGAACGGCCAGGGCAATAAGCCCGAGCATAGGAAGAGTAAGTCCAACGTAGACCGGGATCTGATCGCGAAGCGCCAAAATCCTCAGCGCAACGAAAAAGATAAGAATGCCGAAGGCAATTCGATCCGCGTAAAAGGAAAACAGATCCGGTGGCCTAAACAAGAAAGTGGTCATAGCGGCCACATAAAGAATCGACGGAAACGTCAGACCCAGATGGAGCGGTCGAAACAGAAGTTCGAGCGGACGCCAAAGCGACGTTTCGTCACGAATCCAAGTTACTGCAGGGGCATCCATGGCTGAACTCAGGCTCCTTCCGGCGAAAACAACACGCGAACGGTGCTAGCGAGGATCCGCAAATCGAGACGCAGGTTCCAGTTCTCGATGTATGTGAGGTCGAGATGCATGTTGAGTTCGAATGAGGGACAGTTGCGAGCACTGATCTGCCAGAGTCCGGTGATGCCGGGCTTAACATCCAGCCGGCGGTAGTGTTGGAGTTCGTAGCGCGTGACCTCGTTCACCGGGTGCGGACGCGGTCCAACAAGGCTCATCTCTCCGCACAACACATTCCAGAGTTGCGGAAGTTCGTCCAGGCTGTAACGGCGGAGTACACGGCCAACGCGAGTGATTCTTGGGTCCTCGTCGATTTTGAAAATCGGGCCCTCGCGCTGATTACGGGCCCGCAATTCTTCTTTCAGAAGTTCGGCGTCGGCGACCATGGAGCGGAACTTGTAGCAACGAAACTTCCGTCCCTTGGCACCCGAGCGTTCTGCGGCGTAGACGATCGGGCCTGGCGAGTCGAAGCGAATGAGGAGCCCGATCACCACCATCAGGGGACTGAACAGGGCAAGCCCAAACGCAGCGCCGACGATATCCAGCAGCCGTTTAAGAAACAGGGTGGCGCTCGGGAGCGGCTCGCGATGAAGTGTGACAACCGGGATTTCTCCGATGCGATCCAGCGTCAGATCGGCCCACTGACCCGGTGGAAGATCAGGTACAGCCAGAATATCCAGGTGATTCCGTAACGCGATAGCTGCCGCTTCGCGCGCCTGTGCTGGTTGACCGGGCACCGCGAGAATGACTTCATCCACAAATTCAGCACGCGCGAGCCACTCCAAATCGGCGATTCGCCCCAAGACCGATGGGGACAGGGGGCGATCGTCATCTACGAAGCCGCAAACGGAGGTCAGGTGCAAAGGGTTGTTGCGCAAGGCTTGCGCGATTGATTGAGCGATAGGACCACCGCCAACGATCAGAACGTTGCGTGCCCCGATCTTCTTACTTCGCCGTTCCCATGCAAGGTGGCGAATCCAACGCGATACCAAGAGGCCTACCAAGACGCTCGCGAATATCGCGCCGACCGGGAGAGCATGGATCGCACTTCGCGCAGCGACGAACACTAAGACCGATGTAAATAGTGTCGACCTCGCAAGGGCCAGAAAGATTCCTTCGGGAAAAGGATCTGCCGCGTTGTCGTAAATCCCCTCGCGGTAGGCGAAAAGCGCGAGCAATACTACAAAAGCCGGGACGCACGCCCAAGGTAATCCCCACGCGGGGAAGAACTGCAGGGCCGCTGTGCATACCGCGATAACCATCACTGAATCGGCCGCCACCAACTGGCCAACCAAAAATCCATTCCTTGTCGGCGCTGGTAGGGGATGTCGGGAGCGAGATCGCGTGGACGAAGGCGGCGCCTCTTTCGCTAGAGAAGCGGTTTGGGAATGTCTGACAGCGTCGTTGATCCCGTCGAACGATGCCGATGTTGTCGGGTTCACCGTTGACACCGGCGCGACCGGGGTTCCAAGGATCATTCGTGAGTATTGCGAGGGAGACTCGATTGACGTGCTTTCCCCTAGTCGACTTGTAGCCAGTTCGCTCATAGTGATCACAAACTCCGGTACAGCCCTTGCGGCACGGGGAACCGACGCTCGGCTAGAACCGTGCCGAGCAGCGGAACTCGCGCTTTGTTGAGTTGATCTTTGATCTCTAAAGCGACCAAACGTCGGGTGCGGCTGGCGGTCAGCACTAGAACCAGGCCCTCGCAGTTTTGACCGATGCTCGCTGTGAGCCGGGATACCGGCGGGCACCACAAGATTGAAAAGTCGAAATCCGCAGTGAGGTCGCGTATCCGCGATAAGCTCTGGTCCGTGATGCGGCCCTGATCGATGTCCGGAAGCCAGCTTTGTCGAGGCACCATCCAAAGGCGCGGTTCGATCAACCATGGCGCCTCTGTTCGGTTCGGGCATGAAATCTGCAGCGCATTATGTAGACCGACGGACTCCGGTTGAGCGTCGATCAAACCAACGTCGTATTTATCCTCGGACGCAAGCAGGTTTGCGATGGCGAGACACAAGGAAGCGGTTTCGGTGGACGCGTCTACCGTTGCGAATCCAACGTGCCGAACCGAAGGCAATTCCTCACGAAAAAAAAGTCGCCGGGCGAGAGTTTGAATCTGTTCACTGCTGGCCCAATCCGCTGAGGATATAGCATTTTTTCTAGATTGCTCCCTAATCGAGGCGACGCGCGGCCGCTCGCTTGCGGCCATCATCGGCGGTGCAGCGCTCGTGCTTTGTACCTCATCGAAGGATTCTTGGATCTGCTTCACGGTCTTGCTCCCTTCGAATTGCTAGTCCGCAGGCTTGGGGGACGAATCGAAGTCTCGGCTGGCGGCAACCACGCCAACACTGGGACATCCAGCAATTTGCACGCTTCGTCAGGTGTACGAATTGTTGGATCAAAGTAATCGAGTGCGAATGCCGTGCTGACGCTGAACACTGTTGCAAGTCCGAGGGCAAGCACGCCATAAATAGGAAGGGAATGCACAGGCAATGCGGGTGCTACAGGTGGTTCTACGATGGCCACATTGAGAATGCTTTGCTGATCGAGAGCATCACCGATGCGCGCTTCCTCACGCTTATGTAAATAGAGTAGGTAGGTTTCCTCATTAGCCTTTGCGGTTCGAATTAAGTCCTGCTGATCGATGGCATCGGATTGCATTTGCTGCGCAACGCCCCGTAGGGAATGCAATTGTTGCGCTGCTTCGAGCTGCCTGGCCTGCATCCCGTCCCGCTGAACTTGGGCTTTCTCCATTTCCATGCGAGCCCACTCATAATTGGGGTCCTTATCTGTGGTTTCATCGCGCACTGGAGTCAATTCTTCGGCAGTGATTGAAGTTTTGGTTTCCGCGATTTGCTGCTCGACCTCTTGTACCACTCGGTAGGACGGTTCAAAGCGGCCAAGTAATTCCGTGCGCTTGAGTTGGAGTTCAAGCAGATGCGTCTTCATCTTTTCAAGGATCTCGGGATTGTCTGCCCATCGTTTTTCCGTCACTGACCGTGATGGGAATAACTTCAGCTGCTCCTCCAGAGACGATATGCGCCGATCGCTCTCGACCCCATCCTGATCAAGTTGGCGAGAGGCGGCCTGGGCTTCGCCCAACTTTTGCAAGGTGATGTCGCGTTCCAGTGCCGCTGAAGCTACGCCGCGAGCGCGAGTAAAGTGAACCAGGTTGCTCTCGGACTGGCGTAACTTACTCTCGTACTCCGAGGTTTGCTTATCGAAGAATTGAATCTCGCCATGGGGTCGCTCCAGATCGGTGTGCCTCTGTATATAGGCCGCAGCCAGCGCAAGTAATATGCGAGCTGCTCGTTCAGAACTTCGGTCCCTGTAACTAACCTGAATAAGGTTTGATTTTTTCAATGCTTCGACATCCAGATGTCTGCCCAGTTCGCGGGCCGCGTTTTCGATGGCTGGCGGCCGATCCGGCCCAAGAACGGTCTGAGGAACAAGTCCTGCGGACTCCGCTACCCGCTTGAGAAGATCTTCGTCTCGCAGGAGCTCCACTTCTGAATTGAGTTCCTCTTCAGAGATATCGGGTCGACCTACGTCCATTGGGCTGTCCGGTTGAGAGGAAACGACGGGGTTAAAACGACCGTGTCGCAGCAGAACTTTGAAATGTGATTCATATCGCGCCGAGAATACTGCGAACAACAGAGTCGCGACGATCACAAGTCCGAAGCACGCGGTTGCCATCCTCGAATGCCGAAAGAGTATTGAGGCAACGTCGCGCGGCGTTAGGGAAACCATCGAGTTTTGTGCGGAAGTCATGTCGAGTAGTACGGCGAAGTGAACGCTGCCATCCTCCTTATCTTTAGAACTAGAACTGCATCGGATTCATGTACCAGCTCATGGAGTTCGTCGGAACGAATTTGCGTATTTTCGAAACGCGGCTCTGGGGCACGAAGACGAAATCTCCGGGCTGAAGATGGAGGTCTTCGCTGAGGTTGTGAGAATCCAACATCCTCTTGATGTCAATCACATGCGATTCCGATGTGTCAGCGGAAATGCGACGAAAAACGACAACTTGCGAATGGCGGGCCTGCTGGGTGAATCCGCCCGCCATCGCGACTGCTTCGCTGGCAGTCATGTCGCCGCGCAGTTCATACTTGCCGGGTCGCGCGACTTCGCCGGAGGCGAGGAAATACGGCTTTTCGAAATCCTTCAAAGTCACTGTTATTTCCGGATCATGCAAGAAGCGGCGGTAGGCATCGGTTACGGCACGCTGCATTTCGGGGATGGTGAGTCCTTCTGCCAACAGAACGCCAGCGCCCTTCAGCGCCATAAATCCGTCGGGTTGTACGGTCAGGGTCTGATTGAAGTCCGGAGAGAAAGTGAAATTGAGATCGACGGTGTCTGATTTCGATAACCGATAAAGCGGGTGGCGTTCCCCTCCGAATGTAGGATTTCCCTCGCCACCCACTTTCCCGGGTTGTGTGGTCGCTGCGCTGGTGGAGGCGATTGGGCCGGCATGGGTCTGGCTCTGCGAGCTCTCCGCCACCGTTGTCTTCTCGGTGGTCGAAGCAGAGGTTCCAGGTGCCGAGGCTGGCAACAATGTAGCCTCCTGAGCGACAGCGATCACCGCAAGCTGCAGGATGAGCGCGCCCACAACTCCCAAAACGACATGTGTTCGAACCGACATTCATCTCCGGACTTTCACCGCTGCTCTCAGCGGCGAATTGGACAGCTCGTGGTTCTGAGCTGTTTGCACAAGGTACGGTCGTGACACCGAACAGGCAAGGCTCGGAAAGTACTGCCTACTGCGGTCTACACCACGTTTGGACCGCCGGAAAGGTGATGAAGGGCTCGTCAGATGCGTCCGCTGCGGCTTTCGGGCTTTGTGCGTCGAGCAGTCACTAGTCTCGCGCTCGCTCGAGACGTGCTCTAGAGTAGGTCTGCCAAAGTGGATGCCCGAGTTCGGCTTTCATCACCAATGGAGTGTGATGGTGGATACATCCAGACCCTACGCTTTGGTGGATGATGGGGACGTGAACAACGGGACCATTGCGCGCTCCGCGAAACGTGCTGCGGCAATTCAGCCTTTCAAGCGCAGTGCCGAAGCTGAAACCGTGCATGTGCTGGTCGCAGATTCGGGTGCTATCCAGTCACAGCTGTTGACGCGTGCGCTGCGGGCGCGGCGCGAATTCCGCGTCTCGGCGGTTGCATTGGAAGTCTCTGCGATACGCGACTTCATCCAGTCCCATCGCACCGATGTCGTGTTGATCGCGGGGAATCACTTGCCAGATCTGACCCTTCTTCGCTGGTTGCATCTTTCGTATCCCAAGAGTGCCCCCGTATTTCTGGCGGAGAATGACGACCGCGAACTGGTGGTGAATGCTTTCCGTGCGGGAGCGAAAGGCATCTTCCTGTTTACGCACACTCCCTTTGCAATGCTCTGTAAATGCATCCACGCGGTGTTCTCGGGGCAGACATGGATCAACAGCCAGCAGATGAGCTATCTGTTGGACTCTATGTCGGAGGTTCCAACTCTGCGTGTGGTGAACTCCCAGGGAAGATTCCTGTTAACGCCGCGCGAAGAACAGGTTGTAGCTCTCGTCGCGGATGGTATGAGCAATCGCGAGGTCGCGGTCGAACTCGGTCTTAGCGAACACACGGTCAAGAAGTACATGATGAACATTTTCGACAAAGTTGGAATTTCGAGTCGCGTTGAACTTGTGCTGTATGCCATGTCGCATGGGGAGAATCGTCCGGCGGAGTGGCTGCCGGGGAACGCTTGAGCGACAGGGCGTCTTTGCGCGCCGAAATTGGGGCGGGCGGAATACAATGTCCGAATGCAGAGGCGTGAGGACATTGCGCGGTGACCGCGGCTGAGTCACAGTCCCATTTAGAGCCCCGTGTTGCACGGCGATGGACCGTGATCGCTTCCGGCCTGTTGCTGTTGGCGCTGGCGTTGGTCGTTATTTATACCGGTCCGAATGCGTTCTATAGTCCCGTCGCGCTGGTTGTGGTGTCCTCGATTGGACTGGCTGCGTTGCTGCTTCAGGTGCGGTTCCATCGCGATCTTCCAATTCACTCTCCGCTTTGGCTAAATGTGCTGGGCATCGTTTGTGCCACGCTGTCTCTGTTCGCGGACTACCTTCGCATCTCCAGTCGAGCGCTCGACGCGGTCGCCTTTGCCGCGGTGATCTGCTTCGGCATCAGCGGATCACTGATCCTGCATGCTCTGCGCCGACGAAGATCGTTACCTCAAACTACCGAAGCCGAGTAAGCTTCTCGCGTTGCCTTTCGCCTCTTTCCTAGGTTGATCCATTTACAATCCTGCTATGCGCGTCACCTTGTTTGGAGCTTCGGGACTGCTCGGCCAAGATCTGGTTCGGGAACTCGACGGCGATCAGCTCACGGCGTTGTCCTCGCAAGACGCGGACTTGCGCGATCGGGATCGTGTGCGCAGCGTGGTTCGAGATTCCCAGCCTGATTGGACCATCCTCTCTGCGGCATATACCGATGTGGATGGCTGCGAATCCAATCGCGATTTAGCATTCGCGGTGAATTGCCAAGGGGCGATTAATGTTGCGGAGGCGGCTCGCGAGTTCGGATCTCGTTTGCTGTTCGTGAGTACTGACTATGTGTTCGATGGCAGTAAGCGGTCGCCTTATGAAATCAGCGACGCGAGAAATCCGGCGAGCGTTTATGGAGAGAGCAAAGCGCGCGCCGAAGAACGTTTGCTGGAAATTTTGCCAGGCGTTTGCATCGCGCGAACGTCTTGGTTATTTGGACATGGCGGCAAATGTTTCCCCGCAACGATTCTGAAGCTGGCGGCGACCCGTCCAGAGCTTTCGGTGGTCAACGATCAACGCGGGAGTCCGACGTTCACGGGCGATCTTGCGTTAGCGCTCGTGAAACTCTGCCGTGCGGATGCGCGCGGTATCGTACACGTCACCAACTCCGGCGACTGTACTTGGTTCGACTTTGCCAGCGAGATTGTCCGAAGATCGGGATTACCTACGGTGGTTAAACCCGTAACCACGGCAGAATTTCCGCGTCCGGCGAAACGGCCAGCCTATTCTGTTCTGTCGCCAGAGAGTTTGCACGCCTACAAGATTCAAATGCCGGAATGGCAGGATGGTTTGCGACGGTATCTTTCGAGTGCTCCGGTTGCTGCTGCGCCGAAATCCTAGAATCTGCTGTTGGCGGTATGGATAGTAACTAACTCGCCCCCCCCCATTTGAATGGAATCATAGTGTTGGAGCATGCTTTCCCGCCAAAATATCCCAGACAAAGGAGTTACAGTCAAAATACGGCGGAATAAGGAGTTAGCGGGGAAGTGAGCCGTCGCTGCGCTCCGATTTGGGAATTCACGCAACCAAAGCGCGATCTGATTTCAAAGAAAATCTCAGCGAAGTGGGGTTGATGCTCCGTCCGCTGGAGAGCAGTTGCTCTCTGCTTCCTTGGCAATCATTTACTAAGTGGGCGAAGTTGTCTGTGACGTGCATCACAGGTCTTTGTGACATTTGTTTTCCCCGTTTTGGGAATCGATCTGTTGTCGTTATTGCTTAGTTAGTGTAATCGTGATTACGCCAGTTAAAGGATGGGCTGTTGACGTGCCTCACCTGTAGGTATATCAATGTTGCCTAACTGTTATGTGGAGACCTATCGTTCTTCTGTTGTTTTCGCTCACGTTCTCGACATCGGCGAGCGATAAGGTGGAGACCTGGCTGGAGGTCAACAGCCAGCATTTCACCGTCGTGACGAATGCCAACGAGAAGACGGGGCGGCGCATTGCGAATGAGTTCGAAAGCATGCGTTCCGTTTTTCAAGCGTCCTTCCCGCACCTCTCCCTCGACAACGGGTCGCAGATCGTGGCGCTGGCAATCAAGGGCGAGAAGGACTTCCGCGCACTCGAACCGCAGGCTTATCTCGCAAAGGGACAGGTTGGACTAGACGGCCTTTTTCTGCGGGCACCGCACAAGAATTACATTCTTTTGCGAGTGGATGCCGAGGGCGAGCATCCCTATGCGAATCTCTATCATGAATACACGCATTTCCTTCTGAGCGACGCCTCCGGATGGCTTCCCTTATGGCTGAATGAAGGACTGGCGGAGTTTTATGAAAACGCCGACATCCACGAGAAGGTTGTCTTGCTGGGACTACCAAGCAACAGAAAATGGCTGCTGCTTTGGCAGAACGGACTGCTGCCCCTGCCTGTCCTGTTCAATATCGATAGTAATTCCTCGTACTACCACGAGGAAAATAGAGCCTACATTTTCTATGCGGAGTCGTGGGCGTTGACCCACTACCTCAGAATCAAAGACTATCGGGAAAACACACACCACATGGCCGACTACGAAGAACTGCTGATGAAAAAGACGGATCCAGTGACCGCGGCTGCCCGTGCGTTCGGAGATCTCAATCAACTGCAATCCAACCTGTTGGCCTACATCCGTCAGGGGAGCTTCCACTATCTTAAGGTCGCTGCTTCGAGCAGCGTGGATCAGACGGCGTTCAAGGCGCGAGTTTTAACCCCGGCGGAGGTCGGTGCAATACGGGAGGATTTCCTGTCTCGTGAAAGACGTGTTGAGAACACTCAGCCAGAGGACGTTGCGTCGTATTGCGCAAAGCACCCGACAGGCTTTTACGGCGCTCCGGGAACCGCTTCGGGCGTGAGTTGTCCCGATTGGACGCGCAAGAATCAATCGAAGCATTGAGGGCAAGCAGGGCGGGTGGGCCAATTCTCCGCGGCAGCGGTATAACTCGACGTCGTTCCCACGATTTCAATCCGAAAACAAAACAAAGGGTGCGCCCCTTCTCGGCATTTTCGAGAAGGGGCGCATCGAAGTGCCAAAGCTATCGCTTCCTGGCGGCAGACCTTATCTATATTTTCAGCGGGCGACCCAGGTTCGGTCGCGATGCAGCTAAGCGTCGATAAATAGTCGTTATAACGACTATTATTCCCCGCTTAAATGTGTCCACAGGAAAAATCGTTAGCATTGCTAACGATTATTTGAACCTCAGTGAGAGGATCGAGCTTGTCTGTACGGATCGAGTGTTGAAGGTAAGGAAGGTTGTCCAATACTCCAGCGATTGCAGTGGCGGGCCCCTTCTCGAAAATGCCGAGAAGGGGCGCACCCTTCGTTTTGTTACAGTGTCGGTATCGCGAGCCGAAGTCGGGTTATGGCAAAACTTTTGAATTCAAATAGGTAAATTGTTATTTACATGATGTATATTATTATTGACACAATGTAAGCTATTAAATACACTGAGCCTCGCTTGAATTGAGGAGGTTGCAATGTCGTATCGAGAAAAAATCGCCTGGCTATCGCTGATCGCGATGGCCGTCGCCTATGGCCCGTACTTTATATTAGCTTCGAGGGGCCCCTTCCCTTGGGAGCCCTTGCCTCACCTACACCCACTTGGCCTGTTTGCCATGGCGTCGGTTGGGCGGATGTTCGTCCTCGGAGCTGGCTATCTTTATCTCCGTCTGTCCCCCCGGCAAGAGCGGCCGCCGGTGGACGAACGGGATCGTGCAATCGAGCACCGCTCAATCAGTGCCGCTTACTATGTGCTGATCGTCGGCATGATCCTGGTGGGCTGCTTCATGCCCTTCAGTTCCACCGGATGGACCATCGTCAATGCTGCGGTTTTCTGGATCGTTGTTGCGGAAGTCGTTCACTACAGCGTAGTCGTGACGAGCCATCGCGTGCAGGCATCATCATGATGCAAGGATCGATTTCTAATCGCATTCGCATCCTGCGTTTCATGAACGGCGAAATGTCGCAGGCTGAGCTTGGGCAGCGCATCGGCCTGACCCGGCAGACGATAGCCGCCATTGAGGCTGGAAAATACTCGCCGTCATTAGAGGCTGCGTTCCGTATCGCCCAGGTCTTCAACGTGCCACTCGGAGAGGTATTCCAGTGGGACGCGAGGGCCAGCCCATCGAAGGCCTCGTAGTTGGAGATGTGATCAAGTGTCTGCCCGGTGTAGAGCATTGGCACGGTGCATCACCAAACATAGGCTTTACTTATCTGGCAACGACACCCACTCAAAAGGGAAAAACAGTTTGGCTAGAGCCTATGCCGATAAAGACTACAACAGCGTGAAATAAAGGTCCTCCTGAGATGCGCGCGAACTTCATACGCCGCAAACTCCATTAGTCCTACTTGCCTGTGGTCACCAGGGCCTTTATCTTCGCGACAAGAGCGTCCATCGCTTTATCAAAATTCTTGCGAGCAGTTGCGTCCCGCGCTGCAGGAGCTGGGATCTCATTCAGTGTCCAAAGGGTAATGTGGCTCTTCGGATCAAGAATCAGAAGCCGTAATTGCAGGGAGCGCTCTTGAAGCAAGAGGTGAATTTCAAATACAACATCCGCGTCGGCGGGAGTTGAGACCAACTCATACTTTCCCCAACTCTTCATGTCGCCATAGAGCTCGTTGTAGGCCAGGGTCGGATCGTGCTTCGGGTCATAGTCCAACCATGTATCTTCGCCGCCATTTGAAATGAAAATCTTTTTGGCCGCGAGAATTTGACTAGGAACTGGAGCCGGAGGCGGTGCGGGTGGTTCTTCCGCGATGAGCACGGCAACACTTGCGGTTATCACGAAGGTTAGTAGGTACAAAGATGCTCTTTGCATTGCGGTAGACATTGCTCTCCTCCAAGGTCGCGGATCGCGCTCGGGCCGCACCAAGCCTATTCTTCCAGCTCGCTTTCTTCCGGCGCATCGGTGGGGCTCGCGAACTCCATGCGATAGCCGTCGGGATCGGTAATCGGCACAACCCACAAACGGTTTCCAACAAAGGGGCGTTTCCTTATCTGAACTCCGCGGGATTTGAACTCGCGATAAAGGGCGAGCGCGTCTTCGCATCTGAAGGAGACCGAAGCGCCAGTCCCAAGCGTTTCCTTAGGCCGATCTTGCGGCCGGAACTCCTGAAGCATGATCGCGGCGTCGCCAAGCTGAAGCCAGCACCAGCGAATTCGCCCGTCAGGATGGTCTTCGGTGCGGACGGGAATCCAGTAGTTCTTCATCTCGAACCCAAGCCCCTCAACATAGAACCGTAGAGAAGACTCCATGTTAGTGACGCCGAAAAACGGGACAGCCTGCTTCACATTCACGCTCGTGACGGTTGCAACGGCCATAATTTACCTTGTAAAACAATCATCTTACATGCGCGCGAAACTTCCGTTGTCCAGGCGGGTTTGCACGGGGTAGCTTCCTGGTAGCAAGAGTGTGAATCCTGCGAACACCAGCAACGAACATGCACCAACCCCGGAGTGGCGAATGATGGAGTGGCGAACGAAGGTTGGCACCTTGACCTCATGGATTCTATTGCTGGTGACCGCCTTGTCCACATTTGTGTCGGCCGCCGACTCGAACGGATCTGTCCCCAAGAAGGTTGGGCCGGTCCACGTGATTGGTCCCATGTTTTGGGGGATCAACATTGAGAACGTGTATTTGAATCCCGTTCTTTCCTGGACCGATCCCTCGCTGGAGGCGGGTATCCAGAAAGTGGGGATCACGAGCGTGCGATTTCCGGGCGGCGACGCGGGGAACTACTGGGATTGGCAGCAAGGTGCGATGTATCCGCTTGGGGGCGCGTCGGACGCGCAGGATTTTCTGGCTGATTTATCGAGCTTGAATCAGGCGACTGGAGTGCATCCGCTGTTCAACCTGAACGTCATGACTTACAACAACAAATTGATCAGCAAGGCTACGCTTTCGGCCGCCATGGACTATCAGATTCAGTTGCTCCAGTCGGCGCAAGCGCTGGGATTGCCGGTGAGCGATATCGAACTCGGCAACGAATTTTACTGGTCGGAGCCCGATCATAACCACGAGTTTCCCAACGCGAAGGATTACCAACTCACAGCGAACCGCTGGGCTTCCACCCTGAAGCAATCGTTTCCCAATGCAAAATTCGCGTCCATGCTTTCGATTCCCAGTTCTGGCGACCGCCGAACCAGGACCTGGAACACACCCGTGCTGGAAAACATTCAGGGGATCGATGCGGTCACGATCCATCGCTACGACAGCATCATCGACGGCGGTGTTTGGGACGGCACATCAGCAGACGCCGTACTAAGCCTCGCCTTTATCGATTGGGCCGCCATTTTGGCCGGTGAAGTGCGTCCGGCCGAACAAAAACGGCTCCGAATCTGGGTGACCGAGTTTGGTGGATTTTCCGATTGCACGAGCAACGCGCAGTTTACTGGGACTTGGCTCGAAGGAATGTATCAAACGCAAATGGCGTTTCAGTTCCTGTCCACCGCATCCGTGGATCAGGTGCAACTCTATAACATGACCGGATCCACGAGTTCGCTCATTTTCCAGAATACTTCCTCGTACTGGGATAGTTGCCTGGGCAAGACGATGACATTCAATGCCACTCCTGGTGATCTGACCGCTACCGGTCAAGCCTATGCGTTGATTGGCAACGCTTTGAAAGGGAGCTCGTCCGCGTCGCAAGTCGCATTCCCCGAAGCTCCATTCATCAAGCCTGGTGTCGGAGTAAAACCCTATCGCTCGGCAACGGGAGTGGCGCTGTCAGGTGCAACGAAGCAGTGGCTCATCAGCAACTACGGTCCCGAACCCTTGGCGCTGCATTATGCGGGAATGGGTAAGGGAACGATCCAAAGCTTGTCTGCGCCTTCGCTCACTACGATCGTCAATGGAGAAGGCATTCTTAGCAACTCCACAGTGCCGTTCGATGGAGAGAGCTTTGTCCTGCCTCCTTTTTCTCTGAACTGGATCGTTACCTCGCAAAACTGAAGAACGGGACGGATAAAGCGGGGCAGTTAGCGAACCAGTCTGTCTGCGGTTTATCCGTCCAGCCCAGACGCTCGCCACCAAAATAATAGTCGTTATAACGACTATTATTGGATCGCAGAATCAGATATGACCCGGCGTTTGCGGGAAGACTTGGCCCAACCACTGTCCAAACGGCGAGAGGAACTACACACCGCGTCGACCGAAATGAGGACAGATCGTTACTATAGATCGGTAGCATAGCGAAAGGCAGGCTCACTAATGCCCCTACGTATGGCGACAGTCGCGTTGATATTGGTTTTGTTCTCTCCTCTCATTCGGTCACAATCAGCCCCCCCGCAACCGACAACTTCCACATTGGAAGCGGTCAAGATCTCGAACGCGGTCTACCCCTCGCAAGCGCGGGAGCAAAAGATACAAGGGCGAGTAGTGGCAACGATGTTGGTATCGGAAAGTGGCGACGTGGAAACCGTGAAAGTCTTTAAAGCAGATGAGATACTCTCCCAATCTGCGGCGGAAACGATAAAGCAGTGGAAGTTTAAGCCAGTTACAAGAAATGGCACAGCCGTACCCGTTGTCGCGAAGGTAACATTTGATTTTGTTCTCGATAACGAAGGCCAGCAGGGCATCGCTCCCGACGTGGCCCCTGCGACTGATTTCCCGCAGCATGTTAGGGTCTCGGAAACCGTGATGCAAGGATTTATCGTCAGAAAAGTCAGCCCTGAATATCCGGCCTCAGCCAGGGCCAACAATGTTCACGGTGCCGTGACACTTAGCGTGGTCATTCGTAAAGACGGAACAGTCGGGGAAGTCCAAGTTGTGTCAGGCCCCGCTGAGCTTACTGCGGCAGCGGTCGATGCCGCGCGCCAGTGGCAATACCGGCCCTATCAACTCTTGGGACGCGCCGTTGAGATAGAGACAACACTGCAATTCATTTTTCGCTAAGCGAAATGGTCGGAAAACTCGATTTCCGCTTAAAGCGACAGTCTGAGTCGCACGGCGAGTTTCTAATTGTCGATTCGTTGGACTACCGAAAGAATCTTCCACTCCCCGTTAAGTTTTGAAAGAGTCATGTAGTCTACCCACCCCGGAGTGACGAGTTTGGCGGACGCGATGTTTCCCGCGACGTCTAACACAGTAACCTTCTCCGTCCGTTGTGCTTGCGCTAAGTGCGTGCCTCCGCCATCTCGTACGTCTTGTAACAGCGCCTGGCCGGTTTGCTCGCGCATCGGAATGTCTCCATGAATCTTGTGCTTCAGGTAGTGAGGATGCAGCGTCTGCTCCATCTGGTGGACGTCACCCTTGTAATAAGCTTCGATATAGTTGGTTACCGTGACGCGCACGGCCGACGCATCGTCGCCCGAGGTTTTAGTCTCCTGTGCATGAGTTGGAAGGTTGAGAAATAGAAGCGAGCTTAAGCTGAAGCTCAAAACGAGGACGAGGCGGTTCATGGTGAGGGCTCTCCGTGTGGCGAAGCTGGTCGAACGTTCACATTATGGCCGATTTCTGAGGAATAAGCTGGCACCAAGGTCCATGTAAGGTGTGAACTTGTGGACGAGGTGTAGGTCCGTTGGTGGAGATAACTTAAATAGCGGTCTTCGTGCCTTCCTGTAATGCTTCCTACGGCAACAATGGGATAGAATTCGCCCCTGAACGCGTCCGCGTCTCGGCCATGGATAACCCCTCTCAAAACAATCGAATTGTCGGGCGATGCGCGTTCATCGCTATTACAATCGTGAATGCGGTCTTGCGTCTCTTCAACGGGAAAGGTCGAGGTGTTCAGCTCCCGTGCCCTTTCAATGAGCTTCTGACGCGCCGGGTCCATAAAGGCCGATTTTAGGATAACTGTTGAAACATCGCCATTTGACTACACTGTAGCCGGCCATGGAAGTAAAATACGGCCGAGGGTGCTGCCATGCGGTTTTTGACAGCGGTATTCGGATTTTTTGCGGTATTCGTGCTGTGGAATTTAGCCTGTATATCGATATTACGAACATTCGGCCTGGCAATTCCGTTCTCGTTTTTGTTGCACTTCGGCGAGCGGGGCGAGCGCGATCTCATCACTTCACTGCAAGGGCAATCGAAAAGAATTTACGTTTTTGTTTCTGGATTCCTTCTGTTCGTTTGTCCAACGCTCCTCGGTTTGGTTACTTATGACCGCCTTTTGCCAACAGAGTCCGGCCCCGGTTACTACGTCGGGACCGCCGTTGTGTTCGGGATTTTAGTTTTAGGCGGTGTGTCTTTGGGAAATAGAATCTGGAGCAAGGCCCAAGGTTAGCTTCCTGGTGTGGGGAGTCACCATTTCAATGATGACGGGACCCTGGCAGAATTTGTTAGGATTTCAAAATAATAGTCGTTATAACGACTATTTATTTGATGCGGTCGGTCGGCGCTACCTCCTTATGGACAGCTAGCGCGGTGGCGCTCGCACAGGGGCTGAAGCCCACTTCATTTCTTTGTTGACGCCGGCCTGAAGGCCGACTCTTCCACCAAATGCCCTCGCTGAAGGTTGAGGGTCAAGCTCTTTCACTACATGCCTTTGTCAACGCGGACCCGAGGGCGGCTCTTCCACCAAATTGCCTTTGTCAGCGCCGACCTGAAGTTCGGCTGTACCACCAAGAGCGCTTTCGAGTCGTTCCCCGGCGCTTCATTCCCGCTTTACGTCGTTATGGCTGCGGTTGCGCTCCTGGTTTCGACAGGGCCTTTGCGGCGGAGGATGGCGGCGGAGATCAGAGTAATGATGAGGCCGACGGGTAGAGGCTCCATAAAGGTGTAGGCCATGTTGACGAAGGGATTCTGGTAGAGCTGCTGCGAGTGCTGGATGGCGGCGATCTGGGCGGAGGTGGTGGCGGGGTCGAGTCCCGAGGATTGCACCTTGTGAATCTGCGCTGCGAAATAACCGTCCATGAAGTGGGGCATGAACTTGAAGTACAGGATCTCCCACATGGCGACGTAGCAGGCGGTGGTGATGAGGGCGATCAGAATGCCGCAAGCGAAGGCGCGTCCGAAGGAGATCTGGCCGGCGAGATTGTTGTCGCGGTAGCTGCGGATGCCGAAGTAGATAAGCAGGAACGACGCCACCATGATGGTGTAGCCGAGCGCCATGCTGTGGCCGGAGCCGATCTTGTCGGCGAGGAGAAGCGAGCCTCCCATAAGGACGGAGATGATGACGCCAGCGATCAGGCCGAAGGTGAGGACGACTTTCTTCATGTGAAGCTCCTATCGAAATGCCAAAGATTCGAAATGCACCGACGCAAAATTCCAAATGTGCGACCGATGATGGAGTCACGATACGGGGAAATGGGGCGGGATGTCGTCATCCTTTTGGATGATTTTGTAGGAATCGAGCGCAAAATCATGCTTTCGGATGACGCGGGGGTAATTTATTAGGTCATTTATTACGTCGTTTACTACGTTTGTCTTTCTCAAGTCAGGGGAGAAGCCCTAATTCTTTGCCGCGCTGGACGGCCTGGGTGCGGCGGGCGGCTCCGAGCTTGTCGAAGGCGCGGGCGCAGTGAGTCTTGACGGTGTTTTCAGAAACGAAAAGTTGTGTGGCGATCTCGCGATTGCTCAAGCCACGGGCGATTAGGGTGAGGATTTCGAGTTCGCGTGAGGTGATGCCGAGGGTCTGCTGGCGGGCTGCGTTGGGGATGAAGGGTTCGAGGGAAGGGGATTGGGCCGGGGCTTCCATGGGCACCAGCACTTCTCTTACCACCACCGTTTCGCGGACGGTTTCACGACGGCGAGTAATGCGGAGGCCGAGCCAGATACCGAAGGCAGCGAACAGGATAGCGACGAGCGCTCCGTAGAGTTCGATGGAGTGCTCGATGACGACGAAGCGGTATTCGGTGTATTGGAGGGTGGCGATGAGGAGTCCACCGACGAGACCAAAGATGAGGACGTGGCGTTTCATGCTGGGATGAGAAGAAGTATATCGCCGCCGGCTTAGAAGCTCAGTTGTCAGCAGTTTGGACCGGGCCTTCTCGAAAAAGGCCCGTTCTTTGCTCATCCACAGAAAACACTGTCATCCTGAGCGGAGCAAGAGCTTCACGAAGTGAAGATCTTGCGGAGTCGAAGGACCCCATACCTTTAAATACTAGTAACGGCGCTGCGAGGCGTTCTCCCTGGGGGTTCGTCGGTAGAATGCCTTGCGTCGCCGCTGCTGCTGCACGGGGGTATGGGGTCCTTCGACTCCATGAATCTCGCTTCGCGAGATTCATTTCGCTCAGGATGACAGATTTTATCTGGTGATAACACTCAAGCGAAAGGTTCGGTCGAACAGGGGCGCGCACCGAGACTTTCTGTTAATGGGTCGCCACCATGGTCTCTGCCAACTTATGGAGCGAGTCTTGGTTTACGGGACGCGTATAGAACATGTGTCCACCAGGAAACTCGTGGACTTGTACGCGGCTTGGATCTCCCATGATTGGCATCTGGTCCACGCTGAGGATTGATCCCATGAAGGGGCAGGAGAGGTCGTTCCATCCATGGACGATCAGCACGCGCAGTTTGGGATCGGCTGCGACTGACTCGCGCAGGTCTCGCACTGCGCCTTCACGCAGGTCATCATTGCGATCCCATTGCCGGTTGACTTCGTAGGACAAGGCCTCATAGCGGGCATCTGTTTTCCATCCGACGGTGCGCGTGATGAAGTCCACCATGGCCGTGGTTGTCGGAGCGATGATGCTCTCCAGAATCGGATCGCCGGCCTGCTGCGTTGGAGCGTAGGGGAACGGATCGGGGGCGGTGACGTTGGAGTCGTACACACTGCCGATTCGTCCCTGGGTGCGGTGTACTTCGCGGAGATAAGCTCCGATGTCGAGTCGTCCGCCGGCAAACTTCACGAACTGCGGATCGAGCCCGGTCATCTCGGTGATATGCGCGATCATCGCGTCGCTTGCCGCCGGATCGCTGCGGCCTTTCAACAGTGCCTCGGCATAGTCTCCGCGGGTGTAGGCAATTACCTGCTGCATGGCCGCGTCAGTTAATTTTCCTTCGGACTCGAGATGCGCCGCGGCGATCGACGGAAGGTCGATCATCCAAGGAATCGGCGAGAGGTTGCGATCACCTTCCTCAGGATTGAGATATGGACTCACGAGCACCAGGCCATTCATCGCGACGCCCAGCTGCGATTGCAGATAGTGCGTCATCTTTGGACCGCGATATCCACCGTAGCTTTCGCCTGCGAGGTATTTCTTGTCGAGCAAGCGGTCGTTTTGCGCCAGCCATTTGTAGATTACGAGCGAGAGATATTCGATGTCCTGCTTGGGACCATAGAAAAGCTTCTTCGTCTCCGCCTCGTCGACTAAGGAACGCGAAAATCCGGTGCCGATCGGATCGATGAACACCATGTCCGTAAAGTCGAGCCAGGTGCCGGGATTGTCGGTCAGCGTTGCGGGGTCCGAAGGCGAATCACCCTCGTTGGCGAACGCGATGTGCTTCGGGCCGATCGCACCGAGGTTTAGATAGACGGACGAGGCCCCGGGTCCTCCGTTGAGGGCGAACAGAACGGGGCGATGCCAGGCGCTGTCGCTGTCTTTATTGCTGTTATTACTACTGGTGCTGTTCTTGCCCTTTGATGAGTCGGCTTTCGGTGAGTCCAGCGTATATGCCGTGTACATCACCACGCCGGTGGGCTTGTCGTCTTTGTTCTTGAGCGTGATGGTTCCGACGGTCGCAGTGTAATGAAGGGTCTTGCCATTCACGGTTATTGTCTGGGAGGCAGACTTGTCCGCGGGCAGAGGATTCTTGGTTGCGTCGGCAGGCTTGGCGTCGGCCGGTTTTGTTTCGGCGGATTTCGGCGTCGCTGGAGTTGCGCTGGCATCGTCTGCCGACTTAGCAGACGCGTATGCCGGAAGAGCGAATAGGACGAGTGCAAGAACAAAGTTAGAGAAAGTCATCCTGAATAATGTAATCCACAATCGCGGGATGACGCAAAAACATGGTCCAGCGCGACAATTTGGGAGGATAGGGGTTCAATTTGTGGACGAAGATGTCGCGAGCGCCCGGCGCTGACACGGCTTTCCGCCGACCTTCTACCATTTGTGCAGGACGAGGGCTCCATGAGTGCTTTTCGCAGAGCGTTTATTCTCGCGGCGGTTAGTTCGATCGCCTTTTTTTCGATTGGGTGGGGAGAGTGCGACCTTTGGGCGCAAGAAAATGCGCAGCCACCTGCTGTGCTGCACATCCAGCAATCCGTGACCACCTCGAAAACCGGATTTCCGCAATTTCTTTACATGTATCACGTTCTAAAGGGACCGAAATCGACTGGCGAGGCGCAGGCGCTCACGGGGCAGATCTCTATTAAGAACGATAGTTCGAATTTCAGCGAGGTGTTGTGGCTGCTCGCCTACTGGCAGGATGGGTGTCCGGTTCATGATCGGAGTCTGGCAGGGGCGAATTTTATTTGGAGCGACATTCTGAAAAACCCTTCGCAGTCGACTTCCAATTTCCCAGTGAAGCTTAATTTTCCGCATCCCTTGCCGATGACGGGATGCGTAGGTTTTGTCTTCGGAGGAGGGCCGCTGGTGGATGGCTCGGTCACGATGTCTGCGGACCTGGATTTGACGTACAAGCCGTCGGGTTCCGATGGGAATACGGTGGTGGACTTGGCGGGCGAATATTGCTTCGGGCAAGACTGGGGTTGCGAAAATGCAACGACCGACGACACACAGGGATTCGCCATGCCGATCGTAATGCCGGCAGGACATCTGGTGGAACTGTATGGAAACATCTCCGACAGTACATTTGATGGGACCTCAAACTTCGGGCCGCCTCCGACAGGCAAGGCGTGGGGCGCGATCAACGATTTTTACCTGCTTCCCGGAGGCTGCGGAAAATTTGGGGAGAACGTTAACAGTCAAGGTTTTCCGAATCCCATGCCGCTCGAGACGATTTATAGTTCGCTTCCAGATAACGCCTTGCACCTCGAGAGTGTTCCGATGGAATATCAAATTCCCCGGGACGAAACCGGCGTGGCAACACTCCAGAAGCGTGTAGAAAGAATTTTCTCCGTGCCTCCAACGGTGAATGCCGGGGATTGCGTATTGGTGATTTACGGCAGGAAGGGCGATGGAGCAACTGACAACGAGACTCAGGTGAAGGCTTTGCTGACTCCGTAAACCCGTGGAAGTCTGATTGTCCAAATTAAATAGTCGTTATAACGACTATTTAACTGAGCACGGTTTAAGTCAACTCAGGTCGCCTGACTTACGGAATTGTCTGATCTCCCGCTGAGCTGAAAAATTGACGACGGTAGTTGGATGAAGTCCCTTCTCGAAAAGCACGAGAAGGGACTCCATCGTCTTCATGCAGGCGCGCGCTTACGGTACGAATAGATAACCGTGATACACACTGCCTGAGTCGAGGTAGTAGCCAACCACGGTCTGCGCCGTGTTGATGCCCATTTCGAAGCCGCCCGGCACCAGGGTTCCGAGTACCCCTGTTCCTGGAGCGTTAAACGTGGTGAGCGTTCCACTGGTTGCGCGCACGAACCCGTGTACTCCGCCGCCTGCGTCCTGGTAGATCCCCGTGATTTCGCCTGCTGTATTGATTGCCCAGCCCGCGGTCTGGTGTGGCTTCTTCGGACCGTCGAAGCTGGTGAATGCTCCAGCCTTGGTGCGTATGAAGGCATGCGTGATTCCGTTGGTGTCGGCGTAGAACCCGGTTATAGTGCCCGCTGTGTTCATCGCAGTGGCCGAGGTTCCCTTGGCTTTCGGATAGTCGAACTCGGTAATCACTCCGGAGGCGGAACGTACAAAGCCGTGGTAATGGCTTTGCGCGTCAAAATACGCGCCACAGATCACTCCCGATGTATTGATCGCTGAGCCGATCGTTCCCTGATGGTTTCCAGTGCCTGCGTCGGGAGCGTCAAAGGTAGTGATCGTTCCGGAGGCCGACCGTACGAAGCCGTGGTGCACGCCCGAGGAGTCGGTGTAATAACCCGTGATGGCACCTGCTGTGTTGATGCTGTACGGTTCTGTACCCTCCCCTGAGCTTTTGCCCGCGCCCGGCGCGTCGAAAACGGTGATCGCGCCTGCTTTGGTACGGACGAAACCATGCATCACGCCGCCGGATTGGATTTCGAATCCTGTGATCACACCCGCGGTATTGATCCCCGAACCTGCCGTGGCGAGGATTTTAGTGCCGGGCGCGTCGAAACTGGTGTATGCCCCCTTGGAGGTGCGCACGAATCCGTGGCCGATGTTGTCTTTGTCGATGTAGGCTCCGGTGGTGGCGCCCGCTGTGTTGATGGTGACGGCAATCGTGCCCTGACCGGATGCCGTCCCAGCACTCGGATCGTCAAACGAGGTGATGGTTTGGGCCGACGAGGCCCCGGCGGCGGCCACGAGTAGTCCGGCTAGAAATGTCTTTCTGAAATCGCGCGTCTTTAGATTGAGAATCGGATTGAGAAGAGAAAAGATTGAAAAGAAGACTTGAAAGATTGAAACCGCTCATTGAACTCCCCTATATCTCTGATGTGTCGCGCAAGACGCGAAAAGTAGACGGACTATGCCATGGGGGATGCGGACCGTCAATTGTCTGACGATAACGTGCCGATAACGCGGTAAGGACTGTGTTTGTAGTCGGTTGGGAGAAGTGATCGCCCAGGAAATCCGGGCTCCGAGAGTGAGGTTGGGGAAGCGTCCGGCCAAAAAACTTCAACACGACCAACGGTCGTAAATTCAAATCACTCGCCCTGGACGTGACATCTCACTCCTCCGATTGCCAATCGGACATGCGGGATCGAATCGATCAAATCATGGGTCGGCGACCTCGTTCCCGGCACAATTACGATTTGGGTTTTACCATGGTTGAGGTGCGTGAGGGAGCGTCTCGTATGGTTTTGCTGGTAGGTGGTTGGAAGGGAAGTCGGTTCGGTTCGCGCGCAAAATTCTTAGCGGCGGGCGTTTGCTTATCTTTGTGGATATTCCCGGGATTCTTCGTCCCGAGAGTGGGAGCACAAACCGTCTCGCTAGTTCCGCCAAGCGGCGGTGGCGAGTTGGCGAATGCGACGGACACCAAGGCGGATGACGCGAAGACTGAAAACGAAAAAGCCCGGCAAGCTGGGACGCGGCCAACGGAACCGCCTCCCGTGCTGCAGCAACTGAATCTAGCGATCGAGCAGCTCACAGCGCGCATTTCTCCGGCAGTGGTTCAGGTTTTGGTCACCGGGTTCGGGCCGCTGGAAGAGAGCGGTCGCGGTCGAACGGCATTGATCACGCGCGAGCATGGAGTTGGTGCGGGAGTCATCGTCGACTCCGATGGTTACATCATGACAAATGCGCATGTGGTTGCTGGAGCACAACGCATTCATGTTTCGCTGCCGATGCCTTCGGTGGATTATCCCGATCAGATTGCGCCTGCTGGAAAGCAGCGCGTGGTGGAAGCACGGCTGATCGGCGTCCACAAAGAGACAGATCTGGCGTTATTGAAAATTGATCTCACTGGATTGCCGACTTTGTCGCTGGGCACAGGACGTCCGGTGCATCAAGGCGAATTGGTGTTTGCGTTGGGCAGTCCTGAGGGGCTGGAAAATTCCGTGACGATGGGCGTGGTGAGTTCGGTCGCGCGGCAGGCGGACCCGACGCGTCCGATGGTTTACATCCAGACCGACGCACCGATTAATCCCGGCAATAGCGGTGGTCCGTTGGTCGATTCCGAAGGGTACGTGGTCGGGATCAATACTTTTATTTTGTCGGAGGCCGGTGGAAGCGAAGGGCTCGGATTTGCTATCCCTGCGCGCATCGTGAGTTTCGTGTATGAAAGCTTGCGCAAGCACGGACACGTGCATCGCATCGAGGTACGGGCCGGTGCGCAGACGATTACGCCGAGTTTAGCCAAGGGATTGGGACTCTCGCAGAATTGGGGAGTAGTGATCGACGATGTGGAACCGGGTGGTCCGGCGGAAGCTGCGGGCTTGAAGATTGGCGACATCGTGGTGAGTGCGGATGGTCGTCCAATCGGCACGCTGCCAGCTTTTACCGCTGCGCTTTATTTGCATCCGTTGGATCAAGTACTGAAGTTAGAAGTGCTGCGGGGTACGGAGTCGAAGACGTTATTTATTGCGGCGCTCGAGATGAAGGATCCTATGGATTCGCTGTCCGATCTGGCGAATTCGCGGGACAACCTGATCTCGCGGTTGGGGATTCTGGCGCTGACGTTGAATGATGAGGTGCGGGCAGCGGTTGGGCCGCTGCGAAATCCGTCCGGAGTGGTGGTTGTGGCGCGAGTCGCGAATTTTATGAGTTCTGTGAGCGGGTTGGAACCGGGAGACGTGATCCACAGCGTCAATCAAGTGCCGATCGATTCGCTCTCCACGTTACACACGGCGATGACGCAGATCAAAGCGCATGATTCGGTTGTTCTGCAAGTGGAACGTGGCGGCGGGTTGCAGTGGCTGGCGTTCGATATGGAGTGACGGGAGTTGGCGATGTTTCGGGGCTCACGTTGAGCTCGCGACGAAAATCCTACACTGCTATTGGTTGGACGCCCGCCCTTCGCGAAGAGCCGCGAAAGGACGGGGCACCCTCGGAGTTAACTTCCGGGATAATAGTCGTTATAACGACTATTATTTGTCGAGGTAAGTTCGGTAGCGTCCTTCTGTAGAGTCCGGTGTAAAGTAGAGGTCGCGTTTGGAGAGGAACAAAATGATCCGAGGAAAAGTTTTTGCCTGCCTGCTGGCTTGCGCGGGTGCTTTCTGTTCTCTGCAGCGATCGGCATTCAGCGATGAGATGCCGGCGCATCATCATGATGCCAATGAAAAGCTGGGCAACGTTTCGTTTCCGATTTCGTGCGCGACTGATTCGCAGAAGCCGTTTGAGCGCGGCGTCGCGCTGTTGCATTCCTTTGAATACGAAGAGGCCGAAGCGCAGTTTGTCGAGATCACGAAGAAGGATCCTGCTTGCGCGATGGCGCATTGGGGAATCGCGTTGAGTTTGTTTCATCAGATATGGGAGCGTCCCGGCGAGCCGTCGTTGAAGCGCGGCTGGAGCGAGATGAAAGCGGCGCAGAAACTCGGCGCAAAGACTGAACGTGAACGCGGGTATATTTCCGCGCTATTCGAGTTCTACCGCGACTATGGCACGCGCGACCACTTGGCACGCGCGGCTGCTTATTCGGATGCGATGGAAAAGTTGTATCAGCAATATCCGAATGATCTTGAGGCGGGTGCGTTCTATGGACTGTCACTGTTGGCCGCGGAGCCTCCGACGGACAAATCGCACGCGGCGAGAAGGAAAGCGGTCGCGGTGCTGAATCCTTTGTTCATGCGGCAACCGGATCATCCGGGGCTGGCGCACTACATTATTCACGTTTGCGATTCGCCGGACATGGCTCCCCTGGGACTGGATGCGGCGCGTCGGTACGCCGCGATTGCGTCTTCGTCCGCGCACGCAGTGCATATGCCAAGTCACATTTTTGCGCGGCTCGGACTGTGGCAGGAAGATATTGATGCGAATCTGAAATCGGTGGAACTGGCGCACCCTGCGGGTGAGATGTACATGCACGGGCATGAACTGCATGCCATGCATTTTCTGATTTACGCGTACCTGCAGACTGGACAAGACGCCGCAGCGAAGGGTGTGTTGGACGACTCAAAGAAGATCATCGCGAGCGCTCCGAAGACTGTCGACGATATGGGAATGCTGGAATACTACGGCTTCGCGTCCGCGCATTTTCCGGCGCTGTACGCGTTAGAGATGCATCATTGGTCCGACGCGGCTGCACTGGAGCCGGCGCCGGGTGCCAACTCCACGCTGCAGGCGATCACGTACTGGGCGCGCACCATCGGCGCGGCACAACAAGGCGATGTGGAAGCTGCGCGCAGCAACGCACAAAAATTCGATGCTGCGGAAGATGCAACGCGCAAAACGAAGGAAGCTTACACGCTCGATGGTCCCGACTTTCCACGCGGTGAAGTGCACGCGTGGCTCGCATTTGCCGAGAAGAAGAACGACGACGCGTTACGCGAGATGCGCGATGTTGCCGATCTGCAGGACAAAGTTGGAAAGCGTGAAGTGGACATTCCTGCTAGAGAGATGTTGGCCGAGATGCTGATCGCTTTGAACCGTCCAACGGAGGCGCTGGCCGAATATGAGAGCGCTCTGAAGATTGATCCGAATCGTTTCAATGGGCTTGCTGGCGCGGCCCGTGCTGCTGAAATGGCGCATCAGTCGGATAAAGCCAATACCTATTATGCGCAGTTACTCAAGAACTGTAACGATGGGAAGAGTTCGGATCGTCCTGAACTGGCGCGCGCTAAGAATGTGATGGCGAAAAACGGAATGTAGAAAACTTACGGCCTGCGCTTTGGGAACAAAGGCCAAAAGCGTCAGGCCGCGAAATAGAAAATCGTTAGCATTGCTAACGATTTTTCGAGCGACCTTATTCTTGTCCAGCTCCCGGGACTCCTACCATCCATGCGACGCCGAATTTGTCGGTGCACATGCCGAACATTGGCGACCAGAATGTCGGGGCCATTGGCATCTGGACGCTGCCACCTTCTTTGAGCGCTTCATAAATGCGCTTCACTTCGGCTTCGTCTTTTGAACCTACGGAAATTTGAAATCCACCGAGCGGTGTTGATCGATCCGGCGGAGCGTCGCAACCCATGAGCATACCTTCGCCCAGTGGGATCGACGTGTGCATGATCTTGTCTTTCCAATTCGGCGGAATGGGTGAACCCGGAGGTGCGTCGCCGAACTTCATGGAAACGGCATTCTTAGCGCCGAATATCTTCTTGTATAACTCAAATGCTTCGGCGCAATTTCCTTGAAAATTTAAGTGCACACTCATGTGCATAATTTGGTCTCCTGATTTGATTTCGATATTTTGGTTCTGTGCTTGAGTTCGTACAGCGTCTTCATCACTATCACTGCGTACGTAAGAGCTGATCGAGTTTTTCCAAACTCTGGCTCCAGCCCTCCTTCATGCCTTTCAGATACATCGGCGCTTCAGCGGTCATGCTCATGACATGCACGTCCAGAATCAGCTCGGTGCCACCATCTTTTTCTTCCAGGAAAACGGAGTTCCAATTTTCGAAGATGGCATTGCCGTTCGCGTCTAGTGCCTTCGCTGTGAAGTGGAAGCGGTAGGGGGCATAGAACTCCACCACGCGACCCGACATCGGATATACGGTTCCGTCGGGAGCTTTCATCTCGATGTAAATGTTTCCGCCACCTTTGGCTTCGAATTCGCAGCATGGGATGGTGAATCCCTTGGGCGCCCACCATTGGGCGAGCATCTCTGGTTTGGTCCAGGCGGCGAAGACGAGATCGCGCGGAGCTTTGAAGAAGCGGCGCAGATGAAGCTCGGTGGGAACCTCGTCGGGGTCCGACGCTCGGAGCGGCTGCGAGGCCTTCAAGAAGTCCACGAACTTGTCGAATGCGCTGTTCCAACCGCCGGTGTGTCCATCGCACGCGCTCGCGGAGAGGAACGGACCTTGTGTAAATGTCATTTGTGTCTTGTTACCCAGTGTTTCGAGTCGTATGGTCACGATATTTTCCTCATAGTCCATGTTGGAGAGACCGACATCGCTGGGCACGTCCCAGGCAAACGAAAAGACCAGAAGTTCCGGCGGCTTGGCTTCACGAACCGTGCCATGCTGTTTCAGCTTCACCGACTGGCCGGTCACGGGTACGAGGCCCTCCATGGTGCTGCGCCAGGTTGCTCCAGGAGTGTTCGGCATCTCGATTTCAGTGGCTGTGAAACCACGCGGGCCCATCCAGTGCATTTGCATCTTGGGATCGGTCCATGCCTGCCATACCAGTTCACGCGGTGCGTCGAAGATACGCGTGATCTTCAGTTCGTAAGTTTCAGTTGGTTTGAGTTCTTGTTTGCGCCGATTCGGTGCGATGGTTTCCGCGTTCATACTGCCACTCCTACGTGCGTGAGATGTCTGGTCAAACTTTTCCTTTTTTTCTCTTGGTATTGGGCGTTGAAGGTTTCGGCTTCGCATTGCTGTCCGCTTGCAGCTTCTGCAAGTACGCATCGAGACGGTCGAAACTTGCTTCCCAGAACTTGCGGTACTCGTCGATCCAGGCAGCGGCTGTCTTGAGAGCTTCTGGATTGAGTCGCGAGGGTCTGGATTGCGCATCGCGCCCACGGTGGATGAGGCCAGCTTTCTCCAGCACCTTTAGGTGTTTGGAAATTGCGGGCATCGTCATTTCGAATGGGGCAGCTAGTTCGGTGACCGAGGTTTCTCCGAGTGCGAGGCGAGCCAGAATTGCGCGGCGGGTCGGATCAGCCAGCGCTGCGAATGTCGCGTCTAGATTTGCTTCGGTCATCATTCGGTCATCATTCGGTCATTGTGGCGGTTATGTATTTCACTAAATGGTTATATAACCGACTGGTGAAATATAAATCGATAGTTTTTGGATGTCAAGGGTTGAGCGAAAATAGTGCTGGTTGGAGGAAGGAAGCCTGTCCCTACGGTTGTGCGGGACGGACTTATTTCAGGGAGACTAACGAATAGAGATAAACAGCAATGCCGAGAGAGGCGATGGGAATTCCGACGAAGGCGAGGACCAGGAAGGCTGCAGGATGATTCCAGCGGAGCGAGACTGCCTCGATCAGGAGACCGAGCAATACGAGGATTCCCGCAATCCGTAAGCGCCGTGTCATGGGATTGTCTGACGTCATACCAGTTTGGAAGTTCATCTCAGTGCGCTCCTTCGTTCCACATTTTTGCTTTGTCCAGTCCGGCGACATTGTGGACAGTGTCGTGACAACCGCTGGTCAGACACGAAGTCTGATTGGAGACGAGGTCGTCGTGCAGCGCGGAGTGGGTGGGCGATGCTTCAAAAGAACGCGCGCCGAGATGACAGTGCAGGCACTCCCGATTGTTGTACGGCACGTACAAGCGAAGCGGTTGCATGGGCGTGCCGAGATATTGCACGTAAACGTGATGCAGACCGCGCCACTTCGCGCGCAAGCCGCCGTACAGAACGTAATCCTCGTGGCAGGTGAAACACGCTTGTTCGGTAGGAATGCGATGGTTCTGGAAGTGAGCCGCGGGGATGTATTTCGGATCATCCACGTGAAGGCTTCGGCCGTAGGGCTCCATGATGTGGCAGGAGAGGCAGAATGTTGTTTCCTTTGAGCGCTCCATCTGCTGGGACGTTCCAACAAAAGCGCAGAGAATGGGCAAGGCGAAAAGACCGACAAATGCGAGGATTTTCCCGCTGGGGTTCGCGGTAAGCGCGGGGCGAAGCACGAGCAAGAGGATCAAGGCCGCGGTCAGCGCGAACAGAGCCATCACTAGAGTCGCAGGAGAAATCATGCGAAGGAGTCTCCCATGGCTACCGTCGAAGTTGCGGATTGGCACCTGGTTGACATGAACTGATTACTTCGCCGGCGCCAGCGAGCGGACAAAGGCGACTAGTCCGGTGATTTCGTCCGCTTTCAAAGTTTTCTGGTAGCTCGGCATCTTATTTTTTCCGTTCGCGATGATTGCCGTGAGTTCCATGTCGGTTTGTTTCTGGACATCGGCGGAGTGGAAATCGTGAACTCCAATTTTCTTTCCCATCGCCGAACCACTTCCGTCGGTTCCGTGGCAAGCGACGCATTTTGACTTGTAGAGGGTTTCGCCCGCGGTTTCCGCCTGCGCTGGTGGGCAGAAAAATAGAACAACGGCGACTCCTGCGACGGCAGCTAAAAGCTGATTGCTGAATTTCTTCATTTTTCAGTCTCCATTTCTGTTTGGATTACTTACGATCTACCGCTTTGATATCTAGAACGAATAACGCAGCGATTCGGTCAAGGCGTTCGCGTGAAAGTAGCGCGGCGCAGTCGGTCCTATAAATGAGCCTTCGTTGTACTGGTAATAATTCCATCCCATGTTCCAATCCAGCTGGTGGCCGATATCCACGCGCAAATTTGCAACAGGCTGCGAATACTTGTATTGCAAAGATCCCAGCGGCTGCAGGATATTGAACTGCGGAATGCTGCCATCGACGCTGGTGATGCTGTAGCCCAGGTTGGCCGTTAATCGCTTGGCAGGCTTGAAGCGAATTGTGCTCATTCCGAAATGAGTGTGGTTGGTGTAATACGAATTCGCCAGCAGTGGATTGGCGGGATCATTCGCCGCGCAGGAACCGGCATTGGACACGAAGGGAAGCGTCACTCCAAGGGGCGGCGTGTCGTTGAAGCAGATCAGGGCATTCTGGATGACGCTGTTGAAGTTGTAGGCCAAATCTACAGCAAAGCGTTCGCGCGGCACGAGCGACGCGGTGAATCCATAGTTCTGATTGTGTCCGACATAATTTGTGGATGCGTCGGCATTCGCATCCTGTAGGAGATTGACCGACGCTCCTAAGACCGCCCAGGGCCTGGGCGTATAGGTGGTCTGCAAGCGGTAGCGCGACTCCTTTCGCGGAGCCATGCGGACGATGACGTTGTCGTAATTGGTGTGCTCTGCATCGAAATTTAACCGCAGTGTATGAGTGGGACGCACCCAGAATCCCAAGAGCGCAGTGTGCTCGTGAACCACAAAATGGTCCTCGTCTCCCGCGAGAAAATCATTGAAGTGATTGAACACGCGATCACTGTAGCGATATCCGACGCGAGCGCCAATCTTCTTCGATATGTCCCAGGCGAGTTCGGTCTGACTCCTTTTCCACGTCTGGTTGAACGAGGATTGAACGATGGTGCTAGTTGCTATCGGTGCGGTCGCGCTCAGTGGAGTCAGGAGCGTACAAGCGCCTGTACAGACACTGTCTACCTCGTTGAAGTTTGCGTTTTCCGGAATGCGATAAGCCCAGAAATACAATTTTTCGATCAAGCGCAAGTGCTGCGTTAGATGAGCGGTGGTTTCGAAATCGAGCACATCGGAGATGCGGTTCGCGTTTGCGACTCCGGTGCCAGTGAAGGCGCGTGTGCTGGTTCGCGTCAGCAGGCCATCAAAGTTTTCGTCGAGCGGAGTGTTCATACTAGCGGAGCTGTATGAGTAGGACGCGACGACATCGAAGCGCTGAAAGTAATTGCTCCGCAAACTGAACCGCTCGGTCGGCGTGTTGGTACGAATCCGCTGGTTGCGCGTGTAGCTGAAGTAAGCGTTACAACCAACATTGGTGAGGGTACCGGTCGAATCGATCAGGCTGGTAGCCGGCGGAACGACCGCGCATGGAATTTTATTTGCGGTGTCGATGGACAATCCCAACTCAACGGAGCCTCCACCGGGTAACAACGCCGGGGCGAATGGCGCGAGCTGCGTGTCCGTGTCTCCTTTGTAGTAATCGAAGAACTGGTCGAAACTTAGCACCGTGCGCGGTAAGACTTTCCAGTCCACGCCGAGGCGGTAGGAGTTCATGCTTGTGTTCCAGGGTTGGAAGAGCAGTCCCTCGGTGCCCTCGTGGACGCTGCTGAATGACGGTCCCGTCATGTTGTTATGCGAAAAGCCGAGACGAAAACTGACACGAGACTGGGGAAGTAATGTGAGATCCACGTCGGTCATGCGGCGCGTGGTATCAAATTCATGAGGAGAGTTGAGCGCTGGAATCGAGGGTGTGGAACTCGGAGGATTCAGCGGATTCGCGAGTAGATCGTAGTCTGAGAAATTCTGATCGCGGCGGAAACTTCCCTGCAGGTTGTACCAGCGGTTCTTGTCGGCACGGAATCGCAAGGCATTGTTGGGATCCCCTCCCCATCCAAAGCTGTTGATGTAGAGATTGTCGAACAGCGTGCCTTGGTGCGTCAGGGATTGCATGGAAAGCGACTGGTCCAGAAAACGCGGTCCGGATTGCAGATTTACGAGAGTGTCGTACATATCGCCGCTGCCGGTCACATCGTTTGAGCGGTAGCCTACTTCAACCGACGAGTGCACGAGGTATCCACCGCGGGAAAGGCCTTCTGGTTCTGCGGAGGCGCTCTGGCCGGTGCCGGGAGATTGCGCGCATAGAAATCCAGCGAACGAAGCTAGCAGTATAAAAGTCCAAGCTACACACGTTGAGGTGCGGACGTATGCCCTCAACTTCAAATTTGAATTGCGTTTCCGCGCAAGGCGTGGGCTAAAAAAAATGAGGAAGGATTTCCGGGCCGGATTAGTTGGCGATTCCATCGCTTTCCTCACTTAAAGAAGACATCGCTGAAGTTTGATCCGTGGATCGCCGCGTGACACATGGTGCACGCCTGATATTTCGCAGACTGGTTATGCACGGGTCCAGAGGGGCCTTGTGTGGGAAAGGTGTGACATTGCAGACAGAGCATGTTCACTACACTTACTCGAAGCAGTCGCGAATTGGTGGAACCGTGAGGCGTGTGGCAGCTGCTGCATCCTTCGGTCTTCACGGGCACGTGTTCGAAAACGAAAGGACCTTGCTTATCGACATGGCACTTGTAACAAACGGCGTCTCCGCTTGGCAGAGATCGGACTTGACGCAGAAGTGCTGTCCCGTGCGGGTTGTGGCAGTCGTTGCATTGCACCAGTCCTTCATTGACACGATGGTGGAAAGGTTTGGAAAAGTCTGATTTTGCGGAAATGTGGCATCCGTAGCACAACTGCGGCTGGCTTTGAACCAGCAGATGCTCCGGTTGCTTGGCGTGATGTGGAGAATGACAGTCGAGACATCCGATGTCGCTGCTGGCGTGTGCGGACTGCGCGAAGTGCGATTGTTCATGTCCGTCACCATGACAACTTAAACATCTTGCACTGGCCTGCTGTCTCGACAGATCTTTGAACACGATAATTTTTGTCTTATCACCGCCGCCCGCGACGTGTTCCGCGCCTGGACCATGGCACCCCTCGCAACCCTGCTTTGAGGGCCCACCTTTTGTGTCGAGCGTGGTCTTCCAGTGGGGAGTTTTCTCCCAACCGTTGTAAATTTCCTCGTGGCACGTCTTGCAGGTTTCCGCGCCAACAAATTGGGAGACGCTGGAGGCATGAGCATCGCTGACAATCGCGCTGGTGGCCTGAGTGCCTGGCGCGGCTTTTTTATCTGGAATCTGTTGGCTGTGTAGGTAAGGTCCAAGAATGAATGCGCAGATCGACAAGAGCAATGAGGTGAGGTGACGATCGATGCTTGCACGGTAACTCACTGGATGTCCTCAGATATTTCGTCGTCTGCATCTCGCGAGATCCCGTTCTTGACTCGCAAAAAATAGAAAGTCCTACGCAAGTCTGGAAAGATATCGCTGGAGGGACACGAAGTCTGTTCAATACTGATCACTTTCAGATCATGCTCTGGGTGGTGAGATGGGAATCGGGAAAATGCTCATGGGATAAAAAATCGTTAGCATTGCTAATGATTTTGTTGGCGAGCGCTACCTCGTTGGCTCGTTCAGGTCCGATGCTGGAGTTGCGGTGGGTAGGGTAGGGGTCCTTCGACTTCGTGAATGCTCCGCCGCGCGGAGCATTCTCTGCGTTCAGGATGACATGTTCTCAGGATGAGGTTATCGGAATGGGACCGGCCGTGATACTTGTTCCATAACCTAAGCGCTTAGGTTACTGGAACACATGGAGATCGGTGGTCCGATCTTACCTGCGGTAGTTTATGCTTACCTCTTTTAGGGGACCAACTGTGGACAAACGTTTCTTCTGGATTGTGCTCACACTCTGCACTCTGATTTCTCCTTTTTTACTTTCAGCCCAGCAATATGATCCGGCAATGTATCAGGAGCTTCGCTGGCGCATGATTGGGCCGTTTCGCGGTGGGCGCACTGTTTCGATTACGGGAGTGCCGGGACAGCAAAATGTTTTTTATATGGCTCCTAATAATGGAGGCGTGTGGAAGTCGACGGACTTTGGGAGAACTTGGAATCCAATTTTCGACGATCAGCCGACGCAATCGATCGGAGCGGTGGCGGTTGCGCCGTCGAATCCGAACATTATTTATGTCGGCAGTGGAGAGGGGCTGCGGCGTCCCGATCTTTCGGTGGGCGATGGGATGTATAAGTCGATCGACGCGGGGAAAACATGGACGCATCTTGGTACGGATCGATCGGGTCTCCGCGATGCACAGCAGATTGCGTCGATCATCGTTGATCCGAAGGAACCGAATCGGCTCTTTGTTGCGGCCCAGGGACACCCTTATGGTCCGAATTTAGAGCGGGGAATTTATCGGTCGCTCGATGGCGGGCAAACTTTCCAGAAAGTTCTCTACAAAGACGAAAATGTCGGAGGCATGGATTTAACGTTCGATCCGCGCAGCTCTCAGGTTATCTACGCAAGCATGTGGGCGTCGCGACGTCCCGTTTGGACTACTGGTGGCGGATACACGGGGCCTGGGAGTGGTCTCTACAAATCGACCGACGGCGGGGATACCTGGCATCAACTTACTAAAGGATTACCCGGCGCTGCGGAGGGCATTGGACGGATCGGACAGACTGTTTCTCTGAGCGATCCTGATCGCATGTATGCGTGGGTAAACGCGAAAAAGGGAAGCGGCATTTATCGCTCGGACGATGCGGGCGAAAGCTGGCAGCAGGTGAATGCTGAGGAGCGAATCTGGGGACGAGGCGACGACTTCGGATGCGTGCGCGTTGATCCGCGAAATAGAGATGTGATTTATGTGGCGAACACTTCGACGTATCGCTCGACCGATGCGGGGAAGAACTTTACGGCGATCAAGGGCGCTCCGGGAGGGGATGACTATCACACGATTTGGATTAATCCCGAAAACCCGGACATCATCGCGATCGCAGTTGATCAGGGCGCGACGATTAGTGTGAATGGCGGACAGACGTGGAGTTCCTGGTACAACCAGCCGACCGCGCAGTTTTATCACGTGATTACCGATGAGCAATTTCCTTATTGGGTTTATGGCGGACAACAGGAAAGCGGTTCGATTGGGACGGCGAGCCGGAGCGACTTTGGCGAGATTACGTTTCGCGATTGGACGACGGTGGGCGTCGAAGAATATGGATATGTGGCGCCTGATCCGCTGCATCCGAATCTGATTTATGGCGGCAAGGTGACGGTGTTTGATCGCAATACGGGCCAGACGCGTGATGTTTCTCCAGTCGTTCTGCGGACTGGCGAGTATCGATTTAATCGTACCGCTCCGCTGATTTTTTCAGCGGCTGATCCACATGTGCTGTATCTCGGATCGAATGTTCTTTTCTCGACCCGCGATGGAGGAAACAGTTGGCAGATTATTAGTCCTGATCTGACGCGTGAAGATCCGGGAATTCCTGCGACGCTGGGGCCGTTTGTAGAGGCGGATCCCATGAAGGGGAAGCATCGGGGAGTGATTTATTCGGTGGCTCCTTCTCCCAAAGATGTGAATTTAATTTGGACTGGCACCGACGACGGCGTGATTCAGGTGACGGCCGATGGCGGCAAGAATTGGAAGAACGTGACGCCCGCGGAAATTACTTCGTGGAGCAAACTAGCCCAGATGGACGCTTCACACTTTGATACCGCGACCGTATACGCGGCAGTGAACCGGTTTCGGTTGGACGACTTGCGTCCTTATATCTATCGCACGCACGATGGCGGCGTTACTTGGCAGAAGATTGTCAGCGGATTACCTGCCAACGAGCCGGTGAATACGGTGCGTGAAGATCCGGAGCGCAAGGGACTGCTTTTTGCGGGGACCGAACGTAGCGTTTATGTTTCGTGGGACGATGGCGATCACTGGCAGTCGTTGAAGATGAATCTTCCAGCCGACGTCGATCCGCGATCTGGTCATACATCATGACGACGTCGTAGTCGGAACCCATGGCCGATCGTTTTGGATTTTGGATGACATCAGTGCGTTGCGGCAGTTCAGTCCCGAGATCGCGGCAGGCCAAGAGTCCGCGCATCTTTTTGCGCCGCAGATTACGTATCGCGTTCGACGCAATAACAACACCGATACGCCGCTGCCGCCGGAGGAACCTGCCGGACAGAATCCGCCGGACGGGGCGATGATCGATTATTGGCTGAGCGCCAAGGGCGCGACATCTGCACCGGTGATACTGGAGATTCTCGATGCTTCATCGGGAAAGGTTGTTCGGCGATTCTCAAGCGCTGACAAACCTCAGTCTGAAAACGCAAAAGAACTGAACGTTCCGACGTATTGGGTGCGTCCGGCGAAAACTCTTTCGGCGGCGCCGGGGATGCATCGTTTTATTTGGAATCTGAGTTATCCCGAGCCGGATGTGCTCGAACATGCGTATCCGATTTCAGCGATTTTTCATGACACGCCTCGATACTCGCTCGGGGCGGCCGTTTTGCCGGGACAGTACAGAGTCGTTCTAACCGCAAACGGGAAGAGCTACACGCAAGCGCTCGAAATTCGCATGGATCCTCGGGTGAAAACTTCTCCGGAAGATTTGCGGCGGCAGTTCGAACTCGCTCAGAAAATTGCTGATGCGCTACGCCGGGACTACGAGGCGCTGAAAGAAGTGCGTAGTTTGCGGGCCCAGCTAAAGCCTCTCGCTGGTAACGCAGCGGTTGGAAAAACGGTCGGCGACTTGGAAGCAAAAGCTGCACTGATTGAAGGGGAAGATGGGATGCGATATTTCAGCACTCCTGAGGGACGCAGTTTGACTCGAGTCAACGGCGGACTGAACACCTTGGTTAGTGGGCTGGATAGTGCGGATGCTGCTCCGACGACGCAGCAAGCTGCTGTGTTTGTTGAGTTGGAGAAAGCTCTGCAAGAACAGCTCACTGCCTGGGAGCAGATCAAGTCGAGGGACATCGTTGAGTTGAACGAGCAATTGAAAAAGGTGAACCTGCCTCTCATCGATCTGCAAAAGCCTGTGATGGGTCGCGACGACCTGATGGAGACGACGACACAAGATCGCGACAAGAACGAAGAATAACGGTTTCAGCTTCGCTCCAAACCGTTTCGCGGACAGGAGTGTCCGCGCCACACAGACAGTGACGCTGACAGCCACTTCTCCAAAAGCGCGAGAAGTGGGGCACCCATATAACCTTGAGCATCCGTTTACGGCGTTAGGGTCGCAGCTAGCACAACGACGCTTGGATCGTTCGGCAGCGTAATGCTCTCGACAGTCTTTGTGGATTTCAAGACGAAGCGGTAGGCATAGAGATTGAACGTCCGCTCATCTTTGGTGCCGTCGTCAAAATTCCGATAGGCCATCGCAACCGCTTCTGATTCATTTGCGTATTTCTGCGGAGTGAACCAGTCGCTAAAGTTTCGAACGAAACTCGTGCTCGTCCCGTCGGTGTATTTGACGATGATTTTTTGAGACGTTTGATTTCCACCCACGCCGCTGGCTAACAGAGTGAGAGCGGAAAATTGCCCCGCGGGTAGAGTAACGGTTTGACCGTTGCATCCGACCGCGTCTGGTTGATTGGCGGGGCCAAAGCCGAACTGCACTCCGGTCAAAACCCTCTTCGTAGCGAGCAATTTAGAGGAGTAGGAATATCCTAGGCCATCGAGGCCGCCGGTCGTGTAGGTCGAACCGTCTCTGTAAACTCCGTTGAGGTTGAACTCTGAAGACAGATCGACTTTTGTACCGGTTGCCGTTCCATTGAGAGCGGCGCTTACGGCGAGAGTGAGCGTGAGGCTTTGCTTGATTTTTCCGGAAGTGCCGGTCACGGTCACGGACTTAAATCCTGTGAGCGCAGACGAAGTGGATTTGAAAACTACTTTTTGTTTGTTGCCAGTCCCTGAAATGGTCGCCGTCACACCTTTCGGAAGCGTCGATACAGTCAAGGCAACTGCACCTTTAAATCCATTGGAGTCCGTGATTGTGATCGCGGCATTCGCGGTTGAATTTTGATTTAGGAACACGTTGCTTGGTCCGGTGAGCGTAAATCCAGTGACATTGACCGCGTTGTTGATGGCGGCGGCGTACTGCGCGGCGAGACCGTTACCGACGAAGTCGTCGTAGAGCCACATGAATCCGCCCGTGATGCCACATTGGCTGTGCCAACCGCTCATGATGGTCTGCACCTGGCTGGGAGTGTAGTCGGCATCCCACAGACCGGGCCACACGGGAACGCTGCCGAAATCCCATCCGCTGCACGGGGTATTTCCGGTTCCGCCTGCGTAGGCCTGGAGGTGCACGCCGTCCACCGTGCCGGGAAGTTGAGTGTTGATTTGCGAGACGAGGTTTGTCCAGTAACTGCTGTCGAAGTAAGGATCGGGCACGACGTGATAACCCAAGTTGCCGACCATGACTCCAAAAGCAATTGTCGTCGGCGAATCGAAACTGTTTTCGTCGTCGAAGTCGAGCGCGTCGAGAGCCGGGATAGCGGCTTTCAGGGCGGCGAAGTCTTTATAGAGGATGCTGTCGGGGCCGGTGCCTTGGGCCTTGACGAGGGCAGTGATGTTTTGCCAATCGCCGACGTTGGATGAGCCGATGCTGAATGTAACCCGCTTTACAGTTCCTTGTTTCAATAGGGCCATGTTGCTGGCGAAATCGGAGTGGGTCTGATCTCCGACATATACACCGTTGGAGGTCAGCGGAAATTCTCCGTTGAAATTCAAGTCGCCGACGCTGTTCACCTCGACGCTCCAGACGATGGCTTCGGTGAATCCGGAATGCTCGATCTCAGTGATGTTGTTGGCGGCGTTTTTATAGAACGGGCCGCCGCCGAAGATTCCGGTGTATCCGGTTTGGGCGGATGCGGCGGAGATTGCGATTGCCGTTAGCAGGAGAAGAAGGGCCGCGCTGCGGAATGTGTGGCGTGAGTTCATTGGCTGGAAGCTAGTTGAGCGGATCAAGGCATCTCCTGGGTTGTTGATTGGAATTGGGTGCGGCGTCGGGTCGTAGCCCTTGCTGGACGCGGGTTCTGGTGAGCGGTTCACGTTAGAGAATAACGATAGTACGGTTGTCTTTCGAGAAAGTCACGAGATTTGTGAGGTGACGTCGTCTGTCCAATTTTAGGGGGCAGCGCAGAGATGGCGGAGGAGAGGGTAGGGGTCCCCTTCGGCAAGCTCAGGGCAGGCTTTCGACTGCGCCGAGCCAATCGCTTTGCGCTTGGCTCGGCTTCGCTCAGGATGACACGATTAAAAAACAGGTTTTGGGAATTCTTGCTTTACGTATTTTATTGCTTCGTCGTTCGTAGAGATGCGGCCTTCTAGCTGCGCGTCTTCGACGGCGTGCAGGATTTCTGTGAATCGGGGACCGGGTTCGTAGCCAGCTTCGATCAGATCGCGTCCTGTGATCAGCGGAGTGGGGCGGATTGCTTCCGGTGGGATTGAATTTCTTTGGTTGATCGAATAGTTGTAGGCGTCGAGATTTCCGTTGCTGGAGAGGCAGTCCATGCGATGAAGTTCCAGATGTTCGTCGAAAGCGTTTAGACGGAAAAATCTTTTCAGTGTGGACTGCTTCATGCGCTGTACGTCTGCGAAGCGCATGTGATTGTTGACTAGCGCGAGAATCTGATCCGTCTCGTAGTTCGAGAATCTGAGCCGATCTAGTATTTCTGCGGCCATCTTGACTCCAATTTCTACGTGTCCGTCGAATCGGATGCGGTCGGGCGCGATGCGGAAAGTCGGCGGCTTGCCTACGTCGTGGAGCAGGGCTCCCCAGGCTAAGGTTTTTGATCCTCCTGCCTTCAGTTTGTCGAGCAATAGCAGGGTGTGCACGAAGACATCGCCTTCGGGATGATGCTGAGGAGACTGCTCGACTCCTTTCATAGCGGCAATTTCTGGCAGGACTTCGCGCAAGAGACCCGACTGATCGAGCAATTCAAATGCGAGTTTGGCGCGGCCTTCGGTGAGCATCTTGGTGAGTTCTTCGCGGATGCGCTCGGCGGAGACTCGCGTAATTTGTGGCGCCAATTTCTGGATCGCTCGCATAGTTGCGGGGTCGATTTTGTAATCGAATCTCGCGGCGAAGCGGACGGCGCGTAGCATGCGAAGTTTGTCTTCGGCGAGGCGGCGATCGGGATCTCCGATGGCGCGGATGATTCCGGCGTTGAGGTCGTCGCGTCCTCCGACGAAATCCAGAATCGCACGGGGTTCGTTATTGGTCGTTAAAGGATCGAGCATCATTCCGTTGATGGTGAAGTCGCGGCGCTGGGCATCTTCGCGCGGGTCTTTGGTGAAGCGGACTTCGTCGGGATGGCGTCCGTCAGAGTAGCTGACGTCGGAGCGGAAGGTGGCGACTTCTACGGCTTGTCCGCGGCTGTCGTTTAGACGAACCGGGTCGCCCGCCCCCAGACTGAGCTTTGTGTCGGGGACTAACACGACTCCAAATTGTTCGCCCACGGCATAGGTCTGCGGGAAGATTTGCATGACTTCGCGTGGAGTCGCGTCGGTGGCAACATCGTAGTCGGCGGGTTCGCGGCCTAAGAGAAGATCGCGGACGCATCCTCCGGCGAAGTAGGACTGGTGGCCGCGGTCGCGCAGAGTCCGGACGATTTTGGTGGCGTGTTGCTTTGCGGTCGACATTGCTCGTGGTGCCCGGTCCGTCTTTCTCCTCGGTTAGACTAGCAGTTACGGGGAGCCCTCCGCTAAGGTTAAAGGCTTTGCCACGGGGGACACGGAGGGACACGGGGTAAACCCAAGTCCAAAGCAAACGAAATCATGAACGACTCGACCATCCTCGGCATTGAAAGCTCCTGTGATGAGACGGGGGCGGCGGTGGTGCGCTCGGGGCTGCAAATTTTGTCGAACGTCGTCGCTTCGCAGATCGCTACGCATCAGCCTTACGGTGGTGTCGTGCCTGAGTTGGCGTCGCGAGAACATTTGCGCGCGATGATTCCGGTGGTGCGGCAGGCTTTGGCAGAGTCGGGACAGACCTATCAATCCCTAGATGCGATTGCGGTGACGCAGGGGCCGGGACTGGCAGGGGCATTGCTCGTCGGAATTAGTTTTGCGAAAGCGCTGGCGTTTGGGCTCGATAAGCCGCTGATTGCTGTGAATCATCTGGAGGGGCACATCCATGCCGTGCTTCTTGAACAACAGCAGAGCAGGGATCGCGAGAATGATGAGTTGCATTTTCCGGTGCTGGCGCTGGTTGTTTCGGGCGGACACACGCATCTCTATCTGGCGCAGTTGGAAAAAAATCTTTGGAGCTATCGAAACATTGGTCACACGCGCGATGACGCGGCTGGAGAAGCGTTCGATAAGGTTGCGAAGCTGCTTGGACTAGGGTATCCGGGCGGGCCGATGATTGATCGGCTGGCGCCGAATGGTGATCCGCAGGAGGTAAAGTTTCAGATTGCGCAGATGAAGCACGCGGATCGGCAGGATTCCGCGGAAGGTGAGCGGAAGCACGGCGACTACAAGCGCGGCCCGGTCTTGGATGACGCGGGTCCACATTTTGATTTTTCGTATAGTGGAATTAAGACGGCGGTGTTGCGATACGTCGAAACGCAGAATCTGAAACCTGGGATTGAAGCGCGGCGGGCGGCGCTTGTGGGTGTTGCTGAACCGAAGGTGGAGGACTATCTAAAGCTCAGCGATCGGCAAACGCTAAATCTGGTGGCATCTTTTCAGCGAGCGATGGTCAACGATCTGGTTTCGAAAACCTTAGCCGCGGCGCGTGAATATGACGTGCGAACGCTTTTTGTTAGTGGCGGGGTGGCCGCGAATCGCGAACTGCGCGCGGCGTTTGAGCGAGAGGCGGGAAGGCAGGGGTTGGATGTGTTCTTTCCATCGCGTGGGCTATCAACGGACAACGCGGCGATGATCGCGGCCGCGGCCTATCCGAAATTTCTACGGCGGGAATTTATGGCGATGGATTTCTCAGCGGAAGCGGGGATGCGGCTGCGGTGAGAGCGCTGCGACGCGTAACTCCCGATTAATATGCCGTTCACGTCGTCACAGGATTGAAACATTTCCCGGATACAATGATTGCGTGAAACCTACGATTTATGTAGTGGAAGACGATCCGGACATTTCGCGCCTCGTACGTCATCATCTCGAAGGGGCGGATTTCAATGTGCGACTCTACTCCACCGGAAATTTAGTGATGGTGGACGCGGAACGTCAGCGTCCCGCGCTGTTTCTGCTCGACATCATGGTGCCGGGAAAAGATGGGTTGGAGTTGTGCCGCCAGATTCGGCAGTCGGGGTCGCTCGCGTCGATCCCGGTAATTTTTCTCACCGCGAAGAGCGGTGAAGCGGATAAGATCCTTGGGTTGGAGTTGGGTGCGGACGATTACATTCCCAAGCCATTCAGTCCGAGGGAATTAGTGGCTCGGGTAAAGGCAGTGCTGCGGCGGTTTGAAAGACCTTTGCCTCCGCTGCCCACGAAAATCGACGAAGTACATATTGATCCCGGGGCGATGACGCTGACGGTGCGCGGGAAACAGGTGCCGACGACGGCGACGGAATTTCGCTTGCTGGATTATTTTATGCGGCATGCGGGGCGCGTCTTTACGCGCGATCAGCTTCTTGATTCGGTATGGCGTGATACTTCGTACGTCACTCCGCGGTCGGTGGACGTTTATGTGCGACGCATCCGGGAAAAGATTGAGCCTGATCCGGAGAACCCGCGCTATTTGAAGACGGTGCGGGGGGCCGGGTACCGTTTTGAGGTCGCGCGTTGAGAAGTCGTATCTTCGTAAAACTGATGATTGTATTTCTGCTGGTGATCGCCGTGACGGCGGTCGCGCTGCAATGGACTGTTCATAAAGTCTGGGAACGGACTCTCCGCGAACAGATCGAATTAAATCTCAAACAGAAAACTTTGATGTTTGCGCATCGTGTCGAGGCGGACCGGCAGCACTCGCTTGCTGATATCGCTTCGCAGGAGGGTCAAGCTGCGGGCGCTCGCGCCACGGTCATTGATCCCACGGGAAAAGTTTTGGCGGACTCGGAGGTGGATTCTGGGGCGATGGAAAATCATTCGCATCGTCCCGAATTTATTGCAGCTCTGGGGGGTGAAGTTCGAGTTGAGGAGCGCAAAAGCGAAACGCTGGGCGTTCCATTCGTGTATGTTGCAGCGCCGGTTTCAGGCGGGGCTGTACGCCTAGCTTATCCTCTGCCCGAAGTTGAGACTACAGATCGCCCCCTGAATCTCGCGTTGTTGTGGGGATCGCTCGCGGCTTTTATTTTTGCCGTGCTTGTGGCTGCAGCGGCTTCTCAATATATGGGCTGGCGATTGCAGCGGATCGTGAATTTTGCAGAACGCGTGGCGGGCGGAGACCTTACCGCGCGGATCGCCTCGGGTTCGAGCGATGAAATCGGGCAGGTAGCGGCAGCGCTCGATAAGACGGCACGGCGTTTGGAAGAGAGCTTTTCTCGCGTACAAAATAGTCAACGTGAACTGGAGACACTGCTTAATAGCATGCAGGACGCGGTGATCGCAGTGGATGTCGAAGGCCGCGTGCAGTGGGCGAACCGAGGGATGGATCGTCTGCTGCTTCGGCCTCCACGGCTCAACGCGCCTTTGATTGACAGTGTTCGCGATCCCGATTTTCTGTCCGCGATTCAGGAAGCGGCGCGGGATCAGGTTGTGACTACGGCGCGATCCAACACGATCACTTCCGGCCGCACATTCGATGTAACCGCGGCACCCATGCCCGGCGGCGGAGCAGTCGCGGTTCTTCGCGACCTGACCGAAACGGAGCGCATGGAAAAGACGCGGCGTGATTTCATTGCGAATGTGTCGCACGAACTGCGGACGCCGCTTACATCGATTCAGGGATATACGGAGACGTTGCTGGATAGTCCGTTGGAAGATAATCACGTTCGCGATTTTCTTGAAATCATTCGCAAGAATGGTGCGCGCATGTCGCGCCTGACGGAAGACTTGCTGACTCTGGCTCGCGTGGAGTCAGGGGAGCAGCGATTCGATATTCAGAGGGTTAGTGTTGAAGAGTTGCTGCAGGATGCGCTGCAGAGTTTTCGTGAAGTGGCGCGGCCCTACGGCGTCGAGTTGGTGGTGGACAATGCGGTCCCGGGCGGCCGTGTGAATGCGGATCGAGAAGCCATCCATCAGATTTTTTCGAATCTGATCGAGAATGCGTTGAAGTACGGAGGGTCGGGAAAGAAAGTGATTCTCGGCGCGCGAGCGGTTGCAAACGGCGTGGAGTTCTACGTGCGGGACTTTGGTCCGGGTATTTCTTCCGAACATCTGCCGCGTCTTTTTGAACGCTTCTATCGTGTGGATAAGGCTCGATCCCGCGAATCGGGAGGTACGGGATTGGGGCTCGCGATCGCGAAGCACATTGTTCTGGCACACGATGGTGCGATCCGTGCGGAGAGTGAACTAAACCACGGCTCGACGTTTTTGTTCAGCTTGAGCGCATCTGACGGCGATCCTGGTTCGCCGGTTGCGAGCTGAGGAGAAACTTCCTTAAGATATTAAGAGCGCGGTTCCGTTGTGCGCACAATCCATGCACACGATATCGGTTCGCGACCTCGACTAAGAATGCTTTGGAGATGAGATGGCTTTTCCCATTAAAATCTGCGCCGTCTGCGGGGAAGAGTTTGAACTGAAGCCCGGCAAACCTGGTTTCGCGAATCGTTGCCTGGAGTGTACTGAGTCCGATGAAACCGCTCCAGCGGCTCGCCAAAAAATGGACGCCGACGAGCGGAAGAATGCGAGCGAAGCGAATGAGGCTCGGCGGCAGGCGATGCGCGAACTGTTGTATCGGAAAGACAGCTAGCCGGGCTCGCCGAAGCGGTCCGACGAAGATTATTTTACCGGTGAGGATAGTCCCTCATCGTCCGCGAGTAGGCGCGAAATATGGACATGATTATTATTTCGTGTCGGAATAGCTTGCATCGCTCTCCACAAAATCCCCTGAATCAACAGGTCCAAGATCCGCCTTGGACGAATTAGCGCCCCGAACTCTGCTAAACCGAGAGAAGTATGCAGGCAGTCCCCACGCTCTGAACACTTCCGGGCCGTTCATAAATGAGTAATGCAGGTGCGGGAAAATGGAGTCCCCGGTGAAGCCAATCCGGCCGATGATTTGGCCCTGCTGTAAGTGATCGCCGCGTTTGACGACGACGCTGCCCGTCTTCATGTGCAGCAGCAGACTGTACTCTCCATTCATATGATCGAGTAGCACGAAGTTGCCGATGTCTTTAGGATCTTTTCCGGGCGCAAGCTTTGGGTAACGGATGCTTGTCGCTTTCGCATCCTGGAACGAATTTTCCGGAACGTCGTTTTCGGTCGCGAGCACCACCGACGCAGCGGGAGCATAGACTGGTTTTCCATATCCATACCAATTCTCGAGGACACGCGGATCGTCATGGTACGGCCGTCCATACTCGTCCACGTATATAAAGTCGTCGGCGAAAGCGTTCGAGTTGGCGGTGATACCTAGAGCGTGGACCTTGGCACTGCCGAGTGGCACGCGCTGATGATGCGCATAGAAGTCGTGGCCCTCCCAGACGAAAATTTTTCCACGCAAAGGCAGGATGAGCGCCGTCTTGTCCTCATATAAGCGGGCACCCACGGCAAATTCCTGCCGGAAGTCACAGTCGTCGGGCAATCTGTGCCTGTTTTTCTCACGCTGCAGGCCGTTCGATTCGCGAAGCAGACAGAAGGAATACCGAAGATCCGACAGAGGCAGTGACGATTCGAATAGGTAGAAGGGGTTAAATACGTCCAGCGTCTCGCCGCGCCCGAGGGTCTGCTTACCGATGACGGCAATGCTTGGCGCAAATGCATCCGTGTTGATTGATTTCCGCAGCACCAGCGAGTGCGCTGAGTCATAGATACTCAGTTCGATCTGAGAAATCCGCAGTGTGGCTCCAGTGATATTCCGAACCAACAGCTCGAAGTTTAGGAACTGGTTGCTGCCACGCACCTCGATGATGGGTCGCTCCGGTGCGGATCGAATCTCTAGGGCCACGGGGATCGGAGGGGACGGCGTCGCGCCCACGCACAGCGACGGCAGGAGCAAGAACAGTGTCAACCAAACGGCTCGAGCGACCATAATGTAACCTCCTGAAAAGAAATACCATGTATCACAAGGTTGAGACAGATTCATTCATCGATATGTTTATGCGCTGCGTTGGTAAGTTATTTGCGCTTGAGTCGCGATGGCCTTGTCAGCTGGACCGCGCTTGACAGCCGAAGTGTATGCGGCGAGACTCGACTTAGTCCCTCTCCCATGCAAGGATCTGCACAACCCGACGATCGAATATTGTCCGCAAAGGCTGAGAGTGATCCTGCTGGCGACGTGACTTCTCCGTCCGCTACTTCCGCTCGAGCAGTGAACCCCGCGGTCGATTCTTCCAATGGCGGACGCGTCCTGGGAGAAAACGAATTAGATTCCGCATTGCAGTTGCTGGTGGAACGAGCGCAATACATTACGGGCGCGACCGGCAGTGCGCTTGCTCTTCCGCAAGGGGAAGAGATGGTCTGCCGCGCGAGCGCGGGCCTATCGGCACCAGCGGTCGGAGCGCGGCTGCAGGTACGTTCGGGATTGACGGGCGAAAGCATTTCGCGGCGTCAGTTGTTGCGCTGCGACAACGCGGAAACCGATCCGCGCGTTAATCTTGAAACTTGCCGTGCGCTCGGAATCGCGTCCATCGTGGTGTTGCCTCTGCTGCGGCGCAGTGGCGAGGTTCGCGGTCTATTCGAGTTGTTTTCCGACCATCCTTATGCGTTTGAAGAGCGCGATCTGATCGCACTTGAGCGCATGGCTGCGCTTACGTTGACTGCGCTCGATCTTGCGGAGGAGCGGGAGCATGCTACTCCGGCTCCACCGGCATTGCGGGAGATGGACAAGCCTGCCGATGCGCCAACGGTCAAGAGCGATGGGATCGTGGCGGTTCCTGTGGTTGGCGACAGTGCGCCGAGTCCTGTCGAATCAAAGGTTGCTGCGACCGCCGCGTCTGTTCCTGACGCGATGATGCGCGTTCAAAAATGTTCGTCGTGTGGATTCCCTGTGTCCGATGGGAGATCGTTGTGTCTCGATTGTGAGAAGAAGGACCTGGACAAAAAGGACGCACTGAAAAAATTGCAAAAGGCTGAGAATTCACCGGTCGCCCAGACATCGGATCTGCAGAATGCTGGCCACGAGCCGGGGAGCGACGCGAAAGGTGATTCGTCGGAAGTGCCAGGGTCCGTTGCTTCGGCTTCGCCCCAAGAATTTGTGCCGGCGTTTCTCGCCGACGCGCGACCAGTAAAAGAATCGTGGATGGCAAACCATGTGAATATTCTGGCCATTGTCGTTCTGATTCTAGGTGTCCTGGTAGCGATCGTCGTGTTCCGCGACGTGTTCCGGTGAGAGGATGCTTGGATAACCATTCATGCACTCGCGAGTGCGTGTTTGTCTTGACAAATTGCCGCTAAAACCAATACTCTGCGCTTGATCGCTGGTGACAACTCATATAGGTGCCCAAGCATGAAAAATGTGTATGAAGTATTACGGCAGAAGGAACTCGAGCTGACCAGGCTGGAAAAAGAAGTTGAAGCCTTGCGCGTAGCGGCTCCGCTGCTGTCGGATGAAAAAGAAATGCAGGCCGAAGCGCCGAAGCCGAGCTTGACGGCATCCGGACCGCAGCAACCTGTTCGCATCCCGCCAGTAGTAGCGGCGGCCCAAGCGGCCGTCACTCCTGCACGCATTGCCGGATGGGAAGACGCGGCGAAACGCTGGCCATAAAGCTGGCGATCGAGCTCAGGAAGGCTCTAAAGCAAGAGCATTCACCACGGAGGACACGGAGGAACACAGGGGAAGCGCATTCCTATCGCGCTAATGCCTGAACCAACTTGTCTGGTCTTGTTTTGTGAAGATTGAAAAGCCCGAGAGACATCCTCTCGGGCTTTTATTTTTAGGTGGTAAACGCTAGAGCCATGAGGGCCTTTTGTTCGACCTCGTGGGCTTTCGCCGATCCGGTGGCAGGGCTGGCACTCCCGCTGCGCTTCACAGAGAGCACGGGTTTGTCGTTCGAAATGCGCTTCAAGCGCGGCAGCACGTAGAAAAGCGCCCCCATGTTGGACGGTTCTTCTTGCACCCAAATAATTTCGCGCGCGGAGCTGTGACGTTCCAGTTCCGCAGTCAGTTCGGCCTCGGGGAAGGGATACATTTGCTCGAGCGAAATGATCGCGGTACTCCAATCCTCACGCTTCTTACGTTCGGCGCGGAGTTCGTGACCAATTTTTCCCGTAGCGATCAGAATTCGCTTGGCGTCGCGTGCTTCGGTGTCGGGCAGAATATTTTGAAATTTCTGGTCAATCAAGTTCTCGATTGGAGAAAGCGCGTCGGGGTGACGTAGCATGCTCTTCGGAGTGAACACGATCAGTGGCTTGCGCCATTTGCGTAACGCTTGACGCCGCAACAAATGAAAATATTGTCCGGCAGTTGAAGGCTGGCAAATTTGTATGTTGTCGCGTGCGGCCAGTTGCAGGAAGCGCTCGATACGTGCGCTCGAATGTTCGGGGCCCTGTCCTTCGTAGCCGTGCGGTAGAAGTAAGACGAGACCTGAAAGCAATCCCCATTTGTCTTCGCCGGCGCAGACGAATTGGTCGATCACAGCTTGCGCGACGTTGGCGAAATCACCGAACTGCGCTTCCCATAGAACCAGAGCCTCGGGATAATCGCGGCTGTAACCATATTCGAATCCCATGACGCCCGCTTCCGAGAGCGTCGAGTTGAAGATGTCGCAGGCTCCTTGGCTTGGGGCGATGTGCCTCAGCGGAAAATATTCTGTTTCATCTTCGATATCCAGCAAGACCGAGTGCCGCTGGTTGAAGGTTGCGCGACGCGAATCCTGGCCGCTTAAACGAACGGGAATACCCTGTTTTACGAGGCTGGCAAACGCTAAGGCCTCAGCCATTCCGTAATCGATCGGCTTCTTACCCGTTCCCATTTCTTCGCGCTGCTCCAGCAACTTCTTTACTTTGGGATGGATGTGGAAAGCCCGCTGGATAGGTGGTCAAACGATCAGTGAGTTCTGCGAGTTCCTCGCGAGAAAGGCTAGTCGGGTGGTCGAAGTCTGATTTGTAACGGCCGCCGAAATAGCTGTCCCAGTATTTCGGGAGGCTGCGCATCATCGGCTTTTTTGTGACTTTGGTTGCGCTTTTTTGCGCAGCTTCGTATTCCGTCTTGACGGCGTCCACGCGCTCCGCGAGATTCTCGACGCCGATTTGTTTCGCGTAAATCTGATAGAGGGGCGGATGCTGCTTGATCGCTTTATACATCAACGGCTGGGTGACGGTGGGATCGTCCACTTCGCTGTGGCCGTGGCGACGATAGCCGATCAGGTCGACGATCACATCGGTGCCGAACGTATAGCGATACTCGGCGGCGATGCGCGAGATCCGTAGAACCGCGTCGACGTCTTCGCCGTTAACGTGAAATATCGGGATGGCTTGGCGTCGTCCAAGTTGGGCGGAGAAGCGCGAGGAATGCTCTTCGCGGGCGTTGGTGGTGAATCCGACGAGGTTGTTGACGATGACGTGGACGGTGCCGCCGACGGTGTAGCCGGGCAGGTCAGCGTAATTCAAAGTTTCAGCGGTGATGCCTTGTCCGGCGAAGGCGGCGTCGCCGTGGACGAGCAGCGGCAGATATTTTTCTTTGCCGCCAGCGCCAGCACGATCCTGCTTTGCGCGCGTGCGGCCGACCGTCACGGGATTTACGGCTTCCAAGTGACTGGGATTTGAGACGAGGTGAATGTGAATTTTCTTACCGCTGCGAGTTTCATATTCGCCAGTGGCACCCATGTGGTATTTCACATCACCGGATCCTAAGACGCTGCGGGGATCGACATCCTCGAATTCCGCAAACACCTGTTCGGCGGGACGTTTCGCGAGATGGATGACGACGTTGAGCCGTCCGCGATGACTCATGCCCATCACGAGTTCGACGGCACCACGTTCGCCCGCCACGTCGAGAATGGCATCGACGGCGGGAAGGAGAGAAGTGTTGCCCTCCAAAGAAAAGCGCTTGTTGCCGAGGTAGCGCTGCTGCAGAGTTTGTTCGAAGAGATCGGCGCGGAGGAGTAGGTCCATCGCGCGCTCTTGGTCGACTGCTGTGGGTTCGCCTTCGATGCGTTCTTGTATCCAGCGACGGCGCTCGGGGTCGGCGATGTGCGTGAATTCAACGCCAACGCTTCCACAATAGATTCGCCGCGCTTCGCGGGCCCATTCGTTGTCGATTTGTAGATCGGGATGCGGTTGCGGGGGCAGCATTCCGAGAGGATTGAGTTCTGCCTCGAGGTATCCGAATTGGCGGAACAACGAAAACACGCGTTCCCGTTCGTAGTTTTCAATCTTGGTGGGAAGTGCATTGCCGGTAGTATTGCGGGTCGGGGTAGCCATAAGATGTCTTCTATAGAATAACGGATGAGCCGCTTGTGTGGCCGTTGGATTGGTGAGTCGTGTCGTTACGGCAGGTCAAGCCCTGTAAATAGTGGGCTTTAGCGAAGAGTTTGTGCGTGTTCGTACCGAGAAACAGGAACTCCTTCATGGCAATTTCACCGAATGCGGCTCCGACTGGAACGCCCGTGATCCTCGGGGTGCCTTTTGATGGGAACTCTTCATGGCTGCGCGGCCCAGCCGGAGCGCCGCCGATCATCCGCGTCGCACTTAATTCTGAGGCGTGGAATCTCGGGACGGAAACTGGAGTGGACCTTGGCGCTGCGGCCGCGTACTGCGATGCTGGAGACTTGGAGTTTATTTCCGGCGATCCCTTTGCGGAGATTGAAAAGAAAGTTGGCGAGCTTCTTGACCAGGGACTGCGGCCAGTATGTTTGGGCGGCGATCACTCTGTCACTTTCCCCATCGTGCGGGCATTCGGTGAGCGCATTGCTGATCTGACGATCATTCACTTCGATGCGCATCCCGATCTTTACGATGAGTTTGAAGGGAGTCGCGTGTCACATGCTTGTCCCTTCGCGCGGATCATGGAAGAAGGCAAGGTCAAGCGGTTGATTCAAGTTGGAATTCGAACGATCAATACGCATCAGCGGGAACAAGCAAAGAAGTTCGGAGCTGAAGTCATCGAGATGCGTCAACTGCCCGCAATTGATCGAATGTATGTGGACGGGCCGGTGTACATCACGTTCGACTTGGATGCGCTGGATCCAGCCTTTGCGCCCGGGGTCTCGCATTTTGAGCCGGGAGGGATGTCGGTGCGGGAAGCGATTGCGCATTTGCATGCGATCACCGGGAAAATCGTCGGGGCCGATATTGTGGAGTTCAATCCACTCCAGGACAATACGAATTTGACCGCGACGGTCGCTGCGAAATTGCTGAAGGAGATATTGGGGAAGATGATTTTGAGGTGACGGCTTCGTCGAAGCGCGCCACCGTTACTTCGCTTTTGTTAATTCTGTCATCCCGAGCGAAGTCGAGGGATCCCTACTGGTGCCACAAATCTGTGGAGGGAATAGGGTTCCTTCGCTGCGCTCAGGATGACAACACTAGAGGGATGCGATATGGATGATTCCGAAAAAATCGGCATGGTTGACGTTCGTAGTCGTTATTCGGTGCCCGAAACGCTGGCGCGGTTGCAGGCCATCCTGAAAGAGAAGGGGATCACGGTGTTTGCGCTGATCGATCACAGCGGCGAGGCGGCGAAGGCGGGGCTCGCGATGCGTCCTACGCAGTTGCTGATTTTTGGGAGCCCGAAGGCCGGGACGCCGTTGATGATTGCTGCTCCTCGATCAGCGATCGATCTGCCGTTGAAGGCGTTGGCTTGGCAGGATGAGCAGGGACAGGTTTGGCTCTCCTACAATTCGCCGGAGTATTTGCAGGGGAGGCATGGATTTCCCGCGGAGTTGATGAAGAACATTGCTGGAATTGGTGGGCTGAGTCAGAAGGCTGTGGAATAATGGCGGCGGTTTAAGCATGGCCGAGATTTCAAATCCTAATCGCGCACGCGATCACCTGGCGAATGAACGCACGTACCTCGCGTGGGTGCGAACCGGGGTAGCCACCATCGTTTTTGGCTTTGCTATCGGACGATTTTCAATCGCACTGCGCGAGTTCATGAAACTGCAAGGGTATGCCGCGGTCACGCCAGGACTTACAACGTGGTTGGGCATTATTTCGACGGTCGGTGGGGTGCTACTGATCATTGCGGGTCTCTCGCGCTATCGGACGACGCGGGTTCAAATCGATTCCGATACGTTTGAGCCTGCTGGATGGTTGATCGATGTGGTTTCCTATCTGCTCGGGATTTTTGGATTAGTGCTGGCGGGCTATCTGGCGTATATCGAGATTTTTCGAAAATAGTTGCTTTCAAATCTTCGTTTTCAAGTCTGGGATCAGGTGATGCATGGCTCATGAAGTAGAAAAAGAAGCCGCTGGGCGCGCTGCAGCAAAACTGGTGACGGATGGCCAGATCGTTGGTCTGGGCACGGCGTCCACGGCCTATTTTGCTGTGGTTGCGCTCGGGGAGCGGGTGAAGGCCGGGCTGAAGATTACGGGCATACCGACATCCGTGAATACGGAGGAACTGGCGCGCAAGGTCGGAATCAAGTTGACCACGTTGGATGAAAATCCTGAAATTGATATCACGATTGATGGCGCGGACGAAGTTGATCCGCGATTGTGTTTGATCAAGGGCGGCGGCGGTGCGTTGACGCGCGAGAAGGTGATCGCGTCGGCGTCGAAGAAGATGATTGTGATTGTGGACTCCAGCAAAGTTGTGGAGACGCTTGGTAAATTTCGCGTTGCCGGTGGAAGTGATCGCGTTTGCGCGAACGGTGGTTGAGAGAAAGATTGCGGCATTGGGAGCGACTCCGAAATTGCGACTGCTGCCGAACAGTCAGCCGTTCATTACCGATAACGGCAATCAGATTCTGGATTGTGCGTTTGGAAAGATTACGGATCCTCCAGCGTTGGCGCAGATACTGAGCGACATGCCGGGGATTGTCGAGCATGGGCTGTTTATCGGGCTGGCGACGATGGCAATTGTCGGACGCGGGTCTGGGGTCGAAGAGATCAGACGCTAGCGTTTGCTCCCCGAGCGCAGTCGGACTTCGTCCGATTGGACAGCTGCGGGCGGCTGTCCCTACTCGAGTTTCGTTATCCCCTCAACCTGCAATTTCTCGAAGTGCGGCCAGCATTCTTTCTACTTCTTCCATCGTGTTGTAGTGCACCAATCCGATCCGCAGGAATCCGCCGAGGCGTTCGACATCGAGCTGTTCGGTGACGTTCATTGCGTAGTAGTTTCCGTCCCAGGTGAAGAAGCCGCGGTCGCCGAGTTTTGTTGCGAGTTCGAGAGGCGAGTGTCCTTCGATGCGGACGACGAAGGTGGCGCAGCGATTGTTGAAGCGGCTGGGATCGCTGATCCCGTAGAGTTTCAGGCCCTTAATTTTGAGGAGTCCCGCAATCATCTTCTCTGTCATCGCTCGTTCGTGATGATGGATGGCTTCGTGGGCGGCGAGAATTGCGGCGCGGCGATTTGCGGCCGCGGGCTTAGCGCGACGGCCTAAGGTTTCCCAGTAATCCACGCAGGCTTTGATTCCGGCGATGCATTCGTGATTCAGCGTGCCCCATTCCCAGCGGTTTGGAATCTCGTTGGTGAGAGGGCGAACTTTGTAGGGATGAAATTTCTTCAGGTGCTCGCGTTTTCCGTAGAGGATGCCCATGTGCGGACCGAAGAATTTGTAAGTTGAGCAGACCAGAAAATCGCAGTCGAGGGCGCGGACGTCGATGGCTCCGTGAGGAGCATAGTGGACGGCGTCAATGTAACTCAAAGCCCCGACTTGCCGCGCCAGACGCACCACTTCGGCGACGTTGTTGATGGTGCCGACGGCGTTGGAGGCGTATCCGACGGCGACCAGTTTTGTGCGCTTGCCGATTTTTGAGGCGAGGTCGTCCATGTCGAGCGTGCAATCGGATTCGTTGAACTTCGCGGTGCGGATGACGACGCCTTTTTCTTCCAGTGCTTTCCAGGGAGAGAAGTTCGCATCGTGATCGAGCAGGGTGAGAACGATTTCGTCTCCGGCAACGAGATCGCGTCCGATGGAGCGGCTCATCGCGTAGGTGAGCGTGGTCATGTTCGCGCCGATTACGATTTCGTCGGCATGACAATTCAGGAAATCGCCCATCGCGGATCGCGCTTCCGCGATCATAGCGTCCGTATTGCGACTGGTGGCGTACGCGCCTCCGGTGTTGGCATTGTTGCGGGAGAGGTAATCCGAGATGGCGTCGATGACTTGCTGCGGGACCTGTGTGCCGCCGGGGCCGTCCAGAAAAACGGCGGGGTGTCCGTTTACGGATTGGGCTAGAGCAGGGAATTGCGTGCGTGCCCAGTTCACATCTAATGCTGTCGTCGGCGAAAGTTTTTCAGCGATTGGCATAGGGTGCATTTTAGTACGTGGCGGAAAGGCTTTACCACAGGGGGCACAGAGTTACACGGGGGAAAGCCAAAGAGGGATGCGGCGTGAAGAAATCTCGGAGTGAAGGTACGTCGAGGAATTGCAAGGTTTACCCTTTGGACTTTTGTGTCCCCTGTGGTTCAAGCTCTTGTTCCCTTATATGATTGCGCCGTTACGCCTAGGAGGAATGAAATGGTGATTTCTCTAGCTCTCGTCGTATTGATGTCAACGCACGCTACGCAGGGAAGTCCTGCCACTCCGGCGAAATCAGGCAACGCGGCAGCTCAGATTGCGAGTGATCCTTACGCGCCGCTAAGGCAATTAGATGGCAAGTGGGAAGTGGCGATGTCTTCGGCAGACAAGGCTGCTGCGCCGACGCGCTTGGAAAATCGCTGCGGGCAGGTGGGCGAATTTTATGCCTGCAATCAGATTGTGAACGGGAAGAATACTGCGCTCGTGATTTTTCTGCCGTCGCATGCGCTAGAGAATGGCGGCTACTCCTATCGTAATCAGGCTCTGCGAACGGAGGGAGAGAACTCCGCCGCATGGGGCACCATGCAAATTACTGGAGACCGCTGGGTTTACCCCAGCGAGAGCACAGAGAACGGTAAGAAGACGTATTGGCAGACGGTTAATTTTTTCTCGGGACCCGACAAGATTCACTTCGAGGTGCAACGCTCCGACGACGGCGTCAAGTGGACTACCACTATGAGCGGGGACGAGGCGCGGGCCAAGTAAATGAGTTCTCGCCCCTCGGGAGCACGGTTTGCGAGCACATTACAATCGTGCTAATTTTTCTGCGCCAACTTTGCCTGAACCGGCATCCAACGTTAAAATCGGTCAAGGTTCGACTAGTCGGCGCGCACCAATCGCCACACTTATCGCAGCATTATCAGGGATGGCATGTTGAAGGTTTCCACAAATCGGGGAGTGTTCGTCAGGGCGGTTTGTGTGCTCTGCGTGGCCCTGGTTTGTGTGATGGGGACGATTCAGGCGGTCCACTCGCATCCTGAAAATTCGAACACTACTCACCATACCTGCTCGATTTGCGCCACCGCGCATGTTGGACTGAACACGCAGACTGCGTCGTTGGCTCCGATTTTGGCGGCCACCGCGCTTACCAGTTCGATAGCTGAAGTTTCTCTCGTATTCCGTCCCGCGCTTGCCGAGTTTATTCGTCCTCCACCGGCGCTTTGATTCCAAACTCCATCAACTAATTCATTAGTTGCAGCGACGTTCGCCGCCGCTTGTCCATTTCTTTTTGAAATGCGGGCGCAGGGAATCAGGGTCGCTGCCGAGCCATTCCTTTTGGAGGGAATCATGCGTCTATTTCATAGTCGTCTAGCGAAAAACCATTTTCATACATGCCGTGTCGTGACATCGGCTGTTATTGCTGCTGCGATCCTGAGTGTCGGTATTGCGACGGCGCAGTCGGGCGGAAGTTCGGCATCGATTAGCGGGGTCGTGCAAGATCCTTCCGGTGCAGTAGTGGCGAATGCGGTGGTGGAGATTCACAACGCGGTCAGCGGATTCGATCGAACGACGGCGACGAACGGCAGCGGAAAATTCAGCTTTCCGAATGTGCCATTCAATCCGTATCACATGACGATTACTGCGGCCGGATTTGCGCAGAGCGCTCAGGATGTGGACGTGCGCTCGGCGCTGCCGGTGAATGTGAAAATTAGTTTGACGGTGGCCAGCAACTCCGATTCGGTGACGGTCGAGGCGGGTGGAGATTTGGTGGAGAACGATCCGACGGGACACACAGATGTTGCGAAAGATTTGTTTGACAAGATTCCTTTGGGAAGTGGGTCTTCGTCGGTAAGTTCGCTGGTGACGTTGGCGTCGCCAGGAGTGGCAGCGGATTCGAACGGTATGTTTCACGGGATGGGCGACCACGCTTCGAATTCGTTTTCAGTGGATGGGCAGCCGATTACGGACCAGCAAAGCAAGATTTTCTCGAATCAGATTCCGGTGGATTCGATTGATTCGCTCGAAGTTATTCCCGGCGCCCCGCCTGCGGAGTACGGCGGCAAGACGAGTCTGGTGATTGTGGCGACGACGCGGTCGGGACAGGGCATGACGACTCCTCATGGGAGCGTGAATGTTTCCTACGGGTCGTTTGGATCGTCCAACGTCGGATTGGATTTTGGATACGGCGGACAGAAGTGGGGCAACTTTATTTCGCTGAATGGGATGAATAGCGGGCGTTTTTTGGATGCTCCTGAGTTTGCGGTGATGCATGATAAAGGCAACGAAGAGAATGCGTTTGATCGAGTGGATTACCAGCTCTCGACCGCCGATTCCATCCATTTGAATTTGGGATTTACACGATCGTGGTTTCAGACCCCGAACTCGTATGACAACTTGAATGTGTTGGATCAGTTTGGAAATTCTGTTGGGAATACCGACCAGCGTTCGCAGATCAAGACCTTTAACATTGCGCCGACCTGGACGCGGGTGATTAGTCCGACGACTCTGTTTACGCTGGGCGGATTTATTCGACGAGATGCTTTTAATTATTATCCCAGCGGCGATTCGTTGGCGGATTTAGGTCCGGTGAACCTGCAGCAGGAGACGATCGCGCAACAGCGGACGCTGGCGAACACTGGGGTGCGATCTTCCCTCTCGTATGTGAAGGGCATCCACAATGTGAAAGTGGGTGTCACTTACGAGCAGACATTTCTAACGGAAAATTTCACGTTGGGGATTGTGGCGCCCTTACTGAATGCGCCTTGCTTGAATGCGGATAACGGTCCAGTGTCTGGGTTTAACGATCCTACGCAATGCGTTGGTGCGGGATTGCAGCCGAATACCTCTTCGAATCCAAATGCGGCAGCGCCGTTTATCCCGTTGCTGGGATGCTACGACCTGACGCGTCCGACACCGTCGTCGAACGATAACTGCGGGTTTGCGAGCAGCACGCTGTATCCATTTCGCGGGCATACGGATGTGAAAGAGACGGCACTGTATGTGCAGGACCAGATTTCGAAAGGGAATTGGTCGGCGAACATTGGAATACGCGGCGATCTTTACAACGGGTTGGTGATTGCCCGACAAGCCGAACCTCGTCTGGGGCTTGCTTACAACATCAAGAAGAGCAGTACGGTGCTGCGAATTTCATACGCGCGGACTTTAGAAAGTCCGTTCAACGAAAATCTCGTTCTTGCCAGCGACGGTTGCAACTACGCGGTGATCGCGGATTTGATTCCATGCGTGCCGGCGCGCAACACTCCCGGCTATCGCAACGAGTTCCACGCTGGATTACAACAGGCTTTCGGAAAATTCGCGGTTGTGAGCGGAGACTATGTCTGGAAATATACCCATAACGCTTACGACTTCAGCGTGCTGGGCGCAACGCCGATCACGTTTCCGATTGGATGGCACAACTCCAAAATTCCGGGATATGCGCTGCGCGTGAGTGTGCCGGAGTTCCACGGATTTACTGCTCTTGTGGTAATGTCCAGCGTGGCGGCGAGATTCTTTCCTCCGCAGACCAGCGGACTCGGAACGACGGTGGGGCAGAGTGGATTGCCGTTCCGCATCGATCACGACGAGAAATTTAATCAGACTACGCATTTACAGTATCAGCCCTGGAAGGCTGGTCCATGGCTTGGTTTCAACTGGCGGTATGACAGCGGATTGGTAGCGGGTGCGGTACCGTTTGCGGCGGATACGACTACTCCGGTGGATCTCACTGGGCTCACGGCTGACCAGCAACTGCAAGCTGGATTATTTTGCGGAAGCCAGCGGCCGACGCTTACGCAACCGCTGACTACATGTGCTCCGTCGCAGTATGGATCGACGTTGGTCAGGATTCCGGCACCGCGGACGGAGAACGATGATCACAATCCGCCGCGGATTGCGCCGCGCAATTTGTTTGATGTGGCGGTGGGGGATGACAATTTGTTTAAGGGTGAGCGTTACAAGTGGAGCCTTACGCTGACGGCGATCAATGTGACGAACAAGTTGGCGCTGTATAACTTTCTGTCGACGTTCAGCGGGACGCATTTTGTGACGCCACGGGCGCTGACGGCGCAGATTGGATTTCATTTCTAGAGATCTGGATCTCTTGAAGTCTGGATTCGCTAGGCTGTTCGTGGAAGAGCGGCCCTTTAGGGCCGCGTTCGCTACGGTGGGACGAGGCCTTTAGGCTTGGTGCGCGGTCCACAGGGGCTAAAGCCGCTTTCTTTCTGTCTCGACGCCGGCCTGAAGGCCGGCTCTTCCACAAACCGGGCGAGAGTTGCCCACCCTACATTTTTCGTTGCTATTGCAGTTTGGCGTATTCGGCTTTGGCGGCGTGCAGTAGGGGAAGATCTTGGTCGGCATCTTTCCAATCCGCTAAGAAATTTTGATAGGCGATTCGGGCTTTTGCAGTGTCCCCCTGTTTCTCGAATAGTCTCGCTAACTCGAGTTGGACTACTGCGAAGATTACGTCGGGGCCACTACGGGACTTGAAGTCCAAGACTTTCTGGAGGTCCTGCTCAGCGTCGTTGTAGCGTCCCGCCTGTTCGTAGGCTAGGCCCCGCACGAAAAAGACACCAGTATCGGCGCGTGCATAAAGAGCGGCATTGTTGAGAAAATCGATGGCTTTGGCTGGGTCGGCTTTGGCCGGATTTGCAGGCCGCAACGCGGCGACCGCACGAATGACAGGGATGGTTACGTTGATCGCGATGGTATCGTTCGGATGAGTTCGTTGGATCTCGTCCGCGAGCGCTAGCGCTTTCTGGTCCTCGCGCAAAATAGCGAAGATCGTCGCGACACTTCCCATTACGGGGAGCGTGCGAGATGACTGGAGCGCGTCCGAAGCGCCCTTGCTCGCTTGATCGTGGTTGCCCACCAAGGCCTCGGCACTGGCGAGTTGCGCTTTGGCGGTCGCCGCGCCCTGCAAGTGCAAACGATTGAATGCGTCCTCAGTCTGGCGCGTGAAATCGCGCGCCTGGTGCATCTGCCCACGAAAAGCGGCTAGCCCTATTCTGAATCCTAAAGCGCCTAACGCTCCATCGGTATCTTCGGAGGCAGTTTGCAGTTCTTTCTCGATGTCGGCGTCCTTACCCGCGCCCCAATCCATCGAAGCCAACCAAAGATGGTATGCCTTAGTGGAACCCTTGCGTTGAAAGGCACTGTTGATGGTGGCGCGCGCTTCATCGAGCCGGTTGAGCCCGCCGTAAGCTTGCACGATTTGGCTGTACCCGCTAAGCGAGTCGGGTTCAAGTTCAACGGCTCGTTTTGCGTTCTCCAACGCGTTGTCGAATTGACCCAGTTGGTTGTAAATGACCGCAAGATTGTTGTAGGGGATGGAATCTCGCGGGTACGTTTGGCGATAGAGTTCGTAGGCGCTAATGCCTTTATCGAGTTGACCGTTGTCGGCGTAGTAGTGAGAAGTGATGTAGAGCTTTTCCCGTTCGCTGGCGCGATCGCGGAGTTCGAACGCCTTCTGACGGTTTTGTTGCGACAAATCAGTCTGCTGAAGATTGTTGTACACCACGCCGAGGCGAGCGTAGGCCATCGCGAAATTAGGATCGATCTCAATCGCTCGCTGGTAATTTGGAATGGCGCCCAGATCGTCGCCCATATTGTGCTTGGCGTCGCCGAGCGTCAGCGCCTTTAACGCGTCGAGCGATGAAGTAGTAGCCATGGATAGCGACATGTCATATTTCTGCACCATGGATAACGACTCGCCGAGTTGGCTGCGGAGTTTAGTGGCAGCGCCGTGCATAGCATTCAGCACATCTTCCTTGCGGTCGGCTTGAGCCTGCTGGCGTCCCAGGGAATCGCCGGAAGATACGTTGGTGGCTTCAAGAGTAACGACGTACTGACCGCCCACGTTGTCGATGCTTCCAGTGAGCATCGCCTTGATGCCATCGCGCTGGCAAATCTCATGACCGATGTCAGCGGTGATGCGGTCATTGGGGCTGCGTCCCATGAACTGCAGGGTCTGACGTATTTTTTGATCCGGATAGACGTTTAGATAGGGCGACTGGCCGAGGTCCACAGCGAGCGCTCTCTTCAGCGTGCCATCAAAGACGGGGTCAGACGTCGTGTTCACGAAGTCTGTGATCAGGATGGAATCTTTTTCCGTGAGTGCGTGGCCGCGTTTGAGAAACACAAAGCTGATGGCGGCTGCGACAAGAGCAACGATCAGAGCCGGAACCACCCATCGCGGTAGTTTGCGGTCGGGCGCTGCGGCTGCTGTCGAAGAGCCACTGATTAGAGCGTTGCGGATCGCGGAAACCGAGCCCGAAGAACTGGCCGCTGCCAATGTGCCCGACTCAGAGTCGCGCTTTAAGCGTTTCAGATCCGAGCGAACGTCGGCGGCACTTTGATAGCGCAGGTCGCGATCTTTTTCCAAGAGCTTGTTCAAAATTTCCTCAAACTTGGGAGGGAGATCGGGATTCAACCGCAGCGGCGGTGCTGGCGGACGATTCAAGATTGAGTCGAAGATGACGGCGGAAGTGTCTCCGCGAAAAGGGATCGCGCCGGTCGACATTTCGTAGAGCACAGCGCCGAAGGAAAACAAGTCGCTGCGAGCGTCGAGATCCTTGCCTCGAGCCTGTTCTGGAGACATGTAGGCGACGGTGCCGACGGTTGATCCCGGACTCGTTAAGAATGGCTCGTCCGCGGTGGCGGCGGAGGAAGAGGAGACTTTGCCAGTGCGCTTGGCCAATCCAAAATCAAGGATCTTGGCCTGGTTACGGCTCGTCACGAAAATGTTTGCCGGCTTAATGTCGCGATGAACAATGCCTTTGGAGTGGGCGGCGTCGAGCCCATCGGCGATTTGTGCGCCGATTTCGATCAACTGCTGAAGTTCCATGGGCTCGCCGTGGATGCGAGCCTTCAGTGTCTCGCCTTCCATCAGTTCCATGGCAATGAAGTGCCGTCCGTTGTCTTCGCCGACTTCGTAGATGGTGCAAATGTTGGGATGATTCAGAGCGGAGGCAGCTCGAGCTTCGCGCTGAAAACGGTCAAGGGCGAGAGGATCTTTTTCGGTCTCGGGAGGGAGGAATTTGAGAGCGACGTGGCGGCCCAGATTTATGTCCTCGGCCTCGTAAACGACGCCCATCCCACCACCACCCAGCTGTGAGAGAACACGGTAGTGCGAGACGGTCTGACCGATCATTCGGGGGAACACTCCTGGGGAAGAGTCATTCATGGTAGGCCGTAAGGTTCGGGCAAGTCAAACGGCCGATCCTGAGGGTTATACGAGTTAGAGGCGCGACAAGTTCCGGCGCGACGAAATTACAATAGGTACTTTATTTTCTGGTGCTTAACGCCAGTGCGCGAAGGTTCCCGAACAGTCTGGCCATTCTAAAGGTCACCGCCCCCGATTACCGAAGTTTAGCTCCAAATATTCGAATCCTTTGTCGCCCGTCTGGGGCCTGTTATCAATAAGTGTTCCCCCATTTTCCCCGCGGGAACTAGAACCCGGACGCCTCGGGCAGGAGTTCGTCTGAAAATGAAAAGTCGCCCTCAATCCTGGAGGGACATGAGCATCGCGCCACGGTTTTTTATTGCCGTGGTGGTGCTTTGCGGGACGGCTGTGCTGACCTATTCGGTCCTGCACGGCAGGAGCGAAAATCCGCTCAAATTTTTCTGCTATCTGGTGATTGCGCTCGCGGCTTCGCGGTTGAAAGTGAACCTCCCCGGAATTACCGGCACGATGTCGGTGAACTTTCTGTTTCTGCTGCTCGGCGTGCTGGAGCTGAGTTTGTCGGAGGCGATGGCACTGGGCTGCGCTGCGGTAGTGGTGCAGTGCTTCGATCGTGATCGTCCGATACCGATTCAGGTCGCATTCAACGTTTGCTCGACCGCGCTCGCGATCGCGGTGACGTTTGCGGTATATCGCTACTCGCTCGCGCATCGGGCAGTCAGCAATCCTTCGACGTTGTTGTTCCTGGCGGCGTGCGTTTATTTTGTAGCGAACACGCTTCCGGTGGCCGCGGTTATTTCCTTGACCGAACGACGGTCGCTGCGCAAGATCTGGGCGGACTGCTATTTCTGGAGCTTCCCTTACTACCTGGTCGGTGCCGGAGTGGCTGGCATGATGAGCTGGCTGCACGGTTTCACGGATTGGCAGACGTCGCTGCTGACGCTTCCGGTGGTTTATCTCATCTACCGTTCATACAGGCTCTATCTCGGCAAGTTGGAAGACGAGAAGCGGCACGTGGAGGAGATGGCCGATCTTCACATGCGGACGATCGAAGCGTTGGCTCTCGCCATTGAGGCGAAGGACCAGACGACGCACGATCACCTGCAGCGAGTTCGTGTGTATGCGGTCGAAGTCGCCAAAGATCTCAAAGTGGATCGCGATGGCATGGAGGCCTTGCAGGCTGCGGCGCTGCTGCACGATATTGGCAAGCTCGCAATTCCCGAGCACATCATTTCGAAGCCTGGCCGTCTGACGCCAGAAGAGTTCGAGAAGATGAAAATCCATCCGCTGGTCGGAGCGGAGATTCTGGAGCGCGTGCGCTTTCCGTATCCGGTAGTTCCGATCGTACGGGCGCATCACGAAAAATTTGATGGGACAGGTTATCCCATGGGATTGCGTGGGACGCAGATTCCAATTGGCGCACGCATTCTAGCAGCGGTCGATTTTCTCGATGCGCTTGCTTCGGACCGGCAGTATCGGCGAGCGCTGCCGTTGCATGAAGCGATGGCACGGTTGGTGGATGAATCGGGAAAGTCGTTTGATCCGGATGTGGTTCGTGTACTCGAACGGCGATACGTGGAACTGGAGCAACTGGTCCACGAAAAGACGGACAGTTTGAGCAAGCAGAAGCTGTCGACTGAAGTGGAAGTCAAAGAGCCAGGTACTTACGTCGAACCGACGATCAAGCCCGCCGCTGGGTTTGAGGCGCAAGGGCAGCGCCAGCCGCAAGATCGCAGTTTTCTCGGCTCGATCGCCGCAGCGCGTCAGGAAGCGCAGACGCTTTTCGAACTCAGTCAAGATTTGGGAGCTTCGCTCAGTTTGGGCGAGACCCTCTCCGTGTTTGCGGTGAAGTTGCGCCGGGCCATGCCTTACGACGCGATTGCGATTTATGTGCGGCACGGCGATGAGCTTGTTCCGGAGTACGTGAATGGCGACAACTTCCGGCTGTTTGCCTCGTTGCGAATTCCGATGGGGCAAGGGTTATCGGGGTGGGTCGCCCAGAATCTCAAGCCGATTCTGAACGGCAATCCTTCGGTCGAACCCGGCTATCTGAACGACACTTCGAAGTACAGCACGCTGAATTCGGCGCTGGCAGTGCCGCTCGAGGGGTTGCAGGGCGTTGTCGGCGTAGTCGCCTTGTATCACGCGGAAAAGGATTTCTTTACCTCCGATCATCTGCGAATTCTTCTGGCCGTGAGTTCGAAGATGGCGCTCGCGATCGAAAACGCGATGAAATACGAGCAGGCGGAAACCTCGGCGGTTACGGACTTTCTCACGGGACTTCCGAATGCGCGTTCGCTGTTCTTGCAACTGGACCGTGAACTGGCGCGCTGCAAACGCGATAACAAGACGCTGACAGTGATGGTCGCGGATCTCGATGGGTTCAAACAAATCAACGACCGCTTCGGACATCTCGAAGGCGACCGTGTGTTGCGGCTGTTCTCGCAGTCTTTGAAGGAGACCAGTCGCGAGTACGATTACGTCGCGCGTATGGGTGGCGACGAGTTTGTGGTGATTGCTCCGGGACTGACGGCGGATGCCACGGCTCGCAAGGCCGAGCAGATGCGAGACTTGGCGCACAAGGCGGGAAGAGACGTTTGCAACGAGGACATTTTGTCGCTGAGCGTTGGGCGATCCGTATTTCCAGAAGATGGGATGGATGCGGAGAAGCTCCTATCCGAAGCGGACAAGCGGATGTATCTGCAGAAGCAGAGCCAGGCGACGCAGAAGAACCGCCGTCTATATCCGCGTGTGCGGGGTCGGCTCACCACTGAAATTTCCGGAGATACGCAGAAACTCGCGATGCTGGGGATCGTGACCAACTTGAGTTTGGGCGGGTGCTACGTGGAGACCAGCGGCATCCTGTTGCCGGGATCGTCTCTAAAACTCAGCTTCTCCCACGACCATACGAATGTGTCGATACAGAGTGAAGTTGTTCGCATGGACATGGGAATCGGAGCGGCGCTGAAATTTAACGAGGCGAACCATGAAGTCCGAGCGTCGCTGCAACGGATTTTGGAGCAACTGGCAAGCGCGGAAGCTGTAGTCGACTTGAAGCGCAGCCATAACGCAGCGGCGGGGCGCACGATTTAGCGGTTTCGGTTGTGCCCTTCCCACGCGTGTTGCACGCCGAATTTTTATGCGCTGACGGCGACGGGGCGAATCTGGATCAGGGGGACACCGTTGCCGGAGGGGTTGCGCGGCTTGGTCAGTCCTTGCTGCAGCATGTTGGCGGTAGGCACGCCTGTTCTGTAGAAAGATTTTTCGCAGTCCGCGCTGGATGGGCCGCGCATGCTGCCTTCCATGTAGGCCAGTCCCGGACAACGAGTGCAACTGCCCACGTGTGAGCAGGACGAGCACACGGTCAGGTCTTTGGCTTTGATGGAACGAACTTCTTTCATCTGCGGGGAATAATTCCAGATATCTAAAAATTTCTGCTGACGGATATTTCCCGTTGGAAGTGGGAACTGCACGCAGGGGAAAACGTCTCCGTAGGGAGAGATGTAGCAAAACGAATGTCCAGCGCTGCAGGAATAGCCTTCGAGATCTTCCGCGGACGGTGGCTTCGGTGGCGCACAAAAATCTTCCTGATTGCCGGTGAGCGCAGGATTGTGAAGGATCTCTTTCAGTTCATCGCCCGGGATCCGCAGCGACAGGATCGAGGTGTCGCCGTCCATCATCGGAGTGATCGTCGGATCGATCGTGTACTGTACTCCCAGATCAGCAGCTAGTTGCTGTACTCCGGCGTGATCGGAAGAGTTCGCGGTCATGAGAACGTTGGCGATGGTGACGCGCAGTCCCTGTTCGCTGAGGAAACGAATGGCTTTGACGGTGCGGTCGAACGAGTGCGGCAATTTAGTAATGGCGTCGTGTACATCGGCGCGATGCGAATAAACGCTGATCTGGATACTGTCGACGCCCAGCTCGCGAATTCTTTGGGCTTCTCTTTCGCGGATCATGACCGCATTGGTCTTGATTTTGACGTTGAACATCAAACGGCGTGCGTATTCGAGAATCTCAAAGAAGTCACGGCGCAGGAAAACCTCGCCGCCGCTGAAAGTGATAAAGAAAACTCCCGCATCCGCGAGTTGATCCAGTACATCTTTGATTTCGGCGGTCGTCATTTCGCCGTGATCATCGTGATCGAGATAGCAGTGGACGCAGCGCTCGTTGCAGCGGTACGTGACGTCCATATGGATCGCGATCGGAACGCCCAGATTGAAAGCCTTCTGGCCAACATCACTCATCAAGCTCATCAGGGTGTCTCCGAGGCTAGCGGTTGGTTGGAAACCAGAAGAATTCCGTGACCGGAGAGTTCGGCAACAAATTGCTCGGCATCCGCCTGGGCCTGTTCGAGATCGATATCGAATTGCGGGCAGACCTGATCGCGAACGATTTCGGTCAGAGGCGTGCGTCCGTCGGCGGCCTGAAAGATCGTGGTAGCGACTTCGTTCAAGGTGAAGAAGGTCGAATCCGCGGAGTTCATCACCATCATTTCGCCGGCCAGGGCGCGTGCGGCGATCGCGGAACTGCGCGCGATGTAGATGCAATTTTCAGGCATGCTGCGGCACCTCCTGCGACTTGCTTACTTTGTTATGAACTCCGAAGTTGCGTACTTCGTCCCACACCCTGCCATCAGGATAGAACGTCAGGCGACGAATGGGAACCCTGCTGACAAAATCACAGGCGGTCGCCAGAAGTTTTTCGACCAGGACCTTGTCTTCGGCAAAGAAAAGAATGTTTCGCATCAGCCGCCGCACCGCGTCCGCGGAAGAAATATCGTCGATACGGTTGTCGGGACCCTGCTCCAGAAAAAACAGAGCCGAGATGGGAGCGGTGCAGTTTTCGCCGGGCCGGGCCAGCTCTCCGGCAAAAGGGGTGCCGAATGCCGCGTAGCCGTTGTCGCTCGGACGGATATAGGAGATCTCATCGGTAAGGAGTGTGGTGTCGGAAGGCGCCAGCCGCGTCATGGTTGTTTTACCAGCCCCGGATACGCCCGAGAACAGGTAGGCGCGGCCGTTACAAATCCCGCTGGCGGCGTGCAGAAGAAACCCGCCGCGCTGTGCCAGGATCAGGCTGTGGAGGATGCGCATAACGGAGTCGAGCGAATAAGGATTGGCATTTTGGCTTACTTTGCCTTTTCCCGTACGCGGATTCCAGCAGGCGTGAAAGTCACCCCGTTCCATAATCCAATCTTCAGCATCTCGGTTGACTCGAACATCGTCATCGGACGCCGGTCCGTTTCGAGTGAGATCGAATTCCAGCTCAAACTCGGGAGTGGAGGAACTCAGAAACCCTTCGTAGCGATGGCGAAGGAGGTGGAGGAAGTTCTGGTCGTCGGTCGAAAGCGCGATGCGGATGCCACCAATCTCGACGCAGGTGACGTGGCGTGGCGATGCGCTCACAGCGTTTCCAACTCGGCGGAAGATTGGGAATTCGAAAACAACCGTGCTGGATTTGTGCGACGAAGGTGGATGGCCAGGGCTATGCGCCGCAGCGGATGGCAGTGACAGAGGAGGAATCCGAGGGCGCGCGAGGTTCTTACGGAAAATTTTGAAGGCGTGCGTTTTGTTCCAGAGTCCGTGACCAGCCTGCCAAGCAGGGCTTCAGCCGGAAATGTTGGATCGGGTGCTGGCATGGAATCGCCGCGCAACTGAAATCCATCGGAAGTGCGAACGAGAAGGCGATGAAGGAACAGATTTCCATTGCGCAAGGCCAGAACCACCTGGCCCGGTTGGAGGTCATCTATTGAACAGCTCTCGACCGAGACGATGTCACCCGGCCAAAGGGCTGGCAGCATGCTTTCTCCGCGAACCTTCATGGTCAGGCTTTTCGCTGGACCGCGCTGATTGCGCAAGACGTCGGCCACTAAGGCGGAACGTTCCGCAGTCCGAGTCGAGTCGGCGAGGCTCGTCGAATGGTCCAGCGTCAGGACGTTTTTCGCGAGAACTGACATGTGGGGTTGGTCGAACTGGTCTTACCGCAGGAGAGAGCCATGGTCTCGAAAACCCGCTCGTAGCGGAACGCAGGCTTCTGATAGATCTTCTTTTCCTTGCTTGCGGCGCGCGATTGTTGGATTGTCTCGCGAGGGACTCGATCATCGTTCATAGTTGGTCAAGCTAGCCGGTGGAGAAGCTGGCCTATCCCCCAGTTTTGATAAGAGTAAAGGCAGTGTACTACAGGCCTTTCCGGCTGCCAATATCACTTAGGACGTGCTTCGAGCCGAACTCGCCAATCCTGCCAAATCTCGCTAATAGAAGGATAACGTTCCGTTCTGTCGTGCTCTCTGCAAGCTGAGGGAGAGGCTGGCGAGCGCCAGAGGAAGCAAGACCACCCCAAATCCGGCCAGCACAGCCAATGTGGGGCCCATTGCGATCACCGATTGCCCCTCGAGCAGGGCCTTGCGCATTCCGTCGATGGCGTAGGTGAGAGGGACAGCACGCGCCACAAGTTCAAGCGGATGCGGCAGGCTTTGGATTGGAAACATGGTTCCGCTTAAGAACCAAAGGCCGGAACCTAACAACCACAGAAGCGCCGAGCCTTTCTGGAATGAAATCTGAAGAGCGGCCGCGAAGATTCCCAAAGCCAGCGCTATCGCAAGGGAGCATAACAACACTACGAAACATGAAAGGAAATTGGCGTGGATGGATGCGCGGAAAACGGCAACTCCTGCCACGAGATATACCGATAGATTGACGAGGTTTCCGGCGAATGCGGAAATCGAGCTGAGAATCACCAGTTCAGCGGGAGCAGTGGAAGTCGTCATCAAGACTTCGAGAGTCCCTGTTTGTTGTGCTTCCTGGACAGCGCTCAGGAAACTCTGTGCGCTCATTACGAAGAAAGTGTAGATACCGGTGCCGACCATCAAGAAGGGAAAGTACTCCAAGCCATTCGGCCGGAAGCCGGGGCCGATCGCGCGCGAGAGAAAATAAAAGGCGGCCAGCTCAGTGAACACTCCGACCAGTGTCACCACGAAGCCACTGCGATGACGGATTGCAGTAAGCAGGTCGCGTCGAAGAATAGCGCGAAGCTTGTCGAGGGTGGAGATCAGAGGCGAGATCATCGACTGGTTAACCTCGCACCGCCTGATGGTTGGACTTGACTTGCGTGGATGCCTCCGACCGCTTCGTCGATCTCTCCGGTATTGCGGAAGTAGAAAGCGCGCAATTGGTCCGCACTTTCTCCGTCCTGCAGGCGGCGATCCGCGAGCAATTTCCCCTGATTGAGCAGGAGCAAACGATCTGCGACCGCAACTGCCTCCGCAAAATTGTGAGTGGCTAAAAGGATCGTCGTTCCGCGCTGGGCCAAGCTGCGGATCGTGGTCCAGAAGTGCGCCGTGGTAGCGGCGTCGAGACTGCGCGTTGGTTCGTCGAGTAGGAGCACGCTGGGGCGCTTCACTAAAGCCCGCGCGATCCCCAATCGCTGATACATGCCGCTGGAGAATTTCATGACGAGGGTGTCGGCGGGCTCGTCGAGTCCGGTGTCGTGGAGAACGTCGGCGATTCTCTGCGTGCGCTCGCCGCGTGGAACCTCGTCGAGGGCGGCGAAAAAGTTAAGGTTCTCTCGAGCGGAGAGACGAGGAAAGAATGAACGTTCGGTGGCGACCGCGATGCCAACTTGGCGGCGTACTTCTCGGGCGTTGGTGCGGGCATCGAATCCACCGACAGTGACGGAGCCGGAGTCGGTCAATAACATCGTTGAAATCAGCTTGAGGGCTGTGGTCTTGCCGCTGCCATTGGGACCCAAGAGAGCGACGACCTCGGTTGAGGCCGCTGCGAACGAGACGCTGTCGAGCGCTACAGTTTCGCCGCTCCGTTCTCGTCCCAGCCAATTGAATAAGGCGGGGCGATGACGGAATATCTTGCGAACGGATTTGAAAACGATTCGGTCCATTGATGTGCGCGGCCGCAGATCTGAAGTACGGACTTAAAACTCTGATTGCTGGGAGACTCTGTATTATAGAGGCGATTCGCGGCAGAATCTTCCGCGAGCGAGCTTCGCTGTAGATATGGCTTTAGCATCCGACGAAATTGCGAGCAAGGGGTTGCAATCGAGCGGAGCGTTTGATCGTCTCTGTGCTTTGACGGCGGCGGTTCTGTCTCCGGAACTAGCGGACGAGATAGCGGAATGGAATTGGTCTGGATTCGGCTGGGATCAATTTCTTGATTTGGCGGAGCGTCACGGAATCCTTCCGATGGCGGCACGCATTTTACTGGAACACGCTTCCGGAATTCCTACAGAGATCGAGCTGCGGTTGCGGTCGGCGTACGAGTCCAACCTGCAACGAAGCCTGTGGTTCGCGGCAGAATTGGCGCGCATCGCGCGGCATTTCGATTGTCGGCAGTTGCGAGTGATTCCTTATAAAGGACCCGTGCTGGCGCAGTCGCTTTATGGCGATCTTGGAATGCGAAGTTTTTCCGATCTTGATTTTCTTATCAGCCCTACTGACTTCGAAGCTTCGAAACAGGCTCTGGCTGAGATTGGATACAGGCCGTCTGCCGCATTTACGGCAGCCGTTGAGCGGATGAATTTGCGCATCGGATACGAACGCTCGTTCGATGGCGCAGCAGGGAGGCATTTAGTCGAGTTGCAGTGGGCGCTCTTGCCGTATTTTTACGCGGTCGGCCTTCGCGCAGGTTTCCGCGAAAATAATAGTCGTTATAACGATAGTCGTGATAACGACTATTATTCTGGCGAATTTGCTGCTGACGACCTTGGCGTCGAGAATCTGCTGGCGCGATCAAGCAGTATGGTTATCGGAGGCGACGAGGTTCTGTGTTTGTCTCCCGAAGATTCCTTGCTGGTGTTGTGCGTGCACGCGGCCAAGCATTTGTGGTCGCGGCTGATTTGGATTGTGGATATTGCACAGACTGTGCGGACTCAGACGATCGACTATGCGCTAGTATCGCGGCGCGCGAACGCGCTCGGGATCGCGCGGATAGCCGGTGTCAGCCTCTGGTTGGCGGAGAAAGTACTTCAGGTATCTCTCCCAGCGGGTGCGGAAGCAATGATTGTTTCGGACCCGCAGGTTGAATTGCTGGGGACGAAATTTGCTGAGCGGTTGGCGCGTGGCCAGGAGTATGAATTGGAGTCGACAGAATACTTCAAGCTTATTTTTCAGTTGAGAGAGCGACGCAGCGATCGCTGGAGGTATATTTCGCGGCTGGTTTGGACGCCGAGTTCGGGCGATGTTGCGGCGGTGCGCTTGCCGGAGAAGCTGTTCCCGCTTTATCGGATCGTGCGGCTTGGAAGACTTGCCCGCAAGATTATCTGACTAGTCTGAGACGCTTCCGAGGCGGACTAAAGTTTGTTCCGCGAACGGGAGACGGGGCAAGCCCCGTCTCTACTCGAATTCGCCGGAGTTAATGCAATTCACCGTCGCCTGCGGCTACGTCGGGGGTGTCCACTTTTTGTGCGACGGCTGAATTCGAGGTCGGAGGTAGTTGGAATTCTCCCGGATCTTTACCAGCCAATGCCACGCTCATAAACTGCATCCAGATGGGCAGCGCGGCGTGGCCTCCTGTTTCTTTTTCGCCGAGAGTTTTCTTTTCGTCGTATCCGATCCAGACTCCACAGGTTAGTGACGGAGAAAATCCCACAAACCAAGCGTCGGTGAAGTCGTTCGTGGTACCAGTCTTTCCAGCTAGCGGATACGGCATCTTGGCAGCGGCGACCGCGGTACCGTGAAGTACGACTTCATGCAGCATGGATGTCATCACGCGCGCAGTGCGCGAACTCACGACGTCTTTTATGTCTGAAAAATCTTCTTCAAGAATTCGTCCCTCGTAGTCGGTAACCTTGGTGATGTAGCGGGGAGCGACGCGCACTCCGTCATTGGGAAACACACTGAATGCGGATGTCTGTTCGAGCGGCGTGATCTCCGCGGAGCCGAGAGCTACCGGGAGGTAGGCGGGAATGTTCGCGGTGATACCGAAACGGTGGGCGTACTCGATCACGGTCTTTATGCCGACGCGATCGGCCAATTTCAGCGCGGGAATATTTCTCGATTGGGCAAGCGCGCGCCGCAGCGTGATCGTGCCTTCGAATTTATTGTCGTAATTATGTGGCGAGTAAGGTCCTGAGGCGGTTTGAAACGTCACGGGCGCGTCAAGAATCGTGTCATCTGGACTTCCACCCTGATCGATCACGGTGGTATACACATAGGGCTTGAATGAGGATCCAACCTGACGCAGGGCCTGAGTGGCGCGGTTGAACTTCGAGAGATTGAAATCGCGGCCGCCGACCATGGCCTTGATTTCACCGGTCGCGTTGTCGATGGCGACGAGCGCGCCTTCAGCGCCGGAATCCTGTTCCAGACTTACGTGGGCGTTCACTCCGGTATCGAGCGAGAGAATTTTTACATAGACAATGTCGCCAACGTGCAGGATGTCGGGCAGCTTAAGCTTCGTCCAGGCGGCGTCGGACTGGGAGAGGATCGCGCTGTGCTGTCCGAATCGAACGGCTGCGCCATTGGCCAGAATCTGCGTCACGAGTGCATGCATGTATCCGTTGATCTCGGGATCTTCATCCCAATCGGGATCTTGATACTTGTCGATTTTTTCGCCCTGCGCTATCACGTTTACGAGTTTGCCGTGCCAGCCATGGCGGCGCTCGTATGCGGCGAGGCCGTCCAGCAGGGCCTGGTGAGCGGCTTTTTGCATGTCCATGTCGAGGGATGTGTAGACGCGCAAACCTCCTTCGTGGACCTGATCGCTTCCGTATTTCGCTTCGAGGTAGCGCCGGATTTCTTCCACATAATGCGGGGCGAGCGAATTCGGGTCTTTCTGCAAATTAAGTATGATCGGCTTGCTCTTGGCGGCAGCGGCCTGCGCGGCGGTTATTTTGCCGTCTTCGAGCATTGCATTCAGCACTAGATTGCGGCGTTTAATCGCGCGGTCGGGATGCGTGACGGGCGAATAGTATTGCGGCGCTTTGGGAAGTCCGGCAAGGAGTGCGGCTTCTTCAAGATTGAGTTTCTTGGCGGGCTTGCTGAAGAAGTATTCGGAGGCGGCTTCGTATCCGTAAGCGCCGTGACCGAGGAAGATCTGGTTCGCGTAGAGCGTGAATATTTGCGGCTTGGTAAAGCGGCGTTCGATTTGGATTGCGAGCAGTGACTCCTGAACCTTGCGATAGAAGGAGCGGTCCGGCGACAAAAAAAGATTGCGCGCCAGTTGCATGGTGAGGGTCGATGCGCCCTGCACTTTTCCGCCGGACTCGATATCGCGATAGGCTGCGCCGACGATACGGCCTACGTTGATGCCGGAGTGGCGATAGAAATCCTTGTCTTCGATGGACACCAAGGCGTTGCGCAGGACTTCGGGATAGTCGTCATAGGTAGCGATGACACGGCGTTGCAGCGCGAATGTTCCGATGACGCGACCCTGGTCGTCGTAGAGTTCGGTGACCGAACTGGGGCGGTAGCGTTCGAGTTCTTCGACTTGAGGCAGATCGGTGGAGTACACGAGAAGCAGTCCCGCACCCGCGCCTAGCGCGACGGAGAGCAGGACAAGGAGTCCGAACAAGAGAAGTCCGAATAGCCTCAGTCCACCTATCTCGATCGTCGGAAGATGTTGGTAGAGGGATTTCAATGGCAGGTTGGAAAGGCGGGTTTCAAGGTTTCAGAGTTTCAACATCCTGATGGTAACGCAAAGTGCAAGGTTGGGTAGCTGGTTTCGAAGGTTCAAAGTTTCATAGGTGAGAATCGATCGAGCGCAAGAAAAAATCGCCCGCCGAAGCGAGCGATTCGTTTTTTTTGAAACCACGAAACCATGAAACGCGAAACCTTGAAACCCTGGCTCTTTTAGCTCTTCGATTCCCGATTCTTCAGCGTTTCGAGAGCCTTGTTCAACTGGTCGTCGATTTGATTTTTCGGCTTGTCATCTTTCTTGTCAGCCGGTTTATCTCCGGGAGCGGCGACCGAATCTTCGTCCGGCAATCCACCGTCATCTTCCACGGCGTCGGCGATGAGAACGTTCGGAGTAACGGAAACATCCTGGATCGCTTTGCCACTCGGCGAATAATACTTGGCGATGGAGAGAATCAGCGCAGAGTTGTCCGGCATCTCTATCAGCTTTTGCACTGAGCCATCGCCGAAAGTTTTGTCGCCAATGACGTCCCCACGAGCGTTTTCGAGGATTGCGGCAGCGACAATCTCAGCCGGTCCGGCGGTGCCACGATTCACTAATACTGCGACAGGCAGTTTTGTGATGCCCTTCGAAGGATCGGCGTTAAACGCCTGGCGCGGAAATTTCTGTCCCTGTAAGTAGGTGATTGTGCCGTGATCCAGAAACAGGTTTGCGGTGGCGACGCCTTCAGCCTCGTCTCCTCCTGCGGAATTGCGCAGGTCGAGCACAAGTTTCTTGGCTCCCTGTTTTTGCAGATCGCGAATCTTTGCGGCAACTTCGTCAGACTTGCCTGCAGGAAACGAATCGACCTTGATATAGCCAACGTTGTCGGCCAGCATTTTGTCGCTCACGGGCGGGATCGTAACCACGTCGCGCGTGATCACAATCTTCTGCGGCTCCGCTTTACGGGGGCGGACTACGGCGACAGTGATGGTTGATCCTACTTCTCCGGACAGCAGGCTATGAATCTCGGCCAGCGAAATGTCATGCGTGCTCTTGCCTTCAATGGACTCAATGATGTCGGAGTTCTCGATGCCAGCTTTGTCGGCCGGGCCGCCGGGAATGATCGCCACTACGGCCGCGTATCCAAAGCGTTTCGAAACGGTTGCGCCGATGTCTGCTTTGCCGCCTGACTTCGTTGTCTTGTATCGCTTGTATTCCTCAGGCGACAGGTAGCTGGAATTGGCGTCAAGCGATTCGAGCAGGCCGTGGAGAGCGCCTTCGGTGACGCCCGCGATGTTGGGTTCTTCCACGTATTCGAGACGGATGCGAGACAGCACTTCGCTATAGACCGACAGCTGGCGATACGCTCCATCATTCGAAGAGGCGCGCACATTTACAAAACCGCCAGCAATGGTGAAGAGCAAAATCGCGAGAGAGGTAACAATTACGGAAGCTTTTAATTTCGTCGACATAGTTTGGTCCGAAGTTTAAGTCCGAGCTCGTTTGAGACAGCTTGTTTATATTTCGATGATTGCGGAGTGCGCTGGATTCCGCCTTTGATTATAGACGGTTGGATGCGCGGATCGTGAGACACGAAAGATGCTGCTGTGTCGGCGGTAATGTGGGCCGGAGAGTCGGATCTTGTGAAGTCGAAAATTAGCCGTAAGTGATTGATTACACGAGACCATCTGGTTTAAATGGGAGTGCCGAACTTGTGGAGTTTGCCGAGCTTCGCTCGGCTGGACAGCCGAGGGCGGCTGTCCCTACACCGGCTTAATTCAGGAGGGCGGCTAGTTCTTCATGGCCTTTTTCTTTGGCGGACATGGCAGGTGTTGTGCCAGCGTCGTTGGTTTGCTTGGAATCGGCGCCATGTTTGAGCAAGAGTTCGACCATGGGGCGATCTCCGTTTTGCGCAGCGGCGTGGAGCGGCGCCCAACCTCCCTGCTGACGAGCATTGACGGGCGCACCGTGCTCGATCAGGAGGCGGGCCGCTTCGAGGTTGCGGGCGGATGCGGCGGAGTGGAGGGGCATGACTTTCATTCCGTTCGCGGCGACGACATCGACGGCTGCTCCGTTGTCGATGAGGAGACGCGTCGCGGCGGGCTGTCCGAAGAAGCAGGAGAAATGCAAGGCAGTGAATCCGTCGCTGGAGCGTGAGTTGACGGATTGCGAAGCGCCGCGGAAGCATCTTCACGCAGGCATTGCTTGAGGCGTTCCAGATTGCCGAGCGATGTGGCTTCGAAAATATCCAACGACTTCTTTTTGCTCGCGACTAAGTCAGCCAGATCGCGGCGTCCACGATAGAGGCAGTGCATCAGCAGACTCACGCCGGTTGCATCGCGCGTTTCGGCGGCAGCCGGGTCTTGTTCGAGAGCGCGGCGAAGTCCGTCGGCGTCGCCAGACTTCAAGAATTCCAAAGAATTTTCGGCTACAATCTGTGCGTTTTCCATAAAAAGTGCCTCCGGGAAAATTCGTTAGCAATGCTAACGAATTTGCTGTTCACGAATTATAGAGCCGCAAATTCGGCTGTCAAGAAATTCGTTAGCAATGCTAACGATTAATGCTAAAGTGTCGTTCATGCCACTCGCAAAGAAACAAGCGCAGTTGGAAGTAGCGGATCGTTTGCATTCGGCGGCGATTCATTTGTTGCGCCACGCACGAACGGAGGATGTCCTCGCGAAGCAGGGTCCAGCGCGTCTATCGGCGCTTTCTGTGCTGGTGTTCGGTGGTCCCGCGTCGCTTCGGGAACTGGCGGACGCGGAGCAGGTGAAGTCGTCGACGATGAGTCTGGTCGTCGTGGCATTGAAACGTGCGGGATTGGTGACGAGTGATGTCGATGCGGGCGACGGTCGAAAGATCACCATCGCGGCGACGGCTAAAGGCGAGCGCTTGCTGCAGCAGGCGCGAGCGCGTCGGATTCAACTCTTGGCGAAGACACTCGGTGGGCTGACGGAAGCGGAGATGAACACGCTGCGTCGGGCGTCGGGGTTGATTGAAGGCGCGCTGCGAGGGGAAGCGGAGAAGAAGTAGGTCTACGTGGATCTGGGCGAGCTGCGCTCGGCTTGGACAGCCGAGGGCGGCTGTCCCTACACGGATTTTTTTCACACCAATTCTTTAAGATGTCAGAGTTGGTTTGCTACTGGATTACGCAACACGCCGATTCCGGGGATTGAGACTTCAACCACATCTCCTGCGATCACGGCCCCCACGCCTTTCGGTGTTCCCGTTGCGATCAGGTCTCCGGGTTCAAGAGTCATGACCTGCGAGATGTAGCGGATGATGACATCGAGCGCGAAGATGAAATCTGTTGTTGTGCCAGATTGCTTTACCTCGCCATTCACTCTGGTTTCCACCGTAACGCCGGACCAGGGATCGAGACCGTCCGCGACGATCGGTCCGACGGGACAGAAGGTGTCGAAGCCTTTGCCGCGGGTCCATTGTCCATCTTTCTTTTGCAGATCGCGCGCGGTGAAATCGTTGACGCAGGTGTATCCGAGAATGAATGGGCGAACGTCGGCGTCGTCGGCGAGACGAGAGCAGCGCTTTGCGATTACGACTCCGAGTTCGCCTTCGTAGTCGGTGCGTTCGGAAACTCTCGGCCGCAGAATGGTTCCTCCCGGAGGCAGCAGGGAAGAGGGCGGCTTGAAAAACAAAAGCGGCTCTAGCGGGACGTCGTTGCCCAGTTCCGCAGCGTGCTCGCGGTAGTTGCGTCCGACACAGACAATCTTCGTCGGTTGGACCGGAGCCAGCAAAGTTGCTTCGGCCAGTGGGATTCGATCCATGCGGCGACTGGGTAGGCCTTCAATGTCGATGTGGCCGTCTTTATTGTCATTCTTGTCATGCGGAGACTTGAGCAAGAGGCGCGTGATTTCGTCGCGTCCCGCGACAGATTCGACCAGGCCGTAATGCGCGGAACCGTTGAGCTGGAATCGGCAATATTTCATCAGGAGAATATCTAAACATAAAGTTGGCGGTGGTCGGGATGGAAATTCCGGATTTGTTAAGGAGTCGGCGAGTGCTTTACCACAGGGGGCACAGAGGAACACAGGGGCGAGCAAAACCTCGCGTGGCTGCGATTTACCCCGTGTTCCTCAGTGTACCCTGTGGTTCGGTTCTTGACTCTGCGGCGGTCGCCTAAGGGGTTGATTCGCTCGTGGACTCGGAGCGCTGGCTTTCATTGTTGCGGACATCAACCGCAGAAACTGAATAGGTGTAGGTTTTGCCGGAGACGACTGCGCTATCGCGATACGCTGGCGATTTTACAGGATCGGAGTTTATTTTAGTCAGGACGGTAGTTGTCGTGTCGTTTGATCCTCCACTCGTTTCGCCGGGAGTCTCGCTGCGATAGACGTTGTATCCGGCAAGGTCGGCGTTCGTGACTGGAGCCCAGATGAGGTCGATGAATGGTTTCTGTCCTTCTCCGGAGTATGCGGCTTGCAATCCGGTGGGAACCGATGGCGGAAAAATGTCGTGGGCCACTACGCGCACTGGTGGCGTGTCGTCTCCTTCTACCTGCACTTCGCTTTGGGCGTCGTTCTGGGCGTCCTTCTTGGCTTCGCTACTGGAACGCTTGGCCACACTAACGACGGTCGCACGATATAGGTAGGTTTTCTCCCATTCGAAGTTCGAGTCCGTGAAATGCATTTGGGTGGAATCGGCCAAGGGCACCTCGCCTGCGATTGCGTCTTTGCCGGTCGCTTCGTCTCTCCGATAAATGCGGTAGCGATGTTGAATGCCGGATTTTTGGGCGGAGGTATTCGTTGATGCTTCCGAGGTCGTCCAGGTCAAAGTGACGCCGTCGCCGCCGAGTGCGGCAGAGAGATCGGTTGGCGGCGCTAGCGTCACGATTGCCGGCACGTGCGCAGGATTGGATAATCCAGCACCGCGATTGTTGCGGTTCAACGCTTCGACAGCGTAAGTGACTTCGGCGGCCGGATCGTCCCTTTGCATGTCCGCAGGCAGGGTGTCGGTGTAGGTCTGCGTCGCGGGATGTTGAGGATCTGATTTCGGCTGAGTAGCGGGTGCGGGCAGAGTCGCGGTGGGATTTCCGCACACCGTAATTTCGGATACTGCACTGCGGCAAATCTCAGTCGGGCTTGGATAGCGAATGCCGCGGCGGTCAGTGGTGACGTTGGGCTCGCTCCAGGTTAGGCTGACGCGACCGCCTTTGCGGCTCGCGCGCAAATCCGTTGGTGGCTTTGGAAGTTCGAGCGACGGCGGCAGCGGGGGGCCCGTCTGGGCGCAGCCGACGAGGAGTAGGCAGAGGGCCGCTAGTCCCGCTGATTTTTCAAGATGCAGATTCATGCAGAAAAGGAAAGAGTATCAGAGTATGCCCGTGGGTTCCCGCCACTACCTGGCGAGGTCAAAGGCCGCGGACAAAGCCTGCCCTGAGCGGAGTCGAAGGGAGTGTCCGCGCCACACAACCGGCCACACGCTGTTACAAGATGTAGCGCGAAAGATCCTGATCTTTCACGATCTCGGCGAGCATTTTCTGAACATAGGCTGCGTCCACTTCGAATGTCTGTCCTTTTTTCTCAGGAGCTTCGAAGCTGATTTCGTCGAGCACGCGTTCCATGATGGTATGCAGACGACGCGCCCCGATGTTTTCGGTGCCTTCGTTTACGCGGAATGCGAAGCGCGCGACTTCTTCCAGCGCGTCGGGAGTGAACTCTAGCTTCACGCCTTCAGTTTCAAGCAGAGCGATGTATTGCCGGGTCAGAGAAGATTTCGGTTCGGTCAGAATTCGGACGAAGTCTTCCATGGTCAGCGATTGCAGTTCTACGCGGATGGGGAAGCGTCCTTGAAGTTCTGGAATCAAATCACTCGGCTTCGAAACGTGGAATGCGCCCGCTGCAACAAACAGAATGTGGTCAGTGCGGACCATGCCGTAACGTGTGCTCACGGTCGTCCCTTCCACGATGGGAAGAATGTCGCGCTGCACGCCTTCGCGTGAAACATCCGGTCCATGGCCGCTTTCACGGCCGGCGATTTTGTCGATCTCGTCGAGGAAGATGATGCCGGAGTTTTCCACGCGGTCGATAGCCGTTCGCGTGACCTGCTCCATATCGATGAGGCGCTGCTCTTCTTCCTGGATTAGATACTCGAATGCCTCGTTGACCTTCATCTTGCGCTTTTTCGTGCGCTGGCCGAAGAGGTTGGGCAACATGTCTTTGAGATTGACGTCCATCTCTTCGACGCCCTGATTGGAAATAATCTCGAACGATGGAAAATTGCGTTCGCGCGTTTCGATTTCGACAGTACGGTCGTCAAGTTTCCCTTCGCGGAGTTGCTGACGCAGTTTCTCGCGCGTTCGGCTGGACGAATCGGCAAGGCTGGTTTCAGCGTCGATGACTACGCCGCCAGTCGAACTCGGCGGCGCGTTGGAATCGGCAGGACGCGGCGTGATTGGAGGAAGAAGAATATCGAGCAGGCGCTCTTCGGCGTTCAGTTCGGCTTTGTCCGAAACATCTTCGAGTTTCTCTTCGCGCACCATTTCAATTGCGATCTCGACCAGGTCGCGGATCATAGACTCGACATCGCGCCCGACATACCCGACTTCGGTAAATTTCGAAGCTTCTACTTTGAGAAATGGCGAGTTCGCAAGCTTGGCGAGGCGCCGGGCGATTTCAGTTTTGCCAACGCCAGTCGGCCCGATCATCAAAATGTTCTTCGGCATGACCTCTTCGGCCATCTCGGGAGCGAGCTTCTGCCGGCGCATGCGGTTGCGCAGCGCGATGGAGACGGCGCGTTTGGCGTCCTTCTGTCCGACAACGTACTTGTCGAGTTCAGTGACGATCTCGCGTGGAGTCAGGTCGTCGAGCGTGACTTGTTCTTCTTCGGCGGTTCCAGGTAAGTAAATGGCCATATAAAAACGTCGTTGGTCGCTAGTCGTTGGTCGTTAGGAAAACGTCGTCGCGATTATTCTTGAACTGCGAAAGACTAGCGACCATCGACCAACGACCGCTCCTCACAATTCCTCAATCGTAATCTTCTCATTGGTATAGATGCACATGCGGCTGGCAATCTTCATGGCTTCTTCAGCGATGTCGCGAGCCGGGAGTTTGGTGTGATCGGCCAACGCCTGCGCGGCGGCTTGGGCGAACGGGCCACCTGATCCGATGGCGGCGATACCGGTATCGGGCTCGATGACGTCTCCCTGTCCGCTCAGCAAAAATGTAGTTTCTTTGTCAGAGACCAGCAGCAGGGCTTCGAGATGCCGCAGAAATTTGTCGGTGCGCCAGTCTTTGGCGAGTTCGACTGCGGAGCGGCCAAGGTTGCCGTGATACTGCTCCAACTTGGACTCGAAACGGCTGAAGAGAGTGAACGCATCGGCGGTTGATCCGGCAAATCCGGCGAGAATTTTGTCCTGGTAGAGGCGGCGAATCTTCTTTGCTCCATGCTTGATGACGGATTCGCCAAGCGTGACCTGTCCATCACCAGCCATGACGACCTTATCGTCGCGGCGGACGCAGAGGACGGTGGTCGAGCGGATGAGGCGGCGGGTTGGAGTCACAGCGGTGCTTGGAGAGACGGGGGCTGCCAGTGAGTTCTTTTTCATGTGCGCAATTTCTGATTATAGCAGTGGCTGCGGAGCATTGTTTGGGCGCCAATGGCGAGTGATATTGGGCACTCCACGTCCGATCAGCATGAAAGACGATTCGCGAACGAACAAAACAACCGTGGAGAGACTCGAGGTCCCCGGTCGAGCCGGCGTTGCTCCAATTCAATAGTCGTTATAACGACTATTGTTTAACGAAAACCCGCGAACTTAAGAAAATCGTTAGCATTGCTAACGATTATTTTGGAGCCTAAGGGGAACTAGCCTAAGGGGAACTAAGGATCCGCATTGCGTCTCTCCACTGCGATGTACAATAAGTGTCACAATATGTACATCAGAGGGTATAATTCGAGCAGCAACGGAGCAGATCCATGGCCACCGTAAGTCATCGAACCCACAAGCACTTTCAGTTGGATTCCGTGAAAATCAAACGCGCGCAAAAGGTCTTGCGCGCGAAGACTGAAACCGAGACGATCGAACGTGCGCTGGATTTTACGATCCGCGAGCATGAGAGTAATCGATTGGCATTTGAAGCAACTGAGCGTTTTCTCAGGAGTGGTGGCGAGATCAAAGATGTTTTCGGCAAATTGGATCGCTAGATGAAGGGCGCGCTTCTCGATTCCTCCGTCTATATTTCGGAAATGCGTCGAGGCGATAACGCAATCCTGGCGTTGCGGCGGTCCTCGGTTGATACGCCGCTGTGGCTGAGTGCAGTCGTTTTGGAAGAACTATATGCAGGCGCGACGGGCCGTGTTCGGCAATCATTGGAACGGATGGAGCGCGAGTTCGAGCGAATGAATCGCATATTGGTTCCAAATCTTGGCGACTGGACTGAAACAGGACGAGTACTGGCGCGTTTGGCGGCCAAGTACGGCTACGAGAAGATCGGGCAGGGACGTCTGGCAAACGACGCGCTGATCGCGATGAGCGCCGCCCGGATGGGCATGCGCGTGATTACAACCAACGAACGAGACTTCGCAAAGCTCGCAGAGTTTCGTACGTTTCAGTGGGAATTGACCAAGCTATAGATCCGGCTGGTTGTCGGGAATTTCCGTCCGCACTTCTCCTGTAAAATTTAGTCATAAGTATTTCGGAGCCATTCTCTTTTGTCGTTTCTGGACGATCTTAATCCGCAACAACGTGAAGCGGTTGAGACTACCGATGGACCGGTGCTGATTCTGGCTGGGGCGGGTAGTGGGAAGACGCGCGTCATCACGTTTCGCATTGCGTATTTGATCGAACAAAAGGGAGTGATGCCGGAATCAATTCTCGCCGTGACTTTTACTAACAAAGCAGCAGCAGAGATGGTGGAGCGTGTCGAGAAACTAGTTGGCGGACTCAGCATTGCTAAGCCGGTGATTTCAACGTTTCACTCGTTTTGCGTTCGCGTGCTGCGACGCGATGTCGAGGCTTTGCGGATTCCTTCTGCTGTTCCGGGGCAACCGGCGATCGGACTCACGAAGAACTTCGTCATCTATGACGAGAGCGATCAGCAACAGGTGGTCAAAGGCATCATGCGACGAATGGGGTTGGACGACAAGCAACTGACTCCGCGCAATGTCCTGTCACGAATTTCGTGGGCGAAGAACCACATGCTCGATCCGCAGGAACTTTATTTGCAATCGTCCGATCCGAAGACGGAAAAGATCGCGCAGATTTTTGCGGAGTACAAGAAAGAGTTGATGAAAGCCAATGCGATGGACTTCGACGATCTGCTGCTCGAAGCCATGCGATTGCTGAAGTCGGTGGCTGCAGTCCGCGAATATTACAATCGCCGATTTCAATATCTTCTGGTCGATGAATATCAGGATACGAATCGTCCGCAATATGAATTGATGCGGTTGCTGGCAGGCGCGGGACACAACGTGTGCGCGGTTGGCGATGAAGATCAGTCGATCTATTCGTGGCGCGGCGCGGACATTCGCAACATTCTGGAATTCGAGCGCGATTTTCCGGAAGCGAAAATCGTCCGTCTCGAACAGAACTACCGTTCCACGCAAAATATTCTGGAAGCGGCGTCAGTGGTGGTCGCGAATAATGTCCGGCGCAAGGGCAAGAATCTTTGGACGGCGCGGCAAGGCGGAGCGAAGATCGGATACTACGAAGCTCCGGATGGCGAGAACGAGGCGCTATTTGCCGCCGATACGATCAACAAGTACATACGGCAGGCGGGGGAAAGCGGCGAGACTCCTCGGGCGGCCGTGCTCTATCGCACGAACTCGCAGTCGCGATTGTTCGAAGAAGCGATGCGGCGTTATCAGTTGAAATATCACGTGGTCGGTGGATTTTCGTTTTACGACCGGGCCGAAATCAAAGACCTGATTTCATATTTAAAAGTCATTCAGAATCCTGATGATTCAGTTTCGCTGCTGCGGGTGATTAATGCTCCGGCGCGAGGGATCGGCAAGGCGACGATCGACATTATTGAACGGCTCGCGCTCGAGACTGGATTGTCCTTGTGGGGCGCATTGGGTGAGGCGATCACGCGGCAGTTGCTTCCTAGCCGAGCGCTCGCGGCGTTGAAGGGATTTCGCGACCTGATTGAGGATGGACGCGCGATGTTGGCGGGAACTTATGCGGATCGGCTGGAGGCCACGGCTGCCGTCTCGGATGATGACAGGGACGACCTGCGCTCGGCTGGACAGCCGAGGACGGCTGTCCCTACGCAGGGACAGGCCAGTGACGACACGGATTTTGATCCCGGGAATTTTAGTTTTGATTTTGGTGCGGACGATGTGTCTGATGATGTTCCGACCGACGACACCGTGGCTGAGTCGACCGGTGGGGGCGTCCCCCTTTCCATCGAAGGCGCTAGCGATGCTGCTGTCGAAGGATTTCGTGCTCCTGGCGACGCGGCCAACACCGGCGAGATTCTGAAATTCCTGATTGATCGCACGGGATATATCAAGCAACTGGAAGAAGAAGATACTCCGGAAGCGGTATCGCGAATTGAAAATTTGCGCGAATTGGTGAATGCTGCGATGGACTCGCGCGATCGCGGAGAGACGCTCGATCAATTTTTGGATCACGCTGCGCTGGTCAGCGACGCCGATCAGTATGACGAGCAGGCACAGATCACGTTGATGACATTGCACGCCGCGAAGGGATTGGAATTTCCTCTCGTCGTTCTCGCTGGCATGGAAGAAGGGCTGTTTCCGCATTCGCGCACGATGCTTGAGCCCGACGCCATCGAAGAAGAGCGGCGGCTTTGCTATGTCGGAATGACTCGGGCGATGGACACACTGGTCCTGTCGCGCGCGGTGTATCGGCGGCGGTATGGTTCCGACATGCCGGAGGCGAGCGTGCCATCGCGATTCCTGGAAGAGGTTCCGCCACAACTGGTGGAAGAGATGGGTGGTTCGCGAAGGCAGGCGGCCTCTTCTTCTTATTCGTCGTCTTATTCTTCTTCCTATTCTTCCGGCGCTGGTGGCTCGCGAGCGAGAGCGTCCGCGTCACAAACGCAACGTCCGCACTACTCGTACGAGGACGAGGACCAGAGCGCGGTTTGGGATCCGGAGAACGTGAAGCAGAAGACGCAAACTCCGCTAAAGAACTACAACTCGATGGACAACATCGCCGGATTTTTTGCCTCGCGCGGCAAGAAGTTTACGGTTCCAAAAATGCAGCCGGAAGAGCCTGCGGGGAAGCGCGGATTCCGTCCTGGCCAAAAAGTGAAGCACCCGAAATATGGAGAAGGCACGGTCTATCAGCGCGAAGGGGATGGGGAAGATGCGAAGATTACGGTACAATTCCCTCGCTTCGGTTTGAAGAAATTGGTGGAGCGCTACGCCCAGTTGGAGAAGGCGTAGCCAAATCGAGATTCTGTCGCTTTCGAAACAAGGCGGCATAGCTGAAGGGGTTCCGTGATACGAGGCGTAGAACTTCGAAGCTTGGAACTGCGAAATTGAAAAACGGAATTTCAACAAAGAGGAAATGAACCGCAATCATGGCAAACACAAAAAAGCTGGAAAAAGTCGAACGTAAGAAAGTCAAACGCGCTTCCCGCAAGAAAAACAAAGCGGAAAAGCCGAAGAAGCCCCGCGATTACGCCCGCGGATCGAAGAAGAGCAAGGTGAAAAAACTGGTGCGTGGTCAGGCAAAGCGTTAAGACGTTGGTGTGAGCTTGGTGTGAACCTAGTCTCAACCTAGTTTCAGCAATGACGGGCATGGACGAGCGTCCATGCCCGACTCCGGTATGAGGAGACAACGAACTCTTGTCGCAACCAACCGCTGAGCCCGCCGACGGCGTCATTCGCACATCCAATACGCAGGCCTTTTGTTGCAAGTCGATCGACAAGCTGATTTCGGATTCGGAGAATCCGGAGACACGACTTAGTAAGTCGCTTGGTCCGTGGTCGCTAACCGCCCTCGGCATTGGAGCGATCATCGGTTCGGGCATTTTCGTTCTCACCGGAACCGCTGCGGCTGGAGAATATTTTCAAGCGCCTTCGATTCTGCACGCGCAGGCGCTCGACCTGATTGTCAATTTTTTCCGCACCGGCAGCACCGCCGGGGCCTTGATGCACGGGCGTCCGCCTGCTGGTCCTTCCATCGCAATTTCTTTTCTTCTGGTTGCGGTTGCCTGCAGCTTTGCTGGATTGTGCTACGCCGAATTGGCGTCGATGATTCCAATCGCGGGGAGCGCCTACACCTACTCCTACGCGACGCTGGGTGAAATTTTTGCCTGGATCATTGGCTGGGATCTCATTCTTGAGTATGTGGTGAGTAACGTCGCGGTCGCGGTTGGTTTCGCCGGATACACGAAGGCACAACTGGCAGCGTTCGGCCTCAATTTGCCGGATAAATGGGCGAGTCCTGTCTGGGCCGGAGGAGTTTGGACAGGCGCGTATTTTAATCTTCCTGGGTTCCTGATCGTTTTCATCCTTACTCTGCTGCTGGTTCGTGGCGTGAAGGAGTCTGCACGCACCAACAACATTATGGTGATGGTCAAGATCGGCGCGATTTTGACCTTCCTCGTTGTCGGTGGAATGTTGGTGAAGCCAGCCAACTGGACTCCGTTTGCACCGTCTGGTTTTGCGGGAATTGTAACTGGGGGCGCGATCGTTTTCTTTACCTACATCGGATTCGATTCTGTCTCAACCGCCGCCGAAGAATCCCGCAATCCTCAAAAAGATCTCCCTTTCGGTATCATCATGTCGCTCATCGTGTGTACGCTGCTTTATATCGGCGTCGCCGTCGTGCTCCTCGGCATGATGAAGTACACGACATTCGTTTCTGGAGAAGCCGCTGACGCTCCGGTCGCATACGCGATGAAATACCTTGGCGTTCATCCCTTCTTTCGGTCGGTGATCGTAATCGGCGCGTTGATGGGGATGATTTCCTCGTTGCTCGTCTTTCAGTATGGACAGGCGCGCATCTGGTACGCAATGTCGCGTGATGGATTGTTGCCGAAATTGTTTTCTGCTGTGCATCCGAAATACAAGACGCCGCATTGGTCGACGTGGATCGCATGCTTTGCGGTTGGCATTCCTGCGGGGCTGGTGGATATTGGCGATGCGGCCGATCTCGCTAATATCGGGACGCTGTTTGCGTTTGTCTTAGTTTCTCTAGGAGTGATCTTCTTGCGACGCCGCCAGCCTGATCGAAAGCGCGCGTTTCGCGTTCCGTTCGTCCCGTTATTCCCAATAATCTCAGTGATTCTTTGTGGTGGGCTGATGTTCGGGCTCACGCTGATTACATGGCTGCGTTTTGTCATCTGGCTGGCGCTGGGAATGTTGATCTACGTCTTCTACAGTCGGCATCACAGTGAATTCCGCAAGACGAATGTTTGACGAGTTGATCTTCAATTGGCATCGCGCTGTAGCAACCACGCGATCGTCAATCCTTATAGAATTGTTCTATGCCGTCGCAACCTTCCCGCTTTATCCTCTCGTTGCCCAAGGCTGAGTTGCATCTGCATCTGGAGGGCTCGATCGAGCCCGATACTTTGCTGGAATTGCGCCAGCGTCACGGGATGGACGGCGCATCGCTAGCCGAAGTCGAACAACTCTACAATTACACAGACTTCGCTGGGTTTCTCTCGGCTTTCAAAGATGTCACGGGGCATCTGCGCACTCCAGAAGACTACGAACTCATCACCTATCGTTTAATGGAGCAACTCAAAGCGCAGAATGTGCTTCATGCCGAAGTGTTTGTTTCGGTCGGCGTGTGTCTGTGGCGCAAGCAGGACTTCGCGGAAATCTTGGAGGGCCTCGAACGCGGCCGCCGTCGCGGCGAGAAGGACTTTGGCGTTTCTCTGTTGTGGATTTTCGACGCGGTCCGGCAATTTGGGGCGGAGAAGGCGCACGCCGTGGTGGATCTAGCAATCCAATTTCGAGATCGCAACGTAGTTGGTTTTGGAATTGGCGGCGACGAACGTACCGGTCCGCCAGAGTGGTTCGGCGCCGTTTATGCGCGCGCTGCGGAACACGGACTCCGTTTGACGGCGCACGCGGGCGAAAGTGTTGGGCCGGAATCGATCTGGGGAGCGCTGAATCTCAAGGTAGAGCGCATCGGCCACGGACTTACAGCCGAGAAAGATCCGGAGTTGATCGAAGAATTGTCGGAGCGGCAGGTCCCGATTGAAATCTGCGTGACTAGTAATCTACGGACAGGATGTTGCGCCGAACTTGCGCAGCATCCGGTGCGCCGCTATTTCGATCAGGGATTGATGCTCACGCTCAACAGCGACGATCCCGCAATGTTTCGATCTTCGCTGGTGGATGAGTACACTCTCGTGCAGGAAGCGTTCGGATTCACTGATGAACATCTACGTGAACTGGCGCGCAATTCGTTCGAGGCGTCGTTTTTGCCAGCGGAGAAAAAGATAGAATTCCTGAATCTGTTTGATTCTGCAGTCACGCGCAAGTAGCGCGGCGTCAAGCAAAATGCGTGTGCCACAGGGGACGCAGAGGAACGCTAGGTAGATCAAACGCCTTGTTTTGGATTTACCCGTGTCCTCTGCGTCCCCTGTGGTAAACGGTTTTACGTCCGCGGAATTGCTCTCGCCTATAATGTCCCCCTATGAAACTTGAAGACAAGATTGCCGAATTAAAAAAGCGCGACAGGTTAGCCGAAGAAGGCGGAGGCGCGCAGCGGCAGGCGCGTCAGCACAAAGAAGGGAAGATGTCGGCGCGCGAACGCATCGACTTCCTGCTCGATGAAGGCACGTTTGAAGAGACCGACAAACTGGTCACGCATCGCTGCAATGATTTTGGCATGGCCGATCAGAAATATTACGGCGACGGATTTATCACCGGCTACGGCCGCGTCGAAGGCAGACTAGTCTTTGTTTTTGCGCAGGATTTTACGGTGTTTGGCGGATCGCTCTCTGAATCCAACGCAGCGAAGATCGTCAAGATCATGGATATGGCGGGCAAGATGGGCGCGCCGCTGATTGGACTCAACGACTCGGGTGGCGCGCGCATTCAGGAAGGAGTGATGTCGCTTGCCGGATATGCCGACATCTTTCTGCGCAACACGCTTTATAGCGGAGTCGTGCCACAGATCTCCGCCATCATGGGTCCATGCGCGGGCGGTGCAGTGTACTCTCCGGCGATTACCGACTTCATTTTGATGGTCGATCAGACTTCGTACATGTTTATCACCGGGCCCGACGTGATCAAGACCGTCACGCACGAAGAAGTCACCAAAGATCAACTCGGCGGAGCGCACACGCACAACGAAACCTCCGGTGTCGCGCATTTCTTGTGTCGCGATGATGCTGAGTGTTTGTCGATGGTCCGTGAGTTACTGAGTTTTCTACCGTCGAACAATCTGGAAGACCCTCCGCGCAAGGCTTGTACCGATCCGATCGATCGTGACGACGAGAAGTTGGACACGCTGATCCCCGATCAATCGAATATGCCGTATGACATGAAGGATGTGATTCATACGGTGGTCGATGATGGATACTTTTTCGAAATTCACGAGCACTACGCGAAGAACATCGTCGTCGGATTCGCGCGTCTGAATGGCAAGCCGGTTGGAATCGTCGCCAATCAACCCGCCATGCTCGCCGGCACTCTCGACATCAATGCGTCAGTGAAGGGAGCACGCTTCGTTCGCTTCTGCGACTGCTTCAATATCCCGCTGATCACTTTCGAAGATGTGCCGGGATTTCTGCCGGGCACGCAGCAGGAGTACGGCGGGATCATTCGTCACGGCGCGAAGTTGCTCTATGCCTACGCGGAGGCTACGGTCCCGAAAATAACGGTGATCACGCGGAAGGCCTATGGCGGCGCGTATTGCGTGATGGCGTCAAAACATATCCGCACAGATGTGAACTACGCATGGCCGAGCGCTGAGATTGCGGTGATGGGTCCGGAAGGCGCAGTGGATATCGTTTATAAGCGCGAACTCGATGGAGCAGAAAATCGCGATACTGTTCGGGCACAGAAAATCGAAGAGTTCCGCGATCGCTTTGCGAATCCCTATGTTGCTGCGGACCGCGGATTCGTCGATGCTGTGATCCAACCGAGCGAGACGCGCAAGAAACTGATTCAGGCGCTGGCCATGCTGGAGAATAAGCGGGATAAGAACCCAAGCAAGAAGCATGGGAATATTCCGCTGTGAGCAGGTTTCATACGTTAGAGGAAAGCGGCAGCATCGATCCATGCCGAATATGAAGAATATAAACCGATGTCTCTTCATGAAAAATGACAAATAGAAATCGGTAAGTACCACGATTGCCGGAGCCGACGAGCAGTTCGCGGATCGGCTGTTCGAAAGATGCGCTTTCGGGCGACATCGAACATCGCTCAGGGTGGTTTGCGAGACTTTTTGCGGATTCGCGTGCGCGACGGATCCAATCGCGGGCCGCGCGGGGTGCCTGCCTGCGGATGTAGCGATAGGCTATCTGAAGATCATTCTCCGCAGCGGGGGTAATGACGACCCGGTACTTCACCTGCTCAACGCTCGATTTTTTCAACCTTCGAGTTCCAAATCGTCGAATACCTCGTCTGCCGGACGGCCCAGGCCTCTGTGAGCTTGTGCGAGACCGCGTCGAATACCGGCCACGGCATCAAGTTGACTGGCCACTTCCTGATAGGCTTTCGCAGCGAGGACGACAGCCTCAGCTCTGCCATTCACAGTAAGCACCAGCGGACGTCCAGTTTTCTTCATGTGTTTCATCAAGCCGGAAGAATTGCGCTTGAAGGTGGTGAGGGAATGAATGTCTTGAGTGACATCGATCATGCTGCGATTATAGCATTTTATAAACATCTAAACTAGTGCTTCAAGAAGGCTGTAATTAGTGTTGTTCATTTGTTGTTCCAAACTGCTTGACAAATGGTTTCCAGCTATCGCAATATGAAAGTCGGCACAACGTTGGAACAACAATTTATTGGAGGATTTTATGGAACGAGCATACAAGGCAAGTCTCAGTCAGTCGCAGGGTCGCGAGGGTTGGGCAGTCATTTTTAGGCACCCATTGCGCAACGACCGTACTACGGGTAAACCAGGCCTGAGGGTACGACATGGCCTCAATACTAAAGATCGAGCGGAAGCCACAAAATTGGTAGCGGAAATGAACGAACTCCTGAGTGAGCCGTCATTCCACGACGCGAGCGCAAGAGCTAGTGCTCAACACCGATTTGACCCTCTCGTCGTGTCGATTTTTTATTACGAAGTCGTTCCGGAGCTAGCGGATCATTTCGCCGAACGCGATTCGATTGTGCCTCTCCCTCCATTGGACAGTGAATATCGCCGTGTGTTGCTTGTAGGAACCACGGGTGGAGGCAAGACAACCATTATTCGACAGCTAATAGGTACTGATCCTCAGAATGAAAGGTTCCCGTCCACTTCACCCGGAAAAACCACGGTTGCGGATATGGAACTCGTTTTTGGAGATGCCCCATACAGAGCTGTCGTCACTTTCAGGCCACGAGACGAAATACGCGATTACATTGAGGAGTGTATGTCGGCTGCGGCGCTAGCAACTATCCAAGGTGAGTCCCAGGCGGAAGTACTCCGTCGGCTGCTTAATCATGTCAGTCAGCGCTTTCGTTTGAGCTACATCCTTGGCCATGGCCCTACATCTGAAGGTGCCAGCGAATTTGACTATGAGGATGAGGTTGATAACGGTCCAGAAGCTAGCGATGTAGATCTTTCTTCAACGAACGAATTGCTAATGAACACGATAGCCGGACTTACGGAGATCGCTTCCGCCCATGGCAAGCGCATCGGAGAAGAACTCGGGGCTAAGAGCGGCGATGAACGTGTTGTCCAAGAGATCTTCGAGGAAGAATTGGATCATCTTCTCCGCGAGGACGATGATTTTCAATCCTTAGCTGATGGCCTTTTAGAAGAGGTTGAGCAGAGGTTTGATCGATTGATTGTGGGCAAGGTCCAGAAAACGAAACAGGGTTGGCCGCGTCTTTGGTCTTGGGAAACAGAAGATCGCGCGTTATTTCTTTCGGAGGTTTCTAGGTTCTCAAGCAACCACGCGCGCTACTTTGGAACTCTACTGTCCCCCCTTGTCAGTGGAATTCGTGTTGGCGGACCATTTAAGCCGACGTGGTCGGCTGTCCAACCGCAATTGGTGCTTTTCGATGGGGAGGGACTAGGCCACACACCCGATTCTTCTGCAAGTATACCGACCCTATTGACGCGGAGATTCGACTATGTCGATGTTGTTCTCTTGGTTGACAACGCAGCTCAACCCATGCAGGCTGCACCTGTTCAGCTAATGCGCAGCCTTGCCTCATCAGGTAAGACCGCGAAAATGCTTACTTGTTTTACGCACATGGACGTCGTTCAGGGCGACAATCTGCCGACTTTTCGGCTTAGGAAACTTCACGTCCTTGCTTCAGCCGAGAACGTGCTGACGGCCGTAGGGGAACAGCTAGGCCCGTTCGCTGAGCGAGCACTGCGACAAAGCCTGCAGCGGGGTTGTTTTTTTGTTGGGAATATCGACCAGCGTTTAGACGGCAACACGAAATCAATGCTTCGCACAATTGACCAGCTTTTGAGTTTGATCACCGCAGTCTCCGCTGTTCGCGAACTTCCCAAGTCTGCTGACTCGCTTCCGGTCTACGATAGGTACAACCTTGTGCTCGCGGTCAAGAATGCTGCCGAAAAGTTTCAGGAAAAGTGGCTATTGAAACTGGAGGGAGGTTCGAAAGAGCATTGGACACGAGTCAAAGCTTTGACTCGCCGATTGGCGGAAGGCTGGGACGATCAATACGACACCTTGCGGCCCGTCGCGGACCTCCGGGATAGCTTGCAGGACGACATCTACATTTTCATTCAAAACCCTGTGAAATGGGAGAGCGCGGAGCCCCAAGACGATGAAAAGCAACAAACGTTCGATAGCTTTGCGCAAGCAATCAGTTCACGCGTTCTCGAACTTGCAACGCGCAGACTCCGACAAGAACATGTTGCTGATTGGCAAGGTGCCTACAATCGTCGCGGGACAGGCTCGACATATCAGCGTGCTGCGATCATCAAAGGCGACATTTACGACCGTGCTGCGCCCGTCCCGGATGTGACGCCTACTCCCGAGCGCAATCAATTTCTTCGTGAAGTCATAGCGCTGGTCGACGAGGCGGCGAACGAGGTCGGTCTCAGACTGGTGTGACCTCCAATCACTGGGTCTGTGGGGCCGGGTGCCGTGTCGCGTAAAGTGAGGCGGGGGCGAGTTGTCCGCCAAATTCCGAAGAGAGTAGACTGCATCGCATTCGGCTCAACGGTTGCGGTCGCGGTCTTCGGGAATTAGTTATTGGAGCGGCGCGATGATCGTTTCATCGTGGTGGCCGAGTTTTGCTCGGCTCAGATGGACGAGGGCTTCCGCTGAGCGCTGACGGCTCAGCCTGATGGCTGCCGCAAAAATAGAGAGTCCCGAGGTGATGTTGATCTCATTCGTCTCGGCCAGTAGCTCGCGTTAGACCCTTGCTGACCTTTTCCTGCAACTCCCTTGCGGGTGCATTGCAAGCCGATCTTTGCTCGGGCTCCGGGCTCACCGCCAACCGGATAAACCAGTTCAACGCCTCGGGACTCTATCCTGCCTTTAACAGTGGCTCTTGTTCTCCTCGACCAGCGCTTAGCTATAGACCCTTGCTTGCCCTCCCAAACTCGCCTCGCGGTTGTTTGAGTGACTTCGCTTGAGCCCCGGACGCTGCACCAACCGGAAAAACTTCAGAACGTGTCAAAGAACGATTATGGTTTTAGCACTCCGATATTTTTCGTCAATGAAAATCATAGGTTTATAAGTTCTTATTTCTCAGTCGAGTGCAGGGCGTGCACAGGCGGGTGACACGGAAATAGTGCAACTGGATTGAGCGCGCTCAAAAAATCGTTAGCATTGCTAACGAATTATGCGGGGATCGAGAACGTTGCCCGGTCTGGTCCAGAAGGAATATGGCTGTGCAAATCGATGGTTTGACCGCTTGGAGACTGATTATCTCGTCCTCGGATTTTGCTCGTGGATCATCCGAAACGGGCGTCTGAGTGCAAAAAAGGCTCCACCACAGGGGGGCACAGAGGAACACGGGGGGAGCCCTTGCGGCAGCGCATGCCGTCGTGGAACTGTCGGACGAATAATGATCCTCTACAATACGGGTCTCACGGATGAAGGGACTTTCTATGCGGCAGTTGCGGCGTTTGGCGATATTGATGGGCGTTTGCTTGTTTGCTGGTACCCATGTGTTGGCGGCGCAAAGCGGGGAGCAGAGTGCCGCGAAGTATCTGGAATCGGTGCGACATCAGCCAGGATTGCTGCAGGCGTTTTTGCAGCAGATGCCCAAGGGCGGCGATCTGCATGTCCATCTCTATGGTGCGATTTATGCGGAGAGCATGATTGACTGGGCGTCCGAGAGCGCGCTGTGCGTGGATCGCAGCACTTCGAAGCTGATCCGCGCCGCATGTGACTCTTGCGAGACGTACAAGAACAAGCCGTCGGTGCGCTGCGCTTATAAAGACCAGATTCTTTACGACCAACTGATCGATGCCTGGTCGATGCGCAACTGGCATCGCGAACAGGAGTCGGGGCACGATCATTTTTTTGGGACGTTCGACAAGTTTGGTCCGGCATTCGACAAGCACATTGGTGACGCCCTTGCTGAAGTTGCGTCACGTGCGGCGGCGGATCATCTGCAATATGTCGAGTTGATGCATACGGCCGATGGTGCGGATGCAGCGATTCTCGGCGGCAAGGTTGGATGGGACGACGACTTCGTCAAGCTCCGTGACAAGTTACTCGCGGGTGGGATGGCGGATGTGGTGGCATCGGTTCGCAGTCATCTTGATTCCGACGAAGCTCGCAAGAAAGAAGTGTTGCATTGCGGAACTCCGCAGGCTGCTCCGGGATGCGACGTGACGATTCACTATCTGTACCAAGTGCTACGAGGATTGCCTCGCGAACAGGTGTTCGCGCAGATTGTGCTGGCGTTCGAGTTGGTGAAAGTCGATCCGCGATTCGTTGGATTTAACCTGGTGATGCCGGAAGACTATTACGTGCCGATGCATGACTTCGATCTGCACATGAAGATGATCGAGGCGTTGCGCAAGTTTTATCCGCCGACGCACGTGTCGTTGCATGCTGACGAACTGTGGATGGGACTGGTTCCGCCGGAGGGATTACGATTTCATATTCGCGAATCGATTGAGCGGGCCGGGGCTGAGCGAATTGGGCATGGAACGTCGGTGATGAGTGAAGATGATCCCGATCGGGCTACTGCAGGAGATGGCCAAGAAGAATGTGCTGGTCGAGATTTGTCTGACTTCGAATGATTCGATTCTTGGGGTTAGTGGAGGCCGACATCCTCTGGCGACATATGTGAAGTATGGAGTGCCTGTGGCGCTCGCTACCGACGATGAAGGCGTTTCGCGCAGCGACATGACACACGAGTATTTGCGGGCGGTCGAGGATCAGGGGCTTTCCTATGGCGATTTGAAGAGGATGGCGCGGGCGAGTCTGGAACATAGTTTTATTGCGGGTCGGAGTCTGTTTAGCGATGGACCGCCCACGGGCCATGTCCCACCATGCACCGTGTCCCCACAAAGTTCGGACTTGCCCAATGCGCCTTGCCAGGAAAGACTGGATCGCAGCGAACGCGCTCGGTTGCAGTGGCAGCTTGAGAAAGCCTTTGTAGAATTTGAAAAGAAATTCTAAAGTTAGTTTGTCATCCTGAGCGCAGCGAAGGACCTGCTGTCTCGTGCAGCGGTAAACAGCAGGTCCTTCGCTGCGCTCAGGATGACAAATCTGTTTTCGTTTTTCAGTGACCACAGAAATGACGACCGACCTATTCACTCGCGCTGAATCCGCGGCGGCATTTGTAATGTCGCAGACTTCATTGCGTCCGAAGATCGGGCTCGTGCTTGGCTCCGGATTGGGATCGTTTGCGGATGGTCTTACGGATGCTGTTCGCATTCCCTACGCGGATATTCCTACGTTCCCACGCTCGACGGCCGTTGGACACGCGGGGCAACTGGTGATTGGACAATCTGGTGACGTTCCCGTTGCCGTGATGCAGGGACGCGTGCATCTCTACGAAGGTTACACGGCGGGCGAAGTGGCTTTTCCGACGCGCGTGTTTGGGCGTATGGGAATTCGGAGTTTGATTCTTACGAACGCCGCGGGCGGAATTGATGTTGAGTATGGGCAGGGCGCGCTCGTGATCCTGCGCGATCACATTAATTTGCAAGGGCAGAATCCGCTGACGGGTGCGAATGACGAGCGGTTTGGGCCGCGCTTTCCGGACATGAGTTATACGTACGTGAAGCGCTATCGTGAGATTGCGTTGGAGGAGGCGAAGAAGCTTGCCATTCCGCCGCGCGAGGGTGTGTATGCCGCGCTGGCTGGGCCGAGTTATGAAACTCCGGCGGAGATTCGATACCTGCGGACGATTGGCGCCGATCTGGTTGGAATGTCAACCGTCCCGGAGGCGATTGCCGCGCGGCATATGGGGATCAACGTCTTGGCGATTTCATGCGTGACCAACATGGCTGCGGGGATTTTGGATCAGGCGCTGGTGCATGAAGAAGTGCTTGAGGTAGGACGGCGGGTGATGGGGCAGTTCATCGCGCTGCTACGAAATGTTCTGCCGCGGATCGCAGAGGACTTGGGAAATTCGTTGTAGGGGAAGCCAAGCTTCGCTCGGCTTGGATGGGCGCCTGTCCCCACACGGAACACGAGGTCGCTTCGACCATCTATAATCACTGGCGGAAATCAAGTCAGAGATTCGACGTCAGTCGTTCGACAAGGAGCTAGCGATGTCCAGTGTGATTCCAGAAAAATATCTCGATCTCTTTCAGAAGCGGGCGTTCGCCAATCTGGGCACGCTCATGCCCGACGGCCGACCTCAGGTCACTCCCGTGTGGTGCGATTTTGACGGACAGCACGTCATATTCAACTCGGCTCGGGGACGCCAGAAAGATAAAAATGTGCGTCGTGATCCTCGAGTCGCGCTGGCGATTGTTGATCCTGATAATCCTTATCGTTATCTGGAAATCCGTGGGACGGTGGTTGAGATTACGGAAGAAGGCGGAGATCACCACATCGACAAGATGGCCAAGAAATATATGGGACTCGATAAATATCCCTACGCGAAGCCTGGCGAGGTGCGCGTGATTTATAAGATTCGGCCTGAGCATACGACGGTGATGGGTTAGTTGATTCGGGGGAACTCCCTCCGAGTGCGTGCATGGCATGCCTTATCTGCGTGCGGACCAAGAATCTCTGTCGAAACATTGGTCAGTGCCAGTGCACAGGTTCGCGGACAAGAGTGTCCGCGCCACACCAGTCGTATTGTCCGCAAAACTCCAGGGTCCAACCAGCTGATAACCTTTCTGCGGCAAATCCGTCCAACCCTCAAGGGAACTTCGGAAGATACATTTCCGTACTACAAGACACGGGGCGAGCAATCGTCCTCGTTGTCATGGTTCATGAGGGAGTTGTGTATGGAGATCGGAAAGAACGGTCAGGCCGGCCTGCATGGGTTGGACGCGCAATCCAACAGCGTTTCAGCGCAGCATGTGGTGAAGGCGGCGCATGATGAACTCCTGCAGTTGATGCGCCAGCGGGCCGATGTAATGAAGCGTATCGGCACGGTGAAGCAGACGATCGCGGGACTCGCGAATCTTTTTGGCGATCAAGTGCTGGGCGATGATTTGCTGGAACTGATCGACCGCAAACCGAATGGCCGCCAGCCTGGATTTACCAAGGCATGCCGACGAGTGTTGATGGAGGTACGGCGTCCGTTGGGAGCGCGCGAGGTTTGCGTGGAACTGGAACGATATGCTCCAACAATTATGGCGCGTCATAAAGATCCACTGGCGTCGGTGACTACCGTTCTCAACCGATTGGTGGATTATGGCGAAGCTCGCAGTTTGAGCAATGATCGTGGCCGGCGGGTCTGGGAATGGGTGAGTGATTCCGAGACGTCAGGGGATGCGGTGGGCTCGTTGCGGACGGCTTGATCTTGCTCCTCATCAATAGATAATTACAATATTTAGGCTGGTGAGTTGATTTAACTAACCGGTTAGTTAAATGAAATTCTCACTGGAAATGGGCGAGCCAACGCCTCACCAACTTCCTTTGCCGCCGCCCGTTTCTATAATTTTTCGCAGCCATTCGGGTGATTCTTTGCCTCCAACAAGTTTCTTGGATTCCTTTAGAAGGATGGCTTGTGCGTCCTCTTGCGTCGTCCCGATTGCGAATGAAAAATCTGTTCCTTCGATGGTTTGAATGCGGCCGTCGGCGTAGAGTTGGAATGGTTCCCGCAAGAACTTGCGGGCCTGAGAGAGGTTGGCGGTCAAATCCTCACGGGAATCTCCTCTACAGATAAAGAGAAATGCGTTTCCCTCATCCTGCGCCCGCCCTCGTCTTTTTTCTTGTCCCTCAGTTTGTTCTTGGACGTTCTTGTCGCAGTGGTATACATCGAGTCCCGCGTCGGTGAGAATTTTGGCCAAGCGTCGCAGGAGCGCGTCTCCGGCGATCTTTCCGTAGGTGTCGTTGAATATTTTGAGGAAGTCGATCTCAATGGCAGCGACGAACGGAGCGGGGTTGTTTTTATCGTTTTGATCGAATGCCTGCTGGTTGGGTAATCCTGTTAAGGCGGAGACCAACACGACGGGTGTAACCTCCGCCACGATTTGCGACGCGGGTTGAACGGCGCGATGCTTTGAGATCGTCGCTTTAGCCTCGGATAGATTCGAAGAGATTCCGCTGTCCACCATGAACGCCGCGAGGATGGCTGGTGAGCGCGAGATACCGAACTTGCAGTGAATTAATATCCGCTCGCGTTTTTCCGTCTGCTCCCGCAACCAGGATAAAGCCCAGCGCACATGTTTCGGCGAGACGCTGCCGATGTCGGGCGCGGGAATCCATTTGTAGGCTTTGCCAGGATGCTCTGCCGACTGGTCGCGTCCGGGAGGAGTGTAAGCATCCGGACCACGAACGTTGAGGATGGCGGTGATCTGCTCAGGATTGTTGCGGATCAATTCGTCCGCATCTTCCTGACCTCCTAGCCATAGGTTGTCGATGATGTGGTGCATGGCGGCCTTTGTTATATGGCAAACAATGGGAGCGCCAGGTCCGCTTTCGCGTTCATCTCATCGCCCCGATTTCCCCTCCGTCGTTTTGGCGCGCGCCACCAAAACGACTTGAGCGAGGAGGCCGGTTGTATCACCGGAATTCATTCCATCTTTTCCAACGCCTACGGCAAAGGTCACGGTATCGTTGGCCTTCAATTCCACCTGTCCTGAATAATTTGCAGTTGGGCTTGCTCCCTCAACTTTGTGGAACGCGGGGTCTCCGCCATAGCCGTCGATGTCGGCATCGAACAACGATGTGCCGTTGTGCAGAACATGTACGTCGGTAGTCGATAGTCCGTAGTGGATGCCTTCAAACTGGGCGCTCACTTTGTACGTGCCAGCGACCGGTGCCGTGAACCGGACCAGGCTGTATTGACCGCTGGTGCTGCCTTCCATGGCGACTTCGCCGGGACGGACGGCCCATCCTTTGCAGCCCACCTGCGGCTGTTTTGTAGTGTTGTAAGCAACGTACGGATAATAGCCGGGCCCCGGTCCGCTATTCGCAGTGGGATGCCAGAAACCAATCGAACCCGTCGGATCACATTTCATATCTGTACGATCGGATTGCACGTCGACTCGAAACTGATCTGGCGCTAAAGACTTGGTTTCAGAATATCCGTATTGCCAAACCTGACTGCTGCTGGGTTGGGTGGGATTATCGCGAAAAGAGAAGTCGGCGGACAGGTCGAACGTCGTTGGTATCTGCAGGGCGTGTGCCTGCGCTGTCGTTGCCGGTGGCGGTGCGACCTGACCGAACAACGTGACTTGGCTGAATAATAAGACACCGAGTGTGACTGCGAGTGCAGTAGCACGCATGCAGATTGCCTCCTTCAAGTCCGGGTGCGGTGAATGGTGCTCCTGCCCATGACGCCAGCAAGCCGTTTTGCAACACCCCAGAAGAGCTCAGCTAGTTCAGCCGAGAAATGTCGGTTCTAGAAAGTGTTTCTTTGTGTTGCGCCCCGGCAGTAGTCAGAATGGATAGCCATCGCCGCTCCGTCTCTCGGTTCTCAATAGACTTGAGAACTGCGGCGCGTCGGGCAATTTGAACGTCTATGGGCACAGGTCCGCGGATAGGCGTCGTGTCCGCGACCGGTGTTCGGATAAGCTCCTTCGTTTCGTGGGTTTCGACCCATGCGGCCAGTTGGTCCAAGGTCCATTTTTTTTCTTCATGACGTGGAAGTCGAAGATGTGCGCGATGATGTCCTTGATACGCATCTTGCGCGGCACGCGGAACAACCAACAGTCGCAGGGCCGTCGCACCACGGAGAGCACCCAACGTCCCCAGACGCCCTCGACGCCCAGGGTGCGGCGTTCGCGCTCGTTGACGCGGCGAGTCACAGTCCCATAAGTGCACCCGTTGGCGATGCTCGCCATTCCGAGCGCACATCCCGCTTTTTGCTCCGGGAAATACTGCCCACCAGCTTTAGGAGCCACTATCGTGCTCCCAAGTACAATCGCCTTGCTGAGTTTCATAAGACGCCTCGTTGGTGTTCCGCTGATGCGACTTATTGTAGCGCGGAGAAAACGCCGCGTCACATCGACCTTCGCGAGGTCCCATTTCGAGTCGGGTTTAGAAAATCGTTAGCATTGCTAACGATTTTCGAGTTTTCTCTTTGGGGCTCCGATGGCTCGAATAGTCCGACGATGTGAACATTGAGTGATTTGGATCGAGGTGGGTTAATGAAATATTCACTGCTTTCAGCGATGACAGTCGGCCTAATTTGCGTGGCTGTCCTCTCCGCACAAACCGGAGTTCCTTCTACCGCACCGAAGGAAGATCCTCCTCTAGCGAACTCGGTTACGCAGCAACCGAATCAGACTCACCCAGTTGCAGGGGATCTCGGAGGTATTGATGTATTGAGCGACACGTCCGGTGTAGATGTCGGCTCCTATTTGCAGGGCGTCGCGAAAACGGTCAAGCACAGTTGGTACCAGCTTAGTCCGGCGTCCGCGCGCGCACCGAAAATGGAGCGGGGCGCGGTGACGATTGAGTTTGTGATTCGTAAGAACGGCAAGCCCGCAGGTATGAAGCTAGTGGAACCATCGGGAGACGTCCGACTCGACAAGGCTGCGTGGCAGAGCATTAGCGATTCGATATTTCCAGCACTTCCAATCCCATATTCCGGACAATCTCTTGCGCTTCGTTTCCATTTCCTCTACAACCCTACAGTGAAGAGCGACTTTATACTTCAGTACCGAGAGTAAATCCCGTTCGAACACCTCAGGCAGTAGATTGGAAGCCGATGCCTTGAAAGAAATTCCAAACTATCGATCGCCGGGTTCGCTTGTCTCCAAGGGCGCGAGACAAGGTCTCCCTGTGGTTCGATAATCGATTAATGGAGCCTTAGGCAGTCCGTCAAATAGGCCTTTTGGCATTCTGCAACGGCCTGGCACCCCTCTTTTCAGTGACCTTCGTAACTCTCAGTTGGGCCGTCCATGGCGGTATTCTAGCTGTGATTCTCCCCTGTTATTAGCCACTTCCATACACAGGAATTCGTGCGGATTGTGTCCGCGAGGCGATTGTAATGGCAACGATGTTTGGACGTTTCGAAGTGCAGAGTGAGCTTTCCAAGTCAGACACCGCTCTGATTTATAAGGCGATGGACACGGAAACTAACCAGGTCGTGGCGCTCAAGACGCAGAGTCTCGAGTCGCTGGGCGAGCGCTCGGATGCGTTCGTGGAAACTCTGATTGCTGAAGGCGAGCGCACGCGCGAACTCGTCAGCCAAAACATTGTCATGCTCTATGGCGCGGGAGAAATTGATGGACAGTTCTGCGCTTCGATGGAGTACATCCAGGGCAACAGTATTGCCACGATGTTGGCACGCAAGGAAGGGTTTTCGATTTGGGATCTGCTCGACATTACGCGGCAGCTTTGTGCGGGGCTGGAGCATGCGGCTTCAATCGGCGTAGCGCATAGTTCGCTGGAGCCGGCAAAGATCATGGTGCAGTGGGATGGCATGGTCAAGATATTGGGCTATGGCATCTCCAATATGAGTTTGATTGAAGCGGAATCAGGAAAGGGTCTGGGGCGGTTGATGCCATATTGCTCGCCTGAACAGATTCGAGGGGAAGCCATCGATCTTCGTTCGAACCTGTTCACAGTTGGAGCGATTCTTTACGAGATGGTGGTGAGCCGTAAGGCGTTTGATGCGCAGGACGACGTTGCGCTGGTGAATCAGATACAGAATGAAACTCCGGCCAATCCATCCTCGGTCAATGCGAAGATCCAGCCCGCGGTGAGCGCGCTGATTATGAAGGCATTGGCGAAAGATCCCGCCGAACGTTATCAGAATGCGCGCGAACTTTTGGCGGACCTGGAATTGTGCAAAGAAAATAAAAAAGCTGCCACGGAAACGAAGCGTCCCGTGGCGGCGGCCGTGAAGGTTGCAGTCGATCCTGCGGCTCGGGCAGCGGCGGCGAGCAAGTTCGTTTCGCCGGGATCGAGTGTTGCGAAATCGGAGGCTGTTGCTGTTCCGGCTGTACCGAAACCGGCGGTGCCAAAGCCGGTTGCGCCGCGAGTAGCTTCTGCGCCCGTGGCCTCGCCAGCATCGACCTCTTCGACACTGCCAGAACTCTCTACATTTGAGCCGAAGGCTTCTGCCGCGGCTGCGGGCGCCGCACACGCAACCACAGGACGAGGGTTCGCCAATCCAATCCTCGAGAGCGAATCCGATGCGACTTCGGGTGCACGGATGATCGAAGAGATCGAACAGAGCGTCCGCGAATCACAAGCTGCGCATGCACCCGTGCTATCGGCTGAGGCAGTTGAAAAGGAATTGGAGCCTGAAGCAGCCCCGGCTAGTGGCGATCCCATGATGACGGGGGCGCTGTCGACGGAGACCATGTCGGCCGCCACGGCTGCGGCGCGTGCCAAGTTTGGAGCGACGCTCGTCGAAGCGCAACCGGCCTCCACAGGAACAAGCTTTTCCGACCTCGCCGAAATGCCTCCGCTCAAAGAGCCGGTATATACGCCACCTGCTCCCGAGCCAGTTGAGCAAACGAGCACCGTGACGCAGATCTATCCGCGCCAAGGGAAAGATAGAGATCAAGACGAGAAGCCTCGCATTCAGCCACGCGAAGTTGCAGCCAAAGCAGTCAAGGAAATTTCGACGATTCCACCGCGACTGATGTTGTTTGCGATCCTGGGTGCTGTCGGACTGATTCTGGTCATTGCAATCGCTGTATTTTTCCACGTGCGGTCGGCGGACGACGATGCGACGGCTGCTCCTCGGCCCACCAAAGTTGTAACTCCAGCGCCCGCGCAGCCGGTGGCTCAGGCTCCGTTAGCTCAAGCGGTTGTGCCTCAAGACGTGCCGGTTATGGACACGAAACCGAACCTGTCAGTCCGGCAGATCGAGAGACAGGCCAAGAATGCGCGGCGCTCGCCCGTTGTCGCGGCGACGCCAGTTGTAGTCTCCGGCGAAGCGCTGATCGATTCCACTCCTCAGGGAGCGTCGTTCCAGCTTGATGGAAAGAGCGATCCATCATGGGTGACGCCATTCAGTTTGGCCGCACTGACTCCTGGAAAACACATCGTATCGGTGAGCAAGTCTGGCTATACGTCGGAAACGCGATCGGTGGATGTCGCAGCAGCCAGCAAGTCGTCGCTTGTAATTCACCTCGCGCCAGTGAATGCGCTGGTGGTGGTGAACAGCACGCCGGTTGGCGCCGAGATCGTTCTCGACGGCAAACCTACGGGACGCATTACGCCCGCGCAGTTCGCGGTGGAAAAGGGAAGTCACACCGTACTGGTTAAGAAACAAGGATTCCTGGAAGAAACTATTACGGCCGACCTCGGTCCGGCGCAGAATTTCCAATTCGCGCCCGCACTGCGAGCCTTGGGCAATGCGGAAGACATCAAGACCGTGGGCAAGTTCAATAAGCTATTTGGACACGGCAGCGACAGCACGGCAGGTATGGGCTCCATCAGCATCCACACGCAGCCGAAGGGCGCCCAGGTCGCAATCAATCAACGGATACTGGACAAGATCTCGCCGGTCGATGTGATGCTTGGTCCGGGCAACTACATCGTGGACGTGACGATGACAGGGTTTAAGCCGATCCACAAGATCGTGAATGTCGAGAAGGGTGGCAAGGTCGCCATCGACGAGGTCTTGGAAAGGCAGTAGGGGCGAAGCACCGCACGACGACACTTCACACTTCAAGAACTTTCACCACCGAGGATACTGAGGCACGCAGGGGAAATCTAAACCCGGTTAGCTATCAGGCGTTCCATCTCTCGCAAATTCCCGTCATCAGCTCTGTTCTCGATCGCGTCGGCGTTTCGCCAAATCGCGCCGTTGTCATGTCACTTACAGGTGTGATGGACGTCACATACGCCTCTTCCGCGCTCATGCTACATACATAGATTCAGGCAAGTGGACGGATTCATGCGAGGAGAGTGACGGTGTGTTGTTGCAGGCTACGACGGGAAAATTGAGTCCCGATCTATTGCAGGCGCTTCAGGGGATCAAGTCGATACGCTTCCTTTCGAGCGGTGCGATGCTCTTTGAGCAGGGGACGGTGGCTGCGGGTGTCTATCTCGTGGAGAGTGGGCAGATCCGTGTTCTTTTGCCGACGTTACACAGCAATCTGCAGCTCCTGGAGTTGGTTGGCCCCGGCGGAATCCTGGGGCTGAGCGAGAGCATGAGTGGTCAGACGCACCGCGCGAGCGCGCAAGCGGTTGATGAAACATTGGTGGCGTTCATCGCGGGGGAGGACTTCAGGGAGTTTCTACGCGCTAACAGCGATTTCTGCATGCAGGTGCTGAGAATTTTGAGTGAGGATCTGCACGGAATCTACAAAAAATTTCGGAGCATCAGTGCACATCCGGGCCGCCCCAGGCATCGCGCGTTGGATGAGCAGCTGAATTAGCTGGCAGCACTCAGCCATCAGCCCTCAGCCGTCAGCTAACCCTTACTGACTCCGGGATTTGTCAGGATTTGTTTGCCTGACGGCTGATGGCTGAGTGTCGATAGCTGACTCAGTTTGCTTTGAAATTGACTGTGATCTGGGTCTGGATTTCTACTGGCGCGCCATCGAGATAGTACGGCTTGTATCTCCACTGCCGAACTGCTTCCAGAGCGGCGTGCGCTAGCACAGGGTCTCCGCTGAGCACCTTGGCGTTGGTAACGGTGCCATCTTTGCTGACGGTGGCTTCAATTTGGACTGCACCCGTGGTGCGTGCAGCGAGGGCCGCCGCTGGATATTTCGGCTGAACGCGCTTAATCACCAATCCCTGAGATACCCCTTGAGAAACTCGAACGGTGGCGAGCGTCGGAACCGGCGAGGTCGACGATGTGGACGACATCAGATTGCTTAGACCGTTGTTGCCCGTGTTGGCTCCCGACGTCGCTGAAAGAACCGGTGCGGAATCATCGGATGGCGGTTGACCAGCCGTTGCGTCGCTCGACTTCACCCGAATCGCAGAGGCAGAGGGTTTCTTCGCTGGCGCTGTTGTCGCCGAACCCGTGCTCGGAACGCCGTTCGTGGAATCGACTCCAATGTGGATCGTTGGAGGATTTCCACTACCAACCGCAATCTTTTCGGGCGATGTGGCTACGGCAATTTTTGGAGTTGCAGTCGTGGGAACGGCGGTTGTCGTCGAGTTCGGCTTCGCTGACGCCGACGTTGCAGGACTCGTGGACGGTGAATACGACATCGCGGACGCGGGTGATGGTTGAGTAAAGTCTTGCGTCGAGGTTACTGGCTGCGGCGCTGGAGTTGTATGGTCGCCGTTCATCTTCGTGTATCCCACATAGCCGAGCGCTGCAATCGCGAGCACAGCCGCGGCGGCGATCAACATTTTCTTGTTGCCGCTAGATCCGTCGGAATCTTCCTCTGCGTTGAGGGCGCCAAAGGACGGCGCATCGCTCGTCGGTGCTGCGTCAAATACAAAGGCAGGTGCCGTGCTAGGGCCGGGTTGCTGAGGTGCAGTCGCTGCGGACGATGCTGTCTCTTTTACTGAAGGCTGTGCAGAATCCTGTGCCGGTACAGTAATGGCTTTTGCAGGCGCTGCGGCCGCCGCCGACCCAGTTGCCGAAGCGCTACTGGAAGCGGATGCAGAAGGAGTGCTCGAGCTCTGCGCTTGAGCGATCGGACTTTCCACTGGCGGTCGTGATCCAGAAATGGAGTGGGGAATATTCAAAGATGTGTCTACGCCAGTCGAGAGTGCGTGAGATTCTTCTATGGCAGAGGCTGCCGTGTTCTCGATCGGGGCATCATCTTGAAATGCGTCTTCGAGTATTGCGTCGGAATCAGCGTCAGTGACATCCGCGATTCTTGCCGAAGCTGCCATCGCGGGAATTTGCGCCGGAATTGAATCGGGGACGGTCACAATGGGCTGATCTTCGAAATCGGTATGCTGAAAATTCGCGCGCGGCGAGGCGGCATGTTTAGGTGGCTCGACTGATGGAGCCGATGCAGCAAATGATAACGGTGCGCGAGCGGGCGCTGGTGACAACGGACTGGAAGAGTCACTCGATGTCTGACGCGACAGCGGCGGCGTCACTGGAGTTGCAGTGCTGGCTGCCGAGGCGTTGGCTGCGTCGGAGTTTTTCCGGAGCAGTCCTCGAGCGACGCGCAAGGTTCCTTTTGCTTGCTCCACGTTGATCGGCTTGGTCAATACAAGGTTCGCGCCTATGCGGTATGCCTTCGCAACGCCGGCTTGTCCTTCAACCACCGCGATGGCGAGTGAACTTTGATTGGAGCTGGAATTTCTCGCGCTCTTGAAAAGTAGAGACGCGTTCTGCTCGTTCTCACAATCCACGACGATCGCGTCAAAGCGTTGCGCCATCAGTTTTTTGACTGCGGCAAATGGCTCATGAACGGGATCCACGGTGAAGTCCAGTTCGGTGAACACCTGGCTCACAACGCGCGCGAGTTTTTCGTCGGGACAGAAGAGTAAAGCTTGGTAACCCATAATGAAGTAATGCTAGGTAATGTCGTGGGTACCATCAAGTTACGGGGGTAATTTGGTAAGAGCGGAGATGGTCGATGGTCGCTAGTCGCTAGTCGACGGTCGTTCGCGCTTCATCGTCCATCAAACCGCGAACGACGACCGACGACCGGACCAACGACGTTTTTCTACGGCCTCTGAAAGTCGATGATCACGACTGTCTGAAATGGCAGGGCTTTGCCGTCGCGCAGATAAGGACGATAATGCCATTGCTTTACGGCTTTGATCGCAGCAGTAGCCAGTGTCGCGTCTCCTTCAACTAAACGGACGCCTTCAACTTTGCCGGTCTCGTCCACGATTTCCTTGAGGACTACGGTGCCTTGCGATCCCCCAGTTGCTTCGGCGGGATACTTCGGTTGGACGCTGTGTGCGAGGCGCTTCTCCGCACCCTTCGAGGAGAGAATAATGGCGCTGCTCTCACCCGGTAGCGGCGCGTCGGATGCAGCAACCGTCGTCGACTTCTTGCTATCGAGCTTCGGGTCGGTGCTCTTGGCGTCACTCGCTTTGGCCACGTCAGGCTTGGCTGCGGGAGCTACTGCTTTGGTTCCAGCAACAGCTGGCGCAGGTGTCGCGGCTGTTGGCGCTGCGACAGCAGGGGGAACACTCGCGGCTGAAACTCCTGTCGCCGTCGTCTTCGGAGCGGGCTGAGCTGGTGTTGTTGCCGTTGGAGTCGAATTGGGCGAGCTTGCGGTTGCAGGCGCGGTCGAATCTGCAGTCTTTGATTGCGTTTGGTTCGGATCAGCGGGGGTCGTCGGCGCGGGAGCAGCAGCTTGCACGGCGGGCTTGGGAACGTTCTGCACCGGAACTGGTACGGTGCTCTGCGCTGGCTTGGCCAATCCTACTAAGGCAAGAACGCGATCAATTTGGGGCTGCGCGATGGTCTGAAATCCAGGCTGATAGGTCCACGCGGCGTAAAAACCACTAACGGCAAGCATCAACGCGAAAAGTGCGACCAGCGAACCTCGAGTCTTCTGGCGGCTGTGCGGATAGGTGAGTACAGGGGCCCCGGCGTTGGCCGAAGTCCCCGCTGCTTTTGCAGGTTCTGCTACTTCGAGCTTCACTTCCGCAAGCTTGGTAGCCCGCTCTGACTCTTCTTGTTCCGTTCTCTCAAGTTCCGCGAGCACTGGGTCATCGGACGGGATGAGCGGCAGCTTGGGCTTTGCGTTCGCAGAAACGTCGGGAATTGAAGCCAGTTCAGAAATGGATGAAGCATTTGCAAATGTTTCAGAGGGTTTGGAGTTCACGGACGGGGCAGCGATTTCAGCCAGGGCGGACTGCATCTTTGGGGCAACTACTGTAGCGATTGCCGGAGCTGCAGCTGCCGCGGAAAGCGTCGAAGTCGCGCTAGCGCTCGCGGTACTGTGATTGAAACTCGGCGCAGCGTCGTCAAAGTTGGTCAAGAGCGACGCGGTGGACGCAATCGCGGCCTCCGCATGTGTTTCCGCCGGAAGCGCTGCGTTGGGCGCGCTGTAGTTCGAGGGCTGCGAAGCTGGCGCGACACTTTCGGTAGTCGGGACATCTTTTCGCACGCGGCTTACTGCGCTGCGGATTGTGGTCCGAGCTTGATCTTTTGCGACTGGCTTGGTCAGGATCAGTTCTGCGCCGAGTCGGAAGGCGGTGGGCAAACCAGCACGGCCATCCACGATAGCGATCGGAACCGGGTTGTGGCCATTCTTTCCGCGGCGGCACACGTCAAAAATCAGTTTGGCGGCCGGGAGATTTTCGCAATCGACCAATACGAGGTCGAAGCTTTGCGAATTGAGCTTTTGGGCAGCGGAAACTCCATCCAGGGGACGTTCGCAAGTCACTGACATTTCTTCTAAAACGCCAGTGATCGCGCTCACAGCCTGGTCATCCGGAGATAGCAATAGTGCATGGGGCATGACTCTCCCATGCTAGGAACGGAAGGGCAAAGCCGCAAGTTACCGGGGTAAGCGAGGACGTGCCCCTATAGTTCTTGAGAATGTTCGAAGGCGATCTCCGGACGGTTAAAGTTTTCGCGCGGTCGCTGAATCAGCCGGTGGATAGACAATTGAGTCGCGAAACTCGGCTTTTTCGGTGGGCGCAAAATCTGGGAAGGGAAGATTGTTCTTGTCCCGCCACTGTTCCACGTGTTGTTCGGCTGCGACCGTCTTTTCTTTGTTGAGACCGGAATCGCGCGCCAGATATAGAGTCTGCGACGGATTGGCAAAGTCCGTGCCCGACTCGCGGACGATATCCATGATTCGCAGCAGGATATCTTCGCGGATGGCAGTAAATTCCGCCATGTCGCGGGTGAGCACGTAGCTGAATATTTCCAGGTTCAACGAGCTGGCGTCGAAAGTAGCGAAACGGATGCGAGCGGTGTCGCTTTCAACTTTAGGATGCTCGTAAAGCAGTCGCCGGATTTCGGCAAGCACGTAGCGCAATTGGTCCGCCGATGTCTCGCTACGCATTTCGAGAGTTGGATTGAAGAGAATCTTGTCGCGCCGTGTCAGGTTCTCGATGTTCATGGTCGCGAGCGCGCCGTTAGGAATGGAAAGTTCGGTACGTTCGACGGTGCGAATGCGAGTGGAGCGCAGGCTGATGTCTTCGACGGTCCCGACGCGATCGCCGAATCGACAACTGTCTCCGACGCGAATGACTTCGTCGGCGAGAACCGAAATTCCTCCAAAAAGATTTTCGAGCGTCTTCTGCGCAGCAAATGCGATCGCGATACCGCCGATCCCGAGTCCGGCGAGAACTGTCGTTAGGTTGAAGCCCAGAATGGCCAGCATCACCAGGAGCGCAGTGATTACCACCAAAGCTTTAACCAGCCGTTCGCCCAGCACCATCAAGGTGCCGGTGCCGGTGCGGCCAGCGGTCACGGCGCGAATTCTGAGACGCTGCATCAGGATTCCAGTGCAGCGGAGAAGGAACCAGAAGAATCCTATGCTGACGAGGACGGCGATGATTCGGTGGTAATAAAGCCGCGTCAGCAACGGAAGACCAAAGTAGCTGGCCATGATGCGGTGCGCGATGGCGCTGAATGATACGAGCAGCGGCGTGGATAGGTGGCTGTAGGAGTGCAGGTTTGGACGATTGCGGAGTTTGATCCAGAGGCGACGTGGGATGGCGAGGAGTAATACGAGAGCCCAGCCGGCCGCGATCGCCAATGGGATCGCGATTAAGAGCGCGAGCCATTGCCAAAGCGGCATGCCAAGAAGCGTGTTTCGAACCAGGCTGCTTGGCAGTTTGCCTTCAACCTGATGCGCTTCGAGGTTGTCATAAAGTTCCGGAACCTTATTCACTGTGTCAGTAGAAAATAGCCAGACTTTGCCGAACGTCGGATCGGAAACGCGCACGAGGACGACCGGAACCTCCGCGTCTCCTACTGAAAAGTTGCCAATGTTTTGTTGATCGGGGGTACCGAATTCAAGACTGCCTTCGCCGCGTTTGCTCAAATGCTGCACGCTGCCAACGAACGCGCGATCCATCAGAGCTTTTAGTTTCTCAGCTAACTCTTGACCTTGCGACTGACGGCGAGCGGTGCTGAGTTGCAGGTAATCCGCGGCGGTCTTGAGGCTTCCGTTTTGCCCGGCTTGCAAAAATCCAAGGACAGTTCCCGAAGGGGTGTCGCGGCCGAGCGGATCGGAGGATGTCGGCGCTGCTTCTTGAGCCGGGGCTGCCGCCTTCAGCAGTCCGCTTACCGACTGGGCCGATGAGCCGGGGAGAGCAAGCGACACGAGAAGAAACAAAAACGCGAATTTCTTCATGAGGTTCCAGTAAGAGGTCTGGTAGATGGAAAGCCGTGCGTACTCGCCAGGCCTCGACGATGTTCGACCGCCAAAATCTTCACCACGGGGAACACAGAGGAACACGGGGTAAACCACAGAACCTAAAGCTTTACCCTGTGTTCCTCTGTGCCCCCCGTGGTAAAACCTTTAACCTATCTCTCCAACCTCGCTAGCGCTTTGGACGATATATATCCGTGGCGTGTCCGTAGAAAACTTCTGCCGCTTCCATCATTGTTTCCGACAATGTGGGATGTGGATGAATCGTCATACCCACATCGGCTGCCAGCGCACACATTTCGATAGCGAGCACGCCTTCAGCGATCAGTTCACCAGCGCCAGCTCCAACGATGCCGACGCCGAGTACGCGTTCTGTTTTCGGATCGATGAGCAACTTAGTCAGTCCCTCGGGACGATCGATGGTAATCGCACGTCCTGAGGCTGCCCACGGGAACTTCGCGATGCTGATTTCGCGTCCTTGTTCTTTGGCTTGCGTTTCAGTCAGTCCAGCCCACGCGATTTCAGGATCTGTGAACACGACCGCGGGAATTGCATTTGGCTCAAAAGCAACTTTGTGTCCAGCAATGGCTTCTACAGCGCAACGGCCTTCGTGCATTGCCTTGTGCGCGAGCATTGGTTCGCCAGCGACGTCGCCGATTGCGTAGATCGTTGGATCAGCAGTCTGACGTTGCGGATTGATTTCGATGAATCCCTTCTTATCAACTTTCACCTTTGTCTGATCGAGGCCAGGGATTTCAGAATTCGGACGGCGTCCAACGGACATCAACACGCGATCGAATACCTGTTCTTTTTCTTTTACGTTTGGACCTTCGAGAGTTACGCGGATGCCGGTTTTCTCGTCTTTAAGAGACTTGACTGTGGTGTTCAGCAGAATCGAAGAAAAAAGCTTCTCTAACTTCTTGTGTAGCGGGAGGACCAGGTCGCGATCCGCACCGGGCAGAAGACCCGACATCATTTCTACGCAGGTCACCTTGGTGCCTAGCGTGGCATAGACCGATCCTAGTTCGAGTCCAATGTAGCCACCGCCAATGACGAGCAGAGTTTTGGGAACGTCGGGAAGATCGAGCGCGCTGGTGGAATCCATGAGACGCGGGCTGTCGAGTTTGAGACTGGGAACGACGGTCGGGCGCGATCCAGTGGCAATGATGATGCGGTCGAAAGTCAGGTTCTCGTCGCCACCTGCCGTCTCCGTGACTTTCAGAGTGGTCGAATTTACAAACGCCGCTTTCCCTTGGACAAACGTCACGGAGCGCTGTTTGGATAGCTGGCCGAGTCCGCCCGTCAATTTTTTGACGATGCCTTCTTTATAAGTGCGGAGCTTGTTCAAATCGATTTTCGGCTCTCCGAATTCGATGCCCCAATTCTTCGCCTGCTCCGCTTCTTCAAGCAGCTTCGCGACATGCAAGAGCGCTTTCGACGGGATGCACCCGCGATACAGGCAGACCCCACCGGGATTTGCTTCGGGATCGATCAGCGTAACTTTCATGCCCAGGTCTGCGGCCAAGAACGCGGCAGCGTATCCGCCGGGGCCGGCGCCGATTACTGCTATACGGAGATTTGGAGTGTCTGTCATTTGGTTATCAATATCCTTTTTCTTAGAGTTCTGCGAGCGATCGATTCGGGCTGTTCGGATCCACCCGCAATCCGATTTTGGTCCCGGTCGGCAGGCGGGCTATGAATTTACCCGTTTGCGACTCGACTGACGAGAAGGTAAAAAGCAGCCATGTCCGCCACTCTCCCGAGAACGAGCCGCCATTAAATTCGTAACTGTAAAAAACAACGAACCAGCCATTCTGTCTGGCCATGAGCAGTTCGTAGCCCTCGATAGTACCAACCACTTCGGGCCACCGAGCAGACTTTCTTCTACTTATCCACTGCCGAATCGACCAGAACAATTCTCCATAACCGAAAGCATTTCTGACCGGGAATAATTCCATTACCGCTCCAGCGAATTATCTATGGGGTGGCTTCTATCCCTGAACCGACAATAAGAACGGCTGCTCGAACGCTTCTGCAATCCAGCGCAAAAACCGGGCGGCGTCAGCTCCGTCGATCAACCGATGATCGTACGAAAGCGAGAGCGGGAGAATCAAGCGTGGTTCGAATTTGTTATTCACCCATTCGGGTTCCATGCGTGAACGCGACAGTCCAAGAATCGCGACCTCAGGATGATTCACGATCGGCGAAAATCCCGTGCCGCCGATCCCGCCGAGATTCGTGATAGTGAATGTTCCGCCTCCCATATCATCCGGAGTGAGTTTCTTGTCGCGCGCTTTCTTCGATAGCTGTGTCAACTCTGCTGCCAGTTCGACGATATTTTTCTTATCCACATCGCGGATAACCGGAACAAGCAAGCCGCGATCGGTGTCCATCGCGACGCCGATGCTGATGTACTGCTTGTAAACAATTTCCTCCTTCCCCATATCAATGGAGGCATTGAATTGCGGGAAAACTTTCAGCGCCGACGCGCAGACTTTCAGAGCGATGGCAGTGACCGTCATTTTGCCGCCCGCCTCTTCGGCGCGAGGCGCGAATTTGGCACGCAGCTGTTCGAGTTCTGTGATGTCGGCGCGGTCCTGCTGTGTGACGTGAGGAATCGTGTTCCACGCCTGCCGAAGATGCTCGGCCGTCTTGCGCCGCACACCGCGCATCGAAACGCGCTCAATCTTTCCCCACTTTGCGAAATCTGGAAGAGTCGGTTCCGCAAATCCAGTGCCAGGAGCCTTCGGACTCGCCGCCGCCGCAAGAGCATTTTTGGCGCACAGCTTCACGTCGTCTTCGCTGATGCGTCCACCGGGGCCGCTGCCTTTTACGCTATGAATGTCGACGCCGATTTCTCGCGCGAGCCGTCGCACATGCGGAGCAGCTGGAGCGGGATCGCGATGCTCCGTGCCTGCGACTTTGCCCAGCTGTAATGGCATAACAAACTCCGCTACGGTGGCCGACGGTTGGGCCATCGGGGGATCGGGCGGCAGCGCCTGTTCTTCTGTTTTTCCTTCGGCGCGCAGCGCCATTTGGAACGTAAGACGCGCTCCCTGTTGTTCGGAGACATGTTCGACTGGATCGTGCTTGCGCGGCGTTGGAACACTTGCAACTGCGCCTCCTTGCAGCGTGAATACGACTTGTCCAACTTTAATTCTTTGTCCTTCTTTTACTTTGACCTCACCGACTACCCCGCTGACTGTCGAAGGAACTTCGACTACAGCTTTGTCAGTTTCGAGTTCCATCACGGGTTGTCCCTGGGACACTGTGTCGCCGGACGAAATCATCAAGCGCACCAGATCTCCCGAGTCGATGTTTTCTCCGAGTTCCGGCATCTTGAATTCGCTCGGTTGGGCAGCCGCAGGCTTGGCACGGCGATCAGGTTGCGCAGTTGGTGGGGGTGCGGAAGCCGAAGGGGACGCTGCAGCGACTGCGGCTGCAGTTTGTACTTCTGCAACTTTCTTCGAGGGCGTGGGAGCTTTTTCTGGCTTAGCAACTGGTTTCGCGTCAGATCCAACGACAGTTCCGTTTTCGACCGTGAAAATCACTTGACCAACGCGGAGCTTGTCGCCTTCTTTGACGCGGATCTCGCCCACCGTCCCACTTACCGAAGAGGGGACTTCGATCACAGCCTTGTCAGTTTCTAACTCCATCACGGACTGGCCCTGGCTGACGCTCGCTCCGGGCTGGATCATCAGGCGGACAAGGTCTCCGCTCTCAATATTCTCGCCCAACTCGGGCAGCTTAAATTCCGTTGCCATTCTTTCTTTATCCCTCGGACCTTTTCAATGCTTCGCGCTGCGTTTAAATCAACCACACCCAAAATTTGTCATCCTGAGCGAAGCGAAGGACCTGCTGTTTAGAAGCGCCGCGAAACAGCAGGTCCTTCGCTTCGCTCAGGATGACAAACTAAATAGCAGGACCGTGAAAATAAACCCCTAGCTGTTTGCCGGATTTCTCTTTTCCGAATCAATGCCAAGATCGCGAATCGCTTTTTCCAACACTTTCGCGCTAACACCTTTGTCGCCTTTTTCATCGGCCAGCGCGTGCAGAGTTGCGAGAACGATGTGTTTGGCGTCCACTTCGAAGAAGTCTCGAAGCGATGCGCGATTCTCGCTGCGCCCGAAACCATCCGTTCCCAGCGCCACCAGTTTGCCCGGAACCCACTGCGCAATGCATTCCGGCAAGACCTTCATATAATCCGATGCGGCAATGAACGGTCCGGATGCGGACTTCAGCGTCTCGGTAACGTACGGGACTTTGGCCTTTTGCGTGGGATGGAGCATGTTCCAGCGCGCACAATCGTTTCCATCGCGATAGAGTTCTTTGTAGCTGGTGACACTCCAAACATCGGCCGCGACGCCGTAGTCTTTCTCCAGAATCGCCTGGGCTTTGAGAACTTCAAACATAATCGCGCCACTGCCGAGCAACTGCGCGCGAAGCTTCGCGTCTTTTTTCTCCGAAACCTTGTAGCGATACAGGCCTTTGAGAATGCCTTCACGAATGCCCGGGGTGTCGGGCATTTCCGGCATCGGAAGTGGTTCGTTGCCGACGGTCAGGTAATAGAAGATGGACTCGCCGTCGATGTACATGCGCTTGATGCCGTCTTGAATGATGATCGCGATCTCGTAAGCAAACGCAGGATCATAGGCAAGCAGGTTCGGCACCGGCAGCGCGAGAACGTGGCTGTGGCCATCCTGATGCTGTAGGCCTTCGCCGGCCAGCGTGGTTCTGCCCGCCGTTCCTCCCATCAGGAAGCCGCGGCAACGCATATCGGCAGCCAGCCAAATCAGATCGCCGATACGTTGCAATCCGAACATGGAGTAATAAATAAAGAAGGGAATCGTGTTGATGCCGTGGTTGGCATACGCAGTGCCCGCAGCGATGAACGAGCACATCGATCCCGCTTCGGTGATGCCCTCTTCGAGAATCTGCCCATCTTTCGCTTCCTTGTAGTAAAGGAGCGTATCCATATCGACCGGTTCGTAGAGTTGGCCGACGCTGGAATAAATTCCAACCTGGCGGAAGAGCGCTTCCATACCGAAAGTTCGCGCTTCGTCGGGAACCACGGGGACGATGAGTTTTCCGACTTCAGGATCGCGCAACAATTTCGACAGCATGCGCACGAAGACCATCGTGGTCGAGGCTTCGCGTCCTTCGGTGCCTTTGTAGAATTCTTCAAAGAGCGCTTCCGGGATCGGCTTCAGCGGCGTGGCGCGCACTTTGCGGACGGGCATATATCCGCCGAGTTGCTTGCGACGCTCCTGCATGTACTTAATTTCGGGACTGTCGTCGGCGGGGCGATAGAACGGAGCTTTCGCAAGTTCAGCGTCCGGAATTGGAATGCCAAAGCGTGAACGGAAGACTTCCAACTCATCTTCATTCAGCTTTTTCTGCTGGTGAGTGATGTTCTTGCCTTCGCCGGCTTCGCCGAGTCCGTATCCTTTAATAGTCTTGGCGAGAATGATGGTTGGAGAGCCGACGTGATCGACGGCCGCTCTGTAAGCGGCGTGGACTTTGATCGGATCGTGTCCACCGAGTCGCATGCGGGCGAGTTGCTCGTCCGAAAGATGCTCGACCATCTTTAGCAATCTGGGATCGGTGCCGAAGAAATTCTGGCGGAAATATGCGCCGCTCTCGACGAAATATTTCTGATACTGTCCGTCGGTGATTTCGCCCATGCGGCGGAGCAGCAGGCCTTCGCGATCGTTCTGAATAATCGCGTCCCAATCGCCGCCCCAGATCACTTTGATGACGTTCCAGCCAGCGCCACGGAAAATCGCTTCCAATTCCTGAATAATCTTTCCATTGCCGCGCACGGGTCCATCGAGGCGCTGTAAGTTGCAGTTGACGACGAAAATCAAATTGTCGAGACGTTCGCGCGACGCCAGCGTGATGGATCCGAGGGATTCCGGTTCGTCCATTTCGCCGTCGCCCATGAAGGCCCAAACTTTGCCGCCGGTAGACGTTTTCAGTCCGCGATTTTCCAGATATTTGATAAATCGCGCGTGATAAATAGCCTGAATCGGGCCGAGTCCCATCGACACGGTGGGAAACTCCCAGAAATCGGGCATCAGCCACGGATGGGGATACGATGAGAGTCCGCCACCATCTTTTAATTCCCGACGAAAGTTTTCTAGTTTCTCCTTGGAGAGACGGCCTTCGAGATAGGCGCGGGCGTAGATTCCGGGAGCAGCGTGTCCCTGAAAATAAACGACGTCGCGATCGCCAGATTCGGTTGCGGCGTGGAAAAAGTGATTGAACGCAACTTCGTACAAGGTAGCAGCGGAAGCGAAGGTAGAAATATGTCCGCCAATGCCTTCCTGAATTTTGTTGGCGCGGACGACCATGGCCATGGCGTTCCAGCGCACCAGGCTCTTGATCCGTCGCTCCATTTCCTGACTACCGGGAAACGGAGGCTGCGCTTTCGAATAAATCGTGTTCTGGTATGGAGTCGTGGCCGTGAAGGGAAGATTTAATCCAGCGGCGCGACGCGCGTGCAGGGCCAACTGTTGCAGCAGGCGTCCGGCGCGCTCCGGCCCACCGTGCGCGAGTACGTAATCGAGCGAATCCAACCACTCCCGAGTTTCCAGAACTTCAATACCGTTCGTTTGCTGCGTCTCTGCCACTCTGACCTCACAAATATGAATGCAACTCTTTATCATAAAGAATCATGGAGAATTTTGCTGGGGAAGGGCGGTCGTTCGTCGTTTGCCAGCGATCTTTGGAATGAACGGAATGAGTTTTGCGAACGACTAACGACTAGCGACCACCGACTGGTCTTTTGCCAACCGCCGAATGACTGGGACCAGAACGAAATACAGCAACACAATTCCCAGCGGACCAACCAGCATCCACGCAACTGCCGCATGGAACGCGGTTAGCCAAAGCAAATCAATGGCGTGCGGCAAATTAGCTTTTGCCATCGCGAGCATCTGCTCCACTGACATAGTGAGTGGAGGGACTCTGAAGATGCGTTCGCCCAATCGAATAAACGGAATCAACGTCGCGAACCACACGGGATACATCAGAAAATTAACCAACTGAACCGCCGGTACATTGAGACGAAAAATTAAGGCTGCGAGCAGGCAGAGCAGGGAAGTTGTCCCCGCCACGGGAAAAAGTCCGACCATGATTCCGACCGCCAAACTCAACGCGATTTTTTCCGGAGTAATGCCCTGCGTCAGCAACTGCAAGACGGGCTGGATGAGGCGGTCTTGCAGGAATTTATTCATTGGAAGAGCGGTCGATGGTCGTTCGTCGTTCGTCGTTGGGAAACGGTATTAGACAACGATCGGCCAAACGACCAACGACCATCGACTAACGACCGCTCTCCTATTCTAACGTCACCGCCTTCACTAAATTCCGCGGTCGATCCACGTCGAGGCCGCGCTTGGCGGCGACGTAGTAGGCAAATAGCTGCAGCGGGACGATCTCAAGAATGGGCGAAAGCAATTCGGGCGCCGGGGGGATGAAGAAAGTGTGGTCGGCGATTTTTGGGATGATCGTATCGCCCTCGGTTGCCAGTGCGATGACCGTCGCTCCTTGCTTCTTGAAACCTTCCATGTTGCTGACGTTTTTTTCATAACGCACCACGGATCCCTCATCATTGCGGTCGCAGGTTGCGATCATCACAAGAGGCAGTCGGAAATCGATGAGAGCGTTCGGTCCGTGCTTGGCTTCTCCCGTGGGATAGCCCTCAGCGTGAATATAAGAAACTTCTTTTAACTTGAGCGCCCCATCCATCGCGATGGGATAGTGAATGGCGCGCCCGAGGAACATGAAATCATCGACGCGATAATAAAGCTCTGCGAGTTGTTCAACTTGATCTGCGGCCGCCAGAACTGTTTCTGTCTTGTCCGGAAGCGCGAGCAGTTCTGCGATGTAGTGCTGTGCAACTTCTTTCGAAACTTTCTCTCGAATCTCTCCGAGATAAAGTGCGAACAGAAACAGACATGCCATCTGCGCGGTGAACGCCTTCGTCGATGCGATGCTAATTTCTGGACCAGCGGCGGTGTAGATAAATCCATCGGCTTCGCGAGCGATCGTCGATCCTTCAACGTTTGAGATGGCGATCGTGCGTGACCCTTTTTGGCGGGCTTCACGTTGCGATGCCGTCGTATCCGCTGTTTCTCCGGACTGAGTAATAAAAATGCTGAGTTCGCCTTTCCCAATCATGGGATTGCGATATTCGAATTCGCTGGCGTAATCCACATCGACCGGGATCGCAGCCAGTTCCTGCATCATGTATTGGCCGGTCATTCCTGCATGGCGACTCGTTCCCGAAGCCACAATATTGATGCGTCGCAGGGCGCGCAACTCTTCGCGCGGGATGCGAATTTCATCGAGACGAACCGATCCATCGGCTTGCGAAACTCGCGGTGCAATCATCCGACGCAAAGCGTCGGGCTGCTCAAATATTTCGCGAATCAGGTGATGCGGAAATTTACGTGGTTCCGGCATTACTCGTCGTCCCCTCCATCTTTCGGTAGTAGTTCTGGGTAATAGTTCTCAGTTCTCAGAAAACCCATAATCCAAACCGTTTCTTGGGAGCTGCTACCGCGTGATTCTCGCTGCCCACTGAGAACCGGGAACTGAGAACTAGCCCTTCCCGCACTCCACGCCACCAATAAAACTCCGCAGCACCTCGCCATCTTTATTTAGGACGACGAAATCCGCGTCAGCTCCAACGGCCAACTTGCCCTTGTTCGCGCTACCCGCTACCCGCGCCGGATTTCGACTCGCGGCTGCGACTGCCTCGGGCAATTGCCACTCGGCAAACTTTGCTAAATTTCGTACCGCGCGATCCATCGTCAAAACGCTTCCCGCCAGACTTCCATTGGACATGCATTTACCGTCTCGAACCTCGACTTCGATTGATCCCAGTCGATAACGTCCATCCGGCATTCCCGTGGCCGAGGTGGCATCGGTGATGAGGACGAGTTGCTCTTTGCCCTTAGCATCGGCAACGAGTTTCACGATTGTCGGATCAAGATGAATGCCATCGGCGATGATGTCGGCGCTGACCCGATCGTTCGTGAGCACAGCGCCTAAAATTCCAGGACTGCGATGGTCTAGCGGTCGCATCGCGTTGAATGTATGTGTGGCGTGTCGCGCCCCTGCGGCGACGCCGCGTTCAGCGGTTGCGAGATCGGCGTCGGAGTGTCCGAGGCTGACGAAGACTCCGCGCCGCGCCGCTTCCGCGATCACTTCAAGCGCGCCGGGCAATTCGGGAGCGATGGTCATCATCCGAATGCGTCCGCGCGAAGCTTGCCAAAATTTCTCGAACAACGCGATGGTCGGAGCCAGCAAATCTTGCGGAGGATGCACTCCGCGCCGAGCGTGAGAAATAAACGGACCTTCGAGATGGATTCCCAGTGGGAGTGCCCGAGTCATCTTGCCGCGCCACTCGCTTGCCTTCGCGCTTTTCGATTGCTGTCGCCAGTCCGTTCGAGGGCGCGCAGCGTCGTATCCAGTGGAGCAGTAACGGTGGTTGGGAAATAACTGGTGACACCATGCTTGGCGAGCGACGTTTCGATCGCTGGGAAAGTGTCGGACGAATCGTCCATGACGTCGAATCCGGCGTTTCCGTGGATATGAAGATCGACGTATCCGGGAGCGATCGTGGCGTCGCCGAAATCGGAGACCGCGACCCCGTGCGGAATCCGATTTTCATGGGACTTATCTCGATCACCAGCGCCACGCGTGGAGATTTCGAGCACGCGTCCGTTCTCGACGAGCAGAAGCGGATGCTCCAGCACGTCCGTCGAAGTAAACAGCCTTCCGCTCGTGAAAGCTAACATATGGAATCGTTTTAATAGAGGGAAAAACTACAATTCTGCTGCATCCACCACCATAGGAATTGTAACAGCCGGGGCGCTTGTTTTGGCAGCGCATTGCAGGTTCTGGGCTGGCTTCGTCATTGTTCCAGGCGCGGCATGACGGCCCACCGGCCGACAAATCGCCGGCCCGCAGAATGCTATACTGTTTAAGTTCGAGTCGCCACGCAGTTCCCTTGGCGGCCGTCACGCGGCAAATTAGTATTCTGCAAGTCAGTCGGGGAGTGGCTCAGCCTGGTAGAGCACCTGGTTCGGGACCAGGGGGTCGGAGGTTCAAATCCTCTCTCCCCGACCAATCTTTCTCTCATCCAAGAATACGAAACCAGATCGGCTGCAGATTCCGATCATCTATCATCTATTGTCGGAAGGCTTTCCGAATAATAGTCGTTATAACGACTATTATTATGATGGGCTCCGTGTTATCGCTGATCTTGTCAACGGTGTTGCGGAAGTTGTAACAGTCGCTATTATCATTGGCGGGTCACTTCTACGGTAGGGAGTAGTAATGTGGAAGATACGGCCTTCGGGCGCGTAGACACGATGGTTTTAGCAGTTAGACGGCCCCTTTCTCAAAAGGCCGGGATAACGGCGACGGTGAGCAGATGGCTCTGGAACATTGGAAGCGTGATTTTGAGGCAACCCGTCCGGCGCACACGTGCGTAGATCGTCCGCATCTTTATTGCGAGGCCTGTAGAGCCACGCTGGTCTCTTCCCCTCCCGCCGCCCTTGAGGTCTCGGTTCCCGCCCCATCAACCTTGAGTGTTCTTCCCCAAGGGTTGGACGAGGGTTTCGATTTTCCCCCAGACTTCAATCTTCGCGTTAATTTCGATTCTCTCACTAACCTCCAGTCGAAATCGGCATTCCTGCAAGAGCTTAACGCTGCGAAACACGCCAAGACTGTTTCCTTCGTTCAGGCGGATTTGGACGGTTTCTACGCACTGAACATCGCCCACGGACACGAAGTGGGCGACGGGCTCCTCAGAAAGATCGGAGACATCTTTCGGAGGTCGTGTCGCCCGCTGGGCGACCGGTGTGTTGGTCCATGTCGGTTCGGGGGCGAGTCGTTTGCGTTTGCTCTTCTCGGAATGGACGAAGCCGCCGCTGGACTGGCAGAGGGAATAAGAGAGTGGATTGCGAATCTGAGACCGAGCGTCACTGCCCGGTTCGCCGTGGTGACTCGAGTATCTGGCATGGAAGACATGCTGATGCTCGCCCACTCTGTTCTCTACCCGCATCCTGATCTAAAGGTGCCGAACAGCGTGACTTCTCGCTCAAAGCCAGAGTTCCCTGATAACAAGAAACCTTACATCTACTGGGACGACGAGGATTTCCGGAATCGCTAAGGTCTCCGTGCGTGGGCAACCGGACGGGATCGCGCGGCAACAATCCAGTCTGCGGGAAGGCTGCTGGAATAATAGTCGTTATAACGACTATTATTATCGGAGGCGCGCGCCGTTTATGGTACCGGTGGCTCGCGTGTGCCCGGCCTTCTCTGCCTAATTGAGGGAGACTTCTTTCGTGCCGCTGTTGCGAACCGATCGTGCTTTGCCAGCGATCAGACCGAACCCTTTGTCGCGGGCGAGTTTTTCCAATGCGATGAGATATGCCCTGGCCTCAACTTTCTGTCCCAGGCGGGTGGGCCACTTCTCGGTCGAGAAGTATAACCCGACTTCGGTTTGAGATATCAACACTAAAACAAAACGATGGGTGCGCCCCTTCTCGGGTTTTTTCGAGAAGGGGCTCGTCACTGCGGTCGCGAACAGCGGTGTTCCATCGGCAACGTCCTGCTTGCGCGGTCACGGCGCTAAGGGTGGGTGTCGATGAGTCCCTCTTCGCCCGCGTATACGTTCTGGCCGAAACTGGTCGAGTCGCGATTGATGGCGGAGGGCACCGAAGCTGATTAAGTGCAGAACCCTGGCCGCCAAGAACCGATGGTTGTCGGCAGATCAAACGGGCCCCTTCTCAAAAAAACCCGAGAAGGGGCGCACCCTTTGTTTTGTCTCGAGATCGAAATCACAAGAACAAAACCGGGTTACACTTCTGCGGCGAAGAAGTGTCCCACCCGCGTCGTCCCTATTTATCTAACGCGAAACGTACTTCTTCTCAACGATCCTGACGCGAAACTCTGATCGATACCAAGGTCCAATTGTTTCGATCGCTGCTGTCTGGCTTAATTGCTGCGAGGCAGAGAAAGAGGAGAAAACAATGTCCAAGAAACTGGAAGGGAAGGTCGCACTCATCACGGGAGGCTCGCGCGGCATCGGAGCTGCAATTGCCAAGCGTTTGGCCGCGGATGGGGCAAACGTGGCCATCACATACGCAAAAGGATCCGATGCGGCCGCGACTGTGGTCAAGGAGATTGAGCGCGGCGGTCGGAAGGCGATCGCGATTCAGGCCGATGCCACTGATGCTGCGGCGGTTGGAATCGCGGTGGAAAAGACCGTGGCGACGCTCGGCGGACTGGATGTTCTGGTGAACAATGCGGGCACAGCGATCCCGAAGAAATTTGAAGAGGCCACGCTTGAGGAGTTGGATCGCATCATTGATCTCAACATTCGCGGCACGTTCATCGCGACGCAGGCGGCACTGAAGCGAATGAAGAACGGCGGTCGCATCATCATGATTGGTTCATGTGTGGGCGAACGCAACATGACGCCCGGTCTCGCGGCCTACGCGGCCACGAAGGGAGCGGTCAAAATGTTTGCGCAGAGCTTGTCCAGGGAGGTTGGAAGCCGCGGCATTACCGTGAACAATGTTCAACCGGGACCGATCGACACCGATTTGAATCCTGCAGCGGGAGATTGGGCAGCACCGCAAAAGGCAAACACGGCGCTCGGCCGCTACGGAACTGTGGACGAGGTTGCCGCGTTGGTTTCATTCGTTGCCAGCCATGAGGCGTCTTATATCACCGGCGCGAACCTGACGGTGGACGGCGGGACCAACGCCTGAGCATCGTGACGCGCGACTCGGTACGATCCGATGGGTTCCCACCCTTTCGCAAAAGGCGCGAAAAGGGTTGGGCTTTGAAAATAATAGTCGTTATAACGACTATTATTGCGGACGTTGGGTGGGTGCGGGCTCGACTCGAATTAAACCCATCATCCCATTGTCCTCGTGTTCAAGAAGATGACAGTGATATAGGAAAGATCCGACTACGTTCGGATCGCGAAAATCCATTCTCAGTTTTATGCTTGGATATTGAGCAGTCTTTCCCTCATAAAACGGGACATTGATCGTGTCGCGAAGGAAGGGCTCATTCACGGGAATTCCGAACCATTCGAGCAGCAGAAAATGAATCTGATGAATGTGAAAAGCGTGTAACTCGTTGGACCGATTTTCGATGATCCAATCCTCGACATCTCCCTGTTTGACAACAATGTTTGGTACATCCGAAGTCGGATCGAAAGGGGTCGGGGTTTGGCCATCGACTGTGATGTAAAAGGTGGTCGGACTATTCGGATCGTTTGGATCTTCCAATTTTTCGGAGAAGAAAAGCTTCCTGGTGCGCACCGGAGTTACATCTCCCAGCCAGGGCAGAGTTTCGTTGGATGCCGATCCAGTCGCCATTCCAGCTGAGGAGGCCAATACAGAGGCCGGTTCCGGCGCGTCATCCGAGGTGGCGATCGTCGCTAGCGGCCGGTTCGGATCGTTCTCTCCACCGGGACCGGTGTTCACGCTTCGAGTGACCAGCGTTGCTGGGGTGCCTGAGGGCGGAGCTTTCACAATAAATTCGACGCGTCCACCAGGAGGAATGCCGAGATGGTTTCGCAGCGCCAGTTGATTATTTGCGCTGCCGTTCTGGCTTACGGGTACGCCATCCAGCGCAATCATCTCCAGCATTTGCGGCGTGCGATCGAACAATACCTGCAAATTCAGATAGGTGATGGCGCAGGCATTCAGCACGCGCCAGACCTGGCGCTCCTGCGGTTTCATTCGAACGATCGCTGGAGGATAGTCGGGATAAGGTACAGGAACAAAGTTAAGAGATAAATCCTTCGCTGGTTTGCCGAAACCAGTACCTGTGTTGACTGTGTCCCCATCGTGATCCACTCGCACTTTCGGCATGACCGGCTCTGACTTTGAGGGCGGAGCGTCGGGATTCTGTAAGTCCTGGTCACGGATAATCAAAACCCGCTCTCGCAGTCCTGCCAATTCTTTGTTGGCGCGCTCGACCCCTTCGACGACAATCGCACCGGAGGCTCCGCCTAATACTTCGAGTTTGCTGAAGCCATGAATGTGCGGATGGTACCAATACAATCCCGGAGGTTGATTCTTCGGAATCGAGATCCGATATTCGAACGATGCCATCCCTGGCTGGATGGAAGTTTTCAGGACTTCGTCCTGATGACACTTGGGCGGAATCGACAATCCGTGAAAGTGAAGATTCGTCGATACAGATGTCATCAGCCCGCTCGAACACGGATCCGCAGTCGTTTCGGTCCCGCCCTGGGCATGAAGGTGGGCAGGCTTTTTAACTTTATCTGGAGGCGCGGCATCTGGAGGCGCGACGAGATTATTCCTGAGTCGCAGCACCAACAAGTCACCCGGCTTGACTCTGAGGGTTGGGGATTGGCTTCCATCGGCAGCGGTGTAGCAGTACCGCATGTGACCATTTGGGTCGGGCTGGTTTTGAATCGTCAGATCGACTTGGAGAACGCCATCGTGGCTGCGGAGATCTTCTGGTTCTCCGACGATGCTTCCGGCGGAGGGCCGGCCGCACACCGGTGAGGGAGCTACTTGCGCCGCCGTGGCTGACGCAAATGGCGGCGAGCCAATTGATGCCAGTATCGGTATCAGTATCGGTACGAGAAATCCCAAGGAATATTTCGAGACGCGCATCCGGTGAACTTGGCGATCAATAACTTCTCTCTCCACGTTCAATCTTAGAATATGTGGCGGACACACACAAAGAGGACGGACGGAGACGAAGAGGAAGCCGACGAAGGAGCAGAACCGAAGTCGCATTTCGCGTTCTTCGGTCTGCTTAGCCTTCGTGGTTTCTGTCACGTATTCGTTAACGACCAGCGAAGAGATCGCCCATCACGCTCACATTCGAATCGCAGGCATGATTGAGGCAAGGTAAACCGAAGGCCCCCTCGACGGTCTTGAGCAGAGAGAAGTGCGTATAGAACTGATTGCTCTGCACGCCGTGAGGACCGTAGTTCGTATCTACAGCAAGCACCACCTTGTTGATCGTGGGTGCGACGCTGTAGTCATCTTCGTCCCACAGAAGCACGATGGCATTGTGCCCTTTTTTCCACGCGGGAGAACTATGGATCGCAGTGACGATTTCCCGGACTGCAACATCTCCGCGATAAATAAGCGCGGGATTGAGTCCGTCCTGCATTCCGTCGTCGTTCGGATCGAATTGACAGAAGGCCCCTGCGTTGCCGCGCCCATGCTCGTCGTTGCACTGATTGGGCGCGATGAAAGAGTAGTTAGGGACGTTGCCTGAACCCAGATCAGCGTACAGTCCGCCCTTGCCCTCGAACGGCGCCATATTCTTAAAGCTATTTGCAGGATTGTCGCCTTCTTGCACGTCGCGGAAGTAAGCAAACGGATTGTGCTTCACTGCATACAGCGCGACCAGGTCGGCCTGCGATAAAGGAGGAGTCTGCGCGGGTAGTATTTTCGCGAAGTTCGTGTTGTTGGTGTAATACCCGTCGCTATTGTCCACTCCGTTCGGACCTACGGGAGGCAGGCTCTCCTGGTAGCTTTTCCATGACAAGCCAGCCGTTACCAGTTGATTGGAAATCGTGATTCCGAGAATGTTCGACGCAGCGGGGATGGACTGGATTCCATCGATGTTATTTTCTCCATCATTGCTTCCCGGCGCGCATTGCACTTCGTTGGTGCAGTCAATGGCGGGAGTGGCAGCATCCGTGCCAGAACCCGAGATTGGGCAAATGTTGGGGCTCGGTGGATTGTCGGTTGCGGTAACGCCGAGCGCGAGATTGGTCGAGCACGAATTGCTGTGCCAACGCGGAGGATTATCGGTCTGAACTCCAAAGTTAGAGCCGCCGACCACTTCCAGATAATTCGTCAGGCTGGGATGCGCTATTGCGAAGTAGTTGGTTGCGAGGTTGGTCGTTTTTGCGAAATTGTCAATGAATGGCGCGTTGGGGTTGTTGATCAACTGGTTGTATCCGTGGTTCTCCATCATGATGATGAAAATGTGATCGAGATGGGGAACGCCCGTAGGCACAGCCCCTTGCTGAGCGAATGCGGTGGTCAGCAATAAAAGAGCCAGGAAAACCGAAATTGAAGTTTTTTTGAACATGGGAGTCCTTTCAGCGTGGTGGTTTCGCTCCGAACGTCACGATAGGGGCGATTTGTTTCGCTAAAGTTACAGCTTTGTTAAAGCTGTGTGAATAGTGATTCGCGACTGTATCACGGGATTGCGGTCGGCGTTCAGGACGATGCTGGGCCGGACTTTTGAGGCGGACTCTCCCGTTTTTCCGCAATCGCATTTCTATCGCTATAGTTGCTGTAGCTATGGCTGTGACTGCGTAATTAGGAGTTGATTGCATGCGACGTTTGTTGGTGGTTGTGATCGGAGTGTGGATCGGATTATCGGTCGGACTATCGGTCGGACTTACGGCGGAAGGTAGCGAAGTTGCGAAGCAAAGTGCGGTGCCGGCAGGCATCAGCTACGTGACTACGGCTCTGAATTGGACGCAGTCGGTTACGACTCGCTTAGCGGGCGGGACACGCAGGGAGATCACGCTGTCTCCTTGTCCGGAGGGAGTCGACACGACGAGCACAGCTGGATATCAAGTATTTATCTCTGGCGGCGGGAATAGCGAGGCGGCCAATGTGATTGCGGGCACTTGTGTCTCGGGCGCTTCTTCGGGGACGATTGTCGTCGTTCCTTATTATTCGTATTCCGCGGGTGTGAGTATTGGGTCAGCCTCGTCTGGTATCCAAGAGACGTTGAACGTTGCTTGCGGAGTCGACCCGACTCCCTGGAAGAATAGTCAATGCAATGTCACGCTGCCCGCGAATGGTCCGGGATCCAAACATTCTCTTAACACTTATAGCGTTCCGGGCACGATTTATTTTCATTCCAACCAATCCATTCTGAGCGCTTATGGAGCCTCGCTCGATTGCGTAGGGCGCGGAGCCTGCCTGCAGGTCGGCGATCTGAAAAATACCAATAATTTTACGGACAACACGGTTTCCGGGCTCAGTTTTCGCTCGCCGCTGGATCACAAGAAAGATCCAGCGTTTGCGGGAGTGCGCATTACCGGCACCGAGAAGCGGGCCAAAGTTGTCACCATCACGACCGACAGTCCTCATGGTTTTCGAGTGGGCGACATGATCACCATTTTGTTCACCGATAACAGCGCGTATTGGGGAGATGCGATCGTGTCGGCGGTGCCGTCTCCGACGGAGTTCCAGTATTCCCACGCGGGCGGAGACATCGAGCGGCAAGCCACTCCTGGAGTGGTGGCCCTGGCTTACGTTGCTGTTTTAGACAACGCTGAGAACACGCACTTGATCGACATCTCCTATGACAAGGTGTGGGAGGCAGGCTCGTTCAATAATTTTTTTGATTTTTGGGACGATGAAAACGCGACCGTGGAACATTTCAACAACCAGGCGATTCCTTTGAATGACAGCGCGAATTGGGTCGGATCGTTCCTGTTTTCGGCGGGAAACCAAAACATGCAGATTGCTCCCGTGATCACTCTCCGCGATTCGACGATCACGGCCAATTGCTCGAACGGAATTACGGTTTATAACTCCAACGGAGTTTACGTGGAGAACACGGTGCTGCAGGCAAGCGGACTGTGGCAGCTGTATTCATCGAACTCAACCGGAAATTATCAAGGCGCGTATCTGAAAAACGTGTATTCCGAAAGCACAACTGCGCTGAATCCGCTGTCGCCGCCAAGGTCGCCATTCCCCGGACTTGGAATCGCAGGCCTGATCGCAGGCGCGTCGAGCGGGGCCGCGAGTTTTCAAATTGATGGGAACGGCGGAACGGAGGGAGCGTTTCAGCTGGGTGGGAACGGGCCGATATCCTACTCGTATTTTATTGTCGCGAACGACAAGACTCGGAGCACGCAAACTTCGCCGATGCAGATCCTCAACTGGAGAGCCAATGGCAGCGATTCGATCCCGGTGCGTTGGCCGAGGGTAGCAAACGGGGACGATGAAATTACCTACGATGTGATCCGCGTGGCGACGCCAGCGGGATTTGGGGCGGCGTATCCCAACGCGAGCGGCTGTGCGGGCGGGTCAGGCGGAGCCTGCGGAACGGTTGTACAAAACCTGTCGCAATCCGCCGCATGTTCCGGCGGATTAGTTTGCGGCTTCATTGATCGCGGGGCCGCGTCGACATCGGCCTATACGATCAAACTGGGAACGTACAGAGGAAATTTAAATTTCTGGCCGGGCTCAATCGTGTCGATCAACAAGAGCGTGCAGGTAGATTCAGAATCTCAGAACGCGGTTGGAATTGGACTGAATGGAAATCCGATTCAAATTGCGAACTTCTGTGGGAGCTACGGAACCGCTTCTCCAGGGGGATACACAACCTGCTTGGCGAGTATGACTGCGCCTCCTGGAAATGGGGTTGCGAATCAGTCAGCAACGATCATTACGGATGGCACGAGCAAGGGCGGTGGAATGGCTCTGAGTAAAGGACGGTTGAACTTTTCGAATACTCCGGGATCGATCCTCAGCGCGCATCACATCATTACGCTTGCCGATTCGCAGCCGGAGTTGACGCAGTCAACCTGGGGCTATCGTCCTCCTGCGAACGCGAATGACACATGGATCGGAACCGATATCGGGAAGGACGGTGCTTTCTCGAAAGCGGTACCGCTGGCCTTTGGGTCACCGGTGTCCATAACGAACTACATCGCGCAGACTGGCGACGGATTACACGCGAATTGGCTGGAGCGGCTGACTGCGAAAGAAAAAATATTTGCTGTTCCGGTCAGGATCAACGAAGGAAGTACGTTGACCGTAGGGGAAGGCTCTCCGCTGTCCGAAATGAAGATTTACCACACGACGGAAATTCCATCGCAGAAGGTGCCCGCTCAGAATTGTGTGGATGTAGTCGGAGGGGCGAAAGGACTCGCGGCGTCCGATCAGGTAACGAGTATTACGCCTCCCGAGAAGCTGGGAAATCTTTCTCTCAACGCCTATCCCGGCGGGCCTGATTCAGTGCTGCTACATTTCTGTAATCCGACGACAACGCCGGGTAATACTCCGCACGGGAAGTATTCGTTTCTGGCGGTGCACTAACTGCCAAAGTCATCTCCGGGATTGCAGTGTAACGGATCCCAGTCGGACGTTTTCGTAGCTCAATCGTTTCGCCACGACGCGATAGTCGAAAGCGATGTTCGAGTGGCCGCCACGTTGTTCGTGGACATCGAATCCTAGTGGAGTTTTGTTAGTCACGTAAAGGCCTTCCGAGTCGCCTTCGGGAGTGAGAAAGACGTGGTATTCGATGTCGGCGTTCACAGTTTGCGCGAAAGTAGAATCGAGTTCGACGCGAGCGAAGCCATCGGAGAGTTGGCCGAATCCGAGATCTTCAAACCAATTCTCTGGCGATTGAATGGAGTACAGCGCAACACCTCTCGGTCCTCCATCAGATGGGACCGCTACAGTCACGCCTGATGAAGTGCTCATGATGGCGCCACGAACGACGATGTTTCCCTTGAAAGTATTGTTCCCCGTGAGTTGAGCTGCTCCGGGCCAAGAGGTGATGCAACTCGAACCGATGCAGAACTCAGGGGCTGTAATACTGGTCGCGACGCTGAACGCGCCGGGAGCTGTCAGCGTGGCAACGATCGTTCCCTTGCATAGGCCGTCTGCTGCAGTTGTTCCCGCGCAGGCCGTCAGGAAATTAAATGCGCCCGTCGTAGGAGTAGCCGAGAGAAGTCGAACCATGGTGCCCGACTGGCTGGTGCTCGCGTTGTAAATTGCCAAGCCAGTGTGTGATCCAGTGTTGTCTGTGATAGTCACCTTGTCGTACGGAGCTTTGGACAGGGTGGCGCACGAGACGGCGTTTCCGAAGAGGGTCTCGCCCACGTGACTCGATCCCAAGTTGCAGACTTGCAGTTGAGTGAAGCCATCCACGCTGACATTGAGTGCCTGGTGATAACTCTTTGGCGGAACGGTCACGGTGAAGTCAGTTGAGTTATCCGTCGAAGACGTGGAGGTGTCGGTGATTCCAAATGCGCTGATGACGGGTGACTTCGCGAAATCTCCTTCAGTGAAGGTAGTCGAAAATGTTCCCGTCGCAATGCTGGTGTTGGCCGTTGGAGCGGTGATCGAAGACAAGGGGACGGTGGCGCTGGGCGCGGGATTGTTGTTGCGTGAGGGACGCTGCGCAAAGGCCGACGGCAAAGCTAGCAAGAACAGGAGTGAGTAGAAAAGAACGGCCGATTGCGTTTTAGAGTTGATAGCGAGATTCATGACAAGCGCTCCGAATGCTGTCACGAATCTAAACCTGTTCGCAGGTTCGATCCAGCGCGCCTTAAGGCATCGCCGACTTACATTTGAAATACATTGGAGATGATGCCAATCCCATGCGGTTCCGTTTCGATGTCGTCGAGACATTTTCCGTTCTGAAAATCGTAAAGAGAGATATGACTTCGGCGGGGAACGCGGGTTGGATGCCGCACCCAGCTTACGTTTTCACGGAACTTGGTGGGACGAATCCGGGTGAAGGCGACCCATCCGAATCGATCGTCTAAAGGCAGAAATCCTCGGCAAAAGCCCAAAGGTTCGTCGGTCTGGCCGCTCATCTTATTAAGGTCGTGGATGCGGTCAATCTGAAGGGTTCGCGGATTTACGGCAACGATGTGTCCGTCGACGGTTGTGAAATAAAGCATGTCGTTGAATATGAATCCCTCGTGAGGACGTTGAATCGCGATGTCGATTCGGCGTGAAGGATCTTCGAGACTGATGGCATCGCGTTGATTAAAGCGCGTTGCCCAGATTTCATCTCCCAACTGAAACACGTGATTGCAGTGCGCGCGATGAGGTTTAGTCGTCGGAACTTTGCGATAGTCGGTTTCTTTGGAGTGGATGCTCCAGGTGTCAGCGCCGAGCACATCCCACTCACGCAACACTTTCGCATCGAGCGTAATTTCGACGACGACATCGAGTCCTGTAATCGCGATCAGAAGAGTACCTTGCGCGGTCGGATAGACATGATGCAGATCATTGAAAATGGGGAGCGAAATGTAATGTGCCACTCGCAAGGAGGGTAGTTCGTAGACAATCACCTCCGTGCCCGTGCAGGTATAGAGCTTGTCGCCACGCGCGGTTGCGTACTTAAAGAGGATTGCCGGCAATTGGTCTGCAGTAACTTCTTTCGGGGATTCATATTCGATCGCGCTGCGGGAAGTCTTGGTCGCAGGATCGATTTCCACCAACATCGCGCGTTTCACGGACTCCCATTCCTCTAGCTTTTGAAATACGCTGGTCCTGAATTGTCCGCCGCTTACATAAAATTTGTTCATAGGATTGTTGGATTTCTTTTGACGCTCAAACAGTGTATCGAGTCTCCGCGAGCGCGACGGATGTCGAAGTTGATGACGCCTGCGGAGTGAGCAGCGGCCAGCCCCTGCGTAGGACGTAAGCAAGCCACGCCCCAGCCATTTGCGAGGTTACAACCGCCGCGATCACAAGCGTTGTGTAGAAAATTGGACTGATGATCCCAGCTTCGAACGCGACGCTGGCCAGCACGATACCAGGTCCGCCGCGTGCATTCGTCGTGATTGCGAGATTGAGCAAATCGAGTCCGCGAAATCCTGCGCAACGCCCAGCCATGGAAACCGACAAAATCTTTACGAGGCAACTTCCGACAATGAAGGCCAGCATCATCCACAGAGACAATCCATGCACGAGGTCGAGTTTGAGGCCAACAATTGCGAAGTACACAGGGATGAAGAATCCGAAGGAGACTTTTTTCATTGCTTCGATAGCGTCATCGAATAGTCCACGTTCTTTGTGCACGATGGCAAAGCCTGCAAGAAAAGCTGCAAAGACAAGACTGACATCGAGAGCGCCGGCGAGGACGCAATATCCTAAGAGGACGGCAATCGCATATGCAGTAGGTGATTGTCTTGCGAGGAAATTGAATTCTGAAGCGCTAATTTTTCGAAGGATCCGAGGAACAATCGTGAGTCCGAGCGCGAAAAATCCCACCGTTCCAAACAGGTGGTACGACATGGCTCGGGCATTGAACGCCGCTTTTCCGGCGAGTGTGGTGGCTACAGCGAGAGCCATCCAAAGCACGATGTCTTCCAAAACGGCGACGCCGAGAACCAGCCGAGCAAATCGAGTATGGAGGATTTTCAAATCCGCGAAGATTTTAGAAATCACCGGGACCGACGTCACGGCGACACCGACGGCGAGAATAATCGTAAGCGAGATGCGGTTTCCATTCGGCCCTGCGAGCGATGGACGAATGATCCATGGCGCCAGGAGCAATCCGAGAATGAATGGAATGCCCGTACCCACTATCGTCAGCCAGCCAACTTCGCGGCGTTCTTCGCGCGTGAATAGATGGCGAGTTTCCGCCCCGGACAGAAACATCAGTAGTAGAAGTCCCAGCCAGTAGACGAAACTCAGGACGTTGCCTTCGTGTTGCACGGACTGTGTCAAACTTGCGGCCCAATGAAAGCGTCCGACCAGTGCGGGTCCGAGGGCCACACCTGCAAGAATTTCCCCGATCACTTTGGGCTGGTGCAACTTGACGAAGACGTGACCCAGCAAATGGGCCAAGCCCGCGAGCAGCAGCAAAATGAAAAGAATTGAAGTTAGATCGGCGTTTGACATGATTGTTTTGGATCGCGTGGGGTCAAACCCACGACAAGTTGCGTTTCACAAACCAACGGCCAGCTGGGGTGCTGGTCTTCAGGAATTGTTTGCTCTCAAAGTAAATTCGGTAAGCATTCCGCATCCGGGCAAGGTCGAAACTGCGAATACCTTTTGTGCCAAGCTCGTAACCTAGTTCGGAGAGAGTGCCGCCCACTAATCCTTCTAGTGTTTCTAGATCTTCTATGGATAGACCACTCTTCCAACGGCCAATTGGAATCTGCTGTCCTTCTTCGAACGCCGTGTTTGGCTTCGTTACAGACCCGATTCCAACTTCTGCAATGCGCCCATAATCCAAGTCGTGCTCGACGAAGGGTTCGAGCCCGCTGAGGACTTCAGCAGGTTTGCGGACGAGATCTTCGTAACGAACCTCGACATAATCCTCCCCGAGCGCGCGTCCGGCTTCTCTGCCTTTGTTCACAATCCATTCCCAATAGATCGCCGCAGCAGCCGCAGCTCGCTTTCGATCCCATGGGAACGGTCGAATCTGCGAAAGCTTCTCCCACGAAAGAGCGACATCGCGACCGTCGCGGATCACGTGAATGATCAGAGCGTTCGGAATAGTCTCTTTAATCCGACGCATATAGAGGAGATGTTCCGGAGTCGTTTCTGCCCAACGTTCAACTCCTTGCTTACGGCACATCTCCTCCATCAAGATTCGCAGAAAATCGCCGCCGTTCTTGCACTCCGCCATAATTCGCGGTTCTATATCCGCGGGCTCAAGATCAGAACGCTTGTACAAACGCGTGCCGTACCAGACGTCGAGCATGCGGCGCTTGTTCTTTGCCTTGCTGAGTGGGCGAAAGCGCGGTTCGAACAGCGTGAAAATCTGCGACTCCATTCGATAGACCGCGAAATTCCCGGACGACAACAGCATGTGATACAGCAACGTCGTGCCTGAGCGGCTGCAACCAATTACAAAGACCGGCGCCTTGCTCCGCAAAGACTTGGCGGCGGGGTTGGTGACGATCGGTAACGACGGGCGATGATCGGCAACGACGGGCATTTTTATCGAGCGCTCCGTGCCGAAGCCAACTCTGGGGAGTTGTGCCGCGCGTCCGTCAATGGATGTGGTTCAACTGCATCCTGATACGAAATCCGATCCAGTTGCACAACATCTTGTCCGTCATCGCGGAAGATTTTCCAGCGACCATTAAGTTTTTCCACGATGCTAATGGTTCCTGTTGCCGGGCCGCCCCTAACCGGGACCTTATTTCTGTCGCCGCCTTCGATGATCGTGGCCGCAGCCAGCAAGTTGCGCACGTGAGTTACAGCCAGCACATATCCATTCGACGCTTCCGCCATGCTGAGCAACTCGGTCAGACGATGGGAGTAGCGGCCATAGAACTGATAAAACGATTCGCCGCTGGGAGCTGGCAAATCTCCGTGCTGATTGAGAAGATTCAGGAAGGGGATGATGTCCTTGACGCGTTGGCCTCCGAACGCGCCGAGATTCCACGGACGCAGTTCGCTGGTCGCGGTTACGGGAGCCTTCACACGGCGACGAAGCACCTCGGCGGTTTGTCGGGCGCGGCGCAAGTCGGAGCAATAAATCGTGTCAACCGGGTAGTGCGTCAGCAATTCGGCCGTCTTCGCGGCCTCCTCCAATCCGGTGTCGTCGAGTGGCACATCCAGCCACGAGCGTAGTCTTTCATCGTCTCCAGGACGATTTAGTGAAGTGCGTCCGTGCCGAACCAATATTAGTTTTCCCATGATGTGTTATCTCCCAGGGGCTCCGGAACAGCGATCAGATGCCATTCTCGGTGTGTATCCGTTGCGAAAGCTGTGAAAAGAAGGCGCTCTAATCAGCCCGTCGCCCGCGACCGCTTAAAGGACCGGCATGAGAGGGAGGACTCCATGAGGGGCCAGCGCCAGTTCTAAGTAAGTCTACAAACGTAATAGACATTACAAGTAAAGTAGCAAGACAGGAGCCAATTTGCCAGCTTTATTACGGGAATGTTAATAAATGACTTAGGGATCAGAACTCACCCTGTCGCGTGTCGAAAGGGTGCAATTTATTGCATATCTTGCCGGATTCTTCTTAGGCGACGGATGGTCGGTCGGGACGCACCGGGCTTAGCAGGACGCATTCCACCGGCGGCCAGTCTCTAAACCCTAGTACGGTCATAGACTTGCTAGAACACAGACTTGCTGGAATCATCCCGACGAAATTGCAAAGTTGGATAATCGAATCACCCAAATGCCCCGAAAAAACTCACCTGTGTTCGTCATTGGCTGCCATCGCTCTGGCACGGCACTGTTGTATGACAGCCTGCTGTCCGCGGGGGGATTCCCCTTGTATCATCATGCTCCTTACGTCCATACCGCACTGCTTCGAATTTGTGGCAATCCTTCCATCCGGCGCAATCGCGAGAAGTTATTCGACATGTGGGTGCGAAGTAAGCCCTTTCGTCGGACGGGATTTGGCCCGGATGATCTGCGATCCAAAATTTTGGAAGAATGTAAGAGCGGCGGCGACTTCTTGCAGATCACCATGGGAGAACTAGCTCGCCGCGCGGGAGTGGACCGGTGGGCGGCGCACGACTGCGACAACGTCATGCACATGCCGGTAATCAAACGCGAAATCCCCGACGCACTTTTTGTGCATGTCGTACGGGATGGCCGCGATGCTGCGCTTTCGATGAACAAACAGCATGAGGGACGGCCACTTTGGCGGGAACGCGATCGATCTCTTTTCGCATGGGCACTGCTTTGGCAATGGACCGTGCGAAAAGGCCGGCGTTACGGAAAACAATTTCCCGATGACTACATCGAAGTTCGCTACGAGGATATGGTTCTCGATCCGCAACGGACTTTCACGAAGTTGGGAAAGTTTCTCGACCACGATCTGGACTATGCTCGCATTCAAAATAATGCGATTGGGCGAGTCGCTGCTCCCAACACGATTTGGAAAGAGGAGTCGGGATCCAAGGAGTTTAGTCCTGTGAATCGCTGGAAGTCCAAACTCTCCGAGCCGGAAATTCGATCGTTAGAAGGATTGGTCGGCGACTGCCTCGAAGAGTTCGGCTATGACCTTGCCTACGAAAAAAAGATGCGCGATCACACGGATCGCATGTTGGATTTGATGGCCCTAGCGTATCCGCCTTATTTCGCGGCAAAACTATTCTTGCAGTCCGCGACTGTCGTCGGCCGTTTTGCGAAAGGGACGAGGCTCGAAGTCACCGATCCGGTCTAGCAGGTCGTTCCATTAATTTTGGCTCATCTTCATCCGGCGGTGTCATCGTCCCCCGTCGTTGCACGCTGTTGCACCGACCCTCCGTGAGATTCCTGTTCCGTTTGCGGCTTGCGGCGCTGTGCCGCGTCGCCATGTTTTTCCTGCTCGCTGAACGGATTGATCTGCTTTCCTTTCGATGTCTGCGGTGTCTCGGGTGATCGTTTTACGCTCGACCGTGTTGCATTCGTTTCAGGTGTCATGAGGTAAGCCTCCTTATGTGTTCTAAATAAAACTGCGGACTGCAGATGAACCCCAACTCGAGACCGTTTGCATTTGGCTAAGCTGTCATCCATTTACCGCTGCGGCCATGCCGCCATTAAAAGAATTGCTATCCGCGCAGCTTCTCAACCACTGGCCGAGAAAATCCAGAAGTTCTGCCGGTGGTTTGATCCAGAATTGCGCTGATGTTTCGCGCCATTTGGGCCGCACCAAGATGCTAAGGCCGCGATCTTTCATCGCGCGAAAAGCGGACTCGTCCGTGGTGTCATCGCCGAGATATGCGGCGGGTGCGGCGCTTGAAATCTCGTTGAGAAAAGTTCGAACTGCATTCCCCTTGTCAGCTTCGGCCGCGCGGATCTCTACTCCTCCATCGAATTCGAGCAGGTTGAGTTGGCTGTGCTGCGCGATGGGACGCCAACCGAGTTCGACGCGCGCTCGAAGGTCCTCCGCATCGGTTTCGTTCAGTCCGCGCCAATGGACGGCGATGCTTCCGGACTTGAATTCAGCGGCGTGACGAACTTGCTGATATCCCAGCCAACGATCGGCATCCGACAATCCATCCAGTGATCGTTCGTTGAGACTCATAATTTCGAGCGTGCCATCTGGCTTGAGACGCTGCAGTCCATGGACGCCCCACACTTCGGGACGAGGATGAAGTTTGAGCAACGGATGAACTTCGTTGGCGTCGCGTCCGGTGACAATTACGACTCGAGTGCGACCGTTGTCGATGATTTTTTGCAGGATGTCTTCCACTCCGGGGTACGGATAGGCTCGAGCGCGTTTGGCACGAAACGGCGCGAGGGTTCCATCGTAATCAAGGATAAGGTTCGCGTTTGAAGCAAGTGCAAGCTGGCGCAGAAACGGCGCGAACTGGGTTTGTGTTTCTGGTTTCAAATCATTTTCCTTCCAACTACGTCTTTCCAATTTCGAGTGGGTGTCCAGAGAGTGTGTTAGCAGACACCTCATGCTGCCGACACGCTGGCGCGCATCTTCTCTTGCGCATCCTCGGGTGCATCCAGACGTACTTCGCACAACTCTGTAATCAGATTCCCCGCCCAACGGTAAATATTGTTTTCTCGAATCACTTTGCGCATGCGGTGCATCCGCAGTTGCTTGTCTTCCGGTTCCATCTCGAGGGCAGCACGAATCGCTTCTGCCGTCTGATCGATGTCGTAAGGATTGATCAACAGCGCATCACGGAGTTCGCGCGCCGCTCCGGTGAATTGGCTCAGGATCAGGACGCCACGTTCGTCCGAGCGGGCCGCGAGAAATTCCTTTGCAACCAGATTCATGCCATCGTGCAGTGAAGTGACCAGGCACAAATCTGCGGCCCGATAGTAAGGAGCGATTTCTTCGTGGCTGTGCTGGCGTTTCAGGAAGACGATGGGCTTCCACTTGCCACTTTGAAAACGGAGGTTGATTCGGTCGGTCTCTGCTTCCACCTCGGCGAACAAATCGTGGTAGCGCTTGATGTGGGTGCGGCTCGGCGCGCCGATCTGGACGAACGTAAATTTGTTTTGATAGTTCGGATATTTTTCAAGAAAACGTTCGATCGCGAGATACCGTTCCAAAATCCCTTTGGTGTAATCGACGCGATCGACGCCGACGCCCATGAACGTTGCTTCGACTCCAAGATTGCGGAGCAGGGAAGCACGTTCGGCGTAACCAAATTCGTAGTTCGAAGTACGAGTGTCGCCTTGGTTTGCACCTTCGGACTTATCTTCTTCTACGAAGTCCACGCTGATCGGAAATGGGCGAACTAGCGTGCGATGGTCTTGTCGAAGCGCGGAAAAGTGTTCCCAATCCACGCGCGATTCAACGACGCGGTCCACTGTTTCCAGGAAATTGTTGCAGTGAGACTGGGTGTGGAATCCGATCAAATCGGCGCCTAGCAGGCCATCCACGAGTTGACGCTGCCAAGGGCAAATCCCGAATGCCTCAGTATTCGGCCACGGAATGTGCCAGAAGATAGCGACGCGCGCATCGGGACGCTTTTCTTTGATCAAGCGCGGAAGCAATGCGAAGTGGTAGTCCTGTACGAGGACGACTGGATTCTTTACGCCTTCGATTTCTTCCAGCACCGCGTCCATGAATTTGCGATTCACATCCTGATAGTGCTTCCAATCATCCGCGCGAAAGAGTGGACGAGTATGGGCGATGTGACACAGCGGCCACAGTCCTTCATTCGCGAATCCGTAGTAATAACCTTCCTCTTCTTCTTTCGTCAGCCAAACACGACGCAGGCTGTAGCGCGGATCATCGGGGGGGACGCGCAGACGATCGTGCGAATCTACGGTTTCGGAATCGGCGGAGCCGCTACCGTGCGCGATCCAAGTGCCATCGCACGCAGTCAGCACGGGCTCGAGAGCGGTGACCAAGCCGCTGGGGGGAACGACGACTTCGATTTCTTTCCCATTGCCGTTGCCCTTGCGCTGATGCATATACGGCTCGCGATTCGAGACGACGACAAGGCTTCCACCATCGAGACGCGTGCGTATTTGGACGGCGAGACGATCGGCGGTCCACATCGATTCTCCGGCATCGCGAAGGCGAGCCTCATTTTCGGCAGCGCTACGCGCCTGGTTCAAACTCTCAGCCATTGTCGCTACTTCATGCGCGAGTGGTCGGAACATCGCCAGGTCGGGAACGCCATGACGGGAGGAAACTTTTCCAGTGCGAAGTGCGCGCATCCACGTGGCTGCGCGGGCGATGGGACCGGTGATGCTCCAACGGACGATTAAAAGAGTAATGAGAACGATGAGAAACACCTGAGCCAATATACGAAAAAATGCCTGACGCCACGCTTGAAGACTCTGCGCGCGGATGTAGCTGACGTCATGCACTACCGCGAGTCCGCCCAAGACTTCGTTGTTGGTTTTGTTGCGGATGGGAAGCGCGAGTACATGAACAGGAACGCCGTTCAAACGAACAAATGAACTTTGTTCACGACCTTGCAGAATTGCCTGCGTCACCTCCGAAGGTCTTTGGGCGACGGTCTTATTTAGATCTGGCGTGATCGCTACTACTGCTCCACGGAGATCGTAGATCACGATGCCGAGTAGGTTTTCTCTGTTTCCAAACTGCTGCACGATTCGCTGTAACGCTCCCGCAGAATCCGGAGCGGGATTCGTAAGCGTCGGTGTAGTCGTGTTCCATGCCTGCTCGACATTGCTGACGAGACTTTCCCCCAGCGTTTCGGAGCGATGTTCGACATCGCTGCGCAATGCGCGCTTCTCTCCCAAGACTTCGTAGTAGGAAAAGCCGGAGGAAACCAGCGTGATCCCTACGATGAGAGAAACGATAAGGCGAACACTCAACAGGCGCATGAAGGTCCTTCGGTCGGGATTGGACGCGAGCGGGTCCGGATGGGTTGTTCGGCAGTCCGATAACTTCAAAGAACGGCCTCCCAATGTTCTCGGAGAGCGTTCCAAAAGTTTCAAGGTTGGACTGGAAAAAGGGAAAAGGCGGTCATGATCCGCCTTTTCCGGTGCCGTGCTCAGGGGCGTGTCTATGAACTATGAAGAGGTGAACCGTTAATTGAGATTAAGCAGGCTCGATTGCACTGACGCGAATCGTCCCCGTCGAAGCATCTAAAACGCCGGTGACTTTTACAGACTTGTTGAGGAAGTCTTGCGCCTTCTGCTGGTCGTCGAGTTGATAAGTCTTGTCGGTTGCGGTGAGGACCAATTTGTCTCCGGCCTGCACGATTTTCCCATGGAAAGTTTTCGACGCAGCCGCAGTCTGATCGTCAGGTTGCATCGGCTGCTGCTGCGTTGCTGTGCTTGGGTTCGACGGATCCGGAGTCTGGGTCGTGTTCTGCCCGAACACCGGTTGAGTCACAGCACACATTGCCAAGCTGAGTGTCAACGCCGGAAGAATATTCAATACAGCAAATCTTGTATTTTTCATCGCCAACTCCTGGGGGAGGATTTATCTACATCCCAAGTGGTGCACGCATTCTGCCAAAGTGAACTCAACTCCCTAAAGTGTTGATATACCGCGTCCAGCAGCCGAACTGAAAGCATCCTCATCGCGCGACAGTGCAAGGATGGCGGGTGAAGGAAGCAAATTGTTCCGGTCGGAGTTTTCGACTCCACTCCTATCATTAGTTATGCGCGTCGCTGGTTGACCCTGGTGCCTCCTCCATATTTCTTGGAAAGTACGGGATCGCAGGGTCTCTACTTTCAAGCGGCAACGCGGGCTCTTTTCCATGCTCGAGTAGGAGGGCAACCAATCCAATTTTCCTTGCAACTAATTAATTAGTTACAAAACGCTCCCGGGAGCGTCTAAGGTTTCAGAGGGGTATCCAATGCCGCCGAGACAGTCTGGAACGTTGACCGAAGCCGAACTTAAAATCATGAACGTCCTCTGGATTATGGGGTCGGGGACCGTTCAGCAAGTGCTTGATTCCATTGATGAAAAGCCTGCTCTTGCCTACACCTCCGTGTTGACCACGATCCGCGTCCTGGAGAAAAAGGGCTACATCAACCACGAAAAAGATGGGCGCGCCCACATCTATGCCCCGATGGTCGGACGGACGGAAGCGACGCGTTCGGAGATCAGCAATCTGGTCAGCCGATTCTTCAAAAATTCTCATCAACAACTGGTTCTGAACGTCCTCGAAGAGCAGGGCATTGGGGCGGACGATCTGGCACGCCTGCGCGCGATGCTCGCCCGGAGCGATGCAAAATGAATTGGCTTCCGGCGCAATTGTCGACGCAGAATTTAGCTCAGCTTTCGGTCGAGAGAACTGCGAACTCTCTGCCTGAGGGTTTGCTGATTGCGTTGTTTGCGTGGGGATTGTTGCGAGTATTGCGCCGGCAAAATTCCGGGACTCGTTTCGCAGTGTGGTTCTTTGCGTTGCTGAGCGTCGCTGCGCTTCCTTTTCTTGCCGGCTTCGGCCAAGGTCACTTTTCGCAGGCGGCGAAGTCGCTGGAGAATTTGCGTCCCGCGATTAGCATTCCTGCCCACTGGGCGTTTTATTTATTTGCGGCGTGGGCGTTCGGAGCGACTCTCGGTATAGCGCGTTTGACGGCAGGATTCTGGCGACTGCGCCAATTGCGCCGGAGCTGCACAGCAATTTCCGTTGCGGATCTCGATCCTGTTTTGCGCCAAACGATCAACGCTCTGGGTTCTGTCACGATTGCGACATCTGATCGCGTGCGCGTTCCAGCCGCCATTGGCTTCTTTAATCGAACGGTCGTGCTACCTGCTTGGGCTTTGCGCGAACTTTCTCCCGACGATCTCAATGTCATTCTTCTTACACGAATTCGCACACCTGCGGCGCGCGAGACGACTGGACGAACTTGATCCAGAAAATTGTCGGCGCGCTCTTCTTTTTTCATCCTGCCGTGTGGTGGATCGAGAATCAACTTTCTGTCGAACGTGAAATGGCATGTGATGATGCCGTGCTGGCGGAGACGGCGAATCCTCGGGGATATGCAGCCTGCCTGATCTCGTTGCTCGAAAAAAGTCTGGCCCATCAGCAGGCGGCAAATGCGAACGCTGGCAGCGATCGATGGTCGATGGCGCAGGCCGTGGTCAATCGTGCGCGCGAGGCCTCACTACGGATGGCGCAAATCCTCGACGCGAATCGTCCGAAGGCGACTCGCGTTTGGACTCCTGCGTTGAGTTTGGTTAGCGTGTTTTCGTTAGTGTGCCTGGTTGCGCTTCCGCACGCGCCGCAGTTCGTTGCGTTCGATCGCGGAGATGCGGTGGTCGCGAGCAATTCTAATCACGACGGTTTGAGCGTTGGGACTGCCGACTCGCCCATCCAAGCCGCGATGGTAATCCCGGCGTCGCTTCACGCAAAAAGCAATCAGGCTCCGGAAAAATCTCATGTGATGACAATGCCTCGACCGGTCGTAGCGGGGCAGAATCCTGCCACTGTACAAGTTGCTTCGATTGGATCCTCACTGGAAGCGCAGTTAGTCCCGGTTCGATTTAGTTTCGGAGCAAACTTCGCTCCGAACTCTGGCGCGGATGACCCTCAGCAAGTCGCCCCGCAATTCCAGACTCTGGTTTACGTCGAGTCGACGCAATACGTAGTTTCCGATGCGCAATTGTGGCGCGTTCAGGTTTGGCGCGTGACGACGTTTAGCCAGTTCGGTGAGCGGTCTGTATCAATGAGAATCCCAGTGGTGAATTCGATCTAGTTTCCGATTTCGCAGGGGCAAAAAATTTTTGCAACGAGCAACTAATTAATTAGTAGCAGGATTTTTGAAACACGAATCTTTATATTTATCTGAACACAAACAGTTGGCAAACATTCTAAAACATGCAGTCGACAATTTAAGGAGAACGAAAATGAAGTGGACTGAACGTTTCAAAGCAGCAGTGACCCGGCGTTTTGCCGTTGCTCTGATTGCCGCAGTGGCAGTCGGTGGAGTGGCAACGCTTAATTTTTCTAAATCAGCGAAAGCGGCGGTCGCGGCATCGGCCGCAGCTCCGCTCGATGACAACAGCGTCGCAGCGTTGCTCACGCTCGACAAAGCGATGGAAACTTTGGCCGCGCGCGTCACACCAGCGGTCGTAAACGTGACGGTAACCTCGAAGCCGAACGAGAAGAATGCAGGCGGGCAAGATGGTATGCCTGACATGCAGCAGTTTTTTGGACCCGGTGGTCCTGGGCAGGGAAGTCCTTTCGGCCGTCAATTCAATATGCCGTCGCAACCGCAGAATCGCATGGAGCACGGACTCGGTAGCGGCGTCATCATTTCTCCCGATGGATACATTGTCACGAACAATCACGTGATCGAAGGCGCGGTTGATATTCGCGTGACCATGAGCAATCGCGAAGTGCTGTCCGCGAAACTGATTGGCGCAGATCCGCTGACTGATCTCGCTGTCATCAAGGTCGAAGGCAAAGATCTTCCGAGCGTGCCATGGGGCAGTTCGACAGGACTGCATCCGGGACAGACGGTGCTCGCGTTCGGCAATCCTTACGGATACCGCTTCACGGTGACGCGCGGCATCATTAGCGCGTTGAATCGTCCGAATCCTGATCCCAGCGATCGTCGCAAGCCGGGGGAATTTATTCAGACCGATGCGGCGATTAATCCTGGCAACTCCGGTGGAGCGCTCGTTAATGCGCATGGCGAGTTGATTGGGATCAACACGTTCCTGATTTCTTCTTCGGGATCATTCTCGGGCATGGGATTTGCGATTCCGGCGCAGATCGTCCAACCGACGGTTGACACTCTGATTCGCGATGGAAAAATCGAGCACGCGTTCATGGGAATTCAGATCGCCGACGTTACTCCCGACAACGCGAAATTCTTCCACATGAACAAAGCTGAAGGGGCATTGATCAGCCAGACCGATCCTGATGCGCCGGGAGCGAGAGCGGGACTGAAAACTGGCGACATCATCACCGAACTCGATGGCAAGCCAGTGATCGACGCTGGACAGTTGCAGATGTTCGTTGGGCAGAAGCGGCCCGGAGACACCATCCAATTGCAGATCGTGCGTGATAGCAAGCCGACGACAGTATCGGTGAAGCTCGAAGCGCTCGGTGGCGATAAGGGAACCGAAATCGCCGACAGCGGACACGGAAAAGGCCGCTGGGGGCTCGGTTTGGCCGATCTCACTCAGGATGATCGCAATGAACTGCAAGCGCAGGGTTCAGGGCAGACTGTTGTTCATGGCGCGGTTGTCCAGGAAGTAAAACCTGGAAGCCCGGCGGACAACGCAGGCCTACAGCGCGGCGACGTGATCATGGAAGTGAATCGGCAGCAGACGAAATCCGCGGCCGAAGTGGCACAGATTTTGCAGAACGTGCCAAACGGTCAGGATGCGTTAGTGCTGGTGTGGTCAAACGGCGGCAGCACGTTCCGCGTGTTGCATCCGTCACAGAGCTAAGTCAAAAGCTAACGCGTAAGTTGTTGTTGAAGGGTTGCGCGCCGCGTTCCACCCGAGACCTCCTGGCGGGTGGGGCGCGGCGCGCGATTTTTTGGGTGTTAGGAGAATCGCTTCTTCAACGCCTTGATTCGGGAGGATCCGAAAAACCCTCACATCCGTAAATACTGGAGCAGACCGAATAAAAACATGACAGTAATCAGACCAATTCTTAGACTACGATAAGTAAGAGGCGAGTTCGATCGCATAGTGATTACCAATCCTGTTAACGAAACAAAAGACATAACGCAGGCGGTTGCGAGGCTCAGAGGATGTGCGACGCCATGTTTCAAGAAATCGCCAACGGAAAACACCAACCCCACGAGGCAATATCCGCTATAAAACACAATCGGCCATCGTCGGGCGACGGGCTCTGCGGGAGGTCGCTCTAAAGTCTCGAACATAATCTCTTGATGGAGCCGTGTTACAGGGCCACTCTGACCATCACCATAATAATGCAAAAAATCGTTAGCATTGCTAATGATTTATGACCCCGACACTATCTAACATTGGGGACACTGCTCTCGCACGCATGGAGGCTGGGGCATAGGGCGCGACGAGGTTTTAGTGGAAGAGCGGCCCTGAAGCTTGTCTCTAACTCGCGGAACGATTCATATCACTTGGGCTGCGGCGGCGAAGAATATGTCGAAGATTATCCTGCGGTTGAGGTGGAATAACGCAGTTCAAATTCGCGAAATCATTTTTAGACACTGACGAAAAAAGCGCGGCATTGAGCCGCGCCTCTCTTGTTTATCTTCTATTCAACGTTGGTAGTGGTTCCGGATTGATCCGTCGTAGCGGCCTGTCCGCAAACAGCAGTTCTTGAAACCTACGTCCATAGCCGCATGGACAGGGATCCTTCCGGCCCAGCTTTTCAAGAAGTTCCTTGTCAGCGTGAACCACTCGGAAAGCCGCGTTTAACTTTCGACTCCGACGGGAATCCTTTGCGGCGTTTGCTGCTGGGTTCGAAGAAGAATTCGGTAGTCATGGTATTTCCCCCTTTGGATGGATTTGCCCGTCACATCCCGAAAGAGAAACTGCTTGATTGTAACGCAAAGGTCAGGCACGAGTCGGTGCCAGCAATGTTCGGCAATCCGCCGCTACTGATGCGATCCATAAACAAATCGAATTGGACTCGGGGAGGAGTGGGATTTAATGTCTTTATGACACGGAAGTATCACGAGGGTGCGCCAGATTGGTCGTACCGCGAGCACCGTGGTAATCAACAACTGGGAATGCTTTGTGCGGTAGTTCCGTTTGCACCCGATAGAATGACGTTAGAGTAAGGTGTTCGGACACCTGCTCTGGCGCGAAGTTGCGGCGCGAATGGAGAACAGGTTTGGATCGATCAGACGAGGCAATTGAAATAATGCAAGGTCAGAACAACGATCAGGACAACGACACCGCAGTCAGCTCTCTAGATTCCAGCTATGTGCTGACGTGGGAGGAAATCGCCAGCTTAGCGTCGGAGCCTGGCAAGCCAGCCGAGACGCTGATGAACGTTGTCGCGTTGATCGCCAAGAGATTTGGAACGGATGTGTGCTCGGCCTATTTGCTGGAGCCCGACCGCGCCAACCTGGTGTTGGCAGCAACTCTCGGACTTCGTCGCGAATGCATTGGCAAACTTCGGATGGCGGTCAGCGAAGGACTCGCAGGGCTGGTAGCGGAACAAGTTCGTCCGGTCGCAGTGGAGCAGGTGCGGACTCATCCTCGTTTTAAATATTTCAGTGAAGCGGGCGAGGATGCGTATCAGTCGTTCCTCGGAGTTCCGCTGATTGATCGTGGAGTATTGCAAGGTGTACTTGTTGTGCAGACGGTAGAGGCGCGAGTTTTTCCGGACGACGAAATTCGTGCGCTGGCCGAAGCTGCGAATCGTGTCGCGCCCGTGGTCAGCGAAGCGCGTACGCTCGATCGTTTCATCGCGCCCGCGCAAGAGCGGCTTTGGACGCTGGCGCGCAATTTGTGGTGGAGTTGGGACAATGACACGACTGCGCTGTTTCGCGATCTCGATCCGTCTGCGCTGGCGGCAACTGAATCACAGTCCGGTATCGTTGTTGAACGAATATCCGCTGGCAAAGCTGGAAGCGCGTGCAGCCGAACTGATCCTGCATAGCCGCATCAACTACGCATATCGTCGTCTGAGTGAATATCAGGATGCCGACACGTACGTGGGGAGCGCGCCACGCTGGCATGTTGCGTCCGCGCCCAGTGGCTTATTTCTCTGCTGAGTTCGGAGTGCATGAGTCTCTTCCGGTGTATTCCGGCGGGCTTGGAGTTTTAGCCGGAGATCACATCAAGAGCGCGTCGGATCTCGGAATTCCTCTGGTCGGCGTCGGTCTTTTCTATGGGCAGGGATATTTCCGCCAACGCCTCGACCGCGATGGATGGCAGCGCGAAGAATATCTTGTCACCGACGTCAATCAACTTTCCATGGAGACGGCGATCGGCACCAACGGTCGTCCAGTCGTGGTGCAGGTCGATACACGACATGGCGCGATCCATGCAAAAGTATGGCGCGTGCGTGTCGGACGATGCGATCTATATCTGCTCGACTCCGACGTGGAAGGCAATACTCCGGAAGATCGCGAGATGACTTCGCGTCTCTATGGCGGCGATGGAAGGGTACGCGTCCATCAGGAACTGCTGCTCGGCGTAGGTGGATTGCGCGCGCTAAAGCCGCTCGGCATCACTCCGGGAGTGCTGCACCTGAACGAAGGCCACAGCGGATTCGCAGTCCTCGAAGCGATTCGCCAACGTATGGAAGAAGAAGGGATTGGTTTCGACAAAGCCGTTCCAAGAGTTGCGCGCGAAGTTGTCTTCACTACCCATACTCCGGTGCCTGCTGGCCATGATCGTTTCGATGCCGATCTAATTGAAGAACATCTTGGACCGCTGCGCGAAGCGCTCGGCTTGTCCAGACATGCGTTCATGGCACTGGGTCGGGAAAATCCGGACAGCGACGAGCGCTTCTGCATGACCGTGTTGGGACTGAAACTTTCGCGCCGCGCGAATGCCGTTTCGTCGCTGCACGGTGAAGTCTCGCGCGAGATGTGGACTGGACTCTTTCCAGGCAAGACCGAAGACTCGGTTCCCATCGGACACGTCACGAATGGCGTACACGTCCCGTCATGGCTTGCTCCGCAGATGTTCCGGCTCTACGATCGTCACCTCGGAACCGGTTGGCATCTGCGCAGCAGCGAGGCGAAAATCTGGGAAGGCATCGACAACGTCGACGATGGCGAGCTGTGGGAGACGCACTTCAATCTGAAGTCGCGCATGATCGAATTCGTGCGCCGTCGCGCGATCAAGCAGGCGGAACGTCGTGACGAACCTCGCGCCGTGCTGCAGCAACTGGAGCGTGTTCTCACTCCCGATGCGCTGACCATTGGATTTGCGCGCCGATTCGCCACCTACAAACGCGCGAATCTGATTTTGGCGGACATCGAAAAAATCGCCAGCATGGTCAATGATCCTAAGCGACCAGTGCAGTTTGTGTTTGCCGGGAAAGCGCATCCGCTCGACGAGCCAGGCAAGCGCGTGCTGCAGCAGATCGCTCAGTTGATGCGCGATCCGCAGTTCTCCGACAAGTTCGTTTTCGTCGAAGACTACGACATCAACGTGGGACGGCACTTTGTGCAAGGTGTTGACGTGTGGCTCAATAACCCGCGTCGTCCGTTAGAAGCCTCGGGCACCAGCGGTCAGAAGGTCGTTCTAAACGGTGGCTTGAATTTGTCAGTGCTCGACGGTTGGTGGGCAGAAGCCTATGACGGTCTTAACGGCTTTGCCATCGGAAATGGCCGGACGCATTCTGACATGAACGTTCATGACACGCGCGACGGTGACGATCTGATGCGGGTTCTGCGCGACGAAGTCATTCCTCTTTATTACCAGCGCGATCGTGACGGGCTGCCGCGAGGCTGGATCCAACGCATGAAGCGCACGATTCGAACGCTGGGCTGGCGTTTCAACGCAGATCGCATGGTGATGGACTACACGCTGAAATGCTATGTGCCCGCGGCTGGCGGCACGTCGAGCGACCTGAGGTTGAAGCTGTAAAAATAATTAACGGTGGGCGCCGGGCGTACTCACCCGGCCTGTCTAGTCTCTCAATAGTCTCTTCACAGACGAGAATATTTAATACGACGCCGGCGAGACCGCGTCTTCCGGATACGCCTGCATTCCGAACTCAGGAACATCCAAGCCTTCCATCTCGGTTTCTGCACTCACGCGCATGGATCGTATCTTTATTCACTACAAAGAACACGAGCGTAAGTGGCACAGAAGGCCCAGCCACGCAAACTGTCGATCCGAAGAGTTGCGACAGAAATTGGCGTGAATCTCCATGCAGCAATCCTGTGACGCCTTGGCCCGCGTGTCCCAGATACGACGCTGCACCCACGCCGTTCCATCCAGCTCCGTAGGTTCCGTCCGCGAAGATGCCGACACAGATTGCGCCAAACCATCCACAGTACCCGTGGACGGAAATGGCGCCGCAAGGGTCGTCGATCTTCAACACGCGGTCGTTAAACAGAACTCCACCACACACCAGTAATCCCGCGAGCACGCCGATCACAACTGACGACGTCGGAGTAATAAAAGCGCAGGAAGCGGTCACAGCAACGAGTCCGGCCAACATGCCGTTGCAGGCCATCGTGACATCGGGTTTGCCAAACATGAAGTACCACAACACCATCGCGGCATGCTGCTCCGGCGACCGCGGCTAGATTTGTATTGATTGCAATTGCAGAAATGCGAAGGTCGGTGGCGGCCAAGTGTCGAGCCGGGATTAAATCCCATCCATCCAAAAAGCAAAATCAGCGTACCGGTCACAACGTACACCAGATTATGGGCGGGGAATACGCGGATTCTTCCGCCCGGACCATACTTGCCGAGTCGCGGACCCAGAATAATCGCCAAAGCCATAGCGCAGAAACCGCCGACCGCGTGGACGACGCTCGATCCGGCAAAATCGACGTAGCCGTGGCCGAGATTCATCGTCGATCCAATTTGCGAGAGCCAGCCACCTCCCCAAACCCAACAACCGTAGACGGGATAGAGAATCGCGCCAATGAACAGTTCGCAGAGTAGAAACGCTCCAAATGTTATTCGTTCGCAAACAGCGCCGACGATGATGTAGCCGGCCGTCTCCATGAACACAATTTCAAAAAGTGCGAACACGTTGCTGCTGGCGTCATACGCGGGGCCGACCAGGAAAAACCCTTTGCCACCTAGAAATCCCCATTGGCCGTGACCGAGCAAAAACTGGTTCAGCCCTGGAATCCCTCCCAGTGTGGCCGGGGACGCATTGATCGCAACTCCTCCGAACTGGAACGCGTATCCCACCGCGTAATACGCGAGGAATGCAAAAACGTAAGCTGCAAAATTCAGCATCATTAAATGTGCGGCGTTTTTCTTGCGTACGAGTCCGCAGGTTAGAAGCGCGAACCCCGCCTGCATGAAGAGGACGAGGTAGCCCGTGTTCAGCGTCCAGGCAAAATTTGTCCCAATGCGGAGATGACCGACATCGTCGGCGAGTTTAACCGCGAGTGGTTCCTTCGCAGCCAGAGCTTGATAGTCGTCAAACTCCTTCTTGTTCTTCGCGTAATCCGGGGACGTCTTGTCGGTCGGCTCTGTCACGACGAACGAGTTGCCGGCCGCATCCGTCGCAGATGAACGATCTCCGGTCGCAATGCCTGCTGGGTCCGGCTTCGGAGCGTCGTCCGCGAAGCACGGGGCGGTCGAAGCCGCGAGTATGAGGCCGAGCACGAGTGCGGCGATACCATTCATTACGATGGACCGTGATCGATGAAGGCGGCGCTCCGCAATTTGCGTCGTCATAAGGTTGCTCCAGTTGATATGCGCGTTGAAATGCGTGACGATTTGCGTGACGTGGTCATCAGGAAAAATTGTTGTATGGAGGAGAGCATTAACATTAACAACATGAACAATGTGAAACGGTTTCGCAAGCTTCCGGTTCGCGTGCCGCAATCGCCCCCACACTAAATCCCAGAACTCTTCCGAGTCCAATAGAAATTTCTTCTTATGGGCATCAGAAAAGCTTTCGAAACGCACTGGCAAACGTCTTTAATTATGCCGGATTGCGTTCGACTGATCGATCTGTGATCGCCTGCTCACAAGCTTGTCGATTGCCAGTCGCTCATTTCGACTTGACACTCCGTCTCGACCATTTACTATATATGAATAGTTATTCACTATGATGGATAAATATGCGCGTAGGCCAAAAAACCGGTCGCGAAGTCACTCGAATTGCCACATGGGAAAGTCTAGAAACTACTGATGGGAGCAAAGCTAAAATCCGCGATTCTGGGCGCCGCCGGCTATTCGGGCATGGAACTTGCTCGCCTCCTTAGTCGGCATGAACGTACTGAATCGCCGCTGCTGTTGCGTCGCGGCGTGAATGCGGACGGAGGCAAGGATGGAGAGCGATCAGATGCTGGATTTGTTCCGCTCGCCGGGAACGGCCACGGCAACTCTGCGGAGCCTTTTTCTTGGGATGTTCTCGAGAAAAACTCGGTCGAGTTGCTCTTTCTCGCGACGCCACACGCTGTGTCTCGCGAGCTTGTTCCTGAAGCTATCGCCCGCGGATTGAGAGTGGTTGATCTTAGCGGAGCCTGGCGTTTGCGCGAGGAAGAGAATCGTGCCGTCTATGGGTTTAAAGACGTCGACGCAAAAAAGGCCGAGGAACTGACACTGGGGGCCGCGTACGGTTTGCCGGAACTCAATGCTGATCGCATCAAGACTGCGGAACTGGTTGCGAATCCAGGATGCTACGCGACTTCTGTGATTCTCGCGCTGGCTCCTTTGCTGGCAGGGGATCTTATTGAACGTGACCGCGGCATCATCTCCGATTCGAAGTCTGGAGTTTCGGGTGCTGGCAAGGAGCCGACCGCGCGTACGCATTTTGTCTCGGTCGCGGACAATTTTTCCGCGTATTCGGTTTTTGGGCATCGGCATACTGGAGAGATCCTTGAGCAATTAGGGCTGCGATCGAGTCAGCTGATTTTTACTCCTCACTTGCTGCCCATCCCGCGAGGAATTCTCTCGACCATTTACGTGTATCTGAAACGTGATGCGAAGCAGGGCGAAGTCCAGGATTGTCTTCAGCGTTTTTACAAAGGAAAGCGCTGGGTGCGTGTTTATCCAGAATCGAGTCTGCCGGAGATTCACTTCTCCGCGTACACGAATTATTGCGATATCGGCTTTCGCCTTGCTCCCGATAGACGCCGGTTAATCCTGATTTCGTGTCTCGATAATTTGTTGAAAGGCGCGGCTGGGCAGGCAGTACAGAACATGAATCTGATGTATGGATGGGATGAAGCGGAGGGGTTGCAATGAAGATTGTAGTGAAAATCGGCGGCGCTGCTCTCGAAGACAAAGAGATGCTGAAGAAATGTGCGCAGGCCGTGGTGCAACTTGCTCATGACGGACATCAGGTCGCGGTCGTACACGGCGGCGGCACGGCGCTGACTCGTACGCTGAAGTTGCTTGGTAAGGAAAGCGATTTCGTCCACGGACTGCGTGTGACGGACGCCGAGACGCGCGATGTCGCGTTGATGGTTCTCGCGGGGATCGTAAACAAGAGTCTGGTGGCAGCGATTGCGGCTGCTGGTCAGCCCGCGATCGGTTTGTGTGGCGGCGATGGTGGCGTATTTCGAGCCCGCAAGAAACAGGACGCCGACTTCGATCTGGGATACGTTGGCGAAATTTGTTTTTCCGAGCCGCGCTGGCTGCGCGCCATCTGGGCGGAGGGTGGAATTCCTGTGCTGTCCTCGCTCGCGCTGGGCGGCGACGGCCAGTATTACAACGTTAATGCGGACCAAATGGCGGCCGCGTGCGCCATCGCATGCGAAGCCGACGCTCTCATTTTCCTCACGGATGTCCCCGGTGTAAAGCAGGCTGACGGCGTCGTGATGTCCCGTTTGGACATCAAGCAAGTCGCAGGACTGATTGACGAATCGGTGGTAAGTGGCGGCATGATGCCGAAACTCGAAGCCTGCACGCAAGCGCTCAAATCTGGAGTAGGCCGCGTGCGCATTCTGCCCGCGGCGCAGGTTGAAATGTTGCCTATGTTTTATTTCGAGAAGCTCGAATGCGGAACCGAGGTACTCAGAGCATGAATCTCGCTTCGGTTCAGCGCGCGGAAGCAAAATTGTTGGTGCCGACGTATGAGCGCAATCCCATCTTGTTTGTCCGCGGACGGGGCGTTCATCTCTGGGATTCCGATGGCAAGCGCTATTTGGATTTCCTGAGCGGCATCGGGGTCAATGCGCTGGGCCATGACCACCCCGCGATTCGGTCGACGATCAAGCGGCAAGCGAGTCGTCTGATCCATATTTCAAATTTATTTTTTCATGAGTATCAGTCACAGCTTGCGGAACTCCTGACTGAAATGTCGGGGCTTGACCGCGCGTTCTTCTGCAACAGCGGAACCGAAGCGTGGGAAGGCGCGCTCAAGTTTGCGCGTGCCTTTGCGCGAGCGGGCGACGGTAAGCAAAATAAGTCGAAGTCAAAGAACAAGACACGCATTCTCGCCATGGATAATTCATTCCACGGGCGAACTTTTGGATCGCTAGCCACGACTGGTCAGCCCAAGTACCGCGCCCCATTCGTTCCTCTGGTGCCGGGTGTGACATTCGTGAAATTCAACGACGTGGATGATCTGCGTCGCAAGTTTGACGACGGCGTCTGTGCTGTTTGCATCGAGACGATTCAAGGGGAAGGTGGAATCGTCCCTGTCGATCCTGCGTTTCTCGATCTCGCATCGCGATTGACGAAAAGAAGTGGAGCGCTCCTATTACTCGACGAAATTCAAAGCGGTCTGGGTCGCACCGGAAAACACTTTGCTTATCAACATTACGGAGTGAAGCCTGACTTGGTCACCGTCGCGAAGCCCCTGGCTTGTGGTTTGCCGCTTGGCGCGATTCTCACTACGGAGCGTGTCTCGAGCGCGATTCATCCCGGAATGCACGGCACAACTTTTGGAGGAGGCCCGCTGGCTTGCGCCGTGGCCGTCCAGTTTCTGCGCGAAGAGAAGAAGCTGTTAAACCATGTGCGAGCTTTGGGCGAATATTTTCGCGCGGGCCTTACTGCCTTGGACGAGAGACATCCATCGATTCTCGACGTACGTGGCGCGGGCCTCATGTTGGCGCTGGAGTTAGACTCGGCCGATCTGGCGAAGGCAGTGACCAAGCAACTTCTGCGTGATGGAATCGTCATCAATCGTACGCACGAAACCGTGCTGCGCTTTCTGCCGCCCTACATTATTCAGAAACAACACGTCGATCAAGTCGTGAGAGCTTTGGATGCGGCATTGCTAAAGAATAGCGATTTGTCTCCGGAACAGACTTCAAAGCCAGCAACGAAAGCCAATCGGCAAACGCGCAAGAGGACTCATGCGCACGCGTGAGGCAATTCTTCCTGATGCAGAGCAGATTCACGCTCTCATCGCAGCCTATTCGGGCGATGGCACTCTGCTGCCCCGATCACTGGCGGAGATCTGTGAGAACGTTCGTGACTTCATTGTTCTCGAACACGATGGACGCATCATTGGATGCGGCGCTCTTCATCTGTACGGTGTGCATCTGGCGGAGATTCGCTCGATTACCGTTGATCCTTCGAGCCAGAGCAATGGCGGAGGACGCCGTCTGGTGAAGACGTTGCTGGCGCAAGCGAAGAAGCATAAGGTGACATGCGTGTGCCTGTTCACGCGCATTCCAGAATTCTTTTCTCGCTTGGGATTTACCGTGGCAGCGCACCAGGATCTGCCCGACAAGATTCACAAAGATTGTTATCAGTGTCCCAGATTGTATCGGTGCGATGAGGTCGCGATGGTCCGGGGAGAACTTCCCACGTTTGCTATCTTGCCTCCTCCGAAAAACTGGTTGAAGATTCACGCATGATCAAGCTGCAGAATTCTCCTGAGAAAATTCGTCTGCCCCTGGGCTTTGCGTTCTCGGCCGTCGCCGCAGGGATCAAAGTTAGCGGACGACCCGATCTCGCGCTGATCGAAGCGCCCAAGGGCGCGAATGCCGCCGCATTATTCACCACGAACCGTGTGGTCGCTGCTCCGCTTGAAGTTGGACGCGCCTCGTTGTCGGCGACCGGTGGCCGCGTTCGAGCAGTCATCGTGAATTCTGGCAATGCGAATTGCGCTACGGGAGCGGCAGGGATCCAAGCGTGTGAGCGAGTGTGTCGCGAGGCTGGAAAAATTCTAGGAGTTGATGTTGGGGAAGTATTCCCGTCCTCGACAGGGATCATCGGCGTTCAATTTCCTACCGCGAAGCTGCTCGCAAAGTTGCCGGATTTAATTGCGGGACGCTCTTCTAGTTTGAACGCGGCAGAAGCTTTCGCCCGCGCCATCATGACCACCGACACGCGGCCCAAGTTGGCGTCGATACGTTTTCGAACTGGATCGAAAGACGTCACTCTACTGGGAGTCGCGAAGGGTGCGGGCATGATCCATCCGCAGATGGCGACCATGCTCGTATATCTGTTGACCGACTTGGAAGCTAGCGCCAGAGAACTGCGTTCGCTATTGCGCGGCGCGTGCGATGAATCGCTGAACAGCATTTCCATCGATGGGGACACTTCGACCAATGACACGGCGCTGCTGCTGGCGAGTGGGGCGAGCGGCGTGCGCTTGAAATCACCCGGCACTGAGAAGAAGTTTTCTGCCGCCCTGAAGACCGTTTGCCAGTCACTGGCGGAGCAAATCGTAACGGATGGTGAGGGTGTGCAGCATGTGATTCGCTTGTTTGTTGAGCAGGCGCGCAGCAGGGAAGAGGCTTTGATCGTCGCGCGAACGATTGCGCACTCTGCGTTGGTAAAAACCGCGTGGGCAGGAGCTGATCCTAACTGGGGACGGATTCTTGCCGCGGTGGGACGATCAGGGGTCGCGATTGATCCATCCCGCGTTCAGATATTTATTGGCCGCCAGAAAGTATGCGCGAATGGGGCAGGATATAAATTTAAGGAGCAGCGTGCCCACCGCGATCTCTCTCAGCGTGTGTGCGATATTCGCATTCAGTTGGGACGCGGTTCACACTCCGTGAGATTTCTTACTACCGATCTGACCGCCGAGTACGTGCGGATCAATGCGGATTACTCCACGTAATGTGAAGCCCCAGAAATAATAGTCGTTATAACGACTATTATTTCTGCTCATACTTCCGGAAGGATCAAAACGATGAGGAGGGAGTAGGGTTCCCTCGCTCCGCTCGGGATGATAGTGGAGACACGGTGCTAGAAGCTGAACATCGCCTGCAGTTCAATCTTCCGATTTGCAGCTGCGCTGGAGAAAGGACCACCGGCCAGAGCGATCGACTGCCCAAAATTCGGCGAACTGAGTGTGCCAATCGGATTGGCGGCGTTCACTTTGTTTAATATGTTTCGCGCATTTACGCTGAAGGTCAGGCTGTAGCGATGACCGGATGAAGCGCCACCCCCACCGCCCGGACCGCCTCCGCGCCCGAAACCTCCGCCACCACCCCCACCGCGTGGACCTCCGCCACCGGGGCCACCTCCGCCGGGACCATCGCCTGACTTAGAGGCGCCCTTGATTTCGGGCCCGAAGCCAAATGTTTTGGCCAAGCGAAGATTCAGAGTGAAGTGATTGGGGCCGGTCAAATAGTTGACCGGGATGAGAGTATCCGACGCTGACGGTGTCGCGTTATAGAAGCACCTTAATGTCGGCGAGGTGCACGTACCGGGCGCGTTGACCGCGAACGAAGGGCGGTCATTGAAAATCGTATCGTTGTTTAGATCGGGTCCAGCCGTAACGTTATACGGAGACCCCGAATTGAAGATCATGAACGGGCTTAAGCGGAAGGCGTACGGAAGACCAATTGTGCCGCCAAAGAAAACGCGATGGCGAGTATCAAATGACGCGCGGCCGTAGTCTTCGGCGAGATCATATTGGTTGGTGGGGAAACTGGACGCGCCCGATGCGTCGCTGTTGGCGTAATTCAAACTGTAATATCCGAACAGCGATAACTTCGCGCCCGCGCGGATATTAAAATTGGCGATCAGCTGATTTTGCCGAAATACCCCTTCCGACACATATTGATAGATCGGCCCTGCCGACGGATCAGGTGGTGGTCCCACTGATCCCGGAGTACCCGGGGTTGGAGCATTTACGTTCAACGAGACAAACTGATGCACTCCGCGCGCGTTCAAATAAGAAACGGTAACGTTGGCGATCTTTGTGACTTGCCGTTCCAGACTGAAAGCCGTTTGCATCGTGTATGGAGCATGCAGTCCCGAATTGATCTGGTAGATCGCCTGTGAAGTCGCGGGCAATGTATTGATCGGTGGCGGGGTGGGATAAGAAGGATTGGCCACGATGTACTGTTGCTGAATCACGCCATTCTGACGATCCGCGTTCAGAACAAGGTCTTCGGTAAAGCGGTCATAGAATAGACCGAACCCGCCGCGCAGAACGGTCTTGGGCGCGGTCTTGCCTCCGCCACCAAGTCCCCATGCGAAGCCAAGTCGTGGCGCCCAGTCCGCGTGATCGTGGATTTCATTTTGCGTTTCAAAGCGCAGGCCGCCGCTTAGAGTGAAGTTCGGACGCACCTTCCAGTCATCTTGAATGTATAAGCCGACGTCTACCATGGTCACGGGCACGCTGGGGATGTTTCCACTAGATGTGGCGTTAATAGAGTACTGACTCGGAACACCATTAGTGAAATCGTCGATACTTTGGAAGGTGTAATTTCCATTAAATCCAGCACTGGACACATTGACTTCGTGAATTGCCCGAAGACGACCACCGAATTTCACGAAATGTTTGCCGGCGGATATGGAAGTGTAATTCTGCAGCTCGTAGTGGTCCTGATGATCGGTTTGAGACCCTTCGCTACTGCCTCCGCCGGTGAACGCGCCCAGAACATTTAGACCAATGGCCGTGCTCAGCGGGTTCTGTCCACTGTTATCTCGCAGATATTGGAAACGGGTTTCGTTCACCACTTTGGTTCCGAGAATCTGCGTATCACTGATCTGTAGCGTGTGTTCAGTGGACGTTGTGTCATAACCGGCGATCGGGAGGGTGGTTCCTCCGACTCCGGCGTTGTCCTGCGTATCCCGGTAGTACTGATAACGAGCAGTCAACGTGTTGTTCGTGCTGATCTGATAATCAAAGCGCGGACTAATGTTGGTGCGAGTTCGAGGATTGGGTACGCTTTCTGCAATGTCGATGGTCGGCGCGTTCACCACGGCAATTTCGTCGATATTGCGCCGCTGCACATCAAAGAAGAACGACGCTTTCTTGCCGATCGGGCCACCGAAGTTTCCCATGTAGATCACCGAATCGTAGGGAGATTGTGGAGCGTCCCCAAGAAACGGATTGCGTGAGTTGAATGCCGAATCGTTGCCGACTACGGAGAACTGTCCGTGGTATTTATCGGTGCCGGGCTTGGTGAAAATTTCGATTCGTCCGTAGCCCAGCTTGTCGTATTCAGCGGAGAAGGGATTGGAATTGATGCGAATTTCGCGAATCGACGATTTTGGCGGAAGTTGTCCTCCGGTAAATCCATCGATGTAAATCTGTCCGCCGTTCGGTCCGGCAGAAGGGCCGGCGAGGGCCTCCAGGTCGGACTGCAATTCATCGGGATCGTCCGGCAGTGCTTCCAGATCTTTATCCTTCAGGACGATCGCACTCGCGTTGTTCGCCGGATTAACGTCCAACTGTGGACCGTCCGCGTCGACGTTGACCTTTTGCTGCTCCACGTTGATGTCGAGTGCGATATTAAATTGCGCTACCTGACCTGCCGCTACATCGACATCGTTCTGGACGAACACAGCGAATCCCTGCGCGTTCGCGGTGACGATGTACTTGCCCGCAGGCAGATTACCGATTTCGTAGGTGCCGACACGACTCGTGGTCGCGGTATGCGTTTGCCCGCCGGATACCAGCACTCCGACGACGGCGTTCGCGACGACGGCTCCGGAGGGATCCGTTACTTGTCCGCGCAAGGTACCGGTGCCTGACGCGGCAGGGGGCGCAGTTTGGACTGCGGGTTGAGCCGCCGTCTGCGCGGTTGCCGGGGCACCAGAGCAGAGCAGCGTTGCCGCAGCCAGAACTGCCAAAACTAAATTCGTCTGAATAAGGATGAATAAATACTTCAACACACACCTTTTCTTTCCAGGCAGGTTCGATAAATTGGAATCCACTTCTTGGACAACGCTATTTTCTTTGAGGGCCCGGTTATTGCTGCGCGCCTTCGCCTTCTCCGCCGCCACCGCCGCTTAAGGTCCAGGGCGAAAGCAGAGACGATGCGCTTCGGCTGGGAGCGGCGGTCAAGATCGCTTCCACTCCCGAGACCAACGTGATCGCGGTTACAGCCGCGGAATCGCTGCCTTCGGTCGAAAGAATGATGACGGCATCTCCTTTTTTCAGGTCCGTCAGCGCGCTATTCGGCAAGCGCCCCAGCATGCGTTGGAAATCCGGGGCTCCGTTACCGCCCTGGGCGCCGCCACCTTGACGTGCATTCTGGACCCCGGCGCCTTTATCTTTATCTTTATCTTTATCCGCGTCGCCAACGGTCTTGTCGGGTGCGTTTTGGCCCGTCGGGGCAGGATGGTCTCCCGCGCCCGTGCCGCTACCTGCGCTCCCGCCCTTGAATCGCATCGCAATTCGCTGCGCCATCTCCGGCGGCAGTTTCTTGATTTGTGAGCCCGAGGAAATTTTCACTGCCACTTCGCTTTTGCTGATTGCGTCTTGCACAGTGATCGTATTGGCAGCGGTGTCGATCGCCTTGATTGTCCCCGCTATATTGCGGAACGCTCCGGAAACGATTTCTTCCGCATTAAATTCATTGCCGTCAGCGCTCCGGGTCCCGCGCGCACGCAATTGGTCCCCTGCTTTGATGCGATCAACAGGCGCTGGTTTGGCGTCGTCGAATTTCACCGAATCGGGGGCATAGCGACGAAGAATAGTGTCTTTCGTGATGTGAACGGCGACGCTCTTGCTCGTGCTCGCAGCACCGGAGGAAATGGTAATTACGCCTGTCGCGGCATCTACCTTTGTGACGAGTCCATCGACTCCGCGCTTCTGCCAGTCGTCGCGTTCTTTTTGTTGCTTTGCTGACAGGTCGGACTGCTTCATCACAATTACAGATAAGGCTGTAATCGTTTGCGCCGAGCCATCCCCAGATGCGCCCGACGCTTGCCCGCGCACCAGCACACGATCTCCGGGCTGAAGGTCTTGCGCCTCAAGGGTTGTCGCATTCTTAAGTGTGGTCTCGCCCGGAGGGACGCGCTGAATTTTCGTCGAGCCGGTCAGCTTGGCAGTGACCTCCCCGCCGGATTCTGAGGAGACGGTGATGGAATCTGCCTGAATTGTTTTGATTGTTCCGACCGCTTTGGCGACAGCTGCTGGGGCGGTACTTGACGCGGGCTTACTGGTTACATCCTGGGTCCATGCATAGCTTGGCACCACCAGAATAACGGCGACGGAAGCGGCAACCGGCCATTGTGTAGCACGAACAATCCGCCAAGGAATGTCCCGAAAAAGTCCCATTACTAACTTTAGCATCGCCTAACCACCCCCATTTCCTCTTTACGAAGTTTTACGAGCTGACGAACCTTTACAGGATATTGACTGTGCTTTTACGCGTGGCTGGCAACTGAAACTCTGTTGTGGCGCATCCACTGGTAGTAATCGTTATTACAAATGAGCGCGCTTGGTGGGATGACCGAATGCCTGTCGACAAACCGAGCCTGGAGATTCGAACCAAGCCGAGCGCGGATGGATTTCTGTATCCGCTGACAATTGCTTTTCCGAGTTGGGCCGGTGCGATCCTGGCCGTGTACTCTGTCATTCTGTCTCGATTCAGTTCGTTTCGAATACGCCCAAAGTAGTGCTGCAACTTAGTGCTGAAGATAAGAAAGTTGGAAATACTGACTTCGAATCTCTGCCGGAGAGTGCCAGGTGAATGAGTACGGGCTGAGCAGTGCTCGGCAGATTGAGATCAAGCTTCGAAAAATGAGGGCAGAGTTCCGTTTCTCGTCTTGGAAAACGATCGTTCTTTTCGCGATGGCTTTCTTCGCTGCCATTTCGAGTGTGCCCGGCGCACTCGCCCAAGAGCCAGCTGCGACCATCGCGGTGAACGTCAAGGTGGTCACGCTTCCGGTCACGGTTCGCGACAAACATGGAAAGATTGTCCGCGACCTTACAAAGGACGATTTCACTCTTCAGGAAGATGGACGCCCGCAAGTCATCAAGTATTTCTCTCAGGAAACGAATCTGCCGCTCACGCTTGGCTTGCTCGTCGATACCAGCCGTAGCCAGACCAATGTTCTCGAAGCGGAGCGCAACGCTAGTCGCAGTTTTCTAGAACAGATGCTGGTGCAGCCTAAAGACAAAGCGTTCCTTATTCATTTCGATCGTGAAGTGGAACTGCTGCAGGACCTGACGTCATCGCATGAAAAGCTGCAGTCCGCACTTGAGTTGCTGAAAACGCCATCGGACCGCGAGCGCTCGAACGATCCGAATGACACGTCGAATTCGCGGTCTGGTTCCGATTCGCACCACACCGGTGGCACGCAACTTTATGACGCGATTTTTCTGGCGTCCAACGAACTGATGAGCAAGCAACAGGGGCGCAAGGCGCTCATCATTTTGTCGGATGGCGTCGATCGCGGCAGCAAAACCTATTTAGAAAGTGCGATTGAGTCCGCGCAGAGAGCCGATACGGTGGTCTACTCCATATATTTTGTTGACTCACATCACGGCGATCCCGATGACCGTCAAAGACAAGGCGGGGGACGCGGAGGCGGTGGCTGGCCGGGCGGCGGTGGAGGGTGGCCCGGAGGCGGAGGCGGTCGACCGGGGGGTGGTGGTCGCGGTGGTCCGGGCGGAGGACAGCGGCGCTCCGAAGAGCCGCGCGCGGACGGAAAGAAAATTCTCGAGCGCATCTCGAAAGAAACGGGCGGACGTTTCTTCGAAGTGTCCAAGAAGCAGGCGATCGATGAAATCTATACCAGCATTGTCGAAGAGTTGCGCACTCAGTACAGCATGGGCTACACGCCCGACAAAGACAGCAGCGCGAGCGGATATCATCACATCCAATTGCAGGTGAAGAACAAAGATCTAAGCGTGCAGACGCGGGACGGGTATTACGCGGACCGGCAAAGTGACGGGGCGAAATAAACGCCACTGCCAAATTATTCGCTGACAAGAATTTCGAAAGCTGATTATTTTGCTGCTAGTTCGTCGCGCAGTGTCTGTCCTAGCGACGCTTGGATTTGTTTGCTGAGTTTTGACCCTCCAGAGGTCAGATAGAGAACGTCGATGGCCATCTGTCCCTCGGTTTCGATGAGAGCGATTTCGATGTTGCAGTCGTGTTTCGAGATCGCGGAGCACATCTTATAGAGCAGGCCTGGACGATCCTGGGTCAAGATTTGCACCAGAGTGCTGTGGGCCGAGCACGCATCATCGAACTCAATCTGCGTCGCTATTTTCACTTTGGTGCTGTCGGCTTTTTCAGATTTCATGCGGTCTCGCAACATGCGGGCCAGGTCGGCCTCACCTTTCACCACGGCCTCGATACTCTTTTTCAGACGATCCCATTCCTGCAGATTCATCTCCAGAGTTCGAAAGCGATCCGTGAAATAAAAGGTGTCAACCACCATGCCAGCGGCATTTGAGAACGCGTTGGCTTTCACGATATTCATTCCCCATGCAGCCAGGGCGCCGGAAATGGACGCAAACAGAAAAGGCCGGTCAGTGGTCAGCAAGGTCAGTTCGTACCATTGACGGATTTGCTTCAGACTGACTTGGACACCGTTGTTGCCGAGGTGGGAAGACATTTCCGCGTGCGTCAAAACATCGCCTGCGCCGTGGATCCGCAAGTAGCGTTGAGGAAGACCGTCGAGAAATGCATTGATCTTTTTTCCCGCCACTGGCGCGAGCGAGCGCAAGTGCCTAAGATTTTCCTGCCCGATGCTGCCGCCGTCTCGGTCATTCTCATTGTTATTGTCGCTGCCGGTGTGCACACGTTCGTCGGCGCTTCGACTCAGGTAATTCGCGCAAGCGATATAGAGTTGCCACAGGTTGTCGGCCTTCCACGGCGTCATCGCCTCGGGGTTCACGGCCTTGATGTCGGCATAGGTCATGAGGCACAACATCTTTAACCGTTCGGGTGCACCAACTTTTTCCGCGAAGGACTTTACGTTTGCGGGATCAAACACGTCGCGTCGCATCGCCGCTGACATCTCGAGATGACTAGCCACCAGATATCGCACAGTCTCGCGATCCAGCGGATCAAGGTCTAATCTCTCCGTGCAACTGTCGGTGAGGTGGAGGCTTTGTTCGACATGGTTTTCGTTGGGGACAGCTTTGCCGGAATCATGGAGCAGCAGAGAAAGATAAAGCAGTTCGGGCTGTTCTAGTTCATCGAGCAATCCAGAAAAGCGTAGGTCCCATTCCGACTTCGATTCTTTCAAGCGATGCAGATTGTCGATTGCTAGAAATGAATGCTCGTCCACGGTGTAGCGATGGTAAAAATCGCGAACGACGAGCGCTTCAATCCCTTTCAGTTCGGGCAACAGAAGCGCTAGCAGGCGCAGTGCGTTCATGGCGCGCAGCGCATCCGCGGCATGAGGTTGCACGAGGGTTTCCTGCAGGTAAAGCCACAACTCGGCGCCCCTCGGAGGAGTGGCGGCGAGCGCTGGGAGAGCTTGTTCGACTTTGTATTCGGTAGTTGTGCTGAGCTTGAGGCCGTGCTCGGCCATGAAATGAAAAAGCCGCAACAACATTTCTGGATCGCGTAACCCGCCTGGTTGCTGCAAGAAGATGAGCCCGTCAACGACCGAGAAATCTGCGCTCGCAACTTTGGATCTCCACCCTTGAAACTGGCGATACAGTGATGACCACGCGGCTGGGATTTCCTCCAGCAGTTGATTGCAGACGCGATCAACGCTGCGGACGTGGCCGAAATAAACGCGCATCCAGTCTGCGGCGTTTGTGATGTCGGCGTCGCTTGCGCCAATCTTTCGAGCAGCCGCTTCGTCCTGCGCCTCCCAGGTGAGTGTGTTGTCGTGACGTCCGTGACGGAAGTGAAGAAAACATCGCACCGACATTTGGAAGTCGAGTGCGGCATCCAGTGCGCGCTGCGACGAAACCGGCAGCAACGTTTTTGCGTCAGGCCATACCTTCAGCTTCTCCATCGCAGAAATCTGAGCCAGCCAGTTGGCAACGTTGTAATCGCGCAGGCCGCCCGGTCCATCTTTGACATTCGGTTCCAGGTGAAAGACGGTGTTGCCGAATTTATGATGGCGCGTGCGTGTGATCTCGCCCAGATTCTGGATCAACTTCTGGCATTCGCGCCCGACCATGCGGGGAACAACTTTTTCGTGCAGTTTGGTGAAAAGCTCGCGCTCGCCCGCCAGATAACGGCAATCGAGCAGTGAGATCGCAAATTCAACGTTGTCAGGATCGAGCTTCTCGCACTCTGCGAGGGTTCGGGTAGCCGGACTGAGCTTCAGCCGCAGGTCCCATAGTTCTTGCGAGAAGCGGCGTATCGGATCTTTGAATTCGTCCTCTGAGTTTCCATCGGCGTGAAGGAACAACAGATCGATATCGGAGTGAGGGAAGAGCCAGCCGCGCCCGAATCCACCGGTCGCGACTAAAGAAATATTCGGGCTTTTCTCGGGGTTTGCGGAATTCGATCCGACGACGATTTCGTTCCAAAGCCGAAGGATGATCGTCTCAACTACGGCCGTCCGTCTGGAAACTGCAGCGCGTCCTTCGCCTGTTACCGAGAAGTCCTGCTCGATGGCAGCAGTCTCCCGCGTGTACAGATCCCACAATTCGCTGTGGACCGTGGCGGAGGTGGTCATTCAGCGTTCATCTCGGTAGTGACTTTGATGACAGCCTCCCTGAAGCAGCTAACTCCGGTCCGGCTTTGTTTCGCTCTGCTGGCGAACGGCAGATCAGGGGGATGTCGATTCGTATCGTTTTGAAGTCGGATGCTAAAGGACGCTGTCGCCTCGTTCGTCGTTGCGAATCCGAATTGCTTCGTCGATGCGCGACAGAAAAATTTTCCCATCCCCGATTTTCCCTGTGCGTGCGGCCGCGGTGATCGCCTGGACCACCTTCTCGACCATGTCATCGGCCAGGACAATTTCGAGTTTCACTTTCGGGATCAGATCCACGGTGTACTCGCGTCCCCGGTAGAACTCGGTGTGTCCCTTTTGCCGGCCGTGGCCTCGGGCCTCGAACACGGTCATGCCTTCGACGCCAACTTCGTGCAATGCGTCCTTTACGGCGTCCAGCTTAGAAACTTGAATTACCGCTTCGACCTTGGTCATCGTCTCCGTCCTGTGAATGCCTGTCCTGAGAATGTCCGTCCTGAGAATGCCCGTCCTTGAGTCTGTCCGCGTGGCCTGCGGAAGTCCTCATAATATTCCTCTTCGCCGTCTAGCGTCCGCAGATTCGTTGTCCGTAGAACGGACTGCTTCGCGGTGAGATGAGGTCTTGCTCGACCGCGATGTCGAGTATGCACCCCACAACAATAGCCGCTGCATCGCCCTTGGCGAAATTGAAACTACTTATGGTCGTGATTGGAAATCCTTATGTCGGCGGGTGGCCGGGAAGAACCGCGACCATTTGACGCGGAAGCCTTTCTGCGGTTGGATTGAAGTTACGTGACTGTTGCTCCTCCCATTATCGATCCGGACTCGCGCCGGTTTAATCGACTCGATGCCGCATGGCTCGCCATCTGGCTGATCTTCCTCGCCGTTCTCGCGCTGTTGCCACCGCAGTTGGAATGGCACAAGCAGCTAATCTTGCTCGCGATTGGGATTGTGCAAATCTTTGAGACGAAGATGATCTCATCGTTTCCCGAGCGGGGAGTTTCGTACGTCATCCTGATCAAAATTCTGCTCGCGACTTTGCTCATCGGGCACACGGGCGACGACCTCGGAATCAACAGCAGTTATTATCCTATTTATTATTTGCCGGTGGTTACGGCTGCGCTGTATTGCCGCCCATGGTTGACGTTGTTCTGGACGTCGCTGGCCTCGGCGGCATACTGCTCCTACCTCTTCATCGATCCGGCGATGCAGGAATACGAAATAACCCCGGAAGGTTTCGGCAACCTTGCACTGCGCATCATGTTCTTTTTTCTGGCCGCGATGGTTGTCAACCGATTTTCGCAGCAAAGTCAGCATCAAACTCAGTTGTATCGCGAACTCGCGGAGCGTCTCTCCGAAACGAATCGCCGCTTGGAGCAGGCGCAGGATGATGCCCGTCGCTCCGAGCGACTGGTTGCTCTCGGTCAGCTTTCGGCTGGATTGGCGCATGAAATCCGCAATCCGCTGGGTGTGATTAAGGGCTCGGCTGAAATGCTGACGCAGAAATTGCGGGCCTCCGACGAACTGGCTCGCGAGTTGGCGGGATACATTTCAACTGAGGTCAATCGACTGAGCGCGCTCGTCACGGAATTCTTGGACTTCGCGCGCCCGCTGCACGCGCAGCCGCATCCAGCGGATTTGACTGCGCTGCTTGATCGCGTTCTGCAGGTGGTGGCGGGCCGCTTTGCCGCTAAAGGAGATGAGGGGAAAGTAGTGCGTGTCGAGCGCCACTACCAAAGTGGATTGCCGCTGGTCCCGCTGGATGAAAGTTTGTGCGAGCAGGCGTTTCTCAATCTGGTGCAGAATGCTTACGAAGCGATGCTGGACGAGGACAACAGCAACGGAGGTTTGTTGCGCGTTGACGTTCAGCTTGCGAACCACAACGGCAGGGAAGGCGTTGAGCTACGCTTAGCCGACACTGGTCCTGGCGTCCCTGACAAACTAAGAGAAGAGATTTTCAATCCGTTTGTAACGACCAAGAAGACTGGGGTTGGATTGGGGCTGTCTATTGTTTCGAAGATTGTCGATGGTCATCAGGGGACGATCCATGTAGAGAACGCGCTGGAAGGCGGGGCAGTGTTCACACTATTCTTCCCGCTGGAGGAAAGTTTCGATCAGCAGTCTCTGCAGCCAGTAGTCTGAAGTTGAAAATCAAATAAGAATTCAAGAGCAAACGACCAACAACCAACGACGACCATGCCAACCATTCTCATCATCGAGGACGAAGCCAAGATGCGGCGCTTGCTGGAGCTGAATCTTGGCGACGATGGATTCAAGACACTCTCTGCCGGAGACGCAGAGACCGGATTGAAACTGCTCGCGTCAGAAACGGTGCACCTGGTCCTCACCGATCTCAAACTTCCCGGGATGAGCGGACTCGAATTTCTGCAAATTGCGAAACAGCAGAATCACGCGTTACCCATTGTCGTGATGACCGCATTTGGCTCCGTCGAAACCGCGGTTGAGGCCATGAAAGCTGGAGCGAGCGACTACGTCCTCAAGCCGTTCTCGCTCGCTGAAATGCGGATGGTTGTTCATAAAGAACTGGACCACTCGCGCCTGCGGGAAGAGAATCGTTCGCTGCGTGAAGCTCTCGGACAAAAGTACAGCCATCCCAACATCATCGCGATTAGCCCCAAGATGCAGGAAGTTCTGGCGACTGTCGAGCGGGTCGCACCGACGAATTCTACCGTCTTGCTTGGCGGTGAAAGTGGAGTGGGCAAAGATCTGATCGCTCGTGCCATCCATGAAAAGTCGCGGCGTGCGGCGGGTCCGTTCATCAAGATTAATAGCACGGCCATTCCCGAAAATTTGCTGGAGAGTGAACTGTTTGGCTATGAAAAAGGCGCCTTCACGGGAGCCGCCACCAGCAAGCCAGGCAAATTTGAACTTGCCGACAAAGGTACGTTGTTTCTGGACGAAATTGGAGATGTGCCTCCCGCGATTCAAGTCAAACTTCTTCGCGTATTGCAAGAGCGTGAGTTTGAACGATTAGGTGGCACACGTACCATCAAAGTTGACGTCCGGCTGATTGCAGCCACAAATCGCGACTTGCGGGCTGCACTCGAAGACGGAACATTTCGTGAGGATCTTTACTACCGGCTCAACGTGGTGCCAATCGACATTCCTCCCTTGCGCGAACATAAAGAAGATATCCCCGGATTAGCGAACCTATTTCTTGCGCGCTTTGCCAAAGATTCTGGAAGACCGGACCCAGTCACGGGCATCTCTGCAGCCGCGATGCACCTGCTGCAAGGCCACTATTGGCCCGGGAATGTTCGCGAATTACAAAACGTGATCGAACGCGCCTGCGCTCTTGCCACTGGCAATCTGTTGGACGTTGGTGACATCCAACTCGATACTCCGCGCAATCGCAATGCTTCGTCTTCCGATCGCTTTCTTCCTGACGGAATGACGTTGGATCAGTGGGAAGACGAGATGATCCGCGAAGCTCTGAAGCGGGCTGCCGGAAATAAATCGCAAGCTGCGCGTTTGCTCGGACTATCGCGTAATGCGCTCCGCTATCGGCTGTCGAAGATCGGGATCGACGACAACGAGAGCGAGTGATGAACGCCAGATGAATTCTGGCGTAGGCAGGTTCCCCGAAGAAGTCTTTTTTCCTCTAAAAGGGTTAGGCTGGGAGCAGACGATCGTATGCCTGATTCTGGCATTCGACCTCGCCTGACCGCCAAGGAGAAACTTGTGGCTAGCACAACCCCCGACACAACTAAAGTCCTGACCCCCCTTTCGCCTGACGAACTGAGGAAGATCGACGCCTACTGGCGAGCCTGCAACTATTTGTCTGTTGGCATGATTTATCTGCGCGCAAACCCTTTGCTGCGCGAACCGTTGAAGCCGGAGCACATCAAGAATCGACTTCTCGGTCACTGGGGCTCGGATCCCGGTCAGTCTTTGATTTGGGTGCACCTGAATCGCCTCATCAAGAAATATGACTTGAATGTCATTTACATTTCCGGCCCTGGGCACGGCGCGCCAGCAACGTTATCCAACGGTTATCTGGAGGGGCATTACTCCGAAATTTATCCGGACAAGAGTCGCGACGAAGCAGGGATGCTGAAGTTCTTCCGGCAGTTTTCGTTTCCGGGAGGAATCGGATCGCACTGCACTCCGGAGACTCCAGGTTCAATTCATGAAGGCGGAGAGCTTGGATATTCCGTGTCGCACGCGTTCGGAGCGGCGTTCGATAATCCTGATCTCATCGTTGCTGTTGCAGTCGGCGACGGTGAAGCAGAAACGGGGCCGATGGCTACTTCGTGGCATTCGAATAAATTTCTGAATCCGATCCGCGACGGAGCGGTGCTGCCTGTGTTCCACCTCAACGGTTACAAAATCGCAAATCCGACGATTCTCGCGCGCATCCCGCATGAAGAATTGGAGGCGCTTTTTGTCGGATATGGCTACAAACCGTATTTCGTCGAAGGCAGCGATCCCTCCGAGATGCACCAGAAAATGGCGGCAGCTTTGGAGCAGTGTGTCGTCGAGATTCGCGCGATACAGACTCACGCCCGGACAACCGGCGATACCAAGAGACCGCGCTGGCCCATGATTGTGCTGCGTTCTCCCAAGGGATGGACCGGACCGAAAGAAGTCGACGGTCACAAAGTGGAAGATTTCTGGCGCGCCCATCAGGTTCCTGTGCTCGACCCGGCCACAAACAGCAAAAGTCTCAAGATCGTTGAAGACTGGATGCGCAGTTACAAACCCGAAGAGCTGTTCGATAGCAACGGGACTCTCATACCAGAGTTGCAGGAACTCGCGCCCTCGGGGGGCCGACGCATTTCCGCCAATCCGCACGCGAATGGTGGATTGCTCCGCAAGGATCTCGAACTGCCTGATTTCGGCGACTATGCGGTGAACCTTAAGGCTCCCGGCGCGATGTATGCTCCCCCGACCGATGTGCTGGCGCACTATCTCGCGGAAGTGATGCGCCGCAACATGCATACGTTTCGTGTCTTTGGCCCGGATGAAACGGCGTCAAACCGGCTCACCGCTATCTATGCCGCTTCCAAGAAGACGTGGTTGGCGGAATACAAACCGGAAGACGCGGATGGTGGGGAACTCGACGTCTATCGGACGCGTCATGGAGATGCTCAGCGAGCACACGCTTGAGGGCTGGTTCGAAGGGTATGTTCTGACTGGCAGGCACGGTCTCTTTTCAACTTACGAAGCCTTCGTGCATGTCATCGACTCGATGTTCAACCAGCACGCCAAGTGGTTGGAGAAATCAAAGAAGGAACTGGACTGGCGCGCGCCTGTGCCGTCCATCAATATTTTGATCACTTCTCTTGTATGGCGTCAGGACCACAATGGCTTCACTCATCAAGACCCAGGATTTCTCGATGTGGTTACGAACAAGAGTCCCGATGTAGTCCGCATCTATCTACCGCCCGACGCGAATTGCCTGCTGAGCGTGGCCGATCATTGTCTGCGCTCGCGCGATTATGTCAACGTCATCGTCGCGGACAAGCAGGACCATCTGCAATATCTCACCATGGAACAAGCCATCACGCATTGCACCAAGGGCATTGGCATATGGGATTGGGCCTCCACGGACGATTGCGCAGAGCCGGATGTCGTCATGGCTTGTGCGGGAGATATCGCCACTATGGAGGCGGTCGCGGCGGTTGCGATTTTGAAGAAGAATTTCCCTGATTTGAAAATTCGTTTCGTCAACGTGGTCGATCTGTTTCGGCTCATGCCAGCAAGCGAACATCCGCATGGACTTTCAGACCGCGACTTCGATTCGCTTTTCACCAGCGACAAGCCGGTGATTTTCAACTTCCATTCTTACGCTGCGCTGATTCACAAGCTTAGTTATCGCCGCACGAACCATGACAATATCCACGTTCGCGGCTACAAGGAGAAAGGCAACATCAACACACCGCTCGAACTCGCCATCCTCAACCAGGTGGATCGTTTTAATCTGGCGATCGATGTGATCGACCGCGTTCCGCATCTGCGTTCGGTTGGAGCACACATCAAAGAGTGGCTCAAAGATCAGATTATCGAAAGCATCCGCTACGCTCACGCGGAAGGGATCGATAAAGAAGAGATTCGCAATTGGAAATGGCCCGGATAGCGATGATGGGGACGGAAGGGAACGACGATTTAATCCTTGTGCTCAACAGCGGCTCGTCGTCGCTGAAGTTCGGTATTTATCGCCGAGGCGAGGCGGATGAAAGCGCGGTGTTGACTGGAAGCGCCGACGGTATCGGTCGTGCCAATGGGACGCTAGATATAGTTTCGTCGGATGGACAATCCCTCGTACATCGTGACGGTGTTTTGGAGTCGCAAAATGCCGCGCTCGGCGCACTGGCTGCCGCCGCGCGCGAGCATCTGCAGACCGCTCCAGTTGCTGTGGGGCATCGCGTCGTCCACGGCGGGCCGCGACTTCGCACCCATCAAATCATCACTCCACAAATTCTGGATGAACTTCGCACCAGTGCGCATTTCGCCCCGCTCCATATTCCGCAAGCTTTGGCGCTGATTGCATCCGCACAGTCTATTTTTCCCGATGCTCAGCATTTCGCGTGCTTCGATGATGCGTTTCATCGCACCATGCCGGAAACGGCGTCTCATCTGCCAATCCCGCAGCGTTTCTACGATGCAGGAATTCAGCGCTACGGTTTTCACGGTCTCTCTTACGAGTCGCTGGTCCATCATTTCGGAAAGCAACTTCCGGAACGAGCGATCTTCGCCCACCTGGGAAACGGAGCGAGCCTGTGCGCTCTTCGCAACGGCATTTCAGTTGACACCACGATGGGACTGACTCCGACGGGAGGTATCCCGATGGGAACGCGTTGCGGAGATCTCGACCCTGGAGTTTTTCTTTATCTACTTCGCTCCGAGAAACTCGACGCCGACGAACTAGAAGACATGTTCAATCATCAGAGTGGGCTCTTCGCGCTTTCCTCTGGAGAGAGCGACGTGAAGACCTTGGAGGAGCGTTTCCTCCGCAATGATCCAAAAGCGGTTCTGGCGTTGAACGTGTTTACGACTTCTGTGCGAAAAGCGATCGGTGCTTACATCGCTCTACTCGGTGGCATCGATCTTTTGGTATTTACCGGCGGCATCGGAGAACACAGTGAGCAAGTTCGGTCGGCAGCGTCAGGCAAACTCGAATCTCTTGGACTCACGTCCGACAAGATTCAGGTCGTCCCCGCGCAAGAAGATGAAATGATCGCGCGGCATTGTCGAGCGATGATGCGAGACGCGACGAAGCAAACCCGATAACAACCTGCGAATCCATCGAGCACCTTGTCGAGTCCTAAGGCTTCCATTTTGAGATAGTGATGAGGTGGTTGAAAAGCACCACCTCGGTGGAACCCGGCCACCGGACCCCATCCAATCACGAATTGGTCGCGCGTGCATGACAATCGCTATCTTGATGTAAATGTTGCGTTTGCGGACGCTGATTCAAGGCGCTCCACATTGGCACACTAACTGCATTGACCAAGGCAGAGTTGTGTCCCTATGTGGAGGCATTTTATGAAGTTGAAGTTTAGATTCTTAACGGCACTTTTAGGCTTAGGGTTGATGACCGCACTGCCGGTTTCGGTGTTCGCGCAGAGCGCGGACGACCAGACGGTGGATCAGGATGCGAAGCCGTCGGCTGGCATTCCCATGCAAAACCCCAACGATCAGGGTTCGACAACTCAGGGTTCCATGAATCAGGGTCCGACGAATCAGGATTCTATGAATCAGGACTCGAATGCCCAGGGCTCGATGGCTCCGAATTCGAACTCCATGGATCAGGGCTCGATGTCGCAAGGTCCCTATGCGCAGGGTCCGAATAACAGTAACAATAATAACGATCTGAACTCCGACAATCAGAGTTATAGCGGCACGGCTCCGGCGGATACGAACGCTGGCGTGGCTCGGGTCAGTTTGATTCATGGTGACGTTTCCACGCAACGCGGCGATTCGAAAGAATGGTCGGCGGCAGCGTTGAATGCTCCCGTGCTGCAAGGTGACCGCGTTTCGACCGGAGACAAGGCGCGTACTGAACTTCAGTTGGACTATGCCAACATGCTCCGGCTCTCGGAGCATTCGCAGGCCAACATCACGCAGCTGACAAAGTCACAAATCCAGATTCAGCTCGGACACGGCATGGCGAACTACTCCGTGTTCAAGAACGCTGACGCGGACGCAGAGATTGATACGCCAAACGTTGCCATTCGTACCAATCATCGCGAATCGAGCTTTCGAATTCTCGTGACTGCGGACGATCACACCGAGGTACTGGTGCGGCGCGGCGAAGTTGACATCACAACTCCGCAGGGCGGCACCCGCGTAGGCGCGGGACAATTTATTACGGTGCAGGGTACTGGCGATCAGGCGCAATACAAGATCGGTGAAGCTCCGGCGCGTGATGACTGGGACCAGTGGAACACCGATCGCGACAACACGATCCGCAACGCTTCTTCGCGAAAGAACACGAACGACTATTACGTTGGCGCGGAAGATCTCGACTCCAACGGTTCTTGGTCTGAAATTCCGGACTACGGCCAAGTATGGCGTCCGAATGTTTCGGCAGACTGGGCTCCCTATCGCAACGGCCAGTGGGTCTCAGAACCTTATTGGGGATGGACCTGGGTTTCGTACGACTCCTGGGGCTGGGCACCGTATCACTACGGGCGCTGGTTGCAGTACGGCGGAGGTTGGGCGTGGTGGCCTGGTCCGGCGTATGGCTATCCTTATTACCGTCCGATCTGGGCGCCAGCCTATGTTTCGTTCTTTGGATTCGGCGGCGGCTTTGGATTCGGATTCGGTTTCGGCGGTGGATGGGGCTCCATCGGATGGTTGCCCCTGGGACCTTGCGACCGCTTCCATCCCTGGTACGGGCGTTACGGTGGCGGCTTCGGCCGAGTAGGCTTCAACAACTACAACCGCGGCGGATTCGCTCCGTTGCATGGTGGCAACCGCTTCTCCAACATCAACGCAGCAATGCATGACCGGAATTTCCGCGGCGGCACTTCTGTCTCGCGCGATGAATTCGGCCGAGGCCGCATGAACACGCGAGCGACCAGCTCTGAAGCATTCCGCAATGCCAGCTTTACCACGGGCCGAGTGCCGGTGGCAGCAGGCCGCGGAAGTTTCTCGGCGAGCGGGCGTCCGGCGGCTGCGTCCACTTTGCACAATGGGTCCGAGAATCAGCATTTCTTCTCGGCACACAACAACGTGTCAGCTCATAACAATATGGCGTCTCCGGCGCGCGGATTCAATCCGGCGCGAAGCGAGAGTTCGATTTCGAACAACCGGGGAAATAGCGGGTCCTACAATAACGAGCGAAATAAGAACAATAACGAACGCGGAGTTGCGCGACCTGGCAGTGCTGGATCTGGCAACTCATCCGCCTCACGCGAAGGCGGCAATAGCAATGGCGGATGGCAGAAATTTACGCCGATGCCAGCGCGTCCCGCAGAGTCGTCGAGATCGGCCGAGTCGAGCCGAAGCGATAACCGCGGATCTTATGGCTCATCGCAATCGCGTGGTTACGGGCAAGAAGGCCGGAACTATGGCTCAGAAGGTCGTGGCTACGGTTCGTCGCAGGGCGAAGGCCGCGGATACGGCGGCTCTCGTCAGCCTCTGAATATGAGGCAGCCGATTGTCACGCAGCGGTCGTATGGCGGTGGCGCGTATGGCGGTGGCGCCTACGGTGGCGGAGCTTATGGTGGACGCGGCGGTTACGGTTATCCCAGCGGCGGACGTCCTTCACCGGGTTATGGCGGCGGACATTCCGCTCCCAGCTACGGTGGCGGCGGACACTCGATGCCAAGTGGCGGCTCGTCTCATGGTGGCGGTGGTGGCTCGTCACATAGCGGCGGCGGATCGTCCCACGGCGGTGGAGGCGGATCGCACGGCGGTGGTGGTGGACACCACGGACGCTAGGAGTTGGCGATTAACCGTTAGCACTTAGCATTCAGCATTCAGATTGCGCCGGAACAGTCTCCAGCGCTTTGATTAGCAACACTCTACCCCAGCAGTGAGACGCTTGCGTCTCACTGCTTTTTTTTGTGTTCATGTGGTGTGTGGTCATTGTGTGCCGGAAGCCTCGCCCATCGTATCCGAGCAAAGTCCAGTATCCTCTCCGGCTCCAACTTCTAAACTTCCTGTTCTAGACTGTATGCTTCAAGGCGGCTGATCCGAACTGGGAAATTGATGTCGCCCAAGCGCTTTAAGGCCACTTCGCTTTAGGAGATTTTGCAATGAAACGCATTTTGCATTTTCTACTCACCTTGGCAGTGTTCGGCCCGATCTTTCTATTCATTGCCGTATCGAGTCCAAGGAAAGCATTCGCCGCAGACGAGGCGATTGCTTCGCGTACGGCGGATGTCGACGGCGTGACATTTCACTATCTGACTGCTGGCCAGGGACCCGCCCTCGTGCTGATGCATGGCTACGCCGAAACTTCGAAAATGTGGCGACCGATTATTCCAGCGCTCGCGCAACGTTTCACGGTGATTGCTCCGGACCTGCCTGGCATTGGAGATTCCTCGATCCCAACGAATGGACTCGACATGAAGTCTGCCGCCGTCCGCCTGCACGATCTGGTTCGATCGCTCGGCGTCCAAAAAGCGGAAGTAGTCGGACACGATATTGGATTGATGGTCGCTTACGCATATGCCGCGCAGTTTCCCTCGGAGGTCTCTAAGTTGGTGCTGATGGACGCGTTTCTGCCTGGCGTCGGCGACTGGGAGACGATTTACAACAACCCCGGAATTTGGCATTTTCGTTTCAACGGACCGACTCCGGAAAAACTGGTGGAAGGCCGGGAGCGCATTTACTTTGAGCACTATTGGAACGACTTCGCAGCAGATCCCAAACATTCGATCGGCGAAGACGACCGTGCAGCCTACACCGCCGCTTATTCGCGTCCCGGTCGCATGCGCGCTGGATGGGGTTACTTCGTCTCGTTCCCGCAGGCGGCCAAGGATTTCACCGAGCTTGCTAAAACCAAACTGACGATGCCGGTGCTTTCGCTCGGAGGCGAGAAAGCGAACGGCGAAGCATTGGGTCGGCAAACCAAGTTAGTGGCCACCGATGTGACTGTCGTCGTGCTGAAAAATACAGGGCATTGGATGCTGGAAGAAAATCCAAAAGAAACGACTGAAGCTTTGGAGAAATTCCTATAAGTAAGCTCGCGTCGCTGCGACGACGCGAGCTCTAAAACTGGATCATGACTAGTTCACGGTGAACGTTCCTGAACTCGTCCCCTTTCCCCCGGGACTGGTCACAACAAATTTTCCTGTCTTCGCGCCCGTGGGAATGGTGAGGGTGATCTGCTTGTCCGAGTTCACGGTGAAGGCTGTTACCTTCACTCCACCTGCGGTCAGAGCAGACGCCTGAATGAGGCCAGTACCGATGATCACGACTTGAGCTCCAACCGGCCCGCTGGTCGGAGTGAACGAAGTGATCTTTGGAGTAACGCGATACTGCTGACTGCTTGAGAGCGTCCCGGCAGCTGTGGTCACCGTGACGATTCCCGTTTCGCCCGAGGGAACTTTCGCCGTGATGTACGTGTCGGACACTTTCGTGAAGCTCGCCGTTGCTCCGTTGAACTTCACACTGGTTGTGCCGCTGAGGCCACTCCCCAGAATTCCCACCGCCTTGCCAACCGTGCCCAGAGTGGATGTCAGCGCGACGAATGGCACAACTGAGTTGTTAAGGCTGTAGACGATGCCTTTTCCGGGCGTTCCACCCTTGTTGGTCAGACCAAAAAACACTCCGCTGGTGTGTTGCATCGGAGTGGAGTAGGGGGCAGACCCGTGAGTGTTGTCAAAGTTGGAAAGAACCGTGATCGCGCCTGCAGTCGTCATCTTGTACAGCACGCCGTCAAACTTACTGCCTCCGAAAACGGTGGCGCCGTATAAGTTGCCATCTGTCGCGGCTACCAGTCCCGCATTCGGTTCGTAACCATTCGTAGTGTGCACAGAATCAAAGTTATAGAGGACGGTTTCCACGCCGGCTGATGTCACTTTGAAAGCGACTCCGCCATTTCCCGTCCCTCCCGCAGAAGCCGTGCCGTAGAAATTTCCGTCGGCGCCCAGAGCGAGACCGCTGTAGGGAAATGCACCGTGCGTCGTATCGAAGTTATAAAGCGTCGTAACTTTCGTCCCCGATATCTTGAAGATCGTCCCCACTCCGGCAGTACCGCCTTCTGCTGTCATTCCGTAAAAAGCGCCGTCCGTTCCCTGTACAAACGGACCGTAGGGCACGGAAGGAATTTTGTTGATGACCTTAAATACACCTTTGGTGGAAATCTTGAAGGCATATCCGGGATAGGTTGAGCCGTAGAGATTGCTGTCTGTACCTTGCATCAGAGGTGCCAGCGGGTATCCGCCGTCGGAGTTCCCGGTGAAGTCGTAGAGTACGGTCAAGACTCCAGCAGTTGTTATTTTGAAAATGTTGCCGTAGGCGTGCGCTCCGCCATGCTGGGTCGTGCCATACAGGTTGCCGTCGGAAGCCAGCATCAGGCCACCATTAGGGTTGCTGCCGTGCGTGATGTCGAAGTTGTACAACACGGTTTCAGCGCCCGCAGGCGTAATTTTGAACACGACCCCAACGTTGCTTGCGCCTCCGGTCGGAGTGGTGCCATAAAGATTGCCATCCTCGGCTTGAGCCATGATCGCGGGATACTGCGGGCAGCAGCCGTGAGTGGTGCCATCAAATTCGAAGATGTCTTTAAAAGTCTGTGCGCTAGCGGCTGTTGTGCTCAACATCAGCAAACAAAGAAGAAGTCCAAAACTCGCAATGAGGCCCGATCTAAAGTCCGATCCTTTTCGTTCCAATGGTTTTTGTTTCGCTTGAAAATCCGGAGTCGTGGAGCGTGCCGATAAAGTCGTCATGTTTCCTCCTCATTACTCTGACAAGAATTGAATGTCCGCGTTTGGGTTAAGTGTTATGTGTGTTGGCGCGCACTTCGCGATATTTCGCGAGACTGCTGAAGGCTGTCTTGTTCTAGCGGAGAAGGGTGCGCCGGACGACTCCCCTGTCCCCCGGCACAACCCTTCTCTGTTTTTTCACAAGGGAGCCTTGACGCGCCTACTTGTGAACTGCGACGCCTGCCAGGAGGTTACCGACGACCAACTGGGGCGCCATATTGAAGACCTGCTTGTTCTTCTCCACCTGGATGTAGAATCCGAATCCGCATCCGGATCCACAACCCAACGCAATAAACCCGCTGCCATCGGCGTTGAAGGATTGAATTTGGGCGATCTGCCCGGCCAGGTTGATGTCGCCACAGCCCAAGGTATGTTCGACAGCGGCGGACTGAGTGCCGTTACCGGTGGCGTCCAGGGTGAAGGTGGTGATCAGAGTTGTCTCACCGCATCCGGTGTAGCCGGACAGGGTAGCAGTCCAGGTCCCTTTCATTTGGGCGATTGTGTCCAGCGGTTTTGGTTGGCTTTGAGAAGAGCTGAACTGCACGGCTGAGAACGTGAGGGCCAGCATGGCTACGACGAAGTTGGCGATCTTTCTGGTGGGGCGATTGGTGATCATGTTTTTCTCCTCGAATATTTCGCAATTTTGTTTGTGGATGCTAGTCAGTTGCTCACCACGTCAGCTTGGGAAGAGGAGACGCTGAGTAGGTTTACTCGCGCTAACGTCCTACAGGTGGAAACGCAAAGCCGACGCAAATCGGCTCACCGGATGAAAAAGAAATGAAAAATCCACGCCGCCAAAGGCACCAGGGGAAGCTAAGTCCCGCCGTTTGAGTCGGTTCTAGACACGTTGACTTTCCGGGGGAACCCAGATAATTTTTACGGCACGCTTGGCTTGGGGTAATGGATGTCGGGAATCTCTTCTTATCCAGTCACCGAACTGCTCGCTCGATGGAGTGAGGGAGACCTCTCGGCCCGGGATGCGCTCGTTCCCCTCATCTATGACGAGCTGCGCCGAGTCGCTCGCCGCTGCTTGGCCGCGAAAGGTTCCGACCACACCCTTCAACCCACCGCGCTGGTTCACGAAGCCTACATGCGTCTCATCCGCCGGGATTCAGTGAACTGTACCGATCGAGTCCACTTTTTTGCCATGGCAGCAAAGATAATGAGGCAAATCCTGATCGACTATGCGCGAAAGACAGCGGCCGCGAAACGCGGAGGCAACGCAGTCACGGTAATGCTCGATGACGCTCCCGAAGCTACAGATGGTGCCAAGGGAAATATCCTCGACGTGATTGCCTTGGATGACGCGATGACGCAGTTGGCTGTCTTCGACCCGCGCCAATGCAGAATTGTGGAGTTGCGCTTCTTCGGCGGCCTCTCGATCGAAGAGACTGCGCAAGTGGTGGAAATTTCCCCAGCGACTGTGAAACGCGAGTGGGCGACCGCGCGCCTATGGCTGCACCGCACGATTAATGTGCACCATCAATAACTGTGCCTGGCTATGGATCCTGAGCATTGGCAGAAAATCAAAAACGTGTTGGCGGGAGCATTGGAACTCGCTTCTGCGGATCGCGTCGCTTATTTGGATCGCGCCTGTGCAGGAGACGATTCCGTTCGCCGCGAAGTCGAACTTTTACTCCAGCAAGAAGATCGCGTCAGTTCACAGTTCCTGAACGAAGCTTCGCTTGCTCGGATGAGTGCTGCCGCTCTGCCCGCGGAAGAGAATCGTTGGATTGGACGCCGATTTGGGGCCTATAAAACGCTCGAGCAAATCGGAGCTGGCGGCATGGGCGAAGTCTATCGCGCCGTCCGAGCTGACGACCAGTACTCCAAGCAAGTAGCTCTGAAACAGATTCGCTCTGGCCAGGATTCGGGGTTCGTGATCGCTCGCTTCAAGAACGAGCGACAGATCCTTGCCACTCTCGATCATCCCAACATCGCACGGCTACTCGACGGGGGCACAACTGAAGAGGGGATGCCGTACCTCGTCATGGAGTTGATCGAGGGCCGACCGATCGGGGAATACTGCGCCGCTAACAAGCTCTCAATTTCCGACCGGCTGGCCCTCTTCATGCAGGTCTGCGCGGCGGTCCAGTATGCCCATCAGCGTCTCGTCATTCATCGCGATATCAAGCCTGGCAACATTCTAGTGACCGCGGACGGAGTCCCGAAACTCCTCGATTTCGGTATCGCGAAAATCATGGACGTCGAATCGGAGTCCAGCGAAGCCGAGCGCACGCTGACCATGTTCCGCATTCTGACGCCGCGCTATGCCAGTCCGGAGCAGGTACGAGGTGAACCCATTACCACCGCCAGCGATGTCTATTCGCTCGGCGTCGTGTTGTACGAATTGTTAACGGGACGAAGTCCCTATCCGAAGAATAGCGGCACCTCGAAAGAAACGGCTCACGCGGTGTGCGAGATCGAGCCCGTCCGACCCAGCATCGCCGTGCGGCAAGGGAAAGCGGCGACGCGGTCCTCAGCCGATGACGAATCTGCGAGTCGGGAGCCCGCTGGCCCTCCGCCCGAAAAACTGGCGAAGCAACTCCGCGGTGATTTGGACAACATCGTCTTGATGGCGCTCCGCAAAGAGCCCGAGCGGCGCTATGCTTCGGTGGAACAGTTTTCGGAAGATATTCGACGCTATCTCGCGACGCTTCCGGTTGCCGCGCGCAAGGATACTCCTCGCTATCGTGCGTCCAAATTCATTGCCCGGCACAAAGCAGCGGTGATTGCCGCGGTCGCGGTTGCTCTCACGCTGGTTGCAGGATTAGTGATCACCGTGCGAGAGGCGCGAGTCGCGCAGCGGCGTTTCAACGATGTTCGAAGCCTGGCTAATTCTCTGATCTTCGATGTGCACGACTCCATCAAAGACTTACCCGGTGCTACTCCAGCCAGGAAAATTATCGTTGATCGAGCACTGCAATACCTGAATGTTCTGGCACAAGAATCTGGTGGCGACATTGGATTACAACGAGAGTTAGCGACGGCTTACGAAAAAGTCGGATCGGTGCAGGGAGACTATCTCGAAAATAACTTAGGCGACGCTGAAGGAACTCTCGCCAGTTATAAGAAAGTGTTAGGGATTCGAAATCAGATTGGAGCGGAATCCAGAGATTGGAACGACCAGGTGGCCCTGGCGGAGGCTTATCGGCTTGTCGCACACCAGCAATGGGCCAACGGTGACATGCGCGGGGCGCGCGAGAACATCGCGCGGGCGATCGCCATCTCCGAAGGCATCGATAAAGCGCATGCCAATAGTTACAAAGCTGTTTATGAGCTAGGTTTCGACTTCGATGTTTCGGCAAGGATTGGATATCCCGAAGACCCTTTGGCGGAGAAGAAAATCATCGAGGACTATCGCCGCGCCTTGGCGACGGACGACATCCTGGTCAAGCTGAAACCCGACGATGCGAACACGCTTCACGGATACGCGATGGACTTAAATAACCTCGGAAATATTCTGGAGTCATCGAATCCGCAGGGAGCGCTCACCAGTTACGAAAAAGCGTTGGAGATCAATCAGAAGCTGACTCAGATTTCGCCGGAAGTCCGGTATCGGCGCAGCGTGGCGATCGCGTATGGCTCGATCGCTAGCGTGTATGACGACCTTGGCGACTACAGTCGAGCGGTTGAAAACGACATCAAAGACCTGACCATCTATCAGGAACTTAATCAGGCAGATCCGAAGAATGCATTGTTACGGCAAGGTCTCGCGATCGCATATACCAATGCCGCGACTGCGTGTTCAAGGGCTGGGAAAATCGAGTTGGCCTTGGAATATTCGAGCAAGGGAGTGGAAATTATGCGGCCGATTGCGGCGTCGGCCGCCCAAAATGCGTTCCCGCGAGGAGTCTTTGCTGCGATTTTGGCCTCGCGTGGCACGGTCCTGATCTCTGCGGGTCGTCCTGCGGAAGCGATTCCGGAACTCCTAAGTGCGAAGACGATTTACGAATCTCTATCCAAGAACGGCTCGACCTTCAAGCGCGCAAATGTTGCCGCATGCGACGTCAAGTTAGGTGAGGCGGAAGCACAGGAGAAACATGACGCATCTGCCGCGGACTATTTCCATGAAGCGCTCGCCATTGCAGAGCCTCTAGTTTCGATCACGCCACCGGATGTCGACGCACTCTACGCGGCCGCGGACGCCTACTCCGGATTGGGCTCACTGAGCGTAAGAAAAGCTCAGCAGCACGGACAATCGAAAGAGATGCGAAAAGCGAACTGGACCGAAGCGCAGACATGGGACCAGCGGAGTTTGGACACTTGGCACCGCATCGATCATCCTAATCACGCCGCGCCGAATAGTTTTCAGGTGGGAGATCCGTTGCTGGTGGCCAAAGAATTGAAGACGACGGAAACGGCGCTGTCTTCATTGCATTGAAGCCGTTGCATTGACGCCGTTGCTTCTGGGACTACAGTACGTAGAGGCGCAACATCCACCACACTAAGAATATCGCGACAATCGCCCCCGCGATGTGGACGATCCAGTCGCCAGCCGTTTTTGGTCTTCCAAAATTGAACACGCTGGCATCGTAGCACGGTGGCCAAGAAATTCAGCCTAGTGAATATTGAAATCGTGAACGATCAGGCGCGTGTCCACCATCACGTGTGGAGTGATCGCGTGAAATCCCCACATGTGGACCCAAGCATTTCCTGTCCTGAACGTGAGGTACGACTTCATAACTCCTGCAGGAAAGAATGTGAGCAGTACAAAGATGACGGAGACCGCCGCGTGGTGAAGGGAATCGTAGCGAGTCCATGATTCGAAGACATGCATCAGCGGATAGCTGACCGCGCCAACCAGGAAGGCGAGCAGCGGCGAGAACAACCGAGCATAGCGCGGCAGAAGAATCGCATAGATGAAGATCATGATGGGAATATCTGTTCCGCACAAATGCAGCAAAAGGGAGAGTGCTCCGCCGACGAGTTGCTGATGCGACGTCAGCTGAAAAATGTTTGGGCCTCCAAGTTCGTAGGCGCAGCCGATGAGCATCACGACGGCGATGATGAGCGCGTCGTTCTTCCAATTGGCGGATCGCAGGTTGAGCGCTTGGCGCGAGTAGCCCCGCCAGCGAAAAACGAGATACGGAAGAAGCGCGAGAAAGATGCCGTTGTAGGCGGCCCAGGTGTAAACCGCCGCTGGGGACTGAACGTGCGTCGCGCCGAAAAGGCAGCCGTTGAGATGCAGCGCGATCCCTTCACCGAAATAATGCAGTCCAATGATGCGGCCTGCGAACAGGACCACCGCGCCGTAAATCCACATCGCCAATGTTTCGCGAAGAGCGATACCTCGCTCCGGAGCACGCTCGGCAAGATTGGGAAGTGGACGATGACGCGCCAGAAAAGCGACGATACCGATGAGCAAAATGATCGACACGAGACCGATGGAGTTGTTGAGCACCGCTGTTACGGGCGGCAGAGCGGCGAGTTCAGGCCGGTCGAGCGGCACTCCGTCCCGGCAGAGCAGAATGGCCGCTACGCTGAGCAGGGACCAGATCAATAGCGCGATCCAGAGGCTTGGCTGACGCATTAGATCCTTTAGACGAGACATTGGGGGACTGGTTATTTGCTTCCGTTGATTTAATCACGCGGGGGATGAGGCAGGCATCTTTCTTGTCGCACAGTCTGAAGTTCGAACAAGAAATGACGATGGCTTCTCGAAATCAACCGTCTAACGCGACTTACCGCTTGTCTGCGGGGTGCTGGAAAAGTAAGACCATTCCCGAATAGTGCGGGGTTCGACAGTGGTTCCGCCGTGTTTCACACTTACAGGAGCGTCATCCGGCAAGTTGGCAACCAGCGCCATGATTGATTCGATGGCTTCTACTAGATTTTCGCCACTGCTTTCCATTCGGTCGCGAATCATGTCATCGACGACCTGGCGTTTCGGTCCGATATCACTCATCGTGATGCCTCCGATTCCTTCGTAGCGATCAGTCAGTCCGTCAACCTTATCGATGCGCTTTACATCTCCCCAACTAAGCGAGTGTGCGCCGTTCTTGAGTTTTGTGCAACGGTGGGCCATTACGTGTTTGATGCGCAGCGTTTCGACTCGGCTTGGGGCAGGCTGCTCGTAAGGATCCGAGAAACCGGGGTCACACCCGCCAGTGCCGGCCGGTCGCGGGCAGACCTCAGGGGCTAAAGCCCTCGTGAGACGGATGTGGGGGCACGGCTGAAGCCGTGCCCTTCCCGTTTGGGATTGCGGGCGAGTTGTGATGGTGTCGGGGCACGTTTCGGGGATTATCGCCCGAGACCCGGGCCTAAAGGCCTCTTTTTATCGACCGGACGCGGCCCTGAAGGGCCGCTCTTCCACTGGGAACCGCCGCTGGGCTCCGCCCCGGAAATCCACCGCAGGAATCCGCAACGGAAATCCACCCCGGGAATCTGCCCCGGAAATCCACCACAGAAATCCACCGCAGAAATCCGCCACGGAAATCGCCCCTGACATTCCTAGACGGGAATCCACGTGACTTGTGACTAGCCTGGTTATTCAGCGAGATTGGGCTCGGGAAAATTCGTTAGCTATGCTAACTAATTTTCGTTCGCACGTGATTCAGCTTTTGTTCCGGGATAAAAGCTTCTTTCAGGATGGCTGGATAGTTGGGAAGTTTTTGCGTCCAGAGTTTTAGACCAGCTTTACTGCGAGCCTCGAGGTCGGAGGCCTCATCGGCACGTCCCACTTGCCTTAGTAGATCGGCCCGGGCCACCCAGGTTCGCGACATACAAATCGCATCGCGCAGATCGTTGTCTGGATTGAGCTTCCGGGCCACGAGTTTTTTCTCCAGATCCTGGTACTCGTCAATAGCCTGACCATACTGACGTGTAGCGGCGAAAAAGTCGGCGGAGGCGCGCAAGGCATGGTCGGCCTCGCTCATCGGCTCGATTTTGTCGGCCGGGTACATTTTTGCATCGCGGAGGAGTAGAAGCGCGTTGTCAATGCGGTGTCTCGCTTCATCAACTTGGCCGATCGGCCAACGCGGCATAGGATGAAGCGGCTAACAGTTCCGCCTCATCGCGTTGCTTCTGGGAACCGGACTTCACCTCCCGGAGGATGGCCAGGGAGTGGTCATAGGTGGCTAAAGCTTCTCGGGGATTGGTGTGTCGCAGAATGTTCCCGATTTCCAGTCCTACCTCGGCCACGTGGTGACGGCTGAGAGAGTCATTGGCATCTCCATGGGCGACTTCTTCCGCGATGGCGAACGCTTTCCGGAAAGCCGCTAGCGCCTCTGCCGAGCGGCCAAGGCTAAGCTCGCCGTCGGCTTTTCCCAAAATCATGCCTTCGTGCAACAGGTTGCCGACTTCATTCAATCGGAGCGTTACGTGCCCAGTGGAGGCTAGTTTTTCAGCCGCAGCTACGGCTCTTTGCATGGTGGCAAGCGCTTCCTCGAGATGGCCGGTTTGCCACTGCGAATATCCGAGAGCGTCGAAGAGATTGTCGTCTAGTTGATGGGCGAGCGTCGATTGTCCAGCGAGATCCAGGGCGCGCTGGCCATAATGAGTCGCCTTGTCGAACTGGCGGTGGGTATCGTATTCGTCCGCTACATTTCCGAATCGATAGACGACGCTGTAAATCTCCGCGGGGTTGAGGTTCCCAAGCGCGACGAACTGCTCCAGTTTTGCGGCCGCTGAGTCGGCATCGGCCAAGCCTTCGTCGGCGCGGCCCTGGACATCGGCCAGTATCATTTGATCATGGGCAATGGTCGACGAAAGAAGCAGCGCCTTGCGGTTTTGCGGATCCTTGGCCAATACGGGTTCGATAAATCGCTCGGCGTTTTTCAGACTCGTTTCCGCGTCTGAAAACAATCCCAGATTCGGTGAGGTGGGATCTCCTTGAACGTGCGCCGTCTGGACATAGGCCTGCGCGATCTCGAGAGAAAGATCTTTGTCGCCAGAGGCCTCCTGTCCGAGTGCTGTCAGATACTGCAACGTGTCCGATACGATCTGGTGCCGGACTTTCGTGGAGCCGGGGAGGCCTCTGATTTTCTCGTCAAGATCGATGAACTTGTTGGCCAACTGGCGTGCCTCTAGAAATCGCTTTTGAGCGATGGCGCGCTGCCGATTGGCAACGTACAGTCCCGCGGAAAGGCTGGCGATCACTAGAAAGAGAGTGACGGCTGCCACGGCGACGCCGGCGCGATTCCGGCGCACGAACTTTCCGATACGGTAGGTGATTGTGTCCGGCCGAGCGCTGATGGGCTCGTGTCTCAGGTGCCGGCGCAGATCGTCTGCGAAAGCGGCGACCGAACTGTAGCGCTCCGCAGGGTCCTTCTTCAAAGCCTTCCCGACAATCGTATCGAGATCCCCGCGCAGTTGGCGTTGCAGTCCATCGGGAGTTGTAGCGCGCGTTTCGGCTGCCGTTGTCGCTGCCTCCGTGCCAGCAGACGCAATCGCTAACGACATCCTGGGCGTTTCAGTATGGACGATGACGTTGACCAGGTCGGAGGGAGAATGGGGTCCAGTTCCAGTGGAGTATCGGCCGCTCAATAAAAGGTAGAGCAGCACTCCGAGAGCATAGACATCAGTGGCAGTTGTGATCGACCCGGACATTATTTGTTCCGGCGCGGCAAACCTCGGGGTCAGGGCTTTGTCGCCCTCGAGTGTGAGCAGCGTGGGAGATGCGGGATCGTCGCTATCGGATAGCAGCTTCGCGATGCCAAAATCCAGAAGTTTGACTTGACCGTCGTCTCGGACCAGCACATTCGCAGGTTTGATATCGCGGTGAACGATGAGCGTGCTGTGCGATTGGCCCACTGCGCTCAAAACGTCGAGGAACAGGTTGATCCGGCTATCGATGTCGAGGCGATGTTCGTCGCCGTACTCATCGATGTGTTTTCCTTGCACATGCTCCAGAACAAGAAACGGCTCGCCCTCTGGAGTAACTCCGGCGTCGATCAGTTCTGCAATATGCGGGTGAGCGAGCCGGCCGAGGATTGCACCTTCGCGCTTAAATCGTTCGAGACTGATTGGGTTGTTGACCGCGATGTTCAGGAATTTGATCGCTACCCGGCGTTCAAAGCGGCCGTCGTTACGCTCCGCAAGCCAAACACTGCCCATGCCGCCGTGGCCGAGATGGCTGAGGATGCGGTAGTGCGAAACCACGCGTCCCGTTACGTGATCGATGAACTCCTGGTCTTTTTCGCGCGCGGGAGCCAACGTAGCGTCGATCAAAGGACTGTCCAGAAAACCGCCGACCTGGTTATGCGAACTTAGCAAGGACCAAACCTCTTGCTTCAGCTCTTCGTCGTCGCCGCAGGCGTTGCAAAGAAATTCCTCCTGCTGGCTGGCGGGTACCGCTAGCGCCGATTGCAGCAGATCGTCTACGCGTTTCCAGCGTTCAGCGTCCATCGGAAGATGCGCGCGTCATCTCGCGGTGTAGCCAGGCTCGAGCGGTGCTCCAGTCGCGGGCGACTGTGACCGGCGAAACTTTGAGCACCTGCGCAGTTTCGTCAAAATTTAGTCCGCCGAAAAAGCGAAGCTCCACGACCTGTGCTTTGCGAGCGTCGATTCCGGCCAGTGCATTGAGTGCGTCGTCGAGAGCCACTATCTCCACATCTTTATTCTTATTCTTTTCTGACACCAGCGAGATCGTGTCTTCGAGTGAGAGTTTTTCCTCACCGCCGCCCCGTTTACGGGCACGCCGCCGTCGCGCGTAATCGACGAGGATCTGTCGCATCTGCTGGGCTGCGATGGCGAAGAAATGCGAGCGGCTCTCCCAATTTGGAGGACGAAGGCCAACCATGCGGACGTACGCTTCGTTCACCAGTGCGGCACTTTGAAGGGTGTGGTCGGGACGCTCCTCGCGGAGTTGAAAGTGCGCGATGCGGTGCAGTTCCTTGTAAACGATTGGCACGAGCGCGTCTAGAGCTTTGCGGTCGCCGTCCCGCCAGCCCTGCAACAATGCCGTAATCTCGCCCGCCGAATCGTGCCCCACGGAGCTCCCTCGGGGAAGGAAAGCATTTGGGCAGCTAGAGTAGCACGGCGGCTTGACATGTCAAACGGAACTAATTGAAGGGCTGGCTACGTGGGAGACTTACGTGCAGGAAAGTTTTTTCATTCAGGCCATGACTAGACGCGCTGCGTCTCTGTCGCTGCGTAGATAAGAGACAGAAGGACAAACCATGAGGGGAGTGGTCGACACTCCCCTCATGTTTCTAGCGATCCTATTTCAAGTGATCCTGTTTCATAAGGTGCAACTCGTTCGCAAATCTGAGATTGAGTGCGGACGCTAATTCACGGTGAACTCCGTGGAACTGGTAGCGCTGCCACCTTTCGTGGTCACGACGATTTTGCCGGTCGAGGCCCCGGTGGGAACGGTTGCGGTGATTTCGGAATCGGAAACCACCGTGAACGCCGCCGATATTTTGTCAATCGTCACCTTCGTGGTTTGAGTGAGGCCGGTGCCGGTGAATGTCACGACTGTTCCGACTGGGCCGCTCGGGGGCGTGAAACTCTTGTAGGTCGGCGTGATCTTGTAGATCGCGGTGGTGGACAGTTTTGTCGATCCTGTAGTGACGGTAATGTCGCCGGTTAGGGCGCCCGTCGGTACCGTAGCCTGGATGTAGGTGGTGCCGGTAAGTTTCGTGGTGGTGGCTTTCGTGCCTCCGAACTCAACGACAGATTTCGAGCTGAAACCCTGGCCCAGAATGCCGACCGTGGATGCTTCCTCGCCGGAGTAGACGGGAGTGACCAGCGAGATGAACGGAGCCGCTCCTATATTCAGTTCGAACAAGGTACCGCCTGTCACCGCATTTCCCGAGCTGTTGCTTCCAAAAATGAGGCCGCTGGTCGCCTGCATCAGCGGAGCCCTCGGGCCGCCGCCCATATTGCTCTCAGTGGCGAAGGAATAGGATGAGAAAACATTGGCGGATGTAACTTCATACAGTCCGCCGCTGGCCCCAGTCCCTCCGTTATAGCTCGCGCCATAAAGATTCCCGTCGCTAGCTTGCATCATGTTGTTGGCCGACTCATCGAAGTTGAGCGCGGCAGGGAAGTTGTAGATGTCGGTGAGCACGCCACCAGTGGTCACGTCGTAGAGCGCGCCATTGCCGGTACCGGAAGGAAACGCGGTGGTTCCGTACAGCTTTCCGTTTGAGGATCGAACAACACCTGAGCTGGGTCCGGACACGTTCACCGTATTGTCAAAGCCGTAGATCACCTTGAAGGATCCGGCTGCGGCGACACGAAAGACTCCGCCGGAATTGCCGAATCCGTTGGCATCGGCTTCGGTGCCATAGAAGTTTCCATCGCCGCCCGCAGTCAAAAGCGATGGAAGGGAATTTCCGTTGGCGAAGCTGTACAGCGATTTGTAAACGCCGGTGGTCGAGATGCGAAACGCAACTTGCGGACTATTGGACGAACCATATTCTCCCGTCGTTCCATAAAGATCGCCGTTCGCGCCCAGGACCAGCCCACCCAAAGGACAACAGGCGTCGGCGGGGACGAAATCGTAAATGTCGGTCAGAACTCCGGCGGGGGTCACGCGGTAGATGAAGCCAGCGTTATTGGCTCCGCTGAGTTGGCAAGTGCCGTAGAAGTTTCCATCCATGGCCAGCGTGAGCCCAAAGCCGCAGCTGATCCATGTGCTGGGAAAGCTGGCGACCAAGGTCTCCACGCCAGCAGGAGTGATTTTGAACACGCCGCCCACGTTGTTCGCACCACGGCCTTGGCCGGTGCCGTAGAGGTTGCCGTCCCGACCTTGTGCCAAAGGACCCCAAGGAAAGTAGACGTCGGTTGTCCCGCCTTGAAATGTGTAAAAAACCACTGGCGACGGAATTTGGGCCTGGCTCGGGATGGCCGAGGCAGCAATCGCCAGGATGACTGCGATCAGTGCGAGCGCGAATCTATCGCGGTTGGCGGTCTTGGTTTGCTGGTGGACGCAATTCATAGAAGTTTCTCCTGAGAAATTGAGAACTCGCTCATACTGCCGCTCCTCGAACTACGATCTCGAACGACGGGGACGCCAGTTTTTCCGGCGCGGACAACTCGCCGACTGGCTGAGACGGCCAAGGATGCGCGCCAAATATGGCTTGGATTGAGGTCGGGGTAAAGCGACGGCTCAGTAATACCGAAGCGACGAGATACGTGGTTTATCCACAATGGGTTACAAAGAGTTCTTGTCTGGAGCCGAGTAACCCGAAAGTGCTAATTCAACGAAGCTTTCCGGAATGATAGACTTGGTGACACCTCCCCTGAGAGCTTCGACGCCTCATGACTGTGTCCAGCGATTCCCAGACGGTAGTGCGATTCGGTGTATTCGAGGCGGACCTGCGCGCCGGGGATCTCCGGAAAAAAGGAACCAAGGTAAAGATTCAAGACCTACCCTTTCGCGCGCTCGGAGTGATGCTTGGCCGGCCGAATGAGGTCGTCACGCGCGAAGAACTCCGGCAAGCGCTTTGGCCGCCGGATGTTTTTCTCGATTTCGACCGGGCCATCAGCAGCACCATCAAGCGACTGCGCGATACGCTCGGCGACACCGTTGAGAATCCCGTCTTTATAGAAACCATCGAGCGCCGTGGGTACCGGTGGATCGCTCCAACTTCTGGAGTGCCGACAACGGGTGCAGTCACGCCGCTCACATCCGATGGGCGCGAGGAGTTAGGGCAGGCAGCAAGTTCGGTCGCTCTTCCCGATACGCTTCCCGATACTCTTTCCGATAGTTTGATTTCTTCACCGTCGTTTTCCTTTTCGTCGCGAAAGTTGCGATATGCTGCGCTGGTTTTGGCGCCACTGTTGGTGGCCGGTATCATCCTCTTCGGATTTCACGGGATGAAGGCCGCAGGCAATCCGCGGCGATCAGCAACGAATGCCGGATTGCATCCTGCGAATCAGGAAGCCAAGGACCTTTATCTGCAAGGCCGCTATTACTGGAACAAGCGCACGCCCGATGATCTGCAAAGGGCGGTGGACGATTTCACACAGGCGATTGTGCACGATCCGGGATACTCGGATGCCTACGTTGGACTGGCTGATTGTTACAACCTGCTGCGCGAATATAGCGCGATGAAGAGTAGCGAAGCGTATCCGAGGGCGCTGGCTGCCGCGCGTAAAGCGGTTGAACTGGATGACAAATCATCGGAGGCGCACGCTTCGCTGGCGTTTGTTTCGTTTTGGGGAATGTGGGACGCCGCAACCGCCGATCGCGAATTTCGCCGAGCGATCGAACTCGACCCCAACAACGTAAACGCCCATCACTGGTACGCGCCGGTGCTGGAAACGATGGACCGCGACGCGGAGGCTCTCACGGAAATCGAGCGCGCGCAGTCGCTCGACCCCACATCCAAGTCGGTGCTGGCGGACAAGGGAATCATCTTGTACGTGTCAGGACGGCGGCAGGAAGCGATTGACCTGCTGCGGCAAATGGAAAAGGCTGAACCAGAGTTCATATCCCCACCTCGTTACCTGGAAAGAATCTATCTGGAGATGGGCGACTATCCGAATTATCTGGTGGAGTTAAAGAAGGTTGCGGTGATCAGCCATGACGAGGCGGGGTTGGTTGTGGCCTCGGCTGCCGAGAAGGGATATACGGCTGGCGGAGCGCACGCCATGTTCAAGAACACGCGCAATGAACAGCAAAAGCTCTACGATCAGGGAAAATTTTCGCCCCTCGCGCTGGCCGGGAGCTGTGTGCTCGAAGGAAACAAGCAGGACGCATTGAAGTACCTTGAAATCGCTTACGATCAACACGAGGATGACGTTGTCGGCCTAGAGCAGAACCACTTGTTCGACAACCTGCACGATGATCCAGAAATGCAGCGAATTCTTGCGGGAGTGAATGTCCAGCACGCGCCGGGGGCGCGGGGAAACTAAGTTAAGCTTCGTCCGATTCGCTGCTCGGACTTTAGGGACAGCCAATTGCCAGCAGCAAGGCTCCCCCATCAGCAGCACCGAGCAGGTATAAGTCAGCGAACCAGCGGAGCTGAATCGGTTCTTCCTCGGTCGGTATAAAAATCCAGGAAATGGCGAGGTTTTTGCCTCGGCTGGATCGACGAGTCTTGACCGCTCAGCCGGTCTCTTTCCTGCTCTTTCATCATCTGTAAGAAGGTCGCTGTAAACGCAGCCGCAAAGTACGGGAAGAATTGGTACGCCTCGGGCGAAAACAACGCTCCCACGACAAAGCCCACTTGTGACCCGGTCAAAGCTCCTGCGAAAAGCCTGGTGTCCGGATTGGGATGCTTCATTCGATGTAGCTCAAACATATTCTGGAAGTCTCGCCAAAAAAACATCAGGTAAAGAACCAGCACTGGCAAACCACATTCGACTGCGATCTGGAGGTAAGTCATGTGCACTTCGTGCCAAATGAGGGAATAGGTTTCGAAGTTGCGAGCACCCAGGCCGAGAATGGGATAGTGTTCGATGCCCTCGACCGCACGAATCATAAGATACTTGCGGTCTACGTAGGATCCGTAGGCAGACTGCTCCACACCGCTGTCGCCAGAGATTGCGTTGAACCGGTCATAGAGTCGTCCCCCGACGGTCGACAGAATTACAATCCCAATCAACGCGCTGGCGGCGACCAGCCATAAGCGTTTCCCCTTAATCGCGATGTAGTAGAGGGCGATGCTGTAGGAGCAGACTAAGTCGATGAAGCCTGCGCGGGACGCGGTCAGGAATATTACGGTGATCATCAGCAGCATCCCAAAAAACCAGAAGACCTTTACCATGCCGTTCTTGGCCATCACGAAGAAAGCGAGGGCGTACGGCAGCGAAAGCACGACGGCAAATGCCAGATCGTTGGGATTCGAATAAAAACCACCCAGCACTTCGTCGAGGCGTGGCACGTCGTGGCCTTTGATAATGACCGCGACGCAGACAATGATGACCGAGAAAGCCTGAATAAAGATGATTTTTTTCAGACGGTCGAATGTAGTTACGATCAGGAAAATGAGGACCCAACAGATATAAATCTTGGAAAAGTCGATGGTCCTATTAAGCGCACCGCCTTTCCATATCGGAGATGCAAACGCACTGATATACATGATTATGATCATGTAGAGCAGTAGATTCACCATTTTCGGCAGATCTTTGAAAGTCCGCTTAGTCTTGCCGAGAGCACGAAACAGACCCCATAGCGCTAGAAAGATGGGAACCTTGGCGACCGGGAGATACTGGAAGCCGGGAATAAAATCCTGGAATCGTGTGCAATAGACGACGAAAAACGCGGCCAGCCAGAAAAACGCACCCTTGGTGGGGTCCGCCATCTTGATATGGGTGCGTCTGCCCGCAGTTTCTACTCTCGCTATGTCTTGGTTATTCTCCATAGAGTCGGTGTGCCGCAACTATCTTTTATGCCGAGCGCGATCTTAGTGTGCCGAGCGCAACCCGGGAGGCGTCAAAAGCACTTAATAAAGGATCTGAAACGGTGACTGAGTCGTCGAAATTCCGAGAAATATGATTTCTTGGAACTAACCAAGCCATTAAATCTCCTAAACTCCTATCCAACACAACTCGTGCGGATTAGTTGCGGGAAAAAGAAGTTATTAGTGAGAAATAAAAGAACGGATGGTTTTGAGCTTTTGCAGACTTGGCGGTTTTGGAGCGGCGGCCCTCGGGGCTAAAGTCATGGTCAGGCGGATGTGGTGGCGCGGCTGAAGCCGTGCCCTTCCCGTTTGGGGTTGCGGGCGAGTTGTGTGATGGTGTCAGGGCACGTTCTGAGGATTTTCGCGCAAAGCCCGGGCCTGAAGGCCTCTTTTCATCAGAGTGGACGCGGCCCTGAAGGGCCGCTCTTCCGGAGGAAAAATCGTTAGCAATGCTAACGATTTCTTGTGAGCTGCTGGTGATGAAAGCAGTTCCGGCGATGTTGAACTGGGAGCTAAAGCTCTCAGGAACCGGGTGTGGCAGGGGTAAAGCCGTCCCTCTCCGTTTGGCCGCGCGTCGTGCACGGACCCCGGAGACTAGTTGTGTGGGCTAAATGACAAACTGTCGCGGGAGACTGGTTTTCCATGGACCCAAACCGTGACGATAGTGTCGTAAGCGTCCACGCTTTCCAAGGGAGATTTTTTTAGCAGGACAAGATTGGCGATCTTGCCGGGCTCGATGCTTCCTAGCTGTGAGTCGAGCTTGAACTCGCGGGCGTTGTTGATGGTTGCGGCTTTGAATAGCTGCTCGAGGGACAATCCCGCGTCGTGCAGTTGCTGCATCTCCAGATAGCCATTGAGGCCGGGCAGGTTCCCGTAAGTAGGAGCTGAGGGTGTGTCGGTACCAAAAACAAAGTTGGCGTTCCTGGACGCAAGATACGCGACCACCTGGCGGACGCGACGGATCGGGCCAGCATCCATACCCTGGCGCATTTCCGTGTCGGGCGTGTTGTCCTCGTCGAGTTCTTTTCTGAACCACTTGCCGTCAGGCGAGTTGAACCAGGCAAGCAGCTCCGCGGGAATTACTTTGGGAATCGCAGGCAACTTCAGATACTCAGGATCAAAGTAGGCGCGGAGTCCTTCCATCACTTGAATCGTCGCCTGATATCCGGTTCGCTTTTGCGCAATGCGGTCGAGCAGGGTTTTGATCTCCGGCGGAAGATCGGGGTGGCGGTCAAGCGAGCCCCAATTCCACATGCCGTGCGCGATCACATCCACGTCGGCTTCGACGGCGAATTGCTGGGCTTCGAAAGAATTGGCATGCATCATCATGACCAGACCGTTTTGCGTGGCGGCCTTGCGGACTTCTGCTGCCATGCTGGGCGTGATGATGGGAAGATTTCTGTCCTTTCCGAAACCGTGCTCGAAGTAGGTTTTGACGCAGATAGCACCGGCTTGCTTGTCGGTGGCGACCGCGGCCGCGGGAGTATGATCCTGCGGCTTGTACTCGGCAGGAATACTGGCGGCCTGCGCCGAGTCGTAAAGGAAATTCGGGAAGAGTTGGAAGCGCAGTGCTGGAGGCGCAAAGGACATGGGATATCCGTTCGCGAACGGCAGGGAGGGTCCGCAATCGTAGAGGTCGGGATGGAGCGGAGTGCGGCGGAAGGTGTCCAGTGCCTCGGGTTTGACGACGGCCAGGTCGATGAGCGTGGTGTAGCCAAAGTACAGATAGGAACGCGGCAGCTGTTTGTAGTAATCCGAGAGCATCGCGGCGTGTGCCGCGTCGGGATTCACCATTAGATCGAGGGTGACTCCAGGAACCGACGCGAGATGGACGTGCGAATCGATGAGGCCGGGGATGAGAAACCCTCCTTCACCGGAGACAACGGTCGCGCCGGCGGGAGGCTTGGCGCTAGCTTTTCTTTCGACGCGCGTGATGCGTTCGTTTTCAATCAGGACGCTGCCGCGGGAGAGGTCGGCGAGATTTTCCGGTGAAACGATGGTGACGTCGGTGATCCAGATGCTGCGCGGGGCTGATTCGTTTGAAGGAGGCGCAGCAAAAGCTGCAACGGATAGAAGCAGCGCTAGCACCGGGTTAAGAAATTTCATATCAACTCCTGATCAGAATCGTCCGGGCAGATTCGCGCGGGAATTCGTCCGTTCGGGTTGCGCGAGTGCAAGGAATGAAATATGGCGGAAGCGTGTGTGAGTCGAACACACCGGCGACATCGGAGATGCCGCCCGCCGGTTTTGAAGACCGAGCCAGTCACCGGACTGGATGCGCTTCCGTGGTACTTCAATATAAGCTGCGCATCCATCCTCCGCAAAACGGGATGGGGATCGCGGCGGAGAGGAAGTCGACTACGCAAGGCTGAAGCCAGGAAGTCGGAGTGCCTTTTCGTCAAAAAAGGTGAGCGTTTGAGTGCATCCTGCGCGCGTTCCGAGGGCTGCGATCAGGGCGTCTGCGAATGATCCGCGCTCTTGTTTCAGCGCGACCATGGCAGTGAAGACTTCCTGCTCGTTTTCGATGGTGAGAACTTCAACCTGCAACAAGCGTTCGACGGCGGCTGCGATTTCCTTAGCTGTTAGACCGTACGCGCGATCGAGTACCCATACGATTTCGACGATTGCCACAACGCTGACAAACCCTGGATTCTTCGGCGTCAAACGACGTTCAAGAATCTCCGTGGCACGGGCTGACTGGAGTCGGTCGTCCTGTGTGAGGTAGCGTATCAGGACGTTGGTATCGAGGCCGATCATGTTTGTTGTGGCCGTCGTTGATGTTGTTTTTGTCGCCGGGGCCGACGCGGATTTCGACTCGAAGCACCTTCGGCAACGGCTGCGGTCATTTGCTCAGTGGTTACAGGCCGCGCGTTCCGGGATTTGATCATGCCACGTATCGCCGAGGCCGGGAGTTTCGGGAGCAACGCTACACTGCCATCGGGATAAACGAAGAACTTGACCCGGTCTCCGGGCTGGAGCCCAAGATGCTCACGGATTGGTTTCGGGATGGTGGCTTGTCCCTTGACGGTGATCGCGGATTCCATGTCGCCTCCCATTACATTCTACTAAAAGTAATACCTCGACGACAAGTCTTCGCGTCTACGCTGCCCTTTATTCGTTTAACTCCTCAGACTCTTCCAAAGGTAAACGCCGAAGGCTCCCATGGCTGCTCCCACGAAAAAAATCAGGATACCCAGCCAGCCCATGTGGAGAGACACCTCTCCCAATACGAACGAGACCACGAAAGCGACGATCATCAGGATGAATGTCAGAAATCGGCGGATGAACTTCTCGGCTGGCTCCATCTCACGGGACTACTCTTCTTTGTTTTCTCCCATTTGCTGGGTCAGGTAGCGCTCGTAGCCAAGTTCTTTAATCGGTTGTGGGCAACCGCGGAGGAGGGCAGGAATCGGCGCAGTGTTAGACGCCTCTCCTACTCCTTCGCGACGGTGGCTCCGGGATGCGCTTCCACGGTGACGTCGACTTCGGCTCCGGGCTTGAGTGCGACCTTCTTGCCTTTTTGGTCGGTGAGGGTGTTGTCGATGCGGATTTCGCGGTAGAGATGGTCCGCTCCCTCGACGGCGATCTGGGCCTTTTCAGGTTCGCCGGGAACGATGGGCTTGATGATCTTTTCGACGGTTGCGGGGAGAGTCTTACTGGGCTTTTCGGTCATAAAGGGCCGCCTATGTTTTAACAGTCCGAGTTTATCAGGATGGCGACTCGCCATGGAAATCGAATTTTTAGCTACTAGAACATCCTCAGGAAGGTCTCGTAAAGAAGGTCTTTCCGACAGAAAGAACTCACCCGGCGGTTGGAGACAAAAAAACCGGCGGGGAATTGGCTCCCGCCGGCACTTATTACGACTGCTTCTACTACTTCCTTGGCGATTCGCACACTGTTTCACGCAATATTTTCAAGCTATATGGCGATCACAGTGCGCTTTCTGCGGACGCTGTATTCGCCTACAAACGCCCCGTAACCGCCAGGATGACTACGATCAGCAGCACCAATCCCAATCCGCCGCTGGGATAGTATCCCCAGCCAGCGCTGTACGGCCAGGTGGGCAGTGCGCCGAGCAAGAGCAGAACAACAATGATCAGCAATATGGTTCGCATAATTTTCTCCGCTGTTTCTCAGCTTAAGAATTGTTGTAGATTTGAAATCGCCAGAACCCGAGTACGCTTTCGAATTTAAGTGCGACGGATTCTTGAAACGCACCACCGATTTTCTGGTGGTGCGCTGCAAGTTTACGAAGCGTCTCCGTGCTGGTTCGAGCATGCCCGGTACGTTTAGTGCGGACGCGATTCTTCTCGCGGCTGCGCCTGGGGCCGGGGCTGCGGCATTCTCTGCTGCATCTGCTGCTGCTGTTGCTGATGACGCTGCTGCAGTTGCTCCGTTTGTTGCTGGTGACGCTGTTCGACCTGCTGCTGTCTCTGTTGATTCTGTTGCTTGGCAGCTTGCTGGTCTTCTTTTTCCTGCTGCTGTTGCAGTTTCTGACGTTCCTGCGTCTGTTTCTGATACTGCTTGTCCTGTTGCTGTTGATATTTCTTATCCAGCTTTGGATTGCCCGTGTTCGGAGGAGCTGGCTTTTCTGCGGCAGGCAGATCTTTCACGTGGTTTGCCTTCTGCTGAGCAGCGTTATTCTGGCCCGCGTTATTTTCAGGACGTGCATTGCCGGCTTCCTTCGGGGCTCCGGCGTTGGCGGGACGCTGATAGGTTCCGCCAGCTTCCCTTGTTTTGACTACGCCTTCACCTTTAAAGTCCGCGGCCTTCATGGTCGCTGCGACGGGTGGTCGGCCTTGGTTGGCAGACGCGCGCTGTTGGAGATCGCTACGTGCCTGGTTCATGTGCTCCGTCTGAGCGGCGACTGGTCCAACATGACGCTCATGTGCGGCAGCTTCCTGCTCGGGCGTCGGACGAACATTGATACCGCCGTTGCCTCCGTTAAAGCTGACGTGGTTATCGTTACGGTTCACGATCGTGGTGTTGTACACGTTGTGAATATTCGTCACGTTAACGTTCATGACGGCGCGGTTATAGAAGAAGTGTCCGCCGTCCCAACGACCGCCTTCGAATCCGGTGCCGAAGTAGCCGAAGCCGTAGTTAATTCCGCCGTAGAATCCGATGGTCGGACCCCAATATCCATCATAAAACTGGAAACCGCTGCCACCCCATCCCCAGTAAGGAGGAGTCCAGAGGAAGCCAACTTCTGGAGCTTGGATCCAGGTGCCGGGCACCCAGTAATAGTCGTTGAAATCCGCGCCCCAACCCCAGTAACCAGGGGTCCAAAGATAACCGTCGCCTGGGCAAAGCGGTTGTTCGTAAATCGGCAATGGCGGCGGACCGAACGAGATGTTCACGCCGATTTGCGCAAACGCGGCGGCCGACATTGACAGCACGACGAGCGCGAAAAGTAGAGTACGAATAGAACGCATCTTCATTATTTCCTCTGGCCCATGATCCCTCGTTTGCCCGGCACTGCTGGTCAAGCTCCGGACTTCGTGGACTGAGCTACGAGATTTCAATCAAAGACTGAAAAGCACTAACCCTAAACGGTCCGGAAAGTCTCCCGGAACAACACACAACTCACATACTTCACTTTTTAACTTCCTAAATTAACGTTTCACGTCGATCTGATTTAGAACCTGCTGCACGTTGGGGACGCTCGACGCTGACTGTTGAGCGAGTTGACGTTCCGCGATTGTTTTGACGTTGCCCTTCAGTACGAGCACTCCGTTTTTCGCGGAGAAATCGATGTGCTGCTTATCAAGTCCGTTGGAAATCAAAGCGGCCTTATAATTTTTTTCGATCGCCTCATCCATGTTGGAGGCGATGCTCTTGGCGTCTGATTCCGCGCCCACCGGCTGCACGCTCACTTCGTTAACTACGATGCGATTGCCGGCGACTGCCTTAGCAACATCGCCTGCCTTGGCCTTGGCATCGTCGGAGTGAACGGTTCCGCCAAGCGTCACCGTGTTTTTATCGCGGTCTTCCGCCACGCTCACGTCGGTGAGTTCTGCCTGCTCCAATGATTTCTTGACGCTGTCTTTGTAAGACATGCTATCGGTCGAGTTATTGGAGCACGCTACGCCCAGTAGGAGCGCTGCGAAGGTCGCGGATGCCAGAATGGCCGTTCTCACGGCAGACGTCATAGCGGCAGACGTCATGGCAGGCGACGTCACGGCAGAAGAGGGGGAAATTCGATTCATCATTTTTCTCCGATTACGATTTTGTTTCGCACGGCTGGTGCTAGCTGCTTCCCTTAGAGAGTCTTATCCAGGCAAGACGCGTGACCGCATTGACAAGCGATCTCGGTAATCTTGGCTGCGTCCTTGCAACTCTCGCTGCAGTAGTTGCTGTCGGCTGCTTTGGGACAGGTACATTCGGGATGTTCACATTTATTCGGCGTAGTCATGGTTGGTCAACCTTTCAGGCCGCGCGGCGGCCGCTCAATAGATCCACGATCAAAACGATAAAAGCCACAACCAACAACAAATGAATCAAGCCTCCAGCAATGTGGAAACCGATGCCGAGAAGCCAGAACACTAGAAGGACTGCCACGATTCCCCAAGCGAGTCGCATTGCTTTGCCTCCGAAGAAGTGCGGCGTAATTCACCGCACATCCACACTACTGTCTGGGATAGAGCGCGCCAATCCCATCCGACACTTAGTTCGATGGGGAAAACCCTGTAGCTGGATGAACACAGTTGCAAGTCCTTCGGCTTACTTGCAGGCGCGAATAGATACTTAGGTTTGCTGGATTCGTAGGTCCGGATGGACGTTCGTGCACTTCACTGGGAGTGTCGGAAAATCTTGCAACTAATTAATTAGTTGCAAGTCAGGGGCCGGTAACGATTGGCTCGTTTTGCGGATCAGCCAGTGGATCCGCTGTTTGATCGATGACTGGACTCGCGAGCGGATGAGCAAGTGACGGGCTTGCGGCGGATTCGTCGTTGCTCCGCAACATTGAAACCACTTGTTGGAGACTCACGGCGACCAAGTCGGTGCATCCGGATCCAAGACGGTCTTTGGCTCGCGCAACTCCGTTCTCGAAGTTCCATAAACCGACAACAATCTTAAGATCCGGTTGATCGTGACGCAGCTGCTTGCAGATCGACCGTGCGTGTCCGGCGGCGAATGGTGGTACGGCTGAAATGATCGCGACATCTTGTGCGTCACTGCTTGCGGCTAAACTCGCGGTCGCTTGATTCGCAGGCGCTTCCATGACTTCTGAGGTGGAGGCGATGGGCAGGGAACTGACTTCACATCCCAAACGCCGTAGCAGGTGAACGAGCATTAGAGCAACGAGTTCATCCGCCTCGTCGGCGGCTGGAATGCAGATGACGCGAAGTCCTTGCAGTTCGGGGTATCCGAATTCGCGACGATCTGGGCCATCGGCTGTTTTATCTGTTCCGCCGGTGTCGGCATCATCGTCAAAAACAAATTCGTTAGCATTGCTAACGATTTTATTGTTGTCGAGATCGAGTGGTCGATCCGCCAGTTCTTCAATTAGTTCCCGTGTGCTTTGCAGAAAGAAAGTCGCGGTGGATGCGTGCAGTGAATTCACGTGCCGGTCTTTTTCAGCGAGCGCAATGGCTGGAATGAGAACGGTGTCATAGAAAGTGCCGATCGCGTGTTGCTTGAGATATGCATTCGCGATGTCTCGCGCTTCTTCCTGGTCGAGGGCGAGCAAGCGCTGGTAGTAGTGAGCCTCCGGGGCGAGTACTGGTTCATCGCCGAGGAGCACGTGCAGAAAAGTGAGTTGAGGCACGTAGCGTCCAATTAAAATCAGGCCCACCGTGAGCGGCGTGGACAGAATGAGGCCGACTGGTCCCCAGAGAATTGCCCAGAACATTGCGGCTACCAGGATGGCAAGCGATGAGATTCCGGTGTTCGATCCATAGAGCCACGGCTCAATCACATTCGCTACGATGATTTCCAAAACAATAAACAGCGCGAAGATGGCGGCGACCTGGTGCCAGCCGGGGAAGACGGCGAACGCCATCACGATCGGAAACCCGGCAGCGATCGGCGAACCCACGTACGGTACGAAACGCAGCAGGGCGGCCAAGACTCCCCATAGCAAGGCGTGCGGGATTCCGATCCAGTAGACTGCAGCGCCGAAAATTAGTCCGTAGGTCGCGTTGACCACGAACTGCAATAACAGGTAGCGACTGAGCCGACGTGATCCATCGTCGAGCGCCTGGGTGACAGTGTTCAGTCTTCCTTGTCCTGCGAGCCGGATTACGCGATTCCGCAGGTCTTCACGTTTGATGAGCATGAAGAGAGCGAAGACGATCACCATGCCGCTGGTTTCAAAAATGCCTGCGAGCGGTCCGATGATAGCCCGCAAATACTGTGGAGCATTCGAGGGCGGCTGGGCGACCTGCACGGGAATCGGTTTTGCTCCCGAACCCTTGCTCGACTTTTTATCGACCGCCGATTCCGAGGCGGCCGTAATTTCATTGCTCAGTTCGGTGACAGTGTTTGTGGCCTTGGTAAAGCCACTAGCGTTGGGGACACGGAATGCCTGAATTTTTTCGTGCAGGTTGGATTTATATCCAGGGACTTGCTCGACCACATCGATCAACTGGCCGGCGACGACCCAACCGATAGAACCTGCGAGCGCAAAAGAAAGAATCAAGACTAAAAGCACGGAGGGAACGCGACCGAAGTGACAGCGCTCTAGAAAAGAGACGATCGGAGTCAACAAGAACGCCAAAACGATTGCTAGAGCAAGGGGGATGAGCAGTTGGCGTCCGAAATAGAGACCTACGATCACCACCACGACGGCGATGAGAGTCAACAAACGCGAGGACTCGGCCAGGTTAGCGGACACGGTCGAGGCGACGAGGGTTGGATTCTTTGCCGCCTTATTCGCGGCCGCTGCGGCTGCGCCAGTCAGCCTTGGGAGACTCGGGTTGGGGAGAGTCAAGAAGTCTCCCTGCTGAGTTGCAATCCCCGGCTGTGAATCCGCGAGCCTCTGGTTTCCGGAACCTTCCATAAAGTTGCCAGGGCTTTCGCCGCGTCTACCAACGCGCGTCGCTGCAGGCTGAGGCGATCGATATGTATAGGAAGGGAATTGGAGTAAGAGGTGGCAGTCGAAGTTCTCTTTGTTCTCTTTCCCGAAGCGATCGCGGAGGCCTTAGCCAGGGCATTGTCGCTAACTTCGACCGAGTTAATTTCGCCTGAGCACAAAACAGCCAATGACTGGTCGAAAATGCTCTCCATTTTTCGCTTGGTGTCACCGGCGGCGTCTGCGTCATCGCCTGCGGCAGGTGAATTTAGAATCCGTCGCTTCGACATAACCATAAATTGCTCCTGCCTTCCATGTTGCCGCCGTCTCGGGGATGCATTTCGAGTGACCGGATAGTAGTTTCTTCGGCTCCGACCTCGCAATACAGTCAATCATTGATACTTCGCCGGTTGATACGTCAGCTTTTTGGGCATGTATCCTGCGTTCATTCAGTGATACGAAGACGCCAACTATTAGTTCCGCTAGTTGCGCCGTTGGTTCCAGGCGGGGCGAACTCGATGGCGCGTCGCGGCGTCCGTGCCAGAAATTCCACAAAGAAGTTCCAGGTGAGTCACTACAGCAACTTATCAATCTCCCTACGGCCCTCACTGGATAGCTCATTTTGGCTGGCACCCATAACCTCCGAGAAGTGAATGTGCACGGAATTTGAATCTTGCGCGTCCACGATTGTTCTGGGGCACTTTGTAAACCGTTCATTTTTAAGGAGACGCAAGTGAATTCACAAGCCGCCACCACCGCTGCCGTTCCAGTGAAAGCTGTTCCACTGAGTGCCGACGTTATTCGACGCGCTCAACAGGGCGAGGCCGAAGCATTTGCCGCCCTCTTCCATGCGCACAAGAGTCGTGTCTATTCACTTTGTCTCCGCATGACGAACAACATCGCTGAGGCGGAGGATCTGGCGCAAGATGCGTTCTTGCAGGTGTTCCGCAAGCTGTCGACATTCCGCGGTGACTCCGCGCTCTCTACCTGGCTGCATCGCATCACGGTAAATACCGTGCTGATGCACTTCCGCCGAAAATCTCCAATTAAGGTTTCGATGGACGACACATTTAAGAACGATGGCGAGTCGAAGCCCGTGCGTCGCGAGTTCGGGCGCAAGGATGGGCGTCTGGAGACGGCCGTCAGTCGACTGGCTTTGACCCGCGCGATCAGCGAGCTTCCAGAGGGCTATCGCACGATTTTCATCCTGCACGAAGTTGACGGATACGAACATCGCGAAATCGCTGAGCTGTTGGGCTGTTCGGTGGGTAATTCGAAATCTCAACTGCACAAGGCTAAGTTGAAGATGCGCGACATGTTGGCGTCCAGATCGGCGTCCAACGACAACGTAAGAGAGGCGGAGCTGGAGAATGAAAATTCTCTGGACGTTCCGATGAGCGTTTCTCTCGACGTCAGCGAACTGCCGGCGCCTAGAGAGTCGACACCAATTGGGAAGCGCCGCGTTGCGCGTCGTACCGCGGGCAAGGTGAAGGCGACCGTCCCCGGCTGGAGCATGCCGATTCCAGCTGCTTCGGGATTGAGTTCGATGTTGCCACTTTCGCATTCCAATGCCTGATCTGGTCGTGATGGTGGATTTCCTAGCAATTCACTTACCGGTGGTCTAACGCGCGTAAGCGCTAGACATACCATCTTTACTGTATGGAGAAGTCGTACAGCAACGGGCTAGAATTAGATGGTTGACGGTTAGACGACGATCATCTTTTTAGATTTTTAGACAGTCATCCTGAGATTCAGGCTAAAGAAAAATCCCAGTGTCCCGGCGGACACGGAAAAGCCACATAAACAAGAGAGGTTCATTATGCGAGAGAAAATATCTGTTGCTTCTACTTCGGTACGTCGATGTTTGGTTGCAGCGAGTGCCTTTGCCCTTCTTTGCGGCAGCTTCGCATTTGCCGCCGACGACAAAGACGAAACCAATATCAACAAACGCATCGAGACGTCCGCGAATGTTTTGAACGAAATTATGGCAACTCCTGACAAAGCGATTCCGGACAGCATCATGCACGATGCGAAATGCATCGCTGTGGTGCCGTCTCTGATCAAAGTTGCGATCGGTTTCGGTGGCAGCCGCGGCAAGGGCGTCGCGACCTGCAGAACGGCCGATGGATGGAGCGCGCCCGCTCCGATCACGGTTACCGGCGGTAGCTGGGGCCTTCAACTCGGGGGACAAGCGACTGATCTCGTCATGATCGTCACGAATGAGCAGGGCATGCAGCATTTGCTTGCCAGTAAGTTCAAGCTCGGCGCAGATGCGTCGGCGGCAGCGGGTCCGGTGGGACGAAACGCAGCTGCGGACACTGATCTCACCATGCGCGCGGAAGTATTGACCTATTCCCGGTCACGGGGATTGTTTGCTGGTATCGATCTGTCCGGAGCAGTGGTTGCCCAGGATAAGGACGACACGCAGATCCTATTTGGAAAGATGATCCCGTTCGCAGACATTCTGAATGGTAAAGCGGCTGCACCGGAAGGCAGCGCAAGCTTCATCACTGCTGTGAGCAAGTACTCGATGCAGTCTAAGGATAAATCGGTTAACTAGAAATTGAGTTCAAGGCCTACAAGCCAAGCCCGCGAGGGCTTGGCTTTTTTCTTGTGATCACGATGTGATCACGACGGGACCGATTGCTTTCTGTACAGAGCCAAAAGCAGATAACTAGGGATTATCCCGATAGATGGTTTGGTGCCGCTGTCTTATCGTTCTCATGGTGAGTAGCGAAGACCATTTTGGCGAGTCAGAGTTCGCCGTCAACAAATCCCAGATTCAAAAGGAGAGTTTTCCATGTTCACGATATTGCTAATCATTTTGGTGTTGATGTTGGTCGGCGCATTTCCGGCGTGGCCCTACAGCAAGAGCTGGGGATACTATCCGAGCGGCGGATTGGGTCTCGTTCTAGTCGTGGTACTCGTGTTGGTCTTGTTGGGCAGAGTGTAGAGAAGAATACTTCCTCGTTATTTCGTCGCAGTATCTGAACTGCGGGGGCGGTCGCAACTTACATTGCGACCGCTTTGTTTCGTTAAGAACTTGTGTCGTTAGAATTAAGAACTTGCATCGTTAGAAAGTGAGGATCTTTTGTCCCGATCCTCGAATACTTGAAGGATCTGACTCACGAGGGACGCGAGCCGGATGGGATCGTCCTCGTTGGTGGCTACGGCACAGAGGTCGCGCCAGTCTTCGTCGCGGTGGCGATCGTGATTTCGGTCGCGCTTCTGTTCGGTGTCGCGGACGTTCTCCATCGGGGGATTCACTCCTGGCTAAAGTTCACGACGTTAAAGTTCACGACGAATGGTAAGTTCGGGTCCGAATAAATAGAGCGAGTCAAACTACTGATTGCAACTGCCGTGCCAATTCTTGTCTGATAGGTATGTGATAGATAGGCAAAGGGCTAAAGGCGCGGCTCCTAGCTCTCCTGGCGCGTAAATAGCTCAGGGTGCTGGGAATAAATGTGGATCGGGTGTCTGTGCGCCTATACGTTCCCGAAGCGAGCCGGCGCCCAGCCCTCTCGCGTCACCCACGACTTTAGCTACTTATTGATCTGCGTTCCTCAACGATCCTGATTTTCTGCTAGTGCTAAATTTCACTCCGCCATTCGTCCGTGTCAGGTTCAAGTTGTTTACCAGAGGGGGAAGTCCAACGTCAGGCTTTTCATGTATTGCATTTCCTGATGGGCGGCGTAGCGTTGGTTTATGAGCCATCCACAGTCGGTTGACGGTGTCGAGGCCGCGGAGGCCAAGAAGATCGTTCGCATCATGGTGGTGGATGACAATCCCGCCGTGCGTCGATATCTTCGCGGCATTCTCGAGCAGCAGGACGGCTGGAAAGTTTGCGATGAAGCTCGCAATGGCCAGGAAGCGGTAGAGCGTTTTGCTCAGATTCGACCTGACGTACTCGTTCTCGATTTCCAGATGCCAGACTTAAATGGATTGGACGCAGCTCGGGCCATTAGCCAGGCTTCGCCAGACACGCCGATTTTACTGGTCACGCTTTATCTCTCTAAGCATCTTTCGAACGAGGCGAAGAAGGCTGGCATCCGTGGCGCTTGCGCGAAGACGGACATCAGTTCGGTGGTCGAAGCGGTTGGAGCACTGATGTCGGGACAAACGTATTTCCGCGACTAGTTTTCGTGACTAGTTTTCGTTACTAGTTTCCGCGACTAGTCAGCGGCCGGGAGATTGGCTGTTTGTGAAAGCGGAATGGTGACGGAAATCAAAGTGCCTGGTGTACAACGCTCGATGGTGAGTTGTCCCCCGAGTTCACGCATACGTTCACGCATCCCTGCTAACCCCACCCCGGAATTTGTGCCTTGCGTCTGAAAGCTCCGTAGCGTGAGTGGGGATATTCCTTTCCCGAAGTCGCGGACCGCGAGAGATACCTGGTTGGTCAAGAGTTTGACCTTGATCTCCGCTTTCGAACTTTCTGAATGACGGTGGATGTTGGTCAGGCTTTCCTGCAGAATGCGAAACAATCCCAGTGCGATTGGTTTGGGCAGGCTATTGATGTCATCGGGAAGATCGAGATCGACAGCGATTCCACTGCGCTGCGCAAATCCTTCGAGATACCATTTTGCCGCGGAAGAAAGCCCCGCTTCGTCCAGGAGTGGTGGATGCAGTAGATGGGAAATCGTACGTGTCTCAGCGATCGATTGATCCAACAATTGGACTGCTTCATTCAGAAGACTGTCCTTCTTTTGGGTGACGTACATTTCCAGATTCATTTTCACGCCCACCAGATATTGGCCCAAACTGTCGTGGAGTTCACGAGAAAACTTCCTGCGTTCCGCGTCTTGAATTTGCAGCAGGCGTCCAGTGAGCCGGCGCAGCGATTCTTCACTGTCTCGTGCCAGGCGTTCGGCTTGCTCTCGTGCCTTCAGTTCCACGGACAACAATCGGTATTGGAGAAAAAATAAGATGAGCGCCACGACGAAAGCGGAAGACAAGACAAGGATCGTCACAACAAACAAATGGCGCATGTATGCTTGCCGGATCTTCAGCAAGCGCTGTTCTTCGGACCGCATCTCCTGCATGGTTGTGGTCATGTCGGAAGCGAACGCCAGCCCGCGGCGATCGATCGCAGCTTGGCCCTGCCGGTCGTCGGGAGAAGTTTTGCGAAGCTGGATGGACTCTTCGAGAAGAGCGACTCTCTGTTTTGTGACGTCTTCCAAGTGCTGGCAAGAGTTCATCTGGTCAGAGTTGTCTCCGATCAGTCGTCGCAAGTGTTGCAGTTTGCGCGAGACTTCGGGGACTGCAACTTCAAACTCCGCCAAGAAATCGGAAGATCCAGAAATTACATAACCGCTGCGCGCTCGTCCTGCCCTCACGAATGCTGAATCAATGTCGCCCAGGGCCGCGCGAACTTCGAGGGTGTGCATGACCCACTTTTCGCTTTCCGTTAAGCGATTAATGGCAACGTAGGCGGCGACCGCGCTCAGCAGCAACAGTACGACAGCGGTTGAGAATGCCGCTTTCGCTTTCTTCCTTGGGGACATGGCTTGAGGATAAAGGTTGGAGACGAATTTCGCGATGATTAATCGCGCTGCGGTTTACGGGCGGATTCCCGCCTACGCTGTTGATCCAATTTTGCGGTGAGAAGCAAGATATTTTCCGGATCCTTCACAATCGTCGCGTGTGTGAGCAGTTCACGCCAGTCGTTCTTGAGTTGCTCGTTACGGGCATGCTCTCGATCTCGCGAACAAGTGATCGGGGTGTGGCAATGTCGGTGAACCGTGGAAGCCGCTTGCCGAGTCCTGGTACCCGCTCGAAATCTTCTGGGTACGAAGCAGCCTGGAACGAAGCAGCTCAAGACGCGACCTCAGTGGACAAGAAATCGCTGAACGGAGACGTCGCTTTCGGGAATTCCGCGGTCGCAAGAACACGGAGTCCGCGAACTGCGTCACTGATGGCGAGAAGCTCTTCCTGACATTTGGAATCGTTGCGATCCAATTTAACCGAACGTCTCTGAATCGCTAATTCCGCCTCGCGAATGCGCTTGCGCAATGTCTCGGGATCGAGTTCCAGTAGGGCTGCGCGGTACAAATCCTGCCATGCGAAGTTAGTGGTCATAGCATCCCTCAAGTCTTTCCGTGAAGTCAGGGTACATGTCCCACTAAAAAAGGGTGGAAATACTTCTGCCGCTCCAACTAAGGAAACCAGCGGAGCCCACAATCTGGTATCGCTCTGCAAAGAACCGTAAAGAAAAACAAACGTATCGCTAAAACAATCATAAAAACATGCAAGCTATCATTAAAACATTCCTGACAACAATAAAATCGGACGCTATAAGAATTGGAAAAGTTCGGCAAGACGATGGATTTCGGATGGCTAGAGAACGGAAAAAAACGCCGCAGAAGGTTCTCGCGAAATACGATCAGATCATGTTGTCCGACATTCGCCGGGGACGGCGCGGAAAGCATCACGATCCGATTGAAGGGATTTTTCAGAACCTCGATGCGCTTCCCGAAGGCTCAGCGATGAAGATTCCGTTGGACGAAGTGGATGGCACGGCCCTGGCCAATCTGCGATCAGCGGTCCACCGCGCGTCGGCGGCACGAGGGATGGGGATCGAAACCCTTTCCCGACGAACAGAACTTCTACATCTGGCGTGTCCCAAAATAAACCACGCAAGTCTGCCGACTTTGTGACCGGCGGTAAGAACTGACCCCGAAATACAGCATTCCCTGTATTCGTTACGAGACTTTACACAGCTACACTTCAGTAGGATAGTTAATCGAGAGTTGGGTGAGATCGGCTTACCTCCGCCAAGTTTTGGAGATTTGTGCGCAGGCATGAAATCGATCCTGGGATGCGGCCGAAATGAGCGAGATACGCACCATCGATGATCAGCTCTGGAGTGCCGCGGAGAACACCCAAGGCGCGCCGGTCCATCATTTCAGCCATTTCACCCGCTCCGTGCAATTTTACGGAGAAAGTTCCTACCTCTTCGATGGACTCGCCACCTTTATTGGTTCCGCACTATTAGGGGGAAGATCCATCCGTCGGCACAGCGACAAAAAACCAGCCCGATGGTCTTATGAAGCGTTTTCGCCCGCGAGGTCTAGACGTGATTCCCGCGGGGCAGCAGGGCAGCTACCGGTTGCGTGATGCTGAGATATTGAACGAACGGATTTAGAAAACATAAGAAGTGTTATCGAATCGAGTAAATCGGTCAGGCCAGCGTCAGAATTTATTAGGGATTTTTGGAAGCGCCTGTCAATAGGGAAGTAGAGCGAATCGTCCGTAAACAGCCCTCCCCCGAGAGCTAGAAAGACGACATGACAGTGCGCATTTTAGTGGTAGACGATCATCCAGTGGTGAGGCATGGGCTGAAGACCTTGCTGGGAGGCCGGCCCGAGTGGCAGATCGTTGACGAAGCGGCCGACGGAGTCGAGGCGGTGGACAAAGCCAATCGCCTCAAGCCGGACGTAGTTGTGCTCGACGTCAGCATGCCTAGAATGGACGGCCTCGAGGCATGCCGGAGAATCCGCAAGAGTGTGCCCGAAATTGAGGTTTTGATCGTTACGCAGCACGATTCTCCGCAGATGATGCGAGAGGCGCTGGGAGCGGGAGCGCGTGGCTACGTGGTCAAGTCCAATGTGGCTCGGGACTTACCCGCTGCCGTGGAAGCGGTGAGCCAGCATCGGCAGTTTACCGCCGAAAGCCGGGGCCGGGCAGGCGATTCCAAGTGACCGCCTGGGGTTGCGCTGATAAGATTTGAAGGCAGGTTTTTCCGCTCGATTTCTCTTGCATAACGGAATTTGTCCGAAAAATTTGCTTGTTTTAGAACACACGGAGGCTAGCTATGAAGCTGCGGATTCTGATCGCTGACGACCACGAAGTAGTGCGTGGTGGCTTGAAGACTCTGCTGCAGACTCATGAGGGCTGGGAAGTTTGCGGAGAGGCCAAGGACGGACGCGAAGCCGTGGAGATGGCCAAGCAATTGAAGCCGGACGTCGTGATTCTGGACGTGGGCATGCCCAATCTCAACGGGCTGGCGGCGACGCGCCAGTTGTCGCAGCATAATCCGCAGCAGAAAATTATTGTTCTGACCGTCACCGATTCAGATCAGGTGATCCGCGAAGCTCTTGATGCGGGTGCTCGCGGATTCGTGCTGAAGTCGGATGCAGCTCGCGATCTGGTTTCAGCCGTCGAAGCGCTGCAAAGAAATCGAATGTTCTTCACCCCGCGCGTGAACGACATGGTACTGGCTGGATTTCTTGACAAGGGGCACAACGGATCGAAGGACGAATCTCCGAAGCTGCCGAAGTTGACGCCGCGTGAACGCGAAGTGGTGCAACTGCTTGCGGAAGGGAAGAGCTCCAAGGAAGTTGCTACCGCCCTTAACTTGAGCACAAAGACCGCCGAAACCCATCGCAGCAATATCATGCGCAAGCTCGGCTTCCACTCGATCCGCGACATTGTTGTGTACGCGATCCAGAACAACATCATTCAGGTGGACGTTCCTACGTTCGCCACGACCCCGTCGGAAACTTCAGTCGCATAGCCTCAGCCTGGGACGTCAGAAATCTGACCTAAAGATTTCACAAAAATGCCGGCAGCTCTCGCTGCCGGCTTTCAAGTGCCACGGGGTAGTGGCTCGCGAACTTTTTTCGTTACTGCTTTGGCTAGACTGCTCGGGGAAGTTCGACTTTCGGCGAACTGGCTTCGCTGGTCGATGAAATATCTTGCGCGCCCGTGCCTTCCAAGATCAGCTTCGCGCGTTTCGTTTCATCGGAATTATTGGAGTGAACCGAGATGAGGATTCCGCCATCCTTCACTCGACCTTCGAAGCGCTTCGCTTCATATTCGGGAATGCCCATCCCGACCAGCGCGCCCGTAATACCACCTACGGCCCCACCGACGCCAACACCAGCGAGTGCTGCCATGATCGGACCAGCGGCGATGAATGGACCCAGTCCAGGGATCGCGAGCGCGCCAATGCCGAGCAACCATCCCATGGTGCCGCCGATGACTGCGCCGGTTCCTGCGCCTGCAGTAGCGCCCTCGGGCGCCTTGGTTCCTTTTTCATGCGCGAAGTCTTTCGAACCCGCGCTCTGCGGAAACAGGACGGAAATATCACGGTTGCTGAAGCCTGCTGCTCTTAGACCATCGACTCCGCTTTCAACGGTTGCGTAGCTAGGGTAGATGCCGAATACGGCTGTGTTCTTATCTGACATGATGAATTCTCCTTTTATGTAGAACTGTTTATAGATCTGTGTCGAGCTGCATATTGCTGCGCGTTGCGAGGGGCGCCTCTTTCTAGCTCTTGGGTTTGATATCAAGCTCGCTCGTCACCTTATTGGCTCCGGCGATTTCGTTTGCCTTCGCTTCGATGGCGCGTTTTTCGTCGTCGGATCGCACTGGCCCTTTCAACGTCACTTGGCCGTTCTGCGTGATCACTTTAATGTTGTGCGCGTAGGTTGAGAGCGATTTGTCCTGCATGATCGCTTTGCGGATCTGCTGCGTAATGTCGCGGTCCGAGCGATTGTTGGCCTGCTGGTCCGCGGTAGGCTCGCTGGATTGATCGCGATCGCGCTGGTTGACCTTGGTGTTGTCGGCTGCTGCGGCTGGAGTCGAAGCGGTATCCTGGGCCGCCGACTGCGCGAATAAAGCTGTTCCTGCGAACGGCAGCATCAAGGATCCAGTGAGGACGCCGTACCTAGCTACGCGTTTCAAAGTTACAGGTTTCAAATAAAAATTCATTTTCGTTCCTCCCGAGCATCTTCTGCGAACATTACATCTTTCTGCACGATAGCTGGCGAGAAAGTATTCGCAAATCCCGTTGTAGCCTTAGATCAAACGCGGAATAACTGTAGGTTGTCGATCTAGGTCGTCGACCAAAGAGACAACGAGAGACAACCGATCCGCCAGGAAACTACTGAATGGCAACCGCATGCGTCACCGCGGCCACGACAACGGTTGCGAACAGGATAAGAATCGCCACGCAACTGCCCAGCAAAAGGATTTCGCTCAGTAGATCCGGCTCCATCAATTCGTCTTTTCGCATATGCCCGCTCCGAAAGCTCGCTGCTAAAACTCGGACGCAACACATCGCTCCGAGTTCGATCCGTTATTCGTTCCCTTAGACGGGGCGAGATGCTCCAGCGTTATGGGGATACAAATAACAACGCGCCCAGATACAGCATTGACCGTATGGCGGGAAAAATGTCGTCCTGTAACCTTTTCGAGACACTTGGTTGGCGCAATTGCTAGCGCGTCTCGCGGGTCTTTGCCGCAAATTCTTGAGGAAAAGGGAGTTTCAAATGCTCTGGACGATTTTTGTAATACTGCTGGTTCTTTGGCTGTTGGGATTGGTGAGTTCGTACACGCTGGGCGGATACATCCATATTCTTCTAGTGGTGGCACTGGTTGTTTTAGTTATCAACCTGGTGACTGGCCGGCGAGGTTCAATCTAATGAAGCCGTTGCTCAGCGTTGGGCTGGTGGTGCTGGTATTAGGAGTGCTTTCTTTTTTCGTTCCGATTCCACACTCAGAAAATCATGGTATTAAGGTCGGCGATGCGCACATCGGAGTGCAAACCGAGCATAGCGATCGCGTTCCGATGGCAGTAAGCGTCGTGATGGTTGCGGCGGGCGCGGTGCTGATGATTGCGGGGCGAGGTAAGAACGCGTAGGGAACAGCTCGTCTCTCAATTTTCAATCTTTTGATTAATCTTAATCTTTGTGGCCAAAATCAGCGCCGAAGTGTGGCTCTGATTTTGTGCCCGTTACTTTTACCGGAATCTCAGTGCCCGCTCCGTGCTTGCTGAAGAACGGGTCTGCAGGTTTCAGCAGGATAGATTTCCATCCGGTCACCATTTGCGAGAGCTTCGCATCGAGACGCGCTTTCCCGTGGAAGTCGAACTGATTCCCATCCAAACTGTAAGTACCAGTGAGATTCACTTGCGTGCCTGGCATTTCGAATTGCAATTGGGAAAACGAAATCAGTCCGTTATCCAAATCAAATGTGCCTTTCAGATCGGAGCGCACATTGTCAGGAATATTGTCCGTCGCAAGTTTCGGCTTGCCTTGACTGCGCATGCTGAGCGCATCTACTTTCTCTTGAATCTTTTCGTTCGTGAAGTGAGTTCCGGACACCTCAAAGTTTCCTTTTAGGCTCATTCGATTGGCGACGTCAACTTCGCCGGGCGGAAGATCCAATTTCGTCTTCAATCGAACGATCCCGGTCATGATGGGCGGATCGGTCTTGATCGCGAGTCTGAGAAGGTCTTCGATTTTCCCTTTGTCGATCACGACGTCCAACTCGATGTGATGGCCTTTAGGAGTTTTGATGCGCACGACGGATCCGTTTGCCGTGAGCCACGTATCAAGCAGTCTCGCCTTCACTGGCTGAAGATAAGTGTCTCCACTCGTGCCATCAATAATCGCGTGGAAATCCGTGTGTAGTGGCACTGGGCGTCCACTGACGTTGATCCGGAAATCCGGTGTATCGGTCGAGCCATCAGCAACAATCTTGTCGAGGATGCCCGCGTACTTTCCGGTTGAGGACAGAATTCCTCCGATGCCTTTGATCGTGCTCAGGTCGGCATGATCGAAGGTATAGGTGCCGCTGATCGGAGTGTCGCGAGGACTGTCTGGCTGCCATGGACCGAACGATCCGGTGGAAAGAACATTGCCGATCGGCTTCGGGTTAATCAGCTTCGCATCGAAACGCATGGGTAGGTCTTGACCGATGCTAGTCATCTTTAGACTCTGGATTTCAAACTCCAGCGGGAGTTTGCCCGGCTTCAAAGTATTGATGATCAGGCGGGCATCGTCGCAGACAAATTTGTCCACGACAATTTTAATTTTGCCGCCTTTGGGCCCCATGTTCTGCAACTGAGCACGCTGTTCACGAGGAGGGAGGTTGAGTTCCATGCCCTTCACGTACACCGTGTCCACGTGGATGGGAGCGTGCAAGAAATCCTTCAGCCCTGTACGAAATCGAAATTCTTTTACTCCGATGAGAGGCTGAATTCCGGGCTCGTGATTATTGGGATCGCCTTCGCCAAAAATTCTTAGTCCTTCGCCAGAAACCTGGAGGCCATCGAGAAGCGAGACATGGAATCCATCAAGCTCAACCTTGCTCTTGAACCTGGTGGAGAGAGTTTCGATCACGTAGGCGTGGAGGATCGGTTCCGCGCGAGCAATCATGATGAACGCTGCCGTGACTACCACGGCGAGCACGATTGCGATTGCGCCCACCCACATCCAGAAGCGAGAGCGGGAGCGTGGCGAGTTGATAGAGGCGTCCGTCATTTCTTGAGAGGTTGTCTTGTCTGTACATCCGCTGCGAGACAAATCAGCTTACATGGATTTGTTGGAGGATTCACGTTGGAACATCCCAAATTCGTGCAGAAAGCCGCTCCGAACCTCGTTCCATTTGTTCCGAACATGGCGCTTTTGAGCACAAAAAAGAGAAGCGGGTTGCATTGGCAACCCGCAATTTCGGAAGGAAACTTTCCAAACTATTTTGGCTGCGCGACGGTTCGCAGATACGGCTTCAAGGTCTTGAACCCGGCAGGATATTTCTGCTTCGCTTGCTCGTCCGAAACCGATGTGGGGATGATCACGTCATCACCGGGTTTCCAGTTGGCTGGAGTCGCGACGCTGTGTTTCGCGGACAGCTGGATCGAATCCAACACGCGCAATACTTCGTCAAAATTGCGTCCGCTGCTCATTGGATAAATCAGCATCAGCTTAATTTTCTTGTCGGGTCCGATGACGAACACGGTGCGGACGGTGGCATTGTCCGCTGCGGTGCGACCCTCGCTGCTATTGCCGGATTCGGCAGGGAGCATGTCGTACAGCTTCGCGACCTTCAGTTCCGTATCGCCAATCATGGGATACGTCACCTTGTGACCCTGCGTCTCTTCAATGTCGGCGGACCATTTGCCGTGACTCGCAACTGGATCGACGCTCAGTCCGATGATTTTCGTATTGCGCTTGGCAAACTCCGGCTGCAGGCCCGCCATGGTTCCGAGTTCGGTTGTGCACACGGGGGTGAAATCCTTGGGATGCGAAAACAGAATCGCCCAGCCGTCGCCGATCCATTCATGAAAATTGATGGTGCCTTGCGTGGTTTCGGCGGTGAAATTGGGAGCTTCGGAATTGATGCGTATCGACATTTTGGTTCCTCATTCCTGGTCAAACTCAGTGAACTTCGACGCGGTTTTCGTGTAAACCCTACTGTATTAGTAGAGAATAGAATATCCAGCGTTCGCAAATCCGTCAACGAGCGAAACCTAAAATGAAAGCGATCGGCGGAGCCACTATGGTATCGCATTCGGTAAAATTCAGGCATGGGCGCTCCCAGCAAAACTTCCTCGCTTGTCACTACGAATATTCGCTTTGAAAATGGTGCAGGTTGACGTCTTCACCGACCACGCTCTTACGGGCAATTCGCTCGCAGTATTTCTTGATGGACGCGGACTCACGACCGAGACCATGCAGAATTTGGCGCGCGAGACCAATCTTTCGGAAACGACTTTTATTCTTCCTGGCGATGACGTCGACGGGGCTGCGAAGGATATCGGAGTTCGCGTTCGCATCTTCACCGTGCAAGAGGAATTGCCTTTCGCGGGACATCCCACGCTGGGTACGGCTTTCGTTCTGCGCGGGCAGTCTGGCGCTTCCGAGGTCAAGCTCAATCTGAACGTGGGTACCGTCCCCGTGCGCTTTTCAGAGACGTCGGGGCAGCCTGTCTTTGGCGAGATGACGCAGAAGAATCCAGAATTTGGTGCGTTACACACGATCGACGATGTCGCCCGTCTCACGAATCTAACCGCGGCCGATTTCGACGACTCGGTGCCGATCCAAACTGTCTCCACGGGCATGCCGTTCACTATGGTCGCGCTGCGCTCGCTCGATGCGGTGCGCAGACTTCGGCTCGATCTGGATCGCGCAGGCGAATATCTTGCGCGAAGCAACGGGAAATTCTTTTACTTCGTTTGTCGCGAGACGGTTGATCCGAAAGCGCGGCTGCATGCGCGCATGATTTTTTATAACGGAGACGATCCCGCCACTGGGTCCGCGGCCGGATGTTGCGCATCGTGGATGGTCGCGCACGGCGTCGCTGCGAGCGACGAACAGGTTTTGATCGAACAAGGTCTCGAAATGCACCGACCCAGTTGCATTTTTGTGCGCGCCACGAAACCGGATCGCACACGAGATAACTATGTGGTCAATGTGCGCGTCGGTGGAAATTGTGTGGAAGTGATGCGCGGTGAAGTGACACTCGCAATTTAATTCCACGCAACGCTGCGACAGTAGCGGCTCTCCGCGTCATGGCACGATCATGCCATCCACCTCAGTGCCATTGGCGAGCGCGCTACTTTACCGGAAACTAAATTCTGTTTAGCATTCACCTCGCTCCGGTTCCCCGAAAATAAAAAATGAAACCTAAGAAGACGATTCTCTGCGTTGACGATAACGAACAATCACTCTCCATCCGCAAAGTCATGCTGGAAACGCGCGGCTATCGCGTGCTCGCATGCAATGGCGGACAACAGGCGCTGGAAGCCTTCCGACGCGGCGGCATTGACCTTGTGCTCACTGATCTGATCATGCCCGGCGTGGATGGCTCACGCTTGATTGAAGAAATAAAAAGTCTGTCTCCGCAAACTCCTGCGGTATTGATCTCCGGACGAACGAAGATTTATGAACGTGAAACGCTTGCCGATGTTTTTCTCTGCAAGGGTATGTATGAACCGATGGATCTGCTGGAACGGATTCGCGTCCTGCTGATCCGTAAGCGTGGCCCGAAGCGTCAGCTCGCAGTTCCGGCGCGAGTGGCGCAGCACGCTACGGTCGCGTGAGGGATTGCTAACACGATCATTCCTTTAGTCGGTTGTGATATCGTTTTCACTGCATGTCGGCCTTCATCGAAGCAAGAGAACTCCGCAAAACCTACCGGATTGGCAAAGTGGATGTGCCAGCCCTGCGCGGAATTTCCTTCAGCGTGCAGAAGGGCGAGTTTGTCTCGATCGTCGGCCCTTCCGGCAGCGGTAAGTCCACGCTTTTTTATCTTCTTGGTGGACTCACGCGGGCTGATTCTGGGAGTGTGACGATCGATAGCGTGGATTTCGCGACTCTATCGGATGGCGAGCGCACTCGTTTGCGCAAGAGCAAAATTGGATTCGTGTTTCAGAAATTTAATCTTCTGCCGACGCTCACCGCGCGTTCGAATATCGAAATTGCTGCTGACATTGCGGGGCTTTCTGCGCCCGATCCGGTGTTCTTGCAGAAAATTACTGAAATGCTGGGGATCGCAAAGAGACTCGATCATCGCCCGAACGAACTGTCGGGCGGCGAGCAGCAGAGAGTCGCACTCGCGCGGGCGCTGATCAATCGTCCCGCGATCGTGCTGGCGGACGAGCCCACGGGCAATCTCGATTCGAAAAGCTCGGGCATCGTTTTGAATATGCTGCGTCAGTCCAATAAAGATTTGGGGCAGACGGTGATGATGATCACGCACAATCCCGAGGCGGCGGCGTATGGGGATCGGATCATCCACATGCGCGACGGCGAGATTGTCGCGCCGGATGACGATCCGCAGTGGGCGCTGCATCCTCCGCCGCAGCATTTGCAGTCATAGTTCGTAATTCGTAGTTCGCAATTCACAGTTCGTAATTTAAAGTTCGCAATTCGAACTTTGTCAATTCTCAAAAGGTCTTCGATTTCTCCTCATGGCGCATCGCGACGAATTCACGAAACCGATTCTTCCTGGCAAGGGAGCGACCGACTACGAGCGCTATCTGCGCACGGACGAGCTGCTCGCTCTGCAGAAGGCTCCCGAAGATCTGCTGCACGCAGATGAAATGGCGTTTCTGGTGGTGCATCAGAGTTCGGAGTTGCTGATGAAAGGAGCGGCGTTTGAACTCGATCGCGCGCTGCCGCAATCGACAGTGCCGACTTCGGCAATGCGACGCGGCTGATCCGTCGCGCGATCTCGATGATCGAGCCGCCAATTGGCCTGCTGCATATTTTGGAGACGATCAGTCCTTACGACTATCACCTGATTCGCGCCGGACTCGGGCACGGGAGTGGATTGGATTCTCCCGGATTTCTATCGTTGCTGCACACTGGACCGCGTCTCGGTCAGGCATTTCAAACGCAACTCGCCGCTGCCGGATTAACCACCGCCGAACTCTATCGCAATCACGAAAAATTCTTTGGACTGCATGATCTTGCCGAGCGCCTGCTCGACTTCGACGAACGCATGCAGATTTTCCGCTTCCATCATTTAAAGCTTGCCGAGCGGATCATCGGAGGCCGCGTCGTCGGCACCATGGGCACGCCGGTGGAAGTCCTACAAAAGCGCATGGAAAGCTTTATGTACAAAGATTTGTGGGACGCCCGCAATCAGATCACTGCGGAAGTCAATGAGACGCAGGGTGGCGGGAAGTATTGACGCCAAATAATACGGCAAGAAGTTTCCGGGACAACCGATTCGTTCACGGCCTCGGTCTACGATCTCGGATTACGATCGTCCCGCAGCAGCCGTGCTGGGGCTTTGCTGCATTTGGCCCACTGCGCGCGATAGCGGGGCCAATCTCTTGTGAGGGCGTTGCGATGCCCGCCACAAATCATATTGCGCCTGCATGCCGATCCAAAGATCGGGACTCGTGCCGAGAGCATCAGCCAACTTCAACGCCATGCTCGCGGAGATGCCCGCGCTCCCATTTAAGATGCGGGACAGCGCGACGCGAGTCACGCCAAGATGCTTCGCGGTATCGGTGACGGACATCGTACCGAGATATTCTCGTAGAACTTTTCCGGGATGTGGCGGATTGTGCATGCGCATAAATAGCTCTCCTGCCAGCGTCAGTGATAGTCCTGATAATCCACCAGGACCGCATCTTCGCCCTCGAATAAAAACGTCAGTCTCCAATTGCCGCTGACATCAATTGACCAGTGATTTTCAAGATCGCCGCGTAATGCATGAAGTCTCCAGCCGGGCGCATTCATGTCCTTCTCGGATTTGGCGTTGTCCAGCGCGGCTAATTGGAGTCGTAATCGATCCGCGTGTTTTGGCTGAATCTTCGCCTTGGATCCGGTCTTGAAGAATTGCTCGACACCTTTGTGCCGGAAGTTCTTGATCACTTCCGTGTAGTGTATAGTTTCGCTATACGTTAGTCAAGCATTAGTTCCTGGGCGAGCGTCCCAGCACTACCCTCTGTTGATCGCGTTTGGAGTTCGGAAGAATTAGTGGGATTATTGGACTCTGATGCGAAAAGGGACGCAGCCTAGCGCAACGTGGCGCACGTTTTTCCGTCGGTTTATTTGGAGCTTTGTTGCGTCTTTCCTCTTTGCATTCTTGATGCCGCATTACTGCGGGATCACTCCCAAGTACCAATACCCGCAGCGGACAGAATATTACGATCTCCAAGACACCTGGAAGTGGGCGATTCCTTTTGCGTTCGTGATTTCCTTATGGTTTTGCTGGCGTATGGAGTCCAGGGATAAATAAACATCAGGATTCGCGAGCGGCCCACTACCGATTTCCTAATCAATTGTCAGGCAATGCGCCTGTGCAGTAGAATGGTTTGACGAGCGGGAGTAACTCAGCGGTAGAGTGCGACCTTGCCAAGGTCGAAGTCGCGGGTTCAATCCCCGTCTCCCGCTCCAGTATTTTTGAAGCCCTGCCTGCCAGGGCTTTTCGTTTTAGTGATGCAGATTATTCGCTACGAAAAAATTAGTCGTTATAACGACTATTATTTTCAGGCATCAACCGGCGCGGTCGCCAAGTGGTAAGGCCGAGGTCTGCAAAACCTCTACCGTGAGTTCGATTCTCACCCGCGCCTCCAACCTCTTTTTGTAAAAGGCCCGGCTTGTACATTAATTAGCAAATGCGGGCTGGATCCAGTTCTCGGTCCCAGTGAAATGACGGATGTTTCGCCAATCATCTGATGTAAACTTCGCCTTGTGAAAGACTTCGGCGCCGTTTTGTTTGTGGTTGCGGCAATTGCTTTGTTGTTCGTCTTCTTTCTCGTTGAGAGACAACGAACCACCGCAGTCCGGGTATTGGCGAGTCGCTTGGGCTTTCACTTCCTTGGAAACGCCCTACCACTATCCCTCGCGCTTTCAGGAACACCGTTTAACAGGTACACCAAAGTCTGGAACGTCATTGATGGAGAGCCGCGTGGAATCAGAACCATAGCTTTTGATTGCCAAGTTGGCGTTGGAAAAGGTAGCTGGAGGCGCACTGTGATTGCCGTAGAGAGTGCTGCCCCCATTTCGCCAGCGCTATTATTCAATTCCGAGATGACGGTTGATGCTGTGGGGAATTGGAAGATTCTCTATCGACCTAGAGCATCAATAAACTTTCGCATCGCTGGACTCATGCCGCTGGCCGAGTTGGAGACTTATCTGAGTGCTTTCACTCATACGTCGGAAGGATAATGAGTGTAAAGACGGATGGCCCAGCTTTTCGCGGGCGCCTCGTTTTAGCGCGAACAAAAAGCTGGGCCACTCGCCAAGGCGATCAACGTAGCGGATTTTCACCCATTGAGAGTCCGCCGATAGACTCGGTACAATCGCGCCATGCCGGATGTGAGTTCAAAGCAATTTCTGATTTCTCTTGCCGACACCGTCACATGGTGCAAGTTGAAGTCCATAGGGATGGATGCCGATTCAGACGACATACGGCAGCGGCACGTGCTTTACGCGCAGGCCGAGGATCAATGGAAGGAGGCGCGGGAAACTGTAAAACGGGGTTGGCTAAGTCGAAAAATTACCGACACGAAACAATGGCAGAATGCGATGGCTCTTTTAGAGCAGATTCGAGACTCGCTCGGACCTTTGGACCGCAATCTTCGAAGCTCGGAGTTGAAGCCCACTTTCGATCTCTATGGGTTTGGAGACGATGGATTATGGGCCAAAGCTGTCGCGGAAGTTGTTGCAAAGCGTTCGAGATTGACGGCAGGGACGTCCACCGAAAAGAGCGATAAGAGCGTTGTGGGGCGGCTGCTCCTGTACAGCCCAAGCGAGAACCTCGCGTGCGGTGCGGCAGAAGTCAGCTCCAACAGATTTTTTGATGTGAACAATGTACCGCCGTGGGACATTTGGGTTGACTTCTCAGAAGGTACGCTCGTGAGCTGGGTACCACCCGCCTTGATCGACGTGGTTCAAATGGGAATTTACGTGAATCCCGAAGCGTGCATTCGCTGGGCAAGCTAGAGACCTGTCGCAAACGTGCGATTACACCGTTGGCTCTCAATTACCGTAATGCGATATTTCGCCAATTGGCTTTCGTAATCATCGGTACAGAAGAGCCAAGACAAAGAAAACCATCCAGCAGAGGAGCCGAAGAAAACGCAACGTTCTTCCCATTCCCATTCTTTGCGAAAGCCACAACCAGGTCCAATACCAAATAAACAGCAATCAGAACTTTGAAGGCGATGGGAATCGTCATTATTCAGGCTAGCCTCGTTCGCTCAAACGGTAAGAATGTCATGATAACTGTTGTTAACAAGCGATTTCACCAAGAACCCGCCGTTAGTGTAATGGCGATGTGTCGCCAACTACCATCCTGGTATGCAAGCGTTCTTGCGCTGCCTCGCATTGCGTGCCGAGGACGGCGTGATCATGGCACAGTGGTCCAGTTGATTGGCTCGATGCCGTGCTTTCGGAGGTAGTCGTTGGCTTTGCGGAAATGACCACACTCCTTAAAGTGATCATCCCCCCGAGTTGCCGACAGTGGCGACGGATGCGACGCTTTGAGAACCCTGTGCCTTTTCTGATCAAGGATGGTCTCGAGCGACTTGGCGTGATTGCCCCACAGCATGAAAACAAGATTCTTGCGTTCGACGGACAACTTTTTCAAAGTCGGAATGGTCACCGCTTTTTTCCAGCCAACGGGGGCATGGCTATCGGGGTGGCCATGCGCCACTGTGAGGGTGGTGTTCAGCAGTAGTACTCCGTCCTTAGCCCATGACTCCAAGGTCGGTTTCGGCATCTCGCCACGAGGGTTGTCGCGCCGCACTTCTGTGAGGATGTTGTTGAGTGAAGGCGGCACTTTTTTGGCCGATTCTGAAACGGCAAAGGCTCGGCCTATAGCCTGACCCTTTTTGATGTACGGGTCTTGCCCGAGAATGACCACGCGAACTTTGTCGAAGGGGCAATCATCGAAAGCACGGAATACATCCCCGGGGGCCGGGTAGACGCACTCCTTCTTCCGTCGGCGAGCTACCTCCTTCAACACTTCGCCGCACTCAGCACTTTGGGTTATAGATTCCCAGCCACTGCGTTTCATCCAAAACCTCCCATTCAATTTCGACAAAACAAAGTGGGGACAGGCGCGATGCCCGTCCCCACTCAACCCTGTGCCATGCACAAGCCCATTGCGACTACAGCCTCGTGCAGACCGACTTGGTCTGCGTATACAGGTTGAGGACGTCTTTGCCCATTTCGCGTCCCCATCCGGACTGTTTGTAGCCGCCAAACGGTAGCGCGGCGTCGAAGATGTTGAAGCAGTTGATCCAGACGGTTCCGGCGTGAAGAGCGGCCGCGAGGCGGTGCGCTTTGGAAATATCTTTCGTCCAAATGCCGGCCGCCAAACCGTACACCGATCCGTTGGCGCGAGGCACGAGTTCTTCGGGATCGTCGAATGGAGTCGCAACCACGACCGGTCCGAAGATTTCTTCCTGCACCACGCGCATGTCGTCTTTCGTATTGACCAAAACGGTGGGTTCGACAAAATATCCCTTGCTGTCGATTTTCTTTCCGCCCGCCGCTGCGGTCGCGCCTTCTGACATTCCGATTTCCAGATAGTTGCAGACGCGCTGCAACTGCTCTTCGGAGACCAGTGGTCCCATCGACGTTTCCGGTTCCATGCCGGATCCGACTTTGATTTTCTTCGCTTTTGCGGCCACGCCTTCGATCACACGATCAAACACTCCTCGCTCGACGAACAGGCGAGAACCGGCGCAGCAGGTTTGTCCCTGATTGAAGAAGATTGCGCTGGCTGCGCCGCCGATGGCGGCATCGATGTCTGCGTCTTTGAAGACGACGTTGGGAGACTTGCCGCCGAGTTCGAGCGAAACTTTTTTCAAGTTTCCTGTGGCTGCGTGGACGATCAACTTGCCCACTTCGGTCGATCCGGTGAACGCGATTTTGTCCACCAGGTCATGCGCCGCGAGAGCTGCGCCCGCCGTCTCGCCGTATCCGGGGACGATGTTGACCACGCCATCGGGGAATCCAGCTTCCATAATCAGTTCGCCCAAACGCAGCGCGGAGAGCGGCGTCTGCTCGGCTGGTTTGAGGACGACCGTACAACCCGAGGCCAACGCCGGAGCAAGTTTCCAAGCCGCCATCAGCAGTGGGAAATTCCACGGAATAATCTGTCCGACAACACCAACAGGTTCGCGCAGCGTGTAGGCGTGATACTGCGCGCCCGGCGTGTAGGGCACCGAGAGAGGAATCGTTGTGCCTTCGAGTTTTGTGGCCCATCCCGCCATGTAGCGGAACATATCGACGGCCAGCGGAACGTCGGCGGCGCGCGCGACGGTGAGTGGCTTGCCGTTATCGAGCGTTTCGAGCGTTGCGAATTCTTCGAGATGTTGTTCGAGAAGATCGGCGAGTTTCCAAACCAGCTTGCCGCGGTCGGACGCGGTCATGCGCGACCAGGGACCGCTGTCGAACGCCTTGCGCGCAGCTTTCACGGCGAGATCGATGTCCTCGCGATCGCCTTCCGCGACCTGCGCCAAGACTTCTCCGGTGGCCGGATTGTAGGTTGGGAAAGTCTTGCCGGACGCGGCATTCACCCACTTGCCGTCGATCAGCATTTTGCGAGTTGTGCCAATGAATTCGCTGACGCGCGAATCAATCTGGATTGCAGACATTGCAATTCCCATAGGTGCTCCTTCTTGACAACGAATTGGGGAAAGCGAATTGGATAGCGAAATTCGGATATCAAATTTTGAGAGAAGTTCGTGCCGGTCGAATGAACTCGGACTGGACTCGCCAAAATACTAGTCCCGCGCGGGCGGAGATGGCAACTCCGGCCCACCGCAGTTGCCGAGCCGAAGATTACTTGATGTCTTTCATGGCGATCAGCGAGCCAAAGTCATGGCCAGAAGGATCGACGGCGCGCGCCACGACTCCCGCAAACGCCTCGCGCAGTTCGGGAAACTTCGCAACGAATGCCTTGATCACGATCGTATTTTCCTGAAAGGCGTGGGCAGTATTGGAAACGTCGGCAGCCTGGTATTTCACCACGACTTCAAGATCGTTTCCGGAAACCAGAGGAAATATTTCAATCAAGTGATATATAGTGCCTGCGGCTGCCAGGTCGACAGTGCCTCCGCTGGCTGGGAAATCAGTGGGTTGCACTGCCTGCACCGCATCGTAAAGCTGGTCGGTTGAGAGTGTGCTCATGAAGTCCACCGGGGCGGAGAGCGCGATCGCCTCGCGGTAATAGAGCCAGGCATTGTGAGTCTGAGATTTTGCTTTGAAATCCTGAGCGCGCTGGGTGAACCACGCCGCGTCGTGTCCCGAGGCCTGCGAAGATCTGGCGTAGAAGCCTGCCAGTTTCCAGTCGGTCCCAATTTGTTGCAGGACGAAGGTGAGAGTTTTGGGAGTTTGTCCACCGGTTACATCGAGGACGGCGACTGCGTATTTGCCGGGCGGAAGATTCGGCAGGACAAATACCGCGCTGCCTTTCGTCTGACCGGAAGGACCAAATACGCCGCAGAGAAATTCAGCGCGCGTGAGTGGGGCGGTGCCCTCAGCGGTCAGCAAGAAGGGAGGACGAACCTCGGCTTTCGCCGCGGTGAGGGCGGATTGATTTTCCTTAAGCGCGGCCTCCACTCCTGAAAAGGAGGTGGCCAGCGACGGAATCGCGTTCTGCTTCAGCGTTGCGGCATCCCCAGCGATTGACATTTGGAAATAGCGCTTAGCAGTGGCTTCAATCGCCGTGCGCGTCGGGACGTCCATATCGGAGCCGTTTTCGCAGGTTTGGGCGTAGACCGCAGGGACGATTAGCAACGTCCATAACCAAACCAGCCAACACCGTCTCTGCCGGTGTCGAATGGCCCGGGTGGGTTCAGGAGTCGCCTGCAAAAATGTCATCCGCAAAAAGATAGACAACGACAAAGAAGAACCTCCGCAGGGCATTCTACTCGCTGGACGGGGTAAGGATAGCCTAAATGACTGAAAAGGCGATGCCCGCTAGAGACTTTCGTCATTCAGCGCGCAAGAATAAGGCCGTCCGGCGTTCTAGTAGCGGTGGTAAAATTGGGTAGGACGAGTGCGCGCGAACTCTGCGGGCATTTTGCGGGAAAAGGGGAAATCTGATGCCGCTTTCACGTAGATGGATGGACTTGACCCTCGTGGTGGCAGCTCCTATATTCTTGGCCGCGACGGCGTTGGCGCAAGATCCGGCTGCTCCCGATACGACTCCCGCTACGCCTCGCACGGTTCATCATCACAAACACCATAAAAAAGCAGTGAAGCCGCTTGTGCTTCCGCCGTTGCC
>CAWGOX010000014.1:0-20845 GCA_963824315.1 uncultured Acidobacteriaceae bacterium | reverse complement strand
TCTGAACCAGCGCCGCACTCGCAACTCAATCTAACCGCTTATTACTGTTCACACGGCTTATAGTTTAGCGATCACGCTTTGTCAAGATGTTTTGCGGAAGCGATCGTTGAGGTGATGGCGAGCTTCGCAGCGAAAAGAATGTATGAAAAAGCGGATTATCGCCCGATTTTGACGATTTAATAGCTACGTGCCAATCGCCGTCCTATGCGGAAAAGGCCGTGTTCTTGATTATTGGCGGGGCTTCCAGTTTCTGGATATTTATTCGTCAAACCGGTCAGATTTTGTCAGCGCTCTTGCCCTCGTCGATCGAATCGTTCGCAGCAAAATCTTTCATCAGTATTTTGCATCTGGACGAGCGACTGAGCTGGAGCGTTAACGTGTAACATTTGTCTAGCTCACTTTTTTGAGGAAAAAAACAACATGTCTAAGACTCTGGGATATGCCGCTGAGGTTTCCAAGGCTCCGTTGAAGCCATTTTCGTTCGAACGGCGCGAACCACTTGAGCACGACGTCCTGATTGACATCAAGTTCTGCGGAATCTGCCATTCCGATATTCACCAAGCTCGCGACGAATGGACTAATGCAATTTTCCCGATGGTCCCGGGACATGAGATCGCAGGGGTCGTTTCGGCCGTTGGCTCGAAGGTCACAAAGTTTAAGGAGGGCGACAAAGTTGGCGTCGGTTGCTTCGTTGACTCGTGTCGCGAGTGTAATGAGTGCAAGAGCGACCTCGAGCAATATTGCACGGTCCATGCGGTATGGACCTATAACGGCCGAGACATGAACGAAGTTCCGACGATGGGCGGCTACTCAGAGAGAATTGTCGTCGATGAAAATTACGTTCTGCGCATTCCTGACAGCCTGCCGCTCGACGCGTCAGCGCCGCTGTTGTGCGCTGGCATCACGATGTATTCGCCGCTCAAGCATTGGAACATTGGGCCGGGGAAGAAAGTCGCGATCGTGGGGATGGGCGGTCTGGGACATATGGGAGTGAAAATCGCGCACGCTTTGGGCGCGGAGGTCACGGTTCTCAGCCAATCTTTGTCCAAGCAAGCCGACGGCAAGCGCCTCGGTGCGGACCATTACTACGCGACGTCTGACCCAGCGACGTTCACGAAGCTGGAAAACTATTTCGACCTAATCATCAACACCGTATCGGCGGAGATGGATTGGGATCCTTACATGAAGACGCTGAAGCGCGACGGCACGTTCGTGGTGGTTGGTATTCCGGAGAACAAAGTGCCGATCGGGGTATTTCCGCTGGTTGCGGGGCGTCGGAGCATAACAGGATCGGCGATCGGCGGCATCAAGGAGACGCAGGAAATGCTCGACTTCTGCGGAAAGCACAACTTGGCGAGCGATATTGAAATCGTCCCGATCCAAAAAGTGAATGAGGCCTACGAGCGCGTTCTGAAGAGCGATGTGCGCTATCGGTTTGTTATCGACATGGCAACACTGAAGCCGTAAAAACTGCTGACAACAAAAAGTGGCGAGCCAATAAGCACTCGCCACTTTTTTCATTTCAAATCTTCGCGGTGAACGCTTTTAGCGCGTTGACAACCGAAACACGGTTACGCTGTGAAACTTCTGACCTGGCTTCAATTCCGTCGTAGGAAATTTCGGGTGATTCGGAGAATCCGGGAAGTGTTGCGTCTCCAAACAAAACGCACTGCGGCGCATGTAGGGCGTCCCGTTTTTTCCTTTGACGCTCCCATCGAGAAAATTTGCGGTATAGAACTGGATTCCCGGCTGATCGGTTAAGACAGTGAGTACGCGACCCGATACGGGGTCATAGGCTTCCGCCGCCTCGGCCAACTTTCCAGCAGGAGCATCGAGCACCCAATTGTGATCGTAGCCGTGTCCCAACTGAATCTGTTCATCCGGCGAATCGATGCGGGCGCCAATTACCGTTGGTTTGCGGAAGTCGAATGGAGTCGATTCGACCGACTTGAGTTCACCCGTTGGGATCAGTTTCGAATCGACCGGAGTGAACCGCGACGCGTGCAGCATGAGTTGATAGCCGAGCACATCGCCCTGCCCGGCGAGATTGAAATAGGAATGGTTCGTCAGATTCAGGGCGGTATCTTTGTCGGTCGTCGCCGAGTACTCGATGCGCAGGTCCTTGCCGAGTAACGTGTACCGAACCGTTGCCGTCAGAGTTCCGGGAAAACCCGAGTCTCCATCTTTGCTCACATGAGTCAACTCGACTCCGTTGGGAATGGCCTTCCCTTTCCAAACGACATTATTAAAACCGTGAGTGCCGCTGTGCAACGTGTTGTCGCCGTCGTTCTTTGGGAGGTCGTATTTCTTGCCGTCGAGCATGAAAGTTCCGTGAGCAATCCGATTCGCGTAGCGGCCAATCAACGCGCCGAAAAACGGGTTGCCCAAGTTGTTGTTGCTGACGACGTAACCATCGAGCTCGTCGAACCCGAGCACAACGTCGCTGGACTTACCACTCTTATCGGGGGCCTTGAGCGAAACCAGGATTCCGCCGTAGGTCATGATTCGGGCCTCCATCGGCCCATCGCTCAAGGTGTAAATCTCTACGGGAGTTCCGTCCGGCATTTTTCCAAAAGCTTGTGTGGTCACGGTTGTTTTGGCCTCCGCCGCTGTGGCAAATAGACAAATCAGGGCGAACGCGCTGGCGATCGTCATCTTCAGAATCTTCATTAGTCCCTCGTGGTTCAAGCTTTTAGCGAAATGTGCAGACCTATAATTCCCTAGCAGAATGCTAATCATCCACATCACGTTCTACTCAGACCCCCAAGTTGAACCAGCTTAGGCAGGTTGGTTCCGAACGCGCTGCTCGAAATTAATCTCATCACAAAAAATACGACTCCAGGAATAGCGAGCAGAGTTCATCGTAGACGAGCGGTTACGATTTACTGCGCGCGGAATGAAGCCCAAATGCCTACACCAATCGAAGCGACAACTTCGTCACCGAAGCTGGAAGAAATACATGGTTCAGGTTCTTGCCCTTCATGTCCAAAGTCTTGCTTTGGGGCTGGATGGCATTCTTTCGCGCAAACGAATTGTGCGCGTGGATATCGGAGTCCGTGAGAACAGTAACTGTCGCCGATTGGACCGTAGCTCCGGGAATCCGAATCTCAGTTTCACGCGGTTCGGTCACGTGCGGGTTCACGACCGTAAGCACTAAGTCTTTATCGTGGAGCGAGGCAGATCCCTTCAGTCCCCAAAACGAAGCGGGCTTGTCGTCTCGAGTGTAGTGAACCGACGGCGCGGAGAAAATTGTGCGCAGAGACTGACCACCTTGATGTGCTGAATACATATCGAATACGTGACCGACCGGCGTGATACAGAATTGGTCTTCGTGCGCGAGGTAGAGACTGTTCAGACAGTTGATCAGCTGGGCGCAGTTTGCCATCGCAATTTTTTCCGGATGGTGGTGAAAAATATCGAGCGTGCTCGCGCTGAAGATAGCATCGCGTAACGTCGGCGTCTGTTCCAGACTATTTCCTGGAGTTTGCGCGCTGCCCGGCCGGTACCACGGACCCCATTCATCTACTATGAGTTTGATTTGATGGTCCGTGTCTGTCTCGCCCATGATCTGCCAGTGGCCATTGATCAGGGACTCCATCACGTCACCTTGGCGCAGCACTTCGTACCAATCCACGGGATCGAATTTAATGGCGTCGCCTTTGCCTTCGTCCCAATCTTGCGTATGGCCGCGACTCAGGTTCCACGAATAATAGTGAAGAGCAAGGCCATAAATATTACCTAACTCGTCGTGGCCCTTGCGGGCAATTTCTTCGAGGAAGCCGCGCGTCCAATCCCAACTTATATCGTTTGGACCGGAAGCAATGAACGCCAGTTTCTCTCCGTACTGGGGCACCCAAGTAGTGAAGCGACGAAACTCGACCGCGTATTCCTGTGCGGTGAAGTTACCACCGCATCCCCATGATTCGTTGCCGACGCCCCAGAACCGGACATGATACGGATCGGCGTTCCCGGACGCGGCACGCATATCTGCCAGCGTCGTGCTACCCGCTGGAGAATTGCAGTACTCCACCCAGCGGTAGAAATCTTCCGCCGGAAGACTTCGCAAGTTCGCAGCAAGGTAAGGTCTACTTCCGATCAACTTGCAAAGACGGACGAATTCATCGGTGCCAAATTGATTGGACTCATATTTATGGTTGGCAGGAGAAGTTGGTGATTCAATATCCTCCCAATAATTAGTGCGGCGAGGCCGTTTGTCGGCGGGGCCAATACCATCTTTCCAATCGTAGCTATCCGCGAAACATCCACCGGGATACCGAATCACGGGCGCCTTGATCTTGCGCATGTGATCGATCAAATCTTTGCGGATGCCGTCCACGTTGGGGATTTTCGAATTCCGCCCGACCCAAATGCCGTCATAAATTACACCCCCGAGATGCTCGGTGAAGTGTCCGTAAATATCGGGCGAGATCGTACCCAGTGGTTCATCGAGGAGAACTTCTATGCGGGAATCGCTGCCGATAACGTCGGCAGCACTCGCAAGAACTTTGCTGCGCGAAAGAAGCAAGGCTCCGGCGCCGACTACGCTGCTGCGTAGAAACTGTCTTCGTCCGACCATAGATTCAACCATCCGTAGATTAAACCACTCGCCGAAAATGGAGAGCCTGGTCCTCCACCACCCTAGGCTGCAATTCCCTCGAAGTGTGCTTCGATTTCTTCCAGCGTCTTGCCTTTGGTCTCCGGCAGAAATACGGCCGCGGTTATGAAATAGATAACTGTGCAAGCGGCGAATCCGAAGAACATGGTGGAGTATCCATACTTGCCGACGGTGGGCAGGAACACAGCAGCGATCGTCGTCGAAACGGCTTGGTTGATCAAGAGTGCGATGCTCATGCCGTTGGAGCGAATGCGTGTGGGCATCAACTCCGAAAGCGCAAGCCAGACGCATACTCCGGGACCGATGGCAAAGAAAGACATGAAGAAAAAAAGGCTGATCGCGACCAGCCATCCGTTGTGTGTGCTCGGTACAGGAGTAATCAACGCATTGTCGATTCGTAAAGGAGCAGTACGCGCCGCTTCAAGATTGCTGAACGGATTCGAAAAGAACGCCACGACCTTATTTGCCGGCACGCAACTCTCGCGCGTGATCTCAATCGGTGCGGCAAGTTTGTCGTCGGACCGAGCAACTTTCGTGGCGGCCCGGAAATCCCCGTAAGAGTAAATAACGACCAGCGACGTGGCGCGATTGGTAATCGAACGGCCCGCCTCTCCACTTGCAACTAATAAATTAGTTGCAGCTTTATCGTCGTAATTCAAGATGACTTTCTGATCTGATCCTACGAGGGACTGGAATGCGCTGCGGGAATCGACACGCAGTTGTTCTGTGCCGCGAAACAGAAAACCGGTGCAGATGAGCGACACGATTATGCCTGCGCTCCCCACCGAGAGTAAGAACTTGCGGCCCATGCGATCCACCAGCAAGACTCCACCAATGGTCATCAGAAAATTAACAATGGTGAAAATCACGTAGCCCCAATGTGCCTGAATATCCGAGAGGCCGCTCTGCAAGAGAATATTTGTGTTGTAGCCAATAATGGAATTGACGCCGGTCGCCTGGTTACAAGCGAGGATGACGCAGGCGAGCAAAAACGGGATCACGTATCTGCGTTGAAGCAACGACCCCTTTGCACGGGAAGTATCCGCTCCGGTCGTGCCAGTTTTCTCAGCAGCAGCGGCTTGCTCCATTTCCGCCAATTCTGTGGAGGCTTGCTCTTCGCTGCGCGATCGTAAGAGCGCGGCGTAAGCGGCATCTCGCTGCCCGCGACGAAACAGCCACCGCGGAGACTCCGAAACGATAAAACTGCCAATCACGAACAGAATCCCCGGTGGTAGAGAAACCCAGAAAATGCTGCGCCACGCCGTGTTCTTGAAGGCAAAGAGTTGGGCGGAATCGCCAAGCCTGGCTACTTCCTCGACTCTAAAACTGAAATACATGCCAACGATGGCGGCGATCACGATACCCAGGGTGAGCAGCCACTGAAAAATTCCAGTTCCCTTCCCCCGCGTTGACGCCGACAAACATTCCGCCAGATATAACGGAACAACTACGCCGATCAGACCCGCGCTGACGCCCTGCAATAAGCGTCCAAGAACCAACGATTCGTAGCCATGCGATAGCGCGATGATAGGAATGCTACCGACAAATAGCAGGCCACTCAGCATCATGAGAGGCTTGCGTCCGATCCAGTCTGCGAGTGCGCCAGCGAAAAGAGTTGAGATTACGCTGCCCAGAAGTACCGCGGCAACGACGATCGAAAGCTGACCCGCATTCAATCCGGAGGTCGCTTCAAGATATGGGAGCGCGCCCGCGATAATTCCCACATCAACTCCGTACAACAGTCCGCCGAGGCCTGCGACTAGCAACAGGAAGCGGTTGTAACCAGCTTTGGGATCGGTCGTCACAGTCGTCACGGTCGAAAGCCTTTCACGACTTCGGAGTCGAAGGGGTTGAAACAGAAGCTAGTGTAATGCGCGGCGCGGGTCTGTCATATAACTCGCGCGATTATCTACTATCTAAAGGCCTCGGATCGCCTCATATGCCGCCCCCAGCATCGGCGCGTCCTCGTTGGTCACGACAGAAATGGGGATACGAGTTAAAACCTGGGCAAGCTTCCCACCACCGCAAAAGGACTTGAAGAAAGCGCCATCCTGCAATTTAGGAAGTATTTTCGTGGCGATTCCGCCCGCGACGTACACACCTCCAACAGCCATCACCTGCAAGGCAAAGTTGCTTGTAACGGCGCCGAAGATCTCGATCCAGAAGGCAAGCGTTTCGGAACAGACGGCACAGGAGTGCGAGAGCCCGCGTTGGGTGATGTCTCCTGCACTGTTGCCGTCGGGAGAGTCGAACGAATCATGTCGCAAGGAAGGGTGGAGAAACTCGTGAATTCGCTGAAAGCCGCGTCCGGATGCGATGTCCTCGCAAGAAACGTGGTTTAACTTTTTCTTTAAGTGAGAGAGCAACAGACTCTCGCGCTCCGTACGCGGCGCAAAATCTGTCATTCCGCCCTCGGCGGCCGCGACTTGATATTGAGAGCCATTCCAGAAAAGGATCGCCTCCCCCAAACCAGTACCGGCCGCGATCACTCCGACTGTACCGTTGGGGACGGCAACGCCGGGGTTCAGCGGCACCAAGTCAGTCGCAGGAAGTTTGTGCACACTCAGTGCGGTTGCCGCGAGATCGTTCAGCAATCGGATATTTTTAATCTTGAGTTTCCGGGTAAGTGCCGGGGGATCGACAAGCCACGGCAGATTTTCAGAATAATGACGTCCGTCGACAACCGGGCCGGCCACTCCAAAGCCAGCGGCGTTAATAACCGTATCCGCACTCACCAATCCCGCAGCTGACGCGCGCTCCAGGAAGGCGTCTACTAAGGCTTCCATCCCCGTGTAGTCATGAGTTGCAAATCGCGATTTAAATATCGAGCGAAGTGAGTTTCCATCTTGCGTGAACAGCCCGAGATTGCTCTTCGTTCCTCCGACATCTCCGGCCAGAATCATGTTCTTCCCATCATCATTCACAATTTGGTGCGGCGATTGGCAGCAATTCGCTTCAACAATATTAACCGCAAAGAAAACGTGAATGTTATCAGAGATAGACAATGACGATGGATGACGATTCATCGTAGGAGCGCGCGCCGAGGGGCTGGCAATGTTGAACCGCACTCAGATCGCGACGATTGCTTCCTCATCACGCGCCATATTCAGGAGGCCGGCTGATCCCCTCCCTGTTGATCGCAGATGTTCATCACATGCAGTCCGCACTCAGTCTTGTTAGTGCCAGGCCAACGTCCGGCTCTGTCATCTTCTCCCGGGCGAACAGACCGCGTGCAGTGCGTGCAACCGATGCTGGGATAGCCTTGATCGTGCAGTGGATTGTATGGCACATCGTTGTCATGGATGTAGCGCCACACTTGTTGTGAAGTCCAATCAGCGATGGGATTGACCTTTATTAAACCGAATTTATCGTCCCAATGAATTTTCGGCGCGGACCCGCGGAATGCGGTCTGGTCACGCCGGATGCTCGTGATCCATGCCTCCAACTCGTTCAACTTCCGGCGGAGTGGTTCGACCTTCCGCAAATTGCAGCATTGGTTTGGATCGCGCGTCCACAGCGCTTCGCCATAAATACGCTCCTGCGCTTTGGGAGTGAGCGCGGAGCGCACTCTCTCAATCCTGATTTGATATCGTTGCTCAATCCTGTCGATCAGGTTGTACGTTTCCGCGAAAAGGAGATCAGTATCGATCGTAAACACGCGAAGCTTCCGGTCGAGCCGCGAAGCCATATCGATTAGCACCATGCCTTCGGCTCCGAAGGCTGACGAGATAGCCACTTTATCTCCGAAGGAATCGAGCGCCCAGCTTAGCAATTGGGGAGGATCCCACTGCTCGGCCACTGACTGCACGGCTGCGAGTTGATCTTTCATGCGCTCGCCTCCGCATCCTTGTTCGGCGCTCGAACGTTTACGACTGCGTGCGGACCAACGTCGATTGGCGTCAACCATGTTGCTGTCGGTGGGAGTTGTTCGATCGGCAACCCGGCGACTAAGGATTCCGTAGCGGTGAGGGCCACGACCTCCCCAACGATTAACAGCGTCGGCGAGACAAGAGTTGGAGCTCGGTGAAGGTTCTCTAAGATCGTGCGATGCGTTCGCTGATATTTTGTAGTAGCGCGCGAGATTACCGCGCACGGTATTTGCGGTGAAAGTCCGGATGTCGTCAGCCGTCGCGCGATGTCGGCGTAGTTTTGCCCCGGCATGTAAATCACGAGCGTCGCGCCGCTTCCAGCAAATTTCTTCCAATCCGTGCTGTCAGCATCGGACGCCCGATGAGCGGTCAAGAACACGACGGCATCGGACGCCCGCCTGTGGGTTAGTGGAATCTGGGCCGCTGCCGCCGCGCCCATCGCAGATGTCACACCGGGAACGATCTCAAAAGGAATGTTGTTCCTGCGCAGTGACTCAATTTCTTCCCCGGCGCGGCCGAAAATTAGAGGATCACCGCCCTTCAGCCGAACAACACGTAACCCCGAAGAAGCAAGTGCAACCATCAGACAATTGATTTCACCTTGCAGGATGTTCTTTTTCCCGCAACGCTTGCCAACGTTGTGAATTTGGGCAGTCGGAGGAATCAGCTTCAATATTTCAGGAGCGACTAAATCGTCATGCAAGACTGCCTCTGCGGTGCGAAGCAGACGCAGTGCTTTTAACGTCAGCAACTCTGGATCTCCAGGTCCAGCTCCCACCAGAAATACTTTTCCGTTTTTAATTGCCTCCGCCGTACTGTTATCGCTCATACCGCCTTACCTTTCAGGGACAATGCGAGCCGCGAATCATTGTCGGAAGCGTTCGAGAGTTTCGCCTGGGCCGCTTCAAACGCTTCCCTACTCGCCAGCGAATGCAACAGATCGGATTTCACTTCGCGATCGAGCGCGCTCGCCAAAATAAGCTGTCGAGTTTCGCCGAGTTGCTCTACCCACCCGGCGTAACCGTCTCCGAACTGCCGTTCCAGTTGTTGTCGCAACTTCTGCGACAGCGATGGACTTTGCCCCGCAGTGGAGATCGCGATCTGTAAGTTGCCTCGTTTTACAACTGCTGGATAAAAGAAATCGCACAGGTCTGGAACGTCCACCACGTTGCACAAAACGCCACGCCGAGTCGCCTCTTTGTAGATCAGTTCGTTCAAGCTTCTTGAGGCAGTGGCAATTACGGCGACGAATTTGCCAGCAAGATCGTTCTCCTTGAATGCGCGTAGTTCGAGCGTGATCTGGCCGGATCGGCTCCACTCGCGAACTTGCTGACTAGCCTCGATCGCCACAACGGTGATGTGAGCACCGGTGGTTAAGAGTCCCTCGATTTTCGGCTCACCAACTTTCCCCGCACCGACCACAAGGCACTGTTTGTCGGCGAGCTTCATGAACATCGGAAACAAATTAGTCACCATCCCCTCCTGCGGCGTGCGCGGATTTTCCTGCATCGCGAGGAGACGAGATGTCGCGAGACACAGCTTCCACCGGACGACCGGCCAGAAATTCCCTCAGCTCCGTGTCCGTGTGCCGCGCGAAGAAATGGCGGAGGTTTTCTGCTGGCTGGCGAGTGACGAGAAATTGCCGAAGCACTCTTTCGATGGCGTCCGGAACCGCGGTAGCGGGGCAGCGATATCCGATGGGCCGTGCGGTTGCTTGATTTAGTCCCAGCGCGCCGCCAACGCAGAAGTAGTAAGCATCCACGAGCTGACCGTCGATCTTCATTTTCTTACCATCGATACCAATGTCGGCAATCCAATGCTGGCCGCAACTGTTAGGGCATCCGGTGACGTGGAGCTTTAAGTGTTGATCAAATCCAGGCAGGCGCTCCTCAAGTTCTTCCACTAACCAGCGCGCGAAGCTCTTCGTCTCAGTGATTGCGAGCTTGCAGAATTCCGTCCCGGTGCAGGCCACAGTTCCACGCCAGAAAGACGAACCACCAACCTTCAGGCCGATGTCGTCCAATTCCTTCGCCAGGTTCTCGGCATTCGTTTGGGGAACATTGACGACGAGCAGGTTTTGCATATTGGTGGTGCGCAACTCCCCATTGGCAAAACGGTCGGCGAGGTCAGCCGCAGCCGCCATCTGGTCGGCTGTAATTCGGCCGCGCAGCACAGCTGCACCGACATAGACGTAACCCGGCTGTTTCTGTGGATGACTTCCGACATGATCGCGATAGACATCTGCGGGTGGATTTTCTTCGACGGCTTCATCAAGTTGAAATCCGATACGTCGGTGCAGGTCGTCCAGGAAACTCTCGGCAGTCCAGCCATGACGAAGGAATAAGAATTTCAGACGTGCGCGTTCGCGATGTTCACGGAGGACTTCAGAGTCGCGAAAAAGTTCGGCGATTCCTTTTAACGTTGGCAACACCTGGTTCCAACGAACGAACGCATTCAGCCGCGTACCCAGGTAGGGTTCAGCAGAGAGTCCGCCCGCAACCCGCAGCGAAAATCCCACCTCGGGCTCGCCTCGAAAAATGCGAGTCGTCGCGGTCAATCCGACATCGTTGATCTCCGGATACGGGCACCAGACGCGGCATCCCGCGATTGAGATCTTGAATTTACGAGGGAGGTTGTAGAAATCATTGTTGCCCGCCAACATTCGCGAGGCCTCGAGCGCCAACGGCGATGCATCGCAAATCTCGTCCGCGTCGACGCCTGCGACTGGGCATCCAGTGATATTTCGAGTGACATCGCCGCAAGCGCTCATCGAGTTCAGACCTGCACGCGCAAGTTCGTCGAGCAGATCCGGGAGCGCTTCGATGGTGACCCAATGCAACTGAATATTCTGGCGGACCGTAATGTCGGCAGTTCCGTTCGCGTAACGGCGAGTGAGGTCGGCGATGATCCGAAGTTGCTCGGACTTTAGAAATCCATTTGGAATGCGGATCCGAATCATGAAGCGTTGCAGCGAACGCCCTTCACCCGCTTGGCCGCCGGTAACGCCCGCGCCATCACCCTGCGTATAGACGCCCCACCAGCGAAAATATGTGCCAATCCATTCTGAAGGGATGGAAGCAAAACCTTCGCGTGCGAACCGGCGAATTTCTTCGAGACCTTCCCACGGATTCTTAGAACGTTTCAGGCGTTCCACTCTCTGAGCTTTGGTTTCCTTGACGACCGGCGCTATCGGAGGGACAAGGGACAGGTCAGGGGAGGGGTCGACCGAGGGTGATGCAACCGACGATTCATTCTGATTTTGGATATGCACCGTCTACTCCAGACTGATTTCAATTGCGCAATAAAAAAACCCACCGCCAGGGACTGCCTGGCGGTGGGTTATGTATGCCGGTATTAAAAGAGTTTCTTAGTTCGGCAGCCTTCCCAAGCCAGAGCACACGAGTGCGCAACAACAACACGCACACATGGCCATGGTGGAAAGATTCTGCTTCAACATGACGAGAGTCTAAGTTGACGGAACTGAGTGGGTCAAGGAACTTCGGTACTGATTCGGATCAATAATTTCTATAGCACGAATCGAATTTCCAGCACCTCGGACAAGAATACGTTCAGCCGTCGGCGTCGAGATAGTGAGTAGACGACACCTCGCGGAGCAATTTGGCGGCGCTTTCAGGAGTGATATCCCGCTGAGGAGTGGCCAGCAGTTCGTAACCCACCATAAACTTTTTCACCGTCGCCGACCGCAGTAATGGCGGATAGAAATGGGCGTGCAACTGAAATTCAGGATGCGCCTCACCATCGGTCGGCCGCTGATGGAAACCCATCGTGTATGGGAATGACGTATGGAAGAGGTTGTCGTAGCGGATCGTCGCCTCTCTCAGAATGTCAGCAAGAGCGTTCCGTTCGTCGTTGCTCAGATCTTCGAGCGCGGAGACACTCCGCCTACTTACCAGCAGCGTCTCAAACGGCCATACCGCCCAGAAGGGCACGAGTAAGACGAAGTGTTCGTTGGCATACACGATGCGCTCTTTTTTCGTCAGTTCGAGTTGCAAGTAATCCTGCAACAGTGTTGTGTGGTGCAGTTTCCGGTAGTCCTTGAATGCAACCACTTCCTGCGCCAGTTCGTTGGGAAGATTCTCGTTTGCCCAAATCTGTCCGTGTGGATGAGGGTTGCTGCATCCCATCATGGCACCGCGGTTTTCGAAAATCTGCACCGAGCGAATGCGGGGATCACATCCAAGTTCAGAACTCTCTCGCACCCATGTGTCGATGACTCTACGTATTTCCAGCGCGCTCATGCGGGACATCGCTAAATCGTGTCGCGGCGAGAAACACACGACACGACAGCGTCCAGCTTCGCTTCGCGCGAGCAGAAGGCCATGTTCTTCAAGCTCGCCGGGTGGAGTGTCCATCGTCACCGCCGGGAAATCATTGTCGAAGACAAACGTTTCTTTATATTCGGGGTTCCACACGGACGCCGCGCGCTGGTTGCCAGGACACAGATAGCAATCAGGATCGTAAACGACCGACGACTCCTGAGGGACGCCTTCGACTTGTCCCTGCCATGGCCGTTCCGCGCGCTGAGGCGAGACTAGAACCCACTGGCTCGTCAGCGGGTTGAAGCGACGATGTGGATGCGCCGCCAACTCAGAAAATTTCACGAACCACTCCGCTGCCTCGTCGGCGTCTGGTTGTCATAGATTCGTTATACCCGACCCGTATCCGTCCGGATGCGCGCGATGCCACTGCCATGCGCTTTCAACGATGGTTCTAAGATCAGGGAATTTGGGTTGCCACCCGAGTTCACGCCGAATCTTTTCAGAACTGGCAATCAACACAGCAGGATCGCCAGCGCGTCGCGGAGATTCGACCACCGGGATCGCGTGACCGGTAACTTCTCGTGCCACTTCGATGACTTGTCGAACGCTGAAGCCGCGTCCGTTGCCCATGTTGTAGAGCAACGGGGGGCGAGCGTCGTTGGAGTTTGAGTTTGGATCGTGCAGCGCATTCAACGCGAGCACATGTGCCGCGGCCAGATCGCTAACGTGGATGTAATCGCGAATGCATGTGCCATCGGGAGTGGGATAGTCCGTGCCAAAGATATTTGCATGTTCCGCGCGACCCAGAGCAACTTGCAAGATTCGCGGAATGAGGTGCGTCTCTGGTTGATGGCATTCACCTTTGTCGGAACGAGAAGCGCCCGCCGCGTTGAAATATCGGAGACAGGCATATCGCAAACCGTGAATCCGTTGAAACCATGCCAGCATCCTCTCAACGAGCAGCTTTGATTCTCCGTATGCGTTGGTAGGTTGAAAAGCGTCGCCTTCTTCAATCGGGGTCCGCGCGGGGTTGCCAAACAATGCGGCCGTGGAAGAGAAAACTAATGTCGTCACGCCAGCCGACAGCATCGCTTCCAACAATGTCAAAGTATTCGCGGTGTTATTGCGAAAAAATACGGCAGGAGACTTCATCGATTCTCCCGCCTCGATCAGCGCCGCAAAGTGCATCACCGCTGCGATTGAGTGCTTGCGGAACACCCGGTCGAGACCTTCGCGATCCGCTAGATCTCCGACGATCAGTCCTGCGTTTTTTGGAACCGCCTGTCGATGTCCGCGACTCAGGTTATCCAGAACAATGACTTCATGACCAGCCAATAAGAGCTCTTCGGCGACAACACTGCCGATGTAACCCGCTCCACCTGTGACCAGAACTTTCATCGTCTTCTAGTTTCTTCCCAGACCGTTAGTTGTTTACTTCGCCCACTCCATTGGCGGTTGAGCAAACATAGATTTCTGGCTTTCGCCCCGTTGCATGCTCGTAGCCGCTGAACATCTCGCTTTTAAATTCGGCGACGTGCTCGTCCTGCACGAGAGCGATCGTGCATCCGCCGAAGCCTCCGCCCGTCATGCGTATTCCGTAGACACCCTTCAATCTCTCGCCGATTTCAACCATGCAATCAAGTTCGGGACAACTGACTTGGAAATCATCGCGCAAGCTGCGGTGAGACTGCAGCATCAAGTCTCCGAACGATTGCAAGTCTCCAAGATCAAGCGCCTCGGTTGCCCGCAAAACACGAGCATTTTCTTTGATCACGTGTCGGCAACGCCGTCTGACGACTTCAGGCAGTTCGTGTCCAACTTTTTCCAAGTCTTCTTCGGCAACGTCGCGCAAGGCGCGCACGCGCGGCAGAAAAGTAGACAGAATACGCACGCCCTCCTCACATTCCGATCTCCGGTGATTGTATTCACCCTTGGCGATGCTGTGTTTGACCATGGTGTTGCAGATGACGAGCGCCACGCCGTCCGGCATCGGGAACGTTCGAGACTCGAGTGAGCGGCAATCGAGCATCAAGGCTCTGCCCCGTTTCGCGTGCGTCACTATGAATTGATCCATGACGCCGCAACGAGCGCCTACAAATTCATTCTCGGCTTTTTGGCAGAGCAACGCTAAATCGGTGGGAGCGAGCGCCTCGCCAGCCAACTCGAGCATTGCGTATCCAACAGCAACTTCAAGTGAAGCCGAGGAACTCAACCCTGCGCCTACCGGCACATTCCCTTCCAGCATTAGGTTCGCGGAAGGTATTGTCTTACCGATGCATCGCAGTATGGTCGCAACGCCAATCACATAGTCGCTCCAGTGCCCTGCGCGAACAGCAGGCAGATGGTCGAGGTCAAACTCCACTTGCTCCGAGTAGTTTGCGGAGTAGATCGCTAGCCTCCGGTCCTTACGGGGTCCAATCACGACGTGAGTGCGAAAGTTAATCGCCGCCGGCATTACGAATCCGTCGTTGTAGTCGGTGTGCTCGCCGATCAGGTTCACTCGTCCCGGAGCCTGATAGATCGAGGGTGCACATCCAAATCGATCGGCAAATCTTTTGGCTAGCAGCGCGATCTGTCCGACTTCGTTTGCCGATTCCATAATTTGCGAGCGCCGATATTTGTCGTCGAGAACGAACTTCATTTTAAATAGTCGTTATAACGACTATTTATTTGGAGATCATGATCGTCCCCCAGATACTCCCAGGTTTGCAAAGCGATTGGTACATTTCCGTTCATCCACAAGAAATCATGGAATGCCCGCAGCTTAAATTTCTCACCTTGTGTGAGTTTCGCCTCGGCGAGAAACTGCAGGATTTGGTTCTTTCCAATCTGATAGCTGATGGCCTGCCCCGGACTGGTTGCAAACAGCGCGGCTTCTCCGGCGGCAGTCTTTTTGTCCATGGGAACGTGTTCGGCAAGATAGTTGGCAGCTTGATCCATCGTGAAGATTCCGAGCGCAAGTTTTACATCCACTTCTACCCGTAACGCCCTCAATCGCATGAAGTTGTAAATTATCTCGCGACTACGTGGGCTCTTATCGAACAGCCCAGCCTGCATCATCATTTCTTCGGAATAGAACCCGATTCCTTCGTTCGCACCGGAGTCATAATAATGACGGCGGATGGGGTCGGGGTGGGTCCAGGAGAGGGTCATCTGGAAGTAGTGGCCGGGGATTCCCTCGTGGACCATGTCGGGGCGCGGGTCTTTGGCGGTGGCTAGCCAGAAGTATCCTAGCTGTCCGGTGGGAGGACTGACCCAGCGGATGCCGTTGTCGTTCAGCCTGGATGGGCCGGTGAAGTCGTCGAGTTCGCCGAAGTCGCCGAGGGCTTCCAGGTATCCGGGCATCGGACGCAGGAAGTAATGGCGAGCAGCGGGCGGAACGGTGAGGATTCCCTTCTCGTCGAGGAACTTCCGGATCTCTAGTTCGTACAACTCTGCCGCTTTCACTTCGGCGTCGAGACTCGCGGCGACTTTCAGGTCGGGTAATCCCTCGTTGCGGTGTTGTTCGTACTGCTCGAAGGCGACGGAGCGCGCCCATTCCTGACGGCTGATTTCCAGCAACTGCTCGGGCGTGTAAGGAAGCAGTGCGACTTTGTGGAGGAAGAACTCGTAGTTGGCGCGTCCGACTGCGGCATCTTCCGGCAAAGTCGGGAGCTGCTTTTCCAGCCACGATCGATAGGACTCCAAGGCGACGATCGCGTTCTCGGTTGCAGTGGTGAACTGCGTCGCCAGCTTCGCGTCGCTGGAGTTCGGACCTCGCAGCATCGGCGCTACTTGAGTTCCGACTCGCTCCAACTGCGGTCGAATCTGCTGTAGGTTCTTGATGGCGAGTGCGGCGAATGGTCGAACTGGGTGCAGGTTCATCTTGCCGTCTTCGATGATCCGCGGGATGGCTTGCATCCGCTCAACGATGACTTGGCTGCGCTCTTCATCGAATGGTGGAGGTTGCACCAGCGACTCAAGCAACGCGGTCACAGTCTGGTCAATGTAGAACGTAGGATCGCGCTTCCATCGCGGATTGAGGTCCAGTTCCCAACGGACGCGGGCGAGCGCTGAGCCCATCAAGCGGTAGTCAACTTGTTGAGCGATGGTCCAATTCTTGGGATCGATTTGCTTCCACTGTTTCTCGAAGTCCTCCAATGTTGATTTTTGTTTTGCGATCGAAGTTGCGGACCAATCGCGCGGTCCTGATGGGCGTTCGATCCTTGGGATGTCGTCGGTGGAAAAGGGCTGGTAGCGAGCGCGCCATTGCCAGAAATCTTTGGCGAAGGTTTGAATGGAACTCGGCTCTGCGGTCTTAACTTGTGCGTTTGTGAATAGCGGCGTCGCAACGAACACGCCGAGCGCCGCAAGAATCATTAAGAAACTTCGTGGCTGCGCTCGCAAAGCCTGCCATGATTTCGTCATGACTGGCATCTTAAACTTTGCCAGCGAATGCCGACATTAAATTAGTAGAGCGCCGGGCGGAGACAACCGGCGCTCCATCGAAACATCTAATTGATTACATCCTAGTGCGAGATGGCGGCGAACAAGGGCGAGTGCATCAGTGATTGGAATTTCTGATCATCGCTCTTGAAATGGACTTGCAGGTTCGCGCTGTCGGAATCGACGGTTGCCGCGTCCAACGCAACTTTTTCAGCGGGGCTGGCATTCAGTTTTTTGTAAAGCACGACGCCCTTGAGCAGCGTGGACATGGTGGCTGCAGTCATCGAATCGGCCGTCTGAACCGTCAAGTCGAAATTCACTCCGCTCTGGAAGTTCATGGTATAGCGCGAAGCGAGAATTCGCTTCTTCAGGCTTTCGTAGTCGCCGACCTTGGAAGCATCGCCCATCGCCGAAAACATCATGGCCTGGGTTCCCTTCTGATCGAGGATGCTCCAGACGGGCGATCCATCGACAGCGGCCATCTGTTCGGTCATGACGGAATTGGAATCGAGTGAGGGACGTTTGCCATCGCGTGCGTCGAGCGCACTATCCAACGAAGCTGTGGTTCCGAAAGCGAGCGTGTTGTCGTCGAGGAACGTCATCACCATGCCGCCCATCGGATAGATGGCAGCGGTGCCGTACTTGGTGGATGAAACCTTCTTGAGCTTCAGTTTCTTGAGAACGGTTTTGGCGGAGAACGATCCGGAGGCGATGTAGATGGTTTGAATGCCCTTTTTCTCAGTCCGAAAAGAAGCGACGCTGAGCTGATCGAGATCGCGCTCCGTGTCGATGCCAATCGCGTTCAGGTCGGTTTCCGCTTCCTTAATATTGTCAGGAAGAACCTGCTGTTTGAGGGCCATCGCGGTCGGCGAATCTTTTATGGCGCGATAATCTACACCAATGAGCTGCTGAATTTCAGCGGGAACCATGGCTCGCGCCGAGGAAGCGACCGGCATGGCGAATCCAGCGGTGGCGGACAGAAACAATACTGCAAGCAACAATTTCTTCATAAATTCCTCAAAATAATTTCTTCGACTTGATTACTGATTACCGACTTGCCGATTAAATCCGACGACGACTCACGAAGCGGACTTCAAACTGGGTTTGTGTCTCGCGTATCTGAATTTAGATGCGAGATGCAAACCGTACGTTGGGAAACCTAAGCAAACTTGAGTTGATCTCCGTTTATTTTAGTCCCTAACAGACATGGGACGACCGTAACTAAAGTGCTTCCGCCTCGCATGGTATTTAGAACGTTCGAAGCACGGAAAATTGCGCGGTGCAGAGTTGTCCGGATTCGCGATTTTCTGTTGCATCGGTTGTTGAGGAGAAAGCCGCAGCTGCAGTTGCGACTCGCTGTCGCTTCATCACGGTCCAATTTCATGTTTCAGATTAGGGTATTAACGCTTCAGTACCCTCCCCCACCCCCTGTTCTGATTGGAATCATCAACTTGGACACCCTTTTCCCGCCAAAATATTGAGGGCAAGAGGGCTTATACGTATAATACTGCGGAATAAGGAGTTAGGTGGCCTTTCCAGTCTGCGACCGTAGCGCGCACCGGTCGCACCGCTACTCTTTTTGTCTTCGACTCAGATTATCGCGGAAACTCGATCGGTTGTCTGTGACGGGCATCACGGGTCTTTGTGACGAAAAAGGTTAGAAGAGGATATTGAGAAATTGATGATGCTTCATCAGCATCGGTCTTGCGGCCTTGACATCTTTAGAATGGGGCCGCAAGCTGAATTTCTATGGACCTCTTATGCTTCCAAAATTCTTCGGTGATGATTGCGGATGCTCGCCGAGAAGCTACATCACGGCGGGATCGTTTTATCGTAAAAGCCGGCCAAGAGTACCAACGGCAGGGCGGCGGGCCCTCGGCCATCAATGAACAAATATTAAGAGAAATCAATGGAGAGGGACATATTGGCCAACTAAGCAGAATGATCAAGGAGATCGACATGAAGCAAGAACGTCTCAATTGCTGCTACATCGCAGAGCTCATCGCGGCAGAGTAGCGTCGACGCCGACAGATAGGGAAGGAAGAGGGCCATTCACAGACAAAGGGTAGGCCCACTAATTACCGCTTTCACCGTAATAGTTTATTTCTCTGTAGTATTCCGTCCAAGGGGTGAATCCCTCATCCGGAGAACTAGCGAACCAGCATGTTTCATGACGTTTAATCCAATCACCCTGCCTGTTGTTCTCATAGGTAGAACGAGTGACCGACTCCAATTTTTCCTGTGTGTATTTCAGGCTTTCAACTTCCCTTCCAACTGAATCATATTTCGTCACGAACTTTATTCCTCGCTGAGGAAACGTCCGCTCAACTAGATTGCCGTGGTCGTCGTATCGATAATCTTGGTAGTCGTTACTACCCTTCACCCCGAAACCGTACGTCCCATCAAAGGGAACTTGTAGGGTCTGAGTGGCTATGCCCCCCTCGACAGAATATTCATAGGGCTTTCGATTACCTTCCTCGTCAACGTCAACATGGCGCTCGATTACCCGGCTTCTGAGTATTGCCAGACTAGTTTTCCCTTTTCGCCGCCCTCCTTGAAGAATATGGTTTCCTCCTGTTGACCGTCGCGGTTGTACCTCAATTCCGAGTAAATGATTTTTGGCCCTTCGACATATGCATTCTTGCCCTTGCCCGGCGTGTAGTCGGCGCGACTCTCTATAACGGTCTTTGCCCGTCCGTGGAGCCCATCCCTTTCCAACGCGGTGACCGAAAGGCCGCCGATCGTGCCCACGTCAAGTCTCGAGCCCAGTTTCTGTTCCCGCAGATATCGGATTGGCACAGCGAAATTCAGATTCTGTCCTTCAACTATGCTCGAAACGGAAAGGCCGACGACATCCCCGCGTTGGTTAACAACAGGGCCACCGCTTGAACCGGGAGAGATTGCCGCGTCCATTTGAATTAGGCCAGAGCCGGATCGGATGCCGCTCACTATTCCCTTGGAGAAAGATGCCTCCAACCCCTCTGGATTGCCCGCGACAAGAATGTCGTCACCAACAGCAACCTCATCAATGCTCAGCGCCAGAGGAACACCGTTTGAGTCGGACAACCTCAGGACGCAGATGTCGTGCTTGAGATCAAAACCCGCAACCGACGAAACCTTGTACGATACGCCGTCCGAAGCTGATTTTACGTAGGCCTGAGAAGCGTATTTAAGAACGTGCAGGTTCGTTGCGATTAATCCAGGCTTAAAGACGAAACCACTTCCTTGAGCTACAGCGTTGCCCGCGCGATCTTGCGTGAAAATTATTACGAGCGATTTACGAACCAAGGTCGCGAGATCGCGATTGGAAAGGGCCAGCCTTTCTGGGTGCGCCTTTATGGGCTGAGCATTAGCCGAGAATTGAGTGCCAGCCCAGAGCAGAAAGATTGCAACTAATAAATTCTTCGTCCTTAAATTCATGGCGGAGATTGTGCCACCTTCGAGCAGGGGTCAACAACTGGAAATACAAAGTTGTCCGGGGCTACGAATCGAGTTGATGGAGCGCCCCCTACCCCGGCTGAGAGTTTGCCGGGGGTAGGGGTCCTTCGACTTCGCCGAGCCATTCGCTTTCGCGAATGGCTCGGCTGCGCTCAGGATGACAATTTTGTTGTGGGGGGTTAGATTTTCAGGGTGGCTGCGCGCTTTTTCGTTTCCGT
>CAWGOX010000013.1:0-419238 GCA_963824315.1 uncultured Acidobacteriaceae bacterium | reverse complement strand
AAGCTTAGCAACTCTCCTCCTGCTTCAGGAGCAAGATCGCGGGAATGGATCAGACTGTCTTGTTCACTCATGTCGCCCCCTGCGCTCAACCGCAGACGTTTCGAAGAATGACAGCTTTAAAGAATTCCGGCCGTTCTTCTAACCGCTTTGACACTATTGCAAATGCATGTTTGCTTGTCAATCGTGGAGTCAGTTGGCGCGAGGTCAGCTACACCGGGGGCAAATAGAGGAGGAACCGAGGTCTTCCGACCCGATGTGATTCGGCCGGTTGGTCGAAACAAGATAGTCCTAAGGGAAGTGAAAAGAAACAGGAAATTGTTCGGTGCTAGTCCGCCGGCTCGTAATTCAAATTCTGTCCCAGCCAGCGCTCGACCTCGCTCACGCACATCTCTTTGCGTTCGCTGTAGTCCGCGACCTGATCGCGGTCGATCTTCCGAGGCTGAAGTATCTCGATTCCGGATGCGCGAAATAGAGCCCGCTCACGCTCGAGCCCGGCCACATCGCGAACGATTCGGTGATCAGCATTCCCGTGTTCTTTTGCACATCGAGCAAATTCCAGAGTGGACCCTTTTCTGTGTGGTCAGGACACGCCGGATATCCCGCCGCCGGCCTGATCCCGCGATACTTTTCTGAATGAGTTCCGCGTTGCTCAGACCTTCTTCGCGGCCGTATCCCCATTCATCCCGCACACGCTTGTGCAGACATTCGGCGAATGCTTCCGCCAGACGGTCGGCGAGAGCTTCTGCCATGATCGCGTTGTAGTCGTCGTTTTCAGAACGAAAGCGATCGCAGAGTTCTTTCAATCCGATCCCACTGGTGACAGCGAACGCTCCAATATGATCGGAGAGCCCTGTCTTCTTAGGCGCGATGAAGTCAGCCAAAGATCGGCAAGGTTCGCTGCCCTCTTTGTTCGATTGCTGGCGCAGAAAATGGAATCGCTCCAGCACTTTCTTGCGCGTGCCGTCTGTGTATAGTTCAACATCGTCGTCAACCGCGCTGGCAGGAAAGAATCCGTAGACGCCGCGCGCCGTAATCATCTTCTTTTCAATGATATGTCCAGCAGAGCATTGCCTTCCTTAAAGAGTTGACGCGCCTGCTCCCCCTGAGTCTCATGTTCAAGAATGCGAGGATAAACGCCCTTCAATCCCCAGGTGTGAAAGAACGGAGTCCAGTCAATAAACTCGCGCAGAGTTGCGAGCGGGAAATTTTCCAACACGCGTACACCAGTAAACTCCGGGACGGGTAAATCTTCCGCGCGCCACTTGATCGGAGTCCGCCTCTTGCGGCTTCCTCCAGCGAAACAAGCTCAAACGCGGCGCGGAGTGCGCTTTTCGGAGGGCCTCGTAGTCGGCGCGATGCTGCTCCACGAATGCCGCTTTACCGTCGTCGCTTAGCAAGCTCGTCGTCACAGGCACAGCTCGACTTGCATCCAGAATGTGGACGACAGGTTCGCTATAGTGCGGAGCGATCTTTACCGCAGTGTGTCTTCGGCTCGTCGTGGCTCCGCCGATCAGTAGCGGCAACTTGAAGCCCTGCCGCTCCATCTCACGCGCCACGTGCACCATCTCATCGAGTGAAGGAGTGATCAGGCCGCTCAGTCCGATCAGGTCCGCGTTCTCTGCTTTCGCGCGCTCGAGAATCTTTTCGCACGGGACCATCACTCCCATGTCGATCACTTCATAGTTATTGCAGGCGAGCACGACGCCGACAATGTTCTTGCCAATTCGTGAACGTCGCCCTTGACCGTCGCGAGGATGATTTTTCCTTGCGCCTTTACGACTTCGCCAGCCGCAACCCGGCTTCTTTTTCCGCCTCCATGAAGGGAGTCAGATGCGCGACCGCTTTCTTCATTACGCGCGCAGACTTCACCACCTGCGGCAAAAACATTTTGCCCGCGCCAAACAGATCGCCGACCACACTCATCCCAGCCATCAGCGGTCCTTCGATCACCAATAGAGGACGGCCCAGTTTGACCCGAGCTTCTTCGGCATCGATTTCGATGTAGTGATCGATGCCCTTAACCAGCGCGTGAGAGAGACGCTCTTCGACGGTGCCGCTGCGCCATTCTTCGGCCTTCTTTTCACTGACGACCTTGCCGACATGTTTCAGTTGTTCGCCGTAATCCACCAGGCGCTCGGTTGCATCGGGACGGCGGTTGAGCAGCACATCCTCAACTAGCTCTTTCAACTCCGGATCAATCTCCTCGTACACTTCGAGCATCCCGGCATTCACAATGCCCATGTCCATGCCCGCCGAGATCGCGTGATAAAGAAATGCGGAGTGCATCGCCTCGCGCACTTTGTTATTCCCGCGGAAGCTGAATGAAATGTTCGAGACGCCGCCGCTCACCTTTGCGTGTGGAAGGTTGGCCTTGATCCAGCGCGTGGCGTTGATGTAATCCACCGCGTAATTGTTGTGCTCCTCCATGCCCGTGGCCACGGTGAGGATATTCGGATCAAAGATGATGTCTTCAGCAGGGAAGCCGACTTCATCGACGAGTATTCGGTAAGCCCGTTCGCAGATGCGGATCTTCTCGTCGTAAGTCGCGGCCTGACCCTTCTCGTCGAAGGCCATCACCACTACCGCCGCGCCGTATTTGAGGACAGTCGCCGCGTTCTGGCGAAATTTATCTTCGCCTTCTTTCAGAGAAATCGAATTGACGATGCCCTTACCCTGCAGGCACTTCAGGCCAGCTTCGATGACCTCCCATTTCGAGGAGTCCACCATAAACGGAACCTTCGCGACTTCCGGCTCGCTCCCCAGCAGTTGCAGGTAGCGTGTCATCGCCATGGCGCCGTCAATCATCCCCTCGTCCATGCAGATGTCGAGGACGTTTGCGCCGTTCTCCACCTGCTGGCGGGCGATGCTTACCGCCTCTTCATATTTACCTTGCTTGATGAGTTGGGCGAATTTCGGCGAACCGGCCACATTGGTCCGCTCGCCGATCATGATGTAGACGCCGGGTTGCTGCGTGAATGGTTGAGACCCGGAAAGACGAAGTGGCTTCGTCTGCGCAGCAGGCTCAGTAACGTTCAAGCTCAAGCGCGACTCTCAATCCCGCTCTGATTTTCACTCGGGCGGGCGTAAGATCCGTCAATCAGCGTCGTCCCCCACTTTCGCGGAGCCTGTCCTTCGAGCGCTTTCGCGATCGCCGCGATGTGTTCGGGCGTGTTGCCGCAACATCCGCCAGCAATGTTGATCAGCCCTCCGCGCGCGAAATCGCCGAGATATCGAGCCATGTCCTGAGGACCGAGATCGAATCCCGTCTCCGCCAGCGGATTCGGCAACCCCGCATTTGGATAGCACGAGATCGCAACGTCCGCCTTCTCCGAAAGCTCTTCAAGAAATGGATACATCAGATCGGGACCGAGCGAGCAATTGAGTCCTACCGAGAGCGGCTTTACATGCTGCACCGCATTCCAGAATGCTTCGGTCGTTTGCGCGGAGATCAACGTCTCTCCGCCGCGTCCGACTGCGGCCGAAATCATTACTGGGAGTTCCTTGCCATCCTTATCGAACACTTCGCGGATCGCAACCAGCGCCGCTTTTGCATTCAGCGAATCGAAAATTGTTTCGACCAATAAAAGATCTACTCCGCCAGCCATGAGCGCGCGCACCTGCTGAGCGTACGCTGTCTTCACTTGATCGAACGTCACCACGCGGAATCCGGCATCATCGGCATCGGGCGAATTCGAAAGCGACACGGTCAACGGACCAATCGCTCCCGCCACAAACCTCTGGCGTGACGTCGCCGAACCGACTCGGTCCGCCCATTCGCGGCACTGTCTCGCCGATTGTTCGTTAATCTCCGACGCGAGGCTGCCGAGAAACGGATCGTCGATCACCTTCTGATAGAACGCAGGATCTTTACGTCCGCCCTGCTCCCGCGGATCGTCCACAAAAAACTCACTCTGCGTAATGCTGGTCGCCCCAAACGTGTTGGTCTCAATGATGTCCGCCCCAGCCTCCAGAAACCGGCGATGGATATCGCCAATCATCTTTGGCTGCGTCAGCGAAAAAAGGTCGCCATTATTCAGCAGGTCTGGTCGACTTCTTGAAGCGCTCTCCCCGGATATCCGCTTCCTTCATCCCATAGGTGCGGATGGTGGTCCCCATCGCTCCATCAATGATGGCAATGCGACTTTCGAGAATCTTCTCCAGCGGATGTGGATTAACTTTGGTCATGTCTCTCTGCGTGGCAGGACGCCCTCGTTGGCAACGGGGGCATCACCCGAATTCTGGCCGGATTACCCCGATTCGCTTCGAACGCTCCTGCTCAATTATAGCGAGTCGGGGGGGTGCGCAGCGGTCTGGGAAGGTTGTGAAGCCGCGCAGCACTTCGAAAAGAATTGGCTCGCGCTCATCGGAACGTACATTCTCAGAACCGGGCTGCCCTACAATACCGACTCCAGGAGTTCCTAAAATAATTAGCTCCTGCCCCTCCCGATCATCGCTTTCTTCCTGCTAACGACGCTGTTAGCTCTAGCGCTTTTCAATTAAAGCAGTTGCGGTTCAAAGAATGCCGTTTTCACATCGCTCTTATGGATGTGCTTCCAGTTAGTCGTTGCGCTCACAGGTTTTTATCTCCTGACCAACACTCTTCCTCCCCATTTTTTATTGGCGGCTGGGCCTCCAATCCTCGTCATTGCGGGATTGTTTGCCACCTCCACTGGAAAACGCTTCCTCGACACGATGGACTTGAAGTGGTGCGTCCTGTTTCATTCGATTCGGATCCTGGTGGAGATCAACCTTTATTGGCTCTTCCTCTACAAACAAGTTCCCGCGCTGATGACGTTCAAGGCCGGCAATATCGATATCCTGGTCGGTATTACTGCTCCGGTCATTTGGTGGACGTTCAGCCGAAAACTTATTGGCAATAGGGGATTCCGTGTGGAACAGCCTCAGTTCCTCAGTGTCCTGAACGCGTTCGGACGGGCGATGCTCTCAGCGCCCTTCCGTTTCCAGCAATTTGCATTCGATCAGCCTACGATCGCAATTTTCGGTTCCCTTTCATTTTGCTTCCAGCCTTCATCGTTCCCGCGGCGATTTTGTGCCATCTAGTGGTGTTCAGGAAGCTCCGCGCCCAAGCGGTCCCGCTTCCAAACAAGTACCCGAGCCACTAAGATGCCTCTACCAGTAGTTTCCGTGCTATGTCTACCTTCCATGCCTGATCGATCAGGTATCGGAGAGTTGTGGGCGATCTCTAATTAATCTTGACAAATCCAGCCACAAAAGGTAAATATCTTCCGCTACTTCCCCGCAGTTACAACTTAGTTGTTTGTGTTACGTGCCTAGTAATGCCTGATCCTGATCTCAACTGATGCGGAGGTAGTAACATGAGAGAGCTTCGGCTTTGTTTCTTGTTGTTTCTGACAATTGTACTGAGTGTTAAAAACTGTATCCGCAGAGTCCTTCGTCCTCCGCGGCTGCAGGTCTAGCAGCGGGAGCGGCGCTCACGGCAGGCGCAGCTCAAAGCTCCACGAGTTCATCAAGCGCTGGGGGCAATGGCGCTCCCATCGAAATGAACATAATGGTCTACGGAGGCCTCAAGCAGATCGCCTTGAAGATCGCGGCAGATGTCGATTCGGTCGCCAAGCCCGTAGCCGATGCCTCTTGGCAGCCAGTTGCTTCAGAAATGGGTTCGGACAAACCATGCAACGCGGCCCTCACCCGCCAGGTTCTTCTCGAAGACAATATGTCTGCTGCCCAGTTATCAACGTATGCCACATTCATGGCTTACCAGCAATCAATTGCAAGTACACTTGACAACGGGTCGCACAGGGCGATCTTGCACGATATCGGCGAAATTAAGAGAATTATTAAGGAAAGGGAAGAGTTGAAGAAACAAAAAGCTGAAGCCGGAGCAAAAGCAAAACTAAAGCCCAGCAGGATTAGGGAACCAGCTCTCGAGATAGGGCCCTACGGTGAGGTGATCTCGCCGGATGCGTTTGCACGGCGACGCCGCCAGTTGCTAACAGCGGCAGCCCATCAGCGAGCACAACTCCACCGATGGCGCTGACTTATCTTGGCGATATAACAACGGCATTGGGAGGAGCGAAATCTGGAATTTCTTATTCGGCCTCGTCGATCCAACCTACCACCACACAGGCTTTAACCACCGAGCTGGGGAAGGATCTATGCAACAGGGGGATTGCTCTTTACAGTTCGACCTCGCCCATCAATGTAGATGCAGCGGTATCGAAAATCACCGGGAAAGTTATGGATTTGGCGAGTGCGAACGCCACCATTCAGGCTAGCCCATACACAACTCCTCCGGCTGCCGCCGAGGACGACAAACCAGCTATCCAACAATTGAGTTCGGACATCACCTCTAAGGTTTCTTCGTCGAACCAGATGATGAATTCCTTTCAGTCATGGCTTGCGTCCAGCGATGGAAGTGGGAATCTCACTCTCACAGATGTCATCCGTGGGATGACGCTCCAAGATGCTCTCGGTACGGGCATTCTTGCATTGCAATTCACCATAGACGCAGCGGGTGGAAATACAAGAACAAACAGCTTTTTCTTGTTAAACCTTTTTTATACGCCCAAGCCATCTTTTAATGGTGGCATCGTCGTGACATACGAACTCCGTAACGAACAGAATCGCTTCATCGCGGGAGACACACTGAAGGTCCTTTACGACTACAGCAAGTGGCGTCCCAAGTGCTTCCTATGAAAGCGAACGACGAGGTCAACGACACATCTTTTGAGTACCGGTCGAGTAAAGGACCCTCAACGGACGGGCGGTTCATTCGTCTGCGAAGCCAAATAAAATCAAAGTAACAGGATGAGGATGTCACAATGCCTTAAGAAGTGATGGGATCGAAATTTCAGGACGGACCGCCCTCCCCTCAGCAACTAACCTCGCTCTTGAATCAGGGCGAGTCGAACGGACGGCAACTGGTGGAGGTCGTGGTGGAGAGCGACTTCTTGTATGTCGTCTTCCATCGATGAGCGCTCGCTGGAGATATCCTGCACGAATCCGAAGGGCGGGACGGGCGGGTTCCGTATGAGGATCTGACGAAATTCACGTCCTCGCTCTGTGGTGATTCTGTTCGTGGCGATTAAAGCGTTATAAACTCACGCTTGGGTGTCGCCGCTTATTTGGTCGGGGGGACGGTATCGACTCGCGCGCATTCGGCCAAGGCTTCCCTAGTATCGACTTGGAGTAATTCGCGTCTCAGAAATTGTGGCGCAGAACGCTTCCAGCCAGTCCAACCGGAACTGTATGTCGCCAATGTCAACGCGCAGAACGATCTGGTCGGCGAGAAGTTGGTTTTGGAATGCTTGCGAGTTGCTCGTGCCCATTCCTTCAATGCTCGCAAGCGACTGCTCAATTTCGGAGTCGTGCTCGAGCAAGGCCAATAGCTGGGGGCGCAAGAATGAAAGTGTGTCCTCGATCTGCCGCTTAAGAACGGCGGATTGGCGCGTGACATCATCGAACTGATTGTTCTTCAAGTCCAAATAGGCAGATGCGGATCGATCAAGGTGTTGGTTCGCGGCATGCCGTCCGAAATTGTAGGTCAGGCTGGCCTCGCCGAACGCGCCGAGTTCGGAGACGTTCGTGGTGGAATCGAATTGTCCGAGTTGACGACGTCCGCCTCCGGATAACACAAGATCCCAACCGTTTTCCGCAGCCAGTTTCGTTACGGCCTTCTGGTTGATCGCCTCGGCATCGACCTTGTTGCTGATGAGAGTGCGAAGCGGCACTTCGCTCATCGGCGGAACATCCGGGAGAAGGCCACTCAGGGCCGAGGTGCGTCGCATGTCGAGCCGCGCTCTTGCGGATTGGAGATAATAGAGCGCGGGACGAGTTACGTTTTTCGCTTGCACCATTTTTTCTTCATCAAGAATCATCTTTTGCAGCTTGTCGGATCCCTGCTGTACGAGATCGAGGCGGTGCACGAGCGCGTCTCTCTCCATTTTTGGAGCTGCGAAATAGATATGTTGCTGGGCCTCTGTCTGCGCGATGTAAAGATCACAGGCCGCGCGTGCGGCCTTCATGGTGAGCGGCGCCTTTAGATTGTTGGCGAGACTTCCGGTGAGGCCGAAGATCATCTGCGGCGGAGTGCCAGCACTCGGCTGCGTTGGCCCTGCGATGGCCGACGGACTAAGGAGCAGCGCGCGTTGGGCCTTAGCCTGCTCAGTGAGGTATTGGCAATAGGCGTTTTCCGCCACCTGGGTCTCTCCCGCGAAGACGGCGGTACAGCAGAGCAGAATGGTGGCGATGACGAACGCTGGCAGCTTCATAAATACACCTTTCGGACGATTCAAAATAGGACTGGCTTGCTCCCAACAAAAAGCGTCTTCGACTTGGCAGAATCTGGATTGGTCAATTCCAGTTGCACGAGGAATCCACGCAGATCATTGCGAAAGATTGGATTGACGGCGTGCTGCTCCCCGGCGAACCTTGCTTTGACCGTGCCCACTTGGCGGCAGACGACAAAACTCAGGTAGCAGTCATAAACCGGAGCGCCTTCGTTTGCCACCGCTTGATTTTCGTACGGCACTAACGCCACATTCGTTCTGGCACCTTGCATGGCTGCCCAAAGAGGCGTCTGTTTTGCCACCTTCAATGCCTGGTCGAGTTTCACTGCCTGGTTTCGCTCGGTTGCGATCTGCTTCTGGGCCGAGTCGATGACGATTCCCAGAGACGCGATTTCAGATTCCAGTTCGGCTTTCTTGTGAAGCGTATCCAGGTAAGTCGTAGAGGGGAGCGTCTTCTCCCAAATAGTGTCTTTCAGCAGGGTCCTCGCAATCTTGCTGTCGGTAAGCTCCCCGTTCGACTTCACCAGCAGCATCGCCGCTTGTGTGGCGTCTGTTTTAGTGATGAGTCCGGCGGCCAGTTCTTTGTCGATCGTGGCATCGACGTCGGCAAGTTTTGTCAGCGCGCTCTGGGTGCGCGTGTCGTCCGACTTTTTTTGCCTGTCCAGGCTGACCAGCATCGGACCAGTCTGTCGCTTGTGCCGGTTCTCTTGTCCAATTGCAGCGTCAATGGCCGGTAGGAGTGTTTCTAGTTTTGCTTTGTGTAACTCCGCTTCGGCCACTGTGTTCTCGAGTTTCCCTATGTCCAGTTTCAGATCATCTACCGTGTTCTGGGTGGCGAGGGTCTTGCTCGTCAAGTCGAGTGTGTCCTTGTCGCCTTGCGACAGGATGACGGGTGCAACCCACGTCTTACTACCCGCGTAGAATGCCGTTCCCACGCCGAACAATAGGACTCCTGCCAGAACCGCGTACAGGCTGACAATGGCAAAAACGCGGTAGAGCAGAAGCACCGAACGATTGATGGATGGTTTGATGTCTTCTAGATTCATAATTCCTGTCCTAAACGCTTCACCCGTCGCTTCGTCCTGCTGCCCCAGTCGCTAAAGTCAAAGGTGAGCAATGACAAGACGGTGAGATAGAACGAATTGATGATCCACCAGAATCCGAAGAAAGCGAACGAGAGCGGGTTGGCAATCTTTTGATCCGGAAAATGTTTGGAAATCACCATGTGCAAGACCGCGCCAGTCGCCAATGAAATGACCAGCGTGATCGGATGTATAAAAAACAAAGGATCGAAGAATGGCGCAACGAAGAGGGCCAGCGTGAAAGTCAAAACCGTCAGGGGAGCAACCGTCGAGCAATAAATGCCATTCGGATGCACCGTGCCGAGGTGACTCCAAAGCAGTTTGTAAGTCATGAACAGATCGCGCGCGCCACTCTTCCTCCAGCGGTATTGTTGGCTGAAGAACTGCGGATACTTCTCCGGTGCGCTGGTCCAGCACCGAGCCTTCGTATTCACGTAAGTGTGATAGCCCAGCAGAAGGGCGTGATGCGTGATGTAGCGGTCTTCTCCTTCCACCACCTCGACCCCAAACCAGTTTCGGGTGAGAATCTTCGGTTCGATCTGCTCGAACAGATGGCGCCGGATCGCGAGCAGGTATCCGCCGACGCAAGTAACAGATCGCGTCCAGTTTTCGTACGTCTTCCACAGGTCGAATGCGAGGAAGTACACATAGGTCTGTACCTGCGTCAGCGAGTTCGTGTTCGGATTTCGAATCCCAACCGAGCCGCCAACGATACCCATTTTCGGATCGGAGAAGCACGACACCAACTCTCGAATCGTGTCTTTCGCGAAAATACAATCGGAATCGATGACCAGAATGATTTCGGATTTGGATACATGGGAGGCTGCAATCAGGGTCCGCGATTTCCCCATATTGCTGGGATTTTGCCGGGCGACAACCCGTCCGGGAAAATCTGCAGCTGCTTTCTGGACCCACTCCCAACTGTCGTCCCGCGAGCGGTCGTCGGTGGCAATCACCTCGAACTTCTCCACGGGATAATCGCATTCGAGAATGGTTCGGATGGAGTTGTACACGTCCGGACCTTCGTTAAAACAGGGAAGCAAGATGCTCACCGTTGGTTCCAGGGAGAAATCTTGCACCACGCCAGTCAGCCGCGGATGACCAATCCGCATCACCAGCGACCACGCGTATTTGGCGAGGCTGAGGAAGAGCCGCAACCCGAGAACGCATAGGATGAAAGTCAGCATGCGCTATTTCGCCCCCACGGCCCTGAGCGTCAGGGGTGTGAACTTCACGGATCGGACAAAGAAATAGCGCTCCGCGCCGACGGTGGCGACGCCTCCCCATTTGTTGCTGTTCGTACCGCGATGTTGAAGGATGATGTGCGCCGGATTTTGCGGGATGTGCTCGGTCTGGTGGACGACCTGCGTGCCATCGATGTAGACATCCACAGTGGTAGGTGTCCAGACCAGAGAATATTTCCGAAATCGCATCGCCAGATTGTTATCGGCAACTTTAACGCTGGACTTCAGCAGCCGCGTCGGATCAAGCGCAGGGTTCGGATTGCGCCACGAACTCACCCACATCGCATTCTCGTTTCCCAGAAACTCGAGATCGATTTCACTCTCGGACTTGTTGTAGTAAATAAACCCAGAAGAGATCGCCCCGCTCACGGACTCCCCGTCGCCGTCAGGGGTCGGCGAAAGACTACTCATCCGCATCTCAAAATCGTAGGTGCCGAAGCCAAAGAGTTCCTTGGAGAGAATCGCGCCGCCCAGCGATGCAACGCCGCCAGCGCTCGGATGATCCGCAGCCATTTGGGCCGCAGACGATTGGACCGCATGTTGCTGGACCGTGATGCGCAGCATGCCCTGCGTGAAGTCAATCGCCGAGGCCACATAGACGCCGCTGTTGACGCCAGGCGCCGAATCCGGAGACTTGTAGGTCGCGATGATCCACTTCGTCGTGTCGAGCGCTCCGCTCTTGAAATCATCCTGAAATGCAACGCGAGCGGAAGCCTGCGCTCCGAACATAAGGAAACTCCAGACTAGAGGCATGGCAAACATAATTAGCAAGGGCTAAGAGTTATGAGGAGCATTGCAATTGCGAGACCGTATCGGGCGGCAAGCTAAGTCATGGATTGGTAATGCGGGTGGAGTTAGCAAGATTCGGAAACCGCCGCGAGTGTTCCAAAGCCGGAAACCATTCCGGCTTTGAACAACAGTGTCGCGGAAGGAGAACTTACACTATTCGCGCGATCGCGATATTCGAAAAGTGAGTGTGGAAACGGCGGAGATCGGCGTCTGCGGTGAAGTCAGTGCGAGCAACTAATTAATTAGTTGTAGGGGGAGTGTCATACGGCGGGCCCACTTCTCGAAAAGGCCGCGCGCCTCAAGCTTCTGCGGCTGGCGGAACCACCTCGGCTACGCCAAAACTACGGAACAGAGCCACCACGCGATCGGAAGCATCTGGCGCGTAGAACATCTCCGTGTTCACCATCGTGTCTTCCGTCATGTGCCGCATGCGGGCAAACATCTCTGCCTCGTACGCCGCGATTGCGTCAGAGGATGTGTCTTCGCTGAGGAGAAACTTTGACAAGACCAGAGCGTCGAGCATCGCCATGTTGACGCCCTCCCCTGCATACGGCGGCATCACATGCGCTGCATCGCCGATCAACGTGACGTTGGGCTTCGGCTCCCAATGCTGATCTGCCGGGCAAACGAGTAGCGGACGCCAGACCATAGACGCGGCTTCCTTGAAAAGAGGATCCCATATCTCGCTCCACCCCTGGAAGTTGGCGTGGAACCATGCCACGCGCTGGTCCGGGCCGGTTGCCTCTTCGAAGCTACGCCTCGCGGAATCCCCACGGGTCTTCACTCCGGCATAGAGCAGCACGCTGCCGTCAGGCTTGGTACCCATGCCGATGGTTCTTTCGCCTCCCAGAGCGATCAGTGCTGATCCGCCGAGAAGATCCCACAACTCAGGAATCATCTGCTTTGCCTCAGGAACGAGGCCCTCTACGAGCGACACCCCGACGTACTCAGGCCGAATGGGAGTGACCAGCTCGCGCAAGCGGGAGTTCGCCCCGTCGCAGCCTACCGCGATATCGGCCAGTGCAATCTGTCCGCTCGCAAAACGTAACAAGACCTGCTCGCCCTGTAACTCTGCAGACTCGAGCTTGCAGTCCCACTGCACTCTGTCGGGTTGAAGCGAATCGAGCAGAAGATCGCGCAATGGACCACGCTCGATCTCAGGACGTTTCCCGGCCCCGGACATCCGGCGGAAATGATCATGGAGAACCGTTCCCTTGGCATCGGTGAGACGAAGACGATCAAGATCCGGCCGGTGATTGGCCCAGAACGCATCGATCAGGCCGGCAGTTTCCAGTGCCGCTAGTCCGGAGTTTTCATGGAGGTCTAATGCGCTGCCCTGGACTCGCGCGCTGCGGCTCTGATCACGCTCATACACGGAAACCTGAGCACCGCCTTGCTGCAATAGCCGGGCCAGCGTGAGTCCGCCCGGGCCCCCGCCGACAATGGCGATTCTTTTTCCAACAACGGCACTCATACACACCTTTCGGGTCGTTCAAAACCTGCTTGGAGTCCTGCCCGGTCGCCATCACTTCTCCTAACGCGAGTGGCCCAGGCTTTGGTGGGTGCTAGAACGAAGCGGATGTCCCATCCTTCACAGCTCTCCGCGAAGAGCCTGCCCTGAGCGGAGCCGAAGGGGTCTGTACTCCTCGGACGGAGCAGACGGATTCTGATCTTTAGCTTTAGCGAGGAAAGAACTTGGTCGCTAGTCCGTGCCTCTCACGTGCATTCTCCGGGCCTTAGTCCACTCCACCCAACTGAACCACGGGAGACGCCACTCGGCAGCAGACGCCATAGCTTCGCCACAGGCGAAACCAAGGACTATTCGCGAGCATTTGGTCGTGCTTGCGGTTTAAAGCTTCGAGGTCAGCCGCTTTCAGCGGCCGGATGTCCGGAGTCTCGAACATTTCCTCTAGCTGTTCGATGTCGTCAATTGTGCGTTCAACGTCCATTGCGTCCTAATATCCAACAAGCGTGTGCCAATCGTCAAATGGAGTCGAATAAACCGGAGAACGACGGGACTGGCCCTATAGTTTGGCGGGCAATGAAATCTCAGGGTGGAAGCGCGGAAAAAAGTGCAGAAATTGACCAAGCCATTCAAACTTCTGCTGAAGTGTTCGTCACGAAAAACGAGGTTGGAAGGAAAACTGAACGAAGAATTAACCGAGGAAAAAAGAGAGAAGTGGTGGAGGCGGCGGGAGTCGAACCCGCGTCCGAAAGTGTTACTGGTCAAGAGACTACATGCTTATTCACGTTCATGCCCTGGGCATTACCCCAGGACGTTCGCGACAACTGCTCAGAACGGACAAGAAACCGTTGGCGCTAGCCTGTGATCTTAGCCTCCCAACCCAGACGTAGCAGGGAAGAGCAGCCCACTGTGTGACGTTCGCTCGCAGCCCATGGGCGAAGCTGCGGAGAACGGCAACTTAATTAATTAAGCTGCGTATGCCATCTGTTGATTGGCAATTATCATTTTGCAAGCGATTACGGGTGTCTGCACCCCGGCATGCCTCTTGGCCGCAAGCATCTCCGTCGAAGCCGTGACGCCCCCACATTGTGGGAATTGGCCTTCAAAGAACTATCTCTATTTTCAGCTCACAACGCAGTTAAGTCAAATGACTGTTGGCCCTAGGTTTGGGTTACGGAAGCGCCGCTACGGACAAGGATTTGGCGCCCCACTCACAATCGTGATGTTCGCCGAGACGGACTTCGTCGGGTCAGTCAACGAAGTCGCTGTCACCGTAACCGCGTTGCCGGCGGGAACGGCGTCGGGTGCCAAGTAGCAGACCGGAACTGAGGGCCCAGCCGAGGTCGGGGTGAACGATCCGCAGGCGTCGGTTGGAGTGCAGCTAAAAGACACGCCCTGATTCTTGTTATCGTTCGCAACATCGGCGGCGATGGCTGCGAAAGCTCCCGTCTCCAGCGACGCTGGCGGCGGATTCCCCGCGTTGAACGTCACCACAATCGGCACTGCCTGCGACTTGGGATCCCCGCCGCAAGCCACCGATCCCGCAGCCAATGCGAGAGCGATGGCCAGCGCCAGCGCGGCGATCGACATCCGCAGATTTCGAGATCGCAGAATTCTAGATACAGAGATATTCATGGGCGATTGGATGCAGTCTTTAAGACGGGAGTCTAGCATGGCTGCGCGGACAGGTCTTAGGTCGCAGGTCTTAGGTCTCAGGAAGATCGTGCGGTAACGGACGACTCCCCCGTCCGAGCCTAAATCCGCCACGCCCGCCGACCCGATTCCGTCATCAAAATAATCGTTAGCATTGCTAACGATTCTTGAAAGTCCCATAGGCGAACGGTGTGCCTGAGACCCGAGACCCGAGACCTAAGACCTGCGACCTGCATTTTGACTTCTCTACACTCCCCGACTACCATTGCCGGTCGAAGGTCGGGAACCCCCGCTTTCCGATTGGCCAATGATTAATGATTAACGAAACGATCTCGCACTACCGCATCATCGAAAAACTCGGTGGTGGCGGAATGGGCGTCGTCTATAAGGCGGAAGACACACGCCTCAAACGTTTCGTCGCTCTGAAGTTTCTGCCGGACGACGTCGCCCGAGACCCTCAGTCCTTGAGCCGGTTTCAACGCGAAGCGCAGGCCGCGTCGGCGCTAAATCATCCCAACATCTGCACCATTCATGACATCGGCGAGCAGGACGGTAAGGCTTTCATCGCCATGGAATATCTCGACGGCGTGACGCTGAAACACCTCATCTCTGGTCGTCCGCTGGAAACCGAGCAACTCCTGTCCCTCGGAATCGAAATCGCGGACGCGCTCGATGCAGCGCACGCCGAAGGCATCGTTCATCGCGACATCAAGCCAGCAAATATTTTTGTTACGAAACGTGGACACGCCAAGGTTCTCGATTTCGGACTGGCGAAAGTTTCCGGCGCGCCGGGTCGCGGCGAAAAAGACGGTGGCGCAACTATGGCCACCATGGACGCGCAGCATCTCACGAGTCCAGGCACAGCTCTCGGCACGGTCGCGTACATGTCTCCCGAGCAGGCCAAAGGAAAGGAACTCGACACCCGCAGCGATCTGTTTTCTTTTGGAGCGGTGCTCTACGAAATGGCGACTGGCACCTTGCCATTTCGCGGTGATACGTCCGCGGTAATTTTCAATGCGATTCTGGAGCGCGCGCCGACTTCTCCGGTTCGATTGAATCCCGATCTGCCTTCGGAGTTGGAGCGCATCATCAACCGTTCGCTGGAAAAAGATCGCGACTTGCGTTATCAGCACGCGTCGGAAATGCGTGCCGAGTTACAACGCCTGAAACGCGATTCGGGATCGGGAAAGAAAGTTGCGGCCCAAGACCCTGACGATGATGCGGTTCGTTTTTCTTCAATATCCCAGACTTCTTTGCCTCAAAATTCGTTGCCGCAGAGTTCTGCCTCCGGTTCGCGCATCTCTTCGGGATCCGTGGGTTCCGTGCCCCAGCCAGTCTCAGGCTCGCAAGCGCACGTCTCCGCGCCACACGAAGTTGCCGAGTTGCGCTCGGGTGGGCAGCCAAGAGCGGCTATACCGAAGTGGACTTACTTGGCGGCTGGCGTTGTTTTAATCGCCGCGATCGGCGGCGCTTTATTTTGGCGGACTCGCGGCGCGCAGGCTTTAACTGCGAAAGATTCCATCCTGCTTGCGGATTTCGTCAACACCACCGGCGATCCCGTATTCGACGGAACTTTGAAACAGGCGCTGGCTGTCCAGCTTGAGCAGTCGCCCTATCTCAATCTCGTGCCGGATCAAACCATCCGCAAAGCTCTTCAGTTCATGGGACGTCCCGCAGATGAACGCGTTTCCGGCAACGTGGCTCGCGAAATTTGCGAGCGCGAACACATCAAAGCCATGATGAGCGGTTCGATTGCCGCGCTGGGCAGCCAATACGTGGTGTCGCTCGATGCCACGAACTGCGCGACTGGAGATTCACTGGCACGCGAGCAGGTAACTGCGGCGACAAAAGAAGCTGTGCTGCCCGCCGTTGGCAAAGCGGCATCGAGCGTGCGTGGAAAACTAGGCGAGTCGCTGGCATCGCTCCAAAAGTTCGATACGCCTGTTACGGAAGCGACCACCTCCTCGCTCGAAGCCCTGAAAGCGTTTGCCGCAGCCGACGAGATGCGTAATGGCGGAAGCGAAGCCGAATCGATTCCTCTCTTTCAGCATGCCATCGAACTCGATCCGAATTTCGCGATGTCATATGCACGGTTATCTGCGATCTATTCCAATCTCGGAGAAGAGGATCGCGCGCTTGAAAACGCCAAGAAGGCGTTTGATCTCCGGGATCGTGTCAGCGAACGGGAACGGTTCTACATTGATGATCACCTGTACTCGACCACCGGAGACATCGAGAAGGACCGGGAATCATTGGAAAGCGCAATTAAAGCGTATCCAAACGACTCCAGTGCTTACGCCAACCTCGCCCTGCAATACACTCTGTATTTCGGCCAGTTCGAGAAGGCGATCGCTTCGGCCAACGAATTTACTCGTATCGAGCCCAACGCACCGTTTGGCTACGCCCACGCGGCAAACTCTTACATGGCATTGAACCGCTTGGAAGAGGCGCGCTCCACTCAGCAGCGGGCCGTGGACGCCAAGGCGGACAACCTGTTCATCCGTGACTCCATGTTTCAACTAGCGTTCTTGAATAACGATATCCAGAGTATGCAGCAGCAAATGAAATGGGCGGAAGGGAAGCCCAGCGAATATTTGTTGCTGGTCGAATCGGCCAGTGTCGCCGCGTCGCACGGGCAAATGCAGAAGGCCGCGGAGTTCACCCAGCGTTCGACCCAGGTCAGCGATCGGTCGGGATTCAAGGAAACGACCGCCGATACACAGGCCAACTTCGCCGTAAACGAAGCCGAATTCGGGAATGGTTCGAAGGCAAAAGAGCTGGCCATGTCGAGTTCTGCGTTAGCGCACGGCCGAAGTAATCTGGTCCCAGTGGCGGTCGCGCTCGCCATGACCGGAGACGTCGGTCGTGCGCAAACCATCGTCGACGAACTGGGCCGTCGTTTTCCCAACGATACGCTCCTCCACCAGGTGAATATGCCCATCGTGGAGGCACTCATCGCGATGAATCACAAGACTCCCGATAAAGCGATCGAAATGCTTCAAACGGCGACTCCTTACGAACTGGGTGGCGTGTTGGGCCTGTTTCCTGTGTTTGTTCGCGCGGAGGCATACCTACAGGCGAAACGCGGTCCCGAAGCGGTCGCCGAATTCCAGAAACTGATCGACCATCGCGGCATCGCCCCTACGGTACCTGAGCACTCCTTAGCCAAACTCGGACTCGGTCGAGCCTACGCACTAACGGGAGACAACGCCAAGGCTCGAGCCGCTTATCAGGACTTCCTCGCTTTGTGGAAGGACGCTGACCCCGACCTTCCTCTCTACAAAGAAGCCAAAGCAGAATACGAGAAGCTTCACTAGAGCCTGCTTCTGAGATTTCGTTCGAGTGTTTCGAGTGATAGTTCCCGCTATTAACCGTCCCGTACTGCCTTTTTTGTCAATAGATTGTCACACCCATGTCATTTTCTGCCCCGGACTGTTCCATTAACCTGATATCACGCTAGAGTTTAGAGGTATGATTCCAACCAATCAGGGCGTGGGGGCAGTTGTGAACAAGAACACATCGACGGCTACGGCGACCATGGACGCGGTTCCCGCTAACTCCGAACGGATCCTCGTTATTGAAGATGACCGCGCTGTCCAAAAAGCGTTAAAGCGGTTGTTTGAGGGCGAAGGATTTACCGTTGACGTCGCCGGCAACGGTGCCGCCGGGTTGGAAATGTTCCGAGCGGAAGCGCCGTCGGTCCTGGTGCTCGACTTGAGCTTGCCGGGAACGCCAGGTCAGGACGTCTGTCGCGAGATCAGTCAGGCCGCGCCATCCTTACCAATCATAGTTTTGAGCGCCCGCACCGAGGTGATGGACAAGGTATTACTACTCGAACTGGGAGCCCACGACTACGTGACCAAGCCGTTCAGCCCGCGCGAGCTTCTTGCGAGAGTGCGGACGGCCATGCGGCGGTCGGCGAGAATTCCGTTGACCGAGACTTTCAGCTTCGGCGACGTGAAAGTCGACTTCACCAAGATGGAGTTGTGGCGCGACGGCAGCCTTGTGCAACTGACATCGCAAGAGTTCAAAGTGCTGAAGTTTATGATTCAGAATGCGGAACGTGTTTTATCCCGCGAAGAGTTGCTGAACTTCGTTTGGGGATACAAGAACTACCCCAGCACGCGTACCGTGGACAACCACATCCTTCGGCTGCGGCAGAAGTTGGAGAAGGATCCGGCCAATCCAATGTATTTCCGCACGGTTCACAGCGCTGGATATAAATTTGTACCGTAAGAATCTGAAGGACCGTTCCTGATCTCGGGTAGAGACGGGGCTTGCCCCGTCTCTTTTCGCGATTGTGTATATCGGTTCTGGTGATGCAGGGATTGATCGAGGCTTGAGCATGGGCGGAATTCGGCTGCGAACCAAGTTCCTGCTCTCCATGATTGTAGTGTCCGCCGCCCTCACGCTGACCACGCTCCTCGTTGTCCGTCACACCGTGCAGCAAGAAGTCCGGTTGGGAATCGACCGCGATCTGCAGAATTCCGTTTCCGCATTTCATAATTTCCAAAGGCAAAAGGAAGTCACACTGGAGCGCTCCGCCGTGCTTCTCGCGGACTTGCCCAACGTTCGCGCACTGATGACGACGCACGATTCTGCAACGATTCAGGACGCGTCGCGCGATCTTTGGCAACTCGCCGGCAGCGATTTGCTCGTGCTTGCGGATTCCTCTGGCAAGGTGATGGCGCTGCAGGCTTCTCCTCCTGAAATCACGGTTCGTCAGGGTCAGGACTTTTTCCCCGTGGTCTTGAAATCGGTGGCGAACTCCGTATCGAACGTGGAGGCGCGTTACTGGTGGTACGTCGGAGGACATCTCTACGAAGTTTTCCTTCAGAACATTTACTTCGGCCCCGCCAGCGGACGTCAGGTCCTCGGATATCTGCTGCTCGGTTACGAAATTGACGACCGTGTGGCCCGCGATCTAAGTCGCGTGGCTGGAAGCCAAGTCGCATTTCGTTACGGCGATGCGATCGTTCGCAGCACCCTGCAACCGGCGCAGGAATCGGAGTTACTGCGCGTGCCTCCTCGAACCGCTGCCTGGGGTCAGCCTCAGGGCGACCAGATCCGCCTCGGCGAAGAACGCTTCCTTGCTACGTCGGTCGCCCTGCCTACACCCGGTGGCCCAACCTTAAATTTGTGGGTTCTAAAATCTTTCGATCAGGCGACGGCCTTCCTAAGCAGTCTGAACGAACTGCTCGTGGCACTCGGCCTGACTGCCGTTCTCGTCGGAAGCCTATTGGTTTATCTGATCTCTCACACTTTCACCCGGCCGCTGGGAAATCTTGTGGCTGGCGTGCGCGCGCTGGAGCAGGGAGATTTTGCCTATCCCTTGCGGGTGCGTGGGGGAGACGAAGTCGCGGAGGTAACTGGAACCTTCGACCGCATGCGGACCAGTCTCCAGAAGACACAACGCGAACTTCTGGACGCCGAGCGCTTGGCGACGATTGGCCGTATGGCCAGTTCCATCTCGCATGACTTGCGTCATTCCCTCGCTGCGATTTTGGCAAATGCCGAATTCCTCTGTGAGAGCCACCTGACGCCGGGTCAGCGCGAAGACCTTTATGCGGAGATCCGGATCGGGGTCAACCAGATGACCGATCTGATCGAGTCATTAATGGAATTCTCACGCACACGAGAATCCTTGCGGCCGTCGTATGGCGATATGCGATCGGCGGTCGATCGTGCGGTGCAAGGGGTCAAAGCCCATCCCGAGTTTCAGCGGATTCGCATTCGAATCTCGGTGGAAGGATCGACCGAAGGTTGGTTTGATTTCAGAAAGCTGGAGCGCGTCTTCTTGAATCTCTTGCTGAATGCGTGCGAGGTCGTCCCTACGCAAGGCGGGAAAATCGATATTGATCTGCAACGTCGAGGCGAAACTTTGGAGATCCGCATCGAGGACAATGGCCCCGGCATCGCCGACGCCGTCCGCGATCGTCTCTTCGAACCTTTCGTGAGCCATGGCAAGGAAAATGGCACCGGCATGGGACTAACGGTGGTCCAGAAGATTTTGCAGGACCATGGTGGCGACGTCGTCGTGGAGAAAACATCGGTGGCAGGAACGACATTCCGCATCATCATTCCTCTGAATCCCGCTGCCGAAAATACTCTAGCGTTGCGGCAAGCCACCTAAGGTTGATTCATTTGCAGAACGCATCTTAGGAACTGCGTGCTCGCGATCTGTGTGCGGTCTCGTGTCACGCCCACGAACAGCGAAGCTACGACCACGAACGGGAAGGGCACGACTTCCAGTCGAGCCGTGGGCCGTCATATTTCGCGAGCGCTTCAGCGCCCGAGGTTTGCTTCTCGCTCTCGAGGCTTTTGCTCCCGCAAAGAGTGAATGCTCAGAATTCTGTTCGTAACTAAGACTACAGCCTAAAAGAAAAGTCTTAAGTGTGGTGGGAGGGAACATGACCAATCGACTGCGCAAATCCTTGCTATGGGCAACATTGATTTTGTCGGCATCTACCGCTCTGCACGCCCAAGTAGCCGACCAGGTCCCTCCACCTGCTCCCGATTCCCATGCTCAGTCGATGGATGAATCCCTTCGCGAGTTGCGCGAGCAAGTTCGTCAACTGCAGACCGTGGTTGCAGGCATGCGCTCCGACTTTCAGCAATCCCGCGCCGAAACGGCCGAACTCCGCCGACAACTCGATCAGGTCCGCTCCGCCCCAGGATCACAAGACGCCACTCTGAAAGTCGCCGCGTCGCCGTCTCGTTCTGCAGCTTCCGCAATCTCGCAAACAGCGTCGCCAAACTCCGCAGGCGCCTATCAAGAAAGACCGCTAGCGAGCGATCAGACGCAGCCACCACCTCCAGAACCATCTCCAGCTCCAAAAAACAACTCTCGTGCCGCCAGTTTGGAGGAGCAATACGACCTGCTCAGCGGAAAAGTCGACGATCAATATCAGACAAAAGTAGAAAGCGCATCGAAGTATCGCCTGCGTCTGTCTGGAATCGTCTTGATGAACCTGTTCAGCAATCAGGGAGTCGTAGACAGCATCGATCTTCCTCAGCTTGCATACGCCCGCCCAGCAGGCGATTCCGGCGGCAGCTTCGGCGCAACCTTGCGCCAGTCTGAGATCGGTCTCGAAGCCTTCGGTCCTACCGTCGCTGGTGCGAAGACAAGAGCCGATCTCCAACTGGATCTATCCGGTGGATTCCCCAACGTCCCCAACGGCGTCAACTCGGGCATCATGCGCTTGCGCACTGCCACCATGCGAATGGATTGGGATAACACCTCTGTAGTCGTCGGACAAGACGCATTGTTTTTCTCCCCGAACTCTCCGACATCCTTCGCATCCCTTGCAGAGCCCGCTCTTTCATACGCCGGAAATTTATGGAGCTGGGTCCCTCAAATCCGCGTCGAGCATCGAGTGGTCTTAAGCAACGATTCCAGCTTGCTATTCCAGGGAGGAATCCTTGATCCTGTCAGCGGCGAATTGGCACAAACAGGTGTCTACCGCCAACCCGACGCTGGAGAATCGTCTCGCCAGCCAGCTTTCGCCGCTCGAGTTGCGTGGACCAAAAATGTCTTGGGACAACCTTTGCGCGTCGGCGTCGGTAGTTTCTACAGTCGCCAAGATTACGGTTTCGATCGGACTGTCGACGCTTGGGCGGGAATGACTGATCTCGACTTGCCCTTGAGCCACTCCTTCTCGTTGAGTGGCAAACTTTATCGCGGCAAAGGATTAGGAGGCCTTTACGGCGGAATCGGTCGCAGCGCTCTATTTAGTGGAGATCCAAATTCGCCGGACACCGAAGTCCGCGGCTTGAACTCGGTTGGCGGCTGGGCTCAATTGAAATACAGGCCCGCTGCCAAATGGGAATTCAACGCCGCCTTCGGTTTGGATAACCCATATGCTTCCGATTTGAAGTACTTCCCATACGCACAGGCATATGGAAATCCAGACCTCGCCAGAAACGATGGCAGCTTCGTAAATATGATTTACCGGCCTCGGTCCGATTTATTATTTTCCGCTGAATATCGCCATCTGCGAACGTATTCCATTACCGATGGCCTCAATACGGCGGGCCATCTTAATCTGTCGATGGGCGTCTTATTTTAGTCGTGATCTTGGATGCGGCAGATCCCGAGGTCACAATATAGGGGGAGAAGGTAAGATGGGCAGCGGCGATCTGCAATACGGATCTGCAATACGTTAGATGAACTGCATTAGAATTGTGATCGGCGTAGCGATGGTGTGGGCCAGCGTGTTTGGATCGCTTGCTCAGACGAACCCCTCTGTTTCGACAGGGGTTGGAACGCTCCGCGGTCACGTCGAAGTGGTGGGCACCAAAGACCCCGCAAAGAGGAGGCACGAAGCGATTCCCGGAACCGTCGTGTGGCTAACACCTTTGGCGGTAACCGCAGGTGACCCCGCCGCAATTCAGAATCCCATTCCCGCCGCTAGCCCTGCGGCCACTCCGCGGCTGGTTCAGAAGAATAAGACTTTCGAACCTCACATCCTCGTTGTTCCTGCTGGCTCGATGGTCGAGTTTCCCAATCGCGATCCTTTTTTTCATAATGTCTTTTCACTTTTCGAGGGAAAACGATTCGACCTCGGACTCTATGAGGCGGGGACATCTCGCATGGTCCGATTCGATCGACCCGGGATTAGTTACATCTTTTGCAATATTCATCCTGAGATGAGCGCGGTAGTCATCACGATGGCGACACCCTACTACGCAACCGCTGCAACCGATGGACAAATCACCCTGGCAGACGTGCCCTACGGCCGCTATATCCTTCACGTCTGGAGCGAAGGCATGGGTCCAGAAAACGTTCAGCCCCTTACTCGCGAAATTACGATCACAGAAACCTCTTCATCGCTGGGAGCGATTCGAGTTCCACCGACCGATGGACTTCGTGCCGGACACAAGAACAAATACGGCCGCGATTACGACGAGCCTACCCCTAACAACTCGATATATCGACAGCAACAGTAGAGATCCTTATGAAAATTGACAAGCTAACAAATCGCTATCGCGTCGAACGCGCCAAGAATTTTCGCCTCAAAGATCACGATCCAGCGGACACCCACGGGCTCGGATCGGAGTTGAAGCCGCATGCCAAGAAACTGTTGGAAGACGGCGTGAAAGAAGTATGCCGTCTGCAGGACACGCTTGCCGCGCAAGACCGCTGGGGACTTCTTTTGATTTTCCAAGCCATGGATGCCGCGGGCAAAGACGGCACCATCAAGCATGTGATGTCGGGAGTGAATCCCCAAGGCGTGGACGTGTGGTCGTTCAAATCGCCATCGGTGCAAGAATTGGACCACGACTACCTCTGGAGAACCATGAAGTGTATTCCTGCCAGAGGACAGATCGGTATCTTCAACCGTTCTTACTACGAAGAGGTTCTAGTCGTTCGTATTCATCACCAAATTTTAGAAAACGAAAAGTTGCCGAAGTCACTGATCACGAAACATATCTGGAAAGAGCGTTTCGAAGATATCAATTGTTATGAGCGCTACCTCACCAGGAACGGGATCGCCGTTGTGAAGTTTTTTCTGAATGTGTCCAAGAAGGAGCAGAAGCGCCGATTCATGGAACGCCTCGATAAGCCCGACAAGAACTGGAAGTTTTCCGCGGCCGATGTGCGAGAGCGCGAGTTTTGGGATGCCTACCAGAACGCATATGAAGACATGATCCGCCACACCGCGAGTGAGTATGCGCCCTGGTACGTGGTACCAGCGGACAATAAATGGTTTACACGATTGGTAGTCTCTCAGGTTGTGACCGAAGCGTTGAAGGCGATGAATCTGAAATATCCCAAAGTGAGCGGCTCGGAAAAGGCGGCGTTAGCCCAAGCCCGTCAAACACTAGAGAACGAATAGAAATTTGATCGTGGAGCGCTGGGCGCTCGCGCTCAGCGAAAATAGAACCGAAACGTTTTTGATCATCGGCGCTTATTTCAACACGATCGGTAACGGCTGATCGTACGGTTGAATCGCCACCGTCAAAGACTTGCGCTGATCGAAGTGCTCCTTCGAAACCTTGAAGCCGACAATGATGGTTCCTTTCTGTTCGGCCCCAGGCGCTAACTTGGCTTCCGGAGAAAGTGGCGGCTCTGCACTTTCCTTCAGCGCAGGAAATCCTTCGAGGTAGCGATCGACATCGACTGCGGACGCCGCTTCGTCCTCAAGGGTCTGTCCGTCCTCTGTCTTCAGCTGCGCTTTGAGCGTGTGAATCCAGAGTGGCTTGTCCGCTGTGTTCTTCAGGTCCATGGTAATCGCTGCGAGAATCATGCCCTGTCCCGGCACCTCGGCTGCTGACACGAAGTTGATCGCGCCGGAGCCCTGCGGTTTCGGCCGTTCCTTGAATGCAAAAAAGCCCACCACCACTGCGACCGCCGCAATACAGATTAGAAGGATGCGAACCGGCGGAAGATTACGCTTGGCCGTTCCAAATTCGTCTCCAATGTGAAAGTCGTGAATCGGCGTCGATGTTGCCGAAGTGATCGTCGATGAAGCGGCCCTAGTCGATTCGGCGGCAGGGCTGGTCGGTGCTGGATTTGCCGTTAAAGCGGATTCCGCATCGGACAGATGATGAGGATCACTGACGGAACGATCGTTGAAGGAACGATCGTTGATCGAAAGATCGTTCGTCGGAGTGTCGTGCGCGGGTGCGTCGCTCGCCGTCGGTTGGGTACGCGGCTGCAGGGATGGAGAATCTGACTCGGGATCAGACATAGCACACGATTGTAGATGAAACAGGATCCTGTCGATTGCCCTGCCTCCGTTGGCAACGAATGCCTGGCAACAAACGTGGACTTTCGATGGCCTTGAGTCCGCACAGGAATGAGTTTTATGGCCACCCTCCGCCGTGACTTTGGTTACCTTGCCTCATGTGACGGATGCTGCGACGATGCGGAAGATTTTCTTTTGGGAGGTACTCGGCGGTGAATCGTAAAACTCTCTTTGCCGCGTTGGCTTGCGCGCTGTTAGGTTTCAGCATGCTGGGCTGCGGAACGTCTAACCATCTTCAGTCCATTCAGCTTTCGACCTCGAACGCGTCCGAGACCCCGATGGGTGGTCTCAACATTCCTGGCATAAGCTCAACCCTCCAGTTATATGTTTGGGGCAATTACAGCAGTGGGCAGTCCAAGCTCCTGACCGGAACGGGAACCAATTTTCAGATTGCCCTTGATCCCGACAATTTCGTGGATGCGTTCGGCAATACGCTGCCCGCTCCGCCACAGGTTGTGCAGTTGAGCGCGACAGGGCTGGTCACGGGTGTCGATCCCGCCGTTTGTACCTGGGTCGATGTCGCTGGAATCATTCCTCCGGCAACCACCGCACCGCCTCCAGTTTGGCAGTTGAGCGGATCGTACAACGTCACCGGGACCTACGGCGGTTTCACCACCCCGCCGGTCAACATCGGCGTCGGCTCTGGAGCAGGTAACCCCAACAACCCGAATCTGCCCAATGGCGAAGGCGACAACAATAACCCCACGGAAGCTTGCAACCAGACTTCATCGCAGTAGTATTAAGTAGGCTTCGAACAAACTCGATTGTGAGATCTCCGAGGACGGCATAACGCCGTCCTCGTCTCCTTTTGGAGGCGGTTTCTAGCCTGCATCTCGCCCCTAGTCTGCCCCTGCGTTTGAGCCAGTCGCTCGCAACCTTATATAATTACGGTTTGGCTTGTGCGCTTCGATTGCCTATGCTCTTCACTCCCGCCCCCAAAGTCATATCCGGATGAAGGTTCGTCCCGGACTTGAAGTATCCAATCAATCCGACATCGGCTGCCTTCGTCAGAACAACGAGGATTCTTTTGGCTATTGGGAGCCCGACGACGACGATCAGTTTCTCCGGAAGGGAAGGCTAGCCGTCGTCGCCGACGGCATGGGCGGATACGAAGGCGGGCAGGAGGCGAGTCGCCTAGCTGTTGAAGCGATGTTGTCCGCGTACCGGGATTTTGCCGGAACCGATCCGCAAGCCGCCTTGATCGAGGCCCTGCAAACCGCTCACACGAAGATTCGTGAATACAGTTTTGCCCATCCCGAACTTCGAGGCATGGGGACGACCTGCACCGCTGCAGCGATTGTCGCGAATGAACTCCATTACGTGCATGTTGGAGACTCCCGGATGTATTTGATCCGCGATGGCGAGATCACGCGAGTGACGCGCGATCATTCCTACGTGGGACGTCTCGTTGAGGCGGGCATGATTACAGCAGAACAAGCGGAAACCCATCCTCAGCGAAACATCTTGACCGCAGCTTTGGGAACAAATCCCGAACTCATTATGGATTCTTCGCCACAGCCAGAACCGCTTCGCCCGAAGGATGTGATCCTGATTTGTAGCGACGGGATGTGGGGACAGATGCGCGATTCCGAGATTTTGGACGCCGTGGAAAACAAATCCGCGGAACAAGCCGGGCGAGCGTTGATCGAATTAGCCCGCGAACGCGGCGGCCCAGACAACATTACAGTGGAGATCTTGCGTCTTACATGACGCTGGGTTAAATCCGGCACTCCGTCCGAAATCCGCGTCGGACGGGCGAAGTGACGCCTTCCAAAAGTGCAAACCTTTGCACAATATCTACTACTCCCAGATTTATTTCCGTCGTAACCCACTGAAATCACAAGCCTGGCCCGCGGCCGCGGCATTTAGTCCTTTGGCCCGGCGCGTGCATTTTCTATAATGCCTATCAGTGACATAGGGATAGTTGGGGGCGGTTTATTTATGAAGATTTCTCAAAAAGGGTTGTACGCGTTGCAGGCCCTGATGGTCCTCACGCGGCGTTACACGCAAGGTGCAATCCGAATTCGCGACATCGCGTACGAAGAAAATCTCCCCGAAAAATTTCTTGAGCTGATTCTTCTGGAATTGAAGAATGCCCGCATCGTGGAAAGCGTCCGCGGAGCAAAAGGCGGCTACCGTCTACGTCGCGCGCCAGCGGAAATCAGGTTGAGCGAAATCATTCGCTTGATTGACGGCCCGCTCGCTCCATTCGGCGACGCAGATCAGTTGCGCACTCTTATCGACCGCGACGCTCACCACCGCGCCCTATACAAAGTGTTCCTGGACGTGCGCGACGCCGCCGCGACCATTCTGGAAAATACTACGCTCGCCGAGCTTATAAGCCGTGGGCCGGGCGGAGCACGTCCGAAGGCGATTAACCGGAAAACACCTCGCAAAAAGGCGGTTCGGAAAAACAAAATCAACGGAAGTCAAAGTCCTCCCGATGCTGGCTGGAAGCGGAAGCCATGACTAATCAAGCTAGGGGTCATCACGTGAAAACTAAAACGCGTGCGACGACGCGCGGTTTTGTGCTCTCCGCATGTTTCTTGTTTTTTGGGGGCGCATTCGCCGTGGCACAGACCGTCATTCACGTCGGCGCATTTCCCAACATCACGCACGCACAGGCGATGGTGGGAAAGAACAACGGCTGGTTCGATAAAGCCATGGGCCCGCAGGTCAAGATTGATTGGAAGAGCTTCAACGCCGGACCATCCGCGATTGAGGCCTTATTTGCCGGCGCAATTGATATGACGTATATCGGGCCGAATCCGGCAATCTCCGGCTACGTTCGCTCGAACGGCGAAGCGCTGCGAATCGTCGCGGGGGCAACTAGCGGCGGAGCGGCATTGGTTGTCCGCAATGATTCGGGAATCCAGAAGCCCGAAGATTTTCACGGAAAGAAAATAGCTTCGCCACAAATGGGTAACACGCAGGATGTAGCGTTGCGCGCATGGCTCAAAGCTCGCGGCATGAAGTCCACCGATAAAGGCGGGGACGTGCAGGTAATCCCGCTAGCGAATCCCGACCAGTTGACGCTGTTCATAAAGAAAGAGCTCGACGGAGCCTGGGCTCCCGAGCCCTGGGCAACCCGTCTCATCAAGGAAGGGAACGGGCGCCTTTTTCTAGACGAGCGCACTCTGTGGCCGAATGGCGACTTCATTACCGCGCACCTGATCGTCCGTACTAAATTTCTGAAAGAGCATCCGGATTTGGTCAAGAACTGGATCCGCGCCCATGTCGAACTCACCGATTGGATCAATGGTCACTTGCCGGAGGCTAAAAAGCTGCTCAACCAGCAGATCGCCAAAGAGACCGGCAAGGCTCTCCCGGACGACGTTCTGAATGACGCTTTTGCTCGCATGAAGCCGACTTATGATCCGCTGCGCGGGTCGCTGATGCAGGCCGCCCAGTCCGCGTTTGACGCAGGATTTCTCGGTCGCCAGATGCCGGACTTATCAAGCCTCTACGATCTCTCACTTTTAAACCAGGTTTTAGCCGAAAAAGGGAAGAAGGCAATTCAATGAGCACGAGCCCACAAAATACTTTTCCCCCGGCAGTTCCACCCAGCGTGCGTTCTGGAATGCGCGCGAATGTATTTCATGGCAAGCCCTCGTCCTCGGTCACTACATTTCCGTCGCGTCCGTCGTCTGAGATTGTCGTGCCCAAGGTCGCTTTAGACGGAATTTCGCTGAGCTACAAAACAACTTCTGGCGAGCGTCTGCTAGCGCTCGACAACATCAGCCTCGAAGTGAAGCCCGGGGAATTTCTCTGCATCGTCGGTCCTTCCGGATGCGGCAAGTCCACACTGCTTCACTTGATCGCCGGACTGCATCCGCAAACTTCAGGCAAGGTCCTCATCGATGGCACTCCCGTAAGCGGACCGGGCACCGATCGCATACTGATTTTTCAGGAACTCGGCTTATTTCCATGGCTGACGGTTGGCGGCAATGTGGAATTCGGAATGAAGATGAAGAATATTCCGAAAGCCGAACGTCAGGAAAGAGTGCAATATTATCTGCGCCTCGTTCACCTTTCCAAGTTCAAAGACAGTTACATCCACCAATTGTCGGGTGGCATGCGGCAGCGTGTGGCATTAGCTCGCGCATTGGCGGCTGAGCCCGACGTCCTTCTGATGGACGAGCCATTCGCCGCGCTGGACGCCCAAACTCGCGATCTTTTGCACGACGAACTCGAACGCCTCTGGGCCGAGACCGGACGCACCATCATCTTCGTCACGCACAACGTCCGCGAAGCTGTCAGGCTCGGCGATCGCGTGGCATTGCTTTCCTTTCGCCCGGGCCGAGTCAAGCAGGAGTTCTCCGTGAACCTGCCCCGCCCGCGTCACATGGAAGAGACTGCCGTCGCGCGCACCGCGCGCGAGGTTCTCGACTGCCTGCGCGATGAAATCAACAAGTCTCTGGAAGTGGAGTACGCCGATGAAAAAGTTAGCTAGGCAGGTAATTTTTTATTCCGCGCTCATCGGCGGCTGGGCCCTGTTGGCGAAGCTTCACGTCTGGCCTCCATATCTATTCCCACCGCCGTGGGGAGTCGGTCACGCTCTCTGGGATGGCTTCGCCGATCACAGCTTCTGGATTGGCATCGCCGTCACCATGAAACGCATGCTGATCGGCTACAGCTTGTCGATCATTCTTGGGATGATCCTCGGCCTCGCTGTCTCCAGTAATAAATTCTTGGAAGAAACTCTCGGTGGATTGCTCGTGAGTTTGCAATCTCTCCCGAGCATTTGTTGGATCCCGTTAGCCGTCCTTTGGTTTGGACTGACAGAAAAAGCAATCTTGTTTGTCGTGCTGATGGGATCGTTACTATCAGTCACAATCGCGATGGAAGACGGCCGCAAACAAATGCCAAAGATTTACGGCATGGCCGGACGCAACCTCGGAGCCAGCGGCTTCCGCTTGTTCTGGTTCGTCCTGCTGCCCGCAAGCTTGCCCTTCATCGTAAACGGAATGAAGCAGGGATGGGCCTTCGCATGGCGCTCCTTGATTCAAGCCGAAATGATTTTTCTCAGCCTCGGACTCGGCCAGTTGCTGATGATGGGCCGTGACCTCAGTGATATGAGCCAAGTCATGGCCGTCATGATTCTGATCATCATCCTCGGCTTCCTCGTGGATGGCTTGGTCTTCCGCACCATGGAGCGCCGCCTGCAAGAAAAATACGGGTTGACCCCAGCCTAAAGAACTAATGTCGATGTAGCGACGGGCATCCTCGCCCGTCCACCACGCCTTCGCAACTTGTTCTGCGGAATTGTTGTGACTCCTGGTCTCCTCAAAGAGAAACAAAACTAAATCTTCGAGCAACGCCACTCTTTCGTTTTCCTGCAATTTCATTTCTAATGCCGCTCTATGCTCCCCAGACTCTCGTATCTAATTGTCGGCATCGTTCTTCTATCGGCATTCACAACAAACATTCTCGCCGCAGAAAATTCCTCCAATCGCGATGCGGCTAGTCAGCTGATCGCCGAAGCATTGAAGCCTTCGCTCTTGGAAACCAATCTCCGCCGCCTGACCGATGAGGTCGGAGGCCGCGTCCCCGGAACGCCAGCCTTTCAGCGCGCCGTCGATTGGGGCATCACAGCCTTCAAAGAAGCGGGTGCCGACAGCGTCCACACCGAAGAGTTCACGATTCAAAAATCATGGGCCGAGGGAGCCACCGAGATGACGGCCTCGCTCTACTCCGGAACCTCATTTCCTGTTGCCGCCGTGTCGGTGGCGTGGGCACCTGCGCTAGCCGCGTCCAAGCACGTTCCCATAGTCGATGTAGGAGCAGGCTCAGCCGCGGAGTTCGCAAAGATGGGTGACATTTCCGGAAAAGTAGTTCTCGTTCACACCAAGTTGCTCGCGACTTGGGACGATCTGTTCGGAGAATACGAACGCGCCCCGGCGATCATCGCGCTAGCGGTCAAAGGGAAGGCAGTGGCAATCGCCTTCATGGCCACGCGCGAACATAAAATTATTTATCGCCACACCAACTCAGTCTTTGGCGAAATCGATGCGATCCCTCAATTAATCGTCGCGCGAGAAGATGCCGAACGGATCGCGCGCCTACTTGCTTCCGGAATTCCTGTTTGGGCAAACATTTCGATCCCGAACAAAATCGGACCAGCATTCAAGACGTGGAACGTCGTTGCCGAAATTCGCGGTAGCGAGAAGCCGGACGAGTACGTGATCCTGGGCGCGCATCTTGATTCCTGGGAACTCGGCACTGGAGCGCTCGACAACGGATGCAACTCCGTGTTGGTGATCGATGCACTGCGCGCCATCAAAGCATCAGGCCTCACGCCCAAGCGCTCGATCCGCTTCATCCTGTTTTCCGGCGAAGAAGAAGGATTAATCGGCTCTCGCGTCTATGCCAAAGACCATCGCAGCGAGCTCGATAAAATTGCCGGTGTCGTGATTTTCGATTCCGGCATCGGCAAGGTCACATCGTTTTCCACCGGTGGACGCAAAGATGTCATCGCAGCTACCGAAGCGCTGATCGCGCCATTGCAACAGTTCGGCACCACGAAAGCCGCTGCGACGGCAGAATCCGGCACCGATCATTTCGATTTCATGCTCGAGGGCGTTCCCACTTTCGTCGCCGATCAGGAAGAAGCGAATTATCTAGAGAATTATCACGCCTCCACCGACACATTCGATAAAGTCGACTTCGTTCAACTCAAGAAAAATGTCGCGGAGGCAACGTTCCTGACGTTTGCGTTGGCGAACTCGACCGATCGTATCGGCCCGCGCCTGAATCGTGCCCAGATCGAAGAGACCATGCACGAAACCCATCTCGATCAGGAACTGAAAGACATGGACATGTGGGACGACTGGGCCAGCGGGAAACGCGGCCGCGAACGCCACTAAAGTCGGAGGTACTAGACGCGGCGTCTGTCGTAAGATTCTCTGTGCTCGTTTTTTGGATACTCTTCAACCTGTTCGTCGCGGCCATGCTGGCGCTGGATCTCGGCGTTCTCAATCGCCGCGCCCGGCGCATGAGTTTTCGCGGGGCGCTCGCCTGGTCAGGAGTTTGGGTAGCCCTCGCCGCCGCTTTCGCAGTCATTGAGTTCTTCTGGCACGGACGCACACAGTCTCTCCAGTTCGTAACCGCCTACGTCATTGAACTATCTCTCAGCGTCGACAATCTCTTTGTATTTCTCATCATTTTTCGCTACTTCAATGTCCCCGATCAACACCAGCACAAAGTTCTGTTCTGGGGCATCATCGGAGCGCTCGTCATGCGCGGCATATTCATCATCGCTGGCGTGAGCCTCATTTCCAGATTCGCTTGGGTAACGTACATATTCGGCGCAATTCTTGTTTACTCGGGCCTTAAATTAATGTTTCAGGACGACGCTGAAATTCAGCCGGAGAAGAATCCCGTCCTGCGTTTGTTTCGCCGCATTATGCCGGTCACTGATGAATATGTCGGCGGAAAATTCTTCACCCGCCGCACCCGTCTCTACGCGACGCCGCTTTTCGTAGTGTTGCTGATCGTCGAAACCAGCGACCTGCTGTTCGCGGTAGATTCAATTCCCGCCGTCCTTGCGATCACGCTGAACGCTTTTATCGTTTACACGGCAAACGTCTTCGCCATCCTCGGCCTGCGATCGATGTACTTCGCTTTGGCAGGGATGATGGATCTTTTCCACTACCTGCATTATGGTTTGTCCATCGTCCTGATTTTCATCGGACTCAAAATGCTGGGCGCGCACTACATCTCCATCCCGACAGAATGGGCTCTGGGAATTGTCCTCTTTGTCCTCGCTGCCTCGGTCTTGGCCTCGCTCTTGAATCCGCAGAGAAAGACGATGGGGTGAAAGTAGTCACAGCGACTCTCATAAACAAGCGTTGCAAGTGTAGTAAATCCGCGATTCCAAAAAATGTCATCCTGAGCGTAGTAAATCCGTTTGCGAAGCAAACGGATTTACGAAGTCGAAGGACCCCTACTTTCTAAACAGAACTGAGGGCCGAGTGCTCAGCGTGAGATAGAGCGCCTGTAGTTTACTTTGCGAGTACATCCGGCAGACGTGGTGACTGTAGGTGTCCTACGACTTCGCTCAGGATGACAGTGTGTGCTTGCGTTATCCGTGGTATCCCGTCCCCGGAGCCTGAGCCCGTGCTCACCCATACGCTATGATGAATACTCATGATTCGTGTCCCAGTCTCCACGCCATCGCGTTCCTACGAAGTACTGATCGGCAGCGGTCTGCTCGCTCGCGCTGGAGAAATTCTCGGCAAGTTTCTTGAAGGACGTCGCGTCTTCGTAGTCACTGCGCCGCCCGTGCGTCGCCGATGGGCAAAATCTCTTTTGAAGTCGCTCGCTGCAGCAGGCATCAAAGCCGAGATTCTCGAGATGCCGGACGGCGAACGCTCCAAACGTCTTTCAACCCTCGAGAAATTGGCGGAGAAACTCGTCAAACACGGTGCGGATCGTGGCGTTACGCTGATTGCCCTCGGTGGAGGAGTCGTCGGTGATGTCACTGGATTTCTTGCGTCAATTTACATGCGCGGAGTCGACGTCGTACAAATTCCGACTACCGTTCTCGCCCAAGTCGATGCCGCAATCGGTGGCAAGACTGGCGTCAACCTGGTCGCGGGAAAAAATCTGCTCGGGACATTCCATCAGCCGCGCGCGGTTCTGGTCGATCCTGCGGTCCTCGAGACTCTCCCGACGCGCGAATACCGCGCAGGATTATATGAATCGTTGAAGTGTGGCGTGATCGGCGACCCCGGACTGTTTCGTTTGTTTGAAGACCGACGGCGCGAGATTTTGGATCGCGATCCAGCGATTGTTGAGCAGGTGATCGGTGATTCCGTTCGACTGAAAGCGTCAATTGTCAGTGCGGATGAACGTGAAGGCGGCATTCGGCAGGTCCTCAATTTCGGACACACTATCGGCCACGCCCTCGAAGCTGAGACGCGCTATACCCAACTACTTCACGGCGAAGCGGTCGCCTGGGGAATGATTGCCGCCACGCACATCGCACTCTCGACAGGCAAGCTCGATAGCGTAACTGCAGGACGAATCTCAAACTCGGTACTTGGCTTCGGCAGGCTTCCAACGATGAGTTGGAAGACCGCAAACATTCTGCAACGGTTGCGCTCCGACAAGAAGACGAAGCAGGGAGTTGTGCATTTCATACTCCCACGAGAAATAGGGAAGGTCGAGATCACGAGTGACGTCCCGGAAGCGATCGTAAGATCGGCAATCGATGAAGTGCGAAAACTGGCGCGAACCTAAAGTGTTCCGCGCTCCAAAAATAATAGTCGTTATAACGACTATTATTTTTCGTCAAAAGCTTGAAACGGCAATAAACACATGAGTTCAGAAACAAATCAACGAGTAGTGGGTGCCGCGCCGGCAGGAGCGCGCGATACGGAGTCCGCCGGACTCGCGGTCCGCGAGATGTTCACGTCGATCGCGCCCCGCTACGATCTGCTGAACCATGTTCTGTCGATGAACATTGACCGCTTGTGGTGGTGGCGGACCGCTAGAAAATTCGACGCCATTCTTAATCGGTCTGACTCCCGCGTGCTCGATCTTTGTTGTGGCACCGGAGACATGACGTTTGCGCTTCGCAAGCGCGCGGGATCGAGCACACCGCAGATCATCGGAGCAGATTTTTCTCACGCCATGCTGCAACGCGCCGCTGAGAAGGGAAGAGGCTCGCCACTGCGCTGGATCGAGGCAGACGCCCTTCGACTACCATTCCCTGACGGCCATTTCAATTTGGTTACCTCGGCCTTCGGATTCCGAAACCTTGCCGACTACGATGCAGGCTTACGTGAAATCGCACGCGTACTCGCTCCCGGTGGAGAGTGCGGTATCCTGGATTTCGGTGAACCCAGCGGCTTGCTCGGCCACGGTTACCGCATCTATTTCAAGAGAGTTCTTCCCGCGATCGGGACGCTGATCTCAGGAGTAAAAGGTCCGTACGCTTATTTGCCTGCGTCCGTGGAACGCTTTCCCGCTCCCACCGAAATGCTCGAGCGCATGCGCAACGCCGGCTTTAGCCAGGCGACGTGGACTCCATATTCGTTCGGAATCGCAGGCCTGTATCGGGGATCGAAAAGCCGCTGACGAGAAGGAAAAGAAGGGAAAAGAAAAAGAATTTGACTTACCCCCGTGTACCTCTGTGCCCCCCGTGGTTAAAAGCCCTTGACCTTCTCACCCACGCTGAAACGAGTCCGCGAACGCCTCAAAATTCGTCTTGGAGATTACAGCCTCATAATCATCGCCAAGAAACCTCTTCAGTCTGTCCGTATTCATGATGTACTGTCCGGTCATGTAGGGCACGGCATCCGGCGGAATTGCCGAAAGTTTCCAATCCCACAATAGCTGGAGGATTTGTCGCATCGCCCACTTACCCGGAACGCGCAATAACTTGGCGTGCGCCATTTCGATACACTGTCCGAATGTCAAAGCGTCGCCTCTTCCAGCCACATTTAGAATCGTGAGCCGCTGCGCTTCTGGCTCGCGCTTAACAATCCACGCAATCAGCCGTGCCATGTCGTCCACGTGGACGAACTGAATTTTGTTATCCAGGTATTGTTGTCCAAACGGCAGCATGCACGGGAGACGCTTTCCCGACTGCCGCATTCGCGCAGCGCGCGCACCCTTGCCATTCGGCGTCCCGCGAAACGCATCCATCAAATAATTCTGAACGCTTGCACCCGAGAAAATATGTGGACGCAAAATGAAAACTCCACAGCCTCGAACCGACGGCGCACGCTGCTGTACAACCTGATCGCTCTCCTGTTTATGGATGGCGTATGGCAAAGTGTGCGCGCCAAACGGAGCATCTTCTGTTACGGGCGTGGCTAAGTCCGATCCATAGGCCGAAACGCTGCTAGGGAAAATAAATTGATGGATGTTCGTGCCAATGTTTCGATTGGCTTCGGCGATCGCTTCCATGACACGGCCCGTGCCCGCGACGTTGATCCGCCACATGCGATCGACGTCGAGAATTCCCGACCGTTGCGGATCAATCACAAACGCCAGATGAATTACGGACGAGGGCTGCAACTCGCGCAGCAACATCAACAACTCGCGAGTCGATTCCTCGTGCCCCAAATCCATCGAGACAAAACGGTCGATGGAAGAGATTGAAGAAGCGGAAGAATTTGTGGGCGGAGCGATATCCAGGCCCACAACTCTGTAATCCGAAAGCAGCGGAACCAGCCGCTGTCCAAGATTTCCTGAAACGCCGGTGACTAAAATGGTTGGCTTTACCGTATCCATCTAATCGTTGTCGTCGGCGTCCTGGCCGGGTGCCGGAACTCCCTTGGGATGCGGCGGCCCCGCCGGATTGCGTCCCGGCCCAGGCCCGAAGTACGCATCGTTCAAATCCACGTTCCCTTGATAATTCTGCATAGATGCGCGATACCGTTCACTCGTGATCTGATTGCGAATGTCCGGCTTCACCGCATCCAATGGCTGCGTTTCTTTCGAAATCATTTTGTAGATATAGAAACCGCTGTTGGTGTCCACGATCAGCTCGGATACTTCGCCCGGCTTGAGATCCATTACTTGGTGATGATTCGCGGGTAGCGTCGTGCGGCGCACCTTCTCCATCTTGGTGGTAGGAGCATTACCCGGCAGACCAGCTGCCGCATAGGCCTCTTTCTGTAACTTGTCGGGATCCTCGCCCTTGGCAGCGCGGGCTTGCAGGCTTTCCGCGACCTTCTTCATCGCCGCCTCGGACGCTTTCTTTTGCTCCTCCGTCGGAGGTTGAGGAGTAGCAGCCTTGGCCGGTGCGGCCCCAGCTTTGGTTGCGCTCTTGGGTGCAACCGGAGTTACCAACTGCTTCGCCCGGGGAACAAAAATTCGCGCCAGGGTAGCTTGTTCGTATGATCCTACGTTCTTCTTGTAATAGTCTTCGATGTCGGCGTCGCTGATTTTGCTCGCATCGTCCTGCAGGGCGCGGCTTAGTTCTTGCGACAGGAGTTGCATACGTGCAAATACCAACATCTCCTCAAACTTGGCCTGCTTGTCGAGTCCGCGCTTCTCCGCAGCCGTCGACATCCGTAACATACGCGAGTACGCGTTCGCCAGGTTGCGTCGAATTACCGGCGACATTTTGGGTTGTAGCGCGTCAGCCAACTTCTCGAATTGAGCGCGCGTGATCACCGTCTTGCAGGCATCGCCCTGTAACGTGGCGTCGGAGCAGAAACCTTTTAGCGTGATTACCGCATCGTCGGGTGCGACCTTCACTTCAGGAGCCTGATCGGGCGCAGGAACCGAATTGGTTGCGCCTGGGGTCGTCGTGGACGTGGCGGCCGGGGGAGTAGTTGCTGGCGGCGCTTGTCCGTAAGTCAGGCTGGCGAGCAAAAGACACAAGAGGCACTGGAGACGCATGAAAGAGGATCCTCCGGGGAGAATTGCGACGAAATTCATCGTAGCATGCCCCGCTTCTAATCGGACAAAGCCAAAGAGGGGTTGGCGGTAGACGAATCCAAAGCGATAATGACTCTTATGCCTGTGACAGGGGCCACCTACACATCCGAGTCGATGCGCCGGGAGAAGCGGGCAGTCGCAGGGAACTCCGTGCTCGCGGCGCTGGTTATTACCAGCCTGAAAATCGTTGTCGGATTCGCGACAGGGTCGTTAGGAATTTTGTCGGAAGCGGCGCATTCGGGATTGGATTTGATTGCCGCGATGGTCACGTTCTTTTCCGTGCAGGTTTCAGACAAGCCAGCCGACGCCGACCATCAATACGGACACGGCAAATTTGAAAACTTTTCTGCCTTCATCGAAACCGGGCTGTTACTGCTAACTTGTCTCTGGATCGTTTACGAATCCATCAAACGCCTCTTTTTTCATAGCGTCGAAATCGAACCAACCATTGCAGCGTTCGTAGTCATGCTCCTATCGATCGCCGTAGATGCTTGGCGTTCCCGCGCCCTGGGACGCATCGCATCAAAATATGACAGCCAGGCACTCGAAGCCGACGCGCTTCATTTCTCAACCGATATCTGGTCGAGCACCGTCGTTATCGTGGGCCTCGGTCTGGTTTGGCTGGGGCGTGCCTATCACGTTGAGTGGCTGCGGCAAGCCGATCCGATTGCCGCGCTATTTGTTGCGGGAGTCGTTGTCTCCGTCAGTTGGAGGCTAGCGCGACGCACGGTTGATGCGCTGCTCGACGCTGCTCCGGTCGGTGTGCGTGCGCAAATTCTCGACCGCATCGCGACCGTCAACGGAGTCTTGGAAGTTGAACGCGTCCGCTTTCGCAAAGCGGGCAACCGTTATTTTGCGGACGTATCGGTTGGGCTGGAACGCAATTTCACATTCCAGCGCTCAGAGCAGGTTTCAGATGCGGTGCGTGCTCGTGTTCGCGAGATCCTGCCCGACGCCGACGTCATGGTCCACTCTGTCCCTAAAGCAAGCCGGAGCGAAAACATCTTTGATCGCATCCGCGCCGTCGCGACGCGGCACAATTTCAATGTCCACGACGTAAGCGTGCAGGACTTAGACGGAAAACTTTACGTCGAGCAGCATCTCGAACTCGACGAAAACCTGAGCATGAAGCGTGCCCACGACGAAGTCACACGCCTGGAAATGGAAATGCGTGCCGAAGTTCCTGAGATCACGACCATTTTGACTCATATCGAAAGCGAACCGGCTACGATCGAAACGGGGGAGCAGATTGTCCTCGAACCGAAACTCGAACAGCGGCTTAAAGATATCGTCAAAGAATTTCCGGAAGTGATGGACGTACACGAATTTCAATTCAAGAAAGTACGCGATCGCCTGTATGTGTCCTGTCACTGCACGTTGCCGGACGATATGCCGCTCTCCAAAGTGCACGACGTACAAACGTCGCTCGAAATTCGTTTCAAACACGACGCACCAGAATTGTTTCGCGTGTTGATACATCCTGAACCGGTAACCGATAACCGCCGCTAGACATGCCTGCGTAGGGACAGCCGCCCTCGGCTGTCCGCGCCGCGAATCCGCGAAGTATTATGCGCATCAGATAACAAACGGAGTTATAGATGATTGAAGCTTCCCTAAATTGGACCGATAAAGATCGCTACGTAGGCTCCGCAACCTCGCGACACTCGCTCGTCTTGGACACTGCTCCCGAAAAGACAGCAAACAGTCCGATGGAATTAGTTCTCCTGGGCCTCTGCGGATGCACCGCCTCTGACGTCGTCGGCATTCTTCGCAAAAAGCGTGAGCTCTTTACCGGACTGGAAGTGAATGCCAAAGCCGAACGCGCCGATGGCTATCCCGCGGTTTATACGAAAATTCACCTCACCTATATCGTGCGCGGAAATGTTTCGCATAAAGCCGTCGAGGATGCCGTGAAATTGTCGAAAGAAAAATATTGCTCAGTGTCCGCCATGCTGGAGAAGACCGCAAAGATCACTTACACCATCGAGCACCTTCCGTGAACTCGAACGTGCCCTCGAGCGTGAATTCAAACGCCCATCCCCTGCTGGGATATCTTTACATCGGAGCCGCCGCATTTTTCTGGGGAGTCTCGGCGACGCTGGGACGCGCCGCATTCACCGGTCATCTACTTCCAGGTGGCGTCGCGCTAGGAAAAATTGATCCTCTGATCCTCTCGCAGAGCCGAGCAACGCTGTCACTGGCAGTCCTGCTTCCAATCCTCTTGGCGCGAAGAGGAGCGACCGCACTCCGCGTCCCAGGCCGCGACCTACTACAGTTTTTCGTTCTAGGTGTGCTGGGAGTGGCCGCGTCCAACTACTTCTACTACCTCGCGATCCAGCGCACCAACGTAGCTACCGCCATCATCGTGCAGTACACGGCGCCAGTCTGGGTGTTGATCTATACCGTTGCACGCGGAGCGCAGCGCCCTTCATTGCGGAGAACCGCGGCCGTAGCACTCGCCGTGATCGGCTGCGCGTTAGCTGTTGGACTGGTCGGATCCGGCGGCTTCCGCATGGACACGATCGGAGTCGTTGCCGCGCTACTAGCAGCCTTCTCTTTCGCCTTCTACAACGTCGGCGGACACAAAGTCCTTGCTCGTTACGACCGCTGGAAAGTGTTGCTCTGGGTCTTGGTAGCAACGTCACTGTTTTGGATTTTCGTTAACCCACCGTGGAAAATAATCGCTGCCCACCACACCCCGCAACAGTGGTCGTTCATGCTTATCTTCTCCTTGGTCTCCGTTCTCGGCCCGTTCTCCTGCTACTTCGCGGGATTACAATACCTCGAACCAACCCGCGCTATCGTAGTCAGTTGCCTGGAGCCAGTCTTCAGCATCGTGCTGACCGCCTTGTTCCTAGGAGAGTTAGTGCGCACCATGCAGACAGTTGGAATCGTACTGGTGCTGGTGGCGATTGTGCTGATTCAGTTGCCGGAACGCGAGGTGAGTGGACAAGAAGTAGTGGTCGAACCAATGGAGTGAAAGTTCAGGTTTCGCCCGATTGCTAACTAGGGCTATCTGACAGACTCTCAGAATCTTAAATAAAATTTGTCATCCTGAGCGAAGCGAAGGACCTGCTGTTTGCGGTTGCAAAAGAATGCCGACGCATCACGATCTCTTCAGCCGCCGCAAATACCTCTGCGCCTTCCCCACATCTCGCCCAATCTGTTCTTTCAGCGCTTCAACCGACGGAAACTTAATTTCATCCCGCACGCGGTCCAGAAAATAAATCTCAACTTCCGTCTCCGCCGACAGCTCAATCGGATGAAAATTCAGCAGGTGAGTCTCAATCGCAAAAGAATCCGCGCCAAACGTAGGACGGTTCCCAACATTAGTGACCGAATCAAAGCACTCCGCTCCGACTCTTGTACGGGTGATATAGACGCCGTCTTTTGGAACAAGCTCTTCGTAGCGCGCAAGATTAATCGTCGGCACAGTGTACTTCGTCCCGTAGCCGCGTCCCCGTCCTGCAGTCGACAAAACGCTGAACGGACGCGCCAGCAAATGCCGCGCTCGACTTACACGTCCATCCGAGAGCAACTTGCGAATGTGGCTGCTAGAAACCGGCTCGCCACGCAGACGCATCTCCGGATAGTCGTGCACCTCAAATCCCATCGTGCCGCCGAGCTCGCGAAGCATTTCGATATTCCCTGCCGCCTTGTGCCCGAAATGAAAGTTGTAGCCCTCATGGACTTCGCGCGCTTTCAGCCGGTCTTCCAAAATGTCGTGCACAAATTCCCGAGGTGTCATCAACGAAAGATCGCGTGAAAAGGGAAGCAGAAGCACCGCGTCAGCCCCCGTTGCTTCCAGCAGCCGAAGCTTTTCGGGAAGAGGTGTTAGCAGCTTCAGACTGTGATCGGGACGCAGTATCCGCGTGGGATGCGGCTCAAACGTGACCACCACCGATCGCGCTTTGTTGGCCTTAGAACGTGCGACGACCTCGTCGATCACGCACCGATGCGCTCGATGCACCCCATCAAAATTGCCGACGCTGACCACCGTAGGACCGAAGTCGCGAGGGACATCGTCGAGTTGGTGGAAAGTTAGCATCCGGGTCTTCGCGTGCCTTTAGATTTCAAATTCCAACTTCATGCCATCAAATGCCAGGCGAACTCCCTGAGGCAGCGCGGCATTCGTCTCCTCGTGGGGCAAGTCGTGGCACACGTGCGTGAAAAATGCGCGCATCGGTTTTACCGCTTCGACGATCTTCAATGATTGCTCAACTGTTGAGTGCGTGGGGTGCGGCTTGTAGCGCAGCGCATCCAAGAACAGGATGTCCAGACCGCGCAGTTTCTCCAGTGTCTCATCGGGAACTGCGCTGTGATCAGTGAGATAGGCCGCCGACCCGAAACGATACCCAACAATCGGAGTGTCGCCGTGGATGACCGTCACCGGCTCAAACCGCGCGCCAAACAATTCGACTGGCCCTTCGATCGGATGCAGTTCCACCTGCGGCAACCCGCCGAACGCATACGTGGGCGTGAAAATGTAACCGAACATGTTGCGCAGAAAGTCGCAGGCCGGCTGCGTTGCGTAAAGCGGAACCTTTCCCGGGCGATGTTTGTAACTCAGCGGACGCAAGTCATCGATGCCCAGAATGTGATCGGCATGCGTATGCGTGTAGAACACCGCATCAAGTGTCATGATCTTCTCGCGTAGGGCCTGCTCGCGAAAATCAGGAGTTGTATCGATCAGAACATTACGTCCGCCGTAGCTGATCATTACAGACGGACGCGTGCGCCTGTCATGCGGATCGGACGAATGGCAGACGGCGCAGTCGCAGCCCACGGTCGGAACTCCCACCGATGTGCCGCTACCTAATACCGTCAAAGTTGCCCGCATCAGCCGTTCGTGCCTGTGAGCGGACCTGGACCCGGTGCCTGTGGAGCATGTGCCAGCGCATTCGTCACTTCCACGTACGCCATGCGCAATTCATAGAGGCAGTTCTGCAGGAAGCCCTGCTCTTTAGGAGTGAGGTTGCCCTTGGTCTTATCGCCAATCATCGTCAGTGTGTCGATCGTCTGTCGCGCGCCGATGATGTCAACGCCCGCCTGTCCACCCTGCTCGTGCATCAAGCCAAGCTGCATCATGGCCGTCATGTAGAGCGACGCCATGAAGCGCTCGAAACTCATTTGCAATTCTTTCGCAGAATGTCCGCTCTTTTCCACACGCTCGTCCAAATCGCGCGACGATTTCTGATATGCGTCCTGCTGCGCTTTTTGCTCCAACGCTGAGGGAGCCTCGGGGACATCAGACTCGGGAGCAGTTGCCGCGGGACTACCGGCAGCAGAAGCGGGGGATGGGTTTGGAGCAACCTCTGGGATCGCAGCGAAAGCCCCTGTGTCAGCCTCTGAAGGCGGCACTGGAACGGGCTTCGGAGCGGCAGCTGCCGGTGCAACGGCGGTCGGAGCAGCCGTTTCTTCCGAAGGATCGGACCGTAGTTCGCCGTCCGATGTGAACAACCGCTTGTCGCTTACCGTGAATTCAGTTTCTTCGCGTCTCTTTTGAGCCATAGGATTAACCTGGTTTTCTTAAAGTTCTCTTCTATCAAATCTGAATCTCTAAAATTTAATGACAAGTTAGACTTCACGCGCGCCAGATGGATCGAATCGCGAACGACGAACAGCGAACGACGGATTTTCAGCGAACAGGCAACGAAGTCGGCACAACTTTCGCCGCTCCCGCTCGCAGATCCTTGTCAGCCGCTTCTCGACGCAGATAACCCAATGCGACGGCGCGGTCTCCATCGGGCAACGGTAAAATTGCGCCGCTGGTGATCTCTCCAACTTCCTTTTCGTCCGCGACTATCTTGGTGCCCGCATCAGGAAGCGGACCTTCTATCGCAAAAGCTCCGAACTGCCGATGAACCGCGCCACGCGATCGTATGCGCTCGACAATCTCCTGCCCGAGATAGCAGCCCTTGGTGAAATTCAGCGCTCGCGTTTGTCCAGTCTCCTGCGGCAGATCGCGTTCACGGATATCGATCCCAAATTGCGGAATACCGCGCGAGATTCGGAACATATCTAAAGCACCAGTGCCCGTGGCACGTGCCCCCGCCTTCAGCAGCGCATCTCGAAGTTCTTGCGAGTGATCTGGATTGATCCATACTTGATAAGATTCGCGAACTTCTTCCCCGGATCGCAGGACGGTTGCCACCCCGTCTCGCCATGTAACTTCCGAAAATTGCAAATAAGCGAGATCCGGAACCGGAATTCCCGCGCGTTCAAGAACGGCCCGCGATTCGGGACCGGTCAGTCCCACCGCAGCTATCGTGCCACTTACATCTGTGATTTCGACGTCGTCCGCGATGATGAAACGATCAAACAGCGCCAACATTTTTTCCCGCTGTCCGACTTCGGTATCCACCAACAACGATTCTCCGCGATGAAAAACATACAAATCACCTTGAATGCGCCCTTGCGCGTTCAGCAGAAACGAATAGACGCCGTGTCCTTGAGCAAGATCGCGGACGTTGTTCGTCGCCATCCCATTCATCCAACGCACTCGGTCGCCACCCGTCGCCGCAATTTTGCAGCGTCCACCCAGCTCGTATACGCCGCAGCCCGTAAGCAGATTCAGGAACTCCGCTCGAGCGTCGCCATAGTCGGGACGATCTGTGGCATCTGAGGTGCTGTTCCGCTCGACAGAATCCGCGCCAGACAAAGTAGTCAAAGTCATAAGCTCAACCATCGATTATAGTCGAGTCCGCACCGAGGCTGTGGAGCGACGGAAGTCCTTGCGCGTCTCCAAACTCGGCCGTCCGGGACGGAAGACAGCCCTCTAACGGACGACATCATCACGATCCGATTTACGATTAGCCCGCTCGCCAGCCCCTGTGCTACCGTTTTCATCGTGAGTGCGACCAAACGAATCGCGGTAATCCCGGGCGACGGCATCGGGAAAGAAGTTATCCCGCAAGCCGTGAACGCGATGCAAGCCGTCGGTGCCCCCATCGACTTCACCAACTTCGATTGGGGAGCCGACCGATATCTCGCCGACAAGACGACAGTCCCGCATGATGGTTTCGCGATGCTGGACCGAGATTTCGACGCGATCCTTGTGGGAGCATTCGGCGACCCTCGCGTCGCCTCCAACATCCACGCCAAAGAAATCCTGTTGGGCATGCGTACCAAGATGGACTTGTTCGCGAACGTTCGCCCCGTTCGATTGATGGACGCATCGCTCTGCCCGGTCAAAGGTATTGAGCCGAAAGACCTCGATTTCGTCGTCATCCGCGAAAATACTGAAGGCGTTTATGGAGACGTCGGAGGAACCTTCAAGCAGGGAACGCCCGACGAAGTCGCTATTCAAGAAGATATTAATACGCACAAGGGAGTCGAACGGGTCATCCGTTACGCCTTCGAATATTGCGCAAATAATAAAAAACTCGACGGCTCTCCCCGCCGTCGCGTCCTGATGAGCGACAAATCCAACGCCATGACGCACGCCGGAGGCCTCTGGCAGCGCGTATTCAAAACAGTCGCCGCTGACTATCCAAAAATCGAAACGCAGCACATGTATGTGGACGCCCTCTGCATGCAGATGGTGCGCGACCCTCGCGTCTTCGATGTCATCGTCACCAACAACATGTTCGGCGACATCATCACTGACCTAGCCGCAGGATTACAGGGTGGATTAGGAATGGCCGCCAGCGGCAACATCCGTCCGGGTCATACCTCAATGTTCGAACCAGTCCACGGTTCGGCTCCGCCAATTGCCGGGAAAAATATCGCCAACCCCTTCGGCGCGATCCTAACTTCAGCCATGATGCTTGCACATCTAGGGATGACCGCCGAAGCGCAGAAGATAGAAGCCGCCGTCCTCGAAGCTCTAAAGCAGAAAAAGGTAACAGCAGATATCGGTGGAACTTTAGGAACAACCGAAGCAGGCGATTGGATCGCAAAACAAATTACCCACCCCGCCCTGTCATCCTGAGCGAAACAAATTCATGCGCGGAACGCGCATGGTGTTGCGAAGTCGAAAGCCTGCCCTGAGCTTGCCGAAGGGGACCCCTACTCCCGGCGCGGACCAGGTCTTCGCCGCGGGATCGGCGGGCAACAAAGCCCCAGAGAGTTCTACCCACATTCCAGAATCGCCCGAGAGTATAAACTTGAAACCGATGCGACCCTCAAAAGCATTTGGCGGAAAACTTCGGGAGTGCGGCGTCGTGTTAGCTCTTCCGGTCCTCCTGGCGAGTACGCTCTGGTGTCAGGAAGCCGCCAGCCCAGTCGCTGCCCCCGAATCCACCGTCTCCTCGAAAGAAGCGAAGCAACTTTTTAAATCCGTCGACGAGATCCTAAAGTTCGCCAGCGATGACACAGGCTTGCCCATCAAGCACGAAGTCAAGCGCAGGTTGGCGAAGCGCAACGAAGTCCAGTCCTACATAGAAAAAAATATGAAGGACGACAAAGATGCGAAGCGCCTCGAACGATCCACAGAAGTGCTGAAGAAATTTGGGCTGCTCCCGCGCGATTTTGACCTTCCCAAATTTCTTGTCGCGATGCTGCGTGAGCAAGTCGCTGGGTACTACGATTTCAAAACCAAAACCGTAAATCTGCTGAATTGGGTCGATGTCGAGCAGCAAAAGCCAGTACTTGCGCACGAACTAACACATGCTCTCCAAGATCAGTCGTTCGGCATTGAGAAATGGATGAGGGGCGCGTCCGACGACGCTGAAAAGAAGAAAGGAGAGAAAAAGGACGACGTCCCTAGCCCTGCCGACATTGTCAGCGACGAAGAGTCTTCCGCCCGGCAAGCGATCGTTGAAGGCCAAGCCATGGTCGTTCTTTTGGACTATTCTCTGGCACCCACCGGCAAAACTTTATTGGACTCTCCGCAGATCGTCGAAGCTCTGAAGCAGGGAATGTTGACCGGCACCGCCGATTCTCCGGAATTTCGTGACGCGCCGATCCTGCTCAAAGAGGAATTGACTTTCCCTTATCGTTACGGCCTCGATTTCACCGCTGCACTTCTTCGCGCCGGAGGAAAAGAACTTGCCTACGCGGGCGCATTCAACAATCCGCCGAAAACGACTCGTCAAATCATGGAACCGCAGACTTACCTATCCAAGGAGAAGCTAGATCCGATCACCATGATCGACATGGAAAAAGATTTCAAAGATTACGATCCGTTCGATATCGGAGCCATGGGCGAATTCGATGTAGATATTTTGGTTGAGCAATACTCCGGCAGGGAAGCCGCCGCCGCGATTTATCCGGAATGGCGCGGCGGATATTACTTCGCCGGCAAGCCCAAGTTACGATCAACGTCTGTTTCAAAGTCGGACAAGGCTGCGCCCATCGGCTTGCTCTACGTCTCCCGCTGGTCGAGTCCTGAAAAAGCCGCTGTCTTTGCCGCCATCTACGCGAAGTCTCTAACGCAACGCTACAAGAAATATCAGCCGTTGGACGCTCGATGGAAATCACCGCAATCGATTCCCCATCCCCTGACTCGTGGCGCACCTTGCGTGGCCGCCACTCTTGGCTCACTGAAGAAGGCGGCGTCGTCATCGAAGTGCGTGGTAACGAGATCCTCATCAGCGAAAGCCTCGACGACCAAACGACGAAGACCATCGAAGCAGATTTCTGGCGAGAGCAGACTCCCGCTACGTCAACACCCGCGCCTAAACAATAGATTTGCGTCTTGTATAATCAAGGGTTCCGCAATCATTCCCATCCCATTCAGGAGCGCAATTGCAGCAGTCAGGACAAGCAGTGGAACAGCAGGCAGAGATCGGCATCATCGGCGGCAGTGGCCTGTACCACATGCCCGGTTTTGAAGACGCGCACGAAGTCCACTTGCAGACGCCCTTCGGAGACCCGTCCGACGCCTATATCGTAGGCACCCTCAAGGGACGCAAAGTCGCTTTTCTCGCCCGCCACGCTCGCGGCCACAAGCTGCTGCCCAGCGAACTCAACTTTCGTGCCAACATTCACGGCTTCAAGCAACTGGGAGTGGATCGCATCGTTTCCGTTTCCGCCGTCGGCTCTTTGAAGGAAGAACACAAGCCTCTGGATTTCGTGATCCCAACGCAGTTCTTCGATCGCACTCGCCATCGCATCGACACCTTTTTCGGCGATGGCATCGTCGCCCACATCGGATTCGGCGATCCCATCTGCCACGAAATGGCAACGGTGGTTCGAGGAGCCTGTGCCTCCGCCGGCGTCTCCTCGAAACTCGGCGGCACGTACGTTTGCATGGAAGGTCCGCAGTTTTCCACCAAGGCTGAGTCGAACGTCTATCGCAGTTGGGGAGCCGACGTAATCGGCATGACCAATCTGCAGGAAGCGAAACTCGCCCGCGAAGCGGAGATTTGTTACGTCACCATCGCGATGGTCACAGACTACGATTGCTGGCATCCGCATCACGATGCTGTGACAGTCGATCAAATTGTTTCTGTACTCGTTAAGAATGCGGAGAACGCAGCCAAGGTCGTGACAGCCGCCGTGGCCGCGACTCCAAACGCTCGATCGTGTAAATGTGGGAGCGCGCTGGCACATGCCATCCTCACCGATCCGACAAAAATTCCGGCAGCCACAAAAGAAAAACTAAAGTTGATCGTAGGAAAATATCTTAAATAGTCGTTGGTCGCTAGTCGTTGGTCGTTCGCGAGTCAGCGAAGCGATCAAAATGTCGAAGTCATAGCCCAACGACAAACGACAAACGACTAACGACTAACGACCATCGACCGCCTTTCGGAGACTCATGAGCATTCTAGTAGTTGGTTCCGTAGCCTTTGACACCATCGCCACGCCGTCCGGCACCGTGAAAGACATTCTTGGCGGAGCCGCCACCTACTTTTCTCTCGCCGCCAGCTATTTTACCGATGTTCGAATGGTTGCTGTGGTCGGCAGCGACTTCACGGCGGAAAACGAAGCCGTCCTCACCAAGCGTGGAGTCGACACGCGCGGCATCGAGCGTACTAACGGCAAGACGTTTCGCTGGGGCGGACAGTATCTCGACAACCTGAACGAGGCGAAGACGGATTTCACCGAACTCAACGTGTTCGAAAAATTTCAGCCGCGCATTCCGAAAGAATATGCGGACACCAAGTTTCTCTTTCTCGCTAACATCCATCCCTCGTTGCAAACTGCCGTAAGCTCAGAAATGTCCGGAGTTCGTCTTACTGGCGGCGACACCATGAACTTCTGGATTCAAGGCACTCCGAAGGAGTTGGCGGAAACGTTGAAACGCGTCAACATCCTTCTGATCAATGACACGGAAACCAAAATGCTGGCTGGAGAAAAAAATCTCCCGCTTGCCGCCAAGAAAGTCTTGGCCATGGGACCAAACGCTCTCGTGGTAAAGCATGGCGAATACGGCGCAACTATCTTCTTTCGTGAAGGCGCTTACGGCCTGGGATCGCATCCTTTCCGTGCTCCAGCCTTGCCGCTGGAAGAAGTGAAAGACCCCACTGGTGCAGGCGATTCCTTCGCTGGTGGCTTCATGGGCTATATCGCTTCGCAAGGTGAAGTGAATCGGGACGTTTTGAAGCGGGCACTTTTTTACGGCGGCGTGATGGGTTCATTTGCCGTCGAGCGCTTCGGAACCGAGCGTCTGCAGAATCTCACGCGGCAGGAAATCGATACCCGATTCCAGATGTTTCGCGAACTAACGCATCTAGAGTAACGAGTGACGCGACATCCATTTCTGTTTTCGCGCTCGCGAATGAAAACCTTATGGCAGACTTCAGGACGTGCGCGTGGTGAGCGTTAAAAAGACAGACGTAAATACGAAGACTACGAGCGTCAAAGCCGTAATCGCGAACCCGCTGCCTGCCCCCGATCGAAGCCTGTCTCGGGTCGCCGGATTTGCCGTTCTAGTCTCTCTGTTTTCTTTCCTCTACTACTTCCAGCGCGGCGGACTCCTGCTCTACGGAGACGCCGTCGCGCACATCAATATCGCGCGCCGCGTATTCGATTCTCAAACTCCCAGTCTGCTACAACTCGGCACCGTCTGGCTCCCATTACCCCATCTTTTGATGATTCCATTTATCTGGATCAACTCGATGTGGCAAAACGGTTCTGGCGGTTCGATCCCATCGATGATCGCGTACGTGTTTGGCGTGATGGGAATATTTCGCCTGGTCCGCGGCCTGTTGGCGGCCAATATTCACTCGAATACCGCCGCGGAAGTCGGTGGATGGGTCGCAGCCCTCGCCTACGCAGCGAATCCGAACCTCATCTACATGCAAGCGACCGCGATGACGGAGTCCATCTATCTGGCACTGTTCATCTGGGCCGTCGCGTACTTCACGGAATTCGTCCAAAGTCTCCCGAAAAGTATTGCGAAGGGCCTTCCAAGAAAAGACGACGCCAGCGTCTCGCCGATCACCCGCTCTGCGCTGATGCGCTGCGCCTTCTGTCTCGCTGGCGCCGAACTGACCCGCTACGACGGATGGTTTCTAGCTGGCTTCATCGGAGCGGCCCTTCTCATCATCACCCTTAGGCTTTGGAGCAATCGCGCCTTCCGTCTCGTCGGAATCAAATTCCTTCTCGCCATTTCGATCGCTCCCATCCTATGGCTCGCGTACAACGCGCTGGTCTATGGCAACGCATTCGAATTTGCCAACGGCCCGTACTCCGCAAAGGCGATTGAGCTGAGAGTCGCCGCGCCAAACCCTGCGCTTCACAACCTCAGAGTTGCGGCCACGTATTTCCTGAAATCGGCGCAGCTAAACATGGCGCCAGGGAACTGGGGACGCTTTTGGTTGGCCGCTGCGATCCTTGCATTGCTGGTTGCCGCATGGAGTCTGCGGTCACGCGCGATGCCACTCCTTTTGTTATGGGTGCCGCTCGCGTTCTATTCATGGTCGATCGCCTACGGCTCCGTGCCAATTCACGTTTCCACGTGGTGGCCCTTCGCCACGTTTAACCAACGCTATGGACTTCAACTCCTTCCGATGTTTGCCGTTTCCGCCGGACTGTTGACAGCTTTTGCATATCGTTTCGGCGCGAGCGTAAAACACGGTGGCAAAGCTATCGCCTTTGTAGTGGCACTTGTTGCCGTGAGCTACGCATCCACGTGGAAAGCAACTCCGGAGTGCCTCGTCGAAGCCCGAAGGAATTGGGACATCCGGCACACACTGAACGCTGCCGTCCAGCGAGCTGTTACAGGTTTGCCTAAGAACTCCATGTTCCTGATGGATCTCGGCGAGCACGTTGGCATCATGGAGCAGGATGGCATTCCTCTGCGTCGCGTCGTAAACAGCGAGAATCACCGGCCGTGGAAACGCCCAACTGATCCCGAAGGCCTCTGGGAGCGTGCTTTGGCCGATCCCCCACGCTATGTGGACTACGTGATCTCCTTCGACGGCGACCAGATCGATCGCTACGTGAATAAGGCGAACCTTCGCATGCTGATGGAACTTCATGTCAGCGGCCAGCCTCATGCTCGGATTTACGCCACCCGGGATACCACGAATCAATCGCGTTAACCCTTTCCCGCAAGCAGTTCAAAAAGCGCAGGATGCCGATGTTAGAATCCGCTCAAAGTCCCGGTGCCCCAATGTTGCTTGTATGAATCCAATCCATTCGATCTTCGATCCCATCCGCGCTGAACTCGGTGTAGGCCTCAGTTCGACGCTGGTGAAGTTGTTGCTTGCGTCCGTTCTCGGCGGAGCCATCGGGCTGGAGCGGCAACTTCGTCACAAACCCGCAGGCCTGCGCACAAACATGTTCATTTGTTTCGGCGCGGCCATGTTTACGATCTTGTCGCGCCAGTTGGCGGGAGTTGAATCCGACAGTGCCAGGATCGCCGCTCAGATTATCCCGGGAATCGGTTTCATCGGCGCAGGCTCAATCTTGCACGCTCGGGCTTCCGTTACTGGATTGACCACCGCTGCGACCCTTTTCGTCGTAGCGTCCGTCGGCATGGCCGCAGGCGGAGGGCTCTACTGGACGGCCCTTTTGGCGACCGTTGTAATTCTGGTGTCGCTGGTCTTACTCGGACGGGCCGAAGCCTGGTTCGCCTTGAAAATGTTTGCCGCCAGTTTCGAAGTCACCGGCCCCAACGTGGACGGAATGCTGCGCGAGGTGAATCGCCTCATCGATACTGAGCAACTTACAATGCAAAGCATCCACATCGCCGAAGCGCCTCCCAATTTCAGGTTGGTGTTCTCTGTAAATTGCGAACAAGATCAGCAACAAATCTTTTCCATCCGCCTGCACGAGTCGAACGCATTTGCCACCGTAACTTCTCTCGGAGTTTTGGAGCACGAATGAGTGCTCCGCAAAACACAGTTGACCAGAACGCGACAATCCCATTTACGAAAGCTACTGCTTGCGGCAACGATTTTCTGATCGTGGACGCGGCGAACGTTTCCGGAGATCTCAGCGAACTCACGCTCCGGTTCTGTGATCGTCACAATGGAGTGGGGGCAGACGGAGTCGAATGGGTTTATCCCGACGCCGAAGCCGATGTCAAAGTTAGATTGATTAACGCGGACGGCTCGGAAGCTGAAATCTCGGGCAACGGCACGCGCTGCGTCGCCGCCGAAATTTGCTCGCGAGCGCGATCGAAAAAAGACGAAAAAACCGAAGTGATGGTTCGCACCGCTGCTGGCTTGAAGCTCTGCCGATTGCTGGGCCGCCAGGGGTCCACATTTGAATTCGAAGCCGACATGGGGATCCCCAAAATCGAGGGCGAATTGTCGATTGAAACCCCTTCAGTTGAAGCGAAGGGGGTAAGAATTTCGATGGGAAATCCGCACTTTGTGATTTTCGTAGAACACTTCAAAGAAGAATGGCAACTTCAAGCTGTCGTGATCGCCCAGCAGCCCCAATTTCCCGAAGGTACCAACATTGAATACGTCGTGATTCGCGACAAACAAGAAATTGAGATCCGTTTGTTCGAACGCGGAGTAGGAGAGACCCAATCTTCAGGAACAGGATCCTGCGCGGCGGCAGTAGCCGCGATTTCAAGTGGTCGTGTGAAGTCGCCAGTCACAGTAGTCGCGCCCGGCGGTTCGCAAACCGTGCGCTGGGAGAATCAAGTCTATCTGCGAGGTCCCGCAACACTGATCTGTCGCGGAGAGTTTTTCATTTAGCATCGAGTAGGGATCGCAAAGCCAATGTTTCATTCGTACTGTGTATCAGCTATCCAGCCTATGAACTCTTATTGCATCAGTGAAAATTGTCGTCTAAACAAAATTGTCATCCCGAGCAAAGCGAGGGATCTGCAGTTCGTCGCAACATGCCGATCCCTTACGGCATCCGCGGTCGCGACACAACGATAATGCCCGGCCCCACCCACAACCCGCGCATCAAGCCCCCCGCGCTGTATCCCGGCGACAAGGTAGGAATCGTCGCGCCCGCCTCAAACGTGAAGCGCGAGGCCTTGGGGACGGGCTGCGAGGGTCTTCGCCGTGCGGGTTACGAACCCTTTTATTTCGACTCAATCCTCGAACGCGACCTGTATTTTGCGGGATCGATAAAACGCCGCGTCCACGAACTGGAAGGAATGTTCGTCCGCGATGACATTCGAGCCATCGTCTCCGTCCGCGGAGGATACGGTTCCAACTATCTTCTTCCCGCGCTTGATTTCAAAAAGATCGCGGCCCATCCCAAAATATTTGTTGCCCACAGCGATTTGACGTCGCTGATGACTCGCTTCACAGACGCCGCGAACTTGATTACGTTCCACGGACCAATGATCGCCAAGGATTTCGCAGATCCCGATGGAGTCGACTGGGTAGCCTGGCAAAATGCAGTCAGTGGCGCAACAACCTGGGAGATCGGTTCCGACTCCGGAGCGAAGCCACTGGTCGCGGGCCAAGCCGAAGGCATTCTCTATGGCGGATGTCTGTCGATTCTCGTCGCCGCGCTCGGCACGCCGTATGACATCGAAACTGCTGGCACGATCCTCTTCCTCGAAGACATCGCGGCCAAGCCCTTTCAAATCGACCGAATGCTCATCCAACTGAAGTACGCTGGCAAACTAAAGGACGTCCGCGGAATTATCTTTGGCGAAATGATCGATTGCCGCCAAGCCATCAATCAGGACTACACGCTCGAAGAAGTCGTCATGCGCGTAGTCGGCGATCTAGGAATCCCAGTCGCTTTCGGAATGCGCTCCGGTCACGTGTCGCGCGCGAACATCACTCTGCCGTTCGGAGTCAAAGCAAGGCTCGAAGTTGACCGATCAAGTGAAGCTAGAGATATTGGAGTCTGCGACGCGAATGAGAAGTACCAGATGACACACTGAGTAACGATTGGCTCCTAGCTAAGCGCGAGGAGCTAATAGCGAACAGCCAAAGTCGAGACGTTCTCCATATCAAAAACAAGCGATGAAGACCAAAGCAAAACACATCCACCTGATCGGCATCTGCGGCACCGCGATGGCCTCCCTCGCGGGAATGCTGCAGGAACGCGGCTTCCGCGTCACCGGGTCCGATGCAGCGTCGTATCCGCCGATGTCAACATTTCTCGAATCGCTCGGTATCACCGTTGCGCAGCCGTTCTCCGAGGCCAATCTCAACCCTCGTCCCGATCTCGTCGTTGTCGGCAACGCGCTTTCACGCGGCAACGTTGAGCTCGAGTTTGTACTCGATCAGCGCATTCCGTTCTGCTCGATGCCGCAGATTCTGCATGACGAATTCCTCGTAGGCAAAGATGTTCTCGTCGTTGCCGGAACTCACGGCAAGACGACTACGACTTCGATGCTCGCCTGGATCTTCGAAACCGCCGGTCTTCAGCCCTCGTTTCTAATCGGAGGAATCGCCGAAAATTTCGGCCGCAGCTTCGGACTCGGCGACGGCAAACACTTCATCCTCGAAGGCGACGAATACGACACTGCGTTCTTCGACAAGGGCCCAAAGTTCCTGCACTATTTTCCAGACTCCGTCATCCTCACCTCCGTTGAATTCGATCACGCGGATATTTACAAAGATCTCGACGCCGTCGAAACCGCTTTCAAACGACTAGTAAATCTCGTCCCCAAACGCGGCCGAATCATCGGATTCGATCCTGGTGGCAAATCAGGAGACAGCCTAGACCGCTGCCTGCAAAAAGCATTTTGCCCAGTTGAGCGTTACGGAAACGCTGACCGCGTCGGCAGTCGCGCGAACGATCTCGCTAACGCGAGCGCAACCTGGAAAGTGACTAATCTAAATCTCGGCGAAGAGAAAACATCTTGGTCCGTTCTCCGCAATGGAGAGCCCTGGGCCGATTTCGAATTCGCACTCGGAGGCGAATACAACGTCTGGAACGCCACCGCAGCCGGCGCTCTGGCCGCGAACTACGGCATAAAAAAAGAAGTGATTGCCCAAGCGCTGAAAACATTTCGCAGCGTCAAGCGGCGGCTGGAGGTCAAAGCCCAAGTCAACGGAGTCACAATCATCGACGATTTCGCCCATCATCCCACGGCCATCGAGCAGACGATTCACGCTCTCCGCGCCCGTTATCCGCAATCGCGCTTGTGGGTCATTCTTGAGCCTCGCTCCAACACTCTTCGCCGCAACGTCCTTCAGGACGCGCTCTCCCGCAGCCTCGCGCTCGCCGACCAGGTCGTGCTCGCAGCGATTTTCAAATCAGACGCGATTCCCGAGGCTGAAAGACTCGACATCGATCACGTCGTCAATGCGATCAACGAGCAAGGCAAACCCGCCCGTATTCTTCCGGACGCCGACGCCATCGTGAACGCGATCGCTCCCGAGTTGCGCCCGCACGATGTCGTTGCCATCCTGTCCAATGGCGGATTCGGCGGCATCTATGAGAAGCTTCCTCAGCGTTTGCGCGCACTCGGCGGCAAGGCCGATATACCGACTCTCAATCCAAAAACTCTCGGAGTAAAAACATAGCGTGTTTCGCACCATTGCCATGCTGGTCTTCTGGGCCGCTTCACTTCCGGTAGCGGCGCTGCTTGGCTTTCCCTGGACCTATCTCACCAAAGACATTAACTTCCTCTACAACGGATGCATGTGGGTGGCGTGGACCGGCGTTCGTATCGCTGGCGTAAAAGTAAAAACCATCGGTCTCGACAAAATTGATCCCGCTCGAACTTACATCTTCATGTCGAACCACATTTCGAATCTTGATCCGCCGATTACTTTGCCGCTTATCCCGCGCCGGACATCGGTCATGGTCAAGAAAGAGCTATTCAGCATCCCGATTCTGGGGCGCATCATGCTCATCGGATCGCTCGTCCCTGTCGATCGCCGCAATCGCGATGCCGGCATTACCGCCGTCCGCGACGCCGTCAAAGCCATCGCCCTCGGACTCAACATGACCATCTACGTGGAAGGGAAGCGCTCGTTCGATGGCAAGCTGCTGCCCTTCAAGAAGGGTCCTTTCTATCTCGCGCAGGAGTGCAATGTTCCCGTCGTCCCGATCACGATTTCCGGCACCGAGCAGGTCATGCCGAAAGCGCGCTTTGCGATTCGTCCCGGGACCGTGACTGTCCAATTCCACGATCCCATCGAGCCTGCCGATTTCGGATCCCGCGATTCCCTCATGGCCAAAGTTCGCGCCGCCATCAGCAGCGGTCTTCCGGAAGAGATGCAAGAAGCGTCTGCGGAAGTGAAAGCCCTATAGATTTTGGGGACGTCGTCGGATCTCGACGAAAAACTCAGCCCGCTCGTTTCAGTCTGACGAGGAGGACATGGCGCACCACCGAGAATCCCATTCGCTCATATAACTCCACCGCGCGCCGATTCTCGCTCCCTACGTGTAACCACGACACAATTCCATCTCGCCGATGATCGCGCACAAGTTGCCACATCAGGCGCGCAGCCAGCCCTTTGCCGCGATACTCAGGATGCGTGCAGACTCCACTCAGTTCAGAATATCCATCGAGTTTCAATCGTTCGCCAGCCATCGCGATCAATTTACCGCCTTCTCGTATCCCATAGTACGAACCCATCTCACACGTTCGCGCGCGAAAGAATCCTGGAAACGCGACGTCGGTGAGCGCAACCATCTCCGCCGCGTTCTCGCGAGAGAGGGGAACGATTTTCATTTCCGGATCGCCAGATTTTCCGAGACCTTGATCCGACACCGAATCCGGCATCGCAACGTCCGCTGGCAAAATCATCTGCAGACAATCCAATGATTGTTCAAGAGAAAGTTCAAGAGAACGTTCACGAGAAATCTCGAGGGAATCTTTCGCAGTGTCGCGAAAAAAGTTTTCGATGCCAACATCGGCGACCCAAACCGACTCCCCCGGATCAAGCAACGAATGCAGTTGCCGCAGCGCATCTAAGCTCGCCTCCGCCACCGCCCCAAAAGGAGCTACCTCCGCCGGATAGCGGCACGCGTCTCCTGCGCGGACAGCGAAATGCCGATGCGTGCTTTGCAGCGCATTCCATACCGGATTCGCAAAGAGATTTTCGGGAAGATTGTGCATGGTCTGTATTTTCCATAATAACCAGACCCGTCCATGTGGTGCTTGTTAACCACTAAGCTAATATCGGCTCCGTACCCCTACCCCCCACCCGGTACCTCGATAAGAATGAGCATCTTGGAGCACCAATTCCCCGCCAAAATCTTGAGCGCAATGGACTTATATGCATAATCTTCCAGCATAAGGACTTAGCTGACGTTTTCCTTGGTTTTTGTCCTTTTCACGGGATGGTGGCAACGGGATGGCAGCCGCTCCTTAGCTAGATTATTGATTGTCTTTAGTTGTCAAAGAGCCACTACTCCCAGCGCCGAAGCAACCACATGAGCCGTCTCTGAAGACGGACACACCGATCCCTTGGCACACAGGTCAATCCCATTGTCGCCGACGGATGGATGGCTGTCTGTGACGGGCGTCACACGGTGGATGTGATGAAGGCACTTACCCGATCTCGATAGGTATTCCAATAGAGATTGCCACGGGCGTATAGATGTCTATGTCCGCAGCGCTCGCATTAATCGAAACGATCAGGGCATATCGCACAAGGCGTTCATAGCGTTCGAGAAATGGCTTTTCCTTCCACCACCCCGTCACCGGATAGACCGCGATCGCGTCTCGACGGGCAAGTTCCGCGGCCGAACCGCGCCAGTAGTCTGAATGGAGCGAACCAACATTACGCGATGGCCCGATCAGCCAATTGTCAGGGCCAGCATCCGTCGATGTGTTTTCGTCTTCAAGCTGAACCGCTTTATTGATACGAGCGCGAAATGACTCAAGGTTCTCGAGGCTGCGTTTCAATGCGAACCTCAAACCGTGGGATGCGTATCTGTGCCGTCGGATCCAGCCACGATCGCCCGGATTAGGCTCGACGAAATAAGAGAGCGTTACCTTGATCTCGACTTCTGTTTCACCCAGCGCCTGGAGCTCCGTCGTCGGCCACGGCAGTTGATGAAGACTCATTTGGTTGCCGATTATGTTTCGCCCAACACCGCGGCGAAACGGTTGAAGCTGGTCTTGTGCAACGAGGGTGACATCGTTGATGGAGCTGAGCAGAGCGCGGGTGTAGTCAGGTACGCCATATCCGTACCTTCTGAGCACTGCGACCCTTTGTGATCGAGTATGAGCGGCCTCAATTCTAGCCCGCATCGGGGGTGTCCACCTAGCCGAATGGACGACCAATCCGCGAATACTCTCTGGCCATAGGTCTGCGCGAGCCGCCATCATTTTCCCCATAAGTCCCGCAATCGAAGCGGTGCCTGCGCTGGTATCACGTATGGTTGTAAACTGTTGCACTGCGGGCTGATGATATGTGGTGAGGAGTGCGAGATCGTCCGGGGAATCGACATTTGTTCCATCAGACGCCCAATTTCCGCCTTCACAAACCACGTCCGGCTTGACAGGCCATTGCTGATCCCACAGGACAGAAGTTCGGCTCGCTGGACCAATCTCACCCGTGGGCGCTATTGGCTCCCAATCTCGAAATTGAGGATCGGAGATGGCCGTTTTTTCGGTGTAAGCCCCTACTGTGAGGACGTTCCAAGCCTGCGATGGGTTCTGAATAGGCTGTTCGTCATTTCTGCTGGGGTACTGGCTGGGATCGATGTCTTCTCGGGCAATGTTGCCGGCCGAGACAACGATCAAGTGCCCACTGGTTCCGTCCCCATAGCTCAAAGAATCCAAGGTCGCCGACCATGATGAAGGGCGCCCCCCAGGCGCGCCTGTGGCACTTGTAACCGCCATGCAAAATGTTCGGCGTCGGTTGGGTTTTGAGACTTGAGGCCGCGCAATGCATTCGCGCGTTACCGCGCCATACAACATAGCGTCGTGCTGAATACCGATTGGGTTTAGCATTTTTACAGATTCAAGTCCGTACTGAAGATGAACCGTGTCGCCGCTCAGCAGAGATCGTTGCAGGTCTCCATATAGAGCTACGCCGGCCATCGCGGTTCCATGGCCTTGCCAGAATGCGCTGTCTCCAGTTCCCCAACCAGGGTCGTATTGTGGACGTCCGCTGGGCTCAGCGACGCAGCCAAAAGCTGGTGAGTGCGGGTGATACCGCTGTCAAGGATGCAAACCGCCGGTGATTCCGCATTTGGGAGTTGGGTTCGCCGCGCTAGGTCCCGTACCCAGTCGCCTTGTTCAAAATTGGCGAATCCTAAGAATGGCGTGGGGCTATCCGACGCAATGCGCAGTTCGGCGATTGCGTCGGTGATCCTCATCAAGTTACCCAAGGCGCTTACGGAAGCATCAGCGAGCACAACTTCGCGTTCGGGGAAGGTTAGCCTTTCTGTTTGGTTCACCCTGACCCCAATGGCCTCTGCGGCGTGAACGAATCGTTCGTAGCCAGCTTGTCGAAGCCAGACTTCCCACCAGACCGGAGTATCTTCGACGGGGAAGCGATAGGGGGCATCGGTAAACAGTGAGCGCACCGCGGCTAGAGCGACGCTATCGATACTGGCAACAAGTTTTTCATTCTTGGGCTTTCCCTTGGCGGTGTCCGCCGTCCGATAGGATTCGATGCGCTTAAGGAAGAAGTTTTCCGCTCCCGATGGAACGAGAACCGTAGCGTAAATGTCGCCCCCGGTAATACCGGTCCTAACAGAAAGAAGTTCAATCCCTTGCTGTCGATTTTCGAGACTCTGAATAAATTCTCGCCCTTCTGGGTTAAGAACAAATTCCAAATAGTACCCAGGTGCATCATGAGGCGTGCTCTTCACAGTGACATCCGCAGCTTCGTGCGCTAGTGCAAGTGCTTGCCGCAGGTCCAATTCCAGTCGCTGCGCATGATCTTCTCGGTTGCGAAATGGGGGGAAGTGTCTGCGGCCTCCGCCCCGACCCACGTAAGCCTCGGCTGCGGCTTGGCCGTGAAGAAAAATGTGATCACGATTGTGCGGAAATTCGCTCATCCGCGGGAATCGGGGGGATGAGTCCTCTTTCGCTCACGGACCGCAGCGAGCAATCGCTCGTGAGCGACGCTGAGCGACTCAGCTAGAACAGCATCCTTAGCGGCATCATCGCTGGCGCGTACTAATTCCGCCTGACTTAATCCATCGGCCTCGATTAAGAGGTCTTTCCATCGGATGTCGGCCAACCTGAAATTCGCGAGTCGGTTCTTCATCAAGGCTTCCGCTAGTTCGACGCTCGGAGCCGAAAACTCAATAATATCGTCGAACCGCCGAAATAAAGCCTTGTCTAAGAGTTCGGGATGGTTAGTGGCAGCGATCACCAAACTGTCGGATGAGTCTTTCTCCAAGAACTGAAGAAATGAATTCAAAACGCGTCGTATTTCTCCAACGTCGTTCGCTTGGTTTCGCCTAGTGCCTAACGCATCGAATTCGTCAAACAAATACACGCCTGCGCGAATCGTCATTGCATCGAAAATTGTCCGTAGCTTAGCTGCTGTCTCGCCCATGAATTTAGTGATGATGCCTTCAAGCCGAGCCACTAATAACGGTATGTGAAGTTCAGCCGCCATGGCCGCTGCAGCGCTTGTCTTTCCCGTACCGGGCGGCCCAACGAACAGGAGTTTCCTGCGTGGCAGGAGGTCGTGCTCTCGCAGTCTCCGCTGCTGCCGATATTCGAGAAGGACTCGACGTAAACGTGCCTCTAAGTCGTTCGGCAAGACCAAGCTGGTTAGGCGAATCGTCGGTTCCTGAAGAGTAATTAAGTTGCCGAGATCTCCCTTCGGCTCTAAAACTAAGAGCCTTTGCTGACTTTGCGTTCGCTGCAGTTTCGCTCGATCGATGAGATCTCGGATTTGATCTGCTACACGTAGGTGCCCCTGCCTCGCTTCCTGCGCAGCAACCTGCATCGCGATCGACATGAACTCTTGGTCGTCTCCGCGAATGTGGGTTTTCAGCAGCGCGAGCACATGGCGTGCGTTGGGCATGATCTGAGTCAGGATGACTGCATAGTATACGCGCCGCAATATCATCTGTGATGCTGATCTCATGGTGTCAGTCAAAACCCTTCACGTTCGTCGGATGGGAATCCACTTTTCAAATGCGAAAGGTAGGGCACCCGGTTTAGTTTTGGCTGCTAGAACACGGTGTGGGTTTATTGGCGATTCTCAGAACAATCGGTGAATTTCGTTTACCGTGCAGAACGGCTACGATTTGAAGGGGAGAAGTCTCGGGCCGATAAACGGCGGTGTAATTGGGATATGGAGTCAGAGTCCAGAATCGCAGCGGCGACGAGTGAGGTCGGATCGGCAATGGCCGTGCATCGGAGCCTCCGCAACAAAAGCGCAAGCTTCGTAAATTGCCTCTTCTACGCGATCGGCGACGTCCAGGTTATCTTCTGCGATGGATTCTGCATTACGACCAGATATCGAAGATGTCGGCTTTGGCGAGTTGGTGAGAGCGTACGTGGTCTTGGTCATCTAAACGTCACTCATTTGACGACCGTCATTTGGATGATTGCGAGGACGATCGCGATTGGGACGAACGTTTCTGATGCCAGTTGTCTTTCATTCCTTGAATTTCGCGGCGGGCCTGGGCACCGTCGGTCAATGCGCCGCGCTCGGCTTGTGAGAATCCTTCTTCGATGTGGGTAGATAAAGCTCGCCGTTCTTCGTCGGTCCAGCTTTCCTCTGCGTCCTGAGCCTCAAGAGCCCGGCGGAATACCTCTTCCACGCTGGAGTATCCGCCGCCGGAAAGGCGTTTGTTGACCAACGATTCCAAGTCTGGAGGCAGATTAATTTGCATGGCCAGTCTCCCGAGATTTAGGCTAGCGAATCGGCTGTCGGCGAGCAAGCTCCAAATTGGGACGGCATTTTGCGGGGTCACTTCGAGGTCGCGTTGAATTGCCCGATTCATCACAACCCTTTCGTCACAACTAGCATGTGATGGCCATCACAGACTTCTGATTCGTCCGATGCGAAACTGGTCGATTCGCTGGCGCGTTACGGAGCACTTACGAATCGTCGCCGATCGAGATCGCACGATGGGGGCCTAGTAAATGTGTAGTAAACAAGGCTTGCGCGCTGGAATTTGAAGATTTCTCGCCCAATCAGTGCCAATAAGGGAATATCCGGCTAAGTCCTTATTCTGGAATATTTTGCGAGTTTGGCCTTTAGGCTCAATATTTTGGCGGGAAATTTCCTTCCATCCCGATGATTCTTATAGAGGAGGGGGTGGGGGTGGTGGTAAACACGGGATAATAGCCGATCAGTTAACAGAGTGCGGTTCGGTAGAGCAGGTAGGGATCCTTCGACTTCCGCAGCGGATTCGCTTCGCGAATCCGCCGCTGCGCTCAGGATGACAGCGGTGGTACCGCAAGCGGTTGTAGATAACGCCGCTCGAGAGAGCGCCTTACTCGCTTTCGGTCAGCTTTCTAACTGCCTTCGCAATCTCCGGCAACTTGGCGTAGGCGGCGCAGCATTTTAGCCAGAGGCGATGATCGATGGCGGGAGCGCCGCTGACCATGGCTCCGGGGGCTACGTCGTGGGGGATGCCGCTTTGGGCGATGGCGATGGCGCCGTCTCCAATTTTGACGTGGCCGCTGACGCCGACTTGTCCGGCGAGGATCACGTTGTTGCCAACGTCGGTGGTGCCGGCGAGGCCGACCTGGGCGCAGAGCAGAGTGTCGTGTCCGATGATGCAGCTGTGGCCGACGTGGACCATGTTGTCGATTTTTGCTCCGCGCATGATGCGGGTTTCGCCGATGCTGGCGCGGTCGATGCAGGCGTTGGCCTGGATCTCGACATCATCTTCGACGACCACGTTTCCGGACTGGACGATTTTGTGCCAGCGCGCGTCGTCAGTCTTGGCGAATCCGAATCCATCGGAGCCGACGACTGCGCCGTTCTGCAGTAAGACATTATTTCCGAGATGACAGAATTCGCGGACGACGGCATGCGCGTGCGCGAAGAAGTTGTGGCCGATGGTCGCTCCACGATAGATGACGACGTGAGCGAGCAGGACGGCGTTGTCTCCGATGACAGCGTCGGCGTCGATGGCGACGTAGGGTCCGATGTGCGCGTTCTTGCCGACTTTCGCGGTGGGATGAATTGCGGCGGTGGGATGGACTCCGGGGGCGTAGGCGGGCGGCTGGTAGAAAAGCTCGATGGCCTTCGCCCACGCCAGATATGGATTCTTGCTGCGCAGCATTCCCGTTGCGATCGCTGGAAAAGTTTCGGAGACGATGACAGCTGAAGCTTTCGTCGTTTTCGCAGCCGAGTTGTATTTGGGATTCGAGACGAAGGTGAGCTGTCCCGCTTTGGCCTCTTCGATTCCGGAGACGCTGGAGATTTCAGTGGACGGAGAAGCGTTGTCGATGCGAGCGTCGAGAGCGGTGGCGATGTCGGATAGTTTCATAAGCGGCTCGGGGAATTGTAGCGTGTCCGGAATGCGGGGATGTGGTGGTGGTTCACGGCGCGATCAAAGTCAAGATCTTTACCACGGGGGCATCGGAGGCACACGGGGTAAAACAGAAAAGGAAGTTCCAGATGATTTTGCGCGGAACTGAGAATCGGGAACTCAGAATCGGGTTAGTGAGAACCGGGTTACTGTTCGAACAAGGTGACTTGCCGCGTATCCGGTTGGCCGCCGCGTCGGCGACGATTGGCTGAGCCTATCACCGCTAGCACCGTTACTGAACTTAATGCCGAGCGGGGGACGAAGACGCGCTGGGTATTTGAGCGGAGGTCGGGAGGGTTCATCAGGAATCCTTCGGGAGGATTCTGGGTTAGGTCGTTGGGGAGAATGCCTTCGATGATGTCGTTGTCTTTGAAATGGAGGCGGACCCAGAGTCCTTCGGTGCGTGGCCGCGTGGTGAAAGTCTTGCGGACCATCAAGTCCGTATCGCTGAATTCGCGGACGAAGTAGACGACTTTGATTTCGGTGAGGTCGATGGCGACGACGTTTCCGCCAAGGTTCAGGAGTTCGAGCTTGCCGTCCACGACGAAATTCGACGGGGAAACGTGACCGTTGAGGGTGTCGCGGTCGTGCTTGCGAACGATCACTTTTTTGTGGGTCGAGGCCATTGATCCAGAAAGCTTTCTTGGAGTATTGCTATTGCCGATTACTTGACTTCAAAGGAAAAAGCGTTATAAAACTCGCAACTCCGTCTGGGAGTCAACGTTTTCGCGGACAGGAGCGTCCGCGCCACACGGGGCTTGCTGATCCAGATTGGATTCTCGCACTTTACTGAAGAAATCGGGTAGATTGTGCCTTCACAGTAGCCAAACGGTAAACCTTGTGTTATTTTCTCTAGTTTGCTGAAAGTGTAAGCTTTCGATATAAGTCTAATGTCTAGAGAGAGTTAGATTCCGCCAAGAAGCGGGTGATCAAGGTTCGGGTAGAGACCTGTGGAAATCTTGTGAATAACGCCCCGATCCAGCTACCGCACGGCGCTTAGGAAGGCATGGCCGATTACATCTATACGCTGGAAACCCGGCTCACCCCGGACCAACAAAAGGGAGTCACCCTCGTCCTAGAGGCCGCGAAGGCCGCTGGGATGAATCTGTATCTCACCGGTGGCGCCATCCGCGACATTATTACGGGCTTCCCGATCCGCGACCTGGATTTCACGGTCCAGGGCAACGCGCTCAAGCTGCAGAAAGACCTCGAGCGCGCGGGGGCGGTCATCAGTCACACGGATGACGAAACTCGCACCCTTTTGCTGACGCTGCCGGGTGGCGTGCGGGCTGAGATTTCCATGGCGCGGTCGGAGCGTTATGACAAGCCGGGAAAAGCTCCGCAGTTGGCTCCGGCAACGATTGCGGAAGATCTGCGTCGCCGCGACTTCACTGTCAACGCGATGGGGTTGTCGCTGAATGAGGGATCCCGCGGGCTGTTGATGGATCCGTTCAATGGCGTTGCAGACATCGAAGCGAAAGTCATTCGAGTCCTGCACAATTACGCATTTTTGGAAGATCCATCGCGGATGATTCGTGCGACTCGATTCTCGACGCGGTTTCAGTGGCCGCTGGAAGAGCGGACGCAGGCGCGTTACGAATCTGGAAAAGAAAACGGATACATCGAGTACATCCGCAACGCGAGCATCGGGAACGAGATTGAGCAGTTGGCGTATGAAGATGATGCGCTGGCCGTCCTGAAGGCGTACGAAAAAGAGGGATGGCTAAAGGTCCTGAATTCGCACTGGAGCGCGGCAAAAGTCGATTCAGAAGGATTGGCCGAGTTGACTAAGACGCGTCAGCAGATGAACGATCTGGGATACGCGCCGGAAGTGGCGCCGTCGGTCTTGTATTTCCTCTCTGAGAAATTGGGAGATAAAGATATTTCGGATTTGCGGCGTGCGATTCCACGCAAGGATTTGGTGGAAGCCTGGAAGAGTTTGGAATCCGATGCGCACGCTTTGGCTAAGCGCCTGACCGGCAAAGAAGCTTCGACGCCGTCGCGGACGTGGCAGCTACTTTCGACGGCGCGTCCGGAGATGATTTTGTTTCTGTCGATTACCTCGCGGCAGAAGCCAGTGACGGAGAAGATCAAGAATTTTCTGACGAAGTGGCGAGAGGTGCAGAAGAAAGTTCCGTTGATCGAGATGACGGAGCTGCTCATTGCTCCGCCAATGCCGGAATATCCGAAGATCGCGAATGACGTGTTCCTGCTGCTGTTGGATGGACGGCTGCGCTCGCACACGGAAATCATGAAGTATTTGAAACCGTTGGCGCCGCCTCCACCGCCGCCTCCACCACCACCTCCTGCTAAACGGGGACGAGCGGCGAAGGCTGCAGCGGCGGCCGCTGCTGCTGCGGCTCCGCCACCCGTCGTTGCGGCGGGCAAGGCTGGGAAAAAGGGGAGGGGAAAAACGGCTGAGGTTGCGGTTGCTGTGGCCCCAGTTCCGGATAAGGCTGCTGCAGGCAAGGGAACTCCTGCTGCGAAGGCAGCGATCGCGGTACCAGTGAAAACGGTTGCGGCGAAAGCCGTCGCTCCCGCTAAGGTTCAGGCTGCGGCTAAGGGCAGCAAGGCGGCGAAAGCGCCGGCTCCAAAGAAGGCTGCGAAACCGGCTAAGCCATCGAAGCCTGTTGCCAAGACGAAGGGCAAGGCTTCGCCCAAGAAAAAGAAGTAGGTTGGCTAGGCTTGCCGTGGTGACGGGGATCCGACCTGTTGCTGAGGACTGGATCTTCGTCCCCAAATAGGCTTTAAAGCTCCCGCCAAGGCTCTCAGAATTGCGCTATAATCACCTCATGCGGCGCTTTCTGTATGTAGCGACGTTTAGCTTTATCCTGTGCGCGCTGCCCTTAATAGCGCAACGGCACGGTGGCGGGGGCGGTATGCACGTTGCTTCCGGCGGCGGGTCCGCAGGGCACTCCTCCGGCTTTTCCCACTCCTCTGGTTTCTCGCACGCTTCTGGTGTATCTCATGGCGGGAACTTCGGACATTATCCGACTCGCAATTCTGGCGTTCGCATAAGCGGCAATCCCAACTTCAGGCGTCGTGGTTTTAACGGACGCCGGTATGTTTATCCCTACGCGGGCTACTATCCGTATCTGGGATATTACGGTGGATACTATCCGTATGACGATCAGGCTTACGACCAGTCCTACGATCAGAGCGACGATCAGACGTCGGACTCGTATGCCGATTCCGGTTATCAAGGGCCGTACCGCCAGAACGATGATGTGAGCCGCGAAGTCCAGACACTCAACGGAAAGATCGACCGGTTGCAGGCCGACTTGGATGCGCGTTCGCATCCGTCATCGAACACGGAGCCAGCCACTGCTCTTGTATTCCGCGATCGGCATGTGGAAGAGATTCGAAATTACGCGATCTCCGGCGGGACGCTGTGGGTATTCGGCGACCAATCCGCAAAGAAGATTCCTCTGGCGCAACTTGATCTAGCAGCCACTGCGAAGATGAATGATGAGCGGGGCGTTGATTTCCAAGTGCCTCGATAGCGCGATCGCGTCGGCAAATTACGACCGAGATTTGCACAGTCCCAGCCATTGAACGTCCCCGTCCAGCCATTAGAATGAGATCAATTAAGCTAATGGCTAAAAGCTAATAGCCAAGTGCCGCCTTTCCATGACTAAATCTGAATTCGTCCACCTGCACCTTCATAGCGATTACTCGATGCTCGACGGCGCTTGCGACGTTGAAAAGCTCGTGGAGCGCGTGCACGAACTCGGCATGCCCGCGGTCGCCATGACCGATCATGGCAACATTTTTGGCGCAGTGCATTTTGTAAACGCCGCGAACAAAGTCGGCGTGAAGCCGATCGTGGGCTGCGAGCTTTACGTCTGCAAGAAGGACGACCACGTCATCACGCGCACTCCGCCGGATGGAGATACATACAATCACCTTCTCGTACTTGCCGAAAATGAGGAAGGCTACCGCAATCTTGTAAAGATCACTTCTGAGGCCTCATTACGGGGTTTCTATTACAAGCCACGGGTGAGCAAGAAGTTCTTGGCGGACCATTCGAAGGGCCTGATTGGACTTTCTGGATGCCTCAAAGGTGAAGTTGCTGAGCGATTGATGGAAGGGAAATACGACGCGGCCAAGGCGGCTGCAGGTTTTTACAGTGAGCTTTTTGGAAAAGACAATTTCTTCCTTGAGATTCAGGATCAGGGCCTGGAGATGGAGCACCGGATCCGCTCCGGCTTGTTCCAGTTGGAAAGAGATCTTGGGCTGCCACTCGTCGCCACCAACGACAGTCACTATCTGTGTGAAGACGATGCGCATGCGCAGGATGTGATGCTGTGTATCCAGATGGGAAAGTCCATTCAGGATACGAATCGGATGAAGTTTGAAGGCACGCAGTTCTTCGTTAAGAACGGCGAGGAGATGCACCACGTATTTCACGATGCTCCTCAGGTGCTTTCACGTACCCTGGGAATCGCCGAGCGCTGCAGCCTAAAGCTGGAAAAAGTTCCGAGCCCGTTCCCGCATTTTGATGTTCCGGACGGCTTTACACTCGACAGCTATTTTGAGCACATCACGCGCCAAGGTTTCGCACGTCGCATGGAGAATCTGCGGAACTCCGCATCGAGCGGCAAGCTCAAGCACTCGTTGGCGGAGTACGAGCAGACGATTAGCGCGCGAGCTGGCGATCATTCAGCAGATGAAGTTTTCTGGATATTTCCTGATCGTGTGGGACTTTATTCGTTACGCGCGCGAATGTGGGATTCCGGTTGGCCCCGGTCGAGGCTCGGCTGCTGGCGCGCTGGTCGCTTATTCTCTCGGGATCACGGACATCGATCCACTTGCAGCACGAACTCCTCTTTGAGCGCTTTCTGAATCCTGAGCGTATTTCCATGCCGGATATTGATATCGATTTCTGCATGAATCGACGCGGGGAAGTGATCAATTACGTCACGAATAAATACGGCCGCGACAATGTGGCGCAGATCATCACGTTCGGAACCATGGCTGCCAAAGCTGCGATCAAAGATGTTGGTCGCGCGATGGATATGCCGTATGCCGATGTTGACCGCATCGCGAAAATGATTCCGACCACGCTGAACATCAAACTTGATGACGCGCTGAAGGAATCGGTTGCGCTGCAGGACGCGTACGAAAAAGATCCGCAGGTAAAGCAGTTGTTAGACACCGCGCGCAGGTTGGAAGGAATGGTGCGCAACTCCGGCGTGCACGCGGCAGGCGTGGTGATTTCCCCGCGGCCGTTGACGGACTCTGGTGCCGCTCCATAAAACGAAGAACGACGAAATTGTTACGGCCTTTGACATGGTCGCCATCGAAAAGATGGGCCTGTTGAAGATGGATTTCCTCGGGCTGACGACGCTTACGATTCTCGATGACGCGTTGAAGTTGATCGCGCTGAAGGGCACCAACCTGAATCTCGATGATGTCCCGCTGGAAGATAACGAGACCTACGCGAAGGTCTTCCACAAGGGATTAACGTCTGGCGTGTTTCAGTTTGAATCGTCGGGCATGAGAGATGTTCTGCGGCGCTATCAGCCGAATTCCATCGAAGATCTCACGGCACTGAATGCGCTTTATCGACCAGGTCCCATTCAGGGCGGAATGATCGATGATTTCATCGAGCGCAAACATGGACGCCGAAAGATTGAATACGAACTGCCGGAACTAAAAGAGATTCTGCTGGAGACGCTGGGCGTTTTTGTTTATCAAGAGCAAGTTATGCAGGCGGCGAATAAGCTCGCAGGCTATTCGCTCGGTGAAGCGGATCTACTCCGTCGGGCGATGGGTAAGAAGAATGCCGACGAGATGGCGCAACAGAGAGAGCGTTTCGTGCAAGGCGCGACCAAGCGCGGATTCCCTCCAAAGAAGATCGAGAAGATCTTTGACTTGATGGCGCAATTTGCAGGTTACGGCTTCAATAAGTCTCACTCCGCGGCGTATGCGTTGCTCGCATACCACACGGCGTACCTGAAGACGCATCATCCGTTGGACTTCATGGCCGCGTTGCTCACTTCGGTCACCGGCAGCACGGATGATGTGGTCAAGTACATCAACGAATGTCGCGAGATGGGGATTGCGGTTGAGCCTCCCGACATTAATGTCAGCGACGCGAACTTTACTCCGCATGAGCAAGCGATTCGATTTGGCTTGGCCGCGGTAAAGAATGTTGGGGGTAATGCGATCGAATCGATTGTGGCAGGACGGAAAAAGCTCGGTCGAAATTACCGCTCGTTTTTTGAGTTCTGCGAAGAAGTGGATTTGCGTTTGCTGAACAAGCGTGTCCTGGAGTCGCTGATCAAGAGCGGGGCGATGGATTGCTTTGGCCGTCGCGCGCAGTTGATGAAAGCGCTGGATACGGCAATTGAACATGCGCAGAAATCGCAGCGTGACGCGGAATCTGGTCAGCACGGATTATTTGGCGTTTTCGCGGAAGAGACGGCGCAGGAAGCAAATGACGCGCTTCCGAACGTTCCCGACTGGGATGAGCAGACTCGTTTGGCGGCGGAGAAAGAAATCCTCGGATTCTTCATCACTGGGCATCCGATGGATAAGTACAAAGACAAACTCGCCGATCTGAATGCGCTTTCGACCGAAGATATTTCCGCGATGAAGAAATCGACGGGCAAGGACGAGAACATTATCACGGCTGGATTGATTTCTGGGCTGCGAATCGCAAAGGCAAAGCGCACTGGCGATCTTTGGGCGCAGGCATCACTCGAAGATGTGTATGGAAAAGTCGAGTTGCTGATTTTCCCCGAGGCTTATAAGAAACTGGCGGAGAAGGCCAAGCTTGAAGTGCCGGTGATGATTCGCGGCGGCGTGCGGATTGAGGAGGGTGCGAATCCCAAGCTGACGGCGAATGATATAGTCCCGCTGGATGAGGCGCGCGTACCAATGCCTAGAGCGCTTCGCATTCGAATTCCGCTGGGAAGCGCGGATGATGCCATGGTCGATGCGCTGCACGCTTTATGCAGCGATCGTAAGGGCGAAGCGAAGGTGTTATTCGACGTGGAACGCGAAGGCGATTTCATGGTGGTGATGGAAGCCGAAGGCTATAATGTGATGCCGGACCGCAATTTTCGCGGTCGTGTGGAAGAGTTGTGCGGGCACGGCAGCGTGCGCGTGATCAGCTAGATTTAGAGATTATCGAACGACGGGCGTGTCGCCCGGCGCTCCACGATTTATTCATGGGTCGAGCGAAGGCAAAGCGGGTCGAGAAGGCTGATCCCAACGCCAACAACGGCGTGGGGGAGCCTGGCAGTGCCGTTGTGGGGCCGACGCTTTCGATTGTGGAGACGCATCCTACCCGAGAGAATGGGAATCTTATAAGCATGGATTCTGGACTGAAAGCGCAGCAGGAACTGACGAAGATCGAGGAGCAGATTTCGCACCTCCAAACCGTGGAGGCGCAGAACCCTGAGATCCTTCGGCAGGTGCAACAACTCCACGATCGCGTGGCCGATCTTCGCCGCGAGGTTTCCTCGCATTTAAATGCGTGGGAGCGAACGGAAGTCGCGCGGCATCCGCAGCGTCCGTACACGCTCGATTACGTTGAGCGTATTTTCACCGACTGGAGCGAGATTCACGGCGATCGCGGATTTAGAGATGATCCTGCGATTGTTTGCGGGATGGCTCGCTTTCATGGCGAAGAAGTGGTGATTGTTGGTCAACAAAAAGCGCGAGATGCGAAGCAACGTGTCTATCGAAATTTTGGTATGCCGCATCCCGAGGGATATCGAAAAGCACTTCGCGTTATGAAGATTGCGGAGAAATTCAAGCGTCCTATTTTTACTTTTGTGGATACCGATGGTGCTTATCCGGGGTTGCACGCGGAAGAGCGAGGGCAGGGTGAAGCGATTGCCCGCAATCTTTTGGAGATGGCGCGGTTGGAAGTTCCGATTGTCGCGACCGTGATTGGCGTCGGCGGAAGCGGCGGTGCGCTGGCGATCGCGGTAGCCGATCGCGTGTTGATGATGGAGAATGCGGTTTATTCCGTGATTTCGCCGGAAGGCTGCGCGTCCATCATGTGGCGTGACGCGAGCAAGAAAGATCTCGCCGCAGAAGCAATGAAGATTACAGCAAAAGACTTGAGCCAACTCGGCTGCATCGATGGCATCGTCCCAGAGCCCCCAGGCGGCGCGCATACCGATCATGCACAGGCTGCTGAATATCTTGACCTCGCGCTGCAGCAGAATCTGTCTGCGATCCGGAAACTTCCTACGGCGGAGTTGCTTGAAACGCGCTATCAGAAATTTCGCAACATGGCGCAGTTTTTCCAAGTGGAAGCGTAGAGAAGGCGATTTTCGTCACTTCCTGTCCCCGTTGCTACCATGTAAGTAATTGATAATGAATGAGTTGGAGTTTTGTTTATGCTCCGCCTCGATTAGTGTGATATCATGATATCAAGAATAGAACAAGAGGTAATCTTGCATGGCCCAGCTCGTGGTTCGCAATATCGAAAACACTGTCAAATCCCGCTTGCAGAACCGTGCCCGACGGAACGGTCGGAGCATGGAAGAAGAAGTTCGCGACATTCTGCGCAACGCTGCTGTTGAAGAGCCGGTTTCCAATAGTGGACTCGGGCGAGAAATCGCTGCCTTGTTTTCGAAAGTTGGATTCGATGGCGATATCCGTGAATTACGCGGCCACACGATTCCTCCCATCGATTTCGAATCGTGATTATTCTCGACACGAACGTGCTTTCGGCGCTCATGCGGAAAGAGCCCGATTTACAAGTTGGTGATTGGCTCGACCGCCAACCGCGCTCCTCGATCTGGATCACTTCCATCACCGTTCTTGAAATTCGCTACGGCCTACAGATTTTGCCGTCCGGGAAACGGCGTATCTCACTGGAAGAGGCGTTCGAAGAACTGAGCGAGAGACTTGGTCAAAGAATTGCAGAGTTTGATGCCGCAGCAGGCAAGCTGGCTGGTGATCTAATGGCCACCCGTCATAAACGAGGCCGGCCAGTCGACCTGCGGGACACCATGATTGCCGGGATTACTCTCGCGCACAATGCCACACTTGCAACTCGCAACACTGTGCATTTTGAAGACACGAAGATTTCGCTGATAAATCCTTGGGCGGTCTGATCGGGGCGTTAAAGCTCTCTTAACTTTTCACATCACCCATTGCACGCTTAGTGTCTTTTTCTAGAGATGTTTCTCCATCCTTCATCGCATTCTTGAAGCCGCGAATTCCGTCGCCGATTCCTTTGCCGAGTTCGGGAAGTTTCTTTGGTCCGAATACGAGCAGGGCGATTCCGAAAATTAACAATAAGTGCATGGGTTGAAATAATCCTTCGAACATTGTGGCTCCTCTACTAACTTTCTAACTTGACTGCGGATTGCAAGTTCCAGATTCAGGGATGGCCGGGCGGGGGCCGCCCGGCTCTCCAGGAACTAGTTTAGAAGCCGCGTTGGGCTGCGTCTGCTTGTCTGGCCAACGTGTTCAGCGCCTTGAAGAACGCTGGAGACTGGCCGGTGAAAAGGCCAGTGCCGGTTAAGAAGTTTACGACTCCCATGGCAATGCCTTTTGGATTTGTAGGACGAATTACAGCGCAACGGGGAAGGCTTGCGCTGATGAATTCGCAGGGTACCGGGAAGATCAGGTTCGTTTGAAGCAGTGGCTTTCCCGTGGCGTTGAAGTCGGGGAAGGTTAATCCGTTGGTTGGATCGGTGAAGGGCGCGATGGGCGCTTGTACACCGTTGCCAGCGAAATCCACCCACTCCAGGAAGTGAGCTACTTCGTCTCCGCCGATACTGACCACGATGCGCAGGACTTCGAGGTTGCTGCATTTCTGAGCCATTGCCGAGTACAGAGTACTGCCGCCTTGTTCGATCATGGCGAAGTGGAATGCTGCAGTGTTCGCAATCGCCTGAATGTGCTCTTGCGGCGCGAAGTCGTCGTCCGTGCGGGGAATTGCCGGGACGTTGATCAAGTCGATTGCTTGCGGGAAGGAGCCGCCCAGATCCGGATTGTCGGTGCTGCGATAGCGGGTATACCAACTGGTATCCACGGTCAGGTTCATGATATTGGTGAGGCGTCCGACATTCTGAGCGCCTGCTGCTTGACTGCTGGGCAGGGTTCGGAACGCATCGAGGTCAACTGGTTCAGCGCCTTTTTGCAGGAGATAGGCGTTTAGAAATTGCGCGTGAGTGAGTTCATCGAGCGTGTTGCTGGTGATGTACTGGGCCGCGTCGCCATCGAGTTTCTGGAGCGCTTTCTGGTAAGGATTCTGTTTTCCTGAAGTAACTCCGCCAAGTTCCGCGTACTGCACCCATAAGTCGGTTTCCAGCAGCTCAGCTGCGGCAAGGAAGCGCAAGATCGCGGCATCTCCAGGGGTGAGGCTCTTCGGAGACTGTGCTTCTGCTTCACCTGTTGCAGCCGTCAGCAGGGATCCCGCGGAGAGCGCGGCCCCTGCTACGCCCAAGCCCTTTAAGAACGAGCGTCGTTTGACGCCATTGTTTGGTGTCGTTGCTGGCTGTGTGGCGTCGCTATTTGATTGAGTTATTTCGGAAGTCGCAGCAGGGAGGAGGTCTTCTTTCGTTCTACTCATGTTCTTGACTCCAATCTCTTCAGACGTGATGTCGGTGAGACCGTCTCACGAATCTGGATTCACCGCAGATTGAAGTTAGGCTGTTGCGAACAGCGTGGTGTCACGAAGGGGTCAATAGGCTGTCAAATTATTGCTCAGGGCGGGCAAACGAGTTAGTGACATAGTGTAACTAGAGTTTGATGCCGTCCCGCTTGTCTTCGGCAGCCCACAAACGAAACCCGCCAACGAACGCGTTGTTGTTGGACCCCAAGCGAGTCTTGGGGGGAAGTTTCTTCACTTTCTTGCAATTGCCGCCGCCCAGTACGACATAATCGGCGTTCATGGCGGCCAGCAGTTCTTCTACAATTCGAGTGACGTAACGGCGCCACTTCTTTTTGCCCATGCGCTCCAAGCCGCGGAGTCCGAGGTAATCCTCGAAAGTCTTGCCATTCTTGTAGGGGAGGTGAGCGACTTCCATCGGCTCCACGATGCCGTCAACAATCATCGCGGACCCCAGGCCAGTGCCAAGGCCGAGAAAGAGCATACGACCTCCCTGGTAAGAACCGACCGCCTGCATTGCAGCGTCATTGATCATCTTAACGGGACAACCCAGCGCTTTTGAATAGTCGAATGCAACCCAGCCCTTTCCCAAATTATGGGGTTCGCAAACGGGGCGTCCGTGTACAACCGGTGCGGGATAGCCGATGGCAACCACATCGTAACGCCAGTCCTTGGCCGCCGTCTTAACCCAAGCACACATGCCCCGCGCCGTCATCTTTGGGCCAGAGACAACTTTGCGAGGGGTCTTCTGGCCCGTGGCCAGTATCTTTATATGCGTTCCGCCCACATCGATGACAAGTACTTTGCGAGCCATCCAGCCTCCGTTTGTTTTTTCCTAAGTAGGAGTCGTAGAGCCAAAAACCTAAGCGCTTGGGTTATGCCATCCACCGACATCGGCAGCGAGACGATCGGCTTCGACAGGACCCCACGATCCTGGTTTGTAAGTGTGGAGTGAAACTACGTTGTCTAGAATCGGATCAACCACCGACCAGGCGGATTCGACGACATCCTCGCGAACAAAGAGCAGTTTGTTGCCCCGCATTGCGTCCCCCAACAGGCGCTCGTAGGGACTCTGTGCGGCCTTGTCTTTTTCCACTGCGGATAGCTCGACTGGCATGGAGGTCATGAGCGCGCCTGGGCTCTTTACTTGTGCGCCCAAGCTCAAAGCGAATTCAGGGCCCAGGCGAAAGCGGAAGTAATTGGCGTCTGAGACCTTTTCTCGCATGGGAGACTTCTTCAGCCTCACGAGTACTTCGGTGGCGTCGACCGGCAAACATTTTCCCGATCGAATCAGAAACGGCACACCCTTCCATCGCCAGGAGTTAATTTGCAATCGGAGTGCGGCATAGGTTTCGATCTGCGAATCGGCCGCGACGCCGGGCTCGTTTCGATACCCATCGAACTGACCGCGAACCACTTCGCTGGCTGCGATTGGCGGAATCGCCCGGAAAACTTTGTACTGCTCGTCGTGCAACGCGCGCGGAGCGAGATTAGTGGGAGGCTCCATGGCGAGAAGCGCCACAACCTGGAGGAGGTGATTCTGAACAACATCTCGGATGGCACCACTTTCTTCGTAGACGCGTCCGCGTCCCGCAACGCCGAAAGACTCGGCCATCGTGATTTGCACATGATCGACGTACTGGCGATTCCAGATCGGCTCGAGAAAAGTATTCGCGAAACGGAAGAAGTAAATATCTTCCACGGACTCTTTTCCGAGAAAATGATCGACTCGAAAGATTGCGGATTCAGGAAAGGCCGAGCGCAATGTTGCGTTCAGTTTGCGCGCCGATGCCAGGTCCCGACCGAACGGCTTCTCGACAATTACGCGAGCGTTTCCAAGGTTTAATTTCCCTACGGACTGGGAGACGGATCCAAAGAGGTCAGGAGGGATCGCCAAATAATTCAGCGGATTGCGCGCGTTTCCGAGCGCTTGGCGCAGAAGATCGAAAGTCTTGGGATCCTGATAGTCGCCGTCAATGTATTGCAGCAACTGGACGAGCTTCGCGTAAGCCCCCTCGTCGACGCCGCCGCAATGCGCCAAACTGTCGCGAACCCGCGCTTTCATCTGTTCCAAATTCCAGCCAGACTTCGCTACTCCAATAATTGGTAGGTTGAAATTGTCACGCAGGATCATCTGCTGCAGAGCAGGGAAGATCTGTTTGTACGCGAGATCTCCGGTGGCCCCAAAGAATACGAAGGCGTCGGAAACGGCTTGCGCGGCTTGTGAAGAGGAGGTCGAGGGAGGTGAAATCTGTGAATCCATGGTCATCAAAATCCCTTGTCGTTAATGGGTGGAGTCAAGATATCATGCGCGCGACTCAGCTGAGCAGGGCGCATTGGCTGGCGAAGAGGCGATGTGGGCTCTAAAAATTGATCTGCGCAAATGCCGGGTAACTTTATGAATGGATTGAGCGTCCAAGTAGTTGGGGAACTCCCTCCACGCCGTTCTTGATGCGAGCTATAATCAAGTCCATCGGCTGGGTTCCCACGGGGTGCCAAATGTTGATCCGTAAATCGTTCATTTCCCTAGGCTTGCTGGCGTTCGTCGCATTGCCCGCGCTGGCGCAAGATCAAACTTCACAAACTCCAAGCGCGCAGCCTCAAGTTTCGCAGCCGGTATCGACGCAAACACCAGCATCAACGCCGACATCCAAAGATTCGAGTTCGCAGCCGTCGTCTCAGTCAACTTCACCACAATCGAGCACACAGACACCTACGACGCCGACTGGTGCCCCGACGACATCTGCTCCGGTGCCAACCCAGGATCCAGTGCCAACTCCACCTGCGGATCCTTCCTCAACGGCCCCAACCGACAGCGCGAGCAAGGATGCCACGCCGAATCCGCAGACGCCGATTCAAGAGCCCGACGACAGCAAAGTGAAGCACGACGGCAGCAAGGCGGATGTTGATGCCATCGGCAACCGCAAGGTTGGGGGTCGCGGCATGGGCGACTGGTATTCGCTTGAGACCGAAATCAAGATGGGCAAGCAGTACTCGATGCAGGTCGAGCAGAGCGTGAAGTTGGTGCAGGATCCGGTGGTGAACGAGTACGTCAACCGCATTGGACAAAATCTTGTGCGTAATTCTGACGCTCAAGTCCCATTCACGATCAAAGTCGTCGACTCCGACGAAGTGAACGCATTCGCACTGCCGGGTGGATTCTTCTACGTAAACTCGGGATTAATTCTGGCGGCGGATGAGGAGTCTGAACTCGCGGGCGTGATGGCGCACGAGATTGCGCACGTCGCTGCGCGGCACGGCATGCGTCAGATGACGCGCGGAAATATTGCGAACATCGCGACCATCCCTCTGATTTTTATCGGAGGCGGGATTGGATACGGAATCTACGAAGCGGCCGGCCTAGGATTGCCGCTCACGTTCATGAAGTTCCAACGCAATTTCGAAGCGGAAGCCGATTATCTCGGACTGCAATATATGTATAAGACGGGATACGATCCGCAGTCTTTCATCAGCTTCTTCGAAAAGATTCAGGCGAAAGAGAAGAAGAAGCCGGGGACGCTGGCGAAGGCATTTGCTTCGCATCCGCAAACTCCGGATCGCATCGAAAAGTCGCAGGAGGAAATTGCCACGATTCTTCCGGCTCGCGCGCAGTACATCGTTTCCACGTCAGAGTTTGACGACGTGAAATCGCGTCTGGCAACCATCGAAAATCGCCACAAGGTGATGGAGCAGAAGGACGGAAGCAAGCCCAGCCTGCGCCGGACTTCTTCGACTGACAATCCCAACAGCACGGACAAGAGCGGCGACGATGATCGCCCGACGCTGAAGCGCCGCGACGATAAACCCGATCAGAACTAGTTTCTTACTTTGTGGATAGCCGGGCGTCCCCGCCCGGCTTTTTTCTTGCCCGAATTCGTGGTGGACGGGTGAGGCCGCCCAGCGCGCCACTGTCCGCCGTTGTTACGACCCGGCTGCTACGGATTTCACCGCGATCGTAGTACCGTCTACATCTCCCGTAACCTTCGCTTTTGCTCCCGCAAGACCGTCCAACTGATCTAGCGCTGCTTTATCCGAAGTCTCAAGCGTGTAGACTTTGTCTCCGACGACGAGAGCGTATTTCGATCCGTGCTTCACGCAAACCTTGGTGCAATCCGCGGCCTTGCCGGGCATCTCGTGTTTTGCTCCGCACATGGCGTCGCTGACTTCGCCAGTCAAAGTCTGGCTCTTTCCAGCGGCCAGAGCCGGAACCACGGCCATTCCCAAAAGCATCTGCATCCCGAGGATTGAAGCTGCAATCCGATTTACTTTCATTGTCTTTTCCTTTCGTGTCGAGCAGTGTGTTCTGAATATAGATGTGTGCGTGTAACTTTCGCAATCGAAACGAACGTCGACTACCTGAAGCGGATCTCGACATCCACAGTCTTGTCTTTGGGATCTGGCGTCGCATGTACGGTGGAGGTCCACTGTACGCCGCGAGGTAGGAGTTGGTCGGTATCTCGCAGAAAGTTCTGTGGATAGTCCGCGTTGTACGGTTCCCCTTCCTTTAATGACCACGCAGCCCTCAGGCGACCAGTCGCTTGCGTGTCCAGTCCGAGGATTTCCAATTCTCCCATCTTGTAGAGATCACCCTCGGTGACGTTGATGTCGTAGCGGACGGCGTTTTTATCCTCATCAAACTTGCTGGCGGACGTGATCTGAATTGTCATGTAGCCGCGACTGCGATACAGCTTTCCGATCTTCTCGATGTCGCGAACAAGTCGAACGGCGTCTGTAGGTTGACCAATTGGCAGGTGAAGCAGAGATGCTAATTCGGGCGTCGTGATCGCCGAGTTGCCCTTCAAGTCAACGGCCGAGGTCGCATACACTTTGCCGGGGGTTACGGGTACGATGGCGACGACTTGCACGTCTGGCGTGCCCTGAGCGTCGACTCGTCCCTGTGTTTCCGATGCGGTGGAATCGTTCGGACTAGAGCTTGGGTCAGAGGAGACGCGAGCGGTCGAGGGCCCAAACGATGCTTTTAGATATCCGCGTTGCAAGTAGACGGGGAGCAGGTCGAACTTCGCGACTGCAGCCAGAGCGGACCGGCTGTAGTCGGAGCCATTGACGCGGCGGGCAGCGTTGGTCAGCAAGTCAATTTGTTCGGGCGATGCGCCTGGAAATTCGAGTGCGCGAACGATGATGCGGACGCCCTCGACTCGATAGTCGATCCCGTGGAGATCGCCGCCCGATTCGTCGCCTTCGCGAAGGGAGGTTACCTGGCCCGGTAATTTCTTTTCGCTAAGAATGGACTGAAGAGCCTCGGAGATGCGGTCCGAAAGATTTCCTGTGAGGGGCACAAATTGTTTGAACAGTGGAACGTTGTGCTGCAAGGTGGCACGTAACTCGTCGTCGGTGAACCAGACAAAATTCTCGAAACTCGCGGGCACCAACTTGGAGGCGTCTGTGTCTGCCAGCGTTATTTCCAGCCGTACTCCGGTTCCAGACGATGTGTACGCGTAGGAAACGTCGGTGAACATTCCGGATTCGCCCAAGCGCTGGACTGCTTCTTTGAAGTCGCCGTCCGCGGCGTTTTGTCCGAGCTGCAGTCCGGCGGCCGCGAGGATTTCTTTGTCCGTGTAGCGGGTGCTGCCAATGACCTTCAGGGCAGTGAGCTTGGACGCCGCGACGGGAGCGGTCTTTGCATTGGAAGGTTGCTTTTGTGCGGCGACGGTGATGGCGCCAAGCAGGCACACGCAGAGCAGAGGCAGCGTGCGCGTGATTGCGGAGTGCTTCCTCATTTGGATCGCTTTGGAGCGGTGGCCGCGGCGGCGAAATTCTTCTGCTTCACCGCGATGTCCATGAATGCCTTCGCGGCGCGGCTCAGTGATTTGTCTTTTCGAAACACGATGGCGAGATCACGGCGAATTTGCGCGTCCGCAAACTTGACTGCCACCAGCGCCTTGGCTCGAATGTCTTCTTCGATGTTCGAGCGAGCGATGAATCCGACGCCTACGCCGGCGGCTACGAAGCGCTTCAGGAGTTCGCTGGAATCCAACTCCATCGCGAGGTTTGGCTTCAGATGATGGTCGTAGAAAAGGGCGTCGAGCGCATCGCGCGTGTGCCCGAGTTTAGGTACGACGAGCGGGTAGGTCGCAATCTCTGCGACGCTGACGCTGGCTTTTGCGGCCAATGGGTGACGTGGAGCGGTGATCACGACGAGTTCATCGCGATGGATCATCTGCGCTTCGAGTCGATTGTCGGTGACGGGAAGAGAGACAACGCCGAAATCGACGACGTTCTCCAGGATGCAATCGAGAATTCTTGCGTAATCAGACCGTTTGATACTGACCGCTACGTTGGGGTAGTCCCGCTTAAATTGCGCGAAGACTTCGGGCAGGATGTGCAGGCAGGTGCCCTCATTGGCTCCGACGACGATTTCGCCGCGAGGCACGCGCTCGGTTTCGGCGATTTCGTTCAGGATTGCCTTGCGGCGCTCCAGTGTTTCTTCGGAATACTTGAAGAACAATTTTCCGGAAGCAGTGAGTGAAACGCGGCCGCCAGAGCGGTCGAGCAGGCGAGCTCCAACTTCTTCTTCGAGCGCGCGGATCTGCGATGAGATAGCGGGCTGTGTGCGGAAACGCTTCTCGGCGGCTCGCGAGAAGCTGGAGAGGCGCGCTACTTCCAGGAAAATTTCGAGCTGATCGAAGTCCATCGTGTGCTGGCCTCAGACACTATAGCGAGGCCGGAGTACGAAAGCAAAACCGCTGCCGCGATCGATAGTCATTGTCGTAGAGACGCGGCTTGCCGCGTTTTTCGCAGTGGCAATGGCGCTGCTAGCAGAGACGGGGCAAGCCCCGTCTCTACTAGACGTTGATCACTGCTACCAACTCTTTCACTGCGGCAACGCTCTTGTCGAGTGCTGTCTTTTCGTCGGCCGTGAGTTTGATCTCGATGATCTGTTCGATGCCTTTTGCGCCGAGTTTTACTGGGACGCCGACGAAGAGACCATGAATTCCGTATTCGCCGTTGAGATAGGCGGCGCAGGGCAGAATCTTCTTTTTGTCTTTGAGGATTGCTTCGACCATCTCTGTCGCGGCGGCGGATGGAGCGTAGTATGCGGATCCGGTCTTGAGATACTTGACGATCTCAGCGCCGCCGTCGCGTGTGCGCTGGACGATGGCTTCCAGGCGGTCTTTGGCGATGAGTTCTGTGATCGGAATGCCAGCAACGGTGGAGTAGCGGGGAAGCGGGACCATGGTGTCGCCGTGTCCGCCTAGGACGAAGGCAGTGACATTCTCGACGCTGACTTTGAGTTCCTGGGCGATGAAGGTGCGGAAGCGGGCGGAGTCGAGGACACCGGCCATTCCGATGACGCGTTCGCGGGGGAATCCGCTGATCTTGTATGCGGCCTGGGCCATGGCGTCCAGCGGGTTCGAGACGATGATCAGAATGCAGTTCGGCGAATGCTGCACGATCTTGCCGACCACGTCAGTCATGATCTTGTGATTGGTGTTGAGAAGGTCGTCGCGGCTCATGCCGGGCTTGCGCGGGATTCCGGCGGTGATCACGACGATGTCGGAGTTGGCGGTGTCCGCGTAATCGTTGGTGCCGGTGATTTGCGCATCGCGCTTCTCGATTGGCATCGCTTCGAGCAGGTCGAGGCCTTTACCTTGCGGGACGCCTTCTACGATATCGATGAGGACGACGTCTGCGAGTTCTTTGGAGGCGATCCAGTGGGCGGCGGTGGCACCGACGTTTCCGGATCCTACGATGGTGACTTTATTGCGCATGATAATTTGCTCTCCCGGGGCTAAAGCCCGCTCATATATAAATTGAATGGCACGGCTGAAGCCGTGCCCTACACCAAAATCCTATCGAATCGGGTCGGCATGGCCGCGCGGATTTTATTTCGCCGCGACTGCCGCGCTCATATTCTCGATCATGGCTGTCGCGAACTCGCTGGTCTTAACTTTAGTTGCGCCTTCCAACATCCGTTCGAAATCGTAGGTGACTTTTTTCTGTTCGATGGTGCGTTCCAGGCTGCGTTCGATCAGGTCCGCAGCTTCGCCCCATCCCAAATGTCGGAACATCATGACGCCTGACAGAATCACGGAGCCAGGATTGATGACGTCCTTGTCGGCATACTTCGGAGCCGTGCCGTGCGTGGCTTCGAAGATTGCATATCCGTCGCCGATGTTGGCTCCGGGAGCGATGCCTAGGCCGCCAACCTGCGCGGCAGCGGCATCCGAAATATAGTCGCCGTTTAGATTCGGCGTGGCGAGGACGCTGTATTCTTCGGGGCGAGTGACGATCTGCTGGAAGATTGAGTCAGCAATGCGATCGTTGATCATTAGCTTTTGCTTCCACGCACCTTTGCCGTGCGTGAAGTAAATCGAATCGAGGACTTGCTGCACTTCTTTTTCGACGGCCTGGCGAAACTCGGGCGGCGCGAATTCCATGCCGGGTTCAACGAGTTCGGCATTCTGCGCGACTGTCAGAGCGGGATTCTTGTCTTTATTGTCAATGATCCAACTCTCGCGTTCGGTGACGACATGATCGCGGAATTCCTCGGTGGCGAGTTCGTATCCCCATTTGCGGAAAGCGCCCTCGGTGAATTTTTGGATATTGCCCTTGTGGACTAGCGTGACTGTCTTTCTTTTTTCGTCGAGAGCCTGTTGGATCGCCATGCGCACCAGACGCTTTGTTCCAGTGATTGAGATCGGCTTGATGCCGACGCCGGAGTCGAGACGAATCTGTTTCTTGCCGCCCTTCAGCATGTCTTTGTTGAGAAACTCGATCAAGCGCTTCGCATCGGCGGTACCTTCTTCCCACTCGATTCCGATGTAAACGTCTTCGGTGTTCTCGCGAAAGATGACGACATCCATGCGCTCGGGATGTTTCACGGGCGACGGAACGCCAGCATAATATTTCACGGGGCGGACGCAGGAATAAAGATCCAGTATCTGACGCAGAGCGACGTTCAGGGAGCGGATGCCGCCTCCAACTGGAGTTGTCAGCGGTCCTTTGATGGCGACGCGAAATTCGCGGATGGCGCTGATGGTGTCTTCCGGTAGCCAGTTCTGAAATTGGGCTTTGGCTTTTTCTCCGGCAAAAACTTCGTACCATGCGACGGAGCGCTTGCCTTGATACGCTTTTTCGACGGCGGCGTCGAAAACGCGGACGGAAGCTTTCCAGATGTCGCGTCCCGTGCCGTCTCCTTCGATGAAGGGGACGATGGGATGATCGGGCACGGTGTATTTTCCGTTCGCGTATTCGATCTTCTGTCCCTTCGCGGGGACAGGAACTCCGTTATATGACGCCATGAAAAAAGCCTCCAGATGGCCTAGTGACTGGGCTGCAACTAATTAATTAGTTGCAAGATTTGGAGCGTCGGGCTCCACCGCTAATCTCGTGACGCTAAAATCTAGCGTTCGATCTTTACCGATTTCACCACGACGTCTTTTGCGGGACGATCCTGCCGGTTCCGCGCGACTTTCGAAATCTTCTCAACGACGTCGTATCCCTCGACGACTTCGCCGAAAATTGTGTGCTTGCCAGTCAGCCAATCGGTGTTGGCAACGGTAATAAAGAATTGTGATCCGTTGGTGTTGGGACCAGCATTCGCCATCGCCAACTTTCCGGACTTGTCGAACTTGTGCGAGAGCCTTTGGTTTCGTCTTCGAACTGGTAGCCGGGGCCACCCATGCCGGTGCCTTGCGGATCGCCGCCCTGAATCATGAAGTCGGGAATCACGCGATGAAAAATAGTTCCGTTGTACAGCGGGTCGTTCGATTTCTTGCCGGTGGAAGGATGTTTCCATTCGCGCTTGCCCTCCGCGAGCTCGACGAAGTTGGCAACGGTCTTGGGAGCATCTTTTTCGAACAGACGGCAAACGATATTGCCTTCGCTGGTTTCGAACACGGCATAGGTTCCGGGTGTGCGGCTCATAAGTCTCCTGAAATTGTGAAATTACTACTTTGATTTCCAGTAGAGACGAGGCTTGCCTCGTCTCCGTCAGCGTAACGAAAAACTAATGGCTAAGAGGGTTTCTTGACGCCAGCGGACGGTTTCGGAGCGACTGCCGGTTTCGCGGCCGATGCTCCCGCACGGTGAATTTCAATGTGCGTGATCTTGATGGGGCGCAACGGAGTTTCGCCATCCGTGGCCATGCGCGCAATTTTTTTGACAAGTTCAACTGCAGCGTCATCGCACTGGCCGAAAATCGTGTAGCCTCCGCTCAGATGTTTGCTGTGGGCCACATCTTCGGTGATGAAGAACTGCGAACCGTTAGTGTCGGGGCCCGCATTCGCATAGGCGAGACGTCCGGGTTGGTCAAAAGTAACGGTTGAGGAAGTTTCATTCTTGAACTTGTATCCCGGATCGCCTTCACCGGTGCCCGCCGGGTCGCCGCCTTGAATCATGAATTCAGGAATCACGCGATGGAAGATCGTGCCATCGTAAAGAGGGACGCCATGCTTCTTGGCGTGGGTGACCGGGTTGGTCCAGTCTTTGGAACCGTTGGCGAGTCCGATAAAATTTGCGACACCGATCGGCGCAACCTTTGGAAACAGCGTGCAGTGGAGGTCTCCGGCCGTGGTGTGGATGATGGCGGTTGGGTCAGCGCTGGCAACTGGGGCAGCAGTTGTGGCGGCGTGAACGGCGGGTTTCGCTGCGGGGGCTGGAGTTGGATTCGCTTGCGCGGCTCCGAAGAGGGAAGCGGCGATTATCAGGACAAATGTATAGAGTGCTGTGCGCATGGGTGCTCCTAATAGGTGTTTTCGCAACCTTTTATTGTACGACAGTGGGTCATTGATTGCGGGGATTGTGGGCGGCTGCAGGCGGCGCCCGCCCCGTCATTTTCCAGCGTGCTATCTGGCGGATTGCATTTCGTGGCTGACGCCCTCGGCCTCGCGAAAGACACGCAGAATATTGCCGCCGAGAATTTTACGGATGTCTTCGGCGCTATAGCCGCGATCCAGCAACGCTTGCGTGATTTTCGGGAGATCAGCCGCCGAATCGATGCCCGCGGGAGTTGCTCCCCCGACACCGTCGAAGTCGGATCCAAGGCCGACGTGATCGATGCCAGCGATTCTCGCGATGTGGTCGATGTGATCAATCAGAGAACTTAGCGGAGGCCGCTGCAGCCTCGCAGTCCATTCGCGATCAATACGGTCGGCGTCGAGGTACGTAGGGGTCTTGCCCTCGGCCTTGAGTTTTTCGGCGTTAGCTCTTGTGGCAGCGTCGCGGTCTTTCATCTGCGCCTCGGCCGCCTTGCGGTAATTCTCATCGACGAACGCGCTGTAGAAATTTACTTGGACGACGCCGCCATTCTTGGCGACGGCGCGCAGCATATCGTCGGTCATGTTACGCGCGTGGTTTGCGAGTGCACGTGCGGAGGAGTGCGAGGCGATCACGGGAGCTTTGGTGACGGCGATGGCATCGTAGAACGTCTTGTCCGAGACGTGAGAGATATCCACCAGCATCCCGAGGCGATTCATCTCGAGGACGATCTGTTTTCCGTTGTCTGTGAGTCCGTTGTGATGTTCGATTTTGGTATCTTCAATGTCTCCCGAAGAATCGGCAAATTCATTGGTATTCGACCAACTCAACGTCATATAGCGGACGCCCAGTCGATAGAAATCGCGCAGCACTCGAATATCATTTTCGATGGAGTGTCCGCCTTCGATCCCCAGGAGCGCGGCGAGTTTATGCTCGCGATGAGCGCGCTCAATGTCGTCAACGCTAAACGCCATCATCATGCGATCCGGATGGCGCGCGGCTTGTTCATATACGGCATCGATGAGATCGAGCGTGTGGCGGGCGAAGTGGCCCTGGTTGGTTTCCGGCTCCACCCAGATGGAGAAGAATTCCGCGCCGAGATTTCCAGCCTTCGCTTTATCCAGACTGATGTGGCCGTAGTCTTTCGGATCGGTGGATCCAATGTCGTAGTTTTCGTCGAGAAAGCGCTGCGGCGTGTCGGCATGGGTATCGACGACGATGGCAGAGTTGTGGATCTCGAGGGCTTTTGCACTGACGACTTGCGCGCTGGCGCTAAGCGACGGGAAAGCAAGAAGCGAAGTGAAAAATACCGATTGAAAAATGCGTTTGATCATAGCGGGCTCATGCGGCTGCAGGAGGATTCTATACGAGCGTTGTCGCGAAGGTGATCGGTGCGGCGTTCTGGATGAGTCTGGCGGGGACAACCGTCGATCTTGTTTATCCATACATCCCGGGCAGAGTTATTTTGTGATCGCCGCTCGTGCTTGCTCGATGCAATCTTCCAGCGCTTGATCGGTATTGATTACTGTCTTCGCTATGCGTGATCGGCTCGAAGCGAGCTTTGACTTCCAGATAAAGCGCGAACGTACGATTTGAGGCGGGATGCGAGGCGTCGAATTCCCGGTCCAGTCGTCGTTTCGCAGATTCGTCGGAGCAGCCGCATTCGAGGATCGTCCATGGCTGGTTAAGCTCGGATGCGAGTTTCAGAACGCGGTCGATCTGGTAGCGGCGCGAGAAGGTTCGTCCATCAAAGAAGACTGTCTGAGCTGGATTGCTTTGCAACAGGTAGCGAGCGGTGTCGAGCATGACTTCCATGACAAAGTCATCTTGCTTGACGGTGTATTCGATATTGCTCGGCGAGAAAAGAGCGGCGCGGATTTCGTCCTTGCTCAAGATTGAACCTTGCGTGATATCACGTAAAGCATGAGCGAGAGTGGATTTGCCGGTGCCGGGAAGTCCGGCCATAAGAACAATCATGCTGTCAGCATTGTAGCGAAACGATGAGTGGCTGAACGGGAGTCCAAACGAGGATCTGAGACTAGTTCGACGCGCTGATTTCAGGAACCGACGCTGCTGCGGGTTCCGCCGGAGCAACCGGGAACATGGTCTGCGTCTCACGCCAGTCGCTGTAGCGATCCGAAACCATGACGTGGAAACACCAGTGACGGCGCTCTTCTTCGGGCTCAACGAGTCCAAGAGCGTTCAGATAAAACAAATAGCGCTCGACAAAGCGAAGCTGTTCTTTGGTCATGCCGCGACGTTGCAGATCGACGGTGACTCCCGCCAGATGCGACGAGGCGGTATCGCCTTCGGCCGGTGCAGCATTGCGATTGTGGCGGCGGAGCTTCTTCTGAACTTTTACAGTCCGCACGGCAGAGTTGACCTGAATCTGCGCGTGAAATTGACTGTAGTAGGACTCCGAAAGATCCTGGACAAAATCGCGCGTCCAAGGACGGCAGAAGCGGCGGGATGGGTCGAGGCCTTTTTCAATTTTCAACGAGTCGCTGGGTTCGATGGGAACCAGCGCGCCGGAAACTTTCAGCGCTTCGAGTTCATCGTCGTCCTGAATGCGGGGTAGATCGAGGCGGTCGATTTCTTCATTTTGGCGAAGCAGGGAATCGTGCGACGGTCTGAACACTGGATTCAAAAGCAGACGACGGATGCCGGTCAATCGTAAAGCGTGCAGGATTCGATGATGTCGAGAAACGCGATGTAGAGCGAACGCGCTGGGCTGGGCCGCGACCGTGACGAACATCACCAGGGCGATCAGCGAAGTTAGCAGCGTGCTCCACGATTTGGAGTGTTTCGTCATCATGCGAAGCGGTGTCGCTTGGTTGCGATACCATCGGCAGTTTTGAAATTCAGCTTAATCGCAAAACAGGTTAGTCGGAAAATGGGTAAAAATCCCATTTCCCGTCGGGATGCGTAATTGTAAACCACAGATGAACGATCCTGTGAAGCAAATCGGCCTAAAACCCCTTACGGAAGGGGGTTACGGGTGGTGACCTGCGGTTACCAGGGGCGGAAAAATTGGTAGAGACGGGGCTTGCCCCGTCTTGCTAGCAGCGGCAACGGCGGTGGGTTGAGGCGGATATGGCGCACGCAGAGACGGGGCAAGCCCCGTCTCTACAACAGCGTCGTTTGCGAAGTTATTTGCTTAGCAGGTCGCCCAGAGCTTGTTTCATGACCTGGCCTCCGACCTCGGCGATAGAGGTGGTCAGCGGGATTTCCTTGGGGCAAATTTCGACGCAATTTTGGGAGTAGCCGCATTCCTGGATTCCGCCGTCCCCCATCAACGCGGATAGCCGTTCGCGCTTCAACGCCTGTCCCGTCGGATGCTCGTTGAATAGCCGGACCTGCGAGATGGCAGCGGCGCCGACGAATCCTGTGTCGTCGTTAAATTGCGGACAGGCTTCCATACAGCAGCAGCACGAAATGCAATTCGACAACGGATACGATTTTTCCTGCGCAGCCATGGTGACGCGCGGGCCGGGTCCGAGGTCGTAGCTGCCATCCACCGGTACCCAGGCTTTCACCTTTTTGAGGTTTTCAAATAAGACGCTGCGATCGACGGCCAGGTCGCGGACGACGGGAAATTTCGAGAATGGCTCAAGCTTGATCGGCTGTTCGAGATGATCGAGCAGGGCGGAGCAGGCCATGCGGGCGCGTCCATTGATGAGCATGGCGCACGATCCGCAGATCTCTTCGAGACAGTTCGAGTCGTATGTGATCGGCGTCGTCTGTTTGCCGTCGCGCGTGACGGGATTGGCCGCGATCTCCATGAGCGCCGAAGTGACGTTCATGTTTGGCTTGTAAGGAATCTCGAACTCCTCCCACGACGGTTTGGCGTCGGGGGTGAGTTGGCGTTTGATCTTGATTTGGACGGATTGTTTGGTTGGCATTTAGCTTTTAGCCTTTAGCTGTTGGCTTAGAACCCTTGTCATCCTGAGCGAAGCGAAGGACCTGCTCTCTCGTGTGCGGGCAAACAGCAGGTCCTTACGCTGCGCTCAGGATGACAAACTCTAATCTAACTCTTTAGTCACTTTAGTACTTCCTCGGTCTTGGCGTTATCAAACTCGCGTCCACCGCTTCGAACTCAAATCTCGGCTCATCAACATCTGGGGCGAATGTTGCTTTCGTGGTCTTCATCCAATTTGCGTCATCGCGTTCGGGGAAATCTGGTTTGTAGTGGGAGCCGCGGGACTCGTCGCGCATGGCAGCTCCCTGGGCGATTACGCGGGATAGCTGCAGCATGTTGTAGAGCTGGCGCGCGAAGGCGATGGTCGTGTTGGCCCACTGCGAGCGATCGCTCATATTGATCTTCTGGAAGCGATGTAGAAGATCGACGATCTTGGCGTCGGCGGCTTCGCACTTCTTGTTGTAACGGATGACGGTGCAGTTCTCGGTCATCAGCGCTCCGAGTTCGCGCCAGAGCAAGAAAGGATTCTCGCTGCCATCGGCTTTCATCAATCCGGAGTTGATGTCCTGCTGACGTTTGCGCTCGGCTTCGAAGTGTCCGTTGCCGGGAGCGGCCGCGAGATTCTTTGCGTACTGCACGGCGTTCGGACCGGCGGTGAAGCCTCCAAAGATGCAGGACACCAGCGAGTTTGCGCCGAGGCGATTCGCGCCGTGATATTGATACTCGGCTTCTCCCGCGGCGAAGATGCCGGGGATGTTGGTGGCTTGTTTGTAATCCACCCAGAGGCCGCCCATGGTGTAGTGCATGCCCGGGAAAATCTTCATCGGCACTTCGCGCGGATCGTCGCCAACAAACTTCTCGTAGATTTCGAGGATGCCTTCGAGTTTGCGATCGAGCGTCTTGCGATCGATGTGGGTCAGATCGAGGTAAACCATCGGCTTGCCATCGATGCCGAGGTTGTACTCGTACACGACTTTGAAAATTGCACGCGTCGCTACATCGCGCGGGACGAGGTTGCCGTATTTCGGATACCACTCCTCGAGGAAATACCAGCGGTCCGCTTCGGGGATCGATTTTGGATCACGCTTGTCGTTCAAAGTTTTAGGAACCCAGACGCGTCCACCTTCTCCGCGCGCGGATTCGGACATCAGGCGGAGTTTGTCTTCTCCGGGAATACAAGTTGGATGGACCTGAATGAATTCGCCGTTCGCGTAAAACGCTCCTTGTTGGTAGAGAGCGGACTGCGCTGATCCGGTGCACACGACAGAATTTGTGGATTTGCCGAAGATCGCGCCGCATCCGCCGGTGGCGATGATGATGGCGTCGGCCGGGAAGGTGCGAATCTCCATGGTGCGGAGGTCCATCGCGCAGATGCCGCGGGCGACGTGGTTTCCATCGAGTACGGCGGAGAGGAACTCCCAATGCTCGTACTTTTTTACTTTGCCTTCCGACTCGTAGCGGCGGACTTGTTCGTCGAGCGCGTAAAGAAGTTGCTGGCCTGTGGTGGCTCCGGCGAATGCGGTGCGGTTGTAGAGGGTGCCACCGAAGCGGCGGAAATCGAGCAATCCTTCAGGCGTGCGATTGAAGGGGACGCCCATGCGGTCGAGCAGATCGATGATGCCGGGCGCGGCTTCACACATGGCCTTGACGGGAGGCTGGTTGGCGAGGAAGTCTCCGCCGTAGATTGTGTCGTCGAAATGTTTAAAGGTGGAATCGCCCTCGCCCTTGAGATTTTTCGCGGCGTTGATTCCGCCCTGGGCGCAGACGGAGTGCGAGCGCTTTACGGGAACGATCGAGAAGAGGTCAACTTCTCCGCCCATTTCGGCGATCTTGATAACGGCCGCGAGACCTGCGAGGCCGCCGCCTACGACGATGATTTTCGGAGCTGCCATTCCTTTTGAATCCGATCTGCCGGGCGGCCCTCAGGGGCTAAAGCCCGGTCATTTCTTGGTCGTGTGGCACGGCTGAAGCTGTGCCCTTCCACGAAACCGTTCGTCTTCGAGTGGTGCCCTTCCACCAACCCGTTCGTTCTGAAGCCTGACTTCCAGTTCTTGCTTCTTCGTCGTCTCAGCCGAAAAATACTCCCAGAGCCCTAGCGCATCACGATATTTTCGGTGCTTGAACTCGTGTCCAAAGGCTGCTGAGGTGTTCTTAGAAATCCGATCATGCTGATGGCGCCGATTGAAACCAATCCGATTGCCAGTGCCAGGCAGATGTATCCGAAGCGGCGACGCGCTTTTTCGCCGGTCGTGATGCCCCACTTTGCGGCGAACAGCCATAATCCGTAACTGAAGTGCCAGGATGCGGCGATGATGCCGATCGCGTAGAACGCGATCATCCACGGATTGTGAAATTCGGCTTGAACTTTCGCGAATGCTTGATCGGGATGGTTCCCGAGCACCGTACCCGTGAAGCGCAGATGGTATGTGTGTTGCACGATGTACGCGAATGCGATGATCCCGGTCCAGCGCTGCGACGTGTAGAGCCAGTTGCCAGCCCAAGGATATTCGGCGACATTGGTTTGTCCCCGCCACCAAATGTAGATTCCGTAGCAGCCGTGATACAGAATCGGCAGCCAGATGAAGAACAGCTCCATGAAGAAGACGCCGGGCAGGCTGTTCAGAAAGGCTACTTGCTTGCCGTAAGCGATGGGGCCTTTGAAGGCTTCGGCGTTGGAGATGAAATGTTCGAGGAGGAAGGCTCCGATGGGAACGACGCCGCTGATGGAATGAAGTCGGCGCAGAAAAAACGATGTCCCATGGCCAGCGCGCAGAGGTGAGACGCCAGCTTTTATGGTTGGAGCGACCGGATTGGCAGTTGACGCCACGATTACTGCTCCTTACGTAGACCGATATGCAAACTAATCATTATCGGAGTGTGCGAGGAGAGAGTCAAGGCGACGTCGTTCGGGAAGGGTGTCGGGTTTCCGCACAAGAATAAAACACGATGGATTTTCCTCGTGGACGCCCATCATTTCACTATGTCATTTCTGTATTGCACCAACGTAAGAATTCGCGGAAGGCTGCGCCCCGATGGCTGTACTTGGCTTTTTCTTCTGCTGTGAGTTCGGCGAAAGTCTTCTTGATTTCAGGGAAATAGAAAAGCGGGTCGTATCCGAAGCCGTGTTGGCCTCGGGGCTTGTCCAGCATGACTCCTTCGGCTGTACCGCGAAAAAAATGCAGAACCTTTCCGTCGCGGGCAACGGCCAAAACGCAGATGAAACGCGCGGTGCGTTTTTCTTCGGGAATATTCCGCAGTTCGCGAACCAATTTTACGTTGTTCGCTTCATCATCTGTGTTGCTCCCCACAGCTCGCGGATCGTCTGCGGCGTAACGGGCAGAATGGACGCCGGGCGCTCCGGTCAGAGCGTCCACCGCGAGGCCCGAGTCGTCGGCTAATACTAATTCGCCGGGGGCGGCCAGGCTGTAGGCTTCCGCTTTCTTGCGAGCGTTCTCCTCGAAAGTGGATCCGTCTTCTATAACCGGTGAAAGCGAAGAAAAGTTTGGGATGGTGGAAATGCTGATTCCGTAGGGAGCGGCGGCTCCGGCGAAATCGAGGATCTTGCCCGAGTTGGAGGTTGCGACTAGAACGGTGGCTACGGTCATGCGGTGGGATTCGCCAGGCCAGCGTGTTGTACGACTGTACGGTTTTTGGAAGTTCCCGCCTTGAGCCATAGCAGCAGAAAAATCAGCAAGCTGAGCAAAGAGACGATGTCTCCGACGAGCCGATCTTTCGTTCGGCGGAAAGTGATGCGCACATCGTTGAATCCCTCAGCGATCGGAATCACGACTAGGCCGGTGACATCGCTCCTTTCGATCTTCACAGCCTTGCCATTCACAAAAACGTCCCACGCCGGATAGTCAAAGAGACGCACTGTGACATCTTCTTCTTGATCCGCCTGGATCGTGAAACGTCTTTCGGTGGATCCCCACGCCGAGAGCTTGCCATCGACTTTCGCGCCATCGTCGTCGCTGAGGCGCGGAAGAGCTTTGTTCAATTCATATGCGTCGGCGTGTGCGGGGACATATTCGTCCGTTCCTTCGTAGCCCGTACCGTCGGCGACGGCATCGCTCATTTCGCGGATATCGTCTTCCATATCCCACCATGGAGGCTGGATGCGGTATCCCGCGATCAAGAAGGGCTGCGAGGAGAGCGACGAATACGATCGCGCGCGAGGTCCAGCGCTTTGCGGCCATCGTGACGAGCATTGCCAATGCGACGTTCATGCAGAGCAACCAACGGAAGGGAAGTTGGACAAAACGAAATTTTGGAAGGTGCTGCCAGAGCGGATTGCTTAAGGGCAGCATCAGGAATGCGCAGAGTGTCCCCCACAGGGAAAAGAGTAGCCACGGTTTTTGCTTTATTGACCGAGAGTGCGATTCAGAAAACTCTAGGGGCATGTGCGCTGCCGGACGGCCGGGGGCGGCTGTCCCTACGTGTTTCTTTTCGCTCCAGCGGGAGACGCAGATTGCTAGAGTTAGGGCAGCTAATTCGGTCAACGCGATGATGGAGATGAGGAAATTGAAGCGGTTGTGATCGGCGTCGGCTGTGTTTGTAAAAAGAAAATTGTCGACGGGCCGAACTCCAGGCGCGAGCACTTCGATGATGTTGACCCAGCGCTGTTCGTAAATTGCAGGTAGTAGATAAGCGGACGCGAGGCCGACGGCCAGCAGCATGGCGAGAGCAGTACGAGCGAGTGGTCGCCAGATGCGTGGATCTTTAACTCCCGCCGCAAGTCTTGGAGCAAGCGACTTGTTCGCGGCAAAGTCGTGCGCGAATAGTTCTCGCGCGGACATAAAAATGGCGAGGCCCGCCGCTGAGTAGTGGATCATAACGGCCGCCGGTGCATTCGTAAGCCATGTAGCGGCCAGCAACAAACTCAGCCACAGCACGGGACGGATTCCTGGTTGGCGAATCCGCAGAAGACAGAGGAGCAGCAACGGGACCAATGCCGCCGAGAGCAGTTCCGCGTACGCGCTCCGCCAATAGACGATCGACAAATGATAAGGATTTACCGCGTAGAACACGGCGGCAAACAGCGCGTCAGAAGGAGAGAGCCACTCGCGGGCCAGACGATACATGGCGGCTCCGGCAAAGGTGAGCGCGATCCAACAGTAAGTGCCAGGGACCATTTTCCACGGCAGAAGCGCGCCTAGCGTCCCTCCCAGACTCCACGAAGCCGGCGGATAGAACAAGAAGCGCGCCTCACCGTATCCCCAGTGCGCCAGAGCTGCCCAACGGGGATAGACTATGCCGTGCTTCCATTGGCCGAGGACTTCCATCCACGAATACATGTGGAATTCGAAATCGTGTCCAGAGGGACTGCCCCACCAGAAAAAAGGCGCGATCGCGAGCAGGGAAGCGCCTGCTATAAGGCACATCCGCGAGATGGGACGATTGAGCAATATTCTTACCGGATCGCCGAAGAGTGAGCACGGTAATTCTATTGCATTAGAAAGTGATGAGTAGTCTGTGAAGAAGAATTATCGGTCGGGTAAATCGAAAACAGGCAAATGCTTTCCGCTAGTCCGCGACGGCGACGGGATTACGCTGACGCTGCAGTTCGGCGAGAAACTCATTCTCTTCCAATGCGCTGCCGGTGCGCAGCAGTTCCAGAAGCGGGTCGTCAATTTCGGAGTCGTCGCCAGTGGCGTTACAGTTGCCATTGTTCTGGTTGAGGTCGACTGAATTAGCGACCAGCGAACGCGGAGAAGTTTCGAGCTGCGGAGTTGTGCCGGGCTGGCTGGTCAAGAATTCAATGAATTCGCCCACGCTCTTACGTTGTTCTTCGGTACGGGCAGGGAATTCGATGCCCATGCCGTGTCCGGGATGCATGACTCGGACCAAGCCCTCGGCGTGGATTTCCATCCCGGTGGCACGCAGGCACAAATCAACTGCTGAGGATTGAGGAAATGGCGAATCGGTCTGGACGTAGCAACCGCCGAGACTGAGATCTGTAAGCTTGCAAGGGCTGGCTGCGTCTGGTTCCTCGGGCAGGGCGTCATGGGAGCGTGCCGCGAGCCATTCGCCCATCTCGTCGCGCATCTTGGCGTCCATGTCGAGGAATCGTAAGCCAGTTTGTCCGTTTTCGGTGCTCCAGGCAACTTCGGCATCGCCTTCGATGCCAGCACCGCCGTCGGGCAGCGCAAACGACAGGCGCACCATAGCTGTGGATGCCAACGGCTTTGCAGCCAATACATCCATCCCACCGGTACTCAAGTCGAGCATGATGCCTTCGACCGTATTGTTGTCGTCGACTCGGATTGAAACGGCGGCCTGTACTGCGATCCGCAACGATTGGCGCCGCTCGCGCTTCAATAGAGCCGTAGCCGCGCGCAATGTATTTTGCGCTTGTTCACTGGAAACTGGTTTGGTGAGGATAAAGTGAGCGCCCGCACCGAGAATGGAGCGGATCTGTGAAGCGTCCTGCAACAAGGCGACGGTGACCGGCGGATGACGATCGGGGCCTGCCATACGGCGGCAGGCTTCGAGAACAAGAGACGCGGCCTCAGGCTCGTCAAAATCGACGATAACCTGGTCAAAGCGCTCCTCTCCCAGTCGGGCTACAGCGACATCGGCCGCGTTCGACCGATTCACTGCAACGCCAGACTGAGCCAGAACCTGAATCAGCGTTTCCGCCGTCGAGTCGTCTTTGGACACCAACAGTGCCTGCAATATCATCGGATCGAGTCTCCTGCCTCGCGCTGTGCCGTTAAAGTCAGCATCTACGGCCAGCGTGGAGTGCTGCTACGTCCGGACTTGGCAGCAGCCGGCGCGGATTGTGCGCTGGCCTTGGCAGCCATTGCATTGGAGTTGTCGTCGTCCACTTCCGCCAGAACCGCGCTATCGTCTTCGTTCTCGGTTTCGGCCAGCAAGGGAGCTACTTCCCGGAGCTTTTCGGCAGCTTCCTGCAACATTTCGATCTGCTTGCCCAACTGCGTGTACTGGGCCTGCTTGCGGCGCAAAACCTCATGGATATCTTTCATACGTCCCCCTGCGCTGACTTTAGGTTTGTGAGGGGGTAAGGTCAACGCCAAAGGCTTTACGGGCCGTTACCGCAGTAACAGAAAGCCCTTCTGGAAATCGGAAGTTTGATCGAGAGACAGTAGCGAATCGGGAATTGTGGAGGAATGTAATTCGACCGAAGGACCAGAGAAAAACGTAGATGACGTATAGGGAAGAGATCACTCGCGGATGCTGTCTTGTCCTAAAAATCAAAAGCCCCGCCTTGCGGCGGGGCCATGAGCAGAGTGTTCTGGGCGAACCTACGATACAGCGATTATGCACCGATAAATTTGCGGCGGAGCATTCCAGCGATACCGACCAGTCCAGTTCCCAAGAGACCCAAAGTTCCAGGCTCCGGTACGGGCAGGTTGGTTGAGCCGGTACGGATGTGACCGATACCCTGGTTCAACTGTCCGTTCACGGTGTAGATGTTCTGCGTTGTGGTTCCAGTCACGATATGCCCGTTATAGAGCATGCCTTGGATGGTTCCAGTCAACGAGTAGGTGAGGTTCTTAACGCCAGGGCCGCTGGTCAGAGTCCAAGTGATCGGACCGATGAAGCTGCCGCTGAAGATCACGCCCTTCGGTTGTCCGTAGTTTCCAACACCCTTAACGATGAATGTGGAGCCGGTCGAAGAGAAGGTACCACCTGCCGCGATCGAGCCACTGATCAAAGCGCCGGTCGAGAAGCTAACCGAGCCGAGTGAGTGTCCCGGAGGAGCAGTGATGCCGTTGAAAGTTTTGAGCTGCGAACCCACCGAAGTGATTCCCGCAGCGGTAACAGAAATCGAACCGTATTGATTCGTAAGATCAATTCCGTCCGCCCAGGCGGCAATCGGTAACGCCAATGCCAGTAGTGCAAGAACTAACACTCGCCTCATTTTAAATCCCTCCCAAATTTAACTTATTTTCCGTAGTCCTCAGGTTCTTTCGATCCAGGGACATAGGTCGCCTTTAATAATTAGAGCAAGTTCAGTGCCAAAATAACGTGTTCGATTTTGGTACCTACTTTCAGTAACTTATGACCGGTTACCGATAGGGTATCATATACAAGGTTGCAAATTGCTGCACACTCGCGGCAACTTGCTTTCCCGTTCATCCCAGCCTCTTGGCCCTCGGAACCGTCATTGGCATCCGCGAGATTCGGGACTCAGGATATGGATTTGGCAAGGATATATGGCCAAGAAGAGCTAAAACCTGAAACTTGGCTGGCCGCGTCCAGAACCTGATGCGAAGGATAGTAACCATTCGCAAGGTGACTCATGTTACCACAGCCAGAAAGTTTGGCAAGTGGCCCGTTCGTGCTAAGAGAGGCTCAATCCGGGTACGCCGGTCATGTGGCTTTACAAGTCCCAGAGGCTCATGGAGAGGGCGAATGTTCGATTTCCGCGAAGCTTTGATCGAAAAATTTGAGCGAAAAAGTCGTCCCGGTCATTTTGCTAGCGAGTCGGGCCTCGTAAGGCCATTTGCGCCGACAGGGCACGCCAAGGTCAGGAAGGTCGAAAGGTTCGGAGAGTCCAGACGGGTAGGGGCTATTTCGCCGCAGCGACCCGTTCCGCCCTACCGGAGGTCAAACTGCGATAAGCGGAGTCTAGAATGATCTGGTTCTGCCATCCCTGCTCTCCTAGAACGGGGAAAACCTCCCGGCCTTCGACGGCTGCCGCAAAACTCTCCACCTGGCGAGCGTAGGCTAGTTTGTTGGAGACCGTATCCGACTCGACAAGCTTTCCCTCACGCCAAAGCTCGATCTGGATCGGGCGTTCCACATTTAGGGCATCGTCCACTCGGATGGAGCCGGTCTCTCCGACAATCTCGAAGGGGGTGCGGTATTGGGCGCGGGTTGAGACCATGATGGCGGCGAGCGTGTTGCGTTGAAACTGTAACGAAAGGACGGCAGCGGCTTCGACATCGCCGGATCTTTCGTCGTAACGGCCGATGGCCGTTACGAGGGTTGGTTCGTCCTGGAGAATGTAGCGCAGCGCATCGATGCAATGGACGCCGACGTCAGAGATCGGTCCGCCGCCAGAGATTGATTTGTTGTTGATCCAGGTGCGGGCGTGGGTTGTGGCGGAAAATGAAAACTCGGCGCGGGCGAAGATGGGGCGTCCGATATCGCCCGCCGCAATCCGTTCGCGCATTCTCGCCGTGCTTTCTTCGAAGCGAAACACTTGCGCGACGCCGAGCAGCACGTCCGCTTTGCGCGCTGCTTCGACCATCTGGCGACATTCGTCCGCATTCATCCCCATGGGCTTTTCGCAGAGGATCGGTTTTCCGGCACGCGCGACGGTGAGTACGTCTTCCAAGTGGTTGGCATTCGGAGTGGTGACGAATACGGCATCCACTTCAGGACAGCGGCTGAGTTCTTCAGTCGATCGAAAGACGTTGGGAATATCGAACTTCGCAGATGCCTCCTGCGCTTTTTGCGGATCCCGGCGTGACAAAGCGACTACTTTACAATTCTGCGCGAGAGCGAATCCGGGCATCAGCCGTCGTACAGCGTGCAGTCCAAAGCCTGCGATTCCGAAACGAATCATTTGTCTTCCCCTGATGATCTTCCCTGATTTCCTATCTTGATTCGGTGCAAACTAATTTTCGAGAAAAATTAAGTGTACGGATAAAACACGAAAAACAGCAGTGACAAAGCCGTGAGCACCCAGAGCGCAGGTCGAACATCACGCAATCGTCCAGACACCAATTTGCAAAACGGATAAAGGATAAATCCCGCCGTCATGCCGATCCCCACATTGTAAGTAAACGCCATCAGGACGATCACGCCGAATGCAGGCACGAGTTCCGTGAGGTCGTCGAACGGGATGCGCGTGATAGGGGTGAGCATGAGTAGTCCGACAAAAATCAAAGCTGGACCGTAGGCTTGGGGCGGGATTGCGGCGATGAACGGCGCGAAGAAAAGGGTTCCCACAAAGCATAGGGCAGTGACCACAGCGGTGAGGCCGGTGCGTCCGCCAGCCTCGACTCCGGTGGCAGATTCAATGTATGCGCCGGACGTGGTGGTGCCAATCACGGCGGCGAACGTGGTGGCGAGAGCGTCGGCCATCATGGGGCGCTCGATTTGGGGCAGGTTCCCATCTTTATCGAGAAATCCCGCGCGTGCTGAAACTCCGATCAGGGTGCCCATGGTGTCCACGAACGCGATTACAAAAATCGTCACCACGACCGGAAAAAATCCCCATGTGAAGATGCTATGCAGATCGAATTGAAAAAAGACTGGCTGCAGGCTGGGAGGACGGCTAATCCATCCAGTGGGTGCTGGAGCAACTCGGGTCACGAAACTAAGAAATGCTGTAGCCAGAACTCCGACAAGAATCGCAGCGGGAAATTTGCGAATGCTGAGGACGGTCATCAGCAAGAATCCAAAAATTGAAAGAAGAACGGAAAGGGAAGTGAGATGCCCCGGACGAACGGGCGCACCGGGGAATCCCATGGTTACGATGCCGGTCTGATTGAGGCCGATGAAGGTTAGAAATAATCCGATGCCGACGGCGTAGCTGTAACGAAGAGTGACGGGAATCGCTTCGACCATCCACTTACGGAGGCGGAAAATCGTCATCAGTATGAAGATGATTCCTGCGATAAACACCGCGCCCAGCGCGCTCTGCCACGTGTATCCAAGGACGTGAACGACCGTGAAGGCGATGAAGGCGTTTTCTCCCATGTAGGGGCCGATGGCAAACGGACGGTTCGCGTAAAAGCCCATCAGCAGCGTGCCAAAGATCGCGGTGAGGATGGTCGCGGTGAGAGATGCGCCCACTGGCATCCCCGCGCTTTTTAGAATCGCTGGGTTAACGGCGACGATGTAAGCCATCGTGAAGAATGTTGTCAGTCCCGCGACGACTTCTCGACGGACAGTGGTTTGATGGTCCGCGAGTCGAAAGAAATTCTCTAGCCAGCGATTCAAGGGGCTCCTCGTATGGAAAGTGAGGATTGTACATTTACAAAGCGCGCCGGACGAAGTTTAGAGTCAAAGGCGCTACCACGGGGGGCACAGAGGACCACGGGGGAAAGCCTAGAGATTTGAGCATCGGCATCTCGAGGAGATTTTCGAGGAGTTATCGATTCCGCAATTCGGCTAGCAACTGGGGATCGATGTTTCCGCCGCTGATGACGGCGACAGTGATTGTGGTGTCCGGCAATTCGGAGGCGTGGAAGAGAAACGCGGCTACGCTCACCGCGCCGCTCGGCTCCGGCATTGTCTGAGCGTTGCCGCTCAGCGCGCGCATGGCATCGCGAATCTCTTGTTCGCTCACAGTGACAATGTCGTCCACGTAGGCGCGGATGTGTTCGAAATTGATCGCGCCAATGCTCTGGGTGCGCAATCCGTCAGCGAGTGTTTGTGAGACCTGCTCGGCTGGCGATGAGATGACGCGCCCCGCGCGGAAACTCGCCTGGGCATCGGCCGCGAGTGCGGGTTCAACTCCGATTACTTTTATTTTGGGATTGCTCAGCTTGATCGCTGCAGACACTCCGCTGATCAATCCTCCTCCGCCAACAGGGACGAGAATGGTTTCGACGTTTGGCAAGTCTTCCAGAATCTCCAACGCTACTGTTCCTTGTCCGGCGATGATCTTTTCGTCGTTGTAGGGAGGAACGATGATGTAGCCGTGTTCGGAGGCGAGTTCCTCGGCGCGCAGTCGGCGCTCTTCGCTACCGGGGCCGACCGTGACGACCTCTGCTCCGAGCGCGGCGGTTGCTGCGAGCTTATTCGAAGGAGCATTTCTCGGCATCACCACAACTGCTTTTATCCCCAGAGCGCGCGCGGCGTAGGCAACCCCTTGTCCGTGATTACCGCTGGAGTAGGAGATCACACCGCGGCTTCGATCTGTCGCGCTTAACGATGCGACTTTGTTATATGCGCCTCGAAGTTTGAACGCGCCGATGGGTTGGAGGTTCTCCAGTTTGACGAAAAGTTTGCGCTGTTCGGTAGCGGGTGTCCACTCGATGAGAGGAGTGCGGACGGCTACGCCCTTCAGGAGGGATTGGGCGGAGCGGAGGTCGTCGAGGGTAACCATGACGTTCTCAATTGTACGATGCGGGGCTAAACATCATGATGCGAAATACTTGACATCATGATGTCTGGCAGGTAATATTACGATATGCGTACCACGCTTTCCCTCGACGAGGATGTTGCATCTCTTCTGGCGAAGGAATCCAGGCGTTCCGGTGCTTCCTTCAAAGAGGTAGTGAATCGATTTCTGCGTCTGGGATTAATGGCGTCGAAACGACCGCCTCAAAAGCCATTCGTCGTGGAGCCGCGGAAACTAGGATTGCCTCCGGGACTGAGTTACGACAACGTTGCTCAACTATTGGAAGAGTTGGAGGGTCCGGCTCATCGGTGATCGTTCTCGACGCAAATCTTCTTCTCTATGCTTACGACACGGTCGCCCTCCATCACACGAGAGCTCGCTCTTGGGTCGAAACCGTATTTTCAGGGCTTGAGCCTGTCGGCGTTCCATGGCAAACTGCCGGTGCATTCTTGCGAATCATGACCAATCCGAGATTACCGGGGAATCGGTTCACTCTCGCGGAGGCGATCCAAGTCGTCGATCGCTGGATCGAGCAGCCAAATGTCAGAATGTTGGCCCCTGGAGAAGATCACTGGCCATTGTTAAGGCAGATGGTGCTTGACGGACAGGCTCCGGGGCCACTGATCAGCGACGCACAACTGGCCGCTTTGACGATCGAATTTGGTGGGGTGTTGTATACGACAGACCGTGACTTTGCGCGGTTTCCCGGGTTGAGATGGAAAAACCCGCTTTAGTCAACCAGCGAAAATCTCAGATTTCCAGAATCACTGGCATAATCAGCGGCCTGCGCTGGGTTTGCCGCGAGATGTAGCGCTTGATGTCCGTCCTGATTTTCTCTTTGATTACTCCATAGTCAGCTTTTTCTTCCGCGCTTGAAGTATCGAGAGTCTCGATCACAATTTCTTTGATACGAGCGATGACATTGTCTTCGCCGGGATTGAAGCCGCGCGTCACTACTTCGGGAGTTGCTTCGACGCGTCCCGTGAGTTTGTTGATCGCGATCACGGGCATGACGAATCCGTCTTCGCTGAGATGGCGGCGGTCTTTGACGATGATGTCTTCGACTACGTCGGTGCGCGATCCTGAATCGATGCAGACGCGGCCTACGTTGACCCGTCCGGCCTTGCGAGCGCCGTTCTCGTCGATTTCGAGCACGTCTCCAGTTTCGATCAGCATCACTTTGCCGACTGCTCCGGTCATAGACGCGGCTAACTCTGCGTGAAGTTTGAGCTGACGGTACTCGCCGTGCACCGGAATGAAATATTTCGGCCGCACCAAATTGATGATGAGCTTTAGTTCTTCCTGGCTGGCGTGTCCGCTGACGTGAATCGGCGGATAGGATCCATCGTCGTAAATCACATGCGCTTCGCGACGGAAAAGATGATCGACCATTCGGTAGATCGCTTTTTCGTTGCCGGGAATAATGCGCGATGACAGAACAACGGTGTCGCCCTTCTCAATTTTCGCGTGCTTGTGATTGTCCACCGCCGCACGCGACAGCGCCGACATCGGTTCGCCCTGCGTGCCGCTGATGAGGACGCAGACTTTTTCCGGCGGATAATTCTTCATCTCTCCGGGATGAATCAGCATGCCGTCGGGGATCTGGATGTATCCCAGATCCTCGGCAATCTCGGAAGAGTTGTTCATGGAGCGGCCGAGGAAACAAATCTTGCGGCCATGCTCGCGCGCCATATCGACGGTCAGCTTGATGCGGTGGATCGAAGACGAAAAGCACGAGATAAATAAACGTCGCTGCGTTCGCGCAAATACTTCTTCAAATTTGCGATGGACGGCGCGCTCGCTCGGCGTGTATCCCTTGCGCTCGACGTTGGTGGAATCTTGCAGGAGTGCGAGGACTCCCTCTTTACCGTATTCGGCGAAACCGTGGAGATCGAAAAGGCGATTGTCGGTCGGAGTCGGATCGACCTTGAAGTCGCCAGTGTGTAGCACGACGCCGAGCGGGGTGTGAATGGCGAGTGCAACGCAATCCACCAGGCTATGCGTTACCTGTAAGGGATGGATCGTAAACGGGCCGACTTTGAAACGTTCTCCCGGGCGAATTTCGTTCAAGACGGCGTCGTCCAAAAGTTGATGCTCGTCCAACTTGTCTTCAACGTAGGCGAGGGTGAACTCAGTGGCAAAGACCGGGACGTTCAGTTCGCTGAGGACAAAAGGAAGCGCGCCAATGTGGTCCTCGTGGCCATGCGTAAGCACGATTCCGCGAACGAACTTTCTATTTTCCAGAAGGTAGGAAATATCAGGAACAACAATGTCAACGCCGAGCAGCTCGGCTTCCGGAAACATTAGTCCGGCATCAACCACCACGATGTCATCACCGTAACGGATGGCCATGCAGTTCATACCGAACTCGCCCATGCCGCCCAGCGGAATAATATGCAGTTTTCCTTTGTCCATTCGCAAAGTGATGCTAGCACATGCGAGGTGCAAGTAGAGATGGGGCCCGCACCTCCTCTACGGTAACTCGGTCGCGCCGGTACGGCTGGTAAGCTTGTAGCCGAAGATGTCGGAGAAGAACATTGTCGAGAGTAAGTCGTGGATGCGGCGGCGCGTCGAAGGCGCAATCCGCGGAGGACTGACTCGCACCTACGACACGATCAAAGTCGATCCCGGACGGTTCCTGATGCAGATGCGGGTGGCGCACGGACTGCCGCTCGCGACGTTTCAGGGCGTATATACGTTGCCGCTGGCTCGGCTCGATGATGTAGCGGAGTCGGTGATCCGCGGCGGAATGAAGATGGCCGCAGCGGAAGGCGCGGGATTTGGACTAGGCGGGATCCTGACGATTGTCCCTGATCTCGGAATACTTTCTGCAATCACGATGCGCACCATCCAGAAGCTCAGTCTGATTTACGGATTCGAACTCAATACCGACGACGAAATTGCCGATCTTTGGATTGCAGCCGCGACTGCCGCCGGCGTCGACATCAGTCGCGAATTACTGGAGAAGGAAGTCATCAATCGATTTGTGCCGCGCGTGATCCAAAGGATTGCGGTTAAGGCAGGATCGGAAGTGGTCGAGAAGTGGGCTGGTCGGCTGATTCCGTTTACGAGTTCGGCTGTCGGTTCGGCGCTGAATTATTACTTCGTGCGAGCATGGGGACGGAGAGCTCAGGCGCATTTTCGCGCGAAGCACATTGAAGCGAGACGAACGTTGGAGGCGGAGCAAAATCGGTTGCCGGGCGCTAACCCCAAGATGGTGTGAATGATGGTGTGGTGTTCGGCGACTGTGTGGAGTTGCAGCTGTTTATAGAAGGTCGTCCAAGACGAGTGTTTCAAATCCCTCAATTCGCTTGAAAGTCGGATCGTTCGTGATGAAGCCGGTGGCAGACCCGTGCGCAGCAGTTGCACCCTGCAAGGCGTCCGGAGTTCGAAGTCGATGTTCGGCGCGTATCCGAGCGGCAGCGTCTGCGATTTCTAGGTTTGGCGCGATCCATTCTAAGTTTGGATAAGTGGACAGCAAGCCGTAAAGCTGATCCGCCAGTTGCTCATCGCCCAGGCGGTAGGGCTGAACCAGCAATTCCGTCATGGTGATGGTCGAGGTGATCGCGCGAGAACCATGCCGTTCGAGCCATGAAAAAATCGGATCGGTGCAGGGAAGATAGCGAGGGTTTGACTCCAATTGATAAATGAAGATGCTGGTGTCCAGAGCAATGCGATCGTGGCGTCGCAAAAAGGAGCGCAGCTGATCTAATCCCAACTCTGGCGTTCCTTCTGTAAATAATCTTTGGGATATTTACCGCGAGCCAATTCGCGAATCGCGGTGGAATACGACTGCGGCTTTTGCAGAACAAGAACTCTGCCGGATCGGACGACGACAAGAATCTTGTCGCCCGGCTTCAGTCCGAGAGCTTCACGAGCCTCGCGGGGAATTACGATCTGATTTTTTGTCGATAAAGTGGCTTCCGTCATCGCTTTACATTATAGCATAAAGTAAAGTTGAGGTCGGTGTGACTGTCACGAGTCGGCGCGTTTTGGGGTACTCTGTCCGCGTTGGGGATGTGATGTGGCATGCAGCGGAGGGCTGCAATGATTCTTCCGTCAAGACAATCTTTGAGAGCGGTTTGGCGATCGCTGTCGTTCGTTCTATTACTGACGCAGTTCGTGGTTGCCGAAGCCGCGGTGAATCGGGCCCGCGTTGCTCATGCTTCTACGCTCAAATATTCGACGATCAAGATAGAACGAGCAGCAGAAAAGAGTCCGGTTCACGTGCGCGGCTACACTAAAAAAGACGGCACTTACGTCGCTCCCCACACAAGAAGTTTGTCCGGAAGCTCGGCGTGCCAGGACATCCGCAAGATCGGAACATTCGTATCGCAGGAAGTCCGTCGAGAATGAAACCGGGACTCACGCTTCGGTTCGGCGCGATGAGCGGGGCAGAATCCAACGAAGCACGGCGGCGAAACGTTCTTTTCAAAGACAGAAACCTTGTCCATCGACGGCCAGCACCCGCGGAAGGTGTCCGGGATACGTCGTAGACCACGTGAAGCCGTTGGAGTGTGGAGGAGCAGACGCGCCTTTCAATATGCAGTGGCAGACTACTGCAGACTCAAAGGCGAAGGATCGAACGGAGAGGCTATGCCGCTGATTAGAGGTCTTTGTCTGAGACGCTTTCTACCGTAACCATTCTTCTAATTCGATCCCGCGTTCAGTTTTCTCGTCGCGATATTTCACGATGACGGGCGTGTAGAGCGACAGATTCCATTCGTCGGATTTACCTTTGCCCTTCGTTACTGCGCGCGACCCGGGGACGACGACGGCATTTTCTGGAACCTCAAGAGGCTTTTCAGGCGTCGCCCGATAGATTTCTCCGCGCACTAAGTCGTAGAGCGGCGTGGAGCGTGTGAGGATTGTCCCGGCTCCGAGTACTGCGCGGGCGCGGACAAGCGTGCCTTCGTAAACCCCGCAGTTTCCGCCGACGAGCACATCGTCTTCGATGATGACGGGAGCGGCATTGATGGGTTCGAGCACGCCTCCAACTTGGGCGGCGGCGCTGAGATGAACTCGTTTTCCGATCTGTGCGCATGAGCCGACGAGGGCGTGCGAGTCGATCATGGTTCCTTCATCGACGTAGGCGCCGACGTTGATCCACATGGGAGGAGCGCAGATCACGGTAGGCGCCACGTAGGCTCCTTCGCGGATCGATGAGCCTCCGGGAATTAAGCGAATGCGATCGGCTACAGTGACGCGGCGGGCGGGGAAAGTATCTTTGTCAACGAATGATAGTCCGCTCCCGCCGTCCGACATTTCCTTTAATTGGCCGAGCCGGAAGCCGAGCAGGATGCCCTGTTTCACCCAGGCGTTGACGATCCAGTTGCCGCCAACTTTTTCAGCCGCGCGTATATTGCCGCGCGTGAGAGCGTCGCGAAAATAGAAGAAGGTGCGACGAGCTTGCAAAGGGTCAGTGATCGTGTTGAGCGCTGAAAAATGCTCAATCGACGACCGCAATGTGGATGAGGAAGTGATTTCTGCCTCCACTAATTCTGACTGCCGGATGGAGTATTGAGTCGCACGACTTCGCCGGTTGCGAGTTGATATTCAGCTTCGATCACGGTGAGCGTTCCGGCCTTCACGGCGTTGCGGATGATTTCGCTGTTGGCGAGCAGATCTTTCGCGCTTTGACGGACATTTTCTTTAATCGCTGCTTCGAGCAGGTCGTCCGGCTTCGAATGCAACTTGGCAGTGGCGACGGCGGGAGCGATCTTATCCACGATTGCTTCGAGATTTCGGCTCGGCATTTTGTCTCCCGAACACGCGGCGATGACGGCACCACACTCTTGATGGCCGAGGACGACGAGCAACGTGCTGTGAACTTTGGCTACGCCGTACTCGATGCTGCCCACGGCAACAGGATCGGCAACGTTTCCGGCAGTGCGAATGACAAACAGGTCGCCGAGGTTCTGGTCGAAGACTAATTCCGGAGCGGTGCGACTGTCGGAGCAAGACAAGATGATGACGTTTGGTTGTTGCGAAGATGCAAGCTTCCCTCGAAGCGATACGACGTTATAAGCGCGAGGCTTTCCAGCGACGAAGCGTTTGTTGCCGTCCATCAAGTCGGCCCAGATCTTGTCAGGAGATGGGACTGTGGCCACCGCGTATTTAGTCGCTTGCGCAGGAGCAGATGGCTGCTGCGCGAAGGACGTGGCGCAGACGGATAGCAGAATCGCGAAATATATCGAAGGCCGCTTAATAACATTCATGGATTGGCTCTTTCAAAGTCGATGCTCAAAGTAAACGCTGAGTTGTGGTGGTCGAATTCTACGCGACGCACTTGCATTCGCTGCGAATCAATACGCCGGGCATCTGGTGGCTGGTTTCGCGGGCTTCAACTACGTTGCTGTAAGGTCCGTGCCATTTCGAGTGCGCGGGATCGTGGCCGGCGGGACGGCCCTTGCCAGAACTGCATTGTCCGCACGACGCGCGGTGCAGAATTGCTTTGTGCGGGCCCGCGGACCAATTTTCGTAAATATAGAAATCCGGTACCGCGGCGGGTTGCGCCGGACGCGAGATTAGTCCTACGTCGGTTGCGATCTTCTGGATCTTGGAGCGCATATCGCGGCGCATGGGAAGCATCGGCAGGCGATAGACCTCTTCGAGCTTCCCCATCATCGCGAGGACAGCTTTTACCGGCATCGGGTTGGACTCGATGAAGTTGCCCTGCATCAGCGGAAGATACTTGCGATGGATCGTGCGTGCCGTTTGCCAATCGCTATTGAGAGCGGCACGCGTCATTTCAGACATCTCGCGTGGGATTTCGTTGGATGCGACCGATACGACACCTACTCCGCCGAGTGCGATCACGGGAAGCGTCAGAGCGTCGTCACCGGAGAAGACGAGAAAGGTTTCCGGCAAAAGGTTTAGGGCTTCCGCGATTTGAGAAATATTTCCACTGGCTTCTTTTACGCCCGCGATATTGGCTACTTCGCTGAGGCGCGCGAGCGTAGCGGGTTCAATATTCGCGGAGGTGCGTCCCGGAACGTTGTAGAGAATGATCGGCTTGTCGACGGCTTCTGCGATGGCGCGGAAATGGCGGTACTGGCCTTCTTGCGTCGGCTTGTTGTAGTACGGCGAAGCGCTAAGAATCGCGTTGACGCCGGGGCGCGCTGCCACCTCTTTTGCCTTCGCGACAGCTTCTTGTGTTGAATTCGACGTAGCGCCCGCGACGATCGGGACGCGTCCGGCGGTAACTTCGATGGTTACGTCGATGACGTGCAGCCATTCGTCGTGCGTTAGTGTCGGAGTTTCTCCAGTGGTGCCGCAAGGGATCAGGAAGTCGATGCCGGATTCGACCTGCCAGTTGACCAAATTCCTTAGTGCATTGTCATCGATCGCGCCGTCCTGGGAGAACGGAGTGACTAGAGCTGTGCCACATCCTCGGAGTTGCATGGACTAAGAATAACTCTTCTCGAACTCGCTTGCATGTGATCGAGTTGAGGAAAACTTAATGGAGTTGTGTAGCGCGCTAGAGTTCGCGCCAGACGTTGCGGAAGTCGTAAAAGCCTGTCTTTCCGGCGAGCCATTCGGCGGCGCGGACTGCGCCTTCGGCATATCCCTGACGGGATTTTGCGTCGTGGCACAAATAGATTCTGTCGCCAGCGGAGTTGAAAACTAGTTCATGCATGCCGACCGCATCGCCTTCGCGGAAGGAAGTAATTTCCAGGTCTTTGCCGCCCGATTCGTGCACGACTCTTTGCATGGTGAGAGCCGTGCCTGAAGGAGCGTCTTTTTTCTCAGCGTGGTGACGCTCGAAAATTTGGCCGGAGTAGTCGTATTTGAGGGCACGGCCAGCAGTATCGGCGATTTCGAAAAACAAATTTACGCCGATGGAGAAATTGGATCCGTAGAGGAACCCGGTATTTGCGTCGAGTACCGCCTCGCGCATCCGAGGAATTTGGTCATACCAGCCGGTGGTACCGACGACCAAAGTTCTTTCTTGCGCGAATACAGGCCTCGGCATTGGCGAGGACAGCGGCGGGCGTGGTGAAATCTATGACCGCATTGATTGGAGCGAGGGCTTCGGGGGTGAGAGCACTGGCTTCAACATTCTCTGCGCCAGACAATACTTGCACTTGATGTCGTCGGGCGCGAGCTACATCCGCTACGAGGGCACCGGTTTTGCCGCAGCCTAGAATTAGTAGGTTCATAAGGAGATCAAAATCTTTACCACAGGGGAGCACAGTGGAACACGGGGTAAAGCCTTCATCGACAGAGTAAATCTTTTATGGTAAATATCGCTAAGCAAATATTGTCGGATCGGCTTCGGCGAAAAATGCGCGGTGCAGGCGGCGGACTACCTCGGTGGCTGCATCCTCTTCGATCACGAAAGTCAAGTTAATTTCAGACGCTCCCTGCGAGATCATTCGGATCTTCACGTCTTCCAAAATACCAAAGACTTTGGCGGCGATTCCTGGAGTGTCGCGCAGATTCTCGCCGACGAGGCAGACAATCGCTTTTCGTCCTTCGTACTTAACGTCAGCGAGTTTGGCGAGATCGGCGGCCAGCGCCGGGATGGCTTCGGTCGTTTCGGCCGTTACTGAGACGCTGACTTCGGATGTGGAAACGACATCCACCGCAACCTCGTGTTTATCAAATGCTTCGAAAATAGATTTCAAGTATCCATGCACGAGCAGACGGCGGGGGGCCGCGATTTCAACGAGCGTGATCTTTTTCTTCAGGGCGATGGCTTTGAAAATATTTGTGCAGCGAGGAGCGCGAGCGGTAATTCGAGTACCTTCGCAAGTCGGATTCAGCGAATTCAAAACGTACACTGGGATATTCTGCTGAATCGCGGGCAATACGGTCGCGGGATGCAGAACTTTGGCTCCGAAATACGCAAGCTCGGCAGCCTCGTCGAAGCTGATGACTTTGATACGGCGTGCATCGGGACACAGGCGCGGGTCGGTGGTCATCATGCCATCGACGTCAGTCCAAATCTCGATGCGCTCGGCGTTGAGGCCCGCGCCGAAGATTGCGGCGGAGAAATCCGAACCACCGCGACCGATAGTAGTGGTGATACCGGCGCGGTTGGAGCCGATAAATCCTCCCATCACAGGAATTTTTCCGGAGTCGAGTAGCGGCTGAACTTTCTTGCGGAGGCGTTCATTCGTTTCTTCAAACTGCGGAACCGCGCGCGTGTATGTACTATCCGTCAGCAGATACTGACGGGAATCGAGATGCGCGCTGGGCAATCCGCGAGCGGCGAATGCGGCCGCCACGATCTTGCTGGAAAGCATTTCGCCGAAAGATGCGACGTTGTCATAGGTGCGAGGCGTGATTTCGCCGACCGCACCAATTCCGCGCAGCAATTCATCGAGGTCTTCGAAGTCGGCCCCGAGGTTGCTGTGAAATTCGGTGAAGAGTGCGGTGCCGAGGAGCTCTCCAGCGGTTTCGTAATGACGCTCACGCAAGGCGCGGGCCATTTTTAGAGCGCCTTTGCGATCGCCGCCGCCTGCAGCCTTTCCCATCGCGAGCAGGGCATCGGTGACCTTGGCCATGGCGCTGACGACGACTACAGGACGATCCGCGAGTCGACCTTGGACGATATGCGCTACGCGGTCGATGGCCTTCGCGTCTTGAACGGAGGTCCCGCCAAATTTCATGACGATCATGGGCGGGGAGCCTCGCTAAGCTGCGAAAACCTACCAAGGAGACACAGAGGCACGGAGAAAAGCTTAATCAAAGGATCGAAAGGCAGAGAAGCGAGCGTCTGCTGAACGCCCACAAATGTTTCGCGGGTCGCACTTGAGACTGCCGAGACAGGACGCGGCATTTTTCTGTGTCTCGGTGAGTCTGTGGTGGATTTTTTTATCACCCTAAATATCCCTTAACTTTCAAGAGTTCGGCATTGAGCAAGGCAGCCCCGGCGGCTCCGCGAATGGTGTTGTGGGAGAGGATTGTGAATTTCCAGTCGAGAACGTTGCATTTGCGCAGGCGTCCGACAGCGGTGGACATACCTGCTCCAAGGTCCACGTCAAAGCGTGGTTGCGGACGATCGGTTCCCGTTAGATACACAACCGGCTGTGCAGGCGCGCTGGGTAGATCCAGTTGCTGCGGCTCGGGACGAAAATTATTCCAGGCCGCAACGATCTCTGCGGCCGTTGCTTTCTTCTTGAGACGGATGGCGATGGACTCGGTGTGTCCATCTTCGACTGCAACGCGATTGCACTGCGCGCTCATCGCAAAAGGGGCAGGATCAACTTTGGATCCGTTCAATGTCCCCAGCAATTTTTGCGTTTCCTCTTCCATCTTTTCTTCTTCGTTCGAGATGTACGGGATCACGTTGCCCAAGATGTCGAGCGAAGGTACTCCCGGATATCCAGCACCACTCACTGCTTGCATGGTGACGGCGGTGACCGCATCAAGAGTGAAAGCGCGGTGAATCGGGGCCAAGGCCAGTACGAGTCCGATGGCTGAGCAGTTGGGATTGGTTACGACGAAACCGCCGGACTTTTTCCGCGACGGTTGAGATTCAATTAGAGGAATGTGGTCACCGTTAACTTCGGGAATCACAAGTGGCACGTCGGACTGCATACGCAGCGCGCTCGAATTGGAAACTACGGCGTGTCCGGCGTTAGCGAACTGCGGTTCCATCTCGCGAGCAATCGAGGAATCGAGCGCGGCGAAGATGATCTTGGGTGCACCTTCAGGTTTTGCTGGAGCAACAGTCATCTTGGCGACGTTTGCGGGAATTGGGGTCTTCAGACGCCAGCGCGCGGCTTCGCCGTAGGGGCGGCCTTCCGAACGATCGGAGGCGGCTAGCCATGTGACTTCAAACCACGGATGCCGCTCCAGCATCTGGATAAACCGCTGGCCGACGATGCCGGTGGCACCGAGTATTCCTACAGGGAGTTTGTTTGCCATGGTAAGTCTTTGATTTTATACCAGCGAAATTTCGGTGGGGAATGCCGGGAAGGTTACCACTGTGCCGTTTGACTCGGCGGATCGGGAAAACTTTCAGCCTAGAGGGGACCGCGGCCTAGTTCTTGGGGAAAAGAATACTCGTTGAGCGGTCCGAACTTGCGTTTTTCGACGTAGATGCGCCAGCGGCGCCAGACTATCCGGAGACTCGCCATGACCGGAATGGAAAGATAGACGCCTAGGATCCCCGCGATTTCGCCGCCCGCGAGAATGCCGAATAGCGCGGCCAGAGGATGTAGTTCTACGCTCACACCCATGACGCGGGGAGAAATTACGTAATCCTGAATCAAACGCCAGACGATCAAAAACAGAAGCAAAAAGGGCCAGTGTTGATATCCGGCGAGAACCGCGACAAGCATCATGGCAGCGCCCGCCATTAGCGGGCCAGCAACCGGGACAAATTCAAGCGCTCCGCCGATGGTGCCGAGCATGAGCGCGTAGGGAACTCGCATCACGCCCAGAACTGACGTGTAGGCGACCAGTGACAGTCCGGCGAGTGTTAGCTGGGCGCGAATGAACTGCGCGAGCATCTGATTGAGGTCTTGAAGAACGTCTTGTAGAAATTCGCGCTGCGACCGCGATTGGACGAGTGCGACCAAGACTTCATGAAAGTTCCCGCCGTCGCGCAAGAAAAAGATCGCCAAGATTGGGACGAGAAATAAGACCCAGACTTCTTGAGCGGCTTCGGCGGCGCGAAATCCGATGCGCTGAGCGAGGCGCGATAAATCATCGCGGCGGCTTATCACAAAGTCCTGAATACGCTTCTGGGTGGATTCGCTCCAGCCATGCTGATTGCCGATCCGTTCAGCGAGTTGGCCGATTTGAGCGGAGAGTTGGCCGTTGCTCGCCTTGTCCATGAGACTGGGCAGGGATGCGCTGAGCCGGGCACTTTGGCGGGCGATGCGAGGACCGACGAGGAATCCGATGATAGCGAGCGCCAATAGAAGCAAGCAATAAATCGCTGTAATCGACCAGGCGCGGCTATGGAACAGCCGCTCTAATCGCACGACGGCCGGATTGATGAGGTAGGCAAAGAAAATCGCAAAGAGGAAAAGGATTAGGGTGCGGCGTGCGGCGTAAACAAATCCAAAGCCAACTGCAAATAGCAGGGCTGTGAACAGCACGCGCGAAGTTCGTGAATCAAGAATGGTCACGAGGTAGGCCGGCCTGTCAGATCATGCATTGAGAACATTTCCGATCTCGTAACTGATGGTATCGCCTGAAACTGACAATGCTCCACTTTCGAAAGGGGCTGACCCTCTGCATGTCAGCCACTCGCCAAGTGTGTTAGTCGCGCACGACTTCAGTGTTTTCGCCCACGACGGACATTTTCATGACCTTGAACTGATCGTCGAGCCAGAGCAACCAAGTGCCAGCATCGTTCTTCAATTCGATCTTAAGCAGATCTTGCGGACCGTTTTTCAAACTCGTGAGTTCTCGTCCAATAAATTCCGCGCCGATCTGAGCCGAGGACTGTTGGTGTGGATTCAAAGTGCCAAATTGCATTTTCTGCTTCGGTTGGCAGGCCAGTGAGCCCTTGTCCTGTTTGCAAACCATTCCTAGAAAATGCCAGGCGAGCAATTCGCGGTGCACGAAGAAATAGTCGTCGAGAATGAGTGTCGAGGCGGGCAGGAGGTAAGGCTGCAAGCGCTCCTTCTCCCCGATAGCGGTAATCGACTTCTGTTCGAGGAAGTCGGAATTGGGAGCGACGACGGATTGTGCTGATCCTGGGCTTAGCTCTTTCCACTCGTAGCGTCGAAGATCGCCCTTCGACGTCAGTTGCATTTCTGAGGTCTGAACGTCGACAGTGGGAGCGTTTTCGGTTTTGAATTCCGAACGAATGAGGCTGCCGTAGGAGGTCTGATAAATGGAGAAAGTTTCAGTGCCCACCCGATGGCCTTTTTGGAACACTCCAAACGCGCCAGCGTCGATTTTCTTGCCGTCAGGTTCTTTGTCCGAGGCAACGAGAGTCCCTACCGACGCAACCAGCACAATCGCCAAAATTAGCATCCGCTGAGACAGCTTCACTGTGATTCTCCTCGTAAATTCTTCGAGTGGCGTTACGGTGCGTATGGCTTCGGGCATAATCATTTCAGTTGCAGGGCTCCTTCGATCTCCACACAGATCGCGGTGAATGGCTTGCCAGCGGTCTCGACTCTCACAGATGCCTGACGGTAGTAGGGAAGTCGTTCCGCGTGCAGTTGCGCAAACTGTTCTGGATCGCGCCGCAGGGGCCGTTCGATTCCATCGGCTGAACTGCGCTGCCAGAGTTCGGCGACGGGAGCGTCCAGAAAAACCGACGGCCATTCTTGAAGGAGTTCGCGGTTCGCTGCGTGGGCGAAGGCGCCTCCGCCAAGAGCGATTACGCGATGACGCCGCGACGATTCGGAAAGCAAGTTGCGAAGCTCGTTGGTTTCAGCAAGGCGAAATCCGGATTCTCCCCGGTCCAGAAAGAGTTGGGGGATCGACTGTCGTTCGCGGGCTTCGATTCGGGCGTCCAGATCCACAAAATCCCATCCCAGCCGTTGGGCGAGTTCCCGCCCGACAGAGCTTTTCCCGGAGGCCATGAATCCCACCAAGAACACGGCGCGCGACTTCATGGATCTCCATACGACAAGGCGCAAGATAGAGTTTCCAATCCTCGGCCTGTCCCCTGCGGGTTAATTTCGTTGTTTCAGCGTTGCTTTAGGCGGATTTTACCACTGAAAGAGCGCAGGATTACGTCCGAAGCGGCCTTGCCGGACGTGCCGAAGAAGGAACTCCCCTCCTGGGAAGTGAATCGACTGTGAGAGGCCTTGAGAGGAAAATCGTGTTGCACACGGCCCAGGACGGAGTGGGCTTTGAAATCAGCGGAAACGTTTATAGGGACGAGCGCTTCAATGTCACCGTTATGAGTGGTGAATTTATACTCTCCGCCGGAACCAAAATCGCCATCGTAAAAAATCTTACCATGGCTGGTATCGGCCTGCACGAGCGGTCCACTTACAGACTTCATGTGCACATCACCATCGATGGAAGAGATCTCAATGTGGCCATTGTGGATGTCCGAGAGTGTGATCGAGCCACCCATGGTGAGAACGTGAACGTGACCGTTACTAACTTCGCGCACGGTAACGGGCTCGTCTGCTCCTTCGATGGTCAAATCACCTTGTAAGCGTTCTGCGGACAAAGGACCGGCAGAGGAATGAATGCTGAGTGTGGCATCGGCAGGAATCAGTAGTTCGTAATCAACGCGGCCGGTTTTCTGGTCTGAGCCTTGAAGTTGGTGGGACGCGATTTCAACCCGGTTTCCCATCTGCTGATTGTCGACTTCTACCTTGTCGGACTGAAGCGTGGCCGTGACCACAACCTGATTCCCCGTGCCGGGCTTTACCGAGATCGCGCCCGACTGTGTGTCCACGGAAATATTAGCTTTGGGGCCGACGGTGAAGCGGAATTCTTTCTTGGTCTCCGCCATGGCCGAAGAGACCAGACACGAAGCCAGAACCAGGGTTACGACGGCAGCCTGCTGCAGGCTGGACTGCGGATTCGGTTGAACACTCACCATAAAAACGCCCCTGCGGCCGGGACCGCCGGACCGCCTTTCGTCATTACTGAATTTAAGTTACTGAATACGATCCAATGCCATTTGGTACAAAAGTGCTTTCTGTTCGTAAGCTTCCATTAAGTGTTGTCTAGCGTCCAGATCTCCCGGATTGCGATCGACATACTCCTGGGTTTCGCGGATGTCTGCGTTGAGCGCCTGAAGTTGGTTTTCGTAATTGACGCGCATCGAAGGGGCTCGAGTGGAAACCTCGGTCAGGAATTGTTGATCGTCTTCGCTGGAGGGCTCAACCTGAGACTTCTCCATCGGAACCGGCTTCTTGGACTGTTCAGCACGCGCGACCTCGATCGGAGCCTCAACCTGCGTTGATGGAAGATTCGGGCTTCCGGGGTCCTTGGCGGAGGCTGGGTTCGCTTGAGGATTGGCTTGAGCGTCCGCGTGAACTGCGGGCACTTGCTGCTGAGCGATCGTCGGTGCCGGTTTATGGCTAACCATATACGAGCCTGCGGCGACAATAGTGGCAGCGACCGGGGCCAGCCACCAGGCGTTGAAGCGTCGGCGCGGAATCGGCGGTACGAGGTGCGGTCGCGCTAAAACTGGTTCCGGTTCTCGGATCAAACCTTCGGCGCGCAATTCGGCGGCGATTCGAACCCAGACTCGCGGGGCTGGTTCGTCGGATTCGGACAGATTCCGGGCTTGGCTTGAGATCAGCTTCAAGTCCGACACTAGGTCTGAGCAGTCCGAGCAAGTTCTTACGTGACTCTCAACTTCACTCGGAAACGCGATGGTTGGCGCGTCGTCGAGGACATCCGGTAGAACACGTTGCAGTTCTGAACATGTCATAGCAAGTTCACTCTCCCCAGTATTGCAACTTCGTTAACTTAGCTTTGGTTATTGATTTGCTAAGTTTTATCCAGTCTTGGCCTTTTCGGCTCTCATGAACTTCAAGAAATCTCGCAGCTTTAATCTTGCTTTGTGAAGCTGCGACTTGCTGTTGCCAATCGAGCATCCCACGATTTCTGCAATCTCGTTGTGCTCGAATCCTTCGACATCATGCAAAACAAAAACCGTTCTGTAACCAGGCGGCAATTTATCGATGGCTCGTTGCAACTGCAATCGATCGACCGAACCGGTCAGTTTCAAATCCTTGGTGCCAAATTCTTTTCGGGGCGCTTCGTCGTCGGCTTCCAGAGTTTCCTCGAGCGAGACGACTGGCAATCCCTTCTTGCGCAGTTGCATCAGGACCACGTTGACCGTCATGCGATGGAGCCAAGTGGAGAAGGCAGATTCTCCGCGAAAGGTTCCGATCTTGCGAAAGAGCTGTAGAAAAGCTTCCTGGGCCAGATCTTCGGCCTGCGCGGGATTGGAGACCATTCGCAAACATAGCGAGTACACGCGCCGTTTGTGCAAGTGATACAGGGTTTCGAAAGCTGCTTCGTGGCCCAGTTTCGCCTGCTCAATGGCTTCTGCTTCGGTGGTGCGTTGTTTGGGGTCGGTCAAGTCGCCTTTTCCGGCCGCTACTGCTTCTGATGCGGCATGAAACTCTTTTCGTTGTACAAATTTACAGAAGCAATCGCAGCGGTAAACTCTACTGTTTCTGGTGGTCAGAATACCAAAAACTGTAGCTCCGCGGATGCTCTGCGCGGCCAAAGTGCAGGTTGTAGCCTAGCACGGAGGGCACTTTGGTAACGTCGAGTTCGTTGGTGCCGAACTACATGTGTCTTAGTTGCTTTTAACCACCAATGGGATTGCTGGTCCGATCATTTGTGGCTCGGGTTGCGGCCGAAGACGGGGCAAGCCAGATCTCTATCGAGCATTCACGTTTCCGATTTCTTCGGCGATTCCGCTGCGATCTCTAACCCTTGGCGGTAATCGTTTCCAACCCATGGCTGTCGGGGCCGGTTTCTCGAATCCGTAGCAGGATGGCGAAAGTAAGTCCCACGAATCCCAGAATCGAGAAGATCCACATGCCGAGTCCGTATCCTCCCGGATTATCCAGTCCGGCATGGCTGTAGTCATTGGCTTTGCCAATCATCAGATTCAGGAGAAAGAATCCGACTTGTTGGATGAGGGTCATCAACGCGTAGGCCGTTCCGAGGCGATTCTGGTCGACGATGTAGGCTACCGACGGCCACATGACTGCCGGAATCAGCGAGAACGCGATGCCCATCAGACAGACTGGAACGTAGAGCGAGATGTTGGTGTATCCCATCATCAGGTACACCGGCATGAGCAGAACCGAACCGAACATCATCAGAAATGCACGCCGTCCGATCTTGTCGGCGAGTAATCCGAAGAGGGGGGTGGCGATCATGGCCGAGAGGGGAAGTAGGCTATTGAAGAATCCAGCTTTCTCGTGGGCGAGGATGCGCATCGCATCCGTGGCGCTCACTCCGCCGTGGACGGCGAGAATTTTGTTGGTGAAAAAGTCGATAGCGAATGTTCGAAAGGGAAAAATTGCCGAATAGAACGTGAAACAAAGTCCGACAACCAGCCAGTAGGATTTGTTGAAGCGGAAGATCTGGCTGAACTCGAGTTTGTCGATGGATCCCGCTTGACCCAGCGCGTAATTTCGTTCGGCGTGAGTTTCAAGCATCCAGTAAATGACCGAACAAGCGACCGCGAGAACTCCCGCGCCGACTGCGATAAGTAATGGACCCTGCCAGCTTGGTTGCCCTGTAGGCCCGTTCGGATAAAAAACTCGATTCGCCCATGTGGGAGAATTATCCGCAGCCACGGAAGCGAGACGCGCGATGAGCAGATTGATGCCGAAGGCGAAGCTGAGTTCTTTACCCTTGAACCACTTGGCCAGAACAGTCGTGACCGCAACGATCATCGACTCGGCACCCAAACCCAAGACAGTGCGTCCGGCGATCATGACGGCGGGCTGTCCACGAAGTGCTGTGAGTGCCGCTCCGATCAGACATATGACGGCGAAGAACGTGATCGCCTTCTTGGTGCCGATCCGATCGATGATGATGCCGCCGATCAGAAGAGTGGCGATTGCGGCGACGCTGTAGGACGCGTTGAGCCATCCGAATGCCGTTGCCGAGAAGCCGAGTTTGTCGATGAAGACGCGTTCCAGCGGATTGATGCTGTCGTAGATGTAGTAGTTGCCGCCCATGGCCACGCTGACGAAAAGCAGGACGATCCAGCGGTAGAGGCGAGTCGGTTCGGGACGTGCGATATCGGGCATGGGGACAGTCATCCTCTGCAAACCTTCGAGAAGTGCAACGGCAAAGAAGATAGCAGATCGGTGGATGATGGTTCATTGGCCGTTGGCGCAACGTAACGGTGATTCGCAGGTCAGCATTGTGTGGGGCGAGTAGGCGCGGTAAAATCCATTCACCGGGATAGCTAGAGACCGCGAAAAGGCGACTATGACCAGATCGAACCCAATTATCGCGATTGATCCCGAAGTAATGGGAGGGACACCCGTCTTTCGCGGAACTCGAGTGCCATTTCAGGCATTCGTAGGGAAAGCGGTTTAGGAGTTCAAAATGAAAAACAGCCCTCAACCACGACAAAATGTCGCGATCAAGAGCTGTTAACTGAAAGCTGACGGCTGAGCTGACGGCTGTTCTACATTTTCTCCGTCTTACCAGCATGCTTCACGGTTCCGTTAGCGTCGTTCTGGCGCATCACGTCGTCATTGGTGTAGGTGTGTCCCGCTTGCCGATTGCCCTTGGCTTCGCTGCCGGTAAGCGGTGCGTTGGATGTGTGCTCGCGTCCAGTGATGTAAGTCCAGACTCGCGCTTCTTCTTTGGTGCCTTGGGGTGCGCGTTCTTCCCGCATGTGCTCGTCGCGCATGGGGCGCATGATGCGGCCTTCGCGTCCCAATAGCTCAGGAGCCAAACTGACTTGCGGAGTCATCACAGGAGCGCCTCCGCCCTGATACCAGACGGGCACGGTATAGGTTGAACTGGTCGATCCCTGAATTTGCGACAGAGTCGAGTTGGTCGCGCCAGCGATCAGTCCGGTGGTGGCGTTGGTCGCGCCCACGGGATTTGGCGACGCTGTTTGCAGGGAAACCATCGGCGTGGTCACGAGAGGGATATAGGGTCCGCATCCGGAGAAACAAGGGCTGGGAGACGGGAAGGGCTGTTGCCCGAAAGCTGCTACTGCCATTAGAACTACGGCGGTCAGAATCAAATAGGGTCGCATACAACCTCCACAGGGGACTCAATGTTCAGTCCTGTAAGTGCAGTTTGTTGGCCAGTTGAGCGGGGATCCAAGAGGGGCGAAATATCAGGAGATTCGCGGTTCTATCGGGCAAGAAACGTTGTTTCATGCAGATGGGTCGGGTCACGCTGGTGAAAAGCGGTGCGCACATCCTGCAATCGATTGTCTAGGGAGAGTTAATGGAGTACGGGGGCTCTCGCACGGCAAAGTCAAGATCAGCGATGCTAATCAAACGCGCCGGTGAAGTTCTAGCTGCCGACGTAGCGGGCGTACAGACTGCGTGCGATTGCGGTGTCGGTTGTTCCTTTGATGATGGCGCGTCCGTCGGGAAACAGAGTCATCTCATACGGTTCGCGCCAGAATTTTAGGACGAATTCATTGTGCCGGACGTTGCCGTGAGGTTGAAGGCGAACGCTGATCTCCGCGAAATCAATGGGACGCTGCTGCTCGTGAATCTGGACGGAATTCCTGCCACACATGGTGATGTGGGGGCGGCCTTCGCCTGCCAAATAAATGTAATTCCCGGCGCAGGTGCGGCATCCGTTGCGCGAGTGGATCGCTGTTAATTCAGCGTGCTCATTGTTCCAGACATCCCACGAAAGCAAAGTTCGTCGCATCTTAACGCGCGCTCCCGTAAGAAATTTCAACGCCTCGGTGGCGGCGATGGACGAGACCAGATTGACCGCGGAATTCAGTATTCCTGCGGTCTCACATGTTTCGACAGTACCGCGCGGAGATTCGGGAAAGATGCACGACAGGCAAGCCGTCTCGCCGGGGAGGATGTTCATGGTCACGCCGTAGCTGCCCACTGCGGCGGAGTAAATCCAAGCGACCGAATTTTTCAGCGCGTAGTCATTGATAAGGTAGCGGGTTTCGAAATTGTCGGTGCCATCCAGAATAAGGTTGCAGTCCGCGAGGAGGAAATCGACGTTCGCCGGAGTCAGGTCTGCCACGTGGGGCTCGACTACGATTTCGGAATTGAAGCGCGCGATCTGGCGAGCGGCGGCAATAGCTTTGGGGACGGACTCACGAGCATCGTTTTCGTCGAACAGAGTCTGGCGTTGGAGGTTGCTCGGCTCGACGTAGTCCCGATCGATGATCCGAAGAGTTCCAACTCCGGAACGCGCTAAAAGAGAGGCGAGAACGGAACCGGTGGCGCCGCATCCAACAATGACAACCCGGGATTGCAGCAATCGCTTCTGACCTTCCGCTCCGATCTCTTTGAATAAAATCTGGCGCGAGTAGCGGTCGTCGTTCGCGCTGTTCGACCGGCCAGTTTGGTCGTCGATTCCGGGGTCGTTTTCCAAAGCCATAGCCTTAGCGATTACCTTTCAAACGCTTGTTAACAAGTATTATAGGTTCCGGTCACTAATCTTTTCCGAGGCGAGTTTTTCTTTGCAAGCAACGTGTGCCGATTGGCGCTTCATCGAACCCGAAAGGTTTCATGGTTAAGCGGGGTGAATTTCGGGGAGTCGATGTTCGTTCGCTGGCTGCGGCCCGCCGACGCCTCAGGTTTCCGGCGGCGATGTTGTTCGTGATCTTCTATGTTATTGGAACGGCTCTGACATCCGCTTCCGCGCAGGCAACTCCGCCTGTTGCCCCACAAACGCCAGCTTCGGAATCGTCCTCGCAATTCGGCGCTATCACTTCTTATATCGGGCTGACGATTGATCAAATCGAGTTTCCGGGAATTTCGCAGCCGGAGTCAGCCTCACTGCTGGCGGCAACGCCGCTGAAAATCGGCGACAAACTTACGCGAGACTCCTTGCACGACGCCATGCAGGCCCTCTATGCCACGGGTCGGTTCTCCGACATTCAGGCAGAAGTGGATCGTACCGAAACGGCTGGCGTTCGCGTTCGTTTCCAGACCGTCGGAAATTATTTCGTAGGGAGCGTGACGATTCAGGGAGTGACGGCGAATCCGTCTGCCAACCAGTTGAAGAGCGCCACCCGGTTCGAACTCGGCGAACTGTACTCCAAGGAAAAACTTGATCGCGCATTGGCGGGGATTACACGGGTGATGCAGGATGGCGGTTTCCACCAATCCAAGGTGACGTCATCGGACCAGCGCGACGAAGAGCAGCATCAGATCAATACGACCTTCCTCGTTGTGCCGGGACCGCGTGCTTTGGTCGGGGAAATCACATTAGAGGGCGATGCGGGATACACGATCGAACAACTCAAAGAAATCGGCAAATTGCACACCGGAGATCCAGTAATTTCCAGTCGAATCAGCCGCGCCCTGACCAAGATTCGTTCCCGATATCAAGCGCAGGATCGCCTCTTGGCCCAGGTGTCGATTGGAAGCCGAACTTATCACGTTGAACGTAATACGGTTGATTACGTTTTACAAGTCGATCGCGGACCGGTAGTCGAGATTGCTTCGGAAGGTTATGGCCTCAGCCAGCGTGTGCTGAAAAAGCTAGTGCCGATTTACGAAGAAGGAGCGGTGGACGACGATCTGCTGAACGAAGGCCGGCGCAATATTCAGAACCATCTTCAAACACTCGGTTATTTTGAAGTGGGCGTGAGCGTGAGTCAGCACAATGCGCAGGATGGGAAAAGTCTTCAAGTGGTTTACACCATCAATCCAGGCGAGCGGCATAAGCTGGTGGCCATTCGCATCAGCGGCAACAAATTTTTTCCCGATGAACTGATCCGCGCACGGATGCAGGACCAATCCGCTGGACGCTTATTCAGTCACGGACGCTACAGCGAAGTTCTGCTTGAAGAAGATGTACGGAACATCAAGAGTCTCTATCAGGCGAGCGGTTTCCGTCAGGTTGACGTTAGCAGTAAATTGGTCAACAAGTACCAAGGCGATCCGTCACAACTGGCCATCGAGATTGCTATCAAAGAAGGGGCGCAGACACGCGTGGCTTGGGTGAGAATCGAAGGTGGTTACACGCTGCCGCAGGAACAGCTTCCTGAAATTTCAACATCGGAGAGCCAGGGTTTTGACGAATCGAGTCTGGCGAATGATCGGGACACTATTCTAGGAAAGTATTTCGATAGTGGATTCTCGAATGCGACGGTTGATGTGGCATATGTCGCAGTCCCAACCGCGGATAGCTTGCCGCATGTCGGAGTGACATTCACGATTCATGAAGGCGAGCAATTCTTTGTCAACCAGGTTTTCCTGGATGGACTCCATTACACGCGCCGAGGAGTCGCTCGTCGCGAGACGCGTGTACAACCCGGCTCACCGCTGAGTCAGCAGGACCTGATCGAGAGTCAGCGACGCTTGTACGATCTTGGTCTTTTTAAACAGGTGGATACCGCAATCCAAAATCCTGATGGCACGGAGTCTCGTAAGAACGTTCTAGTGAACGTCACTGAAGCGGATCGTTATACGTTTGACTATGGAGTCGGATTCGAATTTCAGACAGGTCAACCTTCCTACGGAACCAACCAGCCACTAGGGCAGACGGGCGTCAGTCCACGAGTGTCGTTCGGAGTGACGCGCATCAACGTAGGCGGGCGCAACCAGACGTTGACGATGAAGACCAACGTCAGCCGTCTTCAGCAAAGAGGGCTCATCAATTACGACATTCCGAAGTTGCTGAATCGAGACATACGATTCTCCGCAACCGGGTATTACGACAACACCGTGGATGTCTCCACATTTACTTCGAAGCGCCTGGAAGGAACTCTGCAAGCGTTGCAGGTGCTCTATAAAGTGCCCGAACGGGACCTGACTACAATTGCGTATCGTTTTAGTTATCGGCAGGTGCAGGCCACGAATATTCAGGTCAGCGACAACCTTATCCCCCTACTTTCGAAACCAACTCGTGTGGGAATTCCAAATTTTCTCTATATACGGAATCGGCGCGATAACGATTTGGAGAGTACACGTGGTAATTACACGACCATTGAGGGGGGAGTTGCTTCGAGTATTTTCGGCTCTGAGGCGAACTTCAGTCGATTTCTTGGGAAGAATTCGTCGTACTACACCTTTTTTCGGAACCGCAGCACGGGACAGGGATATGTTCTGGCTAGATCGACGAGTATCGGGATTGAGAACCGTTTCGGCAGCACGGTTCTGCTCGATCCTGCGCAACCCGTGCCGGCGGGTCAGTCGCTCGTTCCGCTCCCGGAACGTTTCTTTAGCGGAGGCGGCAACTCTAACCGCGGATTCGGGTTAAATCAGGCAGGTCCCAGAGATCCGTTCACAGGATTTCCGGTGGGTGGAAGCGGGATGTTTCTCAATAATTTGGAGATTCGGTTTCCGAACGTGACCGTACCCATTCTTAATGACAGCATCGGATTTACGATTTTTCATGATATGGGGAACGTGTATGCGCGGCCGCAGGAGATGCTGCCCAGTTTCTGGCGATTTCACCAACCAGACCAGCAGGATTGTTTTCAGGAAATCACGCATTTGAAGTGTAACTACAACTACAATTCGCAAGCCATCGGATTGGGCGTTCGCTACCAGACACCCATTGGGCCGCTACGGTTTGACTTCGGATACAATTTGAATCCGCCGGTCTTTCCGAGCTATACAAACATCACGACCAGTTCGACGGGACAAGCGACTGGGCAATTTGGATATCAGCGGGCCGGGCACTTTAATTTTTCCTTCAGCGTCGGACAGTCTTTCTGATGAAACTCGGGCTAATCCAAATCGGTAAGCACTCGATTGCGGCGATCCTGATGTTCCTAACGCTGCTTGCGACGTCAGAAGCTGGCCAGGTTGTGGATCGTGTGGTCACGAAGGTAAACGGACACGTTGTGCTCCAGAGCGACTGGGAACAGGAAGTTGCCTTCGAAGCGCTTTCGGATGCGCGGGATCCGGATTCGTTCACCACGGCCGAGCGCAAGGCCGCTTTGGATCGCCTGATTGATCAGGAATTATTGCGGGAGCAAGTCCGACCAACGCAACCGGCTCCGGCGGAACAAGTCAGCGCAAGAGTTGCGGAGGTTCGCAAGCTTCATCCCAGCGCCGTAAACGACGCCGGATGGCACGCGATTCTGCAGCGGTACGGGCTAACTGAAAGCGCAGTGGAGAGACATTTAGGCGAGCAGATCCAGATCATGCGACTGGTAGAAGACCGACTGCGGCCATCGATCCAGATCGATCAGCGGGCCGTTGAATCCTATTATCAGGATCAATTGCTTCCCGAATTGAAGCGAGCGGGCAATCGCGCCACTCCTCTGACGGAAGTCTTTGGCCGGATCAAGGATCTTCTGGCAGAGAAAAAGATGAATGAGTTGCTGACCGGGTGGTTGGCGAGTCTGCGCTCGGGAAGTCACATTATGGCTCCCGAACCAAGTGCCGGAGAGCAGGACCGTTGAGCGAACCGGCGCCTCCTCAACGGCGACGCATCCTGTGGAAACTCTTTCTGCTGTTTTGCGCTTTCAGCCTGGTTGCCTTTGGACTTCTCGGTTGGTACGTCACCACCGACTCCTTTCAACAAAAGGTGCGCCTGCGCGTTATCGCGCAAGTCGAGAAACTTACCGGTGGTCGGGTTGAGCTGGGAGAGTTTCACACCATTCCGTTTCGCCTCCGCGTCGATGTTCGGAACCTGACCATCCACGGAAAAGAATCTGCGGGCGAGGTTCCATTTCTTCGAATCGATCGGTTGGAAGCGGAGATGAAGATCATCTCGCTGCTTAGTACCAATATCGGACTGCATTCGCTGGTGCTTCAACATCCAGTGGCGCACGTCATCGTGTATCCGGACGGAAGCACGAATGTTCCCGAGCCGAAAACCAGCGACTCTTCGGACCTTAGCGCGGCACTGGGTCGGAGTCAGGAGCAAGGCCCGGTCGAGCAGCTTATGTCGCTCTCGGTTTCCCGCATCGATGTAAAGCAGGGTGAGTTGCTTTGGGACGATCAGAAACTTCCATTGAATTTTTCCGCGAAAGATATGGAGTTGGGGCTGCGCTACTCGCTGCTTCGGCGCCAGTACGAGGCGCACGTGAAGGTGGCAAGCGTGGATACAAAAGTCCAGCAGTATCCGTCTTTTGTTTGGCGGGCGGACGCTGCGCTGATCCTATCGCGTGGTAAGGCGGAAATTACTAGTCTGACCGTCACTTCGGGAAAATCTGAAATTCATTTTGTCGGCGGCCTGCAGGACTTTCACGATCCGCAAATAACGGGCACGTATCACGCGACCGCAGATTTCGGAGAGATTGCCGCCCTCGCCCGTCAACCCCAATTTCGCAAGGGCACGGCGCAATTTGATGGGAAGGGATCATGGAGCTCTGCGGGACTTTTCAGTTCAGGGAACTGCGTTGGCTAAGGAGATCGAGTGGTCGAACGGCAAAATTTCTATCCGCAACGGACGACTGGCGGCGGGGTTCGCGGTGACTCCGCAGCGGTTGAAGGTTTCGTCCATTAAAGCAAACCTGCTTGGAGGCGATATACAGGGAGACGCCGACATCACGAACTGGCAGAGTTCGTTGAGTTCGTCTTCGGGGATCTCGATGGATAGAGCAACGGGAAACACGACATCGGCGAAGTGTTGCATCGAAGGATCGGCGTCGAGTGATTGGCCGAATTCCGCCGGAGAGTTTGCAGCGAGGCACGGTCCATCTGCAGTTGGGAGGATTTCCGATTGCTCCGGCATTGGAGTATCTGAGTTCGCGCAAGGCACCGTTGGATCGTCTTGCGTTGTCGTCGGGTATCAGCGGCACGGTCGATCTTCTTTGGGTGGGCGCGATTGGAGACTCGGAGGCCCGTCTGAATCTTGCACTGACACCTCCTGCGAATCCTCCCGCGGATGAGATTCCGGCGCGCGGGAAATTCGATGGCATCTACCGAGGATCGCGCGATGAACTGGAAGTTCACGAACTGCACGTCAATACACCGGGTTCTGAAATTATCGCGTCCGGTAATCTGGCGGCGACATCATCGTTGAAATTCACTCTTACCAGCCACAACCTGAAAGAGTTGACGCCGCTGATAGAAGAACTTTATGCGTCACCGAAAGACGAGATGGCGGAGGAACATCCGCCACATTTGCCGTTCGCAATTCACGGGTGGGGAAGTCTGGCCGGTACGGCAACCGGCAAGCTCTCTGCTTTCGCGGTGGACGGGAATCTTGAAGTCTACGATTTTGAAACGACGTTGCCAGCGACGCAACATGTTGCCGCGAGATCGATTCACTGGGACGCGCTGTCCGCGGCGGTGCAATATTCGAGTAATCATTTCTCCGCGCACAACGGATCGCTGATACACGGCCACACCACGGCGCATTTTGACGTCAGCACTGCGCTCGCGGATGGGGCGCTTCCGGCCAATACTCCTTTTACTCTGCATGTAGACGTGCGAAACGCCGATGTCGTCGAAGCCATGCAATGGGCCGCAGTGGATAAGCCTTTGAGCGGCACCGTAAACCTAAGCGCTTCGGTTTCGGGTACGCGCGCCGATCCGCACGGGGATGGACACTTCGACCTGCACGATGGCGCGGCCTATGGGGTGACCGTCCCGTCATTGCAAAGCGATATTCGGTTGTCCGGCGGTCAGATCCAGTTCAACAACATTGTCGCCAGCACCTATGATGGCAGTGTTACTGGTTCCGCGTCGGTCGCTGTGGCCAATCTTGGAGCAGCTAACGACGAGTTCTTGGTAAATCTCACCGGGAAAAATTTTGATCTCGACCATTTCCCCCGTCTGCAGACCGGACGCTTGACCGCCGACGGCGTTGCGGATTTCACGTTGAAACTAACTGGCACTGCCGATCAGCCATCGCTCGAATCCCACATCCATATCAAAGATCTTGCGCTCGACAAAGAACGTGCAGGAGATCTTTACGTCGACGCCGTCACGCACGGCCGGACACTCGATTTGAAAGCGCGATCGGATTTCGATAAAGGCAACTTAAATCTGGCAGGGAAAATTGGCTTAGACGATGGTTTTCCGTCCGATCTAAACCTGACATTCGATCATTTGGACGCCGACTCTTTGCTCCGCACATACTTTCCGGGAAAGATTACGGGACATTCTCCACTGGAGGGGAAGCTTTCGGTTCGTGGACCGTTACGCAATCCGCAGCAATTGAAAGCCGCCGCGGAGATTCAATCGTTCAGCGTCGAAGTCGATCACGTGCGAGTGCAGAGCGTGGAACCGATCCGGTTAGAGGTAGCGGACGAAATGCTGCTGGTCGAGAACCTGCACCTGACGGGCAGCGGCACCGATTTCACGGCGCACGGCCGCGTGCACATGGCCGGCGCGAAGGAACTCGACCTACGTTTGGACGGTTCGGTGAACATGACTCTGCTGCAATCCTTGAATTCGAAGATTCTTGCACGGGGGACTGTGGGCGTAAATCTGAATGCGACCGGGACGGTGCAGCAGCCGGTACTTCAAGGGCGTCTGGAAGTAAAGAACACGTTCGTGAGCCACAACGATTTCCCCAGCGGACTCAGCGATCTTAACGGCGTGCTTTTGTTCGATCGGAATCGGATACAGATTGAAAGTTTGAGCGGAAAGACTGGCGGCGGCACGATAGCTTTGACGGGGTCAGCGACCTACCAGGCGGGAGCGGTGCAAATTGATCTGGGAGCAACTGCGACTGGCGTTCGTCTGCGATATCCCCCGGGTGTGAGTTCCACCGCAAACGCGGATCTGAGACTAACGGGCACCAGCAATTCCGCGGTATTGAGCGGAGATGTGACGGTCACAAAACTTGCGGTCACTCCAGGATTCGATTTTGGCGCCTACATCGAGCGCAGCAAGCAGGCAATTGTGCTGGCGCAAAACGATAGTCTGCAGAGCCGTCTGCGACTTGATGTTCATGTGGTGACGACGCCGGAATTGCAGATGCAGACGGCGATTGCCAGACTTTCGGGCGATGCCGATTTGAGGCTGCGGGGAAGCGCCGATCGTCCGATCATTCTGGGCAGAGTGGAAATTCTGGAGGGAGAAATATCCTTCAACGGGACGAAATATAAATTAGAGCGTGGCGACGTTACGTTTGCGAATCCGGCGAAAACTCAGCCCATAATCGATTTGCAGGCGACGACGCGGGTGCGGGACTATGACATTACCGTCCAATTTCGCGGCGATGCGAGTGTCACCAACGGACTGAAAGTTACGTGGCAATCGGAGCCTCAGTTGCCCGAGGCCGACGTGATTGCGCTGCTGGCGCTGGGTCGTACGCGAGAAGAATCAGCCGCCGCCGGATCAAGCGGATCGTTCGGATTCGGCGGGGATGCGTCGAATCTTCTGATCAACGAAGCGCTTAACAGCACGGTTAACAGCCGCTTGCAGCGCCTGTTTGGAGCGAGCCGGGTTAAGATTGATCCGCAGGGATTAGCCAACGAGACCAACCTGATCCGTGGGCCGCAGGTCACTGTGGAGCAGCAGGTGGCTAGCAATCTCACGCTGACTTACAGCACCAATGTGTCCGTCTCAACGCAGCAAATTGTCCAGATGGAGTACAACGTCACGCGGAATATCTCAATTGTTGCGCTCCGCGACCAGAATGGTGTGGTCAGTTTCGACTTCAAGATTCGGCGTCGAAAGAAGTAATCATGTATTCATTCCGTGTGACATCCATTAGCTGGGCGAATCTTTTTACAACATCCGCCTTGACATAAATGTACAAACCAGCAACTCTATTAAGTTTTCACTCCACCCTCGGAGAGCGGCCTCGAAAATGGCCCCTACGAAACAGCTTGGAGGGGTGGGGAAGGGAATTCACATTTGCGAGTAAGAGTTTTTTATCACGACAAGTGTTTTGACGGGGCGTCGTCGGCTGCCCTGTTCACACGCTTCTACAAGGAGCGGATCCGCGGCGACGTGGAGTTCGTTTATACAGGACTGCTACATCGAGCGGGAGCGTTGTTTGACGAGAAGGATTTTGACGGCGACGAAAACGCCATCGTCGATTTCAAGTACTCCAGTTCGCCCAAAATTACTTGGTGGTTTGATCACCACGAGAGCGCGTTCCTTTCCCCTGAAGACGCGGCACACTTCGAGCGGGACCAAAGCAATCGCAAGTTTTACGATCCCGATTTCAAATCCTGTACAAGTTTTATCGCCATGATCGGCGAAAAGCGTTTTGGATTTGACCCTGGCCCGGTATCGGAATTAGTGAAGTGGACGGACATTGTTGATGCCGCGCAATATACGGACGCGAAATCGGCAGTTGAGATGAAAGCTCCAGCGATGAAATTGACCATGGCGATCGAGGCCGCGACTGCGCCCGACTTCGTGAAGAAGTTAATTCCTCTGCTGGCTTACAATCCGCTGGCAAAAATTTTGGAGGAGCCTTTTGTGGCGGCGGTTTTGCCGCCGCTGCTCGAACGTCACCATGCTTCTATCGATATTTTGCGGCAACGAGCGGTCGAGAAAGATGGCACCATCTTTTTCGATATCAGCGACCTCGAACTGGAAGGCTATAACAAATTCATTCCGTATTATCTGCATCCGGATTCGATCTACAGTATCGGAGTTAGCAAGAGTTCGTTTCGCGTAAAGGTTTCGGTCGGATCGAATCCCTGGTCGAAACGCCCGCCTACCGTAAATCTGGCGCGCATCTGTGAGCGCTACGGTGGCGGTGGTCACGCGCGTGTGGGGGCCATTTCGTTCGACGTCAGCCAAAGTGAGGCTGCTCACAAAGCTGCCTTGGAGATTGTCGAAGAGTTGCGCGCCAGCGTCCGAGGGCAGGGTTGAAGCCTTAGCCGTTCCGTTGTCGGCGTGAACCAGTCAGCTTGAGTCACTCCACATGAACCCGAAAATCCACGATCCCGGACATGTCAAAGGTGTGCGCACCGTCGCCACGCTTGAATTTACGAAAGGGGTTGTGGTCGTGCTCGCCGGTCTCGGTGTGTTTTCCATGCGGCATAAAGATATCTGGGGAGTGACAGAAAGCTTCCTGGAATTCTTCCATGTGAATCCACACCATCACTACGTCGGTGTGTTCATCGACCTGGTGTACCGGGTGAGTGACGTGCGGCTCTGGAAGATTGCGGTGCTCGCGGGGCTGTACGTGACGATTCGTTTCGTCGAAGCTTATGGCTTGTGGCACATACGTCCCTGGGCGGAGTGGCTCGCGTTTGGATCAGGGGCGATCTATATTCCGTTCGAAGCTGCCGATCTGATCCGCAAGCCGACTTGGTTTCGGCTGGTGGTGATTGTCGTCAATGTGCTGATAGTTCTCTACATGTTTCTCTTGCGTGTGGAAGCGGCGAAGAAGCGCCACGCTCTCAAGCATGCCGAGTGAGTTACTCGTTCTCATCTACTCGTTGAGCGAGCAACTGCAATCTGCCGGGGGCACGTGCGCTTTCAGAAAATCTGCAACGCGCTTGTACGCATCAATCTGATTCTCTACTTTTGAAAATCCGTGGCCTTCGTTTTCGTAGACTTTGTATTCGACGATCCCGCCCCGTTTCTTGATTGCATCCACAACCTGCTGCGCTTCGCTCTTGGGACAACGCGGGTCATTTCCACCGGCTAGCAGATACAGAGGCGCCTTAATCTTGTCAACGAAGTTGATGGGGGAACGATCCTCGTAACGCGCTTTATTCTTGGGATCTGTCGGATCCCCCATAGTCGCCACATCGCTTTGTTGTAACACGGGATCTTCATTCTGAATTTCGGTGAACCAGTTGACGAACGGAACGATGGGAACTCCAGCAACCCACACGTCGGGAGCTTTCGTGACGCCCATCATCGTCATGTATCCGCCATAGCTACCGCCCATCAGAATAAGTTTCTTGGGATCAACGTATCCCGTCTGCTTGATCCAGTCAGCGGCTGAGAGAACGTCCTGCAAATCGCCGCCGCCCATGTCGAACAGATTCGCTTGCTGAAATTCTTTCCCGTATCCAGTAGATCCGCGATAGTTGGGCGCAATCACGACGTATCCCTGATTCGCCATGTACTGGACGAAACGATTGAAAGTGTTCATCGTTTGTGACGTGGGACCACCGTGTACGTAAACGATGGCGGGATGCTCTGGATTTCGCGGTAGGTTGAATGGAACGTACACGAAGGCGGAGATTGTCCACTTGCCGTCCTTACTGGGATAGTGGACGAGATATGGTTCGACCATGTCTTCCGAACGCACGCCGCCTAAGAGAGAGTGCGTCAGTTGAGACGACTTCCCGCTGGAGAGTTCGTAGGTCCAAAGATCGCCGGGAGCGGTTGGTCCGGTGTGATAGTACAGCATCCGAGCGCCGTCGCTGGTGAAGGGCGAGTTCTTACCTTCGATCGCGTTTACTCCTTTGGGCAGCATGAGTGCGCGGGTTGTGGCGGTTGTTATGTCGTAGAGGTAAATGTCGGTGTTGCCGTCCACATTGGCGGTGTAGGTCAGTGATTTGCCATCGGGAGAAAAGCTTCCCCCAGAAATTCTCCATTTGTCATTCGTGAGCCACTGGATCTTTTTGCTCGCGATGTCGAGCAGTCCCACATTGTCGTATCCGCCGACGGTGTTTGATGTGATCAAAACCGTCTTGCCATCCGGCGAGATATCGTTTGCGGAAAATGTGTGCTCACCTTCGTGCGGCGTCAGCAATGTGCTCTGCGCGGCTGGCAACGTCGACGACAAAAATATTGGAGTTCGTTCCCTTGGCTTCTTCCTGCGTGTAAACGATGAAGTTTCCGTCTCGCAGACCAGATCGGACCATAATTCATGCGGTCACTCGGAGTTCCGGTAGTGAGGTGTTTCACTCCGCGAAGAACCGTGTCATAGACGTCGATCTCAAATACGGACGATGTTTTCGGTTTTACGATGTACGCGAGATATCGGCCATCGGGAGACCACGTCGGATCTTCCTCCGCAATCTCGCGTGTCTTGGTGAGGTTCATCACGTCGCCGGTCTTTGGCGAGACCAGAAAAATGTCCCATTGCTCGTCGCCTTCGTAATCGGACATGTAGGCGATCCATTTTCCATTTGGCGACCAAGTTGGTTGGGTCTGACGTTCGTTGTTTACGGTGAGTTGTGTGGGCCATCCACCTTCGGATGCGACCGTCCAAATATTGTTGCGGCCACTCATGTTGCTGATGAAGGCGACTGTCTTTCCGTCCGGTGACCAAGTCGCATCGCCGACCTGCCGCGTCATGTAGAGCTTCTCGATGGTTAGATTCTTCTCGACTCGAGCGTCTGGTTTTGATGTGATCTGTTTGGGATCGGTGACGGCCTGCGGCACCGGGAGAGTTTGAGAAGCTGTCACTACGCTCATGAACACGACCATAACAAACAGACTTGCAACGCGCATGATTCCTCGTGGACGGCGGTTCTAGATTACACGCCGTCGAATGTGTGATTTCGCAATGCTTGGGAAGATGATCAGCGACTCCCGGAAGCGAATCCTGCGGTGACCGATTCCCAGAAAGTTTGATCTTCGAACCCGAGAGCGAAAACGGACACGCCCGCGAGATTGTACGTAACCGCCAATGCGCTCTTCAGCGGAACACTCTGCGTGTTCTCGTACCAGACAACGTGACTGGTACCGTTCGCCGCCGTGTAAGAAAAATATGGAGACGAAGACTGTACATCCCACTGCGGAACGGCTCCAACTTTCGCGATTAGCGCAGGAATCACTTTCCAATACAGTTGCACGCCAGTTCCGCGCGTCAGATTCCAGTCGTATCCGTATGCGGGCATGCCGAGGCTGATTTTGTTGGAGGGCACGACGGAGACGGCGTATTGGACGCAGGGTTCCACCCAATCCATGCCAGCGACGGGGCCGGGAGGTCCCCATGGTCCATTTTCGTCGTAGGTCATGAGTTGCAAGATATCGAGATTCGGAGCGAGAGCTTTGAATTCGAAGGCGCCAGCCCAGGAGTCATTCGGATCATCCTGCAATTCGGCGGGGACGGAGACCATGGTCAGGTATCCGGCCGGACGCATAACCTGCGCTAGTTCGCGAATGAACGCTGTGAACTCGGCGCGATCTTTGTGCGGGACGGCTTCGAAGTCGATGTTGACGCCGGTATAGCCATAGGTCTGCAACACCACAAGCATATTCTGAATCGCTTTCGCGCGGATCGTGGGATGAATCAGAATGTGGTGCGCAATGAGCGGCACGAAATCCGATTTGCCAAAGTTAGAAACTGTGGCGAATGTCTGCATGCCCTTGGACTGCGCGAAGGCCAAGGCGGCCATTGGAGGAGTGCCGGAGACGTTGCCGTTCTTGTCGATCGCAAATGTGTCGGTCGGGATTTGATTCAGGTATGACGAGAACGCGTGTAGAGAGTGGTTGGAGCCCGAGTACTCGTAGTAGGCCATTACGGTCTTCGGCTGGACATTGGGCTGAACATTAGTGGGAACTATCGGCTGAACCTGAGAAAACGCGAGGCTGCACATCGCGAAAGGGATGATTGGAAGCAGATGGACTATGGACAAGAGTTTTCGATACGACATGGTAATGGCCTCCAGGAGACGCCCTGAGCTTCTCGGTATTATGCACGAATTCGGCGCTGGCCGCAGCCAAGTCTGACCGGTTCATATCTTTGCTGATCATGGCTTTGGTTCGAGATTTTCAGGGTTTAAATCGGTTCAATGAGGTGGTAGGATATTCCTACCTGCATGGCAACTCAAACTCCTACTCTCGAATATCTAGCGACGACAAAGATTGGGGAAAAGGGACAGCTCACGGTCCCCAAGACTTTTCGCGACGAACTGGGATTGGGAATTGGCGCGCCGTTTGCCGTTCTCCGACTGGGAAACGGTCTGATTTTATTGCCGGAGCAACGGCGCTTCGACCAGCTTTGTTACGAAATCAGTTCGAGCCTCACTGCCGCAGGGGTGACTCCGGAGGAAGTGATCAGAACTCTCCCCTCAGCCCGTGATCGCGTATATGCCCGACGTTACGGTAAGAAGTCTCCCGATAGGGGCGATCGCTCACGGAAGCGCGCTGCCACTCCTCGCGTTAAGTGATCCTTTAAAGAAGTGATTCAGCAAAGCCGAATTCGACTGTTTCTCGATTCGAATGTCCTGACTGGCGGCATCGTCTCTCCATGGGGACTGGACAAGGCGACGCTTTCTCTCTGCGCCGCCAAAGTTTGTAAGCTTGTATTGGCCGAAGTGGCGCGCGACGAAGTGGAAGAGAACTTGATCCTGCACGCCGAACGATTGCCATCTCTCAATGCTGACAAATTAATCGATGACTATCGGCGGTTGATCAAGTTGACCAACCCGCAGATTATTCCTTATCCGGAGAGGGACCTTGTGCGTTCGAGTCGACACTTAATCAGGCACGAGTCGGATGTGCCCGTGTTGCTCTCCGCCATGGCGAGCAAACCAGACTGGCTATTGACGCACAACACCAAGCATTTCACGAAGGCTGTAGCGCAACGGGCTGGGTTGCGGATCGCAACGCCCGCAGAATTCTTTCGGACGTTGTCAGCGCTGTTCTAGTCGTCGACATTTTCTTAAGCAATGACAGGCCGATGAAGCGACCTACTCGACAATCACCTGATAATTCGCACCTTCCCAGCGTGCGGACGTGTTCCAGAAGAAGGTGAATTCAATCTGGTGCCCGGCCATCAGGGACTCGGTCGGGAGATCAACATATTGCAAGTTCCATCCGCTATCGATGGATTCCGAGTCCTGCGAGGTCTGCCAGTTGTCGAAGCTCCAATGCACACGGGCTGACTCCATTAGTAAGAGCCGCAGCGTTTTCCCGCGTGGCAGCGTTCGGGTCTTGTTGTTGAAGCGCCAGTTGAAATGTTGCGCCTTCGTCTTTTTCGTAATGTAGCGGTCGACGGTTTGCACAGGCTGGTCAAAGATTTTTCCATCCAGCAACGACCGCCGCAGCTTGATGTATTCGGCGTGAGCCCATACCAGGGGACATGCCGATCCTGACGCTTTGCCTGCGAACAGTTCGCGCTCGGGGATATCTTTCGAGTCCCAGATTTGTTCTGGAATCAAGCGACTCAATCCCACCGAGCTTTCCATTGTTCCGAGAAGCATTTCTGCCGCTCGCGGGCGTCCCGCCGCCAATTCATAATGACCGCGCTCTCCTGCCAATAGCGGCCATGGACGTCCGATTCCGGTTCCGTCGAACGGAGATCCATCTTCGTGCTCTCCATACCCGTCGCGATTGTAGCGATACCAGGCGGGGCCTCCGGGAAGAGTGATTTTCAGCAACTTGTCGATGACCTTGACGGTGTTCAATATGCGCGGGTCGTCAGCAGCGCGCAATCCGAAACGCACCAACGCGAGCGCATCAGGACTGACGATATCCACTGCCAACGTGTCGGAATTAGCCAAGCCGCGATTCTTGATCGCGACAACATCTTGCAGGGGAGACGCAACTCCGTCCTGATCGGGGGGCGTGATGCGTACGTAATAGCCTTCGACTCCGCATTGGCGCGCGAGGTCGGTGTTCTCGGCGTAGGTCCAGCGCTCGATGTTGTCGTTCCACGTATCGGCCATTTGGCGTAAAAAATCGGCCGACTCGGGTTTCCCTACGGCTTCGGTTAGATCGGCGGCAACTAGTAATGCGGAAATTTCCGCTGCGAGAGTGAAGGGCGAATATCCGCCATCTTCCTCCCACCGATCTTGTTGCGTGACGGGGCCGTTGCTCGCGATGAAGGCAGCAGCTTTCTTCACCATCGGGCCCCAGTGACTGAGGTCGCCCAGGAGATTGAGGGCCTCACGGCGGAGCATATCGACTAACAGAATCGGAAAAGCAGTCTCGTCCATTTGCTGGCCGTTCCAGTAGGGACGTCCATCGAGCCACATGTTTTGCGCCCAGTGTCCATCGGCCTCCTGGGTGGCTTCGAGATAGTTTAAGACGCGGAGAGCATCGTCAGCCGCGCCTCCAGCCAAAAGTCCTACAGCACTTTCTACTAAATCGCGCGGCCAGATCAGGTGATAGCCGCCGAGATCTTCGTCGCCCTTATTGAACCCCCAGGGAATCGAAAGGCTGGCGATGATTCCGCCGAGAAAATCTTTCGACTCGTGGGTGCGCAAGACGGCCATGCTGGCGCGATATAGATCTTTTTCTCGTGGTACGGCGTCAAGATTCTTGAGGGTCTGCTGCCAAGTTTGCCAGTGAAGAATGTAATCGTTGCGGATGGTTTCGTAAGAAGTGAACAGGGAAGAGATGGCTTGCTGACCGGCTTCTGCCCAGATTCCACCGAAGCCGAGCGCGAGAATGAACTCTCCATTGCAAGCCTCAAGATCGATTTCTGCGGTAAGCGCGACGTTGCCATTTTCAGCGCGATCATATTCCCACTCCATCTGGAAATGCTGGGATAGGTCCTGCCAGCCGTCGGATACGCCGGCAAATCCTACTGACCGTTTGAGCATTGGAGCGGAGCACGCCACAGCTAGCGCGGAGGAGTCGCGCTGCGCGAATAGCATCGGATGGCCCTTGTAATCGCCCACCCAACCGGTGTTGCCATATCCAAAATTGGAGAGGTGCGATGACAGCAACGCGTAAAGCCGGTAATTGCTCAACCTGCCTTGCAGTGGAATAAACTTAATTTTCTGCAACACGACGTTGCGCCATGGGTCGGTAAGTACCTCTTTGAGGATTTTGTAACGACCGTCGAGGCTGGTGTTCGTCAGTTCGTACGCTGGAGTTCCCGGTTCGATGGCGACATTGTCGAAGGTACAATGGCGTTTCTCCTCCGAGAAATAATCTTGGCCGTTGGTGACGATTAATCCGAAGTCGCGGGTGCAGGCTTGATCGACGCGAGGAAAATAAATTTCGTTGAGAATGCCATGGCTCAAAGTGAACCAGACACGGCTGTGGAGATTGAGAGCTGTGCCTATCCCGGTCTTGGCGCTGGATGTCCAGCGAGGTTCGATGCCGGGCCATCCTGGCGCGAAACGCAAATCATCACTCACAATGAGTCATCCTCGGTAACAAGCAGTTTGCCAGAAGCGGAGAATTTGTGCTCGCACTCAACCTTCACGACACGTATGTTGGATTTTGAGCATGGCTAGGTTGTCTGGCGACAGAGCTGCGCGGTGCGGACGACCGCAAAGGGAAGCTCCTCGGCTCGTCTGCCCGGATTTTGTCGTCGACGTCCGGATAGAAGCGGCGGCTCGCCTATCCCGTTACCACCTGTGTAAGTAGTTGGAAAACAAAGTCCGTTCATCAGAAATTTATCGGTTTGTAACCTTCCTTTAATACTTCCTGAATACAACAAACTTGCATACTTAAATTGATTCTGAGGGGGAACTGTCTAGTGATCCGTTTGATATCCCGCGCTGCAATTCTTGTAGTAGGACTGGCGACGATCCTGCCAACGATATCTCTGCCAGCAATGGGGCAGACCACGTTGAATGGGGCGGGCGCAACCTTCCCCTATCCCATGTATTCGAAGTGGTTCAGCGACTACAACAAACTGCACTCCGACGTACAGATCAACTACCAGTCAATCGGCAGCGGCGGCGGCATCCGCCAGGTCCTCAATGGCACCGTTGATTTCGGAGCTAGCGATGGTCCAATGACCGACGAGCAATTAGCGCAGTCGAAGACCAAGATCCTGCACATTCCGACGGTTCTGGGAGCGGTTGTCCCGGCTTACAACGTTCCGGGAATTAGCGGAGAGATTAAGTTCACGCCGGAAGCGCTGGCTGGCATCTTCCTGGGCAAGATCACCAACTGGAACGATCCTGCGCTGACGAAAGTCAATCCGGGCGTCAACTTCCCGAATCAGCCAATCATCGTGATCTACCGCTCGGACGGCAGCGGCACCACGTTCATCTTCACCGACTATCTGTCGAAGATCAGCAAAGACTGGGGCAATGCAGTCGGCAAGGGAACCTCGGTGAAGTGGCAGATCGGCATGGGCGGTAAGGGGAACGAGGGCGTTGCCGGGCAGATTCGGCAATTGCAGGGTTCCATCGGATACGTCGAGCTGATCTATGCGGTGCAGAACAAAATTACGTATGGATCGGTGAAGAATGCGGCGGGCAACTTTGTAAAAGCTTCACTGGACGGAGTAACGGAAGCGGCGGCGTCCGTGAAGTCCATGCCGGCGGATTTCCGGGTTTCGATTACGAATGCACCCGGCAAGACGGCGTATCCGATTTCGAGCTTCACCTGGCTGCTGATTCCGGCCCAGTCGAAAGATGCCAAAAAAGGGAAGATCATCGTTGATTTCCTGAATTGGATGTTGACGGATGGCCAGAAGATGACGAGCGAACTCAGCTACGCGCCGCTCCCCGGCAGCGTGGTTGAGAAGGTGAAAGAAGCCGTCAAGCAGATCCACTAAGAATCGCTCAAACACCCACCAGATCGATTGTTCTGAAACCACCGATCCTCCGCCCGGGCGCCAGCCCGGCGGGGAAAAGTGGCGCTCTACGGAAAAGATTTGCGCATAGAGGCGTCGGAAATCGACCAAACCGCGCCCGTATCCCCTAGAAACAAGCAATAACCGACCTATTTCTAAAGGAAAGCTTGTTGGTGAGTAAATTGCTCTTTAAATACAAGTTAGTCTAGTATGGTTATAGGGATTAGGGCAAAATCCCCCGGACACGCCCACAAAGTCTAAGGAGAAGAAATGAAAGCGGTGATTAAACTAACCGTCGTTCTGCTGTTCGCATCGGTTATGCAGGCGCAGACGGCCACGCCAAAGAAAAAGGTGGTCAAGCCGGTAAGTCCCGACGTGCAAGCGTTGAAAGACGCGGTGGCGGCGCAACAGGCTCAAATTGAAGCCTTGTCGCAACAGTTGCAGCAGACCAATCAACAGCTGCAACAGACCAACCAACAGTTTCAGCAAACTAATCTTCAGTTGCAGCAGGCCCAGCAGGCGGCCGCCGATGCTCAGCAAAAAGCGAATGCTGTCGCCGCCTCGGCTGCGCAGCAGAATTCGGTCGATAAACTCAACTCAGAGTTCGCCGATGTGCAGACGACTTTGACCAACAACGCTCTTACCGAGCAGGAACAGCAGAAGCGTTTCTCCGGTCTCGAAGAGACCCTGGGACGTTTTCGCTGGACCGGTGACGTTCGCGTCCGTGGTGAGAGCTACTTCCAGGGCTACAGCGGATGTACGCTTTGCAACGACCGCAATCGCGCTCGCGTTCGTGTCCGCTTCGGATTCGAAGGCAAGTTGAACGAAAACTTCACAGCCGGCGTTGCTCTGGCCTCAGGAACGTTGGGCGATCCTACGACCACCAACGAAACGCTGACCAACAACTTCGACCGCAAGACGATCGGTCTCGACAAGGGATACATCACGTATAACCCGGTCGCCGCAAAATGGTTCTCCGCGACTGCTGGTAAGTTCGCCTTCACCTGGGCCCGTACCTCGGTGACGTTCGATCCAGACATTAATCCGGAAGGTTTCGTGGAAAAGTTCTCTAAGGATTTTGAGAGCGTTCCTATCGTCAAGAACCTTAACGTGCAGTTCATGCAATTGCTTTACAACGAAGTTGCGGGCACCAGCACCAAGACGCTGGGAGTAGCTGGCGCTGGACACGACTCGTTTGCGGTGGGTGGCCAGATCGGCGCTCGCTTGCAACCGCTGCCGTTCTGGACGCTGACCCCGTCTTTTACTCTCCTCAACTTCCGCAATCCTGACGAACTGCTGAATTCCAGCGCGTTCGCGGTGGGAGCTACCAACGCGGGCGGAACGTCTGGCACGGGAACCGTTGTGGTCGGTGGCGTGACTTATCCAGTTACGATCACCAGCGTTACGACGACGGCTCCGGGTGAAGGCCCAGGTTGCGCGACGATTAAAGGCGGACCATCGGCTCCGCTGCCAGCCACTGCGACGCTTGTGGGTGGATGTCCGTTCGCTGCCAACGGGATGACGAACTCAACCTACTATGACGCGAATAACAATGCGCACTTCCTGTCGAACTTCCTGTACGCCGACCTTATCTTGAACAACCAGTTCAAGACTGGGATGGCTCGTCTGCCTTTGAACCTGTTGCTAGAATACGAAAACAACCTGAACGCGGCCTCGCATCCGTATGACTGGACCGCGACCGGTGTGCAGTCCACATCCACCGTCAATACTTCGCTTGGTAAACAGTCCCACGCGTACATGGCGGATATCAGCCTCGGTCAACAGAAGAAGAAGAGCGACATCCAATTCGGATACTCGTTCTTGCGTGAAGAGCAAGATGCGGTCATTGCATCTTGGGGTGAAAGCGATCAGCGTGCCCCAACCAACGTGTTGCAACACCGTTTCTACGGGTTGTGGCGCGTGGCTCCGAACACGACCGCAGGCTTTACCTGGTGGCACGGCCGTACTTTGGATCCATACCTCGAGAACGCCGTTCTCGGAGCTGGACTCAAGGTTGGCACAACACCGGGCGTAGGCGTCTTGGTACCGGGCACCGGAGCAACGGAACCCTGGCTCAACCGCATACAGTTTGACTTGATCTATACGTTCTAATCGCGCGATCGCATCGTGTGGTCTGCGCGGCTGGACTTAAAACACAGGGGCGCCGGTCGTATACCGGCGCCCTTTCTGTCTTGGTATACTGGGTTCGGTCTCATGAGTTACAAAGGCTTGCTCGCGGCGGTGATGTTTCTGGCTCTGGCCGCGACATCTTTTGGAGTGCAGCCCGGCTATTTTCCGCTAACCATCGTCCGTGCTGAGGTCAAGGAGCGCGATCGAGTTGTATATTGGCTGGTCGATACGCCCCTCTATCGCGAAGACCCGTATTTCGAAGTCGCGGTTCGCGCCGCGGGAATGATCGTTGTCGCGGAGCGAGATCCGGAGAGTAAGTACGAAATGCTGCCGGTGGATTGGAAAGCTGGCACAGAGTTACAAGGCCGTGTAGATAAACATCATTTGTTTTTGCGACGCCCCAACGGGACGGAAATGCGGTTCATCATCACCCGCCGCACGAAGACGCCCACCGAATAGTTTTCAAGAACCTGACATGCATTTGATTTGATTTTTAATTTCACTATAGAGTCTTGCTCCTATGGCCCGACCAACTCTCAGTAATCGTGCGACCCTCTTGAATCGCGAAGAGTCGTGGTTGAAATTCAATTGGCGCGTGCTCGAAGAAGCGGGAGATGTCCGCAACCCGTTGCTGGAGCGCGTGAAGTTTCTGGCGATTTCGGCCAGCAATCTCGACGAGTTTTTTGAGGTTCGCGTCGGTGGACTGCTGCAGCAGCTTGAAGACGGCCATAACTCAACCACTCCAGACGGCCTCACGATGATGGAGGAGCGGGATCTCATCAAAGATGAAGCTCGCGAGTTTGTCGAAGAGCAATATTCGTGTTGGAACGATCGCTTGCGCCCTGAGCTGGCCGAGCAGGGAATCCGTGTCTTGGGTCTGGACGAACTCGATGAAACCGCCTTGGCTTTTGTGGAGAATTATTGCGATCGTGAACTCGATCCGCTACTGACTCCTGTAACCGTTGATCCTTCGCATCCTTTCCCTCGCGTAATCAATAAGGCTCTATGCGTTGCATTATTGCTGCGTCGCCGGCGCCGATCGTCGCTAACGTACACCGGAGTGGTCACGGTTCCGCGTGCATTGCCGCGGTTGGTGCGCCTGCCGTCCCAAGGAACCATCGATTTTATTTTCTTGGCGGACCTTGTCGTGCATCACGCGGCAAAGATGTACAAGGGCTACGACATCGTTTCGTCTGCCGCATTTCGCGTAACGCGCAACAGCAATCTCTATCTTCAGGAAGAAGAGTCCCGGAATCTTTTGGAGTCCGTGCGCGCCGAGCTTCACAATCGCCGCAAAGGCGACGCGGTGCGGATGGAAATCGACTCAAACGCCGATCCCGAAATCATTGAGCGCCTGGGCACCGTATTCGAACTCGACCGGTGGCAAATTTTCCCGGTGAATGGTCCCGTAAATCTTTCGCGGTTGATGAATATTTACGAGGAAGCGGCGCGTCCGGAGTTGAAGTTCCACAAGTTCGTGCCGCGCGAATTGCGGCTGACCGCGAAGTCTCACGATTTATTTGAAGAATTGCGACGACATGACGTTCTGCTGCACCATCCCTACGATTCGTACGACGCCGTCATCGCTTTTATTCAATCGGCGGCGGAAGATGAGCGTGTTCTTTCCATCAAGCAAACCCTTTACCGGACGAATGAACATTCGCTCATCGTTCCATCTTTAATGGCGGCCGCCGCGCACAAGGAAGTGACCGCCGTTGTGGAATTGAAAGCCCGATTTGATGAGGCGTCCAATATCCGTTGGGCGCGTGACATGGAAGACTCCGGCGTGCAGGTGTTTCATGGCCTGGTAGGCCTAAAGACGCATTGCAAGCTTTGTTTGTTAGTGCGGCGTGATCCTGATGGAGTGACCCGTCAGTATGCGCATCTCGGCACGGGAAACTACAATGCGACAACTGCGCGGTTTTATACCGACCTGAGTTTGCTGACGGCCGATCCTGAAATTACGAGTGCGGTCCACGATGTATTCAGTTTTCTGACGGCTTACGCGGAGAATCCGAGTTACGGCCCGCTGTTAGTCGCGCCGCTCGATCTTGCTGAGAAATGCATCAAGCTAATCGACCGAGAGGCCGAGCACGCGCGCGAAGGACGACCAGCGCGGATTATCGTCAAGATTAATTCACTTCTCGATCCAGAGGTGATCCAAGCCCTCTACCGTGCTTCGCAGGCGGGAGTGGAAATTGATTTGGTTGTGCGTGGTATTTGTTCTCTGCGGCCCGGCGTTCGCGGAGTGAGCGATCGCATCCGAGTTCGCAGTATCGTTGGACGTTTCCTTGAGCACAGCCGTATTTATTATTTCGAGAACGGTGGCGAATCGGAAGTTTATCTAGGCAGCGCCGACTGGATGCCGCGCAATTTGCACGAGCGAGTTGAGGTGATGTTCCCGCTCAAGAATCCACTGCTGCGGGATCGCGTGACTCATGAGATTCTCGCGGCCTATCTGGCTGATAATGTGAAGGCCCGTTTTCTACAAAAAGATGGACGCTATCTGCGGGCATGGCAATCGCCTAAAGGGCGTAGCAAGAGGCCGCCCCGGGGCGCCCACGCTTTCAACGCGCAAGATTTCTTCATCGGACTGGCGGAAGGCACGACGACTCCGGAGGGAATTCCGGCTGCGTCGCCGAAGCGTTTGTCTCGATCTGTCTCGCGCCCCACTTCGCGATCTACCGCTGGACGTGTTTCGATTGGAAAGGAATAATCGGTCCCGATGTTTGTTTATTTTTTGCGCCACGCGAGTGCCGGCCAACGGCTGAGTTCTCCGAAGAAGGACGAAAAACGCGGCCTCGACAAAGACGGGATCGAGCAGTGCGGCTACATAGGACGCGCCCTCGCTGCGCTGGGAGTGCAGGTTGAGATTATTGTTTCCAGTCCACTAAAGCGATCTACGCAAACTGCCGCCCTCGTTGGAAATGAAATGGGCCACGAGGGGAAGCTTGTGACCGAGAACGCATTACGACCACAAGCGACTTTTTCTGATTTTCAGAAATTGCTCGAGAAATATGCCAAGCAGGATACCGTGCTGTTGGTGGGCCACAATCCGAACTTGCGTGAGTTCCTGGGACGCATCATCAGCGACAGCGGATGCGAAGCGGTGGTGGAGCTTAAAAAGGGCGCCGTGGCGAAGGTGGAAATGCGCCGTAATTCAGGATCGCTGAGTTGGTGTATCACGCCGCGAATCCTGCGGACACTTTATGCCGCGGCGACCGAAAGTTCTCGTCCAAAGACTTCGCGGAAGTAGGCGCGGTCTTTCTCAATTGCCCAGACCTCAAGTTCCACGCTCGCTTTTCCGCGCGGCGTCAGCTTCATGGTCACGTTTCCACTTCGAGCAGAGATCCCACACTTTCCAACGGATTGGCTTCTTCCCATATTTAAAGCCCGAGCAATCCGAAGCAGGACTGATGCTTTGGTGACGTTTTCCTGTTCTTCGGGACTCAAAGCGTTCATCGGTCCGTCTCCTGGTGTCGGTCGTGATTTCCCCAGATAACGTGCGATCGATCCGATGATGCGCCGCTGTTGTGGTGTATAACCGAGAATTTCGGAGTTGGCGATGATGTAGTAAGTGTGCCGATGGTGTCCGTTGCGATTCACGTAGTCGCCGACTTCATAAAGCATCGCGGCGGCGGAAAGCCACTCTTTGTATTCCACTGGAAGTTGATGCACGGATTTCAGGGCGGAGAATAAGAGCAAAGCCGAATCGCGGACGTGCAACGCGTGATGGAGATCGACTCGATAGTGTTCGACGGCGCGTTTGATGGATTCCCAGCGCTCTGATTCGATGGCGCGGCCCGATCGAGTGCTGCGATCGTATTCGGCTGCCATTTGCGCCAGAATTCCGTCGCGCAAGCCGAGGGGGGAGTATCTCAGTCCCGTGAGGTGGAGTCGGTCCATCAATTCCGCGTACACAACTGCTCCGGCACAAATAATTTCGGCGCGACGCGGACCGATGCCAGGAACTTTTTTTCGCTGCTCCAAAGTTTGGCGCGTGAGTTGTTTGGCGATGCCGCGGATCATATCGCGGGTCGCGTAGGTGCCCGGACGATGCTTGCCGGTTCGCGTGAGGTGGCTGGCCGCACTGACGAGCGCTGCCGCGGTTCCAGATGTAGCGATCACCGCACCGACGCGTGCGGATTTTATGCGCTCTTGAACACGCGTGACTTCGCGCGCAACGAATCCCGTCAGGCGCTTTAGCTCGCTCTTACGTGGCGGATCGTGCTGCAGGAATTCACCGGTGAGACGCACCGCACCGAGAGGCAGACTGACGGTGTCTCGAAGTTGTCCACCACGTGACAGCGTCAGTTCGCAACTGCCGCCGCCAAGATCCATCATCAAAACGCTGCGTGCTCCCAGACGCGAGGCGGAAATAATGCCGAGATGAATGAGGCGGGCCTCTTCGAGTCCAGAAATAATTTCAATCGTCCATCCAGTTGTCGAACGGACCCACTCCAGAAAAGTACGGGAATTGCGAGCGTCGCGGAGCGCGGCGGTGGCGACCACTTTTACAGTATCGGTGCCCCATTCCTGCGTGGCGCGATGGAAGCGACGCAATACTCGGACCGTCTCAGACATTGCTTCCGGCGAAAGTAATCCTCCGCTGAAAACGCCCTCGCCCAGGCGCGTGACTTCGCGGTCTTCGTGGACTTCTTTCAATTTCCCTGCCTGAAGACGTGAGATCTTCAGGCGGACGGAATTTGATCCAATGTCGATGGCGGCGAAGGTTGGCATAGGAGTGTCGGTTTGATTTTAACCGTTTTGTAACAACCTTTTGATAACCTCACTTTGCAATGTCAAATCAAGCCCTGCCCCGGCCGCGTTTCAACGCTCCCGCTCCGGATCGGGGACCAAGGGCTGTCCTGAAAGTCGAAACCAAAGTGACGCCGCTGCTAAGAGGGAAAGTCAGCGAAACTCCCGACGCTATTTTCGGTTGGGCGATGCGACTTTGCGGCCTCGCAGTTGTTGCTCTCCTCGCACTCATCGTTTACCAACTGGTTGTTGGATCGCAATTGTCTTGGCACGCGTTCGGTTGGAAGTTCTTCGGGCAATCGGACTGGAATCCAGTCGAGGACCACTACGGCGCACTGCCGTTTATGTTTGGGACAGTCGTGTCCTCGCTGCTCGCACTGGTAATCGCTGTGCCACTATCCCTCGGTGTCGCAGTGTTCATTACGGAGATGTGCCCAATCCGACTACGCGGTTTTCTCTCGTTCACCACTGAATTGTTGGCTGCGATCCCCAGCGTGGTGTATGGGCTTTGGGCGATTTTTGTCTTGGTTCCTGCGCTCCGTCAATATGTTCAGCCCCTGTTGGCAAAAGTATTTGGATGGACGGGGTTATTCAGCGGCCCGCTTTACGGATACAGCATGCTGGCGGCTGGTGTGATTCTCGCGATCATGATTATCCCCATCATCTCGTCGATCGCGCGCGAGGTGCTAACCGTTGTTCCACAGCATCAACGTGAGGCCGTGCTCGCGTTGGGTGCGACTCGTTGGGAAATGGTTCGCATGGGCGTGCTGCGGAATGCGCGTGCTGGAATCGTCGGCGCAATTATTTTGGGTCTTGGCCGAGCGCTCGGAGAGACCATGGCGGTGACAATGGTGATCGGAAATCGTCCGGACATCGCGAAGTCGTTGTTCGCTCCCGGATACACCATGGCCAGCGTTCTGGCGAATGAATTTACCGAAGCGACGGGAGACCTGTATCTATCCGCGCTGATTGAGATTGGTCTGGCGCTGTTCTTCGTCACAATTGTGGTGAATGCGCTAGCTCGATTGATGGTGTGGAGCGTTACTCGAGGCCAACCGGCACGAAGCAATGTCTGACGCAACTTCAATTTCGCAGCCGACTCAGGACCATGTGTTCTCGGTTCCGCCGATCAGTCTACGGCGGCGACTGACAGATCATGTGATGACCGGCGTTGCGGTGTTGACCGTGGTATTAGTGTTGCTCCCGCTGTTCGCTATCTTTGCGTATCTCGTTTACAAGGGCATCGGTTCGATTAACCTTGCGTTTCTCACACAGACTCCGAAGCCCGTCGGCGAACCGGGCGGTGGCATGGCGAATGCGATTGCGGGGTCGGTGGTGATTCTATCGATTGCTAGCCTCCTCGGTGTGCCACTGGGAATTGGCGCGGGTGTTTTTCTGTCCGAGTACGGCCGCAATCGCTTTGGTGACATTGTGCGCTTTGTTTCAGACGTCCTGAACGGCGTGCCTTCGATCGTAATCGGCATTGTTGCTTACGGATTGGTGGTCATCCGCCAGAAGCATTTTTCGGCGCTGGCGGGCGGGGTGGCGCTGGCGATCATGATGATCCCAACTATCGCCCGTACTACGGAGCAAATGTTGCTGCTGGTGCCGCAGGCAATCCGCGAGGCGGCGTATGGACTCGGCGTCTCTCGTTGGAGAACTACACTGTCGATCACACTGCGCACGGCGACTTCCGGCGTGATCACTGGGGTGATGCTGGCGTTCGCCCGTGTCGCGGGAGAGACGGCGCCGTTGTTGTTTACCGCGTTTGGAAACAATTTTTGGAATTGGAAAATGGATCAGCCTACTGCCGCACTGTCGTTACAAATATTCACCTATGCCACATCTCCGTTCGACGAGTGGCATCGACAGGCATGGGCGGGAGCGCTGGTTTTGATAGTGTTGATCGTTGGAGCAGTTGCCGCGGTTCGCATCGCGGTTCGCAAGGGAACTTTTGCCGGAGCATAACGGAACGAGTTCGAGAAGTTTTGAAGCACCACTGAGGAGCTATGGGAGTTGGAATTAAAGTCGAGCACTTGAACGCTTTCTACGGAAAGACGCAGGCATTGTTCGACATCAACATCACCGTGCAGGCGAACCATGCGACGGCCTTGATCGGTCCATCAGGCTGCGGTAAATCGACGTTCATCCGATGTTTGAATCGCATGCACGAGACGATTCCTGAAGCGCGCGTGGACGGTACGGTTCGAATCGGCGACCTGAGCGTTTACAACGGCACCTCTGCTACACAGTTGCGGCGTCGCGTTGGCATGGTGTTTCAGAAACCAAATCCATTTCCGACGATGTCGATTTACGACAATGTGGCAGCCGGGCTGAAATTGAATGGATTTAGCAATCGCAAACAGCTTGACGAAATTGTAGAAAAATCGCTGCTCAGTTCCGCGTTGTGGGACGAAGTGAAAGACTCGCTGCACAAGAAATCCGGGGCGAGTTTGTCGGGGGGCCAACAACAGCGTTTGTGTATCGCACGCGCGCTTGCCGTCCAACCGGAAGTGCTGCTCATGGATGAACCGTGTTCGGCGCTCGATCCGATTTCCACCGGCAAGATTGAGGAATTGATTTTCCAACTCAAAGAGCAGTACACAATTGTGATCGTTACGCATAATATGCAACAGGCCGCTCGTGTCGCAGAGTTCACAGGCTTCTTTCTTTTGGGGAAGATGATTGAATTCGACAAGACGGAAAAAATATTTACCAATCCCTCCGACAAGCGGACGGAAGATTACGTTACGGGTCGATTTGGATGAAGAGGCTTAGATGATGCGCACGCGTTTTCAACAACAAATGGAGGACCTGCGAGAGAAGCTTCTGCGCATGGGTGGTCTCGCGGAATTGGCGGTGGATCGCGCCTGCCAGGCTTACACGGAGCGCGATCTTACGCGCTGCCAACTCGTACTCGAAAACGAGAGTCTGATCAATGCCGCCGAGCGCGAAATTGATGAGTTGTCGTTCGACATTCTCGCCACACAGCAACCTGCCGCCGTCGATTTGCGATTTATTCTCGCGGTGACCAAAATCAATGCCGACCTGGAGCGCGTCGGCGATCAGGCAGTCAACATTGCCGAGCGCGTAATGGATCTGATCGAACTGCCTGCCGTCGAACTGCCCGTCGATATCGCCCGCATGGCGACCGCCGTGAGCGCCATGGTGCGGCGTGCATTGGAGTCGTTTGTGGAAGGGAAGGCCGAGCTAGCTCAGGCCGTCCTGGAGATGGATCATGTCGTAGATCGCATGCGTGACGAGTCGTTCATAGTCCTCGTGCGAAAGATGAACGAAGAGCCGCAAGTGACTCAGCAGGCGCTAGATGCGCTTCTCGTAGCTCGCAATTTGGAGCGGGTCGCCGACCACGCTACGAACATCGCCGAAGATGTCATTTTCTGGGTGCTTGGAGCGGATGTGCGTCACCACGCACAGACTGCGGCGAGTGTCGCGAGGACTGAACGACGCGAACAATAGTGGCAACGATCTAGAGCGGCGATGATCTAGACGTTCTTTCTTAAATCCTGCCACATCGCTACGACTTTAGACTTCAACTCTTGCGTGAGCTGTTCGTAAACCGCCTCGCTTGCGTCGGCGACGGGTGGCGGCTGGATGGGCTTTCCAAATACCAATTGCAGATGCGCGACCTTGGGATACTTCTTGTGTCGCGGCCAAGCCTCATAAAAACCTTCAATTGCTACCGGGACGATCGGCACCTGCGCGTGGATGGACAGGATCGCCGCACCCTTTCTGAATATCGTCGGATTGCCGTCGTTGGTGCGCTCGCCTTCCGGATAGAGAATCAGAATTCGTCCGTGTGTTAGGCCGAAAAATCCCGCTCGCATTGCGGGCACAAGATTGGCGTCCGGATCGAGAACGACAACACGGACCCAGCGTGCGAGTCGTCGCATGAATCCCTTGCCAAAAATTTCGCTCGTGCCGAGTGCAAAGAGTGAACGAAACGTGCGCCACGGCAAGGCTCCGGCCATCAACATAGGATCGACGTAACTCTGGTGATTCGAGCAGAGGAGATAGGGGCCGTTCGCAGGAAGGTTTTCGAGTCCGCGCACCTGGAAATGAAAAATAATCCGCGACGCAAAATACATAAATTTTCCAAGAGGGTAAAAACAGGCGTCCGCGACGATGTTGTCACGGGCTAGCGCCAGCACCTCGGGATCGGTCACGGGTTCGCTCAAGATTGTGGACCACGCGGGCAAGACAGTTCCAGCATGGCCTTCGCCTCGATCTGCACTCGACAGGGCGGCATCGACCAGGTCACGGACTGAGTAAATCTCCCCGAGCTGCGCTTCGGGAACGTCGCCGCCCAGTTGCTGCTCAAGGGCGGTCAATAATTCCACGCGCTGCATGGAGTCGAGTCCCAGATCGAGTTCCAGGTTGTGATCGGGGCGTATCGCGCCGAGTTTGTTGCGGGACGATTCCTTGACGATGGCTAGAGCGCGTTTCACATCCTCGCGAGCTAGCCATTGCTGGTCTTCATCGGTGAGGGGTTTTTCCGTTCCAACTTCCGCTTCAGTGCCTCCTTGTTGTTTCAGTTCACGAACTTTCTTCTCGATTTGAAAGCGCTTTAATTTGCGAGTGGTGGTGCGAGGCAAATCTTCCTGCCAGATATCGTAGCTTCCCAAGCGCTTGGTGGAGGCGATCTTGTGTGAGAGAGCTTCAATTTCGAATCGAATCGCTTCCTTCGAATTAACGATCTTGCGTTCGCGAAGCAATTCGAAATTGGGGACGACGACAGCGTGCAGCCGTTCCGACGTGGGATCTCCGGGCCGTGATTCAAGCGCCATCACACAAATTTCTTTCACGTAAGGCGCCTGAAGATAGTGTGCTTCAATCTCCTCGGGATAGACATTCTTTCCATTGGCGAGGACGATGACTTCTTTTCCGCGTCCGGTGATGAATAGATTGCCTTCGGGATCGAAGTATCCGAGATCTCCGGTGTAGAACCAGCCATCGCGAAGTACTTGGGCGGTAGCATCGGGCCTGTTCCAATATCCCTTCATGACGATCGCACCGCGAATCGCGATTTCTCCGGCGGCTGGCGCCCCATCTTCTACCGGCTTGGGATCGACGATTTTTGCCTCGACTCCGGGGAAGGGCTTTCCAACCGATCCAATGACAACGTGTCCAGGAGTGTTGATGAATGCTCCGCCCGTGGTTTCAGTGAGGCCGTAAGCGTTCAAAACGTCGATGCCAAAGGAATAAAAGTCGCGAGCGATGGCGGGATCGAAGCGCGAACCGCCCGTGACTAGATAGCGCATGCGAGATCCCAAGGTTGCGTGAATCTTGCCAAAGAAAGTCTTGCCAGCGTTGATGCCGACGCTGCGCAGGCCGCGATTGAGGGCCATCAGAGTTCGCACCATTCGGAGGGTCAGTTTGCCGCGCTTGTTGAGTTCTTTGAAAATCTTTTCGTGGATCAAATAAAAAAACTGCGGCACGACGCAAAACACGGTGATGTCACGTTCCTGCAAGGCGCGAAGGAGTTCGGTGGTGTTGAGCGTTTCCAAATAAACCACGCGAGCGCCATTGAACAGCGGGAGGAAGAGATTCGCCATCTGCGCGAGGACGTGGAACATCGGCAGAATTCCGAGCAGGGCATCGCGGGAATCGATCTTGATTACCGCCAGCACGGAGCTCGCCTCACCGAGCAGGTTGGAGTGGGTGAGCATCACTCCCTTGGGATCGGCAGTGGTTCCTGAGGTATAGAGCAGCGCCGCGAGATCGTCGTCGCCCGGGACGACTGGCTGAAAGTCGGCAGGGCCAGCGGCGAAGATGGAATCAAGATCGGCCGCGAGAGTCGGTGCAGACACATCGGATTGTTTCGCGGTCGGCTTGGTGGGGTTGACTTCTTCGGACGCCGAAGTCATCACAAGCGCGACGTTCAGTCCGGCGACAGCCTCGGATGCGACCGGCAAATGCTTCACGTCGCAGAACAAAAGGGAAGCGCCGCTATCGATCAGCAACTTCTTGACTTGGTCGGCGTGAAAAGCCGTATCCAGTGGAACCGCTGTGCGTCCGGCGGCGATGATCCCCAAGTATGCTGCTACCCAACGCGGATGATTTGCGGCGAGGATCGCGACGCGGGCAGCTCGCGGGACTTTGCCAGAGAGCCATTGGCCGACGCTCTCCGACATCCGCGTTAATTCCGCGAAGGTGACGCGTTCGACAGTCTGCTGGCGCTGGATCTCGAGGGCAATGTTGTCCGGAAACTTTTGGGCCGATTCCTGGAAGCGTTGGTAGAAGGCGGGCATGAGTCGTACGAGCGACTAATAATACAGCGAAACGGACTGCCAATCGAACCCAGCTAATTTTAAGGAAGGCAGGATTAGTTTGGGTTGCGCACGACAGTCGTGTACACTAGAGTAGTGCGGCACCTTGTAAAATAGAAGGGGACCCATGAAAAATATCACTTTCAGCGCCGATGAAGCGGCCATCGAAAACGCGCGGGAAGTCGCTCGCAGCGAGCATAGGCCTCTGATCGATGCTTTCCGCGAGTGGCTGGTTCAATACGGATCCCGTCGCGTGAGTGCCGCTGAGGTCACGGAGGTTTACAACAGCCTCCGTCATGTAAATGCGGGCCGAAAATTTACGCGCGACGAGATGAATGAGCGATAGATATTTTCTCGACACCAACATTGTCGTCTATTCGCTTGATCTGGTTGATCCCCGCAAGGCAACGATTGCCGAAGAATTGGTCACTCGTGGAGTCGGGTCCGGTGTCGGTGTGATCAGCTACCAAGTGGTGCAGGAGTTTATGAATGTCAGCCTGCGGCGGTTTCAAGCCACGATTACTGTCACTGAACTCGAGTTGTATTTCTTAAAAGTCTTGCTACCGATGATGAGGGTTCCGTCGTCATCAGGGTTATTCCTAGAAGCGCTCCGATTGAGAAAAGCCAACCAAATCGAGTGGTACGACTCGTTGATCTTGGCGGCTGCGCTCCAGGGCGGTTGCAAAGTTCTTTACAGCGAAGATATGCAGCACGGCCAGCGCTTTGGCAATTTGGTCATTCAAAATCCTTTTCTCTAGCTCGGCGCGATCGGTACTCTCGTAAGTCCGTCCTTCCGCATCCCCGCTGCATCTAATGTGCTAGGCTTTTAGTGATACTTAGGACGTGTGTCCTCTGAAGGAATTCTGCTTTGATAAATACTTTGCTGGGTAAGATTTTTGGAACGAAAAATGAGCGGGAAGTGAAGCGCCTGATGCCGCGTGTTGCGGCCATCGCTGCACTCGAACCCGCCATGCAGAAGCTGACAGACGACGAGCTTCGGGGCAAGACGGAAGAGTTCCGCGCCCGCATTCAGGAGCGTCTCAGCGCGATTCCGGAAGAGCCGGCGATGGATCTCGATGACCCGGATACCGAACAGGATACAGACCGCAGAAAAGACACCGAGGACAGGCGCAGCGCAGAGCTGAAAATTGTTCTCGACGAACTGCTCGAAGAAGCATTCGCAGTGGTGCGCGAGGCGGGACGGCGCGTACTGAACATGCGTCACTTCGATGTTCAGATGATCGGCGGCATGGTGCTGCATCAAGGCACGATCGCCGAAATGAAGACTGGTGAGGGCAAAACTCTCGTCGCTACTCTCCCCGTTTATTTGAATGCACTGAGTGGGCGCGGAGTTCACGTTGTCACGGTGAATGACTACCTGGCCAAACGCGATTCGGAATGGATGGGCAAGCTTTACGGCTTTCTTGGTCTGAGCGTGGGCGTGATCGTCCATGATTTGGACGATGCGGAGCGTCGGGCCGCTTATGCCGCAGACGTCACCTACGGGACCAACAACGAATTCGGTTTCGACTATCTGCGCGACAACATGAAGTTCGACTTAAACGATTGCGTGCAGCGTATGCATAACTTCGCAATTGTTGATGAAGTTGATTCGATCCTGATCGACGAAGCGCGAACGCCGCTGATTATCTCGGGGGCGAGCGAAGAATCCACGGATAAGTATTACAAAGTAAATCGCATTATCCCCAAGCTTGAAAAGGGTGAAGAAATCGATACCCAGCCCGGCGAGCCGAAGATCATGACTGGCGATTATGTCGTGGATGAAAAACATCGCAACGTGACGGTCAGCGATGAGGGATGGGAAAAGGTTGAAAAGCTGTTGGGCATTGGCAATATCGCCGATCCCGAAAACTGGGCACTCAAGCATCACGTCGAGACCGCTGTTAAGGCCCACGCTCTCTACAAGAAAGACGTTGAGTACGTGGTCAAAGACGGCGAAGTGCTCATCGTCGACGAATTCACAGGGCGTCTCATGCCGGGTCGTCGCTGGTCAGATGGTCTCCATCAGGCGATCGAAGCGAAAGAGAATGTAAAGATCGAGCGCGAGAACCAGACGCTGGCGACGATTACATTCCAGAATTATTTCCGCATGTACAAAAAACTGGCGGGAATGACGGGAACGGCAGAGACCGAAGCGCCCGAATTCGACAAGATTTACAAACTTGAAGTGATTGTGATTCCGACGAATCGCACGATGTTGCGGCAAGAGAATCCGGACATCGTTTATCGCACGGAAAAGGAAAAGTATTTCGCGGCAGCGGATGAAATCCAGAGGTTGCATGAGAGCAACCAGCCGGTATTGGTGGGAACAACGTCGATTGAGAAGTCTGAACGACTCTCGGAATTGCTGAAAAAGAAGGGTATCAAACACGTCGTCCTGAACGCGAAATATCACGAACGCGAGGCGGAAATCGTGGCCCAGGCCGGGCGCAAAGGTATGGTCACGATCGCTACTAACATGGCGGGTCGTGGAACTGACATTCTACTTGGCGGTAACGCTGAGTTCATGGCGAAGCAGGAATGCGTGAAGAAGGGAATCGCGCAACCGATTCGAGCGGCCCAGGGAAAAATCGAACCGGAGGCGGAAGATCCCAACCGCACGGTTTGGTATTACAACGGAAACGAGTACGGGGTTCCGACTGACCAGTGGAATGAAGTTTTCGAGCGGCACAAGATTGATACCGACCGTGAACATCGAGAGGTAATCGAGGCTGGCGGTCTCCATATTTTTGGTACGGAGCGTCACGAAGCGCGTCGGATCGACAATCAGCTTCGCGGTCGAGCAGGACGCCAAGGCGATCCGGGATCGTCGCGTTTCTACCTGTCGTTGGAAGACGACCTGATGCGGATTTTTGCCAAAGAGTGGGTTTCGAACCTGCTGCAGAGGCTCGGAATGGAAGAAGGCATTCCAATTGAATCCGGAATGATTACGCGACGAATCGAAGCGGCGCAGAAAGCCGTTGAAGGGCAGAATTTCGAATCCCGTAAACATCTACTCGAATATGACGATGTGATGAACAAGCAGCGAACCGCGGTTTATGGGCTGCGCCGTCGTTTGCTGGAAGGACTCGATCAGAAAGATTTGATCATCGAGGATTATGTTTCTGGAATTCTCGGAAGCATTATCGAGCGCTATTGCCCGCAGAAAGCGCACGAAGAAGAGTGGGATGTTAAGGGGCTGAAAGATGCAATCATCGCTCAGTTCGGTGTCGATATCTATGCCGAGGGATTGAAGCCAGAAGAACTGAACCGCCAAGAACTAGGCGACGCGATTTTCGAGAAGCTGAAACAAAAATACGACTCAAAAGAAGCGTTGATTGGCTCGGAGGCGATGCGCTATCACGAGCGCATGATCATGTTGAGTGTCATCGACGCGCAATGGAAAGATCACTTGCTCTCGATGGACCATTTGAAAGAAGGCATCGGTCTGCGCGGTTACGCGCAGCATGATCCGTTGGTCGAGTACAAGCGCGAATCTTTCGACATGTTCGAAGAGATGATGCAACGCTTCCATGAGGAAACGGTTCGCTACTTGTACATGATGCAGATTTTGGAGCGTCCGGCGGATCCCGCGCCGCGGCAGACTGACGGGACTCGCGAAATTAGAGGTAACGAAATGAGCGGCGAGTTGACGGCGGGCACGCCATCCGTCATCACTGGTGGACGTGGGAACGGACATCAGCCTCGGCCGGTTGCAACTTCCGTCGACGAAATCGAAGCGGCCTTCCAGCGCAAGAAGAAGAAAGAATTGGAACAGGCGCGCATGGCGGGGGCCGGCGATCAGCAGGTGCAGCAGATTGTCCGCTCAGGAGATAAAGTCGGGCGTAACGATCCTTGTCCTTGCGGTAGTGGAAAGAAATATAAGAAGTGTTGCGGGGCGGGGGCGTAGGGTTAGCGGCACTGCTCCGAAGCATAAAAATATTAGTCGTTATAACGACTAATATTTGGGACTATCTGAGGAGGGGGTCTGGCAACGCACTAACCCCTCTTTTTGCCGAGGGCTTTGAACGTCATTTCTGTCGCTCGACTTTTCGCTTTGCGTTTCCAGTCAAGAAAAAGCTCAGCATAGGTTTGCGTGATGTAGTGTTCGGGGAGAATGCCTATACGAACCGCGGTCCGATCAATCCATCGCGACGGACCTTCGATTTCTCCGAAATTTCCCAAAGGTGTTTCATCTACAACAACGTGTCCCGTTCCGTCACTCCACTCGGCGCGATATTTTTCATAGCGAAAGGTTGGAGTTAAGCCCAGAGCATGCAGGATGGCATCCATCTGCTGTCCTTTTTCCACACGTGTTTCCAACTCAACGCGGATTTTATGGCGATGGGCTTTCGCTAGGCTTTTTGATTTGTGGGTCAGTACATATGTCTCGCCGTACTTGCGGAGCCGTAATAATTCGCCGCGCTTGCGCAGCTTTTGTCCGGGCAAATCATAGAGCGAATTCATCTCGTGGGTACGTGGAGTGATTCGCTCGAACCCGGCCTGCTTCAGCGCTGTCGACAGATCGGTCAAGCTTTCGATGCGAAATTTGATTTCAATTTCGTTTGGCATGACCGAATCTTAACCGCCGAGACGCCGAGGACGCTAAGAAAATGCAAATGGTTGATATGTGGCGGATGCCATCCGGCCTAGTTGCTTCCGGTATTCCTCTGCGCGCTCTGCGTCTCGGTGTAGCAGATTAACTTTTTGGTTCGACCTCAGACTTTAACTTTCGCTGATGGAACCAGCTCATATGTGGTAGTTCGCGTTCTACCTTGCGCCGCGTGGCAATCAACTCTGCGGTGATGGATACAGCGATCTCTTCCGGCGTGATCGCTCCGATGTCCAATCCGACCGGAGCGTGAACTCGGTCGAATAAGTTTGCGGGCAAGCCTTCGTTCTGCAATTCCTTGAAAATTGTGATTGTCTTCCGCTTCGATCCGATCATTCCGATGTATCGCGCTCGCGTTTGTACGGCCCAGCGGAGCATCCTCATATCGTCGTGATGACCGCGGGTGACGATTACAATATATGAAGACTCGCTGGGATCGAGCTGTGCGGCCGCCTTTTCGAAATCCTCGGCAATCACTTGATGGGCGTCCGGAAATCGTTCGCGATTCGCGTAGGTCTCGCGATCATCGATGATAGTGACATCGAATCCGGAAATGCGCGCAACCTGGTAAAGGCTCGCGGCAACGTGACCGGCTCCGAAAATAAAAAGGTCAGCTGGAGGTAGGATCGGCTCGACGAAAATCTCGAGTGTCCCGCCGCAGACCAGGCCGGTGTCATATTTGGGATCCTGGTTTAGATCAAATGTCATGGTTCGTGGCTTTTCGGACTCCATCACTTCGCGCGCCGCCTGCCACACCTCGGCCTCGACGCAGCCGCCGCCGATTGTTCCGACGATGGAGCCGTCGTCCCGCACCAGCATCTTGGCCGTCTTGAACGAGGGGATCGAGCCGCGGACATTCACGATGGTTGCCACGGCACCTCGACGGCCGTCCTTTCGCAGGCGGACGATTTCTTCGTACAGGTCCATGTAGTTGATTATGGTTCGGCGCGCAACGAAGGTCAAACCGAGCGGTGGTCGCAAGTCGAGCTGCGCCCGACTGTACAGCCGAGGGCGGCTGACCCTACAAAGCGCCGGGCCGGTTGTGCTAGCTTGAGTGGTTCGAGTCAACGTTCTAATTCCTGCGAAGAGAGTGCCTCATGAAAGCCGTTCGCATCTACAAGTTTGGAGGGCCGGAAGTCCTGACGTACGAAGACGTTCCTGATCCTCAGCCACGCAAGGATCAAGTTCTCATTCGCGTGCGGGCCTGCTCGCTCAATCACCTTGATATTTTCGTTCGTAAGGGGCTGCCGGGAGTGAACCCCCCTCATATTTTGGGCAGCGACATCGCGGGCGAAATCGTCGAAGTTGGAGAATACGTCAGGGATCTTAAAGTGGGCCAACGCGTGTTGGTTGCACCCATGCATTTCTGTGGTGTTTGCGAAAAGTGTTTGGCGGGACTGCAGAATCAATGCCGCGAGTTTACCGTGCTTGGCAATGCCGTGGACGGTGGTAACTGCGAGTTGATCGCAGTTCCATCGGTGAGTGTCATTCCGATTCCTGATGCTCTTGATTTCAACTCGGCCGCCAGCGTGCCGCTTGTTTTTGTCACAGCATGGCACATGCTGGTTGCGCGCGCGGCGATTCGTCCCGGCCAGACCGTGCTGGCGTTGGGGGCAAACTCTGGAGTGGGGATCGCTGCCATCCAGATCGCAAAACTGTTTCACGCACGTGTGATTGCCACTGCGGGCGATGAACGCAAAATACAACTCGCTCGGGAGTTGGGCGCCGATTTTGTCATCGATCACTACAAGCAGAAGATTTCGAAGGAGGTACGGAAGATCACCGATTCTGAAGGCGTGGATATCGTGATCGAGCACGTCGGATCTGCGACGTGGGACGAGAGTGTCCGTTCGTTGAAAACCGCTGGAACGCTCGTGACCTGCGGCGCGACGACTGGGCCGAAAGTCGAACTCGATCTGCGGTTTCTATTTGCGCGGCAGCTTTCGCTCCTGGGATCTTATATGGGTACGATGAGCGATCTGCATGAAGTGCTCGCTCACGTCTTCGCGGGACGGTTGAAGCCGGTGATTGATCGAGTGTTTCCGTTGAGCGAAATCAGAGTGGCGCACGAGTACCTGGAAAATAGCCAGATGTTCGGCAAGATTGTGGTGAACCCGTAAGGTACTTGGGCATGTCAAAGACTGACAATCTGTGTTATCGCTGATAGAGTGAGACAGTTCGGAGTGTATCCATGAATGTGTCTCTTACCAACGAGCTTGAGAAATTCGTGAGCGCGAAAGTCGAATCGGGACGGTACAACTCCGCCAGCGAAGTAGTCCGGGAGGCCCTGCGGTTGCTGGAAGAGCACGATCGTGCCCGCGCGGTACAGATCTCCGGTTTCAATCAGGAACTTGGCCGTCGTCTGGAAGCGCTCGACCGGGGCCGACATGTCTTGCCATCTACGGCGCGCGAGCGTCTCAAACGTAAGTCCCAACAGCGCCAGCATGCTTGAGCGTGACGCCGTACATCTTGAGCGAGGACGCAGAACGCGATCTCGATGGAATCTGGGACCACGTTGCTCAAGATAGCGTTAAAGCAAGTGATCAGTTGATCGACAGGCTTCTCGATACGTTCGATACGTTCGATATGCTCGGGCGCACGCCCGGCATTGGTCATACACGCGAAGATCTTACCGCTTATCCGGTTCTTTTCTGGCCGATCGGTTCTTACCTGATAATTTATCGAACGAGTTCCGCGCTTGTAGAGATTGTCTCCGTGACCCACGGCGCACGGGATATTCCGACTTTTCTCGAACGGCGTTTTTACGAATGATCTATGTGCCGGTCGTGGGCACTCGCGATGGGACCATTCGTTTTCTCAGCGCAATCCACGCCGTCTCCGGTTAAAATAACGTTATGTCTCGCGAACTTAATTTCGGTCCCTACGTCGATATCGAAAACGGCAAGAAAGTAGTCAAGGAACTGGTCTATGGGGGAGGTGTCCCCGAGGGCATCGTTATGACTACGCTCGATTCGACCGTCAACTGGATGCGTAAGAATTCCATCTGGCCTATGACGTTTGGATTGGCGTGCTGTGCGATTGAGATGATGTCGATGGGCGCTTCGCGCTTCGATATCGCGCGCTTTGGAGCCGAGGTATTTCGTCCCTCGCCACGGCAATCGGACCTGATGATCATCGCCGGTCGGGTGTCCAACAAGATGGCACCTGTGATCCGTCAACTCTGGGAGCAGATGCCAGAACCGAAGTGGGTCATTTCAATGGGAGCTTGTGCGACATCCGGCGGCGTATTCAATAATTATGCGCTGGTACAGAGTGTGAATCAGGTGATTCCGGTAGATATTTACGTTCCCGGTTGCCCGCCCCGTCCGGAGCAATTGATTTACGCGATCACCCTGCTGCAAGACAAGATCATGACCGAACGCGGTACGGTGAAGAAGGCGCTGAATCTGGTTCCGGCTGGGGAGTAGCCGCTCCGTCCAAGACGACTTATCCGAACGCCGAGTAAGAGCTTGTCATCCCGAGCTTTGCTCGGGATGACAATTTTATTTAAATCCCAAAATTACTGCTTCATCCTAGTTGCCATCTGCCGTTCGGGCGGAGTCATCTGGTTCCACACAGCACTTAAGTCTTTTTCGAGGATCTGATTATTCGGATCTACCCGCAACGCCAGCGCAAACCATAAATAAGATGTCGGCAGATCACGCGCGACACAGTGTCCCGTGGCATACATCGTTCCAAAAGTGCTGCGGGCTTTTGCATTGGATTTTGCCGACGCTGCCTTGAGATATTTTGTCGCTTCTTCACAGTTTTCAGTTCCGCCGCGTCCGTAGAGAAACGCTTCTGCCTTCTTAAACTCGGCGTCGCCCGTGTCAGCTGCGGCAGGAATAGCGACCTTCGCAGGTTTCGGAGTGGGCGTTTCGGGCTCTCTCTTCGCCAGACTCTTTGCCGGAACACTTTTTGCCACTACGGTTTTCGCCGGAGCCGTCACCTTCGGGGAAGCGGTGGGCGTCGACTCTTTATTTTGGTCGACTATGTCAGTCGGAGGCTGACGTTCTGCAACGGCCGCAGGAGGCACGACCGCTGGTGGCAACCCAGCATCGGACTCTGGTGCGGCGTCCTTCGCCATCTGCTTAGGGGTGGGAGTGTCGGAGGTGGCACTGGTCGAGGATTCACTCGGAGTAGAAGTCTCGGTATCCGACTTTCGGCTTTCCATGGCGCCGAGATAGTTTGTGTACGTCCACCATCCGGCCACACCAAGCGCGATGAGGAGCATCAAGAGCAAAATAATTCTTCGCGGGTTGGTGCCAGGCTGCTCGGCTTCGCTAAAAGAATCCAAGCCGGAAAACGCCCGCTCCCGGAGGGAGTCCATGCTGACTTGATTCGCGCCAGGTGAATTCAGGTTAGTTTCACTGGAGACGGGACGAACTACGGGCTGCACCTCAGTCGCAGTTACTGGCCGGGGTGGCAACGGCGTGGCCGCTGCTGGCGACGATGGCGAATCGGCCGGTCGGCGACCCGCTGGCACGACGTCAAGTGGAGTGCCACACATTCCGCAGAAGCGGAAATCGGCGGAATTTACCTCACTGCACTTGGGACAGATCACGGTCGTCTCCGGATGATGTTTCCCTATAGTTTAACTCCGACGGGTGCGGTAAGTTGCGGTCGTTTGTTCATTTAGAATGCCAGTTGGAACTCCAGTCGATGCGCGTCCGATTTACGTCGCTATGCCGAAAGCAGCAAAAAATAAACCCAAGGGCGGAGAGCGTCGTTTCGACGCCCGCTTAGAGCGATTGCCATCGAGCCTTAACTGGATCGTCGCCTACATGCCGTTCGATGCGGCCGATGTGTGGCAGGCACGCGGGCAGATCCGAGTCCGTGGCGATATCAACGGATTCGAATTTCGCACCTCACTCTTTCCGACGAAAGCTGGGCGGCACTTCCTGCTGATTAACAAGAAAATGCAAAAGGGAGCACGGGCTGTAGAGGGAAGCGTCGCCAGTTTCCGCATAGCAATCGACAAAGAAGAACGAGTCGCGATCATTCCTCCTGAACTGGAGCGCCTGTTCAAGCGAGACCGGGCGCTTCGCAAGTGGTACGACAAATTAAATTACTCCGGTCGGAACGATATTTCGAAATGGATATCGGAACCCAAAAGTGCGGAAGCCCGGGGTCGTCGAGCCGAGCAGATGGCGGAGCGGTTGCTATCCGTGATGGATGCGGAGAGGGAACTGCCGCCGGTTCTGCTGTTGGCATTCGCAAGACATCCGCAGGCTCGCGAGGGTTGGGATCGAATGTCGGACTCTTGCCGTCGTCAGCATTTATTTGGCATTTTTTATTATCGAACTCCTGAGGGACAGGGACGGCGTATCGACAAGATGCTCGAGGCCGCGACCGCAAGAAACGAAAAAAATAAAGAATGACACAACGTAAACAAAGTCTTAACGTCGGCTGCCGCTTTGTTTGACGGCTTCCAGCTCGGCATTGCACAATTCACAGTCGCAAGATGGATGACGAAACCACAAAGTTAATGTGGAAGATAAGCTCTTGAGGATTCTTATGAAATTCCGGACTAAAGAAATAGTCGTTATAACGACTATTATTTTTACGCTCGCTCTAGCTGTGATGGCACAGAGTTCCAACGCTGCACCCACTTCCACAAAGAGAGCAATCACCGAAAAAGATCTGTTCAATTTCGTGTGGATCGCCAATCCCCAGGTTTCGCCCGATGGATCGCGCGTTGTGTTTACGCGAGTTGTAACGGATGAGAAACATACAGGCTACGAGACTTCGATCTGGATGGGATCGACGGCGGGAAGCCAGGATCCTGTGCGCCTCACGAACGGAAAGCATGATGCCGGAGCGCGCTGGTCGCCCGACGGCAAGCGCATTGCGTTCGTCCGGGCTGGCGAGAAGGATGACAGTGGCAAACCTCGTCCGGCTCAGATTGCGATCTTGTCACTGGCGGGTGGTGAAGCTCACGCAGTTACTGATCTTCCGAAGGGTGCGGGCGGCCCAGTCTGGTCGCCCGATAGCAAGCGCATTGCATTTTCGAGTTCGACGACACAGGAAGATATTGAAAAAGAGCAGCACAAGAAGGATAGCGGCAAGGCGGAGGCTGCATTCGGTAACGCTGGAGTCAAACCGGCGTCAGGACCGCCGGCCCCAACGGCGTCGAAAAGCGGCACGGATGACGATCGCGAATCGGATATCCACATCATTACGCGCGCCGTCTATCGCGACAACGATGAAGGGTATCTCGATTTCAAGCGCCACGACCACATTTGGGTGGTAGACGTTTCGAATCCATCGGACGAAATCGCTAAGCCGATACAACTCACGACCGGCGATTACGATGAAGGCGAGATTATCTGGACATCCGACGGCTCGCGAATCTATTTCCTCACAACGCGCGTGGATGAGCCCTACTACGAGACTCCGACGACGGATATTTATTCCGTCTCGTCACATGGTGGAACGCCCGAGAAACTGGCCGCGATTCCAATGGGTATTGGTAATCTTGCGCTCAGTCCTGATGGACGACGGTTTGCCTTTCACGGCGCGGTCACGCATCCCGTGCGATCTTATACGCAGCCTGATCTTTGGGTGATCGATGTCGCTCCCAACGCTCAGCCGCGGAACCTTACCGCCAATTATGACTTTGACATGGGCGACGCCGTGTTCGGCGACAACGCGGCTCCGCGGGGAGGAAATGGCGCGACGTTGCACTGGTCGCCCGATGGTAACTCTTTATATGACATCGTTGCGAAGAAGGGACGCACGCCGATTGTCCGCGTTGACGCGCAAACCGGCGCTGTTTCAGAAATTACAAAAGGCGACCAAGCGGTCCTCGATTTCACGATTACGCCGGACGCGCGGACAGCAGTGGCGTTGATCTCAACGCCGGTTGCAATCGGAGATCTATTCACTGTATCGATGGATGGTGCTCAGAACGGTGCCCAAATCCAAATCACCGATGAGAACAAGAAGCTCTGGTCACAGCTCAACCTCACTGCTCCCGACGAAATCAATTACAAGAGTTTTGACGGACTACCGATTCAAGGATGGATACAGAAACCGCCCGACTTCGATCCGAACAAGAAATATCCGATGATCTTGAACATTCACGGCGGCCCGCATGCCGCCTACGGATGGGTGTTTGACCATGAATTTCAGTGGATGGCGGCGAAGGGCTACGTTGTTTTGTACATCAATCCACGTGGCTCGACGAGTTACGGTCAGGACTTCGCAAACATCATTCAGTATCACTACCCGGGGGACGACTATCGCGACCTGATGGCGGGAGTGGATGAGGTCCTGAAGCGGGGCTATGTGGATCCCAAGAAATTAGGGGTTACTGGCGGCAGTGGGGGCGGTGTGCTCACCGACTGGACGGTGACGCAGACGGATCGTTTTGCGGCAGCAGTGTCGCAGCGCGATATTTCGAACTGGGCTTCATGGTGGTACACCGCTGATTTCACTCTGTTCCAGGCGAACTGGTTCAAAGCTCCGCCGTTTCAGGATCCGAAAGATTACGCGGATCGGTCCGCAATCACGTTCGTCGAGAAGATTCATACGCCGATGATGTTCATTCTTGGGCAGTCGGACTACCGCACTCCGCAGGACTCCGGTGGAGAGCAATTGTTCCGCGCGCTTAAATATCTGAAGCGTCCAACGGCGATGGTTGTGTTTCCGCGCGAGACGCATGAGTTGTCACGATCAGGTGAGCCGTGGCATCGCATTGAGCGTCTCGAAAATATTGTCGGATGGTTCGACAAGTGGCTGATGGACGTGCCGCATCCTGAATACGAAGTGCGTCCGACGGCGGCAAGCAAGTAGTTTTTCTCTGTGTACTTCTGTGTCCCATGGGGTCAAGATCTTTCACCACGGGGGGACACAGGGGGACCACGGGGTAAAGCCACAACTAGCAGCGAGCATCGCCCCACGACACTCCGGAATTGCCAGCTCCTCTTCCGAAAATTCCTCGAATCTGAAATCTGCTTGTCTCAAAACTCGATTCTCCGTATAGTTGAATCGTTTTAATGGCTGAAATCGTTAGGGTTGTTGCGTTGTTTGATTCACGACGCAGTCGCCGGGGGGATCGATTTGAGAATTTTGTGCGTGTTGATTGTCTGTCTAGGAATGTCCGCAGTTTCCGCTGCTCAAACCATCACCGTGGACGTCTCGCACTCCACTAATCATTTTGTCCCCAAGGAAACGCTAGGCGCCGGTGTGGATCGCATATCGACGGACGCGATTGACAAGGACTTGCTACCGGACTCGCTTCGTCAGACTCTATCGTCTGGTTGGCAGCCGGTTTCTTATCGACAGAATACAGAGCTGGCAGTCGAGGCATGGCATTGGAATCCACAAGGGAAGTGGAGTGACGGTCGCGACGGTAACGATCCGGCGGGCAAGGGATATTTCGTGGGTGCCTCGGTGCCGACCGAGAACCTGCGTTATTCCTACGGATACGCGCTTCCCCGACGTGGCTTTACGCGGAACGATGGCACGGAGAATACTGGTTTCTCGCGACTCACAGATGGCGATCTGAATAGCTTTTGGAAGAGTAATCCGTATCTGACAGAAAAGTTCACCGGCGAAAGTGACACGCTGCATCCGCAGTGGGTGGTTCTAGATCTGGCGCAAACGCAGCCGGTGAACAGTATTCGTATCGCATGGGGTGCGCCGTTCGCGACGAAGTATGTTGTCCAATACTTCACAGGAGAAGATCCCATCCGTTCGCCGACACGCGGCGTCTGGCAGACGTTTTTACAGGGCGCGGTAACTTCTGGCAAGGGCGGAAGCGAAACGATTCGGCTTGCCGCTGCTGCCGTACCGGTCCGATTTATTCGAATCTGGATGACTGAGTCCTCCAATACTTGTGACTCGGATGGACCTTCCGATCCTCGCAACTGCTTTGGTTACTCGATCCGCGAACTGTACTTGGGGACGGTGACTGACGACGGCGCGTTCCACGACATCCTTCGCCACACCGCGGATCAGGAACAGACGACGACATATTGTTCGTCGGTCGATCCCTGGCATCAACCTTCGGATCGTAGTTCGACGAAGCAGGCGCAGATGGGATTTGATCTCTTCTTCACCAGCGGGGTCACGCGGGGATTGCCAGCGATGGTTCCGATTGCGCTGATCTATGACAACCCTGAAAACGCTGTCGCGGAGATTGCTTACCTAGAGAGTCGGCACTATCCAATTTCATATGTCGAGATGGGAGAGGAAGCAGATGGACAGTACATGTTGCCCGAGGACAACGCCGCCCTCTATTTGCAGTTTGCGAAGGCGCTGCATCGGCTTGATCCGAATTTGAAATTGGGTGGCCCGTCGTTTCAAGGCGTCAATCGTGATATCGAAGTCTGGCCAGATGCCGAGGGTCGCGTTTCCTGGACTGCCCGTTTTCTCGACTACCTGAAACACCATGGGCGCATGAAAGACCTGGCGTTCTTTTCGTTCGAACACTATCCCTTCGATCCCTGCCGCATTCCCTGGGGATCGCTTTACGACGAGCCCGAGTTGATGCGCCACATCATGCAGGTGTGGCGCGAAGACGGAGTTCCTGCCGGCGTGCCGATGTTTGTCACGGAAGGAAATCTGTCTTCAGCAGCGAGTGAGACTTATCAGGACATTTTCTCCGGCCTTTGGTTAGCTGACTACATTGGATCGCTGCTCGATGCCGGCGGCAAGGGCGTTTATTACTTTCACTACCTTCCACTTCCGATGGAACCGGGATGCAACAGTTCTCCGGGAACGTTTGGGATGTTCACGATTGATTCGTCCTACAAGATTCAACAACCATTGGCGCAGTTCTTTGTGGCGCAGCTTATTAACCTGGAGTGGGCGCAGGCCGACGGCGGCGATCATAAAGTCTATTCGGCGAAATCGGATATCGAAGACGGCGCGAGCAGGGAATTGGTGACAGCCTACGCGCTAAACCGTCCCGACGGAGACTGGTCGTTGCTGGTGGTGAATCGCGACCAGGAGAATGGCCATAAGGTTCGGATTGCATTCCGGGCAGACGGCGATTCGAGTGCGACGTTCACTGGCCCGGTTGAGATTTCAACGTTTGGCAGCGCGCAGTATAAGTGGAACCCTCCGCGAACGCGTTTTATGGCGCATGCGGAAGTGGCTGGGGCTCCGACGACGGTGGCGTACACGAATGGAACGGCTGATCCGGATGGACCGATATTGAAGAGCAAACAGGAGGGTGGTAAAGATTCGTTGTACGACTTACCGGCGGCGTCGGTTGTGGTGATTCGCGGGAAGGTGGCGGGGCACTGAACTTCGGAGAGGGATGTGAAAGCGAAATCTAAGGTCAAAGGCAGCGGATAGGAGTGTCCGCTTCACACGGTCTGAGGAATCGCAGAAATAAATTCGTTAGCAATGCTAACGAATTTCCTGAGCGACGTTTAAATCTAGCCCACGCGTGCGGCGCAAGGTTGTTGAGGGGCTTTCGTTGTAGCGAGCGCGATATTCAGCTGCGAAGCGACTGAGATGAAGGAATCCCCAGCGGAAGGCGGCAGATGTCACGGTGGTAGTGTGATCCGGATGCAGGATTTCATCCCTTACTCGTTCGAAACGAGTCCGTCGTAAGAACTCCATCGGAGAACAACCTCTGTGCCGGAGAAATGTGGATTGCAAACTCCGCCCGCTTACGCCCGCGACAACTGCCAAGTCTCCGAGAGACACGGGATCGGCAGCATGCTGCTGGATGAATTCTTCAACGATCCGCACTTGCCACGGGGCGATTTTCCGCGACGGGCCGTTAACGAATTTCGAATAATTGTGATGCAGTCCTTCCAGGACCAGCGTTACGAGAGCCTTCTCCAGTTGTCGCAATTGCAGGTCGGAAGTCGGCAGGGCAGGTGCGTAGTTCACGGAGTCCCCTTGTGTGTCGCCGTGAACCTGGCCATGGATTTGTAAAAGCATCTTCTTCACGACCCGGCCGGCACCGACATCGAAGTTCACCGCTGGATCAAATTCCAACGGACGAACAGCATCGCGCCCCAGCAGATTCGATAACTCGCGCTGAATTGCGGTCGGGGAAAAGATCGTTCCAAAGACATGCCAATTGTCTTTAGTTCGCACGCGCACCCGCTCCATGCCTGGTAAGAACGCGCCACACGACGGCGAGGTTATAAAAGTTTGGTGGCGGAGCGTGTACTCCGAAGAACCGTGGCGTCGGAAAAACAACGAGTAATACGGTGAGGCTGGCGTCGATGTAACTCGCATCGCGGGTGTGAACGATGCGAAGGTGAGCGTGACGTCAACTAATTTCGTGAACTTAAATTGTGCGTTGAACGGACGCGAGCGATCTTGCAGTTCGTATGTTTGCGGTCCGGCGTGGGGACGCAGGAGCGAGCAAGCCTCGTCGAGACTCCTTGCTACGAGCGGCTTCTGAGCGAACCCACCTCGCTTCGACAATTCTGCTCTCGGAGATTCCTGCTCCGATTGATGCACCGGGGCCCTCTTACGGAAAGACTGTGTTGCCTTTCAAAAAGCTACTACAGGGAGGCACGCAGCGGAGAGGAAATCTGAGGTCTGCGTAAAGTGGATAGACACCAATCGAGTTACGTGAATTAAAAGGCCGAGCTGCGCTCAGTCCGGACAGCTGAGGGCGGCTGTCCTTACGTAATTCTTAACTATTGGACGGCGATGCCGGCGAGTAATCCTCCATCTACGAGGTAGTCGCCCCCGGTGCAAAAAGCTGCTCTGTCAGATGCGAGAAAAATCGCCAGCTCAGCGACATTCTCGGGTGTGCCGATATGCCCGAGCGGATGCGCCGCGCCGAAGCGAGCGAACACTTCTTCCTCGGGAAGACCGGGCGCGAAATGCGCAGCCGAGCGGGCGAGCATCGGTGTACGAACCGATCCGGGGCTGATGGAATTCACGCGGATGTTATCTGCGGCGTGATCGAGCGCGAGCGCGCGGGTCAGACTGAGGATCGCGCCCTTGGATGCGGCATAGGCGACAACTCCGCGTTGGCAGGCGTGTCCCTGGACAGAGGCGAGATTGATGATCGAGCCGCCGCCTCGTTTTTTCATCTCGGGGATACCGAGGTGCGCCGTGAGGTAGATGCTGCCGACGTTCACGAGCATGCAGCGATTCCAGGTTTCGAGGTCGGTTTCGATGGCCGTTCCAAACGGATGGATAGCGGCGGCATTGACGATAATGTCGATGCCTCCAAAGCTACCGACGGTCTTCGCGACAACTGAGCGCAGTTGATTCTCGTTGGTAACGTCACAGTCTTCGACCTGCATCTTTGAACCAAGGCGCGAGGCTTCGGCGGTTAACTCTTCATTCGCTTTTGGCTCGATACCACATGCAACGACTTGGGATCCGGCTGCCGCGAAGCGCAACGCGATCGCGCGCCCGATTCCAGTGGTTCCGGTGACGAGAGCTACTTTTCCAGCGAATTCTTTTGTTTCCATATCGGTCAAGTCCCTTCTTCTGCGAAGTCCCGAGGAATCTGTGGATCTGCACGATCGATCGGCTCTCGTGTAACACTTTAGTCGCCGAGTTCCGGAAGTGCGTGCATTAGTCCTTGCATCACGCCGCGCAGTTCTGCGAGGCCTTTTAATCTGCCGATCAGAGAATAGCCTGGGTTCACTTTCTTCCCGATGTCGTCGGCAAGCAAGTGTCCGTGATCGGGCCGCATCGGGATTTCTGAGTCGGGACGACCTGTACTGCGACGACGTTTCTCTTCTTCCATCAGCGCGCGAATGACGCCCACCATATCGGAACTTCCCTGGAGGTGTTCGGCTTCATGAAATGATCCATCGGACTCTCGCATCACTTGTCGCAGGTGGACAAAATTAATCTTCGGTGCGAATTCCCGCACCATGGCTAGCAAATCGTTGTCGGCTCGCGCTCCGAAGGAACCTACACAAAAGGTTAGGCCGTTTGCGATGGTATCGGCAGCTGAAAAAATTGCTCTTACGTCGTCCGCCGTCGATACGACTCTGGGAAGTCCAAACAGAGACCATGGCGGATCATCGGGGTGGATCGCGAGGCGCACGCCAAGATCCTGCGCGACCGGAACGACTTCTTTAAGAAAAGCAAGTAGGTTCTTTCGCAAGTCTGCAGCCGATACATCTTCATATTCCGCGATCAAACGACGAATTGCTTCACGGTCGTAAGAGGCTTCTGCTCCAGGCAGCCCAGCGATGATCGTCTTTTCGAGGTTTTCTTTCCGCGCATCCGACATGGTATCGAAACGCGTGCGGGCGGCTCGCGACAACTCTTCAACGCCATCCGCGGAAAGTAACTTCCTATTCGCATACTCTTCAGCTGCATTCTTGCGCTCGAGGATGTAGAGGTCGTAAGCTGCGAAATCGACCGCATCAAAACGCAACGCATATCCGGTAGTGGGCAGAAGCCATTTCAAATCTGTTCGCGTCCAATCGACGACGGGCATGAAGTTGTAACAGACTACTTTCACTCCCGCTCGTGCGATCGACGACAGGCTGTCTTTCCAGGCGTCGATGTGCTTCTGAAATGATCCTATCCGAAGTTTGATCGAATTGTGGATGGGGATACTTTCTACGACAGACCAGTCAAGACCTGTGGCGAGAATCTCATCTCGTCGCTTGAGGACTTCGTGCAGCGGCCACGCTTCGCCACGGTAGAGATGATGCAAAGCCGTGACGATTCCCGAAGCGCCAGCCTGCTTGATGTGATCCAGAGGGACTAAGTCGTCCGGTCCGAACCATCGCCAGGTTTGTTTCATGTCTCGATGTTATATCGCAAACTCAAGGGTTCGGGGATTTCGGGAAGTGGGCACACGAAAAATTGGGCAGAGCCGAGCGTCGGTTAGCAGGATGGACGGACGAGTCGCCGTCCCCTGACGAGCGCTCCAAATTTAGATAGCGGCAGGTGCCTGACTTATCAATAGTTTGGCCTGTGGTATGACTAACGTAAGGGCATTTCCGTGGAACGTCTGCTATACTGCTGTTAACGCTTTTGCTACGGTTTGCTCGTTAAGCGGGGATCCTGTTGGATCCGCATCACCTCCGCATATCCTGTCCGCCGTTTGGTTCCAGCGCCAAGTACAGTGCGAGCGGGCATTGCTAAATCTCGGCATCGTTTTATCCCTAAGTCTGAGAATCTGACGAAGCCCCTCCAGAAAGAAAACAATAAGAATGACAACGTTTACAGAACTGCCCCTGTCTGCTGTTTTGCAGCAGAAATTGGCCGCAGCTCAATTTATTACCCTCACACCCATCCAGGCGCGAGCCATTTCTCCTGCCCTTGAAGGCAAGGACGTAATCGGCACCGCCCAGACTGGCACCGGCAAGACACTGGCGTTTCTGATTCCGATTATCGAAATGCTGCGAGTCGAGTCGTCCAAAGACGGAGCCTCGAAGAGCGTCAAGGCTTTGGTTCTTTTGCCCACACGCGAACTGGCCATGCAGGTTCATGAACAGTACGAACAGCTCCGCGACAAAAAGATGCCGAAGGCCGCGCTTGTAATTGGCGGAGTATCGGAGAAGGCGCAGATTTCAAGTTTGCGCGGAGGCAGCGAATTCGTGATTGCGACTCCGGGACGTTTGCAGGATTTCATCACCCGAAAATTTGCGGACCTGCGTCACGTCAAGATTCTTGTTCTTGACGAAGCAGATCGCATGTTGGATATGGGCTTTCTTCCATCAATCCGACGCATCTCTGCAAGTCCTTCCGCAGAAACGGCAGACGCTTTGCTACTCCGCGACCATGGAGCAATCCGTGGCGCAGCTCGTCAACGATTACATGCGCGAGCCTGTGCGCATCGCGTTGGGTTCGACTTTGAAGCCAGCCGAGAGCGTGCATTTGGAAGCTTACGAAGTACGTCCGTCCGAAAAAATGGATGTGCTGCGTCAGTTGCTCTACGGAGAAAAGGGACAGACCCTGATCTTTACGCGCACCAAGCGCGGATCGCAACGCCTTGCCAAAGAGCTCGAACGCGATGGATTTTCGGCAGCGATGATTCACGGGGATCGCACGCAGTCGCAGAGAAATGCGGCGTTGAGCGGATTCCAGGAAGGCCGTTATCAAGTACTGGTCGCGACCGACATCGCCTCACGCGGATTGCACTGCGATGACGTGGCTCATGTCATCAACTACGATCTGCCGAAAATGGCGGAAGATTTCATCCACCGCGTCGGTCGTACGGGACGCGCAGGATCCTCAGGAAAGGCTTCGACTCTGGTAACAGGCGTTGAAGTTCTCGAACTGCGGAATATCGAGCGCGCACTCAAACTGAAGATTGCACGCAAGCAGATCAACGCCGCGGCGGATGATCGTCCAAAGCGCTTCGTGGAGAACACGCTGGCGTCGCGAACGTTGACCAAACTACCGGGCGAGATTTTCGTCTAGAAGTTTGTAATTGCAGATCGCAAAAGTTAAAGACCGCCGGAGCATGTGCTCTGGCGGTCTTTATTTTTTGCTACTAAATCTTGGAGCGAATTTTTCGGCTGAGTGTTGAGCTGCCGACTGCTGTTTACTGATCCACTTCCTTCAGTCCCTTGCTTAGCAGTTCAAGAGAGCTTGGTAGCTCTTCGCCGTCGATGCGAAACAGGGCGGCTTGTGCCTCTGCAAGTTCACGCATCTCCTGCATCTCATCGATTTCCGGAGCAACCGTTCCTTCAGGAACGTCTCTCTTTTGTGTTTTGCGGTCGTTCTTGTCGCGCTGTTTCTGTTGGCGCGCTTGCTCTTTCTGACGTTTGGTAAAAGTTGATCTGCCTCGTGGCATACCCACACCCCCGTGTTTTTTCTATATTTATTATGATGGCCGGCTACATGAAGTGTCTGTAGGGTTGGCCCAAGTCGTGTCCTTGGCTGAAACGTACGGCTTATTAAAATCTCTAGCTATTATAACCGAGTCGAGAGCGTCGTGGATTTGCTGATCGCGTAGGCGTGGAGGTGGGAACCAGAGCGTTTACCACCAAGGACATTGAAGGTTCAAGAAGGCTACGTCGCGACGGGGCCTGATTCAGTGACTGGAGGAATTGGGATGATGCGCGATGTGTTCGTAGTAGGGCACTGTTGCTTGGCGCTTTCTGCTGCAACGTGTTACCATCGAAGACGTTACGAAAACGAGATGAGAACAGGAGTGCAACAAGTAAGTGCTAGCCAGAGAGCAAAAACAAACCGTCGTTGACACGTATCGCACGCACGCTACCGATACCGGCAGTCCCGAAGTTCAGATCGCGTTGTTAAGCGAACGCATTGGTCAGTTGACGGATCACTTCAAGACGCACCAGAAAGACCACGGCTCGCGCCGCGGACTTCTCATGATGGTGAGCAGACGTCGTAGTTTGCTTGACTACCTGAAGAAGTACGACTCCGAACGGTATAAGACCGTCATTTCGAAGCTCGGTATCCGCAAATAACAGCGCGACCGGCTCCATGTGGGGCCGGGTCCACACCTCCGAGGGCCTTATTTCAGTGCGATCCCAACCGCGGCCTTGGCATACGCCTGTCCACGTGAACTCCGTATCCGTGCGCATGCCCTACTGCCCCCATACCCCCAAAGGATGATTTATGAAGCCTGAAGCTACAGTTGTATCCGTCGAACTTGCTGGCGGAAAGAAACTCTCGATTGAAACCGGAAAACTTGCGAAACAGGCCGGTGGCGCCGCAATTGTGCGGTTTGGCGATAACGTTGTTCTAGCCACTGCGACTGCAAATCCTGAACCCCGCACCGGCATCGACTTCTTCCCGTTGACCGTCGATTACCGCGAATACACGTACGCTGGCGGACGCATCCCCGGCGGCTTTATCAAGCGCGAAGGCCGTATGAGTGAGCGCGAAGTGCTCACCAGTCGCCAAATCGACCGTCCGGTTCGTCCCATGTTTGCCGAGGGATTTAAGAACGAGACACAGGTCATCGCGTTTGTCCTGTCTGCTGATTCGGATAACGATCCCGACGTGAGCGGCATCAATGCGGCATCCGCTGCGCTGACGATTTCTGATATCCCCTTTCTCGGTCCGATTGGCGCAGTGCGCGTTGGATTGATTGAAGGCCGCTTTATCGCAAATCCCACCTATGCGGAAATGCGCGATAGCCTGCTCAATATTATGGTTGTCGGAACCGCTGACGCGATCGTGATGATCGAGTCCGGCGCGAAAGAAGTGAAAGAAGAGACCGTGGTGGACGCGATTGAATTCGGCCACACGGAAATCAAAAAGATTTGTGCCGCGATTAGCGAACTGCGCAGCAAGGTTGGCAAGCCAAAGCGTAAAGTCACGCCGCCGGAATTTGACGACAAATATTTCAAGGAATTGCAGTCGAAGGTCGGAGACAGACTGATCGATGCCCTCGACACCGAGAAGCATCCGAAGGCCGAGAGCCACGAACTGGTTCGGACCTTAGAGAAAGAATTGCAAGCCGCGTTGCCGCCGGATGACGCTGCGGCGAAGTCGAAGCTGAAAGAGTATTACGAGACGCTTCGCGAACGTATTTTCCGTGGTCAGGTCATCGAAAAGAAGCGACGTCCCGATGGACGCGCGTTTGATCAGATCCGAGAAATTTGGATCGAAGCCGGAGTTCTTCCTCGCGCCCACGGCAGCGCAGTATTTACCCGCGGCGAAACCCAGGCATTGGTCACCACGACTTTGGGAACCAGCGATGACATGCAGAGGCTGGAAGGGTTCGAGGGCGAGTCCAAGAAGCGCTTCATGTTGCACTATAACTTTCCGCCGTTCTCCGTTGGAGAAGTTGGCTTTATGCGTGGTGCAGGACGCCGCGAAATCGGGCACGGCGCGCTCGCCGAGCGCGCAGTTTTAGCTGTGCTCCCAAGCCTGGATGACTGGCCTTACGCGATGCGCGTCGTCTCCGACATTCTGGAGTCGAACGGATCGTCATCGATGGCCACCATTTGCGGCGCTTCACTTTCGCTGATGGATGCGGGCGTTCCTCTAAAGGCTCCCGTAGCCGGAGTGGCGATGGGACTCGTAAAGGAAGGCGACAATTACGCCATCCTGACCGATATCGCGGGCGCTGAAGATCATTACGGCGACATGGATTTTAAAGTTGCCGGAACCAAAGACGGTATCACCGCGTTGCAGATGGATATCAAAGTTGCCGGCATCACTTCGCAAATCATGCGCGAAGCTCTGGCGCAGGCGCAGCGTGGACGGTTGTTCATCCTCGGAAAGATGGACGAAATTATTACGGAAGGTCGCGTCAAGGTTTCGACGTTCGCACCTCGCATCTACACCCTGCAGATTCCCGTCGACAAGATTCGCGACGTGATTGGGCCGGGCGGCAAGATGATCCGCAGCATTATTGAGCAGACTGGCGTGAAGATCGACGTGGAAGATTCCGGCAAGGTCAACGTGGCTTCGAATGATGAAGTCTCGGCGAACAAGGCTTTGCAGATTATTCGCGATCTGACGGCGTCGGCTGAGATTGGGAAAACTTATCTCGGCAAAGTCAGCCGGTTGGCCGACTTCGGCGCGTTTGTCGAAATCCTCCCTGGCCTCGATGGATTGCTCCACATCAGCGAAGTTGCCGAACATCGCATCAAGGATGTCCGTGACGAACTGAAAGAAGGCGATCAAGTGCTGGTGAAAGTTCTGGCGGTCGAAGGCAACCGCATCAAGCTGTCGCGTAAGGCGATCCTGAAAGAGCAGCGCGCCAAGATGGGCGGAGCGCCGCTTCCAGAGGGAGATGATGAAGGTGGATCGGCTCCGCCACCGTCTTTGCCGTCGCCATCGCGTTCGTCTGCACCGTCAACTTCAGCTCCGCAGGGAACTGCGACTGCGGTGATTGAAGGCGGCGCGGATTTCGATAGCGACGACGAGCCTAACTTCAATCGCGTGGACGGAGTTGTATCGTCCGTCGATGCTAGCGCGGGACGTTCGGAAGGTTCGCGCGAACCACGGAGCGGAAGCGGCGGCGGCTCTGGCGATCGTAATCGCCGGCGTCGTGGTCGCGGCGGTCCGGGTGGTGGCGGTGGTCGAGGTCCAGGCGGCGGTTCAGGAGGACAAGGTGGTGGACGTCCTTCGGGCGGCGGCGGTGGGCGCGGACGACGGTAGGTCGCGACCGAGTTCTCAGTTCTCGGTAGTCAGTTCTCAGTAAGATCAAAAGCTAGGGCCGCAGAATATGCGGCCCTTTTCTTGTGTCATCCCGTTATGTCGAAGTGGTGCTAGCTTTTCCGCGGACAAGAGTGTCCGCGCCACACAGTCGTTTCAGACGGACAGGCGTTTGAAGATTTTTTCAGGGACGTGCTTCACTGCGGTCATAACGTAACGCCAGATTCTTGGTGTGTAGAGGACGTCAGGCGAGCGGCGTTCTAGAGCCCTCACAATATCACTTGCAACTTGCAAGGGATCGGCGAAGCTCGCGGCATTCGATAGATGATCGGTCATCGAAGTTTGGACGGGGCCGGGCTTGATAGTGATGACACGCACTCCCGAATCGTGCAAACGGCTCCGCAGTCCTTGCAGAAATAAAGAGAGTGCGCCTTTGGCTGAGCCATACACGTAATTGGATCGGCGGCCGCGATCTCCGGCTACGGAAGTGATTGCGGCTATGCATCCAGTGCGGCGGCGCTCCAGGTCGGCGGCAAACAAAGTCAGGATCGCGGTTGCGCTGACGAAGTTAACGTGCAGTTCATCCAACAAAACGTCGACCGAGGCTTCAGATTCTGTTTGGCTGTGCATGGAACCGTAGGCCAGTAGAACGGTGTCGAAGTCCGGAAAGCTGTGACGCACGGAATCGAAAACCGCGGCGTGCTGCTGGATCGACGCTAGATCGGCAGTGTAGGTGAAGACGTTCTTTGCCCCCCGCAATGTCAGATCCGCCTGTAGTTCCACTAGTCTTTCGGGCGAGCGCGCCACGAGTAGTAATTCCATTCCGCGCATCGCGAGTTGGCGCTGTACTTCGACGGCGATGCCGGAAGTCGCACCGAGAATGACGACCCTTTTCATCTTCATTTTGGCTGAACTGAAGTTCTTCCCTCGTTGAGAAGTAGCTACGGGCTTGGTCGTTGTCGGGTGCGCGGTGATGGTCATCGGGACCCCGTCACGCGACGCCAGAATGACGACGACATCTTCGGATCAATGTAGTGAACGAAACTGCGCCAGCGTGGAAATGACGTTTCAAACAACGAAGGGCTCATGCGCGCGTCTTTCGCCGGGTAAAGTGCCCCGCCGTTCCGCTGAACAATTTCATCCAGCGATTGCATGAGTTGAAATGTGCGTTCTCCGCGCATCGCGAAATCCAGCGCGAGTGTGATTCCGGGACGTGGAAACGAAAGCAGGCCGGCAGCGGGGACGTCGCCGAATTGCTTCAGTACGCCGAGGAACGATCCCATGCCAGATCGAGCGATGCAGTCAAAGAGTTCATCGAACGCATCGAAATTGGTTTCAGGAATTACACACTGGTATTGCAAGAATCCAAGCTTGCCGTAAAGCAAATTCCACTGGCGGATGGAGTCGAGCGGGTAAAAGAATGAATTGTAAGGAACAACAGATGGGCCTTTACGCCGTGAGTGAAAGTTGTAGTATGCCGAGTTAAAGGCCCTGACGGAGTGGCGGTTGAGCATCCACGATGGAAGGGCGAACGGAAGCCTCGGGCCGCGCCTCGGTCGAAGTAGTTTCCCAGCATCCCCGCTGTGATTTCCGCGAAAGAAAATGCCGCGCGGATTCTTGCCGGCGAAGCAGTCGAGCCACGCCATGGTGTATTCGAATTGATCGTTGCTCTCGCGGCTTAGATCGAGAAAAGAATTCAGTGAATGAAAGGGGATCGATTCGGCGTCCATCCACGGTCCCGCGACGCGTTTGAGTTGAATGTCTGCCCAGGCGATTACGCCGGTGAGGCCGAGGCCTCCGATGGTGGCGTGCAGCATGTTGGAATTCTGTTCTGCGTTGCATACGACCAGTCCGTCATTCGATCGATGCAACCCGATTTGCTGAACGTGGTGGCCAAAGGTTCCGGCGCAGTGATGATTCTTGCCATGCACGTCGTTGGCGATCGCTCCGCCGATTGTTACGAAGCGGGTCCCGGGCGTGACCGGTAGAAACCATCCCTTCGGAAGAAATACGTCGATGATGTCGGAGATACTCACACCGGCTTCGCAGCGCAGCATTCCCGTGGATTCATCAAACCCAAGAATACGATTCAGTCGGCGCGTATCGATCAGTTCGCGGCCAGCGTTGAGGCAAGAGTCGCCGTAGCTGCGACCCAATCCGTGAGGAAGTAGAGAGGCGGGCGCTGCGTTTTGAAGAATTTCCGGCACCTGATCGTTCCATGCAGGCTTATGCACGTGCTGGTGCGCGGTCTTCGGATAACGTCCCCATGAGAGGATGCGCTTCGTCGGCGGAGCAGTTACGGATTGTTTGCCCAGTGCTGCGGCGGATTGACCCGACATATTTAGGACGCCAATTCTGATTCGGAAACTATGAGTTTGGGTTTATCGATTCACCAATTCACATGAAACATGCTCGCGGCTATCACACACCCCGACGCCACAGCGACTCCATAGCTGACCGGATCGCGCATGGCCAAAGTGACCGGATCTTCTTTGAGTTCGCCGCGATGGGCGAGCAGCCAGTTACGACTCAGCCAATAGAGGACGATCGGACACAGCAAAAATAAAGTCTCTGGCGAAGAGTAAAGCAGACTCACGTCGGGGCTGTGGACGTAAAGACTGAAGATGACTACTGCGGAAAAACTACTGCCGACGCCGAGTGAGAGTAAGAGTTCACGATCGTCCGTGTGATAGCCACGCCCTGAGGTACCAGCCTTTATTAAACCGCTTGCGTGGAGCAATTCAGAGTAGCGCTTCGCCATGGCGAGACTCAGAAAGAAGAACATCGAGAACGCCAAGAACCACTGCGAAAGAGGGGTCCCCGAGATTAATGCTCCAGCGAGAATTCGGAAACTGTAAAAACTTGAGAGTACGAACACGTCGAGCAGCGCGATCTTTTTCAGCCAAAGCGAATACAGCATCGTTAGTGCTGCGTATCCAAACAAGGCAGCGCCGAACAGCGGTTCGAGTAGGAAGCCGAATCCGAGGGCAGCAGTAAGCAGGATTGCAGACGCTAGGAATCCTTCTGGTATTGAGATTTTCCCGGCGGCGAATGGCCGTTCTTTTTTCCACGGGTGCTCCCGATCGGAGTGCAGATCGAGAAGGTCGTTCAGAATGTAGAGGCTGGAGGCGCAAAATCCGTAAAGCGCGAAGCCAATGGCTGTTCTGACAACCGGCTCCCACGCCAGATTGTGCGATAGAGCGAGCGGAAGGAAGAGCAAGAGATTTTTCGCCCAGTGGTGTCCGCGCAGCGCGTCGATCCAGGTACGAAATGAGGCACGAGGTTCGAGGATTGCGCCCTTCAGTTCTGCGACGGCGGTAGCTTGTTCGATGCGCGACTCGCTCCCGACCACGTAGGCGCCACTGGATGCCTTCCACACCGCGATGTCAGCAGCAGAGTCTCCGATATATTCGAATCCAGTCGCGGCAAATCGTTGGGTTAGGAACGCGGCTTTGTTCGATCCCTTGAGATTCACTTCACCATCGCTGGCGCACACCTCGTCAAAGAGGCCGACGTAACCAGAAACGGATTGAGCAATTTCGCGATCGGACGCGGTTGCGAGCACAATGCGGCGACCGGACTTCTTTTCTTGCCGTATCAGTTCGATTACTAGATGCCGGTAGGGAAGTCGTGCGGGATCGAATTGAATTCGAGAAGCGATATTGTGCTTGAACGCAGCGCGTCCCGAAAGTAGCCAGAACGGGAGCAGCAGCACAGAAAACGGGCGAGTCTTGAGGAGCAGCAGGACGCACTCCCACAGCACGTTGCCCCGGATCAGAGTGCCGTCAAGATCGACGCACAAAACGGGAGGCAGCGCCTTGGCCGCTTTGGTTCCTGTGGCCGACCCCATAAGATGATGGTCGCAAAATGCGCGACAAAACGGGGTAAGAAGCGGCACACGTGGGTAACCTGGGTAACATGCGTCGGGGTAGGAGCGGCGGTTAGTATGAGCACATTAGCCGCCCTAATTGCGGCATCCGATCCCGCTCATGAAATCGCAAAGCGAAGTTAACAAAAACGTAGATCAGACCGAACCAAGCGCGTCCGAAGCGCTGGCCAAGTACTTACGACGGCCGGGAATTCTTCTACCCCTGCTCGGGTTGGTCACATTCGTGGTCTATAGCGGGGCACTTTCGTTCGACTTTGTCTGGGATGACTGGCCACAGATCGTCAATAGCCCGATCATCCGAACCTGGAGCAATCTGCCTCGAGCCTTCACCAGCGACTTGTGGTATCACGTAGCCCGACACCAGGTGTACTACCGCCCGCTGTTTGTGGCATGGTCCATGCTGAATTACACCGTGTTTGGATTGCGGCCTTGGGGATGGCATCTGGGTGCGATTCTGCTACACGTCGCGACAGTAGCAGCAGTGTTCTGGCTTTGCCGCCAATTGCGATTGGATTATTGGACCGCTGCATTGGCTGCTTTGATCTTTGCGTTACATCCCGTCCATATTGAGCCAGTGGCCTGGGTTTCGGCAGCGTCAGACAGCATGGTGACGTTGCTTGTAGCGCTTGCATTTGGAGCGTTCCTCAAGGGACGCGACCCTGAGAGTCCGAAGAAAACGGCCTGGTGGATCGCGTCGCTTGCCTTCTTAGCCGGGGCGCTGCTCACGAAAGAAATGGCGGTAGTTTTCGCCGGGCTAGTGGCGATCTATGCGTGGATGAATCCGGCCAACGGCCAAAAGCCGGCCGGGAAGCGAATTCTGGGTGCCGTCAACGAAGCGATCCCGTATGCATTGGTAACGATCGCTTATGCGTTGCTGCGTCGGCATGCCTTGCCACATTCCACGGGTCAGTTTGATCCCGTTCACGGAGCGGTCGATGTCGCACGAACTTTGCCAATGGTTTTGGCGATCTACATTCGTCAGTTGCTGATCCCGGTTGGCATGACTGCTCTCTATTACACGCCGTACGTGACCAGCGCTATCGGGGCCCAAGTTGTGTTGCCGGTTTTAGTGTTGATCCTCGCGCTGGCGGGACTGTGGTATTGGAATCGCAAAACAGGAGACTCCACGGTAGCTTTCGCGGGATTGTGGTTGCTGGTCGGATTGGCCCCGGCTCTGTATTTGCGCAATTTTGGCAATGGCGATTTTGTGCGCGACCGTTACGTGTACCTACCGTCTATTGGATTCGCAATTCTGGCAGCCTTGGCCCTTCGTCGATGGCCTTCCTACAAAACCTGGAACGCGCAAGCAGTGCAGATCGCGGCCGTCGTTGTGCTGTGCGGTGGATATGCGTGCGCTTCGATTGCACAACAAGTCTATTGGTCGAACGATCTGTTGCTGCTGGTGCGCGGGCAATCTTTGTATCCGGGCAACCCCTACGCCATGGCCGGGTTGGCTAAAGAGTATAGCCAGCGCGGCGCGCACGCTCGCGCGATTGAACTGGCGGAGGCAGTGGTGCGAGATCATCCGGAATACGGCTACGGACCACTTGCGTTGGCCGAGGCTTACATCCACGCAGGCCGGTTTCAGGAAGGTCGCGTCTGGTTGGATCGGGTGAATCCGGAGTATGCATCTTCGGAAGTTGGCATGGCCGGATTAGCGGGCCTCTATGGCGAGATGGGCGACTATCCTCGGGCATTGGCGCTGTGCGGGGAGATTCTCGAGAAGGAACCGAATTTATATTCGGCACTCTACAACTGCGGAAATATCAATTTGATGGACGGACGCTACCACGATGCGGAACAGTTGCTGACGCGCGCTATTCAATTGGTGCCAGAGCAGGCGGGACCGCGGCATTTCCTGGGCCGGGCGTTGCTTAAAGATGGAAGAATCGCAGAAGCGCAAGACTATCTGGCTCAGGCGGTGGCTATGGATCCGAAGGTGTGGGATTACCACTACTGGCTTGCTGAATCACTCGAACGGACAGGAAACATTCCGGCAGCCCGCGCGGAATATCAATCCACCTTACAACTCAATCAGGACAGTAAGGAAGCGAAGTTGCGGCTGACGGCGCTGGAGGCGAAATGACACAGCAGATCGAGACGACTTCCGCGACCGCGAATTCGAAAGAGCTGAGCGAGCCAGCATTGAGCATCGAAGTAAAAGTTAAAGTCGAAAACACTGATGAGAAATCGTACGCAGCAGGTTTGCCGAGCTGGATGGTGCGCTGGGGAATGCTGGCGCTAGTTCTGATAATTGCCGGTGTCTATGTGGGCAGAAACATCGGCAGCGGCTGGATCCCCGCGGATGATGGAATTCTGAATCAGAGTGCTTTGCGAGTGCTGCAAGGTCAATTGCCACATCGCGATTTTGCCGAGATCTATACAGGATTGCTTAGCGTGATCCACGCGCTGGCGTTCCGTGTTTTTGGTGTCAGTTTGTTTTCTCTGCGCGTCTGCGTATTTCTATTCTTCCTGGCGTGGATTCCCGCCGTTTATTACATTGCACTGCGTTTTACGTCCGCGATCGCGGCGGGCCTTATAACGTTGGTCGCGGTTGCCTGGAGCTATCCGAACTATCCTGCGGCGATGCCTTCCTGGTACAACCTGTTCTTCGCCACTTTCGGAGCGGCCGCGTTGCTTCGCTACCTAGATGTACGACGGGCGCGGTGGTTATTCCTGGCGGGCGTCTGCGGAGGCGTGTCGATTCTCATCAAGGTCATTGGCGCCTACTATATCGCGGGAGTGTTGCTTTCTCTGGCCTTTCTCGAACAGAGCGATGCGCAGGAGGCTGGGACGAAAATTAGTTCATCCTTCGATCGGAAGAATAACGCCATTCCGTACCAGGTCTTCAGCGTCGGTGCGCTTTTACTGTTCTTGGCGACTCTGATTTACTTCTTCCATGCGCGGTTGGGGATGGCTGAGTTCTATCACTTTGTCCTGCCCGCGGCTTCGCTGGTGATCGCGACGCTGATCGGGGAGCGTCGTGTGCATAGCATCAGCACGCTACAGCGTTTTACCAGACTGCTGAAAATTGTATCGCCCTTTGTCGGTGGAGTGTTGACTCCGGTTGCCATATTCCTCTTTCCTTACGCACGCTCCGGCTCCCTCGGGCAATTCTTCTCAGGCGTTACTTCGAGTGCGATTGCTCGATCGGTCGGCTTGGGAGTGATGCGACCCATGTCAATCGAGAACGCGATTTACGCGCTCGCACTATTAGGACTGATAGCTGCGGCGATGTATCTGGGTGAGTTCCAAGGCAAACTCATCGGAGGAGCCATAGCTCTGGGCTTACTCGTGATGCTGCTGAAGGCGAATACTTCGCCAAGCATCATGGCCGGAGTGTGGTTTTCGGTTGCTACTCTCACTCCGCTCGTCGTTATGGCTGGTGCACTGTTCTCGTTGGCGGATCAGAGCGCGAAGCTTTCAACACAACTACAACGCCAACGGGTCATGGTTCTAGCGTCCCTTGCGGCCGTATGCAGCCTCGCGCAGTTTCCGTTTGCTGCTCCCATCTACCTCTGCTATGCGTTGCCGCTAACGTTGCTGGCTGCGGTGGCCGTGATAGCCACCGCTAGAAAGCGGCCGGGTACATATGTGCTTGGAGCAGTCGCTGGGTTCTATCTACTATTTGGTGTGTTGCTCCTGGTCCCAGACCACCTCTATGAGTTGACCCATAAAGTAGGTCCGATGGAAGAGTTGCAACTGCCGCGCGGGGGTGGAGTGCGGATCGAGTATGCGTCGGAGTTTGCAGCCCTGATCCATCTTCTCCAACAGCATTCCCCCAACGGATTAATGTACGCAGGCAATGACTGTCCCGAGCTTTATTTTCTAGCAGGATTGCAGAACGTGACGCGCGACGACGGTGGCGCCACGGCAGACGATGTATTGAAAGCTTTGCGCGCCGATGACTTGAAACTCGTGGTGATCAACGAAGCTCCATTCTTTCCATCGGCCAAAATGAGCCCTGAGGTGCGTGCGGAAGTCGAACGGAAGTTTCCAGAAAGTCGGCAAGTGGGAATCTTCCACGTGTTCTGGCGACCGTAGTTATTGTGGCCCTGTTGGGTATCGACTCGACCGTTATCCTTCGTGGATCAACGTCGGCGAAAAGTCAGGGTTGGGTCGTGCAGTCCGGCTTTGCACCGCTTACTTCGTAGAGTTGGGCTTCTTCGGTAATGCCTGCGTAAGTGCCGAGAATCTGCAGATCTGCCCCCTCCATATCAAGTTTCTTCAACAGCCATCCCTGGGGATGGTTGTAGGCACCGAGCACCAGAAATCGTGGATGCTCCTGCACGAACGCGCAATACGGTTCGATCTTTCCGCGTATAGGGAACACTTCTTTCAGGCGCGAATAGTTTTCGAATACTGTGTCGTGTGCGATGCTGGCGGCGGCTTGCCGGTCATCGAGCAGATAGAGTCGCTGGACGAGTGCGGCGCTTCCGGTGCGATCCATTTCAAGAAACGTGAGACCGGTATTCGCGACGAGCGGGAGTTCCGGAGCGATCGATCCGATGTCAGTCACGGGCAACGCGGCGTCCAACGCTTTTTGCAGATGAGCGGAGACGCGAGGCTTCACTCGGTCAATCACCAGCCGCGGCAAGGTCAAAGTGTTGAGCGTCAATCTTGCAACCTTCGGAGGAGCGAGGCTGCCGAGCTGTTCAATCAGCCACAATTTTCCAGTGGTGTTGAGAAAAAATGCGAAACTCAACACGAACACCAGAGCTAGACCCGCTCCCCAGTTGCGGTGGGTGCGAAGGCCGAGTGCGAGTGCAGGAACTACTGCCAGCGGGATGATAAACACGACGCCGTAGCGATCGAAGAAAGCAGTTCCGGTATGGGCGAACGCGATGCCGACGGCGGTTGGCACCATCGCAAGACAAAACAGTAAGAAGTTAAGTGCCCATATGCGAGGCACGGAAGAGGCGCACTGCGCTGGTCGTCCCCGAGAATCGTCCTGAGAATTAAGCTGTGAACCGCGTCCCAGGGGTGGCCAGAAAAGTAGAAAGAGCGCCGTAAAGGCCAAAGGAACAACGAGGAAGCGGACGCTTTCTCGATAGCAATTGACGATTCGCATCGGTGTCGCGTGATATTCGTCTGTAAACAATATTCCGGAATGCGTATGCAGGAGAGGAATGTAAGTCAGCAAGCAAATGGAGGGAACGAGCAGTGCGATCCAGAGCGCCCAATCGGATTTTCGTCGTATCGCCAAACACACCAACTCTGCACCAAAGAAGGCAGCGTAAGGTAGCGCTCCGAGTACATGAGAAAGTAGCAGCCCGAATCCAGAAACGACCACAGTCATAAGCGCGAAGCGCCGCGACTTCAAGAAGTCGGCAGGTCCGACGCCGGAAACGTCCGGTTCAATCGCCTGGTACCAGCCCAGCAGTAAGAGAGCGGTGAAAAACAAGAGTAAAGAGTAAGGGCGAGCCTCGTCTGCCTGGTATGTGAACGGAACGCTCCACAGGATGAGAACCGACGCTAAGCCGTATACCGGCGACAGAGCGTGCTTCATAAATGCAAAAATCAAAGCGGTCGCGCCGAGAAAAGCGAGGACAGAGGGCAGTCGGCACGCCCAAGTACTCACTCCGAAAATGGCAAACGACGCACGGATCAATAGATAGGAGAGCGGTGGATGCAAATCAACCGTCCGGGTGAGTGCGACTAGCTGTTGTAACGTGGGCGCTTGAGCAATATAGAACGTATACAACTCATCGTGATCGAGGGGACGAGAGGAGAATGACGCCAGGCGAATCCAGCCACAAATCGCGGAGACGATCGCAAAGCATAGCCAACCGTATGAATCGATGAATCGGGCGGCCGCTTGCAGGAGTCGGACCGTGATGAAAGGGCTGGAAGCGCTGGTAGGATCCGGTCTACCGACAACTGCGGAACTTTGGGCAAGAGAGCTCATTGAGTTTGCAAAAGCCGGGTATCGTACGCTCGCGGCGTCAGCCTTCAAGGGCCTATTGACCCGCGGCTGTCCCCGCCCCCCGAATCGTCCGAGGCAGCGCTTCGCCAGGCTCGTATTGGAAATTCAGTCTTTCGCGCTCGACCACCAGCGGCCGGTTGTGGACTTGAGTGTGAATATTTCCTACATACTCCCCGATGATTCCCATGAAGAGTAGTTGGAGCGATCCCAGGAAAAACATTCCGATTGCAATGGGTGCAATGCCGAGTGTGAACTGCCGCCAGAATAGAAGCTTGTACGCGAAGTAACCCACGCCGACGAGCATTGATAGCAGGGATCCCGCGAAGCCGGCGAATGTAACCAAGCGCAGCGGCACTTTTGACAACTTCGTGATGCCAAGCATGGCGAGGTCGTAGAGCGTGTAGAAATTGTTTTTTGATTTGCCACTCTTGCGCCGCTGCTGCTCGTAGAGAACTTCGGAATGCGGAAGTCCAATTTCGGCGATCATGCCACGAAAATATGGATAGGGGTCGCCAAATTGGCGGACGAGATCGATGACCTGACGATCGTAGAGTCCAAAGCCAGTGAAGTTTTCGTAAGTCTCGATGTCGTCGGACAAGCGGTTGACCAGTCGATAGAAGGCCTTGCGCACCAGGAACATGGGTGCGGATTCACGGCTTTCTTTTTTGACCGCGATGACGATCGGCATCCCTTTTTCCCACTCCTCGATCAGTTGTGCGAGGACTTCGGGGGGATCCTGCAAATCGGACATTAAGACGATTACGGCATCCCCGCGCGTTTGTAACAGGGCATGCATCGGTGAGCGAACGTGTCCGAAATTTCGCGCGTTGCGAATCACTTTGACATTCGAGTCGCCGGCGGCGATTTCGTTCAGGATAAAGAATGTCCGGTCTCGCGAGGCGTTGTCGATGAAGACATGCTCGTAGCGATACTCGCCGAGTCGGAGCATGAGGTCTCGCACGCGCTCGTAGACTTCACGAACATTGCCCTCTTCGTTGAAGCAAGGAGTGACTACACTAATTGTCTTCATGAAATCGCACCTTGCGACCGAGCCCGCGACTTGCTCGGTACATATTGAAAACCATGACCGGTGCTTAACACTTGCCGCTCTGGTGGAACGGCATAGCAGACAGTGTCGAGGCCATCAGCGCAATGAGACCGCAGATAAAGTTTCGAGTCCGGTGCCAGCGTATGCAGGGATGCCAACACACGCCATAGATGATCTGGCTTGTGATATCCGCAGATGGCCAGCACAGGACGATCGCGCCAAATGACACGGTGTGCGCCTTCTAACGCCTGCAGTTCCGCTCCTTCGATATCCATCTTGATAAAAGAGACGCGCTCACGACCCAGAGCATCGTCTAATCGGACGCAAGGAACTTCGATCCCCGCATCGGCGTTAATGCAACCGCCACCGATCCCGTTGCCCTCGAAACGTACGACGCCGTTGTGCGCACCCACGGCGGCTCGACGAAGCACCGCGCGCGGGCCGAGGTCGTCCATGAAATTCTGAAGCGTGGGCATGACGGCGCTATCTGCCTCGAATGCGATCACTTTGCGAAATGCATTGCTGGTCTGCGAGATGAAGGACTGAATCGTATCTCCCGTGTAGGAGCCGCAATCGACGAAGAACTCGTCAGCGCTCAAGGAAAAGAGTCCGGGGAAGTATTGATCGCCCACAGACGGTGCGCTGATGGATTCAAAATCTGCACGCAGCCTAAGCCGGAGTTGGGTAGCGTAAACATCGCGCGACGCATCGTCCGACAATAGCTCGAAAGCTGCCGAGATATCATCCCTTTGCTGCAGCAGGCTTTTTGGAGTGTCCCAGAAAAAATAAGGTAGGAACGTTTCCGCATGACGCCAGAAGAGGACGGGGAATGGGACGACAGAGCAGTCGAGACTTCGCAGTTGAGCCAGCAGCGCCGACATCAGCGGACTGTGGCTGGGATGCCAGATCGCCACAACAAATACAGAGTCGTGTGCGTAGGTGCTGGCAGCATCTTTCGGCGAAACTAAGGGCAGCCCGTCGACCGTCTTGCCCCACGAACTAGGATCATTATCGGAGAAAGCGACGACCTCGCGACCGATCGCCGAGAGTCCACGAAGAACCATGCGCCCGAGACGGCCGGCGCCGAAGATAACGACGCGAGGGCGGCCATGAGCAACTTCGTCAAAAGCTGTCGTCTGACGCACTCCTGCGGCTGCCGGTGTTTCGCGAAGCAGTGAGTCGAGTTGTTGGCGAGCCGTCGTCATAGTGCGGTCAGTAATGCGCTCATAGCGTCAAAATTAAGAGTGATTAGTTTTTCCCGCTGGCTCCGGCTTTGGCGGCGCGACTCAGCGGCTTGTGTGGAGCTAGTCCACGTTTGTAAATCGCCTCGGTGAGTGACGGGATATTCGCGTAGGGACTATCAATCGCATCGATCGCGATGGGCTGGTCTTTTGCTACCGCCTTTAGGATCACCTCGCCGCGCATCAGCTCGCGGCATGAAATCTGGCCCTGCTGCAGGGGAATGGCGAGATAAACGTCAGCATCCTGGAGCACGTGACCGACCGGAAGATCGCGTCTCGCATAAACGCCACGAACAAGCGAGTCGAGATAAGCAACTTCTTTTTGCGGGGGCAAACGCTTCTGGGTGCCGGGGGCTCCGCACATTCTCTTCGCGCGATGAAAGGCCTTGAACCATGTGTCCACTTGCTCTGGCAGGGAGCAGTAAGGAGAAACCGTCATACCCTCGGTCTGAATATCGACATGACGTTCGAATGTGCGCGCGCCCTTGGCGTAAGCAATGAGCATCGACGAAGTCCAGTCATGGTATTCGTGCGTGGAGAAGCCAATGACATGATTGGGATAGCGGTTCCGCAGGAAATCAACCTGATTGATCTCGATGTCGCAGTCCTCTGATGGATAGAGTGACACGCAGTGGTTGATGGCCAGTGGGATGTGCCGATTCGAAAAGAACGTGACCAGATCGTCGATGTCTTTCAGCGACGAGCCGCCGGTCGAAACTATGATCGGCTTCTTTGTCTTAGCCATCTTTTCGATCAGGATCCAGTCATTGCAATCCGAACTGGCGATCTTCAGAATCGGGATGTTAAGTTCGCAGCAGAAATCCACCGATTTCTCGTCGAACGGTGTCGCCATCGGGATACAACCGCCTTCGCGGATGGTTTGTACCATTGTCGCGAAGTCGTCGGCAGTGAGACGGGTGTCGATCGTCTTCTTGATGTAGCGGATGTCGTCGCGATTGCGAAAGTCTTTGTGGATGAACGAATCCACATCGCGCAACTGCAATTTGATGGCAGCGCGTACGTTGTTGAAGCGCACCACCTGCGCGTAGTTGCTGATGATCTTCAGTCCGCGCTGGACGTCGCCAAGATGATTATTGGCGACTTCGAGGACAAATAACTCGTCGAAAATATCGTTTCCGTTCATAGAAGTTGTCGGTCGTCCCATGAATGCGAATGCGTAGTGCGAGTAAGACGGTTAGTAGTATGTTACTGGCCTTATTCCTTGATGACGTTGTCCATTAGTTCAGTCTCGTCCAGGAATGGGTACATGTCCTCTAGATTGGGCGAGACGATGCGCCCGTCGGGTAACTGCCGGGCCTTGGAGCGGGGCTCGAACTCCTGGCTCGGGTCGAGCACAATGTCGAGCAATGCCGGGCCAGAGGCCGCCAGCGCGCGGTCGATCTGTTCAAATTGTGACTGGCGGTCGATGCGAATCGAGGGGATGCCATAGGCACAACCAACTTTAACCATGTCGGGCAGGGAAGCGCCACTGGAGGCGCTTTCCCCTGTAAGTCGACCGAAAAACCCCGATTGCGTCATCCGCATGGAGAGATAGCCCGAGTTATTCAAGACAAAGATCTTTAGTGGCAAGTGATGGTGTACGACGGTCTGCAGTTCCTGGATATTCATCTGAATGCTGCCGTCTCCAGCGACACAGATCACGCGTTTCTCGGGGCGAGCGAACGCGGCCCCGATGGCAGCAGGTAAGTCGTAGCCCATAGACGCTGATCCGGAATTGGAGATGAGACGTTGATTCTTGCGCAATCGCAGAGTTTGGAACGGCACGATGCACGAAGTCGCATTACCGCAGATGACGATGTCGTCGTCCGCTAATTTGGAAGATAGCTGGTCGATGAAGTAGTACGGGTTCAGCGGCGGTCCCGGCTTGCGTTGCTTTTCTTGGACGACGGGATAGCGCACGACTCGCTCTCGGCACCATGCGACCCAATCCGCGTGGATGCTCGAGTCGTAGTGATCGCTTGTGCACACGCGCGAGAGCTGCGGCAGGAATTGCTTAAGATCGGCGTGGATAGCCAAGTCTGGCTGTATCGTCGGTTTGTGGAACTCGGCGGCATCGATGTCGATTTGAATCTTGAATGCCCGGGGCGCGAACGATTTCCAGTTGTAGCTGAGCTGACGAATGTTGAGACGCGACCCTAGAACTAAAAGGAGGTCGGCGTTCTGCACAGTGAAATTGCCGGCGCGATCGCCGATCGTACCTTGGCGTCCGCAGAATAGTGGATCGTCCGAGCCGATCAGATCGTGTGTCCACGCAGTGGTTACTGGAATTCCCAGACGATGAAAGAGTTCGTCAAATTCTGCGACGGCGTGTGCTGCCCTAACGCCAGTTCCGGCCAGGATCACAGGTCGTTTCGCATTCTTGATGCGGCGCACCACCTCCTGACAGTTGGCCGTGAGTCGCGAGGTGAGGTCTGCATTCGATTGAAGCGCCGAAGCGTCCTCCGCTGGATCGTAGCCGCGAAGTTGAGTTGGCTCGATGGCCGCAGCTTGAATGTCTACAGGGATATCGATCCAACATGGCCCCGGACGGCCTGTTTGCGCGAGATGCCAGGCGCGCTCGAGGTGATAGCGAATCGTCGAAGGATCGTCCACCAAGACCGCATATTTAGTGATCTTCTCGACCATCGCGACGATGTCCGCTTCCTGATCACCTAATTGCCGGAGACCAGTAATGCCCATCGCACGCATGCAGGTCTCGCGTTTCACTTGACCAGAGAGGACGAGCATGGGCACAGAGTCTGTCCAGGCTCCGAACACGCCGTTCAGCGCATTGATTCCACCGGGACCTGTGGTGACGTTGAGTACGCCGGGCCGTCGGCTGATTCGTGCGTAGCCCTCCGCAGCCATTGCGGATGCCTGCTCATGCTGGTTGCAGACATATTGAATTCGCGATTCTTTGCCGATCGAGTCGTTGAGGTGCATGGCACCGCCGCCGGTGACGAGGAAGATGTGTCGCACTCCCCAATCAGCCAACTGCCCGATGATGTAGTCGGATAATTTCATCGGCGACGGGCCTCGCCGTTGGTTGATTCGACCGGATCGGGAAGCAACGAGACAATCTGGTTGTTTAATCCCAAGCTTCGAATGTTGGCTTTAATTTCGTCCGCGTGCAGTAAGGTCGCAATGACGATTGGCTCGGTCGTGTCGGCGATATCTTTTGGACTGACGACGGGTGATCCTGAAAATGTCTTGCCCCTCAGCACGGGATTGTTGTCCACCAGAGCTTGAATATGAACTTGCTGGAGAGCGGGCAGCGACAGCAGTTTCATCGCGAGTTGTCCCGCACCCCATAGAATGGCCTGATTTGATTTAACTAACTGGTTAGTTAAATGAAAGTTGATTCGTTCCAGCAACTCTGTGGATCGAGCGATGTAGGTTGCAATCTGCGAAGGCAGGGCGCGGCCGCAGGTAACGACTTGCTCGTTTGTAGTGAGACCACTGTCGCGGAACAAGCCAAATACGGCCGGGTACTGCATGTCTTCGGCAGTCTGAAGGACTTTTTGCTCGACGAGAATGGGTTGGAATCCAAAATGCCGGGCGGCAGTTTCTAACGACTTTGCCGAAAAGTGATTGATGTGTTCGGTGTTGAACTCCTGAAATGGCGAGTACAGGTAATCGCTGTATCGAGCTGCATCCGGAGTCTCGATATACAGGTACCCGCCCGGCGCCAGCACGCGACGTGCAGCCGTAAAGAATGAAGCGATGTCAAAGACGTGCTCCAATACATGACTGAATACGACGCAATCAAATTTCGGCATGTGCGCCGGAGCGTTGCCGATCGAACCGACGTAGGCTTGAAATCCACGTTCGCGGCACGCGTCAGCACATCGCGGCGATGGATCAAGCCCGGCGACTGCTGTAAACCCCTGCTCTCGAAGCGCGGTGAGCAACCCTCCGGTGGCGCAGCCTGCATCGAGGATCGTGGCTGCCCGCGACGGTAGCGCGCGAGCGATATCGGCTGCGGTGGCTGTCAGACGCTTGGCGTCGTAAGGAGAAACTCCGCTACCGGTGGCCGTTGCGAAGTGGTCGTACTTCGACCAGTCGCAGTAGAAGTAGTCGTAGTCCGCCTGCGACGCTGCCGCATCTGCGAACACGAACCCGCATCGTCCGCAAGCGACAACGTTGTATTCCGATGGCAGAGGATAGCCGTCCGGCACCACAAACCGTTGATGATGCAGAACTGAGGTTGAGGTTGCGCCGCAGGCTCCGCAAGGGCGATGCGGTTGAAGCTTCGGGGTCGCTGCGCTATGCATGCGCACCTCGAGCAAATCTATGGTGTTCGATCGCTGGATTGCCGGATTTCTTCTGGGAATTCTGGGAAAACCATGCGTGTGTCCGCCGTATCGCTTCACGAAGCGGAACATCAGCGCGCAAACCTAGCTCTTCGCGAGCCCTTGCCGTGGATGGAACATAGCGGTTCGAGGGCACTCCCGCGCGCGGTGCGCTCGCGATCTTGATATCGCGCTCGGATGAAAGCGTATCCGCCACTTCCCGCGCCAACGTCGCGATGTTGTACGACTCTTCGGAGCCGACGTTATAGGCGCGGCAGGGCTGTCCCTTAAAAAGAATCGTCCAAAGCCAGATCATTAGATCGGACGCATAAAGATACGACCGCACCGCTGTACCGTCGCCTTTTATGCTGATGCGCTTTTGATCTGCGCCGCGATCTAGGCAGTCTGAAATGAAATTGCCGATGGCGAAATGCGCATCGAGCTGCATGTATGGACCGACGAAAGCGAAGCAGCGCGCGATCTTAATCTCCATGCCAGGAGATGCCAGCGAGCTGAGGGCACACGATAGCTCGGCAGAGCGCTTGCCTTCAGCGTATGCGTTTGCCGGATCGAGGGGATCTGGACCGCCGGTGAACGACTCATCTATCAGCGCGAGTGCGGATGGCTGCGCTCCGTAGATTGCGCCAGAGCTTAAGAAAAGAAATTTCTTGACGGACTCTGCCGCAGCGAATTCCAGGGTGCGCCGTGTTCCAGTTGTGATTGTGTCAAACATCACCTCTGGCGCCTGGCGATTAAGTGTCGCGCTAGCTTCGGTGGCGGCATGAATTACATGCGAGAAGCTGCCTTGCGGAAAATTGTCGCAGCGTACGTCTCCGGCATGCAACTCGAAGGCGGCATCGGTGGCGAGGTGTGAGGCTTTCTGGCCAAGGGCCTGAGGATTTCGCGACATGGCCACAGCGCGAGCTTTCAGATTCAGACGCTGGTTGGCCCAGGCGAAGCTCTCGAGCAGCCAGCATCCGAAAAAACCGGTTGCGCCCGTGACTAAAATGCGTTGCCCGCGGAGTTCATTCCATAAAGGCTCCGTACGATCGAGAATGTCGTCGAGGTCGTGGGCGAGCCGGTTGGTTGTGAGGGCCGATTTCATAAAGTTTCGTTGTGCTTGATTCTTGATTTAGACTCCGTGGGCAGCTCCCGACGCTCTTGGTATCTGATGGAAGGTCTCCGACATGTAATCAATCATCGATTGCGATATACCAGGATAGAGACCGATCCAGAAAACGTTGTTCATCACAAAATCAGTGTTTTTCAATTCGCCAATCACGCGTCGCTGAATGTCGCGATATGCAGGTTGGCGAAGCAGGTTGCCGCCAAAGAGCAGACGGGTAGCGATGTTTCGCGATTCGAGAAAGCTGATCACTTGGCGGCGCGTTGTAGGTGCATCTTTGCGGATGGCGACGGGGAATCCGAACCAACTTGGATCTGACTGTGGGGTCGCCTCCGGCAAGATAAAAATGTCATCGAGATCGCTCAGGGCAGCATGAAGCTTGGCAAAATTTGCGCGTCGCGCCGCGATGAAAGCGGGAAGTTTTTTAAGTTGCGCGACTCCTACAGCCGCCTGCATGTCGGTGGCTTTGAGGTTGTAGCCAATGTGGCTGTAAATATATTTGTGGTCGTATCCGGCGGGCAGGTCGCCTAACTTCCACTCGAAGCGGCAGCCACAGGTGTTTGATTTTCCAGGATCGCACCAGCAGTCTCGTCCCCAATCTCGAAAGGACTCAGCAAGTTTCTTCAGCATTGGAGACTGAGTCAGGACGCATCCACCCTCGCCCATCGTGATGTGATGAGCGGGATAGAAACTGGTTGTAGCGAAGTGACCGAACGTCCCCACGGCTTGTCCCCTGTAGGTCGATCCAAGCGCATCGCAACAATCCTCAATGACCCAAAGATTATGTTTCTCAGCTAACTGCATCACTGCGTCGAGGTCGAACGGATTCCCCAGAGTGTGGGCGAGAACGATGGCGCGCGTACGTTCAGAGATGGCTGCCTGGAGTTGCGAAGCGTCAATGTTGTATGTCGGAATGTGTAGGTCAACAAAGACCGGTACCAAACCATTTTGGATGATTGGATTTACCGTCGTCGGAAATCCGGCGGCCACGGTGATCACTTCGTCCCCCGGGCGCAACCTGCGATCGCCGAGAGACGGAGAAGTGAGACATGACAAAGCGGCCAGATTTGCCGATGAACCGGAATTAACCAGCGACGCACAGCGGATGCCCGTGAACGCCGCAAACTCGCGCTCGAATTGTGCAGCAAAGCGTCCGGTGGTGAGCCATCCATCGAGAGAAGCCTCCACTAAAAGTTCGATCTCAGAACTATCAAACACTTTCCCGGAAACTGGGACTGCGCTCTTGCCCGGCACGAATTCTTGCGGCGTCATAGCGACGTGGTGATACTCCTGTACCAGAGCACGCATTTCTTCACGAAGTTGGCTAGCAGTTTTGCTCATGTTGGGGCTATCCCCGGGCCGCTTGCGCGATGGCAGCCGGCGATTCCAGATAATTGCGATACCAGCCGAGGGTGCGATCCAATCCTGATTCGAGCGTGAATTGCGGATTCCATTGCAATTGCGTTCGTGCGCGCTCTGCGCTTAGGAATTGATTGCGGATTTCGTTACTGGCTTGGTTCAGTACCTCAGGTAGCAGCTTGGAATTCATTTTCCGCAGGATCAGGTTGACGATGTCGAGAACGCTGACTTTCTGTTCGTACGAAAAATTGAACGCTTGTCCGCGGAGGGTCGAGTCTCCAGAGAGCCGCTCCCCCAGCATCATGTATGCGGTGGCCGCATCTTCGATGTAGAAATAGTCCCGGACGTAGTGACCGTCGGATCGGATGACCGGCCGTTCTCCGCGAACGATCGACCGAATGGTGCCAGGAACGACGCGATTCCAATTCAAATCTCCGCCGCCGTAGAAATTTCCGCAGCGCGTGATCGCGATCGGAAGATTGAAACTCGCTGCGTAACTGTGCGCGATCTGGTCCGCGCACGCTTTGCTAACGTCGTACGGATTGGCACCGAGCAACGGCATGTCTTCGGTGTAGGGGAGTTTCGGCTGTTCTCCGTAGGCCTTATCGGAGGACGCGACCACTATAGAAACAACTTTCGAAGATCGGCGGCACGCATCCAGCAAGTTCCATGTGCCTTCGATATTTGTCTTGAAAGTTGATATGGGATCACGATTCGCCACCCCGACGATGGCTTGAGCTGCCAGATGAAATACAACTTCGGTGCCGTGCTCGGCTAGTGCGCCCTCGACGAGGTTGCCATCCGTGATGTCGCCTCGCAGAAAAGAAAGGCTGCCTGGAACGTGGGTCGAAGGTTGATTAATTTCCAGCGTCCGTTGTGGTGATCCCTCTCGCACCAGACACAATATGCTCGCTCCGGCTTCGGTCAGTTGCTTAACGAGCCACGATCCGAGCAATCCTGTACCGCCGGTGACGAACACAGAGCGCCCTTTCCAAAACGCGCTCATTCCGACCACACTTTCCATGGGGTCTGGTCGCTCGCCCACAGTTCGTTGAGGTACTGATATTCGCGATAGGTGTCCATGGCATAGAAAAATCCATCGTGGCGATACGCCATCAACTGACCCTCGCTTGCCAATCGTTCCAGAGGTTCGCGTTCGAGAACGCAATCTGCGCCGCCGAGATAGTCCAGAACGCGACGGTTGAAAACGAAATATCCGGCGCTGATGACGCCGTTAGCTTTTGGCTTTTCACGGAAGCGCTGTACCTGACCATGGGCGTCGGTTTCGATCACTCCGAAGCGCGAGATCGGCGGGACCGAAGTCACGGTTGCGAGTCGTCCATGGGAGCGGTGGAACTCCAGTAGATCTTTGATGTTTACGTCGCTCAGTCCATCGCCGTAAGTCAGCAGGAATGTTTCGTCGTCCCCTAGATAGCGCGCCACGCGCTGCAATCGGCCGCCGGTCATGGTTTCGAGTCCGGTGTCGGCGAGCGTCACCTCGTAATTCTGCTCCTGATGAGCTCCCATGAATTGCACGTGCGACTTCCGTCCAAGACAGATCTTGAAGTCGCTGTTCATTGCCTCGTAATTCAGGAAATAGTCTTTGATTACGTTTCCGCGATAGCCGAGGCAAAGAATGAAGTCGCGCAATCCGTAGTGCGCGTAGATCTTCATGATGTGCCACAGAATCGGGCGGCCGCCGATCTCGACCATCGGCTTGGGGCGAAATTCGGTTTCTTCTCGGAGACGAGTGCCGAGCCCGCCGCACAAAATGACTACCTTCATAGCTTGGGTCCTGAGTTGAGGCTTGCAGTGTTGGTAACTGACGAATTCATATTTCTAAATCGCATTACGCGACCGGGCATCTCGCGCATGTCGGAACGAAAGGTCTACATCCCATTTATCCCATACGGAGGGCATCAGGGCAGAATTACGAAAGTTACTCCGAGGACGTTGTTTCTGAGGCTTGAGACGGGCTAATTAGCGTGGATTGTGAGTGACGCGGCTACGGTTAGCGAATGAGATATGTCGATGTCCGAAAAAACTGAATACGACGGAGAACACAAGAACGATCGCACCCGCGATGTAGGGCGCGCTTCGATCGTGGCCCGGTTGGCGGCGGATTATATTAACCACCAGCGGAAGTGCCGTCACCGATAGAATCATGCTGCCGGCGTACACGCCCACGCAGCGAATCCATTCCTTGAGGTAGTTTCCCTGAGTCCTGAAGACAAACCATTTGTATCCCAAGAAAGCAAACGTGATGCTCAGCAGATTTGCCAGTAGGCTGGCTAGAACATAACCGTAAGAAAACATTTGTGTTAGTAGGAGCGTGAAAAACGCATAGCATCCGAAGCCGAATATGGTGTTGCACGCGCCTACTGCGATATAACGGATCACTTCAGATAGATGTCGAGCCGAGCGCAAAGGAGTACTGACCTGGGTAGAGACAGGCGCGATGACCTCAGCAGTTATATGGGATAAGACTGGCCGATCCTGCGTCAGCATGACAGCTCATGATATGCGCGGACGCGGTCTGAACGAAGGTTACTAACGTTACATACGCTGGGCAGTTACCTAACCGTGAGCCCGACGCCTCACACCTGGACCGTCGCTTCGGCACGCTTCGGAAATATATTTCCAACGCGGCGGATTTCGGCGCCGACACCCTTCAGTTTTTCCTCAATGTTTTCGTATCCGCGATCAAGATGATAGACGCGATCGATGATGGTCTCGCCGTCCGCTACAAGCGCCGCGAGCACAAGCGATGCCGAAGCCCGTAGGTCTGACGCGAGCACTGCTGCCGCGCTGAGTTTGGTTGCTCCCCGGACGATTGCCCGATGTCCCTCGATCTTTATGTTGGCTCCCATGCGAACCAGTTCTTGCGCGTGCATGAAGCGGTTCTCGAAAATATTTTCCGTGATCACCGACGTTCCCCCGGCTTGCGTGGCGAGAGCCATGTACTGCGCCTGCATGTCGGTGGGAAAGCCGGGATATTCTTCGGTGTCCATGTCGGCGGCTTTCAACGGCTGATCGCCCATGACGCGCACCGAATCCGGTTTCAACGTTGTTTTCACGCCGGCCGCTGCAAGCTTTTGCAGAACACCGGAGAGATGCGCTGGGTCGCAGCCCGTAACGTTTAGATCGCCGCCCGTTAAAGCGCCAGCGATGATGAAAGTACCGGCTTCAATGCGATCCGGAATGATGCGATGACGGGCTCCGTGAAGTTTGGCAACACCTTTCACGCGTATTGTCGATGTTCCCGCGCCTTCGATGTCAGCGCCCATCGCGTTGAGCAGCGCGGCGAGGTCGGCGACTTCGGGTTCGCGCGCGCAATTCTTCATGACGGTGACTCCGTCGGCGAGCGTCGCTGCCATCAGCATGTCTTCAGTGCCGGTGACGGTAATTCGATCAAAGATAATCTCAGCGCCACGAAGGCGCTCGGCCACTGCTTCGACGTAGCCGTGTTCCTGCGTGATCTTCGCGCCCAGACTTTCGAGTCCCTGGATGTGCATATCAATCGGACGTGCTCCGATGGCGCAGCCGCCAGGAAGAGAAACACGGGCGCGTCCGCAACGAGCCACCAACGGCCCGAGTACCAGTGTGGAGGCCCGCATCGTTTTGACCAATTCGTACGACGCTTCGGGAGCGGCCAGCGTGCGCGCACAAATTGTGGTGCGATGCTGGGCGCGTCCGTATCCGAGCTCGACTTCGGCACCCATGGCAGCGAGGAGTTTGCGCGTGGTTTCGATATCGCGGACTTGCGGAATATTCTCCAGGATCACGGGCTCGTCGGTGAGCAGAGCAGCTGCCATGCAGGGTAGGGCGGCATTCTTAGCGCCGCTGATACGGACCGTCCCGAGAAGTGGATTGCCGCCACGAATTACTAGCTTGTCCATAGATGATTTGGCGACCTAGCGCCTGCTCTTTTTCTATTCTAATTATGATTGCTGGACGCCGGTTGTTGACGCGTCGTTCGTTGATCAACAGCGATTGATAGCCCTTGATCATCAGCAGCAATAATTCTTGACTCAGTTTGATTTTGCGATCGCGATCGCATCGCGAACGCTACCTCGAACGCCTTTCAGGGCCTTGATCGCCTGGCTCCGGCTGACTCCAGCTTGCGCCATGACCACAGCTGTTGCGACATTGCCTCCAGCGTCCGCCAGAATCTTGCGCGCCGTTTTGTCATCTAGGACTGAGCTTTGTTGCAAAATATCGATCCCTCGTTTGCGCAACTTCTGATTGCTCGTGCGCAGGTTAACCATCAGGTTGCCATAGACATATCCGAGCCGCGCCATAGCTCCAGTGGAGAGCATGTTTAGGATCATCTTCTGCGCCGTGCCCGCCTTCATGCGAGTCGATCCGGCGACAACCTCTGGACCAACCTCTGCGACGATTGCAAGGTCTGCAGCTTCGGCGAGAGGTGATCCCGGATTGCACACCACTGCGATGGTGCTTGCTCCGCGAGAACGTGCGTATTCAACGGCTGCAATGGTGAACGGAGTCCGTCCACTGGCTGCGATGCCGACCACGATGTCTTTCTTCGTTGGTTTCCTCTTGGCGAGAGAGTCGCGCCCGAGTTTGCGGGAGTCTTCGTCGGCCTCGATCGCCGCGCCCAGCGCGCGGTTTCCTCCGGCGATCAAGAATTGGACAGCACGTGATTGGATGCCAAACGTGGGCGGGATCTCGACGGCATCGAGAGCGGCGATGCGCCCGCTGGTGCCGCTCCCGACGTAGATCAGGCGTCCACCATTGGATAAGGCTTCGACGATCAGGTCGATCGCTTCGGCGATTTGGGGCAGGGCACGCTTTACAGCTGCGGCCACTTTGGCATCTTCAGCATTGATAATGCGGGCAATCTCGAGGGACGACTTGCGATCCAAATCGGCGGAGAAAGAGTTTGGCCGCTCCGTGCTTGGACGCCGTCGGTCGGCAGTCATTGTTACGGAACGAGGATATCTATGTTTCCGCGCTGTGCTTTTCAAGCGTCTTTCCTCACGGCTTCCATCACCGCGTCATGAACAGCGGGCCTGATTTGTTTGATCGCCTGATTCTGGCAATCCGGCCAAGTACGATTCGTTAGCATTGCTAACGAAATATTCTGTTCGGGATCAATCCATAGAGAGGTGCCGGTATAGCCGAGATGGCCGAACGACCGCGCAGAAAAATACTTGCCCGATTGCGATGGACTCGACGGCGTGTCCCAGCCGAGAGCGCGGGAAGTGCCGACGGGCGTGAGTTCTCGCCGGGTGAAGAGCGCGACCGTTTCTGGCCGGAGGATTGGGTGTCCGCCGTTCAGCATCGAGTGCGCGAAGATTGCCAAGTCTCCAACAGTCGAAAAGAGACCAGCATGTCCGGCCACGCCGCCAAGTGCGCTGGCGTTTTCGTCCTGCACTTCCCCCTGGATGATGCGATGGCGAAAGACTTGGTCATCCGCTGTCGGAGCAATTTCATTCTTCAGCGCAGCCACAGGGTTGAACGTTGTATGGGCCATTGCGAGGGGACCAAATATCTCACGCTGGCAGAAAACGTCGAGAGACTCGTCGGCTACGCGCTCCAGTGCGACTCCGAGAATGATGAATCCAATGTCGCTGTATTCGGCGCGTGTGCCAGGATCGGCGGTGAGGCGCGTGGCGAAGGTTGCTTCCAGCAGCTCCTCGCGATTTTTCGCGGAGCGGAAGAGTTTTTCGTATCCGGGCAATCCCGAGGTGTGGGCGAGTAGCATACGCAACGTCACTTCTTGGCGAAGCGAATCGCTACCAGACTGTCCGGTGGCAAATTCGGGGACAATTGCATTGACCGGCGTATCGAGATCGAGCAGACCCCGTTCATACAGGATCATGGCCATCGCAGTCGTTGCCACAACTTTGGTTAGGGAAGCGAGATCGAAAATCGTGGAGGTCGCGATCTCAGGGGAACTCAGATCATAGGTGAATCTGCCGAAAGCTTTGTGGGCGATGAGTGCGCCACGAGACGTGACGGCAAGGCAGCAACCCGGAAAGGCCTTGTCGGCGATTGCATTCGCGACGATGTCAAAAGCGACGCGGAAGCGGTCGTCCTGCGCGCCGATATTTCGCGCGAGGAAGGAAAAGCCGGACGTCGAATGATGTGTCGTGCTCAAATGGCGGTCTCGAGAGCCTGCTTGGGTTATAGCAAAGGTGCGGGGCAGGGGCAAACCCCACTTCCGAAGTGTCTTCACGAGCCTGGCAGATCGGCGGAGCTTCGCCTCCGTGTTTCCTCCACGTTACCGCCGTTGGTTCGGATTGCTTTCAAGGCTTGAGGCCGTTATTTGGGCTCGTGTAGAGTCACAGCAAGCGTGAAATCCCCATCTGCACTTTTCGCATTGCTAATTCTCAGTTGCGCTGCCGCTTTTGGTCAGCAACCGTTGGATTCGCGTCTCACCATTCTCGACTCCATCGCCAGTGACGCTATTTCTGAGAAGCAGATTCCGGGTGCCGTTGTCATCGTCGGCCACGACGGACAAGTTGTCTATCGCAAGGCTTACGGGAGCCGCGCGCTTGTACCGCGTCGCGAAGAAATGACGCTCGATACGGTGTTTGATTGCGCGTCGCTAACCAAGGTGCTGGCGACGACCACGGCGATCATGCAGCTATGGGAGCAGGGAAAGTTTCGCATGAATGATCCGGTCGCGAAGTATCTCCCCGAGTTTGCGCAGAATGGAAAACAAGATATTACGATCCGGCAGTTGCTGGTGCACTACTCGGGATTGCCCGAGGATGTAGATCTACTGAAAAAGTGGGAAGGCAAAGATACTGGCTATCGCCTCGCGTTCGAAGTTACACCAGATCGGCCCCCCGGCTCCGCGTTCGGTTATAGCGATATTAACTTCATCGTGTTGGGCGCGCTGGTTGAGCATTTTTCCGGAGAATCGCTCGATGAGTATGTGGCCAGGCACGTCTTCGCTCCGCTCGGTATGAAGGAGACGAGATATCTCCCTCCATCTTCGTGGGAGTCACGTGTAGCACCAACTGAGGAAGACGAAAACCACCACATGTTGCGAGGAGTCGTACACGATCCCTCCGCGCGACGCATGGGCGGCGTCGCAGGACATGCAGGAGTATTTTCTACCGCCGACGACCTTGCAATCTTTGCTCAAGCATTGCTCGACGGTGGACGCGGAGTTCTCACCCCAGCAACCGTTGCTAAGATGACCGCGCCCCAACAGCCGGTGAACGGAACTTCGCTGCGCGGCTTCGGATGGGATATCGATTCTCCTTTCTCAACAAATCGAGGAGAGTCGTTGCCGGTCGGAAGTTTTGGCCATACAGGATTCACAGGAACCTCGCTGTGGATTGATCCAGCGACGAAGACCTACATCATCCTGCTGACAAACGCGGTACATATCAACTCGCTGCCTGGAAAAGAGAAGGGAAGCGCGGTGTCGTTGCGCACGAAGGTTGCAACCGCAGTGGCCGCCGCCCTGGCTCTCGATCCGGCGGAAGCGGAGAAGATGCGGATCGCATCACTCACCGGCTACAACGAAATGCAAAGCGCGGCTCGAAAGCTAGCTGTGCGCAACGGATCCGTGAAGACTGGAATCGATGTGCTCGAAGAGACAAACTTCATAGCACTTCATCCGAGCAAAGATGCACCGAGAAAAATTGGACTACTGACCAACCAGACGGGACTGGACTCCGAAGGTCGACGAACCATCGATGTTCTCGCCAAGGCACCAGGAATTTCGCTCGAGGCTATTTTCAGTCCTGAGCACGGAGTTTCCGGGACGCTCGACACGACAGACATAAAGAACGACAAAGACGCTGCTACCGGCGTGACCATTTACAGCATGTATGGGGTGAAGGAATCGGCACGTCGTCCGCCGCCGGAAGTAGTTAAGCGACTCGATGCAGTGGTGATCGACGTGTTGGACGTTGGCTCGCGCTTTTACACCTACGAAGCGACGATGGGATATTTTCTGGAGGCGGCCGCGAAGGCTGGGATTGAGATCGTAATCTTGGATCGCCCGAATCCGATTACGGGGTCATTTGTGCAAGGGCCAGTCTCCGATGAGGGTCGTGAGAGTTTCAACAATTATTTCCCTGAGCCACCGCGCCGTGGGATGACCTTCGGTGAGTTGGCGATGATGTTAAACGCAGAGCGCAAGATCGAAGCGCGGGTCACGGTTGTCCCGATGGAGGGCTGGCAGCGGGGCGATTGGTTTGATTCCACGGGATTGACGTGGATTAACACTTCGCCGAATCTACGCAGCCTCACCGAAGCGACACTTTATCCCGGCGTGGCTGTGATTGAGGGAGCTAATGTCTCGGTAGGACGAGGCACGGATACTCCGTTTGAAGTTGTGGGTGCTCCCTGGATCAAAGGAAAAGAATTCGCAGCCTATTTGAACGCGCGCGCGATTCAAAGCGTACGATTCGTGCCGATTGTATTTACTCCAACCGACCGCAATTTCTCGGGGGAACGCTGCGAGGGCGTCAATCTCATCGTCCAGGATCGCAACACACTGGACTCGCCTGAGTTGGGGATTGAATTGGCGTCGGCGCTTTATAAGTTGTATCCGAATGATTTCAAAATCGAGAAGATGGCGGCCTTGCTCGTGAATCAGAGCGCATTTGACGCGATCAAGGCCGGCGAAGATCCTCGACGAATCGCCCAGGATTGGCAGGAGAAGTTGGATGTGTTTATTCGGATGAGGGAAAAATATTTGCTCTATAAGTAGATCGGGGAGGACGACGAAGTCGAGCTGCGCTCGACTTGGACGGGCGAGGCGCCCGTCGCCACAAGACCCACAGTTCTGCAACCTACAATTCATAGTTCCAAGTGAATTCCTCAGCTACAATTGGCCGGATAGGAAGGTCTGCCATGTCCGACAATTTACTCCAGATTCCGAGTTCGTTTTATCGTTGCGCCGGGCCGAACTGCGGCACGATGAAGGGCGCGAGCGACCGCTGGTGGGTCATGTGGAGTTCGTTTGGCGAATACGATGTACCCGTCATGCACCTCGCGCCATGGGACGAAAAAGTTGCCGTGCAGGAAGGCGCAATGCAAGTTTGCGGCGAGGGCTGCGCCCATAAACTGCAATCGCAGTTCATGGGTAACGTAATGGACAGCCGCTCGCGAAAGACGAGCAGCTAGGTTCGGTTCCCGTTGCGACAGCCGCCCGCGTCTGTCCGTTGTCCGTATTCACAGCCACGCATTTGTAGCTAACCAAGCCCTTCGTTGGCGGCATCAGAGTTTGCAGGCGTTAGCTAGCCGCCAGATCGCTTTGCGAATTCAGCCCAAGAGGTAAGTCTGTGAATGTGAACCTGCTAAAACTGAGCGCTTCGTGTTGTGCGCTCTTCTTGCTGGCTGGAGCTACGGCAGCACAATCGACGTCAGCTCCCGCTCCCGCAGCGGCTTCGGTCGAAACTGAAAAGCCTATGCTCACGATTCCGGCTGGCACGCGGATCCCGCTGTCGCTCAAGCAGGGTGTGTCGACGAAGACGGCCAAAGAAGGCGACCCGATCTACGCGGAAACAGCGTTCCCATTTGTTGTGAACGATCGTGTCGTAGTTCCCGCAGGAACGTACATCCAGGGAAAAATCACGCGAGCGCAACGTGGCGGCCATGTCAAAGGACGGGCGGAAGTGCTCATCCACTTCACTTCGATGATCTATCCCAGCGGATATACTGTCTTGCTCGGCGGTTCGGTAGAGAACACTCCGGGAGCCGAAAAGACCTCGATGAAGGATTCCGAAGGGACGATTCGCCAAGATAGCGACGCCGGTCGAAAAGCGAAAGAAGTTGCTGGTGCAGCGACGACCGGTGCGGTGATCGGAGCCGTAACGAACGGCGGCAAAGGGGCTGGGATCGGCGCTGGGATTGGCGGTGTGGCAGGAATGGCGATAGCCATGCTGTCGCGAGGAGCAGACATTCGGCTAGAGCCTGGCACGTCGATCGAGATGGAAATTCAACGAGAAGTGACGGTAGATCCAGCGCGGATTACGGCGCGGCAAGAAGTTGTGGTGAGGTAATCGCCGGGCGGGGACGCCCGGCGCTCTACGGTCAGATTCAGTTTCATCTACTTCAATAAAAACATGGCGTTCACGTGCGACGTCACGGTCACGTTCTGGGGAGAGAATTCCGCGGTGGGAGCGACGAGGGCTTGCTTGTCCATCGCCATGACACGGCCATTCATGGGCGCCATCACGCGAACATTTTCAAACGTATCGACGGATGCATAGGACAGCTCGCCCAACGTGCGCCCGCTGGCCGAGGCCAAGGCTTGCGCCGATTCGCGGGCTCTGCGATAAGCGTCCGCGACAGCTTTCGTTTTTGCTTGGTCCGTAGAATCGAGTGTATAGCTCAAGGATTGACTCTCCCCAGTGCCAGCGTCGGCAAGTTGCTGAGTTACCGGCGCAAGCTTGCTGAAGTCTTTTAGCTTGAGACTGACACTGGTTGTGACCTGGTATCCGATGACTTTGTGCTTGGGGTTTTTCCAATCGTATTGGGGATTCAAGGAGAAGAACCCAATTTCCGCAGACTTGGGATCGATTCCATTGGCGCGCAACACCTGGCGGGTCGCTTCGGCCTGTTTTGACGCCTGGTCGTAAGCGTCTTTGGAGTTCTCGGCTTGGGCCGAGATGTTGAATTGGATCAGCGCTGTGTCCGGCGCAGTTTCAAACTTTCCGTCGGCTCCGACAAAGACCGTGTTCGGCTGCGCTGTAACGGTTGGCGCTTGTGCAATTGCGAGCGCACTGAGAACAACAACAGAGCCTAGAGTGAAGAGAAAAGTCTTCATTGCGAATCTCCTGATTCTTGATGAACGATTCTTGAGCGATGCCAAAAGAATAAACGGAAACACGACACGCGGGTTCGTTTTGAACCTACCGTTATACACCTATGGAGCTAGAACGGTCAGGCCGCGCAAAATTGTAAGGCAAACTAAGACAGGTTCGAGTGGGTTCAATCTGGAGGCTGTTAAACCGGGGGGCCGCCAGTTGCGAATCAGGCGCATTACTGGCGGACGCCGGTTCCTAGTTCCGTTCCGGGTACTACTCACCGTGGCGGAGCTAGTTGGATTTACTTCACTGCTTGATTGGATGGCGACATCGGCGAAAATCGATGCCTGGCGAGGGGTCAAAACTGCTAAATGTCAATCCTTCAGGTCACACTCTCGGGAACGGATGGTTTGCGGCGTTGATATCCGATCGTAAGTCTTCCCAGATGTCGTCCGGCATCTCCAGAAATACCTTTACAATCGCGGGATCAAACTGGCGCCCGGACCATAGTTCGATCTCCTTGCGTACGGCCTGCATGTCCTGTGCTTTGCGATAGGGCCGATCAGAGCGCATCGCATCCAGTGTGTCTGCGATCGCGAAAATTCTTGCTCCGAGTGGGATTTGGTCGCCTTTTAAGTTGCGCGGATAACCTTCTCCGTCATAGCGCTCCTGGTGGGCGTAGACGATTTCTGCAGCATCGGCCAAAAATGGGATCCGCGAAATGATCTTGTATCCGTGGTAGCAATGCTCTTTCATAATCGCCATTTCTTCGTCGGTCAGCTTACCCGGTTTCTGCAGAATGCCGTCGGGAATGGCCATCTTACCGATGTCGTGCAAAAAGGCTCCTCGTGCGATTACGTTGATTTCATCTTTGGACAATCCCATTTTTCGAGCAATGGCAATGGTGAAGGCGGTAACTCGCTTCGAGTGATGTTCGGTCTCCGCGTCTTTCAGATCGAGAGCATCGCCCAAAACTTCGAGAGTAATGTCATAGGACTTCTCAAGGTTCGACAGCGCCGTCTTCCACTGCTGCGTTCTCGCGGCGACCAGGGCTTCGAGATTCGTTCGATACGCATCGTTCTCCTTTTTCAGGCGGCGATGTTCGAGAGCACGGCGTACGGTAGCCAGCAACTGCTCGCGCTCAAAAGGTTTCAACAGGTAATCGTATGCCCCATTGCGGAGGGCCTGCAATGCGACGGAAATGTCGTTGAGCGCGGTGACCATGACGATGGGCAGATCCGGATAACGCTCTTTGGCACGCTCCAAGAGAGCAATGCCATCCATTTCGGCCATCATCAGATCTGAGAGCACGAGATCGAACTCGTCGCCGGAATCGAGGATTGCCAGCGCCTCGATGCCATTGGCTGCCTGGCGCGTCTGGTAATGGGCGCCGCCAAGCATGGAGGAAACAATCTCGCGAATTGTCTCTTCGTCGTCTACTACCAGGATTCGATCGTTAGCCATGGGTTCCGTGCGTCGTAATTCCGAGCGTCAATTTTCGGAGCGTTAGATGAATGTATCGCTGATTTTAGGCCACGACTCCACATTCCGAAAGTAACCAGTTGGAGACGGAAATCCGGTAAAGACCCGGTACGAGCGTGATACTTAAGAGACTTAGGCATTCGTGCGCTTGTCGCTCGGTGCTGGTTGGACATTCGTCTCTTTCGTCTATGCATGCTGCAGGGATATTTGGGAACTCGGTTACGCTAACCGCACCGTGGCTGACGGCGCGGGAGACGGCCGCCCTGATCGCCGTCGCTGCAAGCTTGCTTTTCTACCGCGTATTTCGGGAACGTTGTCTACTCGCCTGGAGCGTGGGCTGGCTGGCCTATGTCGTGTATCTGGGCGGTGTTCGTGCCGGCGATCTGCAAGCCCCCTCGAAAATTCTGGTCGCGTTTACCCAGGCCGATTTCGTTCTGGCCATGGGATTTTTTGCGGTGTCCGCGTTGGTCTCGGCACAATCCAAACGGTTGCTCACCATCGTGCTGGCCGCGTCATGGGTGTTGCTGGTCTGCGCTGCGATGCGCCCCTTCTACCTCCCGAATTCAAGAATCCTCGGCGAAATACTCGATGTATCGTGTCGACTGATCGCGATCGTTTCGGCGGTCGAGTTGATTCGGTATCGGGTTGGACGAATTGGAATCGGTCCGTGGCTCTTCGGGGCAGGATTGCTCACGCTCAACTTCCACTGGGCTCCGATTACCAGTCACATTCCGAGTGAAGCGTATCTGCTGGCCGAAGTTCTCTTCGGATCGAGCATGCTTCTGCTCGTGTTGGACGATGCGAAACTACGCAACCGCCGCCTCGCGGTCCTCAATGAGTTGACGGTCACCATCGCGCGTAGCCAAAACCACGCTCCCATGATGCAGACAGCGCTCGAGAAATTGAAAATCGTGGTGGGAGCGAAAGCAGCCTGGTTTCAGTTGCTAGAAGAAGATCGTCTGGTGCCTACGCAACATGTGGGGATGTCGCCAGAGTTCCTGAGAGCCCTGACGCAAACCCCGCCGGACGAAGCCCGCATGGCGTTTCTGCAGGCCAATCGGGCGGTTATCTTAAGGCTTTCCGACATCGCGCTTCTGGAGCGTGAACAATTACAGAAGCAAGGCATTCATCATGTCCTGCTGCTGCCAGTGCAAGGCAAGAAGTCTCTGGTGGGATTGGTCTCGCTCGGCTGCTCTCGAAGCCTTCGTCACAATCGAGAAGAGTTAGAGTTCTTGGAGACCGCGGCCCAGACGATGGGCATCGCCGTCGAGAATCTGCGGCTGTTAGAGCAAGTCTTACGTTCGCAGCGACAATGGATGAATACGTTCGATTCCATCCAGGACTTGATTCTGGCGCACGATGCCGATTACCGCATCCTTAAGACGAATCAATCACTCCTGCAACGTCTCGAAAAAGCGCCTGCCGACGTACTCGGGAATTTGTGCGCAGAAGTGTTGCCTCGCAAGCGTGCCTGGAATGGCTGTCCCTATTGCGAGCGCGGTTTGGGACTGACCGAGGGCATGGATCCTTGCTTTGGCGGCCAGTCGGTCGTTTCTACGTCGTCGTACGCTGAACAAGGCACGCAGCAAAAAGGCGTAATCCACGTCGTACACGATACGACCGAGCGTCAGGCAGCGGAAGAAAAATACCGCATGCTGTTCGAGCAGGCGCAGGAAGGCGTATTTGTCGCAACGCCAGACGGAGAGTTGCTGGACTGCAACGACGCGTTTGTTACGATGCTCGGCTACGGCAGCCGCGATGAATTGATGGCGCTTGATGTGGGAAGCGTTCTGCACCCTGTGGCGGACGAACGGGAAGCCTTCCGCAAAGAGATCGAGGCACACAATTACGTCCGCAATTTCGAAATCACGGTGCGTCGCAAAGACGGCACATTCCTCGCAGTCGCGCAAAGTTGCTTCGCTACACGCAACAACTCGGGGCTGATCGAGCGCTATCAGGGTTTCGTACTCGATATTACAGAGAAGAAGCGCTCCGAAGACGACATGCGGCGGCGCAATCGCGAGTTGAACGCGCTGAACGCGATGGCTGTGATCGCGACCCAGTCATTCGATCTGGATGAAATTCTGAACCTGACGTTGCGTCAGGTGATCTCGCTGTTTGGAGCCGAAACAGGTTCGGTTTATCTGGCGACGGATCCGGACGATACCTATCGGCGGCGCGCCGGTTGGGGTCCGCGTAGTGAAGCTCGTGTGAAGATGTCCGAAGTGGTTTTCCCGGAAGGACTCGGCGATCTGGTGATGCGCTCGCGTGCGGAAGTAGTGACCCAGGATTTTCTCCCGCATTTGCCTCCTGCAGTTGTCGAATTTGTCTGTGCAGATCGGTTGCCCTTCTGGATTTGGGTGGTGCTCTGGAGCAAAGACAAGCCCATCGGCATCATGGGGATCGCCAGCAAAGAAGATCGGCATTATTCGAGCAACGACGAAAACCTGCTGGTCGCAATCAGCCGTCAACTGGCCACTACGATTGAAAAAGTCCAGCTCTACGAAGAAACTTGCCGTGCTTACGAAGACCTTCGGCGAACACAAGAGCAACTTCTGCAAAGTGAAAAAATGTCCGCGGTCGGCCAGTTGATCTCTGGAGTTGCCCACGAATTGAACAATCCGCTCACCGCGATCCTCGGCTATGCGCAGCTTCTCGAGGGGGCTGGGCTCGATCACCGCTCCGCCGACTACGTTCGCAAGTTGTTCAAGCAGGCACAGCGGACGCATCGCGTGGTCCAAAACCTGCTTTCGTTTGCACGCCAGCGCAAGCCGCAGAAGCAGGAAGTGGACCTCCGCAAGGTGTTGGAAGAATCGCTCACTCTCCGCGAATACGATTTGAAGGTGAACAACGTTTCGCTGGAGCGGGACATCCCCGAGGACTTGCCATCGGTCGTCGCCGATCCTCATCAACTGGAGCAGGTCTTCCTCAACATCATCAACAACGCGCTCGACGCGATGGTCGAAGCCAGCGTCACCGGAGTGCTGAAAGTTCGCGTCTTCAAGAAAGATGCTTACGTCTGCGTCGAATTTGATGACAGCGGCCCGGGCATCAAAGACCCTACGCGTATCTTCGATCCGTTCTATACGACAAAGTCGGTGGGCAAGGGAACTGGCCTCGGGCTTAGCATTTGCTACGGCATCGTCAAAGAACATGGTGGCGAGATCGTCGCGCGTAATCGCGATGAAGGTGGCGCGACCATTGAGGTCCGGTTGCTGGCGAGTGAGAAGCCTGCGTTGCCTGAGGCTTTGGCTCCAGCTCGACGAGAGTCGCTGCTCGCGGGGCGCGTGCTGCTCGTTGAGGACGAAGAGGCTGTGCTGGAGTTCGAGCGCGATGTGTTGATCGGTGCGGGCGCTGAAGTGACAACCTGCCTCAGCATCGACGACACGCGAGATCGCCTTCGCAACGGCAAGTTTGACGTGATCGTCATGAATGGACGGATGCCTGGTGGTTGCAGCGCTCGGGAAATGTACGAATGGATCGCGCAGAATTGTCCGGGGATGGAAAAGGCGTTGTTGCTGACCTTCTCAACCGTCACGGATCAACAGACTCGTAGCTTCTTGCAGGAACAGAACGTACCTTGTCTGGCGAAACCGTTCGAAGTAGCAGATCTTATTTCGCAGGTTCGGACGCTAAGTCAGCATGTGGAAAAACATGCTCCAAAACAAGACGAAAACCACAACTCAAGCAAAGAAGAAAAGTCTTCCGTTGCGGTCGCCGGTTCCTGACACACGTTCTTAACGCCGATCTTTAACTCTTAACAACCACGCACGCTTACTCTAGAGTTCCTTTTTCAGCGCTCGCGTCATCTCCGCGATCAGCCTTTCATTCCTTCGATACCAGCGCCAGTGGCCTTCTCTGGACGCTTCGACTACTCCAGCCTTCTCCAGAATTCGCATGTGATGCGAGATCGTCGGTTGTGCCAGTTTGATGCGTTGCTCGATGTCAGCGGCACAAAGGCCGGTTTCTTTGTCGAGCGAGCATCCGCCTTTTTCTTTGAGCGCGACAAGAATTCGTCGGCGAGTCGGATCGGCGACGGCGTGCAGGAAGCGGTCGAGATTAGGTTCGGTGGGAGGCATGCGCGATAGATTCTAGATTTGCAATTGCCAAATTGCCCGATTGCAAATTTGCAAATTGCTTTTCTATTTCTTGACGATTGGGGTGTATCCATCACTCACCAGCCGGGCGCGCATTGCTTCGGTATCTTTCAGTTCTGCAAATGGACCGACTTGGACGTGAAAGAATTTGTCGAGCGCTGGATTATTCGTGGTGAAGGCTGGATACTGTTTTTTCTTCAGAGCCTCAACCAGGGAATCGGCGTCCTCTTGGCGGCGGACGGCGGCGACTTGCACGAAATATCCAGCGCCCGTCGGGGCGGTGGAGGTCGTGTCGGACACCGGTTTTGCCGCTTCGGTGTTCGTGGTGGTTGGCGGCACCGTCGCCTTCGGTTGCGGCGGAGTTAGTTCGGCGTCGGCTGTTTTCTTTCCAACCGCATCATAAAACTTCAGATCGTCTGGCGGCGCGCTGGCCTTTGGCGGTTCGTTCTTCGCGGCGGACGGGCGCACGATCGTCGCTGGAGCGGTACCTGTTGATGCCAGAGCTGTACTGATACCAGCTCCAGTTGTTCTTCGTCCCAGGGAAAATCCGATGGCGAAGAAGAAGGCGCATACCAGGACAAACGTAAAAAAGATGGCCAACATGCGGCCAGTGCCCAGTGTGATTTCCGTATCCTGCGATTTTGCCATGAGTCGTTGTTCTTTGCTTTTAGCGTTTAGCTCTTAGCCTTTAGCTCTTAACTTCCTGCTGGCTTGGCTGGCGCGGGGGCGGCATATCGCGGCGTTGTTCGATGATCCCAGCAGCTTTTGCATGCCGGAGAAGAAATCGATTGGGACCGGGAACACGACGGTCGTATTCTTCTCGACTCCGATTTCGGTGAGCGTCTGTAGGTAGCGCAACTGGATGCTGGCTGGCTCGGTGGATAGGAGATGAGCGGCATCAACCAAGCGCTGAGCGGCGGAGAATTCGCCTTCTGCGTGGATGATCTTCGATCGCTTCTCGCGCTCCGCTTCGGCCTGTTTCGCCATGGCGCGCAGCATCGATTCCGGCATGTCAACCTGTTTCACTTCGACGTTGGTGACTTTCACTCCCCAGGGAGAAGTGTGCGTGTCGAGGATGCTCTGCAAGCGCAAATTAATCTTGTCGCGATGAGCGAGCAGTTCGTCGAGTTCCTGTTCTCCAAGCACGGAGCGCAAAGTGGTCTGCGCGAATTGCGAAGTCTGGTAGGCGTAATTCGAAACCTCGACCACCGCTTTATTCGGATCGATGACCCGCAGAAAAATTACGGCATTCACTTTCAGCGTGACGTTGTCGCGGGTGATGACGTCCTGTGGAGGAACTTCGATGGCTTCCTGGCGCAGTGAAATGCGGACCATGCGATCAAACGGAGTGAAAACGAAGATGACGCCGGGACCTTTGGCGTGTCCGAGGAGGCGTCCGAGGCGGAAGATGACGCCGCGTTCATACTCGGCCAGAATCTTGATGGAACTCAGCAGGTAGATGACGACGATGACGATGCCAACAGCCACTACCGGGAATCCGAGATCCATAGAGCCTCCAACGACTCGCGACACTTTAGAGCGTCAACGTACTACGTCAACTTTTATAGCGTCAGCGTATGAGCGGATTGTAGCGCACGCGAGCGGTTGTGGGCGGTGGTGAAGTGTGGCCGAAGTTGCTCAGGGAGATTCGGGCGCTGTTGGTGTTCGAAGGCTTACTTCGAATGCTTACTTGGAGAAACCAAGTCGCCGCTCCAACTCTGCGAGCGTGATGGTCGGTTCGCGCCGTTCCAGCGCCGCGATGCCCTTCAAGTAGTCTTCGCGATCTTCTAGAAACTGGCGGATCGCCTCGCGCGCGTAATAGCTCTTGCTGCGTCCGGTTTCTTTCGCGAGGGAGTCCAGTTTCTCTTCGAGTTCAGGTTCGAGCCGAATGCCGAGCATGATGTTTTACAAGTTTAACGTGGTTAACGGCGGCTGGCTTTCGGCTTCTTCGGATTAACCTTCGAGCTAACCCTTAGGGTCGGCTGTGTACTAGAAAGATAATAACCCGTGTTTACTACCACCCCCTCCCCCCTCCCCTAGTGGAATCATCACGTTAGCGACAATTTTCCCGCCAAAATCTTGAGAACAAGATACTTAGCTGTAAAATATTGCGGAATAAGGAGTTAGCGGGAATCGTGGTCCATTTTGGGAAATCCTCGGCAAATTCGAGTGCCGGAATTCGCTCGATTTTTAGTTTTCAAAGAGCGTTGAAAATCGGTGGCGCGGGTTCGAGCGCCGTCTCTGGAGACGGGCGCGGACGGGCTATGGCCGTATCGGAGTTATTTTCGCATTGTGCGGGATGGATGTCTGTGATGGCGATCACAGGGTGGATGTGATGAAAAACGCACAAGTAGCCAAGGCCCCCACCGAGCGGCTGTGTTAGAGCGAGCCAAAATTATTTAACCCGTGTGAGGCCTAGGCCGCGCGAATTTTTCGTAACGGTCTTTTGTCGGCCGCCGTCTATGCTTGTCATGACAAGCCCGAAAAGCAACTGGTCAAGTTCGAACGGGTATATTGTCAAAAGTTTGGCTAGACCATTTCTGCTAACGCCGTATTCGTGGAGGGCGGCTAGCACCTTCGCCAAAACCTGTGAAGTTTCACGAGGCGCTTCTTCCGGTTCTGTAGACCGATATCCATTCTTTGCGATTTGAACGCAAATGCCTCTGTATTGCCAGTCGCTGATCAATTGGAGTTCGTGCAGTCGATAGTTGAGCGCAGCTAAAGACGTAATCCAAATCTTCTTAAGTCTTATAAGGACTGGCAACGTCACAAAACGGGGTGCGTTAGCTAGCACGCTACCCCTCGGCATCAAAAAGGCAGACGCGAATGCGTCGGCTTCTCTTTCCGCTTCTCGACCGTTAGGGGAGGAATGGCGATGAAGAACTAGATGTCCCAACTCATGTGCCGCATCGAAGCGGCTGTGTTCGGAGGATTTATGGCTATTCAAGAAAACGAAGGGCGTTGACGCCTTCCACATCGAGAATGCGTCTACCTCGCGTGCGTCGACCGCTAGGGAAAATATACGAACGCCCTTAGCTTCGAGAAGGTGAATGGTGTTCCTTATCGGAAGTTGGCCAATTCCCCAATAGCGTCTCAAAAATTCAGCTGCCGCCTCCGGGCTCGGCTCCCGACTGAGGTCTGGGAGGTCGGCTTGCGGAAGTTCAAATCTACCTTCGATGAACTTATTTAAGTGAAGCGCCAATGCTCCTTCGCCTAGAGCCATGTCACGTTGCGCCGCAGTCATTTTTTTAAGAGCCCTAAAACTGCTTGTGTCGGGTTCTGGCTCCTCTAGGTTGCCGCCCGAAAAAAAAGAAATAGGAAATCTCAAACTTGCGGCTATTTTCGAAAGAGTGTCCTCGGACGGAAGATACTCCCCCGCTTCATAGCCGCTAACGGATCGCCATTCAACTCCAATCTTCTCCGCTAATTCAATTTTTGCAAGACCGCGCCTCTTCCGTGCGACTGTTAAACGACTTGGAGTGAAGACTCCTTTGACCTCATCCACGTCTCTTGATCTCTACGTAGTCCACCGCATGTTCATCTTGCACATTGTCAACTGGAATTTGTGCGATGTCGCCATCAAACCGTATCGGTTCTAAGATGATCCGTTCGATCCACCCGTCCACATGTTGGTTGTCGCTCATGCTGGTGGGTCGCGAAAGTTCGCAGCGAACTTCGCGTGTGACGTGGTCTCGGTGGAAAAGCAAGATCCAAGTCATTCGCTTGCCGTCACCCTTAATCCTCGCAAGATCTTCGGGAAGAACAGTTATCGGGAACAGGTCGAGTTGAAGCGCATTTACACGAACCGCCCCAGCCGTATGTGGCCCCTTGCTTGATTTGGTGCACGGTGTCTCCTCAGGATTGCCGGTCTCTTCGTCCCCCGTGGCTACTGCAATCGCGACAGTTTTGGCGCCGTTCACGGTGAAAGGCAAGTTACCTTCATTGGCCCTCTCCCATCCATGCGGCGCCAACAAATCCCTAAGGCTTTTTACGGTCTCGCCCCAAAACAACAATCCTGGGAACGATGTCGGATGATTGTCCGTGCAGGTCGCCCATTCGGAAAGTCCCTGTTGAAGAGCCTGTCTTAACAACTCTTCTTCTAAGCCAAGTTCCGCTAAACGATTCCGTCGCTCAAAGGGCTGCATGTGAACGGTAGCTTTCATGGGTTTCCTTTTAAGAATTAGATCACTTCATGAAAACATACCACAACGGAGAGATGAAAACATGAAGTAAATGAAAAATTATTAAAATCGCGTATCTGGGTAGGATTAATCTGCGGTCGAAACGGAGCACCTCCATCCCCAAAGAAAGTATTAAGAAGGCAATGATCGCAGTTGTTGGAACGAAGTTATTCAGACTCCAAATCGACGGTAATTCTCTGGGCACCGCCGCTCAGCACTTGGATCGAACGCTGATATGGTTTGAAGCCTTTCTTCGAAAGTCTGATCGATCGCTGGCCTAGAGCAAGTGGCAACTCTGCTGGGGTGCTTCCCATAAAAACTCCATCTACCTCAACGTCCGCGCCGGGTGGGTTGGATTCGAATTTGACCGTTGCATTGCTGAGTGCGGTATTGGAAGAGGTTGCCGCAGAAACGGCCTGCAGTGATGTTACTGCTGAATTTACGGGCGCCGGGGTCGGCGGGGGCTGAACCCCAAAACGATTTCTCATCATCTTGGAAAGTTCAGTGGAGGCGAGCGCAAAGTTTAGCCCAGGTGTGCCTGTGGCCGTAAATGCCAGCGTATTTATGCCAACTACTTCACCTGCGCGATTCAGAAGCGGTCCGCCAGAGTTCCCGTGATTGATTGTTGCGTCGGTCTGAATCCATAACCCGGCACGACCCTCCACCGAAGCTGTAGTGTTCTCCGGAAATTCTCTTACGCCACTCACGATGCCTTTGGTGATGCTGTTGGGAAGCATCAGCGTTCCGGTAACGTCGTGTGCGCCGGGCGTTCCGATGGCGATTACGTCAGATCCCAGAGCGGGCGCCGACGCACTGAGCTTCAGGAACTCATTATCTCTGATCGCAACCTTGATCAAAGCAAGGTCACGCGCTTCATCCACGTAGATGTGAGTGCTCTCCGATGATTTTCCAGATGCCATTGTCACGGTTGCCGTGGATTCGCCCCGCACGACATGTGCGTTCGTTACGACCACTCCGTCGGAAGAGATAAAAAAGCCGCTGCCGCTACCCTTGGACGTCGAAACAGTTACGACCGATGGAAGAGCCTGACGTACCACATCTTCGACTGGGAGCTGAGGTAAAGAAGTGGTTGTGGTTGCAGCCACCAGCGTTGCACCGCCAGAGGAATTAGTGGGAACGAATTCCTGCACAGCATCAAGTTGAAAGTTGAAACGGTCGGAACTCATCAGGTAGTAATCGAAAAGATTATTTCCGTACAAGTTTTTCCACTGGATCGGACCGATCGTCAACTCCACTGTTTTAGGAACATAACCTTCTCTTGTGAGTCTTGCGCGAATAGGCGCTATCCCGTGAGAGCTGAAGGCAGTCCGCTTTTTCCCGAAGTAGTATCCCGGAACTTTAAGCGAGCAGGGCGTGACGCACGTCACGCTACCGTTTACTTCTACTTGTGCGCCCGGAGGGATTGTTTCTAACTGAACTAGTTTATCTCCAGCAAAAACTTGGACGCAGTTGAATGAGAACGTAACAACTAGACCAAGCAGGACCGACAACTTCATTGAGTTCATTTCCAACCTTCTCGGGATGTTATCCCCACGGCCCCCTCGGATCGCGATTCTTGTTTATCAATCCGTGTGGGAGTTGCATAGACCACTTTGGTGCCATTGGAATCGAGGATGGGATTCAGGGGGGAATTCGGGAGAGGGAGTAGGGGCTCCTTCGACTGCGGCGGACCAAGCGCTGCGCGCTTGATTCGCCTTCGCTCAGGATGACATTTGTGGAAGGGCGGAGGAATGTGGGAACGCGGTTAGATGTGGCGGTCGACTCTTAGCGTCAGTCCATCGATTTGGCGGACTACTACTTGTTCTCCGGCGGGGATGGGGACGGGGGATGTGGCGTTCCAGAGTTCGCCGTGGACGAAGACTTTTCCGGCGGGGGACAGGGGGGATTGGGCGACTCCGATTTCGCCGATCATGCCTTGGCGGCCGGTGACGACTTTGTTGCGGCGGGCGCGGAGGCCGAGGGTCATCAGGAAGGCGGTGATGAGTCCGAGGGGGATGCTGACGGCGAGCGCGGTGGTGAGATGGACGCGCATTTCGGGGATGGGGCCGTCCACGAGAAAGAGGCCGCCTAGAGTGAGCAGGGCGATGCCGCCGATGGTGAGGACTCCGTGGCTGGCGAATTTGGCTTCGGCGGCGAAGAGGGCGAAGGCTCCCAGGATCATGGCTAACGCGGCGAAGCGCACGGGCAATAAATTGAGCGCGAAGGCGGCGAGCAGGATGAAGACCACGCCAACGGTTCCGGGGATGACGGCGCCGGGATGATTGAATTCGGCGTAGAGAGCGAGGGCTCCGATGGCCATCAGGATGAAGGCGATGTTGGGGTCCATCAAGTGCGAGAGGATGCGCTGCTTGAGCGTCATCTGGTAGTCGCGGATGGCGGTGATGGATGTCGATTTGTCGGCGGGATTGACGGTGACTAGGTTGAGAGTTGTTAAGCTCCCGTCAAACCGTTTAAAAGGTTTTCCGCTGATTTGTTTGAACAGGTCTTGCTCGTTCGGCGCGATGTATTCGATCAGCTTCTTATCGAGGGCTTCTTGCTCGGTGAAGGACTTCGATTCGCGGACGGCGCTTTCGGCGAGTTCGACGTTGCGTCCGCGCTTGGCGACGACGGAGCGCATGAGGGCGGCGGCGTCGTTCTCTAATTTGGTTTTCATGACGTCGTCCATTTTGCTGCCGAGGATGACGGGATGCGCGGCTCCGGTGTTGGTGCCGGGCGCCATGGCGGCGATGTCGGCGGATTCGAGGATGAAGAATCCGGCGCTCGCGGCGCGGCTGCCGCTGGGCGTGACGTAGAGGATGACGGGCACGGGCGAGGCGACAATTTTTTCGATGATGTCGCGGGTGGAGTCGACGAGGCCTCCGGGGGTGTTGATTTCGATGAGGACGGCTTCGTCGTGATGCGCGGCGGCGTTTTCGAGGGCGCGGGCGATGTACTCGGCGGTGATGGGCTGGATGGCGTCGTTGACTACTACTTTTAGGACTTCTGGCGTTCGGAACCTGGGCGTGGACGGCGGCGGATAGAGCTAGGACGATTAGGACGGCGGCGAGGTAGTGTGTCGCGTGGTTCTGAGCTGGCGTGGGCGTCGGTATGCGGGTCATGGTTGTGGCCGCGATTCTTCCGCTAATTTGGCGGCAGTGGCGCTGGATGGGTCGATGGCGGCGGCGTGGCGGAATTCTGATTCGGCTTCGGTGGTGAATCCGTGGGCCAAAAGTTCTTTGCCTAACTCGATGTGATAACGGGCGTGGGCTTTTGGATCGGAGCGCGCGAATTGCTGCTCGGCCCAACTCGCCATCTGCGTCGTCATCTGTCGAAACGTATCTTCTTCGTAGTTGCGATTGATGCGCTCGTTCTCAATTTTCGATGTGGCAGCGCTCGGCACGATGGCACCTGCTTGCGGATTGATCGAATCGAGTAGCGCTCGCGCTTCGGTGTCGTTGGGACGATGTTCGAGTGCGGCGTGGAGTTCGTGAGTGGCTCCGGCGCGATCGCCTGACTGGGCAAGGGTTGTGGCGAGATTGAAATGGTAGTCCGCGTCGCTGGGGTCGTTTTGGATTGCCCGCTCAAAATATTCGGCGGCTTTCTTTTGACCGCGGCGGGCTGCGACGACTCCGAGATTGTTGTAGACCTCCGCTAGAGGCAGGCGGGTGGCTACAAATTCGAAGGCGGATTCTGCTTTCGCGAAATCGCCGTGAGCGTAGGCGGCCAGTCCTAGGAAAAAATTCGCTTCGCGCGCAACGGAGGAGGAACGTGGAATTTGTCCGAGCGCGGAGATTGCGGGTTCGTAGGCGTGCTGCGCGTAATAAGTCTTTCCCAATTCGAGCAGGGCTTGGGAGTAATCGGGATTTAGAATCGTCGCCTCGTGAAAGCGTTGAACCTTTTCGTCGGCGGTGGATGCGAGTAATCCCCGAATGTAATTTTCCTGCGCGTCTAAACGGATCGTGCCCACGCTGGAGATGTATTTATCTTTCGTTACAGAAAAAGTTGGACGGACTTGGCGGAGCAAATCCCATGCCAGGGAAGATTGCAGGATGCCAAGATCGGCCAGCGGTGCGCTTTCAGTGACGGCAGGTAAGAGTTTCTGCGCCCGCATGTTGAGAAGTTGCGCGGTCGCGGTGAGTCGGGAGCCGTCGTAGCGATAAGATCCGAGGACGGCGTAGTCGACATCCATTTGCTCGGCTAGGCGATAGAGTGTGGCGCGCGATGCGTGGATTCCCGCGGGAACGCCTTGGCGATCGTAGGCGCGAAGTCGCTCGGTGCGGCTGGCCACGTAGAGGACCGGAGAATTGAGTTGCTGATGAAAGGCTTCGGGAAAGGATTCGCCGAGCCACTCCAAACCGGGCGTTGGAGAAGCGTTTTCGAAGGGGATGACGACCATCGTACGGCCGATGGCGGTTGGAGCCGTCAGGGCTTGTCCCGCGAGCGGCGTCGTCTTCGGCGCGAAGTTGTGCGGGAACGAATGCGTAGATGATCAGCGAGAGCAGGAAGGCGAAGGCGGCAGCGCGTTTTACGACACGTTTCACGGCGACATCATTATATCGGGTGAGCCTTGCCTGGCGCGGAATTAGGCCGACGGCTTCAGAGGCGATACTTTGTTGTCCGAGGACGGTTGTGGTTGGGTCCATCCCGGAAGCTCGTCACTCCCCGTGATCAAGCGCGTGCCTCGATCGTATGTGAAATAAGACCACGCCCATTGAATCATTACGAGCACGCGGTTGCGGAATCCGATGAGAAAAAGAATGTGGACGAAAAGCCACGCGAGCCAGGCGAAATAGCCGGAGAGTTCGAAGCCGCCGATCTGGGCGACGGCGGCGGCGCGTCCGATGGTGGCGAGGCTGCCTTTGTCGAAGTAGCGGAAGTCGCGGCGCGGCTGATTCTTGAGATCACGAGCGATGGTTTTTCCAACCCAATCGCCTTCCTGAATGGCGACGGGCGCGACTCCGGGAAGCATGTTGCCGTTTTTATCTTTGAGCGTTGCGAGATCGCCAATCACGAAAACGTTGGGATGTCCCGGCACGCTGAGGTCGGGCGAAACCTCGACGCGTCCAGCGCGGTCGATTGGAACTCCCAACTTTTTGCCGAGCGGAGACGCGGCTACACCTGCGGCCCACAAGATGACTTGTGCAGCGATCTTTTGATCGCCGGCCCAGACTGCTCCGGGCTCGATGCGGTTGACCATTTGCGAAGTGCGGACTTCGACTCCGAGCGCTTGCAGTTGCAATTCTGCTTTGTGCGAGAGTTTCTCTGAGTAAGCGGGGAGGACTCTAGGACCACCCTCGACGAGCAGGATGCGAGTCTTCCTGGGATCGATGTGGAGGAACTCATGGTTCATGGAATGGCGAGCGATTTCGGCTAGAGTACCCGCGAGTTCGACGCCGGTAGGTCCTCCTCCAACGACCACGAATTGCAACTCAGGGCTGCCTTCACCTTCGGCGCCTTGCCGCTCTGCTAATTCGAAGGCGAGCAAGACGCGGCGGCGGATTTCGGTCGCGTCTTCGACCGTCTTTAATCCTGGAGCTAGCGGCTCCCATTCATCGTGGCCAAAATAAGTGTGTGTGGCTCCGGAGGCGATGATCAGAAAATCGAAGTTCAGAGTTTGCTGCTTGGTGATAATTTTCTTCGCTTTGAGATCGACATCGATTACTTCTCCAAGCAACACTTCGACGTTGGAGCGGTTGCGAAGTATCCAACGAATGGGCGCGGCGATTTCTCCGGGAGAAAGGCCGGCGGTCGCGACCTGATAGAGCAGCGGCTGAAACGTGTGATGATTGCTGCGATCGATGACCGTGAGTTGAACCGGCAGACGCGCGATACGCTGCGCGGCGGTCAGGCCGCCGAATCCGGCACCTATGATGACCACTTTCGGTCTGGAAGTGTTTTCCATGCTAACTGGCCTACAGTATAGAGATGCCGCGCGCAATATTTCAGATGAAAAATATCAACTACAAATAATTGGCTTGGGGGAACGTCGGCTTGGTCATTCGGGCTAGCCTCGGGCACGGCTAACGCATACACTGCTTCTTCTGTGTTGCGCGGTTGCGTTTCTATTGAACCCTTGATGACTTCGTCCGATTCCAGTTCGTCCGCATTGCGGTTTCTGCTGCCCTCTGTCCGCGACATCATTTTCATTTTCTTGTTTTGGTCGATTCTGGCTGGAACGTTGTCGAATCGTCCGCTGGCGGATCCCGATATCGGATGGCACATCCGAACGGGAGAGCAAATTCTGGCGACGCATTCGTTGCCGCGAGTCGATCCGTTTTCGTCCACGATGCAGGGTCAGCCTTGGTTTGCGTGGGAGTGGTTGTACGACGTGCTATTGGGCGCATTGCACCATTGTTGCGGATTGAACGGGGTCGTTTGGCTATGCGCCGCGCTGGTGTCGACGGTTTTTCTCGTGCTGCTTTCGCAGTTGCTGCATCGCGGCACGGGGTTGCTGCTTGCGATCATTCTGATGCTGCTTGCGGAGACGGCGTCGACGATTCATCTCTATGCGCGTCCTCATATCGTGAGTTGGCTTTTTTCTCTGCTGTGGTTTGTGATGCTGGAGCGATGGGAAAGCAAAAGCGACAGTAGCAGCCAGATTTTCTTGCGAAGTTGGACTTTCTGGTTCTTTCCGGCCTCGATGTTGCTTTGGGTCAACCTGCACGGGGGATGGATATTTGGGTTGGCTCTACTCGGGATTTACACGTTCGCCGCCTTCGTTGATCGTTGGCGCGAGCATGACGCGTTCGCTGCGATTCGGGTGGGGTTCCGAGCACGGGCGATGGCTGTCACCTGGGTAGCCTCGGCGTTGGCGACTCTGGCAAACCCTTATGGATGGCGGCTGCACGCGCACGTCTACAGCTATTTAAATGATCGTTATTTGATGAATCGGATCGACGAATTTCGTTCTCCCGATTTTCATGGATGGGCGCAGCGATGTTTTGCCGCCATCCTGATGCTGGCGCTGGTCGCCTTCGCGGGGAATCGTAAAAAATTGCGTCTGAGTCACTTTCTCGTAGCGCTGTTGTCTGTGTACGCGGGAGTCTATTCCTCCAGGAATCTTCCCGTTTCGTCGATGCTGCTGGTGCTTATCGCTGGGCCGATGATCTGGGCGAACTTTACGTCGCTCGCGGACAAGCCGGGCGCGTGGCGATGGTTGCGAAGTGGCGTAACACGGATCACTGCCTTTTCAGATCGAATGACCGCGCAGGAGTTGGAACTTCGCGGACACCTTTGGCCGGTGGCGGCGGTCGCATTTGCATTCCTCCTATGTCTGCAAGGGGGATGGCTTGGTTCGCGTCATTTGGTGCACGCCAATTTTGATCGACAAAAAGTCCCTGAAGGGGCTGTGACGTTTCTCCAGAGCGAAACGCGAGATATGCCGCCGAATACTGAACCCGTCTTCTCGACCGACGCGTGGGGAGGGTATCTTATTTACCGGCTGTATCCGGAACGTAAGGTCGTCGTCGATGATCGGCACGATCTTTATGGATCCGATCGGATACGACAGTATTTGGTTTTGACTCAGGCTGAGCCGGGATGGCGGGACGTGATCGACCAGTGGAAAATTCGAACAACGCTACTGCCCGCGGATTCGACTTTGGCCAACTTGCTTCGCGAGTTGCCGCTGGAATGGCGGCTGGTTTACGAAGACAAAGTTGCGATCGTGTTTGAGAAGCGGTGATCGATCTTACCGGAACCATCCGCTTTGCCCAAAAAAAAATTCGTTAGCATAGCTAACGAATTATGTTTTGTCTTGAAGTAATCCGAAGCGTTTGAACCCCGGAACGTTTTGCGTCATCAGATGGTAAGGACGCTGCCTACTTTGGCACTGGCTGCCCGGGAAGTGCTACCGTAACAAGTCGCGGTACCTGTTTCTAGGGAGAATGCTTTCGAGAGTGGAACTGTATGCGAATCAGGAAAAAATATAGGATTTGTAAAGCGTGTGCGGAGCGCTGCCGATGAAATCGCAGTGTTTGCCGTTTTCGCAGATCCCGCATTCCACGCGCCTCTTTCTGGATTATCTTTCTTACGCTCCTTCCGTTCGACCTTTCTATCCACGCTCGCCGAATGTTTCTGAATGGCTGAAAGACGAAGCTAAGAGCGTGGTTTACGATCCCGCACGTCGCGCCAAGGTCGGCGAAATTCTGGAGCGGCAGAATCGAGCATGGGGCGCGTCTCCCAAGACCTTGGCCAATATTGATCGGCTGCGACGCGGCGCGTTGACGGTGGTCACGGGACAACAGGTCGGTCTGTTCGGCGGCCCGTTGTTCTCGATCTTCAAGGCGCTGACGGCGGTGAAATTGGCGGAACAGGCGACGGCGGCTGGAGTGGATTGCGTTCCGATTTTCTGGCTGGCGACGGAAGATCATGACCTGGCGGAAGTGAATCATATTTCGCTGATTTCGGGAGATGGAGCGCCGGAGCGATTCGAAGTTGCAAGTCGCGGCGTCGTCGATGCTCCGGTGGGAACGGTTAAGTTTGGAGCGGACATTGACCCTGTTGTTGAACAGGCCGCCGCGCTGTTGGGAGATTCAGAAGTCGCTACATGGCTGCGTGAGTCCTACAAGCCGGGACAAACACTGGGCAGCGCTTATGGATTACTGTTCACGCGATTGTTTGCGGAATGGGGCATTATCCTGCTTGATCCGGCAGACAAAGAATTTCACGATCTCGCAAAACCTCTGCTGCGCGCGGCGGTTGAGCGTGCCGGAGAACTCGATCGCGCGCTGTTAGCGAGAGGCAAAGCGCTAGAGGCTGCGGGATATCACCAGCAGGTCAAAGTGACAGCTGCGAGTTCGCTGTTGTTCGAAGTCAAGGACGGTGCGCGCACCGTGGTCCGCCGCAAGGAAAAATTGGTTGGCGGGAAGGGCGATGAATTTCTGGTAGGTGCTGAGCACTTATCTGCTGACGAATTGCTGGCTCGGATTGAGGTCGCTCCGGAAAGATTCAATCCAAATGCTTTGTTTCGCCCGGTGGTGCAGGACTATCTGCTGCCGACGTTGGCGTATACGGGCGGCGCGGCGGAGGTTGCGTATTTTGCGCAATCCGCAGTGGTGTACGAAAAACTGTTGGGACGAGTCACTCCGATACTCCCGCGATTTTCCGCGACGTTGCTCGAAGCGAAGGCAGAGCGGATTCTGTCGCGCTACGAATTGGAATTGCCGGATGTGTTGCAGGGGCCGGAGAAAGTTCGCGAGGCGATTGCGGCGCGATCGCTGCCGTCCGACTTGCAGGCACGGTTTGCGGAAGCATATGCGAGCGCTGAGAAATCCATGGCGGCGGTACGAGAATCGATTGGCAAACTCGATTCGACGTTGATCGAATCGTCTGATCGTGCCCGGACTCGGATGTGGTATCAGATCAACCGATTGCATCGTCGGGCTTCGCGCGCGGAGTTGCTGCGCAACGAAGTGATTGCGCGACACGCGGACTCGCTGAGTAATGCGCTGCTCCCGAACAAAGTATTACAGGAGCGGGAAATTGCGGGTGTGAGTTTTGTGGCGCGATATGGGCCTGAGTTGCTGGCGACGCTTTACAAACACATTCGGACGGATTGCCATGATCATCAGGTAATCGAAATCTAATAGCAGCTTCGTTTTGTTCCGCTCCGCTTTTAAACCTGCCCGGTTGCGCTGCTGAGACGGGGCAAGCCCCGTCTCTACTCTAGGGCGTCTAGTTTTGCCAGCAATGCTTCCAGTGAATCCACCCTTGGAACTCCCTTTTCGCGATACGCTCCGGGGTAATCCATCAGGACTGCCTGCATTCCTGCGCGGGTAGCGCCGACGTAGTCAACGGAATACATGTCGCCCACATAGAGGCTGTCTTCGGGCGCTGCGTTCAGACTTGCGAGGGCTCGACGGAATATTTCGGGATTCGGTTTTTCGTGGCCGACGAGGCCCGAGTCGGTGATGGTGAGAAAGCAATCTGCGATGCCAGATCGGCGCAAGACGTTTTCAATTCCGCCGTCAGCATTTGAAATTACCGCGATCTTGTAACGTTCGCCGATCTCGCGGAGCCGGTCGGAGGTGCCGGGACGAATCGTGTCCCAATTGGCGGAGGTGCGAATGCTAGCGACGAGTTGATCGCGGACTGCATCGTCTTTGAAACTAAGTTCAGTAAGTAGTTGGGTATAGAACATCCACCAAAAGCCGTGATCGGTGCTGCCTTGGGCGCTCATCATCGCGTCGAATTCGTTCTTGATACGGCATTCGAGATCGCGCAAGTGCTCGGCGGTGGGAGTGAATCCACGTGCGACGAGCGGTGCGTGGATGCGCTCGCGGTTGGGGAACAGCAACGTGTTGCCGACATCGAAGAAGATGTTTTTGATTTTCACGTTTATCGTTTCTTAATTCCGGTTGCTGAACTCGTATTCCTGAGTACAGATTCAAGGTTGAAGGAGCAGTCGGTCTGTAGTCGCAGCTTCTACGGCATGGTTGGAATATGCCAGGGGAAAATATTGCCCGGCATCCCATAGCGGCATCAGGTCTGAGTAGTGCGGGCTGAATGGTTGTCCGCTCTGGCCGGGCGAATTAATGGCGATGGACTGATCCCAGTTGCTGGTGTCGAGAATTTCGCGGTAACTTGCGCCGGAAACTTGTTCCCAGGAATCCCCCTCGGTTCCGGTTGCGTTGACCGTGTATTCATCGCCGGGGCGCGAGAGTGGACCGAGGTCGAATAACGCGTTGGCCCCAGGTTGCTGATCGAGCGCGTGACGGAAGTGGACGGTGTGAAGTTTGCCCCAAGACCATTGTGAGGGGTCGGGGCCCAGTAGTTGCGAAAGCTGATTGCGGGCGGCGTGAAGCGCGTCCAGAAGAAGTTGGTCGCGATTCGCGACGGGAGTTCTCTCCGAAGAGAAGTTTGTCGGGATTCGATAGAAGGAGATGAACGGTGTCGGGCGTGAGGTCGGTGTAGCGTTCGCTGTGCGTTGATGAAAATAGTGTCGCGAGTGCGATGCAAATTTGGTGGTACCAGACTTCGTAGAGAGCCGCGTCGGCGGACTTGGCGAGTGAGTCGTCCGTCCCAATGGAAGAAGAGAGCGAGAGTCGGATCGGTTTTCAGTGGCGTCGAGAGCAGAAGCTTCTGAAATTCGAGAGCTGGCAGCGAGGCGATATCTGTCTGCAGCGCTTCTATGTCGGACAACGTCAGTTTGTGATTCGTGTGTTTTGCGCTTTCGATGACCGATCGGATCCGCGTGACACGATACGCGGGGGCCCACTCGAAACCCACTTTGTATGGATAGTTGTCCGGTATCGTCTTATTATTTGCGGTGGCGACGAATCCTTCTTTTGGATTGAAGAAATGCGGCAGTTCTGCTGTCGGAACAAATCCGGTCCAGTTGTAGTCGCCGTTTCCAGGGACGGGAAGAAGTCCGGTCCAGTTGCGAATGGGAGCGAGACCGGCGGAATGCTCACCGATATTTCCGTCGCTGTCGGCGTAGACGAGATTCTCTGACGGAACTTTCCAGCGCGCGACGGCGGATTCGAACTGATCCCAATTTTCGGCGCGATCGATTGAAAGAGATGCGAGGTAGCCGGCCGTCCCTGGCTCGCTTCCGACCCAGCGCAGGGCCAGTGCGCGTTTGCCGTCGCTCCAAAGAATGGGGCCGTGGCGGGTAAACTTCAAATCGATTTCGCTCGGCGCCGTGCCTCTCACGAGAAAAGTCTCGTGCTTTAATTCCATCTTCGCCCATCCATTTTCTGTTTTGTATTCGAGTGGGTTGGATGGATTGAGTTCTTCGACGTAGAGATCCTGCTGATCGAGTCCGAAGATGGTGAAGCCCCAGGCGATGTGATCGTTGTGGCCGAGCGCGACGCCGGGGAGACCGGGCTCGCCTGCGCCGATGACGTTCCATCCGGGGGCGACGAGATGAATCATGTAGCGGAGAGAAGGTAATCCGATGACGCGGTGAGGATCGTTGGCGAGTAGCGGCTTGCCGGTAGCTGTTAGTGCGCCGGAGATCGTCCAGTTATTGCTTTCTTGGAGAGGACGCGCTGGGAATTCAATGCGGTGATCGCTGCCGATGAGATTCTTCAGAAGGTCGGGAGTGAGTCCGGTGAGATCGAGATGCGGAGCGGGATCGAGCGCTACGGCGGGATCGAAATTAAAAAACAGCGCGGCTTTTTCGGGGCCGAGATCGGTGAGGGCCTGCGCGTGTTCGAGTTCGCTGAAGGCGTTGCCGGTCATCGAAAAGGCTGCCATGCGATTGAGGCAATCTTCGGGATGCCATGGATCTGGCGAAAATCCGGCAAGTTGAAATTCGATGGGAAGGCCAAGGCCTCCGGGAGCAGCTAGGCTCGCGATATAGGAGTTGATGCCATCTGTAAAAGCAGTGAGGATTGCTTTGGTATCGGGGGCGTAGCTTTCGTATTCGAGTTGCATGTCTCCGCGATAACGGAGGGCGCGGGCGTTGATGTCGCGGGGAAGAGCAGAGGGGCCAAGGATTTCTGCGAGGCGGCCTTGTCCGGCGCGTTTCCAGAGTTCCATTTGGAATAGGCGATCCTGCGCGGCGACGATTCCCTGGGCGAAAAAAAGATCGTGCTGATTTTCGGCATAGATGTGAGCGACTCCCCAGCGATCGCGGAGGACATTAACAGGGTGATCGAGGCCGGGGACGCGGAGTTTGCCGGAGATGACGGCTAACGCTTTGTGCGCGGCGGTGGCGAGGCCTGGATTTGCAGGCGGTGGAACCGTCGCGGTTTGGGCGGAAATCGCGATCGATATCGCGATGATCAGCAAAGCAAGCTTCATCGGAGAACCATTGTAATGCTGTGCGTTCCCGGTGTAGTGGGCGAATGAATTAAACTTGCAAATCGCCGATCTGTTAACAAACTCAGACGTTCAAGAGAATCCTGATTTCGAAGTGAGGATATGGCTACACTCCGCGTAGTTGTGATGTGGCATCAGCATCAGCCGTTTTATAAGGACCTGGTGACGGGACAATATCGGCTGCCTTGGACGCGGCTGCACGCGTTGAAGGATTACTACGGGATGGTGAAGTTGTTGGAGGAGTTTCCGCAGGTTCATCAGACGTTCAATCTGGTGCCGTCGCTGATTACACAAATTCAGGATTATGTTTCGGGTGAGGCGCAGGATCCTTTTTTACAAGTTGCCAGCAAGCCGGCGAGGGATTTAACGCTAGCGGAGCGGCTATTTGCTCTGCGGTATCTCTTTCAGGCGAACACCGTCAATGTGGTCGGACGGTATCCGCGGTATCGAGAGCTGTTGGAGAAATTGCGGGCGGCTGGTGATACCGCTGAGCTTGCGGAAAAATATTTTCAGACGCAGGACTACACCGATTTGCAGGTGCTCTCACAAATTGGATGGTTTGATGAATACTTTTTGGCGGAGCCCGACGTTGCGGAGTTGATTCGCAAGGGTCGCAACTACTCGGTGGAAGACCAGCAATTTGTGATCGCGCGCGAGCGGGAGCTTTTGGGACGAGTTTTACCGGTGCATGCGGATGCGGCAAAAACGGGATTGATCGAGATTTCGACTTCGCCTTTTTATCATCCAATTTTGCCGCTGGTGTGTGACACGAACATGGGGGCGGTTTCGTCGCCGGGACTGCCGTTGCCGCGGGATCGGTATCGGCATCCTGAAGATGCACGGGAGCAATTGATCCGAGGGATGGACCTCATGGAGGGCGTGTTTGGCGTTCGTCCGACAGGGGGTTTGGCCTTCGGAAGGCAGCGTCTCTGAGGAGGTTCTGGCAATTGCTTACCAACTCGGAGTGCAATGGATGGCCACCGACGAAGGTGTGCTAGGCCGAACGCTGGGAGTGAATTTTCCGCGCAACGGCTATGGGCATCTTGATTCAGACGGAGCGCACAGGCTTTACACGATTTATCGCTACGAAAACCGATACGAGAATAACGACACGCGTATGAATCTTCTGTTTCGCGATCACACGCTGTCTGACTTGATTGGGTTCGTGTATTCGGGTATGCCGCCTCGGGACGCTGCAAATAACCTCATCCACAAAATTAAGGAATCAGCACAATCGGTGATTGCGAATGGGCAGGATGCGGTAGTCCCGATTATTTTGGATGGAGAAAATGCCTGGGAATATTATCCGCAGTCCGGAAGGGAATTTCTGCGCCGGTTTTATGAGGCGCTACAAAACGAGCCGGGAATGGAAGCGGTGACTGTCAGCGAGGCGATCGAACGGCACAAGAACGTCAGTACGCTCAAGTCGCTGGTGCCCGGCTCTTGGATTAACGCAAACTTCAATGTGTGGATCGGCGCTCCTGAAGACAATAAGGCCTGGGACTATCTGTCGCACGCTCGGAACTTCTACGCGCAGGCGGCGCCGCGTGCCACCGAGGCGCAGAGGAAGTTGGCTTTCGAAGAGATCATGATCGCCGAAGGCAGTGACTGGAATTGGTGGTACGGTCCCGAACACCACTCGGCGAACGATCGCGATTTCGACGAACTCTATCGCAAGCATCTCTCGAATGTTTACCAGGCGCTAGGTGGAACTCCGCCGGATTACTTGTCGCAACCGATCAGCGGAGCGGAAGCGCGTCCAGCATTTATTCCGCAGACGGCGTATATCCATCCGCGAATTTCTGGCGACATGGTGCGGTATTTCGAATGGATGGGAGCGGCATGCTACACCGCCGACCAGCGGTCCGGTGCGATGCATGGGAAGCAGTTTTTGATGGACGAAGTGTTTGCGGGGATCGACGAAGAATTTGTTTATGGACGGTTGGATTTTTCCGGAAGGGTTCCGCAAGATGCTTTTGAAGTTGTGGTGAATTTGCAATCGTGGGCAAATCATACGGCGACTCCGCGGTGCGAATTGCGGCTTGGAGCGAAAGTGGATGCGGGACGTATCCTGTCGTGGACGATTGCGGATGGGAGCGGAAAAACGGAGAAACACGAAAAGTTAGAATCGCTGGACCCTGACTCCATGGACGCGCGGGTTGCTCTGGATCGCAATTTTGAATTTCGATTGCCGCTGGCGCGTTTGTCGGCAGCTCCGCTGGGGATTGATGAAGTGCACGGGAAGAACGGTTCGGATTCATTGACGGTCCGGCTGCGTTTGCGTTTCAGTGTCTGGCAAAACCAGTTGCCAGTGGACGCGCTTCCGGTGGAGGGATGGATCGAGTTGGATTTGCTGGCTGAGGAAGATCTGCAAGCGGTCGGCGGCTAGATGCTTGGCCTCGCTCGCAGCGAAGAGCTTTACCACGGGGGACACAGAGGGCCACGGGGTGAAGCAAATGCAATAGAATATCGGGCGACTTTACGCTGGTGGCGCTTCGCCCCGCCGGGACGGAGCGGAGCCCCGTCCCATACGAACAGATCACGAGAACACGGTAATTGTAATTCTCGAACGATTCGACTTATTGGCCTGCTACAGCGGCGGGCACACTCATCGTCATCGGACGGTTAAGTTCCATTACCAGCTCTGTTCCCGCTGGGAGCATGGTGGAGCGATGTTTGCCGAGCCAATGAGCGACGGTCACGGTCGCGCCGATTGCTCCGCCGATCAGAAGGCCTTTGCCGCCGCCGGCTAATCCCCCGATCAGCATTCCGCCGCCGGTGCCGATTCCTATTTCGGTGAGATCTTTTCTGTCGTGTCCGTCGCCCTTGAATTGGCCTTCAGTGTTGACGTCGGTGCCGTGGCGCAGGTCGGTATCAACAAGCGAGGCGTTCAACGCAAACTTGTCACCATTGGGGAGCACGACGCTTTCCGGAAAAATCGCGATGGTTGGCTTACCAACGATGCGGCGCGGGCCTTCGGCTTTGGAGACTCTTCCTTCGACAGTCGCGCCGATGGGAATGATTGTTTTGCCATCGAGCATCACGGGTTCGGTAACTCGAGCAGAGAATGGATCGCCTGCTTTCGAGCTGAAAGTCGCGAGCGTGGTTTCGAGTTTCATTTTGACGGCCGTGCCGGTTGGGAGAGCGGTTTGGGCTACGGCAAAACCTGCAATCAGGATGAGCGACGTGATCAAAAGTAATTTCTTCATGTTGCCTCCGAGAGTTAGCTGGTGGTCGTACTGATCTCTTGTAAATCGGTTTCTCGCAAAACCTTTAGGACATCCTCGATCGGCGCGCGGTCGATTTGATTGTCGCCGCGATAGATGTAGCGGATCGTCGCGACGCCCTGTGATTTTCCGTCGGCACTCCGCGTAATCACAAGCGTTGCGGGATGCGCAATGTTAATCGCGTCTTTGCCCATAGCGTGGTGAAGTCCGTAGGCCCTCGTCACGCTTCGATCTTCATCGAGAAGAAAAATGCTGGCGATGGGATGGTTTTGCAGGAATGTTCCCGGCTTCCACACCCCGTCGCGTTTTTCGGCTGCGATGAATGCCAACTGTGCTCCCATGGCTTCAATCTCTGAGATCCGAGACTCGAACTGAGTCATGCGCTTGACGCAGTTCGGTCACCAGGTCCCGCGCAGAAATTCGAGAATGAGCGAACCACGATCGAGTAAATCGCCGAGTGTGAAACTGCCCGGACGATTAGCCGCTTCCAAAGAAAAATTGGGAGCGATGGATCCAATCTCCAACGTATTGGTGCGGTTCTTCATCCTCACGCTGACTCTATGCGAGGTAGAAATCTGGAACAATATCGGACGGGGTTCGGGGGACTTTCGCCAGGCGAGGTCTATGAACAACAGCTTCGCCACGGGGGGCACAGAGGTTCACGGGGGAGATCAAGAACTTGGATCGGCCAATGAGCCGATCGGTTTTCACGCTAGAATACTTCTAAATCAAATTCAGGAACATTGAGGACGCAATCATGTCTCTTACCAGTATTGTCGATATTCGCGGACGCCAGGTGCTTGACTCGCGTGGCAATCCGACGGTTGAAGCCGAGGTTTTTCTTGAGGGTGGCGCGAGTGCGAGTGCCATCGTGCCGAGCGGCGCGTCCACGGGCGAACATGAGGCCGTCGAACTACGTGACGGCGACAAGACTGTCTATCTCGGCAAGGGTGTGTTGAATGCCGTGGCGAACGTGAATGGTGAGATCGCCGAAGCGCTTGCTGGAGTTGATGCCGCCGATCAGCGAACGCTGGATGCACGACTGATTGATTTAGATGGCAGTCCTAACAAGGGACGTCTCGGAGCGAATGCGATTCTTGCGGTATCGATGGCGGCGGCGCGAGCGTCCGCGAATGCTTGCGATTTGCCGTTGTACCGATATTTAGGAGGAGCGGGCGCGAACATTTTGCCGACTCCGATGATGAACATTCTCAACGGCGGAGCGCACGCGGATAATAATGTCGACTTTCAGGAATTCATGGTGATGCCGATTGGGGCTCCGTCGTTTTCTGAAGCGCTGCGTTGGGGAGTGGAAGTATTCCACACGCTCAAGGGTGTTCTGAAAAAGCGTGGATACAACACGGCCGTGGGTGATGAAGGCGGATTCGCTCCGTCGGTGAAGTCGAACGTCGAAGGGATTGAGGTTGTGTTGGAAGCGATTCAGCAGGCGGGGTACAAGCCGGGGTCGGAAATCTCAATTGCGCTGGATCCGGCTGCGAGTGAATTTTATAAAGATGGAAAGTACGTCTTCAAGAAATCTGACAATTCATCGAAAAGTTCCGAGGACATGGTGCGCTATTGGGCGAAGTGGGCGAATGATTATCCCATCGTGTCGCTCGAAGATGGACTGGCGGAAGATGATTGGGACGGTTGGGCGATGTTGACCAAAGAACTCGGCGACAAGATTCAACTCGTCGGCGACGATTTGTTCGTCACGAATGTTGTGCGCCTGCAGCAGGGAATTGATAAGCACGTTGGGAATTCGATCCTGATTAAAGTCAATCAGATTGGAACGGTGAGCGAGACCCTCGATGCAATCGACCTCGCTCGGCGTAACGGATACACGTCGGTGATTTCGCACCGCTCCGGTGAAAGCGAAGACACTTTTATTGCCGACCTCGCGGTGGGAACGGGAGCCGGGCAGATCAAGACGGGCTCGGCGTCGCGTACAGATCGCATTGCGAAATACAACCAGTTGTTACGGATTGAAGAAGAGTTGGGCGGGGCAGCGCGGTTTTTGGGGGTTAAGGCGCTGAACTACAAGGGATAGTGTGAACGGATGAATCGGTTATAGATGTCTGCTAAAGAGAGTCTTGACTAAGTCCATGACTAAGCTATAATTGTGACATGGAAGTCAATATTCACGAGGCCAAGACGCACCTCTCCCGGTTGTTGGAGCGGGTCGCTATGGGCGAAGAAGTGATTATCGCTAAGGCTGGAAGACCGGTTGCCAAATTAGTCGCGGTTGCGGAGGCGCGGCCAAAGTTTCAGTTCGGTAGCGCTAAGGGAGAATTCGTCGTTCCTGACGACTTTAATGACCCACTGCCACAAGAGATTGAGGATCTCTTCTGGAAGTGAAAGTCCTCCTTGATACTCATACATTTCTGTGGGGAATAACGGATGAGGCGAAGATTCCGCCAAAGGTGCGATCAGTCATGCTGTCGGCTGAACCTTGGCTCAGCGTGGCCAGCGTTTGGGAAATCGTGACGAAAGTCCAATTGGGGAAGTTGGATTTCCCAAAACCTGCGGGACCTTACGTCGTCTCACGATTGTCCTTAAGTGGTATTCAAATCCTTCCAGTCACATTACAGCATGTGCTACGAGTTGAAAGTTTGGAGCTTCATCACCGAGATCCGTTTGACCGCTTGCTCATCGCGCAAAGCATCGAAGAGAAATGGCCCATTGTGACGGCTGATCCTTGGTTCGCGCGCTATCCGGTTGAAGTGATCTGGTGATTTGAGAACGAACTAAAACCCCATCGTGTCATCCGCGGAGGGTCCGTAGGTTGCCGGCACCGGAGTATCGGTCAGGCGCAGGTACACGCCAAGCTGGGCGCGGTGATGGATGAGGTGGTTGAGAAACATTTGGCGGTAGGCCATGAAGCGGGATCCGTTGAAGATGGGCTTTCCCTTGAAACTTAGCTTCCAGCTTTGGTTCCATGCTTGGTCGGATGTGGCGAGGAGCGCGGCGCGAGCTTTAGCGGCACCTGCGTCGAAATCAGCAACGAGTTGTGCGGCCGACTCGAATTTGGGACGTGGACGCCCACTCTCTTTGGAGAAATCGAGTTCGGGAGTGCTGAGTATGGTCTCTCCGAAGGATGCAAGTTCCGCGACGTGAGGGGCGAGCTTGTTGAGCGGCATCGACTTCTGATGAGGGGCGAAATCCTTTTTGTCGATGGGAACGCGCTCTAGAGTGGTGCGCGTCTTTTTCATTTCCTCGTCGAATTCAGGAAGTAGCAGCTCGCTGATGGGCATCGATCTTCTCCGAAGCGATTATAAAGGCTCTGCGAGTTTGAATCCCGCACCTCTCTCCTATAGATTCTTCTTTCACCTAATTTTCTCTATGACTCAGCGCCTCCGCGGTGAATTAGTCTCGGAAGCCAACAGCCAACAGCCAGGAGCTAAAAGCTATTTATGCCTCGTCCAAAACCTCTCGTTCTCGTGATCCTCGATGGCTGGGGATACCGTGCTGAAACCAAGGCTAACGCCATCGCGCTCGCACGTAAGCCGGTTTACGATCGGTTTTTGCGGGAGTATCCCAACACGCTGATTCACACGAGCGGCCCGTTTGTGGGACTGCCGGAAGGGCAAATGGGTAATAGCGAAGTTGGGCATCTCAACATGGGCGCGGGGCGAATCGTCCACATGGATATCACGCGCATCGATCTGATGATTCGAAATGGCGAGTTTTTTTCGGATCCCGTGTTGGTTGAGGCGATGAAGAATGCTCGAACGGGTGGGCGCAAGCTGCATCTTTTTGGATTGCTATCCGATGGTGGAGTGCACTCGCGGCAGGAGCATCTTTACGCGCTTTTGAAGATGGCGAAGGAGCAGGGAGTGGAGCGCGTGTTTGTGCATGCGTTCATGGATGGGCGCGATACGTTGCCGACGAACGGGGCGGGCTATCTTGAAAAGTTACAGCGGAAGATGGACGAATATCAGTGCGGGAAAATCGCCAGCGTCAGTGGTCGATACTACGCGATGGACCGGGATCGGCGCTGGGAGAGGGTTCTGAAGGCGTATAGCGCGATGGTCCAGGGTAAAGCTGAGGGTGGCACTCGCAAAGATGCCGTGCAAGGGATGAAGGAGTCCTACGACAAAGACGTCACGGATGAGTTCGTTGTGCCGTTTGTTTGTGTGGACGACAAGGGTGCGCCGCTGGGGACGATCGGTGACGATGATTCCTGTATCTGTTTTAACTTTCGTGCAGATCGGGCGCGCGAGATCACGCGTGCGTTATGTCGCAACAGTAATCTGAACGACAAAGGCGGAAGCGATTTACCGGGCGCCGCGGAATTGGATGAGACGATTCCGCGTAGTGGTGTTCCGAAGAATCTGAAATACGTCTGCATGACGCAGTATGACAAGAATTTCAAACTGCCCATGGTGATCCAACCGGAATCGATGGCGAACATTCTGGCGAATGTGATGGGCGGATTGAACATGCGCAATCTTGCGCGTTGCGGAAACAGAAAAGTATGCGCACGTAACTTATTTTTTTAATGGAGGAGTCGAGACGCCGTTTCCCGGCGAAGAACGTGTGATGGTGCAGTCTCCCAAGGTTGCGACTTACGATTTGAAGCCGGAGATGAGTGCGGCGGGAATTGCCGACGCAGTTGTCAAAGCCACGAACGACGGAACGTTTGACGTGATCATCGTCAATTTCGCGAACGCGGATATGGTTGGGCATTCTGGCAAACTTGAACCGACGGTTAAGGCGGTGGAGACAGTGGATGCTTGTCTTGGGATGATCGAGAAAGCGGTTCGCGCGCGTGGCGGAGCGATGTTGATCACTGCCGACCATGGCAATGCGGAGTTGATGGTTGATCCGGTAAGCGGCGGTCCGCACACGGCGCATACTACGAATCCGGTTCCATTTATCGTGATTGCGGAGGATGCTTCGAGGTATTCGCTGAAGGCTGATGGGTCGTTAAGAGACATTTCACCTACGATGCTCGGAATGCTCGGAATCGATGAGCCGGGGGAAATGACGGGCGGCGATTTAAGGATCAAAATCGGGTGATCTGGCGACCGGATCATCGGGCCATCTGAGAACCGCACCAACGGAGGGTTATGGAACCGCTCCTTAGCAAGCAAGAAGAGTTGCGAAATCGGACTAAACGTTTTGCGCTTCGAATCATAAGATTGTTCCGTCGCTTGCCTCGCACTACTGAAGCGCAGGTGTTGGGCAAGCAACTATTGAGATCAGGAACATCCGTGGGAGCGAACTATCGGGCGGCGGGAAGAGGGCGCTCTAAGGCGGAGTTCATTGCAAAAATAGGCATTGTTGTTGAAGAGGCAGATGAGACTGTGTTTTGGATCGAATGTTTAATGGAGTCGGGAATCGTCAAGCCCGAGCAGCTAACCGAACTGTTGGTCGAAGCCAATGAACTGGTCGCAATTTTTGCAGCGTCGCAGCGGACGGCTCGGTCGTGATTCTAAATCACCGGATGACCAGATCGTCCGATGATCCGATGCGTTTACCGCGTGTCGACGCCGAATCCGAGAATCGCATTGACTTCTACCGGTTCGCCTCCGCGGAATGCGGGACGAAATTTCCAGCTGTGCAACGCCACCAGAATCTTTGAAGTGGTTTCGGCGGCGCCGGGTTCGAGGACTTTGATGTCTTTGAGTTCTCCGGTGCGATCGAGGGTGCAGACGAAGACGACGTGAGTGGAGCGTAGTCCAGCGGGAAGATCTTTGCGCATCGGCTCCGGTGCGGTGAGGTTATCTTGTGACGTATGCGTAGCCGACGCTGGGTCGGAGTATTGCATGACGGCTGTTCCCAGCGACGTTTCGATGTAGATGGAATAGTTGCGATCGCCTTTCAGGACTCCGTAGTATCCGAAAACGCCGCCGGAGCGTGGGGTTGCTTCGATGGTGATGCCTGATCCCTTGTGTGCGTTTGTCGAAGAATGGCCGGGACCCGAGGACGGGGCGTCGCCGCTGGGTGCTCCGAAACTTGGCAGGGTGACGGTGGTAGTGCCGCCCTGGACCGAAACGCCGGGCATGGCAGGGGTGCCGTTTGTTCCGGTGCCCGATCCGCCGGGGCCGGGGTATTGAGAGATTCCGGAACGCGCATTGGGATCGGAGCCCCGGCCAGCGCCTTCGTGGCCAGCGCCCGAGCCTTCGCCTTGTAATCCACTTCCTGGGCCGTTGCCTTTTCCGATGTCGGCTCCGCCGCCGCTGCCGCCTAATCCTGACTTGGCTGTGCCCGTCGGGGACATGGCGATTGCGCCGGCTCCGGTTGAGGTCGGCAATCCTACTTTCGTTCCCGGTTGAGCGGAGACGACGACGCCTGTGCCCGGAGCGTTGCCGCCGCTATTGCTGGGTGGGGCAACGGATGATCCCAGATCGAGCGCGCCGCCGCTGCCAGCACCTCTGTTGCCCCGTCCGCTGCCGGAGAGGGCTTTGCCTCCACCAAGACCCGGCGGAGGTGGAACTACATCGGCTGAGCCAATGAGCGCGGCTCCTGATTGATTGGATCGACCTCCACTACCGGACTGTGATCCATTTCCGCTGAGAGTTGCAGGCGGAGGGACGACTGGTTGCGCGAATCCGCTGGCGCTTGATCTCGAAGACGAGGCTCCTGCAGCCGCACTTGGCGGAGGCGGCACGGGTTTCATTTTTAAGGTCGCCGCCAGCGGTACTACCCCAGCTATTTAGGTCTCGGCTGACCTGGGACGGAGGCGGCGCTACGACTGCGGCTGCGGGCAAAGTTAGTTTGGCGCGTGTCGACGTATCGCGCTGCGGAGCTGAAACGGGCGGTGCAACTACATCGACGGTTTGGGAGAGTGGAACGCGGGAACTTGCCAGATCACGCTGGGCGTCTTTCGGTGCAGGCGCGACCACGGTGGGCGCAAGAGGGTTCGCGGTTCGCATCTGATCGCGCGAGACGTTTGGAGCTGGCGCAACCACTGTTGCGTTGAGCGTTTGCGATGTGCGCGCTGACGAACGAGGAACGTCAGGCGCGGGAGCAATCACTGTGTTTGGGAGCGGCTTGGACGTGCGACTGGCGGACGAATTTAATTCCGGCGAAGGAGGTACGGCGCTCATCGCGGGCAGAGTTGGAGCCACGAGTTGCGAACGCAATCCCTCGGACGGGGGCGGTCCGGGATTTGATTTGAAGGCCAACAAGTTTGCGACCGCCGAATCGGAATGGGGCAGGTTGATCTTGGGAGCGTCGACAACTTGTTCGCTCGGCCGGTCGCCTCGGGCGACGCGGATGGTTTGGGTGCGGTGATGGGCTTGCTGTCCTCCAGCGTGCCCTGACTTGCCGGACTGAGCGCCACCACGATCCTGCGTCTGCGGCAGTTCGTCTCCAGAGTAATAAATGACATCTTGCTGCGGGCTGTTCGGAGGGAGCGGAAGATCAAGGCTGATGAATCGACTGGGAAGCAGAATGAGCGCGAGCAGCAAAAGGCATTCGATGAGCCATCCGGCAAGAATGCCGCGATAGGGGAATATGCCGATCGGCGCCTCTCCGGCAAGCGCTTTCGGAGTACGGGTGAGCGCAGGACGCCACGCGGATTTGAATTCCTCCCAGGGCGAAGACCATTCGACGAGCAGGCGCGGAGGGTCGGACCACTGCGTCGCGGTTTCCGGGATGGTGTCGATGTCGGGCAATTTGAAACTCGGTAGTTAGTTTTCTTTCTTTTCTTTTCTTTTTTTAGGAGACGTGTAAAGCCGGGGCACTCTTCGAATCGCGTCGGGGCTTCACTGAAATTTCGACATCCTGATCGAGCGCTACCAGAAAGCGAAGCAGACGTTCGACGGAGAACTGTCGAAACTCTCCACGCAACATCTTGGACACATCGGGCTGGCGGACGCCGAAGAGATCGGCGGCGTCGACCTGTTTCAGACCACGCCCCTTCATCAGAGTATCGATCTTGAAAACGAGTTGAGCTTTTACGAGGTGTTCGTCAGCATTTGGCAGGCCAAGGTCCTCGAACACATTTCGACTGCTGCTTTCATATCCCTTTTTAGTCATTGCCTTCTCCCCTTCGAAACCTGTTCAGCTTCTTGCAAGCGTCGTTTTACCATCTCGATGTCACGACGCGGAGTTTCGCTACCGGACTTGGACTTTTTCTGAAAGGCGTGGAGGACATAAACCGCGTCGGCGTAGCGCAATGTGTAAACTGCGCGATACGTATCCCCTCGAAAATCCTTGAGTACTTCCAACACTCCAGCTCCGCCAAAACCCTTCAGTGTTTTGGTGTCAGGGTGCTTGCCACCGCGTTGGGCGACATACAAAACATAGCCCATGTGATCTTTTACTTCTTCCGGAAACGCGCATAAATCCTTGCGGCTCGATCCGATCCAAAGCAGCGGCTTGAGCGTGGACGTCACAAGGCTAAGCTAAATATAGTGATATCACCATATTTAGTCAATAGCCGGCTTGGATGGTCAGGGCACACAATTTGACGCCCTATCTTCCTGGAAACACGGTTGTTCTATGCCGCTTCAGTGTTCAGGGGATGCTCAAAGAATAGCTCCACGTGGTCGCCGAGTTCGGTGAGGGATTCTTGTATGGTGCCGGTTGGAACTTCGAGCACGGAGGCGGCCTGGACGCGCACAGCGGCCATTCGCCAGGGTTTCAGGCCCTCTTCGATGTGGATGACGGTTCTTTCGCGGTCGAGGTAGACGGCGTCGATAGGAAAACGCATGGCAAAGGTGTGGATGCCGTGGGAGGGGCTGATCCAGAGGCCTTGACCGGGACGAAACTGGGAGGAGTCGGTGGCCATGAGTCCACGAAAGCGCGTCCAGTGCGTGCGCGCGATCATTAGATCGGTTGCCAGATAGGTGGTGCGTGTGCGGTTGAATGCGAATCCCTTGGGCCCGCTCGGGGACATGATCACTCCTGATCCTGAACTGGGTTAGGGATTTATCTCTTGGCTCCGGCAACCGGCACGAAAATGTGAAGCAACTGGATCACGGCGGGGCCTACAGTTACGAAAATAAGCGAAGGCATGACAAACAGCACGAGTGGAATAATCATTTTTACCGTGGTCTTGGCGGCTTGTTCTTCGGCGCGTTGGCGGCGATCGGTGCGGAGGGAATCCGAATGCACGCGCAACGCCTGGGCAACGCTGGTTCCGAAACGATCGGTTTGGATTAACGTTCCCACGAGAGACCTCACGTCGTCGACGCCGGTACGCTCCGCCAAATTTCTGAGGGCTTCGACGCGCGGCTTTCCGGCCCTGGTTTCGAGGTCGAAGAGATGGAATTCGGTGCTCAGTTCGGGATGCGCGTGACTCAAATCCTGCCCGACCCGCATCATGGCCTGATCGAGCGACAATCCTGCTTCCACACAGATGACAGTCAGATCGAGTCCATCGGGAAGACCGAGACGGATGCGACGTTGCCGCTCTTTTAGCTTTCGTTTGAGGATAAAGCGCGGTAAAAAAAATCCCAAGCCCGTAATGCCCAGCAACAGCATCGGGGAATTGAAGCCCGTGAAAACGAAAACCGAAAAGAAACCAAGCGCGGCAAAGAGCATGCGCAGGCCACGGTAGATGGTGACGTGCTGGGCATTGCGATATCCGGCTTGAATTAGCCAAAGCCGCGTTTGGGAGACTTCGGAAGGCGAGATGGGGAGAGCGCGGCTGAGCGGATCCAAGGCCTGCTGGAACCGCTCCCGCATCGCAGTTTTCGGCTGGGGCTTAGGGCGCTGCCATCCGATTTCACGCAATCGTGATCCCAGAACGGATGTTGGTGCAACCGTGGCGGCTCCAAAGGCGAAGACGATCACCGCGATAGTGAGAAACACGAAAATCGAGAGCGCCAAGACTGCCATGACTGAAACCTAAACCTGAATCCGAATAATCTTGCGAATAAAAAAATAACCGAGTGTCTGTAGGGTAATGCCGCCGACGATTAACGCATGTCCAATGGGATCGGTAAACAGCGGGCGAATGAATCCCGGATTCATCAGGGACATGACCAACACAATGGTGGGGGGCAAAGCCATCAACAAGACCATCGTGAGGCGTCCCTGTGCGGTGTGGACACGCACCTGGCGCAAGATTTTGAAGCGCTCGCGAATCACGTAGGACAGGTTGTCGAGAATTTCAGCCAGATTGCCGCCCGTTTCACGTTGCAGCATGACGGCGGTGACGAAGAACTTCACATCCACCAATGGGATGCGATCCGCGAGATTTACGAGCGCGTCGCGAACTGGCAGTCCAAATTTCTGTTCTTCGTAGAGTTGGCGGAATTCACCGGCGACTGGTTCAGAAACTTCATTGGCAATCATTTCGAGAGCGGTGGTGAAAGCGTGTCCGGCGCGAACGGCGCGCGCGAGAGTATCGATGGCTTCGGGGAATTTCTCTTCAAATTTCTGAAAGCGCTTGGTGCGCATGTGGGAGGCGTATGCGTAGGGCAGGAAAAATCCTAGAATAGCGCCGACCCAACCAAAAATGAGATTACCGCCGGCGAAAAACGCAATGACGGCGAAGATCACAGCTGAAATCGCGCACAATACGAGAAAGTTTCCGGCGCGAACGTCGACATTTCCTTGCGCCAACATTTTCTGCAAGACAGAAACGCGCTCGGACCGGCGCAGAAACGTGTCGAATGCTGGGATGCGGCTCAGCACCTCATCCCGCAGTAGAGCTGCGTCTGGGGTGACCTGTTCGATCGGTGCCTGGGTCGCAGAGAGGCGGTCGCGCAGAATGCGGGACTGCGCCGTGCGTTGGTCAAGCAGGCTCATCCCGGCAAAAACGGCGACGGTGACGACCGCGAATACCAGCAAGGCGACGAGGAACAGCATTGGCTAGACCTCCAACCGAGACTGGAATATCGCGGGATTCAACCTGCATCCGGCGGTCGCGAGGCGTTCGGCGAAGTGAGGCGGTTCTCCGGTGGAGTGGAACGCTCCCCGCACTTTGCCGCTCTCATCGATTCCTGTGCGCTCAAAAACGAAAACATCTTTGAGCACAATCATGTCATCTTCCATCCCGACCACTTCAGAGATGGTAAGAATTTTGCGCGATCCGTCGGAGAGTCGTGCGACCTGGACGACGGCGTGCACGGCGTTCGCAACCTGATGACGGATGGCGCGCTCCGGAATATTCAGGTTGGCCATCGACACCATATTTTCGATTCGCGACAGGGCATCACGCGGTGAGTTGGCGTGAACCGTCGTGAGCGATCCTTCATGACCGGTGTTCATCGCCTGAAGCATGTCGAATGCTTCTTCGCCACGGACCTCACCAACCACGATTCGATCGGGGCGCATACGCAGACTGTTGATCACGAGTTGTCGCATCCGGACGGAACCTTTGCCTTCAATGTTCGGAGGGCGGGTTTCGAGGCGGACGACGTGTTCCTGCTTGAGTTGCAGTTCAGCAGCATCTTCGATGGTGACGATGCGCTCGGAGTTGGGAATATATCCAGAAAGAACATTCAGCACGGTTGTTTTTCCGGCGCCGGTTCCTCCAGAGATTAAAAGATTCAGCCGTCCCTTCACCATCGCGGACAAAAGTTCCAGCATGGGTTCGCTGAGAGTTTTATTGTCGAGCATGTTGCGCGCGGTGATCGGATCACGTCCGAAGCGGCGGATAGAGAGACAGGCTCCATCGAGCGCAAGCGGAGGGATGATGGCGTTGACGCGTGATCCGTCTTGCAGGCGGGCATCGACCATCGGGCTGGATTCATCGACGCGGCGTCCGATACGAGACACGATGCGATCAATGATCTGCATCAAATGCTGATTGTCTTTGAAGGACAATCCGGTAATTTCCAGCTTGCCGCTTCGTTCCACGTATACCCGATCAAAACGATTGACCAGGATGTCGGAGATAGTGGGATCCTTGAGTAGTGGCTCAAGCGGGCCAAGTCCGAAGATTTCGTCGAGAATTTCCCGGGACAGCTGCTCACGTTCGGCAAAACTTAAAGGAACAGCTTCGCTATTGACCGAACTGCGAATCAGGATCAGGACTTCTTCGCGAGCGGAATCTCCGGTGGAGCGACCAAGTTTCTCGAGGTCAAGGCGATCGAGAATCTTGCGATGCAAGTCGGCTTTGACCTGCTGGTACTCGGTCCGTTCGAATGCTTGGAGATTGGCCATGTCGTCTAAACCATTTTCGCAGATAAAGCGGTCGGGCTCTTAGCTATTAGCGCTTAGCTTTTAGCGAAAGGCCAACAGCTAACGGCCAAGAGCTAACCAAGGATCCAGAAAGTGCTCGCCTTTACACCGTCTTAAAGAGCGACCAGGCCGTTCTTTTCACTTCCAGATCGTCTTTGGTCAGATATTCAGCCAGCCCCGAGATGGAGCGGGATATTTCGGTTGCCCCCTGCTGCATCAAGGGCACGCCACGGTCGATCGCGGTGGATACGGCGAAATATTGGTTCGGTATTCGCCAAACAACGGGAGCGCCTATTGCAGCCTCAGTTTCGGTTTCATTGAAGCCAGCTACTTTACGATAACGATTCAAGACCAAAGCAAAACGGTCGCGGGACCCACTCTCGCCGAGATATTGGGCGACTCTGCCGGCGCTCCAGAGAGACGCAACGTCGGCGTGCGCGATCATTAAAATCTTTTCGGACAAATTGCTGACGAGACGGGTGGCGCTATCGAGGCGGGAGGAAGCATCCACGACGATGTAGTGAAAGAGATCGACCATGGTGTCGAATAGACGTGCGAAGTCGGACGCCGATGGCTCAATTGCTGTGGGCGTAGAAGCTCCAGCGAGGACCTGCAATCCGCGATCGTGCCGCGCCATGAAACTGTCGAGCAGTGATGCATCGAGGCGGTGCAGATTTGTGATCGCATCCGAAACGGTGAATGTAGGTTTGATATTGAGATGCAATGCGCAATGGCCCAGAGGAGCAAGATCGATGAGCGCCGTGCTGGGATGAATCTGTTGCAGGGCGAGAGCCAGGTTCACTGCGACCGTCGTGGCGCCGCTGCCTCCCTTGGCGTTCACGATGGTGAAGACTTTTCCACGAGAACTGTCGCGTCCGGGCTTGCGGCGAGTTGCGGTGAGGCGGACGAAGGCTTCCAGCAAGTCGGTAGTGGTGGTGGGACGTTCGACATATTCGCGGACACCGGCGCGCATCGCGCTAATGATCAATTGCGGCTGAGTCATGGGGCCGACGGCGAACACCGCAGTTTCGGGAAGCTCTTGATGCAGCAGTTCCACCGCGCGGAGTGCAGCGGTGACCCCATCGGTTCCGATGTCCACCAGGACGACGTCGGGCGCAAACCCTTGCGTCCTTCGAATCACGGGATCGTTCGCAGCCAGCGGCATGGCGGCGTTACTGCAGACGGTTCGGGCCACGCTGGTGCCATCCACCAGAACCTGAAGCACGGCACGCTGGTCGTTATCGGTAGCGAAAATGGCGACTGATAATTCCGGCATGACTCGTTTTTAGCGCCCCTTCTGCAATCGCGTTCTGAACTTCAAAGGCTATCCCAAGAGAAATCGTGCTTATTTCTTGGTGGGATCGCCCTTGTTCTCATCAAACTTTTTCTGATCGAGGTATGGTTCCGGATTGACAGGTCCCTTGGGAGCCTGTGTCGTCGCTGCTACGCGACGCACGGTACACAGAACCATTAACTCAGAATTACTTTTCTGATTGCTCTTGCTCTTAAAGAAATTGCCGAGGATGGGAACATCGCCCAGCCACGGAACTTTGTTCATCACGTTGGTGACCCGGTTGTCCATCAAACCGGCAATCACGAAGCTTTGACCGTCCTGTAATTCAAACTCGGTGTCGGCTTTGCGAGTGCTGATCGCGGGGATGGTGGTTCCGGATACGGTTACGGCGTTCGCGAAATCGAGAGTGCTGACTTCGGGAGCAACATGCAGTCGGATGTTCCCGTTGGGTTGGATGACCGGGGTAAATTTCAAACGCACGCCAAACTCGCGGAACTGAATCGTGACGGTCGAGATGCCACCTGTGCCGGGTTGGACGACAGGGAAGGGAAATTCTCCGCCAGCCAAGAAGCTGGCTTCTTTGCCGTTTACGGCGACGAGGTTCGGCTCGGCGAGTATTTGCAGAAGGTCGCGAGTTTGCAGGGCCTTGATTACGGCTCCCAGATGGATTTGTGGATTGAAGAAAAAGAGGTTGAGCGCGTCGGAAATGGTGGTCGAGGTTGAGATCGGTCCGGAGGTGCCTGTTGTATCCGTGATTGGGCCAGGCTTGATTGGACCGAACTGTCCTGTCGTGGTTGTGCCGATCGTATTGCCGGAACCGGTCGAAAACACATTCAGCCCGAGTTGAGTTAAGGCGGTGCGATCGACCTCAGCAAATTTCACTTCAAGGAGAACTTCTTCGGCACCTACGGGGCCGAAAGTCAGGACATTCACCACGTTCTTCGAGTAGGCCGAGGCCAAAGCGCCTGCGTGCTTGGCAACGTCTTCCGTGGTTACGTGCCCGGAGATAACGATGGCGTTGCGAGACGGGGTGACGCTGATCTGCTCGTCGGGAAAGAGGCGATGCATTTCCTCGGTCGCCGCTGTGATATCGACATCGACTCGCAAATCGAAGCTGCGAGAGCGTTCCAGTTCATCCCAGATAAGCAGTGATACTTCGCCGGGAGCGAGGCCGTTAATAAGCACCTGGGTCGGGGTGACTACGAGCGCATCCGCCACGGACGGGTCAGTAATCGACACGCGCTTGAGACGCTCGGTCGTGTTGATCAAAAGCGACTTACCAACCATCACTCGCAAGGGCGCTGCGCCCGGAGTGACATTCTCGCCGGTTAGCGAGGTCGCTGGCGTAGTGGATGGGGTATCGGACGTTGTCGGCGCCGTCTGTTGGGAAGGCGCGGTTGCAGTTGCTCCTGCCGCATGGCCGTCGGCGGACGGTCGTCGTTCGGAACTTCCTTCGGATGTTCGTTCCGACATCCACTCAGACCTGCGAGCGGACAGAGTAGAGGCCCCGAGAAGCAGGACTACTGCGACGAGGCTAATGATCTTCATGAATTCAAACCTCTGTCAGGCTGCACGATCAAGTCCGCCGATAGTGCGAGCACACGCCGATCTTTAATTTTGTCGGCAGTTTTGTCGGCGTATTGTCGGTTGCGACGCGTCACTTGTTGTCTTCAAACTTGGTTTCATCCCGCTTATTGCCACGGATCATCTCTACTTGATAGGGAGCCGACGGTATAACGGGAACTTTGGCAACTACCTTGTGCGCTTTGGGCTTGGCCTCGGTCACGACTGGCTTCTCTCCGGGATATAGAGAGCTATTCCTGGTCGCGCCGATTCCGCCAAGTTTTGTGTCCATCGGATTCCGCAAGGAAAGCTGTATGCGGCCTTCCTGCGAAACCAGCGCCAACTTTTGCGCATCATCTGGCGAAACTGCAAGAGTAATTACCGGAGCGGTCTGGGCATCCGCGGTTGGGTTGCGATCGAGGCTCTTTCCGACGGCGAGAACCAGCACGTTTTCAAGAACGGTGGTGGTTTGGCGGTCGTTCCCGGTGGCTTGATTACCAGTGGCCAGAACATCGACATGGGTGCCCGGTTGTACGAATCCGGCAACCGAAACGACGTCGTTGACCCTCACCGAAACCGCGCGCATTCCTTGCGGGATCATGGACGGCAAGCCCGCTCCAGCTTCGAGCGCCGCCAGTTTGCTCGACAAAATAAACTCGCCCTTGCTGATGGGTAGGATTGCGCCGCGACGCAAAACTCGTCCAGTATCCGAATACGATCCTGGGGGCAACGCAGATTGCGGGACCGTAACAATCTTTACATCATGCGCATCCAGTTTGGTGCCTACTTGAATATCGTCTGCGGCTACGACGACAGGCACGCCACGATCATTGCCATTCGATCCCGTATAGTTTCGCAGCCGGTTATAGACGGTAAAGCTGACGAGCAGGCCTACGGCCAGAGCCAAGCCACCAATCATCAACAAACGGCTTCGATTCATTCGTAATCCTTACTCGTACTTTCTAGTGGGAACAACTAGTATCCGAATTTTGGTAATGGCTTAACCGGTTGATAATGGCGAAATCTCCGGATTTCTCGAAGAAAGCGGTAAAAACTCTGAATTCAGACCGACTTTGGACAGCCCTTCCGCTTGGGCATAGTTTCGCAGATTAACCACCCTCTGGGAAACATTTTTTCAGTTTCTTGCCCTATTGGTCACCATCTGGGGTCTGTCGGGGCGAAGTAAGGCGTGAGATCGACGGGCGTCGTCGCAGAAGCAGGATGGCTTTGCAGTCATGGAAGGAATCGTCCCACTGAGGATCCAAAAGGAGTCCTTGGACGACCGCCGTCGATGGGGGTACCAGCACAGCGTCAACGTCCCAAGTGTCGAGGACCTGCCGCCAGTCCGATCGCAACTCAACCACGCTTCGAAACTGATGCAGGATATCGTCGCCATAAAGGTCGGCACGGCCGTCCACGAAGACTTTAGAGCCAGGGTAGAGATTCCAGATCGCGTAACCGCCCCAATCGTAATAGGCGAACAGACGATGTGGTTGGCCGTCCGACCTTAGAAGACCGATGGCGTTCGTGGGGAACTGGTCCCGCTCGCGAGCGTTCTCCGCAGAAACGACACTCGTCCATCGGACAGCTGTGAACGTGGCCATCAGTAAGACCACAGCGCAGATAAAGACAGGTTTGAATCGAGAAGACGTAACCTGCCGGGGCGAGGACGTTGAGGCGGTTGAAAACCCGGCTGCGATCACAGGGATGGCCACCAGAACAAAAATCGGGATGTGGCGAACCGCGTCGAGAGCCGCGAGTGAAGTGAAGACCAGGAGCACTATGGTCCGCCACTTCGGTCGGGTGGCCGGAAACAATGCCAGCACCGTCAGAAGCAACATCCAGGTAACCAAAAAGGGAAGGTAGAGACGTTGATGGAAATCTGGAGAGAACCATTCTCCGATAAACGATCGCATGCCGGGCGAACGCAAAGTGTCGAAAGGATAACGGTAGAGCTGCGAGCCGCTAGGGTTGAGAGGAACGACCGCCAAGCAGATCGCGAAGAGTGCCGCCAACCGGGTCAGGATGGGTCGCGCTTCGGGCCAAGGCGTTTCGCCAAGTGCTGCCTCCAGAAGCACGCCCACCGCGTAAGCGAAGATGAGCGCCAATCCGAGAGCGAATCCCGCGTGAAGGTTCACCCACAGTAGAAACAGCGGAGGAATGCAATAAAGAAGTCTCGGGCGAGTGGGGTATTCTCCCGGGCTCCGTTCAGCCAGTCCGAGATCTAATATCCATAGCAACAAGCTGGCGAGCGTGAAGGTAAACATTTGTGGACGCACGCCCCAAGAAGGAGCCGCAGCCAATGCTCCCAATGCGGTGGCTCCGGCGGCCCAGTGAGCTTTTGTCCGGGCGTTCGTCCGATGTTTCGTCCGAGCTTTCGTCTGACCAGCAAGACAGCGGAGATAGAGGAGCATGAATCCGATTGTCGTGATGATGGCAGAAAATACGATGAGAGCTGCCGACCCGCCGTGTTTCCACAATTCAAAGAAGATCACTTCCGATAGCCACTCATGTGCGACCCAGGCATAGCCTGCGCGAGTGAAAGAGAAAGGATCGGCGTGCGGAATGCGGAGATTTTCGACAATCCACTGACCGGTGCGTAAGTGCCAGCCGAGATCGGGATCGGTGGCGTTGCGCGCCGTCATCGCCAGCAAGCCGAAGAAGAGGATAGCTGCGAAGGCACGTTTCGGATTGATCTCAAGAAATTGCATGGTGGGTGGTCGCGAGGATTATAGAATCAGCGCTCGACGAAATGGACTATGACATCGATTCGTTCAGGCAGGCGGCAAAAATCGTTACGGCAAAGATCGTTGCGGCAAAGATCATTGCAGCAAAGATCGTTGTTGATTGTCTTCCTTCTGGGGATGACCTTCAGCAATGGTCTAGTGGCTGTGAAGCTGCTTCCTTTACTGCACAACGGATATCAGGATTTCACGATCTTCTACGGAGCAGCTCGCATGGTGCGCAGCGGTCAAGCGCATTCCTTGTATGATCTTCCGGCTCAATACCGGGCACAACAGGAATTCGCTCCGAATGTTTCGATCCGCCAGGCGCCGTTACCTTACAACCATCCTCCGTTTGAGGCAGTTTTATTCGTTCCCTTTACTTTCCTTTCCTATTGGCCAGCTTATGTGCTTTGGAGTGCGCTCAACCTCCTGTTGCTCGCGGGCAGCTTAATTCTTTTGCGAAGTCAATTTTCGTCGTTAGCAGCGATCCCACCGTTTATTTTTGGATTGAGCGCTCTCGCGTTCTTCCCTGTGGCGATCGGCCTTATTCAAGGTCAGGATGTGATTCTTCTTCTGTTCCTTTTTATATTGACGATCGTCTGTCTGAATCGCGGAAGAGAAGTGACCGCGGGCGCGCTGCTCGCAGGCGGACTTTTTAGGCCTCAACTGGCGGTTCCTCTGCTGATTCTGTTTACCATCCGACGATGGCGCGTGCTGATTGGATTTGCGCCGGTAGCTCTTATTCTTGCGGGCGTCTCGGTGGCAATGACGGGCTGGAGAGGGCCCTACGATTATGTTCGTTTCGTTCTTCACCTCGAAGGCACGGGAGCACGCGCGTTCGGAAGCGAGGCAGTGCCAAACGTTCGTGGATTGGTTCAGAATCTCCCCGGACTTAGTACATCCGCGGCGGCGATGCTCATTCTGCTGCTGTCGCTCGCCGTTTTCGGCGCGGCGGCGCTAAGGATTTTGCGGCAAAGAGATTCCATCCTTTTCGCGTCGAGTCTCGCAGCAGTAGCAACCATCTTGGTGAGCTTTCATTCGCTCGTCTATGACCTGAGTCTGCTACTTCCGTTGTTGTTTCTGATGCTTTCAGATGTTTTGCGTACGAGCGACGACCGAAACGAAACGCCAACCACGCCCCTAGCCTTACCTCTGTTACTGATCCTGTTGCTTAGCCCCTTTTACATATTTCTGTTGTTCTATGCCGATCGATTTTTTTGGTTTTCGCTGGTCCTGTTGAGCCTTTTTCTTGTGATGCTGCTGAGACCAGACTCGAAGAGTTTGCCCTCGGCTTGAACGGGTTGGAACACTTGTATTTGGTTGGCAGATATCTAAACGTCTCCGGAAGGTGAGAATGTCTTTGCAGCGGGTGATCGACGCGCTCGAATGAGAACGACCGCGAGCATCGGAAGATAGAAGCCCATTACGCACCATAATCCAACCTGATGCATCGTCTGGGGAATGTGGTACCAGCGCCATAATCCAACCACCCAACTGCACGCCACAGTCGCCAGAATGCTTCGGCGTGTCTTTGGGATCAGCCAAAGGATAAAGGCGTCGTAAAACCAGCGTTGCGGCAGAATGCTAGCCAGAAAAAGAAAAATGGCATCACGGTCTCGCCAGCGCCAAAGCGCGATCACAAGAAGTGGTCCAGGCAAGATCAGCAGGGGTACAAAGTGTTGGTATCCGTGGAGTTGCGAGATCCACTCCCACGGCCATCTTGGCCTAAGCGCGATGCTCGCGAGGAACAATACGGCGCCCGTCAGAAATCCGATACGCGAAAGATTCGTTAGAGCGATGGGCGCTCCGATCTGCGGCTTCGCGATGCAAAACGCGACTGCGAGAGGAAAAAAGGCAGAACACATGAGAAGCGGCATCCACTGCGCCGTCATGAGCGCGGCCCAGTAGGGATAGGCGAGGAAAATCAGCAAGTGTGCGGGGTTGCGACGAATTAATCCGAAGGCGAGCAGTCCGGAACTTAACCCGAAAAACAAAGCGCCGGCCACTTCAGGCGAAAACATAGCCAAAGGCAAGCCGACAAATGCAGCGGGAAGCGGGTAGGGAATCGCTCCAGGCGGGGTATCAGCGTAGGGGTCTTTACTGGCGAGAAGCGCCTGCGCGGCACGATGGGACCAGTTGAAATCGGCCGCGCCGAGCTGGAAGTGATGGAGGAACGTCCAACACAGCGAGCCGCTCAGTAACGCTATGGCGGCTGCGATTCCCAAATTTCGACGTCGGCGATCGATATTACTATTCATTACTAGTCATTTCTAGTCATCGCTAGTCATTCCTATTCATCGCTAGTCATTCCTATTCATCGCGATTTAATACTATTCAATGGGCCATTGTAGTATCGAGCTTCTGCGCAATCCGCAATGACGACCTTTAATTCACAAAAGCCGTACTGGATTCTGCTCATCGCCGTGATCGGCACGACGAGTATGTGGATGTATGCGAGTCGGGTTTTGATCCCTTACCAGAAACGAGATGCGGGTGCCCATGAACGACCGCGGGGAAATCTTTCGGATTTGTATCCGCGGTGGCTGGGAGCGCGGGAACTTATTTTGCGTGGACGCGATCCCTACGGCGCGGAAGTTACCCGAGAAATTCAGATTGGATATTACGGCCGAGCTCTTGATCCGAGTCGTCCGGGGGAACCGATCGACGAAATGCGGTTTGCGTATCCCGTCTACGTCGTTTTTGTGCTCGCTCCGACGATCGATTTGCCGTTCTCCACCGTGCAAAGAAGTTTTTATTGGGTGCTACTTTTTCTGATTTGTGGCACCACGATTCTGTGGATCCGAGTCTTGCGCTGGGAAGCGTCCTTTTTGGTTTGCTTGAGCCTAGTCGTATTGACTTTGGGCACTCCAGCAGTCATGCAAGGCCTGAAACTTCAACAGATGAGCCTTCTCGTCGCCGGCTTCGTGGCACTCGGAATCGCCTGTCTGGTTCGCGGATTCTACGTACCCGCGGGGATCGTTCTCGCTCTTTCGACCATCAAGCCACAACTGGTGGTGCTGCTACTTTTTTATCTGGCTGTTTGGTGCGTGGCCGATTGGCGGCGCAGGTATCGGTTGGCAATTTCTTTTCTGGCGACCATGTCCGTTCTGGTGGCCGCCTCGGAATGGTATCTCCCTTATTGGATCCCTGAGTTTTGGCGCGCAATCCACGAGTATCAGCGTTATACCGGAGCGCAATCCGTGATGGCTGCTTTCGTGGGTTCTCCATGGAGTCGGATACTTGAATTTCTTGCGCTGGCTGCGATGATTGGGATTTGCTGGAGAGAGCGTCGTCGACCGGCGAACAACTCCATCTTCGCCCCGACGGTCGGGCTGATACTTGCCACCACAGTTCTGGTGATACCGACCGTCGCGAACTACAACCAGGTTTTCTTGATTCCGGCTTTGCTGGTCGTTGCGAGGGATTGGCGGGCCATGTGGGAGCGCAGCCTAACCAACCGTTTCTTTGTGGCTTGTACTGCAGGATTGATCGTTTGGCCTTGGATCGCAAGCGTGGCACTGGTCGCGCTTTCCTATATCTTGCCGCAGCAAAAGGTTGAGCAAGGATGGGCCATTCCGTTCTGGACGGCGATCCAGATTCCCATCGCCGTGACCGCTCTGATGCTGATCCATTACTATCAACAGACTTTTCCCGCGCAGACTAAGGCGGGAGCATCGTAGAATGCAGAGGGGCTGCTGTCAGGGGCTGGCGGATTTGCTGGCGTGACGGCTGCGGGAGACTTTAGCGTACATGTCGGCTTCGTCGCACTCGGGCATATCCAGCATTTTTCCCATCGCGATTTTTGTGCAGGGAAGCGATCAGCAGACGCTGTCGCTGAATCACACTCCTTATACTGTCGGCCGCAAAGTCGATCGGGACCTGGTGATTGCCGATCCGCGAGTTTCGCGAGAGCACGCCACGATAGTTTCTGAAGACGGCGAGTTCTTCGTCGTCGATCTTGGCAGCAAGCATGGGACGTTCGTTAACGGCGAGAAAGTCGATCGCCATAAGTTGCAACGCAACGACCGGCTGGAGTTCGGCGCGCGTGATGTTGCGTACCTGATTTTTCATCCACTGCACACGACATCGAATACGGCGCGCGAGTTTCTGAGCCAGATTTCGGGGATTCAGATTGCTCCTGAAGCGAGCGATCTGGAAAAGCTGACGCTGTTCATGGAAGCGGCGCGCAAGCTGAATACGATTGGCGTGCTGGACGAAATTCTAGTCACCCTGCTTGAAGCGACGCTGAAGCTTACGCGGGCGGAACGTGGATATATTTTTCTGCGTGACATCGATGGCACGCTGACGCTTGCGGCAGGACGGAATTCGAAGAGCGAAGCGCTTCTCGATGACAAGACAATTTCTCGGTCCGTGCTGGAAGGCGCGCTCACTTCGAACTCCGAGTATCTGGTGACTGATACCAGTCAGATGCTCGACGTGAAAGAACGGCAGAGTATTGTCGCGTTCGATCTCCGAACCGTTATTTGTATGCCGCTGCGCAAGCCGCTGGTACAAACGACGCGCGAACAGCAGCCAGCTGGTGGAGAGGTTATGGGCGCGTTGTACGTGGATTCGCGTTTTGCGTCGCGCGATATCACGAGTGTCAGCCACGATATTCTGCGGGCGATCGCGACTGAAGCCGCGCAGCTGATCGAAAATGCGCGATTGGTGCAGGCGGAAGAAGCGGGACGTCGCTATCAGCAAGAATTGGGAATCGCGGCGTCGATTCAACAACGGCTGTTGGCTGTGACTTTGCCCGAGGTTCCATTTGCGCGAGTGAATGGCCGCAATCTGTCTTGTAAAGAAATCGGGGGAGATTTTTTCGAGGCGGTGAACACTCCGCAGGGATTGGCTGTGGTGCTGGCCGATGTGAGCGGCAAGGGAGTTTCCGCCGCGCTGCTAGCGTCTATTTTGCAGGGGATGGTGTACTCGCAGCTAATTTCGGGTATGCCACTTGTCGAGATCGTCGACGCAGTGAATCGCTTCTTCACCTACAAACATATCGGTGAAAAGTACGCGACCATGATCATCACGCGTCTGCGAAACGACGGTGATCTTGAGTACGTAAATTGCGGACACATTCCTCCTGTTTGGATTTGCGGAAACGAAGTGCTGCGTCCATCGCACGGAAATTTGCCGGTGGGTCTGTTAGCGGATGCGACCTACTCAAGTGATCGCTGCCAGATGAAGGCGGGAGATCGGCTGATTCTGGTAACAGACGGCGTGACCGAAGCGGAGAACGCGCGCGGCGATATGTTCGACAGCGAGCGCCTCGAGCAAATAGCAGGGAAGAGCAAATCGATGGAAGACGTGTTTACGGCGGTTGCTGATTTTTGTGGAGGCACTCCACTCAACGACGATTGCACCGTTGTCGAACTCTCCTACACTGGCAACTAATTAATTAGTAGCAGGGAAAGAATTCACGGTTGAGCGTCGGCGTGAATCTCCACGGTTGACCAGGTCTTGTCCGCTGCGTGACATAACCTCTCGATTGCACAATCTGCACACTTGGGTTTGCGCGCAATACAAAGTGTTCGCCCATGCCAGATCACCTCGTGAGAGAAATCTGTCCAGCGATCGCGCGGAATAATCTGCATCAGGTCTTCTTCAATTTTGCGGGGATCGGTGTTCCGCGTGAGTTCCCATCGTCGTGAAATTCGCGTCACGTGGGTATCGACGACGACGCCTTCGTTCTTCTTAAACCAAGTGCCGAGGACGACGTTTGCCGTTTTGCGTGCGACGCCCGGGAGGGTTAAGAGTTCGTCCATCGTTTGCGGAACCACGCCCCCAAAATCTTCGACGACTTTGCGCGCGGCACCGACCACAGACTTTGCTTTGTTGCGGAAGAATCCCGTGGAACGAATGTCGGGCTCGAGCTGTTCGGGTTCGAGCCCTGCGAAATCTTGTACGGTCGGATATTTCGCGAACAGAATCGGCGTCACGATGTTGACGCGAACGTCGGTACACTGCGCGGAAAGGATCGTCGCGACTACCAGTTCCCATGCGCTGTGGTGGATCAGCGCACACGTCGCTTTCGGATAGAGTGCGTCGAGTCCCGCGATGAGTTGTTTAACGCGTTCGGGAGCTGTCGGGTCATATCCAGAAGGCGAGCGTTTTTTGAGAGGAACGGCTTGCGAGGACGACTTCGACGGCGACTTCGACAAAACGGTTTTCAGGGATGGCGTTTGTTTCGGCAATTTATTCTTCGCTTTCCCGGGGGCAGACTGGCGAACGCTATCTTGTCTTCCACTGCGACTTGGTTGGCGGGGTGTGTTTCCGCGTGGCATTCGTTTTCTCCTCAGCAGTGGTTCATGGTAACAAAGCGTTGAAGCAGTTGCTCTCGATGACGTTATGGGGCGAAGGTAACCCCTTGTGGAATTGACGTTGGGCAGCAGCGTGGATAGTCTGAGAAGCAGAGGAAAAATCAGTGGCCGTGAAGAGTATTCAACTCGGGCAAGTTTGGCGCCAGGAAGCAACCGGCCAGGATCATCTTGTCACCAAGGTGTACAGCGAAGTGTTCACGCAGTATGCGGTGCTGCGTCCGGCGGAAGTGACTGCTCCGGATGCGCCAACAGTAAAAGTAAAAGTCGTCAAAACGGCGGACGGCGCAACGTTGCCCGGATTCAGTTTTACGCAAGAAGGGGCATTCTGACGCCTTCTCCTTGTTATTCCGAGTTTAGAAATTTGTCATCCTGAGCGCAGCGAAGGACCTGCTGTCCGTTACCCTTAAATTCTGACGGATGATCTTGTTAAGCGAATGATCTGTTTATCGCATGACTGAAAAAATCCTCACAGTAGTTTTCGCATTCATCAGTTCCGTCGTGGCTGCGACCGGATACGCCGGCATCGCGCTGCTGATGGCGATTGAGTCGGCGTGCATTCCGCTGCCGTCGGAACTCATCATGCCGTTTGCGGGATACCTGGTATTCACCGGCAAAATGAAATTGCTCTTGGCCGCGACAGCGGGAGCGATCGGATGCAATCTAGGTTCGCTGGTCGCTTACGAGATCGGGCGCTATGGCGGACGTCCACTGGTGGAGCGCTACGGGCGCTGGATTTTGATGGGCCGCAGAGAACTCGAGTGGGCGGACCGATTCTTTTTGTACTGGGGAGAGATGGCCATTTTCATCGGGCGATTGCTGCCGGTGATCCGAACATTTATTGCTCTGCCCGCAGGTATCGCACGCATGCCGCGAGTCAAGTTTCACATCTACACTTTTCTGGGATCGTGGCCCTGGTGTTTCGCGCTGGCATATTTCGGGATGAAGCTTGGCGAGAACTGGCGGTCGCTGGGAAAGTACTTCCACAAGTTCGATGCGGTGATCGGCGTGGTGCTGGTTGCCGGGATCGCTTATTTTCTTTGGTCCCATTGGCAGAATCGGCTGCGGGTGGATGAGGCGTAGTTTTGCTCTCTGTGCTCCGTGGCGGAAAAATCTTTACCACGGGGGACACGGAGGTCCACGGGGGAAAGCGAAAGTCTCTTATTCTGCTATCTGTATTTCGTCGTCCTAGTTATTAACTATTCCGATATCGGTCTCGCCAGCTGAGACGCTACTAATTTCCATTCGCCTTCCCGCTTTCGCAAGACATCCGAATAAACATAGCGGATAGAAAAGCGTTTTCCATCGACTTCGACTTGGTCGGATTCTGATCCGTGGACGACGGCGGTGTCTCCCCAGATGCGAATTTGGCGTCCTGTCGAAACGATCGATGGATAACGAATCGCTCCCGTCCGAAAATTGTTTATGACATCCTGCTTGGTGAAGGCTGTGCCGGATTCGTTGTACTGCACGTAATCGTCGGCGAAGATCTGCGCGAGGACATCGAGGTCGGCGCTCATTAGTGCTTTGTCCCCGGCCTCGTGGAGCGCAAGAATTTGGGCGTGGTCGTCTTCATGCTGCATCAATCAAAATCATTCTCCTGTAGGGACACGGTTTGTCGCGTCTCGGTTACCGCTTTCAGGTGGAACCCGGCAGTCACTTTCTCCATCTTGCACGAATGTGTACTCTCACGCTAGGAGTCTGCTGGCGCTTCTGTCATTGTGCTGTGTCACCCTGAGCGAAGACGGAGACAAGAGCGCAGCGATTGGCTCGTCGCAGTCGAAGGGCCCCTACCCACCCCTAACTCGTGGGGAACGTAGGGATCCTTCGACTGCGCAAATCCCTTCGCTGCGCTCTTGGATTCGCTACGCTCAGGATGACAATTTTTCAAAGTACCGGCGTTCATCCAACAACCATCATGGGACTTCATAGCTATCTTCTCTACCCGTGGGGCATTATTCTGCAGGGGTTGGCCATCTTCCACTTCATTCGGAGGAGGCCGGATAACTATTGGTTCTTCGTGATCATCTTTCTCGGTCCAATTGGTGCGATTGTTTATCTGCTAGTCGAGGCCCTGCCTGATATCGGACTAGTCGGCCAGTCTTTCAAGATATTTCCGCGGCGCAAGCGGATCGGGCAACTGGAAGCGGCGATTCACGATAATCCTTCGGCAGGGAATTACGAAGAACTTGGCAACCTTTACATGGACGATGGCAAGCTCCCGTCGGCGCGTGCTGCGTTCGACAAAGCGATTGCTGCGCGCGCCGATACGCTGGATCCGTTTTATCGGCGAGGAGTTTGCGCCATTTTGTTAGGAGATGCTACGGCCGCGTTGCCGGATTTGGAGCGCGTGGTGGCGAAAGAATCTGATTACGATTTTCAGCGTGCGTCCGGATTGCTCGCCCATGCCTACGCGCAAACTGGGCAGAAAGAAAAAGCCGAGGCGCTGTTCCGGCAGATCACGATCACTTCGACCTTGTCTGAAACGTATTTGAATTATGCGGATTTGCTTGCGTCCGAAGGGCGCAACTCCGAAGCTCGCGAATGGGCGCAGAAGGTGCTGGATAAGAAACCGAACATGCCGGGATATCTGCGTCGACGGGAGCGGCCCTGGTTCCGGCGGGCGAAAGAGTTGCTGAAACGGGTTCCGGCAAAGGGGGTTGTTTGATGTCCTCGAACGGGGTACTTTAAGCGTATGGGAACTCTTAATTCTGGTGAATTGGCCAGGCTTAGTCCGGAAGAACGGCTCGCCTTGATCGGCGAGCTTTGGGATAGTCTGCGTGACGAAGAAATCCCATTGCCCGAGGCGCAACAGGCCGAATTGGCACGGCGACTTTCCACGCTCGAACAAGATCGAAGCCAAGGTGTCCTGTGGGAGAAGTTGCGCACTGAGATGTCTCGTAGTCGCCGGTAGCGATGCTAGCGATTTTTACACCGCGGGCCCGTGCCGAATTGCTCGACGCGCAGGATTGGTACGAATCCAAACACCTGGGGCTCGGAGCACAATTTCTCGATGAAGTTGAAGTTTCTGTGCTCCGCTTGCAAGAAAATCCTTACCAATTTCCGGTCGTGTTTCAGGATGTGCATCGCGCTCGTCTGCGGAAATTTCCTTACGGTCTCTTTTTTCACGTTGAACCAAACGCTATCGTTGTGATCGCGTGTTTCCATGGAAGTCGTAATCCGCAGAGATGGGAAGGGCGAGTTTAGGGATTGCTGATGCTATAACGCCAAATGCTATCCTTCATCCGATGCGAATTTCCTACCTTGAATGCACACGGTGCGGAGAGCATTTCTCTGCGGATCGTCCGCTGAATGTTTGTCCGAAAGATGGTGGAGTGCTTTACGTCCGCTACGATCTGGGCAGTTTGAAAGGGAAGTTTCGGCGCGAGGATTTGGTGGGGCGCGTTGCTTCCATGTGGCGTTATGCTGAGGTTCTTCCGGATGCTCCGCCTGTAACGCTCGGCGAAGGATTCACACCGATGCTGCCTAGCCGCGAGTATCCCAATGTGTGGATCAAAGACGAAGGGTTGAATCCTACGGGGTCGTTCAAGGCGCGTGGCATGTCGGCTGCGGTAACGATGGCTCGACATTATGGATTGAAAAAACTGGCCGTGCCTTCCGCTGGAAATGCAGGCGGCGCGCTGGCGGCGTATGCGGCGGCGGCGGGAATCGAGGCACACATTTTTATGCCGAAAGATGTACCGCTGGCGAATCGCATGGAGTGCGATTACTACGGCGCGCACCTCACGCTGGTGGATGGGCTGATCAGCGATTGTGGGCGCATGGTGGCCGAGCGTAAAGAAAAAGAAGGATGGTTCGATGTCTCGACGTTGAAAGAGCCGTTTCGCGTCGAAGGCAAGAAGACGATGGGATACGAAGTTGCCGAGCAGCTTAATTGGAAGCTTCCGGATGGAATTATTTATCCCACGGGCGGCGGCGTGGGCATGATCGGAATGTGGAAAGCGTTTGACGAGATGCAGGAGTTGGGATGGATTGGGGCGGAGCGTCCCAAGATGATTACGGTGCAGGCAGCTGGTTGCGCGCCGATTGTGAATGCGTTCGCGGCGGGGAATCCCGCGTCTGAAATGTGGACGGGCGCTGCAACTTTCGCGGCGGGGCTGCGCGTCCCGAAGGCCTACGGAGATTACCTGGTTCTCGACATTCTTCGCAGGAGTAACGGCACGGCGGTTGTGGCGACCGACGAAGAGATGCTGGCGGCTACGCGAGAGTGGGCGAGCGTAGAGGGAATATTTGCTGCTCCAGAGGGAGCGGCATCGCTGGTGGCGTATCAGAAATTGCGGGCTAACGGATTTTTCAGCGCGTCAGATCGGGTTGTGCTTTTCAATACTGGGACGGGCTACAAGTATCTCGACATGATTGCTGGGTTGGAGAAAAAGATGAAGCCCGCTCACGCTACGACGCGGCATATTGGCGGGATCATTGGGCCGTACTAGCTCGCAGCATAAGGGCCTTTACCACGGGGAGCACAGAGGGACACGAGGAAACCTTAACCAGTCTCACACTGATCGCCTACACCATCGTCCTACTTTGATTGCCCCGCCCCGTGTTTTTCCGTGTCCCCCGTGGTGAAGCTTTTGCTGCTTTACAATTATCTCGTGGCTTTCTTCCGAAATTTGAAGATCACGTTGGAGATGATCAAGTGGGAGCACTCGATTTTTGCGCTCCCCTTTGCGCTTTGCGGAGCGATGTTGGCTGCGGGCGGGATTCCGGCGTGGAGACCATTGCTTTGGATTGTCGTGGCCATGATTTCGGCGCGGTCCGCGGCGATGGCGTTCAATCGGCTGGCGGATGCGTCAATTGACGCGGCGAATCCTCGGACAGCGGTTCGCGCGCTGCCATTGGGACAACTTACCCCCGGCTTCGTCACAGCTTTTGTTTTGATCTCCTGCGGAATATTTGTTTTCGCTGCATCGCAATTGAATCGGCTGACGCTGATGCTGTCGCCGGTAGCGCTGGCGATCGTCTTGCTCTACTCCTACACCAAGCGATTTACGCGCTGGTCGCATCTTTTTCTTGGGCTGGCGCTTGGGATCGCCCCCACGGCGGCGTGGATTGCGGTGCGTGGATCGATTGATCCGCGAATTCTTTTGCTCACTGCGGCCGTGATGTTTTGGGTGGGAGGATTCGACATTATTTACGCGTGTCAAGATCGTGACTTCGATCAAAGCCACGGATTGCATTCGCTGCCGAGGCATATCGGGATCAAGAATGCGTTGATCGTGGCTCGGGTGTTTCACATCGTGATGATCGGATTGCTACTCGCCGTGGTCGTGACTTTCGGACTTGGCAAACTCGCGATGATGGGGATTGTGGCGGTGGCTGGGCTTCTACTCTACGAGCATACGTTGGTTCGGCACGACGACCTGAGCAAATTGAACGCGGCGTTCTTTACGATGAATGGAGTGATTGCGGTGGTGTTTTTTCTGTTTGTTGCGGGGGATTTGCTGGTGCGGATACCCTAGAGTCCATGTCATCCCTCGCTGCGCTCGGGATGACAAAAGTCTTAAATGGCAAACTGATTGGGTTATTATTGATCTAGATGTCGATCACGCATACATTCCAAACCGACGACCCGCGACTTCTTCCAATCAAAGAAAAAGTCCTCGCGGGCGAACGCCTGAACGAGGCTGACGCGCTGGTTCTCTACGGTACCGGCGACGTTCTCGCGGTTGGCTGGCTGGCGAATTCGGTCCGTGAGCGCATGCATGGGGACAAGGCGTACTTCAACGTCAACCGGCATATAAATCCGACGAATGTTTGCGTTGCGGCTTGCAGATTGTGTGCTTTTGGACGGAAGAAAGATACTCCCGGCGCCTACACCATGGCTCTGGACGAAGCATTTCAGACAGCCTCTTCCGGATATACAGAAGCCGTGACCGAGTTTCACATCGTTGGCGGACTGCATCCTGATCTGCCGTTTCAGTATTTTCTCGATCTTGTCTCTGGTTTGAAAGAGCGGTTTCCGCAAGTCCATCTCAAAGCTTTTACGATGGTGGAAGTGGCGTATCTGGCGAAGCGGGCGAAACTGTCCATCCGCGAGACGCTGGAAAAAATGAAGGAAGCGGGCGTCGATTCTCTGCCCGGTGGCGGGGCCGAGATTTTTGCGGATCGCGTGCGGAGGATTATTTGCGATCACAAGATCGATGGCGATCAGTGGCTCGATACAGCACGCGTGGCGCATGAGGTTGGATTGAAGTCGAACGCGACGATGCTCTACGGGCATATTGAAAACGACGAAGATCGCGTTGACCATCTGCTCAAACTGCGCGCATTACAGGACGAGACGCATGGATTTCAGACTTTTATTCCGTTGGCGTTCCATCCTGCGAACACGCCGTTGCAGCATCTTTTTACAACGACTGGGATGACCGATATCAAGCAGATCGCGGTGAGCCGTCTGGTGCTGGATAATTTCCCGCATATCAAGTCTTACTGGCAGATGATGACGCCAAAGATTGCTCAAATATCTTTGCGCTTTGGGGCCGACGATATTGATGGCACGGTGGTGGAAGAAAAGATTTATCACGACGCTGGAGCGACTACTCCCCAAGGGCTGCGGCGACACGATCTGATCCACTTGATCGAAGAGGCCGGACGCGAACCTATCGAGCGCGACACGCTGTATCGTCCGGTTACGCGGACGGAGACGTCGTTTACCGTGTCGGTTTAGGTCAAGGACCTCCACCACGGGGGGCACGGAGGAGCACAGGGTAAAACCGACCTCTGTCTTCTTCTTTCTTCTTGGGCGCAACCGAAACTTCGAGGCTCCCGATACATCCAATAAACATGACCAACGAAATGGGAAAAGAACAAAAAGCGGTTTTTGGCGGCGGTTGTTTTTGGTGTACTGAGGCTATCTTCCAGCGCTTGACCGGTGTAACCCATGTGGAGTCTGGATACATGGGCGGAGCCGCGGACCAGGCTACGTATCGCGCGGTGTGCAGCGGCGATTCGGGGCATGTGGAAGTGGTGCGCGTTACGTTTGATCCCGATCTGATTAACTATCGCGAACTGCTGGATGTGTTTTTTGCGGTCCACGACCCAACGACGCTCAATCGACAGGGCAATGATTCCGGCGAGCAGTATCGCTCTGTGATTTTCTACAGCGATGAGGAGCAGCAACGAATTGCGGAGGACGTGATCGCGGAGATGACCGCTGCGAAAGTATTTCCTCAGCCGATCGTAACGGCGGTTGAACCGGCGGAAGAGTTTCATCTGGCCGAGTCCTACCATCAGAATTACTACAACGAGAATTCGCGCCAGCCCTATTGCATGTTTGTGATCTCTCCCAAGCTGGAAAAATTGGAAAAGAAATTTGCGGAAAGATTGCGGGCGTAATTCTCGGTTCCGCCATGTGGGGCAGAGCTGTGCGATCGATCAACGCTAGGTTAAGCGGCCGGGTCTTTTGCGGATATCGAGGTTGCGGACGTCAATGGTGCGGACGCCGGGGAATCCTGACGCTCTTCAAACAATAGCCGTCGCATCGTCCGTAGGTCATTGAGCAGACGGCTGCTGTTGTGAAGATTTTGTTCCAGCTTATCCAGTTTGAATCGAACCAGGCGTAAAGCTTCGACGCGGCGTTCTGAGTTGTTTTGCGTCGCAACTCCTAAATCAACGTCAATCTCATTCTTGGCTTCGGCGATGGCTTCGCCTAGCAAGCGCACGTACTGGTGCGCATTCTCGACTGTATCGAACGGGGTCTGGAGGGGAACGCTCAATGGCATCGTCCTTGAAATAGCGGACGCCGGGTGAGAAATATGGCGGAGAGGGTGGGATTTGAACCCACGATACCCGTTAAGGTATGTCCGCTTTCGAGGCGGATCGTTTCAACCACTCACGCACCTCTCCGGGTGATAATTTTGAGTCGGCTAGCCGCAACGGCTGAAGCCGATCTTGTCGTACTTCTGACGGCACGGCTAAAACTGTGCCCTTACCGTTCGTTTTTGCAGTGCAACGTTTAGCGGCGACGGCTGAAAAATTCTTTCATGATCTCGGCTGAACGTCCCGCCAAGACTCCGCCTTGAACGTCCATCTTGTGATTCAAACCGGGCAGATTCACCACTTGCAAGAGCGAATGGACAGCCCCTGCTTTCGGATCATCGGCTCCGTATACCAAGCGGCGGATGCGCGCGTGCACTGCCGCTCCCGCGCACATTGCGCACGGCTCAATTGTAGCAAACAGTTCACAGTCGATGAGACGGTGATTGCCAACGTTTCGACCTGCTTCACGCAAGGCCACGATTTCGGCGTGGGCGCTTGGATCGTGGTCGGCCAGATTGCGGTTCCAGCCTCGGCCCACTATGCGTCCCTCACAAATAACCACGGCCCCTACCGGCACTTCGTCGGACTCCAGCGCGCGTTGGGCGCAGCGAAGCGCTTCCTCCATCCAGAGTTCGTCGGGGGAACCAGACTTGGAAAAAACCTCCATCGAGGAAATCTCATCCGATGCGAGTGGTTTCGAGGATTGCAGGGTTTCTACCTTTGTGTGTCGGGGTCTAAAAGACTGTCCTGGAAACCTCATTCTAAAGGGTAACGGGTTACTTTTGGGGTAGGAAGTTTCTTTCCCAGGAACGGTCATAGTTTGGGTTGGATGGACGAAAGCGAGAGGCAACGCCCTTGCGCTATCAGTGTAAGTATATGCAGTTCTTTAGTTTGTAGATATTTCCTTACTTGAAACTTGAGATCCAAGATGGCACCTGACTTGCATCTCACCTACTGCACGGGTGTACGATTCCCCACAAATCTGGTAAGTATTCCAATCCTCAGAGGAGGATCGATGACTTTGAAACAGATGACTATGAGAAAAATGAACGACGTCGGGATCGTTGCGGTATTTGCGATGGTGCTTTCGGGCGCGGCCTTCGCGCAAAGAATCTTTACCGTCGTGCCGGTGCCGGGAACGAGTCCGAATTCGGTGATCGCGATCAACAATAGCGGTCAGGTGGTAGTCAACACAGGCACGAACGATTCGTACCAGGTATCGACCTGGAACCGCATCACCGGAGCGACGCAGATTGGGTTAAGCGGCACCAACAGCGGCGGCACGGCGATTAACGCTTCCGGCGATGTCGTTGGAGCTGGCGATCCGAATCATTCGGGTAACCTACAGGCATTTAATTGGAGTCCGTCAAAGGGCGTGCAGTGGCTCGGGACGTTGGGTGGCGAACTCAGCGCCGCCGGAGGAATCAATGCTTCCGGAGCGGTGGTCGGTCTCTCCTATACCTCTACGAACCTGCAGCACGCATTTCTCTGGACGCAGGCTGGGGGCATGCAGGACATCACGCCGACCCTGACCAGCGTTGGCGGGGCGACAGCGACCGCAATCAACACTTCGAATCAGGCCGCGGGATATTACTACCCGAACGGAGCACGTACTCCGATGGGATTTACCTGGACGCAGGCAGGTGGTCTGCAAAGCTTCGGCCCGGCCGGAACGCTCGCTTTTGCCATTAACGACGCGGGAACTGTAGTGGGCCAGGCACCGGCAGCAAATTCCAACAAACATGCGTTTTCGTATACGGCTGCTGGCGGAGTGAAAGACCTGGGAACACTCGGCGGCAGTTCAAGTTCGGCCCTGAGCATCAACAATAAAAACTGGATCGTTGGCAATTCTCTGACGACCAGCGGCACAGGTTTTCTCGATGGGTTCCTGTGGACGCCGACGACCGGAATGCAGGATTTTGTGGTCTTGGCGGGTTTCTCGACGAATCGAACCACGTATTCGGCACAGGTCAATGACTTCGGCGTAGTCGCCGTGTCAACCAATAAGGGCGGTTTCCTCTTGGTGCCGACGATGAATTCAACCGTGACGTCTTCTCTGAATCCTTCGGTTGTCGGACAGGCTGTGACATTCACCGCGACCGTTACATCGGCTGTCGGTCCCCCTCCGGATGGGGAGACCGTGCAGTTCCTGGTGAGCGGGAGTGTTTTGGGAACCGGCACACTGAAAAATGGCGTCGCGCAGTTTACGACTTCTGCAATTCCTGCAGGAAAGCACCCCGTGGCCCCAAGCTACGTTGGTGACGCGAATTACTTGCCCTCGAAGTTCGTGGCTCTCTCACAGGTGGTCACGAAGTAGACGGGTTGTATTGAATATTGCGTTTAGCCGAGGCGGACTCGATACCGCCTCGGCTTTATTTTTTGCTGCCCATCTTCTCTGCAAGAGAAATCAAAGTCTTTACCACGGGGTGCACGGAGGAACACGGGGTAAACCCTTCGCACTCGCATCTCTTTGTCCACCCAGTACGTCGCCCACCCACTACGTCCTTACGGCCATGGGCCAAGTGGTCGGTCGCGGGCCGATGAATTCTCCACTTCCTTCTCGTCTTTCGAGTCTCAAGCCCACTTGGGAGGGGCCGATAGTTGGTTGCATGAGGCGATGTTCGCGAAGAAATGGCGGAGGCCGGTCGTGCGTCAAGCCTCCCGATGAGATATCGAGAACAAATATCACGCTGCGAAGCCGGTCCGTGGTCGAATTCTGTTCGATTGTCTGTCACTACACTCAGGAGGGGGGAGCCAGGCGATGAACCAGTCGCATCAGGTCCTTCTGGTGGATGACAATCCGGCCGACGTCGCGCTGGCAATGGAGGCGTTGGCCGGCAGTAGTTTTCAGAGTCACATTAGCAGCGTCCGGGACGGAGTGGAGGCGCTGGCGTTCCTGAACCGGGCTGGCGCTTACGTCAATGCGTTTCGCCCCGACCTTGTGATTCTCGATCTCAATCTTCCCAAGAAAGACGGAAGAGCGGTGCTGGCGCAGACGAAACAGGACGAAAATCTGCGAAATATTCCTATCGTGGTGTTTAGTACTTCGCAAGCGTGCTCCGATATCAAACGAAGTTATGAAATGGGCGCGAATTGCTACGTTCACAAACCTGGAAACCTGGCCGATTATTTTTCAGCGTTGCAAACCATTGAACAATTCTGGTTTGGCTGCGTGAGTCTGCCAGCAGAGGAAGAATGATCGACAGTCAGGCCGCTCACATCTTGCTGGTCGAAGACAATCCGGGCGACGCTGACTTGGTGCGTCTGCGCTTACACGAAGGCCGCCCCGAAGTGCAGGTGAATTGTGTCCCTCGGCTCTCAGACGCGCTCGTATGTCTGGAGGCTGAAACACCCTCGCTGGTGTTGCTCGACTTGAATCTGCCAGATAGTCACGGCGCGGACACCTTTCGAAAGGTGATGCAGAAGGCGCCGAGTGTTCCGGTGGTCATTCTTTCAGGACAGGACGATGAGGCGCTGGCGATGAAAGCGCTGAACCAGGGCGTGCAGGATTATCTGGTGAAGGGCGACATTACCAGTAAGCAGTTGGAACGCGCGATCCACTATGCCATGGAAAGGCAGAGCCTGGTGCGTGCGTTGGAGATAACCCGCAAGTCGCAAATTGAATTTAAGAACCAGTTTCTTTCCCACGTTTCGCACGAGCTGCGTACGCCGCTGACTTGCATTCATCAGTACGTCACCATCTTGCTGGATGGGTTAGCTGGGGCCATGACGCCGGACCAGAATGATCATCTGAAAACCGTGCTCAGGAGCGTGAATCAATTGCACGCGATGATTCGCGATTTGCTGGAAGCAACGCGCGCCGACAGCGGCAAGTTGAGAGTGGAACCGCGCTGCATACATATTGGCGAACTGATCAAGCAGGCAGTTGCGATGATGAAACTTACCGCCGCCGAAAAGCGAGTTCGCGTCGAAGTGTTCCTGGATCCAACGATCCCGTTGGTGTATGCGGATCCAGATCGGACGCTTGAAGTACTCATCAACCTGATCGACAACGGGATTAAATTCACTCCCGCGGACGGAATCATTACGGTGAAAGCGGCGACGGTTGAAACCGATCGCAGCTCCGTCTATATCTCGGTGAGCGATAGTGGGCGCGGCATTCCACAAGAATCGTTGCCGCTGGTTTTTGAGCGAATGTTTCAGGATCCGGAGGCGGTGGATGGGAACAGGGCCGGCCTGGGATTGGGCCTTTTCATCGCAAAAGAGATCGTAACTCTTCATGGCGGAAGGATGTGGGTTGCGAGCAAATCCGGTGCTGGCACCACGTTCTCGTTTACGCTGCCGCTCTACTCGCTTTCGAAACTGCTGGAGCCTGTGATCACGGAACATGGGCATTTGCGGAAGGACATTGTGCTGGTTCGGGTGGATTTAACGCCGCTCTCCAAATCGCTTCGTGGAAGTTGGAGAGAGACCTGTCAGCGTTGCCTCGGTGTCCTGCGCCAATGTGTTTACGTCGACAAAGACGTGGTGCTGCCACCCATGGGAAGCGGGTCTGCGATAGAAACATTTTTTGTGGTTGCCGGCACGGATACGGAGAGAGCGAAAATCCTGATGCAGCGAATCCGCGATCAAGTGGGAGGACTGGCGCAGTTCAAGGCGAGCGGCACTCTACAGATTTCGGTTGAACCGGTTCCTATGCCACCAGCGGGCGACTCGCGAACGGTGGAGCAACAGATTTGGGGCGTGGCCGACAGCGTGACAGAAATCATCCAGCGCGATCGGTCCAACAAACAAACTGCGACTGAAAAGGAGAACCACAATCATGTTAACTGAGAGCTACGGCGAGAGACCGCCCATGAACCGAGCCAAGATCATGGTAGTGGATGACGATCCCGATCTCAGACAGGCTCTGAGCCTGCGTCTCCGAGCCAACAATTTCGACACGGTGAATGTTTGCGACGGATATTCGGCCATCGCAATGGCGCAGAAGGAACGTCCGCATTTGATCATTCTCGACCTTGGCTTGCCAGCGGGGGACGGCTTCGCAGTCCTGAAGAATTTGCAGCAATATCCGGCTCTGGCGGATATCCCGGTGATTGTGCTCACGGCTCGCGATCCAGAAGGAAATGAAAAGCGGACGCTGGAATCCGGGGCGATCGCATTTTTCCAGAAGCCTGCGGACAACGCAGAACTTCTCGGAGTCATCCGCGCCAGTCTGCAAACGGGATGGGGATGGGGTGGAGAGACACCGTCTTAAGATTGGGATCGTGGACGGCAAGAATTCAAAGAATGGTGTGACTCGTTCTCTCAATCGCGGAAGGGAAGGACTATGTATCTAGACAGCCGCGGCCCGTTGAATCGGGCAGGTCGATTCAACTTTCGCCGCCGGGAAGGGCGTTATGTAACCAGCATCCCAGTGACGTTGCAACGATTCCTGCGTTTCGGGCCGGTAGTTACGTGCGGAGTGAGTCTCGATATCAGTACACGCGGAATGTCGGCGATCGTTTGTGGCGCGCCGCGCGTTGGCGAAACTGTCATGATCGAATTGCCGTCGCTTAGCGCTCCGATAGAAACGCTGGCGACCGTACGTCACAGCAGCGATGCTCAGTCGGGATTCGAATTTTATCCGCTTTCTCCTGCTGCGCAACTTGGGATCCATGACTGGTTGCGGGAATTGCAGAAGCATGAAGAGAGCTTATTTCCGTATCCATACGCGGGGCGAAATAGGTTTGGCAGTGACTGAAGAAGGCCAGCGCGCGCTTGCTTTCTGGACGAACCTTTCGTCCAAAAATATTAGTCGTTATAACGACTAATATTTCCAAAGGACTCGTTTTGTGCGCGGCCAAACATCCAAAAACCATGACGGAAGCCGAACGTTTGATTCGCCGTCAGGACGATGAAGGATCAGGGCAACAGTGGCAGGCCTTCGATGTTCCACTCGATGCGGTAAACGCTGTTGTTAGCGGCGAGAATTGCTGACTTATCAGGAGCGAAGGCCAGCCCCACCAAACCCTCTCCTGCGACCTGGAGAGCCGCTTTGCCCTGCGGAGTGATCTTGATAATGCCTCGTTGCCCATAGAGAGATGCGGCGACGTAGATATTGCCTTCGATGTCGAGTGCCAGACCTTGCGGACGCCCCAGTCCGCGATAGAAAACGGATACCGTTCCGTGCGGGTCAACTTTATAAACGCAATCAAAGCTGGAAGTGCTAGGTGCGGTGACGAACATGTCACCCTGAGGTCCGAACGCGATGTGATACGCGGAAACGCTGGGCTCAAGCGTGGCAAAAACAAATATCTGACGGTCACGCGCGATTTTGAAAATTGTGCCGCTGCGATCGCCCACGTACAAATTCTCAGCGGCGTCGAAGGCGATTCCGGTCGCGATCCCCATGCCTTCAGCATAGGTCGATATCGCACCGCTTGGCGACACTTTGTAGACCGCTTCATCGTTCCGCGACGAAACGTACATCTGACCCTCGCGATCAAAAGCCATCGAGGTCGGATTCATCATGTCGGTGACAAAAGGTTTGAGGTTGGATCCGGCGCTAGAGTCGGCGTCGATTTTGAAAATTGCAACGGGTACTTTTTGTCCACGCGATCCGGAAAACGTGACGAACAGATTGCCGTCGCGGTCGATCGCAGGATTGGTTACGGGGTGTAATCCATTCGCAACGAGTTCGGCAATTTGTAAGGATTGAGGATTGCTATCTTGTCCGTTCGCACCGACAAAGATGTTCCCCGAGGCCGCCTTGTCTGGCACACGCGCAACAACAAAGTCGTCGGAGCTGATCACTACAGCGCCTTCGAGTTCTCCAAAGCGCACGCGTGGACGATGCAATTCATGGGGCTGCAAGCTTTTTCCGTTAATCCGAACTTCACCGCCAGCGAGAGCGAAGATCGGCGAGACTGAATCGATGTGCGGCTTGCCGTTCGAGTTTTTCTTGCCAAGTAAGCGATCTGTAATGCTCATGAGATTATTCCGGCGCGAACGACTGCACTTATTTTGGAAGCGCTACCTAGTTAGAAGTCCGAAGTGCAACAGAAGATGCATGATTGCGAGCGCATAAAGTCCAGCACCCAGATCGTCTACGACAATACCAGTACCTTCGGGAAGCCGCTCCAGTCGTCGAATTGGAAACGGTTTCAAGATATCGAAGAACCGAAACAGTATCAGTCCCGCCAGGAATGTCTTCCAGGCTAACGGGACAGCAATGAGCGCGACGAGTTGTCCGGCGACTTCGTCAATGACGACGAATTGAGGATCCTTGGCACCGTAAGCTCGTGCGACCAGTGTAGCTGCGGGGATCCCAATTAGCGTAACGAACACAGCGGCGGCGATCGTTGCCCAGGTGCGATGTGCGGCCGGAATTTCGAAGCTGATCAACGCCCATACGATTACCGTTGCCACGGATCCCCAAGTGCCGGGGCCGGGCTTCATGCGGCCCGCGCCGAAGAAGGTTGCGACCAGAGTGGCCCACAGCGGCGCCTCTTTCTTGGTCTCAAACTCGTCTCTGGTTTTCTTCGAGGCCGCGGGCAGGGAACTCATCATTTCCCGTCCTCGTCTTCGAAGTCTTGCCGGACGGCTTCTTCGGCGTCAGTGACGGGCGACGAAATGACGTAGGCTCCGCTGGACCATTTGCCGAGGTCGATCAGGCGGCAGCGATCGCTGCAGAAAGGGAAGTCCGGGTCCGCGGCTTTTGTGGCTTTCTTGCAGATCGGACAACGAAGTTTGATGGTACGTTTCGGTGGCATAGAAATTGGTTAGAGAGTCTTGGCTTAGCGCTTTCTTATTTGCGTCTTGATTCGAAGTTCGGGGAAGAGCGACGCACGGCCCGCGGCTAAAGCCGATTCAAACCTGATCTTTACGCGGCCCTGAAGGGCCGCTCTTCCACGTGCGCTCTTCCATGTTCTGCTCTTCCACGTTACGTTCTTCCATGTTCAGTTCCTCCACGTAGATGTCTTCCGCGCTGGCTGCGTCCGCGTTCGTTTTCGCACGCTGGCGGCTTTCACGCAAGTGTCTTCCGCTAGACGATCTCTGCTACCAAATCGTAGTCGTGGGCGGCGGTGATGCGGCAGCGGTAGAACTGTCCTTCTTTTGGTTCGGATCCCTCGGGATAGTCGTTGACGAAGACTTTCCCGTCGATCTCGGGAGCGTGCATCGCGGTGCGTCCCTCGAGCAGTAGATCGGATTCACTGGAACTACCTTCGAGCAACAGATCGAATTCTTTTCCAACGAGCGACTTCTTCTTTGTCCGGCTGATCTTTTTCTGGATTGACATCAATGTCTTCCGCCGAGCTTCGATTTCACGATCTGAAACCTTGTCGGCTTGAGCAAACGCACCCGCGCCCTCCTGGTCGGAGTAGCCGAACGCACCCATCCAGTCGAAAGAAGCGGCTTTCACGAAGCTGCAAAGTTCTTCGAATTCTGCTTCGGTCTCGCCGGGGAATCCTACGATGAATGACGTTCGCAAGGTAACTCCGGGAATCTCGCGGCGCATCTTCTCGATCGAACGTAGAAAAATATCAGAACCGCCACCGCGTTTCATGCGCTTCAATACCGTGCCAGAAGCATGTTGGAGTGGCACATCGATGTAGGAACAGATTTTGTCATGAGCGGCGATCGTCTCCAGCAACCGGCCAGTGATCTTGTTGGGATACGCGTACAGGAAGCGAACCCAGTGCAGGCCTTCGACAGCGGCGAGTTTTTCGAGGAGAAGCGCGAGTCCATCTTTCAATCCGAGGTCTTCGCCGTAGCAGGTCGTATCTTGTCCAATGAGAGTAATTTCGCGGACGCCGGACTGGGCGAGGCGTTCTGCTTCAGCGATGACGGATTCGAAGCGCCTCGATCGAAACTGACCTCGCAGTTGCGGAATGATACAGAAGCTACAGGGATGATCGCAGCCTTCGGCAATCTTGATGTAGGCCGAATAACCCGGTCCGCTTAGAACGCGAGGCGTGTGGTCGTCATAAAGATAGTTGGGGAGGTCGGCGACTGCACCGTCCCAGGAATCGCGATTGAAGCGGCCCTGTTCGCGACGATGATCACCCTCGGCGCGCGAGGTCGGCGAAATCGAAAGAGCCGATGTCGAAAGAGCCGGAGTCGAAGTCAGAATGTTGAACGGACTCGCGGCCCGAGGCGTATCTACCAGGCCAGCGGCAGCGAGGATTTTCTCCAACTCGCCGGTGCCGACTACTGAATCTACTTCGGGGATGTTCTTCAAAATCTCATCGTGAAAGCGTTCCACCAGGCAGCCCGCGACGACTAGCCTCTTGGCCTTACCGCCGGTTTTCAGGCGAGACATCTCCAGGATCGTGTCGATCGACTCCTGCTGGGCGGTGCCAATAAACGAGCAGGTATTCACAACGATTACGTCGGCGTCCTCGGCGTCGGGCGTCAGTTGAGCGCCGGCTTGTGCCAGCATCCCCATCATGACCTCGCTATCTACAAGGTTTTTGGGGCAGCCGAGGCTTACAAACCCAACCTTGGGCGGATTGGGACGGTCGAAAATCGCGGTTGTGCTGTCATTTACGGGCAAAGTTATAGGCAACGTTTTCGACAATTTTTAGGCACTTTATGCAACCAGAGATGGGCCACACCCGCAGGAAGGGCTTCCTATTGATTTTAGCATCTTAACGAGCGGTATAGTCCGTCTCGGGGTCGGTAAAACCGGGGCACCACCAAGGGTACCTCGGTGTATCTGCGATCCCGATTTGACGTGCTAATCTTATTGAAACAACACCACATTCCTCAACACTTTTGGAGGAGAGATGTCGGCGAAACGCCTCGCATTTCTATCATTTCTACTTGGCACGGGATTGCTTTTCATTTCCAGCGCGTGGGCGCAGGATGCCATTGCATGGGATCCGATCAATGTGGTGTCGCTCACGGCGGGACGCGCCTTTGTTCCCACCCAGAGCATCGTGACGACGGATCCGTTCGACAATGATCCGCATATTCATTTCGGAAACGAAGCCGAGGTCGCGGCCAACTACAGCCGTCAGCTGAAGACCTACAAGATATTTGGAATTTCGGCCGAACTGCCGGTAGCCGTTTATTTTCGGATGGATCTGCACACCGACCACAATACGATTCCCAAAGATATTGGAGCGTTGTTTGTAACTCCATCGGTGCGAGTGAATATTTTTCAGGCGGAAAGTGTTACTCCTTGGGTCAGCGTGGGCGGCGGTTATGGGCGGTTTCGTGAGGCTCCAGAGTTGCTGTTTGGTGGACCTAATCCGGGCTCGACAGGGACCAATACGGGGGTAATGCAATTCGGAACTGGGTTGGATGTCTGGTTCTGGCATCGCTGGGGCGCACGGATGGAAGCACGTGATTTCTGGTCGGGAGTTCCCGATTACGACGTTACGACCACTCGTAGCAGGCAACACAACTTCTACGTGGGTGTGGGTGTGCTGCACCGCTTCTAACTAGCGGCAGAGCGGCTTTCTTTTTTGTTTGTCGCGGACGTGCCAGTTGTGGACGTTCCAGCATGAATCTCTTCAAACAGCGCTGGCAGGCTTTGCGCGTCGTCGACGGATTGTCCAAAGCGTGCTGATTCGTAGGCCCGAGTGAAGCGGGCCACTTTTTTCTGCAGCTGTTCTTCCTGAATCGCAGCCACGAAGTCTAGCGGAGTTTGGGATGGTGTCTTGCGCCATCCTAGTCGCTCCAGTCGTCCCACCATCCGGTCATACCAAAGTGTGGCGGCTTCGCGTGGAGCACGCTCAGGATGGGTCCGCAAGATGCGTGCACGAAATCCGCGGACCAGCTTCCGTACATTGAGCAGCGAGATTAGGAATATCGCCACTATCCCGATCGTTCCCAGCCATCGCGCCGGAAACGCGCTCATGTGATCGTGCGCTTTCCGTGCCGATCGCAGTAGCGCGTGATGTTTTCGCCAAACCCAACGTCGAGCTTCGTCGAAGAAGCGGCGGCTGCTGGTGGCGGCATCCCTGCCTAACGTGCGCTGGTGGGTGACATCGTAGTTGATGACCCACTCACGCCAAAAGGACGCTGCTGCGTCCAGATAGATCTGCATGCGCGACCAACTCCCTTGCGTTGCAGAGTTTCCTGCGGGCGTTGGATCGAAACTGATCCATCCCGTTCCGGGGAAATAAGCTTCGACCCAGGAATGGGCATCGCTGCCGCGAATCACATACTGTCCGGTGAGATCGTTGAATTCGCCGCCGCGAAATCCAGTAACAATTCGCGAAGGGATATGGAGCGATCGCAGCATCACCGCCATCGAACTCGCAAAGTATTCGCAATGTCCACGCTTGCGCTCGAACAGGAAATTGGCGAGAGGATCCGGTGCAAGCCGGCGGGGAAGTTCAAGCGTGTATCCAAAATGGGTGGAAAGATATTGCTCGAGCGCGAGCGCTTTGTCGTAGTTGCTGGACGCTTGCGCGGTGACGTCTTCGGCTAACTTGGGCACGCGAGGGTCGAGCGGCGGAAGCGTCAGGTATGCGTCCATATCCGCCGTCGAGTTGTTCGCGGACGCACGTAGTTCGTCGCTATCGATGGCTGGAAGCTGGGATTCGGCGTCGTAGCGGTTGACTGGGTGGTCCGTGTCGAGATCGTAAACAGCCTCGCCGGCGTCGACGCCGACCTGTCGGAAATTTCCTCGCAAACTGCGCGCCTTCTCCGCGAGGAAGAAAACATTTGTCCCCAAGGGCTCCATGAGGACGCGGTAGCGAATTACACGGCCGGGCGTACCAGCTCCGTTGTGTTGGACTATCGAGTTCGAGAGGCTCGAACTTGCAAGGCGGTAATTTCCATCGGACGAAGGACGCAACTGCATCTGCTCAAACGAATTCGACCAGACTTTTCCGTCAAAGGTGTTTAAGGCAATGCCACGCCATTTGAGGTCGTATCTTCCTTGAATGTCATCCTGAATCTCAATGTGCATGACGACGGCACTGGATTGCTGAATCTGTCCGATGCGACCGAGTTGCACGCGGTCGGAGAATCCAGTGGAGACATCGCTGGTCGGCGTATATGCGCTCAGGTAACGAGACGAGATTCGCGGGAGCAGGAAGAAAATCAGAAAGCTTCCGGCCATCACCATCAGCATCAGCACCGGGGCAATGGCCATCAATCCGTAGGCCATGCGGCGATTAGGGGCAGCGATGCGAGGATCCTGCGCGTGTGTCTGTTCGGAGCTGACCGAGTGTCGCATCTCCATCAGGACGAAGGTTACGACTGCCACTAGCAGAAACGCGGCGAAGGAGAACAAGAACATGCTGCCGACGGTAAGGACGGCGGCCGCCAGCACCATTAAGAACGACAAGACCGCGAGCATGTAGTGGTCGCGAGTCTTCTGCAACGAGAACAATCGGACGACCATCGTGAACAGCACGAGGTGGACACTGGAGGTAAGAAAGCTGCGCGACAGAAAAAAGTAGTCGGCGATAAAAACGAAAACGTAAATGACGGTGAGTAGCGTGATCCAACGTTCGGGAATCGCGAATTCGCGGCGAGTAACGAGTTGGTATCCGCGGATGAGTAGCGCGAAGCCGACCATGACCTCCGAGGCGAGATCAAGTTGCCCGGTCGAAGCCAACGCCCCAAACCCGGTGAGGACGAGCATGAAGAGCGCCACATTGAAGTAGCGTTCGATGGCGCGGGACATTTTTGTCCCCGGATTAGAGGAGGAGTGGCTCACGAGCGGTCGACAAGCTTTCCAGTCTCTATTCTTGGCGAAAGCGGCGCGGAAGGGAAGTGTCGGGGGTAACTATGCGATATTGGGGCTGAATTCGGAGAAAATACAGGTGTTTCTCAGTTGGACGAGCCGAAGCCGGGGCGATTTAGGCGGATGCCTCGGGAGAAGTCGGGCGAATCGTTCAATGTCTTGGCAACCGGATTAATGTAAGCCCGTTGCATGAGTTCGGGGAACGGCAGGTTGCCGGCGAAGTTTCCATTGCGATAGAGAATTTCAGTGGCGCGACCGTTCAGCAGAATCCACCAGTCGTGAAGCGAGCTGCCGGCAGGTAAATGTCCGGTGGCGGCCATTTGCGTGAAGATATTGGTGGTGCAATTGTCGGTAGCCGCGTTGTACCACTTGGGATGCTGGCGAAGTTTATTTGCCTGGTCGATGTATTGCAGAAAAAGCTGCCGCGACCAGGCTGGTCCCGCAGTGGTGTGGAAGAGATGGACGTCTTCATCTTTCCGGTAGTTGGTGCGAAGGCGAACGACATCGCGTTCGTCCGCGAAGATGTAGATCAGTTCGTACTGGCGGAAGAATCCACGAATGGCGGAGTAGCCTTCGCCAACTTCATTGCGCGTTTCAATCGAAGCCGCTACGTAATCGTCGTCATTGTCGCCAAACTGAAAACTGACGATGGGGTGCGCGATCCATGGCGATCCCCAATAGGTAACGAACAGATCGATACCTTTTAGTTGGCTGAGCGAAACGGTTTTCGTCAGCCATTCGCAGGTGTAATCCGCTTCGGTTCGATAGTTGCAGTTGCGGAAATTGTGGATGGTGACTTGATCACCGTTAACATCCGCCCACGGCATTTGTGAGTCGTCTGGTTGCCACTGCCGATCGTTGGACGGCTTGATTTGTAGCCAGAAGCTTAGGACGACAAGGAATCCGCCAAGGCAGACGGACATTCTGCCGAGCCGCGACTTCGAAAAGTAAACCAGCACCGCGAGCGCTGCGAGATAGAGAATCGGCGACAACCAAGGTAGGTGGGAAATCGAAAGATCGAAGTACAGAGCGGCCGCCGACCAAATCGTTAGCATTGCTAACGAAATCCAGAGAAGGCCGACGCCGAGGGCACGAAGGACGCGGAGGATCCACGAAGTGTTCTTCATGTCGGTCATGACTGAACCGACATGGTAATTGCTTATGAGGATTTAGTCACGAAAAGCGTCATTCGGTCGTGCTTGCGCAGCTCTTGCTGGACGGATTGGGCTAGCTGCCGGCGCCTTTGGCGCGAGACTTGATGTCTTCCGGCGAGGCACTATCTGGAGAAGAATGGCGTTGCGATCCCAATGCCTCGAAGCAGTCCGCATCCAAGCGGTGCGGGATGTCTTCCTTGATCATTTTCAGCACTACTTCGGAGGGCAGGCCCTCGCGGTAAGAGCGTTTCTCCGAGAGCGCTTGATAAACATCGGCTACTGCGATGATGCGAGCTGGGAGGGTCAAATCTTTCCCACTCATATTTCGTGGATAGCCCGTGCCGTCGAGCCTTTCGTGGTGCGCTGCGGCGACGACGGCGAGTTCCTCGAATCCTGTGATCAGCTCCAGAATTTTCTGGGTATAGACGGGATGCATTTTCATGGCCTCCCATTCCTCCGGAGTGAGCTTGCCGGGCTTATCGAGGATGGCGTTGGAAACACCGAGTTTCCCGATGTCGTGCAACAGCGAGGCGCGGCGGATCATGGTGATCATCTCAGCGTCCAGTCCCATTCCCGTCGCGATGTCGATCGCGACCTGCGAAACTCCCACCGAGTGACAAAAGGTAAATGGCGATTTCGCGTCCACCACTCCAGCGAAGGCCTGGCACAAACTGTCGATTCTTTCGGGCGAGGCCGGAAGAGATCCGCCAGACTCGAGCGCGAGAACTGTTTCGCGGGCTCCTCCCTCCTGCAGGTTCTGCCAAAGATCGGGTTCATCCATCAGCGTGGTGGCGGCTTCCACCACTAACGGATCAAACCAGGTGCCACTGCGTCCGATGAGCACCATGAACGCTACTTCCGGGCTATGCGCTGCGGCAAAGACTTCCAGAGTTTGGCTGACGTTAATGATGCGGGAGAGAATCGGAATCTCATTCCTCCTGAGTGCCTAGTGGATAGCCGCCGCCGTCCCAGTGTTCGTCGAGCGCCTGAATGGCTTGGGACGTCACTTCGGAAAATCCGACCTTGCGCGCGATTTCGGCGCCTCGTTCACAGCGGGCGGAGATCAGGATCATATTGTTGCGCTTCTGATGCAGACCGACATTGACGATCCGTTTGAGTCGCTGCATCGGCGTCGCGTTCGGCGAGGCGTTCCTGCTCAGATAACGCAGACCGGAGAGCGACATCTTGGTCCAGTCTTCTAATTTCACTTCCCGTTTCGCCTGCAGATCGTCCGATCCCAGTATCTGATAAAGGCGTGCGGAGTTGCTGCTGCAACCGGAGTCTTTCAGTAGGAGAGCGTAGTAGAGATCGGAGAGTTGCTGACGATCGAGGCCAAGTTGTGCGCCGATTCTCATCCCAAGCACGCAGCTGCGTATTGCGTGTCCCATCGGCTGACCCTCGGTGAGGTCCAAGGCGAGCGACAGCGCAGAGACGACTTCGGAAAGGAGAATAGTCTTGTCCACGATAGGTTCGCCGAGACGGGCGATTCTCTCTATCGTCAGCGTCCAGCGGAGGGCGGGCAAGTTACTTCTGTACTAATACAAAATGACGCGGCTGAGGAATTTACTGCCTTGCTAGTTATGGTAACTAGTCGCCGCCACTCCCCGTCGCTGCCTTAGCCATGGCTGGGGTCCGTTGGGGCTGGCCTAAGCCGACGGCAGACGTGTTCGCGCGACTTTTCGCGCGTCGGTCAATCGCATCCTGGCGGCTCACCGAGAGGCGATCAAACCACTGCATGCCGGGGAGTTTTGCGATTGTCTCGTCGATCCGGCGGGCGATTTCAACGCCTTCCGGATCGCCCAGAATGAACGAGAGGATCCATTCCACTTCACTATCCGGCTTTACCCCGCCACCGACGGGGAGCCAGAAGTTGCGGATTACGAAGCTTGTCAGGCGTTGCGCGTTTCGAGGCTCGAGTTCGCGCCTTGCTTTGTTGTAATAGAAAGAGAAGTGGCGTCGTTCGTCTTTGGCCAGGCGTCGCATTACTTCTGCGACGATTGGATTCTGGGTACGGCGCGCCAAAATTCCGTATCCCTCAAGAGTAGAAAGCTCAGAAATCGCTCCATAGGTCAGGTATGCGCCGTGGAAATGCCGCGTCATGCGGCAGATGAGCGAAGATCCCATTTCTTTGATCCACTCTCCCCAGGATGCGGCCTGCTGCACTTCTGCAATTCGGTCATGCGTTACCGGAACTCCCAAAGCGTTCAGGAGTTGCCGAAGCGTATGGCCATGGTGAAATTCTTCGTAGGCCCAGCAGCTCAGGAAGGCGGTGGTTTCAGGGTCTTCAATGGCACAGGTATTCAGGATGGCGCGCAAGTAGACGACCGTATGCGACTCGATATCCGTCATGTAGGTGAGCGCATGAATCTCATCGGCAGTAACTGGATGGTTTGCCGCCTGAGAAAGATCCAGGTCGGAGATATCCACTTTCTTCGAGTGCCGCAGATATTTGTCGAGGTCGAAATCTGCATTCATCTTTATAAAGCTCCCTTGCGTGCTAACGTTCCTGTTCCGAAGATCCCCGTTGGGGAGATCCGTTGCAGAGCCGACATCACGTCATCCATCGGTGCCCGATCGGCCTGATTTCCGCCACGATAGATGAATCTGATCACGCGGTGCTGATCGATGATCAGTGTTGCGGGATGCGCGATGTTCAGAGCGTCCACTCCAAAGCGGTGATAGAGGCCGTAAGCTTTGGTCACAGAACGATCTTCATCGAGCAGGAACGGAAACGTGATTCCGTGTTTTTCGAGATATCGGTCGGGGCGAAATACACCATCGCGCTTTTCAGCCGCGATAAATGCCAGTTCCGCTCCCGAACGTTCAATTCGTGCTCTTATGGACTCAAACTGAGCCAAACGCTGCGCGCAGTTTCCTCACCACGTTCCCCGCAAAAATTCCAGAATCAGCGGTCCTCTTTTTAGGAATCCGGAAAGGGTTTGAAACAAGCGCGCCCGATTCGCCGACTCCAGCGCGAACTCGGGTGCCCTCGACCCCACCGTTAGTGTCTCTGTCCGGTTCATAATATGGCTCTGAAATCTGCGCTACACGGATTACGGGGGGTGGGGAAAACCGTTGAATCGCGCGTGCGCGAAACCCACTTCCTGACTCAAGTACGAAGTCGAGACGATTGGTGGATTGGTTTCAAGCAGACGGTTCGAGCAGAGTCGGCGTTACTCTCTGGTTACTCATGTCACATGTCATCGACTTGCCTGTGCGTCCCGCGCGCGGTTCTGCATCGGCGTCGTCTTTTGGAGACGAACCTTTTGTGTTTACAATATCCATCCATGGACTACCTTCTGAAAACGGAACCGACTGTATATTCATTCGCGAATCTCGAGAGGGACAAGGCGACGATTTGGGATGGTGTAACGAATCCGACGGCGGTGAAGCACCTCCGCGAGATGAAGCCGGGTGAGCGTCTCGTCATTTATCACACTGGCGACGAGAAGAGCGCGATGGGGACAGCGTCAGTCGTTTCGGTGGATGCGAGCGATCCAAAAGTTCCCTTGGTGAAGATCAAGGTTGGGAAGGCGATCGCACAGCCCAAAACGTTAGCTGAGATCAAGGCGCGGGCAGGGTTTGCGGATTCTCCGCTGGTGCGGCAGGGGCGGTTGAGCGTGGTTCCGCTGACGGCGGCGCAGTTTGCGTGGCTGGTAGGCGAGTAGCTCGACGGCACTCCTGGCAATGCCGAGTTTCGCTGGGCTGGACAGCCGAGGGCGGCTGTCCCTACGCGAACATCTGGAGAATAGAAAACCTAAGCGCTTAGGTTCTGACTACTCGCTCGGGACAATCTGGTTCGGGGCAGGCGTACGTCAGGTGATTGCGTTGGCGATCGAGGCTGATGATGAACATGGGGCGTCCATGGCGATCGCAACTGGGCTGGTTCGGCGTGAGGATGGGTTCATCTCCTCGTTTGGGAGTGATATACCCGACGCGTTCTCCAAAACAGCGGTGGCAGAATTTATCAGTACAGCGAAAGAACTCGATAGAGTAGTCGGCATTGTAGGGAGCGAGTGCGGGCTCCATGGTGCGATGGTGCTGATCACAAAGAGGAAGAATGTCCGTCCGCATGCGCAGTGAGTTTAGCACCCCGCGCTGTGAGAGTCGTCAATGTGTCGCCCGCGATTCGGGGATAGGGTAATGGCCTTCGTCGTCGTAGTAGGCTTTTCTGTCGTAGTCGGACTTGGCGTTCGGTACAGGCTTGTCGTTCTCTGATGAATATGTCAGTTGGTTTGCGTCAACCGGGAGCGGTGCTTTCGTGGTGTAGATGGCTTCGTTCAGCAAGTCTTTGCTGGGCGCGTGCGCGACCGCAAAGACTCCGAACGGAGCGCCGTTCACGTAGGAGACTCCCACATAGTCAGCCACCATGTATCCGTTGTCGGAGACGGGCAGCCACGCCAGGTTCATCGGTCCAGCAATTTTCTGTCCTGCGGTCCAGGTGTTGCCGCCATCCTGCGATGTAGTGAATCCAACATAGAGCTGGCACGTTGATACGGTGCACTTCGCGACAGGGTAGTAGTAATAAACGATGGTGAGATGAGCGGTCGCGCCGGAAGTTGCTGGATCGGCTCCGATGCCCGCGATGAAATGATCGACCGTGGTGGTAACCGCGTCGATAGGAATTCGCGTCACAGCCGTCCACGATTTTCCAGTCGTGGAAGTACTCATGACGATGTCGTTCGAACTGCATCCCGTGCGAAATCGGCAATCGTCCCACACAACGTAAACCTTGCCAGACGCGTCGATGGTCGCGGAGGGCAGATCTTGATTTCGTAGATCGCCAGACTGCGCGTGCTCAGTGATGCTGGAGACGTTCACGCTCGATCCCCAACTCTTGCCGCCATTCGTCGAGATAAAAGAGGCAATTCCGTTGTAACCCTCGAAGGGAACGATGACTGTGCCGTTCGGTTGAACGAGGGGCTCTCCGCCGAGGCCGCCAGCTCTGTTTCCGGAAGGCAGGCCTGCGCTCCATGTAAGCCCACCATCTTTTGAAACGCTCATCATTACATCGCCCGTGCCCAAAGCCTGGTCCCATTCGGTGTAGCAATTTCCGTAGTAAGGACTGGTCGTCGTGTTATCGCAGACGGTCCAGTTCTTGTCGTCGAGATGCGTCGTGTCGATTGCGATGGGCAATCCCCAGTGCAAACCGTCGGTGGAGCGACTGACTGCGACGTCGCCGATGAGTCCGCTTTGTCGATTCAATCCAGCGAGCGGGAGCGTCGAGATGAGCCATTGTCCATGCTTCGCGTCGTAGGCAACGGATGGATCGGACGCGGCACCGTACGATCCGCCTTCGTAGTTGATGGTGAGGCCGGGAAGGATGCCGGATTTCCATGTCTTGCCTGCGTCAGTCGAAGTGGAGAAGCCGACGTCGGCGCTTCCCCATCCGATGGTCCCCGGTCTGCGCGCTATGTGGAACGCGCTTACGATCGTTGAGCCCCATGCGAACGAGGACGGCTCGACTTCTGTTTTATGGACGCTATCGGTGTTGGTGAAAGTATCGGTGCTGAGTTTACGGACGGTCTGGGCGGTCAGGGTCTGCGGCGCTAGAAGGAGAAATGAACAATGCAAAAGAGCAGTTGCGGCGGAGAATCCGGTAAGTGTTTGTCGATACATGGAAGCGCGCCTGGCTTTGATGCTCTGATAAAAAGCTTTGGGGACTATAGCGCGTAGCGGGGGTGGTGTCGAGATGAAGAAGTTTGCATGTTTACCGCGCGATATAGCGTGAAAACGTCAGCGTGTGACAACGTCAACCCTCTAATTTCCAGACAGGCTGGCACGCAGCTCTCGCCGCAGAATCTTGCCGGATGGCGTTCGAGGAATGGCTGTCACAAATCGCACCTCGCGTGGCTGTTTGTGACGGGACAGGCGCTCCGCGACAAATGTGCAGAGTTCTTTAGCGAGTGCGTCCGAAGAAACGAATCCTTCGCGGAGGACGACAAAGGCGCAAGGAATTTCTCCTGCTTCGAGATCAGGTTTAGCCACGACTCCGCAATCTCGGACGGCGGGATGCTCCATGATCAAAGCTTCTACCTCCGCGGGCGCAACGGGAAATCCTTTGTACTTGATCATCTCTTTGCTGCGATCAAGCACATAGTAGTAGCCGTCGGCATCGGTGCGGACGATGTCGCCGGAAAAGTACCATCCGTCGCGCAGAGCGGAGGCAGTCGCCTCGGGCTCCTTCCAATATCCCATCATGATTTGCGGACCGCGCATGACGAGTTCTCCCTGCTCGCCTTGAGCGACATCGTTTCCGTTGAGGTCGACGACGCGGCATTCGGTGAGGGCCAACGGTTTGCCGATCGAGGCTGGACGGTTCATCTCGGGAGGGTCGCACAATCCGATGTGCGTTACCGGCGACGCCTCAGTCATACCGTATCCCTGGTTCACGATGATGCCGGTCAGGTCAGACAATCGGCGCGCGAGTTCAGGAGCAAGCGGTGCTGCGCCAGATTTCATCCACCGCACTTTGTGATTCTTCGGGAAGATTCCCGCCTCAACAGCTTGGCATAACGCGTAGATCGCAGGCGGAACGATCAACATCATGGTGACGCCTTCTTCGACCATCAAGTCGCATACTTTTCGCACATCGAAACGCGGCATCAGGATCAGAGTCGAGCCGAGAGTCAGCGAAAGAGTCAACGCTACCGTGAGTCCATAGATGTGGTACAGAGGTAGGAAGCAGAGGATGACGTCGTCAGACTTGAGATCTGCCGCGTTCGGTCCGATCGTTTGATAGACGTTTGCGACCAGGTTGTAGTGCGAGAGCATGACGCCCTTGGGCAGGCCGGTCGTGCCGCTGGAATAGGGAAGCGCGGCTACGGTTTCTTCCGCGCTTTGGGTGGGCACGGGGAAGTCTGCAGAAGTTGGCTGCAGCAGGGTTGAAAACTCGATGCATCCCGAGCGCGCAGTTCGTGTGGTGAAAGTCTTTCGCAGACTGGGAAGTCCATCGAGATTAATGTTCTCTAGGAGCGGACCGTCGGTGATTAAAAAAGCAGCGCCGGAGTTTTCCAATTGATAGCGAATCTCGCGTTCGCGATAAACGGGATTCAGCAGCGTGGGAATCGCCCCCGCGAGAGTGGCGGCATGATATGCGATGGCAAATTCCCAGGAGTTGGGGAGAAAAATGGCAATGACTTCGCCCCGAGCTATGCCAGCTGAGACGAGGCCACGGGCGCAGGATTCAACGAGACTGCCATACTCCGCAAAAGTAAAGCGACGCCCGTTGGAGGTGTCGACCAAAGCTGTCTTGTCGCCAAACTTCTGGCAACTTTGCAAAACTACATCGTGGACAAAACGGCCTTTGGGATCAGCGTAGAGTTCAGTGCGAAGCATCCGTGGTGATTGTAATGGGATGGCTGGGAAGTTGAAAGTCAACACCACACCACCGGAGCGTCTTGTATTAAACATCGGAGGGAATGGCGATTGCCCGTATAGTGGGCGTTAGGTAGTGGCTTGGGGAAAGGAAGTTTCGCGGGAGGGGATAGGGGTCCTTCGACTGCGCGGACACTCCACTTCGTGGAGTGCCCGGTTCGCTCAGGATGACAAGTCTTGGGTGGGGATGGTGTGGTCCGGATATTTGTTAGCGATGCTTCGCGGTGGTTAGCAAGCCCTCGGCTTTGGGAGAAGAGATGCAAAATCGAATTGCTGTGGGAACAAGTTTCGTTTGCCAATTGTTGGTCATCGGACTGACGATAAGTTTCTCGACGTCCTGCGCGCCGAAGGCAGTCATCACTCAAAGCGAACTGACACGACGCTCGCAAGAGCTGTTTGACGCCGTGGCGATCGGTGATCAAACGCCGTGGAAGAAATACATTGCGGACGACGCCACTTATTTCGACGAGAAGGGCCGAAAGATGAATAAGGCGACGCTCGTGGCCGACGTGACGCCCCTTCCGGCAGGTTATTCGGGAACGATTAAAGTGACGAATGTGCAGAGTCATATCGAAAACAACGTCGCGATCATGAGCTACGACGAGGACGAGACCGAGATCGTCCACGGCCAAAATCTGACCGCCCGCTATCATGAGACCGATACCTGGATGTACCGCAACGGACAATGGCAGATTGTTGCCGGGCAAGTCCTGCGGTATTACGAGGATCCGGCGCCTGGCAAAGTGGATACCAGGAAATTTTCTGAGTATGTTGGAACATATGAAATTGTCCCCGGGCAAGAGTTAACGATCTCAGCCGACGGTGGACATCTATTTCGGCAGAAGGGCGATCAGGCAAAGGGAGAGTTAATCCCTGAAGCGACCGATATATTCTTCCGCAAGGGAATCGAAGGTAGAATCCTGTTTCGACACGATGATCACGGGAAAGTGGATGCCTTGATCGATCGCAGGAACAACGAAGACATTGTGTGGAAGAAAGTCCAGTAAGTTCGGCCGGTTAAGCCGCAGTCATGCCGCGCTTAAGCGGCGTAGGAATTCTTGTTCGTCCATACGGTACTTAAACGCTTTGCGTCCGTTGATGCAGACGACCGGAACTTCGTCGCTATAGAGTTTGCGAGTTTCGGCGTCGGAGTCGACGTCGATTTCGCGCCAAGTGAAACTGCCGCGCCTCTGGAGTTTGACCAGGCTCTCTTTGACGATTTCACAGAGGTGACATCCCCTGCGCGAATAGATGACGACCTCGTGAGGCTGCGTCATGCGGGGGAGTGTAGCAGTTTTTAAGCGGGTTTTCCAAGCGGCGTTCGGATGAACCGCGGCTGCCTTCAATTCGGAGAGATGGTAGCGCAGTAATTTCGGTAGAATCCTCGGATGACAATTAGTAAGACGTCGATCAATAAGACGAAAAAAGAGACCCTTGATGCTCGTCCTCTTTCAGGTAAGACGATACTCGTCACTGGGGCCGCGAAACGCCTCGGACGGGCGATCGCGCTGGCTGCCGCCAAACACGGTGCCGATGTGGCGATCACGTATCGCGAATCGGGACAGGAGGCGCGCGACGTCGTCGCGGAACTGGCTGAGTGGGATGTTGAGGCCCTCGCGGTGCGCTGCGATATCACCGACGAGAAGAGCGTGCGGGAGATGGTGAAAGAAGTCGCGGCAGAGTTAGGCGGAATCGACATCCTGGTAAACAACGCTGCAAATTACGAGACAGTTGAGTTTGAGAAGATCACGGTGGCGCAGTGGGACGCGATTTTTGCTTCCAATACGCGCGGTCCGTTTCTCGTCTCTCGGGAGGCGTTGCCATATCTACGAAAGCGAAAAGGACGCATCGTCAATATGGGATCTCTTGGCGGACTGCGGCCCTGGGCGACGCATGCTCACTATTGTTCGTCGAAGGCCGCGCTTCACATGCTCACAAAGGTGATGGCGAAAGCACTGGCGCCTGAAATTTCGGTGAACGCGGTTGCTCCGGGAATGATCGATCTGGGAGAAAAAGCCGCTGCGGCGTTTATGAAAAAGACAGCGAAAGAAACTCCGATGCTGCGAAGTGGAACCGCAGAGGATATCTCAGCCGCTGTGATGTTCTTCGCCACTGCTCCACAATTCATAACTGGGCAAATCATGGCGGTAGATGGCGGACTCGGACTGTAAGCAGCCCTTCTGCGGGCCGTGGAGATCCCGGACGCAGAAATAGTTCCCATCTCGCCCGATTTCGCGTATCGTTCCGTTTCGGCTGGTTTCGATCCAACTCAACCTTGACTACACCTATGACGCGATTCGCTCAGAGAGTTTTATATTTTCGTTCGTCCGCTTGTTTAACATTTTGTCTAATACTTTTGCTCGCGGCGTTGCTCCCATCGCTCGCGGCCGCACAGGATCGTCCTGAAGAAGGCGGCCGCGAACTGCAAGTGTGGACGGGCGGCGGACGCTCTGTCCCGGGCGGCACGAAAGATACCAGCGTGTGGAATGCGGGCGTTCGCTACGGATGGATATTGACCGCTCCGCATGGCCCGGCTTTCTCAGCGGACGATTCGAACTCGCAGTCGAAGCGGTTCCAGCGTTCGTTGTCTTTCAGCCAAAAAATACGGCGTACGGTGCGGGAGTTAACCCGGTTGGCTTCAAATGGATTTTCGCCACGCGCGGCCGCGTTGCTCCTTACATGGAATTAAACGGCGGGACTTTATTCACGACGCACGATGTGCCGACTGGAACATCAACGATTAACTTCACGACCGGCGCGGCGTTCGGTCTGCATTTCCTCGGAGAGCGTGCCTGGTCGGTAGATGTCCGCTACATGCATATTTCGAATGCTGGGCTGACGGTGCCGAATCCCGGAGTGAATACGGTGCAGGTGCGGCTGGGGTTCGGGAAGTTCTTCGGAAAGAAGTAGGCGGCCAGTACTCCGACTTAATGCGATTCCACCGATTTGACTAGCGTCGACGGGAAGATATCGCGGTCGCGTCTTGCTTGGTTTCTGTGCGATTTCCGCAACAGGGACCCGGCGGGATAGCCGCGCCGTGCGGACATGTCAGGGGATGATTCAAGAACGTGCAGATTTTGTCGGTCGCTTCACGGGAGAGCACGTGCTCGAATTTGCAAGCCTGCTGCTCGATTTCAGTTTCGCTATCCATCGCGAACGAGTCGGTAAATAAACGCTCGGCCAGCCGGTGACGTCGAATGATGTCGGTTGCCTTCTGGTATCCACGCGCCGTAAGTTCCACAATCATGGTGCCGTCGCCAGTGGAGAATCCGGTAGGCTTCAGCGCGTCGTGGCAGGGATTGATGAACGGTTTGTGATCGTGCACTTCGGCGGGATGCGGGCGCGTCGTCAGCCATCCCATGGATGTCATCTTCTCGACCGCAATCGATACGGGGAGTGCGCCGTGAACCTCCATCCGTCCGATTTCGGCGACTTGGCCGTGCTCAGCCATGGCGAATAATTCTTCGAGCACCTCGTCGAACTGCTCGTCGTCGGCCATGGCAAAGACTTCCTGCTCGGCAATCTTTCCGTGATGCAATTCGATACGGCGGTCGGCGAGACGAGCAACGACTGGATCGTGCGTGACCATGACAATGGTTCGGCCTTGCTGATGAAGTTCGCGCAGCAATCGCAAGACGATTTCTTCGTTGGCGGCGTCGAGATTTCCCGTGGGTTCGTCCGCCAGCACAATCTTCGGATCGTTGATGAGCGCGCGAGCGATGCATACGCGCTGCTGCTCTCCACCAGAAAGTTGGGATGGCAAATGATTGGCGCGGTCTTTGAGCCCGACGCGATCGAGCGCCTCGAGGGCTTCGCGTTCGTCCGTCATGCTGTGAAAATATTGCGCGAGCATCACGTTCTCGACTGCGGTGAGATACGGAATTAAATGAAAATGTTGAAACACAAAGCCAACGGTTTCGGCGCGGACGTGATTGAGGTCCGAGGTGCTGAGGTTGGCGACGTTTTGTCCGTTGAGCCAAATCTCGCCGCTGGCGGGACGATCGAGACATCCAATGAGGTTGACCAGCGTGCTCTTGCCCGAACCAGACGGGCCCATCATCGCAACCCACTCGCCTTGCGCGATGGAGAGAGACACGTCGTCGAGCGCCTTGATCAGGCCGCTGCCGTTCTCCTCCGCGCGGGCGGGATAGCTTTTGGTGACGTTTTTTAGTTCGATCATCATCTCGATCATCGATAATACCGATCTAGACTTTCTTGAAGCTTCTACGATGTTCCCTGGCCAGCCCCAAAAGGGGCATCGCCTCGACGATCTTTGTGGTATCGCTAAAGCGATACCCCTGATACAAAACACACTCGGTACTTCATCCCTATTCACCCTTGAGAATCATAGCGGGTTGCACCCTGCGCAGCATAGTGATGGGCAGGATCGCTGAAACCAGCGCCACGATGATACTGCCGCCGAGCACGTAGGGGAAGACGCTGAAACGCGGCATGACTGGGGCGTGAAAATTGACGCGACCGATCCAGGCAGCGATTCCGATGCCGATGAAGAAGCCGAGAATTGCGCCCACCGTCCCTAGAATTGCAGCTTCCGCGGCGAAGAAACCGTTGATAAGACGCTCCGAGGCACCGAGAGCTTTCATGATCGCGAAGTCGCGTCGGCGATCGAAGACCCATCCGATAAGGGTTGCGAGAACGCACAGAGCCGCAGTGAGAATCACGAGCGCGGTCGCGGCGTAAAGCGTGGCGCGCGTCTTATTCAGCACGTTGGCTTCGCCTTCGACGATCTGTCGGACGGGGCGAACATCAGCTGTGGGTAAGGTTTCCGCCAGTTTGAGCATCGAAGCTTCTACGTCGGCAGTGGTTCCGGTCGCGGCTACTTCGATTGTTGTTGGGGAAACGCCAGTCCACTTCTGAAACACAGATTGGTCGAGATAGATGCGGCTGTCTTCAGCGGCTCCGGTCTGAAGGGAGCCTGCAGGAATAATTTGAAGGGCCTTACCTTGGAATGTGAGTTCGAAGGCGCGATGACTGGGGCCAGACTTAGAATTGATCACATTTGCGGCACGAACTCCGACGAGGGCTTGATTCGGTGCGTCAGGCCACCGGTCGACCTTCCACCAACTGTTCAATTGACGAGCCCGGGCGAGATCAGTGCCGACGAGAACGACCGACTGTCCGTCGCTGGTGCGCGCGACGGCGTAGGAGAAGGGAACTGCCAACGCATTCGATCCGAGCACGGATTCCGCCCTCGAAAGCGCATCGTCGGGAAGAGCTTGTCCGTCTTTACCCACGATGACGATATTCGCACCGTAGTTGCGGAACTCGGTGCGGAGTTTCGCTTGGACGTCGACATAGAGATTCATCATCGCAGTTGCGACGGCGGCGGCAACGATCATCGCGACGAGAGCGGCGGCGGCGCGTCCGCGACGAAGGACTGCAGCACGGAACAGCATCCGCGTAAACATCGACACTCTGCTCGACCCTGGGGATCTAGAACGGCGGTTCTCAGCTTCGTTTCGAGATGGGATGGCGCCATTACCCGCGCTCATCCTTCACCTCGCAACGCGAACACGGGATCAAATTTCACGGCGCGCCGGATCGCGGCAGCGCTTCCAGCAAATGTTACGATCACCGCGATAACTAGGATGATAGGGAAGAGCACAGGCTGAACCGAAATCTGGGAGCTAAAAATGGAGCGGCCGATCTGGTGCGCCAGCAGCGATCCCGCACTGAATCCGATGACGCCGCCGACAAGGGCAAGAAGCAGTGCCTCCGCAAAGAAAAATGCGGCGACTGCAAAACTGCCTGCGCCTAGAGCTTTCATCAGCCCGACCTCGCCACGTCGTTCGAAAATCGCGGTTGCCATCGCAGCTGACACCGCAAGCGCGGACGCAAATAGCGCGGCGAGCGTTATCAGCAACATGAGTCCTTTGATGCGTGAAAGCACGGTGCCTTCATTTTGCGCGACCTGTCGAATTTGTTCGGCATGCGAATGTGGAATCACCTCTCCCAATTGATATGCGATCGATTGCACGTAAGGAGAGCAATACCATCGGTCACGATCATCGGGAGTCATAGTGCGCGGGTCGCGGACGGCGAAGGCATCCTGTGGCTTCGTGATCGCACTCACGTAAACGCGACGAACAGCGCCGGGCTTACCAAGAAGTTGCTGCGCTAAAGCCAGAGGGCGACGATCTCGTCGTCTTCTGCGCTACCCGTCGAAAGGATGCCCGAGATAGTAAGCGGGCGGCCAGAGATCTCCACCGTATCGCCAGATTTTTTTCCTAGAGATGCAGCGAGACGCGCGCCCACGAGCACGTCTTCGGAAGAGTCGCTGGGCCAGCCACATTTCGCAGTGGAATCTTTCGCCCCACACGAGACCTGCCACCATGGATGCGTCTTGGTAACTCCGGTTTCGATGGTCTCTTTGCCGAAAGTGATCGGTTTATTGAAGTAGGTGCCGACAAGCGTCACATCTTTAGCCGGAACACCATTTGTAGCGTCGCCCCCGATCTTCACGTTGACTGGCAGCATTGGTGAGAATCCAACGATGTTGTTGTGCCAGAATGTGCCCCGAATCTTCGGGAGATCCGCTTCGTTGAGAAATGCGCCGTCGCTGGGCGGTTTCAGGTTGATGCCACCGACTTCCACGTCAAGCGTGTCTTCCTGCGGAGTGACAATCAGATTCGCGCCGTAGCTACGAAGTTCGTGGCTGATCTTGTCTCCGATATCAGTGGCTACGGCAATCATCGCGGTGGCGACCGCTACTCCCAAAGTGATTGCGATGCCCGCGAGGATTTTCCGGCGCGCCTGATGACGAAATGATTCGAAGACGATGCGCGGGAACATGTGATTTATTTCTGCTCGAAGTATTTTCGTCCTGCTGCAATCTCGGACTCAGAGACGATCACGGCGTCATCGGTGACTTGAGCCTGCAGCGGAATCGGATTGCATCCGCCGGCCATTCCAACCGACTGTGGATTGATTGGCGAAGCGCAGTTCTTGCAGACTACTCCGTGTGAACTCTTGTAGAAGCCCGCGCCGCCGCAGATTTCACAGGCGTCAAGGAGAGTGGCGATCTTTCCGTCTGGCTTTTGATAGAGCCAGAAGCGGACTTCGACTCCTCCTTCGTTCGCTTCATAACGATGAAGTTCGCCGTCGTACACCTGCTTCAGCGGAATCGAGACCTTGCCATCCACGAATTTGACTTCGGTGGCAGGCGAAAGCGCGCTCGCACTTTTTTCGTAGATGAATGCTGCTGTCACCATCACGATAAACACGAATGAGCAGATGTAAACCGACGCCATCCAGAGACGCTCGCGACGAGCGGTCCACAGAGCTTTGCGTCGTTCGGCACCCGAGGCTGGTAGTTCGACAGGCTGGCGGCTTTTCATCTCAAACAGAATCATCAGCGCGGCCAGCACCAGAATCGTGATAAAGAAAAATAGTTCGTTGCGGACGATGGGACCGATGATCGCCATCTCCTGACGCGAGGAGGGCAGTACGCCGTTTTCGGAAAGTTCGTGCAGGCCCGAGATGACCAACTGCGCCGCCACCAGGAAAAGAATGGCCGTGGTGACTTTGAAAAACTTCTGCAGGTTGATTTTGACGCTGCCTTTGACGAACATTACGCCGAATAAAACCGCGATAATGACGCCAAGCAGTGTTCCGATAAAACTCATCAGCTCGGTCGAATTCAGCGAGACAGCAGATAGGATCAAGACGGTTTCAACGCCTTCGCGCAGCACCATCAGAAATACGAAAAGAAATACTCCGACCCAAGCGTTGCCGCTCGTCGAGTCGGCACGAGCGAACGATCCGATTTTGCCTTCGATTTCACCTTTGAGCTTGCGGCCGGTCCTCATCATGAAAATGATCATGGTGATGACAAAGACGGCTGCAACCAGCATGACCCAGCCTTCAAAGATGTCCTGATTCCAGTTCAGGCGGGACAGGACGACCGCGACGGCAATTGATCCAGCAAAGGCTGCGCCCAGTGCGGCATAGACGGACTTGCGCAGATCGTTGCGGCCGATCTTGGCGAGATAAGCCAAAGTGATCCCGATAATCAGGGCGGCTTCAACGCCTTCGCGCAACGTAATGATGAATGCCTGGAGCATGGGGGCTGAGAACGGGTTCCTAATTGAAAATGAAATTCAATTTCAATATCGCTATCCCTAGAATACGGTTTCGAATGGGGAGTGGTCAACGCGCCGGATCATAGACGGCTAGGGTTTGCATCGCGCTGCGAATCGGCGCATTGAACGGTTTCTAGCTGATGCGCAGAAACTTGCGTGCGCGATCAACTTCGGGGAAGAGATTCTCCTCCGCGCGAAATTCGCGGGAGTGCACGCACCGCCGGCTCCCCCTCAATTCGACAGGATGCTTGAGGTGCAACATCTCGTGATAGAGGATGTACTCGACCGCGTAGCGCGGGACGCGGGGATGGTCAAAGATCTGGCTGATCACGATTGCATTGTGCGCGGGATCGTAGTGTCCGAGGCTGCTGCGGGCGCGATTCTGACTCCAGGTAAGTTGCGGACGGCCCATCAGCCCGTTGAAAAAACGGCGATTGAGGTCGTCGAAAAGTTCTTCGAGATGATAGTAGTGCCCGCGCGCGGATTGGATGTGTTTGCGTCCACGCATCTGGCGAACGAGGCGAGCTTTTGCAGTGACGTCCTTAGTTCCGAGATAACGGCGGTAGCGCGCGCTTTGCGTGCGGTCCACGGATCGACGGTATAGCTTGGCGAGCAGAATGTGCGCGATGGCATGCAGCACGTTGTCGGGCGCGCCTTCCAGCAGATCGGAGACACGGAGGTAAAGTTCTCCTTCGCGCAGCCGGATCGTGTTGTTGATGGAGACGAATGGATAAAAGCGAACGTGGATCACCGGTGAGGGCGTGTCTGGACGCAGTTCACGATAGGCCTCTGCAACAATCTCGGTGAGCTTTGGGGACACGTTGAAAAAAGATTAGCACGCGGCGGCGGAACTGCCGCGAGCAAGGTCAAGAGCTTCACCACGGGGGACACAGAGGGACACGGGGTAGAGCCAATTCTTTATGATTTCCAGTTTTCCCCTGTGTTCCTCTGTGTCCCCTGTGGTGAACGGTTTTCGCGGGCGGAGTCGGGGCGCTCAATGCATCACTTCTTTTTCTTCTGCTTCTTGACATAGGCTTCAACGTCCACCAGAGTTTTACGGTGGTCTTCGGCGCTGGAGTCGACGGTATCAAGTGCATCCGTAAGCAGGAATTCGTATTGATTCGCCTCGGTCGCATTCGTGTTCGCAGCGCTTTTTAGAGCGCGCAACTTAGATTGGAATTCCGTGTCGGCCTCGATTACCAGTTTCATGGGCTTGCGGATATCGTCTTTCCGACCGACATACATTTCGACGTTATCGTTCAGTTCGTCGTACACGGCGAGGAAATCCTCGAGCATGTCGTGGGTCTGGCGACCCCGCTCCGTGGTCTTAGGATCGCTGCGCATTACTTCAAGTTTTGTCATGCGATCGCGTGAAAACGTCACGTAAAGCTTTAAGCGCTCATCGGGATCCAGCATGGCGTCGCGGAGTTGATCGATCTCCACGGGATTGAGGGGGTCGCGCCGATGCTCAGCCGAAACTGCGAGAGCGTTTGGGAACAGACGGGGGAGCGCGAGCACCGCCGTCAGAACGAGAAGAAAAGCGACCGATCGTCTCAAGCATCGTCCGCTTATCACTTTTTCTGTTCCTTTTTTTCTTTGGCAAACATCGCTTTCAGTAGTGAGGTGCGGATGTCCTCGAGGCGATGGACGGCCTGTTCTACGGGAGCCTGATCTTCGAAGGCGAGGGTGCGTTTTACGTCGCGAAGCTTGTCCGCGATTTTCCGGACATCGATCTCGATATTCTTGAGATGTCTGTTGGTCTGTTCGGCTGCATCACGGGCTTTCTCCGCGTAACCAACAATATCGTCGATCGCGGCGTTCGCTTCGCTGACGTTGCCGTCGATAAAAAGCCGATCCGCGTTTACCAGTTGATGCTGTGCGATTCGAATGAAGAGATCCGGACGGTCTTCGGGACGTGCAGTTTCCACATGCGATTTGAGTTCGGCGACGGTTTCTTCTTTTGCCGCAATGCAGGAGGATGCGATCCAGAAAACGAGTGCGAGATAGGCGAGTCGGCGCATGGCGTTCAACGCTTTTTCGGTTCGATTGCGATCAGGCGATGAGTAGCCTGCCACTCCTGATCGGGAAACTTATTGTCTGCAACGCTCAAAAATTGATGATAATCCAGCGCCGCTTGTTTGTAATCGCGTAAGTGATCATAGGCGGAAGCCCGCAGAAAATAACAGATTGGCGGAAGATCTGCATTCAGTACGGCGCGTCCATTCAAAGCCCGAATCGCGAGTTCATAGTTCTTATTCTCACTGGCGGCGAAATGCCAAATCGATATAGACGTCGGGCGAATCGCGCTTCAGTCGGAGCGCCGTCAAAAATTCCGCCTGCGCTTCCGGAAACTTCTTCTGCAACAGCAACGCGTGCCCCAGGCCGCGATGGAGTTCCGCGTCGTTTGGTTGGGCCGCGACCAGTGCCCGATACGCTATTTCCGCCAGATCGTTTTTCCCGGCGGCAGTATAAAGGTCGGCCACTTCGCGCTGCGCTTCCACATTTGCGGGCGCAAGTTTCACGGCGGTCTGGAGTTCCGCTAGAGCATCGTCTTTTTTGCCCTGCGCCTGGAGTACGCGCGACAACTGCAAATGGATTGTTGCATCGTCAGGATGGTCGGTTGCCAGTCGGCGCAACAGAGGTTCAGCATCACCGAGGCGTCCCGACTTCATATAAATGTTGGTAAGTCCGATCGTGGCATCGCTCGACGTTGCATCGATTGCCAGGACCTGTTTGTATTCTGCCTCGGCTGCCGGTAGTTCCTTCTGGCGCTCGTGCAGAAGGCCAGCGGAAAGATGTGGCTCGGGATCTTTCGGAGTCAGTTCCGCCGCTTTGCTATAGGCCTCAAGAGCTTCTTGCGGCTTCGTCGGTTCAAGCAAATGCGCTAGAGCGATCCAGGCGCGCGCTTGTCCTTCTTCTACGTGGGCAGTCGGCTTGAGGGTGGTCGCCGCGCGCAGGAATTGTTCGGCCTCAGGATTGTTGGCGCGCACCAGCATCAGTCCAAGATTGAGGTTCGATTCAAAAACGTCGGGCTTGGCGGTGACCGACTTTCGATATGCAGCAATCGATTCGTCCGCGTGGTTGAGGCGATTCAGGACAAATCCCATATCAAACCACGCCTGGAAGTTGTTGGGATCCTTTTCGGTGGCCGTCTTTAGGAGCGCTTCGGCTGCGGCGAAATCACCTTTCTGGATTGCGTCTTCGGCTTTCGCAATTTCGGGAGGCTGGGCATCAATGATTTCTTTGTGATGCCGGACGGTGGCATGGGTTTGCGCGATAACCCAAGCGCTTAGGATAACGACTGCGATCGCGTTTAAGAGCGGGCGGTTCATGCGGATTGTTGTCTAACTGCGCTCGAAGTGATCGGGCGAGGACGCCCGACGCTCCACTAGCTTATTTGTTTTATGTCGTGTCCGTTCAGCAAAGGCTTAAGAAATCGTCCCGTATACGAGTTTTTCAACTCCGCAATCGCTTCGGGCGGACCCACCCCAACCAAATGCCCTCCGCGCGACTCCGCCTTCCGGACCGAGGTCGATCACCCAATCGGCAGTCTTGATCACTTCCAGATTATGCTCGATGACCACGATTGATCCGCCTGCATCGATTAGACGGCGGAAAGCGGAAAGTAGTTTGCTGACATCGTCGAAATGTAACCCAGTTGTGGGCTCGTCGAAAATGTAAAGCATGCGCGGCTTATGTTTCGGCCGGTCGCCGCCTTCTCCGTTAGACACGGCATATCCCGCAGGACGCGCGCCGGGCTGCAGATGCGCCGCCAACTTCATGCGTTGCGCCTCGCCTCCCGAGAGCGTCGTGGCCGACTGGCCCAGTCGAAGATATCCGAGCCCAACGTCGTCAAGCACGCGCAGTTTCTCCGTTAACCGCGGAGCTTCGGCAAAGAATCTAAGACCTTCGCGAATCGTGAGGTTCAAGACCTCGTGGATGTTCTTGCCCTTGTAATGAATTTCCAAAACCTGTGGCTTGTAGCGCGTGCCTTTACACTCGTCACAGATGAGTTCGACATCGGCGAGGAACTGCATCTCAACCGTCACAGTGCCATCGCCCTGACAAGTCTCGCAACGCCCGCCCGGAACGTTGAAAGAAAAATGTCCAGCAGGGAAGCCGCGCTTCTTCGATTCCGGAAGCGAGGCAAACAGTTCGCGGATAATGTCGAATGCCTTGATATACGTGACCGGATTCGAACGCGGAGTCCGTCCAATCGGCGACTGGTCCACCAAAATTACTTCATCGATATAGTCGTCGCCTTCGATGTCGTCCCACAACTTAAGACCTGAACTCCCCGCGTTGGCCTGTCTCTTCGCGATCGCGAGCCCTTGATAGAGGACATCATGCAGCAGCGAAGATTTCCCCGAGCCTGAAACTCCCGTAATCGCGACCAACATGCCAAGTGGAATTTCGAGATCGATGCGCTTCAAGTTGTGGGCGCGTGCTCCTGTAATCCGAATTTTATGCGAGCCGGGCTGGCGTCGCTTTTGCGGAACTTGAATATGCAGGTCTTCCGCTAGATAGCGTCCTGTGAGCGAGTGCGGCATCTTCAGGATCTGCTCGTAGGTGCCTTCAGCGACGACCTTGCCGCCATTTTCTCCTGCGCCAGGCCCGAGGTCGAGGATGCGATCCGCAGCGCGCATGATGTCCGGATCATGTTCTACGACAAGAATCGTATTCCCGAGATCACGCAGGTCCTGGAGGATCTTGATGAGCTTGCGGGTGTCGCGGCTATGCAGGCCAATGGACGGTTCGTCCAAAACATAAAGCGTACCGACGAGTCGCGATCCTAACGAAGTTGCAAGCTGAATACGCTGCGCTTCTCCGCCCGATAACGTGGAGGAGAGACGATCCAGAGTCAGGTATTCGAGTCCCACTTCGTTGAGGAAGCGCAGGCGCTCCTGCAATTCGATGAGAAGCTTCTCGGCAATCGCCGCCTGTTGCGTCGTAAGCTTCAGTTCCGAAAAAAACTTAGCTGCCTCTTCCACGGTCATGCTGCAGACCTGGCAAATATCTTTGCCGTCGAGCTTCACCTGACGTGCTTCGACACGCAGCCGTGTGCCTCCGCATTCGGAACATTTGGAATAACCACGATATCGGCTGAGAAAAACGCGGACATGCAACTTGTATTTCTTGCGCTCCAGATAATTGAAGAAGCCTTTGACGCCTTCGAAGTTGCGTGCGGGGTCTCCGTCAATAATCAGCTGCTGTTGCTCCGGATCGAGGTCGTACCAGGGAACATCCGATGGAATGCCTGCCTGTCGAGCGAAGCGCTTGAGTTCGGTAAACAATGGGCGGTATTTCGGTTTCGTCCACGGCTCGATCGCTCCTTCGTTCAACGTTTTGCCTTTGTCGGGGATCACGAGGTTGAGATCGAAGTCGATGGTGTTGCCGAAGCCCTGGCACCGCGGACACGCTCCATAAGGATTGTTGAACGAAAATAGGCGCGGCTCAGGCTCTTCGTAGCGTGAACCGTCATTCTTGCACTCGAACTTTTGCGAGAAACGGAACCGCTGTAGCGCTTCTCCATCGCGCGGAGCGGTTTCGAAAATCACTTCGCCGGCTTCGCGATATCCGATTTCAACCGCATCGACGATGCGCGAGCGCTGGTCAGCCGCTACGACGAGGCGATCGACTAATCCAAAAATGGGCTCGGCGAAATTGAGGTCGAGCAGCGATTCGGGAGTAGAAAATTCAAACACCTGTCCGTTTTGATAAATCCGGTTGAACCCACGTTTACGCAGATCGAAAAGGCGAGCTTTGATTCCCTCGGATGGAAGATTCGCTTCGACTGTCTTTTTCTTAGACCGAGATTTCTTGGCAGCTTTTTCTTCTGCGACGGGCGCGGTAACTTGAATCGGGAAGAAGACATTCAGCCGGGTGCCTTCACCTAAAGCGAGGAGTCGATCGGCAACTTCGTCAACCGTATCTTTCTTAACTTCCTGACCGCAGAGTAGGCAATAGGTTCGTCCGACGCGCGCGAAAAGCAGGCGCAGGTAGTCGAAGATCTCGGTCGCAGTGCCGACTGTTGATCGCGGATTACGCGTGGAATTCTTCTGCTTAATTGCAACGGCTGGAGCGATGCCGTCGATGAGATCGACATCGGGCTTTTCGATGCGCTCCAGAAACTGGCGGGCGTAGGCGGACAGCGATTCTACATAGCGCCGCTGGCCCTCGGCATAAATCGTATCGAAAGCGAGCGACGATTTGCCCGAACCGGACACTCCGGTAACGACGGTCAGCGTGTTGTGCTCAATCTCAAAATCAATGTTCTTGAGATTGTGAACCCGGGCACCACGAACAACGATGCTGTCTTTGGACATCTTCTCCTGAGAGTTATAGAGCTCTCGCCATGCACGCCAATTGCGGGACGATACAGAGAGGCTGGGAGCGCTAGGGAATCTTTTTATTATAAATGGGAAGGAACGTCGTTGTGAGGGCGTCGTTGGTCGCTAGTCGTTGGTCGTTCGTCGTTCGCAAAACCTCGGATCGAATCAGTGGCCGACCGCGCCGGACGTCGCGTGCCAACGACAAACGACGATCGACCAACGACCTGCTACTACCCCGCCACTGCAAACAGCACCAGAATGTATATCCAGAGGCCGGTCATGCAGTGCCAATACCATGAAGTGACATCCACGAGAATTCGTCGTGTTTCTACCGGACGGTGCAGGATGGCCGCGCCACTAGCGATGAGAAGTGCGACGACTCCTCCTGCCAGATGAAGGCCGTGCATGGCTGTAAGGATATAGATGAACGAAACACTGGTGCCACCGATGAGGTGAAATCCGGCGGCGGAAAGTTTGCTCCAGACGAAGAGTTGGCTACCCAGAAAAGCCAGACCGAGGATTGTGGTGATGGCAAGCCAAGGATATCGGGGTTCATCTCCCAGTGAAATTCCTGGGATGGATCGAAGCGGTGCCAGCGCGGATTCTCGAGTGATCTGGCGTCGCGCCAGATCGATGGTTACGCTGCTGGCAATCAACACGCCGGTGTTCGCGAACAACAGCGGCCATGGCAGTCGGACTGGAATCCAGTTTCGAATTGCTGCTGAGCCGTTCGGTTCGCCGCCCAAAAATCTTCGAATAAGGTAAACAACCGTAAAGGAGATAAACAGCATGACGATTGGAGTCATCGCAACGCCAAGTCCCATTCGGGCTCGCCGTAAGCGTTCCCCGTAATTTGGAATGGATTCGGGGATGGAGTCAGAGGAACCGTCGCCCCCGCCACCACCTCCGCCCGTGCGAGGCGGGACCCAATCACCGTCGTGACCGGAAGGACGCATCGTGCTGGGGCTTGGTCGTGACATACCCAATTACTATCCCGTGTACTGCCCCGGCACCGAGAAGGTCCCGGGGCTTTGTCTAGAGTTTCTCTACTTCTATTCGAGCCCGCGGAATTTGAGCATCGCCTTCGTGCTCGGCGGTGCGCCACGCCAGGACTCGTACAACTTTTCAAGATCCTGCGTATTGCCGCGAGACAAGATCATTTTGCGGAAACGATCACCGTTAGCGCGAGTCAGGTCGCCATGTTCGTCGAACCAGGCATAGGCATCGTCCGCAAGCATTTCGGTCCATAAATACGCGTAGTAGCCCGCGCTGTAATCGCCTCCCCAGATGTGGCTGAAGTAGGTCGAGCGATATCGCGGCGGAACGTAGCTGACGTTGAGGTGCGTTCTGTCCAGCGCCTGCTTCTCAAATTCGTCAGGCTTCTGAAGAGGCGCGTCCGCCGGAAGAGCATGCCACTGCATATCAAGCTCGGCTGCGGCTAACAATTCGGTCATGCTGTATCCGCGATTGAAAGTCTCAGCCTTCTTGATCTTCGCAGCGAGTTCTTCCGGCATGGGCGCGCCCGTCTTGTAGTGCTTGGCGTAATTCTTAAACACCGTCGGATAACTCGCCCAATGTTCGTTGAACTGAGAAGGGAACTCGACGAAGTCGCGAGCGGTATTCGCTCCCGAAAGCGACGGATACTGCGAGTCGGCGAACATGCCATGCAGTCCGTGTCCGAACTCGTGGAACATGGTGACCACGTCAGTGAAGCTAATCAGCGCGGGCTCTCCGGCAACCGGCTTCGGAAGATTGGCGACGTTATAGACAACCGGCTGGTTTCCCATTAAATGGGATTGATCGACGAAGTTCGACATCCATGCTCCGCCGTTCTTGTTATCGCGCTTGAAGTAGTCGCAATAAAAGAGTGCGAGGTGCTTGCCGTCCGCGTCAAAGACCTCGAATACGCGGACATCCGGGTGATACACGGGGATGTCGTGACGCTCCTTGAAGGTTATGCCGTAGAGCTGATTCGCGGCATAGAAGACGCCATTCTGTAGAACACTGTCGAGTTCAAAATATGGTTTGACCGCAGATTCATCAAGATCGTAGCGTGCCTTGCGAACCTGTTCAGAGTAGAAATTCCAATCGGATGGCTCCAGTTTGAATCCACCCTTTTGCGCGTCGATCACGTCTTGAATGTCTTTCGCTTCCTGGGCGGCTTTACCGGTCGCGGCAGGGACGATGTCGTCCATAAACTTCAAAGCGGCCTGGGGAGTTTTTGCCATCTGGTCATCGAGTTTCCACGCCGCAAAACTGGAGAAGCCGAGCAGTTTGGCTTTCTGAGCGCGAAGCTGAGCGAGGCGGGCGATGGTGTCGCGCGTGTCGTTTGCGTCGCCCCGTTCAGCGCGATTCCATGAATGTTCAAAGATCGCCTGACGAGTAGCGCGATCAGTGAGTGATACCAAGTCAGGCTGCTGCGTCGTGTTTTGCAAAGGGACTACGAAGCCATCGACCTTACGATCTTTAGCCAGGGCAGCGGAAGCCGCGATGCGAGCGTCGGAGAGTCCCGCGAGTGCGGCCTTATCCTTTGCGACAAACGCTCCGTCTTTCGTAGCAGCAAGAATCTTGGTAGAGAAAGTGTTCTGCAGCGAAGACAGTTCTTCGTTCAGCTTCTTAATCGTCGTCTTGTCGGCATCCGAAAGATTCGCGCCCGCGTGCACAAACTGGTCATAGTCGTATTCGAGCAGGCGAAGCGACTCGGGATCCAACTTAAGACTGGCGCGCTCCTTGTAAATCGCAGCAACTCTCGCGAAGAGTTTCGTATTGAGGAAGATGAAATCCTGATGAGCCGCGAATTTCGGAGCCTCGATCGCTTTCACCTTCTCGATGGTGTCGTTCGTGTTGGCTCCAGCGACGCCGCTGAATGCGGCCAGCACGCGCTGGAACAGCTGGCCACTTTTTTCCATGGCGACAATCGTGTTCTCAAACGTTGGAGGCGCGGGATTATCCGCGATGGCTTTGATCTCATCCTGCTGCTGCGCCATGCCCGCTTCGATCGCGGGCTGATAATCGTCGTCTTTAATCTTGTCGAAGGGTGGGGCCTTAAAAGGAAGGGTGCTGGGCGCATAAAAAGGATTCGATGGTCCGAAATCGGCAGCCGCCGCGAGTGCGGGGCTTAAAGAGCCGAGAGCAATCGCTCCGGCGACGATCACATTACTCATGGATGACACCATTGTCTTCATATTTGGAATATTCAAGGATCGAACTTGGGATGAGTTGCGGAGTCGAGTAAAACGCGTCATGGCGGTTAGGGCTCCTCGTTTAAATATCTGAACAATTGTAATCGCGCGGTTCGGGCGGAGTCGTCAAAGTCTAGTGTCCAAGGTCTAGTGACAAGGTTAACTGCCAAGGGTAAGTAAAACTTTCAGGAGACGACCGAAACCGGGCATGCTCTCGTTATAGACGCTTCTGGTTGATTTTTGGTGCGGGGCACAGGACTTGAACCTGCACGGCCTTGCGGCCACTGGCTCCTAAGGCCAGCGCGTCTGCCAGTTCCGCCAGCCCCGCGTGATTTTAATGGTATCAGAGGGCAGGGAAGCGATAAACCTGCGAAGCGTTGGATTTGTGGAGCCTGTTGCGGCGATTGCGATTTGCATCGCGAGTTGGTTCGAAATAATTCGGATCGCGAATTTATTCGCAGTTGCTAGCGCTCGATGAAGTTCGATGTTAAAATTTTCTTCGTGCTGTTGATGTTAAGTGACTGACAGCAAGTTGGGGACGTAGTTCAGTTGGTTAGAACGCTGCCCTGTCACGGCAGAGGCCGCGGGTTCGAGTCCCGTCGTCCCCGCCATAAAATCTGAAACATCGTGACATACACCAAAGCCCCTCCGGGGCTTTTTGTATTTTGGGGCCTTTGCTATTGAAGGTGTTTTTCCTTTCGTGGGCAAGGATGTGCATCGAGACTTAAGTCAACAATATCTAGCTATGCTGCAATCTGGGTCGGCGACCTCGCTCCGAAATCGCACAACCTTTCCTTCTCGTTCTGAGACCGTGGCAGTCATGTTGATATATGCCTTGACACGTATATACGTACATGCGTATATTTAGTGAATGGAATCTGTCTTCGAGATTATTGCTGAGCCGAACCGGCGCGCCATCCTGAGTCTGCTGATCTCGTCAGAGCAGACCGTCGGAGAGATCGAACGTCAACTTCGCATGACGCAGCCGACGGTTTCAAAACATCTCCGGGTGCTGCGCGAGGCGGGATTTGTGGAATCCGCGGTGGACGGGCAACGCCGCTTTTACCATCTAAAGCCCGAACCACTTCACGAATTAGATGACTGGCTTGAGCCGTTCCGCAGATTCTGGTCGGCTCACGTGGACGCTCTCGAACGACACCTCGACCGCATGGATCGAACAAATGATCGGTCCAGCGATAGGGTCAGCGATCGAGTTAGTGTTCGATCAGCTTCAACAAAAAGCAAAACGAAGACGACGAAGAAGAAAGGGAGACGCGCATGAACGATCGCGAGCAGTACACGCCAGGGCCGGCCAGTGGAGCGCGAGTGCAAAAGGATCGGGGGCCAGATGGAGCAGAGAAGTGGAATCTCATCCTCGTAAGGGATCTGCGCCACTCTCCAGAAAAAGTTTGGCAGGCACTGACCGAGCCGGGGCAGTTGCGCGAATGGGCGCCGTTTGACGCGGATGGAAGTCTCGCTACCGTGGGAAGCAAGGTACATCTCACGACTGTCGCGGCACCCACGCAGCAGGTTTCCGAAACAATGGTGACGCGCGCCGACGCTCCCAGGCTGCTGGAGTACAACTGGGGCGCGCAAGAACTCCGGTGGAAACTCGAAGCCTCCGGGAGTGGTACGCGCCTTACGCTTTGGCACAACATCGACCGGCGGTTTATTTCCATGGGCGCTGCAGGGTGGCATATTTGTTTCGATGTACTGGATCGCCTGCTCAGCGGACATCCCATCAATCGCATCGTTGGTGGCGACGCGGTGAAGTTTGGTTGGCAACGCTTGAACACCGAGTACGCCAAGCAGTTCGGAACTGAGGCAACCCAGCCGCCTCGAGGAATTCAAAAATCTTGAATTGAAGGAATCGCAAAATTATGACTAAGTTGAAGGGAAGTAAGAAGGAGTTGTCGGCAGGACAAGTTGAAGAACTCCTCCGACTATTAAAAGCCCGTTTCGAAAAGAACATGAGCCGCCACAAGAGTATCGGATGGCCTGCAGTTCAGGCGAAGTTAGAAAAAGCTCCTGAAAAACTGTGGTCCCTCCATGAAATGGAAAGCACGGGCGGCGAGCCGGATGTTGTCGGGCATGACAAGAAAACCGGCGAATACATTTTTTATGACTGTTCCGCGGATAGTCCGAAAGGCCGCAGGAGTCTCTGCTACGACCGTGAAGCGCTGGAGTCGAGGAAGGAACACAAGCCAAGAAACAACGCTCTTGATGTGGCGGCTGCCATGGGCGTCGAGCTTTTAACGGAAGAACAATATCGGGAGTTACAAAAGCTTGGAGAGTTCGATACGAAAACGTCAAGCTGGGTGAAGACACCTGCGAACGTCAGAGCACTGGGAGGCGCGATCTTTTGCGATCGCCGCTTCGACATGGTCTTCGTGTATCACAACGGCGCGGAATCTTATTACGCCGGGCGGGCGTTTCGCGGCTTGCTGAGGGTGTAGCGAGAGGGCTACGAAATTTGCGCCTGATCGGCGTTGAGTTTCTTGTTGACGATAGGTAAACCGTCCAACTTAAACTTTCTAAATGTCACGAAAAGTCATTCTCGGATTCGGACTCAGCCTCGACGGTTATATCGCGCGCCGCAACGGCGCCATGGACTTTCTGAAGATCGACAAAGAAGGCGAAGCGTTGATGGCAGATTTCTTCTCCAAGATAGACACCACCATCATGGGCCGCAAAACGGCCGCTGCTACAGAGGCAATGCGCAAGAGCGGTGAAATTCCAGAGATGCCTGGTATGTCCACCTATGTATTTTCGCGACGTTGGAAGCCGGGTAAGCGTGACGGATTCGAAGTGGTCGGCGGATCTTTGACAGCCTTCGTAAAAAAGCTAAAGCGCCGCAAAGGGAAAGACATTTACCTCGGCGGCGGTGGCGAGTTATGCCGTAGCTTTCTGCAAGAAGATTTGGTAGACGAACTCTACATCGGAATTGGTCCCATACTTTTAGGAGATGGCATCCCCGCCTTCCCACCCAAATTCCCGCAACGCAACTTCAAGTTGACCGAATGCAAGTCCTACGCGAATGGATCAGTTGGGCTTCGATACGAACGGATGCGGACGAACCCACAGCGATAAGTCCACGATTTCTAAAAATGCTTCGGAAGGCGAGAACAAGCTGCGAAATAATTTTCGCGGTGGATGATCGCTTTTGGCACAACTTTGCGCTGTAAGAGTTAAGGAGAACCGCTTGTCGGTCGGTGGGCTAAATGTGAGCGCGGCTCGTTGAGGAGACCGTTTTTGTCGAGTCAGTCGAGGTTTGTGCTTCTCTCCAGATTTGAAACAAGAGGGGCAGATATGTCACGTCGATTTCTGTGGTTGGGAGTTTTACTCGCGGCTTGTGCGAGTCCGTTGCTGGCCAAGACATACTATGTTGGTACCTGCCACGCTGGCAGCTTTGCCACCATCAGCGCTGCAGTAAGTTCTCCTCAGGTCGCGCCGGATCGATCATCAAGGTCTGTCCAGGTGCATATTACGAACAGGTAATTATCTCGAAGCCGTTGACGCTCGAGGGCATGGTCAGCCAGAACGGGAGCCAAGCCCAGATTAATGGTACGTTTCCAAAGCAGTTGGCCACCAGTGCGGTGTTCGGCGTTTCGTTTTACCCACTCGTCTGGATCACAACCGGGCGAGTCAACATCTTAAATCTGTCCACGGACGACGAAGATTATCTGGGAGACTCTGGTTCTGCGGAGTACGTCGGATTCTACTTCGCGAGTGGAGGATATGGCAGCCTAACGCATGTCGCTTCGCACGGGGTGGACGTAGGGAGCAGTGTTTGGCTCGAAAATGCCAATGCCCCCGCAACATCTGTGACCGTCAAGGACAGCTTCCTGGATAACGGCATCGTCGCTATCGCGAATCCTGGCCTCTCCGCTTCTGATGGTGGAGATCAGCGATAACCAGGCTACGGTGAATTGGGGAACTAGCACTGGAAGTTTTGGCGTCTATTTGTCAGACGTGGGCGGAACCGTCAGCGGAAATTCCATTTGGGGCCGCAAATACTCTTTTAGCTTCTACTTTCCCCCAACGCTCTATGCCCGGGACACTTTCGGAATCTACGACAATGCGCCGGGGCTTACAGTCTCCGGCAACAACATCATGTTTCCTGATTACGGATTTCAAGAACCACTTAACACTTACGGCGTACTTATTCTGGCAGACCAAGCGATTGTTAAGTCGAACAAAATCGGAGGCACATGGTACGGAATTGATATGGCTTGCCACAATGCGACGGTGTCCGGAAACACCATCAGTCTTTCAGTCAACGGACTAGGCCTCGTACCCTCCGGTTTTACCGGAGCAAATACGTTTTACAACACAGGTGTCAATTCTAGTCACGGCTCTTGCCCGTAAGAGTCTGACGAGGACGCATACGTCCTGGCAGGCGCGCTCAACTTCAAGAGCAAGGCTAGGACGGCCCGCTTTTGTTTTCGCAGCTGTTCTCGATTTCAGGAATCGCGAGGTACGATCCTCCATCTAACGAGGATGCCTCTTCTTCCAGCCGAGCGGGACGGACGCCGGTTCGTTAACCCGGTACCAACCGAAGTCGGTGGGCTCTCCACGATATTCAAAGTTGGCCCTCGTATCTTTTTCGGAGCAGCAGCACGTTCCCCGAAGCGCACCCCTGGCCCGTTTCGCACCGATCCGAGAATTTATGCAAGCGGCCCGCAGTCCGGGCTGCGTGTTACCTGGTTCGGTCATTCTTCGTCGCTGCTTGAAATTGACGGCGTGCGCGTCTTGATCGATCCGGTGTGGGAGGAACGTTCGGGTCCGGTTACATGGGCCGGTCCAAAGCGATTCTTCCCGCCAACGATCACGCTTGAAGAGCTGCCGGCGATAGACGCGGTGATCATCTCGCACGATCACTACGATCATCTGGCGGCTGGCACCGTGAAACGTCTCTCACAAATGGACACTCTGCGTAAGGCGCGCTGGATTACTCCGCTGGGTGTGGGGTCGATCCTGGATAGCTACGGTGTCGAGCGGAGTCGTTGTACGGAACTCAACTGGACAAAAAGCGTGCAGGTTGGATCTTTGACTATCACCGCGTTGCCCGCTCGTCACTTCTCGGGACGCAGCCTCTTTCACCGTTTCGAGACGCTATGGGCATCCTTCGCTCTCACCGGGCCGAGTCATCGCGTCTATTACGGTGCTGACTCGGGTGAATGGTACGGGTTCCGTGAGATCGGCGAGAAGTTCGGACCATTCGATCTCGTCATGCTCGAGATCGGTGCATCTGATCCCCTTTGGGCCGACATACACATGGGGCCGGAAGGCGCCGTCCGCAGCTTTCGAGCCATGGGTGGCCACGGATTATTGATGCCCATCCACTGGGGATTGTTTGATCTCGCGCTCCACCCCTGGAAGCAGCCGATCGAGAGCGTTTCGGCAGTCGAAGGGCTGAAGCTCTGGTCTCCAGAACCGGGAACGCCGTCCGAAGTTGTTCCGGGTCGAGAGATTCGATCCGAGTGGTGGCAGGGAAGCGACGGCGATCGGCAATGAGAGCGGCGGGCATTTAATTTTGCCCAGTCTTTTACTTTGCTAAGTGCTGACCAACTCCATGGGCACAGCGCCGGGCATGCGGAGAGTTTGAATAGACCGGGCGCGCGAACAACGTATCGAACTGGCTCGCCAGATCACAGCATTCATGGGATCCGAAGAGAATCGGATTTGACCTGGAAAACTTTCCGGGCCTGAACAGCCGACCCGATCATATTAAGAAAGTAGCTGAAGCATCACTCAGCCGCCTCAAGACCGATGTCATTGACCTCTTTTATCAACACCGTGTCGATCCCAACGTTCCAATCGAAGAAGTTGCGGGAGCGGTGAAAGACCTAATCTCCGAAGGTAAGGTGAAACACTTCGGCCTTTCTGAGGCGAGCGCTAAGACGATTCGTCGTGCACACGCGGTGCAACCGATCACTGCGATTCAGAGCGAGTATTCGTTGTGGACAAGGGATCCTGAGGCGGAGATTTTGCCCACCTGCGAGGAACTTGGAATTGGATTCGTCCCCTGGAGTCCTTTAGGGCAGGGGTTTCTCACAGGAAAGATCGATTCCTCAGTTGCATTGGATCCGGCGTCCGATCTCCGCTCCACCTGCCCGCGATTTACGCCGGAGGCACGCGTCGCGAATTGGGCGATTGTCGATCTGCTGAATAAAGTAGCGGAGCGAAAGAAAGCGACTCCCGCTCAGATCGCTCTAGCATGGCTGCTAGCTCAGAAGCCGTGGATCGTTCCCATCCCAGGTACGCGTAAGTCGGAGCGACTCATAGAAAACGTTGGAGCCGCTGAAGTCGAACTCACGGCGGAAGATATGCGTGCGATCGAGTCGGCGTATTCCAGTATTAACGTAGAGGGAACTAGACTTCCAGAAGCGCACATGAAACTCATCGATCACGCAGCTTAGATTGAGATTGGCAGGTCTACAAAAATAAGAGTCACGGAATATCTGTCAGAATGATTAGCCTTTGAAGGAGATACAAATGCAAACGCGCAAACTTGGAAAAAGCGGTCTTGAAGTATCGGCGATGGGCCTTGGCTGCATGGGAATGAGTTTTTCTTACGGCCCTCCTAAAGATACGAAGGAAATGACCTCGCTCCTTCACGCGGCTGTGGATCGAGGCATCACGTTCTTTGATACCGCGGAAGTTTACGGTCCATTCACGAACGAAGATCTCGTCGGTGAAGCTCTTGCTCCTTTTCGTGGCAAAGTGGTCATCGCTACCAAGTTCGGATTCGATCTGAGCGGGAAAGATAATCGGCCCGGAGCATCGACCGTAAGTAGTCGGCCCGAACTCATCAAGCAGGCCGTAGAAGGGTCGCTAAAGCGGCTGAAGCTTGATGTCATCGATCTGCTGTATCAGCATCGAGTCGATCCAAATGTGCCCATCGAAGATGTCGCCGGCACTGTGAAGGAACTCATTCAAGCGGGGAAGGTGAAACACTTTGGGCTTTCGGAAGCGAGCGCGAAAACGATTCGCCGGGCCCACGCAGTCCAGCCGGTCGCCGCTCTGCAGAGCGAGTACTCGCTGTGGACCAGAACGCCCGAGAAGGAAGTGATACCGACCATTGAAGAACTCGGAATCGGCTTCGTTCCCTATAGTCCGTTGGGCAAAGGATTCCTAACAGGGAAGATGGACGTAAATACCAAGCTCGGTAGCTCTGATTTCCGCAGCACGCTGCCTCGCTTCACGCCGGAGGCGATGAAAGCAAACCAGTCACTCGTGGATTTGCTGACGCGGATCGCGGCGCAAAAGAAGGCGACACCGGCGCAGATTGCACTCGCCTGGTTGCTCGCGCAAAAGCCGTGGATCGTTCCCATCCCGGGCACAACAAAGCTGGAACGCTTGGACGAGAACATCGGATCGGTCGCCGTCGAACTCACTCCCGCCGACTTGCACGATATCGATATCGCCGCTTCAAAGATCACGGTGGAAGGGGCGCGGTATCCGGAACGGTTAGAGAAAATGACCGGGCTCTAAGCTTCCGCGCGAACATCAACAACGGGGTCAACACAGGAAAGCTAGGCGAGAGAAAAATGGAAATCAAGAGAGCAGGCTCACAGGCTTCCGCGAAGGGGCCGTCCGATTGGTTCACCGGCACGGTGCGAATCGACCCACTATTTCAGGCTCCTGAGCCCGCGTTTGTCCAAGGCGCAAGTGTGACCTTCGAACCAGGTGCGCGGACTGCGTGGCACACGCATCCTCTCGGCCAGACGCTCGTCGTTACCTCTGGATGCGGACGGGTACAACGCGACGGCGGACCGATCGAGGAGATTCGTCCAGGCGATGTGGTCTGGTTTGCTCCCGGAGAAAAGCACTGGCATGGAGCCTCGCCGACCACGGCGATGACCCATATTGCAATTCAAGAAAAACTAGACGGTAAAGTTGTCGACTGGTTGGAACACGTCAGTGACGAACAGTATCACAATTGAGTTGCTTAAAACCGATCTAGGTATGAGCGAGGGAGTGAATGAGGGGACGCCGCGAGGCTTATTTCTTTGCCTATTGCGCTGTCTCAATCGATCCTTCCATTTCCACTTCCACGTTCACCACGGGCTTCACCTTCAACAGAAAATTACTCGGATCTTTGATGTCCCACTGCACGTACGGGACCTCAAATCTGCAGGTGCCGGTCCAGTGGCTTCCCGTGATGTCCACATGAACCTGTGTGCTGATTTCGTGATCGGAACCATGGATAGATAAAATCCCACGGAGTTCTACATCCGAGGTTCCAGAATCAGCTACCTTGCCCTCAACTTTCTGGGGACGGAACACGGCATCGGGATATTTTGCCGTTTCTAATATCTCTTTGTGCATGCGGCCATCGCGCGAACCGCTACCGCTCTGTCCGCTGGTCACGGAAACAATAATTTCTCCGTCGGCCGCACCCGTGATTCGATCAAAATGCAGCGAACCTTTCTGCAGAGCGAATGTGCCGTGAACGGTATGGAGAGTGCTGTCCACATCCCAGTGCACGGTCGATTTTGTAGGATCCAGAGTAAGGGCAACCGCTGTCGTGGATGTCGATGCGGTTTGCGATCGGGCCAAATTCCCCGGACCAGCAAAGAGCAGCCCTACGCAAAGCGCGGCCATGGTTAAGACCCGTACATGTCTTTCGGTTAAAACCTTCATGGCTCTCCAGCTTCTTACAGGACACACACTTATATGTTGACCGATCGACGTACATTCTCAGCGTCGCAAATGCGCCGCAATTCACAAGAATCGCTTCGTGCGGACGAGCGTTTTCCCGGATAAATCCTTAGAGATTTGATGCTTCTCTACTGCGGATACCATTCCAACAATCGAACTTCGATTCCAGTCCCTTTTAGCTTTTCTTGAAACACAGCGAGGTCCGAGCCCTTGTAGTGATAAGGAATTACGATCTTCGGATGGAATGCTTTCACTGCGTCCGCTGCTTCGTCAGGTGGCATCGTGTAAGGAAGATTCATGCAGACGAATGCGACATCGATATTTTTCAGAGCGCGCATTTCAGGGACGCCTTCCGTGTCCCCGGAAAAATAAAAACGCTTGCCGCCATAGGTGAGCACGTATCCGTTGCCGCGTCCCTTATCGTGAAAGAGTTTGCCGGGTTCCGGCCCGCGCTTCAGGTTGTACGCGGGAACCGCTTCGATGGTCCAACCCTGCCACGTCTTCGATTCTCCATTTGCAATCGGCTTGCCCGACGTGACTGTCGCAACAACTGCGGGAGAGGCGAAAATCTCGGTGTCGGCCTTGCTGACCTCGGCGATCGACGCAGGATCCATGTGATCACCGTGAATGTCGGTGATCAGAATGAGATCGGCCTTGGGCAATCCGGTGAGCTTTGCAGGTTTTGCGGGATCGAGGTAAATTACCTTCCCGCCTGCCTCAATTAAGGTGCTCGCGTGGTACAAGGGAGTGATCTTGACGTCTCCTGCGGACGTGGAAAAAGTTTGGGTGGTCGTCGCGGCATAGACCGCGAGCGGCAGTATCAGAGCGAAGCAGACGAGCGCCAAAAGCAGTTTCATGTCATCCTCTCAAGCGTCATTATCGTAATCATAACCGTAGTCGCGACCACGGGTTGGTTGAGATGTAGCAAGGTTGCACAAAATAATAGTTCAGCGCCCAAATAATAATGCGGTCGGCTGCGACCGCGTAACGCGCCCCGACATCTAAGAATTCGACTGGCGATAAAAAGAACAGGCGGGAAGGCGTCGATGTCCGCGAAACGACTAGAAAAAAACGTCGTAGTTAAAGAGAAAGCTGGCGTCGCGTCCGGTGTCCTGCTGCAGCGTCTTCGCGACGCCAGGCGGCAAAGCGATTCTCTGTTCTCGCTGGTTCGCGATGGATCCCTTTATGAACGCCCGATACCCGAAAGACATCGCATCATCTTCTACGTTGGGCACCTCGAAGCTTTTGACTGGAACCTGCTGAAGCATCTCGTCTCTGGCCGGGCTGAAAGCATCCATCCGGAATTTGATCGGCTGTTCGCGTTTGGAATCGATCCCGTCGGCGGTGGGCTGCCGACGGATGTTCCATCCGATTGGCCCGCGCTAGAAGTAGTCCGCGAATACGTGATCAATGTCCGTCAAGCGGTGGATGAAATCGTCGAGATTCTGAGGATTGATTCCGATCTCGCGCAGCGGGGAACCGGATCGCGCCTATCGCCGAGTGTTGGAGATGGCACGCAAGATAATGGGGACGGGTATTCACTCGATACTAAATTGAACGTTGCGATCGAGCATCGTCTCATGCACGTCGAGACGTTGGCCTACATGTTGCATCAGTTGCCGTTCGCAAGCAAAGTGAATCGGAGAGAACGAGCGTCTGAAACACTGCATTTGGTGCCCCGCCCGGTCATTCATCAAATGGTGTCAGTCGCGGCTGGTAGCGCGACGCTGGGCCAGGCCCGTCAGACTCTCAAAGACGCAGAAGCTCGATTTGGATGGGACAACGAATTCGAAGTGCACACGGTTGAGGTTCCATCCTTTGCGATCGATCGATACAAAGTAACGAACGGGCAGTACTTAGAATTCATGGCCGCTGGCGGCTACGACACTAAGAAGTTCTGGACCGATGACGACTGGGACTGGAAGACCGCGCGTGGAATCTCTTGTCCATTGTTTTGGAAACGTGATTCGAAGCAAGACACGTGGCTCTATCGGACGATGTTCGACGAAGTGGCTTTGCCCCAGGATTGGCCCGTCTATGTGAGTCAGGCAGAGGCTTCCGCTTACGCGCGCTGGGCGGGTAAGGCGTTGCCCACGGAAGCGGAGTGGCAGCGGGCGGCGTATGGTGGCGACGCGCAGCCACGGGCGTACCCATGGGGGAATGAGCGTCCGGACGCTAGCCGCGGAAATTTTGATTTTCAGCACTGGGATCCGACACCCGTTAACTCGTTTCCGAAGGGCCAGAGTGCTCTCGGCGTGCATGACATGGTGGGCAACGGGTGGGAGTGGACGTCTTCTGTGTTCGGTCCGTTTTCTGGGTTCGTACCGTTTTCTTTTTATGCCGGGTACTCAGCCGACTTCTTTGACGGCAAGCACTTTGTGATGAAGGGTGGCTCGGCGCGGACTGCTGCGTGCATGCTCCGTCCATCGTTTCGAAATTGGTTTCAGGCGCATTATCAAAATGTCTATGCGGGATTTCGCTGCGTAAGTCATTAGCTTCGAAATGTTTGTGGTGTAGTTTCGGCTCAGCGGTCAGATCCAACCTCAAAGGGGATGCACACATGTTAGTTCACGCGATCACGACGAATCCTGCCTATGACTTCGCGTCTGACGTGCACTCGGGGCTTGCTCGGGGCGGTCAGAAAGAATTGCCGTCCAAATATCTTTACGACGAAGTTGGGTCGGCGCTGTTTGAGGTCATAGCATTTCTTCCGGAATACGGGCTGACGCGCGCGGACGAACGTTTGCTGCGGCGTCACGCGTCTGAAATCGTCGAACGGTTGGACGGCCCGACGGCCGTAGCTGAGTTGGGGAGCGGCAGCGGAAAGAAAACACGTTGGATTCTCGAAGCGCTCAGCCGTCGGCAGCGCACTTTTTATTATCCCGTGGAAATCTCGCGATCGGCTTTGGCGATGTGCGAACGGGAACTCAGCGACATTGAACAGGTCAGCATCGTCGGATTCGAGCGCGAGTATTTGGACGGCTTGCTCGAAGTTGCTGCTTGCAGACAAGACGGTCAGCATCTGTTGGTTTTATTTCTGGGCAGCACGATTGGAAATTTTGATCGTCCCGCAGGCCTCAAGTTTCTCAAGGAAGTACGCCACATCCTACAGCCGGGCGATTCGCTCCTACTGGGCACCGATCTGGAAAAGCCAGCGGCGCAATTGATCAAAGCATACGACGATGAATTGGGCGTCACGGCAGCTTTTAATCTGAATCTGCTGGCCCGAATCAATCGGGAGCTGAATGCTGATTTCGACTTGACTCAATTTGAGCATGTTGCGCGAATCAATTCACAATCTCGAAGCGTGGAAATGCATCTACGATCGAAGAAGCGGCAGTTTGTGCGGATACCGACATCGAACCTGCGAGTAGAGTTCCATGAAGGAGAAACGATCTGGACCGAGAGCAGCCATAAATATTCGGCGAACGAACTGTTTCAAATGGCGCGCGACACGGGCTTCAGCTGTAAAGCGCAATGGATTGACCAGCAATGGCCGTTCGCGGAGAACCTGCTAGTGGCGGAATGAGCCAGGGTCTTATCGCGTATTCGGTCTTCGTATTGTTTCCCGATTATTTCTGAACGCCTGCGGCGTCACGCTCTTTTGTGTTTCAATGAAGGCCCGAGCAGAGATCACGAGAATCTGGAGGAATCGATGGCCGAGGAATGTACCCACCTTAATCAAATCAAAGTTAGAAAACCTACGAAACATGTTTGCGATGAGTGCGTGAAGCTGGGCGACACGTGGGTTCACTTGCGCATGTGCCTGATCTGCGGCAATGTCGCATGCTGTGATTCATCGAAGAATAAACATGCGACCAAACATTTCCATCACTCGAAGCATCCGCTGATCCGGTCGATTGAGCCGGGTGAAACGTGGATCTGGTGTTATGTGGATGAAGTTGAAGCGGGCGAACTCGCTGCCTGATCCATATCGTTGAGCGCATCGGAACCTTGCGACTGCGCAGGCCGGACGAAGAAAACTGAGCGCGCATCGGTTTTCGAGAGTCGACGAGGTGAGCCTTCACATCGAATGGATATAAAATTAAGTTATGCCGAAGCCAATTTTGCTCAGCGTCGACGATGACACCGATGTGCTTCGGGCAATCGAACGCGACTTGCGCTCGCAGTATGGCGCCGAGTATCGAGTCATAGGAAGCGATTCGCCCGAATCGGCGTTGGACCTTCTGAAACAACTCAAAGTGCGTAACGATAGCGTGGCGCTCTTGCTGGCGGACCAGCGCATGCCGAAGATGGATGGCGTCGCATTCCTGCAAGAAGCGATGCATATCTATCCCGATGCGAAGCGCGCGCTGCTCACCGCCTACGCCGACACTACGGCTGCCATCGGAGCGATCAACCAAGCCAGCATTAATTACTTTTTCTTAAAGCCGTGGGATCCTCCGTCGGAGCATTTGTATCCGCAACTGAACGATCTGCTGGATGACTGGCAGGCATCGTATCGACCCGTATTTCAAGGGATACGCGTGCTGGGGACTCGTTGGTCTCCTAAGTCTTACGAACTGCGAGATTTCTTGGCGCGCAATCGCGTCCCGTATCAATGGATCGACGTTGAGTCGTCGGTCAACGATCCTGAAACGAAGCAGCTCCTGGATGCGCTTGGGCCGGATGCAGCGAGCTTGCCCGTCGTACTTTTTCCGGACGGAACAAAGCTATTGGAAAGCCTACCTGCCGACGTGGCGCAGAAGGTCGGTCTCCGAACCCGTGCCCAGCTTGATTTCTACGATCTGGCAATTGTGGGCGGGGGGCCAGCGGGACTCGCTGCTGCCGTATATGGCGCATCAGAAGGCCTTCATACGGTGATGATCGAACGCGAAGCGCCGGGAGGACAGGCCGGCATGAGTTCGCGGATTGAGAATTATCTCGGCTTCCCTTCGGGCTTGAGTGGAAACGACCTCGCACGGCGTGCGGTGGTTCAGGCGCAACGCTTCGGCGTGGAAATTCTTTCTCCTCAAGAAGCGGTGAGCGCTCGAACTGAAGGTTCGTACCGAATCCTGAAGTTGATGGATGGCAGCGAAATTTCCTGCCACGCCTTGATGATTGCGAGCGGAGTGCAGTGGCGTCGTTTGGATGCGCCTGGCATTGATCGGCTGCAGGGTGCAGGTGTTTATTACGGCGGAGGCGCGACAGAAGCACTCGCTTGCAAAGGCGAAATCATTTACGTAGTCGGCGGCGCGAATTCTGCAGGGCAGGCGGCCATGAATTTCGCCAAGTATGCTGAGCGCGTCGTCATGCTATTGCGGGGTTCGTCACTGGCGAGCACCATGTCCCAGTATTTAATTGACCAGATCAAAGAGACTCCCAACATTCAGGTATGGGCGCACGCGGGCGTCGCGGAAGTGCACGGCGACACTCGTCTTGAAGAGATTTCGATTCTTTGCGCGGACACGAACAAGATTGAGCGCGTGCCGGCAACTTCGATGTTTATTTTCATTGGAGCTTTGCCGCGTACGGATTGGCTCGGCGACCTGGTCGAACGGGATGAGCGCGGCTTTCTGCTGACGGGGCCAGATTTGATCCGCGATGGCCAGCGTCCGAAGGGATGGACACTGGATCGCGATCCCTTTCTACTTGAAACCAACATCCCCGGAATTTTCGCGGTTGGCGATGTGCGCCACGGTTCTGTGAAGCGCGTGGCCTCGGGAGTCGGCGAGGGATCGGTTGCGGTACAGTTTATCCATCAATATTTGAGTAAGGTATAAACGGGCGTAAATGGCGAATACTGCAGAACTGCTTCGCGTTCCAGCCTTCAAAGATCTGCCGGAAGATCAGCTTGCCTGGTTCATCGACCAGGCGCAGGAACTCCTCTTTAAAGCCGGCGATACTTATTCTCACCAGGGCGATCCTGCGGATGCGATGTTCGTTTTGCTGGAGGGCCAACTTGAACTGCGCGGCGAGTTTGGCGGGGAAGCCTTCACGTTTTCGTTGAAGCCTGGAGACGTGACAGGAGTGCTGCCGTTTTCGCGGATGAAGCAGTTCACGGTGACTGGACGCGCCATCACCGACGCTCGCGTTTTGCGATATCCGTCTGCGATGTTTCCGGCTCTCGTGCGTGAGATGCCCGAGTTGGTTGAACGGCTCGTGGCGCTCATGTCGGACAGGATTCGCGAGACCACTCGTATCGAGCAGCAGCGGGACCGCCTTGCATCTTTAGGAAAGCTCTCTGCCGGCTTGGCTCACGAACTCAACAATCCGGCTTCAGCGGCGCAGCGTGCAACCAGTCAGCTACGCGTCATGCTGATAAAAATCAAGAATGCGAGTCACGAATTAGGCAGACGCGACCTCACTCCGTCTCAAAGAGCAGAAATCGAGAAAATGGAGTCGGGGTTCATTCAGCAGGACGGACCTCCGCCGGATGCGCTCACCGTCAGTGATCTGGAGGAGCAGGTCGACTCCTTGTTGCGTAGCCATGGGCAGAGCGATCTTTGGCAACTGGCTGCTGATCTGGCGCGGAAGAACGTAAAACCAGAGGCGCTCGAATCACTCTTTGCCGCGCTGGATGCGGGTACAGCAAGGGCTGCGCTGGTGCGGATATCCGCATCGCTGGAGATTGCTAACCTGCTGAATGAAATCGAGAGCAGCACGTCCCGAATTTCCGATCTGGTCCGCGCGATTAAGGAATACACGTACATGGATCAGGCGCCACTCCAAAATGTGGATATCGTGAAGAGCCTGGAAACGACGCTGACCATTCTGAACCACAAGCTCAAGCGCGGCGTCAAAGTTAAGCGCGATTATCCGAAAGTGCCTCTGCTGGTGAATTCTTTCGGAAGCGAATTGAACCAGGTATGGACGAACATCATCGACAACGCGATTGATGCCATGGGCGGGACAGGCGAACTTCGTGTGCGAGCGTATCTCGATGAAGGTTGCGTCGTGGTTGAGATTGGGGACAATGGCCCCGGAATTTCCAAAGATGTTCAAGCGCATATCTTTGAGCCGTTCTTCACTACTAAAGCGGTTGGGCAGGGAACTGGTCTGGGTCTCGACACAGTGCAACGCATTGTGAGGAAGCACCGGGGAAGCATTCAAGTGCGCTCCGAACCGGGAGATACCCGATTTCAAGTCGGCATCCCGTTGGCGGACACGACAGCTTAAGATTTCTGAACGATCGCGCGTCGCCATTTCTTCCGCTTCACTAATTTCCTTGATTACGGAGACAACATGTCTATTCGTCCGGTGAAACGTGTCATCAAGTCCAAGCCGACCATGGAAGGCGCGGGCGTGCATCTGCGGCGCGCCTTTGGCTTTGGCAATACTTCTGACTTCGACCCATTTCTACTGCTCGATGATTTCAGAAACGACATCCCGGAAGATTTTCTAAAAGGATTTCCCTGGCATCCGCATCGCGGAATTGAAACTATCACCTACGTGTTGGCGGGAACGGTGGATCACGCCGACAGCATCGGCAATCGCGGAGCCATCGCGGCGGGCGACGTGCAGTGGATGACGGCAGGAAGTGGAATTATCCATCAGGAGATGCCGAAAGGGCGACCGTACCGGGCGGATGCATGGCTTTCAGCTGTGGGCAAATCTCCCGGCATCGCTCAAGATGACACCGCCGCGTTATCAGGAAGTGAAGTCGCTCGACATCCCCGAGATTACGGACGACGACGGCACGCATGTGCGGCTCGTCTGCGGAAGTTTCTGGGGAAAGCGAGGCCCGGTGGACGGCATCGCGGCCGATCCGATTTATCTCGATGTATCGGTTGCTCCGGGTCGCAGAAAATCGTTGCCCGTTGAGACGACGAGGCATGCGTTCGCCTATGTATTCGCGGGGTCAGGTAAATTCTGCAATGCTTCCGGTCCGCTAGCGGTTCCAACCGAAGCCGTGGAGTGGTCGGATACGCATCCTCCATCGGAAGCGGATAACCGTTCGCTAGTTCTGTTTGACCGAGGCGATGAAGTAACGGTTCAGGCTGGAGATGAGGGAATTCGATTCCTGCTGGTGTCCGGGAAGCCGCTGGAAGAGCCGGTCGCATGGTATGGACCTATTGTGATGAACACGCAAGAGCAATTGCGCGAAGCGTTCGATGAACTCGAACGCGGCAAGTTTCTGAAATAAAACTGAAGTAGAGATGGGGGCTTGCCCCATCTCTACAGCGAAAACGCTCAGGACGCGAAAGCCTGAGCTGTTCCGCCCCGGAGACGGGGCTTGCCCCGTCTCTACTCCGACATAGGGATGGTGAAAAGTTCAGCAGAATGACGCACAAAAATAATAGTCGTTATAACGACTATTATTTTCGAACGAGCAATTTGCGTCGGACTATTGCTGGGGAAGCAGTCCCAACACCCCGACTCCGTTTGTTGTTCCCACATACACCTTGCCGTTTGCAATCATCGGAGTGATGTACTTGTTTCCGTTTCCGAAATTGTCACGGCCTCCTGACGCCTGAGTCGAGTTATACAACTCTTCTGAAAGATTGCTCGCGTTGTAAGCGTGCAGGATCGCGGGAGAACTATTTTCCGTGGCCCACAAGATCAACGTGCCCTTCGAAGCGCCGGAAATGCTTGGAGTTGTTCCGGGATAACCGAACGAGGTTGCGGTCATCGATGATGGAGTGGAGTTCAATTGCCCGCTCGCATTAAACGTGAAGGCACGGATGACATCTCCAACTGATCCGTAATAAATACTGTCGGCCGCAAACGCGGGCGCGGAGAATACGCGTCCACCCAACGCTCCATTCACTTCCTGATAAATCTGACTGTTGTTGTTGGGATTAAATTTCCCCATGTTGAGGCGGTTTGCGAGGTAGAGATTTTGATCTTTGCCAGCGCCAACCACGAGCGAGTGTAAGGTTCCATTGGAGTCTTTGAAATTAGGCACGACCATCGCACCCCCCGATCCCAAATCCTCATCTACGTTGGATTCTGCCACCGTGTTGTACATGTTGAAGTAATCGGTGACGGCAAGTTGTCCCTTCTTGATGGAGAGCTTTACGATCGCATTGCCATAGTCTCCGCTGGCAGGAAATCCGGCGGAATTCAACGTCGTATCGAACGTTCCGTTCGCATCCAGAAAATAAATGTTGTTGTTGGAGTCTGCCGCTGGCCCCGCGCCGGCAGCCCAGATGGCGCCTTCGTTACCGTTCGGCGTCACATTGAGAATCGACTTCTGCGCGAGCGTCGCTTCGTCATAGCTGATGATCCATCCCGTGTAAGGGCGGGCATCACAGTGCGAAGCCCAAGTGGTGTACACGACGTGATTGACGAGGAGGAGCCCCGCGCGTTCTTTGTATTGCTTTGGATCAAAGATCACGTATCCACCTTGAGAGTTATCTCCGGTGCCGGGATACTTCGCTGCGATATCCACCGGACCGTTGAACTCTTCTGCGCCGGTTGTAATGTCCAGACCATGGAGACGTTGGTGATAGTTCCCGCTGGAATCCTTGCTCATCGCGACGACGTAAATCGTTCCGTGTGGGCCGGACGCCAGATCGATCACAGGCGTCGACGTAACTCCGATCTCGGGCGTGACCTGTCCGCAGCCGCGATCGTCCGAAGAAGTTTCGCCGGCTTTGAGCGTGGTCACTTTCCACAGCGGTGCGCCACTCTTGTCGGCGTCGTATCCGTAAACCGTGCCGTGCTCGGTCACGACGTACACCACATTGTGGGTTGCGCCGCCAACAGTGAGATTCGGAACGTACAAAGGTTCAGCATCGACCAGGCCGTCCGCCGGCATGATAAACAGTTTTCCGAATAAGCCGGAGTTGACATTCTTTAAGCTGAGAGTCGTCTCGCTCGTGTTGTGTCCGGTGCGATTGTTGTCGTTGTGATAGGTCAGCACACCTTTGAAGGCTGGCGACGCACCCACCAGCATGTCACGGCGGGACACTACGACTGTGAGTAGGGCGAGGACGAGAATTGCGATGGAGAACAAGGCGATTCGAGCAGGGAGGATACGTCTCATAGAAGACCTCGGATATTGAACTTCGAGCGATTGGATTCGAGTTTTGAATTGGCTGTTGCCAGAGATCCAGGCGAAATGACGAATTCACATGATTCTAATGGATGCCGCGTCCAGCGCCACATGTCACAAAACTCAGAAGTGCTATTCGGTACCCGATTTACCAACCTCGAGGCGGCTAGCTCGTATTTCAGGAGTTTGATAAGGTACTGAAGCTATGACTATGAAGAAGAACACGATGCGCAAGTCCGCACTGACGCTAAAGTCTCAGCTGATGTCAGCATCCGAGATCGAACGGACGCTGGTACGGCTGGCCCACGAAATCCTCGAAAAGAATGGCGGGATAGAAGGCTTGGGTTTGGTCGGGATTCGTCGCCGCGGAGTGCCGATCGCTGAACGTTTGGGAAAAATGATTCAGCAGGTCGAGAAGAAAAAGGTTCCCGTCGGAACTCTCGATATCACGTTCTATCGCGACGACCTTTCAACCTTGGGTCCTAAGCCGGTGGTACAAGAGGCGGAGATCGGCTTCTCCATCGAAGGGAAGAAAATCGTCCTGATCGATGACGTGCTTTATACCGGCAGAACAACGCGCGCGGCATTGGACGCGCTTTTTTCCCACGGACGTCCGAGCGAGGTGCAGTTGCTGGTGCTGATTGATCGGGGACATCGCGAACTGCCAGTCGAGGCGACGTTCATAGGACGAACCGTGCAGACGACGGCCAGTGAAGTAATCGAAGTTAAGCTTACCGAGACGGATGGGGCAGAAAAAGTATTGTTGATGGAGCGGTAACCGCCGTCCAACGCCAAAACTCATTTGTCATCCTGAGCGAAGCGAAGGACCTGCTTCTTGGAAGCGCCGCGAAAACAGCAGGCCCTTCGCTTCGCTCAGGATGACAAGCTTTTTATAGCAGTACTACCCTGCCGTTCTCGCGCTCCATTCTGCGTCGAATCGGGGACGATCGTAGAGCGATTTCTGCGTCCCGATCCCGGTGGTAGAAAGTCCGGCGTAGAGGTTAGCGCGCTTCACAGCGTCTCGTTCGGCTAAACCTTCGCCTAGAAAAGTAGCGAAGCTACCAATAAACGCATCGCCCGCTCCAGTGGTATCAATACACTTCACGCTGAAGGCAGGGACGTGTTCCATCCCTTCGCTTCCCGCGAGCAGTGCGCCGTTAGCGCCCAGGGTGATGATCACTCGCCGAACGCCACTCGCCAGCAACTTGCTCGCACACGCTTTTGCATCGTCGAGGTTGCGTACGGGCAGCCCAGAAATTGTCTCGGCTTCGCTCTCGTTGGGAACAAAATAATCGAGATCAGCAATGGCTTTCACGTCGATCGGCTGTGCCGGAGCTGGATTCAAGATGCAGCGAATCCCATTCTTCCGCGCGAACTTGATCGTGTAATAAACAGTCTCAAGCGGGATCTCGAACTGCAGCACAATGCAATCGACGGTTTTCAACATCTCTGCTGCCGCGTCGACGTCTGCGGGTTTCAACATGTCGTTTGCGCCTTTGACGACGATGATGCGATTCTGCCCTGACGAGTCTACGAAGATTGGCGCCACTCCGCTGGAGACGCCAGCCACCTGCTTTACGTGTGTGGCATCGATGCCCAGCTTTTCAAAATTCTTGATGGTGGATGGGCCGAAAAGATCATCGCCCACTCGCGCTACCACGAAGACGTCAGATCCGCAGAGGCGTGCTGCAACCGCTTGATTGGCTCCTTTTCCGCCAAATCCTAAATCAAATTTCTGTCCAAAGATTGTCTCCCCCGCTTTAGGGAACTGGTCTGAAAACGTGGTCATGTCAACATTGGCGCTGCCGACTACGGCGATTCGAGGACGCTTTCCCATAAGTTGTCTTTTTATTTTTCCTGAGTTGATAGAGAGTTTAATTGGTCATCGTTCGTTCAACTGCGAACACTTCCTTGCGGATCTAAGAGGCATGAAGTGAGGCAGGCAGAGTGTAGCCAGCCGATTGTTGTGTGTCAACCATTCGCGTGCGTTGGACACAACTAACAATGCGGCAAATTGAGAGCTAAGCTGCCGTCGCCGACAAACTTTATCGGATCGCGACTCATTAATCTGGCTTCTCTGCCTGCTCTTGGGTATTCTCTTGAGCATGAGCGCTATGTCCCTGAGCGAGTTGCTGGGCCTGACCGTCTATGACGCGTCCGGGGCCGCCAGTGGCCGTGTCCACGAGGTTGCGCTCGCTCCGCAGGAAGACCGGTGTCGCGTGTCTTCTTTGATTGTGAAGACGTCTGCTGGAAACCGCCTCTTGCCATTGACCGCGGTTTCCGCCATCAACGGAGGAATTCGCGCTTCGACTACGGCAGCTGATTGGGCGTCGGCGGACGGTTCAGAAGGACTCTATTTGCTGGGCCGCGATCTCCTGGATCAGCAGGTGATCGACGTTCATGGCCGCAAAGTTGTCCGCGTGAACGATGTCGATTTCCACCACGACAGCCAGCAGAACCGGTCTGTGCTGAAAGTTGGGGGAGTTGATGTCGGGGCGCGCGGAGCGGTCCGGCGACTCTTGAAAGGGATGATTCCGGCGGCAGCGCTGCGATCATTGCTGCTCCGTGTCCCTCCGCGTGAAATTCCGTGGGACTTCGTCGACATTATCGAGACGGATCCTGCGCGGCGCGTAAAACTGAAGATCTCGCACGAGCGCTTGGGTAGGCTTCATCCGGCGGATATTGCAGATATCGTCGAGAACCTCGCTCCCGACGAGCGCGAGGCTGTGTTCGAAACTTTGGACGAAGGCGTTGCGGCTGGTGCTCTGGAAGAACTCGAACCGAAGGTCCAGCGTGCGGTGCTGGAGTCGCTCGACTCCGACCGGGCGGCCGACATCGTCGAGGAAATGGAGCCAGACGCGGCGGCCGATCTGTTGGGTGATCTGTCAGACGAGCGGACGGAAGAAATTCTGGTGCAGATGCAGCCTGCGGAACGCCAGGAAATCACCGACCTGCTTGAGTTCAAAGAGAACAGTGCTGCCGGGCGCATGACGACCGAGTACATTGCATTGCCGGTTGCAGCTACTGCCCACGATGCCATAGAAGCTATGCGATCGTTTGAAGGCCGCATGGAAAATATGAGCACGATCTACCTCACCGATTCCCATGGGACGCTAGCAGGCGCGATCCCGCTGGTAAAAATCGTGCTCGCGCCGGCGACGACTCCGTTGCTTGCTTTGGCGCAGGAGCCACTTATTTCCTGCCACGAAGACACGAAAGAGAAAGAATTTGCAGAACTTTTCGACAAATACAACCTGCTGACGCTTCCGGTGGTGGACGAACACAAACATCTGACTGGAGTGATCACTCCGGATGACGTGATCGCGATGCTGCGGGCGAAACTCTAGCCCCCTTAGTCCTCGCAAGCATGCGAGCCGGGACACGCGCGTCCTTGCAGTTATTGTGAACTGCTTGCGACCGCTGAATCCCTCGCCGGTCTTCAAATAAAAGCTCTCGCCCAGGCAGATTCGCCTATCCAGACTCTGCGTTCAGCATTTATTCTGATTCGTCTCGATTTAGCGATTGGATCGCCCCTCATCACTGTTCGTGACTCGTGCGCATGAAATTCTTTAAGAGTTGGAAAATCCGGTTGCTGGTGTTCTTTGCCGTAGTAGGGCCGGGCTTTATCACGGCGAACGTCGACAACGATGCCGGCGGCATCCTGACGTATTCGCAGGCGGGTGCGCACTTCGGATACACACTACTCTGGACGATGATTCCAATCACGATCGCTCTGATCGTTGTGCAGGAAATGTGCGCGCGCATGGGGGCGGTGACGGGCAAAGGCCTCAGCGACCTGATCCGCGAAGAATTTGGTCTGCGAATCACGTTTCTGATGATGCTGGGAATTCTGATTACGAATTTCGGAAACGTTATCACCGAATTTGTCGGCATCGCAGGCAGCATGGGGCTGTTCGGAGTATCGAAATACATTTCCGTGCCAATTTGCTGTGTGATTGTCTGGTTGATCGCCGTGAAAGGACAATACAAGAGCGTTGAAAAAGTTTTTCTAGTCGCTTCGTTTTTTTACATCACTTACATCTTCGCGGGCGTACTAGCGAAGCCTGCATGGATTGAGGCGATGAAGGCCACAGTGAAGCCACCCGAACTTTCGGCGTTCAAGCAAAGTTCGTATCTCTACATGGTGATCGGCGTGGTAGGCACCACGATCGCGCCCTGGATGCAGTTTTATTTGCAATCGTCGATCGTCGAAAAGGGAGTGACGCGGCGTCAGTATAAAACGTCGAAACTCGATGTGATTGTGGGCTGCATCTTCACCGATGTGGTTGCGTGGTTCATCATTGTGGCTTGCGCCGCCACTCTCTATTTGCACGGAAATCGTGATATTCGGGACGCGGCTGACGCGGCGCAGTCTCTTCGGCCGCTGGCCGGGGACTGGGCCTACATTCTTTTCGCGCTCGGACTTTTTAATGCGTCGTTGTTTGCGGCTTCGATTCTGCCGCTCTCCACCGCGTATACCGTTTGTGAAGGGTTGGGACTCGAGTCAGGAGTGGAGCGAAAGTTTGGAGAGGCTCCGACGTTTTACTGGCTTTATACCGTGCTTATCGCAGCTGGAGGGGCGGTTGTCCTGATACCTGGGCTGCCGCTGATTAAGATCGCGGTATTTTCGCAGGTGGTGAACGGAGCGGTGCTCCCGTTCGTCCTGATTTTCATGTTGTTGCTCATCAACAAGAAAGAATTGATGGGCGAGTATGTAAACAAGCCGACGTTCAATGTCATCGCATGGGGAACTACGGCGATCATGATCGGATTGACGATGTGGTGGATTTACGGGCAGGTGCTCACTGGCGGGGCATAACAGGGCGACCGAACTTGCTTCGCTCGGGATGACAAACTCGTAGGCTAGATAATCTTTCCCGCCGCCAGGTCTTTTACCAATCCTAAATCCGCGTCCAAGAAATCTAGACCCAGCAATTCCTGCCGCGTGACCCACCGTATTTCACGGAAGATTCGATTCTCCAGTTCGTTTTGATACTTTCGGACTTCGAAGAATCGAATTTCGACCGAGCCGCCGCTACGATATTCATGGACGATTCGCGCGACTTCTGTACCCACTTCGGCAAGGATTCCCAATTCTTCTTCGAGTTCGCGGCGCATCGCATCGCGAGGCTGTTCGCCTTCTTCGATCTTGCCGCCAGGGAACTCCCATTTGAGTGGCAGGGGTTGGTGCCTCGTCCTCTGGCAGGCGAGGATCAGGTCGTCTTTTACGATCAGTGCGGCTACAACTTGTTTCATGATTAAGGAAACTCGGAGTGACGTCGTAATCCGCTACGCCTTTTCTTCTTCAAGACGTTTGCCGACAAGTTGGGCGCAATACTCAACCAGTTGTTGATCGTCCGCGCCAAACGCTGCGGGAAAGTGGCTGTCGATATCGAGTTCCCCGGCGACTTTGCCGCGCACGAATACGGGAACTACAATCTCAGACTTGGTTTCGAGCGAACAAGCCAGGTAGCGAGCGTCTTTATTGACGTCATCCACGACGACCGTCTGGCCGGACGATGCGGCCGCGCCACAAATTCCCTGATTCAGCGGAATGCGCGTATGCGGAGTCATTGCGCCCTGGTAATGCCCAAGAACCAGCATCGGCGGATTTGCGCCTGGCTCCAACATATAAAAGCCGACCCAGTTGTATTTCAGCATGTGTTGGTTGAGCAGAAGCGTGATGCGCTTCATCAGTTGATCCGCGGTGCGCGTCTCTGATTTCGCGCGGTCAATATCCTTGCGCGCTTCGTCCGCCTTTTGAATGTTCGACGTCGTCATCATTTAATCCTAAATCAAGTTGATAAATTTCTTCGAGCCCTTAGCCAAGATTGATTGTCCGACATTGATCGGGTGCGGCTAGAACGAAACGCTGGAACCGAAATTAGATAGACCGAAGGCCGATGGGAGAAGGGAATATGTCGGGATGAATCGCCGCCGCCAGAGCGCGTAGGCCAGCGACTAGAGTCGGGGCGGGCGTATTGAGGAGTTCATCCGAGACACAATACACCTGACCAGTTCGGACAGCGGTCGTTTCAGTCCAGCCACGTCCGCTGGCAATCTTGGCGAGCGGGACGCGATCTCCCGCGCCGCACCAGGCCGCGATAATCACTTCGGGATCGAGGGCCGCGATCGCTTCGGCAGAATACTGCTTGCCAGGCTCGCACAAGAATTCTCCGCCTGCCGCCTCGACTAATTCAGCGACCCAGTGCTGCGACGCGATGATCGGCTTTCCCCATTCTTCGCAAAAAACGCGCTTTGTGGGAAAGCTTGCGATTTGCAAGTGAATATCTTCGATTGCGGTCTGCATCTCGGCAATCACTGCCGCGCCTCGTTCGCTGGCGCCCACACAACCGGAGATGATGGCAATATCCGTATAAATGTCGTTCAGTGAGCGCGGCGCTAATCCTAGAAAACGAATGCCGGCCTTCAAAATCTCCGTCACTGCCGCTTCTTGATAAGGCACAGCGGCAATGACCAAGTCAGGTTTGGCGGCTAAAATCTCAGCCGATTTTGAGGTCCAGGAATCCGCGACGATCAGGCGGTCGCCGCTCTCGAGCTTCGTTCGTACCTCAGGAACCACGTCGACACAATATTTCGTGCACGCGACCACACGATCCAATTCGCCCAAGGCCGCCAGAATGACGGTCGCACTCGGCTGTAAACACGCGATTCGCTTTGGATGGTGCGAGTCAACCATGACCTTTAATTGTATGGGAGCGTTGCATGGGAACGAGAGTAGACGGTGAATACTCTTGCTCGCATTACAATCGCAAGGTGTACTCGGAACAGCTGCTTGATCACTTTCAAAATCCGCGAAATGCTGGCGACGTTGCTTCTCCAAATGTCGCGGTTCGTTTGGAAAACCCAGTCTGCGGCGACATTCTGGAACTGACCGCGAAGGTGGAAGACGGGCGCATTGTTGATATTCGCTTCCGCGCCAAGGGATGCGTTCCGGCAATAGCATGCGGATCGGCGATTGCGGCGCTCGCTAAAAGTCGAAGTCTCGCGGATGCGCGGAAGATTAGCCAGGCAGATGTCGCGCGCGAAGTCGGAGGTGTTCCCGAGGCATCCAATCACGCTTGCGCGCTAGCGATCGAGACGCTCCACCGTATGTTGGACGAGTTATAGATTTAGCGTAGGGACAGCCGAGGGCCGCTGTCGCTACGCAAGACAGACTAGGTCTTCTTGAATGGCTGATAAATCGGCCACGCGTTCTTTAATGCCAACTCTTTTAGATCCGGATTTGGATTGATCACGAACGGATGGCTCGCCATCTCGAGCATTTCCCGGTCCCAAATTGCGTTACCAAAGGCACAATCCGGCGCGGAGTTCAGCACAGCTCGAATCGCCGCGGGCTTGCCGGGACCGCTTGGGACGCGCACCAGACGATCGGTGATTACTCCATCTTCAATCACGACTTCCGCAGACAGAATGCGATTCTCTGGAATGCCGAAGACTCGCATGCCCGACCGAATGACCCACTGGTTGGACGAAGAGACGGCCCAGACGTCGCATCCCGAGTCGAGCAAGCGCCGCACCAATTCTTGCATGTCCGGAAATATGGTGGGGCCGATGGCATTGGGGAAGAAAATATCGGCGGCTTGCTGCACAATATCTTCGCGCAATCCGTGATGGATGGTCACCATTTCGCCGCACATCACCTCTTCGGCGACCTTGCCGGCGCGGTATTCGGCGTGTCGAGAGCGAATCCAGCGGGCGGCTTCTTCCGATAGAAGACCTTGTTGCAACTCCCAGGAGAAAAATCCCTCGCCAGCATCTCCGGACCAGAGCGTGCCGTCGCAGTCGAATGTTGCAACCAGCGGTTTGAGGCTAAGCACGGCTTCGATGAATTCAGTTTGTGTGGATGTGAGACTCGTCATTCGATATTTGGCCTTGGGCGGGATTAAGTGGACTGCAGAATCTGTGGAGGAAACTTTAGCGCAGCATACTGTTCGGGCGTATTCACGTTGATCGCGATCAAGGGATCGTCTACTGAAACATATTCAATTTCGTCCAGGTGGTCATGTTCGACCTCACGGGCGTTCGAACTTTCTGGAGCTCGCAAGAACGCTTCAACCATCTCGTTCGCCAACAAAATGGGATGACCGTGATTCCCCTGGTACTCGGGAATCACAGCGGATTTCCTCCCCGTAGTGACGCGCTGGAAGGCGGACTCCAGTGAACGAATGGTATCTAGGCGCACCGGTGGGCGATCGACAAGCGTCACCATGGCGGAATCACGGCCGCGATTACGAACGTCCTGTAAACCCGCGCGCAGAGAACTGAACTGACCTCGCGAGGGATCTGGGTTCACGACCAGCGATGCGCCGTTTGCGTAAATAACAGGAGCCAGTTCGGATTTATTTTTGCCAACTACGACCAGCACAACGTCGGTGTGGGATAAGAAAAGTTTGATGGCCGCCGAAAGGAAGGTCCCACCGTGCGGCACGCCCGCTATTTGCGGAGGCCAGGGGAGCAGCGCTTTGTCGCGTCCCATGCGTGACGATTCGCCCGCTGCAAGAATCACTCCGCACAAGCCCGCGATTTTTCCCATGTGGAACGATAACAAACGGTGGCAGTTGTGCCAAGGTTATGCATAGATGGTAGGACAACGGGCAGCGCCCCCGTCCAAAAGGACGTCGGACTAACTGAAAGTCGGCAGCTTGACTAAATCGTCACCGGGAACGCGCTCCACAGGATTGCCGGCCTTGCGCCATGCGCGCAATCCGCCGGCGATGACGAATACTTTGAATCCCAGTTGCTGTAATTGTTGCGCCACACGGGCGCTGGTGGCTTCGCGCTGTCAAGTACAGTAGAGATAAATCTCCTGCTCCTTGGGGAGGTGCTTGATTTCTTCGATGAGGTTGTTCGGTTCAATGCGAATCGAACCGGCAATGCGTTCGGAATCGGCGTCGTAGTAGCCGTGGCTTCGGACGTCAGCGATTAGGAGGCTCTTGGCAGCGTCGGCCGCTAGCCTTTGCGCGAGATCCGCTGCCGCTACGCGAGGGATCGAGTCGAGCAAACGATACTTGCGGTAAATCCAGATACGGTAAATGGCGTAGGCAGTAAGGCCGATGCCGAAAATTACTTCCGCTGCGAACCCGGCTGAATGCAATCCGCGAGTTATCGCACGCAAAAAATCGCTAAAAATATATCCTGCCAGCGAGTATGCGCCGACGTACAGAAAAGCTCCTACCGAGTCATATTGCAGAAAGTCTCCCAACTTCATTTTCATACTGCCGGCGAGCGGCGGAGACATGGTGTTAATTCCCGGAATGAACTTGGCAAAAAGCAATGTCTGTTTTCCGCGTCGGTAGAAATATTCAGCAGATCGCAGGATGCAAGTTTCAGGATTGGCCGATAAACGGCACAGAAAGCCCAGCAACGCCCATCCACTGACTCTACCCAAGGAATAAAGAATGACGTCGCCGATGATCATCGATACGGCTCCGATACCGAGGACGATGTACAGATGGAGATTCCCGTAGGCTGATACCGCACCAGCGGTCAGGATCGCCAGTGCCGCGGGCAAGGGAAGACCCACCGCTTCGGCGAAGCAGATCATGGCCAGAAAGATATAGCCGTGATGCGAGATGATGGAGAGCAAATCTGTCATTGGTTCAACAGGACCGTTTCAATGAGTTCGCTTCAATAGAACTGCTTCAGCCGCGCTTCAACGAGCGCAACGAGTATAACAACACCGATTGGATGCTCCGGTTATCGCTGCAGGTGCAAGAACTCCTGCTAGAGTGTTACCAAATCAATCAGCAAAGTTGAGGAGGACGCCTTGTCAGCCCCGAGCCGCCGTTACATCAATCTCCCAAATCGCCCCGCAGGCCTGCCGTTCAGCGACGCTGTCTTAGTCGGCGACACGCTGTATATTTCCGGGCGCATTGGTATCGATCCTGCCACGGGTGGCGCCCCGGCAAATGTGGACGCCGAACTTGATTTACTCTTCGAAGGATTTCAAGCCGTGCTTCAACAGGCCGAGATGTCGATGGACGATCTGGTCTGGGTACAGATCTATTGTCCAGATGTGTCTCTGTGGCAGCAGTTCAACGCCGCATACGTACAGTTTTTCTCAAGAGATTTTCCAGCCAGAGCGTTCTTAGGATCAGGCCCACTATTGATGAACGGAAGATTCGAGATGCTGGGAGTAGCAGTGAAGGGATAAGATTTCCCCCCCAGATGTCAGGAGCTGTGGCACTGGCTAAGAACTAGGAGCTAACGGCTAAAAGCTATTTCTCCCGCGCAACCACAAACTCCGGAGCCCACATCAACGCACGCTTGATCTCTGAGTCGGGAAATCCGTCGATGGCCCTGCTGGCGGCTTCGGCATAGCGGGCAGCTTCTTTAGACGCGAATTCCAATGACCCGTAGCGGTTCAATATCGCAAGAATGTCGGCGTGCGTCACACCGTTGAAGGCGCGATCTTTCAAGACCGTTTCGATCTGATGGCGTTCTGCCGGAGTGCAATGATCGAGGGCATGAATCACGGCCATCGTCGCTTTCCCTTCGCGCAAGTCACTGGCGACGGGTTTGCCAAGCACACTCTCGGAAGCCGTGAGATCGAGCACGTCGTCGACGATCTGGAAGGCGAGACCGAGATCGCGACCGTATTGGCCCAGTCGTTCTTCCTGTTGTGCCGTCGCACCGCCGAGAATTCCGCCGACTCGCATACACACAGAAAAAAGGCATGCTGTTTTGCGATAAATCAGGTCGAGATGTTCTTGCAGCGAGATGAGCTTGCCTAGTTTTTCCATCTGCAGCAATTCGCCTTCGACCATCTGCTGCGTCAATTCGATGAGCACATCGAGAATGCGGAAGTTACGCTCTTGCACCGCGATCTTGAAAGCCTGCATGTAGAGCCAGTCACCGGCCAACACGCACATCGAATTGCCCCACTTTGTATTTGCAGCGGGGCGTCCGCGGCGAATCTGGGCTTCGTCGATGATGTCGTCATGGACGAGCGTTGCAGTGTGGATAATCTCAACGACTGACGCGAGTTTAACGGCGCCGCTGCCTTTGTATCCGAGAAGTTTCGAGGAGAGAAGCAGAAGTGCCGGTCGAAGTCTCTTTCCACCGCCTGCTCGGAGATACTCGCCAATCTCAGTGATCGCAGCGACGTTTGAGACCGTGTCGCGTCCAAATTGCTCTTCGATCGCAACAATGTCGTCGCGAAGAAGATCAAAGATTTCTTTCCCGTTGATGGACGCCGTCGTACTCAATGTCCCTAATTGCTCCGGAAATTTGTGAACTGGAGATCGATGCCAAAGTCTTTCTGCTTAACCATCGCGATGACTTCCTGCAGTGTGTCGCGATCTTTACCGCTGATTCGGACAACGTCCGCCTGAATCGAGGCTTGCGCTTTTTTCTTGGAATTCTTAACCAGCGCTACGATCTCTTTGGCTTTTTCGATCGCGATGCCTTGCTGCAACGTTATTTTCTGCTTCACGCTACTGCCGGCAGCGGATTCTATGGGGCCGTAAGTCAGGCCTTTTAACGACACGCCGCGCTTCATGAGTTTGGTTTGAAGGATGTCGGTGACCGCCTTCAATTTATACTCGTCGGCGGAGTTTAGAAGGATCGCTTCCGTGCCATCCATCGCGATCTGCGACTTCGAATCTTTCAGGTCGAAGCGCGTGCTCACTTCCTTCATCGCCTGTTGAATGGCGTTTCCTACTTCTGCGAGATCGATTTTGCTGACTATGTCGAAACTGTTATCGGGCATGGCTCTTATCGAATATGCGGTCTGGATTTGGTGATGAAACAGTACCCATGAGAGTAACAGAAGAGACATTCTCCGCGCTGGGAGGGATGGCGTTTTCGGTGCGCTTGTCTACGGGATTGTGGGATTCGGCGCGAGCCGGAAGAAGTTATAGAAATTCCGCGTCGTTTGGGCGCCCACTTCTTCAGCGGACATTCCTCGCAACGCGCCAACTTGGCGTGCGACTTCGGTGACGAATGCTGGCTCGTTGCGCTTGCCGCGGTGCGGAATCGGCGCGAGATAGGGAGAGTCGGTTTCAATCAGCATGCGGTCGAGAGGAACGATCTGTGCGGCATCGCGAATTGGTTGCGCCTTGGGGAAAGTGATGTTGCCGGCAAAGGAAATCATGAATCCCATGTCGATGGCGCGGCGTGCGTGCTCGACGGTTCCGGTGAAACAGTGGAGGATTCCGCCGAGATCGCTGGGCACCCTTTGCTCGCCGATCGAATGCTCGGCGATGAGAGAGAGGCAGTCGTCCCAGGCGTTTTCGCTGTTGTCGGATGGACGGCAGTGAATGATGATGGGCCGCCTCGCCTCGCGGGCTAGTTGCATTTGTTTAACGAACACTGTTTTCTGCAAATCTCGCGGCGAGTGGTCGTAGAAATAATCGAGACCGATTTCTCCCCAGGCAATTACTTTGGGATGGCGCGCCCACACTGCGAGTTTTGTGTAGGCGCTTTCGTTTGCGAGGCTGGCTTCGTGGGGATGAATGCCCACGCTGGCCCAGATTCGCGGGAACTCCGACTTGCCATCGTACTTCTCCGCTAACCGGATACCGCAATCTGCAGTATCCGGACCGTCGCCGTTTCCGATGGCGAGGTATCCCTCGATTCCGTTTGCTTTCGCGCGTGCGAGGACGTCCTCGCGGTCTGCGTCGTAACGATCGCCTTCCAGATGAGCGTGGGAATCGATGAACATGGAATGAGACTTCGCGTGGGGTCGGGTCGCTTCGTCCGTACAAGCCGAACGAAGCCCGGCTCTTACTTCAGCCGCGTACCAAGGGGAACATCCTCGAGAAAGCCTGCCAGGACTGGCTTTCCGCCTTCCGGCGACGCCGCGACGATCATGCCGTTGGATTCCAATCCGCGGAGTTTTCGGGGCGCCAGATTGGCCACGATGATGACCTTGCGGCCGATCAACGATTCTGGCTCGTAAGCTTCAGCGATGCCAGCGACAAGTTGGCGGACTTCGGTTCCGAGATCGACTTCGATGCGCAGCAGTTTGTCGGCACCTTTTACGCGCTCAGCGGTCTTCACTTGTGCGACGCGCATTTCGACTTTCGCAAAGTCGTCAATGCTGATTTTGCCGTCCGCGATCGTGGCGGCGAGCTTCGGCGCTGCGTTCGGTGTGCTAGCAGCAGCGGAAACCGGTCGAGAGTCGCTCGACTGGACGGGCGAGGCGGTCCCCACATTGCCCGTTCCGGCACTTGCTACGCTGCTTGATTTATCTTCTTCCATTTGCTGCATCCTCTCGATAGCCGATTTGTCGGCACGGGGAAACACTGCTTGCACTTCACCCAACTTGGTGCCGAGTTGCAGCTGTCCCCACTCTAATTTTTTCAAGTTTAACTTCTTGATGTCTCCGAGCCCCATCTGTGCCCAGATCTTCGCGGTCGCTTCGGGCATCACGGGATACACCAGCGCCGTGACGATTCGCAGAGCTTCCGCGCTGGTATAGAGCACAGTCGCGAGGCGGGAGCGGCTTTCTTCATCCTGCTTATCGCCGAGGGACCAAGGTTCATTCTCGACGATGTATTTATCGACGGAGCTGACTAATCCCCACGCAGTTTCAAGTGCGCGCGAAAATTGAAATTGGTCAAAGAGCGTGCCGTAGTCCGCGATTGCTTTTCGTGCAGTATCCGCGATCACGACGTCGCCCGGTGTTTGCGCGGTGTTCGAAGGGTAAGGAATTTCTCCCTTGAAGTAGCGCGTGATCATGGTCAAAGTTCGACTCGCCAGGTTGCCCAATCCATTCGCGAGGTCGGAGTTGTAGCGTTGCACCAGCGCGTCAAAACTAAACGATCCGTCCTGACCAAATACGACTTCTCGCAGCAAGAAATAACGGAGCGCGTCGGAGCCCAGAACGTCGAGAATGGTTTCCGTGCGGACAATGTTGCCCCGCGATTTTGACATCTTGCTCTCTTCAAACAGCAGCCAGCCGTGCGCTGTAATGCTTTTTGGGAGCGGCAGCCCTGCGGCCATCAGAAACGTGGGCCAGTACACGCAGTGGAAGCGCACAATCTCTTTGCCGATCATGTGAACGTCGGCGGGCCAATACTTGTCGAATTTGCTGGTGTCGTTCGATCCGTATCCGAGTGCAGTTATGTAATTCGCCAGCGCGTCGAGCCAGACGTAAATCACATGCTTTGGATCGTCCGGCACGGGGATGCCCCAGGAAAATGTCGAACGACTGATAGAGAGATCGCGCAGTCCGCCGCGGACGAATGACAAAACTTCATTGCGGCGCGATTCGGGACGTATGAAATCCGGATGCTCGGTGTACAGCTTGATCAGCTGATCCTGAAACGCCGAAAGCTTGAAGTAGTAATTTTCTTCGCTGACCGTTTCGGTGATCCGCCCGCAATCTGGACAAGGATCTCCGGGGCCTATGCCATCCACATAAAGTTCATCGGACACGCAATACTGGCCGGTGTACGTTCCCTTGTAGATGTAGCCGTTGTCGCGAATCTCACGCCAAAGAGCCTGAACGCCTTGCTGGTGGCGGGGCGACGTGGTGCGGATGAAGTCGTCGTAGGTCAGCCCCATGCGATCCCAAAGGGTGCGGAATTCGGCCGAGACCTGGTCGGTGAACTGTTGCGGAGTTTTATCAGCGGCTTGCGCAGCCCGCTCGATCTTCTGCCCGTGCTCATCCGTACCGGTGAGGAACCAGGTGTCGTCGCCCAACATGCGATGACGGCGAGCGATCGTGTCGCAGACGATCGTCGTGTACGCGTGTCCGATATGAGGACGCGCGTTGACGTAATAGATCGGAGTCGTGATGTAGAAACTCTTGCTCATGATTTATTGGTTGCTGGCCTTTAGCTCTTAGCCTTTAGCGCTTGGCTTGAATCGCAGCTTAATAAGTAGCTTCGCTCTTAATCGCTTTTATTATCGCTCCGCAAATACTGCTGGATGGCTTCTTGCATGATCTTGCGCAGCGGCACGTTCTGCGATTCTGCTAGCGTGCGACAATCTTCGTATTCTGGAGCGTAGTTGGAAATAGAGCCATTCATGTTGGCAATCTTGATCCGCACTGGACCCCATGTGGTGGCAACCGTCTCCCATCGACGCGAGAGGGTCTGCCTCTCTTCGTCGCGGCGACGAACGCCCAGGGTCGTGGTCTCGGCAAAAATCACTTTGGATAAACGCTCCGCATCTTCGAGCTTCGCGAGCACGGTCAGCAAAGCACCCGGACGACTCTTCTTCATTTGAACGGGGACGCTGAACACGTCCAATGCTCCCTCGGATAGAAGTTTCTCCATCGCATAGGCCAATACCTGAGGACTCAGGTCATCGAGATTCGCTTCGAGGACGGTGATTCGGTCGCCAATTGTTCCGTCGGAAATCCGATGTGATACTCCGTTGGATGCATCGGTCAGCACATTCGAGTCATTGGCTTTCTTCTTAGCGGGAGTAGCTTCTCCGATCGTGAGCCGCAACAAATTTGGATGATCGCGAAATTCGCGGGTCCCTGCTCCGTATCCAGCTTGCTGGACTTTCATAGCGGGGAACGTGGCGAAACTCGTGCATAACGCTTTCACAATCGCAGCGCCAGTTGGAGTCACGAGTTCGACCTGCGGACCTGAGGAATACACGGGAGCGTCGCGCAACAATTTCAGTGTTGCGGGTGCAGGGACGGGAAGCGTTCCGTGGGCGCACTTCACCGTTCCACCTCCAACGTTGAGAGGCGAGCAAATCCATTGGTCGATCGCCAGAGATTCTGCTCCCACCGCCGCGCACACGATATCGACCATGGCATCGACGGCGCCAACCTCGTGAAAGTGAACCTTATCAATCGATGTGGCGTGGATTTCGGCCTCAGCCTCGCCTAGAGCAACGAAAATCTTAATGGCGATAGTCTTCGCGGCTCTGCTGAGCGGCGCTTTTTCGATGATCTGTCGGATCTCTGCGAGACCGCGACCATGGGAACGCCGCGTGGGCACTGAATGTTTGTCCTCGTGGCGATGATTGTGAAAATGTCCGTGACTGTGGTCGTGATCATGTGCCGAGTGGTCTGCTAGGACTTCACGCGGTTGATCTTTCTCGTCCTCGCCGTTTTGAATGTTTGTATAGACATCGACTTTTGTCCCCGAAATCCCGCCTCGAGTAACTTTCGAAATCTCCAACCGCGCGCCGATGTCGAGCGCTGCCACCGTGTCCTCCAGCAACTTAGGAGACACTCCGGCGTCAGCCAAAGCGCCGAGAAACATATCGCCGCTGATGCCAGAAAAACAGTCGAGGTAGGCTACACGCATAAATTCAAAGGCTTGAACCACGGGGCACACAGAGGAACACGGGGAAAAGCCCGCAAGAGAGTGCGTCCTGTTGCGCCCTCTGTCAATATCAATAGGAAAAGATCTCGGTTTCCGCCGACCTATCATCATAGGGAACGCTCTGTGCTGCGTCAAACCTACTGGCAATCGCGAGTTTGTTAGAATCACTGTTCTCTCAAATCGTTCTCTCAAATCGGATCATGCGTCTTCGAAATTTCTTCAGAGGTCATTCTTGTATCGATACTTAGAGCATCGGTTGGTGGAGCATCTCCGCGAATTTCTTCGTCGCACCTACGACTTGGAAATCACGAATATTGTTATTGAGCAACCGCCGAAAATCGAATTTGGTGAATATGCTTTGCCGCTATCTTTTGAGCTGGCGAAGAAGCTGCGCAAGGCCCCGCGAAAAATCGCGGAAGACATCGTCGCAGGAATTGGCGAAATTCCTGGATTCCAGAAGTTCGAGGTCGCCGGTGCCGGATACATCAACGTCCGCGTGAACCGCGCCGAATTGGCTGCCGCTTTGGTCGTGGATCAAACCCCGTCAGACGCTGCTGCATTAGGTAAGGTGTTAGTTGAACATTCCAGTATTAACCCGAATAAGGCAGCCCACATAGGACATCTTCGCAATGCCATTCTTGGCGATACGTTCGTGCGCCTGCTGCGTTCTTCGGGTAGGGACGTGGATGTCCAGAATTACATCGACAACACGGGTGTTCAGGTCGCGGATGTCGTGGTTGGATTTCTGCAAATCGAGAAAAAGTCGCGGGCAGAGATCGAAGCGCTCGCAGCTGCTCCTCATTTCGATTATGTGTGCTGGGATCTCTACGCTCAGGTGGCGAATTGGTATGAGGCCGACAAAGCCAATTTGCAAACTCGTGGCGCTACGTTGCATTTGATCGAGGAAGGAAACAACGAGACGGCCGCGATTGCGGATCTGATTTCGGTCGCGGTGTTGCGTCGCCATCTCGAAACGATGGAGCGCCTGGATATCGTGTACGACTTCCTGCCGCGGGAAAGTGAAATTCTGCGCTTGCATTTTTGGGACGCCGCGTTTGCCAAGCTCAAAGAAGCTGGCGTTCTGACGTTTGAGAACGAAGGCAAGAACAAAGGCTGTTGGGTGATGCGGCGGGCTGGGACTGCCAAAGCTCTCACCACTAGCGACACCGCGAGCACAGGGGACAGCAAAGACGGCCAACCGAATGTCGCGGAAGCTGAAATCTCCGAGGACGACCAGAAAGTCATCGTTCGCTCCAACGGCACCGTTGGCTATGTCGGTAAAGATATCGCGTATCACATGTGGAAATTTGGGTTGTTGGGGCGTGATTTTGGATACCGCAAATTCTTCTTGTATCCCGATCAACATGACTGCTGGATTTCAACCGTCGATGGAGAGAAAGATCATCCACACTTTGGCGATGTAGCAGAGGTTTATAACGTCATCGATACTCGCCAGTCCGAAGCGCAGAACACGGTGATCGAGGCGCTGCGCGGACTTGGGCACGACGAAGCTGCCGACCGCTACACGCATTTCTCCTACGAAATGGTCGCTTTGACGCCGCGCTGCGCCGCAGAACTCGGATACACCCTAAGCGAGGAAGACAAGGCGCGTTCCTGGATCGAAGTTTCTGGGCGCAAGGGTTTTGGCGTGAAGGCGGACGATCTACTCGACTCGCTGATCGCGGCGGCTGGAAAAGAAGTCGATGTGCGACATCCTGAAATCAGCGATGCAGAGCGGGCGGGCATCGCGACACAAGTGGCGATTGGCGCGCTGCGCTACTTCATGTTGAAGTTCACAAAGCCTTCGGTGATCGCCTTCGATTTCAAAGAAGCGTTGAGTTTCGAAGGAGAGACTGGTCCGTACGTGCAGTACGCGGTCGTTCGCGCGTCGAATATCTTTCGCAAAGGCGGTTTGGATCCGGACACGTTTTGTCGCGACGGAGCAATCGGCAGCTCTTCCTCGACCAGTAGTGCCGCTACAGAGCTTGCTAGATATTTAGACGGAGAATCGGGGAACGATATTTGGGAGTTGTGGCTGATGGCGGCCAAGACTTCTTATGTGGTTGGTCAGTGCATCGCGACGACAGAGCCGGCGTATCTCGCCAAACATGCGTTTCAGTTGGCTCAGCTCTTTAACACTTTCTATCACCGGTATCCAATTTTGGTAGAGGCGGACGAAGGGCGGAAGAAATTTCTGCTGACGACCGCAGCCGTGGCTCGAAGGGAACTTACTCGGATTCTGGCGATTTTGGGAATCACTGTTCCTCCGGTGATGTGAGTCGTTTCCCGAACGATAACAAACTTGACAGAAACGACTCGAAGTGTCGAATCGTATAAATTTTCCACGATTCATAGCGTGATTGCCTTGGTACCGGGTACTCGTCTTTCCCACAGCTAGTTCTCAAGATACTGATATAAAATCGCTTAGTAGTTTTTTCCTCCGGAATCAAATGGCACGACCCGTGCATTGGTACAGTGCGGGTCCAGTTCATATTTTTTTGCCAGGACCACAGGAAATTGGATTTTAGAGCACATTATTGGGCAAGGAGCCCCCTCAACCTTATGAATCGCACTTCGTTGACCCTAATGCTGGCGGCGACCATGGTCGCATCGATCGGATGTACAACCAAGAATTATGTACGTCAACAGACGACTCCCCTGATCAACAAAACGAACGAACTCGATGACCTTAACGCGAAGAATTCGAAGGACATCAAGGACGTCGATCAGCGCGCACAGGCCGGAATCCAGACCGTGCAGGCGAACGCCGCTGCTGCGGACCAGAAGGCTCTGGCTGCAGGCAGCGAAGCGGACAAAGCTCAGTTGGCTGCGAATGGCGCGACTCAGCGCGTCGACACTCTGACGAACACAGTCGTAAACCTGGACAACTATCGTCCAGTGGTTGAGACGGCCGTGCATTTCGGATTCAATCGCGACAACCTGACCAAGGACGCGAAAGAAGCGATCGACCAACTCGCGGCGAGCGTCGCCACCACCAAGGGTTACATCATCACGGTGGAAGGCGCGACCGACTCGATCGGCGGAGCGGATTACAACTACGAACTTAGCCAGCGTCGCGCAAATGCGGTGATCCAGTATTTGGCTGCCGAGAAGAGCGTCCCTGCCTACAAGATCTATTTGATCGGGCTGGGCAAGGACAAGCCGGTGGATTCGAACAAGACGGCCGATGGCCGCGCGAAGAATCGCCGCGTAGATATTCGCTTGATGACGAACACTGGGGCCGGTACTACTCCGGCTCAGGCACCTGACACCACAACGCCGACGGCAACCGCGAATCCACCGTCAATGTAAACACGGTTCACAGACTTCCCCCTCCTCCCCGGAGGACTATGCCAAATCAGGCCGCCCCGCGAAGTGGGCGGCCTGAAGTTTTTTGGGGTCGCGATAGAGATCGCCGTCAAAGCAACTGAAGCTCTTCACGCTAGCATCCCACCATCAATGTGGGGATGTAAATCGAGCTACAATAAAGCAATGCGAGCGCTATTTTCGTGCGGATTGCTGATGCTGGCGACGACGTTTTCGCTAGCCCAAGAACCTTCCGCCAAAGCAACGTCGGATAAAAACTCGCCTACCAAAGCGGCGCCGGATCAGACCGCTCCGCCGACTCGCGATGCGCAGGAAAGTTCCAGTCAAGATACAAAGATCGACGTCAGCGCTCCCAAAGACGATGCCAAGAATCACCCTGGCAGCCAGGACGCGGTCGCCGACCTCGATCCGGATCAGGCTCCGCAAGATACTTCCGGAACACAAGAATTTCATCCCTGGAATCCTCACAAGGCGATGAAGAGTATCGAGGTGGGAGACTACTACTTCAAACGCAAGAACTATAAAGCCGCGCTGGATCGCTATAAAGAAGCCCTTTATTACAAAGATGGAGACGCGGTCGCCAGTTTTCGTTTAGCAGTTTGCCAGGAAAAACTGGGAGAGAAAGACGAAGCCAAAAAGTATTTTGAGGCGTATCTGAAAGTTCAGCCAGAAGGGCAGTACGCGAAAGATGCACACGAATCTCTCGACCGTATGGCGAAGGCTCAGTAGAAATTCTTGGAGCGACTGGCGCCCAATGGGGCTTGATTACTTCTCCACTCTTGAAAATTCTCCGGTGGATGCGTTCACGGCGACTCGTAGTTTCGCGGTCGCGCGATCGGTTCCGTAAATCACATGCCACAACAGTTCGTTGGTCTGTCGATTCCATTCCAGAATGTAGAACACAGGCGTATCTGGCTCTTTTTCCAATAGCTTGTCGCCCCCGTGCTCCTGGGCGACGGTCCATGCTTTATCCGTGTCGACTTTCAAGAATTGGACGTTGAAGACTAGCGTGCTGGAATTCGTTGGACTGTAGTTATCATCTACGCCGTGTGAAATCTCGCCGCTCGCCCAGGTGAAAGGCTTGGTCGAGTGCAGGGATGCAGAGGCAAATCCCGCCCGCCAATTTCCCGCCTTGCCGTCTCGTCCCTTGGTGCTATCGTCTGCTTGCGATTCGATGCGATAAGCTTGGGCGTCCGTAGCCCACAACCGAGCAGAACTGTAGCATTTGAAAAAAGCGCTGCTGCCGGTAATCGCGTCAGGAACTTTTGGCTTGGGAGTTTCAGCTATGACTGGCTTGCTTGGTTCGGAGGAGCAAGCTGTCATGAATCCGGCTGCTAGAATCGCAACGAGTAATGCTTTCATCGATTGCTTCCTCTACTCGATGGCCGAGTCTTTCGCGCATCGAGTTTCTCTGTTTCCGAATGAATGTTTGCCAATTAAGTTTTCGAATTGATTGTACTGAACAAACGCCATGAGTTCCTATCTCGAACGATTGCGTCGCGAACTCGATGATGCAACCCGCGGGGCGAACGGCCTTGCACTGTCCCAAGGGCCGTCCGGAAAATGGACCCCCGCTCAAATTTTGGAACACCTCTACCTCACCTACAAGCAAACCAATCGGGGACTGCGCGCATGTATGGACCAAGGCTCTCCCTTGGCGACAAGCACCACGCTGAAAGATTTATTCGCAACCACGCTCGTTGTGGGCTTAGGTTACATTCCCAATGGTCGCAAGTCGCCCGCACGAGCTGAGCCACGAGGTCTACCAGCGGATGAGGTCCACGGGATGGTGAATGCCGAACTGGACAAGATGGCCGCCACTTTGGACGATTGTGAACGCCGATTTGGTGTGCGCGCCAAGATCATGGACCATCCATTTTTGGGACCACTCACGGCGCAGCAGTGGCGAAGATTTCACTGGGTTCACGGACGACATCACGCGCGGCAGATTCGGGAGCGTATTGGGAAAGGATGACTAGCTGGCTCTTGAGTCTGAGCAGCTCAGCGGCGGGATCAAGAATTTTCGTTCGAAGTTGCGGCGCCGGGCGCGGACGCCCGGCGCCTCTATACAGACTTGCTACTTCTTGTCGGTGCTATCGTCTTTGTCCTTGTCTTTTTGCTCGACGCCAGCTTTACGGGCTTGTTCCTGCAATTCATCCAGCTGTTGCTGAGCCGCTTGAATCGCCTTCTGCTTGCCTTCGACGTCGCTCTTGTACTGAGCATCGTCCTTGTCCCACTGCGCCGCGTCACGCAGTCGTGCACCTGCGTCGCTGTAGTAAGAAGCCGCACGCAAACGGTATTCGCGCTGTTGCAGATCCAGCTCATGCGCTAAGGAATCGACTTTATCTTTCTGTTGGTCGATTTTCTTCTTAAATTCGTCTGCTGTTTTCTGGCGATCCGCAGCCGCAGCAGCGGGATCAGCCTTCAAAGCTGTAGGTGAGACGACGCCAGTAGCAGCCGTTCCGCCAGTGGGGTCAGTCGATGGCGGGGGACCGACGACGCTCAGGGTGTCGTTGGTTGGGAGATTGTCATTGTCGTAGTGGTGGCTCGCCGAAGTTGTTTCCGGTTTGTTCTTCCGCGCGGCGCGTGCAGCATCTCCAAGCGATTGAGCGGTCGCACTGCGGGCTCCGCATAGCAAAACTGCACCCCCCAGGCTGATGATCGCGAGCTGTTTGATGTTCTTCATTTGGTCATCCTTTCGCTGGCTACGACCGCAATTCTGGTCGCCGCCTTTTGCTAAGAGTTGTGAAATTTATGAACCTGCCGTTGCCGCCCGAGTTCCGCCCAGAAAACTACCAATGGTTCGATCTAATCCGGCAGCCTCGCGGGCGATGTTGTCCGCTAGCTCGTGTGCCAGTTCTGCATCGCGGCTACAAGCGAGTTGCTGCGCGTATCCAGAAATTGTCGTAAGCGAGTTCCGCAATTCTTCAGCTAGTTCTGATGAAACTTCACGCTGTTTCCGCTGGTCATGCCGGATGCGTTCAATGTCGGTTCGATCCGTAAGCACCAGAGTAGTTCCCATCAGACTGCCATCCTCCGCATGCACAGGAGACGCGGTCACTTCGAGGACTCGATTTTCCCCCTCACGTGTGAAGTAGTTCACAACCAGTCCTCGGACGGTTGATTCTCCCTTCACTGCGGGACCAAGTGCTTCTTCGATCGTTGCTGCGGAGGCTAACTTCACGCTCGTGACTGGTGTGCTCGATTCCCCCTCGGACGAAGATTGCGCGCGTAATGTCGCGGTGCGAAACAGGTCGGAGGCGTGAAGTCCGACAGGAGATGCGAAGCCCAAGAGTTTGCGCGCCGCCGAGTTTGCTTGCCGAACCAATCCACTCGTATTGAGAAACAATACGCCGCATGCCAAGTCGGAAAGAATGGTGGAACTCAGAGTGTCGGACGCTTTCGCTTTGCGGCGGTCGGACAGTTGCTGTGCTGTCAGTTCGTGTTTTTGCTGCTTCAGTTGTTGGATCACTGCGTGATAAGCGTGGACCGGCAAACCCTCGACTGGCAGCGGGGAGTGATTCAGCGATTCGGATTCCGAGACCAGATTCGTCCGGAGACGCCGAATCACGAATAAGCCAAGCACGAACGCGGCGCAGGCGACAAAAAGCAGCATCGCCATGCGCATCAGCGTGGGATCCGCCAACATTCTCATAGGGCCTCCCAGTACCAGTGCAGGAGACGATTTCCGAAAAAGAATGACAATAGCGCCATGGCGCCAAGGAAAACGCCGAATGGCATTTCGTAATAGCGGAGCGCCAATCGCGCCGAAATCCAGGCTCGTCGCCGCGCATCGGAGTGCGAGCCGCCGCGAGCTTCATTGCGGCGTGTGCGCTTCAGCCAAACGGCGAGTACGGTGCTAAGTCCGAATAGTGAACCAGCCAGCGAAGACGCGAAAATGGTTAAAACCGTAAGCTTGGTGCCCAGAAATGCGCCGATGAGCGCCATCAGTTTGACGTCGCCGAATCCCATGCCTTCCACGCCACGAGCGCGCAAGTAAATTGCAGCCGCTCCGTATAGGAACGAAGCGCCAATTGCTGCGCCCAGCAGGGAATCTGATAGAGACCAGACGCGCCACGAAATTTCAGTCCGTGCGGTATAGGAAATGAGGCCGGGCATGATGCGCGAAGCCAGATCGTTCACCGGAACCACAAGACTGAACGCAATCCCCAAAAATATGCCGGGGATCGTCATCGCGTCCGGAAGCAATTTGGTCTCGGCGTCGGTGAAGATCAATCCGAGAAGGAGATAGCCAAACACGACGCACTTAAGCATCGCGAGGGTTAAACCGAATTGCGCATAGCATCCGACGAACAAGAAAGCCGTTAACAGTTCGATGACGAGATAGCGGGGAGAAATCGGCTCCTTGCAAGCGCGACACTTCCCGCGAAGAATCAGCCAGCTCAGCACTGGAAGGTTGTGATAGAGCGGAATCTGATCTCCGCAATGAGGACACGCCGAGCGTGGCGCAACCACGGATTTTCCAAGTGGCAACCTATAGATGCACACGTTCAGAAAGCTGCCGAAGCACAGCCCCAAGGCGAACAGCGCGATCTCGATGATTGGTTCCACGTTAGCTAAGTGCCCAGTGTGCTTGGACTTGGATGATTATAGGCCGGGTCCGAAGCGGTCCTTAAGTACGAAGGTGAGTGAACCTTTGCGGCTCCGCAAGTCGTTGGAGTCAAAGGAAATTCGAGCTGGCTACGCGACTCGGCTGATTTCGAAGTCCTGAGGCAGGAAAATCAGAAACGTAGTTCCGGTGGCGCGGCCACTGGTGCGACTCCGGACGCGGATCGAGCCGCCGTGTTTCTCGACGATGCCGCGTGAGACCCAGAGACCAAGTCCGGTTCCGATATCTTTTTTCGTGGTGTAGAAGGGCTCGAAGATTTGCTGCATGCTTGCGTTCGGAATTCCAGTGCCGTTGTCGGCCATGGTGATTCGCACTCCGCGGCGCCCGCTGGACCATTCACGCCCCGCCGTCACGCGGACGTGCAGGGAACCCCCGTCGGCCATCGCGTCGACGGCGTTCACGAGCAAGTTCGCCAGTAACTGACGCAATTCTCCCGAGTAGCCAATGACCTCAGAATCGCCCTTATAGCGGCGTAACACTCGGATCCGGCGGCCCTCTAATTTCCGCGAATAGAGCTGCAGGATTTCGTCCATGATTGCTCCAGGATTCATGACCGCCGGAGTGCTCGCGTCGCGCACAAATCCTAAAGTTTGCTGGGCCAGGCGCGCGACCCGCCCGACTTCCTGTTCTGCTTGCGTCAAGTATTCTTCGGCGTGGCCAGAATCATTTCTGGCGAGATACAGCAAATTAAGCACGGCTTCGAGAGGGTTGTTGATTTCGTGAGCGATCGACGCAGCCAATCGCCCGGTAGTTGCGAGCTTTTCGCTGCGACGCACAGCCTCCTCGGATTGTCTTTGGACGGAGATGTCATGCGCGATCGCAGATGCGCCTACGATCTCGCCACGCTTATTCCGAAGCGGGGAGATGGACAACAGAACAGGCCAGCGGGTGCCGTCCTTACGCATGCGCTCGGTTGGATACGCGTCAACATGGGCACCCGTTTTTAATAATTCGCTGTTGCGTGCCACTTCTTCCAAGCGTTCCGGAGGAGCGAGCCTCTCGACCGGAAGCCCGACAGCTTCTTGGATGGTGTATCCATAGAGTCGTTCGGCCGCGCGATTCCAGCTAGTGATTTCGCCGTCCGGGCCGGTGCTGAAAATTGCGTCGCAGGAATGTTCCACGATCGCCGCCATTTCGCGAGTGGTGTGCTCCGCACGCGATTCCGCCAGCGTCTTCTGACGAGCCATGCTCGCACCGAACATAGAAATCGCGAGGAACGCCGTCAAGCGCTCAACTTCTGCTCCGGTGAGAAGGCCAAAACTTAAATAGGGCGGAACGATGAAGAAATCCATGACAGCGGTCGAAAGCAGCGAGCAAAAGACCGCTGGACCAAAGCCGAGATATCGCGCGGTGAAAAGAACCGCGGCGAGCAAAAGCACGAAGGGATGGCGATGCAAGAGGGCTGAAAAAGTCCAGAAGCTGAGTGCCACCCAGACCGCAAGTAGGGCCCCAACATATTGCGCGGGAGTCGAATGGCGATTCCGTGCAATCCATCGCTTCAAATTAGTTCCCATGCGAGGCATTTTGGCGGCGGGGTGGCCCGAATACTATTTTGCTGAGGGAACTGTAGCAGCGACGCGAGTCAAGAGGCAAACGGTACGCGACAGACCGGCCTTCGGCGAAGAGGCCGCGGCAAGATCAAGAACGACGACAAGGCAAGAGATCAAGATCAACGACAACGTCAAGAGCCGCGGACAAGAGTGTCCGCGCCACACGAGCTAGTCGTGATGGAGGAATTTGTAGTCCAGGATCGATGCCACCAATCCAAAAGCGTCTTCGGTGTTCTCGACGGCATCTTTGACGCGAATGAGGCGGCCCTGGCAAAGCACGTTGCTATTCTTTTGTCCTGAGATCTCTTCTGGCATTTCAAAAATCAGTTCCACCAGAGCGTTCGTCGGCAATTGTTGAGGACCGTTGAACAAGACGCCGGACTGGCTGATATTTTGAATCAACCCTTCATACCACGTACTGAGATTCTTTCCGCGATAACGCAGCGGTAGTGTGGATCGCAGCCGACGTGCTCGTGGCATCCAGGTGGGTTGTTTTTGACCGGACCGACGGCGGACGGTGGTTGTGTCCGCAATAGGCTCCGCCACTCGATCGCCGCGACGCATGGTTTTCCAGTCGTACTGGTAGGCCGTCGCGCACAACATACAGACCTGATAGTAGTCACCGCTCGTCGCACGCCGCGGCCATGAGAATTCGTGTGAACAACGTCCCAACATAAGAACTTCCATTAGCTTTTGCGGCATGATGAAGAGTGGCGCCCCCGTAGGAATCGGACTCATTCATCTTCTGACGGCAGAGCGAATCTGAACAGGTTACTTTCGTGCAACGCCGCGTTACCCTTATGCTTTTCCATATGGCCGTGACCATACATTCGCAAATCGAAAATTCGCGCGCGGGATTTCTGCTCGCCGGCGGCAAGAGTTCTCGCATGGGCACCGGTGTCGATAAAGTTTTCATTGATTTCAAGGGCGAAACATTATTAAAGCGAGCCCTCGCCGCGATGCGCGAAGTTTGTAGCAGCGTCAGCATCGTTGGCGATCCGAACAAGTTTGCGGGCTCAGAATCCGTCGTGCAAGACATTTATGCAGGATGCGGACCTCTGGGAGGAATTCACGCTGCGCTTGTACAGTCTTCCGCGGAATTTAACTTGATGCTTGCCGTCGATATGCCATTCGTCTCCAGCGAACTTTTGGAATATCTATTTGCGACTGCTCAGCGGACGGCGGACATGATCAATGTGCCACGTGCGGGAGGGAGGCTACATCCCCTCTGCGCGGTCTATCGCCGTGACTTCGCCGCCGTCGCGGAGCATGCGCTGCGAGCGGGGAATTACAAAATCGATGCTACGTTTTCCAAGACATCGGTGCATTTGATCGAAGAAAACGAACTCACCGCTGCCGGCTTCTCGCAGCGAAATTTCGTCAACGTAAACACCCCACAAGACCGCATCGCAGCCGAAGGAAATAATCCTGGGTAGGAAAAGCCGTCGGCGGCGTTGCTCGTGATCATTCTTAACGTGCTTGAGCTAGGCTGGCCTCTCGTGTCATTCTGATACCCATGGCCGCTGGTAGTCCCATCGCCCCTTATATCCAGTTCAAGAATGTCTCCAAGGCATTTGGAGATCGCGTCATCCTGGATGACGTCAGCTTTGAAGTGCTGCCCGGTGAAATGGTCTGCATTCTGGGGCGCAGCGGCGTTGGGAAGTCGGTTTCACTCCACAACATCATGGGGTTTCTGAAGCCGGATTCCGGGCGCGTGATCGTTGCTGGACAAGATATTACTGACTACAACGAGATCCAGCTCGAAGACATCCGCAAGAAGGTAACAATGGTTTTTCAGAACGGAGCGCTCTTCGATTCTCTGACGGTCGGCGAGAACGTAGCGTTTCCGTTGCGTGAAAAAAGAGAGCTATCGGAAGACCAGATTTATCAAGTGGTGGATGGACTCTTGGAAATGGTCGGCGTAAAAGAGATGCGCGACCTGCTGCCATCCGATCTGTCGACTGGGATGAAGCGTTCCGTAGCGATCGCTCGCGCGCTATCGGCTCAGCCTGAATGCGTGCTCTATGATGAGCCGACCACCATGGTCGATCCCATGATGGGCAACCTGCTCGGTGATCTCATCGCGCGCCTCAAGTTGCAGCTGCACCTCACGTCTGTGGTCGTCACGCACGACATGCGCCTCGCGAAGAAGCTCGCTGATCGCGTCATGTTCTTGTACGAAGCACGCGCAATTTTCTTTGGTCCGTACAAAGACATGGAGAAATCCAACGAGCCGATCATCCACGAATTTTTGGAATTGGATGAATTGAAACTGGAAGCGTAAGAGCAGTGCCAGTTGAACACCGGGCGTGCCTGCCCGCCACCAATACTTTTTTTACGATTGTCATCCCGAGCGCAGCGAGGGATCTGCATCTTGCCCCGAACTGCAGATCCCTCGCTTCGCTCGGGATGACAATTCGGTGGAGAGGGCGCTCCCGGGGCCAAGATCCGCCACTCAAGTAGACCTAGAAGCCTTGTCGAACCAATTCTTTAACGTTGATCGACCCGCTCCCCGAATGTTGCGCACCCCGGCCAGCCATCATTTTCTCTACATACTTCGCAATCAGATCGGCTTCCAAATTCACGGGATCGCCCGGCTTCAGCGAGCCGAGATTAGTCATCTCAACCGTGTGCGGAATGATCGCAATCGAGCAACGATCGCGTTCGAGTTTGGCAACGGTGAGGCTGATGCCTTCAATCGTGATCGATCCTTTGAGGACGGTATATTTTTCAATCTCCGGTGGAATTGAAATATGCAGCCACCAGTTTTCCGAATCCGCAATGCGTTCGAGTTCAATCAGCTTGCCGACTCCATCGACGTGTCCCTGAACGATGTGGCCTCCGAAACGGCCGTCGGCTTTCATCGGTAGCTCGAGGTTGACCAATGCGTTCTTATGGATTCGCGAAAGGGAAGTTCTTGCCCAGGTTTCGGGAGCGAGGTCGGCGCAGAATGTGGTGGGTGTGATATCGACTGCGGTCAAGCAAACACCACTTACCGCTACGCTGTCACCAGTCCGCAATTCTTTCGGAGTTGCTTCGGCCGAGATTGTGATGCGGCGATTTTCGTCGCGCTGATCGATCGCCACCACCTTGCCCACTTCTTCGATGATTCCAGTAAACATAAGTCTAATACCTCAAAACATTGGTTCGTGTGACGCCCTGCGCCCTCGCCAGGCCAAACAGAAGTGACGTCTAAGCAAGAGTGCAGCGATCGCTAGGCTATGTACGGATCTCGCAAATAGCCCTCTACCGCGAAGTCCTCTCCGAAGGTTTGCCATTCGCAGCGCTCAACGTGGAGGCTTCCAATTTGCGCTCCGCTGGCCAGGAAGGGAACCGCCCCCTCGCCGAAAATCTTCGGCGCGTAGTAAAGAAATACCTTGTCTGCTTCGCCGGAAGCGAGCGCCGCCGCGTTTACGTGCGATCCACCTTCGATCATCAAGCTGGTGATCTGTATTTTGCCAAGAGCTTTCAGAGCGGCTGCGAGATCCAGCCTACCGGCTTCATCGGCTGGGATCTCCTCTACCCGAACGCCTTTCGCTTCGAGCATATGTTTGCGTTCTGCATTTGCCGAGGACGCCGAAGAGCAGAAAATCAGGACATCGTCGTCCGCCGTCTCAACGATTCGCGAGCTAAGGGGGATCCGCAGGGACGAATCCAGAATCACTCGCAACAACTTGCGTCGTCGTGGCAAACCGCTACGGTCGGTAAGCAGAGGATCATCGGCAAGCACCGTTCCAATCCCGATCAGGATTGCGTCGTGCTGTTGACGGAGTTGCTGCACGTGGGAGCGCGCGGCTTCGCCGGTGACCCAAAGACGATTCTCCCTCGATCCTTCGGTGGAATTTTTCGCGGCCGCAATCTTTCCATCCAAACTCAGCGCCGATTTGAGAGTGACAAGCGGTTTGCCGGTCCGGATGTACTTGGCAAAGCTTTCATTCAATTTCTTTGCTTCGGCCTCAAATAGGCCGATGTCGACTTGAACGCCTGCTTCACGTAGTCTCGCGAAGCCGCGCCCGGCCACCTGCGGATTCGGGTCCTGCATCGAACACACGACTCGCTTAATTCCGGCGGAGATCACGGCATCCGCGCAAGGCCCTGTGCGTCCTCGATGCGAACACGGCTCCAGATTGACATACAACGTTGCGCATCGGGATTTCTCGTCGGCCTGCTCAATTGCGAGAACCTCGGCGTGTTTCACGCCTTCGTAGGTGTGTGTACCTATTCCGACTTCGTGGCCAGAATCATCGACGATGACGGAACCCACTACCGGGTTGGGCGAAGCGAGTCCGATTCCGGATCGCGCCAGATCCAGAGCCCTGCGCATGTGCTGTTGATCGAGTGCCATGAGGAGGATTTCATTCACGCCAAAAGCTGCTACTAATTAATTAGTAGCAGCGTAGGCCAGTCGCTAAGAGCTAATGGGTAAGAGCTGAAAGCTGAACTCAAGCAAACAGCGACTCCACAAAGTCTTTCGGATCAAACGGAATCAGATCGCCAATTTTTTCTCCGATTCCCACAAAACGTACAGGCAGTCCGAGTTCGCGTGAAATTGCAACGACTACGCCGCCCTTTGCGGTGCCGTCGAGCTTGGTCAGGACGATCCCGGTCACGCCCGCGGATTGCGTAAACTGCCGCGCTTGTTGCAATCCATTTTGTCCGGTCGTGCCGTCCATCACCAAGAGAGTTTCGTGCGGAGCCCCGGCCACGATTCGTTGTGCGGTGCGTTTCATCTTCTCCAATTCGAGCATCAAGTTCTGCTTGGTATGGAGACGTCCAGCCGTATCTACGATCACGTAATCGGTTTTGCGATTTGCCGCGAGCTGCAGCGCATCGAATAATACTGCCGAAGGATCGCCGCCGGCTTTGGTCTTCACAACTTCGGTGCCCGTGCGTTGGCCCCAAATTTCGAGTTGCTCGATTGCAGCCGCTCGAAACGTGTCAGCGGCGCAGAGTAGAACCGTTTTACCCTGGGCACGAAAGACCTGTGCCAATTTTCCAATTGTCGTTGTCTTGCCCGCGCCGTTCACGCCAACGACCATGATCACTTCGGGCGTCCCATCCACTTTGGTGAGTGGACGCGCGTTGGAAGTCGACGTCAGAATGGCGAGCAACTCTTCTTTCAGCAGCCGTTTCAACTCGCCAACATCTTTGATTTGCTTGCGATCCGCTTTTTCGCGGAGCTTCGCCAAGACTTCATGCGTGGTGGTCGTTCCAAGATCGGCACCAATGAGAGTCGCTTCCAGATCGTCCAACGTGGAGCGGTCGATCTCCTTGCCGATGGAGACTACATCCTCGATGCGGTCGGCCAGGTTCTCGCGGGTGCGCGAGACGGCCTCTTTCATGCGATCGATAAAACTAGGCTTCTTTTCTTCGTCCAGACTGCCAAACAGAGTTTGAATCATAGGGTCAACGGAATCAGAGGATCAGTGGAGCTGCGAACACACGTGGGCTCCACTGTCGATTATATAGGCGGCTATACGGGTGGTGATGGAAGGCGAGTTTCGAGGCGGGCGCTAGGAGCGGGTGGCTTCGACGGCCTGCGCAGCCGCGACTTGTATTGCTACGGAAACCGGGGTCGGAGCTTCAACGGCAACAGGATTTGTAAGCGGCTTCTGAATACGAATCTCTCCGCGCTGGAAGAGAGCCAACAGCGCCGCGACAGCTCCGGGATCGAGACGCTGTCCCGACAGATTCTGAATAATGCGAAGAGCTTCCACTGGATCGTGCGCGTTCTGGTAAGGACGGTTTGTGGTCAGGGCGTCAAAAGTGTCCGCGACGGCAATCACGCGCGCAAGTAGCGGTATCTCGTCGCCTTTTAGACCATACGGATAGCCGCGTCCATTGAGGGCCTCGTGATGCAATTCGATTCCCGGCAGCATCTCGCGCAATTGCGGAACGGGACGCAGAATATTTGCACCCTTGGTGGTGTGCGTCTTCATGATTTCAAATTCTTCCGGAGTGAGCGCACCGGGCTTCTTCAGGATGCGATCTTCGATGCCGATCTTTCCTACGTCGTGCAGCTGCGCAGAGATGCGCAGGATCTCCAAAAATCCAGGATCGAGGCCCATCTCGGTTGCAATCATCAACGAGTATTTCGTAACGCGATCGGAATGGCCGCGTGTATAGGGATCCTTTTCGTCGACGGCTCCGGCGAGCATCTGGATCGATCCCATGAAAAGGTTCTTGTTCTCTTCGGCAGCGCGCTTCAGGTCTTCAACGAACTGTTCTAGTTCCTCCGACATGGTGTTGAAGGTGTCGGCGAGTTCTCCAATTTCGGTGCGGGTTTTCAGATGCGCACGTTGAGAAAAATCCCCACGCGCAATCGCGCGACTGGACTGCGCGAGTACTTGCAGAGGATGCGTGATTCGACGCGCCGAAAGAATACTTACACCGACGCTCACGAACACGGCGAGCCACGCGAGTAATCGTCCGGTGCGTTGCATTTCGTAGATTCCGCGATACGCGTCTTCACGCGGCTTCTGTACGACGACTGCCCAATCGAGGGATGTCACAGGGCTATACGTCCCCAACATTTCGACCGTATCTTTGCCGTCACGAACGGTAAATTCTCGTGTAGCTACAAGTTGGGCCTTGGGTCCTTGTCCCACAAAGCTGCGAACGATATCGAAGTGGCCCATATCCTGGCCGGTGGCATATTGAGGGGTAGCGGCGGCTACCAGACGTCCCTGGCTGTCCACGACGTAGGGCATCAGGCCGCTAAGGCTGACCTGCTGCAGGCGCCGGATCAGGTAATCCATATCAACCACGGATCCAATCATCCCTAGAAAGCGGCCGCCGTACATGATGGGCGAACTGACCAGCATGACGGTGCGCGCTGACTTGCCATTGCCGACCATGAGCGGTTGGCCGCTATAGACACGACCTTCGCGAGCGGCTTGATAAGCGCGTTCCAATTCGCGTTGCAGAAAAGCGTCCGGCTCGATGCGTCCTGCGGAAACGCCTTTCGCATCGGCGTTCAAGAGAGTCGCATATGCAATGTCTTTGGACGAAGAAACGAAATTCTCTAACATGGCCCGCAGTTCGGGCGTAAGCAGCCTGTCGCCGCTGAGATCGCTAGCGCTGGGATTTGCCAGCATCATGACCTGAATGGAAGATGACAGATTGCCAAGCATCATGCGCAACGTTTCCTGATGCTGTGAAATGTCGTCAGCCAGGGAGCGCGTGACCGTGTTCTGTAACAACATTTCGTTCGTCTTCAGACGCTCGCGGTTCATGGTCTCAATCTGCGCCGAGTAGAAATACATCGGAAGAACGCTGATCGCGAGCAACACGCCGAGGATGACGTAGAGCAGCGGAACCCGCGCGGGAATAGGAAGCTTCAGCGTCAAGTGGCAGTCCTAAATGGCAGTACTGGCGGCCCAAGTCCGAGTATGGCGTGGTCCGACCTGACACTCATTCTAAGTTGGATTACAAGCGCGAACTTAGGTGCTAAGGTACAGCGCACCGTTACCGAAGTACCCTTTTCGGCGGTACTAGGATGGGCTCATGGTTGACTACAGAGTTTCAGGGCCGCAGTTCAGGCAGCCTCGGCGGCTCAGAGATCCATGAAAGGCAATAGTCGAACGAGGCAAACGGAGTGAGTCAAAGTCCCAAACCCGCGAAAGAGGACTCGCTGACGTCGCGGTTGATTCCAATCTGGCAGCGCGCGCTGCGGCGAGCCGATGTCGGGACGCACGAACTCGGGATCAACGACAATTTCTTTCGATTAGGCGGTGACCTTTGGGCGGCCGATCGCCTATTTGCTGGTATCGCCGACCAGAAAGAATTCGGTCGGGAGTTGCCGAGTTCTACCATCTATCACGCTCCGACAATCTCGCAGCTCGCGCAAGTGCTGCAACAAGCGAACCTTCCTGCGTTCTCTCCGGTCGTTGAACTAAAAGCCTCTGCGCCGAAAGGCGGCAACGACAAACCGCCAATTTTTATTATTCACGGACTCGCGGGCACGTTGCCGTTCCATGGATTAGTTCGTCAGATTCAGACAACAAGTTCGATTTACGGGATCCAGGCTCAGGGTTTGGATGGCCTGTCCAAGCCACTCGACCGAATCGAGGACATGGCACACCTTTATCTCGCTGCCGTGAAAGATCTGGCGCGCGTTGGTGGTTGTATTTTGATTGGCTATTCCTTCGGAGGACTGGTCGCCCTGGAAATGGCCCAGCGGATGCTCGCGGATGGAGCACCGGTCGCGATGCTGATCTTGATCGATGCTTACCCGCATCCTCGCTACCTCTCGCGGACAGAGCGACTGCTGCTCTCGCTGCGTCGGGCGCCAGGTCGCGTCACCCGGGTGCCTCGCAGGTTATTCCGTACGGCCTTGGCAGACCCAGCAACACCTGTATCGGCGTCGGCATCGCTGCCGCACTCGTTCGCGCGCACCACATTGCAAGTCAACGAAAAATCTCGAATCGCTCTCGAGCACTACGAGCCGCGTTTCTTTCCAGGCAAGATGCACTTCGTGAAAAGCGCCGGAGACAAATATTTCCCAGCGAATCCGGCTCCCGTATGGGAACGGTTGTCGGCTGAATTTGAATGCGAGACGGTGCCGGGGGAACATCTCGAAATGGTAACTACCAACTACGACGGAGTTGCCCGAGTGCTGACTCGATATTTAAACCAAGTGTCCGAAAGTTAGCGCGAGTTAAAACGAAAGAGGCAAGACGTTCTTGCTTGTTGCCGCTCAGAACCTTCTGCAATTTCGGTATACTCTAGGAACGGCGCGGGGTGCTGCATGCGGTTCTCCCATTCGTTTCTCGCGGGTCTCCAGTTCTTGACGGTCTTGTCGTGCGTTTCGGTATTCGCTCATGCCGACAATGCTCCCCCTTCCAAAATCTCCAAAGAAACGCGCGAACAGATCGCGCACGCGTTTGACCAGGAACTGATCTACATTCGTGCCAGTTTTCCGATGGGTAAGGTTGGACTGAAGCTTAGGAACGGAGTCGTCACGCCCACTGGCGACGAACTGCAACATCTGATCGCGCTGTGGGGACCGGCTGTAAAACCGGGGGACCGAGCCTTAATCACGGACGTCATCGTTAAAGACGACCACATTCGGTTCGAGATCAACGGCGGCCCGGTGAAGAAGCAAAAGTGGTATCAGCACATTCAGGTTTCGGGAACGGGTTCCGCCACTCCGATTACGCCTTCGGACGCTCAAGCCAACGCCCGCGGCTCTTTTGTGGACCTGTACTTTGAAAAATATGTGCCAGAAGTGACTGGTCCGGAGTTGAAGCAATTGCTGCGTCCCGTGTTTGATTTCGATTCCAAATCAGCGGTCGATGCTTATCTGGAAACCGTGTCTCCGCAAGTGAAAGAAGCGATCAAGAGTCACCATGTACTGGTTGGCATGAATCACGAAATGGTGATCTACGCCAAAGGACGACCTCCCAAGCGTGTGCGCGAGCGCGCGGACGACGTTGACTACGAAGAGTGGATCTTCGGTGAATCTCCGCAGGATGTCGACTTTGTGCGCTTCGTCGGGGATGAAGTTGTGCGAGTCGAGACCATGCGCGTAGGCGGTGAGAAAATCGTACGCGTCGAAAAGGAAGTCGATGTCAACGCTCCGACCGTAGCCAGGAAGCAGGATGAGCCTCGCGGGACGGCGCCCACCCTGCGGCGCCCGGGTGAGGAAGCGCCGGATTCGACTCCACGGGACCCGGGTCGTAATACGCCGATCGCCCCTACCGCACCTCCACCGAATTCCCCTGGTGGTGACCCCGGTGGGCCCAACAGGGCTTTGTCCCCGGTGCCAGCTGGTTAGCAGCGGGCGTCTGTGAACGTAGCGTCGGCTGGCATCAAGAAAGTCATGTGCTTCGATTAGCGCCATTCGCACCCGACCTTCTACACTAGAAGTGTGAAGATTGCCCTGGGCCAGATCAACCCCACCGTGGGGGACTTCTCTGGCAACGCTGCCAAGATTATCCAGTTTGCGCTGCAGGCGAAGAGTTCTGGCGCCAGTCTGATTCTTTTCCCTGAGCTATCCGTCTCGGGCTACCCTCCTTTTGATTTGGTCGAACGTCCATCGTTTATAGCGCGCAGCCGTTCTACGGTCGAGCGCATCGCTTCAGAAACCAAAGGGATCGCGGTGGTCTGCGGCACAGTTACTCCGGCTGACGCGGACTCCGGCAAGACGGTGATGAACTCCGCCGCGTTGCTGCGTGACGGCCGCATCGACTTCATTCAGTCGAAGATGTTGCTGCCCACCTACGATGTTTTCGATGAGATGCGTAATTTCGCTCCTGCCAAGAGTCAGCAATTATTTGCCTTCTCCGGCAATCAGATGGCGTTGACCATCTGCGAGGACGCTTGGAACGACAAACGCTTCTGGAATCGTCAACTCTACCGTGTGGATCCCGTAGACGAGTTGGTGCGCGCCGGTGGAAACTTCGTACTCAACATTTCCGCGTCCCCGTTTTGGATCGGCAAACGCACCCTGCGGCGAGACATGCTCGCAGCCATTGCACGCAACCAGAAGGTCCCGGTTGCCATGGTGAATCAGGTGGGAGGCAACGACAGCCTCGTTTTCGATGGATCAAGCCTAGTGATCGCACCCAGCGGCGAAATCATTGCGCAAGGGAAGTCGTTCGAGGAAGACCTGATTTATTTCGATTCCGAAAAGTTGGTCGGAGATATTCATCTTCAGGTCGTCGGCGAAGAAGCGAGTGCCTACGGAGCGCTGGTGTTGGGGACGCGCGATTACGTCCACAAATGTGGTTTCAAGAAGGCGATCATCGGACTTAGTGGAGGAATTGATTCCGCATTGACGGCGTCGATCGCGGTGGATGCTCTGGGCGCTGAGAATGTAATCGGCGTCGGGATGCCGGGCCCATATTCTTCGGACTGGATCGATTGATGACGCGAGAGAATTGGCGGAGAATTTAGACATCCGCTTCGAACTTCTATCGATTCAAGACATTTACACATCCGCTCGCCAGACGCTCGCGCCTGTGTTCGCCGGGCTGCCACAGGACGTGACCGAAGAAAACATTCAGTCGCGCGCCCGTGGGATGCTGCTGATGGCGCTGTCGAACAAATTTGGCGCGCTGGTACTTTCAACCGGCAATAAGAGCGAACTGGGGGTTGGCTATTGCACGCTGTACGGCGACATGGTCGGAGGACTGGCGGTGATCTCCGATGTGCCGAAAACGCTAGTTTATCGACTAAGCGCATATGTGAACTCGCGGCGTAGAGTGATTCCAGAAGCGACGATTGAGAAGCCGCCGTCTGCGGAGTTGCGTCCCGACCAAAAAGATTCAGACTCGTTGCCCCCATACGAAGTACTGGATCTGATCCTGGAAGATTTTGTGGAGAGTTCAAGATCGGCTGAACAAATCGCCTCGGCGCACAATTTCGATCCGGCATTGGTCAAGCGCGTGATCCGCATGGTCGAGCGAAGCGAATACAAGCGACAGCAAGCAGCACCGGGAATCAAGATCTCCGAGAAAGCATTCGGCTTCGGACGCCGATTCCCAATCGCCGCCAAGGCGGAAGAGTAACGGCCCGTCTTCTCGCTACTCTCTACGGATTGCCTTTCCGCCGCTCTCGCCGAATTGTCATCCCGAGCGCAGCGAGGTATCTGCAGTTTGCGTTGCCATAACCTAAGCGCTTAGGTTATTAGCCCAAACACTTGTCATCCTGAGCGCAGCCAACCGGGCGCGAAGCGATCGGTGGGCGAAGTCGAAGGCCCCCTATTCCCAGCAAGAGTTGTGATGGAGTAGGTGTCCTTCGACTGCGACGGGACAATCGCTGCGCTCTTGTCCCTTCTTCGCTCAGGATGACACGTGTGATGACAATGGCGATGATCCACGATGACAACGCTCCAAATTTTTGTAACAATCGACTTCCAAACTTATGACAACTATCCGTATCGCTCTCCTCGCCGTTCTCATGACATCCGTGATTTCAGTGGCTCAAACCGCACCAGCGCCCACGCCGAAGTTGACGACGCGTCCGGCGGCTGCATCTGCGAATGGTACGGGCCTTCCCAGTGAAGACACGGTCAATGCGTTCCTGTTTCAAATGTTTGGCTATGAGCCGACGATCTCGTGGAAAGTGAACGAGATTCGTCCCTCCGAAATTCCAGGGATGGCCGAAGTTTCGGTGGTGATCACGAATCCGCAAGGGTCGAATCCTAATAAGTTGCTGGTGAGCGCGGACGGCAAACATGCCATCTCGGGCGACGTGATTTCGTTTGGCGCCAAGCCGTTTGAAGAAGACCGGATCAAGCTAGAGCAGGGAGTGACTGGCCCGTCCAAGGGGCCTGCAAAGGCCCCGTTGATGATTGTTGAATTCAGCGATATGCAGTGTCCGCACTGCCAAAAGGCTGCGCCAGTGATCGAGCAGTTGTTGGCGGCTGAACCCGAAGCACACTTTGTATTTCAGAATTTTCCTCTGCCCATGCACAACTGGGCAGAGAAGGCCGCGGCCTATGTGGACTGTGTCGGCCGGGCATCAAATGATGCCGTCTGGAAGTTCATCCAGAAGACGTTTGACGAGCAGGCAAATATCACAGAGGCGAATCTCGATGAGAAGTTGAAGGCGATCGCGACGGCATCCGGAGCCAATGGAGATGAGATCGCCGCATGCGCGGTGAAGCCTGACACGAAGGCCAGAGTCGAAGCGTCGTTAGCGTTGGGCAAGTCAGTGGGGGTGAATGGTACGCCTGCTTTATTCATCAACGGCCGCAACGTACCAGGCGGAGCACCGTTGGAATTGCTAAAGAAGGTCGCGGACTTTCAGTTGAACGAGGCGAAAATGGGGAAGTAATTCCCGTCTACGTTAGAACCGCACAATCATTGTGGGTTGAAATAAATTCGTTAGCATAGCTAACGAATTTATTCTTGCACTTTAGCGAAGAACTTCCACTTTATTTCCCGATCCAAATCTCCGGCGCTTCGGTGCGCTGCGCGCTGCGAACCACATACGGCGTGATCATGATCAAGAGTTCATCTTCTTCATTTTGCTTGTTGCTTTGCGACGTGAGCACGCCGAAGCCCGGTATCCTTGAGAATGCAGGGAGTCCATTCAAACTCCGCTGATCCATTGTGGTGAGCATTCCTGCTACGACAGCAGGTTCGCCTTCCTTCAGCAGTATCCCGCCCTTGAATTCGCGATTCAAAATGTCAGGAATACCATTTGTCGTCGTGGTTCCAAGCGTGCGGAACTGTACCTCCAACTCAAGCGCTACGTCGGAATTGTTGTGCACCAGCGGCTTTGCCTTGATCGTCAGCCCGATGTCTTCGTAATTCACCGAAGGAAAAGGTGCTGTGAAAGACTGATTGCCGATGACGCCTGCAATCGCCGCAGTATTAAATACTGGCGCGAAACTCGCGTTGAGAATGGGATAGCGTGAACCTAACTTGAAGGTCGCGTCCTTTTCCTGCGAAGCTCGCAGTTGAATGTGGTCCAAAGCGCGAACGGAACTGTCATTCATAGTCATGACTCCTGCCAGCTGATCGAGGCTGAGTCCCATGAACGTGAGGCCGCCGCCAAAGGTGGCGAGGGGCTGACTGAAGATTGAATTTGCCTGTCCCTGCAACTGAGCTAGCAGAGCGGCAATCGTCTGATTTCCCGCCTGATTGATGCCTCCGGACGCGATCAGTTGATTGATCAACGTTTGAATGTTTTGTCCGCCGAGAGCAGTAAGCGCGGCGATCGGAATATTAAAAAGATTGAAATTGTCGGGTACGTGGAGCCCGATATTCCGCATGTACGTGTGATTGACCTGAAAGACTTTCAGATCAAGCATCACTTCTGGACGCGGGCTATCGAGTTGCGCGAGGAACTGGGTTGCGGCTTCAAGGGACGCCTTGGGTCCGCGGAGCGTTATCGTGCTCGAGGCCGCGTTCAAGCTCACGAACTTGAATTCAAATAACGTCCGCAGAGAATTCAGCAGTTCGTTCAATTCCTGTGCCGGATTTCCACCCGGAATAAAAAAAGATCGCATCCCCATGCGATCGTAGAACTTATGATTGTCAGGAGTGTCCGCCGCCGCAAACAGCACGGTATCTTCCACGGCAACGCTGAAGCTCTTCGTGATCGCGGAGGCTTGGGCGATGGCGGTGCCGAAATCTGCATTGTCCATCTCAAAATTGACGCGTCGGCTCGGAAAGGTTTCGTCAAATACCACCGTTAGGCCGTAGCTCGTCGCGATCGCGGTGAGCAAACCTCGCGAATCGCCGCGATAATGGAAGTCATGGCGGACATCGATAGGCTTCGCATCGATCGAATCTGCACTGGCGACCATCTCCGGTGGAGCAGTTGTGTGTAAGGGCGCCGGGCCGACCGCATCATTGATACGTTGCAGGGCAAATTCGTTCTGGGGATCAAGATTCAGCGCGGTTCGAAACTCGGTGAGCGCAGCGATTTTGTCGCCTTTAAGCAGTTCATCGTTGCCGCGGTCCAGGTGCATACCCGCGAGGTGTTGCCGGGTCATTTCGCGCGCTGTCAGATACTCGGAATTTTGTGGGACGAGGGTGGACGCTGCCTCAAACTCGTGGAAAGCTTCGTCCAGATTTTGTTCTTCCTGAAGCTTGAGCCCGCGCGAGAATGCCTGGCGGGCGGCCTTAAGATCTTTGGCCGGGCCAACGCATTTCAGCCCACCCTTTGCGTCGGAACACAAGTAGGCGGTGGCGGGCGGGGCAGCGTCCGTGGCTAGACACACTCCCGCCAGCAACAGGACGCATCCTATGGAGAACCATCGCATAGTAACTACTATAGAATGCTCCGCCGCCGGTGTCTTGCAAGAGGAATAATCGGAAGGGAACTACCGTCGTAACGGGCAGGGGTATACGGTGCGGGTTGTGACGCCCTTTGATTCGAGCCGTGCCAAGGCGGCCGCAATAGGCGGCACACGGCTCGCGTGGCCCTGACGTGGAAGAGTCGGCCCTCAGCCCGACGTCCCTATTGTGCGTAGCGGCGAAAGAAGCTATCGGCCTTCCACTGCGGGCGATGATCATCGTTCGCGATGCTGATCAGCAATGCTCGAACAATCTCCTCATACTTTGCGGCCGCAGCCAGGTCTTTCGGCTGATCCACATCGTCTGACGGAGCGTGATAGCGCTGGGTCAACCAGTCTTTAAAAATCTTGACCTCGGGCGACCCCGGCTCAGGAGCGACGCTCATGATCACCGAAGGCACTCCATGCCGTATGAAGTTGTATTGATCGCTGCGGACGAAAAGATTGCGCAACGGCTCAGGATCAGGCTGGACTTGTACGCCCATCGATTGCGCAATCTGTCGCACTTTGTCTCCAAGATCGGAATCGTCGAGTCCGAGAACCGTGAGAAGTTTCAACGGCACAATCGGCAGGAACATATCCACATTTACATCGGCAACGATGGATTTCACTGGAACGGTGGGATGCGCGGCGAAGTATTTCGATCCGAGAAGTCCTTTCTCTTCGGCAGTCACGAACACGAGGAGTATCGAACGTCGCAGTTTCTCCGGATTCTTCTTGAAACTCGCGGCCATATCGAGCAGGAGCGCGCTGCCGGAACCATCGTCCATCGCTCCGTTATAGATTTTGTCCCCGTCGATCGGTTCTCCGATACCGATGTGATCAAGGTGCGCGCTCAGCACGACGTATTCATCTTTTAGCGCGGGATCACTGCCCGGAATCCTCGCGACGATGTTGGCGGATTCGATCTTGATGACGTCGACCTTAGTCTTGGCCGCGAGTGATACCGTCAGCGGAAAGTGGGGCAGCGGCTTGCGATCCTTGCCCAGGGCGGCGATCTCTTCGAAGGTGTGGCCCGATCCAGCAAAGAATTTGTCTGCGCTGGCTGGATTCACGGTAATGCTGATCTTGGCGCCTTGCGTTTCGTCAAACTCCGGATAGTCGAGATCCATGCTCGGATGAGCCCGGTTCAACGACATGCGGGACCACGGAACGTCCATTGAAGCGGGGTTAGGGAAGCTAACGATGCCAATCGCTCCGGCCGCACGCAAAACTTTCCAGCGCTCGGCTGCCGTTTGGTAATGCGAAGCGAGGGAGCCTGGAATTTCGGCGGGTGATCCCGAAAGAATCACGATGATCTTGCCCCGTACGTCGACCCCCGCGAAGTCGTCGTAATTCTTCTCCGGAACTTTGAGGCCGTACCCAACGAAAACCAGAGGCGCTTCGATCGAAGGCACAGGCATGATCCGCGTCGCAACGAAAGCGTCTTCGCCGATCGTCAGGGCCTCGCTCTTACCATCTCGAATCAGTGCCAGACTGCAATCTTTTTCAACGATTTGACGCGATACAAACTTCACGGGCTGGTAGAAACCGTTCACCCCGGCCGGTTCCACTCCAAAACTCTTCAACTGCTCGACAACGTAAGCTTGCGCAGCATGCTCGCCGCGGCTTCCGGTATCGCGGCCCTCGAGTTTGTCGTCGGCGAGAACGGTGATGTGATTCCACCAAGTTTGGCCGTCGAAATGAGTGGCAGTCTGAGCGGTGGCAAGAGCGGCAACGAGCACGGAACACAAGATCGCGAATTTAATTTTCATGATGTCCTTCGGAGCGAAGGCCACTAGGATAACAGGAAGAGGCGTCCGATTGGCACGACTGGCGGCGGGGACGAACGTTCCTGCTACAACGTGACGGACTAGCGCCCGGCTTCGAACCGGTAACCGATTCCACGCAGCGTTTTCAGATACCGCGGACGTCGCGGATCTTTTTCAATCTTCTCCCGCAAGCGCCGGACGAAGACATCGATCGAGCGTGGGGTCACAAAGGACCCTTCTTTCCAGACGGCATCGAGCAACTGATCGCGGGTGAAAACTCGACCGCGATGGCGAGCCAAATATTCGAGCAGGCGGAATTCGCGAACAGTCGTCACGACCAGCCTGCCATCCACACGAACAGTCATGGAAGCGATGTCGATCTCCAGTTCTCCTAACTGGATGACTTCGTTGGTAGGCGCATCCGGCTGCGCCCGCAGAACGTTTCGTACTCTTGCGATCAACTCGCGCGGACTGAAGGGCTTGGTGATGTATCCATCCCCGCCGACATCGAAAGCCTGGATTCGGTCCGGCTCTTGCGTCTTCGCGGAAAGAAAAATGACAGGGGTCTTGCCCAACTGATCGTGTTGGCGAATCAAACGGCAGAGATCGAAGCCGTTGATTCCTGGCAACATGATGTCGAGCAGAAACAGCGAAGGGTGCGCCAGCGCCGCGGTGGGAACGACTGGGTCTCCAGTGAGAAATGTGGAAACATCGTAACCGGCGGTTCGCAGATTATGTTCAATCAGGCGAGAGACGTCCGGATCATCTTCAACGACATAGATCAACTCGGGACCGCGCGGCTTGTCGGGCGCCTGCAAGAATTCCATGGACTCAAGGGAAGCCTATCGTGGTGGCTCTCCATGACACTAGAGGCAATGTGTTGCAGCAATGTTGCGCCAGTGTTACAGCACGGTGAATTCAAGCGAGGCTGTTACTAATCGCATTCGCCTAATTGTTCGCAGCACGCAAACGAACGCTCCAGCGCGCATCGGGTCGATCACTTTGCCTGCCGATCTTTGTTCGGATCTTTGCTCTCTGCCTCCTTTTGCTCTCTGATCTACGGAGGCGGTACACTGCGGGATATGAATACGCCTACTCCACCAAATGTAAAATTTGTGCAGACGACTGATTACCGCGAGACGTACTCCAATAGCGTGCAGATTCGGGTGAATGTATGGGATTTCTTCCTGGTTTTCGGAACCATGCAACAAAGTTCTGAAACGCAGGTCGAATTACGAAATTTTCAGGGGATTTACCTGAGCCCCCAACAGGCTAAGGCGCTGATGGCGCTCCTGCAGCAAAATGTCAGCAACTATGAGTCGGCGTTCGGTGAGATCAAACTCGAACCTCGCACTCCGGACGGTCCCGTTCATTGATGACAGCGCGGCGTGCGCAGGCCAAACCAGTAACAAATATCCCGCCATCATCGGAATGGGTGTTGCACTTTCTTTTATTCGCCTTGTGCTTTGTGGGATTGATGTTGCTGCACGCACCGCTCCTCCGCCTCCCGTATTTTTGGGATGAGGCTGGCTACTACGTGCCCGCCGCTCGCGATTTGCTGCTGACGGGATCGCTCATTCCACACTCCACACCGTCGAATGCCCACCCTCCACTGGTGATGGCCTGGTTGGCTATGGCATGGCGAATCTTCGGATTCTCCACGCTCGTCACGCGCACGGCAATGGTTGCGGTCAGTGCGTTCGCTCTGGTCGGATTGTTTCGGCTGTGCCGCACTGCCGCGAATGTTTCGGTGGCATGCGCGACCGTTGCGTTGGTAGCCGTTTACCCGGTGTGCTTCATGCAAAGTTCCATGGCCCAGGTGGATTTAGCCGCGGCCGGATTAACGTTCTGGGGACTGACCGCCTACATCGCCGACTTTAAGCAAGACGCCAGCGGCATTCATCGTGCGCCGATCCCATGGAAACCAGTGCTCTGGTTTTCACTCGCTGCCTTGGCCAAGGAGACTGCAATACTCGCTCCGTTGGCTCTGTTCGGATGGCAATTGCTAGCTTACTTTTTTCGTTCGCGCCCAAAGGCACAGGAGATACTCCAGCTATGGTTTCCTCACGAAGATCGCGCACTGCGCTTTGTTTATCTATTGCTGCCCACGATTCCACTCGCTGCCTGGTATGCCTATCACTACACAAAAACGGGATTTCTCTTGGGCAATCCCGAGTTCTTTCGCTATAACGTGGCCGCAACTCTCAGTCCTCTTCGGATCCCATTCGCGCTGGGTATGCGCCTCTGGCAACTGCTCGGATACTTCGGTTTGTATCTACTGACGCTCGTGGGATCGCTGGCCATGCTACGCCCACCACGAAAAGATCGCGATGTAGCCCGTCCGCGGATTCCACTCTGGATCGTTGGAGCGTTCCTTTCGGTCATCCTCGCTTACTTGGCGTTCATGTCGGCCGTCGGGGGAGCGGTATTGGCGCGCTACATGTTGCCCGTCGTGCCCTTGGTGATCTTGATGGTGGTCTCAACTCTTTGGCGACGAGTGCACTATTGGGCATTGGTCGTGGGAGCAGTCGCCGTCGTTTTCGTCGGAGGGTGGTTCACAAATCCTCCGTACGGATTTTCACTCGAAGACAATCTCGCCTATCGCGACTTCATTGTGCTGCAAGTCCAAGCCAGTCACTTTCTCGCCCTGCAATATCCGCAGCAACGTGTGCTCACTGCGTGGCCTGCGTCCGACGAACTCAGTCGACCGTGGATCGGCTACGTGAGTCGGCCGTTCCCCGTGATTCGTGTCGAAGACTTCTCATCTGCACAGATTGACATCGCCGTGCAGGTTCGAAACCATTTTGATGTGGCCATGGTCTTCTCCACAAAATACCAACCGCCGCACCCGTTTCTGGAAGATTCGGCGTGGTGGCAAACGATCAAGACAAAATTCTTTGGATACCATCGTGATTTGCAGCCAGAAGATGTTGCCCAGCGACTCGGTGGCATCATCGCTTATCAAAAAGAATTGAACGGGCAATGGATCGCGGTGATCGCCTTGTCTCCTACGAAGGCACTTACACAGCCTTAGGATCCGCAGGACTGAGTCAACGGTTAGTTCGCCAGCAAATGGCAGGAGTGGGTTTTCAGTACGATCCAAACGGCTTTCCCCACGCCGAGTTGGAGCGAGTCGCGCGCAGCGAGTGTCAGGTGAACTTCGAACTCTGCGCCGCCACAATTCACCTGCGCCGACACCACGACGTCTCTACGTTCGAGCCGACTAATTGTCCCGGGTAAAATATTCCGCGCGCTGAGCCCACGTGGAAGTTCCGTGGCCAGCAATAAATCCCCGGCACGAATTCCTACGCGCAAACGCGAGCCGACGTCGGCTCGAACCAGCGGAGTTTCCAACTCCACGGCAGCACCTTCCAACTTGCAAGTCATGGTGCCGCGATCTTCGTGAAGAGACAGGACGGTAGCCCCGAAAATGTTTTCGAATCCTGTTATTTGCGCGACTGTTTCCAGACGCGGCGCGTTCATGACGTCATGCGGTTGACCCTGTGCAACGATTCTTCCCGCGTCGAGTACGATAACCTCATCGCCCAATCCAAACACTTCTTCGCCGCTGTGCGTAACGAAAAGAATTGGGACACGATGAAGCTGATTCCATTGCCGCAACTCGGCAACAAGAGACGACTTGGTCTTTCGATCCAAGGCGGCAAGCGGTTCGTCCAACAATAGTGCGCGAGGATTAGTCACCAGCGTGCGCGCCAGGGCGACGCGTTGACGCTCGCCTCCTGAAATCTCCGCTGGACGTCGGTCGCGTAAATGATCGATCCGGAACAATGTCAGAATCTCGCGACTGCGCGTCTGGCGCTCCAGTTTGCCGAGTTCGCTGAGACCATAAGCGACGTTTTCTTCCGCCGTCAAATGTGGGAATAGCGCTAGATCCTGCTGTACGTAGCCAATGCGCCGCTTCCACGCCCGCTCGGTTCGCTTCTGCTCGGAGTCGTAGAGATCTTCGCCACCAATCGCGATCCGCCCATCGTCAGGCTGAGTCAGTCCCGCGATGCATTCAAGAAGTGTGGTTTTACCGGATCCGGACGGTCCGAAAATGATTGTGAATCCAGCCAATGCGCGAAAGTGAACATTAAGATTAAAGGTGCCTTCCGGATGGGGGAATCGTTTACGAATTCGAACTTCAAGTTCGGAAGAGATTGGCGGCGTCGATGCGTGAGGCACGGTTTTTGCTGGGAGAATAATCTTTACGTTCACAGCCCTACCGTCCAGGCGCGGCGATTCAGCCCGTAGCGATTAATTGCGAACACAGCGGACAATACAAGGAACGAAATTATCAACAGCAACAGGGCCGTCTGGTTTGCGCTGGGATAATTTCCGGCTTGTACAGCATCGAAAATATCAATCGAAATGGTGCGCGTCACTCCAGGTATATTTCCTCCCACCATCAAGACCACTCCAAATTCTCCGAGAGTGTGCGCGAAGCTCAGGGCGAATCCTGTCACGAGTCCGGCCTTTGATAAAGGAAGAACGATTCGTAGAAAGGTCTGAAGTGGAGACTGGCCCAGCGACGCCGACGCGCGTAGCAATTTAGGATCGACCGCGCCGAACGAAGCAGCGAACGGCTGTACGGCAAATGGAAGACTGTATAGCAGTGATCCGATCACTAGTCCTTCGAATGTAAAGGCGAGAGTGTGTCCGGTGATCGATTCCCACCACCGGCCGATCGGGCTCCGCGATCCGAGCGCGACCAGGACGTAAAAGCCGAGCACCGTCGGCGGCAGAACGATGGGGAGGGCAACTGCTGCTTCAACCAGAAACTTCCAGCGCCAGCGCGAGTAGGTGATCCAATACGCGACGGGAATCCCGATCGCGATGAGCAACGTCGAAACGATTGCGGCGAGACGCACTGTCAACCAGAACGCCTGCCAATTCATGCTTTTCGATCTCCTCACTCCGTGTCGAGATTTTTCTGTTTACTTTTTATCTTCCGGAAGAGTGAAGCCATATTTCGCCAGCAGGGAAGTGGCTTCGGGGCTGCGCACAAAATCCAGAAATGCGCGAGCGGCATCCTGTTGCTTGGACTTGGAAAGCACGACCGCGGCTTGATTCAGCGTTGGATAGGAATCTAGCGGGACGATCCAATAGCGTCCTTTATCTTTCATTGTTGGAGCGAGCGCATGAGAAAGCGCAACGAACCCCGCTTGCGCGTTGCCAGACTCGACGAATTGCGCGGCTTGCGAAACACTTTCTCCAAGAACTAGCTTGCTCGATGTGAGATCGTAGATTCCGTAATGGCGCAGCGCTGCTTCCGCTGCGCGTCCATAGGGCGCGGTGGCCGGATTCGCGATCGCAACTTTCTTAACTGCAGGGTCGAGCACTCCATGAATGCCAACCTTGGGCAAGTCTAACGGCGACTTGTTTAGCACCCACAGCACCAAGCGCCCGACGGCGTAGCGGTACAGGGTGTCCTTCACCGCTAGCTTTTCATCAATCAACTGCTGAGGATATTGTTCGTCCGCAGAAAAGAACACATCGAAAGGGGCACCATTCTTGATCTGATTGGTGAGATTCCCGGACGCTCCGAAGGAAAGTTTCACCTCTTGCCCAGTCTTCGTTTTGTACGCAGCCGCAAGTTCCGGCAAAGCGGCACTCATATCAGCCGCCGCAGCGACGACGAGTTCTTCACCGCTTGCGAATGTTGCCGCGACAAAAAGAAGCAACACCAATAATTTCTTAACCATCTTTCAACACCCCCAACCTCTTGCGCCTAAATTAACTTGGTCTTCGACAGCGGCAGTTCTCGTACACGCTTGCCAGTCGCCGCGAACACGGCGTTATAAAGAGCAGGTGCGAATGGCGGCACTCCCGGTTCGCCGACTCCCGCGGGTGGCGCTTCGCTTTTCACAATCTCCACGTCAACGTGCCGCGGGGCGCGGTTCATACGCGTGATCGGATAATTATTGAAATTGCTTTGGTCGATCACTCCGTTGGTTGCTGTAATCTCTCCGAATAATGCGAGACTCGTTCCAAACACGGCTGCGCCTTCGAACTGATTGCGGACGTTGTCGGGGCTAACGACTGTTCCCGCATCTACTGCGGTCCAAACGCCGGGAATATGAACCTGCCCTTTGCTGTCAACCTCAACCTCGACGACCGTTGCAACATAGGTCAGGAAACTTCGGTGCGCGGCGATGCCCAAGCCGCGTCCTTTGCCCATGGGCTTTTTACCCCAACCAGACTTCTCAGCCGCGATCTCAACCACACGTCGCAACCGGGCCGTATCGAGCGGATAGCGCTGCTTGTCGTCCGCATCTTCATCTTTATATTCAAGCTGCACAATTCGAGCGGGCCCTATCAGATCCAGCAGATACTGCACCGAATCTTTGTTGGCAGCCTTCGCAAGCTCGTCAGCAAAAGAGTGGATAGCAAACGCATGATAGATATTCGCTACGCTGCGCATCCATCCGATACGCACGTGATAATCGGCTGGACCGTTCTCCGCGCGATGATTCGGAATATCGAAAGGAAGATTGTTCCATCCCAATCCCATCTCATCATCGGCATAAGTCGCAGAAGCGTCGAACGTGGAATTGATCGGCGGATACACCGTGCGCTGCAACCACGCCGTCGGCAGTCCGTTCGGCCCAATCGCCGCCTTCATATACATCGCGGCAACAGAGTGAAAGAAATCAAAGTGAATGTCGTCCTCGCGGCTCCAGACAACCTTCACGGGCTTGCCGAGTTGTTTGGAGAGTAAGGCAGCTTCCGCAACCTGATCTGGCTTTGATTTACGTCCGAATCCGCCACCGAGCAGTGTCACGTGACAAGTCACGTCTTCTTTCTTGATTCCAAGGACTGCGGCGATCGTCTCCTGTACAGCTTGCGGATTCTGTGTCGGCGCCCACGCCAAGACTTTTCCATCGCGATATTCGGCGACTGCGACCGGTGGCTCCATCGACACATGCGCCAGATGGGGCGTGTAGTACTCGGCCTCGAAAATCTTTCCTCCGGACGCCTCACCTTTCGCAAAAGCGGCATCCACATCCCCGACATTTCGAACGACCTTGCAGGGCTTTCGCGAAGTCGCTTCCAACGACTTGCGATAGGGGCCGGAGTTATACGACGCATTTGGACTGCTGTCCCATTCAATTTTCAGACTCTTGCGGCCCTGAAACGCTGCCCAAGTGTTGTCCGCGATCACTGCGACTCCGCCCAGTGGCTTAAACAGATGTGGAGGTTTAACAGTATCGATCGTCAGCGTTTTTTGGACGCCCGGCACTTTGAGCGCGGCCTTATCGTCGTACGCTTTGATCGTCTGCCCGAGCACCGGCGGATGTTCAATCGATGCGAACACCATCCCCGGCATAGTTGCGTCCATGCCAAAGATCGCTTTGCCAGTAACGATTTCAGGAAGGTCGAAGAGGGAATTGCTGTCTTTGCCGATGTAACGCCATTGTGAGCGTTCTTTTAACGGAACATCTTCTTTTTTAGGAACAGGAAGCTTGGCCGCTGCAACCGCGAGATCCCCGTAACCGAGTTTGCGGCCCGTAGCACGATGCACAACGAAATGTGGCTCAGTGCTGCAATCCTTTGGAGAAACGTTCCACTGTGTTGCTGCAGCGCTGATCAGCATCATGCGACCAGTAGCACCGACCTGACGCATCAGATCGAACGAACTGCGAACCGAGTGCGATCCATCTGTATCCTGATCCCCATATTTTGGATCGCCAATGGCCTGTTCAAGTTTGACCTTCGACCAATCCGCATCGAGTTCATCAGTGACGACGAGAGGTAGCGCCGTGCGGCTACCGCATCCCATCTCCGAACGGTGCGCGACAATTGTGACCGTGCCATCGGGAGCGATCGACATCCACATGGCGGGCTCGAACGGCGCTGGCGGTGCTTCTCCCTCTGCAGCATTGGCAAATATAGGCGTCGTGATAAAACGCGCACTCAACACAAATACGCCACTCGCGAGTGCGCCTTGGAGGAAACCGCGGCGGCTGACGTTCTCGATCAGTTTCATGCGGACTCCTTCGCCGAATTCTCTGCAGCCTGATGGATGGCAGCGCGAATTCGCTGGTAAGTCCCACAGCGGCACAGATTGCCCGACATCGCGGTGTCGATTTCTTGATCCGTTGGATTCTTGTTGTCTTTTAGAAACGCAATCGCCTGCATGATCTGGCCGGTCTGGCAATATCCACATTGCGGAACGCGAATCTCCATCCACGCCTTCTGAACGGGATGCATCGGTGCGATGCCCTCAATCGTGGTGATCTCAGTCCCGCCGACTTCTTTCATCGGAGTGCTGCAAGATCGAATCGCCGCGCCATTCTGGTGGACCGTACATGCTCCGCACAATGCCATGCCACAACCAAACTTCGTCCCTGGCAACTCCGCGACATCCCGCAAATACCAAAGCAGCGGCATATCGGGATCGCCATCAAACGTGCCGTCTTTCCCGTTTACCTTAAAGCGGATCATGAATCCTCCGGTCAAAGAAGTGCCCAGCCGAATTGATTTCCATATCCTAGTCGTACTGCCCAAAATGTGAAAGAGTCAGGCGTCGAACTCGTCACCCGTCGTCAGGGTTCGGTTTTTCGGGTTCCCCGTGATTCTCTGTGTCCTCCGTGGTAAATGTTTTGATCGGCACCCGTCATATAATCGTTTGTCATCCGTCTTACATTTGCAGGGAGGAATTTTGGCCTACGACGATCTGCGGGACTGGATCAAAGCGCTCGACCGCGCTGGCGAACTGAAACGCATTCGCACTGAGGTCGATCCGATTCTGGAAATCGCTGAAATTGCCGATCGCGTTTCAAAAAGTAAGAGCCGACACAAAGACGGCCGGGAAGAAGTTGGTGGAAAGGCTCTGCTGTTCGAGAACTTGAAGGGCTATCCGGGATCGCGTCTTCTCATCAATCAGTTTGGTTCGGCTCGTCGCATGCGCCTCGCCCTTGAAGTCGATGGACTCGACGAAGTTGCTGAACGCATTCGCGGCTTCATGGATGTGAAGTCTCCGCAGGGCTTCCTCGACAAAGTAAAAATGCTGCCGATGCTCGCGGAGATGGGCAAGTTCTTTCCAAGGACTGTCGCTACAGGACCCTGCAAAGAAGTCATCAAGCGCGACAATTTTTCGTTGCTCGACTTTCCCATTCTGCAATGTTGGCCCGGCGATGGCGGACGATTCATCACTCTCCCTTGCGTCATTACGCGCGATCCGAAAACCGGGAAGCGCAATGTCGGAATGTATCGCATGCAGGTCTACGACGAGCGCACTACGGGTATGCATTGGCAGCGCCAAAAAGTAGCTGCGGAACACTATCGCGATCACATGCGGACCGCAGTGAACTCCGCCAATCGCACGGGAGACGATGCCCTCGCCAGTTCTGCGGGAAAAAGCGCAGTGACGGCCGGAGTGGACATCATGGCACGGTCGTCCGGCGGTGCGATGCTAGCCGAAGGCGATCGTCCCTCAGGCCGAATGGAAGTCGCCGTCGCGATCGGCACCGATCCGGCGCTGACATTTTCGGCAATCGTGCCCGCTCCGCCCGAAGTCGAGGAGTTCATCATCGCGGGATTCCTTCGCCAGAAACCGGTTGAACTCGTGAAATGCGAAACCGTCGATCTGGAAGTTCCAGCCGATGCCGAGATCATTCTCGAGGGATACGTCAATCTCGATGAGCTTCGCACCGAAGGCCCGTTCGGTGATCACACAGGTTTCTATTCGCTCGAAGATGAGTATCCCGTGTTTCATGTCACCTGCATCACGCACCGAAAAGATCCCATATACGCGACTACGGTGGTCGGCAAGCCTCCACAAGAAGACGCCTGGATGGGCAAAGCAGTCGAAAGAATTTTTCTGCCGCTGATGAAATTGACGATCCCGGAACTTGTTGACGTGAATCTCCCGATCGAGGGCGTATTCCACAATCTAATGATCGTCTCGATTCGAAAATCTTATCCCGGACAGGCCCGCAAAGTGATGAACGCCATTTGGTCGCTCGGGCAGGCGATGTTCACGAAATGCATCATCGTGGTGGACGAAGACGTAGACGTGCAGGACATCGCCGACGTCACGCTAAAGGTGCTGAACAATATTGATCCTGAGCGAGACATTCAATTCACGATGGGGCCGGTTGATTCGCTCGACCACGCTGCCCGACTCGCCAACTACGGATCAAAGATGGGCATCGATGCGACGCGTAAATGGTCCACCGAAGGATTTGCCCGTCCCTGGCCCGACGAAATTGTCATGGACGATAAGACTCGAGCCCTTGTGGACGGCAAGTGGAAGGCGTTAGCGAAAGAACTAGGGATCGATTAATGCTTGCGACATAGGTCCAAGCTTGAAACTCTGGGACTCAAACAACACAACTGTCAAAAAATTATCACAGTGTTGCAGATGACCGGGACGGGTGTACTATGAGGCGTCTTGCGGGCTGAACAAGTAAATTCTGGCCGAACCCAGGGGAATGACGGACTGCACAACACAGCAGACTCGTCGGAGTCTCTACGCTACGCCCTGCGCGCTCTGCGCAACGAAATATTCCGCTTCCGCTTCGACTATCCGCTAGATATCGATTTCGCCGCTGGCCCGAAAGAGTCGCTGCATTACTACCTCTACAGCGAGGGCCTCTCATGGAGCATCATGAGCATGGATCCCACGGGCGTTCCCAAAGTCCGTAACCGTTTAGCCGGTCTCGTTTATAAGCCCGCATACATCGCGTGGTGGGGCTCTGGTTCAACTCGGACACTATCCTGCGTCACCATGATGAAGCGAGTCGCGAGTCGTTTCTGAAGCAGGTAGATTGGCTCGAAGCAAACGCCGTCGTTCGTTCAGATGGATCCGTCGTCTGGTACAACAATTTCGATATCCTGCACGGTAAAACTCTTCTTAAATCACCATGGATTTCCGCCTACGACCAGGGACTCGCGATCAGCGCGATGGTGCGCGGCTATCGTCTTACTAAGCGTCCGCATCTGTTGCAACTTCTCCGAGGCGCCACGCAGATCTTTGCCGTGGACGTTGTCGACGGAGGAGTGCGCGAGCCATTGCCGTCGGGCGTGATCTACAGCGAGCTTCCGGGACAAGGTATCCCCGGAATTCAGGACGGTTTCATGACGGCGCTGCTTGGTCTCTACGATTTGTTCGTGGAGACGGGAGACGCATCTACTGGAAAACTATTCACCGATGGAATCGAAGGCTTGCGCGCAATGCTTCCCGTCTGGGATTACCGAAAGCGTTGGAGTTGGTACGGTTCTCGCGCCTACCTATGTCCTCCGGCCTATCACTGGTTGAACCGCTCGCTGCTGGAGGTGCTGGGACGCCTGACATCTGATTCCCTACTCGCCGAATACGCGGAAGCCTGGAAAACCGAACGCCTCACCTCTGTGCAGCGAGCCGAAATCTTCGCCGCATTCCTCGTCACCAAGAACGCCTGCCGAGTCCGCAACCGCACGTGGAAGTTGAACCGGACAAAAGTAAAGGCCATCGCCGCGAATGAAAAATCGAATTTGGTCCAAGGCGGCGAAAGAACGATTCCGGCGTAGATTCTAGATCAACGGTATTCACTTCCACCGGCTGATCAAGGTTCCTCCGAACTAACGACTCATCCCGCTGTCAAAGTCATAAAAGAGCCGCAGAGGCGCAACGGTGATATCCTAGCCTTGAATATGGCCAGCGCGAAACAACAGGTTGAATCGCTCCTGCACAAACTTCCGGAGAGTTGCTCGTTAGAGGACATTCAGTATCACCTCTACGTTCTCGACAAGGTCCGACATGGATTGGAAGATGCGCGAGAGAATGGGACGGTTTCCCAGGAAGACGCTGAAAAACATCTGCGCAAATGGCTCATCGAGTAGTCTGGCCAGCTAGAGCTCTCGCCGACGTCGATGCGATCGCTTCCTACATCGCTCATCGCTGTTGATTCTCCTTCCTACTCAAGCACGGTCGTCCGAAGAATTCTCTCAGCTACCCGAACCCTCGGAAATTTCCCCTTAGCAGGAAGAAAAGTGCCCGAGTTCGATGATTCCAATTTGCGAGAAGTTTTCGCGTATAGCTATCGGATCATATATCGCGTTGAACAGGACCAAGTCCTGGTGGCCGCCGTGATTCACGGAAAAAGAATTATGTAGGCGCGATTCGCTCGACGTTGCTACATTTTATGTTAGTCGTTGCTAGGTTTCTTAGCCGTCAAGTCGCAAGCCTGTCGCACTCGATCCAAATTCAATCCGCTTGGCGAGAATTCTGCGATCTGCTTGCCGCTTTGGGTACGCAGTTGGACGTTAAACACGTTCGCGCCCATCATGCCTCGAACGGTGCCCTTGTCCATGGATAGAAATCGTCCCCGCAGCCAGTTCCAGCCTTTGTAGTAGTGCGTTCCGTCCACCCGGACCATCACAACCAGTTGTGGCTGGGCCCAGAATCCAGGCCGATTCGGCGGTGCCAGTCTGGTCCCCGGATTGAACTCTGCCCACTTATATTTTCCATCGCTGCAATAGATATTCACTCGGGGCTTGTAGTCAGGATCCTCGCGGAAATAATTGTCCGACTGCAGTTCGAATCGCACTTTGTTCGCAGCCGTCATCTTGCTCGTGGAGCTGAACTCCAGCCAATTTCCACCTGCGCTGATGCCGTCCGACTCATCCTGATTCGGAGTCATCGCGCCATTTTGGGCAGACGCCAGCGTACCCGCGCTGACCACTACGAATAACAAGAATGAACTCGCGAAACCTGTCCAGGTCGAACGAACCGCACTGCGAAATAAGCCCGAAACTCTCACGATTTCCTCCAAATATTAAGAACTCTAGCCCGGCACCACGCCGAAACAAACCGCCGCGTACTACTACATACTATTGAACCCGTGCGGAGCAAAAAAGTTGTATCGAAGGTTCGCGCACTGCTTTACAGCGGCTTTACAAACGTTGACGCATTTGCGAATCCGCTGTCGAGGCTTTCTCCTGTTTCGGACATCACGAAGACGTGGCGAGCCGTCTCCACTGTGGGGAAGGGGTGATGCAGGGTCGCAATACATCGGATCACCCTTTTCCAGAAAAAGTTCGGTCTGGAAATAATTCGTTAGCAATGCTAACGAATTATTTTGGAGAGAGATCGCACGAGCACTTTTCGCTTTTCATCGAACCGTGGCAGACAAAATTAACGCAGCAGAGCATAATCGGAAGTTATGAACGCAATCGAGCAAGCATGGCCCGCACTCCCACTGGATGAATGGGAGTCCACCTACCGCACTCTCCACATGTGGACGCAGATTGTCGGAAAAATTCGCCTGGGTCTGGCACCGCTCGAGAATCATTGGTGGAATGCGGCCTTGTATGTGAATACCAGAGGGCTGACGACTTCGCCGATCCCATATCAGGGACGTACGTTCGAAATCGAGTTTGATTTCGCGAATCATCGTCTGCGGCTGCGAACTTCCGATCGAGAAACCGGCGCCAATCGCGGTTTCGACCTCGCACCGATGTCGGTTGCGGCATTTTATAGAGAGATATTCGTCTTGCTTGCCGCTGACGGGATCAACGTTCTGATTAATCCGAAGCCGCAAGAAATTCCGAATCCAATTCTGTTCGACCAGGATGAAACGCACGCCTCCTACGATCCCGAGTACGCGAATCGGCTGTGGCGCATCCTGCTTTCAACCGACATCGTATTTAAGGAATTTCGTGCCCGCTTTATCGGTAAGTGCAGTCCCTCCCATTTTTTCTGGGGGAGTTTTGATTTGTGTTGCACGCGCTTCAACGGCCGCCCTGCTCCCGCGCGAAAGGGAATCATCACGTCGGAAGCCTATTCGCATGAATGCAACAGCGTTGGCTGGTGGCCGGGCGGTGGAGAGATGAAGAGCCCGGCCTTCTACGCCTACACTGCTCCTGAGCCGCCGAACATGGGCGCTCAAGGGATACAGCCATCGACAGCTTCGTTTCAGGGCGCGCTGCACGAGTTCATCTTGATGTACGACGACGCGCGTCGCGCGAAATCTCCGCGTGAAGAAATCCTGCAATTTGCGCAGACGACGTACGAGGCCGGCGCGAATCTTGCGGGATGGGACCGCTCCGCGCTCGAACGAAATCCACCGAAGTAAGAAGGGCGTTCCGGCAATCATCGGTGGCCGTCGGTAGTGGCTGCCAGTAAAACGCTGATCTCCGAATTATCGTGATTCGTCTCGCAAAGATCTATTTCAATTGCACCACCAATGTCCCACCCGCCATGAACAAACTCCCGTCTACGTTGCAGAAAGTTTGGGAGTAGGTCGCGGTTACATTTTTGTGATCCGTCACTCCGTTGCCGTCTGTCAGAATCTGCAGCTCGCCGTTGTTGATCGGGAAACTAATCTGAGTGCAGTCTTTATCGAGTTTGGTAGCTGTCATCGTTCCCAAACTGCCGTCGAAACGGCATCCCGGGATATTCGGATCAGTGCCAGTAAGACAAGCGCCTGGACCGCCATTCTTCCAAAGATGAAACGTTCCCGTTCCGAAATGGAAACCATTTAATTGTGCTTGCTCCTGAAAGCCGCCGGACATCAACGTGAATTCGTACGCGTTGACCACCGGCATGGCGAAAACTACCGCTCCACTGCCGAGAGTTTGGCCGAACATAGGCAGCGGTATCAATAACAACAAGGGGAGTATCCACTTCGCTTTCATCTGCATCTCCAAGATCAGTGCTGGTGCGAGTCAGTCGTTGTGCGGCTGCGAGAATGCCGTAGCACGTTGACTGGCAACTAGCGTTGGAGATGTCCCATTCGAGTAGTGGATACGGCCATCGGTGCCGAGGTGGAAAATTCTATTGGGTCGGGAACCTTGTGATCCTCTGGACTTAAAGCTCGGTGCCCTGTTTGAAGCGGAACGCTACTTCAGGCCATCGACGACAAACAAGTCCGAGAGCACACGCATCGTCGAGTAAGCGTAGGACTTTCCGTCTGCGTTGAACTTAATAGAAACAATGCTTTCCACCCCAGCGGGATCGGCGGGGGCAATCTCTTTCCAGACTTCGCGGCGGCCGCTCGCGAGGTCGATGCGGCTGACCGTGGTCGGGACGTTGTGATCCGCGACAAGCAAGCCCTTGCCGTCGGCGAGGAAGCGGACGAGCCGATCATCCGGTTTCACGTCCCAAGTAACTCTTTGCGGATCGCCGCCGGCGATCGGATAGAGCCAGCGTTGGTGTTTCGCATCCCCAGCCAAAAGAAACTTACCATCCGAGGTAATGAGACCCCCGACGGTGCCTTCCGGAGTGATCGGTCGCGCCGCGCCTCCCTGCAAATCCATGAGAAACGTTCGCACTCCACGCCCTGAATCCTCAGCAGAGAAAACGATTGATTTGCTATCGGGCAACCAAGCAACCCCGAAGTGATCGAGTTTGTCGTTAGTAAGTAGCTTGGAATCTCCGACACCGGTTGGAAGTAAAACGATTCGCTGCGGGACTCCAGCGAGTCCGGCAACCCATTGACCGTCTGGAGAAAGGGTGCCGTAACCGCCATCTCCGAGGCGCACGGCAGCGGATCCGTCGGTGCCACGCGCAAAAATGCCGTAGTTTGTTCCCACCGCTTCGCCAGTTTCGGAGAATACGACGCGTTTGGCGTCAGCGGACATATCCAAAATAAGCGACCAGTCGAACCATGACAGGCTGCGCTCGCGAGTCTCTCCGGGAGGAAGAGCGGAAAGGGCGATGCGGGCTTTGTCTGAGGTCAACAGCACTAGCCCTGTGCGGCTAATGTCCTGGATGGTCAGTCCTCCTGGCGCTCGATAAATCAGCCTCTCTTTGCCGGAAAGATCGAGAGCATAGATCGAGCGAGCTGCACCAGCGGGCACGGCCGAAAACCAAACCTCTTTGCCGCCAGGCGCCCACGCAAGGCCTTCGACGCTGGAGTAAAAGGAGGAACTAGATTTGCGATTTCCATGGGTGTCGATAATCACGATGCGGCCATCGTCACCTTCGGGCACATGGTCGACGACCGCGAGCCACTCTCCACTCGGAGCAAACCGAACGTGGCTGACCCAGCCTGCTGGCTCATAGATTGCCTTGCCGGCAGGAAATTCGAGGTGAGAGAGTTCGCGGGCCGAAGGACGAATCACCGCCAGCGACTGTCCGTCGGGTGCCCAGTCCGCCCACTGCACGTTGTCGACTACTTCCCGTGGCGCACCGCCCGCCAAGGGGACGCGCGCCAACGTTCCCGTCTGGGAGAAATTGGCGTTGTCCATGGGATGCAACGAGATCGCCATCTCTCCTTTGGAGGATATCCCCAATATCTGCGCCGCCGGCAAGCCGAGGCTTCGCGAGTCGCTGCTGTCAAAGTGCGTGGAGAACAGTTCTTGCGGCTGGCCATCCCAAGCTGCGCCATAAATAATCGTTTGACCGTCCGGAGCGAAGCGTGCAGCCCAGATCGTTCCGCTGCGGAACGTAACTTCATGGAAGGTAGGATTGGTGACTGCGCGCCCGCGAGCGTAACGATAGATTCCGGCCCACGATCCCAGCAGTAACAATCCCGCAAACAACGGAACCAGCCAGCGACGTTTCTTTGATACCTCTGGGATCGCAGTCACTCCGCCGCGACTCGAACTGGTGATATCTGTGAGTGCTTCGAGATTGAACGCCACATCGCGAGCTGATTGAAAACGCTCTGCCGGATTCTTTTCCAAACAATGCCGGACGATTCGTTCCAGCGCCGGAGATACATTGCGATTGGTCTCGGTGAGTTCGGGCGGCTCCTCTTTAAGAATTGCACTCATCGTGTCAGCGGGCGAGTCTCCATGGAACGCGCGCTTGCCGGAGAGCATCTCGTAGAGGATTGCACCAAAGGCAAAAATGTCGGAGCGCGCGTCGGCGGATTTTCCCCGCACCTGTTCGGGAGACATGTAACCAACGGTGCCCATCACCGTGCCGGCGTCGGTCGCGATATGCTGCGTCACTGTTGCGCCCGATCCATCACTCTCTTCCGGACGCGTCAACTTCGCGAGTCCGAAATCGAGAATCTTTACCCGGCCGTCGGTGGTGACAAAAATATTCTCCGGCTTCAGATCGCGATGGACGATCCCTTTTTCATGAGCGGCTGCCAGCCCGCGCGCGATTTGCTGTCCGTACTCAATCGCCTTGCGGGATGAAAGGGCTCCGCCACGTAAACGATCGCGCAGAGTTTCACCCTCCAACAATTCCGAGACGACGTAGGGTGCTCCGCGCTCGTCGCCGATATCAAAGATTGAAAGAATGTTGGGATGGCTCAGCGCAGCGGCGGCTCGAGCTTCCTGCGCGAAGCGCCGAAGCCGGTCGGGATCGGAAGAAAACGAGGCGGGTAAAATTTTGATCGCGACATCGCGGCCGAGACGCGCATCGCGGGCGCTATAGACCTCGCCCATGCCTCCCGCACCGATGGCGGCTTGAATATCGTACGGGACCAAGTTTACTTCCGGGGTTAAGCATGTTGAGCGAGCATTATACGGAATGGGTATGAGCCAGCAAGAAGATTTGGCGGATTAGCTCGAATGCGCATCCGCAAAAATTCGTTAGCATTGCTAACGAATTTCCCGGCGGAAAACTCGCGCGCCGAACTCACAGTCAGTTGTCGTGAGTTGTCGTGATCCTTAGTGGTTGTGGAAGAACGGCCCTTCAGGGCCGCGTTCCGTCGACTATCCGTAGGGCCTTCAGGCCCGGTGGACGCTATCCGCGGCGGATGCCATTTTCATCAAAAGTCCGCCTCTTTCCACGTGCCCAACGCGATCCAGATTGCGCCGCCAACCGCACAAGTCTATTACGAACAGCGGGTTACCGGACGCGCGACGTCTCCGCCGACTCGCTTCCAGGAGCGCCCCGCGTCAAGCCAAGCGTCCCAAATCGGGCTCTGGCCGCGGCTTTTCGCACCAAAATGGCTGAAAATTAATACTAGCCCTCCAAAAAGTGAGCTACTATTTCCCCGCTCTCCCCAAGGAGCGGTCACGCTTACCGTGGCTCGCCCCGGCTCCGAGCGCCCTCAAGGAGTGGTTTATGAAAATGCTCTATGTCATTGCAGTGTCGATCTCGACACTGCTGGTGCTTCCGTCGATTGCTTCCGCACAAGCCTACACTGTGACCAACATAGGAACGGCCTCAACGCGCCCTTCGCCTCGCGCAGTTGATGACAGCGGCCGCGTTGCTGGCATTTTTCAAGTCCCGACCAAACCGCCGCAGCTCCACGGTTTTTTCTGGAGCAAGACGGGCGGCGTGCAGGATCTCGGAACCCTTGGTGGAGACGACAGCGGCGCCTATGGACTCAATGCGTCTGGCCAGGTTGTGGGCCAAGCGAATTCGGTGGCGCAAGCTCCCGACCAAGCGACCTTGTGGACGAATAGTGCTGGCATGATCGCCCTCGGAAATCTAGGTGGCTCGGAAAGTTTGGCCAATGCAATTAATAGTTCGGGGCAAGTTGCGGGACAGGCAGAACTCGCGAATGGCTTCACCCACGCGTTCTTTTGGAGCAAGAGCGGTGGGCTGCAGGATTTGGGAACGCTCTCCGGTGGCAAGGAGAGCGGTGCCAACGCGATCAACTCCTCGGGAGAAATTGCCGGCTGGGGCAATATTGGATCCAGTGGTCGCGCTCTCACCGGCACCGTCAGCGGCGGATTGGTTGATCTCGGAATCGTCGCCAACTGCGGGGCTACCGGTTTCGGCATCAACGATCCGGGCGAAGTTGTGGGCTGGTTCAACAATTCGTCGAACTGTGGTTTCACGTCGCATGGATTTTCCTGGACGCAAAACGGGGGAGTGAAAGATCTCGGTCTGTTGGATGGCGGTAAGTTCAGCTTCGCCTACGCTGTTAATTCTTCAGGACAGATTGTGGGCACGGGAGATTCCGGTGCAGGGGTGGTTGCACTCATGTGGACCCCCGACGGCACGATCTACAACCTGAATTCCTTGATCGCTCCTGGAATCGCGCGGATTCTAGTGGCGGCCAATGCCATCAATTCCTCCGGGCAAATTGTGGTCGACGCGACCGCAAAGAACGGACTAGGGAACTATGCGCTGCTATTGACCCCGCGCATGACGACCACTGTTTCGTCATCGCTCAATCCGTCGCAGGTGGGGCAGAGCGTGACTTTGAGCGCAACCGTCACTTCAATTGCGGGCACTCCACCGAACGGCGAGAACGTCGTGTTCAAGCAAGGGACCAAAGTGCTGGCGACCGTGGGATTAACGAACGGTGTAGCCAGCTTTACAACCTCAACCCTTACCGCCGGTCAGCACAAGATCATAGCTACCTACGCTGGGGACGCGATCTACGCATCCAGCAAGTCGCTCGTGTTCACACAGGTCGTGACCAAGTAAGTGCGCTAGGGATGGTCACCCTGTTCCGGAAGCAGTCCCTTGGGCGGCGCTGGAATTGTGATGTCCACTTTGTTGACTGATCCCAGCGACGTCAGAGGCTTATCGAATTCGCTGACGTGTCCAACCACCAACACGGCCATCTGATCGCGATGGACGTATTTCGCCGCCACGCGCGCAACATCTTCTTTGGTGACTTTTTCGATTTCCTTCTGAAACTTTTCCAGAAAATCCAACGGATAGCCATAGAACTCGTAGGCAATTTTCTCTTGCAGCACTTTATCCGGAGAATCGAAACGGAAAACGAACGAATTTAAGATCTGATCTTTCGCGCGCTTGATTTCTTCGTCATCGATCGGCTTCTTGCTGAGGTCTGAAATTTCCTCATCCAAAGCCTGGATCGACTCAATCGTTGTGCTGCTCTTGGTGCTCATCGCGATCCGCAACATTCCCGGATGGTCCCATCCCGAGCCCACGCCACCGCCAACACCGTAGGCAAGGCCCTTGGTTGTGCGAATGTCGCTAAACAATCGTGATGAGAACCCTCCGCCGAACGCCTCGTTGAATACCGAAAGCGCGAAGTAGTCGGGATTCTTGCGCGTGATTCCAATCGCAACCATTTGAATGCTGCTTTGATTCACGTCCGTCTTGTCGATTTCGTAAAACCCAGGTTTTGCGGGATCTAACTTGATCTCAGCGTCCTTAATCGCCGGTCCCTTCGCCCACGAGGCGAAGGCCTCTCGGAGCCGCGCTTCCATCTTTGCCGAATCGAAATCGCCGACGATTCCGAGAATGATGTTATTGGGATGAACGTGATCAGCGTGCCATTGCACTAAGTCCTGCCGAGTAACTGCCGCGACGGTTGCGTATTCGGCGTCCCGCGCATATGGACTTTGCGCGCCATAAACAAGCTTCGCCGCTTCTCGTCCCGCAATACCTCCCGGATCATCGTTACGTCGGGAGATCGCGTCGTATGCGCCCTTCTGTGAGATTTCGATCTTGTCGGCGCGAAATTCCGGATTGCGCAATACATCGTCGAAGATTCGGAACACGTCTTCGAAGTCTTCCTTCAGACACGAGAAGCTGATGGTCGTTGAATCTCCGCCACCGCCGGTTTCTACTTTAGCCGCACGCTGTTCGAGATAATCATCGAGTTGATCGCCAGTCTTTGTCTTCGTCCCACCAGTGCGCCAGACGTCACCATAGATATCAGTCAATCCCGTCTTGTTTGCAGGAACAGATCGCTCGCCGCCGCGAATCCTTGCGCTGCCGTCGATGATCGGCAACTCGTGATCCTCTTGTAGAAAGACCACCATGCCGTTCGGGAATTCAATCCGCTTCGGTTGCGCGGGATTGAATACCGGCAACTTCGGAATCGGAATCTGCTTCCAGGGTTGGGTCTGCGCCCACAGTTGCGTGAATCCGCCAGTACAAATCAGCGCCGCAAAAGCGATCAATGAAAAACTTACTCGTTTCATGTTCACCGTTTTCACTGTCCACCTCCCTGCGGAGCTGCAGCCGCAGCGGCGTTCTCGCCCGCGGCCGGAGGGGCGAATTCAATAATTCCAATCGTTCTATTTTCGGGAACGAACGTCTTGTTAGCGACGCGTCGGATGTCGGCCTTCGTCACCTTGTCGATCCGGTCCACGGAGCGGAACAGCTCCCGCCAATCGTCATAACGAGCCTGATTCAATCCCAGCGCGAATGCCAGACCTTCATTCGTCCCCAAAGAACGAACCAGATTTGCTTTGGCTCGCGTCTTGATCATCTTTAATTCGTCGTCTGAGATATCTTCATTCTTCAGGCGTTCAATTTCGGAATGAATCGCGGGTGCCATCTCTTGTGGCTTGTGGCCTGGGATCGGCAAGGCGTAGAAAGCGAACAGGTGCGGATACTTGCTGCCCGGTAATCCCGTGAAACCTGCAGAGTCAGAGGCAATTTGTTTATCGCGCACCAGCGAACGATATAAACGCGAAGTTCGTCCGTTGGACATCAAATCAGCGATCGCATCATAGACCTGATCATCGGGACTACGATAGTCGGGCCGATGATATCCCTCAAGATAGACGGGTTGGGACTGCTCGTGCAACACCACAGTTCGCTCAGAATTCTGCGCTGGCTCGGTGGTGGTCGTGGTGTCCGGCTTCGCCTTAGCAGGAATCCGTGAAAAATATTTCTCGATGATCGGCATCGCCTCAGACGCCTTCACATCCCCCACGACAGTGACGACAATATTCGAAGGCACGTAATACTTGTCAAAAAACTTCTGCGCGTCAGTGGCGGAAAAAGAATTCAGATCCGACATCCAACCAATCGTCGGCCGATGATATGGATGCGCTGCAAATGCTTCTTCGGTGAACTGTTCCAGCAACCGGCCAATGGGATTGCTATCCGTGCGCATTCGGCGTTCTTCGATCACCACATTGCGCTCTTTATAAAACTGCCGCATCACGGGCTGCAAGAAGCGTTCGGATTCGAGATACGCCCACAACTCCAGGCGATTCATCGGGAACGAGTAGTGGTATCCAGTTTCGTCGAGATCAGTAAAGGCATTCATCCCTTCGCCGCCCTCGCTTTCGACGATCTTTCCAAACTCATTGTTATAGGGCGCGGAAAATTTGTCAGCGGCGGCGATCGCGTCTTTCCATGACTGCTCGAGTTCCTTGAGCTTCGCCTCGTCTCGTCCGACAGTCTTGTCGCGCTCTGCGAGAAACGCGGCATACGTCGTCTTCAACTTTCGCCAGCGCGACTTTTTCTCCCGCATAGTCGCGCGTTCCGATCGTGTCGGTGCCTTTGAACGCCATGTGTTCGAACATATGCGCGAGACCGGTCTTGCCCATGGGATCCTGCACGGAACCGGTGTCCACATGCGTGAAGAAGGAAAAGACGGGCGCTTCAGGACGCTCCACAATCACGACGGTAAGTCCGTTCGCGAGCTTCTTTACGGTGGTTCGCTTTTCGAAAGAAGCTAAGTCCTGGCTGAGAGCCAACGCAGACATCAAACAAGACGCTACGAAACAAAGCACAACACTTTGTATAAGTTTTGAGCGGGATTTCATCCGACCTCCACGACTAACACCAAAAATTTGACGTTACGTGGAGGCAGGGAAGATTGTCAAACGATGCGATTGAATTTGGCGGTCTGGAACGTCGGATTTATGCCGAAAAATAATCGTTAGCAATGCTAACGATTATTCCTGGAAGCGCTCGTCAACATCGGCAAACCCGCCCCGCGAATTCGCATCTCAAAAGCTTTCGAGTGCGAGCGAAGTTATACTAAGCGACGTACAAGATGTCCACCCCCACCATTGTCGACGTTCAGAACCGCAAGCTCAAGCTAACGAACCTTGAGAAGATTCTGTATCCCGCTGCGGGGTTCGCCAAGGGACAAGTCGTCGATTACTACGCCCGCATCGCCCCCGTTCTGCTTCCGCATCTAGCGGGACGCCCGCTGACCATGAAGCGCTATCCCGGCGGCGTGGATCAGGAACATTTCTTCGAGAAGAATGCGCCGATGCACCGGCCCGATTGGGTGAAGACCGCTCCCGTCTGGAGTGAGAGCAATCACCGCACCATCAATTTTCTTCTCGCCAACGATTTGCCGACTCTCGTTTGGATCGCCAATCTGGCGTCGATCGAACTCCATCCCTCCCTGTCACTGGCTGCGGACTTGCCGACTCCGACGATGATTGTTTTCGACCTCGATCCTGGACCTCCCGCGAACATCATCCAATGCGCACAGGTTGGATTGTGGGTGCGCGCGATCTTCGATCATTTTGCACTGCAGAGTTTTCCGAAGACTTCCGGATCGAAGGGACTTCAGATTTATGTCCCACTCAACACGAAAACAACCTACGAACAAACAAAGTCGTTCGCCCACGCAATCGCGCGATTGCTGGAACAAGAGCATCCCGAGCTGGTCGTTTCGGACATGAAGAAAGCAGTCCGCACAAACAAGATATTTGTTGATTGGAGCCAGAACGATCAGCATAAAACCACGATCTCCGTCTATTCGCTGCGGGCACGCGAGCGTCCGACAGTATCAACACCCGTTACATGGGAGGAAGTCGAGCACGCGCTCAAGAAGAAAGACGCCGCGAAATTAGTTTTTGAAGCGAAAGATGTTCTGGCTCGGGTGGACAAGTTAGGCGACTTGTTCGGGCCAGTGCAGAAACTGAAGCAGAAATTACCCCAGTTGGCAGGACTCGTTCCTGGAGTCGACGTCGAGGATGGCGGAGAGGAAGACCATCCATCCGAGAGCGTTACTATTGCAGCTCAAGCGCAAGGTCGCGCTGCGAAGGCAAATTCCGCTAAGGCTGAAACTCGGAAAAGAGCGCAAACAAAGTCGAAGACGAAAGGGAAGTCCCCGGCCGCTAAGACTCACAAGCGTTAGTCTGTCCACAACAAGCGTTTTGAGAACACGATATGGCGAAACTTTACGTAGGCACCTCGGGATGGGCGTATCCAACATGGAAGCCCGCATTCTATCCAGAGAAACTCGCGCAAAAGAAGTTCCTCAACTTCTACGCGTCGAATCTCAATGCGGTAGAAGTCAATTACACGTTTCGACAACTAGTCAAAGACACAACGGTCGCGAATTGGATCGCCGAAACACCCGAGCATTTTCGCTTCACCATCAAGGCGCACCAAGTCTTGACACACATCAAGCGCCTAAAAAACGCGGACGAATTCCTCACCCGCTTCGTCGGTACGTTAGAAGGATTAGAACGCGCCGGACGTCTGGGCCCGATTCTTTTTCAGCTCCCGCCCAATTTCAAAGTCGATCAGGTAGTGTTGTCCGATTTCCTGAAAACCTTGCCGCGAACCGTGCGAGCCGCGTTCGAATTCCGTCACGAGTCGTGGTTTTGCGATGCTACGTGGGACACTCTGCGTGAGCGAAATATTGCTCTCTGCGTGGCTGAGACCGAGGAGCGCGACACACCCGACGTAGTGACCGCTGAATTTGCGTACTACCGTTATCGCAAGCCGACTTACACGAGTGAAGAGCGCAAGGCGATGGTCGACCGCATCGGAGAGCACCTCGCTGCGGGTCGCGACGTCTATGCTTACTTCAAGCATGAGGAAACTCCCGAAGGTGTTTTGTATGCCGTAGACGTGCTGAAGGCGACAGGCACATAGCGACCGCTGCCCAACATAAAAAGCAGCGTTCCGTCGCCCCCGCATACCGCTCATTACTTTCCAGGTTCCGACCTATATCCGATACTCGAACCATGGCTTCCGACGCCAACGCCCGAACCCTCGCGAGTTTTCTCGACTACTTGCGAGTGGAGCGAGGTTCCGCGAAGTTAACCATCTCCGCGTACACCAGCGATCTGGTGCAGTTCGCCGATTTTCTGGAGCAACGAAAAGTATCTCTTTCGGGCGCTAAGCGCGATGACGTCCGTGAATATCTCCAGGAATTGTTTTCGAATCATCTCGACGGACGCTCAGTAGGACGTAAGCTCTCTGCGATTCGCCAACTCTATCGGCATCTTCTGTTGGACGCAAAGATCGATAAAGATCCGACTCTCAATATCGATTTGCCGAAACAGTGGAAAGTGCTGCCGAAGGCGCTCAGTCGCGGCGAGGTCGGGAGCATGCTCGCTGAAACGCAGCCGCACGACGATTCCAAACGTGGCAACGCGTTGAATATCCGCAATCGGGCGATGATGGAACTTCTCTACGCAGGCGGTGTGCGTGTTTCCGAAGTGGCCGACGCGCGCATGGAAGATCTCAAACTGGATTCGGGATACATTCTGGTGAGAGGAAAAGGCGACAAAGAGCGCATGGTCCCGCTCGGAGCGCCCGCCCAGCAAGCGTTGCAACAGTATTTAAAAGCTGGCAGGGAAGCGATCGCCAGGAAAACCACCTCACCACTCATATTTATTGGTACAGGTGGCCGTCGCTTGAGCCGCCAGCGAGTATGGCAGTTAGTCGGTCAAGCAGGCTTGGCTTCCGGACGTCATGTCAGCCCTCACATGCTGCGGCATTCCTGCGCGACGCACATGGTAGAGAATGGCGCCGATCTGAGAACCGTGCAGACCATCCTTGGCCACTCCGATATTTCGACCACACAGATTTACACGCACGTCGCCCTGGATCGACTGAAAGGCGTTTACACGAAGCATCATCCCCGAGCGAAGGCTAGGACGAATTTGTAGTGAAGTGGCGCTTAAATTACACCATAACAAAATCGTCCAATTACCGATTTTCCATGAACCAACCTCGAACTACGGTCGAACGCGCTACAGACGACTTCCTCCGCCATCTGCGGGAGAAGAACGCCTCCGCGCACACGATCAAGGCCTATACCGGAGATCTCGACGTTTTCTCAGCCTACATCGGTTCACGGGAATGGAAGACGATCGATCACATCGCGATTCGCGGATTCCTTTCTCATCTCTATGACAAGGGATTGAGTAAGCCATCCGTCGCCCGTGCGCTCGCGGCCGTCCGGTCGCTGTACCGCTGGCTGGCGCAAGAAGGAGTGGTCGAGCAGAATCCGGCCAAGCTGGTTTCTACTCCGAGGCTGCCGAAGAAATTACCCCGCGTTCCTACAATTGAAGAAATGAATTCGGTGCTCGATGGAAAAATGCCTGAGGTCGCTTCGTTTCCGGAACGCGACCGCCTGATGTTCGAATTGCTCTATGGCTGCGGTATCCGTAATTCGGAATTGGTTGGCATCAACCTCGATGACATCAACCTTAGCAATGAAGCGATTTTGATCCGGGGCAAAGGGAAGAAAGAGCGTTTCGTCCCATTTGGAGGGTCGGCCCTGGCCGCGCTCTCCGTCTACCTGCCGTGGCGACGACAATTGCTTATTACCCTATCGACTAAAGTTAGAAAACCGCAACCCGCCAAAGAAGCTCCTTTACTCGTCAATCAACGGGGGGGACGTCTGACAACGCGAAGCGTAGGCCGTATCGTGAAGCGCATCGCTATTGCGCAGGGTCTCTCGCCGGACGTTCATCCTCACACGCTGCGACATGCGTTCGGAACCCACATGCTGGAAGAGGGCGCAGACCTGAGGGCGATTCAAGAACTCCTGGGGCACGAACGACTGGCGACCACACAGCGTTACACGCAACTCTCAGTGAAGCACGTGATGAACGTTTACGACCAGACACATCCCCGCGCGAAGTGACCTCATTACCCCCGTAACTTTGCTTGCGCGCGACGCTGCTTCAACATACAAGTTGCATGAGCAAAATAGCCAAAGAGAGTGTGCTACTGCTGTCGCTCTTGATGATCGCTGCGATGATGCAGTTTTTCGCGCAATCGCTGCCGATGGCGCTCTGCTTTTATTTTCTGCCAACGGTATATTCCGCCTATTATTTTGGACGCCGCCACGCCACGCTCACTGCCTTTGCCTGCGTCTTTCTGGTCGTGTTGCTCGATTTCTTGAATAACATCATGCCCGGCCATCGAGTCGTTTCGTTGCCTCAGGAGCGTCTTTTCAACTTTGCTATCTGGGCGGGAAGCCTCGCCGTCGTGGGCTATGTGATGGGAACCCTTTACGAACGCAAGCAGGCCATGACCACCGATATCCGCGAAAGTTTCAGCGGACTCTTGATCGTCTTACAGCACTTCATGGCCACCGAGAAACTCGGTACGGGCGAAAATCAGCGAGTGGTGGAAGCCGCAACCAGAATCGCCCACATCATGGGGTTGGGATCAGATCGAATCGACCTACTCCGATCAGCCGTCTTGTTGAGGGATTTGGGCAAGCTGGGCATCAGCAACGATATTCTCTACAAGGCCGCGGACATGAATCGCGACGAAGTGGTAGCGAGTTTTCGCAAGTCAAAGAAATCGGACACGCGAACTCAAGGCGTCGGAAATTCCTTGCGGCGGGTCATCCCAATCATCGTGGCGCAGCAAATTGTCCGCGAACAAGGCGCTCGTTCGGTGAATGTCCCGCTGGAAGCTCACATTCTCGCAGTTGCGGACTCCTACCAGCAGTCGATGAGCGGCACCGATGGACGAAACATGTCTCCAACCCAGGCCGAGCAAGAGATCATCGCTGGATCGGGACAACGATTTCATTCCGGCGTCGTAGAAGCATTCACAAAGATGCTGAACAGTCAGGCTCAAGGCGCTCGAGTCTAGTAAGCGCGACGCGAACCCGCCGCTCACCAATCACCGCGCATTGCGACTCATCTCCCGTCAAACCATCCGTTAGCTGCGATACACTGTTTCAGCCCATGAGCCAACAAATTCGAGTATTTGCTACCTGCGATGTTGGAGACGCTTTTAACATCCTTCGCCAAAAGGGATACGACTTGGAGGTTTATCCCAAGCCCGAAGCGCCGCCGAAAAGTCTAATCATCGAAAAAGTGAAGTCCGGGATTGATGGTCTGGTCACGACTCTTCGCGATCCGATCGATGCAGAAGTATTCTCCGCAGGCGCAGGGACGCTCAAAGTGGTCGCGCAGATTGCGGTAGGATTCGACAACATCAATCGCGCCGACGCCAACAAATTCAAAATTCCGTTCACGAATACCGCAGATGTTTTAACCGAAGCGACCGCAGAATTCGCGTTCCTTATGATGGGCGAACTCGCCCGCAAACTTTGGCCCGCCGAACATCTCTGTCGCGAAAATCGCTGGGGATACTGGCACCCTTATCTGCCATTTCTAGGCGACGAAGTAACTGGGAAGACTGTGGCGATCATCGGCACTGGCCGCATCGGCCTCGCGATGATCAAGAAATGCGCTGGCTTCGACATGAACATTTTGTGTTTTGACCCAGCCTATGAAAACAAGCAATACATCAACGCGATCCAAGAGACGAACGATCTGCGGTTCGAACGCGGCATCAGTCGCGAGAAGAATTGGATTCGCTATACCACGCTCAACGAAGCCCTGAGCACCGCCGATTTCATCAGCCTGCACGTCCCACTGCTTCGCGAAGGCGAAAGCAAAACGCCGACCTATCACCTGATCGATGAAACCACGCTGCGCATGATGAAGCCGACCGCGATGGTAATCAATACGTCGCGCGGACCAGTAGTTGATGAGGCAGCGCTGGCCCGTGCACTTCGAGAGAACTGGATCGCCGGTGCCGCTCTCGATGTCTACGAGAAAGAACCGCTGCCCGCCGATTCTCCGCTACGCGATCCTGCAATTGCAGATCGCTGTCGCCTCCTCCCTCACTTCGCGAGCGCCGCCCGAATCACGCGGCTATCGTCCGATCCAGACAAAGGCATGGCTGGACGCTGTGTTCAAGGATTGATTGACGTGCTGGAAGGAAACTACGGCGGCGATGTGACGAAAATGCCGTACGTGGTGAATAAGGAAGTGTTTGGCAAGTAGATGTTTTTGAGAATTCGTTCTATTCGCGAAGCGATTTCCTGTCCCGCAGAATTGCTGCAATCACGCGCGGACTTCGGCGACCATGAAGCACGGCAACCACGAGAAGGGGCGTCTCACTTGGAGCATAGATTATAAGGTAGTCGCGTACCGTCCGAAAGCGAAGCCTTCAGGATGTCAGATCTGGTCGTTGATGGCCTTGACCGGGGAAGGGGACTAGCGCGAGGATCGCATCTTGAATATCTGCCCGAAAGCGGCTAGCGGCGTGAAGGTTGTCCTTAGCGATGAACTCCCAGATGCTTGTGATATCCGCCGCTGCTCCAGGATGCAGTTCAAAGCTCCCGTGCGCGATCACTTCGGATTTTGCTTGGCAAGCAGGTCATTCTCGCGCTTTTGCAGGGCACTGAAAAAGGCGCTACCGTCAATCGCCTTAACTCCACCGCTCTTAATCTCATCGTAGCGGGCATCGAGCATTTCTCGAACTTCGGTCACTTCCGCCAGATATCCAGCCAGAGCATCCTCCACCAAATCGTCAGGAGCGCGTCCGCTTCTAGAAGCCAACTCCGTGAGTCGAGACTCTGTTTCGGGCTTAAAATGAACTTCCATAAGAGCAAGTGTAGGGTGGGCGTCAGATACTGTCAAAGTACTTTTGGAGAGATAGGCACATGTTTGAATCCAACTTCTCGGGGGGTGCCGCGACTAGCTTGTCGACCCCCGTTCGCTCCTGCTACTCTCGCCACTCGGACCCATCATGAGATTTACTAAAACCATTTTTGCCTGCGTTTTCGTCGCGTCGCTAGCAGCAAGCGCCCAAACCAACGAAGCCGCCAGCCTCAAGCTCCTGCCTGCTCCGAAAGAAATTCGAATCTTGGAAGGCAGACTTTTCATCAAGGCTTCGATCACGATCTTAATCAGCAACTCCGAAGATCGAATCGCGGCCGAGATGTTGCAGAAGGAAATTCATGACCGCACTGCGATCAAGCTAACGATCGCATCGGTGAATACCGCTCCGAAGACGAGCGGCCACATCGTGCTTGGACGCCTTACCGATCGCGGCTTGCGCGCCTATCTCAAATCGCAGGGAGTGAAAACAGACGACCTCGGCGGCGTCGAGCTAGGCAAGCAGGCCTACGTGATCCGCTGCACCGACGCAGGTGTCGTCGTCGCCGGAAGCACCGCGCAAGGCCTATTCTATGGCGTCCAGACTCTACGGCAGTTGTTGCAGGCAGACGGTTCGGCAGGAAAGTCTCTCGCGATTCCTGCTCTGGTGATCCGGGATTGGCCGAGCATGGAATGGCGCGGCGTGTCAGATGATCTCAGCCGCGGCCCGATCCACAAGGCTGAGTATTTGAAGTCTCAGATTCGCACATTGTCGGAATACAAGATCAACCTCCTCGGCTTCAACATGGAGCACGTGTTCGACTTCCAGACCCATTCGCTCGTTTCCCCGAAAGATGCAGCGCTCACGCCCGCGGAGATTGAAGATCTCGCCGAATATGCCAGCAAGTATTACGTCACGCTCTTACCAGAGCAGCAGGCTTTCGGGCATCTGCATCAATTTCTGAAGTACGAAATCTACTCCGATCTGGCAGAAACGCCGCACGGACACGTGCTCACGCCGACCAATCCCAAAACCTACGATTTCATTCGCCAGGTTTATGGAGAAGTTGTCCCGCTGTTTCCGGGTCCGTTCTTCCACATCGGATCCGACGAAACTTTCGAACTTGGCCTCGGAAAAACGAAAGACCTCGCTACCCAACAGGGACTGGGTCGCGTCTATCTCGAACATCTACAAAAAGTCTTCGAGATCATGCAGCCGTTTCATAAACAGCTGATGTTCTGGGGCGACATCGCCGTCAAGTATCCGGAGTTGCTGACGATTCTCCCGAAAGACATGATCGCCGTCCCTTGGGATTACGATCCCAGGCCGACGTACGAAAACATAATCACTCCCTACACGAACGCCGGACTTCGCGTCGTGGTTGCTCCCGGAACCGGCAACTGGCGTGTGACCTGGCCCGATCTCGAAAGCGCGTTCGCAAACATTCGTAATTTTGTGCGCGACGGTCAGAAGCATCAGGCGATGGGCGTACTCAATACGACGTGGAACGACGATGGCGAATCCCTGGTCGATATGACTTGGCCGGCTCTGGTCTTCGGAGCTTCGGCGAGTTGGCAACCGGGGGAATCGAATATTGACGATTTCAAGAAAAGTTATGACTGGGCTTTCTATCGGAACGACGACAACACGTTCATCGGCGCAATCGACAACCTCGACCGCTCCCACTCACTTCTTGCGGGAGTGAAACTCGATAATGCCAGTAACGAATTGTTTTGGACCGATCCATTCAGTGAATCCGGTGCGAAGACCGCCGACACCGCTCTCCCGGTAACACACGATCTGCGTATTGGAGCTGAACACGCAGCCGAATCTTTAATTGCGAATCGAGCCAAAGCCCATCTCCATCAAGACACACTCGACGATATGCTCTTCGCCGCTTGGCATACCGACACACTTGGCATGAAGATTCAATTCACTTCCGAGATCAGTCGCTTTTATTGGGACGCGTATCAAAATCAGACTGACGAAAAGCGCGCGCAAGGCGATCTCGACGAGATTGTTGATATCAACGGACGTTTGCAAAGCTTCCGTGATGCGATCACGCAAACACGCGGCATGTACAAAGAGGCCTGGGCGCACGAGAATCAACCCTTCTGGCAAGAGAATGTTTTGGTGCGTTATGACAATCTAGCGTCGGAGGTGCAGGCCAAGATTGTTGCTGTGCAAGCTGCGCAACGTCAGTTCTGGACTACCAAGACCTTGCCAGCCCCGGAGTCGTTAGGATTTTTCTTGAAGTAGCGATCCCTGTAGACGCTGCATAAGCTACTGCCCGCAACTATGTTTTCCTCCCGCACAAATTGGCAACTGAGTCAGAACGCGCTCACGCGAGCGATTGAGGAGGCAAAACTCGCAGGTCGCGAGATTCTTGATCTCGCCATTTCCAATCCGACAGAAGCTGGCATTCGCCCCGACACCGAAGTCGTGCTCGCAGCTCTAGCGAATCCCGAATCGATGCATTACGACCCACAAGCGCGCGGACTGCTGAGCGCACGCAAAGCTGTCGGTCGTTATTATCGCGAGTCCCACGGTGTTCTCGATCTTGATCCCGATCGCCTGATTTTGACGACCAGCACAAGCGAAGCGTACTCGTATGTTTTTCGTCTGCTCTGCAATCCCGGAGACGAGGTACTCGTTCCAAAGCCAAGCTACCCTTTGTTTGAATTCCTCGCGGATCTTGCCGACGTAAAGTTGATTCCATACCCACTCCTCTACGATCACGGATGGCAAATTGATTTCGATTCACTGAACAAGGCTGCGACGCAGAGAACACGCGCGATCATTCTTGTTCATCCCAATAATCCGACCGGATCCTACGTAAGTCCTGACGAAACGTCCGCGCTCAACGCCTTCTGCCACGTGCGCGATCTCGCTCTCATCGTAGATGAAGTGTTTCTCGACTACGCTTTGGATGGCGAACCTCGTTCGAGCTTTGTGACGAACGCTGAAGTACTTACATTCACGCTCAGCGGAGTATCAAAAATCTCAGCCTTACCGCAGATGAAACTCGCGTGGGTCGCAACCAGCGGCCCTTCCGCCGTCGTCGCCGAAGCTGGTGCGCGGCTCGAAATCATCGCCGATACCTTCCTCTCGATGAACGCTCCCATCCAACTTGCAGCCGACGTTCTGCTCAATCAACGGAAAAAAATCCAACCGCTGCTGCTCGAACGTGCCCGAGCAAATCTCGCGGCACTCGATTCCCAACTCACTCGTCATCCCTCTTGCGTCCGCTTAGAAGTACAGGGAGGATGGTATGCCGTACTGCGCGTTCCGGCGATTGCGAGCGACGAAGAAATCGCAGTCCGCTTGCTGCGAGAGGCGAGCGTGAGTGTTCACCCCGGCCACTTCTACGATTTTCCGACCGACGGTCATCTAATTTTTAGCTTGATCACTCCGCCCAAAGAATTTGGCGACGGCCTCTCACGCCTATTGCAACTCGTCGCAGCCTGAACCGATTGCCTCAAGCCGCTTCACAGGCCGCATCCCGAAGCCCTCGTGATATTCTTCTCGCCGCTTTCCTAGCTTGGTTTCGTTGATGCTGGATTTGGTTGATCAGGAGAATATATGTCGATGAACCGTCGTGGATTTATCGGTTCCGCAATCGTCGCATCGCTCGCCACTGGCCTGAACGCGAAGAATTCAGAGGCACAGAACGACACAAGTGCAAACTCAAAGAATGGAGCTCCTCAGTCTGCGGAAACACGCGGCGGTAAGCGTCCGATCATTATCTGCGCTAACAACGGCGTGAACTACCTCGACGACGCATTCGCTTTTCTGAAGGGCGGCGGTGACACACTCGATGCTGCCATCCGTGTTGTGAAGGGCGCGGAGGATGATCCGAACGATGACACTGTCGGATTCGGTGGCCTTCCCAACGAAGAATGTGTCGTCGAACTCGATGCGTCGTGCATGCATGGACCGACAAGACGCGCAGGATCGGTCGGCGGCGTCCGCAACATCAAGAATGTGTCGCTGGTAGCGAAAGCCGTGATGGAGCACACGGGCCACGTCATGCTTGTTGGCGAAGGCGCGGAACGATTCGCGGTCGCAGTCGGGTATCCACGTCAAAATCTGCTGACGGAGCGGTCGCGAAAAATCTGGTTGCTCTGGAAAGAGAATAATTCAACCGATGACTGGTGGGGACCGGGAATCGCCGATCCGAACTGGAAGCCGCCAGCAGGCGCAACGCAGTCAGAATTGTGGGAGCAACGCATCAAGCGACTCGAAGAGCACGCTGCGCAGATTGGGATCGAACCCGAATTTCGCATGGCCGCGATCCGGCGGGTTCTCGTTCCTCCGACCGGCACGATTCACTGCTCGGCTCTGAACGAGAAAGGTGAAATTTCTGGCGTCACCACCACCAGCGGACTTGCTTTCAAACTTCCTGGACGCTGCGGCGATTCGCCAATCATCGGCGCTGGCTGCTACACCGACCAAGACGTGGGTTCAGCGGGAGCGACCGGCAGTGGAGAAGAGAACATCAAAGTCGCTGGCGCGCACACCATCGTTGAGAACATGCGCCGCGGAATGTCTCCGCAAGAAGCGGGCATGGATGCGCTCAAGCGCATCGTTCGCAACTACAACAACGACATGAATAAAATTAAGTTCATCGACATGACTTACTACATCCTGCGGAAAGACGGCGCGTACGCCGGCGTATCGCTATGGGAAGGCTACACCGAAGGGAATCCGCACAAGATCGCGGTGCACGATGGAGCCCGGCGATCGGAAGTTACCGTGCCTCTATTCAAAGGCGTCTCGCATGAGTTCCCGCCGTTCCCGGTTGCCATGCCGGAAGAACTGACGAAGGATTCGGAGTACGCGAAATAACTCTGAAATCGAGGCGCAGCGAATCGAGTCGTGGCAAATCAAACCAATATGATTCACAAAATAATTCCCGTCGGCCCGTTGCAATGCAACTGCTCGATCATCGGAGACGAAACCACGCACGAGGCGATGGTCATCGATCCGGGCGACGATATCGACGACATCGTCACCATCCTGCGCGACCAGAAGTTGCAGGTAAAACAGATCGTCATTACGCACGCTCACATTGACCACGTGGGCGGAGCGATGAAGTTACGAGCATTCACGGGCGCGCCGATTCTGCTCAACCAAAACGACTACACCCTATTAAAGATGTTGGACGTCCAAGCAACGTGGCTGGGAATGGCCGCGCCAGGCGAAGTCGCAGTCGAGGCGAGCATTGCAGATGGCGAACTACTAAAGGCGGGGAGCCTCACCGCAAATGTGATCCACACGCCGGGCCATACGGAGGGCAGTGTTTGCCTTTACTTTCCAGCTGAGAAACTGCTGATTGCTGGCGATACTCTCTTCGCTCGAAGTGTTGGGAGAACCGATCTTCCAGGAGGATCGTTCGAAAAACTCATGCGCTCGATCCACGGACGCGTGCTGACTTTACCCGATGACACCGTTGTGATTCCGGGGCACGGCGCGAAAACTACGATAGGAGAAGAAAGGGAAGAGAATCCCTTCTTAGGAAAATAATGTAAATTACTTACTGAGGAACTACGAAACACGACATAGCACGTCGCGGAAAACTTCCATTCAAGTTGGAGAGCAAATTCAACTGCTCGTTTTGCTGGCAACGATTCTGGACTCCATCGATTCGGAACTGCCGCGCCAATCCGTGACGTACTTGCCAGTAACCGCAGATCCTTCATAACCCTCACCGAACACAAACACGTAAGCCTGTCGTCCAAAACTCGCATGAACGCCAGCCCCAGCGGAGGAGACTGTGTAAACCGCCCGTTGAAATAGGGATGCACGTCCGTACTGCGCCGGGAACAAAACGCGTCCATCCTCCCCTGTTTTCAAAGTGATCTCGTGGGATCGGCCTTCAGTAGAGTAGTTTTGATACACAAGGCGCACGTTAACGCCCGTAAGAGGCTTGCCGTCATCCGTTACAACCCAAACATCCCAGCGTGGTGATGCCAGATAGTGCATCGGAAGCAGGCTCACAATGACAAGAAAAACTGAGAGGACAGCAATTCGTCGCGCGATCGAGCTGTTGGATTGATGGTTCACGCTCAGTCAGTTTAAGCCGAAACTATGGAAATTTTCAGCGACGGAGGCGCGGAGCAGCAGTTTTCTCGTGATCTTCCGTTTCGGCGGTCTGCTAGGAAGCACAAACCACGAAACACAACCCAAAGCTACTTCTGCGTAGGCGCCTGATTCGCTGGAACGGTCGGCGGATTCACTGGCGCGACCGGCTTAACCGGTTGCGATGTAGTCGGCGTAGCCTTCACTCCCGAGAGCACCGAATTTGGGCCCGTCCGTCGAGCCGCGAAAATCGACAACGTGATGGACGTCACCATAAAAATGATCGCCGACCAGGTGGTCGCACGCGACAGTACCGAAGCCGCGCCGCGTGGACCGAACGCCGTCTGACTACCTTGACCGCCGAAAGCCGCTGCCAAGTCGCCGCTCTTTCCGCTCTGCAACAAAACCACTGCGATCAGAAACAAGCAGACGACCACGTGAATCACTGCAATCAAAATTGTCATTACAAAAAACTCCGTCCGGGACGCAGCCCGCTCAAATTCTTAAGTTCCGAAAGTAATAAGGGAACCAATGCGATGGTGCGGAAGAGGGGACTTGAACCCCTATGCCTTTCGGCGCCACCCCCTCAAGATGGTGTGTCTGCCAATTCCACCACTTCCGCTCTAATTCAGCGCTTTAAATTCAGCGTTTTAATCAATAATGTACAGGCTCTTTGAGGGCGTTCCGTCGCCTGCATGGGGCACGCTGGAGTCCTAAAACTCGACAGCTGAGACGCAATTCAACACTGCACCCGGCATCGTGCTTCCTTATTGTTTATACACGGTCAAACCGGGCTGTTCAAGTTCAGCGGTCGTATCGATTAACAGGATTGTCGCATTGCGCGCCGTCACGGTTGCGTTTATTGTTGGGTGCGCTGGGCGGCGCTCGCCCAGGTGCGTTCGACCCATTGTCAGAAATAATAGTCGTTATAACGACTATTATTTTCGCAGCTAGGCCCGTAACTAGAATACGAACGACACGAATACGAACGACGCTAATCCGGATCCCAATCCTATGAATGCTCGCATCTTCTTCTGGTCGCTCACATCCGCGCTGGCAGGGTTCCTTTTCGGCTTCGATACCGTCGTCATTTCCGGCGCGGAAAAGACCATTCAAGCACTTTGGGGACTAAGCCCCGGCATCCATGGCATCGCCATGGCTTCCGCTCTCTACGGCACCGTCGTAGGTTCTCTAATCGGAGGCTGGCCGTCGGACCGCTTCGGCCGCAAGAAAACCTTATTGTGGATTGGCGTCCTTTACTTCGTTGGCGCAGTTGGATCAGCGCTCGCGACGAACGTCACCTACTTCATCGTCGCGCGCGTCATTGGCGGACTCGGCATCGGGATCTCCACCGTCGTCGCTCCGATGTATATCTCCGAAATCGCTCCGCCCAAATATCGCGGCCGGCTTGCCGGGATGTTTCAGTTCAACATCGTCTTCGGAATCCTAATCGCTTTTGTATCGAACGCGATGCTCGCAGGTATCGGAGAAAATGCCTGGCGTTGGATGTTGGGAGTGGCGGCCTTCCCGTCGCTTATTTACGCGATCTGTTGTTTTGCGTTGCCCGAAAGCCCGCGTTGGCTGCTGAGCAGAAGGGGAGATCGACAACGTGGTCTCGAAGTCCTGCAACGAATTCAGCCGGACGCTTCCAAGGCGACGATCGCCGAAGAGGCCGACGAGATCGCAGCGTCCTCGTCGGAGAAATCATCTTCGGGAAAATTCTGGACAGCCAGTATGCGTAAGCCGATCATGCTGGCGATCCTGATTGCATTTTTTAATCAGCTTTCCGGCATCAATGCGATCCTATATTTTGCTCCCCGCATTTTCGAACTGACAGGACTTGGCGCGAAGGCCGCCCTTTTGCAATCGATTGGCATCGGCATCACCAATCTGATTTTCACCTTCGTCGGACTATGGCTGATTGACCGCCTGGGGCGCCGCACCCTGCTTTTCATCGGCTCCTTCGGATATATCGCCTCACTCGGTCTCGTCGCATGGGCGTTCTTTACGCAGCACTATTCGATCGTCCCCGTGTGCATCTTTGCCTTTATCGCCGCTCACGGAGTCGGACAGGGAACAGTGATCTGGGTTTTCATTTCCGAAATATTTCCCAATCGTCAACGCGCCGAAGGCCAAGCCCTCGGCAGCTTCACCCATTGGATCTTCGCAGCGCTACTCACTACTTTTTTCCCGAGGATGGTGTCCCAGTTTCCGCCTGGCTACGTATTCGCGTTCTTCGCGTTCATGATGGTCCTCCAACTGATTTGGGTGAAGACGATGGTTCCGGAAACCAAGGGCGTGCCGCTAGAGCAAATCCAGAAACAACTCGGAACTCAATAGCACGGCCGCGGCAGAGTTAGTTGTAAAACGACTATGGGCCTCGATCTATGAATCTTGACTTAAAGATCATCGGCATCGGCGAAGTGCTCTGGGACCTGCTTCCAAATGGAATCAAACTCGGCGGCGCTCCGGCAAACTTCGGCTATCACGCCCACGCCCTCGGTGCGGAGACGCACGTCATCACACGCGTTGGCGACGACGACTACGGCCGCGAAATTATCCGACGATTTGACGCCATGGGATTACCGAACGAAACGGTACAGGTGGATGAACGATGTCCAACTGGGACAGCAACCGTCAGACTGTCAGGCGAAGGGCTGGCTCATTTTACGGTCGAGCAAGGTGTCGCCTGGGATTGCATCGCAGCAACTCCGGAAGCCCAGACTGCTGCTCGCGAAGCCGACGCAATATGTTTTGGGACCCTCGCTCAACGCTCCGAACGATCCCGTCAAACAATTCAAGAACTGGTTGCTGCCACACCGGGAAACGCTTTGCGTGTCCTCGACATTAATTTTCGGCAGAAATTCTATTCTCGTGAGTTGATAGAAGAGTCGCTTCGCTTAGCGAATGTCCTGAAGCTGAACGACGACGAACTTCCAGTCCTCGTAGAAATGTTTGGACTAAACGACACGACCGTACATGCAACGTGTGGCGCGGACACTCCTGTCCGCGTGCATGAGGCGAAACAATCTTCTGGCGCCACTGAAAAGCCGACGCCACAGAAAATCGAAAGCCAAATTACATGTCTTGCCGACACATTCGACCTGCAACTCGTAGCTCTAACCCGCGGTGCGAACGGGAGCCTGCTCTATCGGACAGCAGACCGAAGATGGTCTGATTGCGTGTCACGTCCTGTAAAGGTCGTCGATACAGTGGGAGCCGGCGATTCTTTCACCGCCGCGCTCGTCCTTGGCTTGCTACAGAACATGGATCTCGACGAAGTCAACACTCTCGCCAACGAAGTCGCGCGCTTTGTTTGCTCCCAGGCTGGAGCCACTCCAACCTTACCCGAAGAATTTGCTGCAAGGCTCGCGACAAAAATCTCGTGACCGCCTCCGATCACGTCCGCATCACAGGCTCAGCTCTCAAACATTGGGCCATCGCCCAATTGCAAGACTCACTAGCCGTGGGCATTCTCTGGATGCTCGGCCTCAGGATCATCGGTGTCCCATGGGCCCCGCTGTGGGCGCTCTTAGGTGCAGTGTTCCAGATCGTCCCGCACCTCGGACCCGTTCTCGGATTACTCGGCCCGGTTCTGGCCGCCGCCCTCCGTTGGGAAGATTGGCAGCATCCACTCTACGTACTAATTCTTTATGCAGTGATCGTCTTGGTTGACGGATTTCTGCTTCAGCCTTACATCATGCGCCGCGTCGCGCGCGTTCCCATGTGGGCATCACTACTCGTCCCGATCGCGGCTGGATTTCTAATTCCGTTCTGGGGATTTCTGCTCGCGCCTCCGCTGCTGGCGGTCGTGTATGCCTACAAGGCGCGGCGATCTTCGAAAACTTTGGAACAAGAGTGAAATAGAACAAGAGTGAAGTCGCGCTTGCCCTTGACTGCAATTGTTTTACATTTTTACGGATTGGAGCCAAGGGCCGAGACTAATTCGTTAGCAATGCTAACGAATTATTTCAGGAGACGTTTTTGCGCTAGCTTCCACAGTGCAACAGGGCATCCCGCAGCCGACCATGCTGTTGCGTCAGATGCAGGTACAGCATTTCATCCGGCTTGGCCTTGGCCCGAATGATCCGAACGAGACCAGCTTTTTCTTCTCGTGTCCAACCCTTCAGTTCCGGGACCTCCATCAGAACACCCGCAAAGTTGTCGAACGCCGCTTTCTCCAGAGGCGTCCAAGTCAACGTCGTAACGTCAAGCGTCCGCTCCAGCGCACGAGTTGAGCGCTCGCGCATCAGGACAGCGTCTCCTCCGAACTCGCGCGCCATGTGTTGATTGACTCGCAGTCCGATCTTACGGGTTGAAAAGTTGTCCCACGCTCCTACTTCACTCCCCGGCAATTCGTAGAACGCGTGATCGCTAGCAAGCCGCCGTAAGATTCGTGCTGGCGTCCGATATTTCTGATCAGCCGCGATTTTCTTCTCTTCACTCTCAGCGAGGTTTTCCAACTCTGCACGCCCTGGCCTGAATCCAAGTTTGCGATAGAACCAGAATGCGCCTGACTCGATCGCCTCTTCGTTGTCGTGTCCCAGTTGATATGGATAAACCGACACGCATGTTGTCCTCATCATGTGACAAAGGCAGCGGAGGACTTGCGCATAAATCCATCCTGCTTCGCCGCCGCGGAACGTGTAGAAAGTATTGAAGCCGATTTCCATCCATTCGCAGAGGCCGATGGCTTCGATGTAGTTGATGGGGACGCCGTTCTTCAACGTCAGCCCCGCGACATACGCACGCAAGGGAAGACGGCGGTCGGGAGGCAGATTCCAGAGATAAATTTCTACTCCACGACCAACATCCGCGCGCGCGACCGAGGCAGGATTGCCGAGCGTCGTGCCGTAAAGTTCGCGGTAGCGCACCAGCATGACTTCGCGGATCAGTTCGATGATCCTTTCGCCTCGCTTGCGCGAAAGCTTTGTCAGTTTCGGAGGACGCCGCGCGAGTTCCGAGGCTAGCGAAACCTGGCTCCGGCTGATGAGCGGCGCATCGTGGTAGAAAATATCGCGCACGGGCTTCACGTTGCGCGTCCGTGTGAGCGAAGAGTTCCCCAGCTTCCAGCGCAATGGGATGCGCAGAGAATCGTAGATCTCGGCTTTTTCTTTCGGAGGGAGCGGCAATCGTTCACAACGCTCGATCAGCCACTCTATAGTTGCGTTCGTTTTCTTACGGGTGGCGCCGCTACCGGCAACCGCTTCCAACCACCGTCGCCAAGGAGTATCGGCCTCAACGTTGGCATCGTCATCAAGCAGTGGCATAAACCGCGGACCAGTATTGACCATCTCGCGACCCGGCTCGTAGTTGTCCCAAGCGATCTCAACTCCGCCCGGCAAGCGCTTCACCAGCCAGCGTGCCACATCGAAACCGAGCGTGTCCTCCATCTCCGTCCCGGCAATCCCCGCGAATTCGAAGGTGTCGAAGTCGTCCATGTCGGCCCCGGCGTCCCGCAACGCTTCCACCTTTCGGTGGATGTTTTTCAGAATACGGTCGGCGGCGCGCACGACAACAGGTCCTTGAGGAAAGGCACGGAGGAAAAGCAAAGTTTCGTGGAAGCGGATGAGCGAAGCTGGATCGGGAAAGCTAACGCCGTCGAGTCGTTTCACTAACCTCACGACGTTCGCAGATTCGGTAGGACCGAAGCGATATCGGCTGGCCTCCAGTTCAGCGAGTTGGCGATCGAGAGCGCTTGTTGTCATATGGCCCACACAGAGGGTACCTCAGTGGCTTGCGGACTTGTGGGGCTATTTCTGACCGTTTAGGGGCTTAAAACTGCCGGGTTCTGCCGCTGCGACGCCATGTTATAATCGCCCTTCGCCTGAAGGTTTGTACATCGAGGCTGATCCTGTGATTTCCTCCGCGGGCGGATTCAAAATTCCGAGAATTCACGCAATTTGAGTTTTATCCATAATGAGGTCTAGCCATGTCCGGCCATTCTAAGTGGGCAACAATCAAGCACAAAAAGGGAGCGCTTGACGCCAAGCGCGGCAAGATTTTCACGCGTCTCATCAAAGAAATCGCGATGGCGGCGAAGTCCGGCGGCGATCCGGATATGAATCCGCGCCTGCGGACGGCGATCCTGGCCGCGAAGTCGGAGAACATGCCCGCCGACAACATTAAGCGCGCCATCCAGCGCGGCACCGGCGAACTTCCAGGACTTACCTACGAAGAATTTGTTCTTGAAGGATACGGCCCCGGCGGCGTCGCGCTGCTGGCGGAAATTTCCACCGACAATCGTAATCGCACGGTAAGCGAAATTCGGCACGCGTTCGGAAAGAATAACGGCAACATGGCTGCAGCAGGGTCCGTCGCATATATGTTCCACAAAAAGGGCGACATCGTGATTCCAAAATCCGCCGCGAAGGAAGACGATCTGATGAACATCATCCTCGAAGCGGGCGGCGAGGATTTGAAAGACGATGGCGAGAATTGGGAAATTTTGACGGAACCCTCCGCCTACGAAGGATTGCTTGAAGCAGTCAAGAAGGCTGGCATAACGCCGGCCTCGTCGAGTATAGCGATGATCCCGGACACTTACATCAAGCTGGAAGGCCAGCAGGCTACGCAGATGATTCGCCTGATGGAAGCCCTGGAAGATAACGACGACGTACAAAACGTACACGCCAATTTCGATATCGACGAGAAGGTGTTGGCTGAAATCGCTGGTTGAACTTTGAATTTGGATCCGATAAGAGCCGCCCTATTCTGGGCGGCTTTTTTTGCGGACTCCAAGAGCACACATTTTCCGAGTAACGTGGCTTGCCGCGTCCCTCGCGCTCATACCGGGTCGGCGCCGCATAAAGTTTCGTCGAAGTTTTCAACACCCTGGAGGAAAAGTTTGTGGAAAAGCGGGAACTTAATCCTGTAACTTCCTGTTAACAACTATGGTTCACCATTCTGCACTGCATCGTGTGCTAGCTCGAACGTCCCAATCGAGAATTTGATTCGGGCGTGATTTTAATGAAGACTCGAATCGACAAACTTCTGGTGGAGCGTAGACTAGCGCCGTCGCGCGAGCGTGCGCAGGCCCTGATCCTTGCGGGCAAGGTTCTAGTCAACGATCAGAAAATTGAAAAATCAGGCGCCACCGTTGATCCAGCCTCTACGTTGCGCCTGCTCGGCGAAGATTTGCGTTACGTAAGCCGAGGCGGCCTCAAACTGGAGAAGGCGCTCGACCATTGGACGATCAATCTGAAAGGAAAAACCTGTCTCGATGTCGGTGCGTCCACCGGCGGTTTCACCGATTGCATGTTGCAGCATGGAGCGGCGAAGGTGATTGCAGTCGATACCGGCTACGGTCAGATGGATTTCGGCTTGCGCAACGACCCTCGAATTCGTCTCCTCGAGAAAAAGAACGCCCGCTATCTAGAACCTTCAGACTTGGGAGAAGCCGTTGACTTCATTGGCATGGATGTCTCGTTCATCTCGGCAACGTTGGTACTTCCCGCCGTGACACGCGCTGTCGCTTTTTATCCGACGTCGACGACGGCCAAGATCCGTCACATTGTGGTTCTGGTGAAGCCGCAATTTGAAGTGGGCAGGGAACTGGTCGGCAAGGGTGGCATAGTGCGTGACGAGGCGGCGCAGTTCGCAACTGTGGAAAAAGTAAAGTCGACGCTTTCAGAACTTGGATACACAAACCCCGAGTGGATTGACTCTCCCATCCTTGGCGGCGAAGGCAATCGAGAATTCCTCCTTCACGCTGAGTTTGGCCCTCCCCCCACCGGATGATTCTGTACAATCGGAAGTCCGATGTTAGTGTCGTTTTTTACTGCGAAGCATCACGAAACGAAGAACTAATCCATGCCCGAGTCTCCCCAGGTTTCACCGAAGCAACCGACGCAAAAGACAGTCGCGATCATTTCCAAGCCGGATCGTCCCGAGCTTGTAGAAGTCTTGCCGACTCTCGAAAAATGGTTCCAGCAGCGCAACTACACCGTCGTGATGGACCACGAAAGCCAGATTTATTATCCCGGCGCCACCATCATGCAGCGCAACGAATTGGCGGGATGCGCCCCGTTTCTCGCTCTAGTACTGGGCGGAGACGGCACGCTGCTCTCCGTTGCCCGAGCGGTCGCAACCACCGAAACGCTCATTCTGGGTGTGAATCTCGGCACACTCGGTTTCATGACTGAACTTCAACTTCCTGACCTTTATCCTGCGCTCGAAGCCATCGAGAAGGGACACTACATCGTCGATAACCGTTCGATGTTGTGCTGTTCGCTGATTCGCAATGGCGGGATTCTCTCCACACACACCGCGCTAAACGAACTGGTAGTAAGCAAGAGTTCGATCGCGCGCCTCAATCATTTCGAACTTTACGTGGACGCGAAATTTGTTTCCAGTTACAAAGCCGACGGATTAATCGTCGCCACTCCCACTGGATCTACTGCGTATTCGTTGGGCGCGGGCGGTCCCATCCTCGAGCCCGATGTCGCTGCGTTTGTGATCACCCCGGTATCGCCGCATGGATTGACTCATCGTCCCGTAGTCGTGCGCGACACGGTCGAGATCGAAATTCAGGTGAAAACCGGCGAAGAAGAGGCTTACCTAAGTCTCGACGGACAGGTTGGCATGCCGGTTCGCGATGACGATATCGTCCGCTGCGTGAAAGCCGCGCATCCCGCCAGGCTGCTGCGCTTCCAAAAAACATTTTTCGAAGTCCTCGCCACCAAACTCAAATGGGGCGAACGGTAAAAGCAATGCTTCAGGACCGGTGCGCAATCGCTCGAACCGATGATCCGAGGTTTCTTGCTGTACGCACTGGCGAGTGATCAGCCGTGAGTGAAAACCATCCCGGTCTCGTAGAGCACTCTTTCGATAGCGGCGAAGTGCAGTTGAACTATGCAGAGGGCCCGCCCAATGGCCCTCCACTTGTTCTCTTGCACGGCCTCGGACGCCGTTGGCAAGTATTTCTTCCGCTGATTCCAGCGCTAAGTCTTCGCTGGCATATCTTTGCTCCCGATCTGCGTGGACACGGGAAATCATCGCACGTTACTCGCGGCTATCGTGGCTCGCAGTATTCAGACGACATTGCCAAGTTCCTGCGAGAACGAGTGTCCGCGCCCGCCGTGCTGTTTGGACATTCACTCGGTGGCATGCTCGCGATGTCAGTCGCGTCTCAACACCCGGAACTCGTTCGAGCACTAATCCTCGGCGACAATATGATTGTTGTTCGACGGCTCCATAATCCGATGTACACATCGCTGTTTTCCGGCTTGCGCGATCTCGCCCGCAAAGGAGGATCGGTCGAGCAGATCGCCAACGGCATCGGACGAATCACGCTCCCATCGCCAGCGGGCAGCGGTTCAATCACAATTCGCGAACTGCCCGGCAATGACCAAGCGTATCTGCTTTCGTGGGCGCGTTGCGTGCTCCAAGCGGACGCAGATACCTACGAAATGACGCTCGACGGCTCATCTTTAGAGGGTTGGGATGGAGAACAACTCTTGCGCAACATCAAGTGCCCAACACTGCTACTGCAAGGAAGTCCAGAATTAGGTGGGATGATGTCCGACGCCGATGTTACCCTCGCAAGCCGATTGTTGCCGCATCATACGCATGTCAGGTTTCGCAACTTGGGACACGCACTCTTCATTCAGCAACCCGATCCCGTGTTGAGAGCTGTCACGAATTTTCTGGAATCACTCTGACACTTCAAGTGCGGTAACCGTTTGTGGAAGCGCTGTTTCTCACTACCTTTGCTCTGTCCTCAACTGATCCTCAAAGCTCTCACGCCTGCGGATCACTTTTGCTCTGCGGCCATCCACGAGTATCTCTGCAACTCGTCCTCGCGTGTTGTAATTCGATCCCAACACAGATCCGTACGCGCCGACGTCGAGAACCGCAAGCAACTCGCCCTCTTTAACAAACGGAAGCTTTCGATCGCGAGCGAAGAAATCTCCCGTCTCACAAATCGGGCCCACCACGTCCGTTATCTCGGACTTGTCTGACGAGCGTTTCACAGGGACGATGTCGTGATACGCCCCATAAAGAGATGGACGCACCAGATCATTCATCGCCGCATCGACAATCAAAAAGCTCTTGCGGTGATTGGTTTTCCGATAGAGAACTCGAGTAAGCAACACACCAGCAGAACCAACAATCGATCGCCCCGGCTCAAGCAATAGATGCAGATCAAGTCCGCGCAACGGCTTGATGATCGCTTTGGCATATGCAGTGATCTGTTTCTCGAAACTCTTCTGCGTTCCCTCGTAGGAAATTGCGAGGCCACCACCAGCATCGACATATCGAATGTCATGACCCTGCTTCCGCAGTCTGCGGACTAGATCGGCAACGCGTTGGATCGCAGCCGTGAACGAAGTCACCTCGGATATCTGCGATCCGATGTGAACACTCACTCCGGCAACTTTCAAATACGGTTGACGCGCGGCCCGCGAGTACAGTTCGAGTGCTTCGGGAATCGGCACGCCAAATTTGTGTCGATGCAATCCCGTCGAAATATATGGGTGGGTCTTCGCTGAAACATCGGGATTCACTCGCACGGCTACCGACGCATTTATCTTCAGGCGCTTCGCCGTATCGGAAAGCAACTTTAGTTCTGACGCGCTCTCGACATTAAAAAGTAGTATCCCGGAGCGCAACGCCAACTCCATCTCAACGGCAGTCTTGCCGACGCCAGAAAATACGACTTTGCCTAGAGCTTTGCGGCTTACCTTCGCGACGCGTTGCAGCTCTCCGCCCGACACTACGTCAAAACCCGCGCCCTGGCCAGCGATGAGCTTCAGAATCGCCAAAGTCGAATTCGCCTTCACCGAATAGCAGAGTGTGTGTGGAACCGATTCAAACGCCTCGGCGAAAGCTTTCAATCGCGCCCGAATCATTGCAGTGGAGTAGACGTACAGCGGAGTTCCGTGTCGTGCCGCAAGCACATCGAGCGACACGGACTCACAGTAGAGTCTGGGGATTGTCAAATCCGGAGGACGAAACACGATATGCAAATGCCGGCGGACGCAACGATTTCGATTCACGCACGCGCTTCACTTGCGTTTGCCTGGCCCGGCTTTCACTTTGATGGCAACGACTGTTTGGTCGTCGAAGGTTTCCACGCCGGCAGCATGTTCGGTGACCGCCTTGAATATTTCATTCACGACACAGTCCGCAGACTTGGTAGCACAACCGGCCACAATAGCCTCGATGCGTTCCGACCCAAAAGAATGACCGTGCTTATTGCGAGCATCAGGAATTCCGTCACTGCAGAATACAAACATGTCCCCCGGCTTCGCTTTGAAACTGATCTCGTCGTAGTCCACTTCGTCGAAGAGGCCGAGAGGCAGGCCAGTAGCGTCAATGACTTCAATCTTCCCATCGTGACAATAGATAGGACGCGGCAGTCCAGAATTCGCTACGAGTAGCGTTCGCTTCTCGTCATCCCACACTGCATAGATGATGGAGACAAACTGCGCCGCGATCCGACGTTCGCCAAGTGAAAGATTTACAGCGGATAGCATTTCCGCCGGACCCGGTTCGATCGGCGCATGGGAACGAATAATTCCGCTGACCAACGCGGCATAGATCGCCGCCGGAGCGCCCTTGCCGCTCACATCTCCAATGGCGATGCCGAGTCGCGACAGGGAATAGGGAACGAAGTCATAGAGATCCCCGCCAATCGCCCGCGCCGGAACAAACTTCGCTTCAACTTCCAGATTCGCCATCTTCGGACGCGAATGGGGCAGCAATCGGAACTGGAGTTCCCGGGCCAACGCCAGATCCCGCTCCAGTCGCTGTTCTTGCCGTGCTACTTCCTCGTACAGACGCGCGTTTTCAATCGCAATTGCGAGTTGCGCAGCGAGTGTAGTAAGTGTCCGCTGATGATCCTCGGTGAAATATCCTCGGCGCGTGTGCTCGAGATCCAATACGCCGATTACTTTTTCCTGATAGATCAAGGGGACCGCGAGTTCTGATTTCGTCTCTGGATTCACCGCAATATAACGCTCGCTCTTCGACACATCGGGAACTAAGACCGCTTCTTTGGCCTGAGCTGCGTAGCCAACTACACCGCGGCCCATCGGAATTTCGTGCTTCAGATGCAGTCGTTCTTCGAAGCGTTGCGCGAAACGATGATGCAGCTTTTCTCCCGTCTTATCCACCAAGAGAATGCTGAACATCTGATAATCGATGAGACGATTCAGAAGTTCGGCGACGCGCTTGAGCAGTTCATCCAGGTTCAAAATGGATGACAGTTCGCGCGCGATTTCGTTCAGCAGCAACAGCGTCCGAGCCTGCCGCGTCACCCGCGTATGCAGTCGGGCATTCTCGATTCCTACCGCCATCCGGGACCCGATCAGCGTCAGCAGGCGCTTGTGCTCTTCGGTGAAGTACCCCTTTTGTCGCGCTTCTAAATCGATGACGCCGATCACACGGTTCTTGACGATCAGCGGGATCGCCAGCTCTGAATGAACGTTCGGCAGCGCTTCGAGATAGAAATCTTCTTGCGTGGCATCCGCCACCAGCACGGCCTGGCGGGTCTGCGCGGCGCGGCCGGTAACACCTTGACCAACTTTGATTCGGAGTCGATCCGCAACTTCGAGTGGATATCCAACGTGAAAGCGGACATACAATTCCTGCCGCTGCTCGTTTAGCAACAGGATCGCAAAAATTTCGTAATCGATGACTTTGCGGACCAGCTCCGCCACGCGCTTCAGGGTGGTTTCGAGATCGAGTGTGGTGTTGACCACGTCGGCAACTTCCAGCAGGAGAGGTTCCAGCTGAAGAGGTTCCACCTCGGAAGCTCGGCCTGATTGCGGCGCGGTCGTTTTCACAATGTTCATCATAGCAGCCGAATCGGACGCATCTTCCACAGGCGAATCCACAAGCTAATGTCCGGAAGAACCGTAGTTAAAGCCGCCAGAGGGTCGAGCTATAAGTTTTCCAGAACGCAAATATCCGGCAAATTGCGATATTTTTCCGCGTAGTCGAGTCCGTAGCCAACCACGTAAGCATCTGGAATCGTGAAGCCGATATACTGCGCTTCAATCGGTTGTTTGCGGCGCGACGGCTTGTCCAACAATGCAGCGATGCGAAGCGATCTGGGCTGGTGGGCCTGCACAACTTTCGAAATGTAATTCAGCGTCAACCCTGTATCCAGGATGTCTTCAACCAAGATCACATTTCGATCCGCCATGGACTGATCCATATCCTTCGTCAGGCGAACTTCGCCGAGTGAGTCCCACGCGGCGTGGCCAGCGGGATCTTCCTTCGCAATCGGGCGGTTGCCGTAACTCGACACGCCAATAAAATCGAACGTGGCATCAAGTGGAACCTGGCGCGCAAGGTCACTCAGGAAAATGGCCGCGCCTTTGAGAACGCCGACAAAAATTATCGATTCGCCACGCAGATCTTGAGTAATTTCTGCGCCCAACTCGGCGACCCGTTTGGCAATCGTTTCCCGTGACAGCAATACTTTTAAATCAGGCATTGAGCAAACTTTATACACGAGTTCGGGCGCATCCGAAACGGATTTAATCCATGCCTCGAAGCCTCACGAAATGGGCTGCATTGCACGCGAATCTGCCCCTCGTTAGAATGCTAATTCGGAATTCTAATTTTGAATGCTGGTTCGAAACCCAAGCCTATGCCGAATGACAACGCCAACCAAGTGCTAGCGCCAACCAATTGGCGCATGGGCGGGATCACCGTTCCCGCCGTCGAAAATTATCTGTATGCGATGCTGCCGCCCCGCGATGAAGTTCTTGCCGAGATGGAGGCGGACGCCACGAAGAACGACGTTGCTATCGTTGGTCCCGCGGTCGCGCGTGTCCTATATCAGTTGGCGACCATAAGCGGCGCGAAGAAAGTATTCGAGATGGGCTCTGCCATTGGATACTCCACAATCTGGTGGGCGCGGGCGGTCGGCGAAGGCGGACGGGTCGTTTACACCGATGGCGATCCCAAGCGCGCAGACAAGGCGCGCCGCTATTTCGATCGCGCCGGAGTCAGCCAACGCATTACGGTTCGCGTTGGGGACGCCCTCGAATTTCTTTCTGAGGAGAAAGAGCAGTACGACATCATTTTCAACGACATCGACAAAATCGACTATCCTCGCGTTTTTCGACTGGCACTTCCGCGTCTCAAGAGTGGGGGACTCTTCATCACCGACAACGTTCTCTGGAGCGGAAAGGTCGGCCAGCCCAACCCGGACGCCACGACCAAAGCTATCCTCGAATTCAATAAACTGATTTATGAATCCAAAGACTTATTCACCACAATCTTGCCCATTCGTGACGGCGTTTCCGTCTGCGTGAAAAAATAGAAAGCGCGTGTGGAGACGGGCGACCCCGCCCGTCCATCTCAAACCCCGACAAGTTCTGGCAATCTCTGACAATCAAGTGCAATCAAAGAGAGGCCGGATCAGATGCTAGAATTGTCGTCTTCACTCAGACGCGATGAAAACTAAATCAGTTCTGCCTCCCCAGCCTGCCACTGTCACAGCCCGATCTTCCGCTGAAACTTCACCTCGTGCCCAAACTCAAATCGACGTCTCGGCTGACTCTTTGATCGATGTGCTCGTCGTTGGCGCGGGTCCCACAGGGATGGCTTGCGCCATCGAGGCCCAGAAAGCTGGATTGAAGGCCGTCCTCATTGACAAGGGATGCCTCGTCAATTCCATCTACAACTATCCCCAGAACATGGTGTTCTTCACCACTCCCGAGCTGCTCGAGATCGGCGATGTGCCGTTCACTACCGCTCTTCCCAAGCCGAATCGCCTCGAGGCGCTGGAATACTATCGCCGCGTCGCTGCGCATTATCATTTGCCGATTCGTCAATACGAATGGGTGAGAACCATCACCGGCGCAGACGGCGATTTTCGGATCACTGCGACCGATCGCAGCAACATGATCCACGATTACCGCGCAAAGAAGATCGTCGTTGCGACCGGATATTACGATCTCGCAAATCAACTCAACATTCCGGGCGAAGAACTCGATAAGGTTTTCCACTATTACCGCGAGCCACATCCTTACTTCGATACCGACGTGGTTGTGATCGGCGGCAAGAATTCCGCGGCGGAAGTTGCTCTGGACCTGTGGCGTCACGGCGCGCGCGTCACTCTCATTCACCGCGGAGAGCAGATGCATAAGCACGTCAAGTATTGGGTGCGCCCTGATATTGAAAACCGAATCAAAGCGGGCGAGATTACCGCGCATTTCGAAAGCTCGGTGCAGGAGATCGGCGCAGACAGCGTCCTCGTCAAAACTCCATCCGGCACCATTCGCTTGAAGAACGATTTCGTATTTGCGCTAACTGGATATCACCCCGACTACGATTTTCTCCGCAGCATCGGGATCGAGCTATCGCCCGAGCAACTCCGCCCTGTGTGCGATCCGGAGAACCTGGAATCGAACGTCCCTGGCATCTACGTGGCAGGAGTGATCGTGGCAGGCTCCCGCACGAGCGAGATCTTCATCGAGAACGGACGCTTTCACGGCAAACTGATTGCCGATCACATCACCGCAAAACTCGGCGGCGGCAATCCAAATTTTCCTCTTGACGCCACTTAATATGTAACCGTATAGTTACGCATATGCGGAACCGTTCGGTTACATATTCGCCGGAAGTCACGTTCCAGGCCCTCGCCGATCCCACCCGCCGCGCCGTGCTCGATCTTCTGCGGCAGGGATCTCAGCCAGCAGGACAGATTGCCGACGCCTTTCCCATCTCACGACCAGCCATCTCCAAACACCTCCGTCAATTGCGTAAAGCGCGCCTCGTTGTCGAAACGCGTAGCGGACGCCATCGCGTCTATCAACTCAATGCCGCGCCTTTGCGAGCTGTAAGTGCGTGGCTCGAGCAATATCGCGAATTCTGGCAGATGAATCTCAGCAACCTAAAGAATTTTGTGGAGCAGGAATACGCCCGCGAGTTGGGCGAGCTATCCAGTAAGGGCCCCGGCAAAACCAAATAAGAGCAAATAAATTCAGGAGGAAGTCATGCACGTTCGAAATTCGGTTCGTTATATCGCCACAATCGCCGCATCCACCATACTGCTGCTCGCTCTTTCCACCAACTTCGCCGTGGCGGAAACCGACGCCCACAAGTCGTTCGAACTGCTCAAACAGATGGAAGGGAACTGGGCTGGAAAGGATGGGAAGGGACAGCCGGTCAAGGTCAGCTTTCGTTCGACAGCTGGCGGCTCCGCCATCATGAGCGAGATTCAAGGCCATGGCAAAGAGAACATGATCACCATGTTCCACATGGATGGCGATCGCCTCCTCATGACGCACTATTGCGGAGCCGGCAACCAGCCGCGCATGAAGGTCACGACGGCAGACGCGAAATCCATCAGCTTCGAATTCGTGGATGGCACCAACATCGCCCCCGGCGACGGACACATGCAACTCGCCACATTCTCTCTACCGGACGCAAATCATCAACTCGAAGATTGGACATTCCTCGATCACGGCAAGGAAATGAAAGAGTTATTCACGCTGGAACGCGTGAAGTAATCAAATCGGGCGGCGTGGCTGATGCTACGCCGCCCATCTTTCACCAACTTTAATTTCTGGCGGAGCCGCTCATGTCGAACACAACCGCAGCCACCAACGTCACAACGAAAGTCACACCAGACAACGACGCCATCATTACCGAGATCGAAATAGCCGCGCCACCGGCTCGTGTCTTCGAAGCGCTAACCAACGCCGCACAACTCCCGCAGTGGTTTGGGTCTGCAAAGTGTCCAGTGAAATTCTGGAAAATGGACGCACGGCTCGGCGGCAAGTACAGCTACGCCAGCGAACGCGGAGACGTCTCATTGAATGGCGTCACTGAGTTTGCCTGTCACGGCGAGATCACGGAAATCGATCCGCCGCGCTTGCTTGTATATACCTGGTTTGGCAATTGGCATCTCGACAAGCAGCTGAAAACGTTCGTAAGGTGGGATCTCACGGCAACGCCGTCGGGCACGCACGTGAAAGTCACTCACAGCGGTTTCGCGACCGAACCCTCTTCGCTCGCCGACTACAGCGGCGGATGGCCCGGTGTCGTAGAAAACCTCAAACGCTTTACGGAAAATACGAACTAATAGGAAGCGAACTCTATGGCGAGCCTTCGCAATTACTCACGATCAGGACGCGATTGAAGGCGACATTCAAATTGCCGCTCCTCCGCGAACGCGTATTTCAAGCCATCACCGATCCGCGCCAAATGATGCAGTGGTGGGGACAGAAGGGTATGTATCACAGCGTGGCATGGCATGCCGATGTTCGTCCCGGCGGAGCGTGGCGCTGCGACGGAGTCAGCGACGTCGACGGCGCTCCGTACAGTGTCGGCGGCAAATATGTGGACGTGGATCCGCCGCGTGTCGTCTCGTACACGTGGATCGCGAGTTGGTCAGGACCGCTCGAAACTCTGGTTCGTTGGGAACTAGAAGCAAATGCGGGCGGAACATTGGTCCGTATACGCCACAGCGGATTCGCCACGGCTCCCGCCGCTACTCAAGGTCACTACGCAGGTTGGCAACGCGTCGTGGAATGGATGCGAGCGTTCGTCGAAGATGGCAAGACAATCGAGACCCGGGAGCTATTCGTTCCGGACGCATCCGCAAAATCGTAGCAGATGCAGTCGGTCAAGAAATATTCGTTAGCATTGCTAACGAATTCTTAGCGGCGCCAGGAGTTGACGCTTGGGAATAATTCATTGAAGCAGAGGGAAGGCGTGCTCTTTTCACCAGTAAACTGTCACCCTGAGCGGAGCAGGAACGTCACGGAGTGACGTTCCTGCGGAGTCGAAGGGCCCCTACTCCCTCCCCGAACGAGTGGGCGAAATGTGTTTTTGTTTACCCACCCGAAACTTTGTCATTCTGAGCGGAGCGAGATCTTCACGAAGTGAAGGTCCTGGGGAGTCGAAGAACCCCATATCCGTAAACACTGGCGGTGGCGATGCAAGGCATTCTCTCTCCGGACCATGGGTAGAATGCCTTGTATCGCCATTGCTGCCTCTCGGTGACATGGGTCCTTCGACTCCACGAATCCGACTGGCGCAACCTTTGTTTGCTTTGGGGTCGAGATTGTGGGGTACAAGATCGGGTTATACTTTCCCGCGGAGAAGTGGCTCATCCGCCAGGAGGGCATAAATGGTGGCGCGAAGAAGTAAAGTTGTCCTCCTTTTCGTGGCGCTGAGTTGCGTGCTGATGTGGGCATCGTGGCGTGGACTTTCAAACCGGCTCGACTCAAGCAATTTCGGTAAAGCTGAAATCACCCTAGCCAATGGAGTTAAAGTCTACGTCATCCACGAACAGTGGGGATGGCATAGTTCTGGGGACGAGATTTCGCTTACCCGCAACCCGGACGGGTGTGTCCCCCCCAATCCGGCAACCGACTACATCGACACGTACGGAGACGGGCACTCAATCACCTACTCGGTCACTCAGCGAGGGTTGATCCTCTATGATGACTTCAACCCGGCCGTCTCGATGCATGAACCCACCATTCCCTGGTCTGATAACAGCGTTTCAATACAGAAAACCCGATATTTAGAGGACATGCTCCGTGATCCAAACTCGGGCGTAAAGGTCCTGAGTGTTCCATTGGACGAGTTGTGCTGGAAGAACTTCTTCAGGAAGGCGGGCACCAGCCTGCGAAATGGCCGGTAGACCTGACGAAGCTGGTGGTTGGCTCACATCTCCGGCGAGAAAGATATCTCGATTCGCTTTTCCACATCTGCTCTGAAAAACATCAACGGGGGCGCACCGTTGGTTTGATTTTGGGATCAAAACTCGCAGGGTTAAACTCAGGTTATACTCCGGGCGGAGAAGTGGCCCATCCGCCCAGGACGAAGCTGCCAATGAGATACGTGCGTTCGTTGCTTGCCTACTGCGCAGGGTTAGCCTGCTTTGCGTGCCCATCGTATGGCCAATCCCAACCAACGGAGCCGGAGAAACCAGTCGAGACAACGGTGTGTCAACTGATCACCCACTGCAAGAGATTCGACGGAAAGCGAGTGCCGTTCCGCGCCTCCATTATCAGTGATGGGTTCGAATATACGGTGGCGGGTGGGCCACATCTTCGTCGGGAAAGTATTAGTCGATTCGCTTTTCGACATCGACTCCGAAACAAAATAAAGGGTGCGCCCCTTCTCGGGTTTTTCGAGAAGGGGCCCGCCACGGATGTCGCGAGCGACGGTTTTCCAGCACCCACATCCACAGCGCGCCGTCGCCGCCGCAAGGGTGGGTATGGTCGGTGTCGACAGCCTGGATTTGTCCGCGCATCTCTTCTGGCCGAACCTGATCCGGTCTCGTTCGATGATGGGAAGTAGAACGCTTGAAGACAAGTACGCGGGCCGCCTATAAACAATGGTTGTCGGCAGATCGAATGGGCCCCTTCTCGAAAAACCCGAGAAGGGGCGCACCCGTCGTTTCGTTTGGGATCGACAACACCGAGCTATACTTCACCTGCGGAGAAGTGACCCACCCGCCTACCGCTCTCACGAACGGGGGAATTCCCGGGGAGGCCAGCTACCTCGGAAGTCACATCGGTGGCTACCGCGGGCTCCCAGCGGTACAGCTAAACGTTCCGAATCCGCCGCCGCCGGGCGTATATGAGGTACCAAAATGAAGGAATGCCTTGTGAGGTCAACAGTTGCGATGTTGTTTTTGTTGTCGCTGGTTGTTCATGCCCAGAACGCGGATCTGTCCGGAAAAGTCGCGTTTGTTAGTCTAACCACAGCCAAGGTCGTGAAAGAAGGGGGATCGGTGGGCGAGTTCGCACCCAGGGTCTTAATGCGCTTCACCAGAAAGGGAAGCGCATCTGGATTCCTCGCAATGACCGGCACCGATGGAACGGCGTTTATACCAATCGAGGCAGGAACATATTGTGTCGAAGCGTTCGGAGTCGACGGACATGTAGCAAAGATGACCGCTCGTTCGAGAGAGCCAATGCATCGGTGTTTAACGGCCATTGCTGGCCGGGTGTTGGAATTTAGCGTAACGCTCGCCGCCGACGCGAATTATGGGGGTACTGTCCCTTCGATCGGTGTCGACTGAGACGTGATGATGTAAATAATGTGGGGGGCGGTTGGGCCACATCTTCGTCGGGAAAGTATCACTCGATTCGCTTTTCGACATCGACTCCGAAACAAAATAAAGGGTGCGCCCCTTCTCGGGTTTTTCGAGAAGGGGCCCGCAACGGATGTCGCGAGCGATGGTTTTCCGTCACCCACATCCGCAGCGCGCCGCCGCCGCGCAAGGGTGGGTATGGTCGGTGTCGACAGCCTGGATTTGTCCGCGCATCTCTTCTGGCCGAACCTGATCCGGTCTCGCTCGATGAGGGGAAGTACAACGCTTGAAGACAAGTACGCGGGCCGCTTAGAAACGATGGTTGTCGGCAGATCGGATGGGCCCCTTCTCGATAAGGCCGAGAAGGGGCGCACCCGTCGTTTTGTTTTGGGATCGACAACGCCGAGTTATACTTCGCCTGCGGAAAAGTGGCCCACCCGCCAATCATTGAATAAGTACGCCTATGCGTTAAACAATCCGTTGACGAATACTGACCCGACTGGTCTGGACTCCTACCTGCAATGCCAGACGGCATCCAGTACATGCTCGTCTCAGACGGTCGGATACGACAGTAAGGGAAATGCTCAGACGGCATTGGTGCAAGGCATTACCAATTCGGACAAAAGCTTTACGGCTACTCTGATCGGAAATGCGAATCCGGATGGCAGTGGAGGATTGGTAGATAAGACCACCGGAACAGGAGCGTACACAGCCAGCGTAAATGGCAGCGGGGTGCAGTTCTCCAATGACGGAGGTAAAACATCTTCGACGGGAGTCTTTGACAACGGTACTCCACAGACGAAATTCCAGGACGCTGGTTTCGCCAATGGGGGTGCTCTCTCAGGCTTTAGCTTTACTCTTACGAATAGCAAAATGGAAGCTAATCAAGCTGAGGCAGGATCATTAAGCTTCGCTGGGACGCCAGAACAGGCAGGAGCCGCACTACAACGTGCGGGGTTTGACTCCCATTGGGGAACGGAAAATGGCAATGAGTATAGGAGTCGCGGAAGCTTTCTGACAGGAGCAAACTCTGGGCATTTCATTGTCGATCCGAAATCATCAGTCCCGGCGGCAGGAAACATGCACTTTGGCGAACACGACCCGTTTAGTCCCCTTGGATGGGCGATACACATTCCTTCGGAGGCGACTAAATGAGTATTCGGGGAACGAATGCATTGTGGATTGGATATTGCGGTACAGTTCTTCTCATTACCTGCTGGCTCGCGGTCTGGTGGATAAGCGCCCTTTCGTTTGTGCTTTGGATTGGCTTAATGAGCTTAAGCGCAATCATGTGTCTCTATGGTGGCACCTACCGTAGTAGGTGGTTTTTTTTCCCTGCTTTTGTCGCGTTTGTAGTGACAATTGGGCTTTTTTTTGGCGTTGTCCATGCCCGATAAATAGAGCACATCTTTACGATGCAGACCGCCTTTAGCTACGACTGCACTCCACGTTATGTGCATTCGTGCGCTTTAATCGCGTCTCGTTCTACCGGGCGGGTGGGCCACATCTTCGTCGGGAAAGTATTAGTCGATTCGCTTTTCGACATCGACTCCGAAACAAAATAAAGGGTGCGCCCCTTCTCGGGTTTTTCGAGAAGGGGCCCGCCACGGATGTCGCGAGCGACGGTTTTCCAGCACCCACATCCACAGCGCGCCGTCGCCGCCGCAAGGGTGGGTATGGTCGGTGTCGATAGCCTGGATTTGTCCGCGCATCTCTTCTGGCCGAACCTGATCCGGTCTCGCTCGATGAGGGGAAGTACAACGCTTGAAGACAAGAACGCGGGCCGCCTAGAAATGATGGTTGTCGGCAGATCGGATGGGCCCCTTCTCGAAAAAGCTGAGAAGGGGCGCACCCGTCGTTTCGTTTTGGGATCGACAACACCGAGTTATACTTCACCTGCGGAGAAGTGGCC
>CAWGOX010000012.1:0-1831333 GCA_963824315.1 uncultured Acidobacteriaceae bacterium | reverse complement strand
GGTTGTCGGCAGATCGGATGGGCCCCTTCTCGGAAAAGCTGAGAAGGGGCGCACCCGTCGTTTTGTTTTGCGATCGACAACACCGAGTTATACTTCGCCTGCGGAGAAGTGGCCCACCCGCCGTTAGGGAGATTGATGTACGTTTGGGAAGATCCCTCCGGCTACAACTACGAGACGGATTACACCTACGACGCCTTAAACAATTTGCTTTCTGTGACACAAAAAGGGGGTAGCTCTGCTTCGAGCAATTGGCGAACACGCGCGTTCGTTTACGATTCTCTCTCTCGTTTGACCAGCGCAACGAACCCTGAATCGGGAACGATTTCGTACAGCTACGATGCTAACGGGAATCTTGCGCAGAAAACGTCACCGAAGCCGAATCAGTCAACCCCAACTGTGACGACCAAGCTCAATTTCTGCTATGACAACTTGAATCGAGTCACGAGTAAGTCTTACAACTCCGCCGCTTGTCCAGCCACCTCACCCCAAGACACCTATACCTACGACCAGGGCACCTACTCCGTGGGCCATCGAACCGGGATGACCGATACACCCGGGTCCTCTGCCTGGACCTATGATCCGATGGGTAGAATCGCCTCGGAAACGCGCGTCACGTCGAACATTACCAAGACCACGAGCTACCTTTACAACAAGGACGGCTCTGTGCAGTCGATAACCTATCCGAGCACACGTTCCGTGAACTACACGTACGGCGGGGCGGGACGCACTCTCTCAGTCATCGACCCGACCGGCCCGATTAACTACGCCACGTCTGCGACCTACTCCCCTCACGGTGGCCTCTCAACCCTTACCAATGGTTTGGTGACGGGCGCGGGCGCGTTCCCCGGCATCACGAGTGCCGACACCTACAGCAATCGGTTGCAACCGGTGCTAGTTTCCGCAACAAGTCCAACGGCGTCGATTATCGGTCTTTGCTATGATTTTCATCTGAAGGTTGCCGTCAGTTCTCCGCCATGCCCAACTTTCAATGCGAATACGGGCGACAACGGCAACGTGTACCAGATTGTGAACCACGGGGACGGAAACCGGACACAGAATTTCTCGTACGATCCCTTGAACCGTATCAGTCAGGGGTATACATCCGGCACGAACTGGGGCGAAATTTACACCATCGACCCTTGGGGGAACTTGACCAATATTGGTCCCAAGACTGGAAAAGGAAACTCGGAAACGCTCAACGCGCCAGCGCTCATCAACAATCAACTCACTGGATTTGGTTACGATGCCGCAGGAAACGTCATTAGCAATGGCATCATGGGGTATACGTACGACGCGGAAAATCACCTGACGAAGTTTGTCGATAACACCAGCGACATCTACCTTTACGACGGGGATGGTAATCGCGTGAAGAAAAACGCCTCTAGTGTCACGCTGTACTGGTACGGCGCCACAGGCAATATTCTCGACGAGACAGATGGGACGGGGAACCTTGTCTCCGAGTACATTTTCTTCAACGGAAAGCGGATCGCACGCCGCGACGCGGGCGTGAGCGAGCGATATTACTTTTCCGATAACCTGGGCTCAGCCAGCGTGATCACCGACAATCAGGGAGTCATTAAAGAAGAGTCAGACTACTATCCCTTCGGCGGCGAGATCGTGATCGCCAGCGCCGATTCCAATCACTACAAGTTCACCGGCAAAGAAAGAGATGCAGAATCGGGGCTCGATTATTTCGGTGCCAGATACTACGCAAGCAGCATGGGCCGCTTCATGTCCCCCGATCCGCTCTACATCGAGATGCATCGGTTGGCCGATCCGCAGCAGTTGAATCTCTACATGTACGGCAGGAACAATCCGCTGAGTATCACCGACCCAACCGGGTTGGATATCACTTGCGGCGGAACACGCTGCGCCGACTACCTAAGCGGCCTCCAGAAGGACATTAAGGGCTTCAAGATCGGCTACGACAAGAACGGCAAGGTCGAGACTGTCGGAGATGTCGATAAAAAGGGCCTTTCCAAGAGCGATAAAGCCTTCCTAGGCGCAATCGACGACACCAAAAATCACGTCACAATCAACGCCATCGGAGGAGCCGGGGACGCCTCCACATTCTTCGGCGCGTCACATGGATCAACTCATACGATCAACTTCGATCAGGCGGCGCTTCTCGATGGCCCTGCGAATGCCGGAGGCATGACATCTGCGAGCCTCGTTGGACACGAAACACTTGAGGGCTACGACGAGGCAAAGGGCTACAGCATGATGGACGGTCACAACTGGGCTGCCAGCTTGGGATTCCCGGGAATGAGTCCTATGGCTGGGGGTAGTTATAGCACTCAAAACGGCATGGTTATCGGGATCACAGGCAACTTCCAAATTCAAGGTACAAACACGGTCGAGACCATAGGTACGCGGTTCGTGACGCCGATCCCGCAGGCCGACTTTTTGAAGAATGCCAGGAGCGACCACCCTACCGCTTCTCCGGCCTATCCCGTCAGCGTGGAGAAGAAACAATGAGAATGAGATATATAGCTTGCTTGCTGGCTGTGTTCTGCGGCGTCACCGCCCTTGCTGCGGGGAAGGCGAATTTGACCTCAATTCGAGGGCACATCGTTGCTATTCGACCAGCCGAGCGGCTCGGCCAAGTCGTCTCTGGAGTGGTGAATCGAGAGACCTTCCTTATGCGGGTTGATGGACAGCCCGGAGAGATCATCAAGGTCCTATATGAGCACGATGGCTACTCCGAGATATCGGGTGGCGTCACCGAGAAAAATATGGGACTGACACTTGAAGTGCATAGAGACCGTTCGTGCGATGGGAACTACGGGCAATTTGTCTCCGAAGCGCCGATCTTGAGCAGCGAAGATAAAACAAACTCTATCCCTCCTGTGACAATGATAGGGGGCTTCAATGGATTGCCGCTGTCCTACAAACTGAAGTGCTATCGCCTTGGGCGGGGCAACATCCACACTGAGGGAAGCACTCCTTGAAACTCACGTAGATCTTTGGGGATTCAACTACGATGCAGGCCGCCACATCTACGACTCCACCGCACGTTTGTGCATTTGCCCACCGTTTCACCGGCAAAGAACGTGATGCCGAATCAGGGCTCGACTACTTCGGGGCTCGCTATCTCTCATCCTCAATGGGCCGCTTCACTTCGCCCGATCCGATGCTGAACAGTGGGCGGGTGGGCCACATCTTCGTCGGGAAAGTATTAGTTGATTCGCTTTTCCACATCGACTCCGAAACAAAATAAAGGGTGCGGCGGGTGGGCCACATCTTCGTCGGGAAAGTATTAGTCGATTCGCTTTTCGACATCGACTCCGAAACAAAATAAAGGGTGCGCCCCTTCTCGGGTTTTTCGAGAAGGGGCCCGCCACGGATGTCGCGAGCGACGGTTTTCCAGCACCCACATCCGCAGCGCGCCGCCGCCGCGCAAGGGTGGGTATGGTCGGTGTCGACAGCCTGGATTTGTCCGCGCATCTCTTCTGGCCGAACCTGATCCGGTCTCGTTCGATGATGGGAAGTACAACGCTTGAAGACAAGTACGCGGGCCGCGTAGAAACAATGGTTGTCGGCAGATCGGATGGGCCCCTTCTCGAAAAAGCTGAGAAGGGGCGCACCCGTCGTTTGGTTTTGGGATCGACAACACCGAGCTATACTTCACCTGCGGAGAAGTGGCCCACCCGCCAGGTAGCGGCTTCCCGGTGGCTAGCTTCTCGCAAGCGGAAGGAAATGCGATTCAGGCATCCGTTGACCGCACGCTTGCTCCGGCTGGAGGAGATCGGCAAGGGGGCTTCCACGAAGAGGGTTTTACCGCGGACGCCAGCGGCATACATAATGCGGCACCAGGTCCGGCCTATCAGTCTGGCGATGCTACGGCTCACATAAATCAGACGATCAACTCATCCACGACGATGGAAGAGCACACGCACCCGGTCGGAACGCAAGACTCTGCCGGAACCACGACCTTCGGAGGAACGCACTTCGATCCGACTCCTTCTCCGCAAGATGTAAAAGGCGCAGCAGGGCACGACAACATCACGCATGTAGAAGCCAGCGCGGGCAACAAGACGGTCTACGTTTACAACGATAAGGGAGTGCAGGCGAAAGTCCCGTTGAGCGCATTTCCGAGGAAGAAGGACAACCAGCAATGAGCGCAACCAGGTTCAGAGTCGCCCTGTTACTCGGAGTCATGGCAGGAACGCTTCCAGCCATGGCACAGCAGCGTCCCTCTTCCACCGAGAAGCGCCCTCCCGACCCTCCCTCTAACCATGTCGAGGTGCGATTTGCGATGGGCAAGCAGTCCGTCACATGCAAACGCTTCCAGCTAACCGCCAAGGCTGCCGGGCAAACGATTTTAGCCGGGTCCTTTGTTTCGGGCTTTTCGATCCCTCCAGCCGGCGTTGACCAACAACGACATGCTCGACGTGGAGATCAAATGCGGGGAGCATCACTGGCATTTTTCGGATGTTGGGCCGCGTGCCCTTCGGCAGGGATGGTGGTGGGTTGGCACCGACCATCCCCCGTTCCAAGAAATGCTCCAGAGGGATGAAACCTTCAAAGATGCGCTTTGGGTCAAATACCTAATCGTAGATCCGACAAACGATGAGGTGTTCTATGTGTACAAGTTCTGCCCAGCGAAGCTGAAGGACCAGAAGCCGGGTCCGTGCTACGACGAAGAATGATCACACGAAGATCGATACGCGGGCGGGTGGGCCACATCTTCGTCGGGAAAGTATCACTCGATTCGCTTTTCGACATCGACTCCGAAACAAAATAAAGGGTGCGCCCCTTCTCGGGTTTTTCGAGAAGGGGCCCGCCACGGATGTCGCGAGCGACGGTTTTCCAGCACCCACATCCGCAGCGCGCCGCCGCCGCGCAAGGGTGGGTATGGTCGGTGTCGATAGCCTGGATTTGTCCGCGCATCTCTTCTGGCCGAACCTGATCCGGTCTCGTTCGATGATGGGAAGTACAACGCTTGAAGACAAGTACGCGGGCCGCCTAGAAATGATGGTTGTCGGCAGATCGGATGGGCCCCTTCTCGAAAAAGCTGAGAAGGGGCGCACCCGTCGTTTTGTTTTGCGATCGACAACACCGAGCTATACTTCACCTGCGGAGAAGTGGCCCACCCGCCTGCAGCGGACGTGGAAACGAAGCGCTCTTACGGAGTGGATAAATCCGCTACGGCCGGAGCAGATCTCGATTGCGAGCACGGAGGATGCAAAAAATGAGTTTAAGGTATGCCCTACTGCTGTCGGCTATCATCCTCGTTTCGTCTAACGGGGCGTGGGCAGAACAAGGCACTCGAGACGCGTCCCTCTGTTCTATTCAGAAAAATCCGGGGAGTTTTTTGCACGCACATGTTGAGGTACGCGCCTCGATATTCATCGGAGCAAGAAGCCAGCTAGAAGATGGAAAGTGTTCATTTCTCTTCGCTTTTGGCGATGACTATCAGACCTTAGGCCACCGGTTCCACGTAAAGCATAATGCCCAATGGGCTCTGATGTGGAAGCTTCTGAGAACTCCACCTCCGCCCAACTGCGCAGTGAATGCCCGAATTGTAAGAGCAAATATCAAGGGTATCGTAGAGCGGGAGCCCGCGAAGAACGCCATACCTGCGGATGAAATGGGTCTGCAGATTGTCATCCTATCCGTTTCTGAGGTTGAGCACGTGCCACTGAACTGTGCGCCTTCAGACGCGCATGAGGACTCGCCAAGCCAGCACTAATAACGTGGGACAGACGAGACTGGGCCCCACGGTTTTTCTGAACCCGCTCTACCCGCACTTCCCAAAACGGGAAAGCAAACGTCACAAAGACCTGTGACGCACGTCACAGACAACTCTTATCTATTTAGGCGATGATTGCAGCGGAGCAACGCTTCCGAACCAACGGATCAACTTTCCGCTTCGCTGAGACTTTCTTTGAAAATTCGATCGCCCTTGGGGAGCAAATTCCCGATTTGGTGCAGGCGTAGCGCGCGGTTTCCCGCTAACTCCTTATTTCAGAAGATTATGCATATAACTCCTTTGTCTGAAAGATTTTGCAAGGAAACCATGCGCCAAACCTCTGATTCCACTAGAAACAGGCGGTGGGGGAGGGTACGGATCAGTTATTATTCACAGAGTAACGATCTGCCGCGACAATTGGCACCAAATAATAGTCGTTATAACGACTATTATTTACCGGGCTCGAGTTTTTGGGGCGCACCGTCCACTAGCCTAGCTGCTCCGTCCGGATTCTTTCTTCAATCGATCGAGCATCTCGGGCGCAATCCCGTAGCACCACTGATCTCGCGATCATAGCTACTCAGATACCAGTACCGGGCGATGCGGGTACATCCGGTAAGAAAAAGAAAGAAAGCGCACAACAAAATTCTCAGCGACGCCTTCATCGGTCCATTTATTTCGTTACCACTTGTTTCAACGGTCTTGATTTTTTGGCCACGTAGTTTCCGCCGCCGGAAAAGTCCGCGATCACCGAGAAGACATCGACCTTCGTGAATGTCGTGGTGAGGCTAGCTTCTCCGTCAGACAATTGAACCGTACCCAAATCCGTCTTTCCCGCTGTGAGAGTCACGGAACCAGTCGGAGTGCCTCTAACGCCCGAAACCACCACCGAAAATGTAACGGGCTGTCCGACTCCCGATGGATTTGCGTTGGAAGTCAGCGTGATCGCAGGGCTGTTACTGGTGAGCACGAACACCGACCCACACACGCCATTAAAGTTAATACATTCGGCATTCGGGACACCGCCTTCGGACGTGGTGCCGTACAGATTGCCCGAGGCGTCCTGCAACAGACCAGCTACCGGAAACTCCCCATCACTCTGACAATCGCCGTCATATTCGCAGAAAATGTAGAGCACTCGGTGCTTCCAGACTCCGCCTGGTCGTGGGAGCAGTTTGAACACCGTGCCGCAGCCTCCGCATGCCCCGCCATAAGCCGCACCGCCGTATTCCGTCGTGCCGTACAGAGTGCCCGCCGCATCCTGGATCAAGCTGGCTACGGGATGTGAACCGTCGTAGCAGTTAATCCCTCCTTCCTTGCAGAAACTGTAAAGCACTTCTTCCGACCAGGCATCTCCCGGCTGAGTTGGCGGCACAAGTTCAAATACTGTTCCGCCGCTATTGTGCGCTCCGCCGCTGGCGGTCGTTCCATAGAGGTTTCCGGTAGCGTCCATCAGCAGAGCCGCAGCAGGACTTTCGCCGTCGACGCAGTTCGTCAGGGAGCAAAAACTGTAGAGCACCGTCTCGTTGCCCGCGGTGTCAATCTTGAACACTGTGCCCGCTCCGTTCGTGCCTCCAAGAGAAGTGGTGCCGTACAGATTTCCATCTGAGTCAAGGATCAGACCGGCCAAAGGATTCGCTCCGTCCCCGCAGCTCGATGCCGGGCAGAACGCGTAAAGTACGGAATAGTGCCCCGTATTATCTAACTTGAATACCGTTCCGCAGCCGGGCGGCGCGTAGGGCTTTTGACAATTGGAGTAGCCGCCATTCAATGTCGTGCCGTACAGGTTGCCGGCCGCGTCCTGAGCAAGGCCCGCGAATGGATTCGCACCATCGACGCAATTCGACTCCGAGCAAAAGCGATACAGCACACTCTCATGGCCTGCGGTATCCAGTTTGAAGACCGTTCCGCAACCGGTGTACCGCGTCCCTCTACCAAAGAATATTGGGGGCGTGCAACTTGTATTAGGGACACCGAACAGATTTGCACCGCCGACGGTCGTGCCGTACAGATTGCCAGCGGCGTCTCGAATTAAGCCAGCCTCGGGGAATCCTCCGCTTTCACAATTCTTTCCGGGACAAAAGCTGTAGAGCACTTTTTCTATACCTGCGCTGTTCACCTCGAATACCGATCCTCCGAAGCGAGTGCCTCCGTAGGTTGTGGTGCCATAGAAGGAACCAGAACTGCCTTGGATCAGGCCTGCCGACGGCAAGACGCCGTCGTTACAGATCGCGTTACTGCCGACCTTACTGCAAAAGTTATAGACGTAATTGAGTTGCAGGCGATGATCGGGTGGCGGCGTTGCATTGTTGGAGAGATTGGAGTCAAAGGCCTGCGCATGCGCATTCGCAACGGTACCCACAGGGCACATAAGGTAAAGCAACATGAGAGTACGGACGCATTGAGTATTCATCTTGGTGACCCCAGCCCAGAGCGAAGGATTTTGATTGCTGTTGCTACCGCGATACGGGGCCCGGTAACTGTGAAGCAACGGCGGGGCAGGGATCCCCGCGAATTCCAAGAATCGTACTTGGCGCGGTAATGGGTGTCAACGCCCCACGTGAGTCGTGTCGCCGCCACTGGTTTATACTGAACCCATGTCGGAGTCCGCTGAGAAGACGTTCTACCTTGAAACTTTCGGATGCCAGATGAATGCGCACGACTCCGAAAAGGTGGTCGGGACGCTCTTGCAGCAGGGATATAAGCAGGTTCCGACCGTCGAAGAGGCTGGGTTGGTTTTGTACAACACCTGCTCGATCCGCGACAAAGCCGAACAGAAAGTCTTCAACCGCCTTTCGGATTACAAGAAATATAAGAAACAGGGCAAGCAGTTCGGTGTCCTTGGTTGTGTGGCGCAGCAGGAAGGCGAAAAGATTTTCGAGAAGGCGCCGTATGTTTCGCTGGTCTGCGGATCGGCTTCGTACCGCAAGCTTCCGCAGATGCTGGTGCAGTTAGAAGCCGGTCAGCAACGCGTCACTGGACTCGATGACCGCGAGACGGATGAGTGTTTCGAGACCGAGTTTACTTCACGCACAAATCCCCATCGCGGATACATCACCATCATCGAAGGCTGCGACAAGTTTTGCGCGTATTGCGTCGTTCCGTACACGCGCGGCAAGGAGCGCAGTCGTACTTCGGAGTCTGTCTTGGGTGAAGCTCGCCAACTCGCGGACCTGGGGTATACCGAAATTCAACTCCTCGGGCAAAACGTGAACTCTTTTCGTGATCCCGATGGAAAGAAGACATTTGCAGAGTTGCTTGGTGCGCTTGCTGAGATCGCCGGAATTCGTCGCGTGCGTTTTACCACGTCCCACCCGCGCGATTTCGGACGCGACATTATCGAGATGATCGATGCCGTCCCCGCGCTGTGTGATCACGTACATCTTCCGATTCAAAGCGGATCTGATCGCGTGCTTGATGCTATGCAAAGACTCTATTCGCGCGAACAATATATGGAACGTATCTCCTGGATCCAATCAGCGAAGCGCGATATCTCCGTCACCAGCGACATGATCGTCGGCTTCCCAGGCGAGACGGAGAAGGAGTTCCAGGAAACGCTGGATTTGCTGGATATCGTCGGCTACGACAGCGTATTTACGTTCAAGTACTCGCCACGACCGAACACGCCGGCACTGAAATTGGAAGACGCGATTCCCGACGAAGAAAAGGCGCGAAGGCTTGCAGTGCTGAACGACAAGCAGAAGCAAATCGGAGCGCAGCGCAATCAGCGCCACGTCGGCCAGACCCTTGAAGTAATGGTGGAAGGGAAGAATCCGGCACGAGGACAGTGGATTGGCCGCACGTCGCAGATCAAGATCATGAACTTTACCGTCCCAGCAGGCGTTGAGCTGGCCATTGGCAGCTATGTGGATGTACGGGTGACGGCGAGCTTTTCGAACAGCATGGTCGGAGAAATGGTCGGTTAAGAAGGAAACACAGTATGGAAGTAGAAATGAAAATTCGGGGACTGATGATGGATCCCGTATCGAACATGCCGATCGTCCTACTCAAAGACGTAGGCAGCGATACGGTCCTTCCAATCTGGGTGGGCGTGCACGAATTTAACGCGATTGCGATGGAAATTCAAAAAATCACCACGCCGCGTCCGATGACTCACGATCTCATCAAGATTGTGCTCACTGGCTTCGATGCGACGGTGCACAAAGTTGTAGTCACGGAATTAAAGGACGATATTTTTTACGCCGTAATCTGGCTCGAAAGGGAAGGGCGCGTCGTGAGCGTTGACTCGCGTCCATCGGACGCACTGGCATTAGCGTTGCGCGTGGACTGCCCGATTTTTGTGGATGAAGAAGTCCTGAAAACCTCTAAACAGGACTCGACTCAGGTTCCGGCGGTGAGCGGCGAAGAGCTTCGAAAATATCTAGAAGACTTGAACGATGACGACTTGGGAAAGTACAAGATGTAGAGGAGTGTCCGGTTCTCAGTTCCCCGTTTTCAGTTCTAACGATTCGTGGTCGGGTGTCTTGTTTTTTCGGTTTCCCCATGAGATTTGTTTCTGCCGGTCTCCTCGTAGTCTTGATCTCCACCGCACCTGTCAATGAATCGCTGAATGCGCAGAGTTCTCCCGCCGCCACTTCTTCCTCCACAAAGAATCTAGCTTCTGGATCAGTTCTGTCGTTGCGCGCCGTCTCCACCAAAAACGTTGAGTCCGAAGCTGGCGGAGCATTCATGAGCGGATCGAAATGTGATCCGGACGGAAATCTGTACATCCGCAAATATTCGCAGGATCGTCCATTGCTCGGTCCGGTGGTGAAAATCGATTCAGACGGCAAGCGCACCGCGCTTTTCGACCCGTCATCATTCTCCCAATTAGCTTTGGATCGCGCAGATGCCTTCACTCCGGCCTCCGATGGCGGTCTCTTCCAGATCGCGCAGAGCGGAATCGTAAAGCCACATATTTACGTTTTGCATTTTTCGTCCGACGGTACTCTCGCGTCTCCCACGCGTCTCGACGCCGACTTCGAGGTTTACACATTCGCGGCATTCGTCGGTGGAAACTTTCTGATTTCCGGTGTCAAGAGGGATGTTCAGAACAAGGATGACCGTGGACAGAATTTTACAGCCGTATTTTCCGCCGACGGAAGGGAACTGACGCAACTCTCTTTTCAGAAGCCCGCTCAGAAGTCTTCGGGAGCTTCGGACGCAAAGACGGGAACTCCGTCCGCAGGTGATCCGGCACTTCCGACGCTCGATCTGTCCGAGGCCGAACCCGGCGAGGATGGCAACCTCTACGTGATGCGACGCTCATCTCCCGCGCTGGTTTACGTCATCTCAGCGAGTGGAAAAATAGAAAAGACTTTGAAAATCGTTAGCGGTCTTTCTGGTGCGATGCCCAGCGCGTTTCATGTATCCGCCAACCGCTTGGCGATTTCGTTTTGGAATGATCACGACCAGAGTCAAACAATGGTCGTGGCTGACGCGCAAACGGGACAGAAGATCGCGACCTACGCCGCCTCCAGCCGACTCGGCCCGCAACTGGCTTGCTACTCGGCCAACGGAGGAGTATTTACGTTTCTGAAATTGGGAGAAGGGAATTCCCTGCAAGTGATCCGAGCCGAAGCGCAATGAGTCAGACGACGATTTTACCTATGCCTGATCCCGCCGAACAGCTTCAGCAACTCTATGTTTCAGGATTCGAACTCCAAACCTTTGACCGCTATCCAAAATGCATCGGAGTGATTCGCGACAGCTGCGTCGCCTTGTTGGTCCCAGGCATTGGCGGATTGCAAGTTCTCGGCACGCCCGGCTGGAGGATGGGCGAAGTCATGGGAGTGCTCACCGAAGTTGAAGGCAAAAAAGTATTTCAAGCGAAAGGTGAGTTGGTGGAGGCCACTCCAGAGAGACTTGATCGGCTTCTCAAATTCGGCGAAGACCTGAAGCGGTTACTTCATGAAAATCCGATCGAGAAAACGAAAGGGAATCGATCGGACTAGGAGAGCACTCTACTTCGCCGCGAGAAACTCTATGTTCATTCTGCCAGACGGAACGGACTTGAAGTCGTAATCCGCTGTAACGAGGGTGGCGTTTTCACGTAGCGCCAAAGATCCAGCGAAGGCGTCAGCGAAAGGAACCTTAAAGTCGTACTTGAAGGCGGCGGCCTCTTCGGCCAGTTCCCGGCTCACCGGGATAATAGTTAATGGCAGCGCCCCGAGGTTGGCGGTCAGGCTCCCCACGCTGATTCGTGGCGACTCTCCTCCAGCCTTCTTGTAGAGAGCACCGACGATTTCCCCCCAATTTACCGCACTGAGAAGGAGTTCGACCTCGCCCCTTGCCGCTTCCACTAGTAGCTCGCGAACCCGGCCAAATCCAGCTTCTTTATCGGTAAATCGCAGGATCGAACTCGCGTCGAGAACATAAACGGTCGCAGTAGTCATCAGGCGTTTCAGCGCTCCTGGTGGTCCTGATGCATGGCTTCCCGCAGTGTGCCAACACCTTCGGTGGCACCGCACAGGCTGTCAATGAACTCTGGCGTGATCGGTCGCAGGATCAAGGTCTGGCCGTCCCGCTGAATGGACAACTTGGTTCCGACCGATAACTTCATCTGGTCACGGATCTCCGCAGGTATGATGATTTGCCCCTTGGTGCTGAGCGTCGTATATTCGACTTTCATAGCATCGATGATAGAGAAGCGTAAGTAATATGTCAAAAACGGCTTACATCTCGGAACATATCTTACACACGGCGACCGGAAACCTTTGGTCCAGTATTTACATAATACCTGTTATCGGACATCATATATAATAGCTATCTGCTGCCGACTGAGTCCTTCCCGCACGGCCCCCGCTCCTCAGTTCTGGCCGCCAAAGACGATCTTCGGTTGAAACAACGTTCCAGCCACCCTGCTAGCAATGGCGATCAGGTCGCGCTGGCCGGAAAACACCTTCACTTGGGGAGCCCGGGACATCTCCGGCAAATTCACGGCGCGACCGCTACGAATGTAGGCGGCGGTTTCTTCGCTGGCCGTGACGCAGGGCAAGGTTGGCACCAGCTTTCGGGGATGGATCAGCAACGACTCCACGATTCCCTTCTGTCGAGCTTCTTCAAGCGTTGCCAGCGAATGAGCGTCGGCGATATCGAATTCGGCGGCCGCGGTCCGACGCAGGCCGGCCAAGTGCGCTCCGCATCCCAATTTTTGTCCCATGTCGTGGGCGATGGACCGTATATAGGTTCCCGAAGCGACCTGTGCACGGAATCTCGCCTCGTCGCCATCGACCGCCAAAATCTCGAATCGCTTGATCTCGACCTTTACGGCCTTCAATTCGACCTCTTGTTTCTTGCGGGCAAGCTTGTAGGCGGGAACTCCGGCAATCTTCTTGGCAGAAAATGGAGGTGGCATCTGCTCAATCACCCCCTGGAATTCAGACGCGAGAGCACGACTCGACTCCAGATCGAGATGCACAAGCCGTGGAGTCGAAGTCACCTCACCCTCCGCGTCATAGGTATCTGTGGAGAATCCGAAGCGAATCACGCCCTCATATGTCTTTTCAGAGTGAGCATAAAACTGGGCCAACCGCGTAAGGTTTCCCAGCACGATTGGGAGAACTCCAGTCGCCGCCGGATCCAGGGTGCCGAGGTGACCCACCGACTTCTGCCCAAGAATCCGGCGTACGCGATTCACGACATCGTGCGATGTCATCCCCGACGGCTTATCGATAATCAAAACACCGTTAACTGCTGCAGAATTCATAGGAATTTGTAATCTGGTAATTTGTAATTTGACGATTTGTGACCTGGCGGCGGATTCAGGCATTCCTGTGGGTTTTGTTTTCGATTACCAAATTACAACTTACAAAATTATCAATTCCCAATGATTCCTCTTCGCGACGATCAGCCCATCTTCTCGACGCCGTTCGTTAATTATTTTCTGATCGCATTGAACGTCGTGATTTTTCTCTGGGAATGGTCGATGGGTATGCAGAACCATCGTGCACTGAATTCATTTCTGGCGCAGTTCGGTGTTGTACCAGTGCACACGCTGGCAGTTCTGGGCGGACACTCCACTCATTCCTCGGATGGGCTCGCCACCGCGATTGTGCCGCTCTTTACGTCGATGTTTCTGCACGCTTCATTCTTACACGTCGCTGGCAATATGCTCTTTCTTTGGATCTTCGGCGACAACATTGAAGACTATCTTGGCCATTTTACCTATCTGATTTTCTACCTCATCAGCGGAGTGGCGGCGGGCATCACGCACATCTTGCTGAATCAATCCTCACGAGTACCTAGCGTCGGAGCGAGCGGCGCGATCGCGGGAGTGATGGGAGCGTACTTTATTCTGTATCCCAAAGCGCGCGTGCTGATCTGGTTTCCGCCAATATTCTTCTTTCATGTTCCCGCTTGGCTGATGCTCGGCTATTGGTTCGTCGGAAATTTCCTGAGCGGCACTGCTACAGCGATTGCCGAAACGAGTCAGACTTCAGGAGGGATCGCATTCTGGGCACACATCGGTGGGTTCGTCGCGGGAGTCGTGATGATTAATCTGTTTCGAGAGCGGCCACACCGATATCGCTACGGGACTTGGTGAACGCACTCAACCGTCGACAGTCGACCCCACATTTCTAGCGGTGAGGCTCTGGAGCGTTACCTGGCGGAAGGATCTCCACCTGCGGCGCATTTACCTGCTGTCGGGTGACGAACCACACGGCCGCTGTCCACGTCGGAAAAAGATCAGCACCCGGAATCAATTCCGCCGCGAGCGTTGGCAGGAATGCCCAATGCCATCCGAGTAGACGGATCAGTACGAAGCCAACGAAAATATCCAGCAACGAATCGACCGGAGACGCGGCCCCTTCCGCAAAAAGAGGGAACGCGGCGATTTGCAGGGCATCTGCAGTAACGGCGATCGCCCAGGCGATGCGGTGCTCCGGAGCCTTCAGCGTTTTGAAGTAGTCGAGAATGCGCATAGTTCCCCTCCTAGTTGAGATGCAGAAATGGAGCGCCGGGCGTCGGAGCCGCCCAAACTTTGCCTGACAATCCCATAAAGGTTGACCGCAGACCCTTCACAATGCACGGATACTATGTAGTGCATAGTATCGGCACATTCTCTCCAAAATCCTTACGTCGGGTTCGTGCGCTGCCTGATCAACGACAGAAATTCCGTCCGCGTTTCCTGCTCATTCCGGAAGCATCCCAACATTGACGACGTAACCGCCGACGAACTCTGCTTTTCCACTCCGCGCATCATCATGCAAAGATGACGGGCCTCAATCACGACGCCGACACCTTGCGGCTCGATCGTGTTCTGGATCGCCTCTGCAATCTGCGTCGTCAGGCGCTCCTGAATTTGCAAGCGCCGGGCATACGCTTCAACCAAACGTGGGATCTTGCTCAGCCCGATAACTTTGCCGTTCGGAATGTACGCGACGTGCACCTTGCCGAAAAATGGCAGCATGTGGTGTTCGCAAAGGCTGAACATTTCGATGTCTTTGACAATCACCATATCGTCGTAGCTGACGGTGAATAACGCCTTGCGCAAGAGCGCCTCAGGGTCCTCCTCATAGCCTTTGACGAGGAACTGCATGGCCTTCGCTACTCGCTCAGGCGTCCGAGCGAGTCCTTCACGATCGGGATCTTCTCCCAATCGGACAATCATTTCGCGCACAAGTTCTTCGTAGCTGGCGCTGGTAAGGGTATTCGGCTCGATGATCGGTTTCATAGGTTTTAGGGTTTTCGGTCGGTAGTCGTTAGTCGATCGTCGCTAGTTGTTCTCGAACCTGCGGTAGCTAACGACCAACGACGATCGACTTTCTCTTAACGACCGTCACTTTCTCCTGAATATTCAAACGAATTCATCATCGTCTCTTCGATCCGTATCTTGTCTAGATGAGCTTTGTTGAAGCCGCGCTTCACAATATCGTAGATGGCGATGCAAAGGTTTTCCGTAGTTGGAACCGCGATTTCGAACTCGACAATCTGATTCAGATTCTGATGGTCGTAACGTTCAAGAATCTCTTTATGTACGAATCCGTCGAGGTCGACCAGGTTGCATACCATGCCAGTCTTTTCATGGACCGGACCACTCACCGTGACCTCGATCATGTAGTTGTGTCCGTGGCCGAAGGGATTGTTGCATTTGCCGTAGGTCGCACGATTTTCTTCCGCCGACATCTGATCGCTGTGCAAACGGTGTGATGCGGAAAACATGTAGCGCCGGGTCAGATGGGCTTTCATGCCTCACCATAGACATCAACAAACAGATCGGGCGTTTCGTAAACTCGCACACGATGGAGTTGCGCCGCGTTGAGTTTGGGCGCGAGCCGCTCCCAGATCGCAATGGCGAGATTTTCAGTAGTTGGAACCTTCGTCAGGAATTCAGGCACTTCTTTGTTCAGAAATCGATGATCGAGCGCGTCGAGAACTTCCCTGCTCATCACTTCTTTTAATTGTTTCAAATCCACGACAAACCCAGACTTTGGATCCACGGCGCCTTTCACGGTTACTTCCATCGTGTAGTTGTGGCCGTGTCCATTGGGATTGTTGCACTTGCCAAAAACGCGCAGGTTCTCCTCCGGCGTGAACTCCGGATTATTGTAGAAGTGCGACGCGGAAAATTCCGCTTTTCGTGTGAGATAAACCATAGGGCAGCTCTTACTCTTAGCTCTTAGCCGTTAGCTCTTGGCTTTTGTGCGTTAGTACATCACCTTTGTCAGGCACATTCCCAGATGCCGCCCCGACACCGTACTCTCGTCCCTTCCATGATACTTGGCCGCTGCGATGAGCGTGCTTCGACCGAAGCAGTAGATAGGCGAACATTGGTGGGCCAAATGCGATCGCGATCAAATTGTTGAAGAGCGAGAAGTGCGCTTTGCTGATCCGCCAGAACAGTAAGAACCAAAAGGCCGCGAAAAGACAGATGGCATAGTGACCGGTTATCGCTCCGAATATCAAAATCCCCACAGAGGCCCATGCCGCGAGCCACCACGATACGGTTTGGGATGCTAAGCGCTCGGGATTTGAAAAGAGCAACGCCAGGTTTTTTGTCCAGCCCTCCCGCAACTGCGGCCACGACCGATACATCCGAGTGCTGACTGCATGGCCACCATAACGAAAAAAGACACGATGACCGGCATCCTGAAATCGCTGTGCGAGCGCGACGTCTTCAAGAATGGTCGTTGCTACAGCGGCATGTCCGCCCACAGCATCGTAAGCAGCGCGTTTCACCAGAATGTACTGACCGTTGGCAGCAACTTTGTCCGTCGCCTGCTCGCTAATTTTTCGCAAGGGATATTCGGCTGCCAGCTCGGAGAAGATCACAGGCATGACCGCGCGCTCAGCAAAGGTTTCGACCGTCTGCTCCGGCGAGTAGGAGAGCAAATCAGCCTGCTCCCTCCTGGCTTCATCCAACGCCCGCGCTAGCGAGCCCACACGATGGACGGTGTCGGCGTCGGTGAACAACATCCAATCTCCCGAGGACGCTTTCTCTCCCGCTACGACTGCATTGTTCTTACCTGTCCAACCCGCTGGCAGGACACCAGGCGAAATAACTCTGACTCCGTCACAACTTTGCGCGATTTCACGCGTCCGGTCGGTTGAGCCATCATCGACCACGATGATCTCAAATCCCACGTTCGTCTGGGCGATCAGCGATTCCAGGCACGCGCCCAAGTTCGCTTCTTCGTTCCGAGCAGGGACAATCACAGAAACGATGGGTTGCGGCGAGTGTGAAGGGGGGCTACTCATCGTGTCTACGTTTATGCACAGCTATTAGTTATTATAACGAGGTGAAACGAACGTCGATCGCAACAAGAGTCTCGGTGGAGCTTTTGCGAAAATCTCTCAGGATGCTGGCGATTGGATACCTTGCGTCCATGATCGGTTGCTACAGTGGCGGGAATCCTGCCCGCATCGGATCAAATGCTCCCGATTTTACTGTTCAAGACTCGGACCGCACAGTCACCCTAAGCCAGTTTCGGGGGCAGGTGGTGGTCCTGAACTTTTGGGGAAGTTTCTGCCCGCCGTGCATTGAAGAGACACCGTCGCTCGTCCAAATGCAGAATCGCTTGCGGCAGAAAGGTGTCGTCGTCGTGGCCGTCAGCATCGACAGCGACGATGCGGCTTACCACCAATTCCTGAAGGATTACAAAATTAATCTGGTGACGGTCCGCGACGGGGCGCAAAAATCGAGTTCGTTATACGGGACCGTTGGGTGGCCCGAAACCTACATCATCGACCGCACAGGAGTAGTTCGCCGCAAATTTATTGGAGCGGTGGATTGGAACAGCCCGGATATTACGGACTATTTGAGCAAATTGTAGGCAGGTCCTAGGTCTTAGGTCTTAGATCTCGGGTCTCAGCAAAGTCAGAATCGCCCAGGGTTTCCTGAGACCCGAAACCTTACAACTGCGACCTAAAGCTTCAGGGTACGCAGCCTCAGCGAATTCGTAATCACCGATACAGAACTCAGGCTCATTGCTGCCGCTGCGAGAATCGGGCTTAAGAGTAGTCCAAAGAACGGATACAGGATCCCCGCAGCAATCGGCACTCCGATCGAGTTATAGGCGAACGCAAAGAATAAATTCTGCCGGATGTTGCGCATGGTTGCCTGGCTCAGTTTGCGGGCGCGCACGATCCCTTCAAGGTCTCCTTTAAGCAGCGTGATCCCGCCGCTTTCCATCGCGATGTCGGTCCCTGTTCCCATCGCAATCCCAACCTGCGCCTGCGCCAACGCAGGAGCGTCGTTGATGCCATCGCCCGCCATGGCAACGATGCGTCCTTCACTCTGCAGTTTCTTTATGACCTCGGCTTTTTGCGCCGGCAGAACTTCAGCTCTGAACTCTCCGATTCCTAAGGTCCGTGCTATCTCTTGCGCCGTCTCCTCGTTATCGCCCGTTAGCATGACCAGGCGAATTCCCTGAGCTTTCAATTCGCTTAGCGCAGTCGGGGTTGACGCCTTTATCGGATCTGCAACTGCAATGGAGCCGATGTATTTGCCATCCGCTGCAACGTAAATCGAAGTCGATCCCCCAGACTGACGGTCCGAGAAATCTTTATCGCGTCCCCAGGAGCCAACCGCCTGCATCAGCGCCTTATTTCCCACCGCGACGCTCTTCCCTTCAACCGTCCCGCGAATGCCCTGTCCCGGAGATGATAGGAAATTACTGGGCTCGGTTAAACTCAACTTTTCTTCGTACGCCTTCGATACAATCGCCGCCCCTAGAGGATGTTCACTCGCCCGCTCCAAACTAGCCGCAAGGCGCAGTAGTTCGTTCTGTGAAATAGGGGGCGAATTCTGCGCGAGTGAAATCGAAATAACTTTAGGTTTACCTTCCGTCAAAGTTCCCGTTTTATCGAAAACGATTGTGTCCACTTTTTCGAATGTCTCAAGGGCTTCGGCATTCTTGATCAGCACTCCCTCACGCGCACCCCTTCCGGTGCCGACCATAATTGCCATTGGAGTTGCAAGCCCAAGAGCACAAGGACACGCGATAATCAGGACTGCCACCGCGTTCACGATCGCGTGCGCCAATCGAGGTTCTGGTCCGAAGACCGCCCAGACAATGAACGTAACAACCGCGATTGCGATTACAGCGGGGACGAACCAGCCCGCAACTTTGTCTGCTAGCCGCTGAATCGGTGCGCGAGTGCGTTGCGCCTGGCTGACCATCTGCACGATTTGCGACAGCATGGTTTCGCTTCCAACTCGCTCGGCACGCATCACGAACGCACCGTTTCCGTTCACCGTCGCACCGATCACGCGCGAAGTTATTGTCTTCTCCACCGGAATCGACTCGCCCGTGATCATGGACTCGTCCACCGTGCTGGAGCCATCGAGCACGACACCATCCACCGGAATCTTTTCTCCCGGACGCACACGTAATCGGTCTCCCAACTTTACGTCCTCAAGCGGAACATCGCCCTCGGAGCCATCCTCGGCGATGATGCGAGCCATCTTTGGACTTAAATCCAACAGCGCCCGGATCGCACTCGAGGTCTGGCTTCGAGCGCGCAACTCGAGTACTTGGCCGAGCAATACGAGTGTGATGATCGCGGCCGCCGCTTCGAAATAGACATCGGGGCGTCCGTCCATCGACCGGAACGACGCGGGAAAAATCTGCGGAAACAAAGTGGCCACGACGCTGAAGATATACGCGACACCCGTTCCCATTGCGATCAGCGTGAACATATTGGTGCTGCGGTTTACTACCGATGCCCATCCGCGCTGAAAGAACGGCCATCCGCACCAAAGCACAACGGGAGTTGCGAGGAGTAGTTCAAACCAGCGCCAATCCCCTCCAGACGAAGTAGGGTGGATACCCATGCCCGAGGAGTCAACCGCCATCACACTCATCGCCACAACCAGCAGCGGAACGGCCAGCGCCACAGCGGTCCACAATCGCCGCGTCATGTCTCGGAGTTCGGGATTGTCTTCTTCGAGCGTGACGGTCCGGGGCTCCAGCGCCATCCCGCAGATTGGGCAATGGCCTGGTCCGTCCCGTACGATTTCGGAATGCATCGGGCACGTATATTCTGTCTTGCTTGCGCGCAGTGTCGGCGACTCGGAATCTAACGCCATCCCACATTTTGGACACGGACCGGGACCAATGCGCTTCACCTCCGGGCACATGGGACAGACGTAAGTTCGCGTGTCGTTTCCGGCGGCGGCTTGAGACACCGAGGCTCGGGGCGAATTCGGCTTGATAAGTGTCGGGCCGCCGAGTGTGACCAGTCCCGATCCCATCGGCTTTGGAGGAGATGACAAAATCTTTTCAGGATTCGCCTGAAAAGTTGCGACGCAATCAGCTGAGCAAAAGAAAAAGTCTTTTCCTTCGTGTTGCGCCTTGTGCCGAGCGCTGGCGGGGTTCACGTCCATGCCGCAGACCGGATCTTTCATCACAGCGGTCGGCGACGGGTCGTCCGAAGCGTCTCTTCTATTTGGCTGATCCATATCGTCGTAGAGTCTATCGCAGCATTGGCGTTGCGCCGCGATGCACTCCTATTGGATACTCATTGGATACTAAATGAGTACATTTGGAACCTTTTACTTGGAGAGCAAGAAATGACCTACCTTGAAGTCGCTTACCGTTATCTGACTCCACCCGGAGAATCCGAATTGCGTGCGATCGACAGCGTTCGAGAAGTGTATGGCATCCAGCGCATTCAGTTTGACGAGAAGGAAAAGACGGTACGGATTACCTATGACGCGTCGCGATTGAAAGGCGACGGAGTTTCAAAATTGCTGCGACAGGCGGGGATCGATATCCAGGATCAGCTCATTCTTGCGTAGTGCATCCCACAGGTTCCTCTGTGTCCGAATCGTCGGGGAATCCGCGGAGAGAAGGAAAACCGCGACCCGCTCGATTCCCTGCGTAATCCTCGCTGCACTTAGCAGGTAGAGTCTGAGGAGTCTCTGGGGGAGGGCCGGGAAAATCGAGCGGGCGCGACTTGATCGAACAAAACGGAAAATGCAATGGGGCATCCAGGAAGACCTCTGGCCGAAGTTTTTTCCCAAATGCCCCGTTGCGCGCCACTTCGTCTGCACTACAGAGAAGCATGTCAGATGCCATCTCTAACGCGTTGCCAACATGCAAATGTAGAACGGCGGGGCGGGTAGGTTTTGCGCGACCGGAGAAAACTTTACGCTAGTTTACAAATCGCCGGTGTAGAAATGTGTAGAAGTGCGCGGAACGATTTGTTGAGGCAGTTGGAGTTCGGACGCCCAGCGCGGCATTTGAGGGAAAGAGTAAGCGAAGCGGCAAAAGATCTCGAAATGTTCTGTGTAAACTACCGAGATCACGTTGCGCGGAACCGTTCTGTTTCCGTTATAATTTGGGTACGCAATTTCAACAGAATGCGCCCGTAGCTCAATTGGATAGAGTGCATGGCTACGAACCATGAGGTTGTAGGTTCGATTCCTACCGGGCGCACCACTTCCCACCCACCCTTGAAATCTAGATCGCGCTCGAAGCAAACGGATTTTCAATCCGAATACTCTCAATCGTTTGTCCGGAATTAAGGTCTTCGGAAAGAATGCGGTTGGCCCCACATTTGGCAGCCGCTGCAACGATCATGGCATCCCAAAAACTGATTCGCGATTCCTCTTCAATTCGGAAGGCCGCCGAAATTTCGGTGGGGCTGGTCTGGGTGCACCAAATCGCGTAGGTGTTCACGACGTTACGAGCGGCATTCTTCGAAAGTGGAGTAGGAATTTTCCGCGTGACGTTCACATAAAATTCCTGCAGCACTTGCATGCTGACGACGCCCGTTCGCTGGCTCCAGAGCCGTGCCAAGACGTTTTTGGCCACCTGATGCTTTGACTTAGCGTCGACGTCATGGGCATAGATCAGGATGTTCGTGTCGACGAAGACCTTATCGTTCATGCCATTCGTCTCGCGTCGCTCGAATCTCCCCGCCCAGATGAAACCCCTTCTCAAGCATCGTCATGGCCTGTCTTTGTGCGTACTCATATGCCTCTTCTTCGCCGACTAACATTTCAATATGCTCCGCAAGCAGGCCACTGATGGACGTCGCACGACGCGCCGCCAGCACCCTGATTTTCTGGATGGTTTGGGGCGCTAGACTTACGGTCAGATTCTGTTTGGACATGAGATTGACTCCAGAGGGTAAACCCGTCTTTTCACGTAATATACGTGTATCACGTATATTACGTGTAGTCAATACCCTCTTCCCGCTCAAGCGCACGCCCGAACATTCGATCCGTTTCCTCAGGAGGCCTAGGTTCCCCCTCTAACGCTAGTTGCTGCAAGAACCGCTCTGCCGACCTGCCTGAATGCATCGGAGTTGGGATCGATTAAGTCGAAATGACCCGCATTGGGAACCTCGACCAACTCGACCGACTCTCCAGCCTTCTTCTTGGCCGTTAGGTAATCCTGGCTGAACTTCGGCGGGACGGTGTCGTCCTCCGCGCCATGGATCAGCCATTGTCGGGCGTGCGGGATCTTCAGCTCGATCGGATCCGCCTCCCGGAAGTGATCGGGAACGGCCGTCGGAGATCCGCCCAAGAATTCCGCGACGGCACCATTGCTTAGGTTCAGCCGAAATCCTTCCCTCAGATCAACCACTCCAGCTAGAGAGATGGCATGACGAACCGAAGGCTCGTGAGCGGCCAGGCAAAGCGCGAGCTGGCCACCTGCAGAATGACCCATCACTACAAGCCGATTTAGGTCCAATCGGAAGCGCAGATGTTCCTGCTGAACGAAACGACAAGCGGAGCGAATATCCTGAAATGTTCCGGGCCATCCGCCACCAGGGTTTCCGACGCGGCGATATTCTACGTTGAAGGTCGCAACATCAGCGAGACGCAGCGCCTCGCAGAGATGTCCGGTGTGCGCCAGATCGTACTTCGCACGCCAGAATCCGCCGTGAATATTGATCAGGACCGGACAGGTTCCCTTCGTCTGCGGAAGACGGACTTCGAGGAACTGATTCGGATCGGTGCCGTATGCAACGCGTTCGTCAGGCTTCGGCTGCGGTTTGCTCAGAATGTCTTCGGCAGACACTGGAATTTCCTCACTGCTGAGCGATAGATGACCGGGCGAGGCGCCCGGCCAATCATCGACCATCCTTCTAGCTTTCTTTCAATTTCAGTTTGCTCTTGTTTTCTTCGATGAACGCCGTAAGGTCAGGAACGGCGTTCAGCAGTTTGGTCCACTGTTCGTAATAAAGCGTTACTGGAAAACGGCCCAAGCCATAGACGCTGACGCCGCCTTTTTCACTAACGCGGAACTCCATTACTCCTGCTCTCTTCTTCGTGTCTACCTGCTTTTCCAGATCGCTCAGGCGAGCCTTCAGTTCTTCATAAGTTGGTTCGGTCATGAATGCGCCTCCACAAGATTGGGTTAGATGATTTTCGTTTACTTACTCATTGACTTCTTCATCATAGGGCGGCAGCGAGTATTCGTCGAGGCGAGCAGTTCCCAACTTTGCAGAAATGCGGCCGCGCTTTCGGACACGGCCTCGAAAAAGTTTGCCGCGGGTTTTCACCTTCGGGAATCCTGGCGACAGACGATACCTTACCGAAAAACCAAGCGAAATTGCACCTCGCTATGCATACGCTTCGAAAACCGGACTATTGTGGAAAAACCCTTCACCCGAGGTCCCTAAGATTCGGGCCTGCCCCTTCAACTACAAGTAAAACCGGGGCTTATGGGACGAACTATCAAGTGATCTGTGGCAGGATAAATGCTAAAATGAGAGTAGATTCAAGATCCAGCGAGGACATAAATGGCAAAAGCGAAAAAGTCACTTCTGCAAAGCATACCCGTGTTAGTGCTGCTCGGCCTGATTGCCGGAGCCGTTGGTGGCCTCGGAGTTGGCGTCATTCAGTTGAAGGCAGCCGCATCGGCAGCGAGCGCCGCGAAGTAAGGGTTATCTGAGCGTTTTATCGAAGTTGGTAGGTTCCAGAATTGGAGCGGGAGACCGGGATCGAACCGGCGACATCCAGCTTGGGAAGCTGGCGTTCTACCGCTGAACTACTCCCGCTCAGCACGGTTAGACTACCACCCCCATTTGTTCGACACAATCTTCTCCGAGCGAAAACACGCACACAAAAAACTAGCCGGTTAGGACAAATCCCCAACCCTCTTTACCGACGGCAAGAACTGCCCTTACGGTTGTGGTTTCGTGCTGGGGGTTTTCTCGATACTCTTCGCATCGGTTGTATCCGGTGCGATAGAAGGCGGAGGCACGTCGTTGGTACTGGGGATCGACGACATAGGATTCGAAAATAGCGGTTCTTGCAGCGACTCAGGAGCGACAGTCGCTTGCGCTGGACGGATTCCTTTGGCTTCTACAATCGACCATCGCCAGTCTTCATCAGGGCCAGGAGTCATTCCAATAGTTTCGTGAAATGAAGTGGTGGTGAAGGGCTTGGCTTCGGCTTTCAGGTGATACAGAAGAGTCACGTCGGAGCGGCGTTCGATGGCTGGTGCCGCGATTCCGTCAGCAGCAGGTATCACGCGGGCGCGCGCGGCGATTTCGGCGTTCTCTCCCGGCTTGCGTTCAAGCGTAAGTCCAATCGTAATTTCGCGCAGGTCCCAATCCGTGCCGTTAAAAACCTGCAACTGCAAACTCGCATCCTCGATCGAGCCGGGACCATCAATTTTCAGCAATTCTGTCAGCGGCAAATCCTCGATCAAAACTGGTCGAATCAGCAGTGCGCTCGTCTTGGCGTTAAAAGACAGGCTGCATGTTACATCCGGTGCCGACATCTTCAAGGTGTTGCCAGAAGGATCGATGGAAAAGACAGTCTTGTCCTGTTTAACGGGACGCAAGTTCTTGGCGTCGTCCATCACTTGAGTGAGATTGTCGTTATCGATCACGGGACGGCCGGAGTCCTGCTGTTTCTGAACGGCTTGCTCCGACTTGTTCTTCCTTAGATTGCGGGCAAGATCGCCGAGGGGCGCAGGAGCATCTTGTCCATCTTGCGCATATGCCGGGAAAGCGGCGAGCAGCAAACAGAACGCGATGACTCGGAAACTGGGGAACGGGTTACGCATAATCTCGTCCGCCGAACGACAACCGTCGCTCGGAGGGTCTTACAAAAAGTGTAGGCGAGATAGAACAGAAATAAAGTTACGGCAGGGACACGAAGGGGCTAGCACTTCCGGAAATGGGCGAAGTTTATGATCTGGGTGGGATTCGGGCAGGAAGCGATGAAGAGGGCATGAACGCGCTCAGACTCGAAGCGACGCGCAACGGGGCGCGTCCATGCCCTTTCACCGGGTACTCGTTACAGCAGGCCAGAGGTTCGAAAACGGGTGATCGGATCCGCTACCGCAGTTTCCTGACGCTGAAAAACCCAGCGCGCTACCGCGATGCCTAACGCCGCATAAGCCAGATGCCAGATTTTCATAAGATCACTCCCCACGCCGGACCTTTTCCTGGGGAGAGACTACGAAGGTCCCGTCGTGAGCTAACAGTACCGCTGCTGATAGCGAGGGTCTAGTCCACGAAGGTGCTATGGGAGCGGGCAAAGGTAATTCGAAGTAACCTTACTCCGCCACGAACTATTGCCAGGCGGAGACGCCCGGCGCTCCACTACTTGGACTGTAAAGTGTTTTCGATCCAGCCGCCGCCCACCACGATGTCTTCGTCGTAGAATACGGCCGCTTGGCCTGGAGTCAGAGCACGCTGTGGCTCATCGAAGGTCACGCGAACTTCGCCCGGACCGGCAGCTTCGATCATCGCACCAGCAGCTTGATGCTTGTGGCGGATCTTTACCGACACCCGCATCGGCTCGGCTATCTCAGCCGTCGAGATCAAATTTACGCGCTGCGTGACCAGAGTCCGCGAGTAAAGTTCTTCGTCTTTACCGACCACCACCTGCCGTGTGTCGTTCTTGATCTGGATCACGTACAAAGGCGATCCCGTGGCAACGCCGAGTCCCTTGCGCTGGCCGACGGTGAAATTATGAACCCCCGCGTGCTCGCCGATCACTGTTCCATCGGTCGTGACCATCTCGCCAGCGACGTCAGTGGGCGTGGTTCCCTGCTCGGTGAGATAAGCTTCGAGGAAAGCCTTGTAGTCTCCACCCGGGACGAAACAGATCTCCTGCGAATCGGGCTTCTCGGCGATTACGAGACTATGCTTGCGAGCCAGTTCGCGCACCTCCGGCTTCGTCATTCCGCCGAGCGGGAACAGCGTGCGGCTAAGCTGTTCTTGTGTCAGCCCGAATAAGAAATAGGTCTGATCTTTCGAACGGTCAGTCGGACGCTTGAGCAACCAACGGCCGATCGTGTCATCGAACTCGACTCTGGCGTAGTGCCCGGTGGCGACCTTGTCAGCGCCAATCTGCTGCGCCACAACCAGAAGCTGATCGAACTTCAAGTGATTGTTGCAGAGGCTGCACGGGATCGGCGTCCGTCCCGCCAGATATTCTTCGACAAACGGCTTCACCACGTCGCGTTCAAACCGCTCCTCGTGATTCACGACGTAATACGGGATACCCAGCGTCTCGGCCACCCGTCGTGCGTCGTAGACGTCGTCAATCGAACAACAACGCCCTTGAACGGATTCAGGCATTCCCGCATGACCGGCGAGGCGGCGCTGGTTCCAAAGTTGCATCGTCAATCCGACGAGGTTGTGCCCTTCGGCGCGCAGCATGGCCGCGACGGCCGAGGAGTCAACTCCTCCCGACATTGCTACGGCGATCGTGGGTGCAGCATTTAGCATTTAGCAATTAGCACTCAGCTTCAACGCTAAGTGCTAACTGCTAACGGCTATTTTTGGCCAGACGGGCGATATTTCTCTCAACCGTGCTACCGTGTCGCGTACCAACTCCAGAGTTAAGTTTATATCTTCGGCGCTATTTTGTTTGCCCAGACTAAAGCGAATGCTGGACTTCGCACAATCACGACTTATTCCCATCGAGGTCAGCACGTGGGACGGTTCGATTGCTCCGGAGGAACACGCGGCTCCCGTCGAAACTGCAAGGCCCTTCAAATCCAGGGCGATTACAAGAGACTCACCGTCGATTCCATCGAAGCGAATATTGGTCGTATTTGGGACGCGCGGGGCGCCCATTCCGTTCAGTCCGGTGCCATCAATTTCGAGCAGATCCGCTTCCAGTTGATCGCGTTGGTCGGCTATCTTTTTGTCATCCCCACGTGCCAACCCCTCGATGGCCGATTGCACTGCTTTCCCGAGTCCAACAATTCCAGGCACGTTCTCTGTTCCAGCACGACGCGAGCGCTCGTGGCTTCCTCCGTACATCATCGCCTCGAGTTGCGTTCCCTTGCGAACGTAGAGCGCGCCAACCCCTTGCGGGCCGTGGAGTTTGTGGCCAGAGATCGTGAGCAAATCGCAGCCGATTTCATTTACGTCGATCGGAATCTTGCCTGCTGCCTGAACTGCGTCCGTGTGAAAGTAAATATCTGATTCGGCTGCAATCCTTCCAATCGCATCAACTGGCTGTAAGACGCCCGTCTCGTTATTGGCCAGCATGATCGTGATCAACTTCGTATTGGGACGAATCGCCCGCATGACTTCGTCAGGATCAACCAAGCCGCGCTCGTCAACGGGTATGTAAGTGACTTCGCAACCAGCCGCACCTGCATGGTTCGCGAGATGCTTGCAGGCATTCAGGACAGCGTGATGCTCAACCCTAGAGGTGATGACGTGATCGCCTGGCTTCACTAATCCGAATATAGCGAGGTTGTCTGCCTCTGTGCCGCCGCTGGTAAACACGATCTCGGAGGGGCGACATCCAACCAATCCTGCAACGGCTTCGCGAGCGCGCTCAACCGCGCCTCGCGTCTCCTGACCATGATGATGGATTGACGAAGCGTTTCCAAAATGCTCACCAAAGTAGGGCCGCATCGCCTCCAGAACCTCAGGGAGCAGAGGAGTCGTGGCGTTGTTGTCGAGATAGACGCGGCGTACCATGCTGCTTCTATTGTACTGGGATTGGTGCACCGGGATTGGTCAGAGCGCAGTTTATGGAGTCGAGCACGATTGCTTCGTGCCCCAAAATATTAGTCGTTATAACGACTAATATTTATGCGGTTCGGATGGCAATGGATATTTTGCCTCGACAACTCAACACACTGCCGTTCCTAACGCCGCGACATCTCGCACTTCTAGCGGCCTTGCGGCATCTGGGGCGTGCGTTCACCGAGAGTGAAATTAACGTTCGCAGTTCCACGCGACGGCACGACCACAGATTTGCTCCAACTGATGGAATCCGCGAAAACCGGGCGCTTCACGCGGACCTGCGTCGCGATGTCGTACACCGGACTTTCACCCACTACTCGCCATCCTTCATGCCACGCTACGATTTCGTAATCCCCTGGAGGGACATTGGTGAGTTCGAAGTTGCCTTCCTGATCGGTGACAGCATAATAAGGATGCTTTGCCACTATCATCTCGCTGTTCATCCAGACGTGCCCTGCGTTACAGCGCAGGCTCACCATCCCCTCACGATTCATCGGGCGGGAGATTTCCTGGCCCTCCGTTGTAAACGGGAGGTTGTAATCTGCGCTGCCAGACATGTGGACGGTGTGCAGAAGAGGGTCGCTGCTTTTGACCGTCAACACCGCGTCCACCGGCACCAGCAAGATATGAGGTTCGTAACGGCAGTTTTTCTGATTCAAAGCACGGCGGGCCGGCGGCAGATCCATCGCTTTTCCGTGACCGATGTTTCTGAGGAAAACTACTGTGTTAGCGATTCCCCCGTCCGGAGCTACCACTAGTCGTTCAAGATCGCGACGCTTCTGCCCCAGCGGATCGCAGATACTCTGATCCTTGTCGATTTCAGAAGCTAGCAAGTGAGGTAACGGGCCTTGCCACTTCACATTACCTTTAATTGTTCCACCGTCGTCGAAGTTAACCGCCTGGTAAGAGTTCTGTGCGAGAGAGAGTGACGAGGATTCACACCCGAACGCCATTATTAGCGTAATGAGGAATCGAAAACTGTACTTCATATTCACCACCTTGAATCAGCGCTGTCTGGGGGTGAGAGCGCTTGGGCGCGGAGGGAACTGCGGAACGAGGGGTGAAAATCGTAGCGTCCCAGACTAACTTGGCTTTCGGTGTTCCCGATAAACGCCTTGCTTGACTACGACCATAGGACGCGACTGGAGCGATTGGCAAATGACCAGAGGCCAAAGACTATCGGGGTTAGTAGTCAAATTGCCAGGCTAATTACTAGGACTGATCACTAGGAAAAAGAGAGCCCTTCCCGAACTCCAGCTAGGTTACTGCGGTCCTCGGCAGACAGGTGGGGAAATAAGTAGCCTCGGTCGCAATCTGCACCGGAAATCAGCCGAGCTACAGCGCTGGACCTAAGAGGCCGGGCGATTTCATATCGAGAAGTCATTCGCTACTAACGATTCTCAATCCCGAGGTACTTCTGCGGATAGACTGGCCCCAGGTAATCAGCGCGCGGTCGAATCAGGCGATTGTCATCCAGTTGTTCGATGACGTGCGCGGTCCATCCACTGACTCGCGACACGGCGAAGATGGGAGTAAACAAATCCACGTCGATTCCCAACGTGTGGTACGTCGAGGCTGAATAGAAATCTACATTTGCGTTCAACTTTTTCTCGCCCTTCACGTACTCTTCGATCTTGTGCGAATAGTCGTACCACTTGGGATTTCCGCTGGACTGTCCTAAATCCCGCGACATCACGCGCAGATGCGTGGCTCGCGGGTCTTCGGTGTGATAGACGCGATGGCCGAAGCCCGGAACTTTCTTCTTCTGCGCCAGCATCGCCTTCACAAACTCAACCGGATCGGCTTTTTGTCCATCAATCTCTTTCAGAATTTTGAACACAGCCTCGTTGGCTCCGCCATGCAACGGTCCCTTAAGAGCGCCAATCGCCGAAGTCACCGCAGAATGCATATCGGAGAGTGTGGCCGCCGTAACTCGGGCTGCGAACGTGGACGCGTTGAGTTCGTGATCCGCATGCAAAATCAGCGCGATATCCAACGCTCGTTCGGCAGTCTTCGACGGTGCTACTCCGTTCAACATCAGCAAGAAATTCGCGGCGTGGGAAAGCGAACGATCTGGAGCGACCAGGGGCTTCCCTTTTCGCATGCGGTCATAATTCGCAACGATCATCGCGATTTGGGAGGTCAGGCGGATCGCCTTGTTTACGTTCGCATCGTGATCATTGCGATCGAACTCGGGGTCATAAAACGACAACGCGGAAACAGCCGTACGCAGAACATCCATCGGCAGCGCATGTTTCGGCGCCATCTTGAAAATTTCGCTGATGGCGGGATCCATGGTGCGGGCATCCTGCAGTCGCTTCGTAAGTGCCCTGAGTTCGTCAGCGTTCGGTAGGCGTCCAAACCACAGCAGGTAGCAGACTTCTTCGAATGTTGAGTGGTCGGCCAGTTCGTGGATGTCGTATCCGCGATAGGCCAGGACTCCCAAATCGCCATCGATGTAACAGATGCTGGATGTTGTTGCGACTACCCCTTCGAGTCCTTTCGGGGCATTCAGGCTGGTAACGCTGGACATGGCTCCTCGCTGGCGATTCGGATGGATTTAAGTGTCGCTCGATCGCGAAACAAGAGCGGCCCGGGCAACCCTCTTTTATACGCCAAAGCGACGCTGCTTTCCAAGGAAGGGCTACAAAGGAATCTTCACCAAGGAAAGACAGAACGCAAATTCGCAACCAGTCCACTCAGATTTGATGCCAAACGATTTGTTTTGTTATGTTTTTGTTGCCCAATCCCTCGCTGAAAACCTGCACTGCAACTGAGCTTTCCCGTAAACTAGCCGGTTCGATATTTGGCCCATGAGGATGCGACTCCTCCACGGCGCGATCCTCGTTTTCACCGGAGAATTCATGAAGACTCGTTTCACCCTTTTCATCTACCTGCTCGCACTCATTTCGATCATCGGCGCGACTATTGTCCGTGCCGATGAAGGGATGTGGCTCTACAACGCATTTCCCAGTGAACTCGTTCAGAAGCAATACGGTTTTCTTCCTACGCAGCAATGGCTCGACCATCTCCGCCTGTCGTCTGTCCGATTTAACAATGGAGGCTCCGGTTCGTTCGTTTCCGCCGACGGTCTCGCATTTACTAATCACCACGTTGGCGCGGATTGCATCGGAAAACTTGCCACGTCAGGCGCGGATTACATGAAGACTGGCTTCTACGCCAAGACGCGAGCGGAGGAAACGAAGTGTCCCGATCTCGAGTTGAACGTGTTGGTTGCGATCGAAGACGTCTCGGCCAAGGTGAAGGCGGCCGCGCCCGCGAGTATGTCCACGGCGAACGCGGGACAGGCCCAACGATCTGCGATGAGCGCGATCGAGAAAGATTGCGCCACCGCAAGCGGGCTGCGTTGCGACGTAGTGACGCTTTACTCCGGTGAGGTGTACAACCTTTATAAATACAAGAAGTACACCGACGTGCGTCTGGTGTTTGCACCGGAGTTTGCAGCTGCATTTTTTGGCGGCGATCCTGACAACTTCACATACCCGCGCTATGACCTCGACATCACGTTCTTCCGCATCTACGAGAACGACAAGCCCGTCCATCTCGACAATTACCTGCAGTGGTCGAAGACGGGCGTAAAAGATGGTGATCTGATTTTTGTTTCTGGACATCCAGGAGGCACTGATCGCCTGAAGACCGTTGCCGAGTTGCAGTTTCTAAAAGACGTCGATTATCCGTCGCGATTAGCCAGCTACAAACGGCGGATTGCAATGCTGCAGAAGTTCAGTGCGGAATCCCCAGAGAATGCACGCATCGCTCAGGAAGGCATTTTCGGATTGCAGAATTCGCAGAAGGCGATCATCGGGCGCGACGAAGGACTTCAAGATATGACCGTCCTCTCGCGCATGAAAACGGCTGAATCAGATCGCGAAAAAGCCTACATGGACAAGAACCCTGGGGGCACGAACCCCTGGCAGGAAATTTCGAATGCGGAAAAGGTCAATCGCGAAATTTATGATGCGCTGGTTTACGTGGAGCGCATGAGGGGATTGAATTCTGACCTGGCACGCTTAGCTCGCACGCTAGTTCGTGCCGGAGTGGAAAAGGCTAAACCCAACGGCGATCGCCTCCGGGATTATCGCGACTCGGCCCTGCCCTCGCTCGAGCAAGAATTATTCAGCACCGCCCCGATTTACAAGAACCTGGAAACCCTAACTCTGGCGGACAGTCTGGCGGAAATGCAGCAAGCTTTGGGTGCTGAAGATCCGGTAGTGAAGTCCGCGCTGGGCGGCAAGTCTCCTGAAGAAGCGGCCAGGGCTTTGGTCGCTGGAACCAAGCTCGACGACGTTTCCGTGCGAAAGGCACTTTACGCGGGGGGCGACGCGGCGATCCAAGCGAGTACTGATCCGATGATCGTGCTGATGCGCAGTGTTGATCCTGAGGCGCGCGCCGTGCGCAAACGCTTCGAGGACGAGGTCGATGCTGTAGTCCGGCGTGATGGCGCAACCATCGCCCGCGCGCGTTTTGCGCAGACCGGATTCACCCAACCACCCGATGCAACTTTCACTTTGCGCCTAAGCTACGGCACCGCAAAAGGCTACGAAGAGAAAGGCAAGAAGATTTCCTACTCGACCAACTTCGCGGGCGCGTTCCAACATTCCCAAGAGCACGGCGACAAATCTCCTTATAATCTTGCGCCGAGCTGGTTGAAGATGAAGTCCAAACTAAATTTGGAGACGCCGCTAAATTTCGTCTCAACCGCGGATATTATCGGAGGAAATTCCGGCAGTCCGATCGTCAACAAAGATAACGAAGTCATCGGCATCGTTTTCGACGGCAACATTCAGTCGCTGGTTTGGAATTTCTATTTCGACGACAAACAAGGACGCGCTGTGCAAGTCGATTCACGCGGCATTATCGAAGCTCTCCGCAAGATCTATGGCGCGGACACGCTCGCCGACGAATTGACCGGCGCGAAAGCCGTCACCAAATAAAACGTCGCGTAGAGACTGGGCGCATCGTCCCAGCCGCTGCTGGAGACGCGGCAAGCCGCGTCTCTACAAGGAATTTGTACATATTTACGCAACATCACGAGGGGAGAACTGCCATGCCAAATACAATTTGCCACTTCGAAATTGGCTGCCGTGATCGGGCCAAGACGAAAGAATTCTTTGGAAAACTTTTTGATTGGAAAATGGACGACATGGGTCCGGCGACCATGATCGGGACCGGTGACGCCGTTGGTGGACACATCACCGCGCTCGGCCACGAGCCCCACAACTACACAACCTTCTACGTAAAAGTGGATGATGTGAAGGCATACCTCGACAAGGTCACTGCGCTCGGCGGAAGGACCGTTGTGCCACCGGTCGCGATTCCAAGTGGCACCTTTGCCTGGTTCGCCGATCCAGAAGGGAATACGATCGGACTCTGGCAGGACAAATAATAATCGGGGAATGACGTCGAGCGGCTCGATCGCTGCGCGTGGTTTACGCCGGCCAGAGCGATGCTGCCGTCGTGCTCAATATCTGTGCTTGCATTTGCGGATTGAGCGGAAGAGCCTTGAACTCTTCGAGGTTCTTTTTCACATCCTCAACGCCGGGGCTAGGCCAGTCGGTTCCGAACAGAGTCTTGTGCGAGATTTCGCCAAGTCGCGGGAAATACTTCAACAGCAATTTCGGCGGAATCCCGCTGATATCCAGATGAACATTAGGATGTCGCCGCAAAAGAAAGAATGCTGTATCCATCCAAAGCGGACGTCCGCCGTGGGCCAGAATGATCTTTAGCTTGGGAAAATCAATCGCAACGTCGTCAACGTAAATCGGATCTCCATATTTATTGCGAGCACCGGGAAAAATCGATGTGCCCGTATGAAACATTACGGGGATGCCATTGGCCTCAGCGGCGCGATAAATAATTTCCAGTTCCTTCATACCATTTAGATAATCGTTGGGATAAAGAAGCTGATGCGGAGGATGAATTTTAATCATCCGGAGACCGAGTCTTAGGATGTGCTCGACATCCGCCATGATGTTTGTCGTGTGTCGCGGATGCAGACTGCCACACGATAGCAATCTTTTGGGATCGTGTTTTGTATAGTCGGCGACGAACTGATTGACCTCCGAAGTAAAGCCCATCACTTCCGGCGCGACATAATTGATCAGCACAGCCCGATCCACACCGCATCCATCCAGATATTTCAGAAACGCTTTCGGTGAGCGGCAAAACTCAACAATCTCATCAAAATTGGCACGCTTATGCTTGATCAGTTCGAGCGCATGAGGCTTCAACAAATGAAGCGGATCAATATGGATGTGACAGTCAGTAATCAAGATGTTGATGTGGTTGCAGATTCTGATTTTGCTAAAGGCTAATTGCTAACTGCTAAGAGCTGCCTCTCAGTACAGCGGAATCTTCGGGTCCACAGTTCGCGCCCATCCATCGATCCCACCGCGCATGGACTGCACCCTTTCAAATCCTTGCTGACGAAGCCAGTTCGTCACCGTAAGCGAACGCACGCCGTGATGGCACAGAACAACGATGTGCTCGTCAGGATCAAGCTCGATCTGCGCGCGCGAAGGAATGTCTCCCATCGGAATATGCTTCGCCCCTTCTATCCGCGACGCGTCATATTCCCATGGCTCACGGACATCGAGCAGCGTGAATGCCTCGCTGGTTTGCTGAAGCGCTTTGACTTGACTGGGAGAGATTTCGAAATCCATAAGTGCAGAACCGTGTTAGAAGTAGATCCTCGGCGTTACTCGGGATGACAATTCCTGGATGACTATCGTCGAACGATTATTCTGAAACGATTAGCGCGATGGTCTGCCCTTCGAGGTAAGATCGCGGCCCTTGACCAATGTCGTTAAGCTCGTGATCGCTGCAAGTGCCCAAAGAATTCCCGTCCCAATCCGAGCGCTGCGGACGTCGGCCGCGGGCACGGTATGCCACAACGTAAGACCGCATCCGATCAGGAAATTTGCCACAAGAACACTGAAAAAGAAACGCTCGCGGAGACAGCGGGTATCGAGCGCAAGTGCGGCGAGAAGCACAATCCAGACTAGGTACGTCGCGGCCGTCCAACCATCATGCGGCCAATCGTATTCGTTGCGCGTGACGTGACCGAACGAAACCCAGGCAAAGTAGGCGCATCCGATGAAGCCAGCGATACCCCATAGCGGAGTACGGCACATCAGATGCCCAGACGTGTACGACCGCGCCGACTCGTTCCGGATGACGCTCGCGTCGACGTTTCCGCTAATGTTTGCGGTTTCTATTTGCCTGTCCATTTGGGAGCCCGCTTTTCAAGAAACGCAATAATACCCTCGCGCGCGTCTGCGGTCGAGATCAGTTCTTCGAGATAGATCTTTTCCGCCCGGGCGAGTCCCTTGTCGAAGTGGATGGCGTCCCAGGCGTACGTTGCTTTTTTCGTGTATGCAAGGGCAATAGGGCTGAGTCGTTTGAGGTCGACCAAAGTTCGTTGTAGAACCGAATCGAGTTCGTCAGACGAAGCAGATCGCGTTGCTAATCCCACCGCCGCCGCTTCGCTGCCCGTGATTTGACGCCCGGTGAGGATCAGTTCCGCCGCTCGTTTCTGCCCTATCAGTGTGGCCAGAGCTACCGCGGCCACCGGCGGATAGCATCCGAGTTTGATTTCAGGAAATCCCCACGTGGCGTCATCTGCTGTGTAGACGATGTCGCAGACGGACGCAATTTCGGCGCCTCCTCCGAGACAAGCGCCACGGACGACCGCGACTACGACCTTACGGGAAGCAACGATCGCACGGATCACCGCGTGAAAGCTGGTGAGCATCTCGTGAATCTGTTCCGGGAGATGCGCCTTGATATCCACCCCGGCGGAGAAATTCAAGCCTTCTCCCTCAAATACGATGGTGGAGATATCGGCGCGGCCTGCTATTTCTTCCAGCGTACCGCACAACTCGTGCGTCATCTGGAGATCGACGATGTTCAGCGAACCGTTGGTGAAGTGCAAACGCGCGACCGGGCCATCGGTTTCAATTCTGACCCGGCTTGTAGAGTTTTTCGCCAAAGTTCTTAACCAAAACTGCCAACGCTGCCCAGCATTCATCGGTAGGACAGCCGAGAGCGGCCACCCTACGCGGCTTACAAAATACTAGATATTAATCGCTGACTTGCGGGGTTCCGTGATCGTTGATAGCGGATCGCGCGCACCGGCTTTTTCTTTGATCCACTTCTTTTCGTTGCGAATGATGTCGAGCAATAATTCCTTGTCTTTTGCACTCGGCAGGTTTTCGTCGCAGTGTTGTTCGTAAGAGCGATCGTCGAGTGGCTCGCCGGTCTCGCAGTGGAATTTCTGTCCCTTCCATCGTCCAATGCTGCGGTTGAAATGAATGTCAGGAGTGTAGAAACGCTTCTCGCCAGCATTTAGAAACGAATTCAGTTTCTCCACTAATCCCGCAACTTCTTTTCTATAGAGGTGACGGTTGTAATCGTTCAGGTCGTCGAGGTCAGCTGCTTCCTCATTTTGCATTTCGTCGTAACGGCCTTTGATCCCCCAAACATACGCCCAGTGCGCCGAGGAAGAATGATCTGTACCGAAAAGATCGAAAGAACTCGAAATCCATTTATTCAAATATTTCTGCAACAGCCAACGCGGAATCACTCCCGCTTCCACGACGCGCCGCAGGCCGTCGTGTCCCGTTCCCATGTGAAACGCTTCTTCGCGGAGCATGTAAGAAGTCGATCGTCCCAGCGGAGCGAACGAAGAATACTTCAACATCTGGAGTTGGAATTTGCCGTCGCGGTCCACGAAGTCTGTGTAGGTGAAAAAGTCGAGCCAGTTATCGACATCCACGTTGAACGTTCCGAGCAGACGCTTATTTTCGAACGCGCGGCGCTCCAGCATCTTCTGCGCTTCAACTTTACCCGACGAACCGAAGAAGTCGATGAGCAGCGCGCACATCTGCCATCCGTGGCGCATTTCTTCAATCATGACGCGAGTGATGGCGCGACGATCCCATTCCGTGGGAGCGGTCGCGAACAGGTTGCGCTGCTGCTCCACGCTGGCAAATTCCGTGTCGCCCTGATAAATGATCATGTTCATCAGAGCGTCCCGCATCTGCTGCGTGGGGACCTGACGCAGATTTTCCCACTTGTTGCGGCCCTTATAGGCGCCAAACTGGATTTCTTCCGTCTCGATCGCACCGTAGAGCGTGTCAAAGTGAAAAGCTTCGACGTCGTCTTTATTGACGCCGACTTCTTTGCGCCATTCGTTGAAGATTCCTACCCACTCGCTAAAGCTTCCGATCTTCGCTACTTTGCCTGGCATAAATCCTCGAATCCGTCGTCCAAAACTGAACCCAAATCTTCACCACGGGGAGCACAGAGGAACACGGGGAACACCAAATCTAAATTCATAACGCCTAACCCCGTGAACCCCCGTGTCCCCTGTGGTTCAAGTTTTTGATTTACTTCGCCGTGAAAACCGCCGGACGCTTCTCCACATAAGCCGCGAGCCCTTCTTTTGCGTCGTCACTCTGGAAAAGGATCTGCTGATTTTCTCGCTCGACAGCCAATGCGGACTCCATCGGAATTTCCCATCCCGTCTGCACAGCACGCTTAATCCGACCGACGGCCTTCGCCGCTTTATTTGGAGGAGTGAACTGGCGCGCGTACTCCATGATGTTGTCCATGAACCCGTCGCGCTCGAAGATGTCGTTGACGATTCCGAACTCCTGCGCTTCTTCGAACGAGAAGGTATTTCCGGTGATCATCAATTCAATCGCCCGGCTCTTCCCTACCAGCCGCGACAGGCGCTGCGTTCCGCCGGTGCCAGGCAATACACCGAGGTTGACTTCAGGCAGCCCAATCTTTCCCGCATCCTTGCGCGCGATGCGGAGGTCGGCAGCCATCGCAATTTCGAGTCCCCCGCCAACGCAGTGGCCGTTGATGGCGGCGATCACCAGCTTCGGAGTGTGCTCGAGGCGCAGCAGCATCTCGTTCGCGTGCAGGCAGAAATAGTATTTAAACGTGGGATCAACCGAAGCGAGCATCTTGATGTTCGCGCCCGCCGAGAAAAACTTGTCGCCTGCCCCCGTCAAGACGATTACGTGGACGTTGTTATCCATACGCGCCTTGAGGATCGCTTCGTCGAGTTGGCGATTCATTTCGTAGGTGTAGGTATTCGCCGGAGGATCGTTCATTTCGATCACGGCCACGCCTGCATCAGTTCGATAATTGACAACCTGTTTGACGGATTCGCCAGTGATCGGCTGCGTTGCTGTATCTGTCGCCATATACGCTCCTTGATTTCAGATAAATATCGTAATATTCGGCCAAATAACGCATTTATTCTCATTTAACTAACCGGTTAGTTAAATGGATTTTTCTCCGCTCGACTCTTCTAACTTCGTCCTATGTCGCGCCTCTTAATAGAAGCCCGCCCATATCTTTTCTCGTGGACAATCCCGTTGAGAACGATGTTCCCCATCTGCTCCGCGAGCACTTCGGCGTTTCCGTCCACGCGCGGGTTATACCAGGTGTAAATCCAATTGATCATTCCGAAAAGGCTCATGACAGCCGTGCGCGGATTGAAATCAAGATCGCGTTTGCTCCGCAGATCCTCCATCAGCGCGAGGCAGATACGATAGTACTCACGTTTGATCTCGGCAATTTCTGAACCTAATCCATTCTTCAATGATTCATCTTCGTGCGAGAGCACTTTCAACCCCTGCTGGTTCTTCACAAAATACTGCAAGTGATTCAGGATGAAGATCCGCAAACGCTGCTCGGGATCTGACACGAGATCGAGTTGCGCTTTTAGTTGTTCGAGGATTGTCGTGAAGGTATGTTTTTGGATCAAAAACAGCAGTCTTTCTTTCGATTCAAAGTAGTAATAGAGTCCCGCGAGAGACATCCCGCTGGCGCGAGACAGATCACGCATCGACGCACCTTCATATCCCTTTTCGCAAAACACTTCGGTAGCGTGATCGAGAATTTCGTTCAACCGGCGGTCGAAACGAGTGTCACGGTCGGGCCGCGAAGTGTGCCGGAGGCCTCTTCGGGACGATGAAGCGGAAGACCGCGATCCTTTTGACGATCGGCTGAGCGTTTTTCGAGCTACGGTTGCGGACGCCATATGTTCGAACGTTCGTTCGAATATAAACGAGTGGCAATAAGAGTACAAGTCTCCGACTTCTTCGCAACTCAGCCAAAGACCAACGGAATCCAAACTCTTCAGTGCTTTTGAGGGGTGGGTACAGGCGGGGCAGGAGTCACGAATTGCTGCTGCGTGACCTGGCGCTCCACGAGGATCACTTTCTTCACTTGATTTCGATCCAACGTCCGCTCTTTGCCATCAGCGCTGACTGTCACCGATGTGAGCGACATGGAGAGAACGTCGCCCAGGAGTACCGTACCGTCGCGAAGTTCGACGGTGTCGCGTGACAAGCCGCCTAATTCTATCGTGATGCTCCCTCCAGGGAGTTCGTCGGGAGTTACTTCGAGCGGCGTGCTTCCTGGTGCATACCCTTCTTTAGTGAGATCAAGACTATGACTGCCAATCGTAAGTTTCACCATCACCGGAGTGGTACCTGCCTCCAGTCCGTCGACTTTAAGCGCTGCACCAGCAGGAACGGAGAGCACTCGAAGAGGAATCGTTTTGATGCCGGGAGCGGCCAGCATGTCTTTCTTCGCCGACAGAATCAGACTAACTGGCACACCCACTGACGTGAACTGAAAACGACTCTTTACTTGCTGCTGGGGGCTTAGGTCGGACAATATCAGAACGCCTTCCCCGATCCGCACGTTGCCCCTATCGTTGCCGTAGACCGTAAAGGAAGCACGCGGTACCAATTTGTCGGTAAGGTTCTCGACTACGACGTCGCACACGAAAGTACTCTGTCCGGCAAGCTCCGAAATTTTCTGAAATTTGCCAAACGCCAGCCGGATCGCGGGTTTGTCTTGCGGCCACTCTGAGGTTATGGTCGTGTCCTTCGCCAGGCAGACAACACTACCTATCGCGAAGACAGCGGCAAAGATGGCCACACTCTTTTTCACTTGAGTGTGAGTTGTAACACATCTACAGCTTGTGGGCAACGCAATGCGAGTAACCTAGCTCTTAATCCCCGCCATCAATTTCTCAATTTCAGATTTCTGCTCGCCCGAGAGTGGCAAGAACGGTAGCCGCGACGTCCCACCAAAGTAGCCATTCAAGTCCATGCCGTACTTAATTCCAGGAACTCCTAATTCTCCTGCGATTCGTTGGGCTGCGAGTTTCACGCGGTCCTGTTTCTCTCGGGCCAGAGCCTTGTCCCCGTCCTTAAGTGCGGCGTAGATTTCATAGCATGCCGTCGGAGCCGGACAGGCGAATGCCAAAATCGCGCCCACAGCGCCGAGCCCGAGCGAGGGCTCGAGTTGCTGGGCGGCACCGACGAGGACTTGAAATCCAACTTCTTTTTGCCGGGTCTTTAGTTTTCCGACGACTGTAATCGCTGAAGACGAAGGCTTCGCGCTCTTCCCTCCAGTCTTTTCTTGGACCGGCGCTGGCGCTCGCCGCTCCACTGGATCGGCGGTTCCAGAAAGTGATGCAACGCTGATCAGTTCCCTGCTCTGTTTTTCACTCTCAGCGACAGCGGCTCTAATCATGCGCGGAGTTACAGCTTCGAAAGTATCGGTGACGGTAGCTTGCCTCTTAATCTGGCGCGTACCGTCTACCAACGCTTTTACTTTGTCGAGATTTCCGCTTGATTCTTTGATCCCAATAATGTTCGGATGGCCCGCAAGTTCGATCACGACTTCAGCCGGAATGTCGTATCCAGTTCCTTGAGGAAAGTTGTAAATAATAATGGGCAGCGCGGATCGATCGGCCACGGTGCGATAAAACGCCAGCAAGTTGGCAGGCAACATCTGCTTCTTGTAATAGTGCGGCGTGCGCACCATGGCTACGTCGTAGCCTACCTCAGCCGCGTGGTCGGTGAGTTGAAGGGTTCCGTGCGCGGACTCAACGCCCGTGCCCGCAATCATCACCTTGTGCGGCGCGGCCGCTGCGATGGCGGTCTTTAGGACGTCGCGACGCTCCTGGTCCGAGAGCAGAATCGCCTCACCGGTGGAACCCTCAACAACGATCCCAGCAACCGGGGTTCGGCAGTAACGCTCGACGTTCGATTCGATTTTCTTGTAATAGACTTCGCCGTCAGGATAAAAAGGCGTTGAGATCGGCGGAAAGATTCCAGACAAAAACATTGTGGCCTCGGGTTGAGTCGTCGTTAGTCGTTAATCGTTAGTCGCTGGTCGCTGGTCGTTAGTCGATCGCAAAAGCAAGACCTTCAGACACTAAATTATCGGGCTTTGCGCTGACCTTTGTCATCCCGACTTTGTCATCGATACGATAAACAAGAGTAGGAGCACACATCCATCGATGATGACGATCGCTGATCCAATCCAAATGAGAGCTGCCATCCGACCCTGATCGAGTGTCGGCGCCGTGATGCCGATCGCCTTGTGCAGAGTGCCAACCATGTCGGACATTCGCTCTTGCGACACGACTCCGCTGAGCACGGTAAGCGCAAGAGCGATCATTAGGGCGTGAAACAAGACGAGGGCAATCATTTGTAGTCCATTTTATGATCCCCGATCCGCCAGCCTGCGTCATCATTCACAAGCTGGCGCTTTGCCTTCGGGATCCACTGCGCGCCGATATTGATCTTCCGTTCCGACAAAAAGACGTGTGAATGGAGTCGATGTCGCATCATCCACCATTGTTTCGGTTTGCCAGATCATTCCGCCTTTGCACACGCCCGCGTTCGAAAGCGGCGTACGGCGATCCCCTGAATAGTAAAAAAAATCGTCATTGCCATGTCCTGGCTGAGGTTCAGAGGACGTCTGCAACATGCCGTTTGCGTCCAGCTTGAGAAGAACGCGCTTGTCTTCAATCGGCAAGGGTGGCGCGCCTTTCTTCCGAAATTCAACGCGCGCCCATCCGGTATACCCCGCAGGAATTAGAAAGCGTTCAGCCGGTCTGCGATGAAAGACCAGATCGAATGCCGTCGGCCCGAAAACGATCCCAGCGATTAGTAGAGGGAGACCGAGCACCAAGCCCGCGATCAGAGGAGCTTTGATCATGCGGATGGGCGCCCTATTTAGCTGCGAGTCGCTCGGCGTGGATCGACTGCAAGGCTTGCACGCGCACCTCTCCACGCTGCAGAGCCGCAATCCCTTCGGCCGCGGCGCGAGCTGCGGAGAGCGTCGTGATGGTGGTGATACGCCCCGTGACAGCAGCACGGCGAATCGCCTTTTCGTCAAAGTAAGGATCGGGACCGTGCGGAGTATTTACGATCAACTGAATGCGGTCCGCTTTGATCAGATCGACGGCGTTCGGACGGCCTTCTTTTACTTTGTAGACGCGCTCAACCGCCAGACCCGCGTCTTCGAGGATATCCGCAGTGCCATGTGTCGCGACGAGCTTGAATCCCATGTCAACGAAGCGATGAGCAACCTCGACCATCTGAGGCTTGTCATGGTCGGTGACGCTGATAAACACGGTACCCTTCGTCGGGAGTTGCTGTCCGGCGGCAATTTGCGCCTTCGCGAAGGCCTCGCCAAAATTGTCGGCGATCCCCATGACTTCTCCGGTCGACCGCATCTCCGGACCCAGCACAGTGTCGACGCCGGGAAATTTCTGCCACGGAAATACCGGAGACTTTACAAAGAAGCAGCGTCCGGTATCGAGATCGGTGCCGCGCTCGATATTTTCCGGAAGAAATTCGCGCAGTTTGCGCCCAGTCATCAGACGCGCCGCGATCTTTGCCATCGGGATGCCGGTCGCTTTTGAAACAAACGGTACGGTGCGCGAGGCTCTAGGATTGACTTCGAGCACGTAGACCGTATCGTTTCCATCGGCGGATTGGCTGCGTAGCTCTGCCCCACCCTGACGGGCGCCAGCGCCCGTCCCCACGTGGACACCGCGCGGGATTGCGAATTGAATATTCATCAATCCGATCACTTTGAGAGCGCGTGCCAGCTTGAATGTGTACTCGCGCATCCGCGTGAGTAGCGCTTCGGGGATATCGACTGCCGGCAGCACGCAAGAAGAATCGCCAGAGTGAATCCCAGCCTCTTCGATGTGCTGCATGATCCCGCCAATCACCACGTCTTCGCCGTCGGAGAGCGCATCCACATCCACTTCAATCGCGTCTTCCAAAAACTTGTCAATTAGGATGGGACGGTCCTGCGAATATTCAACCGCTTGCTTCATGTATTGCTGAATCGTGTCTTCGTCATACGCAATGACCATGGCTCGTCCACCAAGAACGTAAGACGGACGGACAAGCACTGGGAATCCAATTTTCTTCGCGGCTTCGACCGCTTCTTCGACCGAGGCGACCATCGCTCCGGGAGCTTGTGGAATTTTCAGTTCATCGAGCAGCTTCCCGAAGCGCTTACGATCTTCAGCGAGATCGATCGACTCCGGCGTCGTGCCGATGATATTCACCCCTGCAGCCTTGAGCGGCAGGGAAAGATTCAGCGGAGTCTGTCCGCCGAACTGCACAATCACGCCGACCGACGCTCCTGCGGAAGCTTCGTGTTCGCACACGGCGAACACATCTTCGAGCGTTAGCGGCTCGAAGTAGAGACGGTCGCTGGTATCGTAATCCGTCGAAACCGTCTCCGGATTGCAATTGATCATGATGGTCTCGTACCCATCTTCGCGCAACGCATAGCTGGCATGGCAACAACAGTAATCGAATTCGATTCCTTGACCAATCCGGTTGGGACCGGAACCAAGAATGACGACTTTCTTCTTCGCAGTCGGCGCCGCTTCATCCTCTTCTTCGTAAGTGGAGTAGAGATAAGGCGTGAAGCTTTCGAACTCCGCCGCGCAGGTGTCGACGCGCTTATAGACGGGCTTCAATCCATGCTTCTTGCGAAAATGGCGAACCTTATCCTGACCACCCTTGCCGTCAAGACGCCAGATACCGGCGAGACGCCCGTCGGAAAATCCCATACGCTTGGCTTCGCGCACGACGTCACCCGGCACGGATTCCATGGGATGCTTTTCCAACTCAAGCTGCATGTCGTTAATTTCTTTGAGTTGGTACAAGAACCAAGGGTCGATCGACGTCATCTTCGCGATCTGCTTGATCGTGAATCCCTGGCGCAGCGCGTATTGCACATATGTGAGTCGTTCGGGATGCGGTGTGACCAGGCGCTGCGTCAGAATCTTCGGCTCAATTTTCTGCGAGCCGACTCGCTTTCCGGTGTCGAGGGAGCGAATTGCTTTTTGTAGCGCCTCTTTGAACGTACGCCCGATGGCCATCACTTCGCCGACAGACTTCATCTGCGGCCCAAGCGATTCATCGGCTCCGGGGAATTTCTCAAACTGCCACTTCGGAATTTTGACGACCACGTAATCCAGCGTCGGCTCGAAACATGCTGGAGTCTTGCGCGTGATGTCGTTAGGAATCTCGTCGAGCGTATAACCAACCGCAAGCTTCGCGGCAATTTTTGCAATCGGAAACCCGGTCGCTTTCGACGCGAGTGCCGACGACCGCGAAACGCGCGGATTCATCTCGATCACAACCATGCGTCCGGTGGAAGGATTCACCCCAAACTGAATATTCGATCCGCCGGTCTCGACGCCAATTTCGCGGATCACCGCAATCGACGCATCGCGCATCATCTGATATTCGCGATCGGAAAGTGTTTGCGCGGGCGCGACCGTAATCGAGTCGCCGGTGTGCACACCCATCGGGTCGAAGTTTTCAATCGAACAGATGATGATGACGTTGTCTTTGGTGTCGCGCATCACCTCAAGTTCGTACTCTTTCCATCCCAGTACGGACTCCTCGATCAAACATTCGTGCACAGGAGAAAGGTCAAGTCCACGCGCGAGGACTTCCATCAATTCTTCACGGTTGTAAGCAATGCCGCCGCCCGTCCCGCCTAAAGTAAACGACGGACGGATGATGACCGGGAATCCAATCTTGCCAGCGAACTCAATACCGTCTTTCAGATTGTTAACCAGCGCCGATTTCGGAACATCGAGTCCGATACGCTGCATCGCGTCTTTAAAAACCAGACGGTCTTCGGCCTTCTTGATGGCGCTGATCTGCGCTCCGATCAGATGGACGCCATATTTTTCGAGCACTCCACCGTCAGCTAGTTCGATGGCGAGATTAAGCGCCGTCTGTCCACCAACCGTAGGAAGAATCGCAAACCCCGCACTGGGAGCCATCTCCCGCTCAACCCGAATAATCTCTTCGAGATATTCGCGTGTCAGCGGCTCGATGTACGTGCGGTCTGCCGACTCGGGATCGGTCATGATGGTGGCCGGATTCGAGTTGGCCAGCACAACTTCAAAGCCCTCCGCCTTGAGCGCCTTGCAAGCCTGCGTGCCAGAGTAGTCAAACTCCGCCGACTGCCCGATGACGATCGGACCAGAGCCGAGGATCAGGATTTTCGATATGTCTGTTCGTTTTGGCATTATTGTGTCTTCTTAAGCGCGATTGCTTTCGCCATCAAAGACGTGACGAAATTCGCAAAACTGAGCTCCTGCAATGGTTCCTTATACTCACCGCGCAATCCGTCGCTGCTGTTTGACATTAGGAAACAGGTTGCGTCATAGAGACGCTCGCGGACGAGTTTTGTAAGAAGGATTTCGTAGCGTCGGGCATACGAGGCGGCTTTAAATTCTTCGAATACTTTGTAATGAGGCTCCTGTGCTTTAACTGGCCGAGTTGAGGCCGCAGTTTCTTCCAGTAGCATCACATAACCCAACCAGGGACGAGCGGACGGCTTGAACGCGCCCTCTCGATAAGCCGCCCAGAGGTCCGTCGCGCTGCCTAGAGCCTCCTCCGTGCGATTGTTGTAATTGTTCCCGAACGACCCGACTTGCGACTTAAATTCGATCGCTGCCACAAGACATCCCTCAACAACCACAAGGAGATCCCACTTCTTCTCTGGTCGAAAATAGCCAGGAAGCTCGACGTGCCGTTCACAGTAGATCAGCGGCTTATCCACTCCAGATTCTTCAAGGAGGTCTCGCACCAACTCGACGAATCCGTCCATTTGGCTACCACCGGTGACGGCCGCTCTAGCGCCCGAATCACGCACACCGGTTTTGACACCTTGCCTCTGCGCCTGCGTTTCCCGGCTCGACCAAAACCGCGCGACGGCATCCCTCAATTTCAGATCCAGTTCAATGTTCAAGAGCTTATCCCTCCTCCAAAACGAGGATTGGGTTCGAAAAAAGATCAGCCAGTTCCCGCTGTAGCCTAGCCGCCGCAAAGTTGAAGTAGTTGCTATCAATCTCGAAGTTCACACTATTTCGGCCGCATTTAGACGCTGCTAAAGCGGTCGTCCCCGTACCCATGAATGGGTCTAATACCGTGTCTCCAACAAAGCTGAACATTCGGATGAGTCGCGTCACTAACTCTAGCGGGTACGGCGCGGGGTGGTCTTTGGTGGAAGCTCCAGTCACGCCTGACCATATCTGCTGGAACCATTTTCGGTGCTCGTCGGCGGAGATGACACTCAAGATTCGTTCGGAGCCAGTTGGAGCTCGGTAGCCACCTGGTTTTCGCTGCATGAGGATGAACTCAATATCGTTTTTTACGACGGCATTCGGTTCGTACGGCTTCCCCAAGAAACCCCCACCTCCGCTGTCAGCCTCGTAAGCTGCATTTGCTATCTTGTGCCAAATTATTGGGGCGAGGTTGTCAAACCCGATCTTGCGGCAGTGGTCTTGAATGCTAGCGTGAAGTGGTACAACAGTGTGTCGTCCGTCGTTCTTTCGTCGGGACAAACAAACATCTCCCACAACGCAGACTACTCTTCCACCCGGCACCAGCAAGTCGAAGCATTTCTGCCAAACACGATCGAGCTCGCTAATGAATTTATCGTAGTCCGCTATGTGTCCCATCTGTCCCGGAGAGTCCCGATACTCTTTGAGCGTCCAATACGGCGGCGATGTAATCACAAGCTGGACCGGGCCAACCAGACCAGGCTTCATTTGGCGGGCGTCGCCCTTCACGAGGACGTGTCGTGATGGGATACGTTCTACTGCCTCACGGATCAATCGGAGCAAGACGGGATCTTTCGCAACTTTCGGAATCGCAGTCTGCAGGTCGCCGATGCCGCGTAATTCCTCCGGCAAGAAGTCGGAGAGATCGACGTGCTTGTCGATCTTCGCTACTGCTTGCACCGTCACCGCTTGCACTCCTCCATCATCTTCACAAAATCCTTAAACAAATAATGCGAGTCATGCGGACCCGGCGCCGCCTCCGGATGGTACTGCACGGTAAACAGCGGTAGATTCCGATGCCGCATGCCTTCCAGCGTATCGTCGTTGAGATCCATATGCGTCAACTCGACTTCGCTTTGCGGCAGCGAGTCGGGATCGACTGCAAAATTGTGATTGTGCGCCGTGATCTCGATCTTGCCATTGAGCAGCTGCTTCACCGGATGATTCCCACCGTGATGGCCGAACTTTAATTTGAAAGTTTTGCCTCCGAGAGCGATTCCGGTGAGTTGATGACCGAGGCAAATTCCGAAGATGGGTTGCCTCCCCATCAAACGACGAATGTTATCGACGGCATAAGTGCAAGGTTCGGGATCTCCGGGGCCGTTCGATAGAAACACGCCGTCCGGCTTGAGCGCGAGCACGTCTTCTGCAGTAGTCTGCGCTGGAACAACTGTAACCTTGCAGCCTTCCCCGCGCAGCTTTCGCAGGATGTTCTGTTTGATGCCGAAGTCGTAGGCGACCACATGGAATCGCGCCGGCTCGTCTTTGACTCCAACAATTTCATCGGGCAGATGCGAGCGCTCGCCGGTCTCCCATACATAAGTGTTCTTCGTAGAAACTACCTTGGCGAGATCCTGTCCATCCATTTTCGGAATCGCGCGCGCTTTGGCGACAAGCTTGTCCGTGTCGGCATCGAGCGTCGAAATCACGCCGCGCATCACTCCGTTATCCCGAAGGTGACGTACGAGCGCTCGGGTGTCGATGTCGGCGAGTACGGGGATTCGGAACTGCTCCATGAACTCGTCAGTCACTTGCTGCGAACGCCAGTTGGAGCTGACTTTCGAAAACTCGCGGACAATCAATCCCTCAATGTAGGGACGCACCGATTCATTGTCTTCGGGATTCGTGCCGTAATTTCCAATTTCAGGATTCGTCAGAACGACGATCTGTCCCGCGTACGAAGGGTCGGTGAAAATTTCCTGGTATCCGGTGATAGAAGTATTAAAAACGACTTCGCCGGAGCACTCGCCTTTAGCGCCGTAGCCTTTGCCTCGGAAGACTCTGCCGTCTTCGAGTGCAAGGATCGCTTGCATTGGAACTCCTGAGGAGTGGATTTTTAGAATTTTAACAGGAGAGTGGGAGGGGCCGTCAGCTATTTATCAGCTTTTTAATGCGAAGACCTGAGGAAAACTCGGACGAAATGGCTGGATTGTGGTTTGCCTGAAGGCTGATGGCTGAGAGCCGACGGCTGAAACTACCGCAATCGCCCCAGCTTCTCCATCGGCCAATATCCAAACACAGCCTTGCCATAGATAAAGCGCTCATTCACCGGTCCGAAGTCACGGCTGTCGTTCGACATGGTGCGATGGTCGCCGAGTACGAAGAAACTGTTCTTCGGAACCACGACTTCGCCAAACGAGCGCGCATCGGCGTAATCGCTGGGGACGTAGTCCTCATCAAGCGGCGATCCATTGACGAACACTTGCCCGTTCTCGATGCGGATGTGGTCGCCCGCCGTGCCAATCACGCGTTTGATATAACTCTTCGTCGTGTCGCGAGGATAGCGAAACACGACAATATCGCCGCGCTGAATCGGCTCCCATCGATAGACGAATTTGTTGACGAAGATGCGCTCCTGGTCTTCGAGACCAGGCATCATGCTGGTGCCTTCAACTTTTACCGGCTGATAGAGGAAGATAATGATGAACGCGGAAATGGCGAGCGAAACCAGCAAATCGCGCGCCCAGACGGCCACAACGGGCAGCGGGGGCGTAGCAGGTTTTCCCTCCCGCTAATTGTGGGCGGCGTTACCGGCGTCGTCATCGACGCCTGTGGGACCGGCGGCTGCGGACTCAACACATCTGGCATTTCAGCTACATTCTATCGGAAGAGGCCGGAGGAATCGGTTATTTGGGTAATTTCTAATTTGATGACCTTAAAGCCGCCAGAAAAGTTGGCCCACGAAAAGCCAGCCTAAAGCCAATGCATTTTGGAAAAGTTGCCGAATCGCCTCCCTATCCCGTACAACGTAAACTACAACCATGACGGACTATTCCATCTTCCCCAAGATCAACGCAACACTAAATGGATGCAGCGCGGTGCTGCTTGTCACCGGACGCGTGCTGATCGCGCGCGGCAAAATGGCGGCTCATCGCTTGGTCATGCTGACCGCCGTTGCTACGTCTTCCCTCTTTCTGGTCTCGTACCTGTACTACCACTACCACGTAGGCTCAGTTCACTTTCGGGGCACGGGATGGACGCGTCCCCTCTATTTCACGATTCTCATCTCACACACAACTCTGGCTGTCGTGATCGTACCGATGGTCTTGATCACCCTCACCCGCGCCCTACGCGAACAGTTCGATCGGCATCAGGCCATCGCACGCTGGACTTTCCCGCTTTGGCTTTACGTCTCGGTCACGGGCGTCGTCGTCTATCTGATGCTGTATCAGATTTTCGTGTAGAGCTCTCGTCATCATCGCCGTCCCGAAAGGCGATGGAGATTCATCACATAATTGCCGTACCTCCGACACGGCGGCCGACCGCCAAATTCTGCTATAGTGTGCTTCTCTAAGGAGCCTGCACTCATGAAAAGCGTAAATAAAGTCATCCTCATTGGAAATCTTGGAAAAGATCCCGAAGTAAAGCACACGCCACAGGGCACGCCCGTCGCGAAGATCACGCTCGCCACCAACGAACGATTCAAAGGTAAAGATGGACAGTGGCAGGATCGCACCGAGTGGCACAACGTCGTCCTGTGGCAGCGTCTGGCGGAAATTGCCGGCGAGTATCTGAAAAAAGGTGGCAAGGTTTACATTGAAGGCCGCCTGCAGACCCGTTCATGGGATGACAAGACTTCCGGCCAGAAAAAGTACATGACGGAAGTTGTCGCGAGCGATTTGGTTTTGCTCGGTAGCCGCGGCGAAGGCGGCGGTGGTGAGTACGCCGGCGGTTCTCGCGGATCGTCTTCCGCGTCCTCCGGTGGTGGCAACAACTTCGATCAGAGCGCGCCCGAGATGGAGCACGCGCCCGCAGGCAGTTCTGCGATCACAGACGAAGACATACCGTTCTAAGTTTTGATCTTGTTCGTGGGGGGACGGGCGCCCACGCCCGTCCCAGCCCGCAGAGGTCGCGCCTTCCAAAATGCGGAGAGCTAGAAGATGAATTCAGTGCTCGCAGAGAAGACGTGCATCCCCTGCCGCGGCGGGACACCATCCCTCAAGGGACGAGACCTGGCGGAGATCCATCAGCAGCTATCCGATCCGCTCCAATGGAGCATCGTCAACGAGCACCACCTCGTCCGGACATACAAATTCCCAGACTTCAAATCTGCCCTCGCCTTCGTAAATAAAGTCGGCGAAGTAGCCGAGGCCCAAGGCCATCATCCCGACATCCTGTTGGGATGGGGCAAAGTTGAAATCACGATCTGGACGCATGCGGTCGACGGATTGACCGAATCCGATTTCATCCTCGCCGCAAAGATCGATCAGCTTTCATAGTTTTGCCGATGTTGCATAAAGAGCAATCTTTCGAATCTTGCAACTAATTAATTAGGTGCAGGATTTAGGTTTCATCCTTACGGCAGTGTGCGACGATAGTTTCATGAAACTAAAGCTAGACAAATTCGGAAGAGTGGTTTTGCCCAAACTGCTCCGGGCTCGGTACGGGCTACTTCCGGGCGCTGAACTGGAAATCATTGAACGACCGGAAGAGTTCGTGCTACGCCCAATCCGTAATAGTGCAGTTTTGATCGAGACGGACGGGATATGGGTGCATCAAGGTGTCCCTGGTGGCGGCTTGGATTTCGCGAAAGCCCTCCGCGCAGAACGTGAAGAGCGTATGCAGCGAGTACACGGGTCCAAGTGACACTCGAAAACCAATCCGTCGGCCTTAGTGTTCGACTGGGGGACGCCGCCCGGAACTCCACGGTCCTAGCTTCCTAGCTCTCCGCCGCTGCATTCTTTCTGATCGACATTCCCCACAGCGCTGCCGGAATCAGCATCAACATACCTGCAACGGCGGCAACGTGGCGCGCGGCGAATCCCCAATCTACGAAGCGGCCTGCGAGATAGGCACCGGCTGCGATCGTGAACATACAGAGGCCTAGATCGGCCGCGAAGACTCGTCCGCGAAATTTGTCGTCGCTTTGGATTTGCAGCAGCGTCGTCGAGAAGACCCAGATGATCGAACTGCCAGAATGCGCCAGCATGATGCATAAACATGCTTGCCACAAATGCCCGGAGATTCCCAACACCGAATAGCCGACGGCTCCGGCGATGTATCCCCAGAAGATCGCGAGTTCCAGCCGGTGCTTCCAATGCCCGGCCCACGGGGCGGCAAACAGCGGTCCAAGCAACGCTCCCAATCCGCGTGCGCCGAGCAGCAGACTCATGCCAAGAAAGGCGCTGCGCTCCAGAGACATACCGCGCCAGCGGACCGCAAATTCATTTTGTCCCATCACCGTGAACAGGACCCAACTTGGACCGATGATCAGATTCCCAAACTTCACCAGGACCGTCGCCCGCAATCGAGCGTGAGCGCGAACGTAGCGGATGCCGTCCATGATCGGCGAAAAGTCAACGAGTTCTCTCGCACGAAAAGGACGACCGCCATCGGTATGCGGTTCGGCAAAGCGCATCCCGCGAATCAGCAGGGCCGACGCCAGAAACGAAAATGCATTCAGCAAGAAGACTGCGTCGCGCCCAAAGAACGCGGCGACGATCCCTCCGAGCGCCGCACCGAGCATCAGATTCACGCTCCAGGTGGTCGAGGCGAGCGTGTTCGCCATCACAATATCTTCGCGCTTCACGATGTTGGGAATCACAGAACTTCGCGCCGGCTCGAAGAATCCGACGAGCAAAGTCTCGGCCATCAGAAGGGGATAGACGAGCCACACCATTTCTTTAGAGCGGATAAACAGCATGCAGAGGACGATCAGCATGCGTCCGATATCGGTCGCGATCATGACGTGCTTGCGCCGCAAACGATCGTTAACGACACCTGCCAACGGCCCGATCAAAGTCTGCGGCAGGACTTGCAGAACGAGCGCTAACGCTACCGAACTCGCACGCCCTGTGAGTTGCAGCAGCAGGTTGTAAATTGCCAGTGTGTAAAACCAGTCGCCGATTTCGCTGATCACTTGGGCGCTCCACAGCCTTCGAAAATTCGAATTGCCACGCACTAAACACGTGTAGGCAGCGAGCGATACCGGACTGATTTGGAGCTCGGGAGCAGGTTCCATTAGGGAGTGACGTCAGAATTGGACAGAATACCGGATTGGGGTCGAATCCCGCATTGGGAGCCCAAAGAGCCAAATTCTGGCAAAACTGTGCAAAGACATGCACACGCCTTGGGGCCTTTAGGCGGAAATCGGCCATGGACGGCCCGTTTCAGGCCACTTATTCCCAATAAAGCGCATCTTTGAACAGCTCGTGAATATGGCTTGGATGGAAACTCACTTGCCACATGTTTAGTGAGAAAAGGGGTACTACCCGTGCGAAACCTAGGCCCAGTCGCCTTAATAATCCTGATATTAGCCGGCAGCGCTTTCGGAGCGCCAGCAGTCGTCCGTTCATCCCTTGCTCCAGAACCCGGTCTGCTCGCGCTACTCGGCGGCGGATTGGTTGGATTGGCAGCCCTGATCCGCCACCACCTCAGCGACTAGTTTCTCTCTTCACGAGAACCCATCCGAGATCGCCCTTCGAATACTAGTGCTTCGAACCATTCTTGTTCCCAACCATATCCAGAAAATATTGATGGATGCGCGGATCGTCGCTTAACTCAGGATGAAACGTGGCGGCCAGTGTCTTTCCCTTCCGCACCAGCACCGTGTCATTCCCCTCAGTCGCGATCACTTCGATGTCTTTCCCAGTCCGTTCAATTTTCGGAGCACGAATAAAAACCATCTCGATAGGATCGCCCAGAAAGTTTCCTTCCCGGATCGAGCTATCCACCTGCCGCCCGTACGCGTTCCGTCGCACAGTGATATCGAGAGCGCCCAGACCGTCTTGTTTTGGATTCTCCACTTCGGTCGCAAGCAGAATGCATCCAGCACACGTTCCAAAAGTCGGTTTGGACAAGACAAAATTCTTTAACTTTGCGAATCCTTCAGCGCCGAGGAGTTTGAGAAACGTGCCAGATTCTCCGCCGGGGATTACGAGCCCATCGATTTCGTTGAGTTGCTCAGACTTTTTCACGAGCACAACGTCTGCACCGAGTTCTTCAAGCCGGCGGCGGTGCGCGTCGAAGTCGCCCTGCAGAGCCAAGACACCGATTTTTGTGGGAGTCGTCAAGTCAAATCAAACCGCTAACCACAGGGGGCACAGAGGACCACAGGGGAAACCGCCTTACCCCGTGAACCCCTGTGCCCCCCGTGGTGACCGCTTTTGCCTACCAGCCGCGAGTCTGCAACAGTTGGGCCTCGTCATGCATCGATACGGCTAGACCCTTCATGGGCTCGCCCAATTCATTGCTGACTTCAAGTAAAACTTTAGGATCTTTGTAATGCGTCGCGGCCTGCACAATCGCGTTTGCGCGCTTCGAGGCTTCTGCGGGATCCGCGAATTCGACCGAACTATTCATAAAGATCGCCGATCCAACGAACACTGCTTCCGCTCCCAGTTGCATGACCAGCGCGGCGTCAGCCGGAGTGGCAATTCCGCCGGCCGAGAAATTCGGCACCGGCAACTTCCCTTCGCGCGCCACCATCTTGATCAATTCATACGGCGCCTGATGCTCTTTCGCTTTGGCGAATAATTCTTCTTCGCCAAGGACTGTCAGAATCCGCATGTCCTGCACGATCTGCCGAATGTGGCGGACGGCATGCACTACGTCTCCGGTTCCAGCCTCACCTTTGGTTCGGATCATTGCCGCGCCCTCAGCGATGCGCCGCAGCGCTTCGCCAAGATTGCGCGCGCCGCATACAAAAGGGACTGTGAAGGCATGCTTGTCCACATGGTGAAACTCATCCGCGGGAGTCAGCACTTCCGACTCATCGATGTAATCGACGCCAAGTTCCTGCAAAATCTGCGCTTCTGCAAAATGACCGATGCGGCATTTCGCCATTACAGGGATGTCCACCGCTCCCATAATCTCGCGAATCACTTTCGGGGAGCACATGCGCGCCACTCCACCCTCGGCGCGAATCTGCGATGGAACGCGCTCCAGCGCCATCACCGCGACCGCTCCAGCTTTTTCGGCAATCTCAGCCTGTTGCGCGTTGACGACATCCATGATGACGCCGCCCTTGAGCATCTCGGCGAGGCCCGTCTTCAGGCGAAGACTGGTGCTGTTGTGTCCATTGTTGTTCGACGTATTCTTCGGTAGATTATTCGGCATCGGTTAGGCTCTCTTCCTGCAATTATTTTACAGCCCGAGCGCGATTCGCGGTACCCCACGCCGAGAAGCCTTCGTAGGAAGCTTCTCTGTTTTTATTTAGTTCCCTTCGATATCCTAAGCGCTTAGGTTATTAGTTGACAGTTCACTCGAGTTCTTCGCGACTCGGACTACCGCTCTACAAACTTCGCAAACATGCGCTGCGGATCAATCGCGATAAATAATCCTCGCCCCCGCGCAAGCACGTCTCCCTTAGCATTCAGAATCTCGGCTATGTTGATATGCTTTCGCCCGTTCACCTCGACCTCGCGAGATTCCACACGTAAAGGCTGATTCAGCGGGACGGGTTTCAGGAAATTCACCGTCATCTCGGATGTCAGAGCCACCACGTCGCGTAGCTTGTTTACTTTTCCCATCGCTTCATCGAGGATGGTCGCGATGATCCCGCCATGGCAGTGTCCAGGCGGCCCGGAGTAACGTTTGCCAAGTCGCAAATTGCACACGAAGCACTTGCGCTCCTCGTCATATACGAATCGCAGTTTCATCCCATCTGGATTATTCTTGCCGCATCCAAAACAATAATTCTTCTGCAGCTTCAGATATTTCGTGTTGTGTCCCGCGTACGATTTCGACGATTCGGATTTCTTAGCCGCCGAGCCGCGCGGTTTGAATTTCTTACCAGCCATCGCAAGATTCTATCCGAGCCAGTTAGCGAATTGAGTATCATGGCAATCCGAAAGGATTTTCGATGGCTGCCACCAAGAAGTCTGCCAGTAAAGTTTCGAAGCTATATTCCGTACATCCTGCAGTTGCGATGGTCGCGAAGTGGAAGGAAGAACTTCCGGAGAAGACAGGGCGATCGCTCGAGGAGTGGATCACGCTAACGCAGGAGTCCGGTCCAACTACGGAAAAATCCCGCCGCGAGTGGCTCAAGAAGGAACACAAACTCGGATTCTACTCAGCTTCCTGGATCGCTGAGCGCGCCGAGGGTAAAGGCACCGAAGAAGATTCCGCAGAATCTTATTTAAAGTTCGCCAACAAATGGGTCGACGCTCAATATTCCGGCCCGCGGACTGCGTTGCGTCCCCTGTATGAAGAGTTGTTGAAACTAGGATTGTCTATCGGCAAAGACGTGAAGGCATGTCCGGGCAAAACCATCGTTCCGCTCTATCGAGATCACGTTTTCGCGCAAATCAAACCGACGACGAACACCCGCATCGATCTCGGACTCGCGCTCGGCAATATGAAAACGCCGAAACGCTTGATCGACACCGGTGGCTATGCGAAGAAGGATCGCATCACGCACAGGATTGAGATCAAGTCGAAGAGAGATATCGACGATGAGGTGAAGCTGTGGCTGAAACGGGCCTACGCGATGGACTAAGGTTAGTGATAGGTTCATCCCGTATGTGGTCATCTTAGCATGACCATGTATGTTACAATGTGTCTATGAAGAAGATTGGCGCAGCACAGTTTAAGGCGCGGTGCCTGACACTCATGGAGGATGTGCGGTCGACTCGTGAACCGATCGTAATCACGAAGCGGGGAAAGCCGGTGGCTAAGTTGGTTCCGGTGGAAAGTAAGAAAGACAACTGGATCGGGAGGCTTGATGGGAAGTTCAAAGTCACCGGAGACATCGTGTCGCCCGTTGTGCCACTCGATGATTGGGAAGCGCTGCGATGATTCTCCTCGATACCCATGTTTTGTTTTGGGCCGGAGGCCAATCGCACCAACTCTCGAGGGGTGCGGCATCGGCGATCCGCCGGGCACGATCTAGTGATGGGGTTGCCATTTCCGCGATCAGTATCTGGGAGTTAGCTTTGCTTTTTGCCAGCGGCAAGATACAGAGTTCGGGTACAGTCGAAGCGTCGATTCGAGATCTGCTGGAGGGCGTGACTGTCCTGCCTATCACGCCGGAGGTCGCGGCTCTTACAACGCACTTTCCCCACGATTATCCGCGCGATCCAGCGGACCGTCTGATCGGCGCTACCGCGCGAGCGGAGGGACTGACGCTGGTGACGCGCGATGAGAAGATTCGGCGAAGTCCACTCGTTCAAACAGTGTGGTGAGTGCCAGCCATGACGGGCCAGAGGCCCGTCACCACGCGATCGACTACCTTAGTCGTAGTACTCGAGCCCCAGGTGCGTGATCAACTCTTCGCCCTTCAAGTGCCGCAGCGTGTTCTTCAACTTCATCAACTGAATAAACAAATCATGCTCGGGATACAGCCCCGGAGCAGTCATTGGCGACTTGAAGTAGAAGCTCAGCCATTCCTGAATTCCCAACCGTCGCAATTCTGGAGTACGCTGCGCGAGATCGAGGAACAAGATGAGATCGAGCACGATCGGCGCGGCAAGAATTGAGTCTCGACAGAGGAAATCGACTTTGATCTGCATCGGATAGCCGAGCCATCCGAAGATATCGATGTTGTCCCAACCTTCTTTGTTGTCGCCGCGCGGCGGATAATAATTAATTCGGACCTTGTGATACATGTTGCCGTAGAGTTCCGGGTACAAGTCGGGCTGCAGGATATGCTCGAGCGCGCCGAGCTTCGATTCTTCCTTCGTCTTGAACGACCCTGGATCATCGAGCACTTCGCCATCGCGATTGCCGAGAATGTTGGTCGAATACCATCCACTTAATCCCAGCAGGCGCGCCTTGAACGCGGGGGCGAGCACGGTCTTGATCAGAGTCTGTCCCGTCTTGAAGTCTTTTCCGCAGATCGGAACTTCGCGCTCGCGCGATAGTTCGAGGATCGCCGGAATATCGACCGTCAGATTCGGAGCGCCGTTGGCGAACGGCACACCTTCCATCAGCGAAGCGTACGCGTAAATCATCGAAGGAGCGATGTTCTTGTCGTTCGCGAGCATCGCCTTCTCCAGCGATTTCACGCTTTGGTGAATTGCGCTCGGCCGGATGAATGTTTCTGTGGACGCGCACCAGATCGTGACCAGGCGGCTCGCTTTGCTCGATTTCTTGAAGTCGCGCATGTCCTGGCGCAGCTGCTCGGCCAGGTCCATCTTGTTCTTGCCCTTCTTCACGTTCGGGCCGTCAATTTTCTTGACGTAGTTGTGATCGAACACGGCTTTCATCGGAGTGATGGCGCTGAGGCGTCCCTTCACTTTGTCGAGCAGGTCGCGCTCAAGGACTCCCGCGTTCCGCGCGGCAGCGTACATATTGTCTTCAAAAATATCCCAGCCAGTGAAGACGAGATCGTTTAGTCCGGCGAGAGGAACGAAATCCTTCACCCTGGGCGAACGGCCGTCGGTGCGTTTCCCGAGCCGGATGGTTCCCATCTGCGTCATCGAGCCGATTGGCGGCGCGATTCCTTTTCGAATCGCTTCCACGCCGGCGACAAACGTTGTAGCTACCGCCCCCATGCCGGGGATCATTACGCCCAACTTCCCTTTAGCAGGCTCGATCGTGTGATCGTGTCCTACGCGACTCGGTGTGTACTCGTGTGACGTGGCTTCCACCATCGCCTTCTTGAGGGATGTCTTCAATGACTTCACAGGGGACTTCTTCAGCTTCGCCATAGTTAGGCTGCTTCCTTATCGGAACAGTGGGATGTATGCAAACCAAGTATGTTCTCGTATCCACTCGCCTTTTTGCAAACGAGAGCCTGTGAATCCACAGGAACGTTAGTTTAATGGCGTCTCTAGAGCATTGGTTGGTGTTCCGGAGTAGCCAGCAAAAGTAACTAAATAGTTAATGTGAATCGTCTGGATCAATTTTTTTCGTTGGACGTCCTGAGCAATCTGCTTCAAAGTGAATGAAGCATCGTAGGCCAAGTTTGAATCCTGCCGAGCGGCGGGACCTTCGAACTTACCTTTGCCTCCAGCCGAGTTCGCTGCGTTGCAAATCTGCTGACCTCGTTGTTCTCCACCTTAATCTAGGCGCGCCACCAGTTCATTCGAGCTGCTGTACGGCTTTTCGTGTCTGGCGTGTGCCTTTAGACCAAGAATAGGAGATGGTATGAGATCACTTCGCAAATTCGCATATGCCGCCGTTTTGACTTGCAGTATGTTCAGCATTCAGCCGACCCTGGCTGCCGCCGAAGACGCACGCGGCGTCTTCACTTTGACTCACGAAGTCCATTGGCAGAATTGCGTTCTTCGACCAGGCGATTATTCCTTCGCCCTTTCCAACGAAGGACGTCCCACGTTTCTAGTTCTGCGGGGACTGAACGGCACTGGAACTGACGCCATGTTGCTGATCAACGACATCGAGTCGCCCCAGTCACAGCAAGGCTCAAAGCTTACCCTGGTGTCGAGGAATGGAAACAGCTTTGTCAGCGCGATGGATCTGCCGGAGTACGACATGACCCTGCATTTCGCAGTGCCCAACGAGAAGGCTGCAAAGTAACGGGCCGGATCACTGATCAACCCGTTTGACTCCAGTTGCGGAGTGAGCCTTAACCGAGGTAGGACTCAGCAACTGCCACGCCGGGAGCCATCGCCTGCTCTCGGCGTTTTCTTGCGCGCGTGGATGTTTAACTTGCAAAGAATGCACGCAAAAAGAGACGCGTCGAGCCGCGTCTCTTCTACATCATCCACACATCCATGACTAATCCAAACAACTGATCTATGAAACAGCGGCCGTGGGCCGACTGTTCACCCTGACTTCATAGCCCAGGATAATCGCTTCAGCAATCTCTCGCATGGCCTTACGTTTCTGACGGCTCTGTTGTTGCAGAGCCAGGTAACTTTGCTCTTCGCTAAGTCCGAGTTCGCGCTGCAAAATTCCTTTGGCGCGCTCCACGACTTTTCGCGTTTGCAACTGGTCCGCGAGGTGGGAGTTTGCTTCCTCCATGCGTGCTAGTTCGATCTCTGCACCGACCAGAAATCCGATCGCGGAAATCAAACGAATCTCTTTTCGTTTGTGAACATGCGGCAGGCGATGTTGCAGGTTGATCGTTCCGACCACTCGTCCTCTGCACATCAGCGGCACGGAGAGAAATGCCTCGTAGGTATCTTCAGGCAGTTCATGAAAGAACTGGAATCGCGGATCCAGAGCTGCTCGCTCAGAGATCGCGACCGGTTCGTTATGCGCCGCAACCCAGCCCGTGATTCCCTGCCCGACGCGCAGTTTCAGGCGATCAACGATATCCGGATGCGCATTTTTCGAGGCCCGGAGAACCAAATTATCGCCCTCGAGCACATAGATTAGGCAGGAATCGCATTTAACCAGGGCCGAGGCAAATTCCACTACCCGGTCCAGAACTTCATGAAATCCGCCAGCCGTGGCGAGCTGACCGCCAATCTCGTGCAATAAATCAACAGAGGAGTCTTCAAAGGCTATCAAGTTTTCCATGACCTAAGTTATCGACATAACGTCGGAGAGTCTAACTCCAAATTTTGATCAGGCCTATAAGAGATTTCATTCGCAAATTCATAAAATCTTCATATTCGGAGTAGTCCAAGCTCGCGCATGCAAACAGTTTGGCGCGAAAAAAGCCGGTCCTGTGAGGGACCGGCTCAGCGTTCTTGATCAGACAATCACAACCAGCGAAAACCCAGTCTTTACTGAACTGCGAAGACCAAATCGTCGTGATCGTTGTACGAGCCCGTTGTGCAAGACGACGCGCTTCCCTGGTACCGGAACTGGGCTCGGACCGCTTGTAAAGCGCCCGTGGGAAGTGTGAACGTCGTGGACAAGGTTTGCGCACCGGCCTTCGTGGGCTTGATCGTCTTGATAAAGACCCATGAAGGACTGTTTGCGTTGGCGGCATAGTAGAGGTCAAGCGAGTCAGATGTATATCCGCTCCACGCCCATACCGTGGCCGTTACCGTCGCTGTGGTTCCGTGGGTTAATGCACCGCTTGCGGAGCTAACCACGATCCGATCATTCGATTCGTCGGAGTGGAAAGTGCCGCTGGTGCCATCCGCACAAGATCTAGCGATGGTGTTGGGTTGATTCGGTTCCGCGCCGCCCGACATGTGATCGCGTCCCAACAGCAGAGACGCGCCCGAGTCGCACGACGTTCCAACTGTGGCACACTCCGGAGCTTTCAGCGTTGCACTGTACACCGCCGTCTGCGCCCCCGAAGCCGAAGTCACTGTCAAAGCAATGGTCGCGCTGTGAGTGAGCGATCCGGAAGTGCCGGTGACCGTGACTGTCGCCGCACCGAGAGTAGCGGTTGCAGAAGCCGTCAACGTCAACGTGGATGTCACGCTGCCGTTCGCCGGTGGAGTAACAGGGTTGGTCGAGAACGCTGCGGTCACGCCTGTTGGCAGGCCGGTCGCGCTCAGTGTGGTTGCAGAACTGAAGCTGTTCTGGCTGGTGATAGTGATGGTGCTCGTCCCATTCGCTCCTTGAGTTACGGTGAGCGTCGACGGAGATGCGCCGATGGTGAAGTTCGGCGTGGCCGCCGCAGTCACCGTCAGCGCGAGTGTAGTGGTCGCGGTCAAACTGCCGGACGTTCCGGTTATGGTAACGGTGGACGTTCCTGTTGTGGCGGAACTGCTCGCAGTCAGCGACAGCGTGCTCGTTCCACTTGTTGGATTAGGACTAAACGTCGCCGTGACACCGCTCGGCAATCCAGAAGCCGCAAGAGTTACGCTTCCCGTGAATCCTCCTATATCCGTGACCGTAACGGTGCTGTTTCCGGCGGCTCCGCCTTGCGTGATCGTCAGGCTGCTCGGCGAATCCGACAGCGTAAAGCTAGGTGTCGATGAACCGGCAAGCAGGTTAATCAGGCCGGTCGTTTTCGGACTGCCCCATCCGGTCACCAGATCGTAGCCTGTGACGGCCGAGTAGCTGCCAGACGTTCCGCTCGTGATGTCATGGAAAAGGGTGCTGTAGTTCGTTCCCCCGGTAGCAGCCTGTGCGTAAATAATCGGATTAATGAATCCGATTGTCTCGCCATTTGCTGCCGCCTGCTGATTGGCCAAAGCAAGATATCCGGCCCACATGGGTGCCGCAAAGCTGGTTCCACCCAATCCAGTGCTGCAAGCCTTTTGGTCGGCACAATAGTAGAAGTCGAAGTTCGCTTCGGCCGAAACGTCTGGGCCGTTGCGCAACGTCGTGGATCCTTTGTTAGAAGAGTTGATCACGCCAGAGATCTTCTGCCACGACGGAATCGCAATCGAATCCGGTGAGATGCCGCCGCCGCTATCGACCCACGCCGTCTCCGAACTCCACGGACCGCCCGCGCCGGAGGTTGTTAAATCCGTGCCACCGACGGCAACAACATTCGCATCGTCCGCTGGCCAAGCTTCGTTCGAAGCAGACCAGGTAGAACTGTCGCCAGACGCTACGAAGAAGTTTTGACCTTGCGTTGCCATCTGCTCGAAGTAAGGATCCAGCGTGCTGGCGTCCGCCGGTGTCCATCCCCACGAACAGCTAATTTGCTTGCTCAAGGGTGCGGCCGTATTCGTAACCATCGCACTGATACAGGCGCTATCACTAAAATTCCCCGTACCATTCGCTTTGACGTTGCCGCACACATACATATAGAGCATGGTTGAGCCTGGAGCCATGCCCATCTCCTGCGTCAGATCGATAGTCTGCTCCGTATCGTCACAAGCACTGCTGCCACCGGAGCCGTAAACGCACGTCGTAGCGTATCCACCGGTAGAAACAAGTGTGGGAGTGTACGGTTCCGTTTGCCCAACATTGTTGTAATACGTGGTCAGGTCAGCCAAATCGGTGCCCGCGAGTTCAAACAATGCGACGTTTTGGCCGGTTCCGGTGAGCGCCGTGCCCTGATAGTAGGCCGCGCGCATATCGCTGCCTAAGAATGATCCTGAGGGGCCGGATCCTGTGGCGTTCGAGTGCACCTTCTTGGGGTCGATTCCGTGGGCCTTTGCGTAGTCGCTCTTCTTGACGTACATCGGATGCGGCTTGGAATTGTTATCCAGTCCAGTGATGTGCCAGAGTTGGAATGGCAAATTCGCCGTCGGCTCGCGATCGGGCGAGTAAAAAGTGCGGTCTTCGTTCGGGTCCTTATAAACTCCAAGAATCACATGGAATGCTTTCTCGATATTGCCCACGGATCCGGTCAGCCATAAATCTCTGCTGTCGCGGGTCCCGCCGACGATTTCAAAGCCATTCGCTTTCGCAAACGCAACCAGCGAATCCCAATCTTCCTGGCTCGGACCGTATCTCGCGGTAAATTCCTGCGGAGTAATGAACTGATGGTAAAAGGGGCTCGACGGGTCTTTCACCTGCTGCACGAAATTCTGTAGCGCTGCGCGATCACGAACAGGCAAAACGATGTCAAATTGCAACGACTGCGTTGCGGGAAGGCGTCCGACCGATAAGGCCTGCCCATTGGCAACTCCGTCGCGCACGTGCCGCGTTAATAAAGGAAGAGGCTCAGCCAAACCTAGGGAGTTAACGAGAAACACAATCGCAAGGATTGTGACTGTTATAACGGCAAGCTTACGCACCATAAATTCTCCTTTTTGGAATGCACTCATTTTGCAAAGCACTAGCTTTAAAAAAGCACCCGTTTGCCCACGCATTTGGCCAACGCTGGATCGACTTCTCCCCGGAACCCGCCTTGCCCATAACAGCCTGGCAACGCTTAACAGTGAATATCGGTTGCGACTCGAAATGTGCCAGCTCAAACCAGCGTTGGACACAATTTACGTGCAAAATCAGCAACCTACGGGCTTCTGTTTGGGAACCTGATCGTATGACCGCGGGTAACATTACAAGTAGGCCTTGTGCTTGTCAAGACAATCGCGTTGCAATCAGTGCAATAGGAAGTTCCTCGCCGTTCGCTTTTGGAACGATCACCCAACTCAGGTGATCGGTTAAGAGGGACGCCGCTCCGTGGCCGGATGCTAAACTTACCTGTGAACGCTCCTCGCCTACGTCTGATTGCGCTAGATATCGACGGAACGCTACTCAATCCTGAATTTCGCATTTCGGAGCCAGATCTCTCGGCCCTAAGACGGGCACACGAGGAGGGTGTTGAAGTCGTTCTTGCGACCGGTCGACGTCACACCTTCGCGCTCCCGATCGCCGAGCAGCTTGGATTTGATCTCTGGATGATCACTTCGAACGGCGCGATTACCAGGTCGCTGTCGGGTGAGACCTTTCACCGCGACATGCTCCCCGCTCCGACCTGCCGATCGTTGGTGCAGAACATGCAAGAATTCCGCGGCCAAACCGTTCTCACCTTTGACAGCAACGGGCCCGGCACTATCGTCGTCGAGCGCTTGAATGAACTCGAAGGCAGCATCCAACGCTGGCTCGAGAAAAATATGCAATACATCCAGTTCGTGGTGCCGATCGAAGACTCGCTGACCAAAGATCCGGTACAAGCCATGTTCTGCGGACCGGTGGAAGATATGCAGCGCGTGTTGCGCACACTTGAAAAGTCTGACCTTCCCATTACCATTTTGCGGACTGAGTATCCCGGTCGCGATTTGTCCATCGTGGATGTGCTGAATGCCGGATGCTCCAAAGGACACGCTCTTGAGCGTTGGGCTAATCATCGCGGCGTCACTCGCGATCAGGTCATGGCCATTGGTGATAACTACAACGACATTGAAATGCTTGCCTTCGCTGGCCACCCCTTTATCATGGGGAATGCATCTGAAGAGCTGAGAACACGCGGTTGGAAACTCACTCACTCCAACGGAGATCACGGGGTGGCTGGAGCCATCGAGCATGTTCTCTACGGAAAAGATCTGGGGCCGATCACGACCGATCAGATCGCTCCAGCGACGGTAACCACCTTCTAGCAAATCGGGCTTTGGAAGAAGATCTGTCGAAGCAAAGGAAGAGATGACGCGAAGCAATCGACGCGCGAATAACAGAAGCGATCACCGGTGGCGAGCCGCCGCCTTCTTTTGCGCCATCGTGCTCCTGCTTTCCGCTCGCCTTTCGTCCGCGGCCGACCTCGCAATCCTTCGCAATGGTTTTTCAATTCGTCACGAGCGCCACGTGGTCATGGGATCAACCACGCGTCTTTACTTGGGGGGCGACGACTCCAACTTCACCGACGTCCCCACCGCCGATATCGAAAGCTACGAAAAAGATCTATCGCCGCCCCCGGGCTTAGCGAGCGCAGAGTCGAACCCGCTCAAGTCGTCGACGACTTCCAATTCGATTTCTAATTCGATGACGGTCAACATCGCAACCGGATCGGTCAAGTTTGATTCGGCAAAGTCGGCACTCGCTCTAACCGATGTCGTGAACTCAGCGAGCGCCACCTATCATCTCGATCCCGATCTGGTGAATAGCGTGATCCACGCAGAAAGCGGTTTCAAATCCAACGCCGTTTCCCGCAAAGGCGCGCAAGGCCTGATGCAGTTGATGCCCGGCACCGCAACCCAATTGGGGGTCACAGACGCTCTCGATCCCCAGGACAATGTAACCGGCGGCAGCCGTTACCTCCGCGAATTACTGGAGCGCTACAACTTCGATCTCGTGAAAGCTCTGGCCGCGTACAACGCTGGCCCCGGTCGCGTCGAACAATATCAAGGAGTGCCACCGTTTCGCGAGACTCGCGCCTACGTTGCGCGCATCGTCCACGACTACAACAAGAAGAAGATTGCCCAGGAAAAAGAAGCGAAAAGATTAGAGGCGCTGAATCACCCGCCTCAGCGGATTCCGAATAGGGTTTCGAATACCGCCTCAACCAAGGCGGTCAGTAAGCAGTCCCATAAGACTTCGTCGCCAACGTCAACTTCCTCAAAGGCCGCCATAACGCCGGTCGCGGACGCAACAGCGCGTTGACCCTATATCCACTCTCATTTACCTTAAGTCGTACCTTAATGCGGGGCTTGGGCCAGTTGAACTGCGCGATTCTTCCGCCCTACTGCTCCACATCAAACAATCCGCATCCGATCGAACGACACGGGATCATCACTTCCGAATGAAAAATAAAAAGTATGTGATCTACGCGGTGGTGTTCCTCATACTCGCCGTGCTGGTCTACCTGCAGTTCCGCACCTGGCAAAATTTCGATTGGGCCCGCTTCCGCGAAACGCGCCCGCGAAAGTGGATGCACATTGTCCACGGCATCGCCTTGATCTATCTCGCTTATGTCGTGCGAGCGGTTCGTTGGAAGATTTTCCTGCGTCCCGTTCGCCCGCAAGCTTCTGCCGTCGGACTCGTCGCGCCGACCATCGTTGGATTCACCGGCCTTGCTCTACTCGGGCGCCCTGGTGAATTGATCCGCCCGTATCTAATCGCCCGTCGACAGAACCTAACTTTCTCTTCGCAACTCGCCGTTTGGGCAGTCGAACGCATCTTTGATCTCGCCGCATTTACGATGCTGCTAGTCGGCGCGATCTTCTTATCCGCTGGACCTCGAACTCTTCCCTTTTACAATCGCTTCCGAGAAGGCGGATTCCTGCTGATCCTTCTTGTCGCCGGCGATATCCTTCGGAGCCGCGGCCGTTTACTGGAAGGGCGAGGGTATCGCCGATTGGATCGAGCGCCGTTTTTCTCATCTCCGAGCGGAGCTTGGTCACAAAATCGCCACCCGCGTCCGCGAATTTCGCAGCGGATTGAACACCATCCACAATCTAACCTCCCTCGTCGGTCTTGTGGCGCTCTCGCTCCTGATGTGGTTCATGATCATCATGGCTTATCAGGAAGTCGCCCACTCCTACGGAGTAGCAATCCTGAATATTCATCGATCGCAAGTCTTGGTATTGATGGGAGCAAGCATGATCGGATCCATGGTCCAGTTGCCTGGAATTGGCGGCGGATCGCAGTTGGCGACGATCGCCACTCTGCAGCGCGTCTTCGACGTACCCCCGGAGCTCGCCGCCAGTTGCGGCATCATGCTGTGGCTGGTCACATTTGTGTCCGTTGTCCCCCTAGGATTATTTCTCGCGCACCGCGAACGATTGTCATTGCGTGAACTATCGGAAGAGACCGCTAAAGCAGACGAAGCAGATGTTTCGGAAACCAAGACTGATTAGCTTTTCTTAGTAGGGCAAGCGTTGTCGCAAGTCTCAAATCGGGCGTCGGCGCAACCGTGTTTTCCTGAGCCCCGAGACCTGCCCCACCGCCCTGCTACAATCAAGATGAATTTCCTGGTGCACCCAAGCTCATGAAATGCCCCTTCTGCGGGTTTGAAAATGACAAAGTCGTGGATTCGCGCGAGAGCAAAGAAGCGGATTCCATCCGCCGCCGCCGCGAATGCCTGAAGTGCGAAAAGCGCTTCACGACCTACGAGCGCATCGACGAAATCCCCTACATGGTTGTAAAGAAAGACGGACGTCGCGAACGTTTCGACCGTCCGAAAGTTTTGAACGGTCTGATGCGCGCCTGCGAGAAGCGTCCCGTCCCGATCAGCAAACTGGAGCAAATCGTCAACGAGGCGGAGACCTTCGTCATCGAGTCCGCCGAGCGCGAAAGAAAAACCAGCGAAATTGGCGAACTCATCATGAATCGACTGCGTCGCTATGACAAAGTCGCCTACGTGCGTTTCGCTTCTGTTTATCTGGACTTCAAAGACGTGCAGGAATTCATGGCCGAGTTGAAAGAACTGCTCAAGGCCACGGGCAAGGATTCCGGAAAAGACAAAGACGCGCTGGAGCCCAAGGGAAAGATTTCTGCGAAAGCATAGCCGAGAGGCAACGTTCGTCATCAAGTGGTTCGAAATACTGCATAAATTTATGGCACATAAAGTCACACTCATACCTGGCGACGGAATCGGCCCTGAAGTTGTTAAGGCCACAGTTCGCATGCTCGAAGCCACCGGCGTCAAGTTCGAATGGGAAAGCTTTGCCGCTGGAGCGGAAGCGTTCGAGAAGTACAAAGAATATATTCCCAAGGAGTTGTCGGAATCGATCGAGCGCACCCGCGTGGGATTAAAGGGACCCGTCACAACTCCCATTGGTGGCGGATTCTCGAGCATTAACGTCGAACTCCGGAAGCGCTTTGAATTGTTCGCAAACTTTCGCCCGATCCGGAATCTACCTCACATCACGACCAAGTATCCCGGCATCGACTTGATCGTTGTCCGCGAAAATACTGAGGGACTCTACTCCGGAATCGAACACGAAGTCGTCCCCGGAGTGGTCGAGAGCATCAAGGTCATCACCGAGAAGGCGTCTACTCGAATTTCGCGTTTTGCATTCGAATACGCGCGCGCGAATCAGCGCAAAAAAATCCACTCTATCCATAAAGCGAACATCATGAAGATGTCCGACGGACTCTTCATTCGCTGTTCGCGAAATATTTCCAAGGAATATCCAGAAATTACCTACGGCGAACACATCGTTGACAATACCTGCATGCAGTTGGTGATGAATCCGTATCAGTACGACATGCTGTTGATGGAGAACCTGTACGGAGACATCGTTTCCGATCTCTGCGCGGGATTGGTCGGCGGCCTCGGCCTTGTCCCCGGTGCAAACTTCGGACACGAATGCGCCATCTTCGAAGCTGTCCACGGATCCGCCCCTGATATCGCCGGGAAAAATATCGCGAATCCCACCGCTGTATTGCGCTCGGCCTTGCTGATGCTTAGGCATCTCGGCGAGCACGAAGCGGCATTGAAGATTCGCAACGCGCTCGATGAGGTCTATAAGGATCGCACCAAACTGACGCGCGACGTCGGCGGCAGCGCTGGAACCTCCGAGTTCGCGGACGCGATTATCAAGGCGATCGAATCGCCTGCGAAGCCCCTTGACGCTACGCCGGTGCAGTAAATGGCGCGCAGAAATCCGACGCAGCCAGAAGTCCGATCTGTTAAACTAGCGAGTTTCGCGGGCCATTCAGGACGTAGTCCAGATGGCGCGCTTTGGGGGCCCATCTTGAAAGGCATCGAAGTTCCCTATCATTCTGGATTGCACCGTTTTGCCGTCTTTACAGCGTGTGCGACTCTGCTTCTCATCGTCGCAGGAGCGCTCGTCACCAGCAATGACGCCGGACTATCGGTCCCAGACTGGCCCACAACCTTCGGCTCGTACTACAAAATCCCGCGCATGGTCGGTGGAGTGCAGTATGAACACGGCCACCGCATGTTCGCCGAATTCGTCGGATTGCTCACAATAATTTTAGCCGTCTGGACCTGGAAGGCCGATAAGCGGCGCGGGTTGAGGATTCTGGCCTTGGCCGCAATAGGCACGGTCATCACGCAAGGCATCCTCGGAGGTTTGACGGTTTTATTTTTCCTGCCGCCCGCAGTTTCAAGCGCGCACGCCGCCGTCGCGCAAACGTTTTTCTGCATCGCCGTCGCCATCGCACTTTTCACCGGACGCAGTTGGATTCAAGAACAACCGCGCGCCGAATTCGACCACCGTCGCCCCGCTCTCTTCACCCTGACCGTGCTTTCGATTTTTGTCCTCTATGTGCAACTCATCCTCGGCGCGATGTTCCGCCATCACGGATTAAGCTGGTGGCCCCACGTCATCAACGCTGGAGTTGTAGCGCTCGTACTTTCCTGGACTGCAGTACGCGCCATCTCGGCATATCCCAAAGTCGATGCCGTTCGTCGTCCTGCGATCACCATGCTCGGACTCATGGTTACGCAACTCTGCCTCGGCTTCCTCGCCTTCATCACCCGCGTCATGTGGGGACGAGACGCTGCACAGCCTGAACTTCCGATGGTGATCTCCACCGTCGTCCACGTAGCGGTGGGAGCGATGTTGCTGGCAACAACTGTAGTGCTTGCGATTCAAGTGTGGCGTCACGTTCCGGTAGCGTTCGAAGAGCGTGTACCCGGCCGCGACCGAAAAGCAGTAGCCGCATGAGAATGTTCCTGTAGAGACGGGGCTTGCCCCGTCTCGCTCTTGACGTTTACTCCTTGGACTCTCATTAGCGTTTACCAGAAAATGAAATTCTTTCCCTCTCCGGCGTAGAATGCTCTGTGACTCCGAACTCAACTGCTCTCGACTTCGCCCCTCCCGCGCCGGTTCCCGCGTCCATCGGACAACCAATCATTTCCGTTCAAAATATCGTTCACCGATATCGGGAACGCAATCAGGACCGTACGGCTCTCAACGGCGTCTCTTTCGATGTTCATCCAGCAGAACTCTTTGGACTTCTCGGCCCGAACGGTAGCGGCAAGACCACGCTCTTCCGGATTCTCTCGACACTCATGGTCCCGACATCTGGCGGAGCGACCATCGCTGGAATCGACGCTGTGCGCCAGCCAAGCGCACTAAGGCGTCATATAGGAGTTGTCTTTCAGGCGCAAAGCGTCGATCCAAAACTCACCGCCTACGAAAATCTCTGGCATCAGGGACATCTTTACGGACTGCGCGGCTCCGATTTAAAAACGCGGATCGAAGAAATTCTCTCCCGTGTCGGACTGCTCGACCGTCGCGACGATCTCGTCGAAACGTTTTCCGGAGGAATGCAGCGCCGCATTGAACTCGCCAAGGGATTGCTCCATCATCCCGAGGTCCTGCTCTTGGACGAACCCACGACCGGCCTCGATCCCGGCGCCCGGCATGACCTTTGGCAGTATCTACAGATACTTCGCGATCAGGAACGCGTGTCGATCATCGTCACCACGCACCTGATGGAAGAAGCGGAGCTTTGCGATCGTCTTGCGATTTTGAACGAAGGGAATCTAGTCGCACTGGGAACTCCAGAAATGTTGGCGCATGAAATTGGCGGAGATGTGATTCTGCTGGAGGCGCGGGATCCGCAAAGTTTAGCCGACCGGATTCGAGAGAAGTTTCGCGTCGACGCCACAGTGATGGACAAGCAAGTCCGCCTCGAAATTGAAAATGGGCATCGCTTCGTCCCCGAAGTATTCGAAGCGTTTCCTGGAGAGATCCAATCTCTAAGCGTTAGCAAGCCCACTCTGGAAGACGTCTTCATTCATCGCACCGGACACCGTTTCTGGAGCGAGGAAGCCGCTGCGGCTGCGCTAGCGACTGTAGATAAGAAGAAAGCAAAAACGAAACGCCGATAGCTACCACCCGGCAGCGCGACCGTTGCTCTCGCCCGTCAAGGCCCGAAGTATCTAGGCGATTTGCTGAACTTTTTTCCAGGTGACCGGCTCCACCGGACCCAGTAGGAAAATCCAAACCGCAACGCCCATCCAAGCCACCCCAGCGGCAATCACAAACGGCCAGAGGAAATGTCCCGTGCGATCGACCAGAAATCCCGTCAACGCCGGCCCAATCGCGCCGGAAAGATTTCCGATAAAGTTCTGGGCACCGATCCAACGGCCAATAGCCCTCGGCCCAGCGAGCGTCTGCGAGATTGCCCAAATATTTGGGCCCAACATTCCGTAGGAAACGCCGGCCAGCAGGAACAATCCGATCGATACGTTGCGGGGTGCGAGCACGGCGCCAATTAAGAACACACCGATGCACAGTTGGCCGACAACCATAAAGCCAGTGCGAACTCGAGTGGTCGTCGCTCCTCCCCGAATCCACCGGTCCGAAAGCCTTCCACTTGCGATCGCAGACAGCGCCGCAGTGAACATCGTCGCGCCTCCGACCTCCGCCATGCCCGTCATGGAGAATCCGCGTTCGCGCACGAGATAAAACGGAAGCCAGGTGAGCAGGAAATAATTCACGTAGTTATTGGTGAACAAACCCAAGGCGGTCGCGAGCCACGACTTCCGGGCGACGATTTCTCGATAGTTGGGATTTGGGGATAAATAATAGTCGTTATCACGATTGTCGTGATGACGATTGTCGTGATCACGCTTGTCGTTATCACGATTGTCGTTATAACGACTATTATTATTGCGGATGCGTTCCGGCAGCAGTGGCATCCACGCTGCCCACGGTGGAAGCCACAACAGGCTCGCTAGTCCAAGGATCACAAAGAATGGACGCCAGCCGAAATGTCCCATGAGCACGCCACCAAACAGCAATCCAAAGCAGGGCCCCGCACTCAGACCTGCGGCAATCACGGCATTCGCAAGTCCGCGATGTTCGACGGGAAAGTGATTCGCAATGATTTTCGAGTACGAGGGATATGCAACGCACTCGCCAACTCCAAGCACAGCTCGAACAATGAGAAGCGCAACAAAGCCATGCAAAATTCCGGTCACGGCCGTCGCTGAAGACCAAACGAGAAATCCAATCGCGAAAACCCATTTCACTTCGAAGCGATCGACGAGCCATCCCGCCGGGATTTGCAGGCAGGCATAAATCCAGAAAAAAGCAGAGAGCAGCACCCCGAGTTGCGTTGCCGAAAGATGAAGTTCGTTCTTTAGCAGCGGTGCGGCAATCGAAAGGTTACTGCGATCGATGTAGTTAAGGAATACCGAAAACCAAAGCAGAATCAGCACTCCAATTAGGGTGCGTGACAACTTCGGCGACTTATGAGAACCAGTATCTGCGTTTGGAGTCGGCACGTTGGGATTGATTATGAGCCACGGCAAATTATGCTACAGCACAGCGTCAGGGACGAACATCGAATTCCGTTTCAAGACTGTCTGGTTTTCGAGACGTGAGTATCGCTGCTAAACTAATCCCAATGGCAACTCAGACCGCGCCCTTCCCCGTAGCCGCATCCTCTCCAGCATCTGCGGGAGTCCTGCTGCCCGCGTTCACTCTGTGGTGGCGTGAGATCGTGCGCTTCTATCGCCAAAAGGCGCGCGTCGTGGGCGTCATCGCGTCTCCCCTTTTATTTTGGATCGTCATCGGTTCAGGCTTCGGTACTTCCTTCCGTTCAGGCCAAGCAGCCGGACAACAGCATTACCTGAATTATTTCTATCCGGGTACGTTGGTGATGATCGTCCTCTTCACCGCGATTTTCACCATGATGTCTGTCATCGAAGATCGCAACGAAGGATTCTTACTCTCCGTCATGGTCGCTCCCGTCCCCCGCGCGGCGATTGTTCTCGGCAAAGTTCTAGGCGGCACAACGCTGGCTACGGCCCAAGGATTAATCTTTCTGGTGTTCGCTCCCTTCGTCGGCGTGCACTTCACCGTCGCTTCCTTCGGATTGATCGTCCTAACAGTATTTCTCGTATCGTTCGCACTGACCGCCCTTGGATTCGCGATCGCATGGCCGCTCGACTCCACGCAAGCATTTCACGCGATCATTAATTTATTTTTGATCCCGCTCTGGCTGTTGTCGGGAGCGCTCTTCCCTCTTTCCGGCGCATCGGGATGGCTGCGACTGCTCATGTACGCGAATCCACTAACATACGGCGTCGAAGCACTCCGAACGCTGATGTATCCCGAAGCCCCCAGTTCATTCTCGCTAACGGCATCGCTGATGACACTGGTTCTGTTCGCGCTATTCATGTTCGGATTGGCCTTCGCACTAGCAAATCGCAGAACAACGCGATCGGCAGCGTAAGGCCGGTCGTTGGTCGATCGTCGGTGGTCGCTAGTCGTTGGGATTTGAATGCAAGCTTTTAGGTTTGCTGTGACAGTGTAGGAACGAAGTAAACGCTGCAAAAGCACGCGCGGCGCGAACGACGAACGACCATCGACCATCGACCGACAAACCAACGACGAACGACGGTTCCTATGCCCGTAGACATCCTCGCACTAGCCGCCCACCGCGATGACGTTGAACAAACTTGCGCTGGAACTCTGCTTAAAATGGCCGAGCGCGGACATCGCACCGGCATCCTCGATCTAACGCAAGGAGAAATGGGAACGCGAGGGTCCGCCGAAGATCGCGCGCGCGAGGCCGCGGACGCCGCTCGCATCTTGAAAGTCTCCTGGCGCGAAGCACTCGATATTCCTGACGGCCGCGTCGAAAATACGTGGGAAAATCGCCTGAAAGTCGCGGCCGTTCTGCGCGAGCATCGTCCGCACGTTTTGATTCTTCCCTACTGGGAAGGTCGTCACCCCGATCATTACACCGCGTCTATCCTCGGTTATGAAGCGGCGTTTTTGTCAGGACTCACTAAGTTGCCGATCGAGGGCACTGCGCATCGCCCATTCAAAATTATTTATGCCAGCCTGTATCGCGACGTGCGTCCCACATTTGTAGTGGACATTACCGACCAATTCGAAGCGCGCCTAGCCTCGTTGATGGCCTACAAAACGCAGTTCAACGATCAGGAAGCCGGCAGCGGAATCTTTCCCGCTCACAAAGAAATTCGGTCGCGTGTGGAGTCGATGGCCCGCTTCTACGGCGCGCTCGGAGGAGTAACGTACGCCGAGCCATTCGTTCAGAAAGAAATTGGACTAGTGGATGACGTGATGACGATTCCCGTGAAGTCGATTTGATCGTCGGTTGGTTGAGCCAAGTGCAGCACAGACTTCTCGACGAGGCAGCTCTTCACAGATTGAAATAAACCACAGGCGCCATTGACGCAAGCGCAGCTCCAGCTTGCAGCGCGAGCACGTACGCCGTCTGCCTGGGTGCGCGTGGCAGCCACTTGATCGCGAAGAAAAGCAGCACCGGCAATTGTCCCGCCATTAATATCTGCCAAATGTGGGCACTCGTTCCTTCGTCAGCTTCACGAATGGCACCGGACATCGCAATGTGACTTACAACGACTGCGAGCGCTATGAATGACATGGCCATCGGGAGAAACGCGCTGGGCCGTCTTACGATGGCGCCAAAAGAATTTGTTTGCTGATCCATGGTTCCTCTTACCGTCGGAAATATCCGTTCGTTCAGTACCGACCAAATCACATTCGGCGCCATTCGCAGCGATGATCGTAAGTTGCTGTGCCTTCCAACCTGGTCCTCGTCACGAAGCAAAGCCTCAAACTCCGCACCGTACCGCTCGCGCCACGCTTTCGGATACAAACGCGTTAGCCAACGCGCGACCACGCGATTCATAGCGCTTCCACCCTTTTCAATCCAGCTTTCGTAAATTGCTGTAACGTACCGAGTTTTGCTCGAAGCACGCGCACTCCCTCGCCCGTGATCCGATAAGGCTGGCGGCGATCCTCAGACGGCAGTGGTTGAATCCACCCCTGCTGCTCAAGTCGAGCGATGGCCCCGTAAAGAGTTCCCGGACCGAGACGAGTCCCGCAAAGCCCTGCTATGTCTTCGATCATGGCGTGCCCATGCTTTGGACCGTTGGCCAGGCTGGCAAGCACAAGCAAGGGAGGATCAGAGTAATGTCCCTTGCTAGGTTGTTCTTCGGCGACTACTACGTATCGCGTACTACGCATTACGTAGTTATCGCACAATCAGCCTTCCGGTGCAAGAGAATTCTTGGTGCGGATATTTATTCGAGCGAGCACCTGTTGAGGTCCCCTCCGTTCCAAACGATCCCGGCGCTATACTTCGTCAAGAAAATATAACTCGACGCGCAACAGCGTGAGAAACTTCCCCGCGAAAAATTTATGCCAATAACGAAACTCGATACCGTCGCCGCTCTCGTCTTGATCGACCTGCAAAAAGGCATCGTCGGATTGCCGACCGCACACCCCGCCGGAGAAATCGTAGGCCGAGCCGCTCGACTCGCAGCAGCCTTCCGCAAGAAAGGTATGCCGGTGGTTCTCGTCCACGTCAACGGCGCAGCCCCGGGACGAACCGACATCGTCCGCCCAAAATCGGTTCCGCCGCCCGACTGGAGCGAACTAGTACCTGAACTCGATCAGCAACCGGCCGACTACATTGTCACCAAGCAACGCTGGGGAGCATTTTTGAGCACAAGTCTCGACGAGTATCTGCGACAACGCGGAGTCACTCAAATCGTCCTGGCTGGCATCGCAACGAGCGTCGGCGTGGAATCAACGGCTCGCAGCGCTTTCGATCTCGGCTACAACGTCGTGCTCGTCGTGGATGCCATGACCGATCGCGACGCCGAAATGCACCGTCACAGCGTCGAGAAAATATTCCCGCGCTTAGGCGAGACCGACACAACGGACAACGTCCTGAATTTGCTGCAGGACATCTAACCTCGCCGACCACTACCGCGCGCCGGGTGCCCGTCCTTTCGCGCGTTCTTTGCGCGAAGGGCGGGGGCGAGAAGAGCGGAGATCCGTCAGCCGACCCATCCCAAGAATTCGTTAGCAATGCTAACGATTTTTCTTCTGGCAGATCCCACCTACCCCGCGTGCGCTCTTGATTACGCCACAACTGTAGTCGCCGCCGGCAACTGGAACGCATCCAGCGTCCCCGCCGCCAACAGCGCCTGTCGACGCTGCACCTCCAACGCCATGAGCTGCACCTCGAGCCCGATCTTCTGAGCTTCAGCTTGAGCGCGTTCGAGTTTCACCAATGCAGCCTGCTCCAACTCCGGATCAAGCGCGCAGCAATGCGCCAGCTCTGGATCGTAAACCACGCCGTCCGTCGGAACGGTAAGTATTGTCGGTTGCTCAACCGTCTCTCCAACTTTCGGCAGCGTTTTGAGCACCGCTTCCACCGGAGCGCGGAACTGCGCCTCCAGTTGGCTCATCTGCGCTGCCGTCAACACGGGAGACACATAGTTTCCGTCCCTCACCTGGAACGTCACCGCAGTCACCTTAGTCGTGGCGACATAGACATCCAGCACCTTGCGGACGAAGTAAGTCACGGCATAGCAGATGTTGTTGTTAACCAACGTACGCTGTGTTGTCGAGACGCTTTCGGAGTCTTCGAAACTGCTGACCGTGATCGATCGTTGCAGGTCGGTGTATTGCGAAGCTTGCTGCGCCACGGAGAAGAACTGACTCGCGCTCGCCTGAGCGGACAAGTCCACCGCCGAGCTGGAACTCGAATCGCTGCTGCTGCCGCCGCTTCCACCCAAACTGAAAATGCCCAGGTTAATCCCACCGCCTCCAGAAGCGCTCGAGCTTTGGGTCTGACTATTCAATACTTGAATCAGCGCACTCGAATCACTCGAACTTTGTTGCTGATGCAACGCTGAGACAAATTGTGAAAACGTCGTCTGCACGGAGTAGCGCTCCGTCTCCGACGTCGTGCGCCGATACCGATCGCTCTGATATAGCGTCATCTTTTCGCCCGGCAGAAGCGTCAGCGTGTAGGCCAACCCGCCGTGTTGTTTGCCGACCAGACAGAGCGTGTGCGTGTACGTCACGTTGATCGTGACAAACGCGCGACCAAAATCGTTGGTCTTCGCACCACTTGCCAGGCCCACAACCGAACTCTTCGTCTCGGTGAAAGTGAAACAGGCTGGCCCCATCCGCCATGGCGGATCACACGGACTCTGACAGCACTTGTCTTGCGTGGGAAGAGTTACGGGAGTTGTCCCGTCGGTAGGATCGAACACTTGCGTCTTGGTTGCAGGCATACATTTCTCCTTCGTCTCACATCTCGTCGGACGTTCCCACGTCCGGCGAGCATCCCGGAAGCCCAGCCAGTAGCTCGGGATCTGTCCGAATAGTGGAGAGGGGAGGAGAAACGTTTCACAATACCGCTAACCGCGCATGCTATTCCACGCGCTCGTACTTCTGATTGCCTAGGTGTCGCCACCCAACGCCGTCTGCGTCTCGAAAAACGCCGTCGGGCGCGTCTTCCTCGCGATCGGAGGCGATGCGAAGGACATTTCCGTCAAGGTCTTCCACCTGCATCTCCAAACCCCAATCGAAATTGTTCGGTGAATTTCTGATCTTCGCACCGGATGCCGCATAGATTTCGTGCAATGCTCGGACATCCTGCACGCCAATCCATATCCACATCCGTGGCTGGCTCTGATTGTCGTCCGTTATAAAAATATCGCAGCGTTCTCGCGCAACGCAGGCAAATCCAGGGTTCGCCCGCCAGCGCACTTCGAAACCCAGCGCGTTTGTGTAATAAGCAATGCTGGCTTCCACATCTATCACGCGAAAAATGGGTTGAGGCGCGCCAAAGCTATTGGTTGCAGATTTCGGTGCAGATTCAGGCACAGGGCCTCCGACAGGAGAAATTAAAGAGAGGATACAACGATGACTGCTTTGAGAGCGAGGAGGGGTTGGAGTCGTCCCGGCAATTCCCAGAAAAGATGGCCACTCACGGACTCACTCTTCGGAGCGTTGACAGAGGTGAACCGCGACCGTACGCTCCGCTTATGGAAGTGCGACTGACAGCCGAGCAGCAGCACCAACTTACAGAACTTGCCAGCCACAAGGGCCGTGAGACTGACGCGCTTGTTCAGGAAGCAATCGCCCGATATCTCGCGGAAGAAGCCCGCTTTATCGAAGCCGTTGAACTCGGCGAGGCAGCTTCGGAACGCGGCGAATATCTCACTCACGAAGAAACGGGTAAGCGATTGGAACGGCTGTTTCGTTCGTGATCGAAGTCCGGTGGTCGGCGCTCGCTGTTGAGGATCTGGAGCGCGTATTCCGGCGTTAGCATTGCTAACGATTTTTTTATACCTCTCTGTGGCGGGCTCGAAACAGGATAGTCGCAACTGTACTCACGCGACCGCCAACGCCGCCACCAGCCCGGAGCCCACCCTCCGCGCAAAATTGCGCGGAGGGTGGGCACCCACGGCCATGGTCTCGCCTCCAGGAGGAGACTTGCTATCGACAACTTTTCCTTAGTTGACAGTAAACGCTTTCTTACTCAGCGCCGTTCCTCCCGCGTTGATGACTGAGATTTTTCCAGTCGTCGCTCCGGTTGGAACTTTGGCCGTAATTTCGAATCCGCTGACTACCGTAAACGCTGCCGACTTACCATTGAATTCCACTTTTGTCGTGCCGGTAAATCCGTAGCCGGTGATCGTGACGGTCGTCCCTACTGGACCGCTTGCCGGCGTAAAGGCCTGCTGCACTGGATGAATGTAAACGGCCCCGACAAAATCTCCGCTGTTGTCGATGAACCAGATGTTGTTGTCCGGCCCAATCGTCATCCCCAGCACCGCAAACTGAGGACTCGGTGGCAGGTTCCAAACCGTGGCGACGCCTTTGGTGGTGATGCGTCCGATCTGGTTGGTGAAGGTTCCAAAGTATAGGTTGCCGTCGCCACCGTTAATGATCGTATCGACGAACGGGGGCAAGCCCTTCGTGTAGTAGTGCAGGCCAGTACCGCTGGTGGTAATCGCGCCGATGCGCGAGGTAAATCCGTCACATCCTCCTGGATCCGCGAACCAGATGCGTCCATCAGGACCAGCCGCGATTCCGAATCCGTTGCCGTGTAACTTCACTTTGTATTCCGTTACAGTTCCTGACGGAGTAATCTTCCCGATGTTCGTATAGTTCTGCCCCTGGAAGCAAGGACCGTTCGCCTCAAGAAACCACATGTCGCCATCTGGCCCCAACGCAAGCGACGTCGGTTGAGCATCGTTGCTGTCTGTTAGAGGAATGAGAGTGACGCCACCCTCGGGCGTTATGCGCGCGATCCCGTTATGGTCGGTGGCCACCCAAAGATTGTTGTCAGATCCAAGCTTAATGTCGTTGGACTGCACTGGCGAGAATCCCAGTGGATACTCGGTGATTTTGCAAGCGTTGGTGACCGCGCCCACGTTTCCCCCGTTAAATTCGGTGAACCACATGCGCTTATCGGGACCCAATGCAAATGCAAACGGGCTCACACCTCCCGTAGGAATCGTGCATTCCTTCGTCGCATCGACGGTGGTAGATCGCACCACGTCGTTCAATGACGAACTGCCGTACCACAGATAATTCAGGCCGCTGCCAATCTTGATCGAGCTGGTATTCCCTGCGGGTCCGGCAAAGATACACATGTCAGTCCCGTTCTGGGTGGAGCAAGCAGGCTTCGCCGGCGGCTGCGCTCCGGCGTCGGATTGGGCTGCGGCGAGTTGGCTAAGAGCCAAGCCGCAAGAGATTGCAAGGATCAGAGTCGGAAATTTAGGGCCGGTACGCATACAGAGGTTCTCCTGGGGTAGAAATTTGCCGTGCAGGGGGATGGGGAACATGCTAGGATTTTGTGCTCCGGCACATCCCCCAGCCGGATATATGCGGTAACTCCCCCCGACACAAGTCAAAAAAGGTAAGAAGTTGTAAGAGCCTGGCTATCTCACTTATGGCACGGGATTTATATGAGTTCGGACCGTTCCGCCTCGATACCGCGGGACGCCGCCTGATCCGCGACGGACAGCCCGTCGCGCTCACGCCAAAAGCCTTCGATGCCCTCGCTGTTTTGGTCGAAGGTCGTGGACGCCGCCTCAGCCGCGAAGAACTCGTCAGCCATATTTGGCCGGATACGACCGTCAGCGAAGATAACCTGAAACAATGCATCGCCGTGCTCCGCAATGCACTGGAGGATAATCCGCGCAGCCCCAGATATATCGCAACGCTTCCCGGTTACGGCTACGCTTTCGTCGCCGAGGTGCACACGCACTCCAATGGGAATAACGGCAAGGGATCGAACGGAAACGGATCGAATGGAAATGTATCCGCCCACGCTGCTGCAGCGGAAATATCTTCAGTTAGCTATCCCGCTCCAGCATCGGTCGGAGAAGTCGGGATAAAGCAAGTTGGATCATCGAGTTCGACCACGTCACAATCCAAGCGCTGGCTGGTGCCAACCATCGCCGCCTTAGTGATTCTGATCGCCGCAGTTCTGATCACATCATCGCCCATCCGGCGCAAGATCTTCCACCAGCCTCGCCCAAACTCGATTGCGGTCCTTCCCTTCCAGCCGCTGTCGGCGCAGTCCGAATCCGAGGACGAGTATCTCGGTCTCGGATTAGCGGATGCCATCATTACTAAATTAGGTAGCGCACGCAGTTTGCATGTCCGCCCGATCGAAGAAGTCAGCCGCTATTCCGGGACGGTCGACCCCATCAAGGCCGGCCGAGATCTTGCCGTCGGCGCGTTGCTCGAAGGGACCATCCAGCGCCAGGGTGACAAGATCCGAATCCAAGCGCGTCTGCTTGATACCGCGAACGGAACCACACTTTGGTCGGATGAGATCGACTCCAACATCAACGACATGTTCGCCATCGAAGATGGCGTGGTAGCCGAGGTCGAACGCGTACTGGTCGCGAATCCGCGCCCGCCGTCGCAAAAGACTTCGACCGGCAGCACCCCGGCCGCCCTTGCGCTCGCCCATCAGGACTACATGAAAGGCAGATTTTTCTGGAGCAAGCGCACGGAAAAAGGAATGACCACGGCCATCAGTCTTTTTCAACAGGCAATCGATCAGGATCCGCAATATGCAGAAGCCTACGATGGCATCGCCGACGCGTACGCGCTACTTGGTTTCTATGGATACCTGCCTCCATCCGAAAGTTATCCCAAAGCGAAAGCGGCAGCGCTGCAGGCGCTAGCAATCAATCGCAACTTGCCCGAGCCGCACGTTTCGTTGCTCATCGTAGCCACGGATTACGATTGGGATTGGCAGACCGCCGAAACAGAATTTCGCGCCGCGATCGCACTCAAACCGAATGACGCGGAAGCCTACCAAGCCCACGCTTATCTTTTGCTAGCACTAGGTCAGCCAGATGCCGCCGCCCGCGAAGTCGAAAAAGCTCTCGAGTTGGATCCCCTTTCTCCGGGATTCAACGTCACGCTGGCCTGGGTTTACTATCTCGCGCACGATTATCCGCGATGCCTGCAGCAATGCGCCCGCACGCGCGAACTTTATCCGGACTTCGTCGTAGCCGTGCAGGTCGCCGCTCTAGCGCACGCCCAGGAGAAAGACTGGCCGCAGGCCGCAGCGAAGCTGGCAGAATCCCGAAAGCTCTCGCCCGCCAATCCCATCACCGGATTACTAGAGGCCCAGATCCTCGCTGCACAAGACCGAACTCCGGCACAGCGCAACGAAATTCGCTCCCAACTAAAACAATTCCTCCACCAGAGCAAACCCAACGTAGCTCTCTCCTACTACGTCGCCGGAGCCTACGCCGCCCTCGGCGACAACGACGAAGCTTTCGAAGCGCTCGACCAGTCCTACGCCGCCCGCTCCAACTGGCTCATCTATCTGAAACTCGATCCCCGCTTCGACTCACTGCGCAAGGATCCAAGATTCCCCGCATTACTCCAGAAAATCGGCCTGTCGCCAGAATCAACTTCAAAACAATCAGCCGGAAACTAATCAGACGAATAACTGCGCGGCCAGAAAATAATCGTTAGCATTGCTAACGATTATTCCGAAGCCGTCGCCACGCATCGGTCGTCATCAAGAACGCGACCTGAACGCGGAAGGATGGGACCATACTGCCGACGCCGATGGGCTTTCCATTCCCTCCACGCCAACTAACTTAGTCTGTGGATGTACCCAGGTAGTCCTCCGTGGTGCCATCGGTAAGTGCGACCGCACCGGTCCCGTCCAGATTGGCCTTATAGATTCTGTCGCTCTCCAGGTTCTGGTCATAAGCCGTGTAGTAGAGCGTGGAATTGAGAATCTCCGCCTCGTAAGCATCGGGAGCCACGGATGTTTGGCCGCTGCCATCCAGGTTTACGCTGACCAGGCCAGCCTGGTTCGCGAACGCGATAAAGAGGACTTTCGTGCCGTCCGGGGTGAAGGCAGGCGTGTCCACGAAATTCCCTGAAGTGGTCACGGTGGTGAGACCCGTTCCGTCGGGCATGATGGTGAAAATGCCGGATAGCGAACTGCCCTCGCAACTCATCACGATTTTGGTGCTGTCCGCCGAAAAGCTGGCGCTGTAGCAATTCGTCATCCCAGCGGGAAGGCTGCTGGTCAAATTTAAAGCCTGCGTCCCATCCACATTCATGATCCAAATGTCGTAGTGGTCGGTATCCCGCTGGTTGAATACAATTTTCTTCCCATCCGGGGAAAGTCGGAGCGAATAGGACGTGCCGAGCGTCGTCAATTCCGTCTGCACGCTTCCATCAGTTTTGCTCGTCCAGATGTTTTCGTCCACGGTGTAAGCGATCGTCTTCAGGTCGGCACTGACGGTCGGTGAGTAGAGATTGCCACTCGCGGACGCAACCGGGTCTACGCTCGATCCATCCACATTCATTAGAAACAAGTTAGTCGCCGGATCTACCGTGCGGTTGGAATGAAATGCTAGTTTGGTAAAAGTTGGTGTCTTCGTCGAAGCAACGCCGCCGCATCCCGCGGAGAACGTCAGCAACGCCACAGTCAGCACAATCGGCACAGTACGTATCAGCTTGTTCATGAATCTCTCCTTACCCTCGCGTGGAGGCTTGCACGGGGTCCGCCTTTCGTAGGGAAGATGGAAATGATTGCCGAACCAAAGGTCATGCCAGGTCTTTCGGGACGATCCGATCTTGCCGGACATCCAGATCTCGCCAGACATTCAGAACATCTTCTGGACACCCGTCCTTCCTGGCGTTGTTGGCGCGGAGAGCCCGCCCTGAGTGGAGCTGAAGGGGCCGGAACCAATCAAAAGAGATCACGGCAACTGTCTCGATTCCGCCATGGATTCCAGATTTCAGTCAGTCTGTCCGAGGGCTTCATCTGTCAACAAAGCTGCGGACGCTCTATAAACTGGTGTTTCACACGAGAACCAGAACTAGAACGAGAATCAGAACGACAGCAACAACAAGAAAAACGAGGAGAAAGAAAATGCCGACCGCCCCATCGCCCCTTCCACCGGATGACCCCGCGCGGAGCCTCACCTTGTCGCAGCCCGACAACCTCCCACACATCGGACTCGTCGGCGACACCTACACCGTCACCGTAACTGGCGAGCAGACCAACGGACGCTTCTGCGTCATCGATATGCACATCCCCCCCGGCGGAGGACCGCCGCCCCATCGCCACGACTTCGAAGAAACGTTCATCATCCTCGAAGGACAAATCGAAGCCACCTTCCGCAGCAAGAAGTCGACCGCGCACGCCGGCGAAACCCTGCACATCCCCGCCAACGCTCCGCACCAGTTTCATAACTCTTCGAACCGCAGCCGCGCGTCTGCTCTGCATCTGCTCTCCCGCAGGACAAGAAAAATTCTTCATGGAAGTAGGAGTGCCCGTAGCCACCCGCACCACCCCTCCGCCAAAACTCGACGAAAAAGAAATGGCCACCTTCATCGAGAAAGTAAAAGCCCTGGCTCCCAAGTACCACACGGAATTATCATCGATCTAGCCGTCTAGCGTTATCTGGGGTTGACGGTTAGGTGTGGTCTTTTGCAGAGCGCCAGACTGCGTCGCAGACTACGATGGTTTCGATCGAAGACGCGGGCTGCGATCGTTCGGTTTCCGGCCCTTTCCGGGACCGACTGGCCTACCCTCGGCTTTGGCGCATAGTCGCCACATATCGTGAGGTGAACCCATGTCCGAAATCAGCATCGCCCACATCACCCTCGACCCCTGGCTCTCCCTGGGAGTCTTTCTCTCCACCGCTGCGACGGATGCGGTCTATGTCATGTTCAACGCATCGGTGTCGGCTAAGAAACGGCTCCCGGCAGCCACCTGGAGTAGCGTCTGGTATCTCTTGTCCGCGTTCGCCGTCATCAGTTACACGAAGAACTGGGCCTACGTCGGATTCGCCGCCGCCGGATCTTGGGTGGGAGCCTATCTGTCCATGACCCTCCTTCACCGGACGCAGACAGAGGTCCGCCCGCTAAATCCGCGATGAGATTTTCAGGATAGATTTTTAGGACGGGCTTTTTACATCATCTGGCACCGCGAGGCCACCCACCTTCACGAAATCACATTTGCCGCCACTGCTGCCGGGCGCACTTCCCGCTCAATCGTGCGCGATAACTTGTCTTGGGCGATTTCCAAATCGTATGCGGTTTGAAGATTCATCCAGAACCCGGCGCTGTTGTTGAAATAACGAGCGAGACGCAACGCCGTGTCCGGGGTGATCCCGCGGCGCTCATGAACAATTTCAGCGATCCGCGTGACTGGCACGCGCAGATCGAGCGCCAGCCGATTCATGCTGAGGGCAAGCGGCTCCATAAAATCGGCCCGAAGAATCTCGCCAGGATGAATCGCAGGGAGCAGTTGTTGAGACTTAGCCATGGGTCCCCTTCTATTCGTGGACAATCCTTAGTGATAGTCCACGATCTCGACGTCGTAAGCGTTACCGTCGCGCCAGACAAAACACAGTCGCCACTGATCATTAATGCGGACACTGTATTGTCCTTTGCGTTCGCCGCGCAGGGCCTCCAGCCGATTTCCTGGCGGCGCTACCATGTCGCGTAATTCAGTTGCGCTATCCAGCTGGCGAAGCTTTCTGCGCGCCACCTGCTCGACGGATCGAAATCGACGACTCGGCTGCCGGTGGTGAAGTCGCTCGGTCTCGGCGCAACGAAACGACCGGATCACATGTCAAGCGTATAACGTCACTAGTATAACGTCAAGCGTTAATATTCGAAACGGATCGCAAGCCCGAACGGGCTATAATCTCTGGTTGCGCTTATCTTTGCTCTCGAATCAGGAACACGTAATGTCGACGCATCTCGAACACAAGAAGCATTCCCCGGAAAAGGACCTGGTATCGGCAATCAAGACCCGCACCGAATCCGACAGCATGGGGAAGATCGAAGTCCCTGCCAACGTCTATTGGGGAGCGCAGACGCAGCGCTCGCTCCACCATTTTGATATCGGACGCGACGTCATGCCTCCGGAACTGATTCACGCCTTTGGCACGCTGAAGAAAGCGTGCGCGCTGGTGAATCAGGATCTCGGAAAGCTTCCAGCAGATTTATCGAAACTGATCACGCAAGCTGCGGACGAAGTGATCGCCGGCAAGTTGGACGAACAGTTTCCGCTGCGCATTTGGCAGACGGGCAGCGGAACGCAGACCAACATGAACGTGAACGAGGTCATCTCCAATCGTGCGATCGAAATGGCTGGGGCCGAAATGGGGTCGAAGAAGCCCGTTCATCCCAACGACCATGTCAACATGTCGCAATCTTCAAACGATACTTTTCCGACGGCCATGCATATCGCCGCTGCCGAACGTGTGAAGAACGCGCTGATACCCGCGGTCAAAACCGTCCGCGATGCGATCGCGGCCAAGGCGAAAGAATTTGATGGCGTCGTGAAGATTGGGCGCACGCATTTGCAAGATGCCGTCCCACTAACCGTAGGACAGGAATTTGGCGGCTGGGCCAATTTATTAGACCGCGACATCCATCGCCTCGAACTTGTTCTCGACGGACTCTACGATCTCGCGATCGGAGGAAGCGCGGTCGGCACGGGCTTGAATACGCATCCCGAATTTGCGGAGCGCGCCGCTGCGAAGGTTGCGGAATTAACGCGGACTTCCCTTCCGCTCCCATCCCAACAAATTCGCAGCATTATCTGCACACGACGAAATCGTATTTGCGCAAGGTGCACTGGAGACTCTGGCTGCTTCTCTGATGAAGATATCCAACGACATCCGCTGGCTGGCTTCCGGTCCGCGCTGCGGACTGGGAGAGTTGACGATCCCGGAAAACGAGCCTGGGTCGTCCATCATGCCAGGCAAAGTGAATCCCACACAGTGCGAAGCCATGACGATGGTCTGCGCCCAAGTGCACGGAGCAACCGCCGCCATCGGATTCGCCGGATCGCAAGGCAACTTCGAACTCAACGTTTATAAGCCCGTGATCATTTACAACTTTCTGCACTCCGTGACGCTCCTCACCGACGCTTGCCACGGATATGTCGAATACATGATCAAAGGCATCGAAGTCGATCGCGCAAAAATTGACTCGTACGTAAAGAATTCGCTGATGCTGGTCACCGCGCTGGCTCCGAGGGTGGGATACGACAAAGCCGCCCACATCGCCCACACGGCTCACGTGGATAAAAGCAGCTTGCTCGATGCTGCGCTGAAGTTGGGATATTTAACGCGCGAGGAGTTTGATCTTTTGATGAAGCCAGACAAGATGACGAAACCGTAAACGCCTTGAAGCCCTGTCATCCCGAGCGTAGCCGAGGGATCCCTACGTTCTACCAACAGTGTGCTGGGAATAGGGATCCCTCGGCCGCGCTCGGGATGACAAAGTTTTTAAGAGGTTGGAAGCTCGCGCCCTAGTTTTTCTTCAGAAATCTACGCCGATTCAAATGTGTCGACGCCGTCGGTTCGATGTCGTCATACTTCAGCACGCTGATCGATCCGTCCACTTCAAGCACCGCGAGCGCGGCTTGCTTGTACGTGGAAACGCCATGTTCGCGCAACGCGCGTTCGAGTTCGTCCATACTGACGTGTTCTTTTGCCATGTGGGCTTCCATGATTTCGCCATCATGGATCAGCAGCGACGGCTCTCCTTGAATGACCTTACGGAAACGACGATTCCATCCAGAAACATCGGCGACCAGATAATTCAGGATAAGCAACGTTGCAGCGGCGACCGCGCCTCCGGCAAGCGAGGTATCGGGGCCAGTCATGGCATTTTGGACGGAGTTGGAAAGCAAGAGTAGGAGCACGAGATCGAACGGAGTCATCTGCCCGACTTCCCTCTTGCCGCTGATTCGGATTCCAATCAGCACGAGGCAGTAGATGACTCCGGTCCGGAGTGCAATTTCAAGGAGCGCGTGCGTATTCGGTGGCAGCATTGCTGTCGTTATACTTTTTTCCCGAAAATAATAGTCGTTATAACGACTATTATTTCTGCTACTGCGGAGTAGCCGTGATCGGCACCGGCGCGTTCTTCGGTGTGCTCAAGTAGCCGGTGATTTTATTCTTGTCCACCGTCCAGACCACCAACTCATAGAGCATGTGATCGCGTCCGGTGTAGAACTGGACAGGCTCGCTCTGATTGCGGTCTTTCTTTTCGATGGTCTTGTCGTCGGCAGTGACGTTCAAGGTGTACTTGCCACGCTTGGGATCAGCTTTCTTAAGTTGCAATGCCACGGTTGAGAATGCCTGCGGCTGCGCACCCTTCAACAAGCTGAACTCGTAGTATTGACGATCGCCCTTGTGCTTCAACGCTTCGAGATCGCTGCGCGTGTTGGCAATCAATCCACTCTGCACGCCCAGATCTCCGATGGTGCCCTGCAATTTGGAAATTGTCGCTTCGAGAGAAGCCTTGGTGGCCGCTACGTCCGTCTTCACGCCGCCAACGTCGGTTTTCACCGAGCCCACTTCGCCAGCGACTGCGCCCACGTCCTTCTTCTCTTCCGCAGCCTGGGCAGCAATTCGAGCCGCCGACACTTGCTGCTGATGCTGCAGTTCGTCCGCGCGGGTGGCGAGTTCCTTCTTGGTCATACCGACTTGCTGGGCCAGCGTTTCCGAATCCGCTTCAGCGGACTGCATGCGCTTGGTCAGATCGCCAATTTCCTTTTGGCTGGCAGCTTGATCTGCCGTGATCTTCTCCAGTTTGCCGTGCTGATCGTAAATGAAGAAGGAAGAAGCCGCGGCAAACGCAACAGCCAGCGCGATGAGGATCCATTTGCCGACGTTGCTCTGCGGTTCCGGGTGATACACGTTCGTTTGATCGCCTTCAGCCATAGGGTTTCGTCTCCAGTTGGATGTGGATGTAGAGCTTATTGTTTGTTAGATATAGGCGGCTGTCAATTGCGTTTGAGGTTCTTGGCCGGAGGTAACTTGCGGGCCAGTATCGCCCAAGGAATGGATTCGATCCGCCTTACCGTGCTGCTTTGGCGGTGTAAGAAAATTCTCGTCCGCAAAGAACAGCGACTCCGTGCCGCAGATCGGTGACCACGGTGGCTCCGAGATCCAGGGCAAATTGAGCGGAGGCTATTCCAAAGGCCGCTCCGCCGAAAACAATTTTCGGTGCGCGATCTTTCAATTGAACGCGGACGCGTCGAACCAGGTCCATGACGCCGGGAAGACTCCCCAACAGGGTCGCGCCGATGCATAGTACTTCGGCCGAACTTTCTTCGACCGCCTCAAGAACCGAACCGTTCGACAGGCCGGTTCCCACCACGCGCACGGCCCATCCATTGGCGCTCATAGTGTCGGCAAAAAGGTCGGCACCGATCCGATGCATTTCTCCCGGCACCACGGCAACGACCATCGCACCGCGTCCGATGGCGGCGGGAACCTGCCGAAGTCGAAGCCCGGTGATCAGGTCCTGTGTGATTGCTGTGGCCGCGTGCTCTTGGGCCGTTGTGATTTTATTCAACTCCCAAAGTTCGCCGATCTCGTGTTGCGACTCCGCCAGGACATCGACGTAGATGTCGATGATGCTGTGACCTATCTTCAGAGTTTCCGCGATGATGGCGGCGGCAGCCGTTTGCTGGCAACTCAAAACGGAAGTCAGATAGACGCGTCGAGTTAACCCGAGGCGCCCTCGATTATCGGACGGGCTGCGGATTGACACGGGAGCCACATACGCCACTCGCGCGGCTGCCAGGAATTTTGAAACTTCATCGCGATCGTTCGCCGTTAAGGCCGTCGCGAGGTGATACTCGACGCGCTGCAGACTGTCCTCAAAGAATTGTGAGGCGATGCCTCGGGCGCCCAGCATTCGCGCCGTCCATCGCATGTAGTCCGCAAAACTGTCTGGCGAGCCGGACGCGATCGCGCCTGCCAGAAATTCCAGATGAAGACAGGCGTCCGTGCTGGCGAGCATCGATCCGCTATGCCCGTAAGACTCACCGGAGAATGCCTGCGCCACGGTTTGCTCTAAACCGACGATCGTCCTTGCGAGTCGGAATTGGTCGGAATCGACATCAGCCGTCATTGGCGGAGCCATTCCGCAGACAGCCTCCTTCGTTTCGGGATGACCATCCCGAGCTTAGAAGTATCGCGATCCGCCATAGCCTCGCTGCTCTTTCTTGTCGCCCTTGTCGTTAGTCGTCCATCGACCAAAATCGGGATCGCCTTCAGTCGCTGGTCGGTGTTTGAAAGAGCCTGCGACGTTTGTGATCGCACTCTTTGTGGCTTACAAAACGATCAGGCACGTTTTCGATCCGGCGGCACTAAAATAACAAGGTGAAGACCTGGGACGCGATCGTCATCGGAGCAGGAATTATAGGGCTGTCGGTTGCAATTGAACTCAACAAGCGCGGCTTGCGTGTTCTGATTGTGGAAAAAGGTGAACCCGGGCGGGAATCCTCGTGGGCAGCAGGCGGGATGCTGGTGGATTGCGAGTTTGAGACGCGGCCCGAAATGCGCGAATTGGCCTCGGCGAGTGCCGCCATGTATCCCGAATTTGTTCACGAATTGCAGGATGAATCCAGGTTAAAGATTGACCTGCGGGCCATCGGGACGATCGCTTTGAACCGTGCTACCACAGGGCAGACGGCCGCCACGAAGCTCACACATGATTTGCCATTGACCCTTCATGAATTGGAGCCTGAACTTCGAATCCAGAATTTGGATCCCCTTTTCTTGAACGAACGATGCGTGGATCCTCGTGATCTGACCGCAGCCGCGATAGCAACCGCTCGCCATCGCGAGATCGATTTTTCGTCAGGCGATCACGTTATTGAAGTCGAAATCGCAGACAGCAAGGCTTCCGGCGTCAGGACAAACAAGACGAGATTCTTTTCCACCGTGGTTGTTAATTGTGCCGGAGCTTGGGCTGGACAAGTCGGCCCGCACGCTTTCCCCACACGCCCCGTCAAAGGACAGATGCTTTGCGTCCTCCTGCCCGAGAAGGAAATGGTGCGCCACGTGATACGAACGCCAGATGTCTATTTGATCCCCCGCAGCGACGGGCGCATGCTGATCGGCGCAACACAGGAAGAGGCCGGATTCGATAAACGAGTCGTGCCGGATACGATCCTGAAATTACGACAGGCAGCTCTCGATTTAGTGCCGCGTTTGATTGACGCGCGCATTCTGGAATCGTGGGCGGGCCTTCGTCCGGGGACGCCCGATGGTTTGCCAATTCTCGGAGCAACTTCGACGCCCGGCTGTTTTGTTGCAACGGGCCATTTTCGAGATGGAATCCTGTTAGCGCCGGTCACGGCTAAATTGATGGCCGATGCAATCACCGGGCGCAACATGGCGATAGGTGCCGAGTTCGATATATCGAAATTTTCTGCCAGTCGTTTTGCCAACGGAACGAAGGCGGTATACTAAGCCGTTTGCGGTGGCCTTCGATGCTGCCACAATACGAGCGCGGCGCGATAAAGGCGGCGCGAAATAGAGAGGCAATAGAATGGCGTCCCCCGCAGTCGATTTTGCACGTAAGAATCAGGCCCGTTTTCTCGACGAACTCAAATCTCTTCTTCGCATCCCGAGCGTCAGCACGCTTGAGGAACATAAAGCTGACGTGCAAAAAGCAGCAGAGTTCGTCGCCGCCGATCTGCGGCGCATCGGCATGGAAAATGTCGAGATCATTCCGACCAAGGGACATCCTCTTCTGTACGCTGACTGGCTGCATGCCGAGGGCAAGCCCACAGTTTTGATGTACGCGCACTACGACGTGCAACCTCCTGATCCGCTGGATGAATGGAAGACACCTCCATTCGAGCCGACCGAACGCGACAACAATATTTACGCTCGTGGTGCCGTGGACGACAAGGGCCAGCTCTGGATGGAAGTGAAAGCGCTCGAATCGCTGATGCAGGCGCACGGCGGTAAGCTCCCGATCAACGTAAAAGTGATTTTCGAAGGCGAAGAAGAAGTTGGCGGCGAATCGATCGCCGCGTACGTCCGAAAAGAAAAAGCAAAGTTGAAAGCGGATTTCGCGTTGGTCTGCGATACGGAATTGTTCGCCCCGAATCTTCCGACTCTCTGCGTCGGTTTGCGCGGGCTGGTCTACACCGAGATTGAAGCGTCCGGAGCGATGACCGACCTCCATTCCGGCATGTACGGAGGAGCGGCTCCGAATCCTTTGTTCGCTCTGATCGAGATCATCGGCAAGATGAAAGACTCCAAAGGAAAGATTTTAATTCCGGGCTTCTATAAAGGAGTGAAGACTCCCAGCAAAGACGAGTTAAAGGCCTGGAAGCGACTTCCTTTCAACGAAGAGCACTATCGCAAGACAGAAGTCGGATCCAAGGTACTAACCGGCGAGCCAGGATATTCAGTTCTCTACCGGACGTGGGCTCGTCCAACTCTGGAAGTTCACGGCATGCCAGGCGGCTTCGTAGCTCCGGGAGCAAAGACTGTGATTCCGGCGCGGGCGTCGGCGAAAGTTTCAATGCGCATGGTGCCAAACCAGGATCCAGCGGACGTTCTGAAAAGGTTTACGGCGTTCGTAAAGAAGCACACTCCCAAAGGCATCGAAACCAGAGTTAAAGTTTGGAGCAAAGGTCCTGCGTGCGTGGTGGGAACCGACAACCGCTTCATCAAAGCCGCGACCGAAGCCTTGCATGACACATTCAATAAAGAAACGGTCTTTATTCGCTCTGGCGGATCGATTCCAATCGTCACCGATTTTCAGGATGTGCTGAAGATTCCCTCCGTCATGATGGGATTTGGGCTGCCCGACGATAATCTGCACGCTCCGAACGAAAAGTTTCACATCCCTAATTTTCACCGCGGAATTGAAACGATCTGTCTCTTCTTTGAGAAGCTAGGCTAGGCCTGACTCGCGTCCATCGCCTGATCCGTCGCGCGACATCGCGGCTAGCCGTTTCGAGCCACGGGATTGACGGGAACCCGCCCGGTGACTCGCCAATCCCGCGCCTTCAGGTAAAATATGAGTTTGAGGATGAAGGGTATGCGAACCAAGTTTCTCGCTTCTGCGGCGCTCTTTTTGATGGTCACGGTCGTGTCAGCGCCGTGGCTGCAATCAGAGAGTGATATTGGACTGCCACACTTCAATGCTGCGCCTCCGATCGACGCCCGCAAGCTTCCTCCTATCCTTACCGTAGATCAGCTTTTTGGGAGCAACTCGGAATACCCATATCAGACGCATGCCTACGAACTGGCAGCAAAGATTCCGAAAGTTCTGTATCAGCAACCATGTTATTGCCATTGCGACCGCAGCATGGGACACAACAGTCTCCACAGTTGTTTTTCAAGCCTGCATGGCGCGGAATGTGGCACCTGCCTCAAAGAGCTGTACTACACCTACAGCATGAGCAAACAGGGTAAGACAGCGCGGGAGATTCGCGCAGGAATTATCAAAGGCGACTGGAAGGCGATCGATCTCGATACGGCCGCCAGCATCAAATAACGTCTTTAGAGACAAAATTTAGAAGTTAGTTCTATCCGCGTCACACAATTTTCGATTTCAATTCTTGAAATAAAGGCGGTTCGATGGCACTGAAGGTAGCCCCAAAACCCGTAATAGCAGAAGATCCCCGACACACTAAAGCCGTGCAGGAGTACGAATCTGGACTGCGCGCCATGCAGGAACGCAAGTTTGAAAAGGCCAAAGGCCACCTGCAGAAGGCCCTAACCGGTCCCGATAAATCTGTGGTGGATCGTGCCCAGGTGCACATTCTCACCTGCGAAAAACACGCCGAGAAGTCGGGGTTGCAGTTCAAGTCAACCGAAGAGCATTACGATTACGCCGTATCGCTCATTAATTCCGGCGATTACACGACTGCACGCGACCATCTCGACAAACTGCTCAAACAAAACCCGAAGTCAGAGTACGTGCTGTACGGGTTGGCGGCGTTGCATTGCCTGACGGGTCACAACGAAGAATCTCTCAAGACGCTTGATGAAGCGATCCAGGCCAAGCCCGGACTGCGCTTCCAGGCCCGCAACGACGGCGACTTCCAGAATCTGGCGGAGGATCCGCGCTTCACCGAGTTGTTGTACCCGGATCCGGGCGCTGGCGAATCTGAGCCCGTCGAAGAAGAAGCAAGCGCTTATTAATCGTCTCTGAGTCGTATGCTCCCCCAGGTGCGCACAACTTCATCCGACCCTTCTAAGGCCGGTCCCGAATTGCGAGTGGTCGCAATCGGGGGCGGCACCGGCCTCTCCACGCTCTTGAAGGGCTTGAAGCGTTACGTGATGTCACCAGCCTTGGCCACTTCGGGCCAGCCGACGATCCGCGAATTATGTGGAGTGGTCACGGTCAGCGACGACGGCGGATCGAGCGGACGTTTACGCAAAGAACTTAACATGCTGCCGCCGGGAGATATACGGAATTGCATTGTTGCCCTTTCTGAAGACGAGGCACTTCTCTCCCGATTGTTTCAGCATCGCTTTCAAAAGGGATCCGGACTCGAAGGCCACAGTTTCGGAAATCTTTTTCTCGCTGCCCTGACTTCGATCACAGGCGACTTCGCCGAGGCAGTCCGACTTTCGTCTGAAATTCTCCTCACGCGCGGACACATCTATCCCGCGACGATGACCAGCGTAGAACTGGAAGCGTTGCTCGAGGATGGGACGCGAGTGCGTGGCGAGACTCGCATCACGGCCAGTAAAGGTAAGCTTCGGGAATTGGTTCTTGTACCTCCCGACGTCGAACCTCTGCCCCAGACGCTGGCGGCAATTGCTAATGCGGATCTGATCACGATCGGCCCCGGCTCTCTGTTCACCAGCTTGATACCGAATTTATTGGTGCGGGGCATTCCCGAAGCGATCCTGGAATCTCCCGCGATTAAGGTGTTTGTTTGCAATTTAATGACGCAGGTGAATGAAAGTCTTAGCTTAACCGCTTCGGATCACATTAAAGCCCTCAATAGACACGCAGGGGTTCAGTTGTTCGACTATGCCCTGATCAATCGCAAAGTGGCCTCAGCCGAGATGAAAGCGAAGTATGCGATCGAAGGGGCGTCGCAAATCGCCGTCGATCTGGAGGCAATTGAGGCGATTGGCGTTTGCCCTGTGCTCGGCGATTATCTGGACGAAGGTGAGGTAGCGCGCCATGCCACCGACCGTGTTGCGCACGATTTGATGGCGTTGATGGCGCAATCTCCAGTTCGGCAGGCCGTCCGCAGCTAATCACGGCATCCCCGGAACGATACTCCACCGGCAATTCGCTTCGCGGTATCATAAACACTGCATGCCCAAGAAGCCGAAAACCCAATCTAAATCTCCCCGCCATAGTTCAAGGACCCAAGATCCACAGCGCGTCGCAATCGCGATCATGGCTGCGGGCAAAGGCACGAGGCTTAAATCCAAACTTCCAAAAGTGCTGCATGAAATCGGCGGAAAGCCAATTCTGGCGCACGTGATTGCCACCGCGTTGAAAGTCGTTCCTCCGCGCGATATTTTTGTGATTATCGGCCACGAAGCGGACCGTGTACGCGAGGCGGTCGCCAGCACCGGAGTGAACTTCGTCCTTCAGGCGGAGCAGCGAGGTACTGGACACGCACTCATGGTAGCCCGGGAAGCGCTGTCGGGATATGACCAGGTCATCGTGCTGTCTGGCGACGCTCCGCTGATTACGGTCGAGACTATTCGCAGCCTGAGCGAGTTTCACGCGGCTCAGAGAGCGACGATGACATTGCTCAGCGCCGATCTCGACATTCCTTTTGGATACGGGCGCGTGATTCGAAATAAATCTGGACGCCCGGACGTTAAGGGTATCGTCGAAGAGAAATCCGCGACGGCGCAGCAGAAAAAGATTCGAGAAATCAACTCCGGGTTCTACGCCTTCGACGGGCCTGCACTCTACGAACACATCGATAACCTTTCCACCAAGAACGCGCACGGCGAGTATTACCTTACCGATATGGCCGGGGTCTTCCATAAAGCTCGCAAGAAAGTTGTCGCGATCAAGACTGCCGACGCTGGGGAGGTTCTCGGCAGCAACACGCGTGCCGAGATGATGGATCTGGACGCTCGCCTCCGGTTGGCGAAGTGTCAGGCGTTGATGTCCGAAGGCGTAACAATTTTCTATCCGCATACCTGCGTGATCGACAACGACGTCGAAGTTGGGTCCGACACAGTGATCGAGCCCTTTGTCCAGTTGCTGGGCTCGACGAAAATCGGTGCGGACTGCCGCATTCGCTCCTACAGCGTCATCGGAAACTCGATCATCGCCGACCGCGTACTCGTTCGACCGGGAACCATCATGGAAGATTCACGAGTTGGCCCTGGCGCGACGATCGGACCGTATACACACATGCGTACTGGCACAGAAGTAGGAGAGAACGCTCACGTCGGCAACTTCGTCGAAACGAAAAAAATCAAGCTCGGCAAAGGCTCGAAAGCGAACCACCTTACGTACCTCGGAGACGCACAAATCGGTGAAGGGGTAAACATCGGAGCAGGTACCATCACCTGCAATTACGATGGACTGAATAAACATAAGACCATTATCGGAGACGGCGTGTTCATCGGCAGCGACTCGACGCTGGTCGCTCCTATCACGATTGGAAGCGGGGCATACGTAGCCGCCGCCAGTTGTATAACCGAAAATGTTCCACCCGATGCGTTAGCCCTCGGACGCGCGCGGCAAAGCATAAAAGAAGGATGGGCGACGGAAAAGCGCGCCAGTCAAAGAAAGAAGAACTAGTGGAGAGCCGGGCGTCTCGCCCGGCCGACCAGCTGCGGAACGTCGAGATCCCCATCTTGAGCCCACGAATTGGACTACACTAATTCCGACAAAACATGACCCAGAAACCTCCCATTCAGGAAGCCAATCCCGTCTGCTACGACGTTTCCCTGCTGACTCCGGAAGACTTCTACCTATTCAACGAAGGCAGCCACTATCGGATCTACGACAAACTGGGCGCGCATCCGTTCGAATCCAAAGGGGTGAAAGGAACTGTCTTCGGCGTGTGGGCCCCGAACGCCAGACGCGTTTCAGTCATTGGGAGTTTCAACGGATGGAATCCGGAGTCTCATCAACTTAGAGCGCGAGGAGGATCGGGAATCTGGGAAGGCTTTATCCCGAGCGTCGATAAGGGTGCGCTTTACAAATTCCATATCGAGTCCACGCAACACGCACAGCAATTCGATAAAGCAGATCCAGTCGCTCTTTTTACAGAGAATCCTCCGCTGACTGCTTCTGTCGTTTGGGATCTTGATTACATGTGGAACGATGCCGCTTTTCTTAAGAAGCGAGCAGCCGTGAATTCTCTCCACGCACCGATGTCCATCTACGAAGTTCATCTTGGTTCCTGGATGCGTGTCCCCGAAGAGGGGAATCGTTCACTCACATATCGTGAGATCGCTCCGCGCCTCGCCGACTACGTCAACAAACTTGGATTCACTCACGTTGAACTGCTCCCCATCATGGAGCATCCCTTCTACGGCTCGTGGGGATATCAGACGACGGGATATTTTTCTCCCACATCGCGTTACGGCACCCCGCAGGATTTCATGTACCTGATGGATTACCTGCATCAACGCGGTATCGCCGTAATTCTCGATTGGGTTCCATCGCACTTTCCTTCCGACGGACACGGGCTTGCCTTCTTCGATGGCACCCATCTCTTCGAGCATTCCGATGCGCGTCAGGGGTTTCATCCCGATTGGAAGACACTGATCTTCAACTACGGCCGCAGCGAAGTGCGCAGCTTCTTGATGTCGAGCGCGATGTTCTGGCTGGATAAATATCACGCTGATGGATTGCGCGTGGACGCCGTCGCATCGATGCTCTATCTCGATTATTCGCGCAAACAAGGCGAATGGATTCCCAACAGATTTGGTGGACGCGAGAACCTCGAAGCCATCGACTTCTTGCGTCGCTTCAACCTCGAAGCCTACAAAGAGCATCCCGACACACAGACATTTGCGGAAGAATCTACGTCGTATCCCATGGTGTCGCGGCCTACACACCTTGGTGGATTAGGATTCGGCCTTAAGTGGGATATGGGATGGATGCACGACACACTCGACTACTTCGCCAACGATCCCATCCACCGCAAGTACCATCACAACCTACTGACGTTCCGGATGCTGTATTCGTTCCACGAAAATTTCGTGTTACCCATTAGCCATGATGAAGTCGTCCATGGAAAAGGCTCGCTCATCAACAAAATGCCCGGCGACGACTGGCAGAAATTCGCCAACCTGCGCCTTCTGTTCGCCTATATGTTCGCACAGCCCGGCAAGAAACTTTTATTCATGGGCTGCGAGTTTGGACAGTATCGCGAGTGGTCGCACGACCGGAGTCTCGACTGGAACTTACTGGAAGGCCCGCTGCATCGCGGGCTGATGACCTTCGTCGAGCAACTCAACCGTGTCTATCGCAGCGAATCTCCGCTGCACTGGTTCGATAACGATCCCAAAGGATTCGAATGGGTCGATTGCAACGACGCCCCCGCCAGCGTTGTTTCGTTACTGCGTAAAGGTAACGACAAAGATGGAATCGAAGAAAATCCCGTGCTGATCGTCTGTAACTTCACGCCCATCCCGAGAGTTGGATATCTGGTCGGAGTTCCATCCGGCGGCTATTGGAAAGAACTGCTCAACAGCGACGGCCGTGAATACGGCGGCAGCGGTATCGGCAACATGGGAGGCACAGAAGCGTTGCCGGAGAAGACCCATGGGCGTCCGTTTTCGTTGCGACTTACTCTGCCGCCGTTGGGGGCACTGTTCCTCCGAAAGAGTTAAGACTCGCCTGTCTGTCGAGTTCTTGCGGCCGCGCGGGAACGCCCGTGCTCTATCACTGATTGCATCGTTCGCCTTCAGGTTTAGCTGAAGGCTGAGTGCTGATGGCTGAAAGCCCCTAAGGTTTCCACACCCCCACATGCTCCAACATGTCTTCCAACTTAGCCTTCTTGAGAATTTCTGCGACCGCCGCATGATCAATGTGTGGCGCAATCGGCTTGTCGCCCTGGGCGATTGCGTAAGCGGTCACGGCGACGATTGCTTCTCCCGCTTTGAAGTCGAGGGCATCTACTTTGTCGAGGGTGTCGCTTGATTTGTGATGGAGTTCGAAATATTTCGTCCAATCCACCCACAAGTCGAGCGCCGGAATTCCCTGCAGCATGAAAGGACCGTGATCCGTGTCGTAAGTCACATCCATCGACAGACCACCGCCGCTGATGTCCTTCAACAGCGCATCGCTGAGCGGTTGCATTGCGGTCTTGAGATCTTCGCGACCTTCCACTTTCCAACCCTTGGGATGCTCCGCTCCATTGTCGGTGTTGAGCACGGCGACGCACTTGTCCAAATCAGCTTTATGCGTTTGCGTGTAAGCGTAGGAACCGAGCAGTCCTTCTTCTTCCCCTCCCCAAAGCGCGAAACGGATACTGCGGCGTGGCGCTTTGCCAAGGGCCATCATGGCACGAGCGACTTCGAGGACGGTGACGGTGCCCGTGCCGTTGTCTTGCGCGCCGGTACCGAAGTCCCATGAGTCGAGATGCGCGCCGATCAGTATCCATTCGTCGGGACGCTCGCTGCCGCGAATCTCCGCGACGACGTTGTTGACTGTCGTTTCTCCCGAAGTCTTGTTGTCGATTGTCAACTGGATCGTGACTGGTCCGCGCTCCAATTCACGCTGAATGAGCTTGGCGTCTTCCATTCCCACCTGGGCCATTGGCAATGTGAGCAATTGCGTACCCCACAAGGCGGAATGCGCATTCAGAACGTTGTTCTTCTCGCGATCCGCAGTAATGACTGCGAGAGCGCCAGACTTTTGAAAAAACGGATAGGCCGCTTCTAGTTTCGGAAGAGCTTTGCCATATCCATCGGCGTAAATCTTGGTGGAGTCCAGGAAAACTATCTTCCCGCGAAGTTCATCTTTTCGCGTCTGCAAGACGTCCTGATTAATGTCGGCGACTACCACCACCGCGCCTTGCACGCCTCCCGCCGGAGTCGATGGCGCCCAACCCAGTGACACCACGCTCAGGGGACGCGAGAGCGGAGACAGCATCGCTCCCGTTGCCGTTCCGCGCTGCCATCCAGCGGCGATCGTGAACGGTTCAAGGCGCACGTTCTCGATTCCGTAGCTGCGAAACTTTGCCGCTGCCCACTCGGTTGAGCGAACGTAAGCGGGCGATCCAGTAAGTCGTCCGCCGATGGTGTCCGTAAGTTCTCCGAGCGTGGTCATCGAAGGTCCGGTGTAGATGGACCCCGCCAAGCGGTCGGCGGTCGGCTTCATCTCCGCGAGAGTTTGGGCAGACAACGTTTGAACGGATAATAGTGCCGACAGCGATAACGTCACTAACGGGAAGGAGGCAGAGCGGCGCAGATTCATCGATTCGTTTTCCTCATCACAAAAGCTTAGACCTCAACATCTTATGCACAAACGCGAACAGGAATTCTCTATCAACATGCGATACATTGCAAATTCAGTTATTTTTATTCGTCTTCGTCAGGCCGGGCGGGGACGCCTGACGCTCCATCGACTAACGTCGACCGACGCCCGTCATGCCGCGCTCATGCTAGACTCGCAAAGAGCTAATCACCTTTGCGGATGCGCATCCTCACCCGCTACATTCTGGGAGAAGTTGTCTCCCACGCCTTGATCGGCGCGGCTGTTTTCACGTTCGTCCTTTTTACCCGCGACCTCGGCCGGATTCTCGAACTCGTAGTCCGCAACAGCGCCCCGCTGCCCAGCGTAGCCGAGATATTTTTCTACACCGTCCCCGTCGCCCTCACCTACACGATTCCGATGGGCGTGCTGGTTGGCATCCTCATCGGATTGAGCCGTCTGGCTGCGGACAGCGAGATTACCGCGATGCGAGCAAGCGGCCTCGGCGTGTGGAATTTTCTCCGAATCATCTTCATCTTCGTATTTGCGGCGTGGTTGCTGGCCATGGCGAACAGCGTCTACCTTGCTCCTCGCTCGCTTGCAGCATTGGGCAAAATTCAAGACCGGCTCAAATCCTCGCAGGCTTCGTTCGAGGTTCAACCTCGAGTTTTTTATGAAGGATTCCCCAAAGTCATCCTTTACGTGCAGGACATCAAGGCCATGTCTGGCGGCGCATTATGGAAAGGTGTGTTCCTTGCTGACCTGAGCGATCCATCGTCCCCTCGCATTAGCTTGGCGCGCGAAGGCCAATTGGTCAGCCAGGATCCGGATACGCTCGATCTTCACCTCATTAACGGATCAACCCACGAAACCGATCCCAAGAACCCCGATCAATATCAGATATCGACTTTCCAAACCACCGACATCCCAATTCGAATTCCTGCGCATCAGACGGGAGCGGAACACGAACCGGTCTCTCTCGGCGAAGTAAAAATGTCGGATCTCGCGGGCGCCGCAAGTGCGGCAGATCCCGTGACTCGCCGCTGGCAGTTGATCGAATATCATCGCCGACTCGCGCTTCCGACCGCTTGCATTGTTCTGGCGTTGGTCGGCATTCCCCTCGGGCTTTCGTCTAAAAAGGGCGGCAAGTCGAGCGGCTTTGTGCTGACCATCCTGCTCGTGTTTCTTTACTACTCGGTCTCCTTAATCGGAGTATCGCTCGCGAAGCAAGGACACCTGTCACCTGCTGCCGGCGTCTGGCTCGCCGATTTGGCGTTTCTCGTGGGAGGGGTGTTTCTGCTCTGGCAATCGGAGCGGCGTCCGATCGAACTCGGCGCATTCCGCTCATGGTTCAAGCTTTCGCGGCTGAAGGCGCTGGTGTTCAAATCATCCGCCACGGCCCAAGCGACCCAGCACGCGAACGGAGCGGTGAACCATACTGATGCGGCCAACGGCGAAGCTAACAACGCCGATTCCGACAGCGCTGTTTCAGACGACGCCCGTTCCACTCAAGGTCGATTCTGCCCGCGCCAGCCAAAGGAAAGTATCTTCACTCGCCTTCCCAAGCGCTGGCGATTATTCAACCTGCGCTTCCCCACCATCCTCGACGACTATGTGATGCGCGACTTCACCCTCTATCTCGGGCTGATCGTCGCTGCGTTTCTCATGCTCTTGCTGGTGTTCACCTTGTTCGAATTGCTGGGCGACATCATGCGGAACCAAGTTTCGCCGCTCACCGTAGGCGAATACTTGCTGAACGTCATTCCGTATTTTCTCTACAACACCACTCCGCTCAGTATGCTGCTGGCGGTGCTTGTCACGTTCGGACTGCTTGCAACGCACCAATGAAATCACGGCCATCAAAGCTACCGGCATCAGTCTTTATCGGATCATCGTCCCCGTATTGATTGGCTCGGTTCTCGTTGCAGGGAATGCTTTTTCTCTCCGACCAGTTCTATTTGCCGCACACCAACAAACGTCAGGACGCGCTGCGCAACGAGATCAAAGGCAAGCCTGCGCAGACTTATCTGCGTCCCGATCGCAAAGTGGATCTTCGGTCAGCATTCCGACATTTACTACTATCAGTTCTTCGATCCGGATCGCGACGTATTTGGCGGACTATCGGTGTTTCAATTCGATCCGCACACGTTTCAGATCACGCATCGCATCTCTGCCGATCGTGCGCACTGGTCCGACTCCATGGGCCGTTGGGTATATGAACAGGGCTGGGAGCGTAAACTGAACGGCCCCGCGATCGAGAATTATCGTCCTTTCGATGTCGCTACCTATCCCGAACTGGCCGAGACTCCCGCGTACTTCAAGAAAGAAATCAAACAGTCGTCAGAAATGAGTTATGAGGAATTGCACCGCTACATTCACGATCTTGAGCAGAGTGGATTCGATGTCGTGCGACTGCGCGTGCAGTTGCAAAAGAAGATTGCTTATCCCCTGATCACTTTCGTGATGGCTGTCCTGGCAATTCCCTTTGCCCTTTCCACAGGTAAGCGTTCCGCGGTCGCTGGGATCGCTACTGCGGTCGGAATTGGTGTTGTTTATTGGACAATCTCAGGCTTGTTCGAGGCGATGGGAAATCTCAGTCAGCTTCCACCTGCAGTAGCCGCGTGGTCTCCAGACCTGGTGTTCGGATTTATCGGAGGCTACCTAATCCTCCGCATGCCCACGTAAAGAATTCGTGGGGATAGCCGCCCCCTGCTGTCCAAGCGAGCGCAGCACGCCGTTGCAAGCCAGACTCATCAAGAAAACAGAGTCAGCAATAACTTCGTTAGCATTACTAACGAATTTTCAGAACGATATTTTACGGTGCGCGTGATCCGTACGTACATGCCTTGCGAGATCTCGGACATATCTGCGCGGCGGGTACTTCTGGGCAAAAAAATAATCGTTAGCAATGCTAACGATTATTTCCAACGCGACAACTCGAGCCGCTGGATCGCAGATCCACTTTTTTTTGGTAGAGACGGGGCTCGCCCCGTCTCAGCAGCGCCACGAACCCGAGGTTTACGGCAGGCTCACGAAGGTTCTACTTCGCTGCCATCCCACTCGGCCCAGCCGGACTAATCACTGTCGTCGGACTGCTCATCGATCCTGTGGTAGTGCTAACGGCAAAGCCAGAAATGTTGCTCGACACGCTGTTCGACACATAGAGAAACTGTCCGGCAGAGTTAATGCCCGGATGCATCGCCAACGCCACCGGTTGTGACCCGGTCGGTTGAGAAGCGGGCGACAAAGCGCTTAAAACGCCTGAAGTGGTATTGATTTTGAAACCAAATACCTGGTTCGTCCCTTGCGCTGCGACGTAGAGAAAATTATCGGTCGGGTCCACCAGCATTGAGACTGGCAACTGCCCGGCCGATGTAGGATTTCCCACTGCAGTAAGCGTACTGTTGGTAACGTCCGCTGCCGAGCACGTCGCATTCTGAACCGTGCATACCTGGAAAGCGTCAATCGCCCCGGACGATGTCGGCTGAACTCCAACGTAAACGAACACACCGCCGTTATTTCCTCCTGTCGACGGATTTGTATTCACCGCTTGGACAGAAATTGGGTCCGTCTCTGTGGCGTAGGGGGAACCCACTTGCTCCGTCAAAATGCCCGACGAGCTTACGGAATACACGCCCAACGTATCGTCATTGTGAAGCGGTGAGCAACCTGAAGTGCAGATATCCAAATTGTTCGAAACTAACAAAAGCTCCTGCGCTCCGGCACTGCCAGTGTAGGTAACGGGCGAAACTCCGGTGGGAAGCTTACTGATGAAGAACGGGCTTTGATAGCTCGAACTCTGACTGACAAAAGTCAGTGAGTTAGAGCCGGACTGCATTGAGAAAACGGAAATCGAGGGGCACCCTGCAAAATTCGTGGCATCCGCGCTACTGTTTACTGCAGCGCCACGGGCCGGGCACGTCGTAGGCGAAGGAAAAGAACCCTGATTAATCACAAAAAGGAACTGTCCGGCCGAGTCACGTGCCATCGCCACGCTTAAGTCTGGATACGCGACACAGGATCCCGCGGTCAGGCCGATGCAACTCCAAGAGGCCACGGTGCCGGGGGAAGAGAGACTGCCGTCTGAGTTTACGGAATAGGGGTAAATCGTCGGGGAAACGTTAGAGGATGGTATCCCCTGATTGAGGACAAAAGCATCCGCCGCAGTGGGATCCAAAACGATGTCGATCGGGAGTCCACAATCCCCACCGCCGGCCATACAGGTGCTGGCATTCGAATTAATGAGCGACAAGCTCCCACTGTCCAAATTGATCGAAAAAGAACTCACGTTGTTCCCAACGCCGGTGCTGCCCTGGGTTAAGACGTACAAAAGTCCGGAGGGCCGGGAGGACGAACTGCCACAGCTGAGCAGAAGCAAACTCAAGGCGCACAGGGCCGCGAGCACACAAAATCCACGCAATTTCTTCGACATCTGTTCTCCCAGCCGCTTCCCGTCCGGGGCGATGGTCTGCCAGCCGTCACGGTGACTGAAGCATGTGGCTGAAACATATTGGTTTATCAGGAACGGGCGGGAAGAGCAAACCCAGGAGCCGCAGGAATCCGGATTTCAACCTCTAAACCACCCTCTTTACGGTTGGATGCACGAAGTTGGCCGCCGTGTAGCCGGATAGCCCGGTCCGCAATCGCCAAACCCAGACCCGCGCCGCCAGTTTGGCGGTTGCGAGCGTCGTCCAAGCGGTAAAAAGGTTCAAAGATCTTTTGTAGCGACCCGTCTGGAACGCCTGGACCGGAATCCAGCACGCGAACGACAATTTCTTCGCCATCCGCCGCCTTCTGCCGCTCCAATCGCACATCCACTGTAGTGCCCTCGGAAGTATAGCGCGTTGCGTTCCGAATCACATTCTCCACCGCGCTTCGCAGCAGATCGGGATCACCTTGCACCAGAAATTCGTCGGCCGAATCCGCCGCCAGCGCCGTCACCTGGCATCCTCGGCCCGGAGTCTCATACTCGGCATCGTGCGCCACCTGCTCGACCAACTCACGGAGTGACAAAGAGGTCTTTCTTAGCCCGTCCGCGCCAGACTCCAGCCGCGAAATAGTCAGCAGCCTTTGGATGAGTTGATTCAGACGGTCGGCCTCGAGTTCGATCCGATTCAGCGAAGCTTCCAATTCCGGCGTGGAGCGCTGCCGTGCCAGTCCAAGAGCGACGCTCAGGCGTGCGAGCGGCGATCGAAGCTCGTGCGAAACGTCTTTCAGCAAGCGGGATTGCGAATCGACGAGCACTTCGATCCGGTCAGCCATGCGGTCAAAGTCGCGCATCAATTCGGTTAACTCATCGCTTGGCCCGGTGGCTCGTGCTCCGGTTCGAGCGCTCAGATCGCCAGCCGCCAAACTCTGCGCCGCTTGTCGTAAGCGCGTGACTGGACTCGTCATCGACCGAGCCAATAGGTAACAAATTAATCCTGAGGAAAGGATGGCGATGGTAATGCCTAGCCCGGGAATATCGTGCGGACCGAAAAATCCACGCGGGCCTGGCGGCAACTCCAGCACCAGCGTGTAGCGCTTGCCGTCGAGAGTAAGTGCCTCACGCATGAGACGATCCGGCATCAAGCTATCGAGCCAGGTTCGGCGGCGCATCGGGCCGCGAGAACTATCGCCCGGAGATCTTCCCTGGCGGATGTCTTCAATCCACGGCGGAACCGGTCGTCCAGCTAACTCGTGACCTGATGAATCAAACACAAATGCCCGGACGTGATGTGTGTGCCAGATCTGCTCGAGGTATTCGTGAGCGGCCTTCTCGCCGCCGCTTTGGTAAGCGTCCACCGCCTCTGCCAATGTCTGCAGTCCCTGGCTTTCGATTCCACGTCGTGCCGGACGCAGTGCGATCGTAACGAGAATTGCCAGCACCAGCGAGAGCGCCAGCGCCGCCCAGAATGACAAGAAAATCTTGAGGAAGAGGCTCTTCATTTCGGAAATATGTAAGACGCGTGCAGCCTTTTACTTCGTTACCTCTTTGCCTTTGGTCTTGCCTGCTGGTCGCGCAAACATATATCCCACGCCGCGGATCGTCTTAATATGGTCGCCATCTTCTTCGGAGTCGCCTAACTTCCGCCGAACTTTGCTGACGTGCATATCGATGCTGCGATCGAACGGCATAAACTTCCGGCTCAAAACTGCGTTGACCAATCGCTCGCGGGTTACAACTCGTCCCGCTTCGCGCAGCAATACTTCTAGCAAGTTAAATTCCACCGAAGTGAGGTCCACCGGTTGCCCAGCGCGCACGACGTTGCGGGTGGCGGGATCCAACTCCACGTCGCCCACCGTGAGCACCTCCGGGGCAATATCTTCGGCGCGAACCGGTTTGGTTCTACGCAGGATTGCGCGGATTCGCGCAACGAGTTCTCTAGGATTAAACGGCTTAGGTAGATAGTCGTCCGCGCCGATCTCGAGCCCAACGATGCGGTCAACATCTTCGCCGCGCGCGGTCAGCAACAGGACGGGGATCTTCGATACGCTACGAATGCGCCGCAGCACTTCGAAACCGTTGATCCCGGGCAGCATTACGTCGAGCACCACCAACGAGTATTCGTTGGTCAGCGCCTGCTGCAGACCCTGTTCGCCGTCATGGACGGCCTTCAGGGTGAACCCCTCGGCAGTCAGATACTCCTGCACCAAGCTGCACAGTTCCACGTCGTCATCGATAACCAGTACGTGATCCATTCTTCTTTTCATTCAACACCTTTGTCGGACGGTACGCGGTAAAGATTTGTGATTGGTGGGACGTCGGTCGCCGTTCGCTACTCGTCCTTCGCTTGTGACCCAAGGCTTCGATAGATGGGGTTTAGCGAACGACGAACAGCGATTAGCGAGTTTACAAAACTTTACCGCGATTGACCGACTCTTTACCTCTTCTATTTGAAAATAGTGTTCTTATCTTGCATATGCAGCATAGAAGTTCGGGCTGCCTCCCGGACGCACGACATTCAAAGCAGGATCAAAACAAAGGAGCTTCAATGAAATCCAATCGTAACCGCATCCTCATCGTCGGCGCCGCAGTGATGTTGGCGGTGGCAGCCGCAGTTGCTCAGGGTATGCATGGACACGGCGGCCCGGGCGGCGAGTTCAAACACTTGCTTGGGTTCTATACCGACTATCTCGACCTGACTCCAGCACAGCAGGAACAAGCCAAAGCCATTTGGGAAAAAGAGAAGCCGACCATGGAACCGCTGATGAAACAGATGCACCAAAATCACAGCGACATGAAGGCGCTCGAATCGGCCGGCGCATTCGACGAAGCCAAGACCCGCGCCCTCGCAACCCAGCACTCGCAAACCATGATCGACATCGAAGTCGAACATGCCCGCTTGAAGTCTGAAATGCTGCAGATTTTGACGGCAGACCAGAAAACCAAACTCGCCCAATTTGAGGCGAAGCACGAGGCGCGCATGCAGCATCACGCTCCTCCGCCAGCCGACGAATAAGTTCTTAACAACGTCCGACGAATGCCAGTTGCATTGCAGCAAGTTTCACGTTTTCTCCTATTGTGTCTCTCCTTGCCGGGTGAGGAACGGATCTCCTCCGTCCTCGCCCGGATTTTTCCCGGTTGCGAAACCGGTTCTTTGCGATTGGAGAAGTCCACCCATGGAACGCGCCGACCTGCTCTACTCCGGATTAATGTTCGCGGCAGGAATGCTCTCACTCTGGACCGTTGTACTAGTCGCCGCCGCCTGCGTCGCTATGGCTCCATTGTTGCGAAAATCCGCATCCAGCGCTGCTACAATCTCATCTGTTACATCCACTATCACATCGAACCGTACACATGCTGCCGAAGAGCTTACGACCCCTCGTTCCCTATCTGAAGCGTTACCGCAGCGGTCTATTCTGGGGCGGCCTGTGCGTTTTATTCAATAACGGTGTCTGGATTCTTTTCCCGCAAGTCATCCGCCGAGCCATCAACGATCTCAACTCCGGAGTCACACGCCAAAAACTTCTTATCTATTGCCTGATGATCCTCGGCATTGCCTCGATCAAAGGGACATTCCAATTCCTGACGCGCTGGATCGTCATCGGCATTTCCCGCGATATTGAATTTGATTTGCGCAACGATTTGTTCGCGCATCTGGAAAGTCTTTCCTACTCTTACTACCAACGCAATCGTACCGGCGACATCATGGCCCGTGCCACCAATGATTTGAACGCTGTCCGTCAGTTGATGGGGCCAGCGATTATGTACTCCGCCAACACCCTCGTGTTCACGATCGGCGCGTTGATATTTATGCTGGCGATCAGTCCGAAGCTCACGGTTTTTGCATTCTTGCCGCTGCCCATCGCGAGTGTAGTGATTCAGTATTTCGGACGCCGCATCCACGAACGCTTTGAGCGCATTCAAGCCATGTTCTCGGATATCTCGGCCCGCGCGCAGGAAAATTTCTCGGGAGCGCGTGTGATCCGTGCCTACGTGCAAGAGCAGGCCGAGATCGCGGCATTCGAAGGTGCGAATCACGAGTACATTCGCCGCAGCCTGGGCCTTGTTCGTCTGATGGGAATGCTCTGGCCGACCTTGGAATTGATGCTCGGCGCGGCCGTCGTCATCGTTCTCTGGCTGGGCGGACGCCAAGTGCTGCTGCATAAAATGTCCGTCGGCGATTTCGTCGCCTTCAATACCTACATGGTCCAACTCACGTGGCCGGTGATTGCCTTGGGATGGGTAATCAATCTGTTCCAGCGCGGAACGGCGTCGATGGCGAGAATCAACGAAATCTTGGTGGAGAAGCCCGAGATCGCCGACCAAGCCGTTCCCCCATCAAGTAGCAGAGCGAACAATCTTTCTGCCGTTCCCCCCGAGATCCGCGGCGAAGTCGAATTCCGCAATCTGAACTTCGCCTACAACGGAGTGCCCGTCCTCAAGAACATCAACCTGAGGATCCCCGCCGGTTCCAGCCTTGCGATCGTGGGCCCCACGGGATCGGGCAAGACAACGCTGGTCGATCTGATCCCGCGCATCTACGACGCCGATCCGGGCATGGTTCTCATTGACGGGCAGCCGATTCGCCATTTCCCTCTCGACCTGCTGCGCCGCAACATCGGATTCGTTCCTCAAGAAACATTTCTCTTCAGCGACACGATCCGCGAAAACATTGCATACGGAATCGCGAAAGAGAATGGTGAGGCCACGCTCGACGAAATTAAAGCAGCCGCGGTCGCCGCGAACATCGCGCAGGATATCGAGGGCTTCCCCGAAGGCTACAACACAACCGTCGGAGAACGCGGCATCACTCTCTCCGGAGGGCAAAAGCAGCGCACGGCCATCGCCCGCGCGATTCTGCGCAGTCCGCGCATTTTGATTCTCGACGACGCACTCGCCAGTGTGGACACGCACACCGAAGACAAGATTCTCAATCATCTCCGTGAAATTATGCGCGGACGTACTACGATCTTCATTTCCCACCGTGTATCGACCGTCCGCAACGCCGATGCAATTGCCGTCCTGCATCAAGGAGAGATCGTCGAACTAGGAACTCACGACGAACTCATCGCGCGCAGCGGCTACTACACAGATCTTTACAATAAGCAGATGCTGGAAGAAGAATTGGCGGAAGTGTAGCTTCCTCCCGCACCACATTACTCCGGTAATAAATCCACAGACCCGTTGCTACTCAAGCAACCCCGAGACGTAATAACTTGATCCCAACAGGCAGAAAGCATAATAATGCTCTCAGGCCCCTCAAAATTAATTCTGCCACGGAGTGTCCATGCTACGTTTTCCAGCGGCTCTGCGTTTTTCGACGCGTGTTTCTGTGCCCACCCTCTTATCTCTTATCGCTTCCATCGCACTTTTTTCAACATTCAGCTTTGCCGCCGCGCCGGATCGCATTAGCAGCGCCATTGCTCCCGGACAATTTACCAAGCTTCAAGCGGGAGTGCCGATGAAGGCGCAGCCGAAGTATGACGCAGGCCGCGTTGATCCTTCGACGAAGCTCAACTACGTCACCTTGCTCACTGCGCCGACGTCAGCTCAGCAACGAGCCATGCGGAAACTTTTGGCGGACCAGCAGAATCCGAAATCGGCGAGCTATCACAAATGGCTCACGCCGGAAGAATATGCGGACCAGTTCGGACTCAGCCCCAACGATGTGAACAAAATTACGTCATGGTTAAAGTCACAAGGGTTTACGGTGTTGAGTGTGGCTCGCGGTCGCAACTGGGTCACGTTTAGCGGAAACGCAGCGCAGATCGAAAGCGCCCTCCATACCGAACTCCACAAGTACAGAATCGGCGACGAGATGCATTTCGCAAATTCAAAGAGTCCGTCCGTGCCGACTGCACTCGCCGGAATTGTTAGCAGTTTCCGAGGTCTGAACGATTTCCGTATGAAGCCGATGACCGCCGGTAAGCCGCAGAGCCGCCTTCACCACGATTACTACGACGCACACTTCAATACGAACTTCATCGCTCCCGGCGACATCTCTACCATCTATGACCTCAGCCCTCTCTACACAGCCGGCATCGACGGAACAGGCCAGACCTTGGCGGTCGCAGGACAGACAGACATTTATCTCGCAGATATCACCAACTTCCGCAGCGGATTCAACCTTCCCGCAATCTCCGGTTGCACCGTTGACGGCAACGGCATTCTCACGGCGTGCGATTCCACTAACCTTCAATATGTGCTGCTTGGAACCGATCCCGGTGCGCCGTCGCCCGGCGATCTTGGTGAGACCGATCTGGATCTCGAGTGGTCGGGAGCAGTCGCCAAGAACGCGCAAATTATCTACGTCAATGGCCAAACTCCTGGCGGTGTCGGCGATGCGTTCTACTACGCCATCGACCAGAATCTTGCCCCGGTAATCAGCTTAAGCTACGGCATCTGCGAAGCGTTTGAAGCATCGAATGGCGACTTCGCCCCCGACGAAGCAGAATTGCAAAAAGCAAATTCGCAAGGCATCACATTCTTGAATTCTTCAGGAGACGTAGGGGCGGCCGCGTGCGACGGCTTCACAAATCCTGACACGGATCCGCCCAATCTCGCAGTGTATGGACTACAGGTCAGCTATCCAGCCAGCAGCCCTGAAGTGACGGGAGTAGGCGGCAGCGCTCTATCGTACAACGATCTATCTGGCGCGCCGTTCTGGACCACCACCAATGGGTCGGATGGAAACTCGGCATTGTCTTACATTCCCGAGCAAGCCTGGAACGACACGTTCGAGTTCTCTGCTTTCTGCACCGCGAATCCGTCAAACTCTTTCTGCACCGGTGCAGGCATTACCGACGCAGCGTCGGCGCAGGCCGCACTAGGGATCGGGGCGGGCGGAGGCGGAACGAGCAACTGTGTCGCTCTCAACGGCTCCGGAGATTGCACGGTCGGATTTTCACGTCCTTCGTGGCAAACCGTAACCATTCCCAACACGACAACCCGGCTGGTTCCGGACGTTTCGCTGTTGGCGACTCCTAACTTCCCAGGCTACATCTTCTGTACGGCGCTATCGGAAATTGGCGGAAGTGGTTCCACCAGTAGCTGTGCCAATGGAATTCAGGATGCCATCGACACCAACGAGTCCCTCATAGGTGGTACTTCGGTTTCCACTCCGGTGTTTGCCGGTATGGTGGTTCTTCTCAATCAATACCTCGCGGGCTCACCCTCGCCAGGATTAGGCAACATCAATCCAACTCTTTACTCTTTGGCTGCCAGTTCGCCTTCCGCATTTCATCCAGTGCTTACTGGAAACAACATTGTTTACTGTCTGCCCGGAACACCTAACTTTCCGCCAGTATCCCTGCAGTGTCCGAATTCAGGAAACATTGGCTTTGTTGCAACCACATTCGATTCCACCAACAACTACAACCCGGTGACCGGCCTCGGATCGGTCGATCTTAACAATCTGGCTATCGCGTGGGCAGGATCACGAACCGCTGCCACGATGACCATCAGCGCCAACAAGACCAACGTGCTCCCCAACGTGTCAGTAACCTTCACGGTCACTATGTCCCCGCTGACCGCGCAGGGTCCGATCAGCTTCTTTAACAACGGATCCACTTCAGCTTTTGCCACGGCGACTTTGTCAAATGGGATTGCCACGGCCTCCACTTCAGGTCTGCCGGTGGGCACCAACAACATTAGCGCCTCTTTTGGCGGAGATGGTTACAACATGCCCGCCACGACCACCACATCGGCGATTGTTGTGGTCGCGGCTCCTACGTTCCACTTCACGAATCCCAACAACACCACTACCACCGTGTTGGCTGGAGTTCCGGGCTCTTACAGCTTCACCGCGACGCCAACCGGATCTTCGACTTTTGCAGCGAATGTCAACTTCTCGTGCAGCGGGCTTCCGGACGCCACTGTAGGTTGCACATTTACTCCACAGTTCATTCCCGCCGGCACCAGCGGTGCGACGACGGTCAACCTGTCCATTACAACTAGCGGTCCGAACAGCGGATGCGCAAGTTGCGCGAAGCATGAAGGCAAGAAGAGATCGTCAATCCCACTGGCACTGCCGCTCGTTGGCATCATGCTGGTTGGGTTTGCGGGACGCAAAATGTCTAAGTACCCCGCGGTTGCCGGGCTCTGCGTCTCACTCGCTCTCCTCGGATTGCTCATTGCCTGTGGTGGCGGTAGTAATCCCATAACGGTCAGTGTGGGCCCGAACGTTCCTTCGGCCATCTATCCGAACAATGCTGGCTGGCCGAGTCAGACGGCGCAATTTACGGCTACGGTTGCGAACACCTCGAACACAGCTGTGAATTGGACTGTGAGCGGTGGAAGTGCAAACGGCACTATCGACGCAAACGGTCTCTACACTTCGCCCATGATTGTTGCTGGATTGCCATCGTCCGTCACCATCATCGCAACCTCACAAGCTGACAGCACGAAGAGCGGACAGGCCACCGAGACGCTCAAGCCAGCAACCGTCCCAGGAACCTACCCGATCACGGTCGTAGCGAACGAGGATGGCACGATGAACTCGTTGCCGATATCGATTACAGTGCAGTAGCGACGCTTCAGTAAGGAGCTAGCTCCGAAAAAGGGCGCGGATTATATCCGCGCCCTTTTCTTACAAGCACAAATTCCTGCTACTAATTAATTAGTTGCAGGAATTTGTTGAGCGGACAAAACTGGGTTTCGAACGTCGCGCAGAGCTTCGCCGCGCAGCGGCTTACCGGCGGCTTTTCTGATAACTGAGAACCGGGAACTGAGAACTTCCCGAAAAAACTTGGTGGGCGGTGAGGGACTCGAACCCCCGACTTCCTGCTTGTAAGGCAGGCGCTCTAACCAACTGAGCTAACCGCCCGCTGTGGCGGGGATGCGAGCGCGCAAAAAGAATCTCCGCTCGCGAAACTTCTCTCACTACTTATTTTCAGGATACTGGACGCTTCCCTTGCGGGTCAAACTTAGCAGCAAACCATCCACCACGAAAGACATGAAGGTTCACAAAGGAAAGCAAAAAATAAGTCTTTGTGAACCTTCGTGTCCTTCGTGGTTCACGCTTTTGTTCTCAATCTCACCGAGCACCCCTCTGCGGCTGCTACACTTTCTGCGTGCGCCAGTTAATTGTGAATGCGGACGATTTCGGCCTCACCGATGGGGTGAATCGCGCCATCATCGAAACTCATGCGCAAGGCGTGGTGTCGTCAGCAACCCTGATGGCGAACGGCCGAGCTTTCAACGACGCCGTGATTGCTGCGCGATCCGCGCCCACCCTTTCAGTAGGATGTCACGTCGTGTTAGTGGACGGCACTCCTGTTTCTTCGCCCGCTTCGCTTGAAACGCTGCTGGCAATTCGATCCGCAGAGCCGGAGAAGTTCTACTCCAGTCTCTCGGCTTTCGCAGCGCGCGCCATGCTCGGCGGTTTTGATCGCGATCAACTGATCGAGGAGATCACCGCGCAGATCAGAAAAATTCAAGCGGCCGGTATCCAAGTCACCCACCTCGACACGCATAAACACGCGCACGTCTTCCCCGAGATTTTATTAGCCCTGCTGCGAGCAGCGCGGATTTGCGGCGTGAAGGCCATACGGAATCCGTTCGTCCCCGTAAAAGCGATCCCGGCAAAGTTATTCAAAGGCAGCCGCGAACTTTGGAAGCGCTACGGCCAGGTGAGGATGCTGCATACGTTTTCAGGTCCGATGCTGGATCGCATCAAACGTGCTGGCTTGGTGACTCCCGACGGAGTGGTGGGAGTTATTGAGACAGGCTCGCGCGATTCCTCCGCACCGGAGACCAAGAAAAAGTCAGACAAGAACGCGGGCTATGGCTCCCTGCTTCGGCAAACGCTGGCCGCTCTTCCGGATGGTACATGGGAACTGGTGTGTCATCCTGGCTACAACGACGACAACTTGCGCGCTGCCGGTACGAGGTTGCTGGAATCTCGCGATGACGAGCGGCGGTTACTGATTTCGCCGGAATTGAGACAGTTCGTCGAGGAACAGAACTTTCGCCTGATCAGCTATCGCGAGTTCGCGGAGCAGGTTCCCGAGAGACCGCAGGCTCATTCGGCGACTCCACGATTGGTAGGGAAAGCTGCCAAAAAACACTGAAATCAGGCGTCTATAGGTTCCGAAAGTAGTGCTTCGCTCGTTACTCTATCGTTACTTCACGAGATGCACTTTGTTTTACCGTCGCCAGTCCAGGAGCGGTATCATCGCAGAAGCGGGGCTATGAGAGCCAAGTTTGTTCGATAGAAATGTCTGATCAAAACAAAGAACCGCGCTTGACCGTGGACCTGCCCGTCCGTATCTGGGGGATGAGCGCAGATGGCCGCCCCTTCTCCCAACAGGCGCGTGCCCACAACATCAGTTCTGAAGGTGCTCTGATTTCCGGCGTCGACAACGAACTGAAGGTCGGCGATGTGATCGGAGTGCAATGTGACGAGAAGAAAACGCGTTGCACCGTTATTTGGGTGATGAATACTGGTCCGGTCAAGAAGAACCAGGTGGGCGTTAAGTTGGTCGCCGATCAGGAATCTCCCTGGAAGAACTACCTTCCACTCGATGGAGCCACGGTCACCATCTCCGAATCGAATCGGCGGCGTTGGCATAGGCACAAGATTTTCTTGCCACTGGAGATTCGCGACGAGCGCGTCAACGCTCCCAGCCGCATCAATGCCACAGACGTAAGCGGCAACGGATGCTACGTCGAGAGCATGTTGCCCCTACCGTTGGGGACAGTGCTACGCTTGGATTTCTGGCTCGACTCAGAGCACATCAACATCACGGCCGTGGTTCGGACCTGCGATCCCGGAGTTGGCAATGGCATCGAATTCACAGGTATGCCCCAAGAGACCAAGGACCGCATGCAGACCTATTTGGATGGGATCAACCCTCAGATGGGTATTTCAGCTTCGAATACGAAGTAGAATTCCTGCAGCAACTGCCAACTCAAGGTCAACCCTTCTCCGCATAGCGCGCCAATACGATCGCGCGAATCAAGCCACCCATGGTGTACTCCGCGGCTTCGATCGCAGCCGGCATCTGCAATTCGCGAAGCGTCCCGGAGGTTACGGGGCCGATGGATGCAAACTGCACGCCCTTCAAGGATGTGGGCCGAGGGCCCAGAAGCTCTGCAAAATTCCTCACCGTTGAAGAACTCGTAAAAGTCACAATGTGGGGACGACGCGCTGCATTCTTCATCAGCAATCGCAAACGCGGTCGCGATCTTTCCGGAACGACGGTTTCATAGGCCTCGACGACGTCCACGTGCGCGCCCGCCGCCCGCAATTCTTCTGGGATCACATCGCGAGCGACCTTCGCACGAATGAGCAGGACGCGCTTCCCGTTGACTTCATCGCGCAATCCCTTCACCACGGCCTCGGCCACGTACTCCGACGGCATCATTTTGACCTTCAGTCCATGCTTCACGATCGCAGCCTTCGTCGCTGGACCAATGGCCGCAATCTGCAGCCGCTTCAGGCTAACTTTTGTGACGCGCAATTTCCGGATACGCTTCCACATCGCCTCAACACCATTGACGCTTGTCAGGATGAGCCAGTCATAACTCTTAATATTCGTGAGTGCATGATCGAGCGACGCATACGACTGCGGTTTCTGAATCTCGATAAATGGAATTTCTGTCACGCCTGCTCCCAAACTGCGCAGGTGTTTGGATAAGCTACCCGCTTGTTGACGAGCACGTCCGACAAGAATTCGGGTTCCGGCGAGGGGATATTTTTCGTTAGGCTTACGCATAAGGCAGGTCTTAAGTCTTAGGTCTTAGGTCGCAGGTATGAATTAGCTCGCCGAAACCCGCGACCTAAAACCTGAGACCTGACTCCCCGTAGACTTCATCGAGAATACCATCCGCACCTTGGCGCAAGAGCGCTTCTCCAACTTCTTCGCCGAGGCGTAGCGGATCATTGCCGTCCCCTGACGCGCGCAAAACCTTCGTTCCGTTCGGATGCGCTACGACAGCGACGACATGAATACGAGCCTTGTTTACTTCTGCGAAGGCACCGATCGGAACCTGGCACCCTCCGCCGAGTCTATTGAGGAGCGCACGCTCACACGTGGTCGCGATTCGCGCAGAAGCATCGTCCAAAAACGACAGAACTCTCTGGGTTGTTTCGTCTCCATTGCGAATCTCGACGGCCAACGCGCCCTGTCCGGCGGCTGGTGTCATCTGATCGATTGGAATAACTTCGCGCGCCAACTCAGTCTTGCCGAGCCGATTCAGACCTGCGGCCGCGAGAATGATCGCATCATATTCGCTAGCTTCAAGCTTCCTCAGCCGCGTATCAACATTTCCCCGCAGCGGATGTATCTGGAGATCGGGACGCAGCGCCTGGAGTTGCGCCTGACGGCGCAAGCTGCTTGTCCCAACATTCGCTTTCTGCGGGAGCGCGCGAATGCTGGAGAAGGTCACCGAGCAAAATACATCGCGCGCGTCTTCTCTCGCTGGAATCGCAGCAATTTCAAATTCTGAAGCAAGCTCGGTAGGCAGGTCTTTCAGGCTGTGCACTGCGAGGTCAATCCGGTTGTCGGTCAGTGCCTCTTCAATTTCCTTGGTGAACATGCCCTTGGTGCCGACCTTGGCGAGTGGGACATCGATAATTTTGTCACCAGTGGTTTTGATGATCTCGATTTCCACACTGTGCCCCTGAGCGCGGAGAAGATTCGAAATATGGTGAGCTTGCCAGAGAGCTAGTTGCGATCCACGGGAACCAATGCGCAAATGTGCCACTAGTCCTCCACTCCATTATTGACCTTTGCGCGATCGGAGCCAGCGGTCTTACTATCGACATCACGATTTGACGTTGTATGTGCTCCTCGCTCTTCCCCAACTTCAGTGCGTAGGTTCAGATTGAAAAGCCGTCGGACCAGGTCAATCACAGTGGTTGACTCCGGCTCTCTTGCCGCCGTTTTCAATGTGCTGATCGGAGTGTGCATGATTTTATTAACGATGCCGCGTGTCAGAGCCTCGATGGCAAGTTCCTGATCGGCGGTGATTCCTCCGAGACGTCCGCGCACACGATCGATTTCGGCCTGACGAATGGTTTCGAGGTGGTCCTGCAAACTGACGATCGTTGGAACCACATCCAGCGTTTGCTGCCGCGCGTGAAATCTTTCAACCTCACCGTTGACTATGGTCTCCGCTTTTTCGGCTTCCTTCCGGCGATCGGCGACATGCGAGCTGACAGCTTGCTGCAAGTCGTCAATGTCGTAGACAAAAATTCCGTCGATCTTATTCAATTCCGGATCGACATCGCGTGGCACTGCAATATCGATGAAGAACATGGGCTTGTTCCGCCGGAGTGCCATCAGCTTCTCGCCGTGTTCTGGACGGAAGATAAAGTTTGGCGACCCCGTGGAAGTGATCACGATATCCGCGCGCTCACAAGAATCGTAGAGGCGGCTGAACTCGATTGCTTGTCCGTCGAATTTATGCGCTAGACGGATAGCCCGGTCATAGGTTCGGTTCGCCACAAAGATCGACGCAGCACCGTGCGCTAGTAGGTGACGCGCGGCCAACTCGCTCATCTTCCCTGCTCCGACAAGATAGACACTCTTGCCGTTCAGGCTGCCAAAGATTTTCTTGGCGAGTTCGACGGCGACCGAAGCGATCGACACCGAGGACGATCCAACGGCGGTCTCAGTGCGTACGCGTTTTGCCACTGCGAATGCCCGCGTGAGCACATGATCCAGTTGTGCGCGGACCGCTCCAACGGCTCGAGCTGTGGCATAGGCTTCTTTAACCTGGCCCAGAATCTGCGGCTCACCTACGACCATCGAATCAAGACTCGACGCGACGCGAAATAGATGGCGGATCGCTTCGTCCTCACGAAATTCGTACAGGTGGCTTTCAAATGGACCCAAGTCGGTATCGAAATACTCGCGAAGAAATTCGCGGAGATCGCCAGTCCCGTTTCTCATGTGAGCGATAAATTCGACACGATTGCAAGTCGAAATAATCATTCCTTCAGAGACCGCAGGATGTTCGGCCAGCTTCTTGCAGGCTTCGGGCAAACGCGATTCCGAAATAGCGAGACGCTCGCGTACCTCGACAGGCGCGGTCTTGTGATTGACGCCGATGAGATGAAATTTCATGAGGCGACGAACCTATGCATCCCGCTGAAATAGTTGGCGCCCCATGCGACGACCGCCGCAACGAAAGCCAGGCTCGCGAGAACAGCCGCGCGGCGGCCACGCCATCCTGCATTCAGGCGGGTGAATACGATTAATAGGTAGACCGCCCACATCAGCACTGAGAGCAGAATCTTCGGATCAAGAAAATCAACTCGCCCATAGCTGGATTCAGCGACCACAAAGCCAGCAATCAAACCGAACGTCATGAAAGGAAACCCGAGCATCAGGCAGCGAAAGCCGATGTCGTCAATCACCTGCAATGCTGGCAGCCGGGAGAATATTCCGCTGGCGCTCTTGGATTTCAGAGCCCGCTCCTGGATCAGATACAAAATGCTGGCTCCAAAACTGAAAAACAGGGCTGCGTATCCCGCAAAAATCGTGAGGATGTGTATGGCGAGCCAACCGTGCCGAACCGTCTCTGAAGTGAATACGATGGGCTGCGGTCCCGTCGCAGCGACGAAGGTCAGTAGAAATACGAGTGGAAAAATCACTATGCCGGGAGATGTCGTCTTGTAAACGAGGTACGCGATCATGAATACAACCATGATCAGGAAGGCGAGCAGTGATTCTGAGTTGTGAACTGACGTGGTCGCTAGTTGACGATCTTGCGCTACAGCCTCGACCAGCGAAACCAGATGAAACACCATCCCGAGGTAGGAGGCGTGCAGCGCGATTTTGCTGAGAAGTTCCGATGTGCGCGTGAAGGCGAACAAGGCATAAAACAATCCCGCCGCATAACAAACGAGCGCGACCCGTAGCCAGGTTAAGGACATCATCAATGTTTACGGTGGCAGGCCCCCAATCCACAAGAGGCCGTTGACTGATTATAGTTTGGAGAGCGTCTCGCGTCAGAAATACGCTCCAAAAGGCTTGTTTGTGCTCTCAAGCTTTCGGGCGAACCGTCATGCCGAAGTCCGCGCTCCACTCGGCTGTACCAGGTGTCGTCATCGGCAGCGTGCAGATCAGTCCATTGTTAGTCCATCATCGACTTCCTCCACGCCAACAGAGAGCCCGAGTCGGGACCCATTGGATGACGCAGTTGCCAACTAGAGACAGACGGGCGCTTGCACAATAATCCTGCTACTAATTAATTAGTAGCAGGATTTTATGACCAAATTAGGGGTTTGATGGAACGGTGGCATTCTCACCCACTCACCCCAGACGCAGATTCGTCTGGGAATAATCGTCCCTACCATCGGCCAAGGATCATCGATCTCAGCGACTGCTATTACCCGGAGAAATCACTCTGCCGTAATCCGTCGCGCGTGCCAGGCGATCAAACATCCGCCACGTGGCCAGCGAGATGTTGCTGATCGCTTCTTCGCCGTCGCGTTCGCGATGCAGATACGTCGTCATGACGCATAAAACATAAGGGCGCTTATCGACGAACACCACGCCTGAGTCGTTGCGGACACCTTCCAGCGCACCCGGCTTATTGGCGATCTTTAAGTCTTCTGGAAGATCCCGTGGAATCCAACTTTCTTTGTGCGTGGATAGTACTTTGAAGAAATCATCCGTCATCTCTTTGTTCAAAATCTGACCGTGGTAAAGCGATTCCAAAAGAATCAACATTTCATTTGGCGTCGAAACGTTCTCTCGTCCTTCGGCGGCGGCCTTGAGGTCCATCATCTTCCGCTTCAAACGGGTGTCGCGCAGACCTTGGGCGGCCAGAAGGCTATTCACGTTTTCCATGCCTACCCGGTCGATCAGAACATTCGTCGCCGAATTATCGCTGACCGCGACCATCATCGTCGCCAGATCACGCAGCGTCACCTGCGTGACGCCGGGCGTCAGGCCATTCATGATGTCGCTATCCGGAACGAGGTCGGCAGCGTTCACGATATACATGTCCGTAAGTTTGAGCTTGCCCTGTTGCGCCTGACGGTAGAGTTCCGCCAGCACGCAGATCTTGATCGAACTAGCTTGTGGATAGACGTCGTTGGAATGCAGCAGGTATTTATGGCCGTCTGTGAGATCGACGATCGCGACTCCCATCACTCCATCAAGATTGCGATCGATATCAATTATCGATTTCTCCAGCTTCCCCCAAAGCACCGTCTGCTTTTCGGTGGGCGGAGGAGGAGAAGTTTGAGCTGCCGCGGCTACGCACGAAGTGAGGAACCATACAATCGTGGTCGTTATTCGAAATGTTTGTCTCTTCAACATCATCTAGATTTTCGCCTCGCGCAGACGTTGGACTGCTGTTTCAGAAGTAACCGGAGAATAGTAAATTTCCTTAAACGTGTACGACCTCGCCTTGGACTCGACGATCGGCAGAATCTCGATGTGCCAGTGGTAGTCGTCATCGAGCGTCTTCCAGTATCCCAGCGTGGCCGATGGATGCTGACTATTCGGCGAGGTATGTAGAACGAGATGAAACGATTCCGTGATCGTACGAATACGTTGTAACGTGCGTCTCAACAGCGCGGCTAGATCCGTTAGGCTACCAACTCGCGACGATCCGGTTCGTTCGAAAGCCGATTCGTGGCTTCGCGGAATGATCCAGGTTTCATAAGGGACACGCGGCGCATAGGGACAAAATGCTACGTAGTCTCCACGAGTTTCGACGACGCGCAGTGCCTGCCGCTCTTCCTGCGCCAGAATGTCGCAGAACACGCAGCGTTCTTTGCTTTGATAGTATTCGCGTGCGGCCCGAAGTTCGTAGAGCACACGACGCGGCACAAAAATAGTCGCCGTCAACTGCGACGTAGGATGATCGAACTCCTGGCCAGCGCTCGGGCCATGGTCCTTGAAAATACTGACGTATTTGAAACGGCTGTCTCGTTTCAAATCCTGAATTCGCTGCGCGGCCAACCGCAAAAACTGTTCAATCTCAACATCACTCGCATTCCACAAATGTCCATCGTGGCGTGGGTTTTCAATCAATACCTCGTGCGCGCCTACCGATCCCATGCGATCGTACAGTCCATCTCCGCGGCGCCCCGCCTCTCCTTCGATGTGATAAAGCGCTTGCGGATGAACCACCGATCGCGCTGACCATGCACTGCCATCCACACCTGGCAGGTTTGCAACGATCTGGCTGGGATCCGGAGATGACGCGCAAAACGGACACACAGCGGGCCGCGCCACCGGTTCGGTGACATCATCGCCAGTGATTACCCACGACCGCGTGATTGGATCTTTGCGGAGTTCCATGGGGTAAGAAGAACAAAAGAATTTGTAATTTGCAATTGGTGATTTGCAATTTCAACCTATTCCCATAGTTCGGCCCATGGTGCATTGCAAATTAACCAATTACAAATTACAAATTATCAATCACAAATTCATTTATGTCCGAGCCCTCGACGCCGCTGATGCGGCAATACGCCGCAATCAAGAAAGAGCATCCCAACGCACTGCTCTTCTTCCGGCTCGGAGATTTCTACGAACTTTTCTTCGATGACGCGGTTCTGGCTGCGCGCGAACTGCAAATCACGCTGACCTCGCGCAACAAAGAAAAAGGTATGGCCATCCCAATGTGCGGAGTGCCCTACCACGCAGCCGAAGGATACATCGCAAAGCTGATCCGACGAGGTTTCAAAGTCGCGGTCTGTGAACAAGTAGAGGATGCAAAGCTGGCGACGAAGCTAGTTCGCCGCGAAGTGACACGCATTGTTACTCCGGGTACAGCTGCGGATTCTTCGCTGAACGCCGAAGAGAATAACTTCCTCGCCGCCGTAGCTACGGTTGGAGATCGAGTGGGGTTCGCGGCTCTCGATTTATCCACTGGTGAGTTTCGCGCCACGGAGTTTGCCGGGGAGACGGCTGGCCGACGCATTCAAGAAGAACTTGAACAGCTGCGGCCAAAAGAGATGCTGTACGGATCTTCCGCTCCTCTGCTGGAGCGACCGGTCGCGGCGCAAATGCGCAGTTTCGCTCCACAGGACGACCCAGGGATTCGTCACCACACGAGCACTCCCAATTCGACTGGCACCGCGCCCGTCCCTCGTATCTCCGGTTCCGGTTGGGCTGAGACTCCTCTCGACGACTGGATTTTCGCGCCGGATCATTCGATCCCTCTATTAGAAAATCACTTTGGTGTGTTGTCGCTGGAAGGATTTGGCCTCGCCGGCAAACAAGCCGCAGCCTCGGCGGCCGGAGCGATCCTGTACTACATTCGTTCTACACAGCGCGGGACGCTCGATCACGTCGATCGCATCGGATTCTACGAACGCCAGAATTGCCTCGTTCTCGACGCTGTCACGGTACGCAATCTCGAACTGATCGAACCCCTGTTCGCGGGAGCCGATGCTGGCGTCACTCTATTCCGCTGCATGGATGCGACCGTCACTCCAATGGGAAAGCGTCTGCTGCGCATGTGGATGCTGCGGCCGTCGCTGGATCGCGCAGAAATTGAAAACCGACTCGATGCAGTCGAGAGACAAGTGAAAGATTCTGTCCGCCGCGAAGAGTTGCGACGTGCCCTCGATGGAATCTTCGATCTCGAGCGACTGCTCAGCCGGGTCACGCTGGAGACTGCCAATCCGCGGGATGTTCTGGCTTTAGCGGCGTCGCTTGCGCGCATTCCGAAAGTGCGTGCCGTTCTGGCCGAATTGCCGGTGCTCCGACTCACTGCGCTGCACGGACTGATCGACGACCTTAGCGATCTTCGTCAAAAGATCGATAGCACGCTGGTTCCCGAACCTCCGCTCACGTTGAGCGACGGTGGCGTGATCGCAGCGGGCGTGGACAAAGATCTCGACGAGTTGCGGGATTTAAGCCGCAATTCGAAACAATATTTGGCGCAGGTCGAAGTTCGCGAACGCGAGCGCACCGGAATCGGTTCACTCAAGGTAAAGTTCAATTCGATTTTTGGCTACTACATCGAAATTTCCAAAGCGAACCTGCATCACGCACCGTCCGATTACGAACGCAAACAGACACTGGTGAATGCCGAACGCTATACCACCCCCGAGCTGAAAGAATACGAGTCGAAGATTTTGGATGCGCAGGAAAAGATTGTTGAAATCGAACGACGTTTGTTCAGCGAGTTACGCTCCGCCATAGCGGGAGAAGCCAAACGCATCCGGCGCACTGCGCTGGCGTTGGCGGAAGTCGATGTACTGGGCTGTCTTGCGCAAATCGCGTCGCTAAGAAATTATTGTCGTCCGAAATTCGATAGCGAGCTTGTGCCAACGACCGAAAAGGCCGAGCGGGCCGCCGATTTGGAAATTGTCGAAGGCCGCCATCCGGTAATCGAGCTTCAGGAGTTGGCGGCTGGAACGGAACGCTTTGTCCCCAACGATCTTTTTCTAAATTCCGCCACGCACAACATCATCGTACTGACCGGGCCGAACATGGGCGGCAAGAGTACCTATCTCCGGCAGGCAGCACTCATCGTAATCATGGCGCAGATGGGGTCGTTCGTCCCTGCCCGTTTGGCCCGCCTTGGTATCGTGGATCGCGTATTCACGCGCATCGGTGCCAGTGACAACCTGGCTCGCGGACGATCCACGTTCATGGTCGAGATGACGGAGACGGCAGCGATTCTCCACACAGCGACCGCGCGGTCGCTAATTCTGTTAGACGAAGTAGGACGCGGCACCTCCACCTACGACGGATTGGCAATCGCCTGGGCTGCGATCGAATACCTGCATGCTCGCGTACGCGCGAAGACTCTATTCGCCACTCATTATTTTGAAGTTACCGAACTCGCCGATCAGTTGGCGGGAGTGAAGAACTATCACGTGTCCGTAAAAGAGACCGGCGGAAGCGTCGCATTCCTGCGTCGCATTGAACCGGGCGCTGCCGATCGCAGCTACGGAATCGAAGTAGCAAAACTAGCGGGCCTACCCAACGAAGTTGTAATGCGCGCCCGTGAGGTTTTGGCCGAACATGAATCCGCAGAGCGGAGGCTCTCGGAGCACTTGACCCCAGGCTCCTCAGCGCAGCCAGAACGTCCAACGCAGCTAACCATCTTCACTCCGATTTCACAACCAGTGTTAGAAAAGCTTCGCGAAGTCGATTTGAATCGGCTGACACCGCTGGAGGCGTTAAACTTGCTGGCGGAGTTAAAAAAAGAAATCTAACTGCCGAGACGCGTGGGATCGGTTGGTCGGTGGCGAGGGTAGGAGGCAACTTTGAAAATACTGTGCGCGGCGGCGATATCCGTTCCGGACGGCGCATTGGGCGAGTGCCGGATCGCAGATAAGCTGACAGAAGATTCTGACGTGCACGACCTGTGTGCAAAACTTGCAACCCAGGTAAAGTAAGAATCGACTAATGCAATCCGACAACCGATACGTCCGCAAGCAAATCGGCCAACTCCTAATCATCGGATTCGATCCCACCGAGATGTCTCCACGTCTCGCTGCCCTGCTGACAAATATTCAACCAGCGGGAATAATTCTGTTTGCCCGCAATATCACCGAACCCGCCCAGACGCACGCTCTTCTGCGCGAATGCCAGAAGCAGGTCGCCACGCCGCTCTTCACATGTGTCGATCTCGAAGGTGGCACAGTCGATCGCTTTCGCGGCGTCCTTGGCTCCTCTCCATCCCCAGCCGAAGTTTTTGCCACGGGAAGTCGCCCGCTGTTTCGCAAGCATGGACGGATCATCGGTGAAAACTGCCACGCACTTGGCTTCAACGTGGACTTCGCCCCCGTCCTCGATCTAGCTTTCGAAGCCTCCCGCTCGGTGATGAGTTCACGTGCGGTTTCGGACGATCCAAAGCAAGTTGTCGCATACGCGCGGGAATTTCTCCGAGGATTAACCGAAGCCGCAGTACTCGGGTGCGGAAAGCATTTCCCGGGACTCGGCGAGGCGACGCTCGATACGCATCATGAACTCCCAAGCGTAAACAAGTCGCTGCGTAAAATGTGGAATGAAGATATAGTCCCCTATCGTTTTCTGCGCCGCGAGTTGCCGATGGTGATGGTTTCGCACGCGGCGTTTCCCTCCGTAACGCCGACAACACGAACGAAAGGACCGACTCCCGCTTCGCTCTCCAAGAAATGGATCACCGATATCCTTCGCAGGAAGATTGGATACCGCGGCTTGATTTGTTCCGACGATTTGGAAATGGGCGGCGTGCTCGAGGCCGCTCCTGTCGAGCAGGCGATGATCGGGCACATCCGTGCGGGTGGCGATCTCGGACTCGTCTGTCACCAAGAAGAATTTGTGCTGCGAGCGTACGAAGCTTTACTTCGTGAGACGGAACGCGATAAGAAGTTTGCCAGCCGTGTCGAAGAATCGTCGCGCCGCGTAATTGCCTTTAAGAAGAAGATGCTGAGTCAACGACGCAGCGCTCCTCCGACTCCTGCCAGGTTTCAGAAATTGACGCGACGGCTTTGGGAGTTCGGCGAAGAAGTTCGTCTCGCCACCATCGCCCGCGAAGGACGCGCATGAGCGCGGCCGCAAATAGGAATACGAGCATGGCTGTCGCCGGCGTGATGAGTGGTACTTCGGCGGATGGCATCAATGTTGCGCTCGTGAAACTGTCGGCACGCGGACGAGGGGGCCCGCGCCACACTTTGATTGGGCATGAAGAATATTCTTATCCTCCGTTAGTACGCAAAATGATTCTCGCAACGATGAATGCGAAACTCGCCTCGGTCGCAGATCTGTCGCGTCTCAATTTTCTGCTTGGAGAACTTTACGCAGAAGCTGTGGCGAAGACTGCCCGCAAGTATCGCGTGAAACTCCTTCTTGTTGGCTGCCATGGACAGACGCTATATCACCAAGGCACACCGGAGAATTTTCTCGGACGAAAATTAACGACAACGTGGCAGGCGGGTGAGGGTGCAATAGTCGCCGCACGTCTCGGCGTTCCAGTTGTCTCCGACTTTCGCCCTGCAGATATGGCCGCTGGAGGCAAGGGCGCGCCGCTCGTCCCGTTTCTTGACTATTTGATTTATCGTGATTCACGAGTCGGGCGCATCGCACAAAATATCGGTGGCATAGCTAATCTCACGGCGCTCCCTGCGGACGCTTCGATTGAGCAAGTGCTCGCGTTCGATACAGGTCCTGGAAATATGGTGATCGATGCCGCCATGGATAAGCTTTACAGACGCCCGTATGATCGCGATGGGATCGTCGCCGCGTCGGGACGAGTGCTAGAAGGCATAGTCTCTCGTCTTCTCTCATCGACTTTCTTCCGACAAAAGCCTCCGAAGACCGCCGGACGCGAAGAGTTTGGACGCGAATATGCCGCACGCTTCCTTCAACTCTGCGGCGATGCGAACAAACAGGATGTCGTCGCAACGGCCACAGCGTTGACCGCCCGTTCCATCGCGAATGCGGTCCAGCGCTTTGTCTTATCCTCGCGCTCGCGTAAGCAAGACAACTATCGCGAGATGATCGTTTCCGGTGGCGGAGCTAAGAATTCTACGCTGATGGCAATGCTGCACAACGAACTCGCGCCGCTCGGCATTGCGTTGCGCGTTTCGGACGAGTTCGGCGTCCCCTCTGAAGCAAAGGAAGCCGTCGCGTTCGCCCTACTCGCATATGAGACGTGGCATCGGCGACCATCGAATGTGCCGTCAGCCACAGGTGCGAAACGTTCGGCAATTCTGGGGAAGATCTCGTATGTGTAAAACAAGCGCGCGGGAGATCGCCGGAAGCAGGTCCTTCGCTTCGCTCCGGATGACAAAGTTTTTTCGAATGTCGGCTTTCGCCGTTTGTCTCGGTTGCTGCGTACTTCCACTGCTCTCCTGTTCGCAAGCTCCCGATCCAAGCACGCTCGTGATGATCATCGAGAGCAGCCCTACGAATCTCGATCCAAGAGTTGGAGTGGACGCGCAATCCGAGCGCATTGACGAGCTTTTGTTTGACGCTTTGCTGACGCGCGACGAGCACTTCGACGTTCAGCCAGGACTGGCCGAACGTTGGGAGGTTCCCGATCCGCTTACATACATTTTCCATCTCCACAGCGGAGTGAAGTTCCACGATGGTTCGGCCCTCACCTCGCGCGATGTGAAATGGACGTTCGATTCCCTGCTTAGCGGGAAACTACGCAGCACGAAGTTAACTGCCTATCGAGTGGTGGAGCGAATCGAAACGCCCGACGACGCAACCGTTGTATTCCGTCTCAAACAACCGTACGCGTCTCTTCTGTGGAATTTGTCGGAGGGCGCTATCGGAATCGTCCCGTACGGTTCCCTCGACGAAATTACCAGCAAGCCAGTGGGATCCGGTCCGTTTAAATTTGTTACAGCCGAGCAGGACAAAGAAGTTGTCCTCGAATGCAACGATCAATATTGGGGAACAAAACCGCGTCTGCAGCGGCTTCGCTTCGCCGTAGTGCCCGACATGACGACGCGTGCGCTGGAGTTGCGCAAAGGCAGCGCCGATGTCGCCATTAACGCATTTACGCCCGACACGGTTCTGGTCTTGGAACGAGAGACCAATTTGAAAGTCGAGCGAGCGCAGGGAACCGTGCTTTCATATCTGGCGTTCAACCTACGTGATCCAGTGTTGCAGGATGTCAGGGTCCGGCAGGCGATGGCCTACGCCATCGATCGCGGCCCACTACTGGAGTACATCTGGCGCGGATTCGCGCAGCCAGCGTCGAGCGTTCTGCCTCCGCAGAGTTGGGCCTACGATTCGAATGTGCCGACGTATCCGCATGACCCTGAAAAAGCACGTCAGATGCTCGATGCGGCAGGGTACAGAGAGCTGAACGGTGTTCGCTTTCACCTGACGATGAAGACCTCTACGGAGGAATCTACTCGCTTACTGGCAGCTGTACTTCAGCAGCAATTGCGGGACGTAGGAATTGCGCTCGATATCCGAACCTTCGAGTTCGCAACGTTCTTTGCCGACGTCACTCGAGGAGCTTTCCAGCTTTATTCTCTGCGCTGGGTGGGAGGAAACGAGGATCCTGATATTTTTGAGACTTTCACGACCAATCGTTTTCCACCTCAGGGTACAAACCGGGGCTTTTATTCGAATCCGCAGATCGACAATTTGATTGACCAGGCGCGTCGCGCCTCCGATCAGCAGGCACGAAAACAAATCTACGGCGAGGTACAACAGATCCTGGCGCGGGACGAGCCTTATATCAACCTCTGGTACTTCGACAATGTGCTGGTACACACGCGGCGCGTGCAAGACATAGTGCTCAACCAATCGGGCAACTACAATTTCTTGAAGACTGCAGAAATTCGGTAACCAGAGTCGCACCCTACCAAAACCTCTCACTTATCCTTGCCCTCAAAACTATAATGACAAGCATGCTTGACGTTGCTCGTGTTTTTATGTAATGTGTACTTGTCATTAAGACATGGAGGCTTGTCATGTGGTGCTTAGCTTCAACACCCGCCGAGTGGCGTTATGTACGCCGCTTATTTGTCACGATGTCCATCTACGTTTTGGCCGTTTTTATCTCGACATGGACATTTCATCATCGCCACCCCCATGGGATTGCCGCTTGTTTACTGGCGTGCTTGCCCGCGTTGCCCATATTCGCCGTGATCGCCATCTTCGGCATTTATCTTTCCGAGGAGCGCGACGAATTTGTGCGCATGGTAATGATCCAAAGCTCCCTTTTGGCCACAGCCATTGTGCTGGCCTTTTCCACGTTCATCGGGTTTCTGCAGGTCTACAACGTGGCCGGGCAGACCGTGCCAATGTATTGCTTATTCGCAGTGTGGTTTTTCGCTTTCGGGATCGTTCAACCCCTGGTTCGCCGGAGGTACCGATGAAAAACCGTCTTCGTGTTCTCCGCGCGGAACGCAGTTGGTCGCAGGCCGATCTGGCGCAAAAGTTAGAAGTGTCACGCCAGAGCGTCAATGCGATCGAGACCGGAAAATTCGATCCTAGTCTGCCGCTCGCATTTCGCTTGGCCCGCTTGTTCGACATGAAGATCGAGCAAATCTTTGACGACGAACCGGCAACTTAGCGATATGTCGTTGATCGGGAACGGTGTTGGAGGCCTCGGCGATTTCCAGCGTGATACCATCGAAAGTCGCGTTCAGCTTAGCGTTAAGGCCTGAGACCTGCGACCCAAGACCCGAGACCTGACTTTTGAACATTCTTTTTATTGGAGACATTTTCGGACGCCCTGGCAGGCAGATCGTCAAAGATCGCCTGCCGGAGCTGCGCAAGCAATATGCGGTCGATCTGGTAGTTGCCAACTGCGAGAATGCTGCTGCCGGATTCGGAATCACTCCTTCGTTGGCCGAAGAACTTTTCGATCTCGGCATCGACGTGATGACCACCGGAAACCACGTCTGGGACAAGCGCGAAATCATCGAATACTTCCAGATGGCGGATGGAAATCCGCACAGCCCGGCGCGCCGATTATTGCGCCCGGCAAATTTCGCCCCGAACCTTGCCGGATGGGGAGTTTACGAGGGCCAGAAGAATGGCGTCCCGTACGCCGTTTTGAATCTGCAAGGACGCGTGTTTATGGGCCCGAGCGATGACCCCTTTCGCTTTGTCGATCGCATGCTGGAGAAGGTCAAAGCGAAGGTCATCTTTGTGGATTTCCACGCTGAGGCTAGCTCCGAAAAGGTCGCTTTCGGCTGGTATCTTGACGGACGCGTAACCGCAATCGTCGGCACCCACACCCACATTCCGACTGCCGATGAAACCGTTCTGTCCAAAGGCACTGGCTACATCACGGATGTAGGTATGACCGGACCGTACGACAGCGTAATCGGCGTAAAGAAGGAATTGGTAATCGACAAATTTCTTACCGGGATGCCAGCCCGATTCGAAGCGGCGAATGGCGATGTCAGATTGTGTGCCGTCGTGGTGGAGTGCGACGACCAAACGGGCCGCGCCTCGCGCATGTTACGCATCACTCAGAGGTAAAGCTCGTGGGCTCCGCCGTTATTGGGTAGCGTAAGCGTGTAAACGTTGGACCGCCCGGAAATTAACTACGATGATCCCTTTTAGCGGCTAGATTCTCGAAAGATTATGCGAGAAACTACTTAACATCGTTACACGAGATCAGCAGCCGAATTCAGTAGTATTCCCCATTTAGTTTCAAATCGAAAGTTGGAGAGAAGCATTGAGCGATTATCTGTTATCCGTAATTCTCGGGATTGTCGAAGGCCTCACCGAATATCTGCCCGTCAGTTCGACGGCTCATCTTCGCATCACCGAGCGTCTGCTTCACCTGCAACTGGATGATCCGTACTGGAAAATGTATTCCATCGTGATCCAACTGGGAGCAATTTTAGTTTTGCCGATTTATTTTCGCAGCCACATCGCGAAACTCATTTCCACTTTCCCGGAAGGTGAGAAGAAGGATTGCACGATGCTGACGCATCCTCTCAGCCTCGTCATGATCGCTTTCGTTGTAACCGCAATTCCATCATTTTTACTCACCAAGGTCATTGGTAAGAATCTCGAAAGCCTCTATGTGATGGGCGCTTCACTTCTGATCGGCGGCATCGTCATGTGGGTCATTGATGCGATGAAGGCCCCGTGGGAGGCTGCTGGGCCTGGAGCGGCCGGCTCGCCAATCCACACTTGGAAAATGGATGACATTCATGGCGGCCAAGCCATCTGGGTGGGTGCCTGCCAGATTCTCTCTGCCGTATTCCCTGGAACATCGCGCTCGATGTCCACGATTGCAGGTGGACAACTTGCAGGAATGTCGCGCGCCGCTGCGCTCGAATTTTCTTTCTTTCTGTCCATGCCCACCATGGCCGTGGCTACGCTTTACACGCTCTTCAAAACGATTCATGGCAAGGATGAAACCTCGATCGGTTTCGCCGACATCACTTCTCACCAATGGGTAGTCCTCGCCATCGGATTCGTGGTGTCCTTCATCGTCGCTTACGGAGCCGTTGCATGGTTCATGGGCTGGGTCCGCAAGCGCGGGTTCGCACCTTTTGCTGTGTACCGAATCGTGCTTGGGATTGCGGTGCTAGCCTGGGCCAAGGGGATGATCGGTAGCTAGGAATCGTTGGCGACAAGGGGAACCAAGTCTTCCAAAACAATAGTCGTTATAACGACTATTATTTTGATGCCTCTGACTTTACTGGCAAAATGTTTATCGTGATGCGCTAGCTAACTAAGGCTTCGCTTCCTGTAGCAGCACAACGTCCGAATCCGTGTGCCCACGTAGAACGCCAAGGTTCTTCCCATCCGGCGACCAATGGAACGAGAGGATCTGCTCCGACTGGAACTTCGTGATCTGATGTCCGGGAGAGCCGTCGAGGGGCTGAATCCACACATTATCGGCACCGCCTTCGGAAATGGGGTACGCAACGGCCGTACCATCTGGCGTGAACTGCACGCCCTTTGCAATTCGAGGATCCGCGGAAAGGAAGCGCGGGGAATTTAGAATTGCCGTGCTCAACAGTGCGATCTTCTCCTCGGGAGATCGCGTCAGGCGAATTCACGATTCCGATTACGTACGCCAGCGTTTTTCCGTCGGGCGAAATACCGATTCCGCGACCTGCGAGGAATGCACCTCGCACTCCTGCTGCCGGCGATCGCTTCCGCTTGGCCCGAGCCATCCAACGGAACTCGCCCAAGCTCCCTAACCCCAGCGAAATAATAAACCCAGTTTTGGTTGGCAGAACACACCGGAAACGAGTCGAAGTTTGTTTCTGCCAACTTCACCGGATGCGAACCGTCGGCATTGACGCGATACACAGGGGCTGTGTTCGCATTATCGTGAAAGATCCATGGGAACACGACATAGGCTCCGCACGACCATGGACTGAGAATCCCCGCAGCCGGATCGCCGACCAACTGGCGTCGATTTTTTCCGTCCGCATCCATGTATTCAAGTTGGGTCAAATCGGATGTCAGCAAGCCGCCATCGGCGGCCCAGTTGAAAAACCGGATTTGCTGTCCATTCGAACCAACTGGTCGTGCGTCAGCGGATGCACTGCCCTGGCCGGGCAAAACATATAAATCGCTAACGGCTTTTTGTTGCACCGTGGCCAAAGTTTTGCCATCAGCCGCGAGACTCAAAGTCGCATAGCTGTTGGTGTCTCGCGAAATGGGACGCAACTGGCCGTCCGACAAAGTTAGGTAGCCAATTTGACCGCGCGCGAAGTTGGGTCCCTTTTGGCGGTAAATGACGAACAACGAATCGCCTGCTGCGGAAAAAATAACTTCGACCGGCGCCTTGTCGGCAAAGGTGATCAGTTGAGTCTTTCCGGAGTCAACTTCGAACAGATTAATTCCGCCAAAAGCACCCGCCGGTTGCGGTTCCGGATAAGCGATTCTTTTACCGTCCGGAGACCAACTCAGAAAGCGCGCCAAACCTGCTCGCATAGGTGCCACGAGCAGTATTTTTTCGTCGCTGCCATCCAGATTGGCGCTAAGCAGGCGATATTTCCCTACTTCCGGATCATTGCCCCGGATGTAAGCGATCCGTCGGCCGTCGGGGGAAAACGTGAACGCCGAATCCACATCCTGAACAACATTCTTCGGCGTGCCTCCCAACACCGGCGCACGATAAATATCGAAAACGCTGGCAATCGCGTTCTCAGCCTTGCGGAAATAGATGTAGTTTCCGTCCGGAGAGAAGGCCACGCTGGGAATCGTATTCGTAGGCGCGACGATCTGGGTATCGCTTCCGGTTGCCACATTGCGGAGCCAGAGACTGTTCAGCCCTTTGTCGTTCATCACCGTCAGCACATATTTCGCGTCAGGAGAAATGGCAGCAACGACAGCACGGCTAGAGTTAGTGACCTGCGTGATGCTGAAGTTTTGGAACGGAACCGGCGCGGCACGATGAAGCATCGAATAAACGCCAAAGCCCGCCGCCGCGATTACAACCAGAGCAATTACCCCTGCGCCGACTACGCCGAGCTTGTGTTGTTTGACCGCAGCGACTACGGCAGAACTACTGCTGGGCGCTGAATGCGCAGAACCGCTGCCGGGAATGGTTGCCACTCCGCTCGACGCTGGCGGCGTATTCGTCACCGCGCTTAGTGACGCGCTCGAACTGCCGGGCGCTGAAGCATCTGTTCTGCCAGAAACAGCAGAACGACTCGAATCGGTCTCGCGCTTCAGTCGTTTGAGATCAGCGCGAGTATCGGCAGCGTGCTGATAACGCAGGTCGCGATCTTTCTCCAGCGACTTGTTAATGATGCGTTCGAGCTCCACCGGCAGATCAGGATTCATGCGAATCGCAGCGACTGGCGATGAATCCAAAATCTCGCGCTGGATTACTCCTGAACTTTCGCCGCGAAACGGCAAGGTTCCCGTCGCCATTTCGTAGAGCACAGCTCCGAATGAAAAGAGATCGGTCCGAGCGTCCAGTTCCTTCGCCCGTACTTGCTCCGGAGACATATAGGCGACCGTGCCCACTGCCATGCCCGGACTCGTGAGATGGGCGTCCATGGTGCGCGTGTCAGTCGCGTCGTTCCCAAGCTTCGATCCCGACGCACTTACTTTAGCTAGCCCAAAGTCGAGAATTTTGGCGTGTCCCCGCTTGGTCACGAAAATGTTGGCGGGCTTGATGTCGCGATGAACGATGCCTTCGGTATGAGCGGCGTCGAGCGCATCGGCCATTTCAATCGCGAGCCCGAGCAACACGTCGGTCTCGATGGGACGTCCCGCGATGCGATGCTTCAGCGTCACGCCTTCGAGAAATTCCATCGCGATGAAGGCTTGACCGTCCTGCTCTCCGATGTCGTAAATGGTGCAGATGTTGGGATGGTTGAGCGCGGACGCCGCTTGCGCTTCGCGTTGAAACCGAGCCAGCGCCTGAGGATCGCGGGCGACATCTTCCGGCAAAAACTTTAACGCGACAAAGCGATGGAGGCGGGTGTCTTCGGCCTTGTAAACAACTCCCATGCCACCGCCTCCGAGCTTCTCGACGATGCGGTAGTGTGAGATGGTTTGGCCGATCATAGGTTGGGGATCGATGCGAAACAGAGTTGGCAAATCTTAGCGGGGCATCCGTGCGAAGTCAACGAAACGGAATGTCACAGCTCTCGCGGTCATAGTCGCGCGTCGTGGAACAAACGCAGCACAGTTGGCAACCCGCCCGCGAAACGATAAGCAGCGATGTATGGCGTTCCTGTGATCACCAAATTCACGAGTCCCACGGACACGGCCAGGGCGGCCAAGTTCGGGATACGTCGATAACAGTGAGGTCTGTTTTCTATTCTCGTCGCGCAGACGATAGGCAGCCTCGGCGTTGTCGGTCGCAACGGCGGTTGTCGCGGATCCCAGTCAGTCAAGGGCACGAACTCTAGAGGGCCATCTCCTAGTATCGAACTCGCCACCCCGCCTCATTTCCAGGATTGCCCAAGCCCTGGCTTCTTGTCATAATTATCGGGCTCTGGCTATGTCACGACGCTGTCGGGTGGACGTTCATCCCAGCATCGCCGTCGCTGCCACATGACATTTTTCTCGAAGATTTTTACGCCCACCAAGAACCGGCGTCTGAACGAGCTCGTCGGATTTCTGTTGTGCGTCTCCGCGCTCCTCTTTTTCCTCGCGCTCGCCTCGTATTCACCGCTTGATCCGTCGCTAAATAGCGCGTCCATCCTCAATGGATCGCACGCCGCCCGTAATTGGATCGGCATCCTCGGAGCCTTCGTCTCCGACTTGGTCCTCCAGTTCTGGGGCGTCGGATCGTTCCTTTTGCCCGTATTCATGACCATGCTCGGCGTCCGCTGGTTTCGTTCGCGCGCCGTTCAAACTCCGGTCGCGAAAACTCTTGGCGGAATCTGGCTCCTAATGTTCGTCCCTGCGCTGTTGGCGATTCTGCCCGGACATCTGCGCTGGATGGGGTCGATTCCAATTGAAGGCCTAGTAGGACGTGTAGTCGGCGATTTCTTAATCCGATACCTTAATGTTGCGGGCGCATACATTGTCTGCACGACAGTTCTGGCTGTCGCTCTTTATCTGACGACCGCTTTTTCGTTCTCTGCCATTGAACTTTGGGCGCCGACGCGATTTGCCTTTCATCGTCGCCCTTCGCGACCGTTTTAAAGACTGGCAGGACGAGCGTGAGCGAGCGCGTCAGCAGACGAGAACTTGAAAAGCGTCGCGCCGACAAGCCGGTCGTTACGACCCAACTGGTTCAAGCGAGACCTCAATTCCTCTAGTAGTCCCACGCAGCGAAGCCGTGCGGGCGGAGGTACAGCGCGCAGGAAATACCTGGAGTGCAGTCCTTCGGCTCCCGTCTCTCGCACCGGCATTGAGCGAATGATGTCGGAGGACGAATCGGACTCTGGATCAGACGACAGCAGCAAACCTCCGATCGCCTCGTACTTCTGCGGCTCAGCCCTTGCAGCCGTCCGCATCCATCGAAGTCACCGACCGCGCTGACACCGAGCGCAAAGCGAAGACCACTCTCCCGAAGATCGCTGGTAGTTACAAACTTCCGCCATCGAGCTTGCTGCATCGTCCGGACGAGCAGCAATCCGTCAACGAAGAAGAACTCAAGCTCGTTGCTCAGGTTCTGACCGAGAAGTATGCGGAGTTCGATGTCCACGGACAGGTCACGCAGATCAATCCCGGCCCGGTCGTCACCACGTTCGAATTCAAGCCCGAAGCCGGCATCAAATATAGCCGCATCATCGGACTTACCGACGATCTTTGTTTAGCCCTGCGCGCCGAGAGCATTCTGGTCGAGCGCATGCCGGGCAAGAGCACGGTCGGCATCCAGGTTCCCAATCGCGAACGCGAGATTATCTGGCTGCGCGAAAATATCGAGTCGCAGGAATTTCTCGGCACGAAGTCTAAGCTCACGATCGCCATGGGCAAGGACATTAACGGACGCATCGCTGCGGCCGATCTCGCGAGCATGCCTCACCTGCTGATCGCCGGATCGACAGGTACAGGCAAAAGCGTGGCCGTTAATTCGATGATCATGTCGATCCTGTATAAATCGACTCCAGCCGAAGTACGTCTGGTGCTTGTGGATCCCAAGCGCCTGGAACTCGGAAATTACGAGGGCGTCCCACATCTTTACACGCCGATCATCACGGAGCCCAAGCTTGCCGCGAACGCGCTGCGCAATGCCGTACGTGAGATGGAGCGTCGCCTCAAGTTGCTCGCAGCGAAAGGCGTCCGCAACATCGATAGCTATAACCGCCTGTTCGACGACACGCCGAGCTTGTTCAGCGATCAACTCAATCCTGAAGACGGGCCAATTCCGAAGATCGTCATCATCATCGACGAGTTGGCTGACTTGATGATGCTGGACGGCAGCAATGTTGAAGAGTCCATTACGCGACTGGCACAGATGGCGCGCGCGGTGGGCATCCACCTGGTGCTCGCAACGCAGCGCCCTTCAGTCGATGTCATCACCGGATTAATCAAAGCAAACTTCCCTGCCCGTATCTCTTTCCGTGTCGCAACCAAGGTCGATTCGCGCACGATTCTCGATGCGAACGGCGCCGAGTCGCTTCTAGGACGCGGCGACATGCTCTATCTGCCATCGGGATCAGCGCGCGTGCATCGCCTGCATGCTCCGTATGTAACCGAGAAGGAAATTGCTGCCGTCGTGGAATTCTGGAAGGCGCAGGGACAGGCACAGTATCAGGAGAAGTTCCTCGAGGTTCCGAAAGAGGAGCGCGAAGGCTCGGTTGGCGGAGACAACGATTCGGGCGGCATGGCTGCCGACGATAACGATCCTCTGTTCAACGATGCCGTGCGTCTCGTCATCGAGTTCGGCAAGGCCTCGACTTCCCTCTTACAGCGCCGCCTACGCGTTGGCTATGGACGCGCCGCACATCTCATCGATCTCATGGAACGCGATGGCATCGTAGGCGCCGCTGACGGTCCCAAGCCTCGCGAAGTGTTGAAGCGCCCTGACTGGATCACGGAAATCGAAGAGACTATGCGGTAAGGCCGGACGCTGATTCCTAGCGGCGAGGAATATTTTTCAGTTCCGGCATGGAGCCGCCCATGGAGGCCAAGCGGTGAGCACTTTCTCGCTCAACCAGGGCCCCGAGTGCCTGATGAACTAGCGCGGTTCTGTCCTCCAAGCCGGTTAACTCTTGCGCGGATCGAACCAGTTCGTCGTCCAAATCAATCATTACCCTCATGGTGCCTTTATAACATCTCACGACGAAACAGCATGTATCCACAAGGGAGGCTCTTTGCAAATCTGCGGCTCGGCGATTTGCTCTAGCCAGCCCTCCCGCCGTGATACACGTAAAGCATGAAATTCCACACCGAATACCTCACCCTCCACACGAAAACGAAGCGCGCCTACGTCCACCTCACGCCACAGGTCGAGCGCGCTCTCAAGAAGTCTGGAATTAAAGACGGCATGATCCTCGTCTCAGCCATGCACATTACTGCTGGCGTTTACGTCAACGACAACGAAAGTGGATTGATGAAAGACATCGACCAGTGGCTAGAAACGCTGGCTCCGTTTCGGCAAGACTACGAACATCACCAGACGGGCGAGGACAACGGGGATGCGCATCTCAAGGCGCTGATCATCCACCACGAAGTCATTGTCCCTGTCACCAATGGCAAACTCGACTTCGGCACCTGGCAGCAGATTTTCTATGCCGAATTTGACGGCCAGCGGGACAAGCGTGTGTTGATTAAAGTCATGGGAGAATAAAGGACTTGGTTTATCCTAGTCAGTCGCGGTGCGGGACCTAAGCGCCTCGCCAATGCGCTAAGCCAGAAACAGGGTCGCAACGAAGAATGAATCCCGGTCAGGAGCCTGACAATATGTCTGACGAACTCAGCGAATTGCACGAGCATGCCGAACACGCGCGGGAGCATCCCGATCTCGCTCCCATCACGCTCACCATGGCGGTATTAGCGGTGTTGGTGGCGACGGTGTCCCTGATGGGCCACCGCACACATACTGAAGAAATCATCCTGCAGAATAAAGTCACCGACCAGTGGGCCTACTATCAGGCAAAAAATATTCGTCGTCATAACGACGAATTATTCGCCGATCTCACCACCATCGTGGCCAGCAAAGACGCGGAAGATGCTGCCAAAATGCGGGAGAAATACAAAGCGGAAGCAGACCGCTACAAAGATGAGCAAAAGGAACTCGACGCCAAAGCGCGCGAGACGGAACAGGACGGCGAAAAGACCCGCAAAAGAGCCGACCGTTTCGATCTCGGCGAAGTGTTTTTGGAAATCGCACTCGTCATCACCTCGATTACGCTGCTCTCGGGTCGCAGAATCTTCTGGCATCTAGGACTGCTGCTGGCTACTGCGGGCATTGTCGTGGCGGCGTCGGCGTTCCTGCTGCAGTAGTCCCGCGCCAGATTCTGGGTGAAACCGTATCGGGAATCAGCAACCACACACAGTCTTGGTTCCTCTCGTCACACTCAAAACAGTTGGCCTCGCCTGACGATGGTTCGTCAGGCGCGCCCCCACTCCGTCGGCGATAAAACGGCACAACTATGAAAGCCTCCCGTCCAACAACTCTAACTTCCTACAACCACACGAAACTTGCTTTTCACTGCGTCGACCCCTCTTAGGCCGTAAGCGTGCTGTGCTCTTAGAATCTCTGGCCGAAGTTCGAAGGAAGAGAAGACTGGACCCAGCCAATGTTACACAAATGCGCTAACCCCGCCTGCACCGTTCCGTTTCGGTCTCTTCACGAAGGCAAGCTATTTCTTGCGGAGACTTGTCCCTCTGACCTGCAATCCTCCTACGAGAGCGTACGAAGAAGGCTTCGCCGACGCGAGCATTTCTGGCTGTGCGATTCCTGCTCTGCTCACTTCACGCTGCGCTTCGATAACAATTCAGGAATGCTCACTGTCCCGATTACCGAGCGATCCTTTCCGCGACACCTCGCCCACGCGGCAGGCAGCGCGAACTGATTGTCGTGATCCGCTGAACCACGACCCTGAATACATCTGAGCTGGCCTCAGGAGACCCATGGAATTTTCAATCGCAAAACGCTCGCCTTGTTGCGTCTGCAACCTGGATACATTTCGCCACCAGGGATGGTATCTGGTCGTCGAGAATCGTTGGCTCGACCGCCTTAAGGTTCTGTCATGGCACGGATCACTGGCAGCCCAAAAAGACATGAAGAGTGTCTGCTGCAGAGAGCATCTCAAGACTCTGATCGCTTACTGGCTCGACCAAGCCAGCCTGCAGACTGCTTCCGCCTGCAATCGCCCGATGGCGATCGGCAGCGACGCAGAAGTGGTCGACGTCGATCTTGGTCCATCATCCGTAGGACGACTGCTGGGTGAGCTGACGGTCCATCGAGAATCATTCTCCCGCGTCTGGACCGGGTCCCCGGCGGCACTGGAATGCATTCTCGATGCGCTTCTTGCGCCTGGCGCGACACAAAAGCCTAGCCCTCTCGAATTCCGGATCTTCGCTCCACGCAATGCCACGCACGAACTGTCACTGCAATGACGCGCTGGCGAAGTCTAGCTTCGCCAGCGCGCTCTCCACTCTTTCCAGTCCTTTTCCATGGCATCCGCCATCACTTGCGCTGATACGACAAGCCAGTTCCCTTTTCGCGCGCGCAAATCCTTGAGGATAGCCCGGCGCTTCTCGACGGTCCCTAAATGGATGTTCGCCGTCTCTCTTCCCATGGCTTCGAGCAATCGGCATTCTTCGCGGCTGGTCCCGAGCGCCTCCAATTCGATTCGCGAACAGTACGGAGACAGCCGCCTCACGATCCAGTGTCCCCGCATCTGGACATAAGGATCGGGACAGCGAACCGCTCGTTTCAAAATTGCAGCGTACAAGATCTCCTCTGGAGCTTTCTCGGGATACAACCAGTGCAGAGCCGAACCTGTGAGCGCCTTCGCCTCTCGGGCCACGCGTCCGCCCTTCCATTCGGCGATTGCGACCAGACGGATTCGTCCCTAAGCTCCCCATCCCTGCTCTGCGACGAGCAAGTCGATATTGCATTCCCGACTCCGGCAGAAGATGCTCGATTGCTTCGCGTGCGCTTTCCGGGATTTCGCCTTGAACTGTCGGCAGTCGATCGATTTTTCCCCAGAACAGATACGGGATCGCGCAACTTGCTCTCTGCGATGGCTCGCAGCCACACATGATGCTCGCCCAAGACAAAGGGACGGCCACCGTCTTCCATGGCGCTCTCATAACCTTCCAAAATGGCAGCGGCTGACTCTTTTGGTTTCAGCGCTAATCGCTGCTCGCGGGCGGCCAATAGTGCGCTGGTGGCGAGACGCACCAAGTCCATGGTGTAGGGATACAAACACGCTTCGTCGAAATCGTTGACTCCCCAGATGAGCCGACCGTCCGTATCGCGCCAGGTGCCGAAGTTCTCAACATGCAAGTCGCCGACGGACAAAATGTGCGGGACTTTTTCGTGCCCCGGACATAACTCTGGCCACAGTTGAAGCCACCGATAGAAGGTAGCGCGGAAGAACGGGAAGGCCGCTACGGCCATCTGTTCGTGCTTGAACTGTAAGTCGGGTTCAACAATTCGGACGTGCTTCCGCAGCCAGTCTTCATACTTCTGGGTTGCTTTTACTATGTTCATAGTTTGACGAGGCGGAGGGGTCGCCTCAATGTGGCGATTATACGGCCTGGGTTTTGGATGTCGAGTGGACGAAGCGATACGGCTTGCAAATAAAATCGTTAGCAATGCTAACGATTATTTTCTCGGACCGAGGTCGAAGCGCCGAGATGCGGACAGCACCCGTTCGTTGATTTCTCACCGCTCGACTCGCGGGAGGGGGTAGGGGTCCTTCGACTACGCTAACACTCCACTTTTGTGGAGTGTTTACTTCGCTCAGGATGACAGTTTTGGGTGAGGTCCGAATAATCGTTAGCAATGCTAACGATTTTCTAACTCTGCAACCCCGACACCCAACTGTGAAGAAAATCCGGAGCGCAAATCCCCTATCTGCGCTCCGTGCACCGAAAACCAGGAGACCAGTTCGCGGTGATCTTATTGGCGAGCGTTCCAGGTACGCTCAGGGGTTCAACTGTTTGGAACAGAGAGTCTCAATCGCCGACCTCTCAGTCCAAACGTCAGTCAGTATTGGTTCTCTCACTCAGTCTTCTCTGCAAATCGGTTACTGCAGAATTACTTCTGTCTTGACCGAGGTCGTGACCTTGCCGTACTTCACCGAACCCGTCAGCATTGCGATACCCGGAGAATTGGGAATCACTTTTCCTACTGCTGCCCAAGCCCACACGTTTCCTGGGGCGGTTGAAAACGACTTGATGGTTCCGGAATCCAAAGTTACGGTCTTCCCGCTTTGCACTTGCGTCAACTTGAAAGAAGCCACAGCCGTACCGGTAAAGTTCAAGTCCTGTAGCGCGACGATGTAAAAGTAGCTGGTGCCGTGGATCAGAACGGTCATTGGCATCGCTTCGGACAGGTTGGGAACGCCCGCTCCTTGAACGACATTGAGAGCCGGGACTTTCCCATTGGGGTCGATCAGTCCAGCGGTAACGAATGCCGGGAAGATGCCGGGAGTGGCTGCGGGCGGCTTTTGGGCGAAGCCAGGCAAAGAAGCTAGACTTAAGGCAATCAGCGTCGAGGCGATCTTCAAACTCAATTTCATCAAACGTCTCCTGGGAATCTAAATTTTCGGCCGGGGGGCCAGTTCTGCGTTCGCAGCCTGATATCTAAGAGTCTTTGTCTGAGAGTCGTTTGGACCTCCAGACCGGCAGCGAATACGCAAGCCACTTTCCTCCAAATGCTTTCCGCCGTCAATTCTCCGGGGGTCACGTTTCGACTAAGCCCCGGTAACGCGCTAAGACTCCTGATATCTTTCCGATACGCGGAACGGTCACGGGACAACTTGAACCAAAATCGATGACGTGGCTTATTGTGTTAGACTTGGAATCCCTCCCTTGGCTGCGAAATCTATGCCAAGTACTGTCTCCACAGATGATGTCGTGCGATTCGGAGTGTTCGAGGCCGACTTGCGCTCGGGCGAACTCCGCAAGTCTGGCGTCAAGGTCAAGATTCAGGAACTCCCATTTCAGGCGCTCAAGCTCTTACTGGCCCGTCCCAACGAAGTGCTTAGCCGAGAAGATATGCGGAAGACTCTTTGGCCGGATGGAGTGTTCGTAGATTTCGATCGGGGCGTGATTAGCGCGATCAATCGGTTGCGGGACGCGCTCGGAGATTCAGCCGACAATCCCGTATTCATCGAGACCGTCGGCCGTCGCGGATATCGCTGGATCGCTCCGACTCAAAGGTCAGAAAAAAGCCCCGAGAAAGTGACCGACGCCGTCGAGGCGCCGGTTCCAGAGCCGGTCGTGCAGGAAGATATAGCGCCAACCGTCCTCCGACGAAGAATGCTCTACGTCGCACCGGTCCTCGTCCTGGCCTTGTGCCTGGGTATTTTTGGGGCGCTGCGCCACTCGAAATTGAGATTCCCGCAGACCCAAGCAATCTCGTCTTCTCTCTCCCGAGCAGGTAGCGCTTCAGGCGACAGCCACGTCATTCACGCCGCCAATCGCGAATCCGAAGACTTCTATTTAAAGGGTCGATATTACTGGGAGAAGCGAACTCCCGAAAGCTTGACGAAAGCAGTGGACGCCTTTACGCAATCCATCGTGCATGATCCGAACTACGCCCCGGCTTATGTCGGGCTTGCCGATTGCTACAATTTGCTGCGCGAATATACCCTGATGCCTTCGTCGGAGGCGTACCCTCGGGCACTGGCTGCGGCAAAGAAGGCCGTGGAACTCGATCCTCGTTCGTCCGAAGCGCACGCCTCTCTCGCGTTCGTCTCTTTCTTTGGAATGTGGGATGCGGCGACAGCTGACCGCGAATTTCGGCGCGCGATTGAGTTGGATCCCAATAATGCAATCGCCCATCATTGGTACGCTTCTTACCTCACCTGTTTGCGCCGGTATACCGAAGCGCTGACAGAAATCGAGCGAGCAAGAGCGATCGATCCGGCATCGAAGTCAGTTCTCGCCGATCAGGGATCGATTCTCGCTTGTGCCGGAAGATTGAAGGAAGCTCTTGCGCTGCTGCAGCAGATGGAAGTGAACGAACCCGATTTCATTTCTCCGCACCGCTATTTAAGGATTATCTATCTGGGAACCGGGGACTATCCTCATTTTCTCGCGGAGGCAAAAAAAGAAGCTGCTCTGATGCATGATGATTCCGCGCTCGCGATCGCCGAAAGCGCCGAGAAAGGTTTCGCGAGTGGAGGGGGCAAAGGCGTCTTGGAAGCTCTGCGAGTGCAGCAGACCAAAGCGTACGAACACGGCCTCTGTTCGCCCTACTTCCTGGCACGAACGAATGCCCTGATGGGTAGAAATCAGGACGCGCTCCGATATCTGCGCATGGCTTTCGATCAGCATTCCGACGGACTGACTGAGATGGTTTCCAACGACGACTTCAAGGGCCTGTCCGCAGAACCTGCGTTCCAACAACTGCTGGCTCAAATCGGCCTGCCGCAAATCGGTTAGGTAATCTCTGCACGGCTACTTGTTTGTTTGCAGTCCGCAGTCCTTCCGATTTAGCACCGTCCTGACACTAGCTTCCTCGCCTGCTATGATTTGCGGCATCCATGTTCCACTTTCTAAAGTTCTTTTTTCCGAGCTTGCCCGTGGAGCGAAATCGCGCCGCTGCGACTCGCGTAAAGACCATCGTTCTGGGCTATGTAATCGAACTTAGTTCGGTGCGAGCGCGTACCGGAACATCGTTCGGCTTTTCAATCCCGCTCGCCTTCTTCGTATTACTCTTGCTCTCTAACTCCGCTCCGCTCCTTGCGAGCCAAACCATCCCGCCTGCGAAGTACACCGTCCGCATGGAGCAGCAATGGATCCCGATGCCCGATGGCGTGCGCCTCTCCGCGACTCTTTACATGCCGGAGAACGCGAAACCCGGCGAGAAGTTTCCAGCGCTGCTGGAATATCTTCCCTATCGCAAAGACGATTCCACGGCAGCCCGCGATTATCCGACACACTCGTGGTTTGCGGCCCGAGGATACGTTAGCGTGCGCGTCGATATTCGAGGCTTCGGCACCAGTGAAGGTATGCCGACGAATCGCGAATACTCCGAGCAGGAGCAACTTGACGGCGAACAAGTCATCGCGTGGCTAGCCAGCCAACCTTGGTCGAACGGGAAAGTTGGGATGTTCGGAATTTCGTGGGGTGGCTTCAATTCGATTCAGCTCGCCATGCGCAATCCACCTGCTCTCAAAGCGATCATCGCGATCGACGCTACGGAAGCGCTCTTTCACGATGATGTGCATTATATCGATGGACTGATGCACTTCGACGAGTTCGAACTGAATATGGACCTTGCGCCGTCGATGACAGGGGCCCCCGATTATTCGCTCGACGAAAAAGTTCTCGGTCCGCGTTTTGAATCTGCGCCCTGGTCATTGATGTATTTCAGACATCAGCGCGACGGCGAATTCTGGCGCGCTCCGATCCGTCCGTTCAGCGAAATCAAAGTTCCCTGCTTCTTGATCGGAGGCCTGCTCGACGGTTATCGCGACTCCATCCCCCACATGTTGGAGCAGGTGAAATCTCCGGTGAAGGCAATCATCGGACCCTGGAACCATACCTTCCCAAACGAGGCTGAACCCGGCCCAGCGATCGAATGGCGCGACCAAGCGCTCCGATGGTGGGACTACTGGCTTAAGAATAAAAGCACGGGAATCCTGGATGAGCCGCGATTGTCTGTCTACATGCAGGAGTGGCATCCGCCCGATCCTTATCTGAAAGTGGTACCAGGAAAGTGGCGCGCCGAGGCTGGTTGGCCGCCGCAGAATACGGTGAACTCGACGTTGTATCTTTACGATCCACATTCGCTTTCGACGGAGCCGTCGAAACCTGCAACAAATCAGCTACGCTACGTCCCGTCAATTGGCGTGGAGGCAGGATTTTGGTGGGGCGAGCTGCTCACCGATCAACGCCCGGTGGACGCATTTAGTTTGACCTACGATTCCATTGCGTTGAAGAAAGAACTCACGATCCTCGGACGACCGCACGCTTTATTGCAGGCTAGTTCGTCCGCGACGCTGGCCGATTGGTTTGCCCGCCTCTCCGATGTGGCGCCCGATGGGACAGTAACGCAAGTTGCCGGCGCGGGATTGAGTGGGGCACAGCGCGAATCGTCGTCAGACCCAAAAGACTTAGTGCCGGGACAGACTTATCCGCTCGACATCGAAATGCATCTTGCAAGTTGGACCTTCCCGGTCGGCCATCGGATCCGACTCTCGGTTTCGAACGCGCTATGGCCAATGGTATGGCCCACCCCTTATCCAATGACAACTGCGCTGCAACTTGGAGGAGAATCTGGATCGCGGCTCATCTTGCCGCTGGTTCCCGCTTCGGTGTACCCAGAACCGCAGTTCGCGCAGCCCGGACCTTCCGAAGAGCGCAAAGATATGCAGGGCGAGGGATTTCCCTGGCCGGGCGATTGGAAACTTGAACGCGACGAGGCTAACGCAAAGACAAAAGTGACGTGGTCTGGGAAGTCTACAGAGACCTATCCGTGGGGAAAGGAAAACGACTTCGAAGGAATTACCTACCTCGTGGACGACAACCATCCGGAAGCGAGTTCCGTGCAAGGCGAAGCTGAGATCGTGATGGCGCTTAAGCCCTACAAATTGACGTGGCAAGGCCACCTGTCGCTAAGCGGCGACGCCCAGAATTTCTACTATAAGTACACACGCCAGTTATTCAAAGACGGTGAACAAATCAGAACTAAGACGTGGGAAGAAACCATCCCGAGAGACCATCAATAGAATTTCATCCAGAAACACGGATGCCCAGACGCATTCGTCCGGGCATTGAAGCGTCGCGAGATTTCTCTTGCGTCGGGAAATGACAAATCCCTATTCGCGTGTCAGTTCGCCTTCGTTGACGCCAGTCACCGTAACAAAGCGAATCACGCCCTTTGCATCCTCGAAAATCAGCGCAGTATTTCCGTTGTTCACGACCGCACTTACCAGATGACCGTACGACTTTGGAATTCCGCCATGAACCGGGGTGGTATCGTAGCGCGCCAACTCACCTTCTTTCATGCCAGTGATACTCACGAAGCGAATCACGCCTTCCGCATCTTCAAACACCAAACCCGTACCGATGGAATCGGCGATTGCAGCTACGAGTTTTCCGTAGGATTTTGGAACCGCTCCGCGCGAGGGGCCGGCGGAGTAGGCGACTGTTGTCTTATAAGTGCCAGCAAGAAACCCAGCCGCGACTAGAAGTGCACTCCCCAAAAGAATCAGTAATCGATTACGCATAATGGAAACCTCTTTTTTGGATTATCACAGCAAAGCCAACTGCACAGGATCGGAGACGGGCGTCTCGCTACCTACAATCTAAACTCGAATTTCGTTGGATCGCTATCGTAATGAGTGCCAGGCGGGGACGCCCGGCACTCTTCCAACAGTCTTATGGCTCGACCAGGATCTTGTGCATCATGCCCAAGTCTTCGTGGAGCAGGATGTGGCAGTGGAATAGAAATGTTCCGGCGGTCGTGGGATCGCGGAAATCCATGCGCACTTTTACGCTATGAAATGGCCCCTGTCCCTCCCAGTAGGGAATCTCGATGGTATCTCGCAGGTCACTATTCGCTGCTGGCTTGCCGTCAATCTCTAGCACCTGGAAATGGATCTGATGGATGTGGAAAGCGTGCGTTTCAAGCGCGCGGTTTTCGATCACCCAATCTTCGACCGCCCCAACTTTAGTCGTGATGACGGGTTTCTCGTTGCCTTCAAATACTTTTTGCTTCTGGCCATCCACAGTGATGTAAAACTCGATTGGGCCATTGGTTCCCCCGAATTCTTCGGAGAAGAATAGCTTGCGCTGCGCGGTGACTGGGGCATGCGCGAGATCCGAAAACTTTAAAGCGCTGGTGCTTACTGGCTCGGCGACCTTCGCTGGTTGCGGTGCTTCGACATTACCGCCGCCGCTCACGACTTCAATATTCGCCAAGGTCTGCGCCAGATCGGCGTTGCCGGTTGGTCCGGTGGAGTAAGCCTGTGTAAACAACACCCCGCTTCCTCCCGCCGCAGGAGCTTGCACGATGAACTCTGCACGGCCTGCCGGCGGAATCAGAATCGTGTCTTGTTGCCGCGTTTGCGCCAAAGGATATCCATCGAGCGCGATCATCGTCACGTCTCTTGCTTTCCCATGAACCTGATACTGGAGTTGCAAGAAATCTTGCAGAGAGGCATTCACTACGCGCCAAAATTGTTTCTCGTTCGGCTTCATCTGTAGGACAGGCTTGAGTCCCACGAACGGCGTGGTCTGATAATTCAAGCTCAAGAGATATGGGCCCGGGATCCACGGAACCAGATATTGCTGGCGGATAACTAAGATGCGCTCGGTGAGACCAGTCACTTCCGGGCGATACTTCTCCATTCCTTCGACCACAATCGCGCCCGCCGCTCCGCCATTCACCTGAAATTCGGTGAAGCCGTGAATGTGCGGATGGTACCAATACAGACCAGGAGGCTCGGTCGTCGGAACATGCACATCAAACTTGAATCCTGGGGAGCCGGGTTGAATGAGCGTGTTGATCACGTCGTCTTGATGACACACGGGCGGGACGTTCAATCCATGAAAATGGACGTTGGTGGAATCCACCGTCATCGCGCCCGTATCGCCACAAACCTGTGCGTTCGCGGCAGGCATGTCCATCTTCATCCCGTTGTTGCCGTTCGTATCTTTGATCCGATTGATCACTTCGAGCGCAATTTGGTCGCCCGGATTGACGCGCAGCGTCGGAGCTTCGTAGATCGTTCCGCCCGAATTGTACTTATAGCAATAGTGCGTGTAGCCAGTCTTATCGACCGAATGTTCCAAAACAAATTTGGCCGTGACAACGCCATTCTGTGAAGTGATGTTGAAAGGGTCAGCGACGATATCGCCGGGGTTAGGGCGATCCGGGCATTGTGCTTGCGCCACAGGCTTCAGAAAAGCGAATCCGCATAGCACGATCGCCAGTAACCAACTTGAGCGCAAACCCATATCCAACTCCTTAAATTTCTTTGAAATCTTTTTCCTAAAATCTGAAGAACACATCAAGCGTCACCGAGTTCTTCACTGATTCGTTTCCTGTCTCTATTTTTTCCTAGAAAGATCGAGGTGGGAAAGTACCGATGGACAGCAACCCTGGGCTGTTCCCATCGAAATACGGCGACTTCGAAGCTTCCTGTAACGAACATTTGCCGCGCGTCATCGTCAATCGAACCTGCGCGACTGCGGACGAACTGCCGAACTCAGCCGCGTAAACTCCACCACCGTTACCCGTCTGGCTGATTAATCCGACGCCAACCAAATACGAAAAGTTTGCCGATACACCTTTCAGCAAATTAGAAGTGCATCCGCCAAACAGCTTGCCGGTAGTCTTGTTGAACGAGAGTGCGCTGACGCTGTCGCCCTGAGTATTCACGACGTACAACAAGGTCTCGTCGGGACTCAGGATCACGTTGCTGCCGCTGATGCTGGCAGCGGTTTTATGCTGAACTGTCTTCGCCAACTTGCCGGAGGAGATATCCGAAACCTCGACGACAGAAAAGGTTGATGTGTCTCCGAAGATCGCGAAGTGTCCATCGCTCGTTATGTCGATGGAGTTGGGATATGTCGCATCTTGCGAAGCCAAGGTCGCAGTCGAGTACTGCTTGTCGCCATGCGATACCGGAGTTCCAGCGGATGCGTCGAAGGACTCGATCGTCCCGTCGGTATAAGTGACGATCAGCATGTTTCCATGAATTGCCATCCCGTTGACGATGCCACCCGCCAGACCGGTTACGGAAATATCATTCACAAACGCCAGTCCGCATCCTGCCATGATTTGGAAAGTCCCAATCGTGTTGGAATCGCTGAAACCGGCGTACAAGAATTGTCCATTGTTTGCCAGGCCGATACCGTTGGAGGTGCCGCCGTCGGTTCTTGAACCCGATGCGCTCCCCCCTACGGTCAAAGTATTTACATCGATGCCGACTATATCTCCGGTTTGCGCCTCGGACGAATACACACATTGCTGAGTTGCACTATTCACCATACTCAGCCGGTTCGCGCCGAAAAAACCGCCACCGATGCCGTATCCGCCCGTCTGAACCTGCTTCTGTAATGTCAGTGAACCATCAACATTGATCGAATAAAAACTCACTCCTGTAAGAAACGGGAAAGCCGCATCGTCGTTGGTGACAACGTACTGGGTCGCGGCTAACGCGATTCCGGTCACGCCAAGAAGAAGGCCGACAACGAGCGCGGTCGCGCGCACAAACCATAATTTCCTAAGACTTTGCATGCTTGATTCCTTCAGGCGTGAGCCCCGTCGTCGAAGTAGACCACATGGGTGGCGGAGTGTACAAGACCGACTGATCCATTGTTTACAAAATAATTACTACTGCCGCAACTAGTTGCCTAAAACCGGCAATCGAATTCCCTTCTAGGTTTATTGCGAGCACGCAGCAGCACCGGAAGACTTGTAAACTGTGCCGCCCTTCATCACCCATGGCACATTCTCAAGCAAGCTGATGTCCTTTAGCGGATCGCCGTCCACGGCAATCAAATCCGCGTACTTGCCCACCTTGAGGGAGCCAATTTCGTCGGAGTGCCCGAGCAGGTCGGCGGCACTTGAAGTGGCAGCCTGGATCGCCTGCATTGGAGTCATTCCGTATTTCACCATGAACGCGAATTGCTTCCCGCTAGTGCCATAGGCACATACGCCTGCGTCGGTCCCGAATGCCATTTTCACTCCCGCACGCACAGCCTTGCCAAAATTTTCGCGCTGGATTCTCCCCAAGGCTGCATCGTGCTCCAGAAAGTCAGCAGGCTCTTGCCCCGTCTTGCCCTGTGCCTGGATACATTCCTCGTCGTAGATGTCCATATCCAGATACGTGCCGTGTTGCTTTGCCATGGCAATGATTTCGTCGTCGAGATTCTCAGCGTGTTCGACCGATGCGGCGCCCGCAAGAATCGCATTTCGGATTCCCTGCGCCGCGTGCGCGTGTACCGCGACTTTCAATCCGAAATTCTTCGCTTCCTCAACTCCGGCCTGCAGTTCCTCTTCCGTGAACTCGAGGGACCCGGGGCTGCTGCCATGCGTCAGAACCGCTCCGGTGGATAACATCTTGATCACATCCGCTCCGTTATGCGCAAGGAGTCGCACCTTTTGCCGGACCTCCCAAGGACTGTTTGCCTCTCCGTAATGAAAATCCCAGGGAAGGATTACATCGGGAGCCTGGCCCGTCATCGCACCCGCACCGCCTGTGATCGTGACATAAGCTCCTGCGACAAACATTCGCGGCCCAATCACGTCGCCACGAGCAATCGCATCGCGTAAAGCAACATCGTTCAAAGCGCGATAAGTTCCGACATCGCGCACCGATGTAAATCCGGAAAGCAACATGGCGCGTGCATTCGGAACCGATTCCAGCACAGTTTGAGAGGCCGATTTCCGCACGTGATTGAATGGTTCAGGATCAAGCACGCCATCGGCGAGATGCGTGTGACAGTCGATCAGCCCAGGTAACACGGTTTTGTCGGAGAGATCGATGACCTTGGCATCTGCTGGCAGGGCGAGCGCCGGTCCGATCGCTTGGATCTTGCCATTCATGATCATGATGACCTGATTGGTGAGAACCGTCCCCGAATCAGGATCGATGAGGCGCCCGGCTCGGACCACCGTGACCTGCGCGAGAGCGGACGAACTAAGCCCGAGTAAGATCAACGCCAGCAAACTGTTTTTCAAATCGCCTCCAGGCTTAAGAAGAGGTTTTGAAGTGCTTTCCCCTGTGAGCCTCTGTGTCCCCTGTGGTCAGGTCCTTGAACTTGCTCTCGATTCGACATCTTCCAGAATCACCAGAATGAACGAGGCTAAGTACCCAGCCCGCTCTTCAAATCACCTGCCAACAACTGATGAAACAGCTGCTCCCCAGCCTCGCGTCGCACTGAGAGTCGACCCGCTCCGTACGCGCGCGACTTGAGTCCTCGCTGCACCGCTTCGCAAATTCCCAAGTCTTCGTCTTGCACTTTGTTTCCCACGGCGACGCTGCCTTCGTTGTATTCGCGAGCGGCTTCGCTCACATCCGAAAAGTAGAAATCGAAAATCACGCGGCAATGATCCACATCAACGGGGATCACCAGATTGGTATCCAGATATCCCTCGTAGCAATTGAACATGAAGTTCGGATGCAGCCAGAAATACCAAGCTCGATCGCCGCGCCGAGTTTTCCCGGTGGCTTCGTCTTCATTCGAACTCACCATCGGACTCGACTGCAAACAATAGCGATCTTCGTTTTCGATGGTGTACTGCTTGTAGTCGAGAACCGAATTCAGTCCCTTGTGGAGATGCGGGACGTGATACCCACCATCGAGAAAGTTGTCGATGAAGACTTTCCAGTTGCAGTGGATGTTGTAAGTCTGACTGGAAAAATAATGCAGCTTCGTCAATCCCAGAGGAGCGACTCTCTTGACGAGTCCGCCCAGAAAATCCGCCAGCGGGGCCGCATTATTATCCAGATTTACGAATACGAATTGCTCCCACGTATCGACTTTCACAGGGACAAGACCGTTGTCTTTGCGCTCGAAGTTCTTCACGCCGTCAAACTCAGGCATTCCCTTGAGCGCGCCATCGAGGCCATAGTTCCACCCGTGATAAGGACAATGCAAGATCGACGCCTGCCCACAAGGCTCCGTCACGACAGCTGCGGCATGATGACGGCAGACGTTGTAGAAAGCACGCAAGACCCCGTCATTTCCACGCACCGCAACAATTGGTTCGCCCGCGACGGTGAAGGTGACGAACTGACCGGGCATTTCTACCTGATCGACGCGTCCCATTACTTGCCAGGTACGCGAGAAAACAGTCTGTCGTTCCAACTCTGCAATGCGCGGATCCACGTACCACGCCGCCGGGATGGTCGAAGCTTCCGATAGAGGCGATGCTTCGTCGTAGCTCGCGACAATGTCTTCTACTGTCATTACAGGTTTCACGATTGCAGTCTTCATGCTCTTTTCCCCGTCACCTGAACTTTCTCCGATCCAATCGCCCGCCGCAGCAACTCCACGAACTGCTCAATCCGCGCTTCCTTTTCTTGCGGGACAGGTCCACTTTTCCGAAAGAGTCCAGGATCGAGTTCTTCGGTTAACAGTGCATCTTGAAAGCGATCCATCGTCCATTCGAGGATTGATCCGATCATGTCTACGTCGAGGTCGGTGCGCAACTCACCGCGCTTGACACCATAGGCAACAAACTCGTGCCATCCGTATGGATCCTCCGACACCAAAAAGCGATTGATCTCGCGACGCAGGGCAAGGTCCGTTCCATAATTACCGACTAGATAGATTCTGTACGAGGCCCAGTTATCCCGGACCATATTCTCGGTGCGTCCCAACCAGTAACGCAGCGATTCAAACAAACCACGCTCCTGCACAGCAGCGGGCGCCTCCATATATTTCGGAAAAGACTGCACGGCTTTCTTATAGGCTTCGAAGAATAATCCGTCTTTACTTTTGAAATGCTGAAACACCGATCCTTTGGCGATGCCTAACTGCGCCGCGATGTCTTCCACGCGCGCCGCGCTGTATCCCCGTTCGGCGAAGTGCCGGATCGCAACCTCCACAATCCGCGCTCGCTTGGCTTCTGACCGCGGACGCGGCTTCCCTTCCCGCCTCATCTGAGTCGGCTTAGCTAGACTGCTGGTGATTCCTTCCATGGCCCGATTCCCCCAAACATTTATCGATCGATTACGCTCAAGCCTTGTTCGCCTGCCCGAACGTGATGATTGACCCTAGGTCAACGCAACATATCGTAGTATTAAACCATTTTTCAATGGCTTTTTTCATGGGCTTTCGATAGTTTTCTTGTCCGCAGCATTTTCTTGGTTTTGACCAGCGGTCAGATCAATGTCCAGGCCCTCCAATTCGGCGAAATCTGGGTCAGTTTCCGACGGCGCGGTTTATGACGCAGTCGTCATTGGCGCGGGCCACAACGGATTGACAGCGGCCGCATATCTGGCGCGCGCTGGATACTCCACCCTCGTCCTTGAGCGTCGCGATATCGTTGGCGGATGTTGCGTCACCGAAGAAATTGCTCCTGGATGTCGCGCCTCCACAACTTCTTATATCGCCAGCATGCTGCGGCCAGAAGTTATTCGCGATCTGCATCTCGCTGAGCACGGATTGCGCATGGTTCCATGCGATCCCGCACTGCAGGTTCCCTTTCCCGATGGACAACTCGTCTCCTGGTGGGCAAACCGCGATCGCGTGGTCGAAGAGCTCCGCAAGATTTCCCCGAAGGATGCCAAGACGTTTGTTCGTGTGGATGATCAGCTCAAGAAACTCGCACGCTATTTGCAACCGTTTTTCTTGGAGCCTCCTCCCGAGCCCGGTACAGATTCCTTCGCCGGATGGTCTGACCTCTTTCGCGCCGGCAAACGCTTTCGCGGAATCTCCAGCTCTGAAATCTCGCAGCTCGTTTCGTTTCTGACGGGAAGCCTCGGCGATTTTCTCGATCGCAACTATGAATCTGAAAAAGTGAAAACACTTTTTCTGGCGAACAACGTTTACGGAAAACACGGAGGCCCGTACCAACCCGGTACCGCTCTGGGCCTGCTCTTCCATCTTCTCAGCGGCGGAGACCACGACCAGCAAGGGTTCTATGGACACGTCATGGGCGGCATGGGATCGATCACGAGTGCCATGGCGAGAGCGGCGCAAGGGTTCGGGGCTGAAATTCGCACGAACGCATCGGTGCGGCAGATCGACGCGCGGAACGGGCGTGTGCGATCGGTTGTACTCGACGACGGAACCGAGATTCGCGCTCGTGTCGTTTTGTCGAACGCCGACCCGAAACGGACGTTTCTCGGGATGGTTCCAGAGAGTGATCTGCCCGCTGAGTTTGTACACTCGATTCGCGGGATTAAAATGGACGGTCCGTGCGCCAAAGTAAACATGGTGCTTTCGGAAGAGCCGCGCTTTACCGGCACCCCGCCGAATTACGAACCGCAACAACGCTCGCTATTTACGTTGATTCCTTCGCTCGAATTCGCGGAGCGCTGCTGCGACATTGCCAAATTCGGAGAAATTCCAGAACAGCTTTGGGTGGATTGCGTCATCGCTTCGAACGCCGATCCTTCGCTCTCGCCCGCCGGAAAACATGTGATGACGTGCTTTGTTCAGTACGTCCCATTCAAACTTCGCAAAGGCACATGGGACGAGAGTCGCGAATTGCTCGGCGACCGCGTAGTGAAGAAGATCGCGGAGTACGCACCCAATGTCCCGAACGCGATCATCGCCCGTCAGATTCTCACCCCGCTCGATCTCGAACGCACCTACGGACTGACCGAAGGCAATATCTTCCACGGCGATCTGAATCTCGAGCAATTGTTTTTCAATCGTCCGGTTGCAGGATGGTCGCAATATCGAACTCCCATCGCTGGTCTCTATTTGTGCGGAGCGGGGGCGCATCCTGGCGGCGGTGTCACGGGTGCTCCCGGCCACAATGCGGCGCATCAAGTATTGCGCGATCTAAAGAAGGGCAAATTCAAGGAGGCCGTGGCATGAACGCGACCATGGCTGGTAGCGGACCTCCTAAAACCGCCGACATCATCATCCTCGGCGCTGGCGTCATGGGCGCGTCGATTGCCTTTCATCTCTCGCGCCGCAGTGCGGGAAAGATCGCCGTCCTCGACAAAGAACACGCGGGCAGTGGCGGAAGCGGGCGATCTTCCGCTCTGGTGCGGATGCATTACAGCTTTCCGCCGGAAGTCCAACTCGCCTTGATTAGTTTGAAGATGTTTCAGCATTGGCGCGAGATCGTTGGCGAGCCTGGAGAATTTCGCAAGACTGGGTTCGTTCGGATCGTCCACCCCGGCGAAACCGAATCGCTGAAACAAAACGTCGCAATGCAGAAACGTCTCGGAGCGAACGTCGAACTCATTGATCGCCAGCAACTCGAAGAACTCGAACCGGACTGGCAAGTGGACGAAGTGGAACTCGCCGCATACGAACCCGACTCCGGTTATGGCGACGGAAATGTCGTGGCCAACGACTTCCTAAGCCGCGCACGCGATTCCGGGACGACCTATCTTTCCAAAACGCGAGCAACTAATTTATTAGTTGCAGGAAATAAGATTCGCGGAGTGCAGACGGATCAAGGTGAGATTCACGCACCCGTCGTAATCGTGGCGACCGGTCCTTGGACCCGTCCACTTCTTCTCCAGTCCACTGGATATGACGCGCCAATCGAAACCGAATATCATCAGGTTGCGATCCTGAAGAACGCTCCGAACATGAAGCCAAGCGCGGCTTGCATTGACTCCGTGACCGCAACCTATTTTCGGTCTGACGCCAGCGATAAATTTCTAGTCGGTGATTTTTATGGCAAGCGTCCAGTTGATCCCGACAATTTCCCGCAGCGCCCGTCTGAAACTGATCTGGAAGAAATCATCGAACGGGCTGCGCGTCGCGTCCCTAAACTAGAAAGTGCCGAAGTCATGCGAGGAGTCACCGGTGTCTATGACGTGACGCCCGATTCGCGGCCCTTGCTTGGACAAATCCCGGGTGTCGAGGGTTTATACATTTGCGCCGGTTTTTCCGGGATGGGTTTCAAAATCTCTCCGGCGATCGGATTGGTGATGTCTGAGATGATTCTGGACGGCAAATCGACAACAGTGGATATGAATCCATTTCGTCCGACTCGCTTTCAGGAAAGCAAACCAATCAAAGCCGATCACGAATATAAAGACGATTAGAGATTACAAAAGATGCAAGTGCGGGAACGGGCGACTCGGCCGTCCACCAGCGCCACCGAAGGAAAGGAGATCGACCATGCCTGAAACCGCGCAGCAATACACGCAGCGAATTCTATCGAACTCACAAGGACTCGACGCCATCAAAGTCCTATCGACGACGAACAAGAAGTTGCCTAGCCTGATCAAGGGCATGAGCCCCGCGCAACTGCGCAAGCATCCCGCACCTGACAAGTGGTCCGTGGCCGAAATTCTCGCTCACATGTCAGACGTAGAAATCGCCGTTGGATGGCGCCTGCGTTTCATCCTCGGAGCGCCCGGCACACCCGTGCAAGCTTACGATCAGAACGCGTGGGTAAAAGCTGGACACTATGAAAAGCGCGATCCTAAGAAAGCGATCGAAACCCAGCGTGTGGTGCGCGAGGCCAATCTCGCCCTCCTGAAGTCACTTTCTCCCGACCAATGGAAGCACTTCGGCCTACACGCTGAGCGCGGACGGGAAACCGTCGAACACATGGTCAAGATGCTCGCAGGACACGACATCAATCACATTCTCCAAATTGAAGGCATCGTCAAAGCAAAGAAACGAGCAAAGAAATAATCACCGATACAAAACGATTCACCCAGGAGCCCTCATGGCGAAAAAAGGAATTCTCGAACGTCTCAAGAACGGCCCCGTCCTCGGCGACGGCGGTTACCTGCTCGAACTCGAAAAGCGTGGATGGGTGCGTCCCGGCCCGTTTACTCCCGAAGTCGCCATCGTCTATCCGGAGGCTCTGCGCGAACTCCACATCGAATTCCGCGAAGCTGGCGCTGAAGTTTTGCAGGCCCTGACTTTTTACGCCAGCCGCGACAAGCTGGCGACGGTCGGTCTCGAAGATCGCGTGGAAGATATCAATCGCAACGCTGTCCGCGTCGCCAAAGAAGTTGCCGGAGATCAATGTTTAGTCGCCGGCAATTTGAGTCTTACCTGGATGTACGAGCCCAACAGCCCCGCCTCCTCCGATCGCGTACGTGAGACTTTCGATGAGCAACTGAGAATCCAGTGCGACGAAGGTGTGGACTTCATCATCGGTGAAACATTTTCATGGCTCGGCGAAGCACTCCTCTGTGTCGAACGCGCCAAGAAAACTGGATTGCCTTCCATGGTCACCATCTGTTTCGAAAACAAAGATGAAACCGCGGAAGGGATCGACGCCGCCACGGCCGCAAAAACTCTTCTGGATGCCGGCGCCGATATTGTCGGTATGAACTGCCTGCGTCCGCCCGCGCACATTCTCGGTCCGATGGAAAAAATGCGCAAAGCCGTTGACGGATATCTCGCCTGCCAACCCGTCGCCTACACCACCCCGAAAGAGAAGCCGGATTTCACCAGCTTGCCCGAATTCCCCTACGCGCTTGATCCGCTCCAACTCACTCGCAAACAAATGGGAGACTACGCGCTGCAAGCAAAAGAGATCGGCATCAACTACATCGGATCTTGCTGCGGATCAGTTGCCATGCATGTGCGAGAAATGGCGCGCGTGCTAGGAAAGCTTCCTGCCGAAAGCCGGATCTGGAAAAAAGGCGGAGCGAAGCCGATGTCGGCCTATGAGTACTACGACCACGACAGCGTGCCCGCAAAATAATCGTCACTCGCCAGAAGAAATACATCAACAATAAAAAGACGGGGAGCGCAAGCTCCCCGTCTTTAATGCTTGATGCCACACCAAGCGTCTACTTCTGCGTGAACGGCAGCCCCGGCAAAGTTTCCGTATGTTCCGACCGAACCGCGCTCAGGTTATTCGGATCCAGTCCCAACGCCTTCACAATCGTCGGAGCAATCTGTCGGGTCTCAACCTGATCTACAAACGTGGAAGCTTTGTAGTTCGGGTTCGAAACAATCAGCAGGACATTGCGATCGTCGTAAGCAAAACCGCCGTGCTCCGCGACTTTCTTCGTGCCGCCGGTGTAAACCACGCCAACATTCGGAGCCACGATGATGTCGGGGGTCCGGGAATCGGTGAGCGGGTCGTTAAATTGCAGGGTGAGAGAAGGTCCAGAGAAAATTTCTCCCTGGCCGAACAGGCTCTCGTTCTGGCTTAGCGTAGCGACAGCGCTCGCGGTCTGGCTCTGATCGGTCAGCCAGATCATCGAGATATCATCTTCGTCCGCTTGTGCAACCGGCAGCCCGGGGCCAACACCAGTAGGTGACAAGACTTGCGACGGTGGCTCGTCCGACGGAGCGTCAGCAGGAATGCGGAGAACACGATTCGGATCGATTGCAGATTGTCCGTGCTTGGCAGAAATGATAATCAGTGTTGAGTCCGACAGGCCCTGCTTCTTCAACTCGGCAACAAACTGTCCGATCGCCGTATCTACGTATTGGATTTCGGAAAGAAGTCCGTCGCTCGGAGTGCCCAGCGCGTCGGTGTATCCGCCGGTCTGGTTGAGCGCTTTCTCTACCAACTTCTGTCCCACACTGACCGCCTGAAAGTTCATGCCAAAAACGTTCGGTACGGGAGCAGTCGTGCTCCCATCGTGCGTCTTGCCGTCAATCCAGTTGAGGACAGCCTGAACTTTCAGCGAGTCGTAGCATTTGATGTTTTGGAAACTGTCGGTCCACGCATTGCTGGACTGTGCAGCACCCGGGTCAGGAAGCGGATTGCATCCCTGGACGGAAGGCAGAGCGACGGGGATCGAGTTGATTTCCGGCGACCACAGGTCGATTACGCCATCGCCACTCGGGCCGTTGGCAAAATCATACGAAGGATGCTTGTCTGACCATGCCGTGTAGCCGCCAGCATTCTTGACGACGTTGAAAATAGTGTTCGCGCGAATGAAGCTGTGCGGATACACCGGGGCGCAACCATTCTTCGGATCACGCGGAAGATAGTCAGGATTAATTCCGTTGATGCCAGAACTGCCGTTTACTTTTCCGGAGTCGAGTTTCAGGTAGTTAAAATCGATTTCTTCGTCGAATCCAACCTGCGTCCCAATCACGCTCGGGCACAATTTCGCTCCGCCAACAATTCCGTAGGGCGTAGTTTTTGCTGGGGGCGAGAGGGCGCGATCGTAGCTCACGTCGTAATACATTCCGGCCGAACGTGGTGTCCCGCCGGTGATTTGGGCGACCAGTCCTGGGAAAGAGTCTGAAGGTTTGGTCGTGAGCGCTTGAAGATAGTGCACTCCGGTTGCGGACAGAGCGGCCAGATGCGGGCAGTAAGGTTCATTTCCAAAAGCGGGAACACCCTTCGCGCAGTTGGCGAAATCCAGCGAGTGCATGCCATCAATACTGATCAGTAGAACGTGTTGAATCTTGCTGTTGGTTTGCGCAGCGGCGGTGATGGACAACAGACTTGCCAGCGATAGCGCCAGCAGCCCGAGGGGGAGAAAACGACGGTGGGACACGGAGAGCCTCCTTGGAATACGAGTGTCAGTAGTATTCGTTGAAGGCGAGATGGATAGGTTACACGGATGTGAATCACAGGTTAAAAACTCATGAATGGAATCGAAGAGTCATTTGCCGCGGACACTCTTGTCCAAGCGATCCCATTACCTCGAAATGGTGATAGGCAGGAACTAGGGCTCAACAACTTCTTCGCGAAGGGTCGCTCTCGCCAATTCAGCCGCAGGTTTTCTCGACTTCGTAGTAGTGATGACCACAACGCTAACCAGTACCAGTAGAGTCCCAAGCAGCGTTCGCGGGCCAACTGTTTCGCCTCCCACAAAATACCCGAGGGTCACCGCGACAACCGGGTTGACGTACGCGTAGGTGCCCACCTTGGTTGGCGATTCATGATGGATCAACCAGACATATGCTGTGAATCCAATGATCGAACCAAACACGATCAGGTATAGGAGCGCGTACCACGCGCCGCGAGAAACGGTTTGGATTTGAAATCCATGGAATTCGCCCAAGGCGCCAGCAACGAGCGCAAGGAATAATCCGCCCGCAAGCATCTGCGCTCCCGAACTCATGACTTTCGATTCGGGCAATGGAAGTTTGCGGGTGAGAGCCGAAGCAATCGACCAACTGATCGCCGCGATGACCAACCCAATGGCTCCCGCCGTGTCGATTGGCTTTTCACCAAGCCCAAGAGAGCGACTCACCAGAATTAATACGCCGCCGATGCCGATTAAGAGCGCGACTGCGAGTCGAAAAGTGAGTCGCTGTGTGCGCAGAAATACTATTTCTGAAAGCGTCATGAACACAGGTATCGTCGCCAGCATCACGGCCGCAATTCCGGATGGCACTCGTTGTTCGGCCCAGAACAATAGTCCGTAGTCGATCACAAAAATGCAGGTAGCAAGCAGCGAGAGGGCCATCCACTGGCGCCGGGTTGGGAGGGGAGTTCCCTTCAGTGCCATCCAAACAAAGAGGATCAGTCCGGCCACGAAGAAACGCACTCCGGCATAAATCAGCGGCGGAACTTCATGCACGCCAACGCGGATCGCCAGGAAGGTCGATCCCCAGACAATATAGATGATGCCGAATGCCAGCAACGTCTTCCATGCTGGCGGGCGCGGTGTCAGATCCATGGGAAATAGATCACTTGAATGTCCCGGGGGACGCAGAGTTTTCGTGGAGTTTATATTTTCTTTTTCGATGATCGTAAGCTAATTACCAAATTAACAATTGGCGAGGTGCCTATTCCGTTCATGAACTTCCAATCCAAATTCCCACGGCAAACACTAGCGCTCCGCCGACCACGACCTGAAACGCCGCCGACAGCAGCGGAGTATCCATGTAGCGATTACGAATCCAAGCAATCACTCCCAGTTCAATGGCAACCACAATCACGGCCGCAATAAAAGCAACGTGAAAATCTTGGATCAAGAACGGAAGGGTGTGCCCTATGCCGCCAGCGGCCGTCATCAATCCGGTGACCGCGCCGCGTAGGACGGGACGTCCGCGCCCGGTCAGCGATCCATCGTCGGACAGCGCCTCCGCGAATGCCATCGAGATGCCTGCGCCAATCGATGCGGCTAGACCGACTAATAATGCATCGTGGCTGCTTCTGGTGGCGAATGCGGCGGCGAACACCGGAGCCAACGTCGATACGGACCCATCCATCAGCCCGACGAGTCCGGGTTGAACGATTTGCAACACAAACATCCGTCGTTGCGCTTCTTCTTCCGTCTTCTTTACTGCAGAAGGAATGCTCTCCTGCATCGCGCCCGCAGTCACCTGATGCTTGCGTTCGATTTCTTCCAGATCGCCTAGGAGTTTGCGTATCCCGGCATCTGTCACCTGGCCAATTGCTTTCTGATAAAACTGGCGGACTTCCAGTTCCATCAACTCAGCTTGTTTACGGACCTCTGCGATTTTCAAAGGACGCGTCTGCCAGAAAGGTTTTCGCGGTGCGAATCCCTTCACGTCTTCCCGACGAATCAGCGGAATATGTTCTCCGAAGCGCTCGCGATACGTTTCGATGAGCATCGAACGGTGCTCCCACTCCTCGGCTCCCATGTCGTCGAACAGCTTCGCGGTGGCGGGGTAGGTTTCGCGCAATCCCTCGGCGAAGTCGGCAAACACGCGACCATCTTCTTCTTCGAGTGAAACGGCCAGCGCCAGGATTTCGCGCTCTGACAAGTCTTTGAACTTTCGTGCCATGCGATCAGTTTACTGTTTCTGGATTTGGTTTCAAGATTTTCTAATATTGATCGGGATTCTCCCCCGGCAATTTCTGCCTTCAGCTCCGCGCAAATGCCCGGCACGTTTTGCCGGTCCCCTCGGAAGCGATCGAGTCTATCGTGGCCGCAGAGCCCAAGATGCTGCAAACATACGCACGGATATCGCGTGCCACGTGACAGGCATAATTGGTGCCGTACGTGCTTTCCACTTCAATGCGCTCACCTGGAATTCGCAGGCAGCAGAATCAATCTTTGCCGGGGCTTTCTGGTGAACGCAATTCCAGCACTATCGTTCAGCACTCTCATCGAGGGAGCAAAATGTCGATCTCCGCGATTTTAAGCAGCGCTTTCAGCCAGGCTCAACCGACCAACGTCGCAACGCCAACGCAGAAATTCTTCAGCCAACTCGCATCAGAACTCCAATCAGGGGGCACTTCGTCCGCGCAGAACGACCTATCTACGCTACAGCAGGCAGTTGAGGGTAAAGCGCCTTCGGGATCGCCTTCAGGATCTTCTGCGACGTCGCACGCAAGTTCGATGCGCCGCGCACACAACAATCATCGATCGCGAACCGAGAGGTTCGATTCGCCCGGTGGCAATTTGGTGCAAGGCCTCGACTCTGACAGCCCGGACCTTTCCGCAAGCAACATTTTTCAAACACTGTCGTCAGCTGTAGCTCCGTCAGCTTCAACTTCGTCAGCTTCGCTCTTCGGATCGCCGTCCTCCGTCGCTGGCAGCTACCAATCGGAGCCGCCGACCTCAAGTGCACCATTCTCACTACTTGCCTAGTGGCTTTTGCCGGGCGGATGACGAAGAACTGTTATGATTCCCCCCAGCCTGGAGGCAGGTCTATGAAACTTTATTCTGTGGCTCTCGCTCTACTCGTAGCGGTGGTGTGTGCAGCGCCCGCAATGCACGCGCAAAACGCATTCACTCCCGATCAGGTCAAATATGGTCCGGTGCCGCCATTTCTTGCGCCCGGAGCGCAATTCGCAGTGCTGGAAGGCGATCCGATGGGCACGACCGGGGATTACACGATCCGCATAAAAATGCCCGATGGATACAAGATCGCTCCCCATACCCATCCCTTTCGTGAAAACGTAACGGTCATCGCCGGAACACTCAAAATCGGCATGGGCGATCAGTTCGACGGATCGAAGATGGCCGCTTTCCCTACAGGCAGCTTCGCCTACGTCGATCCCAGCATGCACCACTACGCGATGGCATCCGGCGAAACCGTGATTCAGATCCACGGCAAATCGCCGGTTAAAGTTAACTACATTAATCCCGCGGACGATCCCAGCAATAAGAAATAGTAGGAAAGCTTGCTACATCAAAAAGGCCTCGAATCCCGCGCTGGAATCGGGTTCTCGAGGCCTTTTTTAATGTGTATCCCGTGTGTATTATTTTATAGACAAGTGTGTATTTGGTGTGTATGATTGACACTGATGACTTATAAAAAACGGTGGTATTGAGCCCACAAAGACGGGGATGCACAGCCGCCAGATCCTAAAACGATAGCGCGAGGACGGCTGGTATCAAGTCAATCAAGTCGGCAGTCACCAGCAATTCAAACACCCGATAAAAGCGGGGGGAGTAACTGTGCCCCATCCCAAGCGCGACATACCGAGAGGCACTTTGAGGAGTATCGAAAAGCAAGCGGGAATTAAACTGAGGGGATAGGGCTTGAGCGATCCTCCTCGTTTTTGGACAATTGTCGGACACACTCATGGAATATATTGCCTACCTTCATAAAGAGCGCAAGTCGGATTATGGCGTGAGTTTCCCGGACTTCCCCGGCTGTGTCACCGCCGGAAAAAGTCTCGACGAAGCGAGACGAATGGCTGGAGAAGCGCTCGCGCTCCATATCCAAGGCATGATCGAAGATGGAGACGAAGTTCCTGAACCGTCCAAACTCGATGACATCGCGGAAGACGCGGCCAAACGCCGGGCCATAGCCTTCATGGTGAGCGTGGACGCTCCTGACGCAACCGTGCGTGTCAACATCACTGCCCGCGAAAGCCAGATCGAACGAATCGATGCCATGGCCGAAGAAGCCGGGATGACCCGATCCGGATATATCGTCCACGCCGCCTTAGGCAACGACAAGGTTAAGCGCTCGACGAGAGCAAGAATGCAGCGCTGACTACTTCAGACACAAAAACGCCGATCCCGAGGGACCGGCGTCTGTCGCAAACTCAATACTCGTTATCCTTTTACGCCCGCATCCGTTTCTGACTGCGCGAACACCTGATTGGCTCCCATATGCGCCGGGGCTGGAGCAAGCATCTGCTCTTTTCTATAGATCAGATTGCTCGCGTTGAAACTTGCCAATTCGAATCCGTGGCCGTGAGTGATCGCGTCGGTCGGACAGGCCTCTACGCAATAGCCGCAGAAAATACATCGGTTGTAGTCGATGTTGTAGACCTCGGCATAACGTTCCGCGCCTGAAACCCGCTTCTGCTCGGTGTTCTCAGCCGCTTCGATGTAAATGCAATTGGCGGGACAGGCGGCCGCACACAGAAAGCACGCGACACATTTCTCAAGTCCATTTTCGTCGCGCTGCAACACGTGCATGCCGCGAAAACGCTCCTGAAACTTTGCGCCTTTGGTGGGGCCGGGACCGTCAGGATAATTCTCAACGATAGAGGGCTGAAACATCTCCCGAAAGGTGATGGACATCCCATGGGCAATCGCGCCGATGTTCTTGATCACGGACATATCGTGACTAGTATAGCGGAAGTATTTGGATTTCGGCATTCGGACGCCAGCTTTCAGCCACCAGCCGACAGCCATCGGTTCCCTGCTGCCGCTGATTGCCAACTTGGACTTTATCTCATCTCGGACAATCAGGGCCACGATCAGCAACGTCTACTAAAGACGGTGGGACTTTTGTGGAGGTGGAACTTTTCGCTTCATAGGTGACACTCGCAAGAGGCACGGAAGAAGCACTGCACCATACGTTTGCGAAGTGGTGTTTCCCTTATGGCGAGTGGCAGCCTGATCATGTTCCGGAGGTTGGCTAATGTCGTGTTCCCGGTGCTTGCCTTCATTTTTTTCCTGTCGTCGTTCCACAATCCGACAATGGTCCTTGCGCAGCAATTTCCGTCGCACTCTCCTCATTTTTCTTCCAACGCGACCGCGAGGAGGCATGACTATCGCCTTGATCAATGGAGATGGAATCAGCGCGGTCGGACAGTTCTTTCAGGCCAGTCCGCGGCGGCCATGCGGCTTCGCGCCTATCAGAAGAAAATCGAGATGCTCCGAGCCCGGACCGCGCCGACTGCTACGGACTCGTCGGCGCAATTGTCACCTAACTCAACGATATGGACGCCAGTTGGTCCTTCGCCGCTTGCCTCCGACGCCACGGGAGATGGCGGACAAGATTACAACTGGGTTTCGGGGCGCGCCACTTCCGTAGTGATCGACCCCGCTGACGGGTCGGGCAATACCGTACTCCTCGGCGGCGCTTATGGCGGTCTTTGGAAGTCGACGAATGCGGGAAATCAGAGCTCCGATCCTTCGCAGGTAACCTGGCAGGCGTTGATCGACAATCAGCCGACCCTGGCGGTTGGCGCGATCGCTTTACAGCCCGTGGCGAGCGGCCATCCCAGCAACGTCATTCTCGTTGGTACCGGAGAGACAAACGGCACCGGAGACTCCTACTACGGATTGGGCATTCTACGATCTGCAGATGGTGGCTCTACGTGGACGCAAATCGAGAGCGCTGGGACGGGAGAATCCTTTCTCGGAATTGGCTTCAGCAAGATTGCATTCAGCACCACGATTACGAATCTGGCCGTTGCCGCAACGGCGGGCGACAACGGCTTGTACTTGGGCCTCGAAGAAGATGGCAACTCGACAGCTCGTGGACTCTACTTCTCCATTGACGCGGGAGTGACCTGGAACCGGGTCATCCTATCGGACGGCGCCGTCGCCGCTTCGGCGACCTCCGTAATCTTCGACGCGAATCAGGGAGGAATCGGGACCTTCTTCGCTTTTATACGGCGACACGGACTGTACTCGTCCACGGATGGACAACATTTCACGAGAGTCCTCGTTCAACCCAGCGCTGGCTTGGCGTCGAACCTCTGTCCTATGAATTCGAATGCCAGCACGTGCCTCTTATATCGAGGAGAGTTCGCCGTAGTCGCAGGCCGTAATGAGCTATATACGTGGATTGTCGACGTGCAGCCCGACGAAAACGGAAATCCCGTTCCTGCTGACGAAGGTATTTGGAAAACCACGAATGGTGGAACCAGCTGGACACAAATTCCAGATAACGGCATTACAAATTGTGGTGACGATGCTTTCGGGCCAAACAACAGTGGCTGTGGCGTTGAAGAAGGTTTTTACAACCTGGAGTTGGCCGCGATCCCGAATGCATCCGGGACCGACGTCTATGCCGGAGCCGTCAATCTCTACAAATGCACAATCGAAGGCGGAACAGTCTGTTCGCAAGGCGATTGGATCAATCTCACTCACGTGTATGGCTGTAATCCCGGCCCGCTCGGAGAGTCCGCCCACGTCCATCCCAGCCAGCATGGCATGGCATTCACGGTGTCTGGCGGAGAGGCTCCCGGATACTTCGCGCACGACGGAGGCATTAGTCGCACACTCGATGGATACTCCGGGCTGAACGCGGGAAGTTGCAGTGGTACGAATCAATTCGACAGCCTCAGCCAGACGTTGGGATCGATGACCGAGTTTGTATCGATCGCACTCGACCCCACAAATCCCGACATCGTACTCGGAGGAGCACAAGGAAACGGCTCACCCAAGACTGCGACGGCAACCACTAGCAGTACATTTCAGAATGCGCTCGGCGGGGACGGAGGATTTACCGCGATCAATCCGCAGAATTCGCAGGAGTGGTTCGCAGCCAATCCTTATCTCACGATCTTGAAGTGCGAAGCGGGCGAGGCGTGTAACGACGACGGATTTTCTGAGGTCATCAGTCCTGCAACTCTGGGAGGGGACGAAGGTGCCTTCTCGACTCCCTATATTCTCGATCCGCAGAATGCTGGCGAACTTCTGGTTGGAACCTGCCGGGTGTGGAGAGTCAGCGGCAGTGGCACGGCGCCGCTTCAGCTAAGCAACGACTTTGACACCCTTGGAACCGGCGTCTGTACTGGCGACGAAATCAATCTCGTGGACGCTCTTGCCGCTGGCGGCGCACCCGATGTGAATAACAATTCTACAGTGGTCTATGCGGCCACCAATGGATACGGCCCCCTGAGTGGTTCTCCCGGTGGCGAAGTCTGGGTCACGACGAGCGCGGGCGTCACTCCGATGATCAACGTCACGCGAAACATAAATCCGAATGGATACGCGGTTTCATCGGTGACGATCGACGGATCGGATTCGTCCGGTGAAACCGCCTATGTCGGAATCATGGGGTTTAGCACTCCGACGTTTCCAACGTCGCATGTTTGGAAGACAACGAACGCCGGTGCAAGTTGGACTGACTGGTCGGGCACAGGAACGAACGGGTTGCCAGACGATCCCGTGAACGCCCTGTTAGTAGATTCTCAGGCCGGAGTAGTCTATGCCGGAACCGACGTTGGAGTTTTTTCAACCTCGACCACTTCCGCCCGTTGGGCAGAAGTTGGACCAACGCCGGGGCAAAATGTTCAGGGATACCTGCCCGCCGCTCCAGTCGCGTCGTTGCAGCTTTTCAATCCTGACGCGGGCACGAAGACACTTGTCGCCGCAACCTACGGGCGGGGAATCTGGAATTTTGCACTGGTAACGTCACCGCATTTTTCCATTTTGCTAACGGCCTCTCCCGATGTGACGCCGGTCAATCAGAACGTCACGTGGAACGGCACGCTCAGGGCCCTTGATGGTTACACCGGCAGCGTGACGCTGAGTTGCTTGGCAGGTGCTCCTGCGACTTGCGCTATCGCGCCATCCCAGATGACGCCGACCATAGGAGGCGTTCCATTTTCGGTGACTTTGGGCAGTGCAACCATCGGAAGTTTCGATTTCGCGATTCAGGCGACGGACGGGATACTGACCAGTGCCACGCCAGTAGAAACTCTTACCGTGACAGCTCCGCCGCCGAATTTCTCGATCGCCGTTACGGCTACCCCGAACACAACAGCCGCAGACGAGAACGTGAACTGGAACGGAACGCTCACATCCGCGAATGGATACACCGGTTCGGTCGCCTTGAGTTGTTCGGCGGGCGCTCCAGGAACATGTGAAATTTCGCCTGCAACTGTAACTCCCAGTCCCGGCGGATCGCCGTTTGTGGTCACTGTTGGCAGCGCTACGGCTGGGACATTTTCCTTTGAGACACAAGCCACCGACGGCATACTGAGCCACGCAACTCCGTCCGAGACGCTGACCGTTACCGGTCCGAACTTGAATTTCACATGGACAGATACAGGGAGCGCGTCCGCCACCGTGCTGGCAGGACAAAGAGCCAGCTATACATTTTCGGCAAGCCCAGCGGGTTCGTCGGTATTTGGGGCGTCGGTGAGTTTTGCGTGTTCAGGGCTGCCGGCGCTCACAAGCTGCCAATTCAGTCCGTCGTCGATTTCAGAGGGGGCGTCTGCCACGTTAGTAAATCTTGCGATCTCGACCACTGGCCCGAATTTAGGAAACGACGCATCTTCGCAAATCGCGAACCGCGTGCTTCCTGCGGCCCCGCGGAAACTTGAACTTGGTAGTCCGTTCGGAAGAGGCTATTTCTCGCTGGCGTGGATTCTGGTCGTTGGGATCATTGGGATCGATGGGATCGTTGGATCAGGGCGGCAAAGAAAAGGCTCTTCGCGAATGTATGTGTTCGCTCTAGCTTTCTGTCTATCGATTGGCCTCATGGCGGAGATCTCTTGCGGAGCTGTTGCGGGCGGTAACGGCTCTACGCCGCCACTCGTGACCGTGACGGTTAGTCCTGGGTTAGCTACTCTATACGCCGCTGAGACGGGCAATTCATGGCCGTCCTCGGTGACAGAACAACAATTCTCCGCAACCGTAACCAATTCCACGAATCAATCAGTTGCGTGGTCAATCAACGGTAGCGCCGGCAACGGCACGGTGGACTCGTCGGGCATCTACACTGCGCCAGCCGGCGTGCCCAATCCCGCGACGGTTACCTTGTCCGCCACTTCTTCACTCGCGATCACGCCTGGATCGGCGTTTGTGACGATCGCGATGCCGACGCCACTGGGGCCTTCCCAGATCAACGTGACCGCGACCGCTGCAGGCGGTCCGTCTCACGCGGACATCGTGACGTTGATTGTCCGGTAGACGAATTCGGGAAATCCCCACAAGTCCTGAACGTTCAACAAATCCAAGTGATTTCAATAATTCGTTAGCATTGCTAACGATTATTTACGGATTGCTACCTGAGCCATCGGTAGTCCAATTGATGACTGCTCGGAGTAAAACACATGCGGTAGGATCATCTAAACTAGAGCGCATCTCGCGTGCGTTCGCAGGACTCTCGTCTTTTTGACCCTTATTTATGACTTACGACATCGCAGTAGTCGGCGGAGGAATTGTCGGACTTTCGGTTGCCATGCAGGCAGCGGCGCGATTCCCCCACCTGAAAATCGTCGTTCTCGAAAAAGAGTCCAGCGTCGCCCGTCATCAGACGGGACACAATAGCGGCGTCATCCACAGCGGTGTTTATTACAAACCGGGTTCGTTGAAGGCGACGTTATGCGTCGCCGGTGCACGCGAGATGGTTGCATTCTGCACAGAGCACACGATCCCCTACGAGATCTGCGGAAAATTGATCGTGGCCACAACCCCCGAGGAATCTCTGCGACTAGATGGGCTGTTTGAGCGTGGGACGGCAAACGGAATCGGCGGATTGCGCCTGCTTGAGCGCGGCGCAATGCTCGAAATCGAACCGCATGCCGGAGGCCTGCGAGCGTTGCACGTCCCATCGGCTGCCATTACGGATTACGCGGAAGTCGCGCGGAAGTATGCGGAGATCTCTACCAGGCGTGGCGTGAAGGTGAAAACTGACGCTGGCGTCATGGGATTTACTCGATCGTCCGTTAGCGAATCGATTGGGAAGTCGGACACAGTGATAGTCAAAACGCGGGCGGGCGATTGGTCGACGCGCTATGTGGTCAATTGTGCAGGCCTGTACAGCGATCGCGTAGCCCGTATGGCGGGTGATGATCCTGGCATGATCATCGTTCCCTTTCGCGGCGAGTATTACGATCTGGCGCCAGCGCGGCAAAGTCTGGTCCGGGGATTGATTTATCCGATGCCCGATCCGCGTTATCCGTTCCTCGGCGTGCATTTCACCAAGCGAATTCGTGGGAATGTAGACGCCGGACCAAATGCTGTGTTGTCATTCCGCCGCGAGGGTTATCGCTGGACGGACTTCAGTCTCTCCGAAACATCCGAAATCGTGCGGGACCCTGGCTTTCGTTCGATGGCACGGCGCGAGTGGAAAAATGGTCTGAAAGAATTTCGGCGATCTTTGCGCAAACGCGAATTTGTACAGTCCTGCCAGCGTTTACTGCCCGAGGTCCGGATCGAAGACCTGACGCCCGGTGGATCCGGAGTGCGAGCGCAAGCGGTCGCGCCCGATGGATCCCTGGTAGACGATTTTCGCTTTTTGGCGAGAGAGAAATTCCTGCACGTGTTAAATGTTCCGTCCCCGGCGGCTACCGCTTCGCTCCCAATCGGGCGCGAAATATTGAAGATGGTTCCACCGGAGATCGTTTCATAGCAGAAGCCCCCGGGATCGATTGTTTGTGCCTGGTGTAATCTTCAGAGTAATCATTTCTGTAGAGGTGAGGCTGGCCTTGTCTCCGGTAGCAGCGCACAGGATGCGTGAAGAGCCGGAGTGGCCTGATCTCTACACAAAATTAAGCAGGAGAACGTATGGCTAAAACTTCAGCTAGCAAGAAGAAAGTTGCAGTTCTTGGCGCTGGAAAGATGGGGGCGATTCTGCTGCAGTCGTTTCTACGCGACGGATTGCTCACCCCGTCTCAAACATGGGCGACTGTTGCGCACCCAGAGCGAGCGCGAATCTTAAAGGACAAGCTCAAGATCCACGCCAGCACTGACAATTTATCTGCCGTAAAAGACGCCGACATTATTTTTCTTTGCGTCAAACCGCAGGTTGTTGCGGACGTGGCAAGAGAGATTCGTCCGCACGTTCATGCGAAACAACTCATCATTTCCGTAGCCGCGTCCGTTCCGACGGACATGATCGAACGAGCGTTGGAGAAAGATGTTCCCGTGGTGCGAGCCATGCCGAACACTCCCTGCGTGCTCGGAGCCGGCATGACGGCGCTCTGCAAGGGTAAATTCGCTACAAAGCAGCACCTCGATATCGCGACCAAGTTTTTTGATGCGGTCGGTCGCACTGTCCACGTCGACGAGAAACACATGGATGCAGTCACAGGCTTGTCGGCCAGCGGTCCAGCGTATATCTACATCATCTTGGAATCGCTTGCCGAGGCTGGCGTAAAAGTAGGATTGCCCCGCGACATCGCGACGCTTCTCGCGGCACAAACAACGATGGGCGCAGCGAGGGTCGTGCTGGAAACTGGGGATCATCCGGCGCTGTTGAAGGACGCGGTGACGACTCCGGCGGGATGCACCATCGACGGCATCATGGAACTCGAAGAAGGCAAGCTGCGCGTCACGTTGATCAAGGCCGTGGTAAAGGCGGTGCAGCGCGCGAAAGAATTGGCTTTCTCGTAAGGAAAATTGCTCGCCCGCAGTTTCAGTTGGGCAGGGCAAAGCTCAGAGTGACGTCAGTTTGAAACTGCGACGGGTGATCGTGCTGCCTGTATGGCTGATATCGCCAGTTGCGCACCGCTTCAGCGGCGGCAGCGGCGAGAGTCGCGTCTCCACTGAGGGTCCGCACTGTGGAGACCGATCCATCTTCCGTTACGTGCACTTCCAAGACAACAGTTCCGGCGCGATGCGCGGCGAGAGCATCCGGCGGATATTGTGGTTCGATACGGCTGAGTAAACGGCTCTCGGCTTGCGTTGGAGACAACCAGACGCTCTGCGACGCGGCCATTTTCTTGGTCGATGACGCCTCGACAATCGAATCGTGATGGGCTGAGGTACTCCGGGCAGCGGGTTTATTCTCTTCCACTCTTGCGGGGCGTGTCACGGATGCATTTGGTTCGCCAGAATTTGTTTCCTTCTCGACTGGTTTCATCCTAAAAACGACTTTTCCCTTTTCATAGACGACAAGTTCGTCTTGCTTCGTGCTTTGCGCTTCACTTCCCGCAGACGCCGGTGCGGATTTTCTCGTCGTCCCTTTCTCCGACGACGCAGTGGAGCGACGAGCGCCCGTCACTGGGGCCGAGTTCTGCTCAGCGGAACACCCGGGAGCGGCCGTCGCTAGGCACGGATTCGATATCACCGCTTCCGATGTGCCGGGCCGCAACCATCCCACGCGCGAGCCGATCAGAAAACTAAGGGCAATCGTAGCTAGGATGGCGAGACCTCCGAGGACGAGGCTCCACGTTTCGTAGGGTGGATGAATCGTCGGCACGCGGTGGATAGCAGACAGGTCACGCGGCAGAAGCTCAGATGAAACAGCCAGGGGTTTGCGCGAGCCAAGTTCAACGGCCGCTCTGCGGACGCGAGCGCATTCTTCCGCAAAACCTTCCAACAGCTTTTGATCCGCATGTGAGAACGCGGCAGGCGAAGTCGAAAACACTTCCAGGATTCCCGCGAATTGGGCGTTCTTCTCGTTCTTATCGAACAGCGGGCTGTCGAATACAGGCACGATCAGAATCGAACGGATTCCGAGGCGGCGCGAGACGACGGGATCGATGCGCGGATCGAATTCGGTGTCGACGGAAAGCTGTGGCTGACGAGTCTGCAGACAAGCGCCAGAGAGTCCATCGCGGATATTCAGTGGAACTCCGAGATCGGGTGCGAGGTAGCCGGTAGCCGCGCGGCAAACCATTTCGTCGCCGCGCGCAAGGGCAAGAGCAGCGGCCGTCGCACGGGTTGCCCCAGCTGCGCGGACAACTAATTCGTTGAGCACCAGATCGAGAGCGAGGTCGGGCGGAAAACCGGCGAGCAAGTGCTGTTCGAGGGTTTCGATCGAGTCAAGAGACGAATCGTCTGGGTGGAACTCGGACCTCGGCATAGGTTGCGGGAACATCGTCAGTTCCGGCAGCCTGCAGCGATGCGGGGGATCGCAGGCTCAGAGGCGAGTTTCCCGCGAAATGCGCTGGAAGTCAATCTGTCCAGCAAGACGACCGGGTATTTTCGTAATTAAGCGATTGGGAAGAGAAAGCGTGACGGGACGCAGGTGACATCACCCGCGTCCAGTCGACGAGATTAGTGCGCAGTTTCAGTAAATACGACCGGGTTTAGGGCGCCTGATGATGCGGTGATCTGAATGGTGCCGGGCGTCGGCGGCAACGTGTAAGTCTCAACCGCAAGACCCGTACTGTTCGTTACGACAGGATTGCCGTTATTGAACGAACCACCGGCGCCGTTATCGGAGAAACTCACGCTCACGCCAGAAACCGGATTGCTGTACTGGTCGACCACCAGAACTGTGAGCGACAGCGGTAGCTGCGTTCCAACCGCACCCGCTTGGTTGTTGCCGCTGGAGATAGCCATATTAGTCGCTGGTCCAGCTACGGCGTATTCGGGCAAAGTTGCCTTCCGAGGAAAGCCCGCAACGGCTGTGACAATCACCGTGGCTGCGGTGGTGGGTAATTGGAGGTTTACGCTCGCCAGCCCATTCGCTCCGGTAAATATTGAGGTTGGGCTGACGATTCCGCCTTCGGTGGCGGTAAAGCTGGCCAAGACTCCGGGTACACCGTTCTTGTAAACGTCCTGGGCCTGAACCATCAGCGGCTGTGGCAAGGTGGATCCAGCAGGTCCGGTCTGCTTCGCTCCCTTGTAGGAAACGATCGTGACCGCTGCCAGCGGACTCGACGTTACGGAGGCCGTTGCGTTGCTGAAACCAGTTCCTGAAAATGTAATCGTGTAGGTGCCAGCTTTTTTCGGTACGGTGTAGTTCACGGAAGCGTTGCCATTAACATCCGTGATTATCGGCGACGCGGGACTGAACGATCCGCCTTTTCCGCCGTCAGTAAACGCAACAGACACACCGGTGTCGGGCTGTCCTGTGTAAGGATTCGCCACGTGAATCTGGATCGGTGACGACAACGCCGTGGCAGCCGGAGCACTCTGGCCGTTTCCACCGGTAATGGTCACCACATGGAACAACGCATAAGCCTCCAGGCTATTCACGGTCGCAACATAGACCTTACCGTCCGCAACGGTTTGAGTAGCAAAGTGGCCAAGAGCGGCGGGCAACTTGTCGCGAGTGCCAGCTTGATTCGAGCCGTAAATCAACTTCAAGGAAACCGCATCAAACGCCAGGAGCTGCGTCCCGCTTACCACCCACATAATTCCGTTTGTATTGCCGTTCGCTGAAATTGTAGGCGAGTGGCTACCGGCGTATTTTCCGGACGTCGTGACCGGGGTACCGAAAAATCCGTTCACCAACGGGACGGCCGAGAGCGGTGCGTTGTCGGGAGCAAAATACAAGGTGTTGTTCCAGTAAGCAGGAGCCCCGAAAAGTACATCCGTCGTGGCGGTTGGAACGAGTGTCAGCTCTTGAATGGCCCCAGCATCGTTGGGAGAAAACGTGCCCATGGCGTCCCGATCGAGAAGGTAAACAATACCTTGCTTGCCGGACGCCACTAGTTCGTGAGGATTGTTCCCTGGCTGATCCGGCAGAACTACGGCCCCGGTGGAACTCAGATCAAGATCGTGCGCTTCCAGATAAGCAACACTCCAGGGAGTAAAGTAGTCGGCAACCGCGAGCGTTGGAGAAAGCTTTAATACAGTATTGCAGTAAGTCTGGCCGCCAAACGGAATGTCGTATCCGCCCGCTCCGGTCTCGGCAGTCTCGACGTACACATTGCCCAGCGTGTCGGTGGTCAGGCCCACTCCACTCTGCCAGATGGATGTGAAGCCCGAATCCGGCGCGGTATTAAACACAGCGTTCTGCACGAGGCTGGATTCGTTGTAGGAAAGAACCCAACCAGTGTTGCCATCGTTGCATCCGTTGGATCCGAAACCGATATAAACGTTGCCATTAGCCAACAACAATCCGGGACGATTTTTTTGGTGGAGACTGTTGAAGTCGGTGACGTGTCCTTTATTGCTGGTGCTGGTCGCTGTGATCTGGACCGGGCTTCCGGGCCGGTCAATTCCGGTCGTGATATCGAGAGCGTGAAGATCGTGACGCACAGCTCCGTTCAAGACCGTCTTCGCCACGAGATACATGGTGTTGGTGCCCGGATCGATAACAGGAGTTCCGATGATGCCTTCCTGTTTGAAGCCTCCGTACGAACAAGGCAGGAAGCTACCAGACGCAACCGTGCCGCCATTCAGCATGCTGGAATACCAGAGCTGGGCGCCGGTATCGGCATCGATGGCATAGACAGAATCCGCCTGAGTTACCACGTACACCACGTTGTGAGTTCCCTGGCCTGAGATGTTTACGTTAGGCATGAATAGGGGCTGCGCCATCACAACATAGTCAACCGGAAAACTAAAAAGATGACCGAATCCGTTCGAACTGACGGTCGCCGGAGTAAGCAGAGTTTCGTTTGTGTTCGCACCACTCCGCGCGCCGTTTCCACGGCTCGTGGGTATCGGGGTCTGCGCCCAACTCGACGAAATCAATGCAGACGAAATCAATGCAACAGACACAACTAACATCGTCAACGAGAAGGCGAGGCCAGACATCTTGCTGGACGCTACCGTATCGAAGTCGCCAGGGCGTGAGGGGGGTAACAAAAATTGGCGCATCGCCGTAATACCTCCAAAATTTAGCCGAACGGGGATTGTCCTTAAACCTAGAGCAATTGAAACACCGGGGAAGGATTCGTGTGCAAAAACCGAGAAAATCAATAGAAATAAGGATTTACAAAAGATTTATACACCTTGGCGAGTAACCTTCACAATCCCCCTAAAGAGCCACACGCAAGATATTTGCACATTCGCACAATTTTTCACCCTAATCCTGACGGCGAAATGCTGGTCTCGATCGTGGCGTTGTTCGTAGCGGCGGTCTTCATGACATCGCATTTCGTCTCCACTTCACCAAGAGTACGTTTTACCGCCATTAGTGGATTCCATCCTGAGCCTGCTGGTGATCGCTGAACTTTGTGCGGTGAGATTCACGTTCCCGTTTCCGCACTTAATAAATGCTTCGATGCAGATATCGAGGATGCTCTGATCGAAATCGCTGTTACATTTAGCAAATTGCACGCCGACGAGCCGGTAGCGCAAATGAAAACGCTCCAGGAGAAGGCTCGTATGCGTATCGCAGTGGTTGGTTCCGGGTATGTAGGTCTAGTGACAGGTGCGTGTTTTGCGGATCTCGGGCACGAAGTAGTCCTGGTTGATAACGACGAGAAAAAACTCGCGGCCTTGAAAAAAGGCGAGATACCAATTCACGAGCAATACTTGCCAGAACTGCTCTCCCGCCATCGCGGACAACGGATCAGCTTTTCCGGAAACCTACAAGCCGCCACGCTCGGAAGCGAGGCGATCATTATCGCTGTTGGTACCCCTCCTACCGAGAGCGGAGATGCGGACCTTTCCTATGTGGAATCGGTGGCGCGGGAAATCTCCGGCGGAGTGGACAGCTATAAAGTTGTCATAGAAAAAAGTACGGTCCCTGTTTATACCAGCCAGTGGATCCGCACGATCATCCAGCGGAACGGGACCGACCCGGCTCTCTTCGATGTCGCATCCAACCCCGAGTTTCTTCGCGAGGGCACCGCGGTCACGGATTTCCTCTATCCGGATCGAATCGTGGTAGGAGTTGAGAGCGAGCGCGCTGCCACCATTATGAGCGAGCTTTATGAACCACTGACGAGCGGGCGGTATTACTCACAGGGCGATGCCATTCCTCATCCTGCCGTCACCAGAATTCCGCCACGATTAATTCTCACCAGCACCAAGAGCGCGGAACTTATCAAGCATGCCTCCAACGCGTTTCTCGCCATGAAGATTTCTTTTGTGAACGCAGTCGCGTCAATTTGTGAAGCGGTTGGAGCGAATGTCCAGCAGGTTTGCGAAGGAATAGGAAGCGATTCCCGCATCGGGTCGCGCTTCATGAGTCCTGGAATTGGATATGGCGGCTCGTGCTTCCCCAAAGACTTGATGGCATTCCGCGCTGTTGCGAAAGAGTCTGGGTACGAGTTCCGACTTTTGGACGAGGTGATCCGCATCAACGAGGAACAACGAAATCGGTTCTTGCGAAAAGTGCGAAGCGTTTTGTGGACTCTTCGCGGCAAGCGCCTCGGTGTGCTCGGGCTAGCCTTCAAGGGAGGAACCGACGATATTCGTGAGTCTCCTGCGCTTTTACTGGTGCAGGAATTACTGCGCGAGGGTTGTTACATCTCCGCCTACGATCCGGCCGCCATGGAACGCGCGAAGGAGGTGTTGCACCGAGTCGGGCTGAATAAAACATCTCTGACGATTGGAATGGAATTCGCGTCCGACCCATACCAGGCTGCGACCGGCGCGGATGCGCTGTTAATTCTGACCGAATGGGAAGAGTTCGCGAGGCTTGATCTCGACTATCTGCTCACACTTGTAAAATATCCAATCGTGCTGGATGGCAGAAATCTGTATGATCCGGCGGTGATGGTCGCCCACGGATTTTCTTATTACAGCGTCGGACGTCCAGCGGCGCTAGTGAAAGAACCGCTAGCAAGGACGTTTCAGAACCGGGAGATTGCCTGAATCCATGAACAAACTACGTGCGCTGGTAACGGGGGGCGCGGGCTTTCTTGGATCGCATTTATGCGATGGCTTGTTGGGCGAGGGTTATAACGTACTCGCCGCGGACAATCTTCTCACCGGGCGACTCTCGAATATCGACCATCTTCGCAACGATTCGCGCTTTGAATTTGTGGAGAAAGATGTCTGCCAGTCCGGCGAATGGGGGCCGTTGGATTACGTGTTCCATTTCGCGAGTCCCGCGAGTCCCGTAGATTACGCCGAACACGGCATCGCCACATTACGCGTCGGATCCTACGGGACGTTTGAAGCGCTGGAGACAGCGCTCCGATGCGGGGCGAAATTCATGATGGCCTCGACTTCGGAGTGCTACGGCGATCCCTTGGTTCATCCCCAGCCTGAAACCTATTGGGGCAACGTGAATCCCATTGGACCGCGCTCAGTCTATGACGAAGCCAAGCGGTTTTCAGAAGCGGTGACCATGGCTTATCGACGCTATCACCGCGTCGACACGCGAATCCTCCGCATCTTTAACACGTACGGTCCTCGAATGCAGATTAATGATGGACGAGTGATTCCGAATTTTATGTGGCAGGCGCTTCGCAACGAGAATCTTACTGTGTACGGCGATGGCAGCCAGACGCGAAGTTTCTGCTACGTAAGCGACGAGGTAGATGGGATCCTACGCCTGTCCCGTTCGCCGGAGCATGAGCCGGTAAATATCGGAAATCCGACGGAGTTCACTATTCTGGAATGTGCCCGGAAAGTGATCGCAACGACCGAGTCGACGAGCGAGATCAAGTTCGAGGCTTTGCCTCAGGATGATCCGAAGCAGCGGCGACCTGATATTTCGAAAGCGAAACGATTGTTGGGATGGGAACCGAAAGTAAACCTGGATAATGGGCTGAAACTTTCGCTGGAGTATTTCCGTGGAGCTGTTGAGGAAAGGATAAGTTCTTAAGAGTTGGATTCGTTATCCAAAAATAATCGTTAGCATTGCTAACGATTATTTTTGGAGGCTACGTCGCTCGGCGTAGGGACAAGGCCAGAGCTAGTGGTCGGCGGTGGAGGGGCGGTAGGGGTCCTTCGACTTCGCCGGATCGCTCGCTTCGCTTGCGCTCCGACTCCGCTCAGGATGACACTTCACTAATTGACTTTTATTTTGTTCGCGACACTCTGCTAGCGGCGTTGTCGGTCGAGAACGGGTCCGGCCGATAAGACCGCGAGAAGTCGCAGGACTTCTTCGCGCTCCGCGGAATCGCGAAATGTGAATCGCACGCCCATCCCAAAGCCTGGATGTGTGGCGAGTACCTGACCTCTGATCTTGAATTTTGTATCCGAGGTGCGGACTAGAATCTCCACGCCCGATTTTCCACCAAGTGGGGAAGGCATTTCCACGTAACAACCGCCCTCGCTGATGTCGGACAAAGTGCAGTGGTTGGGCACAGTCGTTCCCAGGCGATACACTTCCGCTCCCAACTTGCAGTTAAATCTTCGCTCTCCGCGGCGATTGCTGGCATTCGAGACCAAAGTAGGATACTTCTGCAGCTCTCGTTTCTCAGCAGTTTGAGCAGACTCTGATTCCGAAACTTCCGACCCGGATGTTGAAAACTTCAGGGCCATCGACGGCGAGCCATCAACTTTCCCCGCTTCGGATTTCGGGGCATCCGCTCCATTTTGCTGCAACCACGTTTGCATCAGACGACGCGACGCCTGCGGCACATCAAGAAATCGAATTCCGGTGCGCCCGCTCACATCCTGCCACGCCACTTCTCCGGACAAGCGAACGAGTTGCTTCTGACCGGGGAGCGCGAACTCAAAATAAACTTTGCAGTTTGTCGGAAGGCGATTCTTGGTATGGAGCAGTGTGCCACTGTCGCTCAGGTCGGAAAGAACGGCGCTGGTTTCCGGAGTTCCGGGATACGCAACATTCGCGGTGGAGCCGACCGCCTTACGCGGTGCGCGGCGGCGTTCACGACGCATCAAGCCACGCGCTGCTCGCAAGCTAATCCGTGTGCGCTCGGAAGACAGAGGGCGGTACAGAACGAAGTTCGCACCTAATCCAAACACGGGACGGGCGTTGAAATCGCTATCCACGATCGCCACAAGCATTGCCGAACGATTCTTGTCCGACTGTCGCAATCGCGCTAAAAATTCCTCGGAACTTCGGTCGGCCCGATAATCAAGAATGATTGCATCAAACTGGCGGCTGCTCAGCAACTCCAAGCCTTGCGACATCGAAGACGTGTGCTCCGCTTCCATCCCCATTTCCGACAGGACGAGTGTGAGCAGATTCGCAGAGTCCTGATCTGGGCACACTACGAGAGCGCGTAAATCCATAATGACTTCATCGTAAGAGAGAGCTGACAGAGCGACAAGTTACCTGTGTCACGGTTGCACGCGTCCTACCAGATGAGTCGTTAGGTTGATCGATGCGCGGCTCTGTCCGCTCCCCTATGCTCCGCTACTCAACCTTTCGTCATCTTCCCAGGTTGCCGCGAAGCGCGATACGGTGACGCTGGTGGTGTGGATGCTGCGCGTCCAATCGTCGTTCGATCCTGATGGCACAGTCGTAACTCTCCCGTAATTACCTTACGAAAAGACAGTGTACGAAAGGCCGGTGTACCCCGGTACTTTGACGCGCAACCGGACAGTTCCTACCATCGAGTTAGTAATGCGAACACCCGAACCGCGTCCAGCGAACCGTTGCGATGCGGACGATTTGTTTTTGCGAAGCGGCAAGCCGCAGGTATAGGAAGTGCGAATGAGAAGCCTGAAAGCAACCACGATCCGTCGCAGACATCGGGAGAGCGGGTTCAGCCTGCTCGAAATGTTGTCGGTGGTGGCGATCATTATCGTTCTCGCATCCATCACTTTCATCAGCCTGGTTCCAGTGTTGAAGCAACAGCGCGTCACTAACGCGTACAACACAACGCTGTCCGCGATGCGGCAGGCGCGCGATAACGCAGTCTCGCAGCGGACATCGTACTCCGTCACATTCTCAAATTCCGTTACGCCGAACACGATCACGGTTGCGCCAACGCTAACGACGTTTCAAGGCGCGCAGAATTCCGTGACTTATAAACTTCCAACCGACGTTGCGTTCTACGCAGCCTCGGCGCTCGCTTCGACGCCGACTCCCGACGGCTACGGCTCGGGATCGAATGCAATCGATTTTGGTTACACAGCAAACGGCTCGGGCTCCGGCGGGCAAGCGACGATTTACTTCTGTCCCGATGGCTCGGCCCAGGATTCTGAGGGCGGAGCTGGGAATTGTGCAGGCAGCTGGGATGGTGGAGTCATTTACATCGCGCGCTCGGGGGACGTGCTGAGTTCGCGTGCAGTTTCTTTGTGGGGTGGAACTGGGCGCATTCACGGATGGCGACTCTACGGCAACGGTTCGGGAGGTTATCAATGGATACGGCAATAACCGAGACAGCACCAATCAGGCGGCGCGCTAACTCGCGCAGCCGGCGGACCGCGCAGGACGGTTTTTCTCTGCTCGAAGTCGTGATGTCCATGGCCGTTCTCACCGTCGGACTCGTGAGTCTGCTCGGCGTGTTTGGCCTGGCCATGGCGTCCACGCAGACCTCACAGGAAGACTTGATCGCCAAGCAACTGGCCAACGAGGCGTACGACAGTCTCGTCACGGCGCGCAACACTTCGCAGATCACATGGGACGACATTCAGAACGTAGGCTCCACGAACTGTCCGATCAGCGGTCTCTCGAGTTGCGGCAAATTCCTGGTGGGCCTGAACACGATCTACAACTCGGGCGCTGATGGAATTTTCGGAACCAGCGATGACTCGGCAGCGGGCGTGGAAGTTCTCGAGGAACCGGGTCCAGATGGTACTTACGGTGATACGGACGATGTGTTGCTGCCTCTGACGGGCTATCAGCGCAACATTCAGATTTCACCACTGTATGACGCGAGCGGAAACCTGGTGGCTTCGTTGCGCGCCGTAACGATCACGATGCAGTACTCGACAGGCCAGTCGAAAGTGCCCAAGACATACGTTCTCAATTCGTACATTTCAGAGTTCCAGTAAAAAGGGGTCTTATGTGCGATCGCGTAAAAAAACGTGAGAGTGGATTCAGTCTGCTGGAAATGGTCGTCGCCATGGCACTGGGAACAATTGTGCTTGGCGCGGCCGTGCAGATTTACAGCCAGGCCGTAGGCGCCACCTTCAAAGTGTCGCAGCGCGCGGAGATGCAGCAGGATTTTCGCGCCGCCTCGAACATTTTGACCAAAGACCTTAGTCTCGCCGGTGCAGGGATGGGCAACGGAGTCGCGATCCCGCTGGCCTCGACTGTAACTCCCGTTTACGGCTGCGATCAGACGCCCAAGTGCTACGTGAACGGCGTTGGACAAACCTATCCGCTGAATGGCGGCGTGCCCTATCTCTACGGTCTGCTGCCTGGATACAACAAGGGGCCGGTTCTCACCACGAAGACGACGGACATCGTCACCATCGCCTACACGGATTCCACTTTCTATTTGAATTGCTATACGGCGACGGTCACAGCCAAAGGCATCGTGACGTTCGCGCCAGCCGCGTCGCCCGTAACGTGGCCTACTCCCGGATGTCTACCAACCGGAGTAACTACAGCGCAAAACGTCAACGATCCTGTGAGCGGACTCACGCCTGGCGATCTTGTTCTCTTCACCTTGAATGGCGCTCCAGTATTAGCGGAAGTCACCGGAGCTGTCACCGCAACCGGAACCAATACCTATACGGTTCCGTTTGCCAATAGCGACGTGCTGAAAATGAATCAGACGCCGAGTGCTGGCACCGGATTGAACAGTGCCCCACTCAACGCAACGGGAACGTCGCCGACTCGAATGTTAGTGATTACCTACTATCTCGACAACACTGTCACTCCGGCGCGGTTGATGCGACAGATCAGCGGACACAGTCCGGTCCCAGTAGCTGAAAACCTCGTGTACATGAAGTTCAGTTACGACCTTTTCAATGACGCTACTTCGACGCCGGCGATCGGCTGTCCCAACCCAGGCGTCACTGGAGACGTCTGTACGGCCGGCAGTTCGAGTGGGCTGTTACCGAACCAGATTACCAAGATCAACATCCTGCACATGGCGATCGATAGCTCGGTCCGCGGCGCGCAGGGTGGCTATTCCGGGTTGGATTTGGAGACTTCGGTCAGCGCAAGAAATCTGACCTATACAAACGAATATCCAAATTGACGATTCGATAGTGGAACGAAAACGGCGGAACGAAATTAGAGACACGATCAGCTAAGGAAAAAGCAAAAATCAGAGCGCACAAGAGCAACAGAAAACGGGAGCCTAGCAATGGGGAGTAACACCATGGGGAACCAAATCAAGAACAGAGTGACGGAGCGCATCGCGCATAGCAAGGGATTCACGCTAATTGCGTCCCTGCTGATGCTGTTGCTTCTGTCAGGAATCGCAATCGGACTGCTGATGATGACCAACACCGAAGGCAAGGTGGGTGGTACCGATCTGCAGAACAACCTCGCATTCCATGCTGCTGAAGGTGGAATCGAGAAGCAGGCTTCCGACTTGAGCGGAGTATTCCAGAACGCGCAGTCCCCCACGGCCGCCCAGATCTGCGGTATCAGCGCCTCTTCCTATCAACCTGCGATGGTTGGAGTTTCCTGGCAGCAATATTCGGTGGCGCCTTCGTCTGGTTGCACGGGGACGCTGAAAGCAAATTGGGGACAGATCAGTTCCGGACCGAACCAGGGTCTGTGGGCGCAGATCATCCCGGTAAACATGCTGGCTACCGCGTCGTTAAGCGGCGGACAAGAAGTGAGCATGACGCGCAGCGCGCAAGTCGCGTTGATTCCCGTGTTTCAATTCGGCGTGTTTTGCGAGGGTGATTGCGGATTCTTCGACAGCCCGAACCTGGATTTCAAAGGACGAGTACACACGAACTCCGATCTCTACCTCGGCGTTTCGGGTGGCTCGACACTGACGTTTCACGACAAGCTCGAAGCTTACGGCAATGTAATCACCGAGGTGCTCCCCAACGGACTGGCATCGACGGGCACCGGATGGGATGACACTGGCAACGTTTATATTCCGACCACCAGCGGTGGCTGCAGTACGACCACGACGAACTGCGTGACCAAAGCTTCGAACTCGAATCCTCCAGCGAGCCCGTATGGCGATGGCAGCTTGCAGGGAGCGGGTGGAAATCCGCAGCAGTCAACTTACAACACCAGTAGTTGGAACACTTTTTCCAAGACCACTGCCAACTACATGTTGATCAATGGAAACTACGGCAGCACGAGCACGCCTGGCACCGGCGCGAAGAAATTGTCCATGCCGTTCGTTGCTCCCGGAGTCCTGCCGATCGAACTGATTCGCCGCGCGCAGTCAAGTGACACGGCGTTGCTCAGTCAATCGCGTGAATACAATCTGGCTCAGATTCACGTCCTGTTGAGCGACGATCCGGCAGAGTTGCCGGGCGGATCTGGCGACGTCAACAACGTCCGCTTGGCTAACACTTCCACCAGCAATACCTATGGAATTCAGACGTCAGTGCCGAGCGGATTGCCCACACTACCAACGGGAGCCAACTACACCACCATGTTTGCGATGGGCTTCACATACATTGCAGACCCTACTTCGTGTAGCGGCACGTACTGCACGGCCGCCACATCCACCCTTCCACAAGATTGGCCTTACGCGCCTGCAACGCCCCCCACGGGCGCCGCGACGATGGTTCCGACTGGAGCACCGCAACAGCCCGGATTTACCTACAATCCCGCGCTGGCTGCGCCAACCCTGTCAGTCTGCAATACGTCCGGCTGCCCTTCGCCGTATTACAGCACGACGGCGGGCGCAGGAAACGCGGTGGCCTGGAATCTGATTGATGGCTGGTTGCGAGTCGAGTACAAGAATGCTTCGGGCACTTGGGTTCCGGTGACAAACGAGTGGTTGCAACTCGGCTTCGCGCGTGGGTTGAATCCTCCGACTGCGGCCGGCACGAACCCTATCAATCCCAATGCGATTTTGTTGCTGCAGGAACCCGCAGACCGTAACGGCGATGGAGCAATTGACTCCGTTGGTAAACCGCCAGTCTGCACCAAAACCGTCTCGGGAAATTGCGTCCAGTGGAGCTATGCGTTGCCACCTGAAGTCATACCCGACAACGGTGCACCCACTGTGAGCGGATCTCCTTGGTATGCGGTCAGCAGCTCTTCGATGTACTCGAACAGCTGGACTGGCGCCAACTATTATCCAATCAATTTTTACGATGCACGTGAAGGTGAACCTCGTGACGCAGACGCGGGCAACGACAGCTGCACCACAGCGGGCGTGATGAACGCGGTCGAAATCGACGTGGGTAATCTGAAGCGCTGGTTGGCAGGAAGCATCGGCAGCAGCGGCAGCAGCGTAGATTACGTCGCGCAGAACGGATACGTTCTTTACTACTCCGATCGTCGCGGCATGCTCAGCAATCCCACGAAAGGCTACAAGACCGGAGATTCCGGGCTGGAAGACGTCGTGAACTCGAGCAGTTCCGCTGGCACCCCAGACGGAGTGTTGGAAACCGTTCCTGCCGGTCACTCACTGTCACCGGAAGACGTCAACCAAAACGGTGTGCTCGATCAGTACGGCACAGCGAATCTCGGACTTGGTCAGTTCGGCGCGAATGGCGTAGCCAGCCGAAGTCAGAACACGGCGATCGTCAATGCCTCACCTGACAACCCTTACGTCCCGAGAATCGCAAGCTGCGTCACGACGGCCCGTAAGAACTGGGTCAGTGGTGCGCGCCACGTCCTGAAACTCGTCGATGGTTCGCTCGGCAATGTGCCCGTGAGTCCCGTCGGCACCACTGCGGATCCCGGCGGTTTCACAGTAGCTGCGGAAAACCCGGTTTACATTCAGGGCAACTACAACAGCAGTTCCACCGACACGTTCTTTACGAACGCAACGTCTGCAGGACCCGGCGCGGATATGGCAGGACATTCCGCCGCAGCGGTCATTGCCGACGCGGTCACGATTCTCTCAAACAGCTGGTCGGATCTGGCTAGCATGAGCAATGACCCGACGCAGCCGACGCCTAACCGCACCGCGAGTTCGACTTACTACCGCGTCGCGATCGCAGGCGGCAAGAATATCGCTTTCCCATTCCCTTCATGGGCGAGCGCAACCAATTACGGCTTTGGTACGGATGGCGGCGTTCACAACTTCCTGCGCTTCCTGGAAGACTGGAATCCGTCCTCGGGCCAGCAGACCCTAAACTACGGAGGCTCGCTCGTCAGTCTCTACTACGCGACCTACAACACCGGAATATTCAAGTGCTGTACTTATTCCGTGTATAAGCCGCCGTTCCGTAACTATATTTTCGACGCCGACTTCACCACGCCACAAGGTTTGCCGCCCGGAACGCCCATGTTCCGAGATGTCGAAGCTTTGGGCTATCGCCAACTGTTCACTTCACGCACCTACTGAGTCCACACCCTGTACTTCACTCAACCCCGATCCGCAAGGATCGGGGTTTTTGTTTGCGCGAGAATGTTATTCTTTTTGTTCGCAGTGGTTGCCTCGCGAACAGCGCGCCACTTGAATCCTTCAATGAATGCTCCAAAGCATCAGTCTGGAAATGGTCGTCTGTGGCTCCTCATGGGGCTGCTGACGGTTGTTTGTGTCGCGCTGTTCATGATTCCGGCGTTTGTCATCCGCCCCTTTACACATCAATCGGCAAGAGGATTGTGGTTGGCGATCGCGGTCAAGCGAATCGCGCCCGTCTGCTCAATCCTCGTATTCCTGGGGTTGTTGGCGGCCGCAATCCAATTGTGGCGGAGATCGTCAATTTGGCTCCGAGTCGCGATCATCCCACCATTGCTGTTGAGCCTCTTCGCAACGGTGATGGTGCGGCAAAATTATTTTGAATGGATGTTTAATCCGATCAAGGCCGCGGGATTTGTTTCCCCCAACGAAGCGAAGCTCAGCGACCAGGAAATGGTGATGGCGGTACGGATCGGTTCCGAGGCACGCGCTTATCCCATCCTGCAGATGGCCTACCATCACGTTCTCAATGACACGGTAAACGGCGTCCCAATCGTCGTCACGTATTGAACGCTCTGTCACACCGGTCTGGTGTGGAAGAGAACAAGCGGAGGGCGGGAACTCCATTTCTATCTCGCCGGAATCAACAACCAAAACTTTCTAATGCGCGATCACGAAACGGGATCATGGTGGCAGCAGGTCACCGGCCTGGCGATCGCCGGCGAACTCAAGGGCAGCACTCTGGAGTTAATGCCGAACGACGAACTCACATTTGCGTTATGGAAATCCGAGTCTGCGCAACTGCATGGATTGGTATTGTCGCCCGTGGCCGGACACGGCGATAAAGATTATGACAAGACTTGGGAAGAAGAGACGGCAAAATATCCGGTGCCTCTGACGTTTCCTGGTCAAGGACTTAAAGATCGCGACGTCATTCTGGGCATAACCGTAGACGGCCAAACACGCGCGTTTCCGCTATCAAAAATACTTGGCTCCGCGCCCGTAATCGACAAGATTGGGAGCGTGCCAGTCGCGCTCATCACCGGACCCGACGGCAAGTCGGTGCGGATTTTCCGGTCGCAACTTAATGGCGCCGAGATTCAGCTATATCGCGACGCACAGAGTGACGCGGCGAATCCGGCATGGCGTTTGCTGGATGCCCAGGGAAACGCATGGAACTTCGAAGGCTGCGCCATCAGCGGTCTTGCCACCGGTCAGTGCCTACAGAAGATCAATTACCTAAAAGACTATTGGTTCGATTGGAAGAACTACAACCCTCAGACGAGCGTCTATTCCCATTAGCTTAGTCATCTGACTTAGCTAACCTCAGACCTATGTGGGTACGGCCGCCCAATCATTCATCACTTCCCTTTCGGGTTGCGTGGTTCGACAGGCGCAGCACTCACGGCCAGATCGGACGACCAGCAGTCGACCATGATTTTCCAAGTGCCGGTTGGCTGCTTCACCAGGACGATCAGATATTTGCCGCGCTCCTCGCGACGCTTGCCCATTGCCACGGGCACTAGCATTTTGCAGCGTCCCAGATCGAGAGCGATGTCCCCCAGCACTTCGAGACGCAAGGATTCCATTTCCACATCGCCCAATCCAGCCTCGAGCAGTGAGATTAGAAACTCCCTGATGGCAGACAAACTGCGCACGGGCGGCACGCTGGAACGGATGATCGTTGCATCGGCGGAATAGAGCTCGAGCAGATCGTCGATATGTTTCGTGTTGCAGGCCTGTGCCCAATCCTGGACAACTTGTCGCGCGCTCGCCTCGGCGCGTCCACCGGTCGGCAACCCCGGCGAACCCGGAGCGCGCCCTCGCGGAGTATTCGAAGTTTCCGGTTCGCCCGGCGCCGATCCACTCGTCATTCCAAGAGACGACGCGAGTCCTGGAGCCAAATGATGATAGTGGTGGTGTATGTGATGTTGACTCGATCCAGTGCTCACAACTGGGGGCCCATTTTCGGCCGCGGGTTGATTAGGAACTCCACACCAGACGCAAAAGCGAGCGCCCGCAGGCAACGCTTTGGCACAATTTGGACAGGTGCTGCCTGGTTCTTCCGGCTTGCCTGCCGCGGCAAGTTCCAGCGCGACTGCGGTACCACCCGACATGCGATGGATCGCTTCGACCGCCGCCGCCAAGGCCTCGGCATTCGGCTTGGGCCAGCGAAAATTGTTGGGGAGCTTCTGGAAAAACTCGTCGATCTCTTTGCCCTCGACGGGCTGATCAGACGGTTTCTCTGGCTCCCGATCGGTCAGCTTGGGATCGTCCTTGCTCAATGGAACCTCGTCCTTGTCCTTGCCCGTGCCATGGCGATTGCCATCGCCGCTGCCATTGTAGGAGAATTCGTGCGTTAGCGGATGCTGAATCTTACCAGCGCTTCGGAGTCGGTGGGAACACCGTTGCAGAGGGCGGGACGGTATCGCCAGAAGCGCACGGCGTGCAACAGAACCTCGTCTTCGTCGGGACCGCCGCTCTCCAAAACAAACGCGCTGTGCACGTGGCCGTCGGAGCCGACGATAAAGCTGACGCGCACTTTCAGTTCGTCCTCTTGAAAATGCAACACCGGATCGGGAGTGAGCAACGCTTCTGGCGGTTGCACGTCTCCGCACTTGGCCAAGGCGAGCGGAGGCGAAACCGGAGTAAATTCGGAGATGTGCGCTGGGATGCGGTGAAGCTCTTTTTCACGATGTGCGAGTGCGGTCTGGTCAGAATATCCGCGCACCGCTGAGTCGGTTACGGAACAACGGCCGATGGCTGCAGTTAACCAGGCGAAACAAATCGTCAGGACGACTGCATTTCCAATCCGCGAATTCGTGCTCGGCCAGAGACACTGCATCAGCAGTGCAGTGGGCAATCCGGCTTCCAAGCTGACAAATATTTACGTCGTTTATTATCAGACAGATAGGGCGCAACTCTCGCCAAACGCTTGCAACTCAGGTGCAATCGATTGCAAACGAGCGAAGCGAGATTGCATGTGTCGTGCTGATACACCTGTCCACGAACTCGGACGGCGGATAGAATCTGCGCCGGCGCGGACTAAAACTGCCAAGACAACTCCAACTACAACGGCCGCGGACAAAGAGTGTCCGTGTCCGCGCGACACTCGATTATTGCAGACCGTTTTGGGTGAACTTATAGGCCGTGTTCACCTTCTCCGCGGTCAGATAAATGCTCGATGCTTGCCCGGCTGTGCTGTAGTTGTCCACGACAATCCCGCTAGGACCACCGTTGACGGTTGCGGTGGTAACAGAGGCGTCGACGGTACGAGCGACCACGCAACCTCCAGCCGTGCCGGTAGCTGTGCAATCCTGCGTTAGACCAAAGAAGAAGAAATCGGTGCCGCCGCCAACATTGGGATTGAAGAACTCAGTCCAGCCCGTGCAGCGTGCAGCCGTCGAAGTAAGAAGCTGCTTGGAGAACGACGCCGTCGTCTTCATGGTTCGTCCGGTGAAAGCAAATGCAAACTGCCACGGAGTCGTATCGGCCGCCCCGGTTCCGCAGAGACGCACCACGCCAGTATTGGGATCGTTGTAGTAATTGTTGTCGAAAGCCGGTTGATAGATATTAAGCGCTGTACCAGGGGTGCCGGTGGCTCCCATGCCAATACGAGCCTTCGATAGTTGCAACAAAGATGCCGTGTCTACTTCAACGAGGACGGCGGAAGTACCATCATTCGCGCTGACGACAAAAGTTGTTCCGTTGGTTACATCGACGATCGGAGGCGCTAACACTCCTGGGCTCGTGCCACCACTCTTTCCAATGACCAGGGACGAAACCGCGCCGCTCGTTGTGTTGACCTGATAAAGGCTACCGTTGCCGCTACCCACCATCAGAACGCCCAAGCCCGAGTCGAGCACTGGAGGACTGAGGCGAAAGCTGTTGCTGAGCGTGATTGGCCACGGAGATCCAGACAGCGCGGGTGTCCCCTTGAACACTCCGGTGATTTTATGAATCTGCCCTTTGTCGTCGCCCAGATAAGCAATATCTTTCGCGTAGTCGATCCAAGGAGAGGAACTGGTGCTGTTCGCTGCCGCCGCAAACGTTAGCGAGGTCATGGAGGGCGCGGCCGCTGCCAGAATCGTTCCCGTATTTGCGGTCCAAGTCAGCACGTGAAAAATCGCGGAGGTCCCAGTGCTCTCTACAAAGGCGATCTTCGTCCCGTCTTCGGAAAGAACCGGGGAGGTCACAATCTTGCCTCCGGTTACCGTGGTGATGTTGTAGGCAAAGTACACCGTGGGTGCGGCGCCACAAAGACCGCCTGTCCCTGAATAAAGATTATTAAACGCGACGAGATTGGCTTGGCCAGCCGTAACTCCAGCGGTACTCAATCCCATAACGACGAAATCATTGGTGCAATCGGGTGGCGCGCCAGCATCAAATGAAAACTTGCCGGGATACATGTTCGCGGAGATCTTGCCCTTCCCCAGCGCCACATTCCAGTCGCGAGTATTTCTACCAGCAGCAGGAAAGGACAACTGGGGGGCGTGGAACACATCCGAATTCGGGGTCTGCCAGCGTTGCATCGCCTGATGGAGAACGCGTGGTTCCCTTGCCAGTAGGTCCGGCTTCAAAGCCAGTGCGCTGCGGCTAAATACGATTTGGCGCTGCGACCAATCCTGTGGCACTCCGACGTGCTTCGGCGCAACCAGTTGCTGCGCGAACGAGGGCAGCGCAGTCAATGCGAGGACAAAAGGGGCTAAAAACCGCACAACAGTGCCGTGGGAATGCTTAGGGTTCACAACGACCTCCGGTTGCAACACGAATGCGGCAATTGTAGCCGCTTTCCGGCCCAAAATGGGATAACTGAGTTTAGACCGCTTCGGGGACCCATAACGGGATTTTAAGTCCCAAAATGACACCCCGGTAACCACCTGTACGAAACGAAAGTTAGCATCACGAGATCGGAGAATCTCGGCCCCCAGGGCGGGTAGACGCGGTGTAGAACCTAGCCACCCGCAACCAGCGTTGCTAAGTTGGAAGCTTGCGACGACGACCGACGACCGTCGATCATCGATGAAGGAAATTCGATACCATTCGTAAATTGTCCCCAAATGCGTGACGAAACGTTCCGTATCGAAAACTTAAATGCAAATGATCGCCCCCGTTTATGGTTGTCCGTGAGTCATCTTGATGGATGGCTTTAGCTGGCCTCGGCTTTTTCTCGATGTACTCCCGCTCCAAATGAGATTAGTGCCTGACAGAACCACGGACTTAGTAATAGAATTACCGACGTTAGTTACCCGAGGGGGTATTTAATGTCAAACATAGCAAAGGCAATCGTCCGGCTCCGTGAGGAACGCCGGGATGCGCAAAACCAAGTCCAAAAACTGGGAGAAGCTATCGCGGTCCTCGAGAAGCTTACCCGGGGTGCGGGCGCAAACGGGTACGCAGGTGGGGCAACTAGAACCACACGCGTTCTTTCCGCGGCAGGCCGCCGGAGAATTTCTCTGGCACAGAAAGCACGTTGGGCTAAGATCCGACAGGTAAAAAAAGCAGCCTAAACACCGCGCGGGCTGCAGTCTATGCGAGGTTCCCCTCGCGAAACCTCAGCCCGCCTATTACTCTTCCGACGTTCCCACCTTGTCCATCACATTCCCCTAAATCAGCTTGACTTGAGATAGCTCCGGGACGGCGCGAATGATTACGGCGGACTTTCTGAAGGTGCAGAAATTGTCGTCCGCTGGTGCAACACAGAGGGCGTATCGAGACTATCCGTGACCGCCGCCGAGTTCGCGCACAATGCTGCCCACAAATGCCTTCGCGTCGCCGAATAGCATCAGTGTGTTATCAAGATAGTAAAGTGGGTTATCGATTCCTGCGAACCCTGGACTCATGCCGCGCTTGATGACCATTACTGTATGGGCTTTGTCCACGTCAAGAATTGGCATCCCGTAGATCGGGCTCGACGCATCGGTGCGAGCCGCTGGGTTGGTCACGTCGTTTGCTCCGATCACCAACGCGACATCGGTCTGCGGAAAGTCGCCGTTGATCTCTTCCATCTCAATGAGCCGATCGTAAGGAATATTTGATTCGGCCAGCAGCACGTTCATGTGCCCGGGCATGCGACCGGCCACTGGATGGATGGCAAAGCGCACATCCACTCCGCGCTTAGTGAGCGCATCGTATAGTTCGCGAACTTTGTGCTGCGCCTGTGCGACGGCCATTCCGTATCCGGGAACGACGATTACCCGACTTGCAGCCGAAAGAATAGAAGCCGCTTCTTCTGGAGTCGCGCTACGAATCGGCTTCGCTTCTTCCCCTCCTGCGGCCGAGGTTTGCACCTGACCAAAAGCTCCGAACAGCACGTTGGTAAACGACCGGTTCATCGCCTTCGACATGATGATGGAGAGAATCAATCCCGATGAGCCGTCGAGCGCGCCGGCGATGATGAGCAATTTGTTTTGGAGAACGAAACCCATCGCCGCCGCTGACAACCCGGCATAGCCGTTCAGCAGCGAGATGACGGTCGGCATATCCGCGCCGCCGATGGGGATGATCAGCAGTACACCAAACGCGAGCGCAATCAGAATCATGATCGGAAACAGCGAGCGCGATTCTGGATGGAGAACTAGAGTGATAGCGATTACCAATGCGCCAGCGAGCAACAGGAAGTTGACGAGATTTTGTCCCTTGTAGGTGAGCGGACGCTGCGGCAAGATTTCCTGCAGCTTACCTGCTGCCATCAAACTGCCCGTAACGGTGAGCCCTCCAAGAATCACTTCCAGAGAAAGGACAGCCATCATGAAGCGCGAGATATTCGGGGAGCGCAGATAAAATTCCGCTGAGCCGACTAACGTTACGCACAATGCTCCGAACGCGTGACTCAGCGCGGTTCGCTGCGGCACCGCCGTCATCTGCACACGTCCTAACGGAATGCCGATGATGGTTCCAAGGACGAGTGCGATTGCAATGAGTCGATAATCGACGATGCCGTGATGCAGCAATGTGCCACAGATCGCGAGCAACATGCCTGCTTCGCCCGCCCAGATACCGTGACGAGCGGTAGTTGGCGAGCTCATCCATTTCAGCGACAGGATGAACAGAACGCTCGCGATTAGATACAACACCTCGATAACGATTTGGACACCCGCGAGTTCGCCAGTCATTATTTCGCCACCGGTTCAGACGCCGATTTGACCGCGGGGCGGCTGGATTTAAACATTTTCAGCATGCGATCAGTAATTAGGAATCCGCCAACGATGTTGCTCGTTGCGGCGACAACCGCGATAAATCCGAACACGGCGGAGAGCGTACTCTTGTGTTCGCCTACTAGAACGATCGCGCCGACGACTGCTATGGCGTCGAGAGCGTTTGTCAAGGACATCAAGGGAGTGTGCAGCAGGGGCGAAACTCGTCGGATCACTTCAAATCCGATGAATCCCGCAAGCACAAGGATAAAAAGTGCGTCGATCAGATTCGAACTACTGTTCATCTTCCCTCCGTACAGTTGCCGGTGGAGTTTGTTCTGAGTGGAGCGCCGGTCGTCCTCGACCGTCCATCCCTGACAGTTCTATCCAATAATCACGACGCGAGCGCTGGCAACTTAAAGTTTTCCCGAACTCGCGCCTGCACGATCTCACCACCACGCGTCAGCAAGGTTTCCCGAACGATTTCATCTTCTACATTCAGATTCACCTTCTGATCTTTGACCAGGTGAGTCAAGAAAGAAGTGATGTTGCGCGCGTACATCATGCTGGCGTGGTAAGGCACGGTTCCCGCGAGATTCACGGCGCCAATCAGGGTGACACCGTGCTTCACAACAGTTTTTCCAGACTCCGTGATGTCGCAATTTCCTCCACGCTCTGCCGCCAGATCGACGATCACCGATCCCAGCGTCATGCCCTTCACCATCTCCTCCGTCACAAGGACAGGAGATTTTCTTCCCGGGATGACAGCCGCAGTGATGACGACATCGCTTTCTTTGACGACGCTCCCGAGCAGTTCGCGTTGTTTGCGATAGAACTCTTCATCCTGCGCGCGAGCGTATCCTCGCGCGTCCTGCGCGTCTTTGGCTTCGAGCGGCAACTCTACAAATCTTCCACCAAGACTTTGCACCTGCTCTTTCGCAGCAGGCCGAACATCGTACGCCGAAACAACTGCGCCCAATCGACGGGCGGTTGCGATGGCCTGCAGTCCGGCAACTCCGCAGCCAATGATGAAAACGCGGGCCGGCGTGACGGTTCCTGCCGCTGTGGTGAGCATGGGGAAAATTCGCGGATGCGTATCGGCAGCCATCAGTACCGCTTTGTATCCGGACACCGTTGCCATCGACGAGAGTGCGTCCATACTCTGCGCACGTGTCGTGCGCGGCATCAACTCGACGGAAAAAGAAGTGACTCCGGCGCTGGCGATTTCCTGCACGACGTCCACCGATCCAAACGGTCGCAGGAAGCCGACGAGAATCTGATCGCGGCGAAATAGCGGCACGTCCTGCTTCCCTGTGATGTCGTTGGACCCGTAGCAAAGAACTTGGACTAGGATGTCGGCGACCGCAAACACCGCAGAACGGTCTGGAACGATCTTCGCTCCCTTGTCCACATAGAGAGCGTCCACGTAACCGGCTTCAACTCCCGCGCCAGATTGAATTTGGACTTCGAATCCAGCTTTTGTCAGCGTGGGGACAACGGCCGGCACGAGCGCCACCCGGCGCTCTCCGGGATAACTTTCTTTCGGAACACCGATGATCACGGGGCCACCGCCAATTTAGTGTTTCTTAACTTGTTTACCAAGGTGCAGAAACAACAAAGGGGAAGTTAACACGTCCGCGCACAAGCCGCATGATCACGGACTACTTCCCAAAGAACGAGGATTCTAGTTGAGGGACTAGGCGCGCGTAAATGCCTAGTTGTAAAAACTTCAAGGTCGTTTGGGCTCGAAGCCTCTAGGAGAGCTTGAGCCGAAGATGCAATCCGCCGTCATCATCGTCGGCGTCCAGGTGAGATACGAGGATATTGGAGCAGTCCTGAACAATCCAATCGGCACCAGCATCTTCGAGTTCGCGACGATGCATCGTCGTAAGGAATGCGATCACGCGAGCTTCTGCAGCCTTGCCGGCAACAACTCCAGCGGCCGCGTCTTCTACGACGATGCAATCCGGGGCAGGAAACCCAAGCTTGGCAGCAGCATTCAAGTAAGGCTCGGGATCGGGCTTCCCAATCTTTACATCGCTCGACGTAATCATAGTGGAGGGGATCGGAAGGCCCGCGGCGCGCAATCGGACCTCTGCCAGTGGACGCGTGCATGAAGTTGCGATTGTCCAGCGCTCGGGAGGGAGGCTGTCTAATAGTTCGCGCGCGCCGGGAAGTGGAACTACGCCGTCGAGATCTTCCATCTCCATGGCTTCCACTTTGCGGTCTTCGGCAGCGACATCGCAATTGGGAAGCAATTCGCGGATTGTCGTGCGACTCGGACGTCCATGGGCCAGGCGAACGATTTCATCTGGATCGAATCCGTGCTCCTTCGCCCACCGCGCCCAAACTCGCGCTACCGCAGGAGTGGAGTCGACCAGCACTCCATCCAAGTCAAACAGAAGAGCACTGCATCGGATTGTTACCATCGCAACATTTGTTTCGACTCTAGATTTGACTGAAGAAGAAAAAGAGGGTGGGACTGGTGAGCGCGGCAGGGCTCGAACCTGCGACCCACGCCTTAAAAGGGCGATGCTCTACCAGCTGAGCTACGCGCCCCACCGATTATTAATTTATCACATTTTTGATTTCACTTTTTCGGATCAGCCATCGTGTGGAACAAGTCGATGTTCATCGCGACTATGCATCGTGACTACGGCTGAGCAAAAGGGATACACTTTGCAGCAATGACACGTTTCGACTGTTTCTGTTTGCATATCGTGGTAATCGGTTGCGTCGTGCTTTCTGCGATACCGAGTGCGGCAGCAAAAAAAAAGCAGTTGCCTTCAGTGCGCTGGACCGCGGGCGCTCCGGGCTGCACCTTCGAGCGCACCGACGATGGACACTATCGCTGGACGATGACCGGCAAAGATCTCACGGTCGTGCTCATGCTCGAGTCCCAGGAACTCGCCAAGAGCCGACACCGATTTTACGGACTGCTCGGAGCATTCGTTGGCGTAACCTACACGGGACAAAACCAATTTGAATTTCCGGCGGATGTGCGTGTGGAATTTAGTCGTCATCACGACTATTCGGAGGCTCTATACGATCCCAGCGAACTCTCGACTAAATTGCAAAATGATGTCGACACTTTCGTCTTTGAGACCGAACGCAAAATCAAAAAAGACCCCAAAATTGCAGACGCACAAACAGAGCGCTTGCGAAAGTATCAGAGTACCGCTGCCGAGTTCATCGAATTTTTGAGCACAAAGACCCTCGATCCCAAGACGATAATGCTGAATTCCGGAAATCGTGAAGCCTATGGCTGGGTCTTCTTCGCCACCACCAATAAATGGATTGGCCCATGGAAAGAGCGAGAAGACTTCATATTCTCCCTGTGGATGAAAGACAAGATCTGGCAATTCCCTGTTTCCCTGCCCCCAACCAAGGGCGACCCCATCCTTGAAAAACCGCAAGAGTAGATTCGCGAAGCAGTTCCATCGAGATCGCGTAGCGACAGCCGCCCTCGGCCGTCTCGAGCGTAGCTCGGCGGCGCCAAAAGAACTGTGAACGAACTGTGTTAAAGTTTCGTGCTCATGGAGACCGCTCCAAAAGCTGAGCCTGAATCGAAGTCAAGTCGCACCGTTGCTGCTCTGTATTGTCCGGTGTGCGCGGTCGAAATCAGCGACCCGCTAACCTGCGGAGACTGTTCGGCTGTGATCTGTCGCCGTTGCGGAACACCGCTGGAGTCATCGGATGAACTTGGAATGGGGTAAAACTGTCGTTGCTCGATCGTCGTTAGTCGATCGTCGTTAGTCGTTGGGAACACTACTGATGAGATATTCAACCGGGAGCCACAGGCGCTGTAGCGAGCACGCGGCGCAAACGACCAACGCCTAGCGACCACCGACCAATTCATGCATACTCCGCCCCTCCCAACCGAGTCCGATGCCTCCGATCAAAAACCAAGTCTGGTGCGCGGACTCACTCTCCTCGATTCCGTTCTGCTTCTCGTCAGCGGCATCATCGGATCCTCAATTTTCCTAACGGCTAAAGACATCGCCGGACCATTACCGAATCCCAAATTATTTTTTCTCGTCTGGATTCTCGGCGGCGTCATTTCGATCTGCGCTTGCGTTGCGTTTGCTGAACTCGGATCGATGTATCCCGACTCCGGCGGACAATATATTTACCTGCGCGAAGCCTATGGCGATCTGGTCGCATTCCTCTATGGCTGGATGCTGTTCGCCGTAGCAAATGGTGGAACTATCGCCGCGCTGTCGGTCGCTTCTGCGGCGTATATGGGAAACATCATTCCGGCAATTTCCCAGAGCCACGTCATCTTCACACTGTTCGGAATGCCATTCACACGCGCCCACGCGGTCGGCCTGGTACTGATCGCGGTCCTCACCTACGTCAACGTTTTCGGATTGCGCTGGGGTGCTCTACTCCAAAACGTTTCGACGTGGACTAAATTTTCTGCGATGGCGGTGTTTGTAATCCTTGGATTCACCGTCGGCAAGGGGCATTGGTCCAACTTCGCCGCGCAACCCGCGGGCGGCATAACCATGGGATTGAGCGCGGGACAACTCATCTCGGCGATGGGTGTCGGATTGATCGCCGTGTTCTGGGCCTATGACGGATGGGTGTACATCACCTGGGTCGCCGGAGAAGTGAAAGAGCCACGGCGAAATGTTCCGCTGGCGATGGTGTTAGGAGTGCTCGTGGTCGGCGCAATTTATCTCGCGATGAACATGGTCTACGTCTATGCACTGCCTCTGAAGGAAGTTGCCAAATACGAGACCATCGCGCACGCGGCTGCAACGCAACTCTTCTCGCCGGGGGCTGCGAACTGGCTTTCGGGGATGATCGCAATTTCTTGTTTCAGTGCAGCTGCGGCCTGCACGCTTGCGGGCTCGCGCGTCTATCTCGCGATGGCCCAGGATGGAGTCTTCTTTCGCCGAATGGCGGAGATCCATCCCAAGTGGCGAACGCCCGCATTCAGCCTGATTGGACAAGGCATCTGGGCCGCCGTGCTCACCATGAGCGGCCGCTACGATCAGCTCTACACGTATGTCATTTTCGGAATGGTGCTTTCCTACACGCTGACCGTGATCGGACTTTTCGTTCTGCGCTGGAAGCGTCCCGATGTTCCTCGTCCCTATCGGTGCACGGGATATCCGTGGCTACCAGGCATCTACGTTCTAGTCGGAGTTGCCTGGACGCTGAACACAATCATTCAACGACCGACAGAAGCGTTTTGGGGAGCAACGATTGTGCTGATCGGCATCCCTGGATATTTGTACTGGAAACGCGCGAGCGGCACGTCAGCGAAGCAAAGCACGTAAGATTCGCCTTGCCCGTCGCGCGAGTCTCTGTAATCCTTAGCGCGCAAATTTCTAGCGTGCTAATTTTCGAGCGTAGGGCGTAACTCTCGCGTGAGTGACCCAGGGCCGGATTCCCAACTAGAAAATCGAGCGCTCCCCTTCGGAGGTTCCGGCGTCTCCATCGCCGAGGCTTCCGATCCCAATCGTCCCAAACGCGTCATGGGATTTCGCGACCTCCTTCTCTTCTACGTTGTCACCGGCATCAGCCTGCGTTGGATCGCCACCGCCGCCGCCGCTGGGCCGAGCGCGATCGTCATCTGGATCGGTGCGTGGCTCGTGTTCTACACTCCGCTCGCTCTTTCGGTTATCGAACTTTCTTCGCGCTATCCGAATGAAGGTGGACTCTACGTCTGGTCGAAACGTGCCTTCGGAGATTTCTCCGGTTTCATGGCCGCGTGGACTTACTGGACCAGCAACCTTCCCTACTTCCCTGCCGTGCTCTATTTCGCTGCAAGCAACATTCTCTACATGCGGCAGGACAAGTGGTCGCATCTTTCGTCAAACGCGACGTTTTACATTCTCTTTGCGCTGATCACTCTGGCCGCTGCAACGTTGCTCAACGTCGTCGGACTCGATGTCGGAAAATGGCTGCATAACGTCGGCGCTCTCGCCATGTGGATCCCCGTACTGATCGTCATCGGCATGGGATTGCTGGCCTACCATCGCTTCGGATCGGCGACCACGTTCACGCTGCACACGATGACCCCGAGCATTCGCCTGAACGACATCATCTTTTGGTCGGTGCTGACATTCGCTTTCGGCGGATGCGAAACCGCATCTTTCATGGCGGAAGAAATCAAGAATGCACGTAGAACGATTCCGATGGCGTTATTCTTTGGCGGACTCACCGTCGCTTTTTGTTACATCATCGGAACAGTCTGTGTTCTGCTGGCGCTACCGTCATCGGACGTCAGTCCGCTACAGGGACTGGTACAAGCAATCGCCAAGACTTCCGAACGCGTTGGCCTGCCGTGGTTTCTCCCAGTGGCGGCGTTCTTGATCGCGCTGAGTAACATCGGTGCATCCGGCGCATATCTTGCTGCCGTCGCGCGTCTTCCTTTTGTTGCGGGCATCGATCGCTATCTTCCGGCTTCATTCGGATCGCTGCATCCGCGCTGGGGAACACCATGGGTTGCTCTCATCACACAAGCTGTCATCGGGGCCATCTTCATTTTCCTGGGGCAGGCGGGCACGTCGGTAAAAGGTGCTTATGACGTCCTCGTGAGCATGGGCGTGATTACATATTTCATCCCTTACTTATATCTATTCGCATCGATGTTCAAATTGCAGAGCGAACCAGCAGGATCGGAAGTAATTCGCGTGCCGGGCGGAAAGCCGATTGCTTACGCGCTCTCAATTTTAGGCTTCACCACTACGCTGCTCACGATTGCACTTTCCGTACTTCCTCCCCCGGACGAACCGAACAAACCGCTGGCCGTCTTCAAGATCGTCGGCGGTTGCGGTGCACTGGTGCTGATCGGCGTTGGATTGTATTGGACGGGAAAGCGCCGAGCGGGACGTGGCGCAGATTAAAAATAATAGTCGTTATAACGACTATTATTTTGATTGCCTTCGTACAAGGCGACTTTTCTTAGTCAGCAGATGGCCTGGCCGTTGACAACTCCAGCCAAACGGCACAAAATCAGTGAAGTTTTTGAAGTCGCCGCCATAGCTCATCCCCCACAGCTTGAGGCGCGAGTGCTCAGTCTCCCTGAGCTAGCCACGAAGAAGAGGAACACTCCGATGAAGAAATTCTCCGCAGTCGGTCTGTCATGTGTGATCACGATCGTTCTGATGTCCCTGCTCCCCACAAACGCCGCCGCGCAGAAGCACCTGACCGGCAAATTCTCTGATGGCGCAACCTATGTGATCGACGTTCCCTCAAACTGGAATGGCACTCTTCTCCTCTACAGTCACGGATATGTCGCGCCCGGCGGTGCGAATGGCGCGGTAGATGTTGGTGATCCGCTGACCGGAGCCTACATGTTGGCGGCTGGCTACGCGCTGGCCGGTTCGTCCTACGCAACCACGGGGTGGGCCGTGCAACAAGCTCTTCCCGACCAGATCGCGACACTCGGTGTTTTCAAAACGAAGGTCGGAACGCCCACGACGACGATTGCGTGGGGTCATTCTCTCGGCGGATTGATCACGGCCGCGTTAGTGCAGCAATATCCAACCGATTTCAACGCTGCGCTCCCCATGTGCGGAGTGGTAGCCGGCGGCGTCGGCATTTGGAACCAGTCGCTCGACGCGGAATTCGCTTTCAATACGCTGCTCGCGAACGATACGCTGCAGGTCGTCAACATCACAAACGCAAGTCAAAATTATAAAAATGCGGAAAACTTTCTAACCACTGCCCAGAACACTGCCGAAGGGCAATCGCGAATTGCGCTTGTAGCGGCGCTCGGGGATACGCCCGGCTGGTACGATCCAACCTCTGCCGAGCCCTCTCCGACCGATTACACCACTCGCGAAGCCAACCAATTTTCGTGGCTGCAAAACGTCGACTTCGCATTCATCTTCGCCTATCGCGAAGAACTGGAAGTCCGTGCGGGAGGCAATCCTTCATTTAACACCGGCGTGAATTACGAAACGCAACTCAAACATTCGGTCGACTATGCCGAGGTTCAAGCACTCTACACCGCAGCTGGACTGAGCCTGGACGCCGACTTAGAAACGCTCAAGAAAGCGGCGCGAATCTCGGCCAATCCAGCATCGCTCACCTACTTGACCGATAACATCATTTTCGACGGCAAGATCACCGTGCCCGTGCTGACTCTCCACACCACCGGCGATGGACTGGTCTCCGTGCAAAATGAAAAAGCCTATTCCACAGTCGTAGGCAAAGCGAAAGACACCGCAGAGTTAAAAGAAACGTTCGTGCACCGCGCAGGTCACTGCGAATTTACTCCGGCGGAAACCATCACCGCCATGAAGACGCTGGAACTGAGACTCACTTCAGGAAAGTGGCAGGATCTAGGAATATCGCAGCTCAATAACGAGGCAACAGCTTTAGGATCCACTTACAACGTACTTAGCGTGAACGGCAAGTTAGTAGCGACGCCACCTGCGTTCGAAACCTATACGCCGTTGCAATTTCTACGGCTGTACGACGCGTTCACGAAGTAGCGGATTGAGCAGCAGTATCGTAATTTGGCTTGTCATCCTGAGCGAAGCGAAGGACCTGATGTTAGTGGCGATGTCAAAAGCAGGTCCTTCGCTTCGCTCAGGATGACAAGCTGACTTTGAGATTGCGATCGATCCATCGCTACACCGGCGTTGCCGTCTTCCTCTTGGGATTAAAGAATGGCACTGGCACAACCGTCGCGGTAGTCTGTTTGCGCTGCGCTTCGATCGTCAACTCCATTTGCAACTTCGTGCCCGGCTTCGAGTACTCCGTTCCGACGCTGGCGATTGCGATCAACTTTTTCAACAGTGGAGAGAACGCCGTCGTCGTTGCTTTGCCGACGTGCTTGTCGCCGGAATAAATTGGAACGGCAACGCGCGACGCCTGGCTCGGCGCCGCCGGAGATAATCCAAACTTATCGAATTGCTCTTCGACTTCGACCCAATCCACTTCCAGTCCAACCATCTGTCGGGCAACGCCTTGTTTATTGTCTTTCGCCAGCGCGCGTTTTCCGATGAAGTTTTCTTTGTCGAGATGGACCATCTTCCCAAAGCCCAACTCGTACGGAGAATATTTTTGCGATGGAATCAACGCCTTCTTCGCGCTCGAATAATCTACTTCGATCAATAAGAGTCCAGCTTCAACGCGCGTTACATCCAATGCGAGCATTCCAGCGGGGTGAATATCAAACTGCTTCCCTTTTTCCATCAGCGCATCCCAAACCTTGACGGCCTGATCCCATGGAATCCAGATTTCATAGCCTAGATCCCCGGTATACCCGGTACGCGAAATGTCCACGGGAACGCCAGCGATCTTGCCACTCGTCTTCCTGAAATATTTCAGGTTAGTGATATCGGCTTCGGCAACTGCTTTCAAGAGCTTGGCGGACATCGGACCTTGCAGCGCGAGCGCGGCGGTCTGCTCGGAGATGTCCTCTATCTGGACATCCATGTTGAGGCCGTTTTGGCGAAACCAGCGCAGGCTGGGATCAGCCGCGGTCCAACGATATTTATTTTCCTCAAGGCGAGTGATCGTGCCGTCGTCAATGACCTTGCCATCCTCATCGCACCAACAGGCATAAATAACCTGCCCCACGGCGACTTTATTGACATCGCGCGTGATGACACGATTCACCAACTTGGTCGCATCCTTACCAGTAATCAGATACTTGTAGAGTGGAGAAATATCGATCAAGGCACACGCGTTTCGTATCGCGTTGTACTCGTGCTCGTGATGGACCTCATACACGCTGACCGTGTAGTACCCCGACCACTCGCGATAATTCAGGCTCTGGCAAAGAGCAAACGTTCTGTCGTGAAAAGCAGTTCCTATGGGCAAGGCGACCTCGGGTTCCCCTGTGCGCATATCCCCTGTGCCCTCTGTGTCCTCTGTGTCCTCTGTGGTAAAAATTCTTGGCTACCACGACGGACTGAGCGGTTGCAGGGTATATCTAGAGGAAATTCTTAATAATCTCTCGCGGAATTATATGTAGGACTAGCACTCCCGGCAAGCGCAGAAATAAATTGACCTTCGGTCAGGAAATACACGTAAGTAGAGACAAACCGATAGTTTCTCGATAGAATGGCGAGTCATTTTCTGCAGAAGTTCCTGCAATTCCGAATAAGCTTTCTGGATCAACTATGCCTCCTGGTTCAAGCAGTACAAAGAGCAGTTCAAAGTATGACGTGATCGTGATTGGCGGCGGCCATAATGGCCTGACCAACGCCGCTTATCTGGCCAAAGCAGGTAAGAAAGTTCTCGTGCTGGAGCGCCGCCACATTCTAGGAGGCGCAGCCTGCACCGAAGAAGTTTTTCCCGGTTTCAAGTTTTCAGTCTGCTCATATGTCGTGTCGCTGCTGCGTCCAGAAATTATTCGCGACCTCGATCTTCCGCGACACGGACTTGAGATTCTTCCGCTCGATGGCACGTTCACTCCGATGCCTAATGGAGATCATCTCTGGCGCGTGAATGATCACGGACTTACGCATCGAGAAATCGCCCGCCACTCCCGCGTGGACGCCGAAGCCTACGACGAATTCGGCAAAGCGATGCAGGCGATGTGCCGTTTCGTAAAGCCGATCCTCAGCATGATCCCGCCCGACCCGGCAACTTTGAATCCGAAAGAGTTGATGAAACTCCTCTTCATCGGAAAACGATTTCAGGGTATGTCGAGTGAGGATAAATACAATCAAGTCCAGCTCATGACCATGAGCGCGATCGACTTTCTCGATCAGTGGTTCGAAACCGACGTACTCAAAGCAACAATGTCGGCGTCGGGAATTATCGGTACGTTTCTTGGAGTACGCTCGCCGGGCACCGCCTACGTTTTGCTTCATCACTACATGGGCGAGATCGACGGCGCATTCCGCGCCTGGGGCTTTGCGCGCGGCGGGACCGGCGCGATCTCGAATGCGATCGCCGATGCGGCCCGCGAAGCTGGAGTTGAGATCCGCACCGAAGCACCGATTGCGAACATCATCATTAAGAACGGACGCGCACTCGGAGTTGCTCTGACAAACGGCGACGAAATTTATGCTGACGTGATTTCGTCCAGTGTCGATCCGCGACTCACGTTTAACAAAATGATTGAGCCCGGCCATCTCCCTGATGAATTCATGGAGGGCGTCAATCGTTACAAATTTCGCGGATCATCCGGCAAAGTCAACATGGCGCTCGACGGATTGCCGAACTTCAAATGCATGCCCGGAGTCGGTGCGCACCTGCGTGGCGCGATGTCGATTTCACCCAGCGTCGAGTACATGGAGAAAGCGTACGACGAAGCGAAGTATGGACACTGGTCGTCGCATCCGTACATCGACATGGTGATCCCGACACTTACCGACACGTCGCTCGCACCTCCGGGCAAACATATCTTGTCGTGCTTCGTGCAGTACGCTCCATACAAACTGGCTCCCGGCCTCGATTGGGACACGGAAAAAGAAAAGTTTGGCGACAACGTGGTAAATACGATCGCGGAGTACGCTCCGAATATCAAAGACATTATTCTCCATCGGCAGGTTGTCACACCTCTCGATCTCGAACGCACCTGGGGATTGAGCGAAGGCAACATCTTCCAAGGCGAACTTTCACTTGAACAATTATTTTTCCTGCGTCCGGTTGCGGGATGGGCACAGTTCCGCTCGCCGATCAAGAATTTGTACATGTGCGGCTCGGCGACACATCCTGGCGGCGGCATCATGGGCGCACCGGGGCGTTTAGCCGCTCTTGAAATTCTGAAAGACGGGGGAGCATAGACCATGTCCGAGACTCGCGATGTCATTATCGTCGGTGGCGGACACAACGGTCTGGTCACCGCTTTCTATCTTGCTAAGGCCGGATTCAAACCCCTGGTCCTCGAACGCCGCGAGCAAGTTGGCGGCGCTGCTATCACGGAGGAATTTCATCCCGGCTTCCGCTGCTCCACGCTCGCTCATAATGCCGGTCCATTGCGCGCCGATATCGTCCGCGACATGCAGTTGGAAAAGCATGGCCTCAAGTTTGTAACGCCAGATGTAAACACTGTCTCACTGCTGCCCGACGGACGTGCTCTCGTTCTCTACTCGGACGACAAGAAAGCGGCACAGGAAATCGCGCAATGGTCGCAGAAGGACGCTACCGCTTATCCGGCTTTCGGCGCGGCGCTAGGAAAGATCGGCAAAGTTATCGGAGAGGCATTGTTGCTGACGCCGCCGAATATCGACAGCCCTAATAGCGGCGATCTCTGGGGGATGTTGAAGACTGGCCGGTCGATCCGAAACCTCGGAAAGAAAGATCTGTATCGCGTTTTGCGGTGGGGCCCGATGGCTGCGGCCGATCTGGTCGCTGAGTTTTTCGAATCCGAACCGCTTCGCGCCACGATCGCCTCTCGCGGCATCTTCGGGACATTTCTTGGGCCGTGGTCGGCAGGCAGTTCTCTTGTATTGATGTTGCGCGCGGCTGGAGATCCGACTCCAGCGGGAAGCGTTCAATTCCCTGTTGGGGGAATCGGATCGATTACTTTGGCGATGGCGGCTGCGGCGAAACAGGCCGGCGCGGAGATTCGCACGGGAGCAGACATTGCCGAGATTCGCATAAAAGATGGGGTTGCCACTGGCGTAGTGCTCAAGTCGGGCGAAGAAATCTCCGCAAAGGCGGTCGTCTCCAATGCTGATCCGAAGCGCACACTCATGCAATTGGTGGATCCTTCGCATCTCACGCCGGATTTCGTTCAGAAAATTAAGAATTTCCGTTCCATGGGGACGGTTGCTAAAGTGAATCTGGCGCTCTCCGCACTGCCTGAATTTACCGCGCTTAAGACAAAAGGCGATGTGAATCTGCTGAAAGGCCGCATCCAGATTAGTCCTGAGATCGATTATCTCGAGCGCGCTTTCGACGAATCGAAATACGGCAACTTCTCACGCAATCCGTTTATTGAAATCGCAATTCCATCCCTTTCGGATCCGTCACTCGCACCCGTGGGTCAGCATGTCATGTCCATCTACATGCAGTACGCTCCGTATAAGTTGAAGAACAGCGATTGGGAATCGCAGCGCACCGCCCTTGGCGAGACGGTGGTGAAGACGATTGCGCAGTATGCGCCCAACCTGCCGAAAACAATTCTGCGGCATCAGATCATTACGCCGAAAGATCTCGAAGATACTTACGGCCTTACCGGCGGACACATCTTCCACGGCGAACTTGCTCTGGACCAATTCTTCACGATGCGCCCCTTGCTCGACTGGGCACGTTATCAAACGCCGATCGAGCGCCTGTATTTATGCGGCAGTGGGACGCATCCCGGAACTGGACTGACGGGTGGGTCGGGCGCGAACGCAGCGAGAGAAATCTTAAAAGTCCTGAAAAAGTGATTTCGTCTACCCTGTGTATGTCTGTGTCCCTGTGGTGAACAAGATCTTTACCACGGCGAACGCAGATGTCCACAGGGTAGATCAAACCCGTTAGATGCTTACCATGCAGAACTCTGCCATCCTCCTCGTCTCCTGTCCTGACCGCAAAGGCGTCGTTGCGTCGATTGCTGAATTCATTTTTCGCCACAACGGAAACATCCTGTTCGCCGATGAACATGGAGACTCTGCTACGAATCTTTTTCTAACGCGGGTGGAGTTTGATCCCACGGATTTTGATTTCGATCTCTCGACTTTTCCGAAGCATTTTGGAGCTATAGCGCGAGAATTTAAGATGGATTGGCGGCTGGCACACTCTTCAGATCGTCCCAGGATCGCAATCTTCGTCTCGAAATATGATCACTGTCTGCAGGACTTGCTTTACCGCCATCAGAGCGGCGAGTTGCGTTGCGAGATTCCGCTGATTATTTCTAACCATCCAGACAACCAACGGATTGCCGACTTCTACCACATTCCCTATTTCGTGGTTCCCGTAACGAGAGAAAACAAGCACGAGGCAGAACAGAAGCAGATCGCCCTTGTCCGTGAGAACAACTGCAGCCTCGTCGTCTTAGCTCGATATATGCAGGTGCTATCCAACAAGTTCATCGAAGCATTCGGATCGCAGAATCTCATTAATATTCACCATTCGTTTTTGCCGGCGTTTGTCGGGTCGAAACCCTATCATCAGGCATTCGAGCGCGGCGTCAAGCTCATCGGAGCGACCGCCCACTACGTTACGCAGGTACTCGACGATGGCCCCATCATCGAGCAGAATGTCGTGCGAATTCATCATCGCGACACGATCGACGACCTGATCCAAAAGGGTCGCGACATTGAAAAGATCGTCTTGTCACGTGCCGTCCGCTGGCACGTCGAGAATCGGATTCTGCTCTACGGTAACAAGACCGTGGTCTTTCAATAACGTTTTCGCAACCGGAAGCCCTGCCTTCCGCGAGTCTGTGGCCATGGGCAACTCCCGTCCCGAAGCAAGATTCCCGCACCATCCGCGAGCCGTGGCGCTGAGGCTAATTGCTAAACGCTAACGGCTAATGGCTGCTTTGCTAGTCGTGGCACTTCCGTAACCAGGTAACTAATTGCGCTGCCGCTCCCTTTCGTCTTTACTAAAGGGACGACTGCTATTGGACGAACGAGTGCGGTTTTTCGGAGGAATTGAATTTGATCGAGGATCCCAAATGGGAGCTGGCGTTGCTCGCCACCGTGCAGGGCTTCTATCAGCGACTGCTGAGTGAGCAACTTGGCGGAGAACTACCAGCGCCTGCGGAACTCGCCCCCGATGTGATCAATCGAGGTGATGACGTACGCGCAACGCTCCTTCGAATGCATCTTTGGATCCAACTCCTTGACATGGCCATCACTCCCGCCATGTTACGACTCGGAGTGCAGTCGGACCTTGATCCCGAAGTCGCCGAGGCTTTACTCCGCTACTTCGCGCGACATCGCGATGACTCCGGCGCAAATCGCGACAAGACTGATTTGGTCGCTACTTTTCTTTTTCGCCATCCGCGTGTCACTGGCCAATGGGAACAACACGGTTATGGATTAGACGGATCTATCCCGCTGTCACCGTTTGAAATTGCATTACTGGAAATTCTTTCTGAATCGGAAGCGCCCACGCTGTCTGACGCCGACGTGCAACTCCTGCGCGAATTCGGTCCACTGCTCGATCAGGCAAACCGTTTTCAAGATTTCAGCGCGCTCATGGACTCCGGTATCATCCCGCGGGTTCGGCAGTTGAAAGCTTCGCTGGGCGAATCGATTTATCATCCCGGAGTACTCGCAACTCTCGCGCCTTACAATTCGGCATTTGGAGACCGTTTTCACACATTATTCGCCGCAGCCACTGACGAGATCAAAGAATTCGCGAATCGATTAGAAGAACTCGGCGGCAGCATCCTGAGTACGGTCGATGGAGTCGAAGTCACCGTCGAGCACGTTCAGGCTCTCAATCAGGAAGCGTTATTAAAAATCGATTACAGCGCTGCCCTGGATAAGTTCCGCCGCGTGTCGCGACTAAAGAAGGAATTGGAGCGCCGTCCGCCTATCCGTCGGGCGAACCCAGACACAGCTGCTCCCGCGCGGTCTGTCGGTAGCGGAGGAGCTGCGGCGGCTCCCGCACTCGCTAAGGCCGTGATCGCGAAATATGTTCCAGCAACAGTCACGCCACAGGCACTCTCTCTCGAAGAAGCAAAATTGCGTCGGGTAGAAGAGTCGGTTCGCGTGTTCGTGCGCGTGGCCGATCCGAAGTTTCGGCAGATCGTGCCGATGCGCTATTTCAATTTGATGCTTACGCCGGCAGAGGTCGAGGCCTACACGGCCGACTACCTGGAACAGCCCGGTACGAAGGCTGATGCCGCGCGACTATTGCTTCGGCTGGTTGCAGTCAATGCGCGCATTACCACCGAGATGGAAGAGTTGAAGCGATCTCGAAACTCTCCGTCAGTATGGAAATTGCACGCGGATGCCTTGGTAGTTTTAGTTGACCTCGCCAAACGCCTGGCGGAGGCCGTCGATCGCCTCGCGGTAGGCATCGGTCAGCAAGCGGATTCCGAGGCAAGCAGCGATCCCTTGCGCACTTCGCTTGAGAAATTACGTGAGCGTACCAGTGAAGCCGCAAAAGTCATTGCTGAAGCGCAGTGAATCAGCTCTCTTATTGTTTGTTGTGGTCTTCGAGAAACTTTGCAGCGACCTTAGCGTTCGGATATTTAGGATCCGTTTCCAACGCCTTGCGGTAGTTCTCTAATGCATGTGGCAAATCGCCATCCTTGAATTGCGTTTCTCCCAGACTGTCGTAAACATTCGCCGATTTCGGAAAATCTTGCGTGTTCATCTCGAATACCGCGATCGCCTGTTTGTATTTCTTGCTACCAACCAGGGTGTACCCGAGTTTGTTGATTCCCTCTTCCGTGACAAGCTCCGACTTCGGATCGGCCTCTCTTAACTTTCGCACGAGATTGTGAACTTGATCGAATCCTTCGACCGAGGCAATTTCGGAAATCGCCGTTTGCCCAACATTGAGATAGGGATCACTCTCGCTCAGACTTTTCAATGCCGCCGCTGGATCGGATCGCAGTTCACTTTTTATTGTGCGCACTTCGCGAGCATAGTTCGCTGGGACTTCCTCTATCATTCGCGTCAGTTGTCCATGATCCAGCCAGTCGCCGCGCACCATCACTCCCGCGATTCTACGAGTACTGGAAATCGCTACGAGCGGATTACCATCGAGCAAAACCAAATCGGCCCGCTTGCCAACTTCGATGGTTCCAAAATCGTCGCTGTGACGCAGATAACGCGCAACGTTCACCGTCGCCGTCTGCAACGCTTGATACGGAGTCAAGCCGTCGTTGACGAATTCCTGGAGTTCATCATGGATTCCAAATCCCGGCAGTGGCCCCACCTCGGGAGCATCGGTTCCACACATCAAAGGAACTCCCGCGTCGAACAAGGCCTTCAATAACTTTCGCTGAAACGCCAGCGAAGTTCGCAGTTGGGGATATCGATCAGCTGAAAACGCATTCTTGTAGCGATTCGCCGCAGGTTGGTACTGCGCCTGTGTCCAAGGTGGAAGATATTTCAGGTCTGGGTTCCTGAGAAAAGTATCGAGATCGGTCGCCTGCTGCACGATCGAAGCGTAGGTGGACAGAGTCGCCGTGACAAACACGCCGGATTCTTTTGTGAGCTTAACCGCATCGGGAATGCGACTCTCGTCATACTCGATGTGCTTATCGTTTCCGTCATGCTGGGGATTGAAAAATGTGTAGGTGTACTCCTCCAGATGCGCGAGGGACTGACCCGACTTGACCGTCAATTCGAAGTCCGGATCGCGCGCCACATGTCCCATCAACAAAAGATTTCTCTTCTTCGCCTCCGCAATCAGAGCAGGATATTCAGCCTTCGACACCTGGACATATATTTTTACGCCGTCGTATCCCGCATCAGCCTGCTGATCGACCAGGCGCACATCTTCTTCGGCGGTGCGCGCCTGGGCAAAAAGCGGCCCAGTCGTAAAGATGGACGGTCCCACCATTTCCCCGCGAGCGATTTCCTTTCGCCATAGCAGATGCGGTGGATGTCCATCGAGATTGAAAACCGTTGTCACGCCGTTTGCGAGATAGAGCGGCAATTCGATCGGAGAGAGCAGGTGGGTGTGCGCGTCAACCAACCCCGGGATCAGGAATTTCCCCCTCGCTTCAATTTTGCACGTCCCTCGCGGAATCGATAGCGTCTTCGAAGGGCCGACCTGCGCGATTTTTCCGTTTACGACCAGGACAGTTTGATCGAGGAGGACGCGATCGTCGCTCATCGGGATGACATTCGCGTGGAGGAAGGCGCATGCCTGCGGTGGAGTCTTCGGCGGCTCCGTTTCAGCGACTGATAACACGGAAGCCAACACAACAAAAGCCGCGAAAATGGATATGCCCACTTTGCTCGCAAGACGTCTCATTAGGAAACCTCGGTTGCCAATCTCTGGTGGTGATACGCAACGAAGGCCTAGACGGTTCCCGTGAGGAAAGGACAAGCGGAAGACAGCACAAGACCAGCGCGAGTGTTAAGAACATGCACCGCTCGAAGCGAATCTCGACCGTCACGAGCAAAAGAGACGGGCACACTGCCCGTCCCTTTGCATATCGGCCAAATCCGATGTTTAGTGGATGTCGAACTGCTCCTGATGCAACGCTGGATCCGACTTGATGATAATCGTCTTCTTGGTCAACTCTTCCATCTCGCCCAGCAGCTTCGCATTGCCCACCTTAAGTTGTTTCGCGACTTCGGGATTCACGCGCAGCATCACGTCGCTGTGTTCCAGATGACTTGAGATCTTGCGCATTTCGACGTAAATCTCGTTGCAGATCGTGCTCACCGATTTCACAAAGCCAGTGGATTGGCAATAAGGACACGGCGATCCAATGGTCCGCTCCAGCGACTGCTTCACGCGTTTCCGGGTGATTGCCACCAGACCGAAATCGTTGAATTGCAGTACCTTTGACGGCGCACGATCCAAGCGCAAAGCTTCTTCCAGCGCTTGCATCACTTTTTGCCGGTTGCGGCGCTCGTCCATATCGATGAAGTCGATGATGATGATGCCGCCAAGATCTCGCAGCCGCACCTGGCGCACGATCTCTTTGATGGCATCCACGTTCGTCTTCACAATCGTGTCTTCCAATCGGGCCGTCTTGCCGACATATTTTCCGGTGTTGACGTCGATTGCGACCAAGGCTTCTGTCTGATTGATGACGATGTATCCACCACTCTTCAGCCATACTTTGGATTTCAACGCTTTGTTGATTTCTTCGTTGAGCCCGAATTGATCGTAGAGCGGCGTCTCTTTCGTGTAGAGTTTGACGCGCTTGACCAACCCTGGCTGGAATCGATTCGCGAAACGCAGAATGCGTTCGTACTCCTGTTCGGTATCAACCCAGATGACCGAGAAGTCCGAACTCACCTGATCGCGCAGCACACGCTCGACCACATTGAGGTCGTGATAAATCAGCGCTGGGGCTTTGCTAGTCTCAGAACGCGCCTTAATTTCGTTCCATAGATTCTTTAAGAAGCGAATATCCGCACGAAGCTCTTCGTCGGATGCTCCGGCAGCTGCGGTTCGTACAATGAAGCCCCCAGCGCCATTTTCGCGCTCGCTTTGGATGATGCGCTTCAAGCGCTGACGCTCTTCTTCGGACGCGATCTTGCGTGACACTCCGGTGTGATTCACAGTTGGCATGAACACCAGAAAGCGTCCCGGAAGCGCGATGTGACTGGTAATACGCGCTCCCTTCTTCGCGATGGGCTCTTTCGCAATTTGGATCAGAACTTCCTGACCCTCTTTGAGCAATTCGCTAATCTGCGGAACGACCTGATTTTCGCGACTGCTGAAGCGACGTCCACCGCGACGTCCTCGACCTCGATCGGAGTTACGGTCCGATCCGCGGTCTGGACCACGGCGTTGTGTGCGCTGCAACAATCTGGCCTCCGGAGCCGGGCTGCGAACCGCCGCGCTCGCATCCACCGTCCCGTCGCCAATCGCTTCTGCTTCGAGAAGCGCCTCGGCTTCCGCCTGCGCCTCTTCCAGTTCTAAGTCTGCCGCTTCGCGCTCTTCGGCTTCCAGTACGGCTTCCGGAACGGCGTCACCGTTAAGAGCGGCCTCGCCTCCCGCCGCGATTTCTGGAGCGATTTCACCGTGATCGTGATCCGACTCCGAGTGGCTCGCTGACTCAGTCTCTCCGGTCGCTTCCATCCCTCTGGCTTCAGGCAATCCTGCATCAGCGGCGCGAGTTTCTTCTTCCAACTCTTCAAAACCGTCATCGTCTCCCGGCTCTTCTCCGTAGGATGTGAGGTCGGCTTCTTCGTCTTCAATTTCCTGCTCTTCGACCGCGCCGTGTGCGACTTGTGGAGCGGGAGCAAAATTCGCGTCGTGCCTTGCGCTTTGATCCGCCTCGTCACCGGACAATTCGTGCACAACTCTTTCCTTCGCGTCCGCTTCCAGTTGCGTATTTTCCGCAGCGCGATAACCGTCCGCTGTCGACCTGCTTTTTAATTCAGCGATGTCAGAGGCGAAGTTCGTGCCGATGCTTCGAATTTCTTCATGCTCTTCTACGTGAGTTGCGGTTTCGTGCGAGTACACCTGCGACTCTGAAGCCTCGACTGCAAAAATCGGTTCATCCTCTGGGAAGTTCGAACGGATCGCGGCACTGGCAGGAATCGATTGTTCGAAATGCGCACTCTCATCTTGCGACGGTCCTTGATGACTTTCGAACGAATCGTCACCGGCACTCTGCGGCGAGCTTTGTCCTTGTCGCTGATATTTCGAAATCGACTCGCCGGGAAGAACGATCGGGGTATATCCCGGAGGCGGGCCGTAATCGTAATCCTGACCAACCGGTGTGGTTCGCGCTGGACGTTGGAATCTAGAATCGGAGCCGCCGCGGCTGGAACGATCACCACTTGGACGATCTCCGCGACCCGATCGGTCGTGACGCCCGTCGCCCCTGTGTCCGCCGCGATGATCGGGGCGATGATCGGGGCGGGTTTCTTGCCGTGTTTCAAGAATGGAAATAGACTCGCCGTGCGGTTCGGCGACTGGCTCGGCATGAGTTTCAGCTCTAACTTCGCCGTCAGGACGATTGCCTTCGGGAAGCGCGCCACGATCGCCATTTGGTCTGCGACCAGTTTCTCCGCGACGACCACGACGACGACGTCGTCCTCGCAGATCGCGCGAGGAGTCTGAGCTGTTGCCCGGCCCTGCGGAAGAGGTTGCTTGCGAATCGGATCCGCCGTTCGAAGAGTTTCCTGGTTCCGCAGCGTATCCATCAGAACTGGAACCCGATTCCATACTGCGGCGTGGGGGACGGGATTCGTTCGCCGAACGATTGGCCGGGATTGCTTCATCCAGGTCTTCGTCCTGCTGCTCCAAATCCATGAAATCGGAAACGTACAGAAAGGCGTCGCGTTCCAAACCTATATCGACGAATGCAGACTGCATGCCTGGCAGCACGCGGGTAACGCGGCCCTTATAAATCGAGCCGGCTAAGGTGTATTCGTTTTCTCGTTCGAGGTAAATTTCTGCTAGCTGATCATCTTCCGTGATCCCCACTTTGGTTTCGTGAGGCGTGGTCGATACAAATAATTCCTTGTTCATTTCTACTCCGGTTTTTCTTCACCGGATCAGAAGCGCAAGGCGGACCGAGGGATCGATAGCGTTCAGCACTGCTCCGGGTAGGAGCAGGCGCGGTCCCGGACATACTCCCGAAACCTGCACTGCAGTGAATTGTGAGTTCTCGTCTGCACTGATCGCGTTAAGCCTTCCGCCAGGTCTGTGGCCACTTTCTCGCGTTTCCGCTGAGGGGGCCGTTCCCCGCCTGGCTGACTTCAATCCTGTCCGGCTTCACAACTTCTGCCGGCGTTCTGCCCTCCTTTTTCGCGAGGGCTTTCGTAATCTTGCTTGGTGCTTAATGTTTAATCTTTGGTTACTAACGAATCTTGTTCGTGGCACCGTGCTCGACGGCACCTAACCTCTGCCGACCGTTCTCAATTCACAAACCGACGCATCCGGACGTTCATTACCATCCCCAGCGCCAGGAACATGAACAAAACGGAAGACCCACCGTAACTCATGAGCGGTAGAGGTATTCCCGTGACTGGCATAAAGCCAACCACCATGCCAACGTTGACCAAAATGTGGAAACTAAGCACAGCTACCACACCCATTACCAGAAATGCTCCAGCGCGGTCGGGCGCCGTTTGTGCATTCTGAGTCAACCGCATCAGCACTATAAAGTATAACAGCAGTACGGCGAGTGCTCCTACAAACCCGTGTTCTTCGGCGAATGCGGCAAAAATAAAGTCGGTCTGCGGAATCGGTAGAAACGACAGTTTTGTCTGCGACCCCTGACTGCTGCCGAAGATCCCGCCTGAACCTACCGCGATCAAGGACTGAGTGACCTGATAGCCGGAGCCTCTGGGATCCGCGTCCGGTTCGCGAAAGCTCAGCAAGCGCTGCTTCTGATAGTCCTTCATATGGTGCCAGGCTAGAGGCATGCACAGCGCCGCCAGCAGCACCACGATCCCAGCCTGTCGCCATCGTAGCCCGCCGAGGAAAAGGCCCATTACGGCAATTGGGAGGTAGGTGAGAGCTGTACCAAGATCGGGCTGGATGAGTACGAGAATCATCGGAATCCCGACGATTGCCCCAGCTTTCAGAAAATCGGACCACGATAATTCCCTCTCGTGCAGGTCAGAGAAATACTTCGCGACAGCGAGAATCAAAATCAGCTTCACCCACTCCGACGGCTGGAAGTGTACGCCGCCCGGCAGCTTCATCCAGCGCCGCGCTCCAAGATATTTCTCCCCAAACAGGCGCACGGCAATGAGCGAAGCCAGCGAAACAATATACAGCCAGTGAACTTGTTCGAGTAGAGCTTGATAGTTGAGTAGGCTGACGAGAAACATCCCGCCAACACCCGCCAGAATCCAATAGACCTGTTTGATGTGAGCGCCGGCAAACTTGGTGTGCTCAGTTGCGCTGTGAATCTGGAAAACCCCGAGCGCGCAGATGGCTAGAACGAAACCCAGCAGCACCCAATCAAAATCACGATAGGAGACGTAGCGTGACATGGATTCAGTTGGCCAATCCAGAGTTACTACTCATCCACGGAAGGTCACACGGTGAAAAGCGGAATGACGAAAAATCAGGTGAAGAAAATCCGGGGGACAACTCGCAGGGCGACATTGCATTGCGCCAATCTACTGGCAAGGATTTGTCGGACACGCCGGACTCACAGGGGCTTCGTGCTGAAGTAATACCCAAACCCCAACGCCGCCGACAATGGCTAATCCAGTGTAGACAGCGGGAGTTGAACTCAATATTCCACCACCCGCTGCAGGCGCAGCCCCGGAACGTCGGCGTCTCTTTTTCTTTTTCTCAGGATCGGCCGTATCTTCGCGAGTGGTCTGCTGTCCCTGCGTCACCGTCGTCGTTCCCTTGTCGTCTTGCACGGTAACGTCGCCTCGGTTAGCAGCGATCTGAACTTTACCATCTACGTCGGTCACTTGAAATTCGGTCCACGCGGTTCCAGCGGGTTTCACGGTCACATCACCCGCACGCGCGGAAAGTCCTCGCGATGTTGTAACTCGCACTCCACCATGCTCAAGTTCCACTGCTGGTCCTTCAAATTTCACAAGCGAGTCCGCCAAAACCATCACGCTGGAGCCGTTCGATTGAATGCTGGCACTGGAATCGGTTCGAGTCTGAAGCATGTCTCCGGAGAATACAGCCGCCGATTTCGGGACCTGGCTGCCGTTCAACCAAGCCGCTCCGTTCGTGTACAACATGGCCGTTGCCGTGTCTCCTGCCAGCAGCATTTGCGCTGGAAACAGAATCGCCAGCAAGCAGCACACAGCAGGACGAAGCCTTGACTCAGACATGGGTTTCGATCACTCCGGCATTTCTGGATTTTTTTTATGGTAAGCCTGTAAAGGGTTACAGGTCAATGAGTTTGTTACCCCTGGTGCACTCCTGAGTCACTAGGCATGGTCAAGTGCCCTAGAGACGTGAAAATTCTCGTTCGGAAACACGATGCCCCGACCCGACCCTGATTCCCTACTCCCCGACCACCATATTTTTATCGCGCCGTAAAGCATCTGGAAGCATATTCGCAGTACACTGCATCTCACCTGCCGTAAGAGGTACGCATGAAACGCCGCATTCTTCTCGTTGACGACGATCTCGCCGTCCTTCTCACCCTGAAAGCGGTCTTCGAACTCGATGGATTTGAAGTGGAAACCGCCGGCAGTTCCGCCGAGGCGTTTGCTCGGATGGAATCCAGTGTGTACCAGATGGTTATCAGCGATCTGCGGATGGAAACGGAAAATGCTGGCCTTCAAGTGATTCGCGCCGCACGCCGTCAAACTTATCATCCGGCGACCGCTTTGCTTACTGCCTATCCACCATCCGAAAACGATTGGGACGAAAAGCCAGGAGCATTAGCAGGAGCATCGGAGGGACAGTCGTTTCCGAAGATCAAGAACGAGGGAGAAGATTGGACGGGAAAGAATTCGGACTCACTTCTCATCAAGCCACTGAGCACACGCGAACTGCTGCGCCAAGTGGAATCTTTGCTGGCCAAGAACGCTCAGAAGCATCTAGATCCGGGCACATCGGCCACCGATCCGAGCGCACAAGAAGGCAACCGCCCTGCGAGATGAACGTCGGGCTGGCCCGCACTACATCAGAATTTCAACAGACTTTGAACAGACACCGAAGTTGCGGCGCAATCAAGCGCTGGCAACTTGCCGCCCGTGCTGAAAGCATTCGCGGCACAGCACTGGGCGTCCCTGCGTCGGACGGAACGGCACCGTGGTCTCTTTTCCGCACTGCGAGCAGTTTGTCCTCGTCTCCGTCTTCGCGAAAGTATGACCGCGCGACGGCCCATTTGACGAGGCGCCCAACACCGACACCCGCTTGCCCTTGCAAGCCTTGCATCGTTTGGGTTCATTCTTGAACGACTTATCGTGGAAGAAAAGTTGTTCGCCCGCTGTGAACACGAAGTCCGTGCCACAATCCATGCACTTCAAAACCTTGTCCTGGTATTCCATTGAAGAGGCGCTCCCATGCTCGCGTCCCTGCATCACGGGAGACCCGAATCGGGGAGGATTCGGTTCCATACGTGAGCAGGGGATTTACATCCCCCTCATTGCGTAACCCCTGGATTCGGCCCGCCACGCGATGTGCATCGCGTGGATACAGATTTTCGTGAGAAGCACTTTGGATCGACGGTTGGACTGTCTAGGGCAACTGTCGAAAAGTGTGGATCGTCGTACTTAAGATTGTCCTACTTAACATCGTTCTACTAGAAACATTTTCTAGACAACTTCGAGTGCGAGGAACGGGCCGTCGCTTAAAAGCAGACGGCCCGTTTTTGCTTAGTCCTGTTCTTTACGTGCTTTCTTGCGGCTACGCTTGCGAGCCAGCGCTTCTTTCACACGCTTTCTCTCGCCGGGCTTCAGGTAAAACGAGTGACGCTTTACTTCTTTAATAATGTCCTCGGTCTGTACCTTCCGCTTAAACCGCCGAAGTGCGTTTTCGAGGGATTCTCCCTCTTGAAGTCGAACTTCTGCCAACGGACTACACCCCCCTACTCGTCCTAACGGGACACGATAGTTATGGCAAGCATTGCCCTACTAAGTCAAGCGGAATGTGCAGTAATCTTCACTCTATCTTTGACTGGGGCTAGAAATTCAATCGCATGGAGACCTGCATCTGGCGCGGCGCAAACGAACTCGTGGGCTTCAAGAAGCTTGTAGGCTGCTGATAATAAGCCGGATAGTAAGTACCTCCAGCGGATTGCGTGAATTGAACGAACCGTCCCGCCGAATTCACAAATCCATTGTCGGTGATCACATAATTTTTATTGTCGCGATTGAAAACGTTGAACGCCTCAGCGTTCAGTTCGAGGTGATAACGAGGGCTCAGATTGATCATTCTCCCCGCGCGCAAATCCATGCTGGCGTAGTCGGGGCCAAGAAAGGCATTGCGTCCGTAGCCTGACAACCGATCATTGCTGGTGTTGCCATCCTGATTCGGATCGCCAGATACGGTAGCATTCGTCGGACGTCCGCTGCCATAGGTCATGATTCCAGAGATTCTCCAATGATTGAAAAGAGCAGCCGAAATTTTCTGGCCGTCGTCGAAGAGATGAGGCTCCTCGATTGCCGACATGGTTAGACGTTGACGCTGATCAGTGACGCTAGAAGCCCGCTCGCTATTCGCCGCATAAGAATTTTGCACCGTTGCTGGCTGGCCAGCTACTAAAGCGTCCTGGCCGTTGTCGATGGCGTGAGCCCATGTGTATGCGAGACGGAAATATAATCCGCCAGACATTCGCTTGTGCAGCGATACGGTCAAGCCGTGATACACACTCGAGGCTGCACTCTCAAACTCGTCGATTGCTCCCAACTGTGAAATCGGACGACTTAGAGTGTTGATGCAGGGCGGGAATGGACAGCTAATGCTGTAAGTATTTTGTTGGGTCGCAAAGGATTCCACGTTGTAGAACGAATTCTGAAAAACACTGCCCGTCGGATCAAAGATGGGATAGCTGTAAAAAGCTGGCGGCGGCAAATTTACATCGCGCGCCCGGATCAGATCCACGCCGTGGACGTAGAGGTAAGACACCTGCATCGTGAATCCATCCACCACTTCTCGCTCCAGGCTTACACTTCCCTGTTGAACACGTGGCGTTTGGAAGGAGGGGGAAAACGCTGCCACTTCGTTGGTCGAAAACTGCTTCAAAGAGTTGGGCACCGCACACGACACCGGTCCGCGCACGCACTGAAACGCGGTGTTGGGATATGTCGGAAAGACCTGCGCCTGATAGAAATTCGTGCTGTCTAGGGATACAAAGCTGTTGTTCACTCCGTTGTCGTTCATCACAGCGGATTCGTAAATCTGCGGGATCCGCGTATAGAAAATTCCAAAGCCGGTTCGCACCATGATTGGACGCTGGCCCCCCAATGCGTATCCAATCCCCAGTCTGGGAGCGAAATTTGTTTCTTGCGAAGGCATCTTCCCTGCGGCAGGCCACAATGGATCGCTCACCATCCCAGACTTCGCGAACGTTTGCAGGTCGTAGCGCGCTCCGGCACTCAGCGTGAGATGCGGAGTTAATCTGACCGTGTCCTGCACGAATCCAGCGACATCGTTGCTATTCGGGCGCGAAACGGGATTGCCGAAATTCTGCACGTAATAGCGCGGAACACCGTGCGCCCATGCTCGCAGAGGAGTCAGCGCGAGTCCACCATGCTGCGGCACAAATGTGAACGGATTGACGACAATGTCGTCATAGAGAAATTCCCCGCCATAGAGCGATGGGAAATAGTTGTAGTCCCAGGTCAGCATGCCATCGCCGCCGAATTTCCATTGATTGCGACCGTGAGTGAAGCTCATGGTTTCAGCGAGACTCAAGCGGTGCTCTCGAGTTTGCCGAGGCAATAAAGATGACTGGCCGAAGTCTTCCATCCAACTGTAGATATTCGTGCGCACAGCGATTGAGTTGGGAAACGATTCCTCCAAGTCTCGCGAAAACTGCGCTCTCAGATGGCTTGTCAATCTGGGTGTGAGTCCGCTAGTCAGCCCGAGGGACGCGCTTTCGGTTTTCACGTTCTCCTCGCCATTGCCGCTCTCCGCGTAATTCGTAATCGGATTCCCCGGATTAAAGAAGACATTGTTCGCCCCGTAATACCGCGACGTACTGACACGCGCGGTAAGAAACTGATTCGGAGCTAGAACTCGATCCAGTTTTATGAAGCCGGTGTTCGCCATCAAGCTCGCTGGAAAAGTACCGGCCATCGTAGACAGCTGTGCTGCGGATGCAAACACTAGAGGCTGATCGCACGCCTGCCCGCCAATTGCTGGATCGCAGATGTTGTAATCGCCGGGTGTCAGATCCGTGCCCGGTTGTGGGACGACTACAGTTTGACCGTTATCGAACTGTACTACTGATGGAGCGTGCTCGATGTGCTGGTCATAGCCCGCGAACAAAAAAGTTTTGTCGCGCTGGATCGGACCTCCCACAGTCGCACCGAATTGGTTTTGCTGGGTGCTGGGATTGGATCCGACGAAGGGCGGTGACGCTCCTCCGAACGCGCTGTCTCGCAGAAAGTAAAATGTGCTTCCGTGCCAATGATTCGTCCCTGACTTGGTAACGACGTTCACCACCGCGCCGCCAGCGCGCCCACTCTCTGTACCGTAACCGCTCGATGTCACACGAAATTCCTGTACCACTTCGTTGGAAAATTGATACGGTGCGCGATATCGCCCCGCGGCCTGCGCGAAGAATCCGTTGTTGTCGTCGGATCCGTCCACGAGAAAGCTGTTGTTGTACCCTCGAATTCCGCCATACGAAAGATCGCCGTTTGAGCCTGACGTTAGCCCGCGCGGGTCTTGCGTCACTCCAGGTGTTAACAGCAACAGGTCGGTAAATCTGCGGCCATTGAGCGGAAGGTCTTTGATCGCACGCTCGTCAACCAATGTCGAAACCGAACTTGGAGTCGTCTCAATGATTCGCGGCGCGTCGGATACCGTGATCGACTCTCTCGGGCCAGCAACCTTTAGTCGAAAGGTGGACGACACTGCTGCACCGGTTTCCACGCGGATCGCCAACGAAATTTCTGGCGACATGCCCTCCGCTTCCGCGCGCGCCGAATAGTGCCCTGGCGGCAACAGATCAAGGACGAACCGTCCTTGCGAATCGGTTGCCGTGTGGTACCGGATTCCTGTCTCAATTCGGATTGCCACGATGTCTGCGTTTGTGATCGCCGCGCCCTGAGCGTCCAACACGACGCCTCGCAACGCTCCCGTCGAGGCGTCTTGCCCCCAGGCAGCGGAAGCGTTCAAGACCATGTGGAGGAGTAAGGCGGAGAAGACAACGACCCAAAACACTTCGCGAATGGTACTCAGAAATTGCCGGAAGCAGGCGCGCATAGTAATCCCCTCTTGTCCGAGACTTCGGAATCGGAGGGGATTCCTGAAACCCTGCTCGTCTATATAGCAGCGCGGATTTCGTTTCGCTGTGACGGGCGTACTAGAAAGATGTTCGGTTTGTGGGAGGACTCGTCGTTCGTCGTTGGTCGTTGGTCGGTGCGCCTTGCTCGCAAACTTGGCGGTGCTCCGTCCCTTTTTGCGAGATCGCAGGTCACTCTAGTAACCACCTGTCTTTCATTCGCTTACACGCTATTTCCTCATCCTTACTCTCACATGCCCGTCCAGATGTGCAACTGTTTTCACTTCGACTTTTCGGCCGTGTGTGCAAACGATTGATAACTATGTGCAATCGATCTGGCGCTGGGGTTGCACTTTAGGAATGCATCGGACGATCCCCTCACCGACAACTGGACCGAGCAGATTTAGATAGGAAAGTGACTTCAGTAATCAATTTCAGTAAATCAGAGGAGTTCGCCCATGAAGAACCGCAAAAGGAATCAGAAAGGCTTTTCGCTTATCGAGTTGCTGATCGTCGTTGCGATCATCCTGGTTATCGCAGCGATTGCCATTCCGAACTTGCTTCAGGCGCGTGTTGCCGCCAATGAAGCTTCCGCCGTCGGTTCGTTGCGCACCATCAACACGGCGATGATCACTTACAACAGCAGCTATCCAACGGTCGGTTTTGCGCCGACGCTCGCCGTACTCGGCGGCACGAACTGCGCTCCTGCGGACGAGACCAGCGCTTGCCTCATTGATACGGTACTCGCGGCTGGCACCAAGAGCGGATACAACTTCAGCTCAACCGGTATCGGCACGGCGCCCGTCAGCGCGTATCTTGCCGTTGGATCGCCAATCTCTGGCAGCGGCAACCGCAGCTATTGCTCGACCGAAGACGGATCCATTCACTACGATCCGACGGGCAGCGCGATCACCGATCACGATTCCTGCGTCGCGCTCACGCAACTGCAGTAGGTTGCTAATTCTAAAGTCGTGGAGCCGGGCGGGGACGCCCGGCTCTCCGTTCTTATGTCGTCTTAGTGCGCGGGAGCTGGCGCCGGAGTTGCGCTCGGTGCGGGAGCCGGAGCTGCTGGCTTCGGAGTGAAGTCAACCGTCGGCGTCGCGCGCGAGGCTTCTGAGGCTTGGAAATAGGCTGGGTTCTGTTTGAATCCGGCAAAGCCAGCATACAAGCTGTTCGGGAACTGCAAGACGTACGTGTTGTAGTCCTGCAAAGTGTCGTTGTAACGCTTGCGTTCGACGGCGATGCGGTTTTCTGTTCCCGCCAACTCATCCTGCAAGCGCATGAAATTCTCGTTCGACTTTAACTGCGGATAATTTTCAACGATCACCAGCAAGCGCCCGATGGCGCCGTCCAGTTGCCCGTTCGCTGCGATCTTGTCCGACGGAGTGTTGGCGGAAAGCAATGCCGAGCGCGCCTTCGCAATGTCACCAAACACCGTCGTTTCCTGCTGCGCGTATCCCTTTACGGTGTTCACCAAATTTGGAATCAAATCCGCGCGGCGTTGCAACACGATGTCCACCTGGGACCACGCTGCTTTGACGGCTTGATCTTTGGCCACGAGTTGATTCTTCACTCCAACATACTGCATACCCACTGCCAGCAGGATTACTACCAGCACAATCACGACGATCAATCCCTTGCCCATATCACTCTCCTGGAAAAATATTTTTTATTGCCAAGGGTGCGCCGCGCGTCCCCGCCCGGCCACCACAAAATTCGAAATCACAAAAATCTAAGCGGCTGGATCGAGCATCTTGTCCACTGCCGCCGTAACCTGCTCGACCAATTTCAAATAGCGCGCAAACAGGTCATCGACCGACGCCGCCTTCCGATCTTTCTTATGCTCGCGAATATCGAGCAGTTCGGAGAACACGGTAGTATCGACTCCAATCTTGTTTGCCAAAACCATCGCCGATTCGCGTTTCGATCCTGCTCCTGCATCGCCCAGCGCGATCAGCGTGTGGCGGATCAAAGTTCCGAAGGCTGGGAGCGATCGGAGCAGCAAATCCCACTTCGCATCAGAGTTTCCCGCGACCATCAGCAATCGCTGGCGCAACAGGATCGTCTTTTCGCGAAGTTCATACTCCAGCTGCGCACGGTGCAGACGCATTGGAATGTCCAGCGTCTTCAAAACATCTTCTCCCCAGAGAACGCGGTAATGCCGCTTCATATCGAGGTATTCGATGGAGAAAACGTCAGACGACCGGCGCATCTCTTCCGCTCCCATTAAAAGCGGGACGCGATGTTTCTGCTTGCCCCACCATTCAATCGTGGGAGCCAGCGCAGCAATCGAAGCGAATGACGTATCGCGCAGAACGCAAAGCACGTTCACATCGGACAAATCGGCGATGTAGTCTCCCGCTGCGACTGATCCATAGAGGATCGCCGAAACCAGATTGGTCCCCGCTGCCGCTTTCGCTCGCTCGACAAACTCGTTGATTAGTTTTTCCGGACCCATTCCGCGCCTCTCACTTCCCTACCAATCTTTATTGCTATGACGCCGCCAGCTGGATCACCAACTACCACCAGCTCCGCCGCCGCCGGTGCTTCCGCCGCCGAAACCGCCAAAGCCGCCACCACCGAAACCGCCGCCACCAAATCCACCACCGCCGTATCCACCGCGACCGCCGCCAAAGTTTCCGCCGGAGCCTAACAGCATCCCGAGCAAGAATCCGAGGCCGCCACCACCACCGCTGCCGCCGCGCGGGCCACCGCCACCACCGCGAAAGATCGCCCGCAGGATCGGGATTACGATGAAGAAAATAACGAGGAAAATGATCACTACCGGGGGCATTCCACGGCTCGGAGCGGGTTGCCGACGCGCGAGTGGGAGGCTGGGCTGATTCTCTAAAGTTACGCCTGCGTCCTGCGCAATTACCGAGGCCACGCGCGCTGTCATCAGAGTTATCGCGCCAGAATAGTCTCCGGTCTTCAGCAAGGGAACAGCTTCCCTTCCGAAACCGCCGACCTTCCCGTCTGGGAGAATCGATTCCAAGCCGTACCCAACCGTGATCCAGTATTTATGATCGTCGGTTGCAACCAGAATCAGAACGCCGCGATCTTTCCCTTTCGCTCCGATCCCAAATTTCTGATAAAGCGCAACGGCATAGGTCACGACGTCTTGTCCGTCCACGGACTTGACGGTGACGACAGCGATCTGCGCCTGAGCTTTTTGTTCGACTTGCTTACACAGAGCGTTCAGCTGATCTTGCGTGGAAGTGTTCAACACTCCAGCGAAGTCGTTGACGTAATTTGTGGCCCGAAGAGAGGCAATCGGCTCGGCTGCTACCCAAGTCGCCGAAGCTAAAGCGAGCCAGACGAGCAATCCAACTCGGATTTGAGCATGCCGTTTCATTCCGGGAAATTGTACAGGAGGCGTCATACAAGCGTGGATTGAATCACCTTTGTCATCGTTTAACGCAGGTGTCATCCTGAGCTTAGCTAACCGCGAGCGAAGCGATTGTTGGCTACGCTCAGGATGACAATTTAAAAGAGTGAGAAAGAAGAAGCTGAAAACCTAAGCGCTTAGGATATCCGACACGAGAACCGTGCGGCTAGAGCCCTGTATACTCCGGCCTGTATCCCTTGAAGAGACCTGACGCTACCGAGATGGTTCGCACGGGGATGCGATCTGCGTTCTTACTCGTCCGGACCCACTCCCACGCCGCCCCGATTTCTTCGGTGGTGAAGTAACGTGTTTCTGCCTGAAGAACTGAAGCTCCAACGACAACGAGGGCGACGACTTCTTCCCATTTGTCCGCGCCGACGACTGCCATGCGTGCGATGTGGTCGGTGTATTTCTGGAGGAAGCGCATTTCTTTCCAGCGCGCACTCCAATCCGCTCCTTCCATTTGCGAGACGTCGGCGAGGATTCCAATAGGCCGCTCTTTTCGCTCTTTGATCACGAATTCAATCTGTGGCTCGAACGCTGTTACTTCGTCCCCGGTAATCTTCCCAGTGACTTTGAATCCGATGGCCGATCCCTGACTTTCTTTCAATCGTTCAATCATCTCTGCTCCCTAATTTCTTCGAGTTTTGATAGCAAGATTGCTTTGATTATTTATCGCAGTTGAATGGTAGTGCAATGGCGCATGGGAGTAAACTCACGATCCTCGCTTCTTGGTCGTCTTCTTCGCGGTCGCAGTTGTAGCCTTATTCTTCTTGGAAGTGGTGGCGTTCTTCTCGACGCGGAGCTGCCACGCCGTTTTGAGGGCTCCGGTGAGAATGTCTTCGCTCGCTTGCGCCAGTCGAATATGAGTACTCCCCATACGTCCCCATCCACCGGGAATAGGGAGAAACACTTCTGGCAATTCTCCAATGAAATCTGCCTGCAACTCCGGTGTGAGCATCAAATTGCCGTAGCCCTGTTTCTGATGAGCGAGCGTCGCGAAAATCCGGCCGCCAACCCGGAAGTCTGTCGCGCCCATGTGCGAGCCTTCTTCGGCTCCTTCGAAGCTAAGAGCGATGCGTCGAAAATCTGCTGGCTTCATGATCAAGTCCATCGACAAGTGAAATCGAAAAGTAAAGAGGATCCGCCTCGGTCTAAAACACAATAATTTAAGCACAGGCGTCGATTTCTGCCGCAGACTGACCGTGATCATCGCTCCATGATATGTTGGCGATGTTGACGGCATTTGAAAAATCGCGCCCGTACGCACAAACTATGATCCGTTCCTATAAAGGCATCGCTCCCCAATTCTCCGACACCTGCTACATCGACGACTCCGCCCAAATCATCGGCGACGTGACGGTCGGCGAACACTCCAGCGTTTGGATGAATGCCGTGCTCCGCGGAGACGTGCATAAGATTCGCGTCGGCCACTACTCGAACATTCAGGACAACTGCGTCCTGCACGGAATGAAGGAGCAATACGGTGTTTACCTCGGGGACTACGTCACCGTCGGCCACGGCGTCTTGCTGCACGGATGCACGATTGAGGCGCGCTGCCTGATCGGGATGGGCTGCATCATTCTGAATGGTGCAGTCATCGGATCGGGATCAATCATCGCGGCTGGAACGCTGATTCCAGAAAAAACGATTGTGGAACCGAATTCGCTTTGGATGGGTTCTCCAGGGAAATTCCGACGCCGGCTGGGAGAAGCGGACCAGGAGACCATCATGCGATATGCCGACAACTATATCGGATATAAGCGGGCGTACTTGTTGGAGCGGAGTGGTGGTTAGGTTTTAGCCGTCAGCGCTCAGCCTTCAGGTTCAAGCCAACGGTTCTTGGTTGAGAATTTCTGCGAAAAGTACGGGACGGCTTCTCAAAAATCGCGAAATAAGAATACCCGGCCCACCGCGGGGTAGCGGTTGTGAGGGTGATTGAATGAGGCCGGGCGATTCTTTCGTCCCTTCAGGATTGCACTTTCTCTGGTTGTACTTTCGCAATGGACTGCTGTATGTGAGCGTCATCACACCTCTTTGTGATCCGCGACCGTCGACAGCGCTGTTGCGGGGTTTCTCTGTCCTCTGATAATTCTCTTGATAATTCTTTGTCTTCCGTTTCGCGTGGAAATCGGTGGTGGCTCAACCGAGACACTATCTGAAAATCTAATTCCTTCCCGCCAGCTTATAAATCGTGCATACTGCCATGGTTCTTTTAGTTGATAGGAGAAGCTTTCTGGCCATGGCCCCTCGTATCTGGTTTGTCACAGCTCTATTGCTCGGCTCATTTCTTCCACTTCGTATGGCTGATGGTCAGGCCCCGGCACCTAACTCCGATCCCGCGTATCAACAGCTTCGCAATTTAACTTTGAGCGGAGACGCGGTCAGCGTCAGTAACGTGACGTTGAAGCGCGACGCCGGGACATTTCACTTTCACTCGGGAACAATCTGTTTTGTAACTCCCGTACAAGGGAAAGTGACGGGCGCGGTCTTTGTCGGAGATGGAAATTTTGTGCTTGATCCTCCGGTAGATTCCGAACGCAAGAGTCTCAAGCTCCTTACGAAGGAAGATGAATTTAGTGAGACCTTCCGCGAGGCGCTGCTGCGCTTCACGGATTCAACGTATGACGAGCTGAAGAAAGGAAACGGACCCGCCTCCGCTGGCTGCGATGCCGGACTGCTCAAGGATTCCCAGGCCACCACGCGCCACAAGTTCAAAGAAAATCTGGAAGTGAGAATCCTGCAAGACGTGCTCAGCCCCGAGCCGGGTGGATTTTTTACCGCGTTTATTCGAGGTAAGCGTTACAGCGATCGTGAACTCTTCCAGATTGATCCCGATTGGAATACTGACCAGGTTAATTTTCGAACCTATGAGGAGAACAAATGGGGACATTGGGCATCTTTTACTTTGAGCGGAGATCATGCTCCCGGCAGTGTAGGGCGGGTGCTCCGCATCGAGCATCACGCCATAGACGCTACGTTTGAAAAGAGTGGCGCCTTACAGGCGAAAGCTACAACCGACTTTGTGGTGAAACGCAATGGCGTCAGAGTGGTTCCGCTTGATCTATTCCCTACCCTCCGAGTGCAAAGCGTGACTTTAGATGGACAGCCGCTTTCGTTTATTCAAGAGGACAAGCACGACGATGCCGACTATGCCGTCATTCTGCCCAAAGCTCTCAACAAAGATGACAAATTTACCATCACAACAACCTACGGCGGGAAAGAAGCGGTTACCAACGAAGGTGGTGGCAATTACTACCTGAATGGTGGCGCTCGCGAGGACTGGTATCCAAACGATCCGGGTGGCAGCTTCGGACAGTACGCCCTCTACGACATGACTCTGCGAATCCCGAAAGGAATGAAGATCGCTGCCACCGGTACGCTGGTTTCCAGTAAAGATGAGGGCGGCCAAAATGTGAGCGTGTGGAAGAGTGATCGCCCACAGACTGTCGCGGGTTTTAGTTTCGGGCGATTCAAGATGGAAGAGGCAAAGCTCACGAAACCGGAATATCTAATTCAGTCGTTCGCCAATGAGGAATCTCCCGACTGGGTGAAAGAGTTGAAAGGATCGGCGGAAAATCCCTTTCCGACAATGGGCTCGCACGTTGACGACGTGGCTCTGGGCTCAATGAGCACCGTTTCCCTGAACAAGAAATCCCTGGCCGAAGGGGAAATGGCCGTGCATCTCTATACCGATTATTTCGGATCGTCGATGTTTAAACATCTGCAACTCACGCAACAGACGGCTTGCACCTACGGACAATCCTGGCCGGAACTCGTTTGGATTCCTATCTGTTACTACTTCGATACTACGGTTCGGCATCAACTTGGGCTCGACAATGCGGATCGCGGTTATTGGAAGGTGGTTACCGCCCACGAAGTCGCGCATCAATGGTGGGGACACACGGTCGGATTCGCATCCGGCCGCGACCAGTGGATGAGTGAAGGCTTCGCAGAGATGTCAGCGTCTCTGTACATCAGCTTGATCGAGAAAAACCCGAAGAAATTTATCGACTTCTGGAATGACGAACGAGAACTCCTGCTGGAACGGGATGCAGAGGGCTTCCGTGCCATCGATGTAGGACCGCTCACCATGGGATACCGCGCGAACAACTCCCGCACGGGAGGCGGAGTAACGCGGCGTCTGATCTATCCCAAAGGCGCCTACATCTTGCACATGCTTCGCATGATGATGTGGGACCACAAGACAGGTGACCAGAATTTTATTACGGCCATGCATGACTTCGTCTCCACCTACACCGGCAAAGCCGCCACGACCGAGGAGTTCAAGGCGATGATGGAGAAGCACATGTCCGCCGAAATGGACTTGGAAGGCAATCATCGGCTCGACTGGTTCTTTAACGAATACGTCTACGGCACTGCTCTGCCAACCTACAAGCTGGACTACTCGTTCGACAAGGATGCGGCTGGCGAAACCATGTTCAACGTGAAGGTGACGCAGTCGGGAGTGGACGGGAAGTTTAGGATGCTCGTCCCGATTTACCTTGAGTTGGCCGACGGCCGCATGGTCAATCTTGGACGCGCGCGTCTGGTGGGGAACGCGTCAGTCGATCAGAAGGTGTCGCTCAAGGCGTTGAAGGACACTCCGAAGCGGGCCGTGCTGAACTATAACGACGATGTGCTGGCATCGAATTGATGAGCACCGGGTAGCGTTCGCGCCGTATTGACTGAAGGGCATTTGGGGATTTCGCCGGGATATACTACAACGACAACCGACGATTGCCCATGATCAAGTCTCCCCGAGGAACACGCGACCTTCTTCCGCCCGATACATCTCTCTGGAATTTCGTCGAATCAACTGTGCGCGATGTTTTCCGTGCCTACAACTTTCACGAAATCCGCACGCCGATCTTTGAATCGACCGAATTATTTGCGCGAGGAGTGGGCGAAGAAACGGACATCGTCTCCAAAGAAATGTTCACCTGGGAAGACCGTGGCCGCGCCGAGAGCGATCGCGGGCAATCGCTGACGCTCCGTCCAGAAAATACGGCTGGAGTTGTTCGCGCCTACATTGAACACAAAATGTGGGATCGCGGGCTCAATAAGCTCTTCTACATAGGGCCGCAGTTCCGTCGTGAGCGTCCGCAAAAGGGTCGCTACCGCCAGTTCTATCAAATTGGAGCGGAGGTCATCGGCCCAGCCACCGCGGGTAGTCAGTCTCCCGCTCGAGATGCAGAGATTCTGGAGCTACTCGCCACGCTGCTCGACCGTGTTGGCATCACGGGATGGACACTCGAACTTAATTCAGTGGGTTGTCCTGCCGACCGCGCGAAGTTCAACGAAGCGCTTCGGCTGGCGCTCGCTCCGGTTGTGGACAAGATGTGCGCCGATTGCCAGCGGCGTGCGGTGATCAATCCCCTGCGTGTGTTCGATTGCAAAGTTCCGGAAGACCAGCCGATCATCGACACCCTGCCGACCATCGATCAATTTCTGGACGACGATTGCCGCGTCCACTTCGAGCAAGTAAGAGCCATTCTCGATGCTGTGCAGATTCCGTACGTTGTGAATCGCCGTCTCGTGCGCGGGTTGGATTACTACACCCGCACCGCATTCGAATTCACGCACGGATCTCTGGGCGCCCAGAATGCGATTCTTGGCGGCGGAAGGTACGACGGACTGTCGGAAGCTCTTGGTGGTCCAGCCGCCCCCGGCATAGGATTTGCGATTGGCGAAGATCGGTTAGTGCTGTCACTGACCGCGTCGGCGGAATCGGTTTTCCGCAAGCCCGACGTTTACATTGCGCCGCTCGGAGTTGGGATGAACCACGAAGCGGCTCGACTGGCGCGCGAACTACGGGGTCACGATTCCGGATCCGGTTTGGTGGTCGATCTCGGAGACGAATCGTTTCGTCTAAAGAAATCCTTCGAGGCCGCCGACAAAATGGGAGCGCGATATATTCTCATAGTCGGCGAGAACGAGGTGGCAGCGGGAGCATTCGCATTGAAAAATCTTTCGTCGGGAGAGCAAGTGACGGTGCCGCGGGCCGAACTGGCGCAAAAGATTTCGGGAGCGAAGGTCTAGCTGCTAGATTTTAGCTTTGGGCTTTCCCCGTGTTCCTCCGTGTCCTCTGTGGTAAAGCCTTTTTGCGCCACAGGGGACACGGAGGAACACGGGGGCAAACTTACTATTTTTCGGGAGGTCGTTATGCGAAATGTTCTTTTGTTGTTCGTCGTGGCATTCGTCGGCGCAACTGTTGCGCTATCTCAAACCGCTGCAGGAGCCTCCCTCTCAGCCTTCGATCAAGAACTCATTGGTCAGCAGAAACAATTGCTCGAAGCTACGCAAAACAAGAACTCAAGCGCTGTCGATCACGCCGTCGCAGAAGATTTTGCAGGGATTGCGATCAATGGCGATACCTATGACAAGGGCGAGGTCGTCGAGTCCACGCAGTCCGGAACGCCCAAGGGATTCCGCTTTTACGATTTTCAAGTAGTTAAATTGAACGACGATTCGGCTGTCGTCGCCTATAACCTCGTCGTTCCCGGAGAACATCCGCGTTACCGGCACATGGCCGACACTTGGGCAAAGGTCGGCGGGCAGTGGAAGCTGAAGTTCCGGCAGATCACCGCCAATCTGTGGAGCGCGAACGATCTCGATTAAACGGCCTCGATTAGTCGGTTCATAATTACTCCGCGTGCTCGCCCAATCACTCCCTTGCGACTGCAAAATTCGGTAGCGTATCATCGTGTCGCGGAACCGAATCAACCGATCGTTGCTATTACGCGCGACGAGTTAGTTCCCCGCTGGGAGTCACTTCGTGTCTGACCCTACCGCCTCACTATCGGCGGGCGATTTAGTCGGTAAATACAAGATCCTCGGCCTGGCCGGAGCCGGAGGGATGGGCGTGGTGTATCGCGCCCTGGACGTTAAGCTTGAACGCACCGTCGCGCTGAAATTCCTTCCTGAGCACGTCGTTTCCACCGGAGAAGAAAAAGAGCGATTTCTACGGGAAGCGCGCACAGCATCGGCTCTCGATCATCCCAACATCGGCGTCATCCACGGACTCGAAGAAACTGACCACGGCCGCATCTTCATCGTGATGGCGTACTACGCCGGAGAAACACTGGCACAGAAGATGCGGCGCGGCCCTCGTCCGACTGCGGAGAGCGTCGATATCGCCATCCAGATTGGCGAAGGATTGGCCGCTGCCCACGCAGGCACTGTCGTCCATCGCGACATGAAGCCCTCGAACGTGATCCTCACGCAAAGCGGAGTGGCGAAGATCGTCGACTTCGGACTCGCACGGCTCTCCTCCGCAAATAGCACGCAGAGCATCAGCACCGCCGGAACCATCGGTTACATGTCGCCGGAGCAGACGATCGGCAAGTTCGTCGATCAGCGCACCGATATCTGGGCGCTTGGGATCGTTCTGGCGGAAATGGTCACGGGAAAGAATCCATTCCAGCGGGACACGCCAGCGGGAACAATTTTTGCGATTCTCAACGAGCCGCCTCTTCCGATGGACGAAGTGCCTATCGACCTGCTGCGTGTGATTTATCGCTCGTTATCGAAAGAGCCAGCGACGCGCTATCAGACTTGCCGCGAGATGGTCGCCGATCTGAAGGAAATTCGGGGCCGCCTCGATCCGGAAGAAACCATTGCGCAGACCGGAAGTGCTTCTGGAACTGGATCGCGGCCACCGTCGCACCCATCCTCATCATCTCGCCCGCCGTCCTCTCGATCCTCGGCTTCCCGTCCGTCAACTCTGACTGCGGAGGGTCTTGCGTCAGAGTTGCGCAAGCAGATTGAGCAGGCCTCGCGTCCGGTGTGGGGGACGAGCAGTTCGACGACTCCTCAGACTTCGAAGTGGCCGCTTTGGCTGGCTGGAGGGGGAATCGTTGCCGCCGTCGTGCTAGTGGTCTTGTCGTTTCTGCCCTCAGTGCGCGACCGCGTCACGGGATGGTTCAGCCGTCCCGAGGAACATATCGCCGTTCTGCCATTTGAGAATGTTGGTAACAATCCGGAGAACGCAGCAGTGTCTGATGGATTGATGGACAGCCTATCCAGTCGCCTGACGAACCTTGAAGCTGGTAAGCAGTCGCTGTGGGTGGTGCCGCCGAGTGAGATACGTCGGCAGAAGATCACCGATCCTTCATCGGCATTTCACCAACTCGGAGCCACCGTCGCGGTCGAAGGCAGCTTGCAGCGCGAAGGACAGAAAATCCATCTCACGGTTAATTTAATCAACACGAAAGACCTGCGGCAGATTGGCTCGGTGGCGCTGGAAGATCAGGCCGGAGACTTCTCGTCGCTGGAAGACGAGGCCGTGACTCGGCTCGCGAAATTACTGCGCATCAACGTGACGCCCGAGATGCTGCGGGCGTCCGGAGCCGCAGTGAATGCCGGAGCATACGAATCCTATCTAAAAGCGCTCGGATACACGCAGCGATATGACAAGCCCGGCAATCTCGACCTCGCGATTGCGGAGCTGAATAACGCGGTGAAGGCGGATCCGCGATTTGCCTTGGGGTTTGCACAGCTTGGGGAAGCTTATCGTCTGAAATACAAGCTGGATAAAGATACGAAGTGGATTGATGTAGCGCTGGCAAATTGCCAGAAGGCGCAACAATTGGATGATCGGTTGCCTGCGGTCTATGTCACCCTTGGCAAAATTCACGGCTACAGCGGAAAGTACGATCTCGCGTTGCAAGAGTATCAGCGCGCGTTGCAACTTGACCCGCGTAATGCGGACGCCGTCATCGGTTTAGCCAACAGCTACGATAGTGCGGGACGCACGGCCGATGCAGAGGCTGAGTACCGGAAGGCTATTGCGCTTCGACCTGACTCCTGGGATGGCTATAACTCATTCGGGGCTTTCTTGTATGCCCATCAGCGCTACGAGGAGGCCGTTGCGCAATTCCGTCGTGCGATCGGACTGACCCCGGACAACGCCCCTGTGTATCTCAATCTGGGTGCCGTGTACGCCGACATGGGGGAGAAGCATTACGCTGACGCCGAGGAGATGCTACGCAAGTCGATTGCGATCGAGCCAACGTACCCCGCCTACGCCAATCTCGGATCCTTGTATATCCAAGAGCAAAAATACACCGAATCAGCAGCGGCGACGGAGAAGGGCCTGCAGTTGAACGACAAAGACTACGTCGTTTGGAGCAATCTCGCGATCGCCTACGACAACCTCAAAGAGAAGGAGAAATCGGACAAAGCACGCGAGCGGCAAATCGTGCTACTGGAACAGGCAGCACGGGATGCTCCCCGCGACGGCACCGTCCAGTCCAGCCTGGGACTGCTTTACGCCAAGAAAAAGATGCGCGAAAAGGCCCTTCCGCGCATACAATCGGCGCTTGCGCTTTCGCCGGACGATCCGAACGTCCTGGAAAACGCTGGCGAAGCCTACGAAGACCTTGGAGATCGCGATCAGGCGTTACAGTGGATTGAGAAAAGTTTACAAAAAGGCAACACACTGGGGGATCTTAAGAACGTTCCCGATCTGCAAGGTTTGCTGTCGGATCCCAGTTTTCGGCCCAACGGAAGGTAAATAAAATTCAGCAGCATCAAGGAGCTAGCCATGGCCGCTCGTGTCATTCCGTTTGAAAACAACATTGTCGCTCAAAATATCAGTATTACTCCGACTGACGCCATTCCGGAGGGCTGTATCCTCCAGGCTGGACAGAACGTAACCTTCACCAACAACGCCGGCACCCCTATCAGCATCGTCTTTACTCCTTCCGGACTGTTCACCAACATCACCAATCTCAGCCCGACGCCACCCAATAATACAAACACGCAGACGGCCCACTCGTCAGGCAGTGTGAACTATTCCGTTACGGTAGGCGCGGCTACAAACGGACCCTACGCCGTACAGTGCGGTCCCGGCCCCATGTACGTCACAGTCAGCGGAAATAACAACACTGGTATCACCCTCAGTCCTGACCCGGTGGCAATTCCCATCGGAGGCACTCTACAGCTGGATCCAGCCGTCAGCACCAATAAATACGAGGTAGGGTGGACGAATGTCGATCCATTTATAGTGCCAGTAACCAGCGTCGACAGTACGCCACACACCGAGAACCCCAATGACGGCGCTGCGTCGTATCCCTACACCGTTCTGAAGACTTCGATCGAAGGCGGTGGTGGCAAAGGCGGTAAGGTAATCGTCGTTAACAATTAAACGATCTCGACAATTCTATTTGCCAACCCCATGATCTAAATTTTCGGTCGCGGGGTTGGTGAGTTCAATCTATACGAGTGCCACACCCTACCTGCACGTGGCTGAACACTTTGGGCACGAAACTCAGGTCCCCGTTCCATTTATAATCTTCCATTCGACTCACCACCGTAATTCCAGTTCCATCACTTCGGCGACACAAGGCGAAAACGTGCTCGATTTTCTAGGCGATTTAAGGCGAACTCATATGTGCGGAGCCCTGCGGGCCTCCGATGCTGGCAAGAAAGTTGTGCTCATGGGATGGGTCAACCGTCGCCGTGATCTGGGGCAGATCATCTTCGTCGATCTACGCGACCGCTCGGGAGTGACGCAGGTCGTGTTCAACCATGAACTGAATGCCGCCGTTCATTTGAAAGCCGAGGCGCTCCGCAATGAGTTTGTCATCGCTGCGCTGGGCACGGTCAAACTGCGCGATGCCGACACGGTGAATCCGAACATTCCGACGGGCGAAGTTGAATTGGTTGTTGACGAGCTGCGCATTTTGAACGTTTCGAAGCCTCTACCCTTCTTACCGTCCGACACGGTGCTCGCCAACGAGGAAATGCGGCTGAAGTATCGCTACATCGATCTGCGGCGCGATGCCATGCAGTTCAACATCGAGTTGCGACACAAGGTGGCGCTCGCGATCCGTGGTGATCTGGCTGCACAAGGATTCTTTGAAATCGAAACGCCATTCATGACGCGGTCAACTCCCGAAGGCGCGCGGGATTACCTCGTCCCCAGCCGCGTGCAGCCGGGAATGTTTTATGCGCTGCCGCAGTCTCCACAGCTGTTCAAGCAGATTCTGATGATCTCGGGATTCGATAAATATTTCCAGATTGTCCGTTGCTTCCGCGACGAAGATCTGCGAGCCGATCGCCAGCCGGAGTTCACGCAAATCGATTTGGAGATGTCGTATCCGCAACCCGAGCGCGTGTGGGAGACAGTGGAAAGCTTTCTAACTGCGGCGTTCAAAGCGGCTGGGCACGACATCAAGACTCCTTTCATTCGGATGGACTATGACGATGCCATTCGCCAATACGGCATCGACAAGCCCGATCTTGCGTTTGCCAGCGTTTGTGGACGTCCGCGACTGTTTCACAGATGCTGATCTTGAGACGCTCGCCATCAATAAAGATCTGCCCGTGATTGCGATCCGCATTCCGAACGTGGGCGAGCTTTCGCGAAAGGAGCGCGACGACATCAAGCCGATGTTTGTGTCCAAAGGCGGTGCGCGGGTATTTGAAGACTTCAAGCGCATCGAAACCAAGTTCCCGGAAGCGGGCGCGAAAGTCCGCGCTAAGGCAGGTGCTGCGGCAGACGATCTGCTGGTGCTCGTCGTGGGTTCGGCTCAAACCGGAACTTCGACGCATCCAGCAAGCAAGCGAAAGGTCACCCCTGCGGAGTTGGCGATCTACGCATCGGCCGGAATTCTACGAATTGCGCTGGCCCAGAAATATGCCGACCGCCACAAGCTTTTCCAGAAAGGCGATTACCGCTTTCTCTGGGTTACCAATTTTCCCATGTTCGAATACGACGAGGGCGACAAGCGCTGGATGGCGGCGCATCATCCTTTCACTTCGCCTCACGATGAGGACATGGACAAACTGGAAAGCGATCCCGCCATGGTTCGAGCGCTGGCTTATGACATCGTGCTCAATGGAACAGAGCTGGGATCAGGGTCGATCCGAATTCATCGCCAAGACATCCAAAGCAGAATCTTTCGCGCGCTCGGCATGACAGACGAAGAAGCGCGTGCACGCTTCGGATTCTTCCTGGAAGCGTTGGAGTATGGCACGCCTCCGCATGGGGGAATCGCCCTCGGCCTCGACCGGATTGTGATGATCCTGGCGGGAGCGGAAAGCCTGCGAGAAGTAATTCCCTTCCCCAAGACCGCCGCCGCTAAAGATCTGATGATGGAAGCGCCGACGCCCGTGGCGGACGCGCAGTTGCGCGACTTGGGCATTGGAGTGGTAGTCAAGAAATAGGCTTCTGGTTTAGCTCAGACGTTTTGCGCGACCCACCGACATGCCGACTCCCTACCAACTCGATGACCTGCTGGCCCTGCCACCGGGTCCGTCACGTGAGCGAGCGACTTGGGTGTATGGAGCGTTGCGATATTTCCTGGATGTACCGACACCTCCACGCACCAGACCGCCTGCTCCAATTTACCGCGGAAGTGGATGCCAATCCGCGCGCTCAGGAAATTCGCGACATCTTTCACGATTTCTGGTCGCATCATTCCTACATAAGGGTCATTTCTGAGGCTGGCCTTCCTGACCAGGTCTTCCTGCTGCGCGAATTGCTGGCGCGAACGCTGCGTCATCTGATGCCCGTGGATGAGGTACAGGGAGACCTCTATGTGCTGTTGGATTCTCTGAACCTGCGCGAGGCCGACGCCCAATGGATTGCCTCGGTTCCCGATTCACTGGCCGGATGGTGGGCGGAAATCTTTCGTCCGTCACAGACTTCGATTCTTGCATCGTGCGAATTACTGGCGCTGCGTGCGACCAATGTTGCGCTGGCGCGCGATTTCTTGACCCTCTCCGATGATGCGGATGTCACCAACTCTCCTTTTTTCACGCTCCCGGCGTTGGTGGAGCACGTAGTCCAGAACGCGGACGATTTCACGCAATGGGAGGCGCGTAGAGAATCCTGCGAAGCGCAGTTGCTCGAAATGACAAGACTGCTCGACGAGCGAGGTTCATCGGCCAGCGTGGTCTTTCGAGTTCGACTATTGCGGTCTCTGCTCTGGCGCATCCAACAAGTTCTCAACCTGCAGCGCAAAGATTCTGACTCGCGCAAGTTCGCAGTTTCGATCGTTCATGGATTCGCTTCGCAGCGAAAAATAGGATCTGTCTTCAGTGCCAGCACTCGACGTCTAGCCCGCAGCGTCGTCGAAAAAACAGGACGCGTCGGTAAACACTACATCGCGAAAAACTCTGAGCAGTGGAAAGTGATGGGATGGGGTGCGATCCTCGCTGGAGTCATTACCTGTTTCACTGCCGTGTTCAAGTATTCGATTTCGGCGACTATTCACGCTCCGTTCCTGGTCGCGATTGGCCACTCCATCAACTATGTCGTTAGCTTTTTGGCGATGCAGGCGGGAGGATTTTTGCTCGCCTCAAAGATGCCCGCTGCGACAGCAGCCACACTCGTCGATGCCATGGAGGATCCCGAGAAAGATCACATGGCCAGCCTGCAGGCAATCTCTCAGACACAAACGCTGGTCACGATCGGAAACCTGATTGGCGCAGTCGCTGCTTCGTTTGCGGTGGACAGAATCTGGAACGCTGTGCTGGGGCATCCGTTTCTAACTGCTGAAGAAGCGGAACATGGAATCCACGCTCTGCTACCACTGCACTCGATGACGATTCCCTTCGCGATCATTACCGGCGTTTTCCTTTGGCTATCGTCCCTGGCAACAGGATGGACGGCAAACTATGTGGCGCTCACGCGCATGGATACAGCCATCGCCAAGAGTCTGCGGATCCGTCGCCGCATCGGCCCCGCGCGCGCCAACTCGATCGCTCACTGGGTCAAGCATCACGCTGCCGGATCTGTGGGATATATCGTACTTGGATGTTTACTGGGTGCTGTTCCGATTCTGATTGGACTGTTTGGTATTCCGCTCGAAGTGCGCCACGTCACCTTAGGCGCCGCCAGTCTCACCTACGCGCTTGACTCAGCTCGCCTCAACGGTGAACTACATTTATCAGACGTAATTTTTTCGTTTACAGGAATTCTGTTGGTGGGAATAATGAATATCTTCACGTCGTTCGTTTTGAGCTTCCTGCTGGCGGTACGCGCTCGCGATATTGGGGAAGCCAAAGCACGCCGCTTCCTGAGAGAAGTCGGCTTCAAGGTAATTTCTCATCCCGTGACGTTCTTGTTGCCTGGTTTTGGAGACGGTGCAGAGAAAACTGCGTAAGACTTCGTACCGCTCTATCTCTGCCTTTTTGATTTCACTAACTTTTAGATTTCACCAGTTTTTCGATCTCGTTGAGCACATCGTCCTCACTTAGGTTTGTCGAGTCGAGCACGACAGCATCTTCAGCCGCCATGAGCGGAGAGGCGGCGCGGGTACGATCGCGGCGATCCCGTTCGCGGAGTTCTTCCGCCATCACCTGCGCCTTGGCTCCCTTGACCTGCTGCTGGTCTAGGCGACGCTGCTCGCGGATCACAGGATCGGCATCAAGAAATATCTTAAGGTCCGCGTCAGGAAACACTTTGGTTCCGATATCGCGGCCTTCCATCACTACTCCGCCGCCGATCCCCATCGCGCGCTGTTGCTCAACCATCCATTGGCGAACTTTGGGATGCACCGAGACGCGCGACGCCGCTTCGGTCACATCGCGCTCGCGAATCCGCGCGGAAATATCTTTGCCGTTCAGCAGAACACGATTACCGCCAATCGTTCGTTCGAGTGTTATACGAGAATCTTGCGCCAGCTTTAATAGTGCAGGTTCGTCATCGAACGACGCGTCCCACTCAATCGCTCGCAGCGCGAGCGCGCGATACATCGCTCCACTCTCGAGGTTGACGTAGCCGAGTTTGCGCGCCAACCGAGAGGCAATGGTGCTCTTACCTGCTCCAGCGGGGCCGTCGATGGCGATGATGAGTTTGCGAGGAGACGGGTCGGTCATCTGAAGAATTCTGGAGACGAATGAGGAATTGTACACGGATCAGCAACTGGCTTCACCACGGGGATCACAGAGGGGCACAGGGAAGAACGTGCGTCGTGTATCCGAAACTCTTGATCGGGCGCGGCGGTTAAAACCGACTTTACTGTTGAACTTTGTCGGGGGAACCACCCGCCTCAGCCGCCCGTAGAGCCCGTTCTCGCATCCGCTCCGCGCGCGGTTTGTAGACATGCTCTTGTTTCGGAGGCGTGACCTGCAGCAACGACTTGTTTCCCACCAGCACAAAGCTCAATTCGCGCGCGGACAACAGCGCATGGATCGCCTCTTTCACCCTGGTTCGGGGAACGAAGTGGGCGAGAAATTTCTCCACATCTCCCTCGTCTACAGCAATCACACTACCTAAATATTTCGAGACCAGAGCAGAGAGAGCCTCAGGAACCGAAATTCCGACTCCCTCGCGTACTACTTCCGGGGCCCATCGCGAAAGTTCATCCCACACCGAGCCCTCGGCGGACGTGTAATCCACTCGGGCGATGCGCAATTTCGCCCACAATTCGCTCAGCCCGCGATCTAGTCCCGCGTTCGACACGGATCCGCCAAGCATCTCCGCCAATTTGGTTTTTGAGATTGGCCCACGCCGCCGAATGATTTCGAAAGCATCACACGCCAGTGGCGAGTAGGGGGACCTCGGGCCGGATGCAGGCGGCAATTTTGGATTGCGCTCTCCAACCAGAGAATAGAAATAAGGGAAGAGCGAGGCCGACACGAGGAAGGCATTGTCCTCATCAAACAATGGAGCTTCGAAAGCAGACTGATCCCGCAGAGCGCGCACCATCAGTTCCGTGGCATCCTTCGCGCGCTGGTCGTTGTAGGCATGCTGCCGCATCGGAAGATTATCGTCCGCGCCTACCCATGCCCCCACGAACGTCGGCAAGAGGGTCGCCGGACGCATGGGATACATCAGACACATTCCCACTGACTCTAGAAACGAGCGCGCGTCGTCGAGCGTCCGGACGGGTTCCCCGTCGAGATGCCATTTTTGCGTGCGCGCTTGTAGAAGTTCCGCTTCAGTCATGCTTTGTAATTAGAACACAGGAAAGGGTCGGGCCAGCCGTCAGCCTTCAGCCTTCAGCATTCAGCACTCAGCTTTTAGCAATTAGCTCCAGATCGCTTTTGCTGAGTGCTAACTGCTAATTGCCGCCCTTCAGATTCTCTTAAATGCTTTCTGAATATCCTGCATGGAGTACCGCAGCACCACGGGCCTGCCGTGGGGGCAGGTCATGGGATGATCCGTCTTCGCTAGTTCTGCCAGCAGCCACTCCATTTTATTTTGCTCCAGCGGCGTGTTGACCTTGATCGCGGCGTGACAAGCGATGGATGCGGCGATCCTGGTGCGTGCCGTTTCCAGATTTACGACCTGGTCTTCACGCGTCAGTTGTTCGAAGATTTCGTTCATCATGTGCTCGATTTGGGCGGCATCGACACCTGCGGGCGCCACTTTCACGGCGACACTGCGCGCGCCAAACGGTTCAGCTTCAAAGCCGTTGCGGGCCAACTCGTCCGCTATGTCGCTGAAGATAGCTTGCTGCGCTGGAGTGAGTTCGATGACCTGCGGCATCAACAGACGCTGGCTTTCAACTCTTTCCGTCGAGCGCTGCCGCAAGACTCGTTCGAATAGCACGCGCTCATGAGCGACGTGCTGATCGATAATCCACATCCCGTCTTCATTGACGGCAAGAATAAAAGAATTACGAACTTGGCCCAGTGGACGAAGGGTACGAAGCGATTCCAGGGTCGGTGGAGTCCCAGAGTCCTGCGCGATGGGTGGAGCGCATCCGTGGTCGGGAACCGTTTCTTGAGTTGTCGGCTGAGCCGTCCTCGCGTCGGTTACTCCCGGATCGCGTGCCAGCGACAACGCAGCATTCCCCTCAATCGGGATTCCACCTTCAAATTCAAGATGCCCGGTCGCAGGAGGGATCGCCGGCGCCTGCAGCGAGAAGCCGCCCGGCAAGTCCGGATGATTCAGGTCCTGCCACGGCGCGTTCTGGAACCCACCATCGCCGCCTGCCCCAGAACTCGCGGGATCGTGCGAAATGCCGCGGCTGCTCAGTCCCGGAGTTGCATTCGGCTGCGCGCCAATCTCACGCAAGAATTGCGGGACCGGGCGAGCCTTCATCAGCGCCGCGCGGATCGACTCGCGCACAAAGTCGTGGATTACCGTCTGTTGCCGAAATCGGACTTCGGTCTTGGAAGGATGCACATTGACATCGACTTCAGCTGTGGGCAGTTCGATAAACAGCAAAACCACCGGAAACACCGTGGGCGCCAGGATGTTGCGATAAGCTTCGGTGATTCCGTGTTGAATGAGGCGGTCACGAATCAGACGTCCGTTCACGAAAATGAAAATCGAATTGCGATTGAGTTTTTGAATTTCAGGCTTGGAAACAAATCCGTGCAGCCGTACTTCGCCAAAATCCTGAGAAGCGGACGGCACTACGGAGGGCACTACGCCGTTACTGCTAAGTGTTCCCGGCGCCGGAGCTTCTTGTGCACGCCGCCACGGCGGAGGCTGCGGCAGTCCGATCCTCTCTAACGGCTGCACGGCTGCGAGCGGAATCAACTGATCCAGCGTTTCACGTCCGAAAACTTGGTAGATGCGTTCGGGGTGTCCGGCTACCGGCGGCGCGACCAGCAGGGCATTCGTCATCGAATGCAATTCGAAGTGCTTTTCCGGATGCGCCAGAGCATAATGCGTGACCAGCGATGCGATATGTGAGAGTTCAGTCGATTCCGACCGCAGAAATTTCTTGCGGGCTGGCGTGTTAAAAAAAAGATCGCGGATCGTGATCGACGTTCCCAGTGGCAGACCCGCCTCTTCGACGCGAATCATCTTGCCGCCGTTAATCTCGAGGACGGTCCCGGTAGCTTCTTCCTGCGCTCGAGTCTCCAGATGCAGACGCGCGACCGACGCGATGGAAGGTAAAGCCTCGCCGCGGAATCCTAATGTCGCGATGCTCAGCAGGTCGTCCGTTTCTTTAATTTTAGACGTGGCGTGACGTTCGAAGGCCAGCATGGCATCGTCACGTACCATGCCGCATCCGTTGTCGATGATTTGAATCAGTTTCTTTCCACCCGCTTCGACGTTGATACGAATTCGGGTGGAACCGGCATCCAAGGCGTTCTCCAGCAACTCCTTCACAACGGACGCGGGACGCTCCACGACCTCGCCCGCCGCAATCTGGTTGGCCACTCTTTCGGAGAGAACGTGAATCTTGCCCATGAATATCGATCGCTGTGCCTGACAAATCTCGTTACAAAGTGTTTCAGGAGTGTGACAGATTTAACGGTGCAGCGTAAAGGCGCGTTGAGGCAGTGCCCAATCTCATCGAGAAACAAGATTGACGTATCGTATAGTTTTCTTTCTCTTCAATTTTACTTTGTTCCTGGGAGAATGTATGAAACACGCGATCTTAGGAGTGGGAGCAATTGGCGGCATCGTCGGTGCGGCCCTCGCATCGATTGGCGAAGATGTCACAGTTATCGTTCGAGAAGCGGCACTCTCAAGCTTCCCGTCTACGCTAACGTTCGAACGACCCTCTGGCACGCTAAGCGCATCGGTCAAGGCGGCCTCCGCCGTCACGAAGCCGGTGGATGTCCTATGGATCGCCACCAAAACCTACCAACTTGTGGACGCGCTCGATCTCGTCAAGACGACTCCGCGATGCGTGGTCCCGCTGTTGAATGGCGTGGACCATATCGCTGTTCTCCGAAAGCGATTTGCAATCGACGGTGGAAAAGACATCGTGGTGCCCGCGACAATTGCCGTGGAAGCGGAAAAGCTTGCTGTGGGCCGATTCATTCAGCGATCGTCGTTCATCAACCTTAATATCGCATCGAGCGGGGAGCCGTTGTTGGGGAGTGTGATTGCGCGCTTGGGCGATATCGGATTCACCTGCCGCTTCTTTGCGAATGAACAGACTCTGCTCTGGAACAAGCTGTGTTTTCTTGGACCATTTGCCCTGTCCACCTCTGCATCTGGGCTGAACGTTGGCGGAGTCCTGGCAGATCCCGGATGGAGAAAGAAATTGATGTCCGCGGTCGCTGAGGCCTGGGCGGTGGCGAACGCCAGCGGAGCGGAAATCGACTCCGCGACAATTCAACGAGGAGTCGAAAACACCCCTCCCGCGATGCGAAGTTCCATGCAGAAAGATCTCGTCGCCGGACGCCGCCTGGAGTTAGACGCCATTGGCGGAGCCATCGTGCGCGGGGGAGAACGTTATGGAATCGATGTGTCGTCCACCAGGAACTTGATGGACATCATTCAGAAGAAAATTGGATCGTCCGCTTCTTAGACGATGTACTTTGGGCTTCTTAGCGGTCCGCGTTTCGCGCGCCGAGTGAAACGGCGCAAGCCCGCCTCTAGCGAGGAAGCCCTGGAGAGAACAAGTCGGCAACTCTCGCTCACTTCCCTGCTGGCGTGGGGCTCGAATTTCCCATATCGACGACCACCTTCCACGTCCCGTCTTTTTGCTTTCTCCAAATTGACGTGTATTTACCGTAATTGGTTACCGCCTTCCCTTCTTTATCAAGGGCCACGAAAACGTAGTTGCCGTAGGTGAAGCCCATATCGTTCGATGCGGACATCTCGGCATGAATCGGAGTCCAAGTGAGCGTCGTTCCTGCGGCCCAGGGTTCCTGTTTCTTCATGTCTTCTCTGGATCGGAAGCTACCTCCATCGACCACTTCGACGCCATCGTCGGCAAAGTAGGTAACGAAGGCCTCATGTCCATGTTTCGCGACATCGGCCGCAAAATCGGCTTCGAGTTGGCGAAGCAGGTCTTCACCCTTGAGGGCCTTTTGTTTTGTCGCAAAAGAAGTCGGAACGGTAAACAGCAGTATCAGAAATAGACAGCCAATTTTCGTCATCAGGAGTCTCGGGCCGCAGAGGCGGCGAGTAGGTTGGGCATGTCCTGCGGATAGTGCCCGGCGATCAAGTTATCATGAGAGGATTCCAACACGAAAGTTTGAGCAACCAAGGTCGAGCAGAGAAGGTCAAGCAACGAGTTCGAGCAACGAAGACTGGGGCCTCAATGAAGTGGTTGCAATCCGGAATTGTGATCGCGATTCTGCTGCTCGCGCTGGCAGCGGCAGGCGGATATCTTCTCACTCGCGACTCCGCCGCGCCGAAACCTACTGCTGAGACACAATCGGCGTTGGTAGATCAGCGTCCTCTGCAGACGGCGCAGCGACTCGCACCATTGGCTGCAACCGCCGACGAGCAGCGACTCGCGCAAGAGGCGGCACGACTGGGCGACCACGCAGTGGACCTGGCTTTCGCCGACGCCTTGATGGAAGCCGCAGCTCATCCGGCGGACAAAGACCCAAAATTCCGCGATCAGTTTGCGCGCATTCAGAAGATTCAAGCGACGCTGAACGACGAACAAGCACGTCTGGCGCTACTGAACACGCAGTTGGCAGCGGCCAAAGCTGGCGACAAAGACCCATTGCAGGACCGGATTGCGATGTTGCAGGCGCAGATCGATCTCGATGAGGACGATCTCGAAGACGCTAAGGGAGACCTGATTCGCGCGGGCGGGGATCCGCAGGGAAAAATCGAGAGGCTACGTGCCGAACACGAAGCCAGGGAGCACGGCGACAACTCGTCGACGGGGGATAAGGCCCGGGCGACAGTCGATTTATCGGCGCCCACTTTGCTGGAGCAGATCCGCGCGTGGAAACTGTTGCGAGACAAGAGCTCCGCGTTCGAAGCGGCTCGGGAAGAATCGGCGGCAGCGGCGCAAGTTTTAAGTGTGCGGCATAACGTTCTGCAAAAACTCGTGGCGCTGGAAGCGGCTGAGCGCGACGTTGCCCGGCGTCAAGCGACAGGGCAAGCGGCATCTAATCCAATCGCTCAGGGCCCTACGACGTCGCCTTCCCCGTCGCAATCGCCAGCGTTATCGCCATCATCGTCAATGCAATCGTCGGGATCGTTGCAAGCCTCGGCGTCGTCCTCAAGCGACACGCTGACTTCACTCAAGCACTTCGCCACCGATCAGCGCGAACTTGCGGATTACAACAAGCGCATCCAAGACGAGCAGGATCTCGCATCCAATTACTCCAGGTGGAATGCTTTGGTAGCGGGCGAGCGGCGAACCGTCTTTCACGGAATGTTTGGATCGCTCTTGTGGATCTTGTTGATCGTGCTGCTGGTCTATCTGGGCTGCGATTTCATTGACCGCTACTTCAGTGGCCAGGCCCCTGAGCGAAAACGTCTCTTCACCTTACGAACGATCATCCGATTCAGTGTGCAGTCGCTAGGAGTCCTGCTCATCGGCTTCGTAGTCTTTGGCATGCCGCGCGAAATGCCAACCATTCTCGGACTAGCGGGCGCCGGTCTCACCGTCGCTCTGAAAGATTTTATTGTCGGATTCGTTGGCTGGTTTGTGCTGATGGGGCGCAACGGAATTCGCGTGGGCGATTGGGTGGAGATTAACGGCGTGATGGGCGAAGTGATCGAGATTGGATTGCTGCGTACGGTGTTGCTCGAAACGGGCAACTGGACTGACACCGGGCATCCCACGGGCAGAAAAGTCGCGTTCGTAAACAGCTACGCCATCGAAGGACACTTCTTCAATTTCTCAACGGCCGGGCAATGGCTCTGGGACGAATTGCAAGTCGAGGTGGCGCAAGGAGAGAATCCATATCCTCTGGTCGAGTCGATTCAGAAAATGGTGGAGCAGGAAACACGCACGAGCGCGGCACAAGCGGAACAGGAATGGCAGAAATCGGTTGGATATCGCAAGTCTCTGACCGCGTCGCCCGCGATCCATCTGCGTCCGACAGCGAGCGGCGTGGAAATGCAAGTCCGCTACATTACGAGCGCCAACGAACGCTATGCGACGCGTTCGAAGTTGTACGAAAAGATCGTTGGATTGTTGCGTGGTGAAGCAGTACCGACTGCAGAAATTAAAGCCTGAGCAGATTAAGTCCCAAATAACAAAAACAACGATGGGCCCGAAATCGAGCAACTAATTAATTAGTTGCAGCGGCGAGGTAAATGAACTCCGTTCATTTCGTGCGCAATTTTTTTTCGGGTTATTTTTCCAGTGGATCGAAAAGCCGTCAGCGAGCCGTCGGGGCATCGTCCACTTTTCGCTCTCGCAGAAGTTGCTCTTTGAGCTTTGCGGGGAGGCGAGAACTGCCCAACAATTCTTGCAAGAAGGATGTCGGGATATCGCGGCTAAACGACAGGGCCCGAGCTAGCGAGAGATGCTCGGTGCGTAGAAGGGCCATCTGGATTTCCTTGCGTACCGACCATTTGGCGTGGCGCGCGACCGCATCGACCAATGCGGAACTGGCGTTCGCGCGCAGGACGGAGTGAATCACCAGACTTTCTGTCAGGCGTGGATTATCCAGCGCGGTCCGCATGACGCGTGTTTCACGCTCGAAGGCTCCGAGGTTTTTTCGTTTCCCTTCTTTTATTGCGGCTACGCCTCTTGGGACGTCGCCGACTTGGTCCTCGGCAACTTTGAAACCCGCGCTCACAACATCCAGCAAGAGCGCAGCGGCAACTCTGCCCGAAGCGCGTCGGGCTAGTGTGAGACGCTCTCCAAGAGTGACCGTTTTCAACCGCGACATCAGGACGTCATCGATGGCAACTTTCACGTCCGCAGGAACGCCGGGGGAGAGCGCCACTTTCATCAGGTCAAACGTGTAGAACTGGCGTGCCATCGGAACCGAAACGTGGCGGGGCGTGTGGGGATGACTTGCGAGAGCGATTCTTACTTTTCGGCTCTTGAGCGCACTACTATTTTTCGCAAGGCGCTCGATGACCTCGATGGGCAGGTCGGGCCGCTTTAGCAGCGATAGGGCAAAATCTTCGGTGAGCGCGGGATCGTCGATGGTGCGCAATAACTCTGCGAGCGATGGGGCCGTCGTTTCCGAAACTGTAGGTGCAGATCCGGTTTCTCCCCGGGCCGGTTTGTTCGGGTCCGATAATTTTTTAGACATTTCGTTGCCTTGACGTTCTTCCGGCGAGCCTACTTCCGAATCCGTCTCGCACGCGCCAAGGCGCCTTCGACTGGATCGACCAATTCCTGCCGTACCTCGATGTCGGGAAAACTTGTTTGCAAGGCATGCCAGAAAAACTGCCGGACTTCGGAAGACTGACGAAAGACACTGCCTGTCAACGCCACTGGAGATTTCGCCATCGGATGCTGACCGGCTTCCCGTCCAAGTCCGGCGAGACGTCCGATCACGATCGTGCCAAGCTCAGCCAATTCATTTCCCGCGTCGGTAAGAATCGTGGAGGCGATCGCGTCCCCATCGTCTGCGGCGCGCAGGACAAGCGGAAACAGCCGCGGGAAATCCGGCGGCGGAGTTGAATTCGCCATCTGCACCATCTGGTCGATGGTCTCGATCTTCCACGTGTGGAGAACCAGCGGTCGCAACTGGGTTTGAAAACCCCGGTCGGCGGACTGCAGAATCGCGGTGATGGCACGACGACCGATCCAATGACCTGAACCTTCGTCGGAGACTGCGAACCCCCAACCTCCGGCGCGCGCGGTATGTCCGGCGGCATCGCGCCCATAGGCGACCGATCCAGTGCCGGCGATGACGATTACTCCGGGGCCCTCACCAAAGGCGGCTTCGATAGCGACTTCGGTGTCGCCGACCACCTCGACGTTTGCAGAGCTGAATCCTGAATTTAGTTCGGCAACAATGCTGTGGATTTTCGCCGCGATTTCCGGCCGCGCGGCACCCGCAGCGCCGATGCAGATTGCCTGAATTTGATCGGGAGAGATTTCCGCCGTCGCGCAAACCTGTCGAATGGCGACGTGGAGCGCTTCCCTCGCCTGCAGTTCACCGAGACGGACAATATTGCTCGCCCCTGTCATGGACCGCGCAAGCACCGTGGTCTCGTCCGCGAGAACGCAGCGCGTCTTGGTACCGCCGCCATCGATTCCGAGAAAGTAAGCCATCGCGCTAGTTCTAACACAACGCGGCAATGCTCTTATCGAAGAGGAGCCAGCTTGTACAATGCTGCGAGCCTCTTCCCTGCGTGGAAGGCTGCGGGAGACGCGGCAAGCTGCATCTCTACAAGAAAATCGACTTGACTTGAAAGGAATTCTTGGGACTTAACCGCATCGACCTGCTGATTATCGCGGCCTACCTCGCGGGGATCACGCTGTTCGGATTGCGCTTTCGCAAACGGCAGCGGACGATGCGCGATTATTTTCTCGCAGACCGTGATATTCCGTGGTGGGCGATTTCGTTGTCCATCGTCGCTGCCGAAACCAGCACGCTGACCATTATTAGTATTCCCGGCCTCGCCTACGATTCCAATTTCACGTTTCTTCAAGTGGTGATGGGATACGTGATCGGTCGCGTCATTATCAGTTTCGTGCTGTTGCCGCAATATTTCCGCGGCGAGCTTTACACCGCCTACCAGTTGATCGAACGACGCTTTGGCCCGGAGCTGCGGACCATCACCGCCGGATTATTTCTTCTCACACGTGCGGCTGCGGAAGGCGTGCGGGTGTATGCCGTTTCAATTGTCGTGTCGATCGCTCTCGGAACCGGCGAAGTCACATCCATCGCAATCATCACACTGTTGACCTTGATCTACACGTTCGAAGGAGGATTGGCCGCGGTTATCTGGACCGACGTTGTGCAGACTTTCATCTACGTAGCTGGCACACTGGTCGGATTGATTACGATCCTGCATCTCGTGCCTGGAGGATGGGGATCAGCTGAGTCGATCGCCAGCTCATTTCACAAGTTCCAAATATTCGATCTTCCGGTGGCCGCACATTTTCCGTATTTGAATTTTGTAAAGCCTTACACTCTCTGGGCGGGAATTATCGGCGGCGCTTTTCTGACGACAGCGAGCCATGGCACTGATCAACTCATCGTCCAACGACTGCTAGCGGCGCGCAGTCAACGACAGTCAGTATTGGCTTTGCTGTCGAGCGGACTAGCAGTGTTTTTTCAGTTCGCACTATTTCTGTTTGTCGGAGTTATGCTGTTCGCCTACTACCGTGTTCCGTCGTCTGCGTTCGGACGGGCCGATCGCATCTATCCCACCTTCATCGTCACTCGGATGCCGCACGGCATCGCAGGATTGCTTATCGCTGCCATTCTCGCGGCAGCAATGTCCAACTTGAGCGCGGCGCTGAACTCGCTGTCATCCAGTTCGATGATGGATTTTTACGTTCGTTTCCGTCCGGACACAAGCGAGGTCGCGCGCTTGAGGCTATCGCGTTTGGCTACGTTGGGATGGGCTGTCTTTTTGTTCGGACTCGCTTTGTTGGCGCTGCATCGCGTAGGTCGTGTCGTCGAAGTGGGACTACAAATCGCATCGGTCGCCTACGGAGCCCTGCTCGGAGTGTTTCTTTTGGGAGTGCTCACCAAGCGCGCCAACCAACGCGGTGCGATCGTCGGGATGATCTGCGGATTGGCGACCGAACTGTATCTGTGGCAGTGGTCGCACATAGCTTTCACGTGGTGGGTCGCAATCGGGACTTGCGTCACTTTCGTTATGGGACATGCGGCGAGCCTGTTGTGGAAGGTGGAAGTGAAAGCCTAACCGCAGAGGTCGCCGAGAACGCAGAGGATTGCTCGTCAAAAAAACAACACTGGATTCCATCCTGTCGAACTTTTGTGCGTTCTCGGCGATCCTTGAAATTGCGATTAGAATCGTTCTTTCTCGTGCACCAACACATGCAATCATCATCCAACACAAATCCTCGCCCCGAACTCGCACGCGATCTCGGTCTCTCGCACGCGGGCGCTGTCGTGGTCGGCACCATTATCGGTAGCGGAATTTTTCTAGTCCCCACCGAGATGATGCAGGCCGTTGGATCAGCGCGGCTCGTCTACCTCGCTTGGGTAGTGGGAGGACTACTCTCCTTCTTCGGCGCGCTGACCTACGCGGAACTGGGCGCTATGAAGCCGCAGGCAGGCGGTGAATATGTCTATGTTCGCGACGCGTACGGGCCACTGGCGGGGTTTCTCTATTCCTGGACCTGGTTTCTCATCGCGAAGCCAGCATCAATCGCTACCATCACCACTGGGCTCGTCCGCATACTGGAAACGTTCCCCGTCTTCTCATTTTTCTCACACCCGTGCCTCACGGCTCCGTTTCACCTCACCTACGGGCAACTGGTTGCGATCGCGGCAACGATTCTCATATCCGGACTGAACTACATCGGCGTCCGCCGCGCTGGGGATTTCCAATTGCTGTTCACGCTTCTCAAAGTAGCAATCATTCTCGGAATCGTAGTTGTTGGTTTTTCCTATAGCGGAGGGACCTGGTCAAATTTCGCTACCGAATTCGCCGGAGCCAAAGGTGGAATTGCAGGATTCTTCGCAGCTTTGGTTGCCGCGCTCTGGGCTTATGACGGGTGGAACGATCTCAACATGGTTGCGGGAGAAATCAGGAATCCGCAGCGCAACATTCCACTGGCACTGATCTGGGGAGTTGCCACGGTTGGCTTGCTCTACATTCTTGTCAACGCAGCCGTTCAATACGTGCTACCGGCTGCGGCCGTGGCGGCCTCGGAGCGTCCCGCTTCTGACGCGGTGGCTTTGGTGCTTGGACGTGCTGGCGCTAGTCTTGTATCCGCTGGCATGGCAATTTCAATGCTGGTGACCCTGAACGGAACCATCATGAGTGGCGCGCGTGTGCCATTCGCAACGGCTCGCGACGGATATTTTTTTAAAGCCATCGCAGAAGTTCATCCTCGTTTCCACACACCATCGATGGCGATTATCACGCAGTGCGTTCTCGCCATTGCGCTTCTTCTTTTAGGAGGAAGTTTCCGACAATTCTTTTCGCTCGCGATTTTCGCCGAGTGGATGTTCTACATGATTGCGGGGAGCACGGTATTCGTATTCCGACAGCGTGAGCCCAACCTCGTCCGCCCGTATCGTGTGTTGGGATATCCGTTGATTCCCGCGTTATTTGTCTTGGCTTCCGCCGCTCTTCTCTATTACACGTTTACCGACAATCTCAAGAGTTCGATCGGTGGATGCGTCGCCATTCTGGCGGGCATTCCTGTCTTTTATTATTTTGCTCAACGCCGAACGGCATCCCTAAAGTAATCCCCGAAGGTCATCCTTCCTAAGGGTCGATTCTGAGCATCAACCCGTCTGTCCAAGTACGAAAGATGGTTACCAAAGGACACGCGCAAGCGACACGTTTACCCTCTGTCCAAACTCCCATAAGGTGAAGACTCCAACGCCAAGCGCTCTCCCCAGCCTGGGCCCCCTTTTGGAGTCATATTAATGCCAACGAACGACGGCAGTTTTCAACTCGGGCTGTTGCCAGAAAAGAAGTGGGACTGGCGAACCTTCGCGACCAGCTATGGGATCCTCGCGGGCCTCATTCTGCTGCTCATTGTTGTGGGGATCATGACCTCCGACACGCTTCTGAACACGGCGAATATGCGTGTGACGGAATTGATTCCGCGCCCGTCGTTGCGGCCGGAGGCATTGCCCAAGCCAAAGCCCCTGCCTATCCATGCAAAGTTGCTGCCGCCGCCGGAACCAGTTTTCCAGGCTCCGAAATTGGTAGTGCCAAAGGAAGTCCGCGCACCCAAGCCGCAGCCTCAGGAAATTGAGCCGCCTAAAGTGGCCATGAATTTTGCGCCAGCCGTGTTGAAGCCGACCAGCGGGGCGCGTCCCGTTCTCATCCACACCGGTGATTTCGCGGGTAGCTCGGTTGCTCCGACTGTTAATGCTCCGGTTTCGAAAGTTCAGACGGGCGGATTCGGCGATCCCAATGGCTTGAAGCCGAGTGACAACAGCAAGCCGAACGGCAAGTTGATCGCCTCTACCGCTGGCGGGTTTGATATGCCGGTGGGCGCGGGACAAGGCAACGGATCAGGTGGCGCTAAAGGAATCAAGGGAACAGTTGCGAGTGCCGATTTTGGTACTGGTGTAGCAACCGGCGGACAAGGTGACGGACGCCGCAGTGGACGCGGTAGTGCTGGTGTCCAGACTTCAGGCTTTGGATCGCAGGAGATTGCGCAGAACACGCCGCACATTCAGCGTGTCGATAGCGGCCCTCCGACATCCTCGGTCGAAATCACGTACAAGCCAAATCCGGCTTACACAGAAGAAGCTCGCAACCTCAAGCTAGAAGGTGAGGTTCTGCTCGAAGTGATGTTCGGAGCGAACGGACAACTGCACGTGAATCGGGTAGTCCGCGGGCTTGGTCACGGGCTGGACGAATCTGCGATTGCAGCGGCCAACAAGATGCGGTTTAAGCCAGCCCTACGAAACGGTCAAGCAATGGATTCGACGGCAGTGGTGCACGTTGTTTTTCAAATGGCGTATTGAAATTTTGGAAGTGAGATTTTAGGGGAGAGGCATGGGGAAGGTTATGGGGAATGTTATGCGCAACACGAATTGGATGTTCTTGGCTTTGCTGTCTTTCGGGATGACGGCAGCGGCTCAGCAACCGGCGTCCGCGCCTCAGAACCAACCGCCGGCCTCGTCCGCGCAGTCTCAGGCTACTCCGCCTCAGACCAACCTCGCACCCCCCACGACGATGGATCAGGTGGTGGACCGCGTGATCCTGCGTGAAAAAGATTTGATCAAATTTCTCGCGCCGCGGACCCCGATTGTCGAAACTTACCTGCAGAACCTGAAACAGGATCCGCAGCTCGGCCCCGTTCCCGACAATGATCACTATTTTCTAGGCCGCATGGATCTCAGCGACTCCATCGACCGCAGCGACTATCTCTCCGACAAAGATAAAGGCAAAGACAAAGAAGAGGGCATGGAGAAACATCTTCTGGGTGGTTTCACGAAGATGTTTAAATTCCAATACCAGCCACTCGGCTTTTCCTGGATGATCTTCGCCGATCGTAACGACTTTGACCGCCAGCATTATGAATTTCACTATGCGCGTCGCGAGTTTCTCGGAGACGTGCGCTGCTTAGTATTCGATCTGACCCCGAAGAAAGATGCTGGCCGTGGCCGCTTCCTGGGACGCATCTGGGTTGAGGATCAGGACTTCAGCATCGTCCGCCTCAACGGCACTTATGCCCGTCCGACGCGGAACAATTATTACTTCCACATGGATAGCTGGCGCCTGAACTTGGTCCCCGGATACTGGGTGCCCGCTTACATCTATAGCGAGGAAGGTGACTTTACCGCCGGAGCCAAAAACAAGATTGCATTCAAGGCGCAGACCCGCATGTGGGGCTATAACTTGAGGGCAGTAACCGCGAACGATGAACTCACCAACATCCGCGTGGACAGCGTGAAAGACGAAACGCCGACTGCTCAGGATGCAACGCCTCTCGCCGCAGAACGCGAGTGGCAGCAGCAAGCAGAAGACAACGTGATCGAAAGGCTGGAACGGGCTGGATTGCTGGCGCCAGAAGGGGATGTCGACAAAATTCTGCAAACAGTAGTCAACAATATCGAGATCACCAACAACATCGAACTGCCCCGTCCTGTGCGGACGCGGGTGCTAACGACTTCTCCGCTCGAAACTTTCAGCGTAGGCAACACGATCGTTTTGAGCCGTGGACTGATCGACGTGCTTCCTGACGAAGGCAGCTTGGCAATGGTGCTCTCTCACGAACTCGCGCACATTGTTCTGGGACACAACCTGGGCGGACAGTATGCGTTCAACGATCGCATGTTGTTTTCCGACGAAGGCACCTATCAAAACCTGGGCTTCAAACATATTCCCGAAGAAGAAACTGCTGCCGACAAGAAAGCAATCGAGATGCTGAAGGCATCGCCTTACGCGCAAAAGCTCGAAACGGCAGGACTCTTCATCAAGGCTCTGCAGGAACGCGCTCCGCAGCTTACGGCTCTGCTGCAAGCGCACCTTGGCAACAACATCACGGAAAACGGTACGGTGACGCGCATGGCTCAGTTAGCCACCTCGGCTCCAGCGCTGGATTGGAACAAGCTCGATCAGATCGCAGCGTTGCCCCTTGGTGGACGCGTCAAGCTGAATCCGTGGGACGACAAAGTGGAGATCGTGAAGGCTCAGCCAGTTGCAATCACCTCCGCTCGCGACAAGATGCCGTTCGAAGTGACGCCGTTCTATCCGCGGCTCTCGCGCTTTAGCACTGCGACGGCACCGGCACCGACGACCGCAGCGGCACCGGCAACAGCAGCTACTACTGCCAATGCTACAACTGCTCCGAGCAACTAGTCGGACTCACGTTTCAAGTCGAAACTGGAAGAAACGCGGGCCGGGATCGGGAAGAAATTCCCCTCCCGGCCTGACTTATTTGCGGACATTCTAGTCGTTACCACCAAGAATCAGCCGTCCCAAAACCCGCTCGGGATGGCCTCTTCAAAGCTTTCCTAATTTCCCCGCGTTTTGCTAGGATGGTGTCCCATCGTTTTGCCACTCGCAGCACTCAAGAAAGGTTGTGCAATTTGTTGAAGAAATTCCTCATCCCACGATTCGCAATCACCGTAATATCCGCAATCATTCTTTTGTCCGGAGCGGCGCTCGCACAAAAGGTGACGGCGCTGCTGAACCAACCGCCCGATGGCGCGCAAATCACTTTTCAGCTCACCGATGGAACGGTTTTGGCACAAGGATTTAGCGATGCTGATTGGTGGAAGCTCACGCCCGACATCACTGGGAGCTACGTCCAAGGAACGTGGACAGAAATGGCGCGTCTTCCTGCGGGATATGTGCCTGAAGATTTCGCGTCGGCAATTCTGGCCGACGGACGCCTGGTAATTACAGGCGGCGAGTACAACAACGGAAATTTCGCCCTCACCAATCTTGGTGCAGTTTACGATCCAGTGGCGAATACCTGGACAGCTTTGCCCGCGCCGAGCGGATGGAACTATATCGGAGATTCGCCGTCCGTCGTTCTGCCAGATGGGACATTCGTCGTTGGAAACAAGCTGACCAAGCAGATGCGGGCACTTAATCCCAAGACGCTCAAGTGGAGCACAGTGAGTTCGAAGGGGAAGAAAGACTTCAACGCCGAAGAGGGTTGGACTCTACTAGCGGACGGATCCTTCCTGACCGCCGACGTCAAGAGCGCCCCTAATTCTGAAATCTACAATCCAACCGCCAAGGAATGGGTAACCGCTGGCAGCACTATTAAAGATTTACATTCACCGTCTCCGTTTGGATGTCTTAACTATGGTCCGAATGGAAGTCTCTGCTACTACCCGCCTGGAGAGATCGGTCCGCAAATTCTGCGTCCCGATGGCACCGTGTTCGTCACTGGATCCTACACGGGCACCAACGGCCCCGGTAACACAGCGATCTATGACAGCCTGACGGGGAAGTGGACCTTGGGCCCGGTGTTCCCGAACAGTGACAACGCAGGCGACTCTTTCGCTGCGCTGCTCCCGAACGGCAACGTGTTGGTAGAAGGAGACTCGGGAACTTCGTACGAGTTCAACGGCACCACTCTCAAACCTGGGCCTCAGACTATTGGTAGCTTAATGGTGCTGCCAACCGGTGAAGTGCTAGTCGGCGGTGGTACCACCGCGACGTACACCTCAACCGGAACGTACGAGACTGCGTGGGCGCCAGCGATCTCGAGTTTCCCGGCAAAAGTGGTTCGTGGATCGACCTATACCATCTCGGGCACTCAGTTCAACGGATTGTCGCAAGCCGCTGCATTTGGAGACGAGTTGGAAACGGCGACGAACTATCCGCTGGTGCGCATCACCAACAAGAAAACACATCATGTGTTCTACGCCCGCACTCACGACCACAGCACGATGGGCGTAGCGACCGGCTCGGCAACGGTCTCAACGAACTTCGACGTTCTGCCGACGACGGAAACGGGTGCGAGCACGTTGGTAGTGGTGGCGAACGGAATTCCGTCGAAGTCGGTAACAGTGACGGTGCAGTAAAAGCTGGATTGAAAACAATCGAGGTCGCCGGGCGCCGGCGACCTCGATTAACATTCGTTAGCAATGCTAACGAATTTCTCCCTAACGAGATTCTCACCTTCGCGAAGGTTCCTCACCGGCAATGCTGCGTGCGGCTAGAAGTGTTTCGCGAGATCCCCAAATCTTTCAAGCACCAGAAGTTGCTGTGAGGCTGGTGCCGTCGCAACTTCCTCATGCTCGAGAATCCAAGTATTGTCGTGAGGAACAAATACGGCATGTAATCCGGCGGCAAGCGCGGGATTGATATCCGACTTAGGACTGTTGCCGATCATCCACGTGGCATCTGGTCGAAGGCTGTGCTTAGCGATCGCGGATCGATACGTTGACTCGTTCTTCTCGGCGACGATTTCCACTGCCGAAAAATATTTCTTCAATCCAGAGCGCTCGACTTTACCCGACTGCTCTTTCGGATTTCCCTTAGTCATGACGATCAAGCGATGACGTTGGCCAAGATATTCCAGCGTATCTGAAACGCCAGCAATCAACTCAATCGGATGATCCGCAATCTGATGGGAAAAACTGTGAATGCGTTCGTGCATCTCGGGCGTCACAGGGTCAACAGATAATTTCTCGAAACAATCAACGAGTGATCGAGTAAAGCTGTTCAGTCCGTACCCGTGCTTAATGATGGATTCGCGCTCAACATCGTTGAGTATCAGTCGCACCTGCTCGGGCGAATGCTCGCGGTGATCGAGAAACGAAATGAATTTCGCGATCGCCCTTTCGAAATAAATATTATTTTCCCAGAGCGTGTCGTCGCAATCTATGAGCAAGGTCTGGTGTTCGTTTCGTCCCGGCATACCATTCATGATAACGGCTTCAGCCGATTCTTCGGTGGAGCTTTGATAGACTTGTAACTCTATGATGAATGGGTTTATTAAATCCTTTTTTGCGCGCTTTACGGCTCTTTTCTTTCTGATTATCCTGGTCTGCGGTTTTAGCGTCGCGCAGCCCCCTTCGCAAGCTACCACTCCGGCGAAAAAGAAATCGATGACCGGAACTGCAGCTAAAAGCGGGGCCCCGGCGAATTTGAAAGTAGTAGCTGATCTCCCGCAACGCCTCGCGAAATTTCGCCGCGTCCAAATGCCATTCTCGAGCACTGGACTGAGCGCTCGCGAGCAGCAACTTGTTCGCAAGCTGGTGGAAGCTTGTGGCTTTCTTGAAAGTATTTACTGGAGGCAAAGCGACCCTGCGGGACTTACGCTCTATCAATCGCTCGCTTCGAGCAAGAGCGTGCGGGACATGCAGTTGCGCCGCTATCTTTGGATTAACGCTTCACGCTTCGATCTCCTCGATCAAGATCGGCCTTTCGTCGGTAGCGAGCCGATGCCGCCCGGTCGGGGATTTTATCCAGCCAATGTGACGCGCGATCAGATCGAGCAGTACGCGAAAGATCATCTCGAACAGAAGAAAGCAATCTACGATCAGTTCAGCATCGTCCGATGGAACGACAACAAACTTGAAGCCGTTCCCTACCACATCGCCTTCCGCACTTTTCTGGAGCGGGCGGCAAAGGCCCTGCGAGAGGCGGCCAGTCTTAGTGGTGATCCGGCTTTCGCCAAGTTCTTGCGACTTCGCGCGGAAGCACTGCTCAGCGACGACTATTTTGCCAGCGATCTCGCTTGGCTGGAGTTGAAGAATCCTAAATTCGACATCATCTTCGCGCCTTACGAAACCTACATGGACAGCTTGCTCGGCATTAAGGGTTCCTACGGAGCGGCTGTCATGGTTCGCAATGAAGGGGAGAGCAAGAAGCTCGACCTCTTCACAAAATACGTTCCGCAGATTCAGGATGCACTTCCGCTTGCAGCCGAAGACCGTCCTTCGAAACAGGGTTTGCAGACGCCGATGGAAGTGATGGACACTCCGTTTCGATCCGGTGATTTGACGCACGGATACCAAGCGGTTGCTGACAATCTGCCGAATGATCCAAGGGTTCACGAACAAAAAGGCAGCAAGAAACTATTCTTCAAGAACTTTATGGATGCCCGCGTCAACAACGTGATTCTGCCCGTCGCCCGCAAACTGCTAGAACCGGATCAGGCTGCGAAAGTTTCTGGCGAAGGGTATCTGCTGAGCACGATCATGCACGAGATCTGTCACGGCCTGGGTCCAGCCTATGCGCGGACCTCCACTGGAAAGGTGGACATTCGGGAAGCGATCGGTCCGCGATTCAGTGGGCTGGAGGAAGCGAAGGCCGACGTAACGGGAATGTTCGGCCTGAAGTGGCTGGTCGATCACGATGCACTCCCTAAAGAAAAGCTGGAAGAGTATTACTCATCTTACGTAGGTGGGATTTTCCGCACCGTACGCTTTGGAACCGCCGAAGCCCATGGCCAAGCCGAGATGATGGAGTTCAACTATCTACATGAGCGAGGCGCGATCGTACGAAACCCCAACGGACGCTATGCCATCGTCTATGAAAAGATGCCAGCCGCGCTGGGTGATCTAGCCAAGGAACTGTTAGAGACCGAAGCCACTGGAGATCGCGCGCGAGCAGAAAACTGGTTCAAGAAATACGACACGATGCCGGACGATCTGACTAACGCACTGAAGACCGCATCGGACATTCCGGTAGATATTGATCCCGTGTTTTCGTTTCCTGAGAGGGTAAGGTGAAAACGCTCTCTATGAGATCATCGGCTCTTAGCTTAAGCGAAGAGCTAACGGCTAAAAGCTAAGAGCTGCTCTACACCCACTCAACGCGTGGTGTCTGCGGAATGATCCCTGCCTTGTGTCCCATGTCAAGCAGGCGCTTTACGGCCTCGCGTCCATCGTCACCATAGTCGAGCGTGCGCTCGTTGACATACATTCCGACAAATTTATCGGCGAGCGGAGTATCGAGATCGCGGGCGAACTGCATCGCATAAGCGAGAGCTTCTTCGCGGTGATCGAGAGCATACTGAATGCTTTCGCGGAGCGCCTGCGTCACACTGACCATGGTCTCGTGTCCCAACGAGCGACGAATTGCATTCCCCCCCAGCGGCAGTGGAAGTCCGGTAACTTTCTGCCACCACTTGCCGAGATCGACGACTCGATGCAATCCAGATTTGTCATAAGTAAGCTGGCCTTCGTGGATGATTAATCCAGCCTCGTACTTCCCTTCCAGAATCTGCGGGATTATCTGATCGAACGGAACGACTTCCACTTCGATTCCAGGAGCAAATAACTCGAGGGCAAGATAGGCGGTCGTCAGTTTTCCGGGAACGGCGATCTTGCGACCTTTGATTTCATCCTGATTAAAAGGACGCGTCGAAACCAACATCGGCCCGTATCCATCGCCCACACTCCCTCCGCACGACATCAAGGCGTAGCTGTCCTGAATATAAGGATAGGCGTGGAAGGAAATCGCAGTGACGTCATAAACACCCTCCTGAGCCTGGCGATTCAGCGTCTCAATGTCGCAAAGAGTGTGGCTGAATTTCAATCCTGGTACGCGCACCTTGTTCGTGGCGAGACCATAGAACATGAATGCGTCGTCGGAATCGGGACTGTGCGCTACGTTAATTTCGCGGACTGGAGAGGAAACTGTACTCATAAATTCTTTGATCCTGTTTTATGAAATGTAGAAATTCTACGTTAGTAATGCCGAGGTCGGAGCCTCTGCCATCAAAGGCTAATTCCGAATCCTTTGGACTCTGGCGGCACGGCTGAAAACCCGCGCTTCGACAAAGCTATCGTTGCGTCGAGCGGAGATGGTTCCAACTGGAAGCGATGCCGGAAGCGATCAACACTTTAATTACTTCCGCAAAGACAAACCAATAGAGCCCGTAACGTATTGCCAAAGAGATCGAATGCGTCCACACTGCGAGCCAACTGAGGCCACCCGCGAAAAGCAAGACTTCCGCAGTCACCGAGGCCAACGCTGCCGCCGCGAAACCGCGTGAGCTTTTTTCGTAAATCCATCCCGCAACGAATGCGACGAACGGATATGCCATCAGAAATCCGCCGGTCGGACCGAGCAACTGCGCGATTCCACCACCGGTAGTCGAAGGGCTGAAAACCGGCATTCCAGACGCGCCTTCGATTAGATAGAGAGCGAGTGCGGCAAATCCTCGACGCGAGCCCAGCATCAATCCAATGGCGATGACCGCGAAATTCTGCAGAGTCAGAGGCACAGGCGTGAATGGCAGCGGCACCGACACACGAGCGCACACGGCAACGAACAGGCTGGCGGAGATCACAATTGCAGTCTGCTTTGCCCATTCCCTGCGTGAATCGACGGCAACGGATTGCGGCTCGCTGGCCGATAACTTCGGTCGCTAGTCTCGACATGTCTTTCCTTTCGTGCTGGCAAACTGGTTCGCGAATCTTGTGCCGGGCGGAGTCGTCTCGCATCCGGAATCGATCAGGATTCAGGAGGCAGAGAACGGTCGACGGCAGTGCCATCAAGTTCCGCTCGATGGGCCGCCGCGCGCTTCATCTGCCGCCGGACCCGCATATAAAGCGTAAGCGCAACCGACACCACCACCGCAGTACTGATTCCTAAAATGAGAAACCACCAAAGCATCCGCACAACAGAGTAAGGATAGCAGATGGGGCGACGGCCTTATGGATATCGCAATCGCGAATTCCCAGGCTTAACGCTCGCAAGGCAGACGTCTGATTCGACGGTTTCGGCAGAGATTTCGATGCAGAGCCTTAGCTCTTCTTCGCGGGCTTAGCCAACGCCTTGCGTCGAGCCTCAACATTCTTGCCTGTGCGTTCGAGACGTTTGCGCGCGTCCTTCGTTCTCGTCACTACTTTCTCAATGTTGGAGAACATGTAAGGGTTTCCTGTCTTTCTCGCGTAATTCTTTAAGAAATGGCTGGATCTTAGCGAAAACGAAATACATCTCGCCGCTGCAACCTGGTCTCCGTAAAGAGCGCTTCGTTGATGGCGCCATGAAGAACGAATGCCGCCGCCATGTCCCAATAGCTGGCAACTTGGCGGAGCCACGCATTTTCCGGAATGGTCGATGAGTTCATCACCTTGATGATATCGTCCGCACTCTGCGGCCAAAATTCGCCCGTCACCCACAGCCTCGCCTTGCGCATTTCGGCTTCTCGGCGGACGTCGTACAGTTTCAGAATTACCTGCGCGTCATGTGCAGTTGCATGTTTTGCCATAATTTTCGCCTCGTGGTTCCCACTCAGTAGATTTTTAATTTCTCGATTTCTTGTTCTTATTTCGCGAACGGACAATCAGACCTTAGCAAGTTCCCCAGCTTCGCCTTCGACCGCGCGCTCGTAATCACATTCTTTATTCGGACACGCGATTACCGTTCCGTCCTTCCGAATTCGCTCGACCAGATATTCGTGCCCGCAATCGGGACACTTCTCGGCAATTGGCTTCGCGGCCGAAGTAAATTTACACTTCGGGTAATTGCCGCATCCATAGAACGTATTGCCCTTGCGTGCGCGCTTCTCAACGATCTCGCCGTCTTTGCACTCCGGACATTTCACGCCGATAAAGTTCTGCTTCACGTACTTGCATTCAGGATATCCGCTACACGAAGTGAACTCTCCGAACCGTCCGTGCCGCAAAATCATGTTCCGCTTACAGAGCGGACACAGCTCATCCAGCGGGATATCTGGAACTTTCTTCCCCTGATCCAGTCGCCGAGTCGTCTTGCAATCGGGGTACCCCGTGCACGCCATGAACTGCCCGAACCGTCCGCGCTTCAACACCATCACGCGACCGCAGTTCTCGCAATACTCTTCTTGCGCGGTTTCCTGCACATCGGCGGTATCGAGATCCGGCAAGTTGATGGGATTTTCTTTCGTGAACTTGCAGGTTTCCGGATTCTCTTTGTCGTAGGTGCTGCACGCATAGAACGATCCATGCTTGCCCCACTTGATGACCAGCGGAGAGCCGCAGAGTTCACACTTTTCGTCCGTCGGCTTCTCCATACGCTTGATGTTTTCCATGTGCTTCTCAGCGTATTTGAGGTCCTTAGCGAACTTCTTGTAGAACTCGGACAGCGCATCGTTGCCCGTCTGCTTTCCTTCTTCAATCTCGTCGAGTTCTTCTTCCAGACGAGCCGTGTATTGAAAATCGAAAATGTCTTTGAAGTTTTCGACGAGCAGATCAGTCACGACCAGCCCGATTTCAGTAGGAGTAAATTTGCCCCCGATTTTCTGCGCGTACTGGCGCTCTTGGATCGTGCTCAGAATCGTCGCATAGGTGGAAGGACGTCCAATGCCGCGCTCCTCAAGCTCTTTCACCAGCGAAGCTTCGTTGAAGCGCGGTGGAGGCTCGGTGAAGTGCTGCTCTGGCAAAAGCGACTTTAACGTCAGCTTCTGCCCTGCTTCGAGCGGCGGCAGTTTGTGTTTTAGCTCTTCATCTTCCTCATCCTTATTATCCTTGGACTCTTCGTACACTTTGAGGAAGCCGTCGAACTTAGGAACCGATCCCGTGACACGGAACTGGAATACATCGCTGCCTGATTTGGCATCGATATCGACCGTCGTTTGATCGAAAACTGCCGGATTCATCTGCGACGCCACAAAGCGCTGCCAGATTAATTTGTAAACCTTGAATTCATCTTCCTGCAGGTATTGTTTGACTTGATCCGGATGACGCACGGCCGAAGTCGGACGGATCGCTTCGTGCGCCGCTTGCGCTTCTTTCTTCTCCTTATATGTATTCGGGGACGCGGGCAAATACTGCGCACCAAACTCGCTGGTGATGTATTCGCGGAGTTCAGTGATCGCGTCGGCGGACACGCGGGTCGAATCGGTTCGCATGTAGGTAATCAGACCGACGAGTCCCTCGTCGCCGAGCTCGACCCCTTCATATAAGCGCTGCGCAATCATCATGGTGCGCTTCACGCTGAAACGCAGTTTGCGCGACGAATCCTGCTGCAATTTGCTGGTCGTGAACGGTGGAGTAGCGTTCCGCTTCCGTTCTTTCTTTTCAGCTGTGCGGACCACCCAATCGGCTTTTTCGAGCGCAACGCGAATCTGCTCGGCCTGCTCGCCGTTAGTGACTTCAACTTTTTCATCGCCTTTACCGAGGAAGCGCGCGTCAAAAGTAGGCGGCTTGGCTGCGGCGAGACTGGCGTCGATCGTCCAATATTCTTTTTTCTCGAAGGCTCTGATCTCGCGTTCGCGATCAACAATCAACCGCAAAGCAACGGTTTGTACACGTCCTGCCGAGATGCCGCGACGAACCTTGTCCCACAACAGAGGCGAGACTTGGTATCCAACAAGCCGATCGAGGACACGACGCGTCTGCTGTGCATCGACCAAGTTGCGGTCGATGTCCCGCGGATGCTCGAATGCCGCTTTGACAGCGCGCTGCGTGATTTCATTGAACGTCACGCGGCGGATGCGGGCGCCGTCGCCGACATCATCGATCTCTTTTTTAGCGGGCTTCGCGCTTTTTGCGTCGCCTTTCTTCGCCTTCTTCTTTTTGCTGGTGTCTTCGCCAAGCTCGTCGGCCAGATGCGCCGCAATCGCTTCGCCTTCGCGATCGGGATCGGGCGCCAGATAGATGGTGTCCGCCGAGAGAGCGAGCTTCTTCAGCTTCGCGAGAACTTTCTCTTTGCCCGGGATAACGACGTACTCGGTGGCGAAGTTGTCTTCAATATCAACCCCGAGACTGCTCTTAGGCAGATCCTTGACGTGGCCATAGGAAGCATCCACGGTAAAACCCTTACCCAAATACTTCTGGATAGTTTTCGCCTTCGCTGGCGATTCGACAATGACTAGACCTTTGGACAATGGTTCCTCAGTTTCGCGGTAATGGAAATGAAACTAGCACGAATGGGGATCGGCTGTCAGCTATCAGCCGTCAGCTGTCAGTTAACCACCCTTCGTCGTTGCGTGTACTACGGCGTTATTCTTCTCGATGAATCCACCTGCTCCCTCGAACTCAGATCTCTGATCTGGAGAAAGTTTTTCCAGCTTTTGCTGATCGCTGACGGCTGACAGCTGAAGGCCGAAAGCTCGCCTCTAAAAGCTCTTCACAAAATTCTTCCCCGGCAACTGCTTCACCTTCCCGCTCAATTCCAACTCGAACAGAGCCGCGAAGATTTCCGAGGATGACATGTCGGCTTCCAACAACTCAACCAATTCATCAATGTGCGTGGACTCGTCAGCTTTCAACAATCGAAGGATCTTTTTTTCGTGAGGCGAGATCGCCGCATCCGGAAATAGAGATGCGGTTTCCGGTTCGGGAGATTCATTCCGCATCGAACTCAGCGCATTCTGGACATCCGTCGGCAGTTCTTCCCACACGTCTTCCCAGGTCGCAACCAACTTTGCGCCTTGCTTGATTAGCGTGTTCGGACCCCATGAATTCTTGTTGGTCACGTTGCCTGGAACCGCGTAAACATCGCGGTTTTGCTCCAACGCGCAACGCGAAGTAATGCGTGTCCCGCTGTACTCGGCGGCCTCCACGACCAACACACCAGCGGACATCCCACTGATAATTCGATTGCGAATGGGAAAATTCTGCGGCGCTGGATGCGTCCCGATCGGGAACTCTGAGATCAGCGCTCCACCGAGAGCGACGATCTGCTCCGCGAGACGGGTATTTTCCTTGGGATACATCACGTCAATCCCTGTGCCAAGGACGGCAACAGTCTTCCCTTTCACCGATACCGCTCCACGATGCGACGCCGTGTCGATGCCGCGCGCGAGCCCGCTGATAATCACCAACCCGCGGGCGGCAAGATCGGTCGAAAGGCGCTCGGCCATCCCGCTTCCGTAAGGCGTGGGGTGCCGTGTGCCAACCATCGCGATGCCAGCCTGCGACAGTATCTCTACGCTTCCCTTCACGAACAAAATAACTGGAGGGTCATAGATTTCCTTCAACCTCGACGGGTATTCCGGATCGCTCAGCGAAATAATTTGTGCTCCTGTTTCAGATGCCTTCGCACACTCCTGCTGTGCCAGTTCGAGTGACTTGCCGGTAGCTATCGATTGCGCCGAGACCGCACGCATTCCGGTGGCCTCAAGTTCGGTCAAACTGGCGCGAAAGACGCGCTCGGCCGTCCCATAGTGTTCGATGAGTTTCTTAACGCGCGACGGTCCCAGTCCTTGCGTGAGGGCAAGTGCGAGCCAATACATCCCCTGATGAGAAGCCGGATTGAGATTGCTGACGACTCCAGCAAGAGTGGCGGGGATTGCTCCAATATCGGAAGCCAAACTTGCGGGAGCCTCATCTTTATAAGCAGAACCGGCGGCGTTCGACATATAGGTTGACGCTATTCCGTGCCTGAGAGCATTGTCAGTGACGACGCGCACATTGATTTTGGTAGTATTCGTAAAGTGCAGAGCCACTTAAAGATCTCAGCAATTTCCTACCTGAATACCGCGCCGCTCATGTGGGATTTCGAACATGGAGAAGCTGGGGCGGGCTCGAATTTCGATATCTCTTACACTCTGCCGTCTGCCTGCGCCGAGTCATTGCGTGCTGGTACAGCTGACATTGGTATCATTCCCGCCGCTGCGTACACCACGATTTCGGATCTAGTCATAGTTCCCGATATTGCGATTGCAGCTCGGCAGGCGGTGCGGTCGATCTTGTTGGTTTCCAAATCGCCGATCGGTGAGTGGAACGACAGAGTTCGCACTGTCGCCCTCGATACTTCCTCGATGACTTCAGTTGCACTCACTAAAATTCTGTTTACCAAATGGCTGGGCGGGCCGCGCGAATACAAGGCTATGGCTCCAAATGTGGATCTAATGCTGGAGTCTTGCGACGCCGCATTGCTTATCGGAGATCCCGCTCTGCAGGTCGATCGGTCCCACTATTTCGCGCTTGATCTTGCTGAAGAGTGGATCGCCCGAACAGGAAAGTCGTTCGTGTTCGCGTTCTGGGCGATTCGCAAGCAGGCACTCGCTGGACGCGATGGCACGGCGATATCGAAAGTATTCCAGCAGTCCCGCGATCACGGCCTCTTGCCGAAAAATCTAGAAGCGACCGTACAGGAGTGGTCACCGCGCTTGGGACTTACGCTCGACATCGTGCGAGCGTACCTGACCCACAACATTCACTACTACCTTGATCCCCCTTGCATCGAGGGGCTTGCGCTGTACTACCGACTGGGAGTGGAGATCGGGGTACTCCCAAAGGCGCCTAATCTTCTTTTTGTGCCATGAGTCGTGTTCTTGTCTCATCAGTCGTGAAACAACAATCGGTCGATCCGATCTCCATCTCTCAGCATTTACGAAACCTGATTTAATCTAACTGCATGCACTTTTTAGCCATCCTGTTGCTCGTCACAAAAAAGAGCGCTATGCGATGGCTGATCCATCTCGGCGGTCCCGGTCTGATTCTGCTTGGACTAGCTGACAATTCTCTTATCCCTTTGCCCGGTAGCGTTGACGTTATCACCATCTACCTGGCAGCGCGCCATCGCGAACCGTGGCTCTACTACGCTGTCATGGCTACCGCGGGAGCGCTGCTAGGTGGGTACGTTACCTACCGAATGGCGCGCAAAGGCGGCAAAGAAACTCTGGAGAAGAAATTTTCAAAGAAGAAAACCGACAAGGTTTACGCGATTTTTGAACGCTGGGGATTCGCAGCGGTTGCCATCCCCGCGATGCTTCCGCCTCCGGTTCCGATCGTTCCCATGCTACTGGCTGCTGGAGCCATGCAGTATCCCACCAAGAAGTTCTTGGGAGCGCTAGCCGTGGGACGCGGCATTCGCTACGTCATCCTTGCTTATCTCGGAGCGCACTACGGACGTTACATCCTCAAATTTTTTGATCTTTATTACTGGCCCATCTTCGGACTCCTCGTCGCCTTCTCGGTATTTGGCGGACTGTACGGCTGGTATGAGTACAAAAGGAGTCAGCAAGGCAGCGCGAAGTCTGCCAAGCCCAAATCACAGCCTCGAAAGCGGACGGCATAAGAAGCCGAGCGTGAACCAGACCGTGAACTATGGTTAGCACCTAGGGCTCCTTCCAGCTAAAATAAAGACAGAGGATCTATACCCGATGTCCCTGACCAAACAGCGAGCTCTGGAGATGTTTCAGTCCGACGATCTGATTGGGATCGGCATGGAAGCGGACGCGGTGCGTCGCCAGAAGCATCCCGAAGGCACTGTTACTTACATCATTGATCGCAATATCAACTACACAAATTTCTGCACAGAATATTGCACCTTCTGCGCCTTCTACCGCCCGTTGAAGGGACCGGCTTCCAAAGAAGGTTACATCCTCGATTTCGACACCATTTACGAAAAGATCCGCGAGACCGTAGAACTCGGCGGCACAGGCGTGCTGATGCAGGGTGGCTTGCATCCTGATCTGAAGATCGACTGGCACGAGCAGATGCTGAGCGGCATCAAGCAACGCTTCCCGAAGATTCACCTGCACTGCTACTCCGCGTCGGAGATTCTCGCAATCGCGGAATACAGCAATTTGAACGTACGCGACACGATTTCGCGTCTGCGCGATGCAGGACTCGATTCCATTCCCGGCGGCGGCGCTGAAATTCTTGATGACGAAGTCCGTTACAAGATCGCCCGCCTGAAATGCCTGACCGCGGATTGGCTGGAAGTCCATCGGACGGCACATCAACTCGGGATGCGCACCACCGCGACCATGATGTTCGGGGTCGGCGAATCGATCGAGCATCGCATCAATCATCTGCAATGCCTCTACGATCTCCAGGAAGAGACGGGCGGATTCACCGCATTCATTCCGTGGAGTTTCCAGCCGTCCAACACCGCTCTAGGCGGACGTCGCTGGGATGAAGCGACCGCCGTTGAATACTTGAAAGTTCTGGCGATCTCGAGGATGTACCTGTCGAATTTTCTGAATGTCCAGTCCAGTTGGGTGACGCAGGGATTGAAAGTCTGCCAAATGGGTTTGCGCTTCGGCGGCAATGATGTGGGATCGGTAATGCTCGAAGAGAACGTTGTCCGTGCTGCCGGCGTCACAAATTGCACAACCGAAGAAGAACTGCGCCGCATCATACGAGATGCAGGTTTTCGTCCGGCACAGCGGGACACGTTGTATCGGCAATACTTTCTGAACTGAACTCGCCTCGGACCAGTTTGTAAAGGGTGACCGTCGATAACCTAAGCGCTTAGGTTATCAACCTGCACTGTGCGGAACCCCTCGGAGCCTCACCGTTTGTGCTGCCACCGAGTCTCGATGCTCGATGACCGGGCTTGTTAAGACGTAGCGATATGACGCTCGCGGGCGGATGTGGCTACGTGATCCTCTACCGAATGACACGCTCACTCGCGCTCGCTTTGTTCCTGCTCTCCACATTATTGCGAGCACCTGCGCAACCTGCCGCACCCGCACCAACCCCATCATCAATCGCTGGCTCCGTCGTGAAAGAGCCGGGCAGCGAACCTCTCAAGAAAGTGCTGCTACAAATCGTTGCCGAGAATCAGAAAGACGGGGGGAACTACACCGCATCGACTGACGTCGACGGACACTTCCACGTTGAGAACGTCGCACCCGGGCGCTACCGAGTATTTATTGAGAAAGCTGGATTCGTTGGCGTCAATGCCCGTGGCCTCAAGCTGGATACCAACGTCTTCACGGTTCAAGCAGGGCAATCTCTAAACGATCTCCTATTTCGCATGTTGCCGACCGCAATCCTCAGCGGCCGTGTAACGGATGAAGACGGCGATCCGATGACCGGCGTCCGCATACTCGTACTCAAGAAGATACCGGGTAAGACAAAACGAGAAGCTGCTGGCACGGACGCCACAAATGATCTCGGCGAATATCGTCTCGCCGGTTTGTTCCCAGGAGAGTATTGGGTTGTGGCCATGCCTCCGGCCGACTTCCGCGATTACGAACCGCAACACGAAAAGATTTCACCGGACGGTAAGACTGGCGAGCAGACCGACAACCGTTACGTCCCCACGTACTATCCGGGCAGCTACGATGCCACGCGTGCTTCCTCCCTCACGCTGAAAGCGGGAGATGAAATGCCGGCGAATTTCACTCTGGTCCCGACCCGAACTTATCGCGTGCGCGGAGTTGTCGCTGGCATCGCCCCAGGCGTGAAGGCCGTGGTGGAGTTGCTTCCGAAAGCGGGAGACTCGATCCACACCAGCGAGGTGGGTTCCGATGGTTCTTTCGAAGTGCGCGGTGTCGCCCCCGGCTCTTATGTGATGAGTGCGTCTTCAGGCTCGGACTCGCAAGCATTGACCGCGCATCAGGATGTAAACGTCATCGCGGCGGATGTCGATGGCGTAAAACTAACTCCGATACCATCGTTTCGACTATCGGGGCGTCTTCAAATCGAAGGCGGATCATCGGCCGACCTTACTCAATATTCAGTCAACCTGCGCCCCGCCGACTTCCCTGAAGACCCCGGCTTCTTCGAATCCCGCGACACGTTTGGTGCGAACGCGGCGGTCGATCGACTCGGCAACTTTGAATGGAAGAATGTGAATCCCGGAAATTACATCGTGCAGCTCTACGGACGCAATGTTCCGGATTCGTTTACGAAATCCGTGAAAATCACCGGCCACGATGTTGAAAGAGGATTCACCGCTAGCGGCCCGGCGGTCCTCGACTTGGTGGTAAGCGCCAAGGGCGGGTCGATCGAAGGAATCGTTACCGAGAGAGTGACCGAGAAAGAACAAAACGTCGATCAAACGCATCCCGTCACGAACGCCACGGTGGTTGCTGTACCTGAGGAAAAATATCGACTGCTCCCCGATCATTTCGGAACCGGGGCGAGCGACCAGCAAGGACACTTCACGATTCGTGGATTGGCTCCGGGTCGGTACACGGTCTTTGCATGGCAGGATATCGAGGACGGCGTCTGGAACGACGCAGACTTCCTCAAATCACAGGAAGCGAACGGGACCGCAATCAAAGTTGAGGAAAATTCCCATCAGCAGTTAGATTTGAAACTTAGCCCGACAAGTGACGATTGGCGCTAGAACCCGCTGAGAATTGATCAGGTACAATACTGCAACTGCATCGTCCTTTTTATTCAATGACCTTATTCAATAATCTTTACTCGATGACCTTGATTCGATGAGTCTGACTTCATGGGTTTAACTGGCACATCCGGCTTGGCGCTCATGCTCGCCTCAAAAGGCTGGGGACCCTACCTGCGCCAGCATTTCCTGGATAAGACTTTCCAGGGTCTCTACCAGATCAACGCGTTCGATCTGGCGCTGCTCATTCCGTATTTCATTGTGCTGATCATTTTGGCGTCCTACGGCGCGCACCGTTATTGGCTGGTTTATCTTTATTACAAACACAAGAAAAACAAGACGACGGAGCCTGCCGCGCGCTTTAGTTTCGACGATCTGCCGCGCGTCACTGTGCAACTGCCGATCTTCAACGAGCAGTATGTGGTCGATCGGCTTCTCGATGCCGTGTGCCGCCTCGAATATCCAAAAGGCAAACTCGATATTCAGTTGCTCGATGACTCGACCGACGAGACCGTTGAAGTGGCGCGGCTATTGGTCGAACGCTACGCAGCCCTGGGACATCCGGTCGTGTACGTGCATCGCGACAATCGCGAAGGCTACAAAGCCGGAGCGCTCGAAGCTGGATTAAAAACGGCGAAAGGCGAATTCATTGCCATCTTCGACGCCGATTTTGTTCCGCCTCCGGACTTCTTGCTAAAGTGCATCCACCATTTTACCGATCCCAATATCGGGATGGTCCAAACTCGCTGGACGCATATCAATCGCAACTATTCATTGTTGACGCAGGTAGAAGCTATTCTCCTCGACGGGCATTTTGTTCTGGAACACTCGGGACGGGCGCGCAGCGGGGTCTTCTTCAATTTCAATGGCACCGCCGGAATGTGGAGGCGGGTTGCAATTGACGAGGCTGGTGGGTGGCAGCACGATACTCTCACCGAAGATACCGATCTTTCCTATCGCGCACAGCTTAAGGGATGGAAATTTTTGTATTTGCAAGATGTGGAATGCCCTGCCGAATTACCAGTTGAGATGACGGCGTTCAAGACGCAACAGGCTCGCTGGGCCAAAGGATTGATCCAAGTCTCGAAGAAAATATTGCCACAAGTCTTCGCCAGCGATGTGCCGCGGAAAGTGAAAGTCGAGGCCTGCTATCACCTGACCGCCAATCTCAGCTATCCGTTGATGATCGTGCTTTCAGTACTTGCTGATGCCAGCGATGATTATTCGTTTCTATCAGGGATGGTTTCAGATGCTCTACATCGACCTTCCCTTATTCATGGCGTCGACGTTTTCCATTTCCAGTTTCTATTTGGTTTCGCAAAAAGAGCTGTTCCCGAAGAGCTGGCTGAAATCTTTGCTTTATTTGCCGTTACTCATGGCTTTAGGAATTGGGCTGACGATTACGAACACGCGCGCCGTGCTTGAAGCGCTAGTGGGCAAGCAGACGGCTTTTGCCCGCACTCCGAAATATCGCGTCGAATCCAAGAAGGACAGAATCGGCGCGAAGAAATATCGCAAACGCCTGGGATGGGTTCCCTGGATCGAACTTCTGATCGGAACTTATTTTGCGCTCGCAGTGTTTTACGCGATCGATAACGAGAACTATTTCACCGTCCCATTTCTACTTCTTTTTGTTGTGGGATATTGGGTTACTGGGCTGATGTCGTTACTGCAAGGCCGCTTCGCAGGATTATCGGTAGGTTCCGAAACCCACAGCAAGCCGTTCCCTGTCGGAGTGTAGGAAACGTCTCGCTAAGGTCAGCGTCATAGCCAAAGGCTAAGAGCTAACAGCTACTGTGGCTCAGCCTTCCGCTTCGTCGCTAGACAACTTGAAATCCACGTTGATTCTGACTTCGTTCTTTACCGGCTTTCCGTCAAGAGTAAACGGCTGATAGCGCCAATGCTGCACCGCGTCGACTGCGGATTGCGCGAGTCCCTGAGGGTCCGTCCACCACTTTCACGTCACTCACCGAGCCATCCTCCAGGATCGTCGCTGTTAACGTGACAGTACCTTCCTGCCGCAACTGACGAGCCTGGGCTGGATACATCGGTGCAACTCGACGCAGTATCTCCCCGCCGGAAACTCCCTGCGAAACTGGCGAGGACCGTCGGTAGATGGGTGGAGGGGCCCATGGATCGTCGCAGCCAGAAACTGGGTCTGTATCCACATCCTTGTCCCTGCGCGGCCCCAAAGTGTCGCTTGCCATCGGCCAAATTCGCGACAACTTCAGCAGGCAGCAAAGTGCGATTGGCGAATGCGCTCTTCTTTGCCTCTGACAGATTTGACTTCGCAATGGGTTTGACGACGAGCTTGAGGCGAATTCGGCGAGTTTGCGTTTTGTTGGCGGATATCACATCCACTTTCGATGCCAACTTCACGGGATATCCAGCGGGAGGCTTGTTGACCAGACGGAAGCAGTGTCTCGCCACCGGGATTCGGCTTTCCATATCGGATCATTGTCGGGAAGACGGCTGGTGGGCGGATTGGAGGACACCGGAACCACGGGATCGCTATTTGCTGCGATGGTTGTTGCGGTCAGTCGTTGCCGGTCCGGCGCATTCAGAGCCGCGGGGCTCGCCTTACCGCCTTTCTCCGACGGGCCACGCCAGCCAAGCCAGATCGCACAACCAACCAGTGCGGCCGCGATCAGGATGAGAGTGACCATGGCGAATGGCCGCTTTCGCGGGCCCATGAATGCCAGAGCTACGTCCCCAACCCGGTCCGATGCGGGCAACAGGCCCGCCCGTCTGCGATGGCTTGATCTCGGAAGAAAGTTTCGGAGCGGCAGACGAAGCGCCGTGGGGTTGCGATGCTCGCGCCCGCTCAGCAAGCGCACCCAATTGCTCAAGTACTGAAATGTCCCGCTCGGTAAATGCCGCCGGGTCAGTGGAGAACACTTCGAGGATCCCGTTGATTCCCCGCCATCCCTGGATGGGCAAAACTGCAATCGACCGCAGGCCAAGACTGCGGCAGACTTCCACATCCACGAGTGGATCGTTCTCGGTGTCCGCGCAATTCTGAACTTTTCCGGTACGCAAACACTCACCCGAGATGCCAGTATCCGCGCTCAACTTCGCTCCCAGCGGAGGTGCAGTGTCGCTCCGCTGCGCGCACGGCAGACCATCGCGCCGTCTTTCCACATTGCCAGTGCGGCACCCGAGGCGCCAGTGAATTGCCGGGCGGCTTGCGTGATGTTCGTAAGCATTGGTTCGAGCAGTTGGTTCCCGGAGGCGATCTGCTCCCTCAATGAAAACAAAGCGATTTCCACAGCCATCGTTCCCGAACCAGATGCGCCCGAGGAACCAGATGCTCCTCGGCCGACCGATCATTCGGAAAAGAACGGAAAGGTTTTTCGGAAGAAAACGGATTGGATTGAGGTTCAACCACTGATTTTTCTCGGTCGGTAAATTTCCGGGCAATCCGGCAGAACGCAAGCGGCGCGGGCAGTTTGGCCGAAGTATGAGCTAAATTCACGACCGATGTCAAGACAATCGGCACCTATAACGCGGACGCTCTTGTGCGCGCACTTGGAACTCAACAATTCGTTCTTAACTGTTTGCTGGAATTCGCTGATTTCGCTCCTCCGGCAGGGCATCAAACTAACCAACAATCGCTTCTTGATGTCGATGCTAGGCTGAAAAGGCTCTGGTTTCTCGCAAGTACCTCCGCACGAGGCATTGCAGGGAACCAATTTCAAAAAGCTGTTACGAACCTTCGAAGCGTTGGCGGACTTGGGTCCCGAATTAACGGCGGACCGCGACTTCCACCAAACCGCTCGCACCATGCTGTCGGCGATTATGGAAGCGGCCGGCGCGCGTGAGGCGGTGCTGTTTTCGTTCAGCGAGCGACCTTCTTTACTCACCTCAGTGGATGCCCAGGGGTTCGCACTTCTCCCCGACCCGGCGATTGTCCCTTTACTTCCGCGTCACGTTCACACCTTAGCTGCCGCCGCTGGTCCGGTTTTACTGAATAGCTCGACCTATGACGTGTTTCTGAGTTCGAATGGAAATGTCGCGCCCGAGCTATTCAAGTGCATTTGCCCACTCAAGGTGCGAGGAAAACTCGCTGGTGTAATCGCCTTGGGACGCCGTCCGGGGGACGCACTTTACGAAGAAGACGCCCTCGACGCTTTTGAAATGCTGAGCCACTACGTGGCCTTGGCAATCCAGAATCACAGCCTGAGTCAGACTCTGGCACAGCGCGTGTCGGAAAATCTGCGGCTATTGGCATCCTTGCACGGCTTCTACGACAACGCGCTGGAAGCTTTCGCAACCGCCATCGATGTCAAGCACGTCAACATTCACGGACATTCCCTCCGCGTCGGCCGCTATGCGCAGGCGATCGGCGAAGCGCTGGGAATGGAGTCGGGCGACGTCGCATCACTCCGGTCAGCAGGATACCTCCACGATATCGGAAAAGTTGCGGTCGACAAGCGGCTGTTCGAAAAAGCTTCGAAACTGGACGCGGAAGAATATCGCGAGATGCGGGACCACACCATCGTCGGCCATCAGATCGTTAGCAACGTGCAATTCCCTTGGCCACAGATTCCTGAAATCGTGCGCTGGCACCACGAACGCGGAGACGGCACGGGGTATCCGGACGGCCTCCACTCGGACGAAATGCCGCAGGCCGTGCGAATCGTTGCCTTGGCCGATACCTTCGACGCCATGACTAGCGAACGACCCTACCGGCAGCGGATGCCGATTGGAGCCGCCCTTCAGGAATTGATTCGTTTGACACCGCAGAAATACGACGCCCAGGCGCTGCAGGCGTTGTTGATCCAAGTTCGAAGAGACGCGGTGGGAAGCAATCGCTCGCCAATTCTTGATCCGGATGTCATGCATCTTTCGGCAACTGAAGTAGACCAACTGGCTTCTACGCTGCAGCACCGCGTCAGCCAGGACAAGATTTTCCTGACTTAAGAATTCCCTACCCCTTTTTCACGTTCGGAATCTCCGCAAGATTCTCCTCGGTGTAAAATCGGTCGTTGGTTCGGTTGTTGATCTGCTCGTGATTTCGCTCTTGCCAGTTTGTTTTCCAATCAAGATGTAAACTATCTGGCAGTGGCCTTAGTTGTATCGATTTAGCTTTGGATTTCATCTAACACATTAGGGCGAGGACAACTTCATCCGCAGTCGCGTGGTGACGACAGCGGCCATGACGCAGAGAATGAAAATGAAGGAGAAAGATTGATGCCAGTCAGTGAGCAACCGGTGGCCACAGGTACTCAGCTCGGTTCAAAACTTGATCAGTTGTGTATCAACACCATCCGCACGCTGTCCATGGACGGGGTACAGAAGGCGAATTCGGGGCATCCCGGTACGCCGATGGCGCTCGCTCCGGTCGCCTATTGTTTGTGGCAGCAGTTTCTGGCCTATGACCCTGACAATCCTCTCTGGCCGAATCGCGATCGCTTCATTCTCTCGAACGGGCACGCTTCCATGCTGCTCTACTCGCTGATCCATCTGGCTGGAGTCAAAGAGGCCGGCCCCGATGGAAAGATTCTTTCTACTCCGGCTTTATCACTGGATGACCTCAAGAACTTTCGCCAAATTGGCAGCAAGACTCCAGGCCATCCTGAATATGGGCTCACGACGGGCGTAGAAACCACCACTGGCCCGCTTGGTCAGGGAGTCGCGAATAGCGTCGGTTTTGCCATTGCAGAACGCTGGCTCGCGACGCATTTTAATCGTCCCGGATTTGAAATCTTCAACTACAACATTTGGGCGTTATGCGGCGACGGCGACATGATGGAAGGAATGTCGTCCGAGGCGGCTTCGATCGCGGGACACCTTCGACTCTCCAACGTTTGCTGGATTTACGACAACAACCACATCACGATCGAGGGCAACACCGATCTTGCGTATGACGAGAACGTCGCCGCGCGCTTCGCAGCCTACGGATGGGATGTGCAGCATCTCCCCGATGCCAATGACCTGGTCGCGCTCGCCGCAGCTTACCAACACGCGCTCGCAGTAAAGGATCGGCCGAAGCTCATTATCGTGGACAGTCACATTGGCTTCGGTTCTCCCAACCGACATGACACAAAAGAAGCGCACGGTGAGCCGCTGGGCGTGGAAGAAGTAAAACTCACGAAGCTCGCTTACGGATGGCCCGAAGACGCCCAGTTTCTCGTGCCGGACGGAGTGATGCAGAACTTCAGCGATGTCATGGGAAAGCGCGGCAAACAACTCAGCAGCGATTGGAATGCGCTGTTTGCCAAATACAAGGCGCAGTATCCCGACTTGGCAGCCGAATACGAGGCGATGCTGCAACATCAAGCGCCCAAGGGCTGGGATAAAGAGCTTCCGACCTTCGCCGCAGATTCCAAGGGACTCGCAACTCGCGATTCGTCCGCGAAAGTTCTGAACGCGATTGCGAAAAATGATCCATGGCTGATGGGCGGATCGGCTGACCTTTATCCCTCCACAAAGACACGGTTGACCTTCGAGGGGGCTGGAGACTTCGAACCCGGCAACTTCAATGCCCGCAACTTTCACTTCGGAATTCGCGAGCATGCGATGGGCGCGGTTGTAAATGGGATGGTGTTGTCGAAAATCCGTGCTTACGGTTCGACGTTTCTGATGTTCAGCGACTACATGAAAATGCCGATCCGTCTTTCGGCGCTCATGGAAATTCCGTCGCTCTGGATCTTCACACACGACTCCATCGGCGTTGGTGAAGATGGACCGACCCACCAACCCGTCGAACAACTCATCGGTTTGCGAGCTGTCCCGGGCCTGATGACTCTCCGCCCCGCCGACGCGAACGAAGTTGTCGAATCGTGGAAAGTCATCATGGCGCTCAAGAAGGAACCTGTGGCGCTGATCCTAACTAGACAGGCGCTGCCCACGCTGGATCGTTCGAAATATGCTGCGGCGGCAGGCGTCGCCCGCGGCGCTTACATTCTAGCCGATTCGGAAGGCGGCAAGCCGCAAGTCATCCTGATGGCGACTGGCAGTGAAGTTTATCTGTGCATCGAAGCGTATGAAAAATTAAAAGCCGACGGCATTCGTGCCCGCGTCGTCAGCATGCCTTCGTGGGATTTGTTCGAGCATCAGGACCAGTCCTATCGCGACCAAGTGCTGCCTCCCGACATCACGGCGCGCGTTGCCGTGGAGCAGGCTTCGGTGTTTGGATGGGCGCAATACACGGGGCTCGCCGGACATATCATTGGAATGCACACGTTCGGGGCATCCGCTCCGCTGAAAGATTTACAGAAGAAGTTTGGTTTTACCACCGACGCGATCATCGCAGCGGCCCGAAAGCAGATTGGAAAGTAGCTCTACAATCGGCATCTGACTTCTCAAAATCGATGTCGTAACCATCTATTAACGTCAGGCCGCTATCTTTGAGGGCTGAAGATTTCTGACAGAGTTTAGGAGATCGACATGAATCCCGTAAACACGCTTGAAACTGCGAAAGCCGCAAATCCTCTCGTCCTGCTTCAGAATTTTGGCCAGTCCGTTTGGCTCGATTACATCCGGCGCGATCTATTAAAGGACGGCGAACTGCAGCGCCTGATCACCGACGACGGTCTGCGCGGGATGACTTCGAATCCGTCGATTTTCGAAAAAGCGATCGCTGGCGGTCAATATCAGGATTTCCTCGACACTCTTGCGGGCCGCGCCGATCTCGACGCCAAGGGCCGTTACGAACTGCTCGCGATCCGCGACATTCAGGACGCCGCAGACCTGCTCGCTCCTGTCTACAAGAGCACCAAGAAGCGTGATGGATATGTGAGCCTCGAAGTCTCTCCATATCTGGCTCACGACACCGACGGAACGCTGGCCGAAGCACGACGCCTGTGGAAGGCCGTAGCCCGCGAGAACGTGATGATCAAGGTTCCGGGAACACCCGAAGGAATTCCGGCGATCCGACAACTGCTCAGCGAAGGCATCAACATCAACGTCACACTGCTCTTTGCGCAGCCCGTGTATGAAGAAGTTGCAGCAGCTTTCGTAGATGGCGTCGAAAAGTTCAGCGCTTCTGGCGGCGATGTCAGCAAAGTCGCAAGCGTGGCCAGCTTCTTTATTAGCCGCATCGATTCCCTCATCGATGGACTGGTCGAAGACAAGATCAAGAACGAAACGGACGCTGGGCGCAAAACAACTCTGCAAGGGATCCTCGGCAAAGTGGCGATTGCAAATGGCAAACTGACCTACGAAGCGTATCAGCGTATTTTCTCCACTCCTCGCTGGAAGGCTCTGGCCGCCAAGGGAGCGCAAACCCAGCGCGTGCTCTGGGCTAGCACCAGCACCAAGAACAAAAATTACAGCGACGTGCTGTACGTCGAAGAACTTATCGGACCGGACACCGTGAACACGATTCCTCCGGCTACGCTCGATGACTTCCGTGATCATGGCAAGCCACGCGAAAGCCTCACCGAAAATGTGGAAGGCGCGCGAAAAACCATGTCTGATCTCGCAGCGTCGGGCATCGTCATGAAAGATGCGACCGATAAACTAACCGCCGATGGGGTTCGCCTCTTCGCCGAATCTTTCGATACGCTTCTCGCGGCGGTTGAGAAGAGCACGAAACAATCAGGCGGAGGAAAGACGAATCCGCAGAACGCTTCCCTGCCCGCCGATCTCGACGCAGCCGTAAAAAAAAACCTTAATGACTGGCGTGCCTCCGGTAAAGTAAGACGCCTTTGGGATGGCGACGCTTCGCTCTGGACCGGCGACGATGAAGCCAAGTGGCTGGGATGGCTAACCATCACAGACGAGCAACTTGCCGGCATCGCCAAATTCAAAGCCTTCGCGGACGACGTTAAGAACGCAGGATTCTCCGACGTCGTCCTTCTCGGCATGGGTGGATCAAGTCTTTGTCCCGAAGTGCTTTCGCTGACCTATCCTCAGACTCCTGGATTCCCACGACTCCACATTCTTGACTCGACCGACCCGGCGCAAATCCGGAGCGTTGAGAAGAAAATTAACATCGCGAAGACTCTCTTCATCGTCTCCAGCAAGTCTGGCAGCACTCTCGAACCAAATATCTACAAACAATATTTCTTCGAGCGCGTCCACCAGACGATTGGCGCAGACAAAGCAGGCAGTCACTTTGTCGCAGTCACTGATCCGGGATCGAAGATGCAAGGGGTCGCCGAGCGGGATAAATTCCGCAATATTTTTTACGGAGTTCCGTCGATTGGCGGACGCTATTCTGCGCTCTCCGACTTCGGGATCGTTCCGGGAGCAGCCATGGGCCTGGATGTTGAAAAGTTACTCAAGCATGCCAAAACGATGGTTGAGGCCTGCAAGCCCTCGGTCCCGGTGGACCAGAATCCCGGAGTGATGCTTGGCTTGATCATGGGCAGCGCGGCGAAACTTGGGCGCGACAAGATTACCCTGGTTGCATCTCCAGGGATCTTCGATCTCGGCGCGTGGCTCGAACAATTAATTGCTGAGTCCACGGGCAAGCAAGGCAAGGGTATTATCCCGGTCGATCGCGAGGCGCTCGGATCGCCGGAAGTTTATGGCAACGACCGAATCTTCGCCTATCTGCGACTGGAAAGCGCACCCGACGCCGCACAAGACGCAAAAATCGCTGCGCTTGAAAAAGCAGGACAGCCCGTTGTCCGAATCGCGGTCGCTGACACCTACAGCTTGTCACAGGAATTCTTCCGTTGGGAAATGGCCACAGCCGTCGCGGGATCGATCCTCGGCATCAATGCCTTCAATCAGCCCGACGTCGAAGCAAGCAAGATCGTAACCAAGCAACTCACCTCCGAATACGAAGCGAAGGGATCACTGCCAGCGGAAAAACCGATTCTCGAAGAAGCAGGATTCAAACTCTTCACGGATGAAAGAAATGCCGCCGAGTTGGCGAAAGCGGCAGCATCTGGACCTGCTTCCGATGGTCTACGTTGAAGAATTATCTGCGCGCCCATCTCAACCGGCTGGGACTGGCGACTATTTCGGCTTGCTGGCCTACATCGAAATGGATGCGACTCACGAAGCCTCGCTACAGTCCCTGCGCATCGCGGTCCGTGATCGCAAGCGCGTGGCGACGTGTCTCGGCTTCGGACCACGGTTCCTGCACTCCACCGGACAAGACTATAAGGGCGGTCCGAACACCGGTGTGTTCCTGGAAATTACTTGCGACGACGCGCATGACCTGGCAGTTCCCGGACAGAAATATACATTTGGAGTCGTAAAGGCAGCGGCGGCTCGCGGAGATTTTCAGGTTCTCGCCGAACGCAAACGACGGGCACTGCGCGTCCACCTGGGCAGCGACGTCAATGCTGGTCTCACGAAGTTAGCAGAAATTGTGAAGCAGGTTCTGCAGTAACGGTTCTCGTGTGGGGACGGGGCTCGCCCCGTCCGCCTTTGTCCAGCACAGAATTAGCAACACAAATTCTCAGCAAGATTTTTAAAGGAGCAGCATGCAACTCGGAATGGTAGGTCTAGGCAAGATGGGCGCCAACATGACGCGGCGCCTGATGCGCGGCGGTCACACAGTTGTGGTTTCCGATCTCAGCGCCGACGCAGTCAAAGGTTTGGCCGGGGAAGGCGCAGTCGCATCTTCTTCGCTGCAAGATCTCCTCAGCAAACTGACTGCTCCGCGCGCCGTCTGGATCATGGTTCCTTCCGGCGATCCCACGGAGAAAACAGTTCAGACGTTGCTCGCCGATATGCAATCCGGCGACACGATCATGGATGGCGGAAATTCGTTTTTTAAAGATGACGTCCGCCGCTCGAAACTCTGCGCGGCCAAAGGCGTGAACTACGTCGATGTCGGCACCAGCGGTGGAGTGTGGGGACTTGAGCGCGGTTATTGCATGATGATCGGTGGCCCCAAAGAAACCGTGCAGCGCCTTGATCCGATTTTCAAAACGCTGGCACCGGGAGTGGGCGACATTCCCCGTACTCCAGGACGCGATAAAGTGCCGGGCACTTCCGAAAGTGGATACCTTTACTGCGGCCCATCCGGCGCTGGACACTTCGTCAAGATGGTCCACAACGGAATCGAATACGGCATTATGCAGGCCTACGCGGAAGGCTTTGATATTTTCAAGAATGCGACGTCCAAAGAATTGCCCGCAGACATTCGCTACGATCTCAACCTCCCCGACATCGCAGAAGTTTGGCGGCGCGGCAGCGTGATCTCGTCGTGGCTGCTGGATCTGACGGCAATGGCACTCGTCGAGAATCCAACGCTCTCCGAATACAGCGGATACGTCGAAGATTCCGGCGAAGGCCGCTGGACCATCCAGGCGGCGATCGAAGAAGCGGTTCCTGCAGAAGTTCTGACGGCTGCTTTGTACGCCCGCTTCCGCTCGCGTCAGGAGCATACGTTCGCGGACAAGATGCTCTCCGCAATGCGCCAGAAGTTTGGTGGACACATCGAATTAAAACCGCCCAGCAAGGCATCGTGAGATTTGCGGTGGACTAAGTCACATGACTAAGTCCACCTGTTCCCGTCACTCAACCCTCTCATGGCATAAGTAGTTGGTCGGACAGACACAATTCAGTTCGAGGAAATAATGGCTCAATCCGAAGTTCAGGCAGCACCGGCGAAACCGAAGATCGGACGTGTCGGAGATCCCTGCATCATGGTGATCTTCGGCTATTCCGGAGACCTGACTCGCCGCAAACTGATCCCTGCTCTCTACAATCTGGCCAGCCAGCAACTCTTGTCGCCAGAGTTTACCGTGATCGGTATCGGTCGCACGCCCATGAGCAATGAGGACGCGCGCAAGAAGCTCACGGAGGATTTCAAGCAGTTTGCCACGGGAGCCATCGACACCGAATTATGGGAGTCATTCGTTCGTCGTATCAACTACGTCAGCGGCGATTTTGACAACCCACAGATGTACGACACCCTGAAAGAAACTCTCACCAAGCTCGATCAGGACCACAACGCCCACGGCAACTATTTTTTCTATCTGGCTACAGCCCCTAACTTTTTTGGAGACATTGTCGAACGCCTTTCCAAAGTCGGATTGATGAACGAAGAAAACGGGCACTGGCGTCGAGTTATTATTGAAAAACCTTTTGGCCACGATCTGGATTCCGCAAAAGCGCTGAACCAGCAACTCTTGAAAGTCATCACCGAACGGCAGATCTACCGTATCGACCACTATCTAGGAAAAGAGACGGTTCAGAATATTCTGGCGTTGCGCTTTGCCAACGGAATATTCGAGCCGATCTGGAACCGCCGCTACATCGATCATGTACAGATTTCGGTCGCTGAAACGGTTGGCGTCGAGAAACGCGGCGGTTACTACGACGGAGCGGGCGCGCTCCGCGATATGGTTCCCAATCACATCATGCAACTGATCACTCTCACCGCAATGGAGCCTCCAATATCTTTCGAGGCGAACGCGGTTCGTGATGAGCAGGCAAAAATTCTGCATGCGATCCAGCCTTTCAGTTCCGAAGACGTGCTTAGCAAAACCGTTCGCGGACAATATGGCGAAGGCACCATGGACGGGCAACGTGTGCCTGCTTATCGTTCAGAAGAAGGCGTTCCGACAGATTCGCGCACCGAAACGTTTGTAGCGATGCGCCTGATGATCGATAACTGGCGCTGGGCAGGCGTTCCCTTCTATCTCCGCACTGGCAAGCGCATGCCAGACCGCAGCACCCATGTCGTCATTCAGTTTCGACCCGCGCCGTTCATGCTCTTCCGCGAAACACAGGTTGAAAATATGATGCCTAATCAACTGGTCTTGCACATCCAACCGGAAGAAGGCATCTCGCTGCGTTTTGCGGCGAAAACTCCTGGACCGGCGATGCAACTCGGCGAAGTGAATATGGATTTCGCTTACGCTGACTATTTTGGCGTCGTTCCTTCTACCGGATACGAACGCCTTCTCCACGACTGCATGATCGGTGACGCGACACTATTCCAACGCGCCGACATGGTCGAAGCCGGTTGGAGCATCGTCAATCCCGTGCTCGATGTATGGAAGGCTCTCCCGCCGCGTAATTTCCCCAACTATGCATCCGGCACCTGGGGACCAAAAGAATCCGACGAACTGATGGAAGGCGATGGACGCCGCTGGAGAGATTTCGAAAAATGATTCTAGCCGCCGACATCGGAGGAACGCACGCACGCCTTAGCTATTACCGCCAGGACGCGGAACCACGTGGTGCGCAACCAAGCGGCAGTCCTCGCTTCACCGCCGTTCATGAAAAGGTTTACGCCAGCCGTGAATTTCGCGGCCTCGACGAGATCGTCCTCAAATTTGTAAGTGAGACTGGTGTGCATCCGGATATCGCTAGTTTCGGAATCGCTGGCCCCGTCCGCAATGGTCGTGTCGAAACTTCCAACTTCCCGTGGGTTGTCGAATCGTCGCGTCTGGCTGCGCGAGCTACAACTTGAATCGGTAAGCCTGATCAACGATCTCGAAGCGCAGGCCTGGGGCATTCAATGCCTCGGAGCATCCGATACCATCGCGTTGAATCAGATCGGCCACGAAACGCCGATGGGAAATCAGGCCGTCGTCGCTGCGGGCACTGGTCTGGGAGAAGCTGGCCTCATCTGGGACGGAGAACAGCAGCATATTTTTGCTTGCGAGGGTGGACACTGCGATTTCGCTCCTCGCACGGAACTAGAAATTGAATTGCTGCGTTACCTTCTCGCCCGCTTTGGACACGTTAGCTATGAACGCATAGTCTCCGGGCCTGGATTGGTGAACGTCTATCTATTCCTAAAAGACACACATCGCGGCGATGAACCGCAATGGCTACGAGATCAAATCGCCGCAGGAGATGCAGGAAGCGCCATCTCACAGGCCGCGGTTTCCGCGAAGGCGCCCTTAGCTGAGCAGGCTCTCGACTTGTGGATCTCGATCTACGGCGCGGAGGCGGGGAATATGGCGCTGAAGGTTCTGGCCACGGGAGGCGTGTTTCTCGCGGGAGGCATTGCGCCTAAGATTCTGCCGAAGCTGGCCAGCCCAATTTTCATGCAGGCGTTTCTCAGCAAAGGGCGCATGCAGTCCCTGCTTGAGGCGATTCCGGTGCGCGTCATCACGAACGAAAAAACCGGATTGCTCGGCGCAGCTTGCTATGGAGCACGTCACGCCCACGCAGCAAATGAGACTGCAACCAGCACGAGATAAACTGCCATCGATGTTCAATCAATAGAGCCTATGTCATCCACCCGATCCATCGAAGTGTTCGCCACCGCACCCGACCTCTTTCACGCGGCAGCCGAAGAGTTTGTTGGAGCTGCCCGCACCGCCATCGGAGCGCAGGGACGATTCACAGTCGCCCTGTCGGGAGGCAACACTCCCAAGGCCCTTTATTCCCTGCTGGCTTCGAACCACTCTAACTTTGCCTGGAACCGCGTTTTCCTTTTCTTCGGAGACGAACGTCACGTCCCACCAACGGATCCCGAGAGCAATTACCGAATGGTTAACGAATCATTACTGTCGAAAATTACGATTCCTGCGGAGAATGTTTTTCGGGTCGCGGCTGAAAATCCCGACGCGGATGCGGCAGCATCCGAATACGAAGCCCAGATTCGAAAGTTCTTTGAACTCAAGCCCGGAGAGTTCCCCCGCTTCGATTTGATCTTGCTTGGCATGGGGCCGGACGGCCATACGGCTTCCCTGTTTCCGGATTCCGCGGCCCTCGAAGAAAAGTCTCGGATCGTTGTAGCCAATTGGGTGGCGAAGTTCAATACACACCGTATCACTTTTACTTTTCCGGTTCTCGATCGGGCCGCCGAAGCGATGTTCATGGCGAGTGGAGCGGACAAGGCCGACATGGTGCATCAGGTGTTGGATGAGAAGCAAACCCCTCCGTTCCCCTGCCAGCTTGTGAATCCGACAGACGGGAAACTGTTGTGGATGCTCGACGAAGCGGCCGCTGCGAAATTGACTCGATGATTGGTTGCTATTGAGGACTTCTAACCTCGTGGCACTGCATCTTGCTTCCCGCCACTCCAGCGCGCACGGATCCATCGATTCGCAGATTTTGAATAATATCTGGCTACGACCATCCCTAGCAGGGCCGAAGCTGCAATCACAGCCAGGAACAAAACCGGAACGGCTCGCATTGATTCACCGGCTAAGCGGAACAGTTGAAACAGGCCGAATACTACGAACATGTGTGTGAGATAGATTTCGTAACTCTGCTGTCCCAGATTCAACAGAGGCCGGGCGAACTTAGGACTCTTCCATTCGCTCTCCGTGGCCGCGGCGATCAGCAAGCACGTACCAATCGCAAGAATCGTCATGTCCACCCCAATATGCCCGAGCCCCCAAGCCTCGACTCGAATCGAGAATCCCAGGATCAGAATCAGGAGCGCAACGCCCGCAGAACAAGTCATCCAAAGAGTGCGGCGAGAGAAATGAAGGCGCGGCAGCAGTAGAGATGTGAGGCAGCCGAGAGCAATCGCGTCCATCCCTCCGAGGTACGAATATTCCTTCCACACTTCGTTGTTGTGGGTGAAAACGGTTCGCGCGAAGGGTCCCAGCACAACGAATCCGACTAAAACCACAATCAGTAACTTTCCTCGGCCAAGAAATTTCGCGAACAGCGGGAAGAAAAGATAGAAGACTTCTTCTACCGAAAGCGACCACAAAATATCCCAATTACCCGGCAGGTATCCGTGCCGGGCCTCCAGCACATTGACGTGGAATGTAAGTGCGGCAAAGAGCGCCGCTCCAAGGCCTCCCGTTTTGTCCGAGACGACGAAATTCTTGACGTGTGCGAAGTGCAAGACACTGAGTATGGTCAACAGCAAAATCAGTAGCGGCATAATGCGGGCAAAGCGCATGATGTAGAAGCCTCGCAAGCTAACGCAAGCAAGCGATCCCCATCTTTTTAGCGTGGTCGTGGTGATGAGAAACCCAGAGACTACGAAGAATATCTGAACGCCATACTGCCCGTTCCAAACCAGTGGGGAGACAAGTTGGCGAGGCCAGCCCGCGGTGTACGACACATCGGCGAGGACTAGCCGCATGTTGACGTGGTTCATCAGCACGAAGAAAATCGCGAGGCCGCGAAGGAGATCTACGCCATCGATTCGTCCACCGGATGATGCGACTTTCGAATGCCGTCCGCTGGGAGAATCAGGCGCGTTCACTTCTTAATTATGCATGAGCGATGAGCAGAGATCGGAAGAGATGGACTGAAGAGCTGCAGAGAAGTGGAGGTCGTTCGAGAGAGCTTACGCAGCGTGGCCGCGCCAATCGGCAATTTCTTTCAGGCCTTCCCCGCGAGCATGTTCGAAGAGACGAACTTTGTGCCGGGTATGTTCGAATTCGTGGATGTCCGCCCATACTTCTGCCTGCCACGCTTCATCGTGGACGGCCGTCTCTCCACAACTGGCACACCGTGTGTGAAAGGTCACGCCGGGCTTCGGTCCCCTGGAACTAGCCGCATCTTGTAGTTCGAGAAACACGCACCGTACTTCCTGAATTTCTTCGTCGGGTCCGAGAATGTGCTCGTAACGGAGAAGGTATCCAAAGCCGAGTTTGCGAGCTTCGGTCTCCGCTTCCTCGCGGGTATGGAACGGCCCATATTCGGCCCGCAGTTGCTCGGTTGAATCGCAGGCCATCCAGAAAATGTCTTTGTAAGCCATCCCTACCTCGGCGCAGTCTAAGCTGGAAGCGGTCGCGGATCGATCCAAAGCGACCTCAGTAGATCCACACCGAATGAAGCAATCGGAGTACCGAGATAGTCCGCATTGCGCTGGACGCGAAACGCCACACTCCAATTGGAAGCGATGGATGTATGTGCATGAAAGCGTGTTTGTTAGCGAGTGGGAGGTGATCGGCGATCCGTCTCCCCAATCTTAACGCGGCTTTGCCGGTGTGAAATCTGTTTCCGTTTTGCGGTTGGCCTTTTTCCCGCTTGGGCCTCTAGTGGAACACGTTTGCCGCCCCATGGATCGTATTCGCAGTCGCATGCTGCAGAAAGAGCATCGAGGCGCTCGCCCTCGACTCCTCCATTTGGAATTCCGTCAGCCGCCAAGCCACAGACGACTCGTTCATGCGCACGGAGGGGAGCACCCGTGTAAACAGCCGGGGAGGGCTGTCCGCGCGGGATATTTATCCCTTTACTGGGATCCTCCAGACGTCGCGACCGAAGAGCTTTCTTTGCTCCCTGCGGCCAGAGATTCGGCGGTTGTGATCGAACCCCAACCTGGGTCGACGGGCAGAAGACCGTTACCGAGCTGAATGTGCCAGTTGGCACCACCGTGACTGGCTACGTAGAGCGCCAGTTCAAGTCGCGTCCAGACCCCGAGCTTGTCGAACGCGGTCCGCAGGTAGTTCTTGACAACCTGCTCACTGGTACGGAGAACAATAGCAATGTCTTTGTTGGTAAGACCCTGCCAGACGAGGGTCGCGACTTGCACTTCTTTGCTGGTTAGCCGATCACGCGGTTGCATGGTTGCACCTGCTCCTTGATGAACATGGCGGTCGCGAGTTTCACACGCTTCCGGCCTTCTTTGATACCCGCACGCAAGAACAGCGTTCGCAGGTGTTGTTTGACGGTGCGCGGGCTGATACTGAGTTGGCTCGCGATCTCTTTGTTACTGCAACCCTGCACCAACAAGTGCAAGACTTCATGGTCCCGCGGCGTGATTTTTATGTCATTCAGATTGATCATGGTTTTGTGTTCGACGTTGCCTGGAATCTGGCGTTTCGTCGGCTCCTTCAGTTCAGTCTTGGGGTCGCGCCCCATGAGGAATCTAAAGCAAGTTGTTCGCCATATCTTCGCTCACCACGAATATCGTTTAGAACCATCCACTTACATTCCCGACTACGATTTTAGTAGATGGTTTATGAGAGAGACCTCATCAAGGATGGTCCGGAATGGAACTCCTATTCGGGAAAGCCGTCCCAAAAGCCGCTGCCTTTTTTCTTGGTTCTGTATCCGCAAATTTGCACTACAATGGGGTCAGTTTTGATTGCCTCCCCTCGCTCCCATGCCCACGAGCCAGCCCAATCTGATTCGGCCTCACCTGACGATGGACGAGCAGTCTTTTCAAAGCTTGCTTTCGGCCGCCTACACGATTCAGGAACACAATGAGCGTCGAAAGCTGGAACTCCTTCAAGCGGAGTTGGCCACAACAGAGCATGCAACGGACGACGTTGCTCAGTGCCCACGCTGTGGAGCCGCGAAGACGATTGACGAATCGGGTTGTGAAACTTGTGGGCTAGATAAACTCCGTCCCGGCGAACGGATGCAGCGCAATTGGGCATCGATGTGGTTGATGAGTCAGGAGCAGGGATTATGGCCTGAGCGTCCGACTAATGACGATCTTTCAGCGTCCAACTTCCTTGCGGCTCCCATCGCGCGAAAGCCTGCGGGGGACGATGGAGATTCGGCGCCGGAGACCGAGAATCCGAAGCAGATCCAGCGTCGAGACCGTTCGATGCCAGCGGTTCCTAGCGCCGCTGCGTTTCGTGAGAACTTCCTTGACGAAAACTTCCTGTCGGACAACTCCGATCGCGAAGATGCAGCGTTGGAAACCCTAGGACAAGAAACTCTCAGCCGAGATCAAATTGAGGGCGAACCCGATTCAGATCGCAAGCTCCCTGTGTCTGATTTGCAAACATTGCGAACAAACAACCGGCTCACAATCGTTGAGTCGTTTCCCGTGGACTCTGACTACGTAGACTCTGGCCTCGAGTCTGACGGCGTCGATTCTCACGAAGTTGATTCTGGCAAGGAAGAGCACGCCAAGACCATCCAGGTGCTCTCTTCCGCCGCGGATGAGCCGCCCAGAACCCCAGCCGCTCGCGATCTGCGTCTTGCCCATTTCAGCTGGGCCAGCGCAAGCGCGATGTGGCGACAGCATCGAGCCGACCTGTATCTGGGAGCCGCCATCTTCGTGGCCGTGCTGGCGTTGTTGTGGCCGTCGGCGAATGCGCCGAAGCGCTCTGATCTTAGCCTGTGGGACAAGACGCTGATCGGTATGGGTATCGCCGAGGCCCCTGCGCCGGTTGCACATCTTCCGGGCGATCCGAGCGTCCAAGTCTGGATCGACCCACACACCGCTCTCTATTACTGCCAGGGCGACGACCTCTATGGAAAAGCCGCCAACGGCCGCTTTAGCACCCAGCGCGAGGCGCAGATGGACCGCTTTGAGCCAGCCAGTCGAGCTGCTTGCGAGTAAATCGTCGGGACATCCCACAAGCGCCCTAACTACACAATAAGCACGAGTGAAAAACTCTACTATCTAGCTTCTCTTTCCGTGATTCTGTTCGGCAGTCATCTGCGAACGCACCGAAAGCGGTTTATCGGTGTGGAAATATTTCTTGTACGCTGAAATCCAGTCCGTGGCGATCTCGCTTTGGGCAGTAGACAGATCTACCGCTCCCGAGCACACCATCTCGTGCAGGCGCTCCTCTAATGCATCTTTAACATGCGCATTCCAAGTGCGTGACGAGTAGGATTCGGGCCACAGATTGTGGATGTCTTCGGCGCCACCCAGGCCCGGGGCAATCAGATAGTCGATCTCATAGTCATCGGCACGAGGATTCACGATCCCGTATTCCTGAAACACTTCCTGACGCAACGACGTCGATACTTCCCTGACCACATCCTCGTGGGCCCGTGAGCATACATCGCTAATCACAACCCTTCGCGTAGCGCCGGGTGTAAGGTTGCGATTTGGCTCCGCGCCCTGCTCAAACGCGATCGCAGCGGAATGGCTTCGCCAACGGACGGGATGCCTTAAGAGAATCGCCCAGGCCGCCCCAGCAATTAAAACTGCGGTGCAGGCGAACATCGTGGCGCGTCTGGACGACGCGAGTCCAAACATGAATCCCAAGAACGACCGCCAAGAGTTGGCCTGTGGTTGCGAGGACAGTTGGCAGAGTTGTGCGCGCAATAGCGCGCGTGGGCCAGCAATTGGCGGCAATCGGGCATCGAGGGCTTGGCGATGGGCACGCGCAAAATCGGCAATGGTGCTTTCAATCTCGGCCATACGCGCACGGCAGTTCCAGCAAGCAGCGAGGTGGATTCGCAATTCCTCGGCACGGCGTGGGGGAAGTTCACCGTCCGCAGCCAGCAGCAGGTCCTGGTCGGCAGGGTGCGAATCAGGCAGTCGTCGCCGGACCTCGCTCGCTGCCGATTCGCGGTTGCCCAAATTCTTATCGCTATCTCCATCTTTGTTTGTACTTGTCATCTTCTATCTCCCGTCCGCGCGGATCAACCGCGCGAGCGATCGTGTTAACGATATCGATATCGCTCCCAAAGACATGCCCAGCACGTCGGCAATCTCACGGTAACGCAGGCCTTCCGCGCGTAAATAAAGGCACCGCTGATCCGAGTCAGAAAGCGCGCCCACTACGGCCAACAATTGCCGTCGCCGTTGCGCGGACGACAAATGCTCCTCCGGATTTGGGGAAGGGTCCACTTGCACTGCTATCAAAGCTTCGCCCGAGGTTGTCCATTCGTGAGATTTCTGATTCGCATGGCGCTGTTTGAGTGCAAGATTATGCGTTACTCGGAAGATCCATCCGCGCAAGTTTGCTCGTGATCTCCGTAGTTGCAGATGCCGGAAGAGCGCGAGAAATACTTCTTGAACAATTTCTTCCGCGTCGTGGATGGGAATTCCGAAGGAGATCGCGTAACGCAGCAGTGGATTGCGGAATTCCTCGAAAAGACCCATGACCTCGACTTCAATCTCGGAGGGCGTTGCCGAAAATGCGGCGGCGGGAACGCCCAGCAGTGACAAGTCGCTGGTCCGTGCGTCGATCCGTTCGTTCATCGAAGCACTCATCGAATCTTCCGTTGAATCTGAGGAACGCACTGAATTGAATCCTTAACTCATGGATATTCCGACTGGATCGTACTTGTTCACGGTTTTTTTTGAACCATTTAAGGTTTTTCGATTTCCGGCCTCCACGGCCACACTCTAGCCCTATGAACGAGCCCTAAATAAACATTGAACAAAGCGTACCTGACGAGAATATCCCTGTTTAGACGCGTAAGCAGGCCTACGATGTCCCTCCCAAAGGTAACGCCTCGGAGGACGCGGTGGGCATTTCTTCCGCATGTACCGACTAAACTATAAGGGTCCTAATTATTCATGAAGAGATTCTTTATCATCTTCGTTCTCGTCGCGTTCGTTCTGGTCGCACCCCTCTTCTCACAGAGCAATCGTGGAGAATTGCGCTTGAAAGTCGCGGACCCGACGGGGCTCGGCGTCCGAACTACGGTAAAAATCGTTAGCAATGCTAACGATTATCACAACACCCTTTTGACTGGAGACCAAGGCAATCTGGTGGTACAGCGACTGCCGTTTGGAATTTACAGGATCGAAATCCGGCAGCCTGGTTTCGCCGAGGTTTCGCAGGCAATCGATATTCATTCTGCGATCCCAACGGAGTATGTCATCCAACTGAAAGTTTCGTCAGTCACCGAATCAGTCACGGTCAATGCGCCAAATCCGTTAATCGACCCCGACCAAGCCGGAGCTGTCAGTCAGATCGGGACCGATCAAATCCAAAACAGACTAGGCTCGGTGCCGGGCCGCTCGCTGCAGGATCTGGTGAATTCGCAACCGGGATGGTTATACGAAGGCAACGCCGTGCTGCATCCGCGCGGCTCGGAATACCAAACCCAGTTTGTCGTCGATGGCATTCCTCTTACCGACGATCGCTCGCCAAGCTTCGGACCAGCAATTGACGCCGATGACGCGCAGTCGATCACGATTTACACCGCCGGAATTCCCGCTGAATACGGACGCAAAATGGGCGGCGTAGTTGAGATCAACACGTTGCAAGATTCACAGGCTGGTCTTCACGGTCAACTTGTGCTGTCTGGAGGCAGTTTTAATTCTGCAGGAACCGCGGCGCAGGGACAGTACGCCTGGGGCAAGAACACGTTCGGCGCGAGCGCCAGTGGCAGCATGACTGACCATTATCTAAACCCGGTGGTGCCGCAGAATTATTCCAACACTGGAACCCTCGGCGACTTTGCTGCGAGCTATGAACGAGAGTTGACTTCAAGCGACCGCTTGCGATTTATCGTCCGCCACGAGATCTCGCGTTATGACATTCCGAACGAACTGGTGCAGCAGGCAGCAGGACAGCGCCAAACGGGTGACAACGCTGAAACGATGGGAATCGTTTCGTATCAGCACGCATTTTCATCGAATGCAGTCGCTGACTTGCGTGGCATGGTTCGCGACAACGCGAATGGATTTAACTCCAACGACAATTCGACACCGATCGAGGTGTTTCAGCAGAATTATTTTCGTGAAGGCTACTTCAAAGGAACAGCGACGATCAACCATGGCCGGCACGAATGGAAGTTTGGCGTTGAGTCAGACAACACGTTTCTCAACGAAAACTTCCGCTATCACATCACCGACCTGAGCCAATTCGACGACGACCCGCCGCCTCCAGTCGATTTCAGTTTTCTCGGCCATCGGCCCGACTTAGAGCAATCCGCGTTTGTACAAGATAGGATCCGTCTCAACAATTGGACCATCAGCGCTGGTCTGCGTTGGGACCACTATCAACTTTTCCTCAACCGGCATGGCGTGGACCCGCGGTTCTCGATCTCGCGCTTTTTCCCGTCTGCGGACTTGCTGGTTCATTTCTCTTACGACCGCGTGTTTCAGACTCCGTCGTTTGAAAATATCTTGCTTTCAAATTCGGCGGCGATCGAAACGCTGGATCCAGTTAACTTTCTCCGACTACCCGTGGAGCCATCAGAAGGAAACTACTACGAGGCCGGAATCACCAAAGGGTTTCTAGGTAGGGTAAAACTGGATGCCAACTACTTCCGTCGCCTTGTTTCGAACTATGCAGACGACGATCAGATCGCGAACACGACCATTAGCTTCCCGATTGCCTTTCGCAAATCCATAATTTACGGCGCGGAAGCCAAACTGGAGATGCCTGACTGGCACCGCTTCTCTGGCTTCCTCAGTTATTCCTATACGGTGGGACAGGCGTGGTATCCCGTAACCGGTGGCCTATTTCTGGGCGACGACGCAACGGGGCTGCCTCCGAATGGTCACTTCCCCGACTCACAGGACCAGCGCAACACGGTTCGCGGCCGCCTGCGTTATCAGGTAACGCCGCGCTTCTGGATTGCGGGCGGGATTCAGTACGACACCGGCCTTCCGTTTGAATTCGACGGCGATCCTGCAACAGTTCTCGCGCAATACGGTCAACAGGTTTTAGATCGGATTAACTTCAGCCGCGGACGTATCTTCCCTTCGTTTCAAGTCAACGCCTCTGCGGGCGCGGACTTATACAAGTCCGAAAAGATGAAAATGCGCCTTCAGGTCGACGGCCAGAACCTCTCCAATGTGTTGGACGTTATCGACTTCGGCGGACTGTTCTCGGGCAACGCTATCGGCCCTTCGCGTAGCGTTGCGGCTCGCCTCACGACCACCTTCTAAGAACAGGCCACCAGAGCCACATCTTGCACGCATTTCCCCTGTGATTCGCGGATTCTCAGTTTCACGTGCGTGAGTGATTCATTTATAATTGCAACTGGGTTGCAACTAGGCTGAATAGGAGAATAAGCGATGCCCTTTCCACAGACGGAGGCTCCAGGACGATTGCAAGCGGAACTGATGTCCCGCGGTCTGCGGATGACTCACCAGCGGCGCACTATTCTCCGCGTAGTCGAGACCGCCAAACAGCATCTGGATGCCAGTCAGATCCTGCGTCATGCGCGAAAGCTTGACGCCCAGATCGACCGCGTCACCGTGTATCGCACTCTCAAATTACTGAAGCGCCATGGATTGATCGACGAACTCGATCTGATGCACATGCAGGGAGAAAAGCACTTTTATGAACGTCGCCCGCAGCGAGACCACATTCACATGGCATGTCTGCGTTGTGGAAAGATCTCTGAATTCGAGAGCGATCTATTCGACAGATTGAAAGGGCAAATTCAACGGGAGTGCCGCTTTCACATTGTGGTAACGCGGTTGGAAGTTGGTGGCTATTGCACGGAATGCCGGGCGCAGAATTGATACTTTGCCGGGTCGCTAGCTAGTAGTTAACAGATTGTCGCGGCCGTTGCAACTGGTTGCATCCCTCCTGAAACACAAAATATACCTCTCATGTTGACCAAATTAACTTTGCCTTCTAGCATTGCTACTGTAATTCCTTGATGCAACTCGGTTGCATTAAGAATTATCGACAACGTCGGGACCGTTAGAGTCGAATACCAGCGAGGACTATGAGACGCGGGAAAGCAATCTTAATTTTCGTCGTGGCACTGAGCGCCGCATGCGCCCGCGCGCAAGAGCCTCCTTATTTCGTGACGTACTCCCATAGCCTGGAAGAACCCGGCAATCTGGAAATTGCTTTCAAGGGCGTGGCGGGCTCGCCTAAATACGCCAATCCTTTTGTGAGCGAGACGCTGGAGTTGGAGTACGGCGCAACCGCTTGGTGGACGACCGAGGTTTATCTGGCCGGCCAGCACACATCCAACGACAGTACGATTTTTACCGGATACCGCTGGGAAAATCGCTTTCGGCCGCTACTTCGGGAGCACTTCATCAACCCCGTACTCTATGTCGAGTTCGAGCACATCAGCCATGCCGATAAGGGGTTGCTCGAAGTCGTCGGGCACGACAGCATTGCTGATTTTCAACTCACCAACGCGCAAGGTCGAACCGAAGTCGAGAAATCCTTAGAACTGAAACTTATTCTTTCCAGCAACACCCATGGATGGAATATCTCCGAAAACTTCATCGCCGAGAAGGCTTTAAACGAACCTGAAGCCTGGGAATTCGGCTATGCGCTCGGTGTGAGTTGCCCCCTGGCCCTCGCCGCGCGCGGACGAGCGTGCGTGTTCTGCCGCGAGAATTTCACGGCCGGCGCTGAGCTGTACGGTGGATTGGGAACGAGCGATGGCTTTGGATTGGAAGCTACCTCGCACTATGCCGGTCCCGTGATTGGATTCAACATCCCAAAAGGACCGACCATCAATTTCTCTCCCAATTTCGGACTCAACGACAACAGCATTGGGGTGATCTACCGCTTTACAGTTTCCTACGAGATTCAGCAGGCCTTCGGATTCCTCCACCGGAGTTCGCGATGAAGATGAACATGAAACGCTCTTGGCTCTTGATTGTGTATCTGTGCTTTGTCGGAGTCTTTCTCTCAACTCTGGCGTGGGCCGCGACAGACTATTCCGCTTGGAAGAAACATGTGTCTGAGTCAGACCGCAATCGGGTGAATCCATATGCTGGTGAAACCGAAGCGATCGCTGCCGGCTCCAAATTGTTTGCCGATCATTGCGCAAAGTGCCACGGCGCAGATGCTCTCGGATCAAAGAAGAAACCCAACTTGCGGGCTGCCGAGGTGCAGCAAGCCAAAGATGGCGAACTCTTCTGGCTGCTCCGCAATGGAGATTTGCGGCACGGCATGCCCTCGTGGAGTTCCATCCCCGAACCGTCACGGTGGCAAATTATTACGTACGTTAAGAGCCTCGGCGAAGTCGCGACCGATCCGAGTTCCAAACAGGAATCTAATCGATGAAAAGCAAAGTTGTTTATTCACGGGTGCTGATCGCCTTCGCAGCTGTAATTGTTCTGACTAGTTGTGGCGCGGGCAGAGCTCCCGGCTTTCCGACGGACGAAGACGTTACACCTGCTCTCGACTCGATCGGCGAACGACTATTTCTCGATCCACGTTTCGCGCAATATTTCGCAGCCCACATGACGGGAGTGAACCAGCCACTTGCGGTGGGTGATCCCGTATTAGACCAAGTAAACACTCCAAATGGCGCGTTGCCCGGCCCGTTCGCTGGACAATCGATGAATTGTCGCTCCTGCCATTTTGTCACCGAGTTTCAGGGAGTCGCTGGCGCCGGCAATCGCACATATTCGGACTTCACAACGCGAAGCCCGATTCCCATCCCGATTAACGGCTACACGCAAACGCCGCGAAATTCCATGCACATGGTCGGATCGCTGCAGACACATCCAGGTCCGACGTTCCTGCATTTCGACGGAGAGTTCGCTACTCCGGAAGATTTGGTGAGAGGAACCATCACCGGTCGCAATTTCGGTTGGACTCCGGACCAGTACCAGCAGGCACTAGCAAACGTCGCGCTGATTGTTCGTGGCGACGACGGATCGAGCCAACTTGCCATCGACCGCACCAATTCGCTTTCCTACGGGACGTTGTTTAAAGGCACTGATCCGCGAATCACATCTGATTTATTGATTCCCGCAGCTGATCGAATCGACGTGAACACTGCGACTCCCGATCAGATTTTGAATCTGGTCGCGAAGTGTATTAGCACGTATATGGGGGACCTGCTTTTCTCGCAGGATGAGTTTGGACGCTACATCGGATCACCCTACGATGTATTTTTGCGGATCAATCACTTGCCGGTGCAACCGAATGCTGGCGAGACAATTCCGCAATACAATCAGCGCCTTGCCGGGATCATCAATGGCCTCAGCAATCCGACTTGGGTAGATGAGCGATACGGATCATTCCGATATCATGACCAGCCGTTTGCATTTGGCCCCACAGAATTGGCAGGACTGAAGATTTTCTTGAAAGTTGCGAACGGAGCAACCGACGGCTCCCAGCACGCCGGGAATTGCGCTTCGTGCCATCAAGCGCCGAATTTTAGCGACTTTGCATTTCACAATACTGGCGTGACGCAAGAAGAATACGACTCTGTCCATGGGCAGGGATCATTCGCGAACCTCGGCATCCCTTCCCTTGGGATCCGGAGCGCGAATTTCGATCTCTATCTGCCGGCGTCGACCAATCATCCAAATGCTGCCGAGCCGTTTCGCCGCGCGGCTGATGCGAATCACCCCGGTTACGCGGATCTTGGGCTTTGGAATATTTATCTCAATCCGGATATCCCCAACCCGCAGGCAAATTTGAAGTCTGTCATTTGTTCCAACGGCCAGGATTGTTCTGTCGATCAAGGATTGGCGAACACGATCGCGCGCTTCAAGACTCCTATCCTGCGCGATCTCGAGGATTCCAGCCCATACCTGCACAATGGAAGCAAATTGCAATTGCAAGACGTCATTCAGCTTTACATCAACGCGTCCCAACAGGCACGTCAAGGTACACTGCGCAATCCTCCGCCAGAATTCAAAAACATGTCTCTGAGCCCCGAGGACATTGACGCACTGACGGCATTCCTACTGTCACTGACGGAAGACTATGACGACGCGTAGGAAAGGCAGCTTTCAGCCGTCAGCCATCAGCTGTCAGGCACAACCCTCACTACCAACGTGGCGTCATGAGGGACGAGAGGGCCTGTCAGCGATCCAAACTCTCAACCGTCATCTTCCAGCGCCAGGCGAATGTGTGAGGCGAATAGTCCGGACGGGCGCAAAGTTCTCGAACGATCTCTAATTTTGCGGGGACCAAATCTTGCCCCACGATTCTACCCGCGCACCATCTCTCGTACTTCGTAGTGTTGTAGTCTTTTACCGTATGAACCAATCGAACGACGCACTCATTGCAGGACTGTTAGACGCGCAACAAAAAGCCCAAGCGCTGTTTATGGAAGTGGAGACCCGAAACCTCATTCGTGCGGGCGCGTTGGAAACCGAGATCAACGAAGGCATCTATTCTCTGGCAAAGCAGATGTACGGTATCGAGAAATATTGGCACAAACGCATCGTGCGCGCCGGGCGCAACACGCTCGCTCCCTATAATGAAAATCCTCCCGATCTCAGGGTCACAGAGGACGACGTCGTGTTTCTCGATCTCGGCCCGGTGTTCGAGGAATGGGAAGCTGATTTCGGCCGCACTTACGTCATGGGCAACGATCCGCTGAAACGTAAACTTTGTCGTGACATCGAAACCGCTTTCGCGAAGGGCAAGGAATATTTCCAACAACGCCCGAACATCACCGGAGCTGAATTGTTTGGCTATGCGGTGCAACTCGCGGAGCAATCAGGCTGGGAGTTCGGTGGACCGATCGCGGGACATCTGATTGGCGTATTCCCCCACGAGAGGATCGAGGGCGACAAAATCACGCTCTATGTTCACCCCGAGAATCCCGATCCGATGCGCCTTCTGAACGCCGCTGGTCAACAACGACACTGGATTTTGGAAATTCACTTCGTGGATCGTGCGCGACAAATCGGCGGATTTTACGAGGAGTTGCTTACGATCGGTTGAGGAGCATCTTTGAAACGCTCAGCCCGTCTCCTCCTGTAAGGTTTGCCCAATGTGTGTTGCCAATTCAGCCGCCTGAATTCTGATTTCCGGCACGGCAACTGTTTCCCATACATACCCCTTTCGCACCGAGCCGATCCCATACAAACATGATGACGGAACGCCATCGGAATCCATTAATGCGCCGTTCGAGTCCACATCGAGTCCGAGAGCCAGCGCGTCGGGCCGCACCAATCCCTGCGATAGCAAATTTTTCATGAGGGGATGATCAATCCGCCGACAATCGGATTCCGGGCCCGTGCAGTTGATCACACGATCTACGCGCAGCGTGCGCTCAGAACGACTCTTGCGTTCGCGTATGCCGACGTCCACCTGTCCAGTGTCTTGATCCTCGCGATAGCTGATTATTCGTCCCGCATAAAGTGTCACCCGTCCATGGCGCATCAGGGTCGCGATCGTCTCACCAATTTCAGTGGCGACTCTGTGCCGATGGACGTCCCAGTACGGGCGCACATGCCGGATAAATCTCTTCCTCTCCGCAATTGGCAGGGATTGCCAAATATCATGACTCGCCGGGCGGAGCGCATCCACGACTTCGCGCCAGTCACAACCTGCCTCGGCTGCAAGTCGCACTTGCTCGCGCACCAGTTGCAACAGCTCTCGCATCGTTCGGGGGCCTCGTTCATTCCAGAACTCCGGCCACTGTCCCATCGCTCGGTGCGATTGCGGAATCAGGCCGCGCCGCGACAGAACATGAATATGTCCCGCAAATCCTTCGGACTGGAGTGCCACCACAATATCGATACTCGTGAGGCCCGAACCGATGAGCAGAACGGACCCATTTTTCGGGATGTCGTTCAAGACCGTGCCCAGCCAGGGAGATCGAAGGTATCGCTTACTCTCGGCGGTGAGACCTGGGATTCGTAGATTCGCAGGTGGGAAATTGCCGGCGGCGAGTACGACTGTCTTCGCTCTTAGCGTTCTACCATTTTTCAATTCGACAGACCATCGCGACCCTTCTTTGGACCTGATTCGTTCGGACTGAGTCTGCAGGATTGAACTCACTTCATCTTGAATCCAATGCAACTTGCCATTCGATTCGCGCTCGATAGACTCTCGGAGCAGGTCGCCGACATATCGTCCGTACAGCAGGCGCGGAAGAAAACTCGACGATTCAATCGAGTCCAAGTTTTCGCCAGCATCGACATTGGCTCGGGCCCAATCCACAAAATGGTCGGGCTCGTCTGGCAGAGCACTCATGCCGCCAGCCGGCACATTCAGCAGGTGGCAAAGATATTTTGTACCGTAGGCCACGCCGCGTCCAGGAATCGGACTTTTGTCCACTACGGCCACCGAGAGGCCTGGGGCACGACGGATCAACTGGATCGCCAGCATCGTCCCGCTAAATCCACCACCCACAATCACAACATCGAACGAAACGTCGTTCAAAATCACAAACCTTTCTTTACGCACACAACACTTTTATTGTCGCCTGATTCCGCTGATTGTTCTAGAGCGCGGGAGGTTCGTGTGGGAGAGCTGTCAGCTGTCAGCCATCAGCCGTCAGTGAAAAACAAGGCGACCGGAACTGTTTGACATCATGCCACTAGAGGCGTATCTTGCCCTATTAAATGGTTTTAATGTAGATCGTTCTTAGTGTTGATCGTCCCCCGCCTTAGGAGAACTGCTTCGTGAAACCCTCCACCATCCAGCATTGTTTCCGGCTGCCTTTCGTTTCTGCGATCTGTGTCGCACTAGGTCTACTTTCAGTTACGCCAAAGCTGCTCGCGCAATCAGCGTACGTTCGGGTCAATCAGGCGGGATACGAATCGGGCGCATCTCCGTTCCGTGCTTATCTGATGTCACCTAGCGCTGTCGAGAGCGCGACTTTTTCGGTCGTCAATTCAAATAGCGCAATCGTGCACACGGGACGCGTCGGCGCGCTCCTAGGTAAGTGGGGACACAGTCGGAAGGTTTCGTATTATGTTTATCCGCTGGACTTCAATGTCCCCGGTGGAACGGTTTACACGATCACGGTTTCAGGCGCGAAGCCTGTAACTTCTCCGGTATTCGCTGTGGATTCTCCCCAAACTTTGTACTCCGGATTGCTGCTTAATACTTTGTTTTTCTACCAGACGCAGCGTGACGGAGCGAATTTCGTTCCCAACGCATTACGTACAGCTCCGGGGCACCTGAAGGATTCAAACGCTGCCGTCTACTTCACTCCGCCGCTCGACGGCGACGACTTCATCAACAACGTGCCACCCGCGGCCCCGCTAGTATCAGCAGGCCTTCCGAATATTAACGCGGGAGGCGGATGGTGGGATGCAGGTGACTACGAAAAATATGTGGAGACCGTCAGCTACACTGCAGCACTGATGGAGATTGGGGTTCGCGACTTCCCGGCCCAGATGGGCGCTGAGGCTCCGCTACGTCCTGCACGTCCGGCGGGTTCCACTTCTTATGCCGGAAATAGCGGAGTCGGCGCGCCGGCTTCGTCCGACTTCACGGCGGAAGCGGACTTTGGCGTCGAGTGGTTGATGAAGATGTGGGATGACAAAACCAAGACGCTCTACTATCAGGTCGACAACACCCAAGATTGGAATTATTACGGCGAAGGCGATCCCGGATCGGCTGGAGGATTTTGTGGCGGCACGTTCGCGAGTCCTTATTGTTTGATCACCGAATACGATATTTGGACGCTGCCGCAAGCCGCCGACCACTTCAAGCAATATGGAGATTCGCGCGCTTGCGACTCCCTCACTACGTTTTATATCTGCAATCGTCCCGTATACGTTGCAGGTCCTCCGGGATCGAAGATCAGTCCCAATCTAGCGGGTCGGCTGGCTGCGGATTTCGCGCTGTGCTATCAACTCCACCGCGTATCGCATCCAGCACTGGCAAATCAATGTTTGCTCGATGCGGAAGATGTTTTCGCTTTGGCGGATACTTCTTACTCCGATCCTGCCCCCGCAGAATATGGCGGCACGTGCCCTCAATGTCTACTGACAATCGCTCCGTTTGACGGATATCCCGAAAATGTTTGGGATGACGATATGGAGTTGGGCGCGACCGAACTTTATTTTGCTTTGCAATCGGCTGGCGGCGCAGCAAATCTTCCAGCGGGATTACCGCACAGCAACGCTTCAGACTATTTAGCGTCCGCCGCAACGTTTGCTCACAATTACATCGTCAACGTTTACAACGGCGGCTTCGCGGACACACTGAATCTCTACGACGTCAGCGGACTGGCGCATTTCGAGTTGTACCGAGCGTTGGAGATGGCGGGCAATCCCCGAGGGCTCGCCGTTACTCAATCGCGTATGCGGTCGCAGCTGCTGCGCCAGGTGACGGATGCGATTACACAGGCCGACACTGATCCGTGGGGTTTCGGCGTCGGATGGTTCTGGGGCGACACGACTTCGCACGGTGCTGGACTTTCGGTAATGGCGAGCGAAGCCGCGTATCTTACAAACGCGAAGCGTTACGACACCTATGCGCAACGCTGGCTTGGAAATATTTTGGGAGCGAACTCCTGGGGATCATCGTTCATCGTCGGCGACGGCAGCACATTTCCAAATTGCATTCAGCATCAGGTCGCGAACCTGGCGGGCGCGCTGGACGGCACTTCTGGAGGCACTCCTGTGTTATGGGGAGCGGCAGTCGAGGGTCCGAGCGACTCCGCGACGGCTGGCGTGGTGGGCGGAATGATTTTATGTCCCGCGGACGGCACCGACACATTCAAACAATTCAACGGCAACGACGGCGCGTACGATCCGTCGCAGGTCGCCGTGTATCAGGACAACATGCAGTCCTACAGCACGACCGAACCGGGCATCGACCTCACCGCAACGTCCTTTCTAATGTGGTCGTGGCGAATGGCACACAAACCGCTATTCTGAGGTCGCTGCTTTTGTGGGACCTTAATGTACGTAGCGACAGCCGCCCTCGGCTGTCCTTGGTCTGATCTGCTGCAACGGGCTTGTGCCTTAAGCTGATGGCTGACGGTTAAATGCTGATGGCTGCCTTATGTCCAGCGGAACCAGCGAAGGGCTAGCGCAAACGACAATCCACCCCAAATCGCCAAGACCAGCAAGCGTCCTGATTGTGACCCAAGCGTTGCGCCTTCCACGATGATCGAACGCAACGCGTCATTAAGAGCTGTCAACGGCAGCGCTTTGATGAACGGATGCGCGACCGCGGGAAATTTCTGGTACGAGAAAAAGACGCCAGAGAAAATCCACATCGGCATCATAACTAGGTTGATTAATCCCGATACGCTTTCGATTTTCTGCGCACGGCAGGCGGTGAGAAGTCCCATTCCACCGAACGTAATTGCTCCCATGGAAGACAACACAACGATCGAGAGAATCGCCCCTTGAACTCGCATGTGAAATACGAGGACGCCAAATCCTAAGAGCAGCCCGACCTCAATGACCATCAGGACCAGGCGACTGCTGAGCAAAGCGAGAAGAAAGTCGCTGCGGCGCATCGGCGTAGCGACAAACCGCTTCAGCAATTTACGCTGACGCATTTCAACGAGCGCAAACCCGACTCCCCACATGCCGGAGTTCATCAGATTCATTCCCAGCAAACCGGGAATGAGGAAGTCGATATAGCGCGATCCGGGCTCGCTTGAGGATTGCGCAGAAGTGGTAATCACGTCTTTGCGTCCGGCGGCGGACTGCAAAGTAGCATCCACCTCCGAACGCGCCAGTACACTCTCAGGACGCGCTGGATCGTAGTAATACCTGTACGTGCCGTCGGGGTTGGACTCGATCGCCAAGTCAAACTTTCCGAAGTGGAAGCCCTTCATCGCGGCATCGCGATCCAGAATGACAGCGTGGATAATCGGGTGGTCGCCGGATTTCCCAGGCGTATTTTGGTCGGCGGTCTTCTGCGTGGAAATATTCGTTAGCATTGCTAACGATTTTTCCGCGCCAGAGTTGTCGATCACCACGACCGATGTCACGTCTGCAGGCTTGTTGCGAAAGGCGATCCCCAGTCCTGCGGCGAGTAATAGGGGAAAAACGAATATCCAAAAAACGACTTCAGGCTCGCGCTTAAGCTCAAGAATTCGCGCCCACAGTAGATGTCGGTACGCCGACCATCGGCCATTGCGCGGCTGATGCTCAACTTCGCGCGTAGGGGCCGGATTGATTTCGTGGATCGCCATTGAATAGCCTAAAGGAATAGCCTGAAAATCGGCCGCTAATCCTCTCGCAGATGCCTTCCTGTAAGTTGCACGAAAACATCTTCGAGACTTGCCTGCCGCGTGCTCAGATGTTCGAGCTTAAATCCTCCCGTAGCTACTGCGGCGAGAAGCGCTGGGATCGTGAGATGAGGCTCGCGAACGCTCAAACATATAATCGAGTCCTCACGCCGGACCGACTCCACGCTGGGCAACTTGCGCCAGCGCTCGAGATCATCGCCCACAGGATTGTCGTTATAACGACTATTATTTTCGGCGACGCGCACGTTCGGGCTAAGCGTCTTACTGATCTGGAACTCGACTACGTGATGACCACCGAGTCGATCGATCAAATCGGAAGGCGAGCCCTCGGCAATGATCTGGCCGTGATCGACAACAGCGAGTCGATCGCAAAGACGCTCTGCCTCGTCCATGTAATGAGTGGTCAGCAAGACGGTGCCACCTTTTTTCTGGAAGGCGCGAATGATGTCCCAAAGCTGTCGGCGGCTCTGCGGATCAAGTCCCGTGGTGGGCTCGTCGAGGAAAAGAATGCGTGGATTTCCGACAAGAGCAGTGGCGACGGCCAGACGCTGCTTCTGTCCGCCGGAAAGCTTGCCCACCCAGGCATCGGACTTTTCCCCGAGTTCGAGTTGGTCGAGAACTTCCGCTGTCGCTAGCGGTTCGCGGTAGAAGCTGGCGAACAGTTCGATGGTCTCGCGAACGTTCAGCTTTTCCGACAGCCGCGTCTCTTGCAACGAAATGCCGATCCACTCGCGAAGCTGTCGAGGATTCTCACTCCACGTGTGTCCGAAGATACGAACCTCGCCGGAAGTCGGCGCGAGCAGGCCTTCGAGAATTTCGATCGTCGTAGTCTTCCCTGCTCCATTCGGACCTAGCAGGCCGAAACATTGACCCGCTTCAATGAGCAGACTCACGCCACGGACAGCTTCCACTTTGCCATCGTAGGTTTTCCGCAGATCGCTGCATTCGATTGGGGACGACACCTATAAATTGTAGCCTAGCTTGCGGCCGTGTCGCGGAGCTTCGGTCCGCGGACAGCCGAGGGCCGGCCTCGGTACGCGACCTACCCTCGCGCCGATTTAAAGATCGAGAACACTGCTCCCTGCAGATCAGCGATGACCGACATTCTCCCAACACCTTCCATCGTCATTGGTGGCATGTATAGGTTCCCGCCGAACTCCTTGGCCTTGGCGGCCGATGCGTCCACGTCGTCGACTTGAAAGTAGGCCATCCAATGCGGAGGCACTCCGGGCTTGCGATACGCTGCAGGAGGAACGCCTCCGATAAAGTGCTCGCCGTTCTTGATGTGGAGATATCCAGACTTGTCTTTCGGATCGGCAAAGATCTGCCATCCGAAAAGTCCTTTGTAAAAATCGGCAGCGCGCTGCGCATCAGGCGTGCTGAGATCAGCCCAACAAAGCGTGCCAGCAATTTGCGCGATCGCAATCCCGATGCTCTTGTTCGCTTGCCATACACAAAAAACCGCGCCCGTGGGATCCATGATGACGGCCATGCGTCCAGCATCGTTGACATCGAAAGGCGGCGCGAGGATTATCCCGCCTAGTTCCTTCGCCTTGGCTGCAGCCGCGTCAGTATTGTCGACGGAGATGTAGAGCACCCAGTGCGGCGGAACTCCCATCGAGCGTTCATCGGGACGAAGCGTGCATCCGGCTCCAACATCCCGACCCTGCAGCCTGAACATGGTGTAGAAATCATTCGGCCCCATTGGCTCGTCTTTGGTTTCCCATCCGAAGAGCGCGTTATAGAAATTCTTGGCGGCGGGTTGATCGTTGGTGTGGAGTTCGATCCAGCAGAAGGAACCGGCGGGGTGCTTGTCGATGTTTGTCATAAAGGTTTGTCGTGGCGGGAGGAAGTTTACACCAAGACGCGATGCCGAGGTATCAATCGGCAACTAGACCAGCGGCTTGATGTGCCGACGAATCCAGTCGAGGATTTGCGAAAAACGAAATTCCTTCCTCTCCATCGAGCCCACAATAAATAAGTGTCCCTCCGCGCCGTCAACTTCAATCGAGAACCCATTGCGCCGGAGGAAAACATCGGCTGCGGTAAAGGCAATGCGCTTGTTCCCGTCGAGGAATCCGTGGTTGTTCCCGAGTGACTCCATTAGTGCCGCGGCTTCTTCCTCGACGGAATTGTAGTATCCAGTCTGTGGACGAAAAACGGCGGCCTCGACCGCAGCCTTGTCACGGACGCCATGCGCACCGCCGAATAATTCGATCAATCGATGCTGCATCCGGTACGCCTCGGCCACCGTGAGGTAATCGGACATTTGGATTTATTTGGCGAGACGCTCTAACAGATCGCGGTTGCGAGCGACGGTCTGCTCGAATGTGTCCATCACTTCAGGACGCACCAGGTGCTGGGATGGGACCACGTTTCGAAGGTAAAACGTTAGTGCCTGCTCCAGGACATGCCTCTTGGTTTGGCCGTTTCGCTCGGCCACGGCGACGAACTCCTCGTAGAGCTGGGCGTCGATCTCAGGAGTGAACTTCCTGGTTGTAGCCGCCATCGGCAAATCCCCACCACCATTCTACCCCGTTAGAGCTGGAAATCAAGCTTAATCTTGATCTACCCATGTATATGATAAAGAATGGTGTATACGGCGATCAATCTAAGTTTTTCTTGGTCCATTCGTCGATTCTCGCCAACGCTTTATTCAGATTTTCCAGCGAATTCGCCACGCTGAAGCGGAGGAAGCCTTCGCCGTAAGAACCGAAAGCCGTGCCGGAGAGGCACGCGACTCCCGCTTGTTCGAGCATCGCATCGGCCAGTTTCTTGGACGGCCATCCTGTCTTCGTGATGTTTGGGAAGGCATAGAACGCGCCTTTGGGGACGCGGCAGGAGAAGCCTTTGATCTTGTTTAATCCGGCGACGAAAACATCACGGCGGTGCTTGAACTCGTCGCTCATCCGGTCGACCGATGACTGGTCACCATTGAGGGCTTCGATGCCAGCAATCTGCGTGAAGCTGGCGGTGCAGGAATTCGAATTCGTTACGAGACGCGACATTGGGACGGCGAGATCGGGACGCATCACGCCATATCCCAAGCGCCATCCGGTCATGGCGTAGGTCTTGGAGAATCCGTCAAGCAGGATGGTGCGATCTTTGAATCCGGGGACGCTCATGATCGAAAAATGATCGCCGTCGTAAATCAGGCGGCTGTAGATTTCGTCCGACAGGATCATGATGTTGCGGTCGCCGATGGCTTCGGCGATTTCGAGAATGTCTTTCTTCGTCAGAACTCCGCCGGTTGGATTATGCGGCGAGTTCAGGATAATGAGCTTCGTTTTGTCGCTGATCAGCGAGGCGAGTTCTTTGGTATCGACGGAAAAATCACGGTCTTCGCGGAGTGGAATTGGAATCGCCTTGCCGACCGAGTAATCGATCATCGATTCGTAAATTGGGAACCCAGGGTTGGGATAGAGGACTTCATCCCCCGCTTCAATCAACGCCAGCATCGTAAAGAAAATAATTGGCTTGCCGCCGGGAACAACGACGACTTCCTCACTCGATACGGGGATGTTGCGGGTGCGGCTTACGTAGTCGGCTATGGTTTGACGGAGGGCGGGTAACCCTGCGGCGGGGCCGTAGTGCGTCCATCCTTTTTGGAGAGCGTCGACTCCGGCGGCGATCACGTTCGCGGGTGTATCGAAGTCGGGCTCGCCGATCTCCAGGTGGATCACATCTTTGCCCTGTTTCTCCAGGGCGCGCGCCCGGTTCAATACTTCGAAGGCGGTTTCGGTACCGAGACGCGACATCCGTCCGGCTAAGCGCAGTTCGTGCTGAGTTGTGGTTGGCATGGTGTGCGGTGAGATTATAGCGCGTTATTTTTCAAGCAATGGAGCGTCGGCCGTCCTTGCCCGGCCATAACAAAACTCGAACAGATGGAGTCGGGCGCAACGCCCGTCGCCGCATCTAATATCCGCTTACTCTGAGATGGTGCTTTCTTCGCTCTGCGCTCGTAGAACACGATCGACCGAATACGGAGCGCGCTGCGTGGGCTCGTGATAATGACGAACCTGCATTTCTCCCAGCAGCCCGACGGCTAGCATGTTGAGTCCAGCGAGCAGCAACACGGCCGAGAACAACATCAGAGGGCCGTGCTGATACATGATGTCGGTGTGATGAAGGATCTTTTGCAAAATGAGCCAGAACGAAACCGCGGTGCCCGCAAAAATACTAAACATCCCGAGCGTGCCGAAGAAATGTAAGGGACGCGAAAGATATTTAAGCAAGAAGCGAATCGTAATCAGATCGAAAAACACACGAAACGTGCGCGAGATGCCGTAGTGCGATGCTCCGCGTTCGCGGTTCACGTTCTTGATTGGGACTTCGATAATCGATGCGCCGTACCAAGATGCCAGTGCTGGGATGAAACGGTGCAATTCGCCGTAAAGCGGCACCTGGCCCAGGATCTCGCGGCGATAGGCTTTGAACGTCGTACCAAAGTCATGGATATCCACTCCGCTCAACTTCGCCATGAACCAGTTGGCGCAGCGCGAGGGAAAGCGGCGAAGCCAGAAATTATCGACGCGATTCTTGCGCCATCCGCTAACAATGTCGTATCCCTCGGCTATTTTTTCGAGGAACAGCGGAATGTCGGCAGGATCGTGCTGCAAATCGCCATCCATGGCGATGATGTACTCGCCGTGAGCGTGGTCAAAACCAGCGGCGAGGCCAGCCGTCTGTCCAAAATTGCGCCGCAGCTTGACGACAGTGACACGGCTATCGACGGCAGCGATCTCGCGGAGCAGCGGAAACGTACCGTCGATTGATCCATCATCGACCAGCACCATTTCAAAAGTCTCGCCGCTCGCCTCCATCACGGACTTCAGGCGCGCGTAAAGATCGGTGACGTTTTCCTGCTCGTTATGGAGAGGAACTACGATTGAATATTTGATCACGGTAGCTTAATTATACGGGAATTCTGCAGAGTGCTTTGGAGTGGCTTGTGTGGGACGGGCGCGCTCGCCAGATCCTCAAACTGCTTTGCTCGTGTGGAGCGGACACTCTTGTCCGCTGCCGTTGATGTTGATTTTGCTGTTGTGGTCGATTTTGATCTCGATCATCTATCCCGATCAAATTTAAAAGCCGTGCCGTCATATGGCCGGACATATTTCCCTGGAGCCACCAACGAGGTCAAAGGCAGCGGACAAGAGTGTCCGCTCCACACGCGCGAAGTTAACTGGGACGCTAATACCCCGTGTTTACCACCACCCCCCACCCCCCTGCTTATGAGAATCAGCGAGTTAGGGAATAGATTCCCGCCAAAATCTTGAGCGCTAACGAGTTAGTTGCAAAATATTCCGGAATAAGGAGTTAGCTGCATTTCGTTCCGTTTCGGGATTTTCGCAAAGAAATCTGCAACTCAAATTCCCGCTCATTTTAATTATCAAAGAGTACTGAGACACGGCTCTGGAGCCTTCAGTTCAACACGGCTATTGTCATGGATGATTGAGTCGCTGTCTGTGACGGGCATCACAGATGTTTGTGACGAAGAGTAGAAGCTTCCAGGCTAGCGGGACGTAATCGCTGTTACCGCTTTATAGATTTCGGTCGAGTGGAAAAATAGAAATTATTAATCGTTAGCATAGCTAACGATTTTTCGAGCGCGCCCGGCTCAGGGTACATGGTTCGATGAGCGCGTAGGGATCCTTCGACTTCGTGAATGCTTCGCTTCGCGGAGCATTCGCTGCGCTCAGGATGACACGTGTTGGTTGGACTATGGTTTCGATGGGCGATCCGCAATGGTAGCCCCGGCAGGAATCGAACCTGCATAGTCAGTTTAGGAAACTGAAGTCCTATCCGTTGAACGACGGGGCCACGGGCGTTACGAAGCACTCACGTTACAAAATAAGGTTAGCAGGTTGGGAAATGGGTTGCCAGAGTCGCGAATTACCCGGCGATCGCGGCGAAGAGCAGGTCCTTCGCTTCGCTCAGGATGACAAATTCCAAAAAGACTTTTAAGGCGCGAATCTAGTGCCCCCGCCTACGAAGTGGACGATCTCCAGGCGATCTCCATCTTGCAATCTGGTTTGCAGCCATTTCTCGCGGGGGACGATTTCGCGATTGAGTTCTACAGCGACGCGGTCGGGCTTCATGCCGAGATGTTCGATGAGTGATGCGAGAGTTTCGGCGGTCGTCGATTGGGACTCGCCGTTGATGATGACGTTCATTTACATCGACTCGCGGAGCTTGAATTTTCGCGTGGCGGTGCGTCCGTTGAAATTCGCTTGGATTACCACCGAAGAATCGGACAGCTCTTTTTCTTCGACCTGAACGCTCATCTCGGCGTTGCCTTTGGCGTCCGTCAGAACCTGGGCATAATAAGGAGCGGCGTCGGGACGGGCGAAGCGCAGGGTCAGGCGCGCGCCTTCGACTGGAGCGCTGGCTTCGGTTACGTGGATCTGCATGGAGAGCGATCCGCTGGAATGGACTGACTTGGAGTTCACCCACTCCAGATCGAGTTCTTTTACGGTGGCCAGAACTTCGGGCGTGTCGCGCTTGTCCAAAATTGAATCGAGCTTTCCGTCGCGGATGGCGTCGAGCGCTTCGCGATGGAGTTCGCGGAGAAGTTTTTCTTTATCCTGATCGTTATTCTGCGGATTGCCTTTATTTTCGGCAGCGGCGGCAGCGTAGGGGACGGCGCGCTTTCCGATGCAGCGGCCTTTCACGAACACTTGAGTCTGCAGCAACTGCTCGGCTTCGCGAGCTTCGCTTTGGACGTGATAGACGGTGTCTTCGTGGCGAATGTCGGTATTGAAACCAAAAATCATGCGGTTCAGGCTTTCCCCGGGCGTGTGAGATCAGGTTTCCGCCGGATACAAACTTCAGAGAACTATTTCGGGAACTGATAAAAGTATTGTTAATTCGCGCACTTAGCTTGACACATCTGTCGGTGAAAACTAATCTAGAACGTTTACTACTCCGCTTCGCAGAAATTATATATAGCTCTGTCTATGCCGAACAATTATTTCGAAGGCTACCTGCCCCTCTTGATGCATTTTGGCATCGCGATAGCCCTTGCGAGCATAATTGTCACGCTTTCGCAGTTCATCGGACAGCATAAGCCCAACCGGGCGAAGATGTCGCCTTACGAATGCGGCGTGCAGCCGATTGGCGATGCTCAAGGAAAATTTTCCGTAAAGTTTTATCTGGTGGCGATGCTGTTCATCTTGTTCGACGTGGAAGCCGTGTTTCTGTATCCATGGGCCGTGGTTCTGCGCGAACTGAAGATGTTCGGCTTCTGGGAAATGATGGTGTACATCGCCATCGTTCTGGTTGGCCTCTTTTATGTCTGGAAAAAAGGCGTGCTGGATTGGGGACTCACCGGTCCGCGACGAGGTGATTTCTAATGCCTCTTGCGCCTGCCATTACCGATATCGAACAACTGAAGTCGCATCCCGCGCTGGGTCGTTTGCTCGCATGGAACGCGGCCGCGGTGCAGGAAGTAAAATTCGATCGCGAAGAGCTGACGATTTGGATTGAGAAGGGATCGATCCGCGAGGCTTGTGCGATTTTGCGCGACTTTTCGGATTGTCCGTTTAATTTTCTGGCTGATCTGACGTGTGTGGATTGGTATCCGTCGGAACCGCGGTACGAAGTTGTCTATCATCTTTTGTCGATCGCGAAAAAAGAGCGGGTGCGGTTGAAAGCGCGGTTGGACGGGTCGAGTCCCGCACTGGACTCGGTAACGTCGGTGTGGCCCGCAGCGAATTTTTACGAACGTGAAGTTTTCGATCTGTTTGGAGTGCGCTTCGCCGGACATCCCAACTTGACGCGGATCATGATGCCTGAGGATTGGGAAGGCCATCCTTTGCGGAAGGATTATCCCGTGGAAGGATATCGATCATGAGCGAGCTTTCCGTGAATCAACTTCCATCCACAATTTCTGGCGAGCCCGATCAGGACAGCACGCTGATTCTGAATATGGGCCCGCAACATCCCTCGACGCATGGGGTGCTGCGACTGGTTCTGGAAATTGACGGCGAGACGGTCATCAGCGTGAAGCCGGAAGTTGGTTTTCTGCACACCGGCATTGAGAAGACCTGCGAGGCGAAGTTTTATCAGCAGGTCGTGCCGCTGACGGACCGCATCGATTATCTCTGTCCCATGACCAACAATCTGACCTACTGCCTGGCGGTAGAGAAATTGTTGGGGCTGGAAATTCCTGCAAAAGCGCAGTGGATGCGGGTGTTGATGAATGAATTGACCCGCATCAATTCGCACCTGGTCTGGCTCGGAACACATGCCATGGATCTGGGGGCGATGACGGTCTTCTTATATTGCTTCCGCGAGCGCGAAGATGTTTTGCGATTCTTCGAGATGGTCAGCGGGCAGCGGATGATGACCTCGTACTTCCGCATTGGTGGACTTGCGCTCGAACCGCCGCTGGGATTTTTTGAGAAGGTCAAGAAATTCGCCGACCGCTTCCCCGGCAACGTGGACGAATACGAAAATTTATTAACGGGTAATCCGATTTTCAAGATGCGAACCCAGGGTGTCGCCCACTTGAGTGCGGACGACGCGATTGCGATGGGCGCCTGTGGTCCGACACTGCGTGGCAGCGGCGTTGATATGGATTTGCGCCGCGACGCTCCGTATTCGAGCTACGAAAAGTTTAAGTTCAACGTGCCGGTTCGAACGGAAGGCGATGTGTACGCGCGATATCTTTGCCGCGTGCAGGAATTGCGCGAATCGATTGGCATCGTGCAGCAGGCGTTGGCGGGAATGCCGGAAGGTCCGGTGAAGGCGGATGCTCCGAAAGTTGTGCTGCCCGACCGCGAGAACATGAAGACGCAGATGGAAGCGCTCATCTACCACTTCAAAATTATTACCGAAGGATTCACTGTTCCGGCGGGTGAGGTTTATCAGGCGGTCGAATCGCCGCGCGGCGAGATGGGATATTACATCGTCAGCGACGGAACGGCGAAGCCATATCGCGTCCATATGCGCGGGCCATCGTATGCGAATCTGCAGTCGTTGGCAAAGATGTGTGAAGGGCAATTGCTGGCGGACGTGGTTGCTGCGATTGGAAGCATTGACGTTGTGCTGGGAGATATCGACCGGTAATGCGTTTTTCCGAACAATTCGAAACGCGGTTCGCAGAGATGCTGACTCACTATCCGACGAAGCGGTCGGCGCTGGTGCCTACTCTTCTTTACGCGCAGGATGAAGTTGGATTTCTGAGCGACGAAGTGATCGCCGAATTGGCGCAGCGGCTCGATCTGACGGATCTCGAAGTCCGAAACGTGATCAGCTACTACTCGATGCTGACGACGAAGCCGCGTGGCAAATTTAATGTGCAGGTCTGCACCAACATTGCATGTATGCTCGTCGGTGGCGAGGAACTCCTGACACACTGCGAAAAGAAACTTGGCATCGGCAACAAGGGCACCACTCCCGATGGAATGTTTTCGCTGGAAGAAGTTGAGTGCATCGGCGCTTGCAGCTGGGCTCCAGCGGTGCAGGTAAATTACGATTTCCACGAGAACCTGACGAACGCAAAGATGGATGCGGTACTCGATGAGTACCGGAAAAAGGGAACGCGGTAGGGATTTTGCAATTTCGTAATTTGGTAATTTTGTAATTTGAAGTCAAAACCATACGATTTTCAAATTGTGCAATTATCCGATTACCAAATTACCAAATTGTTTTTATGGCTGACTTGGTTTCACATCCCGACGAAGTAAAGGTCATCTCGAAGCGCTTTGGAATGGGCGCTACGAACATCGATCGCTACCTTGAACTGGACGGCTACAAAGCTGTGCAGAAGGCGCTCGCGATGCAACCGGACGCCATTATTAATGAAGTGAAGAACTCCGGCCTGCGCGGACGCGGCGGTGCGGGATTCAGCACCGGGATGAAATGGTCGTTCGTTCCGAAGCAGTCTGCGAAGCCGAAATATGTTCTCTGCAACGGTGATGAGAGTGAACCCGGCACCTGTAAAGATCGGCTGATTTTCGAACAGGATCCGCACGCGGTGATCGAAGGCGTGATGATTGCGGCGCTCGCGGTTGGCGCGCATACGGGATACATCTACGTGCGCGGCGAGTATCGCTATCTGCTGGTCATTATGCAGAAGGCGATCAAAGATGCGTACGCCAAAGGCTTCCTCGGCAAGAACATTTTTGGTAGCGGCTACGATCTCGATATTTATTGGCATGGCGGAGCGGGCGCTTACGAAGTTGGTGAAGAATCGGCGCTGATGGAATCGCTCGAAGGCAAGCGCGGCATTCCGCGAATTCGGCCTCCCTTCCCTGCTGTAGTTGGGCTGTGGGGCGGTCCGACGGTCATTAATAATGCGGAGACGTTGGCTGCGGTTCCACACATTATGTTGGGTGGTGCGGAATGGTATGCAGGGCTCGGTACTCCGAAGAATGGCGGCACGCGGCTGTTCTGTCTCGCAGGAAATCTTAACAAGCCAGGCGTCTACGAACTTCCGATGGGCTACAACCTGAAGAAGATGATCTATGACGTCGGCGGCGGAATTCCAAACGGGCGCAAATTGAAAGCCGTGGTGCCTGGTGGATCGTCCACTCCGGTGTTGTTGCCCGAAGAAATCGATGTTGCGATGGATTTCGATTCGGTGGCGAAGACTGGATCGATGCTTGGATCTGGCGGCGTAGTGGTGCTCGACGACACGGCTTGCATCGTCAAGTTTGCGCTGCGCACGATGAAGTTCTACCGCCATGAGAGCTGTGGATGGTGTATCCCGTGCCGCGAAGGAACGGATTGGCTGGAGAAAACTTTGATCCGGTTCCACTCCGGCGGCGGCGTGAAGAAAGACATCGACAACATGTATTACCTGTCCGAAAACATGTTGGGGAAGACTTTCTGTCCGCTCGGGGACGCAGCGGCGATGCCGACAATGGCGTTCGTGAAGAAATTCCGCAAGGAATTCGAAGATCATCTTAGATGGCAAACCTTGTCCTTTCGAGAAGGAAGGCGCAGAGCAGAGATCGCCAGCGATGGCCCACTAGATTAAACACTTCGCAGTTGAACGAATGGTTTTGATTTCTTATGCCTGACGTAACACTCACTGTCGATGGAAAAAAGATCACGGCCCCGGCTGGGTCGCTGCTGATCGAGGCCTGCAAGACTGTGGGCATCGAAGTCCCTTCGTTTTGCTATTACCCGGGACTCTCGTTGCAGGGCGCTTGCCGCATGTGCGTCGTCAAAGTTGAGAAGATGCCGAAGCTTCAGACGGCCTGCACGACGGTGGTCACAGAAGGCATGGTCGTCGCGACGGACAGCGATGAAGTGCGCCAGGCTCGCAAGGCGATGGTCGAGCTGCTGCTTGGAAATCATCCGTTGGATTGTCCGGTGTGCGATGCGGGCGGCGAATGCGAATTGCAGGACATGACTTTTTCCTACGGCGCAGCCGAGTCGAAATTCATGGAGGCCAAGAACCATAAAGAAGAGCAGCAGTGGTCTCCGGTGGTGTATTTCGATCGGCCGCGATGCATCCTTTGTTATCGCTGCGTGCGGGTATGCGGCGAGGGGATGGATGTTTGGGCGCTTGGCGTGCAGAACCGCGGCGTGAGTTCGATCATCGCGCCGAATCAGGAAGATCATCTTGACTGCGAAGAATGCGGAATGTGCATCGACATTTGTCCGGTCGGTGCGCTGACTTCGGGTGCCTATCGTTATAAGACGCGCCCGTGGGAAATGAATCACGTTGGCACCATCTGCACGCATTGCGGCGACGGCTGCAAAACGACTTTGGGCGTGCGGCGCTGCGATACCGGTGCAGAGATTGTGCGCGGAGACAATCGCGACAAGAGTGGAATCAATGGCGACTTCTTGTGCGTGAAGGGACGCTACGCTTTCGATTTCGCGCAGAATAAAGAGCGGTTGATGCAGCCGCTGGTCCGCAAGAATGGACAACTTGCTCCTGCGACTTGGGAAGAGGCGTTCGAAACGATTGGCAAGAAATTCCGTGAAGTCCGCGATCAAAATGGCGGCAGTGCAATCGGCGTCGTGGGATCGAATCGGACGACTAACGAAGAAAACTATCTGCTTTCGAAGTTCGCGCGATCCGTATTGAAGACCAACAACGTCGATCATCACCGGACAGCGGATTATCCGGCGCTTGCTTCTGCATTGCATGGCAAGCCTGGCAAGACGGCATCAATGCGCGATGTGTTGACTGCGCCTGCGATCCTGTTGATTGGGAATGATCCGACGAATCAGCATCCCCTACTGGCTTGGCAGATTCGGACGAATGTGCGGCTGAATCAGGCGCGACTGTACATCGTTAACTCGGCTGAAATCAAATTGCAGAGACAGTCTGTAGGGTACGGTCTGGTTGCTCCGGGAACGGAAGCAAAAGCCGTAGCATTTTTGGGCGGTGACGATTCCCTGCTCAATTCGCTTGCCGCCGACAACGCTGCGCGCGATTCGTGGACGACACTGCGCGAAAAGATTCGCGGCGAGCAGAATCTAGTCGTCGTGTTCGGATCCGAACTGCGCGGCGCTGATGTAGCAAAACTTGCGAGCTTTGCTGCGAATCTGAACGGCGCAAAACTGATCTGTCTCGGCGATTACGCGAATTCTCGCGGCGCGAGCGAGATGGGCCTGTATCCCGATTTACTTCCTGGATACGAACCTTTGAATAGCGCTGCGAAATTCCACAAAGAGTGGGGTGCGCTTCCCTCCGAACAAGGATTGACGCTGCCGGAGATGATGGACGCGGCGAAATCTGGCAGGTTGAAAGCGCTCTACGTGGTCGGATCGAATCCGGTGGGCCGTTTGGGAATTGATCCCGCGACTCTTTCGAAAACTTTCATCGTCGTACAGGAAATGTTCCTCACGGAAACGGCCGCAATTGCCGATGTCGTTCTGCCTGCTGCAAACTCTTACGAAAAGACTGGCACGTTTACCAACACCTGCGGTGATCTGCAACTGATCAAGAAGGCCGGCGAACTCACAAACGCGAAGTCTGATTTCGAAATGATAGTTCGCGTCGCCGATGCGATGGGCTTCGACGTCCATGGACTGGTTCCTTTCGGCGGTGGAACGCACTCCGATATGGGACAGACGCGCGGCGCACAATCGGGCGAGGCAGATCGTCACGCCGTGTGGCTCGAGGCACATAATCTGGAACCAAAGATGACGCCGTTTGATCCGATGGCGATTCTCGACGAAGTACAGCGCGTGGTTGCGGGATACGATGTTTCGCGCGTCAATCTGCTAGCTGGTAACGATCAGCATTTGGAAATTGCCGATGGCGGAGCGAGTCTTGGTACAAGACCCTCAGTTGATTGTTCCGGCGAACAACGATCTGTTTAGCTCGGGGACGCTGGGTCGATATTCCAAGACTTTGAATTCGGTTTACGAAAATAAGTCTGCAGATGCGGGCGTAGCAGCGGACTAAGAGATGGAAGGCAGACGCGGAACTCGAGATCTGTATCGGTAGAGGGCGACAGGTCAGAAGCAAGAACAGGTCAAAGGCCGCGGACAAGAGTGTCCGCGCCACACGAACATATTCATGAGCTTATTGGCATTCATTATTATTTCGCTGATTAAGTCGGTGGCCGTCGTGTTTATTTTGCTGACGGCGGTGGCTTACAGCGTCTGGTTGGAGCGCAAGGTGTCGGCGCACATCCAGAATCGCTGGGGACCCACGCGCGTCGGGCCGTTCGGCCTGCTGCAGCCCATGGCTGATGGCGTCAAGTTTATCTTCAAAGAAGATCTGACTCAGCCCTACGTTTACAAGCCGCTGTACATTGCGGCGCCGATTATCGCGGTGGTGTTTGCCATCACTTCGATTTCGGTGATTCCGTTTGGGACGTGGGTCAACATTGGTCCGATCGCCGGGTTTGGTCCGTGGCATACCGACATGCAGATCACCGATTTGAATATCGGACTGCTTGTCGTCCTCGGAATTACTTCGATGGGCGTGTACGGCGTGGCTTTGGCCGGATGGTCCTCGAACAGCAAATACGCGTTGCTCGGCGGACTGCGCGCCAGCGCGCAGATGATCAGCTACGAAGTTTCGCTCGGACTTTCACTGGTCGGCGTGCTGATCATGTCCGGCAGCCTCAGCCTGCGCGAAATTGTGGACGCACAGGGCGGCGTCTTCTGGGGATTTATTCCGCGATGGAATATTTTCCACGGACAGACGATTGCCTTCTTTATTTATCTGATCTCGGCATATGCGGAAACGAACCGCACTCCGTTTGACTTGCCAGAGGCAGAGTCGGAACTGGTTGCCGGATATCACACCGAATACAGCGCGATGAAGTTTGCGATGTTCTTCATGGCGGAATACGCCAACATGGTGACGGTATCGTGTTTGGCGACGCTCCTCTTTCTTGGCGGATGGCATGGTCCGATTTTTGGGCCTCCAATCTTGCAAGCAATCATGCCTGTGGCATGGTTTTGCATTAAGGTTTTCGTTTTCATGTTTGTGTTCGTTTGGGTGCGCTGGACATTGCCGCGCTTCCGCTACGACCAACTCATGGCATTTGGTTGGAAGTTCCTATTGCCCTGCGCCATTGCGAACATTGTGATTACCGCGTTGATTGTGGCGCTCAGGGCGCAGCATCCAGGGATTTTCTGGGGCTAGAAGTTCGAAACAATTAGTAACTTAGATAAAAATGCCTCACCTACTTTTATTTTTATTCTTCGGAGCGATCTGCGTGGCGGGAGCGGTGAACCTGCTGGTGCAGCGTCATCCTATTAACAGCGCGCTGTCGCTGGTAGTGGTGATGGCTGCCCTCGCCGTTGAATATCTTCTGCTCGGCGCGGAATTTGTCGCAGCCGTGCAGGTGATCGTTTATGCGGGCGCGATCATGGTGCTCTTCATCATCACGATCATGTTGCTCAACGCTGGCACTGAAGAGCGCACCAAGGGCAGCAACGTTGCGTATGCGCTCGGCATTCCCGGTGTCCTAATCGGTGGAGCGCTGGTGGCTTGGACATTGCTGGCGCGATCCGCGACGCACTCGGTTTCGATCGGTGCGTTGAAGGGCGACCCGAAAGATATTGCGCGGCTTCTCTTTCACGATTTTCTGTTGCCGTTTGAAGTGACGTCCGTTTTGATTCTGATCGCCATCATGGGCGCTGTGGTGCTCGCGAGCAAGCCAGAAGCCGTGGTCCGCGGCCCGAGGAAGGACGTCTGATGGTTCCTCTTTCTTACTATCTCGTGCTCAGCGGAATTCTGTTCACCTGTGGAGTTGTCGGCTTCCTGATCAAGCGCAACATCATCACGATCTTCATGTCGATCGAGTTGATGTTGAATGGCGTCAATCTTTCGTTCGTTGCGTTCGCCGCACAATGGCATTCGCTGAGCGGACAAGTATTTGTGTTCTTTGTGATGGTTGTGGCCGCGGCTGAGGCTGCGGTGGGACTCGCGATCATCATCGCTGTCTATCGCACGCGCGAGACTTTGAATGTGGATCGGGTAAACCTGCTCAAGCTATGACGTTGAATCCTTATCTCTGGGTAGTCCCAATTCTGCCGCTGGCGGGAGCCGCGATCAATGGAATGTTGGGACGGCGATCTTCGAAGCGAGCGATCTCGACGGTCGCGCTCGTGTTCGCGGGCGCGGCGTTTGCCATGGCCTTGTGGCTGGCTGCTGGGTTCTCTTCGGCGTCCGCTCCTTATTACTACGATCTTGCGCACTGGCTTCGCTCCGGCACATTTCAAGTCGATTTTGCTTTCTACCTCGATCAACTCTCGCTGGTCATGTTGCTGGTTGTCACCGGCGTTGGATTCCTGATTCACATCTACTCCATCGGCTACATGTGGGACGATGACGGCTTCTATCGCTTCATGTGCTATCTGAACCTGTTCATGTTCTTCATGCTGACGCTGGTGTTGGCGAAGAATTACCTCGTCATGTTTATCGGTTGGGAGGGCGTGGGACTCGCCTCCTACTTGTTGATTGGATTCTGGTTCACAAAAGATTCTGCAGCGTCGGCTGGCAAGAAAGCATTCATCGTCAATCGCATCGGCGACTTCGGATTCCTGATCGCTTTGTTTCTGATCATCCAACACTTTGGATCGCTCGACTTCACCCGCGTGTTCGATGCTGTGCGTCCGTTGTCGCCCGAGGTTGGCGGGATCGGATTGCTGACGTCGATCGGATTGCTGTTGATGGTGGGCGCGGCGGGTAAGTCGGCACAGATTCCTCTTTACGTATGGCTGCCGGATGCGATGGAAGGCCCCACTCCGGTATCGGCATTGATCCACGCAGCGACGATGGTGACGGCGGGCGTTTACATGGTGGCACGATCGTCGGTGATTTTCGAACGCGCGCCGATGGCGATGACGGTGGTCGCGATCATCGGAACACTGACCGCTTTGTTTGCGGCCACGATTGGCTTGGCGCAGACCGATATCAAGAAAGTGTTGGCGTACTCGACCGTATCGCAACTCGGCTATATGTTCATGGCTTGCGGCGTGGGAGCGTTCTCGGCTGGCGTATTCCACTTAATGACGCACGCGTTCTTCAAAGGATTGTTGTTCCTTGCGGCGGGCTCGGTAATCCACGGAATCGGCGGCGAACAGGACATGCGGAAGATGGGCGGTCTGCGGAAATATATGCCGTGGACTTTCTGGACCATGACCATTGCGACATTCACGATCGCTGGATTCCCTCCCCTGGCGGCGTTTTTCTCGAAGGATGAAATTCTCTGGAAGGCCTTTTCCAGCCCGAATGGAAGCTGGGTGTACTGGCTGATCGGCTTGATCACCGCGTTCCTCACATCCTTCTATATGTTCCGGCTGTGGTTCATGACGTTCTTCGGGGATTATCGCGGGGCAGATAGTCATGCTGGACACAACTCTCCAGCGACGGCGCATGCTTCCGCCGGTCATGGACATGGCGACGGTCATGGACACGATCCTCATGAGAGCCCGTGGGTGATGTTGGGGCCGCTGGTTGTTCTGGCAATTCTTTCGATCGTTGGTGGATGGGTTGGAATCGGTGGACGATTTGAACACTTCCTTGCCCCGGTTTTCCAAGGCGGACTTGCAGGAGAGATGGCGCACGAGACGGCGGGCGAATCCGCTGGCACGGGGACCGAAACACTGCTCATGGGGATCTCGGTTGCGGCTGCGTTCCTCGGATTCTTTCTCGCCTGGTTGCTGTATATGAAGAAGCCTGAAGTGCCGGCGCGTATCGCGACCTCCCTCGGCGGACTCTATCGAGCAGTCCTTAACAAGTATTACGTGGATGAAATTTACTCCGACGTTTTTGTGAAACCGATTGTCGAAGGTTCGACGACTGTGCTGTGGCACGGCGTTGATCAAGGGATGATTGACGCGACTGTAAACAATGCTGCCGACGTTGCTCGTGACGCGTCGGACGATGTGCGGCATATGCAGTCTGGCAATTTGCGATCCTATGCAGGATGGATTGCGGCGGGCGGCGCGGTCGTGATCGGCTACATGGTTTGGATGGGGGTGAGATAGCGATGGATACTCTCAGTCCTATCATTCTGTCGCTGGTTACCTTTATCCCTGCGGTCGGCGGATTGCTGATTCTGCTGATTCCCCGCCGCGATCGCGACATTAAGGTATTTGCTCTGGTCATCTCGATTCTGGCGTTTGTGGCTTCGCTGCATTTACCGGTACATCTGCATCGCGAGCTTGGGACGTTCAAATTCGAGATCGACAAGGTCTGGATCACCACTCCCAACATTCATTACCACATGGGCATTGACGGAATTTCCGTCTGGCTCGTGGTGCTGACAACGTTCCTAACGCCCTTGTGCGTGCTGATTTCATGGACTTCGATCCATGATCGGGTGAAGGAATTCTTCATCCTGCTGCTGATCCTGGAAACGGCGTTGATCGGTGTTTTCACGTCGCTCGATCTGTTCCTGTTCTACTTCTTCTGGGAAGCAACGCTGATCCCGATGGCGCTCCTGATTGGCATGTACGGCCATGGACGCCGGGTTTACGCCGCTGTGAAGTATTTCCTATTCACCATGATCGGCTCGATGTTCATGCTCGCGGCGATCATTTGGCTGTATGCCAAGACGGGCAGCTTTGATTTTGTTGTCATCCAGAATGCCATTCGAAATGGAAGCGTGCCAGGATTTGAATCGGCATCTCTCTGGTTGTTCCTGGGATTTTTTATCGCCTTTGCAGTGAAGGTTCCACTCTTCCCTCTTCACACTTGGTTGCCGGACGCGCACGTCGAAGCCCCGACCGCAGGATCTGTGCTGCTGGCAGGTGTTTTGCTGAAGATGGGGACCTACGGGTTGCTGCGCTTTAACGTGGGATTGTTCCCAGACCAGGCACATCGCAACGCACCGTGGATCATGGTTCTCGCGATCATCGGCATCATCTACGGTGCGCTGGTGGCGCTGGTGCAGCCGAACATGAAGAAGCTGATTGCTTATTCGTCAGTCAGCCACTTGGGATTTGTTGTCCTCGGGATTTTTAGTTTCACGGCGGCGGGACTCAACGGCGCGGTCTTTGTAATGTTGTCGCACGGAGTCGCCACCGGCGGACTCTTCATGCTCGCGGGGATTCTCTATGAGCGGCGGCACACGTATGAGATTTCTGAGTTTGGCGGATTAGCGACTCCCATGCCGCGCTACGCGACGTACTTCCTCATCATGGTGCTTGCATCGGTCGGCCTGCCTTTAATGAACGGATTCATCGGCGAATTTCTGGTGTTGAGTGGAGCGTTTCAGGCGCGTCCGGTTTACGGCATCCTCGCGGCGACCGGCGTCATTTGGAGCGCGGGATATTTGCTCTGGATGTATCAGCGTGTTTTCTTCGGCAAGGTGACGCACGAGATCAACCAAACTCTGCCCGACCTTAATCTGCGCGAGAAAGCTGCGATGTGGCCAGTGATGGCGATGGGATTGGTAATGGGCGTCGCTCCTCTGGTGTGGCTCAGCGCGATTGATCCTGCAGTGCAGGCGGCGCTTGCTCCCGTCACGCAGTTAGTTGGCAAGGTGGTGGGGCAATGATGGGTGCCATGCTAACGAGTGCGATGCTCGGCGCGATTTCCCATTCTCTCCCCGCCATGCTGACGCAGATTCAGATGTCGATGCCACAAGGCGTGGACTACCTTCGCATTCTTCCAGAGTTGGTGCTCTCAATATTCGGCATGTTGATCATGGTGATCGATCCGCTGTTGGATGAAGACAGCAGCCACTCGATCCTAGGCGCGATCGCACTGGTGGGAGCACTAGCGGCGCTGCTGGCGACATATTGCATGTCGGAAAATTCCGGCACGGCATTTTGGAACATGGTTCGGGTGGAAGGGTTCAGCGTCTTCTTCCACTACGTGGTCATTGCGATTGCCGCAGTCGCGATTTTGAGTTCATTCGAATATCTGAAAGTTCAGCGGATTCGTGCGGGTGAATACTACGGCTTGATTCTGTTTGGCACGGTCGGTATGTGCCTGATGTCGTCCGCCATCGAACTGGTTCTCATCTTTGTAGCGTTGGAAATTTCGTCGATCTCGACCTACATTCTGGCGGGCTTCCGGCGGCGAGAAGCGTCCAGCAGCGAATCGTCGCTGAAGTACTTCCTGCTGGGATCCTTCGCAACTGCCTTCTTTCTTTACGGAGTCGCACTGATGTTTGGTGCGACTGGATCTACCAACATCGATGCCATCGGCGTGGTTCTGCGATCGGGCAATGTACCGATTCTGGCGTACGTCGCGACGGCTTTGATGTTCATAGGATTGGGATTCAAGGTGGCTTCAGTTCCCTTCCACGTCTGGACTCCTGACGTTTATGAAGGGGCACCGGCGCCAGTGGTCGGATTGATGTCTACCGGACCTAAGGCCGCAGCCTTCGCCGTTTTGTTGCGCGTGATGTTCGAGGCGAACGCTCCGGGACGGTTCTGGCTGATCTGGATCTCGGCGGCGCTCACCATGACCGTCGGGAATTTGGGCGCTCTGGTGCAGGACAATGTGAAGCGTCTGCTGGCGTACTCCTCGATCGCGCACGCTGGGTATTTGCTGGTAGCATTTGCGGCGCATCCGGAAATCGGGACGTCGGCTGCGATGTTCTATACAGCCGCTTATGCAGCAATGAACGTGGGAGCTTTTGTGATCGTCGCCCATGTCGCAAATTTCGGGGAAAAATATGTGACACTCGAAGATTATGCGGGATTGGGAAAGCGCTCTCCCGTGTTGGCTGCGACGTTGACGTTCTTCTTGATGTCCTTCATTGGGATTCCGATTACGGGTGGATTTTTTGCAAAGCTTTACATCCTGAACGCCGCGCTCAACGCAAATCTGGTGGGCTTGTCGGTCATCCTTGTGCTCAACAGCGCCATCGCCGCCTATTATTACCTTCGCATTATCGTGATGATGTATATGCGGGAGCCGCGCGGCGAGGTTCCGGTTACGCGCTTGCCTGCGACCACGAAACTTGCGATTGCAATCTGTGTGCTGCTTACTCTTTACCTCGGCGTTTTTCCGGGTAGAGTGCTTGATTACGCTTCACAGTCCGCGCGTGCACTGGCGGGCGATAGCAGTTCCGCAACATCAACAGTTCTCCGCCCTATGTAGGGTTCGCCGTATTGCCACCAGCCAGATCGCGGCCTTGAACTCCGGTCGATGGAATGGAAATCGAATCGGAATTTAATATGCGGCGACGATTTTGTAATCTCTTGTAAACCCCGCTCAGGGCGCGGGGTTTAGCGTCGTCGTGCGCGGAAGCGTCAACAGCAGTCCGCCATCTTGAACGATTGACAATCTCGTTGCAAGTCGGCATTATTACGTACACAAGTTTTGGCTGGAGATTTATTTTGCTGCTCCCGGAGGTTTCTATGGTTCAGTTGTTTCGCAATCTTTGGATCGACGAACAAGGGCAGGATATCGCCGAATATGCGGTTATGTTGGCGGTCATTTTAGTTTTGGTCATTGGAACGGTTCGTTTGATTGGTGGCAATGCGAACAATGCGTTTTCCAGCGTCGCCAGTTCTTTAAGTCCTAGCTAATTTTTGGCTGGTTTAGCATTGCACGTAATCAACGCGTATTTTTTCTGCGCCTGGAGTATGCGATTTATATGACTCGATTTAGCACCTTTATTTTGTTTGGCCGCTTTTGGTTTCCACTCGCGGCGGAGGTGCAGAATCGGAACCAGTCTAGAAAATAATAAAGACAGGTTAAAAGATTCCGCAAAAGCCGCGATAGAAATCGCGGCTTTTGCTTTTGGGGACAACAGAATCGGACCACAGGAAGGCTTAAATCATGATTGTGAATATGTCGGACAGCGCTACCGAGCAGCAGATTGAGCATATTATTCAACGAATTCGCGAAGCAGGGTTTCAACCGCACGCCACCCGCGGCACGGAGCGAACCATCGTGGCTGCAGTCGGCAGCGGCGGACGGCGGCATGAAATTGAGGCGCTCTCGGTGGCGCCGGGCGTAGACAACGTTGTTGCCATCGCTCAGCCGTTTAAACTCGTCAGCCGTCAAACGCGTCCGCAACCTTCCGTGGTAAACGTTTGCGGAGTCAAAATCGGTGGCCCGGAGGTAGTTGTGATCGCCGGTCCTTGTTCTGTGGAGTCGCGCGAGCAGTTGCTGGAGACCGCGCAGGGGGTGAAACAAGCCGGCGCAACGATGTTGCGAGGCGGAGCGTACAAGCCACGGACATCCCCTTATGAGTTTCAGGGTTTGGGTATTGAGGCTCTGAAGATCCTTCGCGAAGCTCGTGAACTCACCGGACTTCCAATCGTGACCGAGGTGATGGGCACCGAAGATGTGGATTTGATTTGCGAGTACGCGGACATGCTGCAAGTGGGCGCGCGCAACATGCAGAATTTTTCCTTGCTGCGGCGGCTCGCGACGGTCAATAAACCGATTCTGCTCAAGCGCGGACCATCCGCTTCGGTTAAGGAATGGCTGCTGGCTGCCGAGTATTTATTGTCCGGAGGAAATACGCAGGTCGCGCTGTGCGAACGCGGAATCAAGACATTTGAAACCGGAATGCGCAACACGTTCGATCTCGCTGCCATCGCCCTCGCAAAGGAGCTTTCGCATCTACCGGTGGTGGCAGATCCCTCGCACGGAACCGGGAAGCAAAGCCTCATCGGTCCGGTTTCCCGGGCCGCAATTGCGGTTGGCGCGGACGGCTTGATTATCGAGGTGCATCGTTGTCCAGAACGCGCGTTGTCGGACGGTCCGCAGTCGCTCGATATTCCTCAATTTGAGCGAGTAATGCGCGGACTGGGTGAACCCCTGCGTCCCGTGCTCGGGGCTAGCGCGTAGTTCTCGTGGACGCCGGAACACCCCACGACTAGAAGTGGGCGCGCGGGCCTAAAGGCCTCATTTGTCCCCTGGGGAACGCGGCCCTGAAAGGGCCGCTCTTCCACGACTTTTGGTGGTCGCCTCTGTCTTGTCTGGGAGACATGATCCAGCCGGATCGGCCAATTTGTCCCAAAATGGTCTTGTCTCGAGCCCATCCTTTGTTTCGAGCAACTTGCAGATGGAAATGCCAGCGAGCTGGGACATGCGAGCCATGTTGTCCCATCCCCTCACACCGCACGGATCTCGTAAATAACAGCAAGTATTGGACTTAACGACGGCAGCAATGGTCGCGCGATTGCCCTTAATAGGCCAGGCGCGAGGGACTCGTTTGTTGCTTGTTCCTCGGAAAGCCGCCAAGACTTCTTATGACTAAAAAAGGCAAGACGCAGACGTTAACCGGACGCGAAGGGCGTCCACAGCATTCTCCGGGGTTCAGCGCTGGTTGGGGCCGAGCTCTGGGACTGGCACTGCTGGCACTGTCAGTGGTGCCGTCCTACGCCGGGGACAACCAATTAAAACCTAACTCCGTGGTCTGGGGAAAAGTTCCTGTTCCTCCGCCAGTTAGCACGCTGGTATCGGTGCTGAACCTGGGCGGCGACGCCAAAGGAGAGCAGAGGCTGGCTCCGGAATCCGTAGTGTGGGGCAAGAATCCGCCCCCGCCTCCGATCAGCACCAACACTGTGAATCTTGGTGGCCTCGATGCCGGACGCAAATTCGGCCCCGAGTTTCAGACTTCGTCTGATGGCAGCGGCCGGGTTACATTGCGCGACGCCAAAAATGGCGACGATATGGTCACGGTCATCGTGCAATATCGCCAGATGCCTACCAGCACGCACCTGAAGTCTCTGCAGGACGGTGGAGCGGCGATCGGGTCGAAACTGCACGCGATCCGTGCGGTGACGATGCGAGTGCCGGCGAGCATGTTGTCGGAACTGGCGAAGAATCCGAACGTTGCTTACATCACACCGGATCGCGCGGTCAGCATGACATCGAATCCTCAGACCGAGCAGTTTGCGAGTGCGGTTCAGGCCGACATCGCAGCAGCTCAGTATGGTTTTGATGGCACGGGAATTGGCGTGGCGGTGATTGACAGCGGCATCGCGGCTAACGCGGATCTCAAGAATGCCAGCGGCGCGAGCCGAATCGTATATAGCCAGAGCTTCGTGCCGCTCGACAGCACGACGACGGACAAGTTTGGACACGGAACTCACGTGGCTGGCTTGATCGGCGGTTCTGGCGCGAGTTCGGGTTCGGCAAACGGCTATGCGGCGACATATGCCGGCGTTGCTCCGAACGTAAATCTCATCAACCTGCGCGTGCTCGATGTCAACGGGCTCGGCGTAGACAGCCAGGTGATCGCAGCGATTCAGCAAGCGATCGCTCTCAAGAATACTTACAACATCCGCGTCATCAGCATGTCGCTGGGACGTCCGATATTCGAAAGCTACACTCTTGACCCGGTTGACCAGGCGGTCGAAGCTGCCTGGAAGGCTGGCATCGTTGTAGTGGCGGCGGCGGGCAACAACGGACGTTTCGGACCGACTAACGGCTTCGGAACGATCGGTGTACCGGCCAACGATCCCTCTGTAATCACGGTGGGCGCGACCATGACAGAACTGACGTCGACGCGAGTTGACGATCAGATTGCAAGCTACAGTTCCAAAGGCCCGACCTCAGTCGATCACATTGTGAAACCCGACCTGGTCGCTCCTGGAAACCGTATGGTCTCGTTGCGCGTACCGGGCAGCACTCTTGATACTTTGTATCCGCAGTATCAGATTGCTCCGGCGAGCGGAACGGCTAAGTACTACGAATTGAGCGGTACCAGCATGGCAACGCCGATCGTGAGCGGTACGGTCGCGCTGATGTTGCAACAAAATTCTGCGTTGACTCCTGATCAGGTGAAGGCTCGCTTGATGAAGACGGCGTGGAAGGGCATCGGGCAATACACGTACTCGCACGATAGCTGGGGCAACATGTACAACAACGAATACGACATCTTCACCTACGGCGCTGGATATCTGGACGTCAACGCAGCGCTGGGCAATACGGACCTCGCAACGGGAGTAGCACTCTCCCAGACCGCGGTCCTGGGTCAGAACGGTGTCACGGTTAAGAACACAACTCCGGACTCGACTTTCGCAGGCAGCAGCGTGGTTTGGGGTTCAACATCGGTAGTGTGGGGGAACTCGGTGGTTTGGGGATCGAATGCCCTTTCCGCCACTTCGGTAGTCTGGGGATCGACCAGCGTTGTTTGGGGGTCGACTTCGGTATCTGGTTGCAGTGTAGTTTGGGGAGCCACTTCTTCACTCGTCAGTTCGCTGGCAGCACTTAGCGACGGCGATCCAGGAGATAACTAGGCTACCGGGCTGACTGAAACCATTACTCGGAGATCCCATGACAAACACATTGCCAATCAAAGCTAAAGTCATGATCGGAATGGTGGCCGTTGCGAGCCTCTGCGCCTTATCAGTTGGCGTAGTCAAATGGCAAACGCAAGCCTGGCCACAGTTGATGCTCCTGTTGGCGGCAGCCGCACTGAGCTCGCGCTTCAAGGTGAAACTACCTGGAATGACGAGTTCGATGTCGGGCAACTTGCCGGTTATCCTTCTGGGAGTCACGCAACTGGGATTGTTTGCGAGCCTGCTCGTCGCAGTGACGGCAGCGGTCGCACAGTCCTACACGTCCGGCGGGAACAAAACCAAACCGATTCAATTTGTATTCAACGCTTGCACACTGCTGAACGCAACGGGCCTAGCTTACATGGTGTTTCACAGCCAGTTTCTCGGGCTCCACGCGGCAGCGCACACGATGTCTCTGGTACTGGCGGCGACAACCTATTTCCTGGCCAACACGGCGCCGGTAGCAAGCATCATCGGACTGACGGAAGGTGGCAATCCTTTTGCCCTCTGGCATAAGGTGTTCATGTGGTCTTTCCCGAACTATGTAATCGGTGCGGGATTGACTGCGATGGCTTCCGCCTTCACTGCCACCTTAACCTCAGTTGGAGGGTTGGTCACGGTAGCGACTTTAGTGGCCGTACTCTTCGCTGTGTATCAGTCCTACAAAATGTACGTCGTCCGCACCGAACAGGCACGGCCGCAAGCGATGGCCATGGCTGCCGGACGGTAGGGTAGAGCAGCAGTTAGCACTCAGTAATTAGCATTCAGCCATTAGCGCGCGGCCTTCGGGTCGCGCGCTTTTGTTTGGCCGCTTCCTTCTTTTCCTCACGACGGGCACTTCCTCCGCCAACGTGCCCTTAAGCTCTTGATTCGCCAACGTCTCGATTCTCTTAAATCCGATTTCCGGGCGGCCCCGTACCTTATCCGAAGACGTAATTAAACAAACTTAAAAGGAGTCGAGGATATGAAGCACAAGATTTTGACGGTTGTGGGCGTGCTGGGCTTGGCCGTTGCATCGGCTATGGCGGGAATGAAGAATCCAGTGGTCGGTGGGCAAGAAATGTATCCCACGAAGAACATCATTGAGAACGCGGTCAATTCCGCGGACCACACCACGCTGGTCGCGGCAGTCAAGGCTGCTGGACTCGTGGAAACGTTAGAGGGTGCGGGTCCTTTCACCGTTTTCGCTCCAACCAACGAAGCATTCGCGAAACTGCCGGCTGGCACAGTGGACACACTCGTCAAACCGGAAAATAAAGCGACTCTGACGAAGATTCTTACCTATCACGTCGTCGCGGGACGCGTTTCTTCGAAGGACCTCGTAAAGATGATCAAGGATGGTAAAGGATCGGCTGTGCTGACGACGGTTGAGGGCGGCAAAATCACTGCCTCTTTCGCTGACGGAAAACACATTCAACTGAAGGACGAAAAAGGCGGCACGGCTATGGTCACGATCGCGGATGTGTTTCAGTCTAACGGCGTGATTCATGTGATCGATACGGTTTTGATGCCGAATTAGTGCAGCGGCGAGCGGTCAGCCGTCAGCGGTCAGTTAAAACAGTTCTTACCAGCGGTACGATTAGCCTCGCTTCGGCGGGGCTTTTTTATTTCATTTCAATTTACAATAATTTCCGCAGCGTAAATCACGCGACAAGACTGTAGCCAACCGGAGAGTGAATGGATCGGCATCACGAATTTCTGCTGGAGTTCGAACAGGTCGCGCGCGGAGGGAGCAGTCCGGAGAAAATCATGCAGCACATCTCCGACCGTTTACACACGGAACTCCTGCGTTATAACTGGGTCGGCTTTTATCTCCTGGACAGGAACGATTCGAATTATTTTCTGCTCGGACCTTACTCCGGTTTCTTCACGCCCCACGTGAAAATTTCTCTTAATCAGGGGCTTTGTGGTTCGGCTGCCAGCCTCGGCAAGACAGTGGTCGTTAACGACGTCACAAAAGATCCCCGATATCTAATGGGAACGGAACAGACGAAATCTGAAATCATCGTTCCGATTATCGTTGGAGGGATCGTAGTCGCGGTGTTCGATATCAACAGTTTCTTCCAGGACACTTGGACTCCCGAGGAGATGGCATTCGTGGAGCAGTGTGCCGGCTTGGTGGCGCAACGGATGTCTTAAAGTTCTACTTGACGTCTCCGCAGGCCGCACCCAGGTATTTCGAGCTGTAGGTGAAATCCATATTCATGGTTCTACCTTTGCTGTTTGTGACGGTGTGCATCGATCCTTTAACGCTGTCAGAATTCACTACTTCCATCACAAAAGTGCCATCCGTCAAGTGGTCGCTCCCCTGGCAATGAATCTTAACTTCAATTCTCGCGCCGCTAGAACTAAGCACATTGCGGGTGCATTCTTTATTGTCGTCGTGGCTGCTAAACACGGTTAGCTTGTCGAGTTTTTCCTTGGTGACGCAGTCTTTGGTCACATCCGTAGTTGGACCACCCATACCACTCTTGCTCATCATCGCCTCGAATTGAGCGCGCTGATCGGGAGTCATTTTCGCGAGTTTGTCGGCGGGAATTCCCGGCATTCCGGTCATGGAATGGGTAGTCGTTACTTCCCAGAGCCCTTCCTTGATGTTCAGGCGCGCGATCGAGTCTGCTGCCCAGACCGTATATGCGCTGCAGGTCAAAATGATGAGAGCAAGAAACGGCTTGGTTTTCATGTTGGGTCTCCAATAGGTCGGAATTGATCTGCGCTCGGGCAATCGCGATAGTCAGGATTACATACCGCCTGGATGTGGAGCAAACGAATTGTAAAGGGCGGCGTTGTCTGGAACGGTGCGTCCCAAGGCGCAGATTTCGCGCAATTTCCGCAGTTTTTCGATGGATAGCGAGGTCCCGCAAACGCAGTACAATTGCTGTACAAACCGCAGCCATTGCTATACAAATAGCGAACATCCTGCACCACAACTGGTTCAGGAACCGCGCGCCGGAGCCTCGATCGTTGTCTAGTGAATCAACATCCAGCAATTCGACTTTCAGTAACCCGGCTTTCGGGCACTCGACCGACCACTCGACCTACCTCAGGCCGGACACGTTACGCGAAGCGATTACGCTTTTGGCCGGGGCACCAGTTCAGATTCTGTCCGGCGGCACTGACTTTTATCCTGGACTTGGAGAAAGGATCGTGCGCGGCACGGTTTTGGATATTTCAAGGCTGCGTGAATTGAGAGGCGTCGCGGTCGAGCAAGAATACTTTCGGATCGGCGGACTCACTACCTGGACCGACATTCTGCGGGCACCGCTTCCCAGCTGCTTTGATGGATTGAAGAGTGCAGCGCGCGAAGTTGGTTCCGTGCAGATCCAAAATCGAGGGACGGTGGCAGGCAATCTGTGTAATGCGTCGCCCGCGGCAGACGGCGTCCCTCCACTGCTGGCGCTGGATGCGGAAATCGAATTGACTTCGGCAGTTGGCGTTCGGAGAATTTCGGTTGCAGATTTCATCGTCGGGAATCGCAAGACGCAGAGGAAATCCGACGAGTTGTTGACTGCTGTGCTCATTCCGCGCGCGTTGGAAGACTCGAAATCGGTATTCGTGAAGCTTGGCGCGCGGCGATATTTGGTGATTTCGATTTCTATGGTTGCGGTGGTGGTGCGTTTTAGCGATGAGGCTCGGCGTGAAGATCGAAAGGTGTTAGCGGCGCGAATTGCGGTTGGGTCTTGCTCGGCAGTAGCGCGGCGACTGCCTGAACTCGAGCGGCGGTTGATCGGTGTTTCTGCGGCTGAGGACCTGAGTAAAGTTGTAAGACCCGAACACCTCGCTTCCCTTTCGCCGATTGATGACGTGCGTGCCACGGGAGAATATCGCATGGATGCCGCGTTACATCTGGTTCAACGAGCCTTGAACGCGTGCGCGGAGATCAGCTAGTGGCTACAGCTCGAGAAACCGCGGCAGGAGCGGTGGCGGAAACGCTGTCGTTTCGCGTCAATGGACGGGACGTGCGCGTCTCCAGCAATCCAATAAAGAGACTCTCTCGCGTTTTGCGGGAGGAACTCGGGCTCACCGGAACCAAGGTTGGCTGCGATGCGGGAGATTGCGGAGCTTGTACTGTTTTACTGGATGGCGATCCAGTTTGCGCGTGTCTGATGGCGGCGGGACAAGTTGAGGGATGCGAAGTCACCACGATTGAAGGCCTCTCCAACACAGCCATTGGATCAAGATTGCAGCAGGCGTTTCTTCAGCATGGAGCCGCACAGTGCGGCGCGTGCACTCCGGGAATGCTGGTGGCCGCGACTGCACTGCTCGAAAATAATTCAGCGGTAAACGAAGAGCAGGTAATGGATGCGATTGGTGGCGTGCTTTGTCGATGCACGGGCTATCGCAAGATTATTGCGGCGATTCTGGACGCGGGAAACAGAACTAGCGTAAGCGACGGTGTCGAGAACACAGCAATTGCAACCGCTAATTCGGTTGACACCTCTGTGGGCCAGCGATTGGTCCGAATCGACGGGCAGCATAAGGTGGACGGAAGTGAGATTTTTGGCGCGGACGAAATTCCCGAAAGGATTCTGACCGCGCGTACGATCCGCAGTCCTTATCATCGGGCCCGCTTTCATTTCGGCGACTTGGATGCATTTGTTCGCACACACCCAGGTATCCAAGCGGTGTTCACCGCGAAAGATGTGCCGGGAAAGGATTGCTATGGCGTCCTTGGTCCGTTTGCCGACCAGCCGGTATTTGCTCACAGCGAGGCTCGATACCGCGGAGAGGCGGTCGCGGTAGTTGTTGGCGACGCGGCGGCTGTCGAGGCGTTGGAAGTTGCCGACTATCCAGTTACATGGGAAGAGTTAACCCCGATTAAAGACATCGAGTCTGCTTTGTCCGAAGGTGCGAATTTAATCCACGAGAAGCGACCCGGAAATATTCTGGTGCGCGGACGCGTGGTGCGCGGCAATGTGGAAAAAGCTCTCGCTGCGGCCGACATCGTCGCAAAGTGCGAATACGACACGGGCTTCGTCGAGCACGCTTACATTGAACCCGAAGCTGGATTCGCGAGGCGCGTTGGAGATGCGATCGAGATTCAGGCGTGCACGCAGTCTCCATACATGGACCGCAACGACATTGCGATCATTCTTGGCATCCCTCCTGAGAAAGTGCGGATTATCCCGACAGCGGTGGGTGGGGGCTTTGGATCGAAGCTAGATCTTTCTGTGCAAACATTTTTGGCGGTCGCCGCTTGGCATCTGCGGAAGACCGTGCGTATGGTTTACTCGCGAAACGAGTCGATCCTGTCGACCACGAAGCGACATCCGGCGCACATGCGATTGCGAGCGGGTTGCACGAAAGAAGGCAAGTTAGTCGCACTCGATTTCGCTGCGGACTTTAACACCGGCGCGTACTCATCGTGGGGACCCACTGTATCGGCTCGGGTTCCGGTGCATGCTTCTGGTCCTTATTATGTGCCGCACTACAGAGCGCTGACGCGGGCGGTCCACACGAACCTGGTGCCAGCCGGGGCATTTCGAGGGTTTGGAGTTCCGCAAGCCGCGATTGCGCAAGAGCAGCTCTACGATGAGCTAGCAGATCTGGTCGGGATGGATCGATTAGAGTTTCGCATCCTGAATGCGTTGGATGGGGCGACGCCGACCGTAACCGGACAAGTTCTCGGCGAAGGCGTTGGTATCCGCGCGTGCCTCGAGGCGCTGCGTCCTCGCTGGAAAGCGGCGCGACGCGAAGCTACCGCGTTCAATCAGGAGACGATGGGACCACTTCGACGCGGGGTTGGAGTCGCCGGCATGTGGTACGGGTGCGGCAACACTTCCCTGCCAAATCCTTCGACGATGCGCATCGGATTGAAACGCGATGGACGGATCGCGCTGCATCAAGGAGCCGTCGACATTGGTCAGGGATCGAACACTATCATCACGCAGATTTGCGCGGACGCGCTGGGCGCTCCGATGGATCGCTTCGATCTTGTTTCGGCAGACACCTCGATCACTCCGGATTGCGGCAAGACTTCCGCTTCGCGCCAGACGCTCGTGACGGGAAAAGCAACACAGATGGCTGGCGACAAGCTTCGGCTCGCCATTCTCAAACTAGCGGGAGCATGCGACTGCGCGACGATTCACTTTGGCGATGGAGCCGTGATCGTGAACGACGGCGGCAAGTCGGTCCGTCTTCCGCTCGACGCACTGCCGCTCGACAAATTTGGATATGTGATTACCGGCGAGGCCACGTTCGATCCGCCAACAAGTCCTTTGGACGTTGACGGACAGGGCGTTCCTTACGCCGTCTATGGATTTGGAGCGCACATGGCGGAGATTGAAGTCGACACGGAACTGGGGACGGTTCGCGTTCTGAAAGTCACGGCGGCGCATGACGTCGGACGCGCGATTAATCCTACGTTGATTGAAGGACAGATCGAGGGTGGCGTAGCACAGGGATTGGGCATGGCGTTGATGGAAGAATTTTTTCCGGGAAAGGGTGAGAATCTGCACGACTACTTGATCCCGTCGGCGGGAGACATGCCTCGCCGTGGAATCGATCCTGATCGAAGACCCGTCGCCAGTCGGCCCTTTCGGAGCGAAAGGGATCGGCGAACAAGCAGTGATCCCGACGGCTCCCGCAATTTTGAACGCACTGCATGATGCAATCGGGATACGAGTGCCGCGAGTTCCGGCTACTCCTGATCGTGTGCGGAGCGCCATTTTGGCCAAACAGAAACTAGAGCGCGCGGAGGGATTCCGTGGCTGATGACGCGATTCGTTGCGACGCCTGTCCGGTGCTCTGCTACATCAAGCCGGGTAGGACGGGATCGTGCGATCGGTACGGCAACGTCGATGGGCAACTCGTGCGACTCGATCCGCATGTCGTGTTGGAACGAGCGGTGTCGAGTGGCGCGTGCGGTTGTTCCCTTCCTCGAAAAGTCTCGCGAGTGGGACGGCGCATTGCTGAGCGGAGAACAGACGTTTGTGACTGCGATCGGCGCAGGCACAACTTATCCCGACTATAAGCCCGCACCTTTCATCATTTCGTCGGAAATTGCTGGCGTGGATATGGTCACGGTCGTGACCGAGGGAATTTTCAGTTATTGCGGCGTCAAACTAAAAATCGATACGGATCGCCATCTCGGCGCCGAGTGCAGCACGGTGCGAGCGCAGGGCGAAGCCATCGGGCATGTCACCACGAACGAATATGGATCGCAAATGCTTTCGCTCGGGGGCGTACGACATTTGACGGGCGGCACGCGGCAAGAAGGAACGGCCACCTGCGACGCGCTTCTCAATCTTTGCAATGGGAAAGCAGTCGAGTTGAAAATTGACGATGGCGCAGCTGTCATCGTGCAAGCCAACAAGGCTCCGATTGTAGATGGAGTTCTCGAAGAGCGGATGCGCGTGGGCTGTGGATCGGCCACCATCGGCATGTTTGCGAAGCAATGGTTCGGGAAAGTAGATGAGGTTGTGGTCGTTGACGATCACATCACGGGAGTTCTGTCCGAACACCAGGCGGGGAAATTGTTGGGCGTGCCGGAGACTGGGATTAAAATGCTAGGCCGACGCTCGACTCCTGGGAGATATTTTCGCGTCGCCGAACCGGGTACGTCGTGGGGCGGAACGAATATCGAGGATCCGCTGTCGATTCTGGGGCCGTTTAACTCCAAGTTCGCCAGACCTGGCAAGCGCCTGTTGATGGTCAGCACAACCGGAGAGCATCACGCCTATTTTGAGCTCGATGAGGAACTGAAGCCGGTAGAGAAACAAATCCCTGACAATTTGAAATTGTCGGTGGAACGCATTCGCGAGAATTGCGAGCCTGCACTTTGCACAGTGTTATTCATGGGCGGCGCGGGCGGATCACTGCGAGCCGGAGTGACGGAGAATCCGGTAAAGCTGACGCATTCGGTGCGCGATGCGCTGACCCGTGTGACGTGCGGAGGCGCGCCTGTGTACGTTTGGCCCGGCGGCGGAATCACTATCATGGCCGACGTCAGCCGCATGCCGGAAAATGCTTTCGGATATGTCCCAACTCCCGCGTTGGTTGCGCCGATCGAATTTACGATGAAGCTGTCGGATTACAAAGCGCTCGGGGGATACATGGATCATGTCCGGCCGTTGAGCTCGATCCAAAGACATAAAGGGATCGATAAGGACGATGAAAATCGACGGCGACTCTCTGCTCGATTGGATAATCCGTGGCCTCTCGGATCGGATGCGACAAATAAATGAAACAACGCGCGCAAATCCGAATGCTGCCCGATGGGCGGCGATTGCACATGCAAGATGGTCCGATCGATTTGATCGTCGAGGCCTACGGGGACGAGGACGAAATTGACTGTGCCTATCGCACGGCGGAGTTACGGTTTGTTAGCGTGCTCGATGAGTTGTGTTCCGAGTTGATATTTCTTCGGCAGCCCGCTCGCCCGAGCAGTCCTCAACCCGATGGTCCGATTGCGCGTCGAATGCTTGATGCGGTGCGGCCCTATGCGTCGAGCATATTTATCACACCAATGGTGGCCGTGGCCGGATCCGTCGCAGAGGAGATACTCGATACGATGACCGACGCCGCCTCCCTCACGCGGGCGTACGTCAATAACGGCGGCGACATCGCTTTGCATTTGAGCGAGCATCAGAGCTTTGCTCTCGGGCTGGCGCGACTTTCGCATGCGTCTGGCGGCGAAATGTTTGGGACGACGACGATTGATTGGTCGCAACCGATTCGCGGAATCGCCACAAGCGGTTGGCGAGGGCGAAGCTTTTCGCTCGGCATCGCGGACGCGGTAACCGTCCTGGCCGATACTGCGGCGATAGCCGATGCCGCCGCAACTGTGATTGCTAACGCTGTGGATCTGCCTGGACATCCTAGAGTATCGCGCACTCCGGCTTGCGAGCTTGCTCCGGATAGCGATTTGGGGGAGCGGTTGGTGACACGGTCAGTAGGAAAATTGACAGCGCGAGAGATTTGCGACGCGCTCGACGCTGGGGTCGCGATCGCGCGATCACTGTGCGACTCTCGATTGATTTGTGCGGCGGCCCTCCACTTACAAGGAGAGACTCGAGTGGTCGGCATCGACCAGAACTCGAAGCTTATCGATATTCGGCATCATGAGGAGAAGCTAGTTCATGCCTGAGGTTCAGATTCGCAAGCGACTACTGGTCGTCGAGGAAATTCTGCATGAGGGTGGTCCAGTGGCCGATAAACCGCAGCGACGCGCCGCGGCTTTGGTCGTCATTCGTAATCCCTACGCTGGCAAGTACGTTGAGACAATCGAAGCGTTCATGGACGATCTGAAGCCGCTCGGCTTAGAGATGGCTCGATCGCTCGTGGCGGCTCTGGGTGGCGATCGGAAAGTTGTGGAAGGTTATGGGAAAGGCGCGATTGTCGGCTCGGCTGGAGAACTAGAACACGGCGCACTCTGGCATGTCCCGGGCGGTTATGGAATGCGCGAAGTACTCGACAACGCGAAGGCGATCGTGGCATCGACCAAGAAAGTTGGCGGACCAGGAACTCGTCTCGATATTCCTATCACGCATATTAATGCGTCGTATGTCCGGAGTCATTTTGATTCGATGGAGATTGGGATCACAGACGCTCCTCGTGCCGATGAACTCTTGCTCGCTCTTGTGATGACCACTGGAGCACGAGTGCATGCGCGTGTGGGCGGATTGAAAGCGTCGGAGATCAAGGGCGAGGACGGGCTGCGGTGATTGCCGATTCTCGTGTTAGCTCGACGGTGAAGATTCGGAAGATCGTGACATTCGTGGAAGAAGTTTCGTCCGAAATGGGACGCACAGTTGATCCCCCGACTCGGCGCGCCGCTACCGTTGCGGTGATTGAGAATCCCTACGCTGGTCGATATGTTGAGGATCTCTCGGAGTTATTCACGATTGGCGAAGAGCTTGGCGAACTCCTGACTCAGCGCGCAGTTGCGGCGTTGGGGATCGACGGGCCATCCGCTGAGAGTTACGGAAAAGCAGCCGCGGTCGGTGAGGATGGCGAACTGGAGCACGCCGCAGCAATTCTGCATCCCAAACTCGGTAAGCCGGTGCGGCGCGTATTAGGAAAGGGCGCTGCTCTAATTCCTTCTTCCAAAAAGCGGGGCGGCCTTGGAGTCGTCCTCGACATTCCGTTGGGACACAAGGACGCCGCGTTTGTCCGCAGTCATTTTGATGGCATGGAAGTTCGCATCAGCGATGCTCCACGGGCGAATGAGATTGTGGTAGCGATCGCTGTGACCGATAGCGGAAGCCCTCTCGCTCGTGTCGGCGGGCTGACTAAAGATCAGATGAAGGGTGAGGATGGGCTGCGGTAGAACTTTTACCGCGGGAGATACTTCCGAAGTGTTGGTGAAGTTTAGCCGATCGACTTTTTCTTTAGGATGATGAATGAATAATCGTAGGGCTTACTCGTTCGCTTTGGCGTCGTTTCTTTCGCTTTCACTTTTATCGTTCGGCCAAGGAGGAAAGCAGAAGGCCGATACGATCATTACTGGTGGCATCGTCGTCACGATGGATCCGCAGCGGCGCATCCTGGACGATGGCGCGGTGGTAGTCGCGAACGACATGATTATTGCCGTCGGTCCCCGTGCCGAAATTGAAGCGAAATATGAAGGCCGCGCGAGCATTGACGCGAAGAACACGCTGGTGCTTCCGGGCTTCATCAACGGACACACCCATGTCCCGATGACGTTGTTTCGTGGACTGCATGATGACGTGACGCTCACCGATTGGCTTTACAAATACATCTTTCCCGCTGAAGCGAAGAATGTAAACGAACAGTTTGTGCGCTGGGGAACGCGACTCGCGGCGGCAGAACAGATTCGCGCTGGCGTAACCACTTTCGCGGACATGTATTACTTCGAGGATGCGGTCGCGGAAGAAACTAAAGCCGCCGGCATGCGCGGCGTGCTGGGCGAGACGTTCATCGACTTCCCTGCTCCTGACAATAAGAGCGAAGCGGCGATGCTCGACTACACGGAGAAGTTCTTAAAGAAGTGGCAGGGCGATCCGTTGATTCACGCGGCTCCGGCTCCGCATTCGATTTATACCTGCTCGCAGAAAACGCTGCAGGATGCTGCCGCTCTGGCGCGCAAGTATCATGCGCCGATTTTAATTCACGTTTCTGAAATGAAGAAAGAGTGGGAAGACAGCGAGAAGAACAATGGAATGTCTCCCGTGCAATACCTGAACAAGATTGGAGTGCTTGGTCCCGATGTAGTCGCTGCTCATTGTATTTTTGTCGACGAGGCGGACCGAAAGATTCTCGTCGAGAAGAATGTTGGCTGCGTGCATAATCCGTCGAGCAACATGATGATCGCGAGCGGAGTTTCGCCTGTCCCGGAAATGCGCGCGGCGGGGATTGCAGTGGGACTCGGAACTGACGGACCAGCGGGCAGCAATAACGATCTCGATCTGATGGAAGAAATCGATTTGGCGGCCAAGTTGGCGAAGATCACGAAAATGAATCCGCTGGCGCTCAACGCTCAGTCGGTCGTCGAAATGGCTACCATCGACGGGGCTCGGGCGTTACATATGGAAAAAGAAATTGGGTCGATTGAGACCGGGAAAAAAGCAGACTTGATCTTGATCAGTTTGGACGAGCCCAACGCGGTTCCGATGTATGACGTGTACGCACAGATTGCGTATTCGTTGAAGGGTAGTGACGTCCAGACCGTCATGATCGGCGGAAAACTCGTAATGCGCGATCACAAATTGCTCACTGTCGATGAGCCCGCTGCGATTGCCAAAGCTCGCGAATATAAGAAATCGGTGGCTGCGTCACTGGGAATGCAGTGACTTTATCTCAGTCTTAACTCTTTACGACTTCGGGCATCGTCGTTGCGGGAGGCGTGTTGCGGCTTCGTTGCACGCTTACAATGCCATCGGTGACGACGATCGCAATCCCCGGCAAGTCTCCTTTTTGAATGCTGTCGAGCAAGTTCTTCCCGGCTGAGTGTTGCGCTTTGTCCATCAGGACGAATGAAGCTTCGCGACCTACCGCGATTAAGCCACAATTGAGTTTGCGCAGCTTGGCCGTGTTTCCAGTGGCAAGGCAGATTGCAACTTCTGCGGGAATTTCTCCGAGCGACGACAGCATCGAAATCATACGCACGATGCCGAGTGGCTGAACGCCTGATCCGGCGGGCGAATCGGTGCCTAGAATTACGCGGTGCAACTGTTTTAATGCCGCGGCGGTGCGAAGCGCGAGCAATCCCGCGCGTTCGTTTCCGTTGTGAACAATTTCGAGAGCGCGAGTGGATCGTTCGCAAAGCGCGGTGATCTGATCGTCGGGCAGAGCTGTGTGTCCACCGTTCACGTGTCCGATCACGTCGGCATCAGTTTCGAGCACCATGTCTTTGTCGATCAAGCTGGAGCCGGGGATCGATGGGCCTCCGGTGTGAATGGTGCTCTGGATGCCGTATTTGCGGGCCCAGGTGACCATCTGGTGCGCGGTCTTACCATCTTTCACGCTTCCCAATCCAACTTCGCCAAGAATCGTCACGCCGACGGCGGCCAGTTCTTTGAAATCGTCTTCGACCATCCCATGCTCGATGACGGGAGCACCTGCGTAGATTTTTACTCCACCCGGACGAAACGCCTGAAACGATCGTTGCGCAAAGATCGCCATTGCTTTGAGGCCGACGATATCCCTCGGGCGGCCGGGCGTATGGACTTCTCCGGCGGAGACCATTGTCGTCACGCCGCCGTGGAGATAGCTATCAATCCAGCCGAGTTGATTTTGGCGCGGCGTCCAATCGCCACAAACGGGATGAACGTGACTGTCGATGAGGCCGGGACAAAGAGCTGTGCCTTTAGCGTCGATGGTTGTCGTGGCTTGCGAAGTGTCGAGGTCTTTCTCCTTTCCGACGGCGACAATCCGATCTCCGATGGCAACGACCGTATCGGCATCGAGAATAGGATTGGCCAAGTCTCCGCCGAGGAGGAGGCCGATGTTGCGGACGACCAACTTCGTTTGGACAGCTGGCTTCGAGGAATCGTCGTAGGCCATGGTTCCCTTCGAGTCCGAAATTACTGCGAACTCAGTGGCGGCTAGTATACAAATGAATGGAGAATAATAGTTCTCACAGGAAGCGATTTGGGGAAAGCGACATGCATTCGAAGGATTACATTTTCTGGGAAGTGGACGTGCAAGCGGACTTCATGCTGCCGGGGGGCGCGCTCTACGTGCCAGGAGCTGAGAAGATTCTTCCGAATATCCGCAGGCTGACCGACGCGGCGCGACGGGGTGAAGTGTTTCTGGTGTCGCATGGATGCTTTCATCCGGTGGGAGATCCCGAGTTTTCGCAGTTCCCTCCGCATTGTTTGAAAGGCACGCCCGGAGCGGAGTTCGTGCCAGAGGGGCTAGCAGACAAAATCATTCGCTTAGAAAATGACGGGGCGGCTGAATTGCCCGAAGACCTGCACAAATATCAGCAGATTCTGTTGGAGAAGCAGACGTTCGATATCTTCGAGACGCTTCATGCGGATGCTCTTGTGGAACGGCTAGGGAGTGCGGCAGAGTTCGTCGTGTTTGGAGTGGTCACAGAAATCTGCGTCGGGTGTGCGGTTAGAGGCTTGCTGAAGAGAGGGCGGCGTGTGTCCGTGGTTCGCGATGCGATCGAGACGTTGGCGTCTGAGGCGGGAGACAAAGCGCTCGCTGAAGTTGAGAGATTGGGAGCGAGGCTGGTGACTACGGACGAAATTCTTAAGCGGCTGGCAGAGTCGATCAAGTCACAATAACCGGAGCTATGTCGGTAGATCGCCCAACGCAATTACAGCAGCATTCCCGCGATCGATGCGGACATCAGATTCGCCATGGTTCCAGCTAGCATAGCTCGAATCCCTAGTTTTGCCAGTTCTCCGCGCTTGTTCGGTGCGAGTGCGCCGATCCCACCAAATTGAATTCCGATCGAGCTTAAGTTTGCGAATCCGCAAAGCGCGAAAGTCGCGATGGTGAAGGATCTCGGATCGAGCATTGCTCGCTGCGGTCCTAACATTGAAAAGGCTACGAGTTCGTTGAGCACCATACGCGTCCCCAGAAGATTGCCGATGGCGACGCAGTCGCGCCAGGGAACTCCGATGACCCACGCTACTGGCGCGAACAGCGTTCCGAATATTTGCTGCAGGCTTGATGGGAACCACGCGATTTTGAGCATGTTGTGAAGTCCACCGAGCATTCCATTGGCCAGTGCGATCAGGGCTAGAAATGAAATCAGCATCGCGGCGATGTTAAGCGCGAGACCCAGGCCGTCGGTGGTTCCGCGGGCGATTGCACCTAGAAGATTCTCGTTCTTCTCTTCACTGACCTCCTCGTCGCTCATCACGACGCGTCCCGCGGTCCTCGGGACTTCTGTTTCGGGCACTAGCATCTTCGACATCAGGATCGTACCGGGTGCCGTCATGATGACGGCACTCAACAAATGCTTGGGCTCGATACCGAACGCGATATAAGCGGCCATGATGCCGCCCGACACGTGCGCCATTCCGCTGGTCATTACGGTCATCAGTTCGGAGCGCGTGAGGTCGGGAAGGAATGGGCGGATAGTGAGGGGAGCTTCGGTCTGGCCCATGAAAATACTCGCGGCGACGTTCAACGATTCGGCGCCGCTCGCGCCCATCAGTCGGGTCATAATTTTGGCGGCGATCTTGATGATGAACTGCATGACGCCGTAGTGATAAAGGACGGCGAAAAAAGCGGCAATAAAAATGACGGTCGGCAAGACTTGGAACGCGAACACGAATCCCATGGAAGAACCCTGCGCTCCGAGTTCTCCAAATACGAATTTGGATCCGACGAAGGCGTAGCTGAGCAGGCGATTCACCTTGTCCCCAGCCCACTGAAACAGGATTTGGCCAACATTACTTTTCAGCACGAAGAGGGCAAAGACGATTTGCAGGCCGAGTCCCCAGGCGACAGTTTTCTTGTTAATCGCGCGGCGGTTGGTGGAGAAGGCATAGGCGAGGCCCAGCATGGTGAGCAGACCGAGGATTCCAGTAAAGCGTCCCATTTAATGTTCCCCTTTGTAGATCACGCGGTGAACGAGCGATGGACTTTTTGCGGGTGGTGTAGCGGCAATTTGATAACTTTCTTCCAATAAAGTTTTGGCGCGAGCGGCTTGCGCATCGGAGTGGCAATGAATGGTGCAAAGAGATTCGCCGACCGAGACTTTATCTCCGATTTTTTTATGAATGACAATGCCGACGGCAGGGTCAATGGAATCTTCTTTGCGCTCGCGGCCTCCGCCGAGAATTACGCAGGCGGTGCCGACCTGCTCGCAGAGAATTGAGTTGACGTATCCCGCGCCGCGACTCGGCACCTCGACATGGCGATTCGCATGAGGGAGGCGTGTGGGATCGTCGATCGCACGGACATCTCCGCCCTGCAATTCAACCATCTCGCGGAATTTCTTGAAGGCCTTACCGGAGTCGATAATTTCTGCCGACAACTTTTTTCCTTCGGCCACTGTCTTGCTTGCTCCGCCGAGGAAGAACATCCACGCCGCAAGCTCGATGCAAAGGTCGCGCAAATCTTGAGGACCGCTCCCATGCAGAACGTCAATACACTCCTGTACTTCGAGCGCGTTGCCGACCGTGTTTCCTAAGGGCTGATTCATGTCGGTGATGAGCGCGGCCATCTGCTTGCCGATGCGCTCGCCGGTTTCGACCATGAGTTCGGCGAGAAAAACAGCGTCGTCTTCTTTTTTCATGAACGCGCCGGAACCGGTCTTCACGTCTAGAACCAAAGCGTCCATCCCTTCGGCCAATTTCTTACTCATGATGGAAGCGCAGATCAGATAAGGACTCTCAACTGTACTGGTCACGTCACGCAGCGCGTATAGCTTGCGATCCGCTGGCGCGATCTTGTCGGTCTGGCCGATCATGGAGCATCCGCAAGCTTTGAGAACACTGCGGAATTCCTCCGCCGACAAGCCGACGCGAAATCCGGGAATCGATTCGAGCTTGTCGAGCGTACCGCCGGTGTGACCTAACCCGCGTCCGCTGATCATCGGGACAAACAAGCCGCCAGCAGCCACAAGCGGGGCAAGCACAAGAGATGTCTTGTCACCCACGCCGCCGGTAGAATGCTTGTCTACTTTTCTTGCGGGAAGAAAACTGAGGTCCAGAACCTCGCCTGAGTGCAGCATCGCGTGCGTCAGTGCGGCAGTTTCTTCGCGGGTCATTCCCTTCAGAACTACCGCCATTAGCCACGCGGCCATTTGATAATCGGGAATGCTGCCATCGGTACATCCGGCTATCAGATAGCTGATCTCCGCGTCAGAGAGCGCACCACCGTCCCGCTTTTTGCGGATCAGGTCAACAGCGCGAAACGAAGTCTGCGAAGCGGTGGGATGAATCACTTGAGGCGGAACCCCTCCGGCAGAAGTTCGGTGATGAGATTTTCTTTAGGACCTTTCTTGCCCTCGTAAAACACAACTGCGTCCGGTCCGAATTCGTAGATCACTTGTCGACACGCACCGCAGGGCGAGCACGGCACTCCATGGTCGTTGGTGACGGCGACGGCTTTAATTTCAAGTTTGGGGCCGTGTTTGGCGACTGCGGAAAAGATAGCGGTCCGCTCGGCGCAGTTGGTCATTCCGTAGGATGAGTTCTCGACGTTGCATCCTACAAAGATCTGGCCTTTGGATGTGAGAATCGCAGCACCCACGCGAAATTTCGAAAACGGCGAGTACGCATTCTTCATCACTTTGCGCGCTTCGCGCAGGAGACGTTCGCGCGTGGCGGGAGATATTTTTGTCTTTTTCATACAGAGCACAACTTTTCGAAGATCGCGCGGCGGCCAATTGTACCGCCTGATTGGCTTCTGCGGTTAGAGATTTCGATTGGCCATTTCAGTTGGTGATTGTGCGCTCAGTACATGATGGTTCTCGTCAGATGATGCGGCCACCAGGTGGTGTGGTAGTGCGTCCAGAGACGGGCGTCGATTTGGGGGATGATGATTTGCAGGTCCGAGGGACGAATTTTGTTGACCTCTTCGGTCAGTAGGGCGCTGGCGTAGATGCAGTGCGCGCGGATCTCTACTTCCCACGCGCTGTCTCGCGGAACGAGTTGATGGGAGTTGATTGCCTTTTCGAGTTCCGCTGAGTAGCCGGTGATCCCTAGCAATCGTAAAGCGACGGGGACGATGTAGTCGGCGAACGCAGACATCGCTTGCAGATCGTCAAGGCGGAATTTTGCCGATTTTCTGAGACTTGTGTATAGGAACCAAATTGCCAGTTGCGGCAGCTTGTAGAACTTGACGGTATCGCCATCATAGGGGCTGACATCGCGGAAGCGGTGGAAGTCAGTGACGAGGCGGTCCACTAGTCCGTTTCCATGGTCGTAAAGCCGCGGCGAGCAAGAGGAGACGAGGTTGTGGAAGCGATTGTTGTATTTACTCGCGAGGACATTCCCTACCTGGTGAAGGATCTCGGTCTTCTCGTCGAGCATCGGCAGCTCGATGTTGCCAGCGAACAGAGTTTCCATTTCCGCGCGAGTCACCTTCGCCATGAATGCACCATCGAGAATCGGGATGCCTCGATCCACGGCCCGTTTCATACATGCAAACAGCGCGTCTGAGTCGGACCATGTACGCCCACCGTACTCCGCTTGAAATTTAATTTGGCTAGAGAAATCGGTGAAGGCGGTATCGATGCACGAAGTGGTGAGAATGAAGTCGATGGTCTCGTCCACATTGTCGGCCCCGATTCCGAAAGGCAGCGCGTAGTCGGGGATCGGTAGATCTTCGTAGGCCATCCAGCTGGCGACCTCGATGATCTTGTTGTAATCGGTCTGCACATCGCGCGAGCGCTCAATCACGGGGCGAACGCTGTCGAGGACGGGACTGCCTTTTAGTTTGGGCCAATGTAGGTCGGGACTGGGTCGCATGTTTTCCTGTTTTAGGTGAGGTTCGTAAATATTAGTCGTTATAACGACTATTTTTCGACTGCCTGAGCCATCAAAATGCTCGCGATCTTTCTGATATCGCGGACTTCTTTTTCTGTGGCCGTGGCCACGTAATTCTTGACAAGCTGTCCGCATTTTTCCCGGACTTGATCGTGTGCGGACGGATCTTCCCCGCGCGCAACCAGCAACTCCTTCAGCCAATGTTTACCGTAACCCGCGTGGATGGTTTCATCGGCCCAATCGAAATCCATGTCGTGTTCGCTGAGGGCGTCTCCATAACCATGGAAGGCTTGCGCACGAGTCAGCTTGTGGCGGATGTTCTTCGTTTCAAAGAAATACAACATGCCCAGGCGGTATAGCGGATCCTCTCCAGAAGCACTGTCGTAAATATAAGTTCCGAGAGGAATCTGGGCTGGATCGAAACCCCAAGCCATCAAGCGCTCATAGCCCATCCGGCAATGACGCGACTCGTCATAGGTCCAACGAGCAGCATCGTGGATCCACTCCCACGGCAACTCGTCGGCGAACGCGCTCAACATCAGACCACCGTTTTCGATCGCCCAGACTTCGTTGATGTGACTGATCGCCGACCTAAGTTGCAGCTGCATTCCTTCTCCATAGGGGAAGTTAGGATCAACCACATCAGGCCAATAAAATCGGCAGGGCCAGAAACGCGGATCACGAGCGGGGCGGGCGGGGATTGAGTACGGTTTAGAATTGGGCAAGTTGGTTACGCTTTCAACAGCAGACGCGGACTCCACGCCGACGCCGCCCAACTGAGTTAGACGAGCCGCGACGGTGTTTGCCCACGCGATAGCATCGCTCCGCAATTCAGGATTGCGCGATAATTCGGATTCAGCCCAGCCTCGAAACGCTGCAATCTGTTCCTGCTTTTCAGAGACCGCTAGTGCGAGGAATCGATGGGTCGGTCCGTCCGCAATCGAATCGGACGCGGTTAGATAAGACTGGTAAGCGTCGCGCAACGCGGGCAGCAATACATCACCAACGCACAGGAGAAACGCGGAAACCGAAGGTGAATTTTTCGCTGCGCTGAAAAGATCGATCAACGCCTGGTCAGAGCCTTCCTCTTCCAACAGGCGACTGGGGAACCTAAGTTCGAACACGCGATTGCGCAGAGCGTGCGTTGTTTCCGCATTCTGCCAGATGAAGCGGGCTAGGCTCGTCTTGATGTCGAGAGGGGCGATCGCAGGAATCCAAGCCGCACAATTCACCAGAACCGCTCGCTCGCAGAAATAGAAACGCTTGAGCAGTTGCGCCGTATCGAGCCGCATCCATCGGGCGCGCGGCTGCGAGGTCAGCAAAAATTGCGAGCTTTGCGACATCGAGTCCTTCCCTGCTCAACCGAATTCGTTCACAACATCGTTCAAAACGAGTTACTAAGCGCGACCACGATCACGGCAATGATCAAAATTATCAGTCCAAGATTGAGCTTACGACGGGCGGAATCGGGAGCACCCTTCCACTCGCCGCGCCACAGTCCCCAAATATTTCCTACAACGATCGAGATGGAAATAAAAAGAGGCCAACCGGCGATCAATCCCCAGCGTCCAAGCCGCGAAGCCCCTGCGCCGTAGAGATAGAAGCTGCCAATCCACATAAGAGCCATCAGCGCGCTCAGTCCGATGTTTCTGGGCGTCTCCGCACTCCAGTATCCACCCAGAGTCTTACGACTGATCATCAGATAGAAACAATATGCGAGGTTCGCTACGCTCCCAAGCGTGAACAGAAGCGCCCAGACCGTATTGCCTGAAGACGCGGAAGATACGCCAAGACTCTCAGCTGCGCCAGTAACATTGTTGGCAAAGGCCATGCCAACGTTGGGTAAGCACGATAGAACTCCCGCGAGAACGGCGATGATGAGTCCAGCGGTGAGAGCGTTCGGCATTGTTGAATTGGACGGCGCAGCCGACGCTGTCCTGCGTGACGCAGCGATGGAACAGACGACAATACCCACGATCACGATCGCCGTTCCGGCGAGTAGTACAAGACCCTTAGTCGTGAGCAGAGTCTGCGGGAAAAATACTAACAGCGGGATCAAGGCTCCGAGGCTGGCGATGAGTCCCATGATGATTGGATATCCGAGGGCCATACCGAGTCGCGCCATGCCGAGTCCGAAGAGAACAGCGCCGATGCCCCAACCTAGTCCAAAGAGCGCGAGTATCAGCAAGTCCCGCGACGGAGACGCAGAATAAATCGCGACAATATTCGGGACGAGCGCAAGGGTGATCATCCAATTAAAGACGATCATCCCTAGAAACGAAAATGTGGCCCAGGTGTGTTCCCACTCCCACTTGCGCACAAGCGTCATCGGAAGGATGAACGTGCCCTGCAGCAATCCGGCTAGCAGTACGAGCAGAAATCCGACGAGCAGTGACGAAGGCATAGGTGTCATTGGGGTGAAGAGAACCTAGCTGCAAACCACGCTGGAAGCGGCGTTCGGCTCGTGTGGTAAAAGTCTCGAATCTCGTTGCGGCTGGCCAATGAAGGGATGACACCTTCTTTCGTCACTGCAAGACCACCGGTCACGACTGCGAATCTTACAGCAGCCTCGAGATCAGCGCCCGACGCAAGCGCAGTCGCGAGGCCCGCATTGAAGGCATCTCCTGCGCCCGTGGTGTCGACCGCCGACACTTTAATCGCGGGGATGTGCGAGGCGAATGACGAGGTTGAAGAGGACGTAACGATGAGCGCTCCTCTTTCGCCCAGCGTCATCACAACTTGTTTCACTCCGCTGCGAATCAATTCGCGAGCCAACTGTTCGGGCTCAACGACTGCGTCAGGACTTCGGCCCGTGAGGACCTTGGCCTCCGATTGATTTGGAGTTAGCACATCGACCAACTGCAGCACCGATGCGGAAAGCGTTCGCACGGGGGCCGGATTGAGAATGGTGATCGCGCCACGCGCGCGTCCAAGACGCAAAGCAGCTTCGGCTGCGGCAACCGGAATTTCAAGTTGCGTTAAGATCACGGCCGTCGCCTGGAAGGCGGCCGGACAGTCTGAGATTTCGGCGGCGGTAAGAAACTCGTTTGCTCCGGGATCGATCACGATGCAGTTATTTCCGCTAGCCGACTCAACCGTGATAAAGCCGACTCCCGTCGGTGCTCCGTCGATTTGCTTTACGTGCGCCAGATCGATGCCTTCGTCGCGATAGAGTTTGAGCGCCATATCCCCGAAAGCGTCTTTGCCGATCCGCGCGACGAAATTAACTTTAGCGCCTAGACGCGCGCAGGCCACGGCCTGATTAGAACCTTTACCGCCGTAATCGACACGATAGCCCGTCCCGAGCAGGGTTTCGCCTTGGGTCGGCAGTCGTTCCACCTTCATGGTAAGGCCAGTCGCGTAACTACCCACCACCGTGATGCGAGGCCCAGAGGAATTTGCGCTGGCTTTTGTGCTCATTTGTCTATTGATGTATCTATCTGTGCGAGAAGATTTATGCAAAAACAACAAATGTCCGAGGTCGAGTGTAGATGACTTGAGGGATATTTGCCTACAATATCGTTGTCAGTGGATTGTGGCGATTCGGTTCGGAGCGTTATCGTAGCAAACGGGGCAATGAGGGAGACAAAGTTCTGAGCGATCGTGATCCGGACCAAAAAGATAACTTGCGCTGCACTGGCCTTCCGAATCCTGGCGATCGTTACGCCGTTCATCGCCATCCCGTTGATCGTTCCCGGCGCGACTTCTTACTTCGTTCCTGCCAGGGAATGTCGGCCGTTCTGATTCCTGCAGGTTTGCGCGGCCTCGGTTGGTCGTCTCTATACGGCTTCAGCGGCGGTGCGGGAGCCTCTGTTAGCGCGGGTTCTAGCACGACTCCCAACTTCCACGTTCATCCTCACTATCGAATCGCGCGACCGCTGGACGCCTTGCTGCTCAAGGCAGACGCGGGGCTCGATACTTTTGTCACGGAGCAGTATGCGGCGGCGATTACAACCGTTCTTGACCGGTGGAGTTCGTCGCTTTTGAAATCTCCGCAAGACTTGAGCTCGATCGGCGACGTTCTTCAGGCGGAATTTAGAGGATCTTCTCTGCGACCCGCTGAGTCGCGTGTTGTCCGTCGGGAGCCGATCGAAGTCCAGCAAAATACTTTCCATGCGAGCAACTTCCTCTCGGGCTCGCTATCGAGCTCTATTTCGAGAGAAGCGTTTCTTTCGGAACTGCAGTCGTCGTTGAGTAGTTTTTCCAAACTTATAGTCGCCGAGTTTCAGGTGACGAGCATCGGTGCTAGTCCAGCATCGGCCGCGACTGGCGTTGTCGGCGCAATACGGACTCGTATCCGTTACGAAGTCGTCGGTACCGGCCACGGTTTCCACCGCGAGCAACGGGTCGGGTATTGGCAACTTGACTGGGAGCGATCGGCTGAGGGTGAATTTCGCGTAAGCAACTGGCGAGGACTGGAAGAAACTCAGAGTCGATCCAGCGCGCCTGCGTTTGTCGATATCGCGGCCACGGCCCTTGGCGGCACTACTTCATACAAGTCGCAACTTCTCCACGGAACAGACTATTGGCGAACCGTGCTCGATGGTGCTTGCGGCATCGATATCTATGGACACAACGGAGTCGCGGTCGGTGATATCGATGGCGATGGATTCGACGATCTTTACGTTTGCCAGCCGGGCGGACTTCCGAATCGACTGTATCGCAATCGCGGGGATGGGACGTTCGAAGACATCACAGAAACCTCAGGCGTCGGGGTGATCGAGAACACGGCATGCGCTCTGTTCGTTGATATCGACAACGATGGGCGGCAAGATCTAATTGTGGTGCGCGCGACAGGCCCGATGTTGTTTATGAACGAGGGTGGCGGCAAGTTTCGCCAGAAGTTGGATGCTTTCCACTTTGCAACTCCGCCGCAAGGAACGTTCACAGGCGCGTCTGTGGCCGATTATGACCGTGACGGCTGGCTCGACATTTATTTCTGTTTGTATGTTTTCTATCAGGGCGCCGATCAGTACAAGTATCCGACTCCTTATTATGACGCGGAGAATGGGCCGCCCAATTTTCTGATGCGCAACAATCGCGATGGGACTTTTCGCGACGTGACGGCTGAGAGCGGGTTGAATCAAAACAACACACGCTACAGTTTCTGCTGTGGATGGAATGACTTCAACGGCGACGGCTGGCCGGATCTTTATGTAGTCAACGATTTCGGTCGAAAGAATCTTTATCGCAATAATGGCAACGGAACGTTCACCGACGTTGCCCCAAAAGAGGGCGTTGAGGATGTCGGCGCGGGGATGAGTGTTTCCTGGTTCGATTACGACAACGACGGTGCACAAGATCTTTATGTTGCGGATATGTGGACTGCGGCCGGCGAGCGGATTTCACAGCAAGGTGTATTCAAGAAAGACGCTCCCCAGGCGGAGAGGGCACTCTTCCACAAACACGCAATGGGCAATTCGTTATTTCGCAATTCTGCTCAGGGCTCGCAGAGATCGTTCGAGGACACCTCTCATTCCGCAGGGGTCGGAATCGGGCGCTGGGCGTGGGCTAGCGACGTTTGGGATTTCGATCATGACGGTTTCCTGGACCTCTACGTCACAAACGGGATGGTGACCGGACCGGCGCGCTCGTCCGCCAATGAAGACTTGAATAGTTTCTTTTGGCGTCAGGTCGTTGCGTACTCTCCGGACACAGCACAGCCCTCTCGCGAATACGAACAAGGATGGAGTGCGGTGAATGAGTTGATCCGCGCCGACGCAACTTGGAGCGGATATGAGCGAAATGTTTTCTACGCCAACAATGGCGACGGGACATTTTCAGATGTTTCGGGCGTTGTGGGATTGGACTTCCTGGAAGACGGTCGGGCATTTGCGCTTGCGGATTTTGATCATGATGGACGGCAGGAAGTGTTTCTCAAGAACCGTAATGGACCGCAGTTGCGAGTTTTGCAAAATGTAATGAGGGATTTGCCGCCTGCGATTTCATTTCGGCTCCGCGGCACTAAAAGCAATCGTGACGCGATCGGCGCGACTGTCGTGCTTGAAACAGAACTCGGCCGACAAACTGGATCGCTACAGGCCGGCTCGGGATTTCTCTCCCAGCACAGTAAAGACGTTTTCTTTGGTCTGGGTGCTGCGAAAGCGATCAAGGGTGCCTCGATACGATGGCCGAGTGGGACGGTGCAGGAACTCCACGATCTGACAATGAACACTCGAGTGTGGGTCGACGAAGGATCAGAGCTTACTCGGTTCGAGACGTTCAAGAAGTCAGCTACTTCGCGGCGCGCGAATGATACGGACGCGGTTTCATTTGGTGAGGCTATCCCGCAACGGGTTGAAGATCTTCCCCAAACTGTCGAAACGTGGCTCCTGGCGCCGATTACAGCTCCAGACTTTTCTCTCGCGGACTTGACGGGTCAGCTCCGCACATTGTCTTCGCATCGGGGGAAACCGTTGCTCCTAAATTTTTGGGTGGCGGGTTCCGAGGGCAGCCAGCGCGATTTAGAGACTTTTGCTCAGCGTCATGTGCGCTGGGAAGACGACGGACTTCGATCGCTCGCGGTAAATCTCGATTCAGCCAACAATTTGGCGACTGTCCGGTCTCTTGCGCGTGAGAAGAGCTACTCGTTTGCCATTTTGCTTGGATCGGAAGATGTCGCTGCCGTCTATAACATCCTTTATCGTTATATTTTTGATCGTCATCGTGACCTTTCACTTCCGACCTCGTTTCTGATCGATGCCAAGGGCGACATCGTTAAGGTGTATCAGGGGGCCGTGAATCCAGAGCAGATTGAGAATGATTTCCGGCGTATCCCCAAGACGCTCCCTGAACGAATTGCCACGGCACTTCCCTTTCCAGGCGTATCCGACACAGCGGAATTCGAACGCAACTATCTTTCTTACGGATCGGTTTACTTTCAGCGCGGATATATGGAGCCGGCCGCAGCCGCATTTAAAATTGCGCTTCGCTCGGACCCGACGAGCGCAGAAGCCATGTACGGATTGGGAAGCGTCTATCTCAATCAGCAGAAGCCAGGTGAGGCGCGTGATTGTTTTGAACGCGCGATCAAGCTTCACGCAAGCTATCCCGACACGCTGGCAAATTCGTGGAACAATCTGGGTTTGTTATCGGCGCGCGAGGGGAAACGCGATGAGGCGGTCGGATACTTCCAGAACGCTCTGAAGCTTAGCCCCGATCATCCGATTGCGCTGGACAATCTCGGCAGCGTTTATCGGCAGCAAAAGCGCTGGGAAGATGCTCGTGCGACCTATCAACGTGCGCTGGAGATCAATCCGGATGACCCTGAAGCGAACTACGGACTTGGCATGGTGTATGCGCAAAATGACGAAACCGACCACGCGTTCGAGAGTCTGCAACGCGCATTGAAACTGCGTCCGGCGTATCCCGAGGCGCTGAACAATTTAGGGATTCTTTACCTACGGACGAAACGGCGAGATGAGGCAGTCGCGAGTTTTGAAGAATCGATCCGCTTGGCACCAGAATTCGATCAGTCTTATATAAATTTGGCGCGCGTATACACGATCGAAGAGACGCCCGAGAAAGCGCGGGCGGTGCTAACGCAATTGCTCAAGCTGCATCCGGGGCAGAAGCAGGCACAAGAAATGCTTGAGCATCTGGGACGCTAACGTTTTGATCGAAATGCTACGACGGCGGTGGACGGGCGGAGGCGCCCTTCCGTTCGCTGATTCGTCGATTACGGCTTAGGCGTTGGGCCGCTTAGCAAATCTACAAACGTCTTGTAGAACTTCTCTTTATCCAAGTCCACTTGGATTTCTACGGCCTGTACGTTTCGCTTGGGCTTATCCTGATCGGTCCACGTAAGAATATCGCCATACCCAGCGCCGCGATCCAGATTGACATCCATATAGCGTGTTTCTTTTTGAGTGATCACGCTAGGATCAAGCCATGCAACCGATGTAAGTTCATCCCACAAATAGTTGTAGGTTCCATAGAGACGCGCGTACTTGCCGATGTATTGCGCGGACGGCGAACTACCCAGCTTGATCTTGTCGATGAGTTCGTTAGACATTTTTGTCTTCACAGAAATATCTACGGGCGTGCAGACAATTTTCTTCCACGGAGCACGCAGAACGATATGCGCAGCTTCAGGATCGAACCAAATGTTGAATTCGTGACGCGGCGAATTGGCGAACTCAGGATCTTCAGTTCGCGGATTAAGGCTCGCGCCCATGAATACGAGTTCTTTTGCCAGACTCGGAAATTCGGGATCGATCGTGATCGCCAGCGCGATATTCGTCATCGGTCCACCCGCATAGATCGTGACTTCGTGTGGATACTTGCGCACCATGCGAATGAGAAAGTGGGGGGCATCTTCGTCCGCAGCCTTGGTGGTGGGCATACCTTCCGGCATCGGACCCAACTCTCGCGGCGCATGGTAATACTTCGGAGTCCAGGCACCCAGCCAGGTCACGCTACCATAGCGCTGTTCCCATTGCTCTGTGTCTTCTTTCGTTCGAACCAGTGGGTTCTCTGCTCCGGCTACGACCGGAATATCGGTTCGTCCGATAAGTTCGAGCATACGAAGGGTGTGCGCCACTTCTTCGGTGAGCCACGCATCACCCGTCACTACGGTGATCCCGAGGACTTCAGTTTTCGGAGATTGGATCAGCAGCAGGATGGCTTGCTGATCCGTGCCGGCGGGACCAGCCGCGTCTTGATCGATGATGATCTTGTTTCGACCTTCGGCATGAGCGAGAAAGCACGAGGTCAAAATCGCGCACGTTATGAAAGCGAGAGTAAACGATCGGCCCAACTTCATTTTCCACCTCGACAAAACATTTCAGATGTTGAACTTTGAATTATGCCTTCTATTTGTTCCCCGAGAGACGACCGATCAGCAACTCAAAAAACTTTGGCGAGTCCACTTCGATGGCAACCTTGGTGTTCGGCACATACTTATCGCGTATCACCGGGGATGACTTCAGACCGGACAACGTTGGAGCTGAGCCGCGAATTTGCATGGACGCGGCGGCTTCTTTCTCTTTCTCCGGGCTACGGCGCAGATCGCCCGAAACAGGGCTGTAGCCAAGGGTTTCGCCAGCGGTAAGCTCTCCTGTGGTTTCGACGTCCACATAGTAGTCGCGCAACGTGAGTATTGAAGGGTCGAGAAATCCCGCGACGGCCAGCGAGTCGTGCATGTTGGGTCCGACGATGTATCCGTGTGCGTGGTTGTTGTTGATCGCACTCCGTCCGATTTTGCCAGCAGCCTGACTGACAGGATCTTGTGCAGCTTCCAGCGTCCGGACATGCTCGTCGGTGAGCGACGTTTTCCGTGTGACATCGAGTCCTACCATGGTGATGGGGATGCCGGACTGAAAGACGATTCGCGCGGCTTCTGGATCCACGTAAATATTGAACTCAGCAGAGGGCGTGATGTTACCTCCTGAGAGCGATCCTCCCATCATCGTGATGCCTCTAACCATGCCCGCCAGCTCAGGATCCGAATTAAGGGCAGTGGCGATATTTGTCATGGGACCAATTGGGATCAGGGTCACTTCACCGGGATACTTGCGGACGATTTGACGAATCAGTTCCGACGCAGGCGTCGCTACCGGTTTGATCGTTGGATCGGGGAACACAGCTCCGCCGAATCCGTTTTCTCCGTGGGCATAAGTGGCCGTGACGAGGCGGCGCAACAAGGGTACTCGAGCGCCGGCGGCGACTGGGATTTCGGTGCGTCCCGCGATTTCGACCAATCGCAGGGCGTTGGGCAGACCGATTTCTAGTGGGACGTTACCCGAGACGGGCGTGATCGCCTCAATCTTCAATTCTGGCGAGCGCATGGCTAGCAACAAAGCAAAAGCGTCATCGACTCCCGGGTCGGTGTCGATGATGACGCGAAATGGTCCGCGGCCAATCTTTGAATCTTGCTTTGACCCCGACTGCCCCTGAGGCATCGGGTGCCCTGCGATTGACGCGACGGCACTGGCTTGAGGAACAAGGCTCGTGCTCGCAAGAATGGCGGCGGAGGAAGTTACGAATTGGCGACGAGTGGTGCGGAGTAGTTCTCGTTTTATATCCACGGTTGCTCCTTAGGTTTGTACCGTCGTTAGTCGTTCGTCGTTCGTCGTTAGTCGTGAGTCGTTCGTCGTTAGTCGTTCGTCGTTCGTCGCGAGGCGTTAGCCACTTCGTTAACAACGAGCAATGAGTAGCAGACACCTTTGTTCGCTAGTGCGTAGTCCTTGCCGGCAGCGTCATCAACTTGATGTAGAGATCGTAAAGCTTGGCCGTATCCACATCGAACTGGACGGTCGCGATTCGCTCATAAGGAGGAAGTTCGGTGCCAGGCTTCCAAAAAAGAGTTTCGCCATAGCTCGCTCCGTGATCGACGTCGATATCGACGTACATTTGCTTTTGCCCGGTAATGATCGAGGGATCAACCATGGCTGCAGCAGAGAGTTCATCCCACATAAAACTCTCCACAGAATAGGCTGTCAGATAGCGAGCGACTGGCGTATCCACCTTAGCGATGGCGGCCTTCACAGCGGGATTGACGACTGTCTTCACCGAAATATCGATCGGCGTGATCGTAATCTTTTTCCACGGAGCACGCATCGCAATGCGGACCGCCTCCGGATCGAACCACCAGTTAAATTCTCGGCGGCCATCGATTCCGCTGATGCCACCGTTGTCGGCATACATGCCGCTGCCCATCAACACCAATTCTTTCGCCAGCGTAGCGACTTCGGGATCAAGGCGTAGAGCGAGAGCGATATTCGTCATCGGCCCCCCAGCCCAGATGACGACTTCTCCGGGATATTTGTGCACCATGCGAACAATGAAATGAGCGGCGCTTTCATCGATCGCTTTAATATGAGGAGCACCTTCGACCAGTTCGGGGATGACGTCGGGGTCGTGATACCCTTCGCGAAACTCTGCCGACTTCTTCTCCGGATGCTTAGAAAAGTCGCTCCAGCAGCCTTTGTAACCGAACTTGCCATAAAGGGCTTCCCAGCGTTCGGATTCTTCTTTTGAGTTCAGCAATGGAAACTCAGCGCCCTGCGCAACTGGGACGTCGGTGCGTCCTGCAATTTCGAGAAGTCGCAGGGTACGTTGCGTCTCCTCTTTTACCCACTGATCGCCGCTGACGGTGGTGATGCCAAGCACGTCAAACTTATCGGATTGAAGAAAAATCAAAATGGATTGCATGTCGGTGGTCGCAGGGCCGCGGGCGTCCTGATCGACAATAACTTTGATTTTTTGCGCCTGTAGGAGATTTGTGGGATTCAAAAAGAGAACGGAACAATACAGCATCGGAATTAATAGACTTCTTCGCTTCAACGTGGCCCCCTCAACTTTCGGCAGCTTCCCATCAAAAAATGTTAACCAGCGCGCGGAGATGATTGATGGACTCCACTGACAGACTCCACGCGATGCGAATGGAAAGCGAGCAATTGTAAAGCCTGTGCGCGTGCTCTGCCAATTTTTTGCGGAAGACGATTGCGGTAGAATCCCTACTGGAAATCGCTTCCGATTGTTTAAACAGATGCCAGCCACACTCTCACTCAGGAGCCCATGCGCGTGACTGCCGGGCACTTCAAGAGGACTCGAAGCTGTCCGATCGTCGTCGCGCTCTTGATCGCACTGATATCGCTCGCGTCCGCGCAGGTACAGCCTGAAACAGCGCCTGCGCCGATGGATCGCGGGATCATCCAAGGTCGCGTGCTTGATCTGAGCGGCAGACCCGTGGCGAACGCAAGCGTTTCTCTGGAAATCCCCGAGGGAGCACAGCGCCGACCTAAACCGGTCATGACTTCCCAGACAGATGCGAACGGCGCTTATAGATTTTCCAATCTACATCGCGGAACGTACATGCTGGTGGCGGAACTGGCGGGCCATGGCGGCAGCAGTTTTGGCTCTATCGTTCTTTCCCAGGATGAAGTAAGAACAGTAGACCTCGAACTTGGCAAGCCGAAATCTCTCGGGACGGAAAACTCACCTCCGTCGACAGATTCGAAGGTAGCGCGCGCGACAGAGGCTCCGGCATTTTACGATGAGCCCGAATTCACCGTCGCGGGAGTGACGCAAGCGACCAACTCGGGCGGACACGGCTCTGACACTGTGTCACGAACCACGGAAGCGCTCGCCAAGGCGACTGTTTCGCTCAGCGAACAATCGGAAAATAAAACAAACGGCAATGCCGGAGTTGATGCAGGCACGCAGGCTGGGACTGCGACGGCGCAATCGCTTCGAGATCAGATTGCAAGGGAGCCTGAAAACGCTGCTGCTCATCACTCGCTCGGCGAAATCGAGGAGAAGCTTGGGCATCCGCTGGAGGCGGTGCGGGAGTATCAACGCGCGGCTGACATCCAACCCAGCGAGGCGAATCTTTTCGATTGGGGTACGGAACTCCTCACGCATCGCGCGTTGGAGCCCGCTACCGAGGTTTATGCGCGAGGCAATTCTCTTTATCCAAAGTCGGTCCGGATGCTGATCGGACTCGGCGTGGCGTGGTATGCTCGCGGCTCTTCGGAGCGAGCCGCACACTTTCTCTCGTCTGCGTCGGATCTAGATCCCCAGAACCCTACCCCTTATTCGTTTCTGGGGAGAATGCAGAACGCGGAGATTGTCACTCCAGAGGATGCGGCGCAGCGGTTGAAAAGATTTGTGGAACTCTATCCGAACAACGCGATGGCGAACTATTACTATGCTGTTTGTCTGTGGAAACAATCCGCCACGAAAGAGGTGAGCGACAGCGATCACCCCCCTGCGCAACAGGGTGATAGTTCACTAGAAGTGGAGACACTCCTGCACAATGCAGTTAGGCTTGATCCGAATCTCGGTCCGGCCTATTTGCAACTTGGGATCTTGTATTCGCAGCGAGGAGATTTTCGCAGAGCGATTCCGGAGTACCAAAAGGCGATTGCACTCAGCCCTGAATTTGATCCGTCGCTGGCGCAGACGCACTATCGCCTGGCACAAGCCTATCTACGCACCGGGGACAAGGCTGGGGGCAAGGCAGAACTCGAATTGCAGCAGCGTGCGACCGAGCAAACGAAGGCAGATACGCAGCGCGAGCATCGCGAAATTCAAGAGTTCGTAATCACGTTGGGCAAGCATAACTCCGAACCACCGGAGAAGCCTTAGGTCTTGTTCGGCTTCTAGTGTTTGGGCGTCGCACCTGGCGTCGGACCACTCATGAGGCTGACGAACATCCTGTTAAATTTTTCTCGGTCTAAATCAACCTGAATTTCCACCTGTCGCACTGCTACCTTCGGCTTGCTTTTCTCGGACCACGTGAGCGTGTTGCCGTATCCCGCTCCACGATCGAGATCGACGCTCATGTAGCGCGTTTCTTTTTTCGTGATGATCGACGGATCAATCCATGAAGCGGCGGCCAGTTCGTCCCACATGATGTCTGCGCCGGGAAACGTCTGATAGAAACGCGCGACGTAATGTGCCAGCGGGGTGCCTGCTTTTTCGATTTCCTTCATCATGGCCGGAGAAAAACTCGTCTTCACCGAGATGTCTGTCGGCGTGCAGGTAATCTTCTTCCAAGCCCCGCCCAGCACTGCCTTTGCAGCATCCGGATCAAACCAGAAATTAAATTCGTGGCGCGGACTGTTGACGAACTCCGGATTGTCGGTTTGAGGGCCGAGACTACCACCCATAAAAACCAACTCCTGCGCCAACTCTGGGAATTGCGGATCGATGTTCATGGCGGTGGCCAGGTTCGTCATCGGTCCGCCTTCGTAGATCGTCACCTCGTGCGGATACTTGTGAACCATGCGAATCAAGAAATGCGCGGCATCTTCTTCCGATGCTTTTGTAGTTGGATTCCCTTCTGGGAGTGTTGGCACGACAAAGGGCTCGTGCCACCAGCGATCGTCCCAAGCACCGGCATACGCTACTTTTCCGTAACGCTCCTGCCACAACTGAGCTTCATCGCGACGACGGACAAGTGGAAATACTGCGCCTGGAACCACGGGGATGTCAGTGCGTCCGATGATTTCGAGAAGGCGGAGAGTGTGAGCTACTTCTTCGTCGCGCCAACTGTCTCCGCTGACAACGGTGATGCCAAGGACTTCCACATCGGACGATTGGATCATCACGAGCAGCGTCTGCATATTGCTCCCACCGGGGCCGGAGCAATCCTGATTGATGATCACTTTGCGTCGGGGAGCGGCGGCATACATCAGAGAACTCGCTAGCAGCAGGGGTAGTAGCACGCTACAAAGGGCCTTTGTTTTCACGCAGGAATCTCCTGATCCCAGGCAAGCTGAATTTCAAACCAAATACGACGATCTAAGCGATCTTCGTTCTTTTCTATTTTTTTATCGGACGCGTCATCAGGTCGACGTAAAGTTTGTAAAACTTTTCTGCGTCGATATCAAATTGGACATTCGCCAGACGCAAATACGGCGGAACTTTGGCGGTCGAGTCCCAGAAAATTGTTTTGCCGTAACTAGCGCCGTGATCGACGTCAATGTCCATGTAGAGCTGTTTCTGTCCCGTGATGATCGTTGGATCTATCAACGCGGCTCCAGCGATCTCATCCCACATGTAACCAGGCAAAGAATACTTACCCAGATAATCCGCAACCGGAGTTCCAGCCTTGGTAATGGTCGCCTTCATTTCGTTCGTGTAGCGTGTCTTCACCGAGATATCGATTGGAGTGATTGTCACTTTCTTCCACGGCGCGCGCAGAACGACGCGGGTCGCCTCGGCGTCGAACCACCAGTTAAATTCGCGGCGAGCGTCGATGGCTCCGGTGTCGATGCCACCTTTATCGGCGTAAAGGCCTCCGCCCATCATGACGAATTCTTTGGCGAGACCGGCGATCGACGGATCAAGTTTCAACGCCAACGCATAGTTCGTCAGTGGACCTCCGGCCCAGAGCACGACTTCTCCCGGATACTTATGAACCATCTGCACGATGAACTCGGCAGCAGTACCCGGCTGCGCTTTGATGTGCGGCTCGCCTTCCTTCATCGGCGGAACAACATCCGGAGCGTGATACGGCTCGTCGTAGATGGTGGATCGCGTGGCCTCGAAATGGTCGGTCCAGCATCCCTTGTATTCAAACTTGCCGTAGAGCGCTTCCCAGCGCTCAGTTTCTTCTTTGCTGTTCAGCAGTGGATACTCCGCTCCCTGAATGACTGGGACGTCCGTACGCCCCGCAATCTCCAACATACGAAGCGTGTGCAGCGTCTCTTCCTTCACCCACTGGTCACCGCTCACCGTGGTGATGCCGAGGACATCGAACTTCTCCGACTGCAAGAAGACGAGCAACGCCTGCTGATCGCTGGTGCCGGGGCCGCGTGCGTCCTGATCAACGATGACTTTGATTTTTTGTGCGGAGGCGAGGGTAACGAGAAAGAAGGCGCCGAGCCACAGGACGAGAGCTTTTGCGGTGTGCTGAATTTTCATGGTTCTCGTAGTGTTCACTTTCCTGTTCAGTATCGATGGATGCCTGAATTCCTCAGACCAGAAAAAAGCTGAGGCAAATCGAAATTTGCCCCAGCTCGATATTGCGCGTTTTTTCAAGACCCTTAGAAATCAAGTCTCAAAGCAAATTGCACCAAGCGAGGATTGTTAACCGTACCGTTGACCCTGCCAAACGTCGCAGGGCTGCTGAGGTCCTGCATTCCACTTCCCGCGCCCGTCAGATAGAACTGGGAATGATTCCACAGGTTAAATATTTCGGAGCGGAACTGGAGAGTATATCCCTCGCGTATACGGAAATTCTTGAAGGCAGAGAAATCCGTATTCACGAAATCGGGACCATTAATCGGGGTACGGGACGCATCGCCGAGTTCTCCAGGTTGGGCATCGACAAAGCAGCTCGTGTTGAAAAACTCCGTCTTGGAGTGCGGCCCAGAATTGGGATTGCAGACTTGGTCTGGCCGATTCAGGCTGCTTCCGTTCCACTGAAAATTGACATCTGAGCCGTTAGCACCATTAACGACGAACAGTGGGAATCCAGATGTGGCTCGTTCGATAACGTTTATCTGCCAACCCCCGAAAGCCGCATCCGAAATTGCCCCCCAATCGCCGCCGAAACGTTTGCCTTTGCCAAATGGAAGTTCGTACAACACACTCGCGGTAAATTGGTCATTAAGATTTATCTGGGACAGGCCCCAATCCTGCTTGCGTGTTCCTGGTAGAGGCCAGTAGATAGCCCCTGGAAAAGTGCCATCACCATCGGGCATGCCAGTATCGAGCGTGCGAGCCCACGTATAACCTACGAGAGCATACAGCCCATGTCGTGCGCTCTTCGTCTCCGCCTTCACCTGCAGCGAGTCGTAGTGCGCGCTACCTCCGTCGGTGATATTCGAAACCGTCGTGAACGGGCCATATGGCGCCGAGAAGGCCGCCCCTCCGGGCCCGCAGCCCAGGGTATAGCCGGTGACGACGCCGCAAGCCGATGGCGAACCGACGTTCAGATTGAGCCCGTCGATCAGAATGTGCTGGCTGCGGGAACCGGCATAACCAACGGTCAGCACGACGTTCGCTGGTAGCTGCCGCTCAATGTTCAAGTTAAACTGCTGCACCATCCCTTGTTTGAAATTCAGATCCTGGGACAAGATAGTCCCAGTAAATTGATCAGGATTCGGAGGTGCGGTATATGGCTGGAGGTTGGGCTGGGTAAATCCGTACTTGAGACCGCAGTTCGACGCTGAAGCACCCGCGTTAGCGTTTCCATACGGGCAAGGGAAAGTCAGACCGTAATTGAACTGATCGATTTCCGCGTAGTACGGCGGGTTTTGCCAAGTTCCCTGAGCGCCTTGACTCCAGGCCGAGTCGTGATAGATCGCGTAACCTGCTCGCACGACCGTATTTGCGCTTCCGCCTGGTTTCCAAGCTAAACCGATACGTGGTTCAAGGGCAAACTTGTCGAATTTGATACCGACTGCCCCATCCGTACGAATACAGTTAGCACATGTCCCGGGATAATTAATGTTTCCCGCAATCAAATACTGCCCCGTGGCAAAGTCGAAGTTAGCCTGACGATTTTGCGCCTCGGTAATGGGTGTTACCAGTGACCATGCAACGCCCAAGTTTAGGGTCAAGTTGTTGGTCACGCGCCAATCGTCCTGCACAAATGGTCTAAACATTTTCCAACGACGTCCGGTGGTCGCCCCTTTGAACGTCTGGTCGTGAATGGCGCCGTCAACCTGTCCGATCAGAAGATCGCCTTCGGGATCGCCGGTAAACGACGAGCCATATGCTTGCCCAGGCTGGCCGGTGCCGCCGTTCAGGATGAAGTAACCGTCTTGAAAACCGTTAGTCATTACATTCATCTGATTGTCGCGGAACCCGAAACCGACCCGAATGTCATGCTTACCTCGGATCATATCGAACGTGTCCGAGAACGAATACACGTTTGTCCCACCTTGAAAGGGAGCGAAACCTCTATCGCCCAAAGAAAAGTAGTTCGCGATCTGGGTAGAACTCAATCCGCAACTGAGGCACGCTTTAGCAGACTGCGTCAGGCCCGGCGGGGCATTGGGACACTTGCTGTTAAGATCTGCCCCAATGATTCCGAGATTGGCCGCCTCGCACATCTGAGGGCCAAACTCGCCGTACGACGTAATGAAGTTAAATATCCGGTTAAAGCCCAAGCTGAGCTGATTGATATTCGTGGGCGAAAAAATGTGCGTTTCTGATATGGCTAAATTGCGTCCATGATTAGCGATGAGTTGGTTGCTGGCAAAAGCGTTTTGCTCCGCCCACGTCGGAGAACCGCCCGGAACATAAGAATTCGCCTGATCGTAGCTGAAACGCGCGAAAGCGGAGTCCTTCGCCGAAAAATTGTGATCGAGTCGAACATTGGCTTGACCTTCATTCAAGCTTCTTACCGGTACGCTCGAATAATTCGTCAGTGTTTGGAGATTTGGTGTTCCGCTCTGTGGATAGAGCCCGATCATCTGTTGGCCAACGGGATCGAACATTGCGGTGGGAATCTTATTGCAGGGATTCGCGGTAGGAGCCTGAATACCAACGCCGTTCGGTACGACAGGATTGTTGGACGAATCACAATAAAATGGGGTCGCGGTCGTTGAGTTCAGAAGAGGAGCGTAAGGATTGACAAGGTCGACAAAACCGTTCGCGTTTGGAGTGCCGTCGAACGTTCCCGGGCGCAGAACGCCCAACGGATCGTCCGTAAAATCTCCGCCCATCATCGCCTGCGTTGGAACCAATCCGTTGTAAGGAATGCCGTGGCGCTGGCGCTTCGCCTCGTAGTTCACAAAGACGAACGTTTTGTCCTTCTGTACCGGCCCTCCGACCGAACCGCCAAACTGATTGAGATTGAACTTCTCCTTAAACGCAGCAAAATAGCTCTTCGCATCAAGGTCGGTGTTGCGGAAGTATTCGTAAAGAGAACCGTGGATTTTGTTCGCGCCTGACTTGGTGGTGATCAGAACCGTCGGACCCGCGCGAGTCCCGTATTCCGCAGAATAGTTGTAAGTAAGTACTTTGAATTCCTGAATATCATCAATGGACGAAAAGATGGAAATGCCGCCCGACGTCAGTTCGTTGTTATCGTTGTTGTCCAGCAACCAGTCTGTGCTTTGAGCGCGCGATCCGCCAACAGACAGTGAGAATGTTCCTCGAGTCGACACTTCGCTGCTCGGCCCGCCGTTGAAGAAGCTGTTGGGATTGGTTTCCTGCGTGACGCCAGGCGTCAGCGTAGCGAGTTGGACGAAATCGCGTCCGTTTAATGGAAGGTCAGCTACCTGCTCCGACGTGATGACCTGTCCCAGGCTCGCGTTGGTAGTTTCTACCGCAACCTCGGTGGCGCTCACTTCGACTGTGGAACTCACAGAAGCGGGGTTGAGGGAGAAATCAACTTCGCGTTGCTCTTCAACCTGCAGCCGAATATCTTTCTGCTCCGTCGTCTGGAAACCCTGAGCTTCAACGTGAATGGTGAAGAACCCAACTGGAAGCAGCGGCACGAGGTAGTGTCCGGAGTCGTCGGTTTTCGCGTCGCGTGCCAGACCAGTGCCCTGCGAAATGATTTTCACCGTCGCACCAGAAATCACGGAACCCGTCTTGTCGGCCACGGTTCCGGAGAGACTACCGTTCGCTTGGCCATACAGAAGTGGGCAGAGGGAAAATGCGAAACACAGGACGACGACGAGCAGCGATTTACTTTTCAGCATCAGTTTTCACCTTGGGTTCGCTTCCTCTTTACTCAGAGGAACGGCGATTCAGAGTCGCTCCCTCGCGGCTGAGACGAGCAGCAACCCTTTTTTAGCGATGGGTCATATAAATGGATTAGAAATGCAATGTCAAGAAGTTTCGTGACATCGGGACGGGGAGAATCGGAGCCGAATCGGAAATTCAATTTTTCATAACCACTACGCTATCGCGGATTCAGACGGCCAAGAAATCCCACCTACTTTTTGAACGACGCCGAGCGGCGGTTACCCGCCGTTTCGTTGAGCGTCTCCGCTTCTTCAGGGTTGTGGGAAAAAACCGGCCTGCTGAAACAGTCCGAGAGGCTACCAAATTCTGTAAGTTCGCCAACCGCGGTCCAAAGACATTTTGATTGGCAGCGATCAGTCTTTTTACTGGGAGTTGCGATCGAATTTGGACGGGCGAGGTGCCCGTCCACACACGATTTAACCGTTCGCTCTGGCTACGAGCAAAATTCCCAGACAGTAGAAAACGAACATGAACGCGAGATACATTTTCGCTTTGCCGGGAGCGCCCGCAAATTCTTTCCACGCCAACACTCCCCACAAAGCGGCGACCATCGGGGCGGATTGCCCGATGGCGTAGGAGATTGCTACTCCCGTGAAGCTGGCGGCGACGAGATTGAAAACCATGCCGATGCCCCAAATGAATCCACCGAGCAATCCGAGGATGTGGCCGGACATCGGTCCGCTGAAGTATCCCGAAAAATTGACCGGCTCACCGACCAGCGGATGTTTCATGAAATAGACATTCCAAATCAGACACGAGAGCAATGCTCCCAGCGTAAGGAAAACCGCAATGCTGTACGGCCCGAGTGTATTGCCGGTCGTCATCGCGTGCGCGACGAAGGGAGCCCAGAGTCCCATCAGGACGCCGGACACAACGCAGACAATGATGCTCTTCTTCGAGACTGTGCGTCCGGCGATGGCGAGGCTGCCGTAGGCTTTGCCGTCCATGATGACGGCGATTAGTGCGCAGACTACGCCAGCTGCGAGCAACATTGCATTGCCGCGTGGCTGAAGGGCGTAGCTGGATATCACGCCGACAACCAGTGCGATTCCGATTGCGACAGGAAACGCGATCGCGAGTCCGGCCATATCGATTGCGGCCACCAGCAGCAGGTTAGCGAGATTGAAGATCGCGCCGCCGATCATCGTGGAAATAATGTTGCTCGTGTCCGCGGAGTGAACGTTATTCAAAAAGCTGGCGGGATCGCTGCTGTTCGTGCTCCCCATGGTGAACGCGAGGATCAGCGAGATCAGGAAGATGCCGACGGCGTAATCCCAATAAAAAAGTTCGAACCGATAATTCTTGACGCCCTTGTAGGTATTGGCCCAGGAGCCCCAGCAGATGGCGCTGGTGATCATCATGAACAGTGCTATTTGAAGCGTATGGGGTGTAAACATCGGGTCTCCTACTTGCCGCGAATTCTGGAAACGAAAAGTTGCAGAAAACGATCAGCGTCAACATCGACTGCGACGCTGGTGTTTGGTTCGATTTTGTCGATGCCTTCTATGATGTAGCGATCTCCGTGAAGCACGTTACGTTCGGCGTAGCCATGACGATTGGCAACCGTTTCTCCGCGGGTGAACTCACCTCGGGTTTCGACATCCACGTGCATCGGGAGAGTCTTGATGACGGTCATGTCGATGGCCGCTCCAACCGCCAGCGGATCATACATGGGCGTGCCGTCGGATCCGAATTTCGCGGAGAGATCGACGAGATACTTTGCGACTTGATAGATGAAATCGTTGATGGGACCGTGTGTCTGTCCAAGTTGTGCAAGATATTTCGCCGAGAATAGCGCCTTGTCGCCGACGTCCATGCCGACCATGGTGAGGGGCCATCCCGCTTGAAAAACAACTTGCGCGGCTTCGGGATCGTTATAAATATTTGCTTCGGCGGAGGCGTTCACATTGCCACCATTGATGGATCCGCCCATGATGATGACTTCTTTGACAAGAGGGACAATCGAGGGATCTTTCTCCAGCGCAAGCGCGATGTTGGTCAGCGGACCAACCGGGACGAGGGTGATCTCATGCGGATTGGCATGGATCATTTCGATGATCAGGTCGGGTCCGAAGCGCGGATCGACTTTGCATTTGCTCGGCGGCAGTTCGACGTTCGCGAGTCCATTCTTGCCGTGCCACATTTCGGCGGTAATTAATTTTTGAAAGAGAGGATGCTGCGCTCCGGCGGCAATCGGAATGTCGCAGCGATTGGCGAGCGACATCATACGCAGCGCGTTTTCCAATCCTTGCTTCGCTGTGACGTTGCCGGGAACCACGGTGACAGCGCGAACGTCGAGTTCCGGCGAATTCAGGGCCAGCATCAGGGCCATCGCGTCATCCGTGCCGGGATCGGTATCGAAAATTACCTTCTTGCCGGTGCAGGATGCCGGAGTTGCGAGAGCCAGAACGAAGACTGCACAAACAATCGCAGCGGAACAAAATTGGAAGTGGATTTGAGAAATGCGCTGGGTACAGTGGCCCATGGGTTTCAGAACTGCCTCCAAAATGACGCGAAACATCGATACGCAAAAACGACTAGTAATCGCGCCGTAGCGTAGCTGCGCTGGGCTTACAGTGTCAAGGCGAAAGCGAGATTGCGTCGGGTACGTAGGGTTCCGTCAATGAAAAGCCGCCCAATGCGAACCATGTATTTTCCGGAGTTGCTGCCGTACAATTGCTCGGCGAATGACGGTTACCTGCGGTTTCGGGAAGTTGCGACCGAGTGGAGCGACCGACATCTAACGGGTTGGGATCACCGAATGTGCCGGTGGTAGTCGGGATAAAAATCTCTCACTGACTGCATTTGTGGAATCCCACCCTTGCGCAAACAACGCGCAAGGATAGGGCACCCGGCGTTCATTCTGGACAAACATTCATGCCTTCTGATCACAAGTATCCTGACAAGATCGATCGCAGTGCGGGTCCGGGCGAGGTGATCGCCACTCTCGGCGATCGGCCTCTCCTTCCGAACCGCGGCGTCCCGCTGAATTTGGATTGGGTACGCGAGGTCCGCGTCAACACCAGCGCTGTGGAGCGACGAGCGCAATCGCACACGGCGCGGAGAACCGTTAAGAAAGAATGGCAGGTCGCTTGGTTACTCCGCGCGATTACCTGCATGGATCTAACGACGCTGTCCGGAGACGACACCGATGATCGTGTCCGGCGTTTGTGCGCGAAGGCGCGACAGCCGATTCAGCGTGAAGTGGAAAACAAATTAGGGATCGAAAAGTTAAATATTAAAGTCGCCGCCGTGTGTGTGTATCACACGTTTATCGAGACGGCGTTGCGCGCGCTTGAAGGCAGTGGCATTCATGTCGCGGCCGTGTCCACTGGCTTCCCTGCTGGTCTGTCGCCATTGGCCAGAACGCGTCAATGAGATTCGTCGATCGGTAGAGGCGGGAGCGAACGAGATTGACGTCGTCATCACTCGCGCACACGTTTTTGGTGGACGCTGGCAGGCACTCTACGACGAAGTCGCGGCGTTCAAACAGGCATGCGGATCGGCACACATGAAGGTCATCCTCGGAACGGGAGATTTGTTGACGTTGCGTAATGTCGCGCGCGCCAGTGTCGTGTCGATGATGGCGGGCGCGGACTTCATCAAGACATCTACGGGGAAAGAGCCGACGAATGCGACACTTCCCGTGGGATTGGTCATGTCGCGTGCGATCCGCGAATATGCGCAGCAAACCGGGATGGCCGTCGGCTTCAAACCTGCGGGCGGAATCCGCACGGCGAAGCAGTCTTTGGAATGGCTGGCGATGATCAAAGAAGAATTAGGCGACTCGTGGCTGCGCGCCGAAATGTTTCGCTTCGGAGCGAGCGGCCTGCTCGGCGACATCGAGCGGCAATTGGATCATCAGGCGACGGGACGATATTCGGCGGAGTATCGGCATCCGATGGCGTAATCGTTTACGAAAAAAGCGACTCGCAGAAACGAGCAACTAATTAATTAGTTGCAGGAAATCGAAGTTGACAATATCAAGCTTTAGACGCATCGAAATTGAAGAAATTGAGCAAACGCCAAATGAGCATTGCGGAAAAATTTGTAAGCATGGAGTACGGTCCGGCTCCAGAAGAAACGAAAGAAGCGCTGGCTTGGCTGGATCGTCATGGACGTCGCTTCCACCATTTCATCGGCGGCGCGTGGCACGCTCCGATTGGCGGAGCGTATTTCGATACAGTCGATCCTTCGAATGGAGAAACGCTCGGCGCCGTCGCTCAGGGATCGGCAGCCGATGTTGATGCCGCCGTGCAAAGCCGCGCGGGCGGCGTCTTCTGGATGGCAGGCGCTCACTCCTCATGCTCGCGCGCGATATTTGTATGCCATCGCTCGCCTCGTGCAAAAACATTCGCGACTGCTCTCAGTACTCGAAACGATGGACAACGGCAAGCCGATTCGCGAGAGTCGCGACATTGATATCCCGCTGGTCGCGCGACATTTTTATTATCACGCTGGATGGGCACAGCTTCTGAACGAGGAGTTTCCCGAATACGTTCCTTGTGGCGTGATCGGACAAATTATTCCGTGGAACTTTCCGTTGCTTATGCTGGCGTGGAAAATTGCTCCCGCTCTGGCGACTGGAAACACCGTCGTTCTAAAGCCTGCGGAGTTTACGTCGCTCACTGCACTCGTCTTCGCGGAAATTTGCCAGGAAGCTGGATTGCCCGCAGGCGTCGTGAACATCGTCACCGGAGACGGCGCGACCGGCGAGGCGCTGGTGAAGCATCCTGACTTAGACAAGATTGCGTTCACGGGATCGACCGAAGTCGGACGCGCAATTCGCGCGGCCACGGCGACGAGTCACAAACGACTTTCGCTGGAACTGGGCGGCAAGTCTCCTTTTATTGTTTTCGAAGATGCCGACCTCGACAGCACGGTCGAAGGATTGGTTGATGGAATCTGGTTCAACCAGGGCCAGGTCTGTTGCGCGGGTTCGCGGTTGCTGATGCAGGAGAGCATCGCGGAAGTTTTAATTGCGAAGATTCAGGATCGCATGAGCACGCTGCGCATTGGCGCTCCGCTCGACAAGGCGATCGACATTGGAGCGATTGTCGCGCAGGTGCAACTGGATCGCATCCGCAAATTGGTGGACCAGGGAGTCGCAGACGGCGCAACTTGCTGGCAACCGCAGGTTACGTTGCCGGCGCGCGGATTTTATTATCCGCCGACGCTGCTGAGTAACGTCCATCCCACATCGATTGTTGCGCAGCAGGAAATCTTTGGACCGGTGCTGGCAGCGATGACGTTCCGCACGCCGTCCGAAGCTGTGGAACTCGCGAACAACACGGTTTATGGATTGGCCGCGTGCGTTTGGAGCGAGAGCATCAACGTCGCGCTGCATGTCGCCGCGCAAATTAAAGCAGGGGTCGTTTGGGTCAACTGCACGAATATGTTTGACGCGTCGTGCGGCTTTGGTGGATATCGCGAGAGTGGCTACGGCCGCGAGGGCGGGCGGGAAGGCTTGCTCGAATATCATGGAACTGGCCTGGTTCAAGAAGGCGGCGAAGCTGCCTGCGGAGTTCTCAGTTCCCGGTTCTCAGTTCTCAGAAAAACCGAATCTACGAGGTCGATGCGGGGGACGAAGGCGATGCCGCGGATTCTTCACATGCCGCTCCTGCTATCGATCGCACCGTGAAGCTCTACATCGGAGGCAAGCAGGCGCGTCCTGATTCTGGATACAGCATGGAAGTGCATTCGGCCGAGGGAAAATTGATCGGCGAAGCCCCTCTCGGAAATCGAAAAGATATTCGGAACGCCGTCGAAGCGGCTCGCAAGGCTGCATCGTGGGGAAAGGCCACGGCGCACAATCGAGCGCAGGTTTTGTACTACTGCGCAGAGAATCTTTCACAGCGACGCGAAGAGATTGCAGGACGTTTGTCCGCGATCGTCGGAGAGAAGCAAGCTGCGACAGAAGTTGATCTCAGCATCGAGCGCATTTTCACCTATGCGGCCTGGGCGGATAAATATGATGGCGCGGTTCACAACCCTCCGTTCAGAAACGTTGCGTTGGCGATGAACGAGGCTATCGGGACAGTGGGAATTATTTGTCCCCGAGAAGCTCCGCTACTTGGTTTTATTTCGCTCGCGATGCCGGCACTCGCGGTTGGGAACACGGTGATTGCGGTTCCGTCGGAAGCATATCCGCTCATCACTGGCGACCTCTACCAACTTTTCGATACCAGCGATCTCCCCGGTGGCGCAATGAACATCGTTACTGGATACAGTTCGCAACTTCTGAAAACACTTGCCGAACACGACGACGTCGATGCGATCTGGTGTTTCGGAGACGAGGCAAACGCAGCATCAGCCAAAGCTATGTCGATTGGAAACCTGAAACAGGTTTGGACCAACGAAGGTCGCATCATCGATTGGTTCGATCCGAAAGTCGCGGAAGGCCGATGGTTTCTGGAGCATGCGACGCAGGTCAAGAATATTTGGGTTCCCTACGGCGAATAGCAGACCGACGAATAGCAACGTTGCTAGGTTTTCTGCTTGTACCCCGTGAACCTCTGTGTCCCCCGTGGTAAACGCCTTTTTTTCACCTCGAGGGACACAGAGGTCTCACGGGGAAATCTTCATGAAGCCTACACTTACTCCCCGCGTAAAAATCTGTTGCATCTCCAGCGTCGAAGAAGCTGCTCTCGCTGTCGATTGCGGGGCCTCCGCCCTCGGTCTCGTCTCGCACATGCCGAGTGGACCCGGCGTCATCAGCGACCAACGTATCGCGGAGATCGCGGCGACCGTTCCACCATCGATCGGGACGTTTCTACTTACGTCATTGCAGAGCGTTGTAGAGATCGTTGCGCAGCATCGCGTCTGCCGAACGAACACCATCCAGATTTGCGATCGCCTGACTGATGGTACGCACCGCGAACTGAAAGCCGCTCTGCCGGGGATTTCGATCGTGCAGGTCATTCACGTGACCGGTCCGGAATCCATCGAAGAGGCCGCAGCGGTCGCGCCGCACGTCGATGCCATCCTGCTCGACTCCGGTAACCAGAAACTTGCGGTCAAGGAACTGGGCGGAACCGGAAGAACTCACGATTGGACTTTGAGTCGTGCTATCCGCGAACGAATTGGTATTCCTTTATTTCTGGCGGGTGGTTTGACTTCGCAGAATGTGATTCAGGCGATTCACGAAGTTGGACCGTTCGGACTCGATTTGTGTTCCGGCGTACGCACGCATGGCAGACTCGACGCCATCAAACTGCAAGCATTCTTCGCTGCGGTAAACACCGCGGGCGGATAGAGCGGGCTATTTCGCTATTGCGACGGTTATTGCCAGAGAAGTGACGGCTAACGCGGAAAGGATGAGCGCCACGATGCTCAAACATCCATAAGGTATCGGAATACTGCTCGAAAATGTTGGCGCGACTCTCGATATTGACCCCACAAGTTTTCCGTCCTGCTCGCTACTCATCACTTGCTCCTGCGCCGGTTACTCCTGCGCTGCATCTTCGCCCGTTCTTTGCCAGATTTCCAGGACGTAAGGTCAGTATGCCATGTTCCGCCAACCGTCTCAAATGAGCCATGGGGCTTCTGGCCAAGGCCGTGAAATAGCGATCTTGACGGTGCTTCGGAGCGGTAGCATAATTGCTGTGATCGAAACGCTCTGCTCCTCCCTCAAGGAACCATCTGCACTGGTCGCTCTCGGCCAGCACTCGTTCGTCGGCTCAATGTTGTCTTGGAGGTCTCCGTGAAATCTCTCCGATTTGCAGTTGCAGTTTTAGGGCTCTGTCCGCTTCTAGTCTTCTTACTATCGGCGCAATCGGGTCAGGCCAAACAAAAACTGCCGGCAGGTTTTGCGGCTGCCGTCGATTACAGCTCTGGTGGACGAGGAGCAATTGTGACGGCCGTAGCAGACTTCAACGGCGACGGCAAATTGGATATCGCTGTTGCTGACGAGTTTACGAATTCCGTGGGCGTTCTTCTGGGCAATGGCGACGGCACCTTTCAATCGCCCCTCACTTACGGTTCGGGCGGCGGTCAACCACTTTCAATCGCAGCCAGCGACGTGAACCGAGACGGAATCCCGGACATCATCGTGACCGATGCCTCGGTAAACGGCAGTGGAGACAGCGAAGTGAATTTGTTGCTGGGTAATGGCGATGGCACCTTCCAATCGCCCGTCAGTTACGACTCGGGGGGCTATTATCCGAACTCGGTCGCGGTTGCGGACCTGAATGGCGACGGCTTTCCAGATCTCGTTGTTGCCGACCAGTGCCCGAGCAGCGGCTGCAATCCGAATGGGGTGGTTGCCGTTTTGCTCGGCAACGGCAACGGCACTTTTAAACCTGCGGTCAGCTACGATTCCGGCGCCGTTAGTGCTTGGTCGGTTGCGGTCGGAGACGTCAACAACGACGGGATCCCTGATTTGGTGGTCGCCAACCAAGGAACCTGTGCCACCTGTGCGACTTCAGCCGTTGGAGTGCTGCTGGGCAACGGCAACGGCACTTTCAAGCCTGCGGTCATCTATACCTCGGGTCCGGCCGAGTCCTTTTCGGTCGCGATCGGAGACCTGAACGGAGACGGCCACCCCGACCTGGTCGTATCTACCAATTGCTTCGAGGGAGGCACGTGCGGAGGCGGCGGTGTGAACGTGCTTATCGGCAACGGCAATGGCAGCTTCCAGGCGCCCGTTACTTATCATTCAGGTGGCGGCGGGCCGTCCTCTGTAGTCATGGCGGATGTAAATGGCGACGGCTTCCTCGACGTCGTGGCCGCCCAGTGTGGGCTCAACTCGTGCTCTGCCGTGGGAGAAGTGGGCGTGCTGCTGGGTACCGGCAGCGGTACTCTTCAGACCGCAGTCAACTATCCCACGGGAGAAAGCTATTCGACTTCCGTTGTGGTGGCGGATTTGAACGCAGACGGCAAACTTGACCTGATCGCTGGCAACCAGAGCGCAAACGTGGGCGTGCTTCTTAACAATGCCGTCCCGGTTAAGACGACGACCACGGTCGTATCGTCACCCAACCCATCGCTCATCAATCAGTCCGTAACATTCACCGCGACCCTGACGTCGAATACATCCGTGCCCGACGGCTCCACGATTACGTTTTTTCATGGCAAGTCCGCAATTGGGACCGGTACAACGACAAAGGGCGTGGCGAGCTTTACCACCTCTTTCCCCAAGCCTTACACGTATTCCATCCGGGCGAACTACGCAGGAGACGTCTTTCACAAGGCCAGCGCGGGAGTGGTTAAGCAGCTGGTGAACCGCTGACAGTCATTAGGGTTTCTTTCGACTGAATATCGGGATGTTTCTATCGTGGTACGAGCAGCCCGCGATATCGCGTTGACTTTTTCAGCACCTACAGGCAAACTCTCCATTCGCCCGTAAGCCGCATCGGGCCAGCACGATAAGCCCGGCGACACGGTTGGATGCGAGGCGAAGGCCAGTTTCAGGAACCGTTGTTTTATGTCCGCAGACCGCGTCTCCTATACGCTCGATTCGACGTTGGAGACAGTAAACAGCGCCGAAGAAACGGCCGGCCGGATGGCGGCGGAAGCGGGCTTTGACGACGAAGAGATCATGAAGATCTCCATGGCGGTGCGGGAAGCCGCTGTAAATGCAGTTTTGCACGGCAATGCGTACGATCCGAGCAAAAAGGTCACGCTCGCGTTTGAGCTGACTCCCCGCGACTTGGTGATCGTGATTCGCGACCAGGGCAAAGGCCTCGATGCCAGCAGAATTCCGGATCCACTTGCGCCGGACAATTTGATGAAGACCTCAGGAAGAGGCATTTTCCTGATACGCTCGTTTATGGATGTGGTGGAGATTCACCCCTCCCAAACCGGCACCGAACTTAGAATGATCAAGCATGTCCACGGCAACCCCGCGGATTCCAAGGAGGCTCCCCAGTGAGCATGAAGTCCAGTACTCGTCAGGTGGATGGCGTCACGATTGTCGACCTTAGCGGCCGAATCACCCTCGGCGAAGGCAGCGTAGTTCTGCGCGATACCGTGCGCGACCTGCTTTCCAAAGGCCAGAAAAAGATTCTGCTGAATCTCGGCGACGTGAACTATATCGACAGCTCAGGCATCGGCGAGCTGGTCAGCGCCTTCACCACTGCCAAGAACCAGGGTGGCGAACTCAAGCTGCTCAACCTCACCAAGAAGGTCCACGATCTGCTGCAGATCACGAAGCTCTACACCGTGTTCGACGTCAAGGATGACGAAGCAGCTGCTGTCCAGTCTTTCACCAAGTAACGGTTTGGCGCGGTCGCACCAATTGATCGTTCGCCCGCTTAATCGTTCGCCCGCAAACTTTGACAGGCCGGGGCACTCGCCCCGGCGCTGCATAGTTCCCTTTCGGGAAACCATCGCGGAATTATCTGCCATGTTTGGTTAGGATTCGGTCCACCCCTCCTACAATCAACTGAGGATGCACTTCCTGGCGTCCGCTTATTTATGCGTGTTCCCTTCTCGCTTGTCCTCGTCTTCTTCGAGATTTTCCTTTCAACTTTGTTTGCGGTAAACGGATTCTGCGCTGCACGTCATGCTTCCACCGAAGCGTGCGTACCTACTTCCGAAGCGAGCAAACGCGTCGGCGGGACGCAATGTGTGCGTGGACTGGTGGAGCACGTCACCGATGGCAGCAAAGGAGCGAAGCTTCTTAGCTTCTGCAAAGAAAAACCCTGTGCGTTCACAGTCGTCGTCTTTGCTGCTGACGTGAAAAGAATGGGCGACCTTGAACAACTTGAGGGAAAGCAAGTCGAGATTAAGGGGACGATTCAGGACCACGATGGCCGCGCGGAAATGGTGCTTCGCAATGCCAAACAGCTGGGAGACAGTGCTTTTCTCCTCGTACCGGCGGTGCCGACTGAGTATGACGTGGAACATCGCGGACACTACAGCGCCGGTAAATACAGCCGTCCCAAAGCTGCGAAGAAGAAAACTACGAAGCAAGGGGCTCCGATTTCGATTGAGGAGTCGGGGGAGCCGCAATAAAGAAAGCTTTCATCCCAGCCTCCCGACCGCTGGAACTCAAACCATGCCCTTCCGCAATTCCTCCAACGGATAGTTCGTGCCTCGCCAGACGATGCCATCGTTCCACAGAGTGTGGAACATGGAGCGCAACAGCGTGTACATGAATAAGCTGGTGCTGATCGGGTGCAGGAAGAAGTAATAAGGAGGGACTGAAGATTTGAGCGACATGCCACAGTAAATTGCGAGCAGCGAGCCGAGGGCGATGCCGTACGGAAGTCGAGCCCATCCGTGGGCCAGGAAAATTCCGAAAAAGGGGCCGAGATTCAGGAAACCCAATGCGATCACGGCGCCGATCGTTCTGAGCCATTGAAAGGACAGCACGGCAAAAAAGTTCTTTGTAAGGTTGTTCACGATGCCAAACGCTCCCTTTGCCCAACGAAGCGAAATCAGATCTTCGCCGAAGACGTTGCGTTGCGCGAAGCCTGCATTCTTGATGACCTTACCTAGTTTCATGTCATCGAGCACTTCCATGCGAAGAGCCTTGTAAGTTCCGACGGATTCGTAGACGGATCGCCGAACGAGATTGAATGCGCCGACTCCCATGTGATCTCGCGATTTCGGATCGGCGACTTTCCAGGGACGATGTCCGAAGAGAAATAGCACTTGAAAGAAAGCGATCATCATCTTCTCGCCAGGACGTTTCATGATCATGCGCGGGAAAAGGACGACGTGATCGGCGCGCTCTTGCTCCGCGTACGCGATAGCGCGTCGCAGCGTATCTGGTTTGAAGAGGACATCGGCGTCGGTGAACAAGAGCCAATCTTGAGTTTGCTGCTTTGCACAGGTTGAAGTTGTGGCACTCCACATGGCGTGTGTTTTTCCCAACCAACCAGGCGGCAACTCAGAAATCTGTATCACTCTCAGAAACCCGTGGGCTTCGAGGACTGCCTGCCACCTCGCTCATGATTTGTCCGGTGCGGTCGGTCGAGCGGTCGTTGACCGCGATCACTTCGAAATTCGAGTAATCCAGCGCGAGCAACTGTGTAAGCGTCTGCCGAATACTCTCTTCTTCGTTGCGCGCAGGCACCACGATGGTGACTTTGGGGTCTCCAGTCGCAGTCGCGGGCTTCCGATTCCACTCAGAGCGGGAGATATCGGTAACGTGCGGCATTCCTAAGCCGGCTTCGATGATCCGTGAAAGCCAGGCGAAGGCAAGAAGGCCGCCTGCGATCCAGTTGAGTGCTTGCTGAAATATCTGCCAATGCATTCTGTTTAGGAAGATGCTCCGGCGGGACCCTGCGATGCGGAGGACTCATCCGCCAGACGCAGTGGGGGAGCGTAGCGCATGCCGTAGAAAAGGATGATGGAAGAAACTCCCATAGCGATCACGGGCAGAATAAATGCGGCCTGCAGCGAATGATGGTCCGCGACGTATCCCATCATCGTAGGCGAGGGAACGTCCCCAAACAGGTGAAAAAGAAATATGTTTACCGCGATTGCAGTCACGCGGATATTAGATCCGACCGCGTTAACCAACGCGGTATTCAACGGCGACGTATTCACGAGCAGGAAGAACGCCGCGAGTGCGATTGCGGGGAGCATGATCGGTCCCTTCACGAAAAGAGCGACGATCATGAATGGTACGCCTAGCGCCATACTGAGCGCAGAGACAAAATAGTACGATCCTTTCATCCGCGGCAGAAGTCGGTCTCCGAGCCATCCCCCGGCCAGAGACGCGACGATTCCACACACCACGATGATCGCGCCGAAGACTTCATTGGCTTGCTTTAGCGTGTAACCGCGCGCCTGCGACAAGAATGTGGGCATCCACACTTGAATTCCGCCCAATGAAAATGTTCCCGCAGCCATGCCGAGGGTTACCGCCCAGAATGCGGGATTGCGCGCGAGACCGAGAAGCGTTCCCCGTTCGGGAGTTTCCTTCAGCGAATCAAATTGTCCGCGAGGGGGTTCTGGGAGAAACGCGACTGCGAGCGCCAATAAGAATCCCGGTGCTGCCGCGATATAAAAAGGAAATCGCCATCCAAATTCAGGACCGAGTTTACCGCCGAGAATGTATCCAGCGGCGGTTCCGACCGGGATTGCAAGATAGAAAATGCCGAAGATGCGACCGCGTTGTTTTTCCGGAAACAAATCGGCTACGAACGTAGGGGCGATCGTGACGAACGTCGCTTCACCGATTCCGACCAGCGTGTGGCGTACTAGCAATTCCCAATAAGTGTGGGTGAAGGCACTCAGGAGAGTCAGTGCGCTCCAAAAAATCGCGCCCAGAATAATGATTCGCTTGCGCGAATAGCGCTTTGCCAGCGGTCCGACAAACGGCGCCGCGATCATGTAAAAGCCAAGGAAAGCGCTAGTCAGGTATCCGATCTGCGTGTTCGAGAGATGGAACTCCGACTGCACCAGTGGCTGCACGGCGAACAATACCGAACGGTCGATATAGTTCAGTAGATTCAGCGTAGTCAGAACGGCCAACGCGGTTCGAGGATAGAGTTTGGTCGGAGGCACTTGGGCTGGAATATAACACGACGGCCGGGCTGAATCGCAGCGACTGCTATTTGCGACCTTTTTTCTCGCGCGGCCAGCGCGCAATCACCACCGTCGAAATTCCACCGCGCGGACGGAAATCTCCTTTCACTTCAGCCCATACGGGCTTCGCCCATCGCACGACATCTTCCAGAACCTGATTCACAATGTTCTCCTGAAAAATTCCGAGGTTGCGATAGGACTGGAGATATTCCTTCAGCGACTTGAGTTCCAAGCAATGGCGATTCGGTTGATAGCGGATCACGAGATCGCCGAAATCGGGCAGTCCAGTCTTGGGACATACCGACGTGAATTCAGGATCGTCCACAACAATTTCGTATCCCGGAAACTGGTTCGCCCAGGTTTCGATCTCGGGAAAATCGTGGTCGAGTCCGGCGCTGGCATGCGCATCGGTGTAGCGCGGAGAGGGGCGCGATGACTTTGGCATTTCAGTATTGTACCTAGAGTCTCTCTCCTAAATGGCGTCCACTCCTAGTGCGAAGCGGCTGCGGTGCGCATCTAATCGGACAAGCCTGACACGTGCATCGGCCTGCTTCCGGCCCTGCCTGAGTGATACATTGAAGGTTGCATTTTTGTCCGTATGCCATTGAATGGAAACAGTTCGGAAGCCCAGCCTCGGCGCTGGTGGGTCACGGCGCTTGCCATCCTGGCCGCGGTGATCGTGCTCGGCGCATTCATCACGCACCGCGATGACGCGGTTCCGGTAAGGACGGCCACGGTCGAGCAGGGCGCAATCCGCAGTCTGATTTCTACGAATGGAAAGATCGAGCCAGTCAACAATTTCGAGGCGCACGCTCCCGTATCGACGACGGTGAAGCGGGTCTACGTGAAGGAAGGCGACTCGGTTAAGAAGGGACAATTACTCATTGCCCTTGATGATGCTGACTCACGAACTCAAGCGGCTCGAGCCCAGACCCAGTTGAGAGCCGCCGAAGCCGATCTGAACTCATCGAAACGTGGTGGCAATCAGGAAGAAATGCTTAGCCTGGATGCGCAATTGGTGAAGGCCGCGACGGACCGAGACTCCGCGCAACGAAATTTGGACGCGCTCAAAAAACTTGAGCCTCAAGGCGCTGCGTCTTCCGGAGAAGTTCGCGAGGCAGAAAACGCGCTCGCCCGTGCCGATGCGCAACTTACGTTCCTCAGGCAAAAGCAGACGAAGAGATATTCAAGCGCCGACCTCGCCAGAGTGGAAGCGCAGCGCACAGAAGCACAAACTGCTTACGATGCTGCGGAAGACGTGTTGGCGAAGTCGAATGTCCGCGCCCCGTTTGACGGCATTGTGTACTCGCTCCCGGCAAAGCAGGGGGCATTCGTCGCTGCCGGAGATTTGTTACTACAGGTAGCCGACCTGCGAAAAGTAATGGTTCGTGCCTTTGTCGATGAACCTGATGTGGGCCGACTCGCTCCCGGAAATCCGATTGAGATTACGTGGGACGCTGTCCCTGGCCGCGTATGGCACGCCGTCATTGGCGCGGTTCCATCCACGGTGAAATTGCGGGGATCGCGAAACGTCGGCGAAACCACCAGCATTGTGGACAACACTGATTTGAAGCTCCTGCCAAACATTAACGTTGGAGTGACAGTGATCGCCGCAGAACATGACAATGTTGTCGTCGTTCCGCGCGAGGCAGTGCGCATGGATGACGCAAAGCCCTACGTTTTATTGGTTGCAGGCCACGAACTCAAACGTCAGGAGGTTGAGACTTCCCTTTCCAACCTGACGCAGGTCGAAGTCACTCACGGCCTCTCGGCCAAAGATGTGGTGGCGATCAGTTCCTCCAACGGTAAGCCGATCGGCGATCGAACGCAGGTCAAGTTCTAAATGATCAATCGCATTTCCAGATTTTTTCTAGCTTTCGTGGTGCTGGCTGCCCTGGCATCAACGGCATTACGCGCTACCACTACGGATTCCCCCAAAGACTTGCTGAATGCAGGTCGTGTAGACGAAGCTATCACCGCGCTGAACGGACATCTCGCAACTTCTCCCGCGGATGCCGAATCCTCCAATTTGCTCTGCCGTGCGTATTACGCGCTGGAAGATTGGGACCGAGCAGAATCGTCGTGTCGCAAAGCGGCCTCACTTGCTCCCGACAATGGGCTTTTTCATCTCTGGTTGGGGCGTGTTTACGGCGAGAAAGCAGACCGAGCAAACTTTCTGGCGGCAGCGGGACTCGCAGGAAAAGTTCGCGGAGAATTTGAGCGGGCGGTGCAATTGAATCCGAAAGATATTGACGCTCGGCTGGATCTGACGGAGTTTTATATTGATGCTCCCGGAATCGTTGGCGGCGGTGAGGATAAGGCCCGCGCGCAGGCTGAATCAGTAGCTACCGTGAATCCTGCGCGCGAGCATTGGATCTACGCTCGCATCGCGGAAAAAAATAAAGACAATGCGACTGCCGAGAAGGAATACCACCAATACATCGACCAGAGCAAAGGCGATGCAGAAGCGTGGCTGAATCTTGCACTGTTCCTTCGGCGACAGAAACGCCTCGATGAAATGGAGCAAGCAATCGTCAAGCTAAGCCAGGCGCCGCTCTCGAAGCCAGGCGTATTGGTGGAAGCGTCGCAGATGCTATTTCGAGCGGGACGCCGTCCTACTCTCGCCATTGAATTGTTACGCAGGTATTTGACATCGGGTCCGGTGGAAGCCGCGCCCGCATTCAAGGCGCATTACCAACTCGGTCAGTTACTTGAAAAACAGGGTGACAAGGCGGGAGCGGCGGATGAGTACAGAACTTCGCTGTCGCTGGCGCGCGGCTTTGGAGTCGCCCAACAGGCGCTCAATCGAGTTGCACCAAGCGTTGGCCACTGATGCGGATTTTTACTACGGGCTATTACGAGGAAGGAGACGAGATGAAGAGTCGACGACCGAAGCGGTTGCCCTCCAAAGTCTTGTTTGCTCTCGTCGTCTCAGTCTTGTTCACCGCGATCCGCAGCCACGCTGAACCGCTGCCTCTCGACCGCGCCGTTCGCCTTGCGCTCACTCACAGCACCGGTTCCGCAATTGCTGATGCCGACGTTCAGCGTGCGTTCGCGTCCTACCGAGAATTACGCAATAACTACTTGCCGCAAATTCTTGTGGGATCTGGCCTGGGCTGGACCTACGGTAATCCTCTGGCTTTCGGAGGCGCAGCACCGGCCCTGGCAAATGCTGTGGCACAAAGTACGGTTTTCAATCCGTCGCAGCATCAATTTATAAACGCGGCGAAAACCGAGTGGCACGCTTTCGAGTTTCAGAATAAAGATCAGCGTGCAGCTGTCATCCAGGACGTCGCAGTCACCTATGCGGAACTCGCCAAGTGGGAAGCGCGCCTCTTGCGCCTGCAGCAAGATGAAAGTGACGCCCAGCAAATGGAAAAGGCTGTGGGCGAGCGCTTGCAGGCGGGAGTGGACAGCGCGGTGGATCTGAACAAGGCAAAGCTGGTGTCGGCACGAGTGCGCCTGCATCGGGCTGAAGCTCGCGGCAATGCCGACGTCCTCCGGCATCATCTTGCAACATTGACTGGAGTGCCAGTTTCCTCAATCCAACTTGAACCGGAAACAATTCCGCCGCTGCCTCCCATTGAATACGAAAAAGATCTATCCGAGCAGGCGGTCGCGTCGAGTCCAGCAATCAAGTTTGCCGAGGAGCATTCTCTCGCGGAATCGATGCGCGCGGTCGGGGAGCATCGCGCCATGTATCCATCGATCGATTTCTCGGCACAGTACGCCCGGCTCTCGACTTTCAACAATTACACCGAGTTCTTTCCTGCACACACCTTTCAGCCGGACAACGCTATCATCGGGTTTTCTCTCCGGATACCGCTTTTCAACGCGAGCCAACGTGCCCGGGCCGAAGCCGCGGAAGCAGAAGCCGCAAAGTCAAAAAAACAGGCGGAAGCAACCCGCAATCAAGTGTCGGAAGAAACGCTGAAACTCCAGCGTGCCGCAGAGCAACTCGATGCCGCGCGCGAAGTGGCACAACTCGAATATCAACTCGCGCAATCAGGATTGGAAGCAGTCCAGATTCGGGTCGACGCCAAGACCGGTACTCTTCACGAATTGGCAGACGCACGGGTGCAAGCTGCGGAACGTTTCTTGCTGTTTCAGGACGCCGAGTTTGAATATCAGCGCGTCCGCTTGACCCTGCTGCGGGCCACCGGGGAGCTGGAAAACTGGGCGCTCCCAACTCCATCCACAGACCCTGCCGCGAAATAGCGCATCCAACTCAATGACTTCTCTTTCTGGAGAAACCAACCGGGAGCCGATTTCCGCGTCTTAATGCGCAGAAACGACGTTCGGCAGGGTTGTTTTGCAGATTGAGACGGGCTAAGGCACACTAATACAAAGGTTTCCACCGTTTGGACGCGGTTATGGACGTACCTGAATGGTAGCGTCGCCGGGTGGTGTATGCGCCCAGGAATGGTTAAAATAGAGATACCCCTATGCCAATGAAATCGTTGTTTTTGAACCCGCCTTCTTTTGAGAATTTTGATGGAGGCGCTGGCTCGCGCTGGCCCGCTACGCGTGAGATCGAATCGTACTGGTATCCCGTGTGGCTCGCATATCCGACGGGCATGCTGGAAGGTGCGCGTTTGTTGGACGCCCCTCCGCACCACATCACAGCCGAAGAGACGATTCGCATTGCCAAGGATTACGAGCTGCTCGTGCTGTTCACCAGCACTCCCGGCTTTCCCGGCGACGTGCGCATCGCGGAGGCAATTAAAGACAGCAATCCGCATATCAAGATTGCCTTCGTCGGACCCCACGTCAGCGTGCTTCCTGAAAAGTCACTGATGGAAGCGAAAGTGATCGACGTTGCCTGCCGCAAGGAATTCGACTACTCCATCGTAGAGTATGCACAAGGCAAGCCGATCGAAGACATTCTTGGAATTTCCTATCGCAAGAACGGCGGCGTAATACACAATCCCGATCGTCCTACGATTCAAGATCTCGATGCGCTGCCGCACGTCACCGACGTTTACAAGCGCGATTTGGACGTTCGCCGTTACAACGTTCCTTTTTTAGAGAACCCGTTCGTGTCGCTGTACACAACGCGCGGATGCCCGGCGCAGTGCACGTTCTGCCTGTGGCCCCAGACGCTGAGCGGACATCCATGGCGCAAGCGTTCCACCGATGATGTGGCGCGTGAAATGGCCAAGGCGAAAGAATACTGGCCGTACGTAAAGGAATTCTTTTTCGACGACGACACCTTCAACTTGCAGAAAGCCCGCACCATTGAACTTTGTGCGAAGTTGAAGCCGCTCGGTTTGACGTGGTCTTGCACGTCGCGCGTCACCACCGATTTCGAAACGCTCAAAGCGATGAAAGAAGCGGGATGCCGTCTCTTGATCGTGGGCTACGAATCCGGCGATCAGCAGATTCTGAAGAACATCAAGAAGGGCGCAACGATTGAGCGCGCTCGCCAGTTCACCAAGGATTGCCATAAACTCGGCCTCGTGATCCACGGTGATTTCATTCTTGGATTGCCCGGTGAGAGCCGCGAGACGATCAAGAACACGATCGCATTCGCCAAGGAACTTGACGTCGAAACGATTCAGGTTTCGGTGGCGCATGCGTATCCGGGAACGGAATTGCATGAATACGCGATGAAGAACGGCTTTATGACCAGCGACTCGAAGATGGTCGACGACGGCGGACACCAGATGGTGCAGATTGAATATCCTGGATTGCCGGCGGCGGAGATTATCGAGTCCGTACACGAATTTTACGACCAGTATTACTTCCGCCCGAAGGCTGCGTATCGAATCTTGCGGAAAGCGATGTTTGACAGTGCGGACCGCAAGCGTCTTTATAAAGAAGCGCGAACCTTCCTCAAATTGCGCTCGCAGCGTAACAAGTGGGCCAAGGCAAATCGCAAGGACGAAACACCTACGCCAGAACCAGTCAAGGCGTAGTTGTTAGGCCATTATTGCGGTTAGCGTTGAGACATTAGTGGAGATTTAGCGGAAAGACGGGCTCCTCGCCCGTCCCGTATTCAGGCGGCCGGGCGGAGACGCCCGGCACACCATCGGAGTAGAAATCCGAAGTGACTTTCCGCAAATACCTTGTTCTAGCTGGCATCACCGTGTTTAGCACTGTGGGCGATTCTCTTCTTGCGCGCGGCATGAAGGAACTTGGAAACGCTTCCCTGCACAATGTTCCCGGACTCTTGCTCGCCATTCTGAATCCGTGGGTTGCGTGCGGAATTCTGCTGCTGCTCGCATTCTTCGCCTGCTACATGTCGGCACTCTCCTGGGCCGATCTGACGTATGTGCTGCCCGCTACCTCGCTGGGATATGTTCTCGTCGCCTTCATTGCTCGCTTCACCTTTCACGAAACGATTCCAACAACACGCTGGATCGGCATCGCTCTGATCGCAGCTGGCGTTGGACTGGTTGCGGGAGGTCCGTCGGTCACGCCGGAGACAACGAGTCCTCTCGCACAACCCTCTGGTGCTCAGCCATCTGGTGCGGTGAAATCGTGAAAGAACTGTACGCTTGGGCTGCGATCGCAATGATCATTCTTGCGTCAACAACGGGAGACGTACTGCTCTCGTACTCCATGAAACGCGTGGGGGACGTTGGCGAACTATGGAAGCAGCGCGGGATCTTGGCTGTGATCGGCAGGATACTCGGGACGCCTACATTCGCCCTCGGAGTCATGGCGATGGGAGTCGCGTTCTACAGCTTGCTCTTCGGCCTGTCGTGGGGAAATCTGAGTCTGGTCGTTCCTGCATCGGCGTCGCTGACGTTTGTCGCTAACGCGGTGGCAGCGCGGATATTTCTACACGAGCGCGTTGGAAGGCGGCGTTGGATCGCCGCACTGCTGGTGGCGGGTGGCGTTGTACTGATGGCGCTGTAAGATTTGCCCACGATCCTATTTCCCGAAAAATATTAGTCGTTATAACGACTAATATTTTTGGCGGTGCGGGCGAGAATACGGGGACCGCGAATTTTGAAACGAATGTAATTCAAGTCCGCCAGCGGAACGTTATTGAAACAACCGCATTAGTCCGGTGGATGGCAGATCGGGAACGATAAATTTGGATCGTGTACCCGTGGCAAACCGCGTCAATGCTTCCGCTGTGAGATAGCCGCTTCGGACCGCGCCTTCCATCGTAGCGGGCCATCCGGTCGCAGTCCAATCGCCAGAGAGAAAGACTCTCGGCCATTCCGTCTCTGGCTTCGGTCGGTATTGATCGATACCTGGGCGCGCAGAGTATGTCGCGTGAACTTCTTTGATCACTGTCGATTTCAGGAGCTGAGCGTCGCGAGCATCGGGAAAAAACTCCCGCACTTCGTTCACAGCCATATCGACGATTTCGCCTTTTGATTTCTCCACCAGGCTGCGCGAACAACTCACGACCAGCTCAATGTAGCTACCAGCGCCGGGTTCGAGCGACTCACTTTTCCGAGCATCGATCAGGCGCGACTTGTGGAACATCCACTGAATGGTGCGGTCAAGAAGCACGGCATGATCGAGGTCGCTGATCTGACGATCGAACCAAAGGTGGATGCCCGTGATCGGCGATGTTGAAAACTGACTGAGTTCGCCTTTGAGCGACGATGAACCCGAAGACTCGGGCAACATGCGCGCCAGCACATCGAACGGAACGGCTGAAACTAGATAATCGAATCTCTGGTCTTGTCCGTTCGATCCGTTCGTTGTGATCGTCACGCCCGACGCGTCTGGGCGAAACGACTCGACTCCCGCGCGGGTCTGAATTTCTCCTCCACGGGCGCGAATGTAATCTCCGGCAGTGCTGTACAAGTCGGTAAGCGGGACAGTTGGAATTCCCATGCGCCCTGCAGCAGCCGACTTTAAGAAAGATTCGCGAACGACCTGAGCAGCGTACGGAACTGAAATCTGATCAAGATCTTCGTTCAGCGCGCTTACAAGAATAGTTTTCCAGAACCGTTCGATCGCCTGCTCAGTTTGTCCATGATGTCTCAGCCAATCGAGAAATGATTTTCCCTGATCTGGCGGAGCAGATGGAGCGAGCACGGCCATCGCTCGGCTGATGCCGATCTTGTCGCCGAGACTCAGACAGTCGGCTTTTAGGAAGGAGAGCGATGTATGCAGCGGCGCAGGCAGCGCGGATGGAGAGATCTCAGACGCGCGACCCCCCGGTTCGAGGAATGTCAGCTTTTCATACCAGCGAATCTTGTCTTCGACTCCAGCGCGGCGGTAGAAGTCGAGAAGATTTGTGCAACATCCAAGCAGAACGTGCTGGCAATTATCGACGACTTCTCCTGTGCCAGGATGTTGATAAGAGGAGGCGCGGCCGCCGAGGTAAGGGCGGCGTTCAAATAATGAGACACGATAACCGGCTTCGGCGAGGGCGCATCCAGCCGCCAAGCCTGCTAATCCGCCGCCAGCAATTGCTACTGTGGGAGAATTTTTCGTTCCAGGATTGTCAGAGGGAGGCATCACACCAAACGCTTCAGGATTCCCTTCCCCAGCACCGTCACTTTTTCAGGAACCGTTAATCGAACGCGTTCGGTGAAAACGTCATATTGCTTCGCGGTGATTTTCTGCAGCAAGCTACGATAAATAGTGATCAGTACCCACAGCGCAGGCTGGCTATCCTCGTTCACCATCGGAATCAACTCATCTCCGGCAAGATAGTACTCGCGGGCACGGTCGGCTTCCATCGCCAACAACGGACGGATACGATCAAGATCGACACTCGATATTTTCGCCGCAGCTGAAGTTGTCGCCAAGTCCGATGCAGTGAGCCCAAACTGCGCGAGATCCTCTTGTGGAAAATAAACGCGTCCCATCGCAGCGTCTTCTTTCACGTCGCGAATGATATTGGTCAACTGGAACGCCAAACCCACGCGCTCAGCAAGCGGTTCTGCCGCCGGATCGCGATAGCCGAAAATCTTGATGCAAACTAGCCCTACCACCGACGCAACCCCGTAACAGTATTGGCGCAGCTCTTCAAAAGTCTGATAGCGCGCGGCAAGAGAAGCGCCAGCCGCCGTGTTTGGCCGCGCTTGGGCAAGATCCTCAGCCGTGCCGTAAGCCAGTTGATCAAGAAGTCCAACGGGAATCTGATAGGTGCGCTGCGCGTCCGTCAACGCGAGAAGCACCGGATCATCGGTCGGCTGCGACGCCAGAGCGCGATGGACTTTATCCAGCCAGTCGGTCAACTTATTCTGGCGATCGATCGGACTCAGCGTGACATCGTCCGAGATGTCGTCGCAGCGGCGCATAAACGCATACACCGCGCTTAACGCATTACGCTTGCGTCGAGGCAGAACGATAAATCCATAGTAGAAATTTTTTGCCGCGGATCGAGCGATGCTCCGGCAAACGGAGTATGCCATGTCGAGCTGCGAAGCCGTGGGAGCGAACTGCGCGGGCACGTTGCCCGCGACGCTGCTCATCGTAATTTCCCCAGCGCCGCGCGAGCGACCAACGCAAGTTTGCGACGCTTGGATATCGCCGGCCGATTGCCGAGCACCGCGTACTGTTGCTTCTGGATTGCGTTAAGAATTTCCTGCCCACCGCAACTGAAGAGATCAAGGTCGGTGGCGAGTGCGCGATCAACTTTCCCAATCAGCGGAAGACCTTGTACAAACCACTCCCGTGCGCGTTCGACTTCGAAGCGCATCATTTCGCGAAAAGTCGCAGTATTCTTTTCATTACGAATGTCGCTTTCGCTGACTCCGAAACGTCGGACATCTTCCAGCGGAAGATAAATTCGGCCCTTCGCAAAGTCGGCCGACACATCCTGCCAGAAATTTGCGAGCTGCAATGCGGTGCAGGTGAAATCCGAAAGCAACTGACGTTCCGGATCTTTGTATCCGCACAGATACAGAACTAGATGACCGACTGGATTCGCGGAATACCGGCAATAACCAAGGAGATCGCCGAATGTCTCGTAGCGCGTGACTGTTTGATCCTGACGAAATGCAATCAGCAGATCAGAAAACTCGTGTTTCGGGATTTCAAATCCGCGCACCGTCCCGGCAAGCGCAACGAATACTGGATGCCGCGGGTGCCCGTTGTAGCACGCGTCCAACTCTGCTTCCCACTGATCCAGCAATTGAAACGATGTTGCGGTGTCGCCCACTTCGTCGGCTAGGTCGTCAGAAATACGGCAGTAGGCGTAGACGTTGAAGAAATGTTGTCGAAGATGCGCGGGAAGAAACCAAGATGCTACCGAGAAATTTTCGTAATGCGAGCGCGCTAGGCGCCGGCAATATTCCTGCGCAGCCTCAAGCGAAGGCGCTTCATCCGGTATGGCGTACTCCGGCGGCAGTGCGCTCCACAGGGAGGGATGCGACTCGGTCGGGGGATGAGTGGTAGCGGTCGTCATCAATCGGCTTCAAGGACTAAATCTTCACCACAGAGGGTACGGAGGAACACGGGGTAAAACGTTATCGGGACGCAAACCAAAATAAACAAACTCTGCAAGACTTCGATCTAGTGCCCGGGGATAATTGCGGTCTTAATATCCCCGCCGCGATTCAGCATGTGGCGCAGCACATCGTGCAAGCGCGACAGCGGAGCCTCGCCGGTGATGTAATCCGTGCCGCGAACTTTCTTCTCCGCGATCAGGCCAAACGCTCGGCGAACGGTTTCCGGCGTGTGATGGAACGTTGCCTTCAAAGTAATTTCGGAATAGTGCAAGCGATTCGTATCGAGTTGAACTTTCGTCCCTGAAGCGCATCCACCAAAGAAATTGACGGTGCCGCCCTTGCGAACCATCTGCACCGCCCACTCCCAGGCTTCGGGACGCCCAACAGCTTCGATGGCAACATCTGCACCGCGCTTTCTCGGGACTCAACTCGCGTACCGCTTCCACTGGATCTTTCACTTGCGTGATCTGCACGACTTCGTGCGCGCCTTTTTTCCGGGCTAATGCAACCTGAGAATCGCGCTTCACGACGGAGATCACGTTGCAGCCAATCGCTTTCGCAACCTGGACGAACATCAATCCGATCGGCCCGCCGCCGATCACGGCAACGGTGTCGCCGATTTGAACTCCGGTTTCATGCAGTCCACGGAGAACGCAAGCCAGCGGCTCAGTCATCGCTGCGTCTTCAAAACTCACGTTGGGTGGGACCACGAGCATATTGCTTTCCACGATGCGCCGCGGAATGCGAATGTATTCAGCGTATGCGCCGTTATTGAAAAGCAGATCTTCGCAGAGATTTAGCTGGTGCTTGGAGCAATAGAAGCATTTTCCGCAGGGCGCTGAGTTAAGCGCGACCACGCGCATTCCTTTGGTAAATCCGCGAACGCCTTCACCAACTTCTTCAATCGTGCCCGCGAGTTCGTGTCCGAACAAAGCAGGAGGAACGATCATGCGCGCGTGATAGCCGCGCTGATAGACCTTCAGATCCGTGCCGCAGGTAAGCGCGACATGGACTTTCACCAACACTTCGCCAAATCCCACGCGTGGGATCGGAACCCTTTCAATCTTGATATCTTCTTTGCCGTAGAGGACGGCAGCCGTCATCTTGCCATTCACAGTTGTTGTCCTTCCCCCGTCCCGCCCGGTTGGATGACGATTTTCATCGAATCCGGTTGAGGATGGGCAGCCACATCGAGCGCCTCTACACTGTCTTCCAACGAAAATCGGTGACTGATGAGCCGTTCCAGATTCATTTCCTGGTTCATCACGAACCGCACCGACTCTTCCTGCACTTCCACCGACGCGCTATAGGATCCCAGTAGTGCTTTCTCGTCCACGCAAACCGCAGCGGGATCGATGGTCGCTTCGCTATGCACGGTTTGCGCGAATAACAAAACTCGTCCACCCGGACGCGCTGCATCCATCGCCGGACGAATCAACCCGTTCCCACCGACCGCCAAAATCACAGCGTCCGCTCCGCGACCTTCGGTCATTCCACGCACTACTTCTCCAACGTCGGCTTTGGAAGCGTCAATCGTATGTTTTAGGCCGAAGCTATTAGCCATTGTAAGCCTCGCCGGATGCAAATCGGAAGTAATCACGCGAGCCCCCGCACGCTGCGCCAGAGTGGCTAAAATCAAGCCAATCGGGCCTTGTCCGATGACGAGAACCGTCTCTCCCGGCTGCGGACGAACCGTCTCTATTCCTTTGATGCAGGTATTCACCGGTTCGACAAAACAGGCCTGCTCGAAACTGACGCCGTCGGGAATGCGGACAGTTCCCTTCTCGACGATCCAGTCCATCACTCGAACATATTCGGCGAATCCTCCGCCGGACGCTTCGAAACCCGCGGTACAGCCGACTTTTTTATAAGTGGCGCACTGGGCGAAAGTTTTGTGCTGGCAGTAATAACATTCGCCGCAAGGAATGTGGTGGAAAACGACAACGCGATCGCCAACTGCGAACTTGCGGACACCGTCACCTACTTTTGCGACCACTCCGGAAGTTTCGTGTCCAAAAATTCGCGGCGCGGAATGCGAGCCGCTAGCGATTTTCTTGAGATCGGTTCCGCAGATTCCGCAGGTATGAACGCGAATCAGAATCTCACCGGCGCCGATTTCGGGGACTTCAACTTCTTCCAGGCGGACGTCGTTCACACCACGATAGACAGCGGCGCGCATGGTCGCGGGGATCGTATACCGTTCGGCTGCGGTCGCCGCCGAGGAAGGCTGTTGCGTTAATGATTCTGTGCTTGCCATAGAAAACGCGATCTTGCTGTCTTACTTTTGATTCAATTCCGCCACTAAAGGTGCGGGTTGCGAAAACTTAACGGCGGCGGTTTCTCGATCGAGATAATTCGCCAGCGCGTCACAGAGAGCGCGACTCGCTTTTGTACTGTTCCGCGCCAGAGCGATCGTCGCCCCCCACAGCCACGGACGTAGAGCAACGTGACCAGCGAAAAGAGCAGTGCGAAAAGTACCATCCGCTCCCACAAATCGATCGATCGCTGGGAGACCGAAATCGACATCGTCGGAGATCGCTTTGATTGCGGCGAACTCAATGCCTCGCGCCAGCGCTCCCTGCGCGACGGCTGCCGCTTCCATGTCCACCGCAGTGGCGCCATAGGATTTCGCCAGGCGGATCTTCTGTTCTTTGTCGGCAACCACTTTAGAACTCACGAGAATTCCTCGACCCGATCCAACATCCGTTCTCGCACCGTCCGCCGCGTTGGTCACAGTGCGCGGCTCGATCACGTCTCCGACGTGCAGCGAATGGTCGAGTGCTCCTGCAAAGCCAACCGACAAGACACGGGCTGGATTCACCGACTGAATGATCGCCTCGGTCGCGCGTCGCGCGGCTTCGGGTCCGATGCCCCCGCAAATCAGAGACGTGTCGCCGTTTTGAAAAAGACGATACTGGCGGCCGCTATGTTCGATCATCCTGACCGTCCAGTTTCGGATCAGCGGTTTCACTTCCCGCTCCATGGCGGCGACGACTGCGATTCCAGCCATATCCCATTCCGACATTCCAGCCATCTTAAGCGTATCCATTTTCGCGAAACCAATTCACCGAGCGGCGCAGCGCTCCATCGACGGAAACCGTCCGCCATCCCAATTCGCGTTCCGCCTTGGCTGAACTCACGAACATCATCTTGCGTCCCATGCGGACCGCGTCAATGGTTGCGCGGGGCTCGCGTCCGAGAAGGCGACCCGTAACCACCTCGTCGACAACTCCCGTGGCGAGCGCAAAAAAGTATGGCAACTTTACATTCGGCGACTTCAACCCTGTGATCGTCGCAAGGCGATCGAGAATCTGTTTCAGGGTAAGGTTTTCTCCTCCCAGAATGTAACGCTCACCCGCTCTTCCTTTTTCGAGAGCTTGAACATGGCCTCTCGCGCATTCGGTCGCATCTACCAGATTCAATCCCGTTTCAACGTATGCCGGGAATTTTCGCTTTAGAAAATCCACGACGATTCTTCCAGTCGGAGTCGGTTTGATATCTCGCTCCCCGATTGGCGTTGTGGGGTTCACAATCACCACATCGACTCCCGATCGCGCGGCTTCGATTGCAACTTCTTCCGCCATGAATTTCGAACGCTTGTAGTGTCCGATCATGTCATCGACACTCACCGGACTTTGTTCATCAGCCACTTTGCCGTTGGCCGCAGTGATGTCGGAACTGAATCCCATCGTTGCCACGCTGGATGTGTACACCACGCGCCGCACACCTTGCTTTTTCGCTGCTTCTAGTAGAGCCCTCGTTCCATCGACGTTCGAGCGATACATCTCCTCCGGATGCCGCACCCACAGCCGATAGTCGGCTGCAACGTGAAATACAACATCGCAGCCGGACAACGCTTTCTCAATCGAAGCCGGATCTCGCAGATCCCCAACTACCCGATCCGCTTTCAAGTCGGCGATATTCCGCAGATCGCTGGTCGGCCGCACCAGCAGTCGTAAGTGAGCTCCCTGCTCCGCTAAAACTCGAGCAACATGGCTGCCAAGAAATCCCGTGGAACCAGTGACAAAGGCCAGCATTTAGCATTTAGCACTTAGTGCAAGGGCCGAAGCGCAAGCGGCGCCAATCGTTTTCGACCGAGAGAGCTAAGTGCTAACTGCTAACCGCTAGCTCGCGCCCTTTCCCGCCATCACCTTCGAATACGTGGTCAGCGCGATTAACGGGAAATATTCGCGGTAGAGGTGATACATCAGATAAAACACGCGCGGGAAGCCGGTTCCTGTGCACAGCAGTTCATCCCATGAACCGTCTTTATTTTGCGTTTTAAGGAGATACACCAGACCACGCGTCACACATTCACTGCGAGTGTCTCCCACTGCCAATAGAGCCATGATCGCCCATGCGGTTTGTGACGGAGTGCTTTCACCTTGCCCGCGCAGGTTTGGATCGTCATACGACGCGACGGTCTCGCCCCAACCGCCGTCCGCGTTCTGCACCGACCGCATCCATTCCGCCGCCTGCTGCACCATCGGATCGTTGACATCCACGTTCATCGCTTCGAGGCCGCGTAACACCAGCATCGTGCCGTAGATGTAATTCACACCCCAGCGACCGAACCAACTTCCGTCAGGCTCCTGCTGTTTGCGGACAAATTCGATTGCCCGCTTTACCGCTGGATGGTTCTGATCGTATCCGTAGGTCGCAAGGCACTCCAAGATTCGTCCCGTGATGTCGACCGTCGCCGGATCGAGCATGGCGTTGTGATCCGCGAAGGGAACGTACTGAAACACCATGCGATCGTTGTCTTTATCAAACGATGCCCAGCCACCGTCTTTGCACTGCATCGACAGAATCCAATCGATTGCGCGCTGGACAGACTCAGTTTGATAACGTCCGTTCGGATGTTCGACGCGGCTCAACGCGAGACATACCATCGCGCTGTCATCCACATCGGGATAAAACTCGTTGTTAAATTCGAAGTACCATCCCCCGGGCTCGCCCTTCGGATTCTTAACTTTCCAATCTCCGGGCTTGCGTACCTGCTTCTGCAGCATCCAATCGGCGCACTTTACCAATCGCGGATCAGTCGCCGGCACTCCAGCCTCACCCAATGCAAACAGCGCGTAAGCCGTGTCCCACACAGGAGACTTGCACGGTTGCATGCGGAACGTGTCGCCTTCTTCGATTCCCAATTTCTCAAACTCATCAAGCGCGCGAATTACCTGCGGGTCGTCCACGGAATAGCCCTGGCAGCGCATCGCGATAATCGAGTTCATGATCGAGGGATAGATTCCACCAAGCCCGTCGCTCATCTCGAAGCGTTCCAGCATCCATTTCTCGGCTTTGCGTAACGCTATCGACCGCAGAGGACGAATGTGGACGCGCTCAGCCCAGTGGGCGATGCGGTCAAGTACGAGGAAGAAGTTGCGCCACGAAACTAGCTTCTTGTCCCAATGCAAGTGCATGCGGGACTTGTCGCGGCCGCCAACAAAAAGTTCTTCCACTCCCATTTCATCGGGAATTTTCTTGAACGGCTTCTTTGCGTAGCAAATCGAAAGCGGCACCAAGATGGCGCGCGACCACGAGGAAATTTCGTAAATGTTGAACCAAAACCAGTTGGGAAATAAAACGATCTCTGGCGGCACTGCGGGAACAGCGTCGTAGTCGTATTGTCCGAAGAAACAGAGATAGATCTTGGTAAATGTATTGACTTCGGTGACGCCACCCATTTCCAGAATTTTCTTGCGGGCGCGAGCGAGGGCGGGATGATTTGCGGTGAGTCCCGCAAGTTTCAATCCGAAATAGGCCTTGACCGAAGCGCTGATGTTGGATGGGCCACCGGGATACGTATTCCATCCGCCATCTTCGTTTTGATGATTGAGGATGTAGCGGGCAGTTTTCTCGATGCGTTCCGGATTTACTGTGCCCAGAAGCGTGTGCAACAGAATGTAGTCGGATTCGAGAGTGGTATCGGCTTCAAGTTCACCGCACCAGTAACCTTCTTCGTGCTGCTGCGAAAAAAGATATTTACGCGCAGCATCCACTGCGCAGGAGACGCGGCTACCCAAATCTTCAATTTTCCCAAACCGCATCTGCGGAGCGGAGGCGGTGTTTTCTTGTGCCGGGCTCTTACGCGTCGAGCTTTCTTTCGTCGAAGTTTCTCTTGTCGAACTATGGGGGAAGGATTCGTCCATTAGGACTCCACGGCAGCAATGGCCGGCGCTGCTGCAATTGTTGCCACGATTTCCGGAGGCAATCCAAAGCGAACATTTTCCGGCATGATTTCTAGTTCCTGCACGTCACCAAAGCCCTTGCCTGCGAGATACTCCACAACTTCCTGCACCAAATGCTCGGGAGCGGAAGCACCCGCGGTCAATGCAACGGTCTTCACTTCATTCAACCACTGCGGTTGAATATCGCGGCAATCATCGATTAGATGCGCCGGAGTGCCTAAACTGCGCGCAACTTCTACGAGGCGTTTGGAATTTGAACTGTTGTCCGATCCGACTACCAAAAGCAGATCAGCGTCGGAGGCCACGTGCTTCACTGCAACCTGACGATTTTCAGTGGCATAACAAATATCCTGTGCGGCCGGACCCTTGATATGCGGAAATCTCTTTCGCAACGCAGCAATAATGTCGCGCGTTTCATCAAGGCTCAATGTTGTTTGGGTAAGAAACGCGACGCGAGTCGGATCGGGCAATACCACCGAATCCACTTCCGCTGGTGATCCAACAACTTGCGTGACGGTTGGAGCCTCCCCTAAGGTCCCGATCACTTCGTCGTGATCGCGATGTCCGATAAGAACGAGTGAATAGCCTTCTTTCGCAAACTTCACCGCCTCCACATGGACCTTGGTGACCAGCGGACAAGTCGCATCGATCACGCGCAATTTGCGCAGCTTGCTTGCTTCGCGAACTTCCGGCGAAACACCGTGCGCACTGTAAATAACGCGCTCACCTTCAGGAACCTCGTCAACGCTGTCGACAAAGATCGCGCCCTTTTGCTGCAACTCTTCAACGACAAAGCGGTTGTGGACAATCTCCTTGCGGACGTAGATCGGACGCCCAAAAGCTTCGAGCGCGATCCGGACAATGTCGATGGCCCTTACGACGCCTGCGCAAAATCCGCGGGGCTTCAGGAGCAGTAAGGTCTTGGCTTCCGATTTAGGGTTCAAGTCCATGTTCTTCGGGTTCATGCTCAACGTGGCTTTCATCTTGCCGTTCTCAGACAAATCGCATCCCTCATCTTCTAGGGTACTCTTCTTCTTTTCCCATGTAGAAAAGATGCTTAAAGGGTACCGAAAGATGCACCCCGCGGTCAATGTAAGCCTTTGAGGATGTGGGGATTAGCAGCGGGTGGGGAGATTCGAACAGTAAACGGCGATGATTACCAGACGCGACGAATCCCGTACTGGTCAAAAATAATCTCATTGCTAACAATGATCAAACTTTCGGCTTGAGCTTGCGCGATCAACATCCGATCGAATGGATCCTGCTGCGGCCCTGGAAGGAGGCCCGCGCGGATGCCGTGCTCGGCTGTTACGGCTAGACTATCGAATCCAGCCTGCGTCAAATAGGCTTGGAAATCTCGCGTTATGTCTGATGCGGCGGGAAGCCTTCCCAATCGAACCTTCGTCGCCATCTCCCATGCCGACGCCGCACTCACAACCGTAGCGTTATGCCGGTCGGAAATGAGACGACGGATGGAAGCGGGCATTAGCGAGCTATCTGTCATCCACCAAATGAGCGCGTGAGTATCTAGTAGAAGATGCAATAGAGATTATTCCCAGCGAGCCAGTTCTTCCGGTGGAAGTGGCTCGAAGAACTCGGGGCCCAGAACGACCTTCCCCTTCCACGCTCCAGGCTTACGGTCGCCCCGCACGTCCTCAATGGCCACCAACCGCACGACTGGCTTCTTGCCCCGAGCGATTATGATCTCCTCGCCCCGGCAAGCTTTCTCGATCAGCCGCGAAAGTTCGGTTTTGGCTTTGTGGATCGTAATTGTTTCCATACGCCAATGTTAGCTAACGTAGCTTAGCTAAGTCAAGCTGAGAATGCCGCTGGGAAGAGCCCCCAAAATGGACCCCTCGCCTACCGGTTCGACTTAATCATCTGCTCCGCATGCTTCCGCGAGGTGTCGGTCAGCTTCGCGCCCGACAGCATTCTAGCCACTTCTTCCGTCCGTTCTTCTCCGGTAATTTGGCGGACGGTGGTCTTGGCGCGACCTGCGGACTCGCGTTTTTCGATGACGTAATGATGATCCGCGAAAGTTGCAATTTGCGGAAGGTGGGTGACGCAGAGAACTTGGTTTCCTTTGGAGAGCGCCTTCAATTTCTTGCCAACGGCTTCGGCGGCGCGGCCTCCGATCCCAGTATCAATTTCGTCAAAGACTAGCGTGCGCTGAGCGGCGGACTTCTTCTTGGTCGCAGTGCTGCTCGCAGAGTTCGCCCCAGCTTCAACGCTCGCCTTGAGCGCCAGCATGACGCGCGACAACTCCCCGCCGGACGCGATCTGCTCCAGGGGACGCATGGTCTCTCCTGCGTTCGTCGAAATACGATAGATAGTTTGATTGATACCCGAGGCGGTCCAATGCGCTTCTTCTTCGTTCTCTTCGACCGCGATTCGAAAACTGGATCGCATCGCCAAATCGTTGATTTCAGCTTCGACCATCTTCTCTAATTTTCTGGCGGCATCCGTCCGTTTTCGCGACACGCTGCGAGCCGCTTTGCGGTAATCGTCACCGGCCTGCGCCAGTCTCGCCCGCAGTTCAAATAACACTTGATCTTTGTTTTCCATCTCCGACAGTTTGCGCCGGATGTCTTCGCCAAACACCATGACCTGCGCCAACGTAGGGCCATACTTGCGTTTGAGTCGATCCAACAAAGCTAGACGCTCTTCAATTTCCGCAAGGCGTTCGGGAGACGCCTGAATTCCTCCGGCATAATCCCGGAGAGTTGCTCCCACATCTTCGACACTGATGCGGGCTGTCTCGAGCGCGGCCAAAGCTTCTTTAAACTTCGGTTCGTAGCGGGCCAATTCTTCCAAATGTTTCTGAGCGGAGCGAAGGCTTGATGAGGTCGAAGAGCTTCCTTCATAGAGAAGGTCGAATGCGTTGATCGCAGCCCCGTAAATTTTTTCGGAATTCGCGAGAACACGCTTCTCGATTTCGAGCTGCGCATCTTCTTGTTCTTGCGGACCCTCTTCTGGCGCACTAGCGCGCAGGCGCGCCTCTTCGATTTCGCGGGATTGAAAGTTCCACAGATCGAGAAGGCGCATGCGGTCCTGTTCGTCCTGTTCGAGTTCGGTGATGCGTCCACGAATCTGTTTCCAATTCGCGAAGGCGGCAGCCACTTCTTTCAACTCGACTCCGGCAAAGGCGTCGAGCAAATCCTGTCGCGCCGACGCATCGAAGTGTGCCAGGGTTTCGTTCTGCGCATGGATCACGGCTAGATGCTGTGCAATTTGTTTGAGCACCGCGACGGTCGCAGGCTGATTGTTGATGAACACACGGCCCTTACCGCCGGACGCGATCTCACGTCGCAGGATCAGAGATCCGTTTTCTGCATCGAGCCCGTTGGTTTCGAGGATGGCATCAATCGCGCGTGCAGCGGCGCCTTCACTCTCGAATACCGCAGAGACTACGGCCCGATCAGCCCCGGTCCGAATCACGTCCGACGACGCCTTTTCGCCGAGCAACAAGCCTAGCGCGTCAATAAGAATGGACTTCCCCGCTCCGGTTTCGCCCGTCAAGAGGTTCAAGCCAGCGGCGAACTCGATCACAACGTTGTCGATTACCGCGTAATTTTCGAGACGAAGTTCAGCGAGCATTATCTTTTTCCCGTATTTTGTGGGCTTCCTGCGATTTCGGGACTAGCAATCCCCCAGCTTGTGGACCTGAATTCTCGCGCAGCATAGCACAGGCTGACATCTCTGGAGGTGGCGAAAAGGCCCATCCCGTGCCGAATTGGAACGCTACTACTCACTAGTGCGCTTCCTTGGACGAAATGCACTTCCGAGTTTGCCTCCGTCCCTGAGGCTCCGTAAAGATAGTGTCCATGCGGTCTTCCCCCCTGATCTTATGCGCATATGTGTTCTTCTGCATGGCCCTGGCACCCGCTTGGGCTCAGGAGATCCACTGTAGTCCGTGTGGTCATGGATTTGGCAAAGTAGATGTCGGAAATTCCGCCTCCTTCTCGGTTGAGCTCAGCAACATAGGGCACAAAACGCTCACGATCTCGGCGAAATCCGAGAACAGCAAAGCGTTCTCTTTAGGCACCTTCCCGATCCCTATGAAGTTGGCACCGGGAGCAAGCGCCCTACTACCGATTATTTTCAAGCCGACAACCCGTGGATATGAAGACGCTGTCGTAACAATCACCAGCAACGATCCGAATTCCCCGCTTCACATGAACGTCCACGGTACCGGGCTCTATCCTGCTGACACCACTCTGAACATCTCACCGACAAGTTTGAATTTCGGAAACGTCAATGTGGGAGCCAATTCGAGCTTGCAGGCCACGCTGACCGCTTCGAACGGGTCGGTCACGATTTCTTCGGACCAATCCACGAGTTCGGAGTTTGCGATTCTTGGTTTGACGCTACCCGTTACCCTCACCGCCGGACAAAGTATTCCCGTGACAATTCAGTTCACGCCCAACGCCTCGGGAAAAGCGACGGCCAAAGCCGGATTCACCAGCAACGCCGTCAATTCGCCTACCGTAGAACAATTGACTGGAACCGGTGTGGCGCAACAATCCCACTATGTTTCGCTCTCTTGGGATCCCGGCGACGGCAGCGCAGTCGGATACAACATCTATCGAGGGACCGTTCAAGGCGGACCGTACCAGGAAATTAATACCGCCCTAGACGCTTCCACTAATTACACCGACTACACCGTGGTCTCTGGCGCAACCTACTACTACGTTGCAACCGAGGTGAACGCGCAGGGCCAAGAGAGCGGATATTCCAACATTGGAATGGCGCAGATTCCGACTCCGTAGAAAGCTGCATCGCGGTTGGTTTTGCAGGGGTGATTCAGATGATCCTCGGAATTTTCAGGATCGTTTTTATGCTCTGGATCGTCTCAGCTCGAATTAACAGGCCAGTTTAGTCAAGCCGCGGAAAAGCTCGTTAAACACCCGCTGAATCCAGCATTGACCGATGCGATACCCTGCCGGGAAGCTGCGCCACGCTGGACTATAATTCTCATCAGAGTCCTCAAAAACAATGCATTTTTATTGCGTCTTCCTGTTGTTCGTGGGCGGCGACATAGTTGATCTCGTCTCTCAGACCGGTCCGGTCGCCAAGACTGTGCTCCTGCTGCTGATCGCCTTCAGCGTTCTCTCGTGGGCGGTAATCATTTCTAAATGGCGGTTGATCAGCCGCGCCCGCGCTCAGAGTACGCGGTTCGCTCGTACCTTTCATAAGGCACAGCGTATGCAGGATGTCGTGTCGGTCGCTGAACAGTTTCGTCCCAGCCCTCTGGTAGGAGTGTTTGAAGGCGCCGTTGAAGAATTCAAACGGCAGATGGGAACAACGGGAACTGTCCACAACACCATCGCCATCCAGCGTGCGATGCAGATCGCATCATCCGAAGAAATTACGCGCCTCGAACGCAACGTACCATGGCTCGCAATCACTGCGGCTGTCACGCCATTCATCGGATTGTTCGGAACTGTGTGGGGAATTATTGACGCGTTCCACGGACTCGGCACGGCGGGCGCAGCGACTCTGCGCGCGGTCGCTCCTGGAATTTCTGAAGCGCTTGTGACCACGGCCGGCGGGCTTGCTGCCGCGATTCCGGCAGTCATCGCCTACAACTTGATCATCGGATCCATACGCGAAATGGCATCGCGAAACGACGACTTCACTTTGGAGATGCTCAATCTGGTGGAGCGCCAGCCGACTGTTCCTCCCGCTGAGGCACGTCGCTGATGGCTTTCACTTCCGCTAACGGACGCACGCAAACTGCGCTCGCGGATATCAATGTGACGCCTTTGGTCGATGTCGTTCTGGTGTTGCTGATTATTTTTATGGTCACCGCTCCCGTGTTGCAGTCTGGAATTGAAGTGAATGTTCCGAAGACCCGCACCGTCAAAGAGATCACCGAAGAGCGCCTGGTAATCAGCATCGATAAGTCGCAAAAGGTTTTTCTCGGTAACGATCCCATCAACATCAACCAGATTGGTGCGCGCCTGAAGCAAAAGGTTCGCGATCCGCAGCATCAGTCGATTTATTTGCGTGCGGACGAGAGCGTTCCTTTTGGGGCTTTCGCCACCGTGATGGATGCGATCAAACGCTCCGGCATCAGCAACGTCAGCATTGTGACTCAGCCGATGGATTCGAATGGCGGCCGACATTAGCGCTAATTTCAATTCGAATTTCGATCTCGACGCCCAGCGCGGCCTGCTGCGCAGGCCCTTGGCATGGTCGTTCGGGCTGCATCTGGCGTTTGCGTTATTCATCGTGCTCTACGCTGTGTTCATTAACGGATTTCACGGAACAGGCTGGGGTAGCGGTGGTGGTGGCGATGCTATGGGAGCGACGTTGGTAAGCGCAGTTCCCTTGCCTGCGAGTCCCGCCGATGCAACCAGTGTTCTCGCGACAGAATCCAAAGGACTCGCGAAGTCTCAAGCGGCGGCTCCGGAGAAAGAGCCCGACGCGATTCCGATTCCCGATAAAGACGTTAAATCGAAACTGAAGCCTGCGCCGAGCGTGAATTCGCATAAGGTCGAACCGCCTCCTCCGGACACAAATCAGATTCCTTACGGAGAAGGTGGTCCAGCGAGCGGCCCGTACACGATGAGCGCGAATGGCGCGAAGGGTGGGTTTGGATTCACGGGAAGCGGCGGGGACTTTGGGAGCCGCTTCGCCTGGTACGTGCAAGCCGTCCAAAGAAAAGTGTCGGAAAACTGGTTGAAGTACGAAGTGGATCCGCGGATATCAGATGCGAAGCGGGTATACATCACGTTCGATATTGCACGGGATGGACATCCGTCAAATGTAGAGATTGAACAGTCGAGCGGCGTGCCATCGCTGGATATTTCGGCGCGACGCGCGTTGCAGGGGATTGATACCTTCGGTCCGTTGCCAGCTGACTATTCGGGCAGTAAAGTTTCGGTGGAGTTTTGGTTTGATTACAAAAGGTAGGGCAGTCGTCCGTCGATGGTCGTTCGTCGTTCGCGAGGGCTTGCCAACGACTAATGACCATCGACTAGCGACTCATCAGGAGCACACAGTGCGTAACTCGGTTCGTAGCTTCCGTAATTTCGCTTTCATTTTTGTTGCTTCGCTTGCACTGTCCGCCACCAGTCTTGCGCAGGATTGGATCCGCACCGGCACCGGACTTGGCGTCGATAAGGTGCGCCTCGCTGCCGCCGATTTCAAGTCTGGTACCTCCGATGCGAAAAACCCAGAGTTGCTCAAGACGTTCAATGACACGCTGTGGAACGACCTCGACAACGCGGGCATCTTCGATTTGGTATCGAAGAGTTTTTATCCTCTGCAAGAACCGGGGCAGCCTTCGGAGATTGTCTTTTCGGCGTGGAACTCGGCACCGCCGAATACTTCCATGCTCGCGTTCGGTAATCTGGGCGCGGCTTCCGGCAAAGTCACTGTGCAAGGATGGCTTTACGACGTAAAGAACGAGAAGTCGCCGCAAGTACTGGGCAAACAATACACAGATAACGCAACCAGTGACGCGGTCCGCGTAATCGCGCATAAATTTGCCGACGAGATTATTTTCCGTCTGGGTGGAGGCGTCGAGGGGATCGCTGAGACGAAGATTTATTTCGTCAGCGAACGCAGCGGGCACAAAGAAATTTGGATGATGGACTACGACGGCGCGAATCAACAACAGATCACGCACCTCGGCTCCATTTCCCTTTCTCCCAAAATCTCGCCCGATGGTTCACGACTGGCCTTCAGTTCCCTTTCCAAGAGCAGTTGGGAAATCATGATGTACTCCTTCGATCTCAACCGCATGGTTAGTTTCCCGCGACTAGGCGGAATGAATTTTTCCCCGTCGTGGTCTCCGGACGGGAAGATCGCCGTTTCATCGACAAGGACGGGTTATCCCAACATTTTCGTGGTCGATGGATCGGGCGGAAATTCTCGGCGACTCACCAACGGCCAAGGTCCTGATATTTCTCCAGCATGGAATCGCAAGACCGGTTCTCAGATCGCATTCGTTAGCGGACGTACGGGTCTCCCGCAGATTTACACCATGGAATCGGATGGCACCAACGTGCAGCGGATCACCGATCAGGGCTACGCAGTTGATCCGAACTGGTCGCCCAACGGGCAGTTCCTCACATTTTCGTGGCGTCGCAAGTATGGTCCCGGAGAACCCGGAGCGAACGATTTGTATCTGATGGACGCGGCGAGCAAACAATTCGTGCAACTCACTCACGATGCGGGACGCAACGAATATCCCTGCTGGTCTCCAGATGGACGGCACATCGTATTTCAATCGCACCGATCCGGCAGCGATCAGATTTGGACCATGCTGGCGGATGGTAGCAACGTAAAGCAATTAACTTTTAAAGGCGGCAACACGCAGCCCAATTGGAGTTGGAAGTAAATCGTCTTAGAAGTTAGAACAGATTCGCGGCTGGCCAAGAGTGCGTCCTACCGTGAATCTGCAACGGGCAAGCCACAATGCGGCGCACAGAAAACAGGAGGAACCACGGTGAAGCTGACAAGAACGTCGATATTGAAATCGGCAACAGCAGGTACGACAACAGCGCCAACGACCACGGCAACTAAGAAGAGATTCAGCGCAGTGGTAGTTATGCTGGGGATCATAATGCTTTCGAGTGCTTGCGCGAAGAAGGTCGCTCCACCTCCACCTCCGCCGCCGCCCACGCCGAATGCACCGACCGCTTCCTTGGCGGCGAATCCCAACACAGTCGATAGCGGACAGCCCACAACTCTCACATGGCAGACCACGAACGCAACCGACGTCAGCATTGATGGAATCGGTCCGGTCGATACCAGTGGGACACGTCAGGTGACTCCCGTCGATTCGACGACCTACCATTTAATTGCGAAGGGAACGGGCGGCACGCAGGATGCAACCGCGCGCGTCACTGTCAATGCCGCAGCCGCGCCCGTGACGACATCGACGTCGAATGCAACCGAAGAAGAACTGTTCTCGCAAACCGTCAAAGACATTTTCTTTGACTATGACAAGGACGACATTCGCGCCGATCAACGTGGATCACTCCAAGCCGATGCGCAGTTCCTGCAACAGCATTCCGATATCCACGTGACCATCGAAGGACACTCCGACGAACGTGGATCCACCGAATACAATCTCGCCCTCGGTACCAGCCGTGCCGATGCGGTGAAGAACGCGCTTGTTCAGGCTGGCGTGGCTGGAGATCGCATCAAGACCATCAGCTACGGCAAAGAGAAGCCGTTCTGCACGGAGTCCAACGAAAGCTGCTGGCAGCAAAACCGCCGCGGGCATTTCGTCTACGACAAATAGGATGACTGGGGCGGTTTCGGCCGCCCTCGTTTTTTGATTCGTACCCACTTTAGTGCGAAGTTTAATTTCCGTTTCTTTGAGACATGTACAGGTCAACTATGAAATCGATTCGCAAATCACTTTCTCTATCCGCCATCGCGCTCTCGCTGCCATTGTTGCTTACGATCTGCACTCCTCCGGCATATGCCGCCAGCAAAGAGATGATCGAACTGCAAACTCAGGTTGGACAACTGCAACAGCAGATGACGCAGATGAAGCAGTCGTTCGACGAGCGCATGGGCGTCATGAAAAACTTGCTGGAGCAGAACACCGACGCCGCTAACAAAGTCACCGCTGCGATTAATGGACTGCAAACATCGATCAACAAACAGCAGCAGGATCGTGCAGGACAAGTCGATCAGATTTCCGGCCAGATCCAGGCACTGAACGACACCATGGACGAACTTAAAGTCCGCCTGGCGAAGCTGAGCAAGCAATTTGAAGACATGTCAGCCGCGCAGCAGTCGATGGCGCAGCAACAGCAACAGGCACAGCAGGCGGCACAGGCAATCGCGCAGGCTCCGCCACCGGACGTGCTTTATAACAACGCTCTCCGCGACTACAACGGCGGGAAGAATGATTTAGCCGTGCAGGAATTTAATGACTACATCAAGTTTTATCCCAACACCGATTTAGCCGGGAACGCCTATTTCTATCTGGCGGAGATTCAGTTCAAAGCGGGGGAGTATGACAAGTCCGTCGCGAACTACGACTTAGTGTTGCAGAACTTTCCGAGCGGCAATAAAGCGGCGTCTGCGCAGTTGAAAAAAGGCTTGGCGCTCCTCGAACTTGGAAAAGAAGATGAAGGCACGCAGGAGTTGAAACATGTCATCCAGCGCTATCCCAAGACGAACGAAGCGATGCAAGCGCGGGAGAGATTGAGGAAGGTAGGGACCGCAGCGCCGGCCAAGAATCGCTAAGACTCGTGTGGAGCGGACACTCTTGTCCGCTGCCGTTGCTGTTGCTCTTGTGTTTGACTTGTCCTCCCGAGCATTGATCGGCTGCAGACATTTCGCGGACAGAAGTGTCCGCGCCCCACGGGCACATCAGGGATGGCGTTCCGAGTTCGGCACAACGACTCCGCCTTCGATCTTTGGAATACCGAAATGTCCGCCGAGATGCGATAGATCCATCGGACTGATCGATCCTGCTACCGAAACAAAATCCACCTCGTTCGCCCGTGCAATCAGAATCGCGACATTGCTAACTGCGTTGTTGTCCAAGCGAATCCAAAGATTTGTTACTCCCGGACCGCCCTCTTTTTCATGATTGTTCATCAGCTGTTTCCAGCCAGCCGAGTCGTATTCTTCCTTAATCGATCGCAATGCCTCTGGATCCCAGCCGCCGCGTCCCGAGAAATGATAGCGATGGACGGACACGCCACTCACTCCCGCAATCACGCGTCGAAGGTCGTCGTTTTCGGGATCAAGTTTGGAAGCGAACACGAGCATCGAGTGGTCGAGAGTAAATTCAGTCTTCGATGTCGCGCTCTGCCGAAGCATTTCGATTCCCTGAGGAACCAGGTCGTGCTGCGGTTGTTGCGGTTGCTGCGCTTCGCTCAAGAGGACTGCCGAAATAGCGATTAAGGCGACAGAAACAATACGAAAAACTCTCATGAAATGCCCCCAAATGAATCAAAAATCAGCAATGGTTGATAAACGAACCCGAGCCTTACCGAACCCTACACCACGTAGGAACCCGCCATTTGCCATTTAGTTGCATCGACTTCTCAGATTCCAGGGCCATCCCAACCCGGATGGCCCTTAGCGTGATCTAACCTCTTGTCAGCTTGATTTTTGATACAGGGTTAACGAATCGGGAGTATATTTCGGAGCGATAACTGGTTTCTCCCCCGGGTTGAACGTCCACCTATATTGGAGATTTCTGTGAAAAACCTTTCACCAAGGCTGTGCTGGGCACTGGCCGCGTTGCTGGGCGCAACATCTAGCCACGCGCAAACGAAACCGCCTGCGACCCGCGTGCGCTCGGAGTTCACTATGGTTGCCAACCAATCGGCGGACACCGTTTCGGTCTATCAGATCAAGTCAAACGGCGCGTTGGCCCAAGTCGCCGGCTCTCCATTTCCTGCCGGAGGTTCTCCGAACTCCATCGCAGTCGTTCCCTCTGGAAGGTTCGCCTATGTCGCGAATGTAGTACCTGGCGGCGTCACCGGATTTAACGTCGCCACGAACGGGACGCTCACTCCTTTGCCGGGATCTCCGTTCGCGGCGCCTACAGGCACAGCATTTGTCACAATGGATCCTAGCGGTCGCTTTTTGTATGCGCTCAACTGCGGAGCGAATTGTTCCGGCACCGGAGATGGAAATTTGACGGCCTTCACCATCGACCAACAAACTGGAGTCCTCACCCCCGTCGCGGGTTCGCCGTTTACCACCGGGCAGTATCCTTATTCACTCACGGTTGAGGCTACCGGCCATTTCGCGTATGTCGCAAATGCGGGTTCGGGGGACGTTTATGCCTATGCGATCAACAGTCAGACCGGAGCACTGACTCAGATCGGATCGCCAATCGCCGCGGGAACGAGACCGCTGTCCATCGTCGCGGATCCCTGGGGGCAATTCGTTTACACCGCCAACACGAGCTCGGGAGACGTCTCGGCCTTCGGGATTAATTTTGACGGAACTCTCAGCAGCATCTCCGGCTCTCCCTTTAAAGTTGGATCGTTTACTACGGCGATCGCAGTTTCCAGGAGTGGCAAGATTGCAGTTGTCACCGCGGGGCCAGGCACATTTGTGTACACGATCGATAATCTTGGAGCGCTGCATCCCGTTCCAGGTTCGCCATTCGCAGCGGGAACGGGACCGAGTGGAGTTTCAATCGATCCCACGGATCGCTTTGCGTTCGTTGCGAACGCGGGGTCGTCTAACGTGACCGCCTACCACTTCAACGACAATAACGGCCACTTGTCGACACAAGCGTCATCACCGTTTCCAGCCGGATCTTTCGCGTACGGGATTACCACCTCGCCCGTGCCAACGCACGAATAGCGTGCCGGATACATTTACCGTACGGGTAAGAGGAAACGCACATCTACGGGATAAGGGGATCGCTGAATCGTCACGCCGCTGCGACGCTACTTCGCGTCAGCCGTAACAGCCTTTTCAATCGGCACACCAGTTGGACGCAGCGTAACCCAATCGGTCTGCACGCGATCCCATCCTTGAATCAGGAAGCCATACGATTCGAACAGCGCGCGAATCTGCGGACGCTGCCATCCGGCAATTTCTTCCAGGATCGGAACCAGAGTTGCCAGAGCGTTGTCGCCCAGCACGGTTCGCTTCGCGATCTGCGCAACCAATTTTGATTCGGACACAGCGATTGTGAATCCATCACGACGATTCACCTGCAACATCACGTGGATGTCGGAACTGCCGTCGCCAACATACACAACATGATCGGCGGGAATGCCAAGTTGCTCTTCGAGTTGATCGAGGCGCGTAACTTTTCCGTAGCCGGCGGTGGCGCGTATCAGACTTTCAATTTCACCGTTGGGCTTGTACTTGAACTCGGTGCCGAAGATGTGGTCCTCAGGAACGATGCCCTTCAGCGCCGATTGGATTACTTCCACGGGCGCGGCGGATAAAACATAAAAATCAAAGTGAAAACCTTCAATACGCCGATCTAGGATTTCGTAGATCTGCTTGATGTTGTCTTTGAGACGAATGCGCTTGCCGACTTCGATCAGGTCGTCGCGCCGGACGCGCGTTCGAAACTCCGGATCGTGCAGCAGAAGATAAGAAAGCTCGGCACCCTGCTGAACCAGATTCAGCTTGGCCATGCCCTTGGCTTTGCGCTCGAACTCTTCGACAGAAATTCCCAGCAACTCACTCAGCACGTAACCCGTATCGTTAAAGGTCAACGTCTGATCAAAATCGCTGGCAAACAAGTAGTGCTTTCGAAATTTACTGGCCATGTTCTATTTTAGATTCAAGACCGTGTTAAACGACTATTAAATTAACCAATAGTAACGATTACAGCAACTTAGGAGTTAAGCCCGTGTGGCGCGGACACTCTTGTCCGCGCGCATGCAGCACGTCAGCAGTCGGCACGCGGACAAGAGTGTCCGCGCCACACGAGCCACACGAGCCACACGAGCCACAACCATTGCCCATCGGTCAGCATCTAGAGTAGCCTGAGCACGTATTCAGAAAATTTAATGCACGAATCAAGAAAGGCGCATGATGCCGAAGAGTGCCAGCGACCATTTACGCGACAATCTTAGCAACGATGAAGACAGCGGCAAGGGTACCGTGGAAACAGGCCAGCCATCAACGAAGGACGGTAATGCTCCCATGCAAGATCAGCTTTCCCATCGCAATCCCGACCCGATGCAGGACGGCGCGGATAGCGACTTCCCAGAGCCGGGCGGAAGTCCCGAGCATTCATTCGAGGGAGAGCTGAAAGAGAAGAAGCCGTAGTTTCGAAATGCTGCGGGACTCGCGCGTGTCGGTGCGCTTCGTGAGTCTTTGTCTCAGCCTCCGTCATCTCATAACGCGACTAATAAATGCAATTCAACTCCCAGGGAAACACGAAAGAAAAAGTCATGCCCAAAATGAAAGTAGTTCAAGTCGGCAAAGCCGGCGGCCCCTTCGAACTCGTCGAACGAGAGATTCCTAATCCGGGACGCAATCAGGTTCGCATAAAAGTGGAAGCCTGCGGCATCTGCCACAGTGACGAGTTGGTGAAAGAAGGATATTGGCCCGGCATTCAGTATCCGCGCGTTCCCGGCCACGAAATTGCCGGACGCATCGATGCCGTCGGCGCCGACGTCACCAGTTGGACTCCCGGCCAGCGCGTAGGCGTGGGATGGCACGGTGGACATGACTTCACCTGTACCGCCTGCCGTCGCGGCGATTTCGTGAACTGCGCAAATGGAAAGATCACTGGCATCACGCACGACGGAGGCTATGCGGAATATATGATTGCGCCCGCCGAGGCCGTGGCCGCGATTCCTGAAGAGTTGTCTGCTGCCGAAGCGGGGCCGCTACTTTGCGCTGGCATCACGGTGTTCAACGCGTTGCGCAATTCAGGAGCGGGGCCTGGCGATCTCGTCGCCGTCCAAGGGATCGGCGGACTCGGTCACCTTGGAATTCAATATGCCAAGCAGATGGGCTTTCGAACCTTTGCCATCGGTCGCGGGAAAGATAAAGAAACACTCGCTCGGAAATTAGGTGCCACTCACTACGTTGACACCACGGCGGGTGATCCGGCGGCAGAATTACAAAAGTTCGGTGGAGCACGCGTCATTCTTGCGACTGCACCCGATTCCAAATCCATGGCGGCGGTAGTGAATGGCCTCTCCGCCAACGGAACGCTGATGATTGTCGGTGCCAGCTTCGATCCGATCGGCGTCAATCCCATTCAGTTAATCACCGGCCGCAAACGCGTCCAGGGATGGGCTTCCGGCACCGCAATGGATTCCGAAGACACCATGAAATTCAGCGCCCTCACCGGAGTTCGTCCTATGATCGAAAAGTTCCCTCTGGAAAAAGCCGCCGAGGGATACGAACAAATGAAGAGCGGGAAAGTCCGCTTCCGCGCCGTGCTGACCATGGGTGGATAGAAATTAGCAGACTGTAGCGGGCGTTCGATGGATGCCCCACTTCTCGCGCACTTCGAGACGTGGGCTTCCACCGCGGTTGAAAAGCTGAACCGGAATAATCGTTAGCATTGCTAACGATTATTCCGGACTCGCATCTCACCCCACTGCTTTGTCATCCTGAGCGAAGCAGAAAGTTCACGAAGTGAAGTTTCTGCGCAGTCGAAGGACCCCTACCTGCACCGCGGACGAAAGGGTCTGCCAATCAGTAGTACAAAACTCAGAGCAATGTCCACGCCGAACAATCGTTAGCAATGCTAACGATTTTCCAAGCGCTACCGCAGCTCGTCCATGCACTTCGCCAGCACTTCCCTGCTCGGACGCACCACCGACTCCGGCAACGTCGCTAGCGGCTCATCGGTCAGGTTCAGCATGTCGATGAAGCTCGGGGACTTTGCATTGATATAAAACACGCCGGTGAGGACTTCGCCTTTGGCGTGCGATTCCATCAAACGGCTGACGGCGTGAATTTTGTCCGTCGGATTGTAATCTTCTTCCAGTTTCCGCAGACGAAGGCTTGATCCATCGTGCATGGTAACGGCGTAGGTTGTGCCGGGATCGTAATCCACATTAATCTCCTGGAACGACGGCACAAAGCTGACTTCATTCACGGCCTCTTCATGGGCCAGAACGTATTTATAGGATTTCGTCGATCCCTCATGATCGTTGAACGTGACGCAAGGCGAAATCACGTCGAGCATCACTGTGCCCTTGTGGGCGATCGCGGCTTTGAGCATGGCGTGCAGCTGTTTTTTATCGCCGGAGAAAGATCTTCCAACGAACGTCGCGCCCAACTGGATCGCCATCGCGCACGTATCGACGGGAGGCAGATCGTTCACAATGCCGCTCTTCAAGGTTGATCCCAGGTCGGCGGTGGCGGAGAACTGGCCTTTCGTCAATCCATAGCAACCGTTGTTTTCGATGATGTAAATGATGGGCAGATTGCGCCGCATCAGGTGGATAAATTGTCCGGCACCGATTGAAACCGTATCGCCGTCGCCCGTCACGCCGAGCGCGAGCAGAGTCTTGTTCGCCAGCATCGTGCCCGTGGCCACCGAAGGCATGCGTCCGTGCACGGAATTAAATGCATGCGAACGGCTCATGAAGTACGCGGGAGTCTTGGACGAACAGCCTATTCCGCTGAGCTTCGCGAGGCGTTCGGGCTTGATCCCCATCTCGTACATCGCGTCGAGGATGCGCTCGGAAATTGCGTTGTGTCCGCAACCGGCGCAGAGAGTGGTCTTGCCGCCGCGATAGTCGAGGACTTGCAATCCGATGTGATTCGTTTTCGGAGCGGGCGTGGGCGTAGTAGTAGGAGTGGTCGCCATCTTATTTCTTCTCCATCGTCAGAATTTCGTCGGTCACCGAGCGGGCGTCGATGGGCAATCCGTGGATATGGCAGATTGAGCGCAGACGCGGCGTCAACTCTGGCTTGATGTCGAGCTTCAAGAGGCTGGCCATTTGGCCGTCGCGATTCTGCTCGACAACGTACACGCGATCATGCTGCTCGATGAAATCGTGAATTTCGCGGCTGAACGGATACGCGCGCACGCGAATGTAGTCCGTCTCGACTTTGTATTCGTTGGATAGTTGATCGCGCGACTCAGTGATGGCCCAATGTGTCGTGCCGAAGGCCAAGATTCCAATCTTCGACTTGCCATTCGCAACCAACTCGGGACGCGGAACCGCACTCCGGGCGTTATCAAACTTCTTGTTGAGCCGCTCCATTCCGCGCTCAAAATCATCGGCACGCTCGGTGTACTGCGCTTTTTCGTTGTGTCCGCTGCCTCGCGTGAAGTACGCGGCCAACGGATGATCCGTTCCGGGCAGCGTGCGATAGCCGATAGCATCGCCGTCCACATCTTTGTAGCGAGCGAAACTGCCCACTTTTTCGAGGTCGGCGGCAGTTAATACTTTGCCGCGATCCAGCGGCTTTTCGGGATACTCAAACGGATCGGACATCCAATTATTCATTCCAAGATCGAGATCGGACATCACGAAGATTGGAGTCTGAAACCGCTCCGCCAGATCGAAGGCATCGCCTGCCATGGTGAAACACTCCGTGACCGACGCAGGAAACAGCATGATGTGTTTCGTGTCGCCGTGGCTGAGGAACGCCACCGAAAGCAAATCGCCCTGCGAAGTACGCGTGGGCAATCCCGTGGAGGGGCCAACACGTTGGATATCCCAAATCACGGCGGGAATTTCTGCGTAATATGCGAGACCCGCAAACTCGGCCATCAACGAAATACCCGGACCAGCGGTCGCGGTCATCGAGCGCGCTCCAGCCCATGACGCGCCGAGCACCATACCCACTGCAGCCAACTCGTCTTCGGCTTGCACAATGGCAAATGTCGCCTTGCCGTCAGGTCCAACGCGATGCTCTTTCATGTAGTCGATCAACGTCTCGACCAGCGACGACGACGGCGTAATGGGATACCACGTCACGACGGTGCATCCGGCAAACATGCATCCCATGGCCGCAGCGGAGTTGCCGTCCACGATGATTTTGCCCGCCGTTTTATTCATGCGCTGAATGTAGAACGGGTCGCGCTTCTTCAGATTTGCCACAGCATAATCGAAGCCCGCTTGAGCGGCTGCGAGGTTCAACGTCGCCGCTTTGGCTTTCGTCGAAAACTGCCTGCGGATGGCTTTTTCAATTTCCGGAAACTCAATTTCCAGAAGTTGCGCCGCGACGCCGACGTAGATCATGTTCTTGATCAGCTTGCGCAGCTTGGCTTCCGGACAAACCGCAGCGACCAACTTGTCGTAAGGCACGGGATAAAAAATCAAATCGTCGCGCAATTTATCGAGCGCCAGCGGTTCGTCGTAGAGGACGGCTGCGCCCGAGGCGAGCGACTTCACGTCATCCTGCGCGGTCTCGGCGTTCATCGAAATCAGCAGATCGATTTCTTTTTTACGGGCGACGTATCCATCTTTGTTGGCGCGGATGGTGTACCAGGTGGGCAATCCAGCGATGTTCGAAGGAAAGAGGTTCTTTCCTGAAATCGGTACGCCCATCTGAAAAATACTGCGCAACAAAACGGTGTTGGAACTTTGCGATCCGGAGCCGTTGACGGTTCCAACCTGAATGCTCATGTCGTTAACGACACGGACGACACTTTTTTGCGCCGATTGGCTGGAACCAGCCTGCGGCGCGATCTCTGTAGTGGACATCCCTCTGCCTTCCTTTTTCCTGATGCGGTTTCGCTTGCGTTGCCGCGATACAACGATTGCACGGGCGACCTTAGCAGTCGCGGGTTACAGCACAAGAAAACCCTTAATTATACAGGGATGAGATGAGGGAAATCCGGAAGGAGAACTAAACAGAAAAAAGCCCCATCTCGCGTTCACGAGATGAGGCTACTTCCGGAGGAAGACTTTGATTACGATCTTTTCAGCTAGGCTTGGAAAACCTGCTCGTGCTGGCGCGCTTCATACCACAACGCCAATTCGACCCGGTTCCACAATCCCAGTTTGTCGTAGATCAAGCGGAGATAATTCTTTACCACGTGTTCGGTAGTTCCTAAAGAATCGGCGATCTCACGGTTCTTGCAGCCTTCGGCTACACGTTGAATGATCAGTTGCTCGCGTTCGCTGGGCCCGCGTCGGATTGCTGTCTCTCCAACCATAGTTGTCTCCTATATAGCAAAGTCGCGAGCTTGACCCGCTTGATGCCACCCTTGATTCCAAACCGCAAAAACAAGCGGTTGAAATGTGCTTTGACCGTTCGCTCAGCTATATGGAGATCCTGAGCGATTTCTGCGTTGTCACATCCCTGCAACAGCAGATTAATGATCTGCTTTTCGCGGGGCCCCACTTCATTGAACTGCTCATCCATAAAACACTGCACCTGACCGATGCGCCTTGGTCGCCGCAAGTGGCGCTTGAACCAGGTTCCGAGACGCCATCTGGATTCGGGTCTTTTCTGTTGCTTTGCGTCTCATTTTGCATTCACCCAGCCAAAGTGGGCCTTCGGTGTTAACTAAGTGTGAAAATCTGTCTACGACGCTGTTTACGCTGAAAAATCGCGGTTACTACAGTGATTATTGTATTTTCCGTTCAGGACAGACCCAGAGTTTTGCTCATTGAATAGGGTGAACTACTTAGTACAAAATTCCGGATTGTCCCCTACCAAAGACCGTATTTACACGGAAGTGCAACGAAAGGTGGCGAGCTGGAACTCTTCTATAATGGACATGTGGACTTCAAACTAGTCAGCAGCTACACCCCCCAAGGCGACCAGGGACGCGCCATCGAGGCCTTGACCCGTGGCGTTTTTGACCGCGAGCAGCATCAGGTTTTGCTCGGCGTCACCGGCTCCGGCAAGACCTACACGGCCGCTAAAGTGATCGAGAATGCTAACCGTCCCGCGCTGGTCATGGCGCATAACAAGACCTTGGCCGCGCAGCTCTACCACGAGTTCAAGAATTTTTTCCCGCACAACGCGGTGGAATATTTCGTCTCCTACTACGACTACTACCAACCGGAGGCCTACGTCCCGGCGGCCGATCTTTATATCGAAAAAGAATCGACCATCAACGACGAGTTGGACAAGCTCCGGCTCTCTGCAACCCGCTCACTTTTTGAGCGCCGCGATTGCCTGATCGTAGCTTCGGTCAGTTGCATCTACGGCTTGGGATCTCCCGAAGCGTATTACGGCATGATGCTCTTCCTCGAAAAGGGACAGAAGATCAAGCGCGGCGATATCACGCGCAAGCTGGTTGATATCCTTTATGAACGGACCGAAGGCGAATTTCGCCGTGGAACGTTTCGTGTGCGCGGCGACGTCATCGAAGTCTTCCCAACCTATGACGACATGGCGTATCGCATCGAGATGTTCGGAGACGAGGTTGAATCGCTGGCGCAGATCGATCCTTTATTTGGGACGGTCAAACAGAAATACATGCGGCTGCCGATTTATCCCAAGACGCACTACGTAATGAAGGAGGAGACGAAGGCAGGTGCGGTCGCATCGATCAAAGCGGAACTGGTCTGGTGGGAAGCGGAACTCGAAAAGCAAGGACGCGTGGTGGAAGCGCAGCGCATCCATCAGCGCGTAATGTATGACCTTGAAATGATTAAAGCCATGGGCTATTGCCATGGCATCGAAAACTATTCACGTCACTTCACCGGTCGCATGCCCGGCGAGCCTCCGCCGACGCTTCTCGACTATTTTCCGCGCGACTTTCTGCTCTTCATCGACGAATCGCACCAGACCGTGCCTCAACTTCACGGCATGTACCATGGCGATCGTTCGCGCAAACAAACGCTGGTCGAATATGGATTCCGCATGCCCTCGGCGCTCGACAATCGTCCGCTGACGTTTGAGGAGTTCGAGCACCGCACCAATCAGCTCGTCTATGTTTCAGCGACGCCAGGCCCGTACGAACTGACGAAGTCCGCCGGTGTCGTCGTAGAGCAGATCATCCGACCTACCGGATTGATCGATCCCCCGGTCGAGATTCGTCCAGTGAAGGGACAGATTGACGACTTGCTGCACATGATCCGGCAGCGCGTGGCGAGCAACGAGCGGGTACTGGTGACGACGCTGACGAAGCGTATGTCCGAAGATTTGGCGGAGTACTACAGCGAAGTGGGAGTGAAGTGCCGCTATATGCACTCCGAGATCGAGACGCTGGAGCGCGTGAAGATTCTGCGCGACCTCCGTAAAGGCGAATTCGATGTATTGATCGGCATCAATCTTCTGCGCGAAGGCCTCGACTTGCCGGAAGTATCGCTGGTCGCGATTCTCGACGCCGACAAAGAAGGATTTTTGCGCTCGGCCGGTGCGTTGATCCAAACCATCGGACGCTGCGCCCGCAATCTTAACGGTCGTGCAATTCTTTACGCCGATCGCATGACCGACTCGATGAAAAAGGCACTCGACGAAACCAATCGCCGACGCGCGATCCAGGAAGCTTATAACACGGAGCACGGCATCACTCCGGAGTCGATCATTCGTCCATTGGATATGACGCTGGTCGGGATAATTTCAGCCGATTACGCGGACCTCACCGACACCACAGCCGAAGGTATTCCAGAGATGAAGTCGCAGGTGGAGTTGAACTCCTACATCGCGAAGCTGGAAAGCGATATGCGCGAAGCGGCCAAACGATTTGAGTTCGAGAAGGCGGCGAAGCTGCGCGATATCGTTAAAGAGTTGCGGACGAAGGAATTTTTGTTCGCGTAGTGGCGACTCCGGGGCTCAGGTGATTTCTCGCGGTCAAGATTTGAGCCAGTTCAGGGGTTTCGGAATCAATTCTGGTTTATCGCCTGAGATACTCAGCGGGTGAGAGAATGCCGATCCCTCGCCATGGGTTCAGCCTAAGCAAGTCTGCATTGCCTGAAAGAATTAGGTCCGCTCTTCCGTTCAGGGCCACATCGAGAAATTTGTCATCTTTCGGATCGCGGCATTCCTGAACCGTGTATCCGCTCGTGACGAATTGGGCCATTCTCCCGATCAGCCGTAGGAACTGCTGCCGGTCTTCCAAACTAACGTAGCGATCAAATTTGGGACGAGCCAGAACGTCAGCCAATTCGTTCATCGTCGCCTCCGAAACCAGCAAGACTCCTGCATCGACCGCGCGACGAACCGCGCGACCGGGAACCGATGCTGGCAGCAGCAACCGACTGATGAAGCAATTGGTATCGACGACAATACGTTCGAGAGAACGCATCGATTCCTCTAGTCCTTCAATCTTTCAACAACTTCTTGAGAGCGGATTGGGTGAGGCCGCGAGCTTTCGATTGGGCTCCAACTCGATCACAAAATCTCTGGAACTCCGCGGCAGCGGAATCTCGAATTCTTCGGTATTCCTCGGCGGATAAAACCACGGCTACGTCCCGATTTTGACGACGGATCAGGACAGGCTCTCGTTGGGCAGCGTCCAGGACCGCCGCAAGGCGCTGCTTGGCATCTGTCGCGGAAACGGTTCTCATAATGTACATAATAGACATTTTGTACATAATGTTCAAATGACCTAGTTCATATCCGAAATGACACTGATTTCGTGTTACACTGTTTTCGTGTCTTCAACTCGCCGCCTACGCAATGTAACCGTGACCTTGGAAGAAGATATCGCCCAATGGGCGCGGATTGAAGCGGCGCGCCTGGATACCAGCGTCTCGCGACTTCTGGGAGCAATCCTTAAGGAACGTGTTTCGGCGCCGGGCAATTCGGCGGCGATCGCAGCAGAGCGGCTCGCGAGTTTCGGAAAGCGTCACAAATTGTCTCTATCGTCTTCGTCCTCGTCGTCTTCGAGCGCGCGAAACAATAAGGGCATGACGGTCAAAGACCTCATCAACGAGGGACGCCGATGAGTCGGTTCGTCGTGGACGCTTCCATCGTGTTGACCTGGTGCTTCCCCGATGAAAATGATGCCCTAGCGCAAAACGTGGCCAACAGATTCCAGCGTGGCGACACGGCGATTGCTCCCGCGTTTTGGCCACATGAGGTCCTAAATGCCCTGCTAGTCGGCGAGAAGAGAAAACGCATTTCCAAAGAACTAGTGAACATATTCCTCGGCGACCTCGCAACGCATTCCTGTGATCTTGGAGCCAGTATCGTCCAAACAAGTATTTGATCGCATTCAACGTCTAAGTCGCGAGCACGGATTGACCTCATATGACGCGGCTTACCTCGATCTCGCTCAGGATAGCGGTCTGCCTCTCGCCACCCTTGACTCCGACCTAGGGAAAGCATGCCGAAAAGCAAAAGTTCGAGTCGTTCAAATTTAATATTCCCAGTTTTTAGTGTCCCAGTCGACACGCAATCCACCCATGCCATTCTGAAATCGGCGCTCGTCACATTCGCGCGGTGACGGCGCTCACTGACACTCCAAACAGTCTCCTGCGACATTGACGCTGGATCACATGGTGGCTGCAGATGCATTTCTTCTCTCGGGGAGCGGCAAACGGCGTCCACCATGAAGCGGATCCGCCGCCCTGCGCCAGCACCCGCGCAGTCTAGAAGCGCAACATTAGAGTCCGATCAATCCGGAGACAACACATGAAACGGCTATTCGCGGGACCGTGTGCATTGGTCTTGCTGTCTTTATTCTTTGTCAACGCGCCAATCCTTGCGCAAACCGCGGACAGGTCCGAAGGGACATTCCGCTACGACGTCTCTCACGAAGTCATACTGAACGGAACTGTGGCAAGCGTCCATACGAAAAAAACTCCCGGAATGATTATGGGGTCCCACCTTTTGCTGACGACATCCTCCGGCCTGGTGGACGCGAGTTTGGGAGTATTCGGGTTGCGCGGCAAGGGTGCTTTGGCAGTTAGCCCGGGAAAACAAGTTGAAGTCATCGGCGTCATGAAGACGATTCGGAACAAGCAAGTCTTTCTCGCCCGCACCGTGATCACAGGCGGAAAAACCTATCAGATCCGCAACGTACACGGCATTCCAGTGTCGCCACAGGCGCGCGCGCGCGCCAGCCGCAAGTCGGCCGGGGAGGGACTATGAACTACAAATCGCATCGCAGATTAGCTTTGATCATTCCATTGTTCGCGCTACTCTCCCTGACTTTCTTGACAGCTTGCGATGATTCCAGACGCGAATCATCCGCCGCAACGAGCGGCTCTTCCCAAAGCGCCGCGATCAATTCAGCGTTCGCGGCACCGCTGGTTGCAACCATCACCCGAGGGAGTTCGCCTGTGAGCGGAGTTCTGGTGACGTTCACGGCTCCTTCGACGGGACCGAGTGGGACCTTCGCGGGCGGCGTCAATACGGCAACCAGCGACATGAATGGCGTCGCGAGTTCGGCGGCGTTCACGGCAAATAGCGTCGTCGGGGGACCCTATACGGTTACAGCTACGTTTGGCTCAAGCGCTCCGCCTGCCAACTTCATTCTGACGAATACGGCTGTACTCACGAAAAACTACTCTTTCTACGTAAGCGGGACCGAAGTGGTGAACGAAGAAGGTGGCGATCCCAACCTCTTCGCGCTAGCGGGCTCGGTAACAATCGACTCAAACGGAAACGTGCTTGCAGGAGAACAAGACTACAACGACGCGTTTGGATTCACTTCACCGCAGCCCTCGGGCGATGCCATCACAGGCGGAACACTAACCGTGGATCCGACCAGCGGACAGGGGACGCTGACTTTGATCACCGACAACGGGAACCTTGGCTTTGAGGGAACTGAAACCCTCGGCGTCCAATTTGCAAACGCCAATCACGCACTTGTTCTGCAGTTTGATTCGACGGCTACATCCATGGGAAGCATGGACTTGCAAACCCTGCCGAGCACGCTCAGCGGAAACTACTCCTTTACTCTTTCCGGTGTCGACGACGATTACGAACCGATCGCCATCGGCGGCGTTTTCTCCATTGCCGGTACCGCATTGCAAAACGGGGCCTACGATGTCGTTGACGATGGCGTCACAACATTAGGCACCGCCTTCACCGGAACAGTATCTGCTCCCGACGCCTTCGGGCGCGGAACCATATCCGACACGGGTATCCCGACTCTCAACTACTACATCATTGGACCCGAAGTCATTCGACTCATTGATGTGGACTCCGAGGATACTGGCTTCGGTTCCGCCTTCGGCCAAGGCGGCGGTACATTCACCAACGCTTCTCTCGGAACCTCGGTATTCGGATTGTTACCCACAGCATTTGCTTTCCCGTACGCTGCGGCCGGACAATTCTCGACAAACTCTGCTGGTGCCTTTAGCGGCGTCGGGGACGTTGACGAGGAGGGTATGGTAGCGAACGCCGAGGCCATCTCGGGCAACTATTCCATCGCCGCTAACGGATATGGAAGTTTCACCATCACCTCCGAGTCCCTGGAAGATGTGATCGACTTGGGAATCTACATGACGGATCCCAATCTCAATCTGAATGATCCCAACAACACAACGACCGGATTGGGCGGGGCTTTGATCGCCGATATGGACGAGACTCCCAACGGCACGGGAGTTATCGTTCCTCAAACCGACACCGCTTCGGCCAGCTTCGCGGGCAACTATGCCTTCGGGGTTCAGGAGCTTAACGAAGACTTGGAATTCGACACGGTTGGCCAGGGATCTGTTACCTCCGGTGTTCTGGCTGGAACTGGGTTGCTCAACGATCCGGGAGGCTTCCTCAGTCAGGGAGGACCCGAAAGCGGAGTAGTGTTTTCAGGAACCGCGAATCCTGACATTCCAAATCCGGGTCGTTACACAATGTTGCCACTCAATATCAACGCAGGCGTGTGCGACGGCATCAATTTGACCACGGTCATCTACCAGGCAGGAGGCGGACAATTGTTTTGGATCGATGAGGACGACTTCGGTATGTCTCTCGGACAAATCCAGCAACAGGGCCCGCTCACTGGACTATCCGCAATCAGGAAAGTTCAAACGAAAACCAAGACTAAGGCTAAACCAAAACGAAGCCAATGCTAGTTTGATCACCCGCTCTCCGTAGAAAAAGAGTGGGCTTTCCTTCCGCAAATCCGGCCCAATGCCTCAAACCAGGGTCATTGGGCTCGGATTCTTTGCGGAAGCCTGTACAAAGTGACTCGCCGCTTCGCCAGGAACCGTGGCTGTCAGCCCTGGACAAGCTTCGCCGATCCTGGCTACTTCCATCGCATCTGCTTCCCGCCTTTCTTCTACTCACTCGAACTTTCCTTGGACGTTAACTGAAACTTCCCTTCGGGCTCTCCGCCTCCATAAAAATTGAAAGTGCATACCTCAACGAAACGGGTTGACGCACCCTTGGGATCAGAGTAAAAAACTCACTGAGGGAGTTTCGTAACCATTCGCTCTTATTCGTAAGTATTCGTAATGTTGCCGGAAATCCACGAAGGACCGTTCCATCGGTTGCGATCAACTCCGTGATTCAACAATTCTAAATTCCAAGAGGACACTCCATGAGAAACGACCTGAGGCATCTCCGATTTGCGGCACTCACCTATCGCACCTGCGATCGGATACCGACAGTGATTATCGTCACGTTGCTCTTGCTAGTGCCCGCATTCGCCGCCGCTCAGGCCGGAAAGACTTTTTACGTGTCTACCTCGGGCAACGATTCCAACGCTGGAACGGTCGGGTCACCCTGGCGCACCATTCAACATGCCGCGAACAGCGTGACCGCCGGTGCTACGGTTGATGTACGCGGCGGAACCTATAACGAATCAGTGACGATCGCAGTTTCCGGCAATTCTTCCGCAGGCTACATCATCTTTCAAAGCTATCCCGGGGAGAGCGCGATCCTGGATGGAACGGGCGTTGCATGCTGCGGTAGCAGCGGTGTGAATGGCTTATTCAATATCGTTGACGAGAGCTATCTGATCATCAGCGGTTTCGTGATTCAGAACTACTCCACTGCAAGCGCATCGCAGACTCCCGCTGGCATTTGGATCACCGGTACGGGCAGCAATCTGCAGATCCTTAACAATAATGTTCACGGAATTATTTCAAAGTCCGAAAAGAATGGAAACGCGTTTGGCATCGCGGTGTACGGCACCAGCGCCACCCCAATCAGCGCACTGACCATCAGTGGCAATCAGGTTTACGGCAACAAGACCGGCAATAGTGAAACGGTGAATGTGGATGGCAACGTCCAGAACTTCACCATCAGCAATAACATCGTGCACGACAACGACAACATCGGAATCGACGCCATCGGGTTTGAGGGTGTCGGTCCCTCGGGCCATGACCAAGCTACGAATGGTGAAATCAGCGGTAACACGATTTACAACATCACATCGTATGGCAATCCCGCATATGGAAAGCAGTATGCTGCCGACGGAATTTACTGCGACGGATGCTCCTACGTAACGATTGAGCGCAACCTGGTCTACACCTCAGACTTAAATATTGAAGTTGCGAGCGAGCATAAGGGACACACCGCAAGCTACGTCACCGTGCGCAACAATCTTGTGTACAACGGGAATTCCAACGGGATCTCGATTGGCGGCTACAGCAGCGGCGTTGGAGGAACCGACCACTGCACAATCGTCGGAAACACTCTTTTCGAAAACGACACCAAAAATACGGGCAGCGGCGAGTTCCAGGTCCAGTTCTACGCAACAAACAACATTTTCAAGAACAACATTGTCTATGCCACGTCGCAGGGCCTCTTGATAAACAACTACACCAAGTCAGAGGCGAGTCCGGTGGATGTCGACTACAACGTCTACTACTCATCGGCTGGCGCCAATTCGCAGTGGATTTGGGAGAAGAAAGCCTACACAGGATTCGCGGCCTATCAGGCGGGGAGCGGAGAGGATGCCCACTCCTATTTTGCAGATCCTGAATTTCTAAGCATCACGACGCCGAACCTGCACGTGAAGGCAGGTTCGGTCGCCGTGAATGACGGTATCAATTTGGGATCGGCCGTTGTAGGCACGACGGATTACGCGGGAAATCCTCGCGTAAAAGGAAGCAACATCGATATCGGCGCCTACGAGCAATAAGGTCGCAATAGGGTTGCAGCGGAGTTATAGACCCCAGATGCGGTTCGCCCCAATTACCAGACCGAGCGTCAAGCAAGCGATCAGCACTTCGCCAAGCGCTCCCACAATAAATGGTCTGAGACCCTGTTTCGACATGTCACGGAAATTCGTACGCAGGCCTACGCCAGCAAACGTCAACAAGAACGCCCACTTGGAAAGATTCGCGAGCGAAGTGACTTGATCTTTGCTGAAGGCGTGAAAACCCACCAGAAGCGACATCAAAATAAATCCAAGAACAAATTTCGGAAACTTCTTCCACAAGAATGCGGCTTTATTCGTGACGACTGCTGCCTGTCCGCGTCCTGCCCAATAGATTGCGTATCCCAGAACCACAAAACCGATGAAAGCATTGCGCGTCGTCTTGACCAGCACGGCAACTTTGCCGGCTGCATCCGAATACAAAGCTCCAGCCGCAGTTGCTTCCGCGGTGTTATCGACGCCCAATCCGGCCCACAATCCGTATGATACGTCGTTCATGTGCAAAGCGTGCGCGATCGCAGGGAACGTAAATAGAGCGAGCGCTCCAAGCGCCATGATGGCTGCAATCGCAAACGAGGCGTCTTCATCGTCAGCATCGATCGCTCCCTTGGCGGCGATGATCGCGGAGACGCCGCAGATCGCCGATCCCAGAGCGAGCAGTGATGTGAGCTTCGGCTTCAGCTTGAACAAGCGGCCAAGCAAAGTCATCAAAAAAAGTGAAAGCGTGATTTCCAGAACGACGAGAATCAGGCTGATCTTGCCTAACTTCAGCACATCGGCTAGAACGAAGCGCGCGCCGAGAAGAACGATCCCAATCTTGAGCCACAGCTCGTAGGTATCCACGCCCGCTTTGAAAACCTTCGAAACTCCTACCGTGTTGGCAATGAAAAGACCGATCAGAATTGCCCAGAGAACGTATTCGATATTCGGGAACGTCCAACGATGGGTCTTGGCGTAGGTGTTCACAAAGCGTTCCAGAAATTTACCGCCGTACCCGATGGCGGCGAGAAGAACGAGGCCCGGGACGAGGCGAAGCGTCTTCGTGACAAGGCTCTCGGAGTCGGGAGACGAGACTGAAGTCGAAGTTGACATGAACTCTCCGTCAGAATGAATTGTGGGGAGGGGTTTTAACTACCAGGGCACTTTGCCGAACAGGTTGAGTTTCACCGCCAGCGCCAGTAGCAGGGCAATTGCCACGGCCCATGTGTCGAGCGACATCAACGTCTCTTTTTTGGGAGACGGATTGGTAGATGTTTCCGCTGCCATGGAAGTTCTCCTTTAAGGCGTGCCTGCAAAGTAAAGCGTCTTATGTCCACTACAGTCATGGACATTATATACATTTCCCCATTTCTCTGTGCACTCCAAGTGCCATTGCATGATGCCTCGTCGAACCCTATAAGCGCCAGACCGTCCGGTGCTTATCAGAAAGCGGTCGCCAGGGCCGATCGAGGTGGAAGATATTCCTCTGCAGTTCGGGAGTAGAAAGTTTCGTTATTTACTTTCCTATGCGCCTTCGCGGCTCGCGGGCAGGGAGATATACGATTCGACATCGTCGTTGACGGCTCGGTACTGGGGGAGTAGCTTTTCTGCTGTTTCGCTCGGGATTCTGGCAACTGTTCTAGTGGCTAGCCAATGATTTAGGGGCTGGAAGAATCAGGAGAAGATATGTTTTGCCCAAAGTGTGGCACAAATATTTCGGACGACAGCCGGTTTTGCGATCATTGTGGCACACCGGTGACAAGCACGATCGCCTCGGCCAACAGTGCCGACGCCAACACGATCGCTTCTGCCGCCGTCCAAGCAAGTCCGGCCATGGCCTCCCCGATGTCCCCACCTCGGCCCGTCCCCACCAGTGGAAAGGCTCTTGCCAGTCTGATCACAGGAGTTTTCGGCTTGCCGTTTTTTCCGTTTGCGATTGTTGCGATCGTACTCGGCCATATTTCACGGTCGGAAATTCGTAAGAGCGCTGGCCGTCTGCAGGGGGCCGGAATGGCATCGGCAGGATTAATTCTTGGCTACGCTGGGATCGTGTTTGTCCCGATCTTCCTAATCGTGGCCGCCATTACAATTCCTAATTTGCTACGCGCGCGGATCACCACCAACGAGCGGTCCGCAGTGTCTACGCTCCACACGGTTCACACGGCAGAACTGAGTTACAAGAGCCTTTATCCAACCGTTGGATACGCCTGTAACCTCTCCACTCTCACTGCGAACGGTCTATCCCAGCCTTCGGCCGAGCACGCGGCGTTGATCAGTGGCGCGTTAAGTTCGGGGGCGAGACACGGCTATCGCTTTGAAATAAAGAGTTGTAAGAGCGACAAGGATGGAGATAAATATCAGATCATCGCTTACCCCATCGCCGAAAATCAGACGGGAGTCCGGGCATTTTGTTCAGACGAGACTGGCGCGATCCGTGTCGATCCCGCGGGATCAGCCGAGGAGTGTCTGGTGAGCGGAGAACCTTTGCGTTGACGCGATCGTCGCGGTTATTTTCGCAACAACATCCCTGCGATCGCATCTCCATAGCTGGTTCCATCACCTGCAGTGGGAACGATGTAGCTACCTTCTCCTAGTTCATTCCAGGCTTCGATCAATACCAACGGGGCCGCAGGCTCTGGCTCGGGCCGAAGCTTTGGATTGACACCCACCCATCGAATCGCGTCCGCCAATAAATTCGCAACATCCTTCGGTGTGCGGCTGTACCACATTAAGTCGTTCGTATCGGGCTCTCGTTCGTCCCATGGACGTGGATCCCATCCCGCCATCGCGGTTGGAACGAAGGCGACGGAACTGTGATGGGCCGCCTCGTACCACGTCCAACGTGCGGCGTCGGAAAGTTTAGAAAATGGCAGCATCCCATTCACAGCGGGCGGAGCGAATGGGTAGTTATAAAACGCAACTGCATCGTAGCCGTCCGAATCGGCAAGTGAAAAGCCATCGTTCAGCGAATTCTGCCCCAGAGTCCCGTCAGGCTGTCCGAATCCTCCAACGACATACACACCCGGAAGCCCGTCCGCTTGCGCGGTGGCTCGAAGTTCGTTGAGAGCGGCCACGACGCCGGCATCCGATCCGAAGACTTGGTACATTTCGCCCACGTCGATAATGAACAACGCTGGCAGCCCGTTGATCCGCATGTAGGCTGGATCTTTCATATAACCGAGCCATTCTTTTATTACGGACGACCATTCCGCTTTGCCCGCGACGAACGGCGGACTATCCACATAGAGAATCGCGTACTGCATGCCGTGGCGATCCCGCAACGCATGTGTGATGGCGAGCGCGGAGTTCAGCTTGTCTCCAGGCTCATTTCTCCGCACATCGAAGTACCAATCAAAGACGAAGAAATCGATACCGAAGTTGTGCGCCGAGGCTAACTGCTGCTCCACGGAACATCGGTAAGTATCCTGCCATCCTGAAAACGGCTGACGCTTTTTGTAAGGCCCGAGCGGCAATCCCTGGAAATGAAAATTTGTCAGAGGGCTCGACCAGCCGTCGAAATAGTAAGCTCCAAGCCGCGCTTTCGTTTGATTTGCCGCGAGGGAGGGCGGTGCGATCACACACGGAACTTCGAACGTGAAAGAATTCGAGGTCACGCCAGAAGAGGAGTCCGTCACCGTAACGACATCGTTGGCGGGAGAAGAGATATCGCGGGCGGGAATCTCGGCCGTGACGAGCTGCGCGCTCACAAACGTGGTCGGCACACTTTGCGCATTCCATTGCACAACAGAAGTAGCCGTAAAGTTGGAACCGACGACACTCAGAGTAAAAGCGCGACCACCGATCGTGCTGCTATTTGGAGAGATCGCTTCAATCTTAAGAGCCGACGGGTCGCGGGTAGAAAAGTTCGCAGCTTGGCTGGTTTCTTGAGTATGAGCAAATATGCCAGTCACAAACCACGCGACCAGCAAGCCAACCGGGAGATGCCACAAATTTCTGCTACTCCTATTCGTCATCCCAGTCGCTCTCCGGCCCTGGCTGGTATCCACCGACTAATTTTAGCTCCGAGAACGCCTGAGAGCACGTTTCGATAACCTAAGCGCTTAGGTTTAGCTCGCTCGGATTTCAACTCTAGGTTTTTGAAGGCTTTTCAGGAAGAGATCGCGATTTAATCTCTCAATCGTTCGAGTTTCGCTCGCGTCGACAGCTTAGGGCGGCTATCGCTCCGCATGTTTTGGAAATTGTTTCAGCGTCCAGACGCGGCGGCCATCACTTTTTTCCCAGACTCGCGAGCGGCAACGTTGAGTTCTTTTTCAATCGAAGAGAAACGTTGGAAGACTTCATGAAGGCGGAGCGCCATGTTGCGGATTGTGTCCGCTTGCGCGCGCACATTCCCTGGCAATCCAGGTTCGAGGGCGAGAAGTTCAGCATTTCCCAGGACAGTGGTGAGCGCGTTGTTTACGTTGGTGCGCATCTCAACCATGTATCGTCCGAGGGTGGCTTCCGCCGAGGCGGACACCGATATGTCTTCCGCCTCGCGCGCGCGTTCTTCCGCGCGGCGCCGGCGCAGCATTTCATGCGCGAGCAGACTGGTGATCATGGGCCAGGTAGGCTCTTCGCGACTTAACTCGATAACCGCACCCGAATTTGATTGCGCCGGAGCGCTCCCAACATGAATCAGAATTGCGGGCTTTCCCGCGGTGTTGATGGAATCCTTTAGGACCTTGTAATCCAGTGACTTGTTCTTCGCCCCTTGCTTTTCGCAACACGCAGCGTCGGCAATTGCCAGATCGTAATGATCGCCGTTGAGTTCGCGCGAGAAGCCCTTGTCGAGGACGATGAAATCGGGATCTTTCGTACGGTTCTTTGTATCTTGCGGCCAATTTGCGGTGATCGCTCTCGAGAAGGCCGGATCACTCGACAGGATCAGGACGGTTTGGCGATCTTTGCTCATGGTGAAATTCATGTGCTCTCTGTTTCTCTGCGACGAGATCTGCACGCTAAAAATCGAATTGCGATAGACGGCTGAAATAGACCGCAGAAGCCGTGTAACTGCAGAGACGGGAGAGCGTCCCCGTTTCCATCGGCGCGATCGATTATCGTTGCTTTCCAGCGGCTGACTTACCAGATGCCGCTGCGGCGTTCGCCAGGGAATTCTTTTTCGCCCCGTTCTGCAGTGCATCGTCCACCGCGGCGCGAAGGTCAACCAACATTCGCAGCGGCTGTCCCGAAGAATACTCCGCGTGGAACATCACCTTCCAGGACTGGCAGATCATCCGCAGACGCGCGATGGGCTCGTCGGCTGAGAATTGAGCACGACGACAATCGATGGTGCTGACGCCGCGGCGCTCGAGGTCGCGCAATCCGTCTTGAATTGCATTGAGATCGTCGTGCATCAGGCGGAAGAATATGCGCCGGATCATGAAACTGAAGCGCGCGAAGGCCACCATCGCGGCCGGATCAAAGAAGTGAGCGGCATTTTGCGACTTAAGTTTTCGTCCCTGCTCCAAGGTTCCGCTGTGAAGCAGTTCACTGAGACGCCGACAACGCGCCGCCGATTGCATGATTCCTTCAAGCGGAGTCAGCCACGCTGGCATTTCCGGATGTTGCGGGCCTAGAACCGGCTCCAGCACCTGAGCTACGTATTCCAGATCGAGGTCAGCATCGTCCATGCCGGAGGTCGCACCAAGCGAGAAGTACTGCACCAGCAAGAAATCGGTCTTGTCACGATCGCTGCCAACCTTTGTCGTCTTCTGAATGTGATGGAGCAGAAGATGACGCAACACGACTTCATTGGCCAGCGGCGTCGTTTGCAGAAACTGACGCAACTGATGGACCTGAATCTGCGCGTCCACCTGCTGCAGCCAGATGTTTGCCTGCTCGACCGATTCGGGCGATGGAGTAAATTCCTCGTCGACGGGACACGCAGCGACCTCGATGACAAATTCGCGCACCAAGGCGGAGTAAATGGGTTGCAGGGCAGTGAGCGTAATTCCCTGTTCTTCGAAAGACATCGGAACGGACGGCTGGGTGGATTCAGTCATGATTTCACAATCCAATTAGGAACATATTTGTGGAAACGGGCGGCAACCACCGTCCGATTGGGATGATATTGAACTGCTACCACGGAGGCTTCCGCTCGGAGCGCACCATCGTTGCTCTCGATCAGGACGCAGTCTGCGAATTCCAGCGGCTGATTGATTGCGAATAAGACTTCGCGTTCTGTGCCGAATTCAATCACAGTATGTTGGACGAACGTTTCTCCGGTTTTGGGGTCGTGCTTAATGTTGTGACTTGCATTTCGGCTGTCGTCAATGCGACTCAGCTTGATCGGAATTCGCACCGGCGTGGCATTGGGAAAAAATCTGGCCAGACGACCGACTACGTCCGGTTCAAGCGCACGCGCGACTGCCTGGTTCGACAAAATTATGACCTCGGCCCGAAGGCTGCTGCGGAAGATTTAGAGCAGTCGAGTCCCTTTCTCCCCGGTTTGGAAGAACTGCAAGGAGACTCGCACTGCATCATCGGCATTCCATGGTGCACGCTCCGCGCCATAAACTTGAAGGTCATGCCCCGAAGGGGAAGTCATAGAAACGACTGTTAGTTACGCTTCATCGCTCAACGTTCATTGAATGTGATTTGTTGAGCTTTCGGAATGCAGAGTCTCAGATTGGGATTGGCGTCTCAATTCGCACTCTGCGAGCCGAAAACAGCCGAGTGGCGCAACGGGGCCACACATCGCCATTGCCCCCCAACTCTCGTGTGTTTACTCTGAGGACGAATGTTGCTGAAGACCAAAAAGAGCGGCTATCTACCCACACTCGACGGCTGGCGAGCAATCGCCATTCTCGCGGTGCTTCTTGACCATCTGGTGGGGTATTCCAACTTTTCGCAAAACCATCCGCGCCTTGTAGGCTTTACCCGTACCGGCCCGAACGGCGTGAGCCTATTTTTTGCGATCAGCGGTTTTCTGATCTGCTCTCGATTGCTGGAAGAGAACCGTGCGTACGGATACATCAGTCTACGCGGGTTTTACATTCGTCGGGCCTTTCGCATTTTTCCTCCTGCCCTCTTGTATCTCGCCGTGATTGCAATCCTTAGCGTGGTCGGTTTCATCGTGGTGAGTCCAGCAGAGTTGTGGAGCTCAGCGTTCTTCTTTCGCAACTACATGCCATTGCACTGGATCAGTCGGGGATGGGGCGGCTACACCGTTCACTATTGGTCACTAGCGGTCGAAGAGCATTTCTACCTGCTCTGGCCCGCCGTGCTGGTCTTACTGGGATTAAGGCGAGCCCGATGGTTCGCGCTGTCCCTTTCGTTACTCGTCGCTTCATGGCGCATGTGGGATTTGCACCAACGCTGGTTCGATCGCTTAATCCCAGGACTGATATTCGGCACCCGCACGGATGTTCGCCTCGATGCACTTCTCTTGGGCTGTGTGGCCGCTTTGATTTTGTATGACGACAACGTCCGCGCCGCATTTTCGCACCGGTTCAAGCCTTGGATGTGGTGGCTAGCGGCAGCGTCCTATGCCGCATCGCAGATGTATTACCTCCTACATCAGTCGAGGGGTTACTCGTTATTGGAAGCATCGCTTCTGCCTTTGTTGATCGCCGGCACGGTTTACGGAAAGAGAACATTTGTCAGTGTCGTCCTCGAAGCTCCGATTTTGAAGTGGATCGGACGCCTTTCTTACAGCCTTTACCTGTGGCAACAGCTGTTCTCTGTTCCTGCGGGGGGGGGGGCTCGATTCTGCAAAAGCCGCCTCTCAGTATCGCAATGATTTTTTTCTGCGCATGGCTTAGTTATCGATTCGTAGAGCGTCCTTTCATTCGTTGGGGACACCGTCTCGCACCGCCGCTCACTGAGGGGCGCGATGATCTTGTTTCCTTACAAATTAAAATCCGTTAATTTGCGATAGGGATCCGGCTAGACTTGCGCTCGGCTGGGACAGCCGGGGAGACTGTCGCTACGCGAATCTCTACGCCGCCATTTATTGCAGGGCGCTTGATTGCTGCGACTCTTCTCGTCCGCCGATGTTGTACCGTTTCAGTTTGCGATAGAGTGTTGCGCGACTGATGCCGAGCATCTTGCCAGCCAGGGCCTTGTCTCCGTTGACCTGCGAAAATACACGCTCGATGGTGGCGCGTTCGATATCTTCCAGGTCGGAGGATCGCGAGTCTACGAATCGCGCGTCCATCAATCGTTCTGTCGGACGTCCTCTAAATTCCGGATGAGCCAGCGCTTCTGATTCCAAGTCTGCTTCTGCGATTGAAGGCGGCAGATCGCCGATATCGATAATGCGCTGGTCGCCGAGAGCGACGGCGCGCTCGAGGCAATTTTCGAGTTCGCGAACATTCCCGGGCCAGTCGTAAGCCAGCATCGCCTTCATCGCAGTACCCGAAACCTGGACGCCTCGTCCGGGGGCAAGCCGATCCAGGAACCACGCAGCCAGAATCGGAATGTCGGAACGACGCTCCCGCAAGGGCGGCAAATGAATGGTAACTACATTGAGGCGGAAAAATAAATCTTTGCGGAATGTTCCCTTCTTGTAGTCGGTATCGAGATCGCGATTGGTAGCTGCCATGATGCGGACATCTACTTTCACTTTGTCGTTGCTGCCCACCGGCCGCACTTCTTTTTCCTGGAGAAAACGCAGCAGCTTGGCCTGCATTTCCATTGGCAGTTCGCCGACTTCGTCGAGGAAAATAGTCCCCGTGTCCGCCGATTGCAGCAATCCTTGCTTGGAGCGTAGCGCGCCAGTGAAGGCCCCTTTTTCGTAACCGAACAATTCGCTTTCTATCAGCGTGGGTACGAGCGATCCGCAATCGACCGCGACAAATGGACGACTGGCAAGGCTTCCCCGGAAGTGCAGCGCGCGCGCCACCAACTCCTTCCCCGTTCCGCTTTCACCGGAGATCAGTACAGGCGTCCTCGTATCTTTTAGACGCGAGATCAGCCGCAGAACGTTCTGGATTCCGGTAGAACTCCCGATGATCCCGTGAACCGCGATCTCGGTCTCGGAGCGTTCGCGGAGATACTGATTTTCCTCAACCAACCGAACTTTGTCAGCCATCCGGCGTAGAAAAAGACGAAGCTCGTCCAGCGGTGCAAAAGGTTTTGAAATGTAGTCGTACGCTCCTAGTTTCATGGCCTGCACAGCGGTTTCAACCGAGCCGTGACCAGTCATTACGGCAACTTCGATGCGAGGATGAGCGCGCTTCACCTGCTCCAGAAATTCGATTCCTGACATGCGGGGCATCACCATATCGGTAAGCACCATATGGATCGGCTGTTCCTCCAGCAGAGCCATCGCCGCGTCTCCGCTCTCGGCTTCGAGGCAGGAAAAGCCTAGCGACTCGCCGACCGTGATGCAGAGTCGGCGAATGGTCTGTTCATCGTCGACGATCAACAAGCGTATGCGGAAATCCTGGGTCACGATTGCGCCTTGCCCATGGTCTGCTCCACCACGGAAATGAATTCTTGTACGCGAAACGGCTTCTCCACGCACGGTGCTCCGGTATCACGCAGCGTGGCTGCGGTTTCTTCGTTCGCCATGTCGCCGGTGATAAATACGAGGCGCGTAGCCAATTGAGGACGGTGAGTCGCGATCCAGGCGAAGACCTGCGCTCCATCGACGCCGCCAGGAGTTCGCATGTCGGAAACGACGCCGTGAAAGTCGCGAGTGGCAAGCAATCGGAGAGCGTCGGCACCAGATTCAGTCGGCACCACGGAATATCCATGGCCTTCAAGAACCGCGCACACCAGTGCCATCACGGCCGGTTCGTCTTCAATGAGAAGTACGGGCGGACAAGCTGCTTTTGTTCCTGTCTGCGTCATTTTGGATGCACTCCTGCAACTGCCCCAAAGGTTGCTGTCTCCGATGCGATCGGAAGGCGGACGATGAACGTCGCTCCTTCAGAGTCCAGATTGTTGTGACAAGCGATCTCGCCGCCATGTTCGCGGACAATCCCATAGCAAATGCTCAGCCCTAAGCCAGTTCCCTTGCCTACATCTTTGGTGGTAAAGAAAGGATCGAAAATACGTTCCGGATCGGTGACTCCCAATCCGTTGTCGGAAAACGAAAGCTCGACGAATGCACCGACGCGAGCACTCATGATCTCGATCCGCGCCGGACGCGTGGTTTCGCGAACCGCGTCATAGGCATTATTCAAAATATTCAGAAATACCTGCTGCAATTGATGAGCATCGCCGATCACTTCGGGTAGCGATTCGTCGAGGCGCTCCACGACATCAATGCCGTGGCTGATGAAATCGTAAGAACGCAGGTGCACCGTGCGTTGCAGAATTACGTTGAGTTGCACCGAGCGTCGCTGCGGCGGCATCTGGCGGGCGAAGCTGAGCAAGTTCTGCACAATTTGCTTCGTCCGCTGCGCCTCCTGCAAAATGACGCGCAAATCTCGCTTTGCGCTCTCCGGGAGTTCAGGGTTTTCCATCAGGAGATCGGTGAATCCCAGAATTGCGGTGAGCGGATTGTTGACTTCGTGCGCGACTCCCGACACCAACTGGCCGACCGCAGCCATCTTTTCAGCGTGCATGAGTTTGGCGCGCAGCATGGCGGAGTCGGTCACGTCTGTCATCACGACTACCACGCTACTGACTTGTCCATCTTCCCCATTGATCGGACTCAGATTAACTGAGAACTGAGCGCTGACTCCGTCACCGCGCACCAACGGCATATCGAAGTTGTCCACCTGCTGACCACGGGCCACGGCTGCCAGCGCCTCGCGCAATGCAGGACGACGAGGTGGCGCGCACAGCTCCGGCAATGGCTGCCCCACAATTTGGGATTGCTGAAAGCCGAGGCCGCTCCAACGCCGGTTCGCATAACTGATCACACCTTGAGTATCCGTAACCAGAATTAGGCTTTGCGTGTGACTCAATATCTTGCTGGAGAAATCGCGTTCCTTTTGGAGGTCGCTCTGCGATTGATGCAGCCCGCTGACGTCCAGCATTAACCCGCGATGTTGCAGGATGACCCCTGCCTGGTCGCGCATAGCGAAGCAGTTCATGTACACGTGGACTGGAGATCCATCTTTGCGCTTCAAGACTTCTTCCTGATTGCGCATACCCCCTTCCACTTCGAGCATCTTGAGAAGTTCTTGGCGTCGTTGCGGCGAGTAGTAGACTTGGGTCGGGATATCCAACTGAAGCACTTCATCGCGACTACTGTAGCCAAGGATGCGAACCAGAGCGTCGTTCACTTCGATGAAACGGCCCTGCGGCGTCGTGACGTAAATGCCTTCCTGAATGTTGTCGAATAATTCGCGGTAGCGGCGTTCAGCTTCGCGCCGATCGCTGATGTCCTTTAAAACGTGGACCGTTTGTAACTGGGCGCTGCTGGCTGCATGGATGCGCGAAGTTGAAATGAGATAAGTGCGGTCGAGCACGGGATGAACGTATTCGTCGAGACCTTCCCCGCTGCGGCAAAACGGGCAGGAGTGCGGCGAAGCGGCGGTGGACAGCGCATCGAGCGCGCGCATGTTTACCCCGATTAATTGTTCGGGAGCGATGCCAACAAAATCGGCGAGCGAACGATTCACGCGAAGAACGTTATGCTGCTCGTCATGTACCACGATGAAGTCCGTAATCGCATCGAACACTTCAAGCCAATGACGGTTCGCGTGCTGCATTCGCGTGAACAGACACGCATTTTCAAGCGCGATGCTCGCATGGCCCGCGATTGCCCGCAGCAACTGGTGATCTTCGATTGTGGGAGGTGCTCCACGATCCGCGAGACAGAGTACGCCCACCAGTTCTCCGGATGATCCGGAGAGTCGAACCAATGTGCAATCAGCCCACCCCAGAGTCGCCGCTAGATTGGCTCCCAACACGTCGACTGCCGGGGCAAACGAGATGTCGGGAGTGAACTTCGGCAGGGCCGCGCTCAACGCCTGGCCGAATCGACGAACCAGCGCTTTATCCTGAACCTCGGAGTCGCCGCGGATTAATACGGTCTCGGGCTCTGAGCTTTGAAAAAGACTGAGCGCTACCGAGCGGCCGCCCAGCAAACTTGCCGCGCGCTGTGCGAAATTGCGCGTGAACTCGGGCAAATGCAAAACGTTATTCAGTTCGAGCGCCAGAGTCACCAACGCTTCTGCGCGGCGGCGATGTTCTTCCGATTGATGCAGGTTCCGCGTTAGTTCAAGTGCGATGGCAACCTGCGCCGCCAGAGCACGGGCGCGACGCACGTCCTCGTCGTTGATGGGGCCGGAATCGACTCGATCGAGCACCCCGAACATGCCAAGCACATCGCCGTTCGAACCGAGCAGCGGCACTGCCAACAATTGGCGGATTTTGAACGCCGCAACGAAATCCAGATTCGCACCAGGAGTCTTCGCTGCATCCTCGGTGGAGAAAACAGTCTTCTGCTTCAAGGCGCGGGTGGCAACGCCTTCATAGAGTGGTATATCCACGGGCCGCGCTACGCCATTTTCCACGCCCCAGCGAATGTGGAAGGTTGCGTCTTCGAGAAGTCCGATGAAGCAGCGCTGGAAACCGAGAAAACTGGCGGCTCGCACCACCGAAGTCTGCATGAACTCTTCAAGCTTGCCAGCCGATCCGAGTTCAAAAGAAATTTCGAGGATCTCATGCAATTCGCGAGCCTGAGCTCTGGCCGTTCCGTACAATTCGGCGTTCGCGATAGCGACCGCTCCGAAGCCAGCCAGCGCCGAGACCAGCGTTTTATCTTCCTGATTGAACACACTACCAGCGCGTGGATAAACCAGAATCGCACCGTGAGAACGCGAGGTGCGAAATGGCGACGCGATCAAAACTCCCGCCGGAGATTCTTCGCCGAAATGGGACGCTCCGTCGATACTGACCGTAATGCGTTCCCCTGCGGCGATGGCACGGCTCGCAATTTCCAGCGGCGACCGGAGATCGTTCTTCTCAAAGCGCGATCGGATCGCAAGGGCGACGCGAGGCGCTTCCGTCGAAACGGCTTGTAGATGAAACAGCTTTTCTTGTTGGACAAATACTAGAACGGCCGGGGAATGCAGCAACACTCGAAGCCGGTCCGCAATGCTCTCCATTACCGCTGCGGTATCCGGCAGACCGTGGAGCGCAGTAGCAACTTCAACCAGAATGCTGGCGCGGCGGTGCTCCTCGCGCGAAAGCTGATTCAATCGCACCGCTTCAAGGGCGGTTCCTAGTTGTGCTGCCAGGATCGTGACTTTCGCAACGGCGTCGTCGTCAAAACCTACGTCGAGACCCGCCGCGCGTGATCCAACTTCGGAAGCACTCTTCAGAAACACGATGGCACCGATCACTTCTCCCGAAACCAGTAAGGGAGCAGCCATTGCGGAGTGCGCGCCATTGGAATTCAGCCAGGGGTAGCACGCCGCGTCCAGATGATTCACGAAAAATGCGCGCCGCTTCTGTACCGCTTCGATCGCAATCGATGTATCTTCGGCGGTCCGGCGGATACCGCGAAAAATCTCGACTTCTTCAACGTTGGCGTCCGCGTCGGCCCCGACCAGTCCACCATCGGGACTGCACTTCCAAAAATAAGCTCCACTGGCGTGAAAGAACGCGCGGGTAAGTTTGCAGAACGAGCGAATGAGCTGACCCGGATCACTACTCTGGAAAGCAGCGCGGGAGAGTTCCAAGAGAAGTTTCTGGAACGCCTCCTCAGACTGAGACGCTTCCATAGACCCCGAATTGCCGACGTGGGTTGTCAGTGCGCACCCGTTCCACTAGCTAAGCGATTGAAAACAATTGAATTATGTATAAACGTACCCTTGATTCTCAAATTGAGTCAAGTGAATATACGATGCCGGTGCCGAGTTGGGAAACGGCACGAAAGTGATACTCCAGTCTCATTTTGGAATGGATGCAGCCAGCCCTCGAAAGCGAACCCGTCTGCTTCGCTTCATCACTTACTGTGAAGCAAGCTGCCTCGCTGAGAGTCGGGACAGAGTCGGGTGATCGATTTGATCTAACGGGAGATTTCTCGTCGTCTTCGCTGCACTCACTAAAGTAATCCGCAATCAGAACTTTTGGTATGCGGCGCTGTGGGCTTGCCCGAATATAGGAAGAGAGAAATCGGCAAGGAGGTACCGTGTCTTTTCAAACCCTAAATCGGTCGCTCGCGGTGGGTCTGCTGCTGTTGGGCGGGTGGACCGCGACTCACGCCCCTCTGGCGTGGGGTCAGGACGAAATCAATCGCAAAGCCAAGGCGAAAGTTGCGCCTCTTTATCCAGATCTCGCAAGACGCATGAATATCACAGGTGTGGTGCGAGTGCAGGTCACTGTGGCCCCCAATGGAAGCATCAAGAACGCAAGGTTGGTCGGCGGACATCCTGTGCTGGCAAATGCCGCGCTGGATGCGGTCAAGAAATGGCGTTTCGAGGCGGGTCCGGAAGAAACCACGGGGATCGTGGAATTCCGCTTTGACCCGGGTCAGTAGAATATCGAGCCCGCCCGAGGGAAGGTTGGAGTATGAATATCGGAAAAAAACTTTACATAAGTTTCGGCATCATCCTGGCGACGGTGCTGGTGTTGCTGGCCATCAATGTCGTTGCTGTGCAACGCGAGCATGAAACCAAAGACGCTGCGCAACGATCGATCGACATGACCGAAGCGACATCGCTGGTCCGTTTCCAGATGATGCAGAACCGACTCCACCTGCAGAACTACCTGCTTAGTGGCGACACCCGCGACGTCGACAAGATGAACGACGGCAGCCACGTCCTAGGGGAGGCGTTACATCACGCGCAGGAGTTAGCGAACTCACAACAACAGCGCACCAATCTTGAGAAAGTACAAGCACTTGAACAATCGTGGGGCAACGAGTTTGCCAACCCGCTGGTGGAAAAACGGCGGGCGGTCGACAGCGGCAACGCGACCGTGGCCGAATTGCAAATTTTCTATCTCCAGAAAGATCCAAATTCCTGGGTCTCACGATCGAGCGATGTACTGGACGATGTGGATCGGGAAAACCATAAACTTCTCGATGAGCGTAGACACTCCGACGCACTGGCCTCGACGTTCACGATTCTAATTGCTGTGATCAGTTCCCTGTTCGCTCTAGGTCTTGGCATGCTCATCGCCTATCGGACTGCGAACGGAATCACTGCTCCGCTTGCCCGCTTGATTCACGTCGCCGACCAGATCGGACAGACCGGCGACTTGCAGCACACCATCGACGTTCATGGCAAAGATGAGATCGGGCAACTCGCTCGAACATTCGAATCCATGGTGAAGTACCTGAAGGAAATGGCTGCCGTCTCTGAAGCGATCGCTGGCGGCAATCTTTCGGTGGAAGTGCGCCCGCGATCAGCCAACGACACGCTGGCGAATGCTTTTACCAGCATGACGGCAGGGCTCCGCGGACTGGTCCGGAACGTGCGCGACGCCGCCTCTCAAGTGGCCAGCGCATCGTCGCAGGTGGCGAGCGCGTCCGACGAATCGGCCAGAAACAGTTTGCAGACATCATCCGCAATTGATGAAGTCACCAGCACCATGCACGAAATGAGCGTGAACGTGCAGAACATGGTGAAGAGCACGCAGACTCAGGCATCCAGTGTCAGCGAAACCTCCGCATCGATTGATCAGATGGTGACCTCGATCCAGCGAGTGGCGGACACCGCGAAAGTTCTGCTCGATATCTCCAATCGATCGAGAGAAGAAGTCCACAGCGGTATCGGCACCATGGAAAAGGCAACCGACGGCCTGAATCGCATCAACACGACGATTCGATCTTCAGGCGAAATCATCGACTCGCTGGGAACGCGCGCCGACGATATTGGCAAGATCGTCGAAGTGATCGACGATCTCGCGGAACAGACCAACCTGCTGGCCTTGAACGCAGCCATCGAAGCGGCCCGCGCCGGAGAGCACGGCTTGGGATTCGCCGTGGTTGCCGATGAGGTCCGCAAGCTCGCGGAGAAATCCGCGCAATCTACCAAAGAAATTTCGGAGTTGATCGAGAGCATCCAGAAAGAAGCTCGAAAGGCCGTTGACAACATGGAGAAGAGCACAACCATCGTCAACGAGGGGCTGAATCTGGGTCAAGAACTCAATGCCGCGTTGCGCAAGATTTCGAATGTTGTAACCGAGGTCTACAAATTCGCACAAGAGATTGGCGCTGCAACGAACGAACAATCGCATGGTTCGTCGCAGATTGCACGCGCGACCACACGCCTGAACGAAATCACTCACGAAATCAATTCTGCTGTCGAAGAACAAGCCTCCGGTGCGCAGGCCGTAGTCCAGGCCATGGAGCGCATGCGTGAACTGGTGCAATCTTCCACCTCGGGTTCGACCGAACTGGCCGCATCTTCCGACCAAATGTCGAAAATGTCGCGCGGCCTGCTCGACTCAATGGACCGCTTCGCGTTACGCAACGAGAAGGAAGGCGACAATCTGCCCGCTTTCGGAAATTCGTCGCGAAGTGCTGCGGCGGGGCGCTGAGGGAATTGCATTCATGAGCCGTGAAACACACATCGTCGGATTTCGAGTAGGCCGCGAGACTTACGGCGTCCCCATTACGTCATTGCGCGAGATCGTCCGCGTGCCGGAGATCACAGCGGTGCCGGACGCGCCAGACTATCTGGAAGGCGTCATCAATCTGCGCGGCAAAATCGTTTCGGTGGTCGACCTGCGCAAGAGGTTCGGACAACCTTCTCCGGGAATCGATCGGCGCAGCCGCATTTTGGTGGTCGAAAACCGCGGTCGTTTGGCGGGCATGATTGTGGATTCGGCGTCTGAGGTTTTGAAAATCCCAGAAAACGAGATCGAAGCCGCACCTGCCATGATGCAGGAGGGCGGCTTGGATTGCGTGACCGGTCTCGGCAAGTATCACGGACGCCTCATCATTCTGCTGGACATCAGCAAAGTGCTGGCGGCCCGCGATCTGGGATCCGAAGCAACTGCGGTCTCGTCCCCGGAAAAAGCGGTCGCGGTAGCAGGCGTTAAGGCAGGAGCAGCAAGCGCTGGGAACGCAGCAAAGGTTGCCGCGTCTGGCAAGTCGTAAGAAAACCGAACCCACATGAGCACAATCGAAATCGTCGCACTCACCGACGCGGAATTGAAACTGCTGCAAACCCTCGTCTACCAGGAGTGCGGGATGCACTTTGACGAGCGGCGCACGCCTTTCCTGCAGGACCGTTTGCAGCGCCGTATGAAGGAGTGCCAACTCGATTCGTTTTACAGCTACTATCGCTTGCTCATCAGTCAGCAAGGCAAACAAGAGTTGTCACAATTGCTCGAAAACCTGACCGTCAACGAAACGAGTTTTTTTCGCAACAAGGCGCAACTGGATCTCTTCCAGCGCGACATCATGGAAGACCTGCTGCATCGCAAACAGGAACGTCGTGACTACAGTGTCAGGATATGGAGCGCCGGTTGCTCCACTGGGCAAGAGCCTTACACGATTGCCATGCTGGTAGCCGATGCTTTGTCGTATTACTACCTCCGCAATCCCCTGCCCTGCGAGTCGCCTGTTCCAAAGCCTCTCGTGCCTGCTCCGTGGCGTTTGGAGATTTTGGCCAGCGACATCAATTACACCGTGCTGCGGACAGCGCAGGAAGGCTCGTATGGGGAGCACCAGATGGCGTCCGTCGATTACGGATACCGCTTGCGCTACTTCGACAAGATGGGCGCGCGCTACTCCATCAAAAAGAATGTCAAGGAGCTGGTCCACTTCGATTTTCACAATCTGAAGACCGAGTATCTGCCGCAGCGCAATGACATCATTTTTTGCCGTAACGTAATGATGTATTTCGACGAAGCTGAGCAGAAGCGGCTGGTCGAAAAATACTACCGCTGCCTCAATCCGCACGGCTATCTGTTCGTGGGCCATGCTGAGAGTTTGCTTGGACTCACGGACAAGTTCCGGATGGTGCATCACAACAGCGGAACGGCCTACCAGCGCGTTGAGGTGAAGGAGTGAGCGGTCCCACCAGCGGACCTCCCGGTGGTCCTCCCAATTCTTCGTCCGGTTCTCCGCCAGATGATCGGATGGGCGAACTGCGCCAGCTTTTCTTCGAAAGCGCCGGAGAACTCGTTCAGAAACTCAACGACGAAGCACTGCGGTTGGAGAAATCTCCGAGTGACGCCGAGACTGCCCGTAGTCTGCGGCGCACAGTCCACACCCTCAAAGGAGATTCGGCCGCATGCGGATTTCGAGAACTCAGTGAACTGTGCCACGAGTTCGAAGATGTGCTCACCTTGGGCAACACTGCTTCGGCATCCTTGGTGCCAGAAATTGCTTTGCGTGCGGCCGACGGATTCGCTGCGATGTTAGAGGCTTATCGCAAGGGCACGAAGCTTCCCAACACACAATCCTTACGCACCGACATCGAGCGACTCGCGCATCCAGCCCCGCACAGCTCTGGAAAGCAAAAAAAAGGACGCGCAGAAGAGAAGAAAGAACAGAAAAACGAAAATAAGAAAGCGGTCTCTGCCAAGACACCGTGGTCGGAGTATGAACAACTCGCCATCAAACAATCGCTCAGTGAAGGTAAGCGCATCCTCCACGTGGTGGTGCAGATCGATCCGCAATGTGTGATGCCCATTGCCGGACGGCAGATGATTCAGTTGGCTCTTGCAGGACTCGGCGAAGTCTTAGGAATTTATCCTCCCGAAGGGAGCCTCGATCCTATCGTGCGGGTTGAAGCGGCCCTGGCGTCGGCGAAACCTGTCGAGCAGATTCGCGCAAAATGCACGATTCCAACGATTGCGCTCAATGCAAAAGTAACGCCCCTTCGAGCCCGCTCGGCGAACGCCCCATCCGATTTGATTGTGGCTGAGGATGCTGCAAATGTTTCGATTCAGGACAGCGATTCTCAAAGCAAGAACCCTGCCACCCCCGCCATGACAGTGGATGTTGCCGCCGTCGACCAGCCATCTTCGGAGGAAGCACCCGTTACAACTGCCATCCCGAGCGGTCCCGACAATGTTTTGCGCGTGGATGCGGAAAGGATCGACAGCGTTCTGAATCTGGTGGGCGAGTTGATACTGGCGAAATCCATGTTGCAGCAGACCCTGCTCGAGTTTGGACAACGCTTTCCGAAAGACGCACTGCGCGGCAAGTTTTCGGACGCGATGGCATTTCAGTCCCGCGTACTGAACGACCTGCAACATTCCGTAATGAAGATTCGGATGGTCCCGGTCGATCAACTCTTCCGCCGCTTTCCTCGGGTTGTGCGGGACGTCGGACGGCAATGCGGGAAAGAAGTTGCATTGCTTGTTCGAGGAGGGCAGACCGATCTCGACAAAAGCATTCTCGACGCCATCGCTGAACCGCTTACTCACCTGGTGCGAAACGCGATCGGCCACGGACTCGAAGCAACCGAAGATCGTGTGCGCGCCGGAAAACCGAAGCATGGAACATTGCGGTTGGGCGCGTATCACCAGGGCAATCAGGTTGTGATTGAAGTTTCTGACGATGGAGCTGGCATCGATCCCGAAAAGGTCCGTCAGCGCGCCCTATCGCAAGGATTATTAAACGCAACTCAGGCGTCGCGACTGTCCGAATCGGAAACGTTGGACTTGATCCTGAAGCCAGGATTCTCCACTGCGGAAGAAATCACTGAACTCTCCGGCCGAGGCGTGGGATTGGATGTGGTGCAAAGCGTTCTCGGACGACTCAAAGGAACCGTAGAGATCGAAACAGCTTTAGGAAAAGGCACCACATTTCGTCTGCGACTGCCTCTGACGCTCGCGATCATCCGAGCCTTGTTATTCCGCGTGGAACAGCGCTTGTATGCTCTGCCCTTGAACGTAGTCGCCGAAATTGCGCGGAGCTTCGAAGACGAGATCCATCAGGTGGAGCATTACGACGTCCTGCAATTGCGGAACGACGTATTGCCGCTGCTCCGACTGGGCGCGAAGCCTTTGGCCGAAGCAGACGGGCGGCGGCGCAAGGTATTCGTCCTCGTAATCAACAGTGGAGAACGCAAGTTTGGTGTCGTCGTCGATGCCTTGGAAGGCGAGGAAGAGTTAGTGATCAAGGCCCTGGATGACCAGTCAATTACCACCGACCTGGTAAGCGGAGCATCGATTCTTGGAGATGGAAGAGTGGTGCTGATCCTGAACATGATTGCGCTGATGGATCGGTTCACGCGCGGTCGTTCGGATTCGACCAATACGCGAATGACCGGTCTGTTATCCGGCGCGATCCCTGCAACTTTTGCCCATGCCGTGAGTGTGGCCTCAGCGACTGCTGCCATTCCTGCAGAACCCAGGGCCAACGCGGCGGGAGGCCAGTCATGAAGAAACCAGTGCGCGTGCTGGTCGTCGACGACTCCGCTCTGATGCGCAAGCTCATTCCGAAAATCCTCGAACAGGATGAGTCGATCGAAGTTGTCGGCACCGCGATGGACGGCAATTTTGGATTGAAGAAAATCGAAGAGCTATCGCCGCAGGTGATCACGCTCGATCTCGAAATGCCTGGTCTGAACGGGATCGACACTTTGAAAGAAATCATGCGGCGTTGGCGGCTTCCGGTAATCGTGGTCAGTTCCCACAGCACTGCGGGAGCTGCGATTACGCTGAAAGCGTTGTCGCTCGGCGCATTTGATTTTGTCGCGAAGCCTAAGGACGTATCGGCACGGATGCCAGAAATCGCCGATGAGCTGATCAACAAAATTCAGGCAGCGGCCCAGAGTGCGGGAGTGCAATCCCAATTTCTTCCTGGTGAAACTCATAGCGCTCAGGGGAACAAATTGCGTCCGGTTGCGCCGACTCACATTGTCGCGATCGGGGTCTCGACCGGCGGTCCAAATGCGCTGCAATACCTCTTCTCGAAACTTCCCGCGGATTTTTCCGGCAGCATTCTGGTGGTACAGCACATGCCCGATGGGTTTACGGAGCTGTTTGCGCGGCGACTCGATGAGAGTTGTCCCATCCGAGTTAAAGAAGCGCAATCGGGCGATCTGCTGGTGGCGGGACGCGCTTTGATTTGTCCCGGGAACCGGCACATGAAAGTCCGCAAACTGCCTCTGGGCAACGTTGCTGTGCTGTCCGAGGACGCGCCGGTCAATGGACACCGCCCGTCAGTGGACGTGCTATTCCGGAGCGTCGCCGAAGAATTCGGTCCGCAGGCGACGGCTGTGCTGATGACTGGCATGGGGGAAGATGGGGCATTCGGCCTGGGAGAAATACAAGCAGCTGGCGGATTCACCATAGCGCAGAGTCAGGAAACTTGCGTCGTTTACGGAATGCCCAAGGCTGCAATCGAGCGCGGTTTTGCGGCACGGATCGCAGATTTGCAGGAGTTACCGCATCTTCTGCTGGAAAGATGCACGCCCGATCGTAGCCGTGGGGAAAAGCTCCGGACAGAGCGTCCGGCATCGAAGAAATGGACCAGCGCCGGGAGTGACTAGGGTAACCAAAGTTATCTAGCTAAAGTTTATCGATCGTGATTAAGTGATAGTTGTGGAGGAGTGTCATGGAGAAGTTTGCGCCCGTAAAACGAAGCGAAGACGGCCAACCGGTGCGCTATCTGATCGTGGATGATTCCGTGTTTGCCCGCAAGAACCTCGCCCGCATGGTGGAAACATTCGGCGGACAGGTCATCGGCGAGGCCGGCGATGGAATCGCTGCGATCAGCGAGTACGAACGGCTTTCGCCCGACATCGTCTTGATGGATATCACCATGCCGCAGATGGAAGGCATTGAAGCGGCTGAAAAGATTGTGCGCGATCATCCTGGCGCGCGCATCGTTATGGTGTCGTCCGTTGGATACCAGGAAAACATCGTGGCTGCGTTGCAGCGCGGGGCCCGCCACTTTGTGCAGAAGCCGGTGAAGCCGGAGGTTCTGTACGAAGTGATTAAATATGTCATGCGTGACGATGGAGTTGCGGCGCGGGGCGCCGGAGCTGGAGCCTAGTCAATGCGGATGGACCTGATTCAACCGTTTATCAACTCGGCCGACGCCGTGCTCGCGCAGGCGTTGGAATCCCCTATTTCCATCGAGAACATGAGCATGGAACAAGAGGAATACCGCCGCAAAGGCATTGCTGCGGAAATCGGCCTCACGGGGGAAATCGAAGGACGAATCATTTTCGACGTGGATCTCGGGACCGCCGTGCAACTCGCCAGCCGGTTGGCCGGCGTACCTGTATCCGACACGGACGAAGAATTAGTGCGCGAAGCCGTCTGCGAATTGGCCAATCAGATTATCGGCAACTCCGTCACCACACTGAACGATCAGGGATTTCATTTTCACGTTCATCCTCCAAGCCTGCACACTTCCGAACAAGGCAGCCAAAGCAGCGAAGATACCGAAGCATTGGTCATGTGTTTCAGCACTTCCACAGGAAATGTTTTCATGAATGTCGCCCTGCGCTATCACCGCCGAAGATCGCGAGAGCAGGCGGCAGTGGCTGGGTAGAGCGGTCGTTCGTCGCTGGTCCTTTGTCGTTCGCGTTCCACCGCTCGATGCTCGTCGTTCGCTGTTCGTCGTTCGCTACTCCTTATCCACCACTCGCGGTTCGTATTTCGCGATTCGCCCGACCGACTCATTCCAAACTCAACCTTGTCATCCTGAGCGGAGCTAATTCAAGAGCGTAGCGATTGAATTGGCGCAGTCGAAGGACCCCTACTCACCCGAGAATCTGTGCTGGCATTAGGGATCCTTCGCTTTGCTCAGGATGACAAATGTTGTGGAGCCTACGGCCCAGCAATCAGAAACACAGGGTTCTGCGGTGGATTGAGGAGAGATGGAGGAATTGGATTCCGAGCACTAATCGGTGCGGATAAATTCAGAATATAAGTATCAGTCGTCGTGTCGATGATGTTCACATTGCCGCCGTCGCAACTTGCAAGATATGCGCGGGAACTGTCTCCGGCGGCAGCCATCATGATGCGAAAGCGAGTTGTAGAGCAGAACGAATCGTAAGCGGGAAATCCAGGCACTGCGATTGCGCTCTTGATGTTATTACTCGCGACATCAATCACAGTAATCTGTGGACAAATGTTGTCCGATGCATCCTCATAATACGATCCAACGTAAACGCGGCTGCCATCCGGTAACGCAGCAACGGCGGCCACAGTAAGCGGCTGTGCTGCAGTGAGGGCGCACGGATCTCCGATTACACGTGAACTCGGCACAACTGTCGCAATGCTAACCGGATTTCCCGGTGAGGACAACAGGAATCGACTGCGAGACATCCAGCATTGTCAACTGAGGCGGCTGAGAAGATCCACCCGGAATGTAAATGCGGTTCAGATTCAAATCGTAGGTCATCAACGTGGCACCTGGAACCGTGATGCTGGAGTCAATGACAGTGTCGGGACCAGCTGTGGAAGTGTTGTCGATCGTACTCACGACTCCGTTGCCGTTGAGTATGTACAGACGCTGGCTATCATTGCGCGAGATGAGCCATAACGGATGATTGAACGTTCCCGTCAGAGGGCGCGTAGTCAGCGACTGAGTAACAACATTGAACGCGCTGACGGTGCTGTCGCCCTCATTCGCTACATACAGTTTCTTGCTATCCTGCGTCTCTGCAATCGCGTCGGGATTGTTCCCCACTGGAACCGAATTTACCAACGTGTTGCTGAGCGTGTTCACAATGGCGACTGAGGGCGGAACGAAGCCTGGCAGGGAAACATAAGCCTGGCTCGATTCTGTCGTCGCTACAAAATTTGGGGCGGAATTCGGCGGTAGAGTAATGGTTTCCGTGTTGCCAATGACTACGCTACTAAAATCCAGTTTGGTGAGTGAGTCGGCTAGCGCTCCGGTCACCGAATGATTTACCACCAGCACCACGTTTGCAGTTTGTTGCACGGCGTGGACGGGTGCCAGACCAACATTGGCGATGCTCTCGTTAGTGTCGCCGGAAACATCGACGACCATGGCTGACCCCGGCACCACAGTCCCATTGTCGTTGATCGACACGACGGTGTGCGCTGCCTTCGGGTTCGGAAACACCGGCGGATTCGGAATGATGATCGGGCGGAAGGTGTCGCCGCATCCGGTGCAGATCAAATACAGCGACACTACGAAACCCAGCCAGAGAAACCTCTTCATTCACACTCCATATAGAAATAATAGGTCTTATGCGGAAACCGATATTGTATCGGGAACCGGGGCGAGAGGGGAAATCCTGCGGGTACGAATGACGCGAATTTCCCGGCCCGTTCTGGTGAGAAGCGGTTCGAGGCTAGTTTGGTTGCCGGGGCATGAGGAAGCGCCGCAATATCAGACAAATTTCGGATTGAGACATAGCAAAACGCATCTCCGCCAAGAATTAAGGATCGTCGCCTTAGCGGCGGCGGGCTTTTGACTGGCTCTTGGCTGGCATGGTGGCAACCTTTTCGGAAGCGGCCGGCTTCTTGGTCTGCGCCAGGCTCTCTTTCAACGCGGCCATCAAATCCACAACCGGAGCGAGTTTTGCTGGTTGCTCGACAGCTTGAATTTCGCCGCCCTCCAACTTCGTTGCGATCATCTTCTTTAGATTCTCCTGGAATGTATCGTGATATTTTTTCGGGTCCCACTCGTCGGCGAGCGCTTCGATCAACTGGTGCGCGATCTTCAGTTCAGAATCTTTAATCTCAACATCGGGAGCGCCGAACGACTCGACTTCTTTGACTTCCTCCGCGTAGTACATGGTGTGCAACATCATTCCGCCCTTGTGCGGGCGCAGGAAAACCGTGTACTCGCGGTTGTGCATGGTGAGTTTCGCAATGGCGACAAAGTCACTTTCTTCGAGCGCCTTAGTTAGCAACGCATAAGGGCGACGTCCGGCCTCTTCGGGGACCATGTAATACGACGACTCGAAATACACGGGATCGACTTCCGCCGCCTTCACGAACTCCAAGATCTCCATGGTCTTCGCGGTCTTCGGCTCAATTTTCTTAATCTCTTCGGGCTCGATGATGACGTACTCGTCTTTGCGAAATTCGTATCCCTTCACGATGTCGCTGCGATCCAGAACCTGCCCGTCGAGCGGGCAAATGAGCTGTTGTTTGACTCGATGGTGGTCGGTGCGATGAAGCTGATTGAACGAAATGCTACTGCTGCGCGCGCCCGAAAACAGCCGCACAGGCATCGAGATTAATCCAAACGTCAGATATCCAGACCACACCGAAGCCGCCATCGCGTATCACCCCGAATAAATTGGAACCCCTTCAGATGCTGGAATTCCCCCAAGCGTATCGAATTCTAGCTTAAATAGAGGGCTAAGCCGAAACCAGATTACGGGATGAATCCAAAGGCCAAGCACTACATGGGGCGGTGGTGCGGGGACGGACACCGAATATAGTGTTATCGACGGCGGACCGCTGGTCAAGGGTCAGTCGTCAGCCATCAGCCGTCAGCCGTCAGGTGGACCCAGCGCGAGATTCTGACGTGAGATTCTACTGAGGGCTGATGGCTGACCGCTCATGGCTCAATTAAGCAGAATGCTGAACTCTCTCTTAGCTTACGGGTGGGCATCATCGGCTTCGCGACTCGCTCTCGTTGCCGCAGTAACCGTCGGATTCGCCTTGCTTGCCCGGGCTCTTCGCGGCGTCAATGGGTCCGGAGCTTGGGCGGGAGGGGCTGCCTGTTTCGCGCTGTTCGCTACGGCTGGGCCATCTGCTTTCGCCTCTCTAGCTGTCCTTTTTGTCGTAACCTGGGCATCCACGCGGCTTGGATATCCGCGTAAGCAGGCCCTCGGTCTCGCAGAACGTCGTGAGGGTCGTAACGCCTGGCAAGTGTTCGGGAATCTCGCAATCGCAGCGCTCGCTTCCCTCGTCTTCGCAGCTACGGGAAATCGAGCCTGGATCATCGCGTCACTAGCCGCACTGGCTGAGGCCGCCACCGACACGGTGGCCAGCGAAGTGGGACAGTCTATCGGACAGTTGTATCTTGGCCGTTCTGCGGATCACGATTCGTCCGCGCGATTGATTACCACCTGGAGAAGTGTTCCGCTCGGCACAGACGGCGGCATCACGGTGACCGGCACAGCCGCAGGATTTGTCGGAGGCTTGATCATTGTCGCGGTTGCGGCCGCGGGAGCAATGATCTCGCTGTCTGAGTCATGGATTCCAGTCGCTGCCGGATTCGCCGGAATGTTGATCGACAGCCTCCTGGGAGCGACCGTTCAACGCCGCGGCTGGATCAGCAATCAGTCAGTGAATTTCTTCGCGACTCTGGCCGCGGCAGCGATTGCATTTGCGCTGACGAAGATTTTTCCCGTGGCATGAACGTCGCGCAACGCCTTCGGCTATCGACGCAAACCTACGTTCGTTGTTTGACTCGATCAAGCAACATGAAAATCAGGACGCCCAACAAACCGTTTGCGATCCCCGAAATCAATTCGTGTGGCCAACTCCACGCAGTGTGCAAGCCGACGAGTCCTCGAGCGATCGAGAAATATACGACTTCGTGGATAGCGTAAAAGAAAACGGTGAGCAGGAACCGCGCTCCAGCATTTTCCACATCGAGCTTGATGCCGAGCGATGAAGCTCCGAATCCCACGACTGTCATCGCAATGCCGTACAGGCCGATCGGTTGGTGGGTCAGTGCATCTTGGAGTATTCCGATTCCGGCACCAGTAAAGAGTCCCGCGAGTGGACTGCGCCGGGCGGTTGCGAAGCCGATGGTGACCAAGAGAGGTAAATCAAAAATATTGAAAAAAGGAAATCGCAGCGGCAACCAAGCCTGCAGAAATACGGCCGCCAAAGGGATGAGAATCGTGGCCGGGATGCTAAACCGGTAGACCTCAACCTGCTCGCCCGATGTGTAAGTGATGGCCACGTTAGTGAGGAGCGTCCTGGGCGGCCGGTTGGGGTTTAGGATTCGTGTTGACGCTGCCTACGGCACTTACGGGCTTCGGCGAAACTTTGACCGCGCCGGGTCCACTCGCCGAAACGCCTGCTGGAGTGGCAGATACCGGCACTAATGTCTTCGGTTTAACGGTCGCGCTGGATACGCCTGCTTGGGGCGCACCGGTTGGCTTGGTGGGCGCTGCCTCGTCTTTATTTTGGCTCGGCAGCGCTTCGGCAGGCTTGGATGGAACCGACGGGAGACGTTCGGCCAGAATATCGACAGCGCGAGCAGCGCCTGTCTGATCGGGCTGCGCCTGTCGCTCGTCAATCTTCGTTACCACGAGTACTTCTTCCAGTCGGCCTAGATCGGCCGCCGGACGCACACGGATATTGAGGAACGACTCGTTGCCTCTCGATGCCTTCGTCACTTTCCCCACCAGCAGACCCTTCGGAAAAATACGATCACCACCACTGGTCAAAACCACTTCTCCTTCGGGCACCGTTTCGTCGCTCATGATTTTCTCGAGCATCACTTCGCCCGATGGAGTTCCACGCAAAATCCCTTGCAACCGGGTCTTGTCGAGGATGGCTCCAACTCCGCTGGTCTGGTCGTCGATGAGCAAAACCTCGGAGGTCGTTCGATATACGCGCAAAACCTTGCCCACGATGCCGTCGGCGGTGATTACGGCCATGTCACTCGCGATACCGTCTTTGTATCCTTTATCGATGAAAACTGAGCGGGACAATTCGCTGCCACTCGATCCGATGACCTGCGCCGCCATGGTCTGGGAAATGAATTGTTCCTTGAACGCGAGGAGTGCCTGCAGACGCCTGGCCTGGTCCGCATCCTGGCTGATACGCACCTGCTCCAGGCGCATCTGTTCAATTTGTTGTTTGAGGTTGCGATTTTCGGCGCGCACACCGCGCAAGTAAAAATAGTTATGCCAGACGTTCCCGGTGGAATTCTGCACCCATCCCAAAGCCTTTTCGAGGGGAGCGACCGCACCCACAGCCCAAACGCGGATCAGGCGCGTCGATTCGCTGTCCGTGGTTCGCTTGACCTGCGTGGCCAAGCCGAGGACTTGCGCGAATAACACTCCGACCAGCACGATCAGATTGCGGTAGCGTCCGAGGACGGATTCCATAGCGGCAGGTCTCAGGTCTTAGTTGTCAGGTCTCAGGGGACCCGTCACCCGTGAAACCCGTACTTCACATTGTCATCCTGAGCGAAGCGAAGGACCTGCGTTCGCTGGCAGCTTAGAATTCAAATTTACTCGATCGAAATCTTACGGAGCAATTTGAAGTCCGAAAGCATCTTGCCGGTTCCGAGCACCACGCTGCACAGCGGATCGTCCGCGATCGAAACAGGCAATCCAGTTTCTTCGCGGATACGCTTGTCCAGATTCTTGATCAGTGCGCCGCCGCCGGTCAGCACGATACCGCGGTCACTGATGTCCGCAGAAAGCTCGGGAGGCGTACGTTCCAACGCAACGCGAATCGCGTTCATGATGGTCGAAACGCATTCGCTCAACGACTCACGGATCTCGCTGTCGTCTACAGTAATGGTTTTCGGAACGCCTTCGATCAGGTTACGACCTTTGATTTCCATGGTCAGCGGCTTATCCAGCGGATACGCTGAGCCGATTTCCATCTTGATCTGTTCGGCCGTGCGCTCGCCCACCAGCAAGTTATATTTTCGTTTGAGGTAATTCATGATGGCCTCGTCCATCTGATTGCCGGCCATTCGTACGGAACGCGAATAAACAATTCCGCTCAAAGAAATAACTGCAATATCGGTGGTACCGCCGCCGATGTCGACCACCATGTTGCCACTCGGCTCTGTGATCGGAAGGCCTGCACCAATCGCCGCCACCATCGCTTGTTCCACGAGATGCACTTCACTGGCTTTCGCGCGATAAGCGGAATCCATGACTGCGCGCTTTTCAACCTGCGTAATTTCCGAAGGCACCCCGATTACGATTCTTGGATGCACCAGCATCTTGCGGTTGTGCGCTTTCTGAATGAAGTAGTTCAACATTTTTTCGGTAACTTTGAAGTCAGCGATCACTCCGTCTTTCATCGGCTTGATGGCCACGATGTTTCCCGGAGTACGTCCCAGCATTTCTTTGGCTTCTTTGCCGACAGCCTCAACTTCGTTGGTGTTTTTATTCAACGCGACAATGGATGGCTCGTTGACCACAATGCCCTTGCCGCGCGCATACACCAGTGTGTTGGCCGTGCCTAGATCGATCGCGAGGTCGCTGGAAAACATGCTGAACAGCGAGCGTAGGTTGTGCGATCGCGAAGACCCGTTATGAAAACCGTTGTTTGCCATTTGCGCTACTTCTCTCTTCCGGGAATTCGTCTCGTCCCTGAAAACTGGGATTTCGCTTTAGTTTCTCTACGAGTCGCTCTCCGCTGGTTTGTTCCCATTCTACTTGGAATGTTCGATCCTAAAGGTTGTCACTTGGGCACCGGTCGTAATTAGAAACCGTTCGCTCACACTTTCCTCGCCTGGCTGTACCGAATCGCTACTACTGAATCACGACTTTTTCCTGATGCGTCTTGACGCCGCCTTTGGCATTTTGCGCCGTGACCGTGATCAAGTTCTCCCCGTTTGCCAACGGAGGTGTGAAGTAATGGAACGCGCCATCATCCCCAATAATCGGCACTTCCCGGCCGTTCACCATTACACGCGCTCCCGCCTCGGTCTTGCCCGTTACTTCGATCACGTGCCCGTGCTGCATCAGAGGATCCATGTCGAGGGCGAGTTCCACTTTCTCTTTAGACTTGACCACAATCGTGAAGCGATTCTTTTCGCTCTCCACCGACTGTTTGCCACCTGCATCAAATGATTGGATTGACCAATAATAAGCGCCAACCGGAAGGCCGGTCACAACCACACTTGGCGTTTCAACCTTGCGATCGAGTAGTACCGACGAAAAATAAGGATTGTGCGAGATTCGCAGACGATATCCAGCAGCATTCGCCATTGGTGTCCAGGCAAATTCCACTTCTTTGGCTTTTTCCCCATCGTTGATAAAGACGGGCATCATGTTGCCAGGCGTAATGGGCGCTGGCGGACCGATTTCGGTGGCCCGCTCCATCGTCTTTGATTCGTTCTGAAAACTAACCTTCTCCCAGGTCGAAAGATGGACGCTTTCTCCATTGCGCTGGATTTCGCCGCTGCCTTTTTTCAGCAGGATCTCGTGCTGGTTTTCTTTGGGATCGTTATGAACCATCGCCGATGAATCGGGGGCGAGCGAAGCTTTCGCGCCCGCGACGATTACCTGCGAAGTCGAACCTTGCACGTATGTTGCAGTGGTGAGATCAACCGTTCCAGTTGTGACCGCCACGGATACGTTCGTCTGCTGCTGATCATTCGCGGAGTTTTCTTCGATCACAATCAGCGAATCTTGTTTCACGGTGTAGTTCGTTCCGTCGTTGAAAACAATTTTCGCCATGCCTTCCGCGCCGGTCTGTACTACATCACCTTTTTCGAGAGGGACGTTGTAGTCGGCGTTGATCCAACTATTGCCGTTACCTTTTCGAACACGGATAGTGCCATCAAGGGCGGTGAAGTGGGCTTGCTGTGATACCGCTCCCGATGGTCCTTTGAGTGGAGGCGCGAGTCCTGCCACTTTTTCGAGAACAGTCGATGAAAAATGTCCGGCGGCTTTCACCGTTGTGTCGCTGAACTTTGGAAAAGCTTCGTGGACGATCGCGGCGAAAATCACCACGACTCCGAGCAGCGCCAAAATCACGCTGCGATACGTCACCGTTTTCCAGGCGACGTAAACTCCCGGCTTGGCTTTATTCGACACGAACTCGTGCCAACCTCGATGCGGAATTCTAAAAATTTGTGGCGATTGCCTGTACTCATCATATCCTCGGATGCAGATGTATTTGACTGTGGTAAGAGGGTGAAAGGGTTACGAAAGTGACCACGAAGCCGCGAAGAAGAGCCCCTCGTCAGGGCAGGTAGGCCAGGTTGTCGAACTGGAGTTCGGACACGCCCGAAACGCTGAATGTTATCTGCCAGCAGGCTGACGTCCAACTGGTCCTAATGCGCTTCAGTTCGCCGGGCTTCACAGAAGCGGTAATCTGTGCCCCGTCACCGCACCGTGCCATAAGAGTGGCCGCTGTGGATCCGGGGTTAAATACGTCGATACCAGCGAAAACGCCTGAGTTCTTTAGTCGGAAAGAGGGGGTTTCTGTGCTCGCGGTAGGGTGAAGACCAAGTTTCATGCCCAGATTAAAAGTTCCTAACTTGCCACTCGGAACATGGATGCTCCACGAATCTCCGATCCATGTGATGACGCCCGCCGGGTACTCGCCCTTCAAAACCGTTCCCGCCGCTTGGTGTGGATCGTCGAACGTAACCAACAACGGAGTGGCGTTGCCACCAGCCCCTTCAATCTTCACAGCTCCAGATCGACGATGGCGGATTCGCAACACGCGATTGGTAGCATCGAATACGAATCCCTCGTTGGCTTTGGACAAGTCAAAGTTCGACACTGAGCCCGGCAATCGGTTGAGGACGCGACCACCCGCCGATATCTTCGTCGGATCAAAATCGAGCCGGAGGACATCCGTCGAGTCGCGATCAAAAGTCGAGTAGCTGACACTTCCCTTTCCATAGGAAATCTTTGTGACTACAGAAGTCGAGCCCAGAAAATGCGATTCGTTCGCCGGAGCCCACTCCGGAACTGCCCAGAAGCCATCCATCAATCGCCGAGGACCGTCGGCGAATTCATCTGTGAACCACCACTGCTCGCTAAACGGAGCGTGCGCTTTCCCCGGCAAGCCTTGAAAGTACGTGACCCAGTTGAACGAACGGAAGGCTTCCTCTTTGAAATCCTGATCTCCGGTTCGCGCAAAGTAAAGAGCCTCGACAGCTGCCAGTCGCGAGGTGTGGCTGTCACAACATTGATTCGGTTTGTTACAACAAAAATTCACGCCGTCGCCTTGCTCGGTCGTGACGAGGGCTCCATGCACTCGATACTTCGGCCATTTGGGAGTCGTCTTCACCCACTCGATAAGCTGTTTCGAGTGTTGCTTCCACTCACGGTCTTTTTCGGGATGCAACAAAATATAGCGCGCCAGTTCCAGTGGGATCACGTTGTTCATATCGCCCATCGTCGGCGGCACATCTTCGAAATATCCAACCCAGACGTTGTTCTTTAACGGATAGTCTTCCAGCCATTGCCATGCAGCGTGTCGCACTTTTGCGTAATCGGAGGTGTGACCTCTTTTGAGCCTGATCAATTCGTCGAAGAGAGAAATCGGCCCGAGAACATTGGCGGAGTACGGCCCCATACCCTTGCCTTCCACTCGTCCATCGCGAGCGAAGCAACGGACTGGCCAGGGTGAGTGCAGTTCGTCGCCCAGCTTGTAGTTTTTCGCGAGTTCATCCGCGAAGTGAATCGCTGCCTTCAAATATTTCGTCTTACCCGTCATTTCATACAGACGCACGTAAGCGAACCCATCTTCGCCGATCACATGCGGCTCAACATAATCTTCGCCATGATTGCTCCAGCCGGAATAGCGAGGCGCACCAGGATTCGCGGACGGATACGGTACTCCGGCCCATAGATAGCCGCTCGGGGTCAGCCCGTTTGCCATTTCGTAGTCCACAAAATCCTCAAGATCGCGAAGCGTGCGTTCGTCCCCGGTGTACGAGTACAAGTGTTCAACGAATCCTTCAAGCATCGCTCGCAAATAAGCCGTGGAGTTCGCCCAGTTCTTGTCCGGGATCATTTCATAAGTGACAGGGTCGATCGCAAAACAACAATAAAAATATGGCAGTCGCTGACGTTGAAACTGGTCGTGAAGAATTGTCCACTGCGCGAGAAAATGAGAAGAGTAAGAATCGCCGACGGAATCCGGGAAGGGCCACGGCAGCAGAAGTTGATGCGAATCGAGTTGCACAGAACGTCCGGCGATCTCGGACTCGTCCACAGTCGAGACCACGGGAAACGCAGACGGGGGATCTTGAGCAGGGGCGAGCGAAGCTAAGGCAAGTAACGCAATAAGCGTACAAATCGATATCCAATGAGATCGAAAGCTCTTCACGAGCATGAAAATATCACGACAGTAGCCGTCGCTAAGATTTTCCTTAGTGAACCTTGGTGTCCTTCGTGGTGAGAGCTTTTTTGCTGACAGATAAACCACCGCCGTCGTCCTTCGCTTGCCCGTCTTCTGCCCGGTTGTTAGCATGGAAGTTCTGCAATATTCACGGGAATATCTCCGGGAGGCTTCAATGGCGACCGATACTATGACGAAGCCCGCAACGGCGGGCGGCACAACGAGGACCAAAGTATTCAAGAACTTCATCGACGGCGAATGGGTCGAATCCGCAGGCGGCAAGACGTTTGAAGACATCAATCCCGCCGACACGCGCGAAGTCGTCGCCATATTCCAGGACTCGAACAAAGCTGATGTTGATGCCGCAGTGGATGCCGCCAAGAACGCGTTCGCAAAATGGCGTCTGGTGCCCGCTCCACGCCGCGCCGAAATGATTTTCAAGGCCGCCGAAATCCTGACTGGCCGCAAAGAAGAACACGCCCGCGACATGACGCGCGAGATGGGCAAAGTCCTGAAAGAAACGCGCGGCGATGTCCAGGAAGCCATCGACGCCGCATACTACAACGCTGGCGAAGGACGTCGACTTTTTGGTCCCACCGTGCCGTCCGAACTACCCAACAAATTTGCCATGGCGGTCCGCCAACCGATTGGCGTCTGCGGCATGATCACGCCGTGGAATTTCCCAATGGCGATTTCTTCGTGGAAACTTTTGCCGGCACTGGTCTGCGGAAACACCTGCGTCATCAAGCCTGCGCAGGATACTCCGCTATCCACTTTCAATTTAGTCCAGGCCCTCACGGAAGCGGGCATCCCCGATGGAGTAATCAACGTCGTCGCTGGTTTCGGTCCGTCGGCAGGCGCTCCGCTGACGGAAAATCCTGCGGTGCGTGCGATTTCGTTTACGGGATCGTCTGCAGTCGGCAAGATTATTGGCACGACCGCTGCGCAGGCTCTAAAACCCTGTTCACTAGAACTCGGCGGCAAGAACCCGATGATCGTTCTCGACGATGCCAACCTCGAACTCGCTGTCGAAGGCGGACTCTGGGGTGCATTCGGAACCACTGGACAACGCTGCACCGCGACCAGTCGAATCATCGTACAGAAGGGCGTCTATCGCAAATTCATCGACGAATTCGTTGCTCGCGCGAAGAAGATCAAAGTCGGCAACGGATTGGATGAATCAGTCGAAATGGGTCCTGCAGTCAACGAGAAGCAACTCAACAACAGCCTCAAGTACATCGACATCGGAAAGAACGAAGGCGCGAAACTTGTCACCGGCGGCAATCGCCTCGACAAGGGAGACTACCAATACGGGTGGTTCATCGAGCCGACGGTGTTCACCGACGTCGATCCTAAGATGCGAATCGCGCAGGAAGAAATCTTTGGACCCGTGGTTTCGATCATCCCATGTGAAGACCTGGAAGACGCGATCGCGATTGCCAACAACATCGACTACGGTCTTTCGTCTTCTCTTTACACCAAAGATGTGAATAAGGCATTCGCCGCGATTCGCGATCTGGAGACGGGCATCACCTACATCAACGCTCCAACGATCGGCGCTGAAGTGCATTTGCCCTTTGGTGGAACGAAGGCCACCGGCAACGGACATCGCGAGGGCGGCATTGGCGCGATCGATTTCTACTCCGAATGGAAAGCAGTTTACGTGGATTACTCCGACACGCTGCAAAAAGCGCAGATCGATCGCGGAGAGTAACACGCATTTACCGCCGAGACGCAGAGAGCGCCGAGAGAATCTAAGCCATGTTTCTTGGCGATCTCGGCGTCTCGGCGGTGATCAGCTTTGGTTGACTCAGATATGGCCACTATTCAGACTCGCGAAATCGCTCCCGCCACCCGGCTCGAAAACGTCCGCTATGCGATTCGCGACTTAGCGTGCATTGCTGACGAGGTTTCGAAACAGGGGCACAAAATTCTTCCCCTGAACATTGGCGACCCGCTGAACTTCGACTTCCAAACGCCGCCGCACATGATCGAAGCCGTTTATAAGGCCATGCGCGACGGCAAGAATGGATACTCCGGCTCTTCAGGCATCCCGCAAGCGATCGAAGCAATTCGAGGAGAAGCCGCACGCAAAGAGATCACAAACATTCAGGATGTCTTCGTCACTTCCGGAGTCAGCGAGACAGTCGACATCTGCCTCACGGCTCTTCTCAACGACGGCGATAATCTGCTGACGCCGTGCCCTGACTATCCACTCTATTCGGCGGTATTGGCGAAAATCGAAATTGGATTGAATGCTTATTATTTAAAAGAAGAAGACGGCTGGCAGCCCGACCTCGACGACATCAAGAAGAAAATCACGCCGCGAACCCGCGGGATTGTGCTGATCAATCCAAATAATCCTACTGGCTCTGTTTGTACGCGCAAGACTTTGGAGCAAATTGCAGAACTCGCACGGCAGTATAATCTGATTATTTTTGCAGACGAGATCTATGACAAATTAATCATCGACGATGACGACCACGCTTCCATGGCAGAGGTCGCGCCCGATGTGCCGGTGATCACTTTTGGAGGATTGTCTAAAAACTATCTCGCTCCCGGATGGCGCATCGGCTGGGGCATTGCCAGCGGCGAAGCGTCCGTGATCAAGCCGTATCTTGAAGGCGTCAACAAGTTGCTACGAGCGCGCTTGTGCGCAAATCATCCAGAGCAATATGCCATCAAACCCGCGCTCGAAGGTCCGCAGGATCACCTCATCGAAGTGAAGCGTAAACTCCGCAGCCGTCGCGATCTCACGATGCGATGGTGCGAAGAGACTCCGCACGTGAGTTGTGTCGCCCCTCGGGGCGCCTTTTATGCCTACCCGAGCATCGACATTCCAGAAGGCGACGACGTATTCGTCACCGAACTGATCCGACAGAAACACGTGATGGTCGTGCATGGCTCAGGATTCGGGCAACGTCCTGGAACAAAACATTTCCGTATCGTTTTTCTGCCGGAAGAAAAGGCGTTGACAGCGGCATATAGCGCAATTGGCGACTTCATCCGCGAACGCTACCCGTAAACATTTTTTCACTCCCTCTTAAACGAACTGTCATCCTGAGCGAAGCGAAGGACCCCTACTCCCTCAACTGCATCGCGGTCGAAATCGTTCTCTGGGAACTAATGGACAACTAATACACTCCCGGAATCACCGCCGACACTCTACTCGCGTACTCCTCAAACTTAGCCCCAAAAGCCAGCCGCAACAGTCGCTCTTCACTCTGAATTCGGATATACGTTCCTGCAAGAAATACGACGATAGCAATCGCCAGCGCATTCCATCGTCCCACGACCAATCCGGTGGCGAGCAGCATCCCGAACATACCGGTATAGATAGGATTTCTCACGAACCGATATGGACCGTCCTGAATCAGTTCATGTCCTTCAACCAGGCGGGCAGCGAGCGCCCATTGTTTCCCAAGTCGCCGCGCGGCCGCATTCACCAGCCACACCGAGCAAACTGCTATGAATATTGCAGCAACCGCGATCAGCCATTTCGTCGCCGGAGACGTTGCAGCGGCCGGCGGCATCGAATGCCGCTTCAGCGGATTAAACCAGACCAGGAAAAATCCCACCGACTGCAGAACTAGCCCGATGAGAGACGTCCAATCTCGCTTCGCTTCTCGAACCGCAGGCGGCCGTTTTCGCAGCCAGAATGTCAGCAGGAACAGCCACCAACACACGATGACCGCATAGAGGGCGAGTTGTTGGGGAAAATTCGGTGTGTTCCAATTCAGAATCACTTTTCACCTCAAACCGATTTGCATCTAGCGATGCGATCCTATCGAACTTTCGTAACTCTACACCGCCTATGGCATTTCCTATACTTGTCTTGATACCTCTCACGGAAAACAACCATCCATGCGTCGAACTTTATTGTCAGGTTTCCTCCTTGCGTTCAGCATGGCGGCATTTGCCCAAAGCACTTCGCCCGAGGCGCTCTACGATCGCGGAATGGACGCCATCACTGGAGTAGGTCCTTCGCGAAATGACGCGGAAGGGATTGACTTCTTTCGCCGTTCCGCCGACCGCGGATACGGTCCCGCCCAGATCGCTCTCGGCTACTATTACGAAACTGGGACTTCCCTCGCGCGCGATCCGGGAGAAGCGCTCGAACTCTATAAGAAAGCCGCGCAACAGGGAGATCCATTGGCCGGGTGGCTCGCGGGACGTCTCTACTTTATCGGCAGCACGGTGGGACGCGACGCCGACCTCGCTCAAAAATGGCTCAAGATTGCCGCCGATCAAAACAACGCGTATGGCGCTTACTATCTCGGCCGACTCATGGCCGATCGCGATTACACCAAAGCTCCTCGCCTTTTTAAAATCGCCGCCGATCAAGGATTGCCGCAAGCGCAATATTTCTATGCCAAGGCCTTGAGGGATGGACGCGGCGTTCCAGTCGATCGATTCAACGCCTATATCTGGTTTACGGTTTCTTCCGATGCGGGCTATGGGCCCGCCGCGGCGGACTTAGGCGAACTCCACAACGGCGGTTATCTAACCACCGATCAGATCACGGAGGCCAAAGCCAAGGCCCGCGATATGGAGCAGGTTGTGATCCGCGCCGTCACCGCGCGAGGATGCGAAGGCTGGGAAGGTGAGTTCGACGAGTTCCCTACTCCTCCACCCCCGAAACTGCACCGCTTCTGCCATTAAACACATAGGACTCGGCGCAACGATAGTCGCCCCGGCTGCACCGCGGCGGGAGTCACGGGCTGCAGTCTGATGAGATTTAAACTCAATAACCTAAGCGCTTAGGATATAGGCACTAACGAGCCGGGCTGTTCCAGAGGAGTCGTTTCTTGACAGTGCTCCATTTATGGAGCATAATGTTCTCATGTTTGGAGACATGGCTTTATCGCAATCGAACGTCGTGAACCTTCATGGCGTCGCCTGGGACCAGCCTGCGGACCTCTCCAGTCGGGCCATCCAGGAAAAACTCAGTCCTGTGGCCATCCGTGCTTTTGTCCGCCTGACATCCCACTGGAAGTTGCGGGATGAAGACGCACGCGGCCTAATTGGCGGCATCTCAAACGGATCGTTTTATCAACTCAAGCGCGCTACCAGCAAGGCGTCTGATGCGAAAACTCTCGATCAAGACAAGCTCACACGGGTCTCCCTACTCGTGGGCATTTTCAAGGCATTGAACATTTTGTATTCCACCAAACTTGCCGATGCCTGGATACAACTGCCGAATTCAAACCCTATCTTCGGAGGTCAAACTCCGCTGATTTATATGCTCAAGGGCGGAGTGCCTTCAATGCTGCGGGTTCGCCAACTGCTGGATGCTCGTCGCGGCGGTCTCTAGTGGCCAAGAGGGTGCGCGACAAGAATTTCCCTAAGACCACGTCCCTTTCGCAGGACGACACTCACCGCCTCATTCCCAACAAATTTTTCGACGAAGGCGAAAGCGTACTTTCGCGGTTGGGACTTCCGCCGGCGCAGATGGAGCACCTGTTCCAACTCGACGATGCGACCAACACGCGGCTCGCGGGCGAGGCTAACTTGCTTCCCGGAATCTCCGTACACGAACTTGTTTTCGGGGTGCCGCACTATCACATCATCAATGCGGCATTTACCCACGCCCGCCCCGGCGGGAGTCGCTTCAGTGGAGACGACCGCGGCTGCTGGTATGCCGCCTTCTCCCTGAAAACCGCCCAGGCTGAAGTCGCTTTCCACTACGGTGAAGGACTGCGTGAAATAAAGTGGATGGAAGAAGAAACCGTTGACTATCGCGAATATCTCGCTGACTTTCGCGCCGAGTTTCACGATTTACGAAGCGCGCAAAAAGATCGTACGTTCGAACAGTTCCTGCAACCCGATAGCTATCGCGCGTCGCAACAGCTCGGCCGCCGTCTGCTCAATGAAGGATCGGCTGGGATTATCTATCCGAGTGTCCGGCAGGAAGGCGGGACCTGTGTGGCCTGCTTCCGCCCAGCGCTGGTAAACAATGTACGCACGGGAGCGCGGGTGACATTCACTTTCCCCGACGCATTCCATGCGCCCAAAACAAAGATAAAAGTCGCGCGCTAATAAACTTACTCGTAGAGACGGGGGGCTTGCACCGTCTTGCTTGCACATCCTGAAGCGTAGCTAAACCATCTCCGTGCCCCAGAGATCGTGCAGATGCACGATGCCGAGCAGCCGTCGTGGATTGTTGGCAACGCTATCCACCACAACCAGGGATGTGATCTTCATTTCTTCCATACGCGCCAAGGCCGTGGCTGCGAATTCTTGCGGACCGATTGTTTTCGGCTCCCGCGTCATGGAGTCTTCTGCGGTCAGGTCGAGCGTGTCTTTGCCACGCTGCTGCAATAGTCTCCGCAAATCCCCGTCGCTGATCACGCCCAACAAACGATCGCCATCGACTACGGCAGTCATCCCTAATTTCTTGCGCGACATTTCGTAAATCACGTCGGGCATCTTCGCCTGCGAAGTGACTCGCGGGACCGCATCGCCGGAGTGCATCAACGATTCCACCCGCGCCAGTCGCTTCCCCAGCTTCCCACCTGGATGCAAGTTTGCAAAATCTTCTTCTTTGAATCCGCGCTTCTCCGAAAGCGCTACCGCCAGAGCGTCGCCCAATGCAAGCATCGTCGTGGTAGAAGCCGTGGGAGCGAGTCCGAGTGAACATGCTTCCTGAGATATCGAACAATCCAAAGCAACCTCGGCCGCGGCCGCCAATGTAGAGCGCGCGCCCTCGCCCGCTGCTTTTGATTTTGAACTATCCGAAGTCGCCCCGTCGCAAGTCATCGCAATCAGCGGCACCTGCAGCCGCTTGATCGTCGCCATCAACTGCAATATTTCTTCGGTCTCGCCACTCGCCGAGAGTGCCAGCACAACATCGCCTCGGACAATCATCCCGAGATCGCCGTGCAACGCGTCCACGGGATGCAAATAGAGCGCAGGACATCCCGTCGAATTCAAAGTCGCAGCAATCTTGCGGGCGATCAGGCCGCTCTTGCCCATTCCGGTCACGACAACACGACCTTGACAGTTAAATAAAAGATCAAGGGAGCGGTCGAAATCAGCCGCCATGGAACCAGCAAGGCGATCCGCCAACGCATGCAACGCGTCAGCCTCAATTCGAACAACGTTTTCACCGGAATGTTTCATGGACGGGGAAATGTTAGCAGAAGTGCACACCTCTATCGGAAACCGGGAGCATTTTGCAGACTGTGGACAAGGCACGCGTTTTCTCCAACTAACTGGCCAAAGGGTGTAGAATGCCCGACGATGGGAACTAACCGTACATTCTGGCGTTCCAACCACGCAGTTACCGAACGAGATGAAGGTGACTATCCGATGAGTAACCCAAGTAATCTCGCCCGGAGATGGTGGAGTGTGATTCTGACATCGGTGATATCGGGAGCAGCAGGTGGATTCTTTATCTCATATGTCTTCCCAGCGAAGTACACCTCTCAGTCGACCGTACTGATGGAGCAGCAGAGGGTTCCTGAATCGTTAGTGCCAAATCTAATGTCGGATGATTTTTCAGTACGCCTTCAGACCAGTACGCAGACGGTCCTCTCCTCAAGCAACCTGAGAACAATACTGGATAGGCCCATCGACCAGATCAAGAAGGACCGAAACGAGACGGGCATGATTGAGCGTATCCAGCAAGACATGACCCTTGAACCTCTCGTTAACAGTTTTGCGGAAACGACAAAGAGTATGCCAACGGGCGTAACCGTGAGCTATGTCGACTCGGATCCAACGCGGGCCCAGCAAATCTGTGGCGCGCTCACTGAGTCTCTACTCTCCACGTACGAACGAGACCAAGCCGAGAGAATTAGGGAAACAATTAGTTTCTTCCAACGGCAACTAGACGTTGCCGAAGCTAAGTTGGAAGAATTAGACAGACCTGCACTCGCCCAGGGTACGGGCAAGACTCGAACGAATACTGCGTCCGACGAAGCGAGCAAAATGCTCTCCCGCGATTATGACAGCGCTCAGAAAAACTATGCAGATCTACGGGAGCGAATAACGCAAGCCAAATACGCTGAGCAATTGAATCTCGAGAACATGGGCGAGCACTTGGTGATCTTCAGCAGCGCTAACTTGCCTACCGTGCCGGATTTTCCCGATCGTACGCTTTTTTTTCAGGTAGGGATTGGTTCTGGCTTGATTTTCGGAATCGGCATTGTTCTTTTGCAACGGAGACTAGCCAGGAGAGATTCTCGCGTCGCCATTCTGAACACAGGGGCGACTGTATCGTCTTAAAGAGGGGGCGGCGCTAACGAAGTTACGATTACCAGGTTTCAGAAGTGGTCGTCCACTGGATGCCCGGGATGTTCCAGCGCTCGCGCCTGAATCGCACGATCCCACGGGCCACCCTGCCAGTTGTCTTTCTTGCGATCTTTGTGGATCCACGGCGGCAGCGTGAGCAACAGCCGACGGCTCAGCGCGTGCAGGTACGGTTCGTAGACCAGCCGCAGTTCGTTGAGTTTCTCAGCCTTGTCAGCGCCTTCCGACAGTGTGACGCCGCGCCACGCCAGTTCCGTTTTCAGGCGCTCGCGATCCGCATCAGACAAACGATCCGCATCATGCGGACTGTATTGCGAATTCACAACTTGCGCCAGATCGACGGCACAATGCCGCGCCATCGCAAACGTCAACTTGGCCTGATCTTGGTGGATGCCATCCACTCCAGTCATCACTAGCGACGTAACGTCGAGCATCACGGTCAACGCGCTCAGCCAAGACTGGTTCCCATGTTGCGAACGAAAGAAACTTAGCACCGGATAAGAAATCTGACTCGCCAGAAGGTCAGCGCACCAACGCTCCCAGTCGCGGAAGATATCATCCAGTACTTTTTGATCGGGACAGCATCCCAGGCGGCCCAGAAATTCCGCGGCGCTCGGCGGAGAGCCACCCCGTGCGTCGAGCAGCGATATCTCAACTTCGCGGACCGCAAACGAACCATAGATCACCGGAAGATATCCGACGACTCCGCCGAGAAACGCAAAACCTAATCCGGCTTCCATCACCGAAAGGGCGCGGGCAGCTGCATTGTTGGGAGTGATATCCCCATATCCCAGAGTAAAGAAAGTTTCTCCGCTGAGGTATAAGACTTTGCCGAAGGTGATTTTCTCGCTGCCCAGCGAAACATGTTCGCCGAGTCCATACTGCACACAGCCGAATCCGAAAATCAATCCGAGCGCCCAAAATCCCAGTAGCACAATCAGCGACAACGGTCCGTAATATGCGAGAAAGCCTTCGCGTCGATTCGGTGTCTTAATGTGTGATGCGACCTTGGTCCAGAATCCCCACGTGTTCCGATAGAACCACGATGTGATTCGAAAGCTGCGCTTGATGCGACGCGGTAAAACAATGGTCTCGAACGCATCCATGAGGATGAGACAGATGAGGACAAAACCGAAAATCGACGCCCACCAATGCATAAGAGATCAGATTCAGCGGAACGAGGAATGGTAGCAGATTCAGGAATGAGTCAGCGGAAAGGAATGGCAGAGGCGAAAGTGGAAAACTGTGCGCACGCGACTGGACGAGCTTCGACGAAACGCACCCGATTTCTAGTACACGCCCTTGTTTTTCGAGGAAGGATGGAAGTCGAGGCTCGTTGAAAATCCAGGCAGTTCGATAGGAACGCTATATTCCGCTTCAATTGCCAGCGTACCGGTACCGTATCCGCCGTTTCTGGTGACATGCACTTGCTTCGCGGTCAGCGGGATGTCGAGACTCTTCGCCTGTTTGATAACGGAATCCCGAATGTCATCTTCCGTTCGCGAGCTGTATGTCGATTGCGTCGCCTCAGTCTTAATGGCGTCTTCGAGTTCGTAGTTGGAAAAGTAAGGCGGTATTACTTTGAAGCCCGCAACGGCAATCGCAATAAATATTCCCACACCGAAGATCAATTTCAGAGTACCCATAAGAAACAATCGCCAAATCGCTGGTTGCGAGTTCCTAATCGGAGGTTTCCGTCCTGCGCCGGCCCAATTCGCCGGTTAGCGTGCGGCCGGACGCAGATCCTGGAAATACTCCGTTATGGCTGAAATCTTAACGTCCTCTGTTGCGCGAGTCGAGCGCGTAACGACTTCAACGGTATCTTCGGTAACCTTGTTTCCCACATTGATTCGAAAGGGGATGCCGATCAAGTCCGCATCCTTGAACTTAACCCCGGGCCGTTCGTTGCGATCATCGAGAATAACGTCCCATCCGGCGGCCTCCAGCTTCGCGGCGATGCCCTCAGAGGCGGCTCGAATCGTCTCATCTTTGGGATTCGTAGAAACCACCACCACCTCAAACGGAGCGATCGATGGCGGCAGCCAGAATCCGTTTTCGTCGTTATTCTGCTCAATCGCCGCGGTCAGAATGCGCTCGATCCCGATGCCATAGCTACCCATGATCGGTGCGACTTCTTTACCGTTGCGATCCAGCACACGAGCCCCCATCGAATCGGAGTACTTGTAGCCGAGCTTGAAGATGTGTCCAATCTCGACTGCCGTATCAATGCGCAGCGGCGATCCGCAATTCGGGCAATCTTCGCCAGCAGTCACAGCGCGCAGGTCGGCATAACCCGTGGGATGAAACGTCGTTCCCGGAGTCAGGTTCTTGACGTGGAAATCTTCTTTATTCGCGCCGCCGATCAGATTCGCGCGGCCTTCGAGGGCTTTGTCGACCAGCAAAATCGGCTTGCTGGATTCTTTCGCATCTTTTTCATCCAAGCTTCTCGCCCACTCAATTCCGAGCGGACCAAGATATCCCGCAGGAGAATGAAACAGCTCCCGGATTTCTTCATCCTGCATCGGACGGGTGTCCTTGCCTCCGACGGCTGTCGAAAGCTTCGCCTCATTCATCTGATGATCGCCGCGCATGAGGAGAACGAGCGCACGCTGACTGGTCTTGCCCGTCTTTTTATCTTCTTCGGTGACCATCATCGCCAGCGTCTTGATTTTGTTTTTGGGCGACACACCGAGAAAGCGCGCGACCTCTTCAATCGTCTTCTGTCCCGGAGTGTGCACTTCGAGCGGCTGACCATCGCCTTCCGACTTCAAGTCTTCTACCGGAGCAAGCTTCGAAGACGCCTTCTCCATGTTCGCCGCGTAGTTACATTTTTCGCAGCTAACGATCTGGTCTTCGCCCGCCGGAGTGCGCACCATGAATTCCTGCGACTGCGATCCGCCCATCGCGCCGGAGTGGGCGTCGATCACCATGTACTTCAATCCGCAGCGATCAAACGTCTTGCAGTACGTGTCGTAATGCTTCTGATAGGACACATCTAACCCAGCGGCGTCGATGTCGAACGAGTACGCGTCTTTCATGATGAACTGGCGGACGCGGAGCAGTCCCGACTTCGGACGCGGTTCATCGCGAAATTTCGTCTGGATCTGATACCAAATCTGTGGCAGCTGCTTGTAGCTGCGAAGCTCCTTGCGCGCGATGTCGGTCATCACTTCTTCGTGCGTCATCCCCAGACAAAGCTCGGCTCCCTTGCGGTCCTTGAGGCGAAACATGTTCTCGCCCATCGCCGCCCACCTCCCACTAGCCTCCCAAACCTCGCGCGGATTCAACGCAGGCAGATAAAATTCCTGCCCAATTTTGTCCATCTCTTGCCGGACGATACCCATGATCTTCTGCATGCTGCGGTTGCCAAGAAAGAGGAACGAATAGATCCCCGCTCCAAGCTGGCGAACGTATCCCGCACGTACCAAAAGCTTGTGGCTAGCGACCTCGGCATCCGCCGGAGCCTCACGAAGAGTAGGAATAAACAGTTGCGACCAGCGCTGCATAGTTTGTGTTTTCCAATCGAAGAAGAATCTTCGATTGTAAATGATGAGGTTACTGATCGTTAGGCCGGAATGGATAAAGCGTGCTATTGTATATACATATTCGTCTACACAGAGGCTTCGGTGCAATTTGCCTGGGACGAGCGGAAGAGTCGAATTAACAGGCGAAAGCACCGCGTCAGTTTTGACACTGCTATTTTGGTTTTCGACGATCCTTTCCACTTGACTCGGCAAGACCGCGAAGTGGACGGTGAACCGCGCTGGCCGACGATAGGACTGGTGAACGGCGTTCATTTGCTGCTTGTGGCGCACACAATCAACGATGGCGATGAAGACGGCGAAGAAATCCGCATCATCTCTGCCCGAAAAGCCACTCGGAGCGAACGGAGCTTATATGCGCAAAGTAACTAGAGATAGAAAGGTCAAGCGGACATCCGGCACGAGCCTTACCGCGCGACAGAAGCGTGAACTGGCGACCTTGGCCGCCCTTCCCGACAGCAAAATCGATACCTCAGACATTCCGGAGTTGCCTCCCGGAGCCTGGAAAAATGCCGTACGCGGAAGATTCTATCGTCCGATAAAGCAAGCGGTCTCCATGCGACTGGATGCGGACGTTGTGGCGTGGCTAAAGAAGCGAGGCAAGGGGTATCAGACGAGAGTAAACAGCATTTTGCGACAAACAATGCTGGCCGATAGCAAGCGAGTCTAATGACCTTCCGATCGGTCTTCGGACACGGCGGGTATAAAAGTCGCCCCCGACAGAATCCCACCTGACGTTCGGAACTCGTCGATAACCTAAGCGCTTAGGTTATTGCGCTGCGCGGCTTCACTTCCCTCTTCTTAAATGAAATACGATCTGGCGCGTGTTTTCTTTCGCATCAAACTTGATCCGCGCGATCGCCGTTCCGGCAGCATCCTTCGCCATTTCGGCGCCATCGAGCGAAGCCACCTGCGCCGCGTTCCACATCTTGAGTTCGTAATCGCCGCCTGCCTCACCCGCGAGTTGGAGTGTCAGCGCGTCGCGCATTGGAGTCCAGGATTCGGACACGATTCGCAGGCCTTGGCTTCGGGCTCCCAGCGGCGGCAGATTTTGCGCGATGCTGAGTCCAAAGTCGTTCCGCAAACGGATGCGCAATTTGCTTTCAACAGTCGACGCGGCGAACGGAATCGTGATTTGAGCGTGCTGGTCTTCAGAATTTTCCACCACACGGAATTTAACCGGTCGGCCGTTGATTTCCGCACCGAGCACCTGCGCTCGCAAACTCACTGCGGGAGAGAACTCGATGGAGCACGCTTCGGAACCCGTTCTGCGCACGTTCAGCGCGATGCTGTCCGGGGTCCTTGCATAGTCCAAATCAAGCACAGTCGACCCCACTCTAAGATTACCGACTCGGAAGGTGGTCCAGTCGGACGGAACGTGCGGACTGAAAGTCAGATTGTGGTTTACCGCGTCCACGTTAAGACCAAGCAGTCCGCGCAACAATGGATTCGTGATCATCGCCGCCGACCAAATCTGCTGTGGTGAACTTCCGGGCGAAGGTTGATAGAAATCGCCGGACAGAACCTCGGTGACATGGCCCAAAGATCCGTCGAAACTCAACAGCGCATTCGATCGCAGATTTGCGTACGCCGGGAAAGCCCTGTGGTAGCGGTATTCGGCGGTTGCGGCCCATCCGGTAAAGAGCGGCCAGACACTGCCAAAGTGATATCCGCCAGGGTTGTAACTGGGATTGCGCGAAGAAATAATTCGCATCCCCCAATCGGTCTGATGATCCGGAGACGCAAGCTGATCGATGGTCGCCTCGGCTTTAGATCCGTCCAACAAGCCAAACCACATGGGGACAGCCGCCAGCACGCTGATCGTATCCAAACGTCTGTCGTCCTTGTCGAGAGCGTAAACGAAAGCATTTTTCTCTGGCGACCAGAAGGTGCTGTTCACGAGTGACTGCTGTTTCTCGAACTGTTTGGCGAGATCTTCGCTGACATCTTTTTTCCCGATGAGAAGCGCGATATGAGACAGCGATCGCAATGCCTCGGCACCAAGTCCGCTTTGATACAGTTCCGTATTCACCGGCAACAGAGGACCGCCCTCAATCCAACCGTGTCCAACGCCAGCATTTTGAGGGAGACCCAGCGTGTCGTAGGTTGAACGCAGAAATTCATACGCCTTCCAGAGACTCGTCCAATTTTTCTTCGCGTATTCGACGTCGCCGCTGTGCGTCACGTAATCGTCCATTACTACAATGAACAACGGCGTCGCGTCGGCGGAAGCATAAGGAAACGGATAATCCTTGAACCACGGCAGCATACTCGCCGATTGTGAAATTTCGTGCGGAATCTTTCCATCGTCTCTCTGGTACTTCTCCAGAAAATCCAGCGCATTGCGGGTACTCGCAAAATCGCCGTCGGAGTCGAGAGCCAAGGATGTCCAGAGCGCATCGCGTCCGAAAAACCACGCAAACCCTGGACGTAGACTGTCGCCGGAACCGCCGTATCCTGCGATCAAACTTGCGCCAAGAAAAGGATTCTCCACCAACCCCTGGATCGTGCTGATGCGCGACCAATCGTATGCCGCCTGAAGTTGTTGATCGGGGAGTGACAGGTTCACAGTCCGAGCAAGATACTCGCGGTAGTAGTCGGACGATTCCGCCAGCAACTTCTCGTAGTTGGAAGCTGACGAAAGACGCCGGTAGGTCGCCTCAGCGTCCCCGCCATTGTTCGCTGTAGAGTTCGTAGTGGTGTTTGCTGTAGAGCTCGCCGCAGAGTTCGCTGTGAGGTCGGCCGCCGTGGCAGATTTCTCTGCGGCATTCTTCATTGCTGCCTCTTTTTCCACCACATCGCTCCACGAGCCCGAGATGACGATCATTTTGGTGTCGTGGCCTTTGTTCGTTACGCCCAGGCGAAATGAATCTTGCTGCGCTGAAGAGTAATTCGTCCAATACTCTTCGGACGATCGTTCGGCCGTCGGTGATCCGATCAGCCCTTTAAATCGGTTGAGTTCGTCCGTGAAAACGAACGCGCGCAGGTTGGTATCCCAATAAGAATTTCCTCCCGCGATCGCGGCGGGCCACTCCAACTGAAAATCGCGTTGGAATTCCGCCTCCACCTCCACGGGTTCGGCGGCGTCGATCTCCAGTTGGATAATCGCGCCCGCTTCATGAACCGGTGCGAAAAGAGTTTCCCGAACCGTAAAAGTGTCAGTTGCGTAGAGGATCGACGTGGACTCGGGGCGCACCCTGAGCGTTCGAGCGAGGGACTCGGCGGGCAACACCAAACCCTGCGTGCGAAAACGGAGATGGAAGTCGCGAACGATCTTGAGCGGATAGACCCACGCTTCCAATTGTCCCGATTCGTTCCCGAAGAGGGCGGCACGTGTGCCCATGGATGAGATAAATTCCCACGGACGAACGGGACGTGAGAGTTCCAGCTTTCGTTCCAACCGCACCGATTTTTCTTGGGATGCGTCGGAAGACTGTTGTCCGGTGGAATAAATCGTCGTTAGAAGCACTAGAACAAAAGGCAGCAGAACGAAAACGGACTCGGCGAAAATTGTGCGTTTCGATCCCATGTTTTCTATGGCCGGATCGAGCCCCTGAGGAAGATTCATAATTTGCGCTTGTCGAGCTGCACGATCCATTGCCACGCTGGTTAGCATAGCTCACTTCACACAGGTTACCGGCTACTTAAAGAGGGTTGGTGCCAGTCCTCAGGTAACCTAAGCGCTTAGGTTTAGAACCGGAGAGTGGAGACCATGCTCTCCCCCTTTCACAACTGGTTGATTTCAATCAGGATGGCTGAAATCAGCCACTCGTCCTAGCGAAACTTTTCTTCCCCATTCGCGTTTACGCTCGTAGGCGCTTTAGAAGCAGTCAGAAAGCTGAAACGCTGCCGCTCCGGCGAAACGTGGAAACGGAAACGTGAAAACGAAATCGCGGAACGGGAGGAAAAGGGGGTTCACCATGAAATCCATCGCAACTAAATACATCGCAACTAAATATATGAAATCTTCTCTTCTGCGAATTGCTGCACTGTTCGCTTTACTGATGTTGCCAGTGGCTTATTCGCAGGCCCAGGTCCGGGTCGGAATTGGCCTCGGTGTTGGGCCGGGTTATGTGGCTGGACCCCCGGTCTGCTCGTACGGCTACTACCCCGACTATCCGTATGGATGCGCTCCCTACGGCTACTACGGTCCGAGCTGGTTCTCGGGTGGAATCTTCATCGGCGCTGGCCCTTGGTACCACGGCTTCGGACGCCCAATCTATCCGGGACGCTTCGGATATGGCCGTGGCTTTGACGGCCGCTACGCCGGACGCGGATTCGAAGGACGAGGCTATGAAGGTCGCGGCTACGTGGGACGCGGATTCGACGGACGCGGCGTTGATCGCGGTCACGCAATCGCGAATCGCGGCTCCGAAGGGCGCGGCCCGGGCGGAGGTAGCCGTGGTGGATTTCACGGCGGTGGCGGATCCAGGGGTCGTCGCTAACCGGCGACGCTCTTGAGTCCCGCACCACACAACGACGACGGCTGGCAGAATCAATCTGCCAGCCGTTTTATTTTCCTTCCCGGCTTCAGAAAGCAATGTAATCGCGCGCCGGGCGAGCCTTTTCGCTTGGGAATCTGCTCCACGAAAACTACAATTTCAACAAGTAATTCAGGCCCTCCGGAGGCTTTGTGAATCGTTCGATCCGTCGTTGCTCAAATCTAGCTTTAGCCCTTTTGCTCGCAAGCCAGTTTGCACAAGGTCAGACCACAGAGTCGCAGACGCCACCCCAAACTTCGCTTTCGCCGAAGAATCAGAAGACGCCCCTTGTCATCGGGCCAGTAAATCTCCAGTGCATTAACAAGCCTTGCTCAGCGGCGACGATCTCGGGCAGCGCGCGCGGCAGCGGCGTGAACGGTCCCGCCACCGCGCAGACCGGCCTGACAATCGACTTCTCGAAACAAAATTGGTGGACCGGTGGGAAGGTCGGCGAGGTGGACGGCCTAAATGTTTTGGTACGTCAGAACGCTCCACATTCCGACTCGTCCGGAATCCTGATCAACGTTCAGAACCAGGGAAATGGATTTCTGTCGGCCACAGAGTTTTCTTCCACCATCGTGGATCCCGTTAAAAACATCCTCACCTATGGCATCGATGTGCAGGAAGGCGTACTCGACCATCTCAATGGCGATTACATTGGCGCGGTCTACAACGCGGACTTCGGCGCACTGGGCACTGGAATTCTCATCCAGAATGCCACGGGATCTTCCTGGCAAAATGCCATTCAGTATCAAAAAGATGGAAACTTGTTATTTCAAGTGGACGGGCTGGGCAATATTTCCGGTTCTAGTTTGTATCTCCGAGACCTGCAACTGAATGGCGACCCCAACAATGGTTCAATCGATGTGGGAAATTTGGCGAATACATCCGCCACTCCCTACATCGATCTCAACGGTTTTGGCACGACGCAAAACAATGTGCGCATGATCAACGATGCCAATGGTCAACTCACCATCAACACGGTGACGGGCGGCAACTTGCAGGTGAACGCGAACGGAGTGTTCACGACGGGAAGTTTTCACGTAAATCTGGCAACGCCGGCGAGTTCATCGGCGCCCTGCACCGCAGGACAGATTGGCGCAGACGCGAAGTACATTTACGTTTGCGTGGCGAACAACACCTGGAAGCGCTCAGCGCTGAGTTCTTTCTAGGCTGGAGTTGAGCACTGAATCGTTGCGTGAGAAGCGCTGAGAATTCACTTCGTAACGCCACTCCAATTCGCGTCCGCGTTTTCCACATTCCCTTCCAGAAAAAGTTCTGCCATAATTGATCGTGCACCCCAGCCCGCACAATCTTCCAAAACAACTTAGAGCGAGGAATCGATGTCGGCCAAGTACATCTTTGTAACCGGCGGTGTGGTGTCTTCATTGGGCAAGGGTCTTGCGGCGGCGTCTATCGGATGTCTGCTCGAAAGCCGCGGCCTCAAGGTCAACCTGATGAAGTTCGACCCATATCTAAATGTGGATCCGGGGACAATGTCGCCATTTCAGCACGGCGAGGTCTTTGTCACCGACGACGGAGCCGAAACCGACCTCGATCTGGGGCACTACGAACGATTCACGCACGCCAAACTTTCTCGTGACAACAATTGGACCACCGGACGCCTCTACGAACAGATCATTGCCAAAGAACGACGCGGCGATTATCTGGGCAAGACGGTGCAGGTGATTCCGCACGTAACCAACGAAATCAAAGCCGCCGCTAAGAAAGTCGCGCAAGATGTGGATGTCGCCATCATCGAAATCGGCGGCACGGTCGGTGACATCGAATCGCTGCCATTCATCGAAGCGATCCGTCAGATGCGGCAAGAACTGGGACGCGACAATACCCTATTCGTCCATGTGACGCTGGTTCCCTTTATTGCAGCCGCGCAGGAATTGAAGACCAAGCCAACCCAGCACTCCGTCAAAGAACTTCTCAGCGTCGGAATTCAGCCCGACATTTTGCTCTGCCGCACCGATCGCTTTCTGTCGAAAGACATTAAGTCCAAAATCGCGCTTTTCTGCAACGTCGAAGAAGAAGCGGTGATCACGGCCAAAGACGTTGCATCCATTTACGAAGTGCCGGTTGTGTTCGCGCACGAAGAAGTCGATACGCTGGTCTTACGCCGACTCCATCTGGAAGCGAAAGACCGCGATCTTTCGAAATGGAATGAACTGGTGCATCGTGTTTACAACCCAAAAGATGTCGTCCGGATCGGCATCGTCGGAAAATATGTCGAGTACGAAGATTCCTACAAGTCGCTGAAAGAAGCGCTGGTCCACGGATCTCTGGCTCACAACTTGAAATTAGAAGTGAGCTGGATTGAAGCCGAAGGATTAGAAGCAGTAGATAAATCCGACAAGAGTTACGAAGCGCAGCTCGAAAACTACGACGGATTGCTGGTGCCGGGCGGATTCGGCAAGCGCGGCATTGAAGGCATGTTGCGGGCAATCCAGTACGCACGTGAAAAACACGTTCCCTATTTCGGAATCTGTCTCGGCATGCAGACAGCGTGCATTGAATACGCGCGCAACGTTTGCGGATTGGCGGAGGCGAACTCCAGCGAGTTCGATCCCGCGACTCCTCATCGCGTGATTTACAAACTACGCGAACTTCGCGGCGTAGAAGAACTCGGCGGCACGATGCGCTTGGGAGCATGGCCCTGCAAGCTCGAGCCCGGCACGCTCGCAGCCGAAATCTATGGACAGACCGAGATCAGCGAACGTCATCGCCATCGCTATGAGTTCAACCGCGAATACGAAGAACCGATGGTCGCTGCGGGATTGCGCATCTCTGGTTCCACGCCCGACGGAACATACGTAGAGATGATCGAAATACCGGGGCATCCTTATTTTGTGGGATGCCAGTTTCATCCCGAATTCAAATCGAAGCCGCTGGAGCCGCATCCGCTGTTCAAAGCATTCGTGGGCGCGTCCTACGAAAACGGACAGAAACGAAAGTCGCAGAAAGATGCAACAGAAGTAGAAATGTTTTTACGACCCGAAAAAATGGGACGAAGATAGGATCGCTGTTCGTCGTTCGCTTTTCGCTTCCAAGAGTTTTAGCGAATAGCGAACGACGAACAGCCAATAGCGTACCCCCTGACCTTATCTTTCCAAATCGATAACGTCCGCGTCGGGTCCGGCGACATGTTCCTCATCGCTGGCCCGTGCGTGATTGAGAGTGAAGAGCACGCCCTCCGCATGGCGGAGATCATCAAGGGCGTGGTGCGTTCACTGAATTTTCCTTTCATCTTCAAGGCGTCCTACGACAAGGCCAACCGAACTTCGATTCGGAGCTATCGCGGACCGGGCATCAAAGAAGGCCTGCGTATTCTGAAGAAAGTAAAAGATGAAGTGCATATCCCGGTGCTCACCGATGTGCATCAGGTAGCGGATGTCGCCACCGTCGCCGAAGTCGTCGATGTGCTGCAGATCCCCGCGTTCCTTTGTCGCCAGACTGATCTGATCGTCGCCGCTGCGCTCAGCGGCCGTCCTGTAAACATCAAAAAAGGACAGTTCGTGTCCCCTTGGGACATCAAACACGCCGTCGACAAATGCCGCGACGCCGGAAACAGCCAAGTATTTGTAACCGAACGCGGATCGAGTTTCGGATACAACAATCTGGTCGTGGACATGCGGTCGTTGGCAATCATGCGCAAATTCGCGCCGGTAGTTTTTGACGCAACGCATTCGGTGCAACTGCCATCCTCCGCACAGAGCGATGGCAACAAACCGGCAGCCAGTGGGGGCCAGCCCGAGTTCATCCCCGTCTTGTCGCGCGCAGCTGTGGCGGCCGGCATCGACGGAATCTTCATGGAAGTCCACGACAATCCGAAAGAAGCTAAGAGTGACGGAGCCAACGCCCTCGACACGCGGAACCTGCGCGCCCTGCTGAAGGAATTGCAGGCAATCAAGAAGGCGCTCGAAGTCGCACACGTCACGCCGTAGTTGCAACGCCACACACCCGTCCATCCTTTGACACGCATCCAAGTCCCTGTACAGATCGCTTTGTGATTTAGAATCAAGCAGCAACAAGACTTGCATTCGAATTCAGTACTCGGATACAGAATTGCTTCATTGCTTCTGTGAATGACGAAAAAGCCACCCCCATGGCATTGAAACTCAAAATTCCGACGCCTCGAAGCGGCGGCTCGAATGCCAAGGGCCGCGGCCGTAGTACGAATCGCGGCAAGGGTAGCTTCTTGGGTCGCGATCCTCTGGTTCGGATCGCCTTGCTTTCTTTTCTGACCCTGTCTCTTTTTATCGTCGGCTTTTTCGTTTTTTGGTATGTGAAGTACGACCGAATCATCGAACAGCGCTTTCGCAGCGCGGTGTTTGCCAGTTCGGCGAAGATTTTCGCCGCTCCGCAAGTTGTCAAAGTCGGATCGAAGATGACCGTCGGCGAGATCGCATCGGAACTTCGTCACGCTGGCTACGGGGAAAAAGATGGCGAGTCGCAACTCGGCAGCTACGAACTTCATCCCGGATCGATTGAAATCCTGCCGGGATCAGGTTCATACCACAGCCCCGAGCCAGCGACGATTACCGTTGTCGATGGAACCGTCAGCGGCATCAACAGCCGCGCCGCGGGAGACCTCGCCGCCTACGAACTCGAACCACAGTTATTGACTTCGCTGTTCGACGCTGGACAACGATCCAAGCGTCAACTAGTGAAGTACGACGACATTCCTAAAGTGATGGTGGAAGCCGTCACCTCGATCGAAGACCGGCGATTCTTTCAGCACAGCGGCGTAAATTTCCTTCGCCTTGCCGAAGCCGCGTGGATCGACATCAGCCACCAGCGCCATCAGCAGGGTGGATCGACGATCACCATGCAGCTATCACGCGCATTCTTCCTGAGTCCAGAAAAAACATTCCGCCGCAAGCTGATTGAAATGCTCATCGCGGTGGAGCTTGAGCAGAAATTCACGAAGCAGCAGATTTTCGAGTTCTACGCCAATCGCGTTGACTTGGGACAGCGTGGGTCGTTCACAATCTCCGGACTAGCGGAAGGCTCCCACTCCTACTTCAATAAAGACTTAAAAGACATCACTCTTCCCGAAGCGGCGCTGCTTGCGGGATTGATTCAAGCTCCGAGTTATCTCTCTCCTTATCGCCATCCCGAGCGCGCGCTGGAACGACGCAACACCGTGCTGGAAGCGATGGTCGATACCCACGCCATCACGCGCGAGCAAGCCGACAAAGCGAAAGCTATGCCGCTGAAACTCGCGCCGCCGAATGTCGAGGCCAGCGACGCTCCCTACTTTGTGGACATGGTGCGCGACACCATCGTCAACAAGTTGAACGAGCGCGAAGTCAACGATCAGGAATATCGCATCTACACGACGCTCGATCCCGCGCTGCAAAAAGCAGCAGCGCAAGCGGTTGAGATAGGCATGAAATTGGTGGACGACCAAGTCACCAAGATGCGGACCAAGAAAGTAAAAGTAGGCAAGAACAAATTTGAAACGACGGTCGCGCCCGGACCGCAGGCTCAGGTAGCTCTGATCGCTATGGATCCGCATACCGGCGAGATCAAAGCACTGGTGGGTGGACGAAACTATGGAACCAGTCAGTTAAATCATGCACTGGCCAAGCGTCCCACGGGCTCGATCTTCAAACCCTTCGTCTACGCAGCCGCCATGAACACCGCGCTGGACGGCTCAACCACGGTCATCACTCCCGCTTCGACCGTCCCGGACGCGCCTTCAACATTTTCCTACGGCGATCAAATTTACGAACCTCGCAATTACAAAGAGGAGTATCACGGCGACGTAACGCTCCGCTACGCGCTCGCGCTTTCGCTCAACAATGCGACGGTCAAACTGGCGGAGGAAGTTGGCTACGACAAAGTGGCTGATTTGGCCCGATCAGCTGGGATCGCATCCGTAAAAGCGACGCCTGCGATGGCCCTCGGTGCCTACGACGCCACACCGGTCGACATGACAGCCGCCTACACGACGTTTGCGAACGGCGGCCTGCGACTCTCTCCAATCTTCGTAAATTCGGTCCGCAACGCCAAGGGCGATATTGTTCTGAACCTCGGAACGACGAAGAATCAAGTGCTCGATCCACGCATTGCGTTTGTGATGACCAACATGCTGGAGGGCGTCGTCAATTTCGGCACCGCGAACGGCGTTCGCGTGCGAGGGTTTACTGCTCCCGCCGCCGGAAAGACTGGCAGTTCGCACGATGGATGGTTCGCCGGATACACCAGCAATCTGCTATGCATCGTCTGGGTGGGATACGACGACTACAGCGACATCCGGCTGAGCGGAGCACAGACTGCTGCCCCGATCTGGGCGGAGTTTATGAAGAAGGCTGTCACGCTGCCAGCCTACTCTGACGCAAAACCCTTCACCCAGCCCGAAGGCGTAGTGGACGTGCAACTCGACAAGATCACCAACCGCCTGGCGACTCCTTCGTGTCCAGATGATTACACCATCGCCTTCGTGGCCGGAACCGAACCACACGATAACTGCGACCAGAGCGGCAACGGCCCCGGCTTCTTTTCGCGTATTTTCGGGGGAAACTCCGATAAGGCTCTCCCTCCTCCCACCACCAACGGGAACATCCCGGGCAGCCCCGGTGTCCAATCCGAAGAAGAGGCCAAGAAAAAGAAAGGCTTCTTCAGCAAGATTGTTGGCGCGTTTAAGGGGGACGGCGGTTCACAGAAGAATGACAAAAACGCCCCTGCGCCGTCTAAGAGCACGGATGGCAGCACTCCGCCGCAGTAGCGGTGTCTGTCTTCATAACTCTAGATTCATCCCATCCGGCTTGATACAATTTCGCGCTGAGAACGCTTGTTCAGCTTAGGCTGCGTCATCGCACAAGCTTTGAATCGGCTAGGCTTCGTATCAGGACATTGCTTTACCGGAGTCGCCGGTTTCAAGTTTGAAACACCTTTTGGGGCTGCGAGTTTCTGGTTACAAAGTTGCTAGGCACAACGCAGTAAGAGGCAGAAATCCATGAAATTCCGGAATTCTGCATAGTTCCGCATAGTTCGGCCGGGGGTGAATATGCTTTCCTGGATCCGCATCGTCTGTCTCTCGCTTTTCTGCTCATTCCTTCTCGCTCTTCCCCTGCACGCTCAGAGCACCGAACAGTTGGAAGTCGGTCCTCCGCCCCTGCATCGCGTCGATCCTCCCGCACCCGGAGCGAGCGCCGAAGACCTTGTTAAACGGGGCGACGAACTGCGTGAGGACAAGAACTTCCTCGACGCCATGGACTACTACGAAGCCGCGCTGAAGGCCGCGCCGGGCGACGCCTCCGTCTACAACAAGATGGGGATTGCCGAACTCATGACACAGCGCTACAAAGAAGCGAAGAAGAATTTTGAACACGCGATCCACGCCGATCGCAAGCATGCGGATGCCTATAACAATCTCGGCGTCATTTATTACATCCAGCACAACTACGGCGGGGCGGTTAAAAATTACGAGAAGGCAATCGCATTGAACAACGCGGCTGCTTCATATTTCAACAATCTAGGTGCGGCATACTTTGGAAAAAAGCAGTTCGATAAGGCTGTCGCGAACTATTCAAAAGCGGTGCAGATCGATCCCGACGTCTTCGAACGAAGCTCCCATGCCGGAGTCCAAGCCCAGCTCCCGTCTCCCGCCGACCGAGCCCATTACGATTACGTCCTAGCAAAGCTCTATGCCAAGACCGGCATTCCGGACCGCTCGTTGCATTACCTGAAAAAGGCGATGGAAGAAGGGTACAAAGACCTAAAGAACGTCTACAAAGACAACGAGTTCGCGTCGCTGCGGAAAGATCCCAGGTTCGCGGAATTGATGGCTGCGAAGACCACAGTCATCCCCGACTGAAGCCTCTAACTCGGCTCGCGTAACGGTGGATGCGTTCGTCCGCGCGAACGGATCGCGCTCACGCTAGCCCCACCGCAACGCTCGATAGCCGTGGTACTAAGCTATTCATGCAGAATAACTTACGAATACCCATAAAAATCTAGTAACGCACGAAACTTTCCCGCAGCCTCTGGGTTTTCAATCTTAACGCTCCTGAAAACAACAGGGTGAGTAGGGAGAAAACTCATCCGCCGGTTGCCAACCCGAGCACGCCCCAAGCAGGTAACCGGCGGATGAACTAGTTTTCAGCTCTTGGCCATCAGCACCCCGCCGTCAGTCTTCCAGCCCTTAGCTTCGCTCCGATATGTAATTCTCTACCGCCTTCTTCCATTTCCCTTGCGCTTTTAGGATGTACTCCACAGCATCGCGTGCGGCCCCATCTCCGCCAACATGCGACGTAACCCAATGCGCTTCTGCTTTTACTTCAGGACGCGCATTTTTCACCGCGATCGCCAATCCGCACTTACGCATCGCCGGTAGATCGATTACGTCATCGCCCACGAACGCAGCCTCGTCAGCTGTGATTCCATCTTTCGCAAGGATTTCCGAGAAAACTCTGCCTTTGTCCTGAATCCCCTGATGCACATGATCGATCTTCAAATCGCGTGCGCGTAACGCCACCGTCTCAGAGATGCGTTTAGTGATAATCCCAGTCTTGATACCCGACAGCCGGGCCAGAGAAATCGCGGTCCCATCATGCGCGTTGAAACCCTTAGCTTCGATCAGCGTGGTGCTGTGGAGTCCAAATCCACCCTGCCCGCCATGCTGGGCGGACTTTTCCAAAACACTTTGCGGAGATCCAGAGGGAGCGGGAAAAATCCAAATTTTGCCGTCCGTGAGAACACCGTCCACGTCAAAAATAATGAGTTTGATCTTGCGGGCACGAGCAGCAGCAGAAAGTTTAGCCATCGCCGGAATTCTAGCATCCGGCCCGACGCGATTCCGCGGAGCCGCTCTCTAATTCCAGCCCAATTTAATCTGCCATTCATCTGATCTGGTTATGCTACCTCTCAAAATCTGTTTCACTCGGCCGGAGCAACAAATGACCCGTCGTCCCGTTCTGTGGTTCCTTCTCTCTCTCGCGATCTCTTTTTCCGCGCAAGGACAGCAAACTCATAGTCCCCAGTCTTCTCCCGCGACTGCCACTCCAATCAAACATTTAGTGATCATCTTCGGAGAAAATATCTCCTTCGATCACTATTTCGGAATCTATCCCAACGCCGCAAACACTCCGGGAGATCCTCAGTTCTTCCCAGCGCCCAAGACCCCTGCGGTCAACGGCTATACCGAACAACTGATCACCAATAACCCCAATTTGAATCCAGCCAATCGCGGGGGCGCTACCAATCCATTTCGCCTCGGACGCAAAGACGCGTCCACCGCAGATCAGGACAACGATTACAGTCCCGAGCAGAAAGCCTATGACGGCGGTCTTCTGGATCTGTTTCCCGAGTATGTTGGAGCCGCTGGTACAGCTCGAGGCGGCGGGGACAAGCATCCTCCGAAGCATTTTTATTCCAAGGGCCTGACGCTCGGATACTTTGACGGCAACACCGTCACGGGGATGTGGAACTATGCGCAACACTACGCCCTGAACGACAACTCGTTCGAGACTACATTCGGTGACTCCACCCTGGGAGCGGTCAATCTGGTTTCCGGTCAAACCAATGGCGTGGTCGACCTGATCAATGGGAACAGCGACGAAGTGGACGGCGGAGCTGGTTCGCTCACACTAATCGGTGAGCCCGACCCATTGGACGATGTTTGCTCCGATCCGACTGAAGATCAAGCCAAACTCAGTGGAAAGAACATTGGCGACTTGCTGAATGCGCAGGACATCAGTTGGGGCTGGTTCTCCGGCGGATTCAATCTGACATTAAAAAACCCGAACGGAAGCACCGGGTGCAACAGAAGCAGCTCCTCCAAGGTCACCGGTGTCACGGACGATAACGACTACAGTCCGCATCGCGAGCCATTTCAGTATTACCTATCCACCGCAAATCCGACGCATGTGCGGCCAAGTTCGGTGCGAGCGATTGGCAAGCAGAGCGACGCAGCGAATCATCAATATGACGTGGACGACTTTTTCGCCGCCGTGAACGCCGGAAACTTTCCCGCCGTTAGCTATTTGAAGGCGCCCACCATCCAGACGGGTCATTCAGGAGAATCCGACCCGTTAGATGAACAAGTCTTCGTGGTCAACACCATCAATTTCATTCAACAATCGAAAGAATGGGGCTCGACCGCGATTATTCTGGCGTATGACGACTCGGATGGTTGGTACGACCACCAGATGGGGCCCATCGTAAATTCTTCGCACGGCGTTGCAGATTTTCTGAACGGCGAGGGCGTTTGCGGTGACCAAAAGAATATTTTGCCGGGGGTCGATCCCGATAACCCACACGCTCTCGCGCGCTGCGGATACGGTCCGCGGTTGCCGATGCTCGTCATTTCTCCGTGGGCTAAGCCGAATTTTGTCGACCATACAATGACCGACCAAACTTCGATCCTGCGCTTCATCGAAGACAATTGGCTCGGAGGACAACGCATCGGGCAGGGCTCGTTCGATCAACTGGCGGGTTCGATCGCGAACATGTTCGACTTCAGCGGAAAATCGCCGAAGAACAAGACACCAGTCATTCTGGATCCCTCCACAGGCCTAGTCGTGACACCCGCCAAGTAGAGTGCAGTAAAGTGATAATGCTGGTGTGTTTTTTAACGACGGAGCGTCGTAATCCGCGCTCCGTCGTTTTCATTTGCTAGGAAGTATTCTTGATGCGCCTCTTTTGATTTTGCCTATGACCGTAAGCCGCAGAAAGTTTCTTCACCGTGGCAGTTGGGCTGCGCTCTCTCTTCTTTCCCCCAGCCTTAAATTGCAACCGCGCCTTTCGCCGATCGCAATAGCCGATCTGCATGCCGACCTTCCTTCACATGAAGAGTCGTCCGCACATCATGCTTCCGAAAAGACCCGCAACATTCCCGCTCTCATCGATCCCGCTGGGCTCCGTCCGTTCGTCGATCCACTGCCCATTCCCGAGATCGCTCACCCCTACGGAACGAGGCCCTCTCCAACAACCCCGGGCGCACCGGACCAACGCCTTCCCTACTACAAACTGGCGATGCGTCGGATTTCCGCCCAGGTTCATCGCGACGTAAAAGCCACGAGTTTTTGGAGTTACGGCTCGAGTTTCCCCGGACCAACATTTGAGACGCGCAGCGGCCAAGGTCTCTTGATCGATTGGGAGAACAATTTACCAACCCGACATTTCTTGCCCATCGACCACAATCTTTGCGGCGCAGAGAGGACCAATCCCGAGGTCCGCGCAGTAGTTCATGTGCATGGCGCAATCGTTCCCCCGGAAAGCGACGGCTATCCGGAGAATTGGTATACCACTGGAAAGTCCGCGATGTATCACTATCCCAATCGACAAGATGCAACCATGCTCTGGTACCACGACCACGCCATGGGCATCGAGCGCCTTAATGTTTACGCGGGATTGCTTGGAGCATTCATCATTCGCGACTCGCACGAAGACGCGCTGAATTTGCCGCGAGGCGAATACGAAATTCCCCTGATTCTGGCCGATCGAATGATTCGCAAAGATGGTCAACTTTTTTATCCGGCCTCCTCGGATCCCGAGAATCCATGGCTGCCCGACGTCTTTGGAAATTGCATGCTGGTGAATGGAAAGATTTTGCCTTACCTGGAGATCGATCCGAGAAAATACCGTTTCCGCGTCTTGAATGCGTCCAATGCCAGAGCATTTCGTCTGACGTTGGCGAATGGACAGGCGTTTCACCAGATTGGCAGCGATCAGGGATTGCTCTCCGCACCAGTTGAAATCAATCGCGTCGCTCTCGCTCCCGCCGAACGAGCCGACTTGGTCATCGATTTTTCACGGAGCACTGGGGAAACGATCATGCTTAAGAATGACGCGTTGCCCCTGATGCAATTCAGAGTTGCTAAGCGCGCGGTACGGGATGCAAGTTCTCTTCCCGCCGTCTTGCGTTCAATCGAGAAAATTCCCGAGAGCGCCGCGGCAGTTACGCGAACCTTAACCCTCAACGAGTATGACGACCTTGCTGGCAAGGCTGGCAGCATGTTGCTGGACGGAAAACGTTGGCACGATCCCGTTTCTGAAAAGGTGGCGGGCGGGGCGGTCGAGATCTGGAGTTTCGTCAACCTGACCGCCGATGCCCATCCGATCCATCTTCATCAGGTGCGTTTTCAGATTCTCGACCGGCGCAGCATTGACGTGCCTGAATACTTAAGTTCCCAGCGCATCCATTTCCGCGGACCTGCAACACCTCCCGCAGCCAACGAGGCGGGATGGAAAGATACCGTCCGTGCCGAAAGCAAGAGCGTCACTCGCATTATCGTTCGCTTCGATGGATACGCGGGCCGCTACCTGTGGCATTGTCATACCCTGGAACACGCCGCTAATGAAATGATGCGCCCGTACGAAATTTCTGCTCCTGCTGCGATTTGACCGGTCTTTCAACCCTGGCGAGGCGAACGTTTTACGAAACCTGAACTTCGATTTACAATCCCATAATGCAGTCCCCAGTCTCTCCTTCCCTCGCCTGGGCTCATCCGTTGGTCCAGGAGTGGTTCACCGAGCGCTTCTCGACTCCGACGGAGCCACAAGAGCAGGGTTGGCCCCACATCCTCGCTGGACACACGACGCTGATTGCCGCTCCCACCGGGTCAGGCAAGACGTTCGCCGCGTTTCTCGCCTGCATTAATCGTCTCGTCTGCAAGGCCCTCGCAGGTGAACTCGCCGATCGCAGCGAAGTTCTCTACATTTCTCCGCTGAAGGCCCTCGGTAACGACATCCAGAAGAATCTCGAAATCCCTTTGGGAGAAATTCTAAAGATGGCGGGAGATCGCGGGCTCCTCATGCCCGAGATCCGGACCATGGTTCGCACCGGCGACACACTGATGAAAGATCGTCGCCTGATGTTGAAGCGCCCGCCACACATTCTCGTCACTACGCCCGAGTCGTTTTACATTTTGCTCACAGCGGAGAAAAGCCGCGCCATCCTGCGCGATGTGGAGACCGTGATTGTGGACGAAATTCATGCCGTCGCTGACGACAAGCGCGGCGTGCATCTATCTCTATCGCTGGAGCGACTTGAAGCGCTGTCACATCGTCCTCCGGTTCGCATCGGTCTTTCTGCGACGCAGAAGCCGATCGAAGACGTCGCACGTTTCCTTGCTGGCAATCCTGAAGCGCCGGGCGCTGGACTCAAGAGGCGTCCTGAGCCCGTGATCGTCAACGTAGGACATAAGCGCAAGATCGATCTCGCAGTCGAGGTCCCGTCGTCGGAACTTGGGCCGGTCGCGTCCAACGAAATGTGGGACGAAATTTACGAGCGCATCGTTCAGCTCGTAAACACGCATCGCTCGACGCTAGTCTTCGTCAATACGCGCCGACTCTCCGAACGCATTGCTCATCAGCTTGGGGAGCGGCTCGGCGAAGAAAATGTTGCAGCCCATCACGGCAGCTTGTCGCGCAAGCTCCGTCTCGAAGCCGAGCGCAAATTAAAAGAAGGCCAGATCAAAGTTCTGATCGCAACCGCTTCGCTGGAACTTGGCATTGATATCGGTACCGTCGATCTCGTGTGCCAAATCAGTTCGCCCCGTTCGATTGCGGTCGCGCTCCAGCGCGTCGGACGATCAGGCCACTGGCGTGGCGCGATTCCGAAAGGAAGATTTTTTGTCACCACGCGCGATGATCTTGCGGAATGCGCCGTCCTGGTGCGCGCGATTCGTCTTGGTGAACTCGATCGATTAATTTTTCCAGAAGCTTCGCTGGACATCCTTGCGCAGCAGATTGTCGCGTGCTGCGCTTCGACTCCGAAAGCACTCGGCGGAGGCAGTGAACCCAACGACGGTTCCAGCGAGGGATGGGACGAAGACGATCTGTTCGCTCTCGTAAAGCGCGCCTATCCGTATCGCAATCTCGCGCGCCCAATTTTTGACGAAGTCATCACCATGCTTTCGGAAGGCATCGCTTCGCAACGGGGACGCCGCGGTGCGTACCTGCACCATGACCGCATTAATAAAAAACTACGCGCGCGTCGAGGAGCGCGGCTCGCCGCCATCACCAGTGGCGGCGCTATTCCAGACAATTCCCTTTTCACCGTCGTTGCCGAACCAGATGGAGTCACCGTCGGAACGCTCGACGAAGATTTCGCCGTCGAAAGCAGCGCGGGCGACATCATGTTGCTGGGAAATACTTCGTGGCGCATTCGCCGCGTGGAAGGCAAGACGTCCCGCGTATTGGTCGAGGACGCACAAGGCGCAGCGCCTACAGTTCCCTTCTGGCGTGGCGAGGCTCCTGCCCGCACCGCAGAACTTTCCCAGCAGTTAGGCGAACTGCGCAAAGATATCAGCGACCGTCTGCATAACATTTCTCCGGTCGCAGGATGGCGCAATCTCCCCCTGGTCGCCGAAACCGCGCAGTGGCTACAGGAAGAATGCGGACTTGATCTCTCCGGCGCGGAGCAGTTGATCCAATACACAATCGAAGGCCGTGCGGTGCTCGGCGATGTGCCGACTCAAACGACGATCATCGCTGAAAGATTTTTTGACGAAGGCGGCGGGATGCAGTTGATCATCCACGCGCCTTTCGGTGGAAGAATCAACAAAGCCTGGGGACTCGCTCTACGCAAGCGTTTCTGCCGTGGCTTCAATTTCGAACTGCAGGCTGCGGCCACCGACAACGGACTGAACATCGCCCTCGCGGAGCAGCACAGCTTCCCTCTCGCGGACGTATTCAACTTTCTGCATTCCGAAACGATGCCGCCGATCCTTGAGCAAGCGACCCTTGACTCTCCAATCTTTCAAACGCGCTGGAGGTGGGACGCGACCCGTGCACTCGCGCTGGTGCGTTTCCAGGGCGGAAAGAAAGTACCGCCGCAGATTCAGCGCATGCGTTCTGACGATCTACTGGCTTCCGTTTTCCCAGACGTTGCCGCGTGTCAGGAAAATATTGAAGGCGACATCAAGATTCCCGATCATCCGTTGATCCGCGAAGTCATGAAAGACGTGCTCACCGAAGCGCTCGACATCGAAGGACTTGGCGACGTGTTGCGCGGAATCGAACAAGGACGCATCCGCTGCCTCGCCGTTGACACTCCCGTGCCATCGCAGTTCTCGCACGAAATTCTCAATGCGAATCCGTATGCGTATCTCGACGACGCGCCCTTGGAAGAACGACGCGCGCGCGCGGTTGAGATGCGACGCATGTTGCCGGCGTCCGTGCTCGAGGAAGTCGGGGCCCTCGATCCAGCGGCCATCGCGCAAGTGCAACAAGAAGCGTGGCCCGATGTGCGCGATGCAGATGAATTGCAGGATGTGCTGCATACGCTGGTGATGGTGCCTGACAGCTTTCAGCCATCAACCGTTAGCCATCAGCTTGCGACCTCCAGCGCGTTCGTCACCGAAAATACTGCGCACTGGGCTGGATTCTTTGATCGTCTGCAGAATCAGAATCGGGCCGTCGTCGCTGAGGCTGCAGGTCGCCAGTATTGGATCGCTGCCGAGCGTTTGGAATTCTTTGCCGCAATTCATCCATCCGCAGAGACGGGAACTGCACCGTCTCCCGCCACGACAATCGATTGTGCCGATGCGGTGCTCACTGCTGTGCAGGGATGGATGTCGCACCTCGGTCCGACCACGGCTTCCGAGATCGGTGCACTGCTTGGGTTGCCTGCATCCGAAATTGAAAAGGCGTTGCTCCGCATGGAAGCCAGCGGAGCCATTTTGCGCGGCAAATTTCGGCCGACCAATTCGGCCACGGGTACAGAAACCGAGTGGTGCGAGCGGCGCCTCTTGGCTCGCATCCATCGCCTGACGGTCGCGACGCTCCGCAAACAAATCGCTCCCGTCACTGCATCGCAATTCATGAATTGGCTTTTGCGCTGGCAACATGTGGCTCCCGGCACTCAGGTTCGCGGAGAGCACGGCACGCTGGAAGTGATTCGGCAATTGCAGGGATTTGAAATTCCTGCGAGCGCGTGGGAGCGATTCGTTCTGGCGCGCCGCATTTCGGATTACGATCCTGCCCACCTCGATCAACTGTGCCTCGCGGGCGTAGTGGGATGGGGAAGATTGTCTCCGCATCCAGCGACGCTCGAAGTCACCGGGGCCGACGGCCAGGAAAGTCGCCGTCGCGTGATTCCAACCCGGGTTGCGCCGATTGCTTTTTTTGTGCGTGAAGACGCCGACTGGCTGCGATCAAATCATCCCGGATCCGAAGATTCCTCCTCTTCGTTCCTGAGTCCGGTCGCTCAATCCGTTCTCGAACTGTTGAAGCAGCGCGGTGCATTATTTTTCCCCGACATGGTACGCGCCACCGGCCGCCTCAAAGCAGAAATCGAAACCGGACTATGGGAATTAGTCGCCGCCGGTCTCGTAACGGCCGACGGATTCGAAAATCTGCGCGCGCTGGTCACGCCGAAAACGAACTCTAGCGGTGGGCATGGCCATCCCGGCTCTCTGGGAAAATTACTTGGCAAAGTTCGCCGTCCCCGTCATGCGCCCGGACGTTGGTCGATCCTGCACACCGACGCAGCCGGCCGCGATCGCAGCGTCGAATCGTGTTGCTGGATGCTGTTGCGACGATACGGGGTCGTCTTCCGCGATCTGTTAGTTCGAGAAACAAATCTGCCCCGATGGCGCGAATTACAGATTGGATATCGCCGCCTGGAAGATCGCGGCGAAGTCCGCGGCGGCCGTTTCGTCGATGGATTTGTGGGAGAGCAATTCGCCCTGCCCGAAGCCGTCGAATCATTGCGCGCCCAGCGCAAATTGCCCGCAAATTCGAATAGCGAACGCGTGGTGATCGCTGCCGCCGATCCACTCAATCTGGTCGGGATCATCGTCCCCGGTGAACGCATCCCTGCGATCTCCGGTAAGAATGTGACCTTCCGCGACGGGGTCTGGGATCCAGAAGACGCGCTGACGGCAGCGGACGAGCAGCCGTTAGCAATTAGCCGTCAGCTATCAGCCATCAGCGCTCAGTCATCAGCCGTCAGAATAATTCGTTAGCATTGCTAACGAATTTATTTGGACGTACGGAGATTCTCCATAATTCGTTAGCAATGCTAACGATTATTCAAAACCACTTCTCAACTCTGTCATCCTGAGCGAAGGCGATCCAAGCGCGCAGCGATTGGATCGTCGCAGTCGAAGAACCCCTATTCCCTCCACTGCCCCGCGCGTCATGAAAGTAGCGATCTCGAAGTAACGCGCGCCTTCAAGGCAACTTCAGCCCCAGCAATATCTTCGGATCCACATACACCCCCTGCCATCGCACCGCCAAGTGAAGATGCGGACCCGTGGCCCGCCCCGTCCCTCCGCTGAGCCCAAGGTTCTGCCCCTTGCTGACCTCATCTCCTTCTTTAACAGCAAATTTGGACATGTGCAGATAAAGCGTAAGCAATCCTTGCCCGTGATCAATCACCACGCAATTCCCTTCAAAAAAAAGAGGCTGCGCCAGAATCACGCGTCCACTATTCACAGCAGAAATGGGAGTTCCCGCAGGCACACGGAAATCGAGGCCTTGATGCGTGCTCTGCACCGATCCGTTGAAGACGCGCTCAACACCAAAAATATCCGAGATCGGTGCATCCACCGGCGCAGCGAAAGATCCCTTCCACTCGCGATCCGCGCTCACGGTCTTGAATGCATCAGCTTTTATTTCTTTATCCTTCGCGATCTCGCGCTGATCGTCAGGATTGGGCGCAGTGTACTTGCCCGCAACCTTCAGCAGCACCCGCGGATAGCGCTGCCGCATGACCTGAATTTTCTTTTCGAAGGAAATTGCGGCAGCGGCTGAAGATGCTCCACGCAGCGCCAGCGAATAAGCACCCGGCTTCGTTTCCTGACTGATGCCAGCCAGCGCGAACCACTGCTTGGTTGCCGGATCAAAGCTGAAGCTAAGCTCGTGCCCCATCCACGTCCCGGATAAACGCCGCAAAGTTGCTGGAGCGGTCACGCGGAAGAGTACGGGCGAACCGTTTACAAGTCGAGTCGGTTGGCTGACAACAGTCCAACGCTGTTCCGCTTGGCGCACGGATGTTGCACATAGGTTCGACGGAAGCGTAAACAGAAGAAACGCGACGAGAGAACAGTGGCAGAAAATTGACCGCATCGCGTTTAGGCTAGCAGATTGAGAAACTAATCCTATTTATCAACTAACCGAACCGGACCGAATTGAAGTAGCGCTTAGAAGACCGCTGTTCAATTCGGTCCGGTCCAGCTAACTGTTATGTCCTTCGCAACTACTTCTTGTCCTTGTCCTTCGCCGGCGGCGGAGCCGGTTTTGCTGGCGGCGCTTGAGCGGGCTTCGCTTGCTGCTGCCAGTTGCGATATTTATTTTCTTCGTCGCGCGCCTGATTCTCGCTCTTCGGCTGCACTGGAGGAGCGGGTTTCGCTTGCGGATGAGACCATCCCTGATTCGGAGTTGGATCCGAGCCCGGTTGTGGACGTGCCGCGACGTTGTTGTTGCGGTTGTCGTTTCGAGTATCGTTCCGATTTTCGTTTCCGTTATTCCAATTATTGTTTTGTTCCGGAGCGCGCATACCCGGTTGCGGACGCGTCTGCTGTTCGGGTTGTGTCTGCACCGGCCTCGGTGACTGCGGTATTGGCCGTTCGACCGGAGCCACTGTTTGCTCAGGCCGATTTTGTACCGGCTCGGGTCGTCCCATTTGTGGTTGGCCCGTAGGTTGACCCCCTGGCTGCGCAACCGGCCGAGAGTTCGGATAATTTGGTTGCGAGTTCGGCTGACCGCTCGGGCGCATCGGTTGTCCCAACGCCTGACCGCTGGGCTGTACGGGCTGTCCCGGCCGCGCTCCTGGCATCGGACGTACACCCGGCTGCATCGCTGGATTCGCCGGACGCACCGCCAACTTATCCTGCCGTTGTGCAAACGGCGTCGGGGGCTGCACCGGCACATGTTGCGCCACAACCTGTCGAGCAATCACTGCTCGTGGAGGAGCAACCGTCGTCGGCCTGCCTGATCCCATCACACTGCCGCGGATCGGCTCCACTCCAGTCATACGTCCCACCGGAACTGCGGCGATATCCCGGGCCTGCACTGCTACAACGTTGTGTGCAATCGGACGCGCATTTACAAAAGTCTCGCGCGACACGGCCGTCACGTTCACCTGATTCATATAGGTAATGCGATTTACGTTTGTCACATTAACGTTCGTGACATTTCGCGTGTTGTAGGTGTTGTAAACGTTCGTAACTCTTGTGACGTTCACAACTGTATTGGTCACGTTGACCTGATTCACATACGCGCGGCTTACGTGGTACGCGGGAACGAAAACTTCACCCGGTCCAAGTGGAAACCACGCCACACCGGCTCCTCCGCCGAATGATGCGGAGAAATGAAATCCGCCGCCGCCACCAACAAAAGCGACGAGCGCCGGAGCGTACACAGGACGCACTGCGGCCGGTCCCGGTATCCACGCCCAACCAGCGCCGATCAGTGCCCAGCGTCCATAGTGAAACGGAGCGAATCCCCAAGACGCATCGTCAACCCAGGTCCATCCCCAGGGAGCGATCCATGCCCAATGTCCGTACCGATACGGAGCCCATCCAGCGGGAACATTCCGCGGATACCACACCGGTCCATAGTTTCCGGCGTAAGACCAGCTGCCGTTGTCGTCGAGATCTTCGTACCCGGTCATCTCCGGAGAAACATAGTTGGCCGATTGCGATTGATCTTCGTGACGATCGCGATCGAATGCCCACCGTGTAAACCAGTCGGGAGAAGGAAGCGAATTGATGTCGTAGCTCAGGCCGCCCTGATCGGGATCACCCGAAAAACTGGCCTGCTGATTGCCAACGATGGTGTAGTTATTGCCGCCGCCAATCGCTTCGCCGCGTCCTTGATAGACCGCGATGATCGTCGTCTGTCCGTCGGGCTGAACGTCGACCCGGTATTCTCCGGTGCGCTGAACCATGAACGCCAAGTTTGGAGTGTCGATCTCGACCGTATCATCGTCATCGAAATGACGAACGCGAACCAGCGTCGATCCTTGCGCCAATCGCAGTTGCAGAACGCGATCGTCAAGCTGAAGAAATGTCAGGCTAGCTTCGCTGCCCATGCGAATCGAAGTCGATCCCACATGCAATTCCGCACGCGAATCCTTGTCTGTCCACAGATTGTCGCCAGTGGTCAGCGGACGATTCGGAACCGCATCGACCCAGTCGCCTTCTCCGCCGGGCTGGAATGAAACCGAGCCCTGCGTGAAATTCATGTAAGCAACACGTGACGGAGGATCGTTATCCGGACTCTGATTATCAGCGTCCCAAGTATCGTTATTTTGCGAGTTGTTATTTTGCGAATCGTTCTGATCGTCGCCGTTCTGAACGTCGTTACTGTTGTTCTGATTCTGATTGCCCTGATTCCAGTTATCGTTCTGTTGCGCCCAGCTTCGGACCGGCACTAGAAATGAAGAAAAGATAAGAACTGCTGCGAACGGCCATATCCAAGCATTTTGGCGGTTCATCATGATGGAGCCTCCGTGATACAAACACTTCACAATGCGATTAAACACCATTCAGAGTCATATGTTTCGGTGGGAATGGGAAGTGACTAAAGGGAATACCGGATAGCAAAAGAAAGAAGAGAGAAGGATTCTTGGTGGACCTGGCCGGGATCGAACCGGCGACCTCTTCCATGCCATGGAAGCGCGCTCCCAGCTGCGCCACAGGCCCACTGCTTCAATTCTCGCCTAGCTTTGCCATTGCGTCAAACTCGACTCGAGTGGCCGACCTCATCTAGGATAGGGTTGCTCAAAAATCGCATCCTCAAAACAGCACCTTTATCGGAGCCCCATGTTGAACTCGCGGAACATTTTTGTGCGATCGTTTCCCTTCTTACTCGCGGCTGTAATTGCCGGCCTCGCGCCCGCCACAGCCAGCGCGCAAGACGCAGCTAGTGCTAGCAACGCCGGACAACCTCCCGTTGCATACGCGTCCGTCAACGAATTGAACACAATCCTCGCGCAGTTGAAGCAGACGACGCAGAGCATGCAGGCGGACTTGACCAAGACACGCATCGACAAATGGAAGACCGACGGATCCACCAAAAAACAAACCATGGCCACCGTGGATTCCATCCAACGCAATCTGCAAGGCGCGTTGCCCGAGACCATCGCGCAGATCAACGCCTCGCCCGAAGATTTAAGCGCGAGTTTCAAACTCTATCGCAATCTGGTTTTGCTGAATGACTACTTTGGTTCCATCGTGGAGTCCGCTGGAGCGTTCGGAACAAAAGACGAATTTCAGAGTCTCGGCAACGACATGACCGGACTCGACACCGCCCGCCGCACCTTCGCCGAACGCGTCACGAAATTGGCGGCAAGTAAAGAAGAAGAGCTGACGCGTTTGCGGGCCCAAGTGAAGACGCTGTCGGCAGCACCGCCTCCTCCACCCAAGAAGATTGTGGTGGATGACACCGAACCGGTGAAGAAGCCTGTGAAGAAGAAAGTTGCGAAGCCGAAAGCACCAGCGACGGACGCGGCACCTAGCAGTCCGCCGTCAGTTTAGCGGCGGGGTTCCTGAGAAGCTAAAAATGTCACTCCCAACAAAACAGTTACGGATTTACCACTTGATCTAGAACAGCTGACGTGCTGGGAGATGAGGCACCATCCTCTGTATATTCGGCCTTGATCGAGTGAGAGCCGATCGCAAGTTTATTTTTTGTAAGAGCCGCAATTCCTCCGCTTAATTTAGCCGTACCTAGAGTGGTTGTACCGTCGACGAACTTAACTTCCCCTGTGGGAGTCGGCCCCGCCGATGAGACCGTAGCCGTGAAAGTCACTGCTTGACCGTAGGTCGACGGATTGGAACTCGAACCTAACGCTGTCGCAGTGGGATACCGATTTACGATTTGCTGATGCGATCCCGTGCTGGACGCAATTGTCATGTCCCCCTCGTACGTAGCGGTGATCGAGTGGGTGCCAGCCGGAAGAGTGTTCGTGGGGAACACTGCAGCGCCGCCCGATGTCAATGCCGAACCGAGAGGGGTCTTTCCCATCGCGAAGGTCACGACTTCGCCATCCGGAACCACACCAAACTTCGATGTAATCGTGGCAGTAAGTGTTACGGACTGGCCGACCAAGGATGGCGATCCTGAAGTGGATAACGTCGTTTTCGAAGTACCGGCGACATATTCGGTCAGCGTGTTGGAAATGCTGCCCGCAGATTTATTGAGATCGCCCGCATACACCGCAGTGATGGAGTGGTTTCCAACGTTCTTGTACAGCACGCTAAAAGTCGCCTGATTGCCTGCGACAGATCCCTGGCCGATAATGAAGTTCGATCCTTCCAGAAAGTTGACCAATCCATTTACCGCTCCTCCGGATTGGCGAGTCACGGTTGCGATATAGGTCACCGTCTTTTTCACCGGCGCCGGGTTTGCGCTGGCAGTCAACGTAGTGGTGGTAGCAGGGGCCCCGTTGTTATTCAACAACGCCGAAACGTAATATCCCATCGCGACGATGTCGGGCTTGCCGTCTCCATTGATATCCGCGACGGCCACGGCGTCCACACCCTCTTCAGGATCGAGGAATTGGGCTGACCCAAAAGTGCCATCCCCGTTGTTCAGCAGGAAACCCACTCCGTTGGTGCTCATCACAAGATCGGGTTTGCCATCGCCATTCACATCCCGAGCAGTTACGGTGAAAGGACCGGCACTTGCCCCCCATCCAAGAGCGCTGTAGAGCTTGGCTGCTTGAAAAGTTCCATCGCCTTTTCCCAAGAGCACGCCCGCTGAACTCGATCCGAAATTAGCCGTCAGCAAGTCTGGCTTCCCGTCCCCGTTGACGTCGGCCACTGCCACATACCGGATATCCGCCCCACCCGGGTAGGTATAGGTGACCGCCGATTGAAAAGTGCCATCGCCATTACCCCGCAATACTCCGACCCAATCAACTTCAGAGCATGATTGACTGGCGCAATGGGCCGTCGCTATCAAATCTGGCTTGCCGTCATCGTTTAAGTCTGAGATCGCTACCGAGGTCGTATAGCTGGCCCCGTCCCCGGCGCTGTAAACTACGGCCGGGAGAAACGTTCCGTCGCCATTCCCTTGCAAGAAATAAATTCCCGAGGTCGAACCGACTCCGGCCACCACGACATCCAACTTGCCATCTCCATTCACGTCTGCGATCGCAAGTGAAGGGGTCTGATAGATATTTCCAAACGAGGCCGAGGAAATCACCGGTTGAAGAGTTCCGTCCCCGTTGCCGAGCATCACCCCTACGAAACCATCGTGCGCGTCACAAAGGTTATTCGTCTTGCTGCAATTGACCATCACCACATCGAGCTTACCGTCCCCATTTACATCCGCAATCACTGCTGAGCCGGCGCCAAATCCGCCAGAGCTATAGGTCACTCCGGGCTGGAAAGTTCCGTCGCCATTGCCCAGCATCACACTGACCAAACCTCCGCCGCCGTAAACGTTGGCATTTCCAGAAACCACGATGTCCGGTTTCCCGTCCCCGTTCATATCTCCCACAGCCACCGATGCGGGAAGAAACTCCTGGTTGTAAAACACCGACGGAAATAACAGGAAAACGTATGGACTCGCATCCATCGGACTGGCGTAGTCTTCATCGCCACGCTCGATGTTGTTTGGAGCACGCCGAGAACTGTTGCTTTCGAGCGGCAAGGCATGCGTCGTCACCCCGTCGGAGGGAACGGCGAACGATTGACCCGCAGCCAAAGCTTGCGAATTCAATCCGACCACGATCGAAAGCAAGATCAAAAGGAAGATCGAAAGAAATACAATGGCGGCCATCGAAGCTTTACCACCGAAACAATCGGACTTGCGAATAGCGAAACCGTTCATGACGGTCCTCCAAATTTATCGATTGGGCGCCCTTCTTGTGGCTTTGCCCTTCGCGGAGCATTCAATCGCACCGCGATTACAACTACCCGAGACGATCTATTGCTTCACAACCTGAGTGAGCGAGACCGCACTACCCGTAAACCCGGCAGCCCCGCCGTACGTCGCCGTGATCTTGGTCGAGCCTGTCGGCAGTGTAGACGTCGAGATACTCGCGACATTGTCCTTCAACGCGACCGAACCCAACGTGGTCGCCCCCGCTGTGAACGTTACTTTGCCGAAGGGATCGATTCCGGTGGATGAAGTAACCGTCGCCGTGAACGTTACGGATTGACCCGACGACGAAGGATTCGCCGACGAGGTTAGCGTGGTCGTAGTCGATGCGGGATTAACTACCTCCTGCAAGACTGCAGACTTGCTGGTAGCCGAATCGGCGTCACCCACATAGTCGGCAGTGACAGCGTAGTTTCCCGCGCGGAGCTGCGGCTTCGTGAAAGTCGCCACACCTCCGACCAACGTTGCCGATCCGATTCCCGTGAACCTCACAGTTCCCGTCGGCGTCGGACCACTCGATGTAACGGTTGCGGTAAACGTAACGGACAATCCGTAGGTTGCAGGATTCAAACTCGATTTCAGCACCGTCGTCGTCGGATACTTGTTCACGACCTGTGTGATTTTCGTAAAACTGGTATTGAAGTTCGCGTCGCCGTTGTAAAGCGCTCCAATAATGTGTGACCTCGGACTCAACGTCGAAGTTGTAAAGCTTGCGACGCCGCTATGGGTTATTCCCGTCCCAAGATTGCCCAGGCTTTCGTCAGAGAACGTCACAGTGTCGCCGTCAGGAATTGCTCCGCCTTTGGACGTTACGGTGGCAATGAACGTCACCGGTTGTCCGACAAACGATGGACCAGGATGGTTCAACTTAGTTTGCGTATTGAAAAGACCTCCAAGATTGACCACCTGATTCAATACCGTCGAGACGCTGGGCGCAAAGTTCCCGGCTCCCAAGTACGAAGCCGTGATGGAGTGCGGTCCTCGGACCAACGATGACGTAGTAAGCGACGCCGTACCGCCAGAGAGTGTTCCGTTGCCAAGTGCGGCGCTGCCGTCGTAAAACGTGACAGTCCCTGTGGGTGTACCGGACGACGCGGTCACAACCGCCGTGAAGGTCACCGGCGTTTGATATACGGATGGATTCTTGGAGGAAGTCAGCGTGGTCGTGGTAGTACCGTTCGTCCCGTTCACTACCTGATTCAACGCAGCCGACGTGCTGGGCGCGAATGTGATCGAGCCTTGATAGGTTGCGGTGATCGAGTGCGACCCTGCCCCCAAAGATGCGGAAGCCAATGACGCGCTGCCGCCAGCTAGCGCCGCGCTGCCGAGTAAATTTGACCCGTCGTAGAAATTAACCGAACCTGTTGGAGTTCCAGACGTCGAACGCACCGCTGCGGTGAACGTCACTGTCTGGCCAAGGTTTGACGGATTCGGGCTGCTGGTTAATGTGGTCTCGCTTGGACTGGCGTTAGCGATATTAATCAATACGCCCACAACTCCGACGGAGGTCTCGCAGAGTCCGCCGACAGCGGCACAGTTCGCCACCACAATATCGGGACGGCCGTCGTTGTTAAGATCCGCCAACGCAATCGCGCTCGGACTTTGACTCTGATCTAAGCCTCCCGCCCCATACACCACGGGCGCTCGAAACGTGCCGTCTCCGTTCCCCAGCAGCACGCTAACCAAACCATTTGATTCGCAGATGTCTGTTCCCGTGGCGCAATCGGAAACGACCGCGTCGAGAGCGCCGTCGCCGTCGATATCTGCCAGAGCCAAAGACCCAACAAATTTTTCACCGACTCCATAGGTCTTAACAGCCGCAAAGGTTCCGTCTCCATTCCCGCGGAGCACGCCTACGGAGGGACGCGAGCAACCCGTTCCGTCACACGCGTTCAGCACTGCGATGTCAGCTTTCCCATCTCCGTTTATGTCTGCGACCACGACATCGAGGGTGCGGCCAGCGGAATCGTAGGACACAGGCAATTTGAACGTGCCGTCGCCGTTACCCAGAAGGACTGAGACAACACCGTTGCCCGAGCAATTGGCGTCATCGCACAAATTCGCTACTACCAGATCCGGGAGGCTATCGCCGTTCAAGTCCGAGACTGTAACCATCCAGGCTCCGACGCCGCCGGAATTGTAAACTACGACCGGCTTGAAGGTTCCGTCGCCATTTCCCAGAAGTATCCCGACCAGCCCGCACGCAGACCCGGTAGAGGGTGAGCAGTCCGTGACGACCACGTCGAGCTTTCCATCTTTGTTAAAATCGGCGACCGCCACCGAATAGGTAAACGGGCCGCCCGAATCATAAATAAGTGCCGATTGAAACGTCCCGTCCCCGTTTCCCAAAAGCACTTCCACTGACCCGTCGCCGTTGCTTCCTCCCCCATAGCTCGCCACGATAATGTCGGGCTTGCCATCGCCGTTCATGTCGGCAACTGTCAATCCCAAGGCGCCGTTTATCATGGGGTAAATCACCGCCGGCTTGAAAGTCCCGTCGCCATTTCCCAAAAGGACATCCACCGAATTTCCGGTCGTAACTAACATGTCAGCTTTGCCGTCCCCATTGAGGTCAGCGACCGACACCGCCCAGGCACCCCCGCCACCTGCTGCATCGTAGATGGATGCGGGCAAGAAAAGAGGCTGGGCAGCAAAAGCCGGCGACAGGAATGTAATGACAGCGACAAGTGGAATTGCAGCGAAAACGAGAACGCGAATTTCGCTGACGAGGTGGCGGGTCATGGGAGGTCTCCTGAGAATCAAAACGGGGCCCGGATATTTCTTCAAATATGTTCCTCAGAGAATCACAGTCGAATCATCATCTTCGGATGATCTTTGCTTCGAGCGGGACGTCCAGAGAGCGATTCTGGGAACTCGCAAGCTTGCAACGAGGCGGGGGAGCCAGATGAAGACTGAATGTGACGTACAACTCGACCATTACGACGAACCGGAGACTGGAGGCCCGATCCTCAGGGCGGCCACCGCTCCGCAAACAATATACGCCCGTTTTGGCGGCATGATAGTGAATTTTGACGATGTTGCTACTTCACGAATTTTGCCCGGAAGAACCGGTCGCTTTAGCTGTCCCCGGTTTCGCATGATTCCTGCAACTAATTAATTAGTTGCTCGTTTCCGGCGCAGTGGAAATCCTGTTTTGTTGCAGATATTGGGTTTACGGCTGGAACTCTACTTGCCCTTCCGGAGTCTAATTACTTAGGTGGAAATTCACGGCTGGCAGCGATCTTGATCAGGATTCTGGCAACAAATTTGGTTCCCGCCTACGGCTCTTGTGACTCTATAATCGGGGGAACGCCGCTATGGCGGGAGCTATTTCATTGGGCGATCTTTCCTTAGGCGAGCTAGCCAGCGCGATCGGGATCCGAACGGCGGAATCCGCCGTCATCGCCGAACTCAAGGCGGGTTCGGAAGAGGCCTATGCCTGGCTCATCGGTGAATTTCATCAGCCGATTTATTCCCTCATCTACCGCATCGTGAATGATCCTTCCGACGCGGCGGACACCACACAAGAAGTGTTCTTGAAAGTTTTTCGCGGGATCAAACATTTTCACGGCGAGTCCTGCCTGAAGACGTGGATCTACCGCATCGCGTTGCACGAAGCCGCGAATCGCCGACGCTGGTGGTTCCGGCACAAGGCGCAAGAAACGCCGATCGATCTCCCTGAGACCGGGCAGCATGAGTTTGGAGTTTTCTCCGGAGAAGATCGCTTGGTCGATCCCGGCGAATCTCCATTCGAACAATTCGCGCACACCGAAGTTCGTGCGGCTGTCGATCAAGCTCTGCAGGAAGTACCAGAGCCATATCGGACTGCGTTGATCCTGCGCGATCTCGAGGAAATGTCGTACGAGCAAATTGCGGAAGTCTTAACGATCTCTCTGGGGACAGTGAAGTCACGCATCACACGCGGGCGCGATGCCCTTCGCAAAAAGTTAGCGGCTTACGTTCGAGAAGTCGGGCCTGAGTTGGGACTGATCGCTCCTGCGGAAGACGCGCAGAGTGACAACATCAAGATAAGAACAAATCGTTCGCAACAAAATGCGGGACAAAGCTCCCGCGGTGGTCGAGAGGTTGAGGTGACGCTATGAACTGCGCTGAGATCAAGAAATTATTCTCACCGTATATCGACGGCCGGGCCAGCGGGTCGGAGATGCGCACACTCACGCATCACCTCGAACAATGCGGCATTTGCTCGCGCGAGTTTACCGCGATGCAACGCACGCAGCAGTTGTTGATGAGCTTGGGTCGTGCGAAAGCTCCCGCCGATCTCGCAGTAAAGTTGCGCGTCGCGATTTCCCGCGAACTGGCCCAGACGCGTCGTCCTCGGTTTGAAGGTGTGATGGTTCGGGTGCAAAATCGACTGAACGCTTTCATGGTCCCGGCAACTGCGGGAGTCGTAAGCGCGGTGTTGTTCTTTGGATTACTGCTCGGCTTCTTCGCTCTTCCTGCCGAACTCCGAGCTAACAATGTCGATGTCCCATTAACGCTCTACACCGGACCGCAACTCGATCAAACCGCATTCGGCACCTCTCTTGCCAACGTAGGTGGTGATGACGCCGTGGTGGTGGAAGCCTATGTGAACGCCAATGGCCGCGTCGAAGACTACCGCATCCTTTCGCAACCCGCCGATGCCGAAGCGGTCCTTCCGCAGTTGAAGAATTTCTTGATCTTCACGACGTTCCATCCTGCGCTTTCGATGGGAACTCCGATCGCCGGAACAGCTGTCCTCTCGTTTTCGAAGATCAGCGTCAAAGGGTAAAACCTCTCCGCAAGAAGTTGGCGAGCTTTGCTCTCCAACACCCAGGGGCGACCGTCCCCACGCAAAATGTTCACGCCATCGGGCTTCTCTCCGTTTGACCGCCAATTGACCAGTTCGTACACTACTTTCTGGCTCATATTTCTATTATTTATGTCTGATACCCAAAGCAATCGTTCGGGACCATTTCTTCGTGCCGCTTTCGCTGTCTGTTTGGCCCTCGGGCTCAGTTCGACTCCGGGGTTCGCGCAGAATCGTCCCCAGGTTTCTCTGGAGACGAGCGAAACCCTCTTTACCGTCCTCACAGCAATCAATACTTGCGGATACGATCAGGAATTAAGCATCTCGGATCCCCTGCGCGAGAAGATCCGTTCGGAGGTTGCAAAAGCAGTTGAGAGTACGGCAGGCGCCCACGAAGTAGTTGCTCCAATGTGCCTGTTCTACCGTCAGCATCAAGCTCCGGATCCTTCGAAAGACCTGTCGCAGTATGTTTCGCTCTCCCTATATTTGGAAGAGGCGCCCACTTTCACGCCCAAAGTGAAATTGGCGGAGATGCCTCCGGACGCAGCAGTGGTTGCCGATATCGTCCCCCTGATGACCGCGTTTTATAACAAAGTGGGATTACACGCGATTTGGGAAAAGCACCACGATCGCTACACGGAATTGACCGAGGCCTACCACGCTCCGCTGGCGAAGATGACCTTCGACACCGAAATTTATTTGAGAATGCCGTCGGCTGGCTATCTGGGACGCCAATTCACCGTCTATCTGGATGCTATGGGAGCACCGGGCCAAACCAACGCCCGCAACTACGCGGCGGATTACTACGTCGTCATCTCGCCGACGGCTGGCACAGCGATCAAGATGCAGCAGATTCGACACACCTATCTGCACTATCTTCTTGATCCCCTGGCTATGAAGAATGCCGGGTCGTTCAAACGTCTGGAGCCGCTGCTCGACGATGTGAAAAACGCTCCGATGGACGAAGCTTTTAAGAGCAATATTTCGTTGCTGGTGACAGAATGTTTGGTGCGCGCGATCGAAGAACGAATCACCAAAGCGCCAGAGGCGGAACGTGCCAAGGAACTGGAAGCGGACGACAAAGAAGGGTTCGTCCTAACGCGCTATTTTTACGACGCGCTCTTTAAGTTTGAAAAAGATCCCGAGGGCATGCGCAACGCCTACACTGATTTAGTCGGGCAAATTGAAATCGGCAAGGAAAGAAAACGCGCTTCGCTGATACAGTTTTCCGGGGAAGCTGCGCCGGAGTTGCTCCACCTGGCGAGCAAGCATAACGGCAATCTGCTGCTAAACGCAGAGCGCCGGCTGGCCGCTGGAGATCCGGACACAGCGAAAAAATTGGCACAGCAAGCCCTCGATGATCAGGAAGAAGATTCGGGACGCGCTCTTTTCATCCTCGCGGAGATCGCCACCGCGAATCGTGACATGGATGGCGCGCGCACGTATTTTCAGCGCGCCTTGGCAACGGCCCACGAGCCCAAGGTCATCGGATGGTCTCATATTTATTTGGGACGTATTTTCGACTTAAAAGAAGATCGGGACGCCGCTTTGGATGAATACCGGGCTGCTCTGGAAGCCGCCGCCGGGAACCTTCCCGAGATAGCGCTGGCGGCGCGGCGTGGGTTAGAGCAACCCTATGAGCCTCCTGTGCCCAAGCAGCCGGAGCAGTGAGAGACTACAAGTTTAAAGGTTTGAAAGTTTCAGACGTTTATCTGGGCCCGTGGTTGGACTGCCGTGTGCGGCCGTCCCTGCGTGAAGTAGCGTGGAAAAATTTGGTGTCCAAAACTTTGCATTCTGGGAGATAGCATGAAGCGAACAGCAGTCCTCTTAGCATTACTGAATTTGGGATTATTCAGCGGCACGATCATGAGCGTATCAGTTCGTGCGACCGCTCAAGCCGCCGCCCAGCCAGCGGCGCAAACTCCGCCAGCGGCGGGACAAACCGCACCTGCGGCGGCAACGCCTGCTCCCGATGCGTCGGCCCCAAAGCGTCCGCCACAAGCCAAGACCGCACCCGAGTTCGACGCTTACAAAGCCGCCACGGCCAATACCGACGCAGCCGCGCTGGAGAAGGCCACCGAAGATTTTGCGAACAAGTTTCCCGACAGCGAACTGCGTATCCTCCTCTATAAGCAGGCCATGCGCCAATATCAACAGTCAAACAACGCCGAGAAGACCGAAGCCATGGGACGCAAAGTGGTTGGCCTTGATGCAGACGATCCTGAAGCTCTCGTAACGGTTGCCGAGGTGATTGCAGAGAGAACACGCGAATCCGATATCGATAAAGACCAGCGTTTCGGCGAGGCGGTCACATTCGCCAAAAAGGCCACGCAGACTGTCGACACCGACGTCCAGGTTCCTGCAGGCACTCCGCAGGACAAGATCGATGCTTACAAATCACTACTGCGATCGAATGCCTATTCGATTCTCGGCACCATCGATTTCAAGCTCGACAAGTACGCCGATGCGCAGGAGAACCTACAGAAGTCAATCGATGCGTTTCCCAGCAGCCCCGATCCCGTCGTAGTCCTACGTCTGGCTCTGGCGCTGGACAAGCAAGGGAAATATCCCGAAGCTTTGAAAGTAGCGAATCGAGCGGTGGAGCTAACCCAGGACAACACTCCGATCGGAACTCCGGCGCGGCACGAACGCGATCGCTTGGTGCAGCTCACTGGAGGCACGGCCCCAGCTCCCGCGACTCCTCCCAAGAACTAATTGAGGCTTGAAAGACGAAGCTACTTCACTCCGGCTTGCCGCGTTTCGCGACGCGGCAAGCCCGATCGTTAAGCGTAAAAGCGAATCGTAGCCCTCGCTCTGAAAATCCCCACTCTGTATGAAATCTCCCGAAATCTCGATGTTGGAAGAGAGTCTCGGCCACCACTTTCAACGAAGAGAGTTGATCGAACAGGCACTCACTCACAGCTCCCAGGCGCGAGAGGTAGAAGCGCTGAATGCAGCGAGCGGCCAATCGGACGCCGCATCCCCCGCCGGCGACAACGAGATGCTCGAGTTCCTAGGCGACGCCGTGCTTGGACTCGTGACCAGCGAAGTGATATTTCATCGCTTCCCTGAATTTCAGGAAGGGCAACTGTCGAAACTCCGCGCCCATCTAGTCGGGCAGCGGCATTTGCTACAAGTTGCGGAGCGGCTGAATATCGGCGACTACATGCGCCTGGGTCGCGGCGAGGAGAAGAGTGGCGGCCGCAATAAAGCCAGCCTGGTAGTGGATGCACTCGAAGCGATCCTGGCCGCGCTGTACCTCGATGGAGGATTCACTGCGGCGCGAAACTTCATCGTCCGCGCAATCCTCGAACCTGAACTATCGCAGATGAATCTAGAAAGCAGCGTGATTCCGGTAATGGATTTCAAATCTGCTTTGCAGGAAACCTTGCAAGCCAGCGGCGGTGCGCAGCCCGTTTACGTTCTTGTAAAAGAAGAGGGACCGGACCATAAGAAAACATTCACTGTGGAAGTGACCGTACCCGAGCCCGGCTCCGGCCAGTTCATCGCACGCGCCAACGGTCCGACCAAGAAACGCGCAGAACAAGAAGCTGCGCGGCAAGTGCTCGATCATCTAGCCGCGTTGTCGCGGTCCGCGACGGACGGTGCAGCACAGTAGCGCTCTATGGTAGAGACGGGGCTTGCCCCGTCTCTGCTGACACCAATAAAAACGTGGTGGGGCTTTCTCCGCTAAACGCAGCGTAAGATTTATACATGGCTCGATTCGTACATGACCTCATTCGTACATGACTTGGACTAACAAGATTTCCGCTGGAGATTGGCCTGCGACGATTCAATCGGTCGCGGGAACAGTGGTCATTGCCGTTTTTGTCGTCACGTTCCTGTTGCAAGCTTTCACCATCCCATCGGAATCGATGGAACAAACGCTTTTGATTGGCGACTACCTATTAGTCGATAAATTTTGTTACGGCGGCAACAAAGGATGGAACCGGCTACTTCCCTACCGTAAGGTGCAGCGCGGCGATGTGATCGTCTTCCACTACCCAGTGAATCCTGCGAAAGATTTTGTGAAACGAGTCGTCGCGATCCCCGGAGATCGCCTGCGTCTGGTAAATAAGCGGGTCTTCGTGAACGGACTGCCGCAGGTTGAGCCTTACGTCCAGTACATCGCGCCTTTACGAAATTACTATCGCGACGATTTTCCCCGCATCGATGCTCCCGATTCTTACGGAGTGGATGCGAAGTGGTGGAAGGAAATGCCGCGGCTGGTGGAAAATCACCAACTGATTATTCCCGAGGACAACTATTTTGTAATGGGAGACAATCGCGATGATAGCGAAGACAGCCGCTACTGGGGATTTGTGCCGCGCCAAAATATTATTGGCCGTCCGCTTTTGATTTACTGGTCGTCCGGCAATTCCAACAACGACCTTCCCGTATCGCCAACCTTGAATGATAGACTTTATCACCTTGCCTATGCGTTCACTCATTTGCTACAAACCACACGCTGGGAACGAACTTTCCGGCTCGTACATTGATATTGATACGCATCTCGATGCGCTGAAGAAAATCTTTTAAATCCGGATGCCGAGGCAGACGACGACAGTGGCGAAGAACACACCGAGCAATAAAAAAGCAGAAGTCCAGGGCGATGTCGATATCGACGAGAAGCCCAGCGAAACAATGGTCGAATTTCTGGCCTCGCTCGCCGGCGTGCTGGTTACAGGACTCTTCATCATCACGTTTATCTTGCAAGCGTTCGAGATTCCCTCGGCCTCCATGGAAGACACTCTGCTCATCGGAGATCACGTATTCGTGAACCGTGAACAGTTTGCTCCGCCAACGCATTGGCTCGGTCCTCTGTTGCCCTATCGCGATATCCGGCACGACGATATCGTGGTCTTTCTCTCGCCGATGACGCCGGGACTCTTCGTCGTGAAGCGCATCATCGGCCTGCCAGGCGATCGCATTCACCTGAAGGACGACAAAGTGTTTCGTAACGGTCAGGAACTGACCCAGCCTTTTGTGGTCCATAAGCACCCCGGCGAGTACGCTCCATACCGCATGAATTTCCCGTCGGTCCCGCCCACGCCAAACGACCAACTTCCCGATTATTGGCAGGCGTCTCTGCCATCGCATATCGTCGATGGCGACCTCGTCGTTCCTCCCGACAGTTATTTTGGAATGGGTGATAACCGCGACGTCAGCTATGACAGCCGCTTCTGGGGCTTCATCCCGCGAAACAATGTGATCGGACGCCCCATGTTTATTTACTGGTCGTTCATCACTCCGGAAGACCAGTACCAGATGCGCGCGGCGAGTGATCGACTAGGATTTCTGTTCCACATCGTCATTCACTTCTTTGATGAAACGCGCTGGTCGCGAACCTTCAAATTGGTGCGCTAAGCCACAAACACTGAGTCTTAAAACTGGATATTGAACTTGCCTCAAGAAGAACAAATCGCCGCAGCGGAACAACCCACCGAATCGACGGTGGAATTTCTCGCTTCCTTGGCGGGATTGCTCGTCATCGTGCTGTTCATCATGACGTTTGTTCTCCAGAATTTCGAAATCCCCTCCAGTTCGATGGAAGACACTCTGCTGATTGGCGATCACGTCATCGTAAATCGCGAGCAGTTCGCCCCTCCAACTCACTGGATGGGAAGGCTGATGCCCTACCGTGAGATTCGTCGCAACGATGTCGCTGTTTTTCTCTCTCCGGAACAACAGGGTTTGTTTCTGGTAAAGCGCATCGTAGGAGTGCCGGGCGATCGCATTCACCTACGCGACGGTGCTCTCTATCGCAACGGCGAGAAACTCGTAGAGCCGTACGTGCAACATAAGCAGCCTTATTACAATCCCTATCGCGACGACTTCCCTGCCGTCCCGCCTTCGGAAATGTACGGAGTACGTAACGAACCGTGGCGGACGGATCTGCCCTCGCATTTGGACGGCGGCGACATCGTTGTGCCGCCAGACAGTTACTTCGCCATGGGCGACAATCGCGACGTCAGCTACGACAGCCGCTACTGGGGCTTCGTTCCGCGAAAGAACGTGATCGGGCGTCCCATGTTCGTTTACTGGTCATTCGACACGCCGCGCGAGCAGTATGAGAATCGTAGCGCAGGCGACCGGTTCAGTTCTTTTCTCTATACGATCGGTCACTTTTTTGACCGTACTCGGTGGTCGCGTACGTTCAGGATCGTGAAGTGAGGACGGCGGAGTGAGGATCGTGCCGTGAGGATCGCGAATTGAGATTCGTTCGTTCGAAGTTCGGGATGGCCGCGCTCGCGATTGTCCTGCTGGTTCTCTTTCTGTTCCGTCCTGGCGTTTACGCGTTGCGCAACCGGATCGCGGCTTCCATCGGAAGTGCACTGGGTCGCAGAGTTGCGATTGACAATGTCCGCTTGCGTGCTCTGCCGCGACCCGGATTTGATCTCGAAGGACTCGTCATCTACGACGACCCATCTTTCAGCGCTGAGCCAATGATTCGCGCGCAGGAAGTTTCCGCAGCCATTCGATTCCGCTCCCTACTTCGAGGACGACTCGAAATTGCCACGCTGAGCGCGAGCGAGCCTAGTATCAACCTTGTTCGTAACTCCGAAGGCCGTTGGAATCTGACGAGCCTCTTGGAGAGAAACGCCCAGATTCCCGCGGCTCCAACCGAGAAGGCATCTTCTGAGCGACGGCCAGCGTTCCCGTATCTCGAAGCCAGCAACGCTCGCGTCAATTTCAAGATCGGACAAACGAAAAAATCCTACGCACTCGTGGATGCCGATGTCGCGCTCTGGCAGGATTCTGATAACTCATGGAGCGCCCGCATCAAAGCCGAGCCCATCCGTACCGATTTCAACCTCACCGATACGGGACTGCTGCAGATCAACGCAACTTGGCAACGCGCCACGAACCTGCGCTTGACTCCACTGCGGATCGCCGTGCAGTGGCAAAAAGGACAACTCGGGCAGATCACACAATTGCTCAGTGGAAAAGATCGGGGATGGCGAGGCGGTGTGAATTTCAACGCCGCGCTAACGGGCACTCCCGAAGCACTCAAAATCAACAGTCGTGTAGAGATTAGCGACTTCCACCGTTTCGACATTCTCGGCAGCGAGAATGTACGTCTCGCAACCGCATGCTCAGGACAGTACAACAACGGTTCGGGGCTGCTCAGTGATTTACTTTGCGAGTCGCCGGTCGGTGCCGGCAAGTTTCAATTGCGCGGCACAGTGACGCCCTTCACTCCGGCTCCTACCTATGATTTGGCTCTGACTGCAGAAAGAATTCCGTTGGCCTCCGCTCTGCGGTGGTTGCGCCAATCTAAGAAGCAGATTCCCGTCGGCCTCACGGCAACCGGATTTCTCGACGCGCAGTTTCGCGCAACCAGCGGCATTTCGCGCGATAACGGGAATTCCGGTTCGAGTTCGACTTCCAATTCCGCTTTGAATGCTTCGCGTCAATGGATGGGGAGCGGCGCAGTGACTGATGTACTCATCTCAAATAATCTTGATGGCGCGGCAACTCCCGAGAAGCGGGAAATCGCGATCGCCACCATTCCGTTGAACCTCGTGTCCGCGAACTCGCCTGCCAACGCGCGTGAGTCCCGCAGTGCTCGTCTACAGAAAAAGGAGCCACAAAAAGACCAGGAACCTGATACGACGTACCTGCGTGTCGGACCGATCACGCTGCCCATGAAAACGACCAGCCCGGTGAATGCCGGTGGTTGGGTTTCGGCCGCCGGATATCGTTTCTTTTTACGAGGCGACATGGAACTGAAGGACCTGTTTCGCGTCGAGCAAAATCTTGGCCTCGCGTCGGCGTATCCCGCTGCGGAAGGATCAGTCAAACTTGATATGAGTGTTGCCGGCGCCTGGCAAGGCTTTGCGCCCCCCGTTGCTACAGGCACCGCACAACTGCGAAATGTGAAGGGCGGAATTCTCGGATTCAACGCCCCGATTGAGATCGCTTCCGCAAACTTGACGCTTGATGCAAATGCAATGTCTCTGCAAAGGATTTCCGCGAGGATTGACGACAGCCATTGGAGTGGATCTGTCACCGCGCCACGACATTGCGCCTCTCCCCCTTGCAACTTTCAATTTGACCTTGCGGCCGATCAACTCTCCACGCAAAATCTCGCGGAATGGTTTACTCCTCATCCCGCAAAGCGTCCGTGGTATCGCAGTTCGAATTCTGCTCAGCCTTCCGGCCCCTCCCCTTTGCTCGGCACTCAGGCCCACGGAACTTTGCACGTCTCGCACTTCGGATTGAAAAAGCTTTTTGCCATCGACGTGATAACACAAACGGAAGTGGACCGCGGTCAGATCAAGCTTTCTGACCTGCGTTGCAAGCTGCTCCAAGGATCGCACCAGGGAAATTGGACGATCGATGCGTCGAGTTCGCCTTTGCGCTATCACGGATCGGGAGCGTTACAGGACATTTCTCTAACGCAGGTCGCGAGTTTGATGAACGATTCCTGGATCTCCGGAGTGGCCGACGGAAAATTCGAGTTCGACGGTGCAGGAGACACAATGCACGATTTGCTGGCTGGCTCGAACGGAAAATTGCAGTTTACGATGCGAAACGGAAGCCTGCCCCACATCCAATTTGCCGCCGCGACAGGGCCAGCGTCGATCCGCAAGTTCGATGGAGAGTTCGTCCTGAGCAAGGGCGTTTGGGAGTTGTCCGCCGGTCGATTAGAAACACGCGACGGAACCTACAGGACGAGTGGCACAGTTTCTTCGAACAGCGGGCTTGAGTTCATCATCACACGGAGCGACAACCAGTCGTGGGCCGTGACAGGAACGCTCGACAAGACACACATTGCGCCGATGGAGAGTGTCAAGCGGTAGGGCAGCCCCCGTGTCCCCCAAAATATTAGTCGTTATAACGACTAATATTTTTGCTGTGAGGATGGGCGACCACAAACGCGCTATATTCCTAAGGCTGGTATCCGGGCCCGCGCAGTACTTTTCCTGGCAACACTCCAGTCATCTTGCCATTTTCGATCACCGGAACGCCGTTGACCAACACATACTCCATGCCGTCCGACAATCGGTTGGGATCGTCGAAGGTCGCCAGGTCCCGCACCGTTTCAGGATCGAACACCACCACGTCGGCCCACATGCCCTGCTTCAGGACGCCACGATCTGTGAGCCGCATCCTCTGCGCTGGCAGCGCCGAGAATTTTCGGATCGCGTCCTCCAATGTAAGCTTCTTTTCTTCGCGAACATACTTACGCAAGATTCGGGGGAACGTTCCATACGCTCTCGGGTGCGGATGCTCTTCGCCAAGCACTCCATCCGGCGACGTGCCCGAGGAATCGTTGTCGATCGAAACCCACGGCTGTTGCAAGGCTAGCGCAACGTCGGGTTCCGACATTCCAAAAACCGCGCACTCCGTAAAAGCCTTGTCTTCGATCAACAAATCGAAAAGCGCGTCTAATGGATCTTTATTCCACTCCTTCGCAATTTCAGAGAGCCGCCGGCCTTGCAACTTTTTCAACTCCGGATTCTGCACGCCGCTAATCATGATGTCCTGCGGACCGGTAATCTCGTCCCACTCGTTGTCCCACTCTTTGGACGGCGTCTCCATTTCTTTGCGAATGCGAGCGCGCATTGCCGGATCTTTCAGCCGCTCAATCAACTTCGCATCGCCACCATCGTGCGCCCATGGCGGGATAAACGCAGACATGCTATTGCCCCAAGCCGTGTAAGCATAGGTGTCAGCCGCGATGTCATAGCCCTCGGCACGCGCCTTGTTAACTCGAGCAATCAATTCCGGCATCCGCCCAAAATTCGCTTTTCCCGCGACTTTGAAATGCCAAATCTCAACCGGGATATGCGCTTCGCGACCAATGCGAATCGTCTCATCGATGGATTGCAGAACGTCGTCACCCTCGCTCCGCATATGGGTGGCATAAATGCCGCCGAACTTCGAAGCCTCCGAAGCCAACGCGATAATCTCTTCCGTCTTCGCGTAAGGAGCAGGCGCATACTCCAAAGAAGTCGAAACTCCGACCGCTCCGTCCACCATGGCATCGTGCACCAGAGCTTTCATTTTTTCGAGTTGGTCCGGCTTAGGTTGCACGTCGGCGTCGCCCAGAACCACGCGCCGAACCTGCGTCGCGCCGACGTAGCTGGCCAGATTAATCCCCATCCCCTGCTTTTCGAGCCGCGCAAAATATTGACGAAAGGTGCGCCAATCAGGAGTCACTTTGTAGTGAGCATATGCAGGGCGATCGTTCGCGATGATCGAATCGTTGAGCGGAGCGGCAGATCCCCCTTCGCCCGTGATCTCTGTGGTGATTCCTTGATAAATCTTCGAAGGCAGGCGGGGATCGACAAGAATCGTCGTCTCGGATTGGCCAAGCATATCGATAAATCCGGGGGCGACCACTTTGCCTTTTGCATCCACAGTCCGCTTGCGCGCAGCAGATGCAAGGTTTCCAATCACCGCGATGCGGCCGTTGCGGATTCCAATATCACCCGAATACCACGGCGAACCGGTGCCGTCGATGATGTGTCCGTTGGTGATGACGAGATCAAAGGGAGCATCGGTAGCAAACGCGATGCTGGAGAAGAGCAGGAGCAACATCAGTGCGAGACGACAACTAGCGGGCATGAGCGAACCCCTCGGAACTCTGTGCTGAGTGCCCCGCTAGTCTACTGGATTGTCCGTTTGGATCGTCCGTCGATTACTTGTCGACTCTCACACCGCGCCAGAACGCCACATAGTTTTGAATCTGCTTCGCTTCCGACTTTGGGTTGGGGTAGAACCAGGCAGCGTCCGGATTCGTTTTGCCATTCACCTCAATGTTGTAATAACTGGCAGTTCCCTTCCACGGACATTCCGTATGCTTCGCACTCGGCTTGAAATGATCAGTCTTGATCGAGTCGGCAGGAAAATATTGGTTGCCCTCGATTTCGATGGTTTGGTTGGACTCCGCAATGACAGTGTTTTCCCACGTTGCTTTAGCCATAGTGAAATAGATGAATCGGACGAAGAGGAGTTGCAAAGATTATCAGGAAAAAGCAAAGGCGCGATGCCTGAAGCACCGCGCCCTATCCGAGCACTTTAATGCGAAAGCGCGTTTCTTTCTCGCGTTTTCTTACGCCACCGCAAAGCGCGGAGGACATTCCTTAGCGCGCAGAATATTAATCGCCTCTTTCAGCGACGAAATTTCGAACACCGACGTAAGGTGCGTAGCCTCCAGCACCTCGCGGAAAAACACCGGCGGATTGACGAGTTTCATCGTCGCAGCCCTCTGCGTCGCCCAACGTTGGAGGAGCAACAGCGTCCCCAACCCTCCCGCGTCGAGGTGATCGACTTCCGAGAGATCCAACACGAGCACGCGAACGCGATCAAGCTTCTCAATCCGGCGTCGAAAGTTGTCGAGGGCAGCCCCGCGCACCATGCGTCCCGAGCAACTCACCACCGCCACATCCTGCAACGATTCGATTTGATATTGGAGTTCCATATGTCTATTCATACGATCCTGACCCGGAAAAAGTTCCGCTTCCTGTGGTCACATGATTAGACGCTGTTGACAGGCGAAAGTGATCAGAGAATATCTTGATAGGTGGGATCGAGCTTTCGAATGTTACAGATACAAATATTCCACAAATCACTGTCATCCTGAGCGCAGCCAATTCGAACGCGAAGCGATTGGATTGGCGTAATCGAAGGATCCCTACTCCACCACGAATCCGTGCCGGGAGTTCCTTCGACTCTGTGGCAACTTCACTTCGTGAAGTTGCCTCTTCACTGAGGGATGACAGATGTCATTTGGATTTAGAGCCCTACAATCCCGCTTCGATCCGCGACCGCGGATCAAGCAAATCGCGCAACGCGTCTCCGATGAAATTGAACGCGAGCACTGCGAGCATCACCGTCACCGCCGGGAAAAGAACGAGATGTGGAGAATCAAACAAATGCGAACGTGCGTCGTTCAACATCGATCCCCAACTTGCAGTCGGCGGCGGAACACCGAGTCCCAGGAAACTCATCGTCGCTTCGGCCAGAACCGCGCCAGCCATTCCGATCGCCGACTGCACAATCACCGGCTGAATAATATTCGGCAGAATGTGTTTTACGACGATGTGGAGATCGCCCGCTCCCAACGCCCGCGCCGCTTCCACAAACTCGCGCTCACGAACCGCCAACACCTGTGCACGAACCAGCCGCGCGTAGCCAACCCATCCTCCAAGCGAAAGAGCGAGAACAAGGTTGAAGATGCCGGGGCCGCGAAATGCGACGAACGCAATCGCAATTAGAATCCCAGGGAACGAGAGAAATGCATTCATGAGTACGACGTTAACGAAGCGGTCGATGCCCCCACCGTAATATCCAGCGAAGCTCCCGATGATCAGTCCAAGAAAGAGCGAACACGCGACGACGCTGCTTCCAACAATCAAAGAAATCCGCGCTCCCCAAATCAAGCGAGAAAGTATGTCGCGTCCAAGTTCGTCCGTCCCACACCAATGCTGCGTCGATGGAGACTGCAAACGATTCGGCAAATCAATATGCGCCGGATCTTGTGGAGCAATCCAAGGCGCAAAAATCGCGCAGAAAACGAAGATGGAGACAAGAATGACTCCAACCGCCGCCAGTGGATTATGGCGGGCGATGCGGGGGAGCGAGATGGCTAGGGCGGACATTGGTTCAAACGCCAATATAACGCGCAAGTGGAATTGGTGCGCTACCAGTGTACCTTTTGTGGTACACTACAAAGGCAGCCGAAAATGGCTCTTGATAATGCTCCCAGGAAGATCGAGCTCGTATTCTTCCGCAATGACGCCGGAATTGAGCCAGTTCGTGACTGGCTAAGAGAATTGAGCCCGTCAGATCGGCACAGAATCGGAACAGATTTGTTGCGCGCACAGTGGCGGTGGCCGGCGGGAATGCCCTTATGCCGTCCCATGGGGAAAGGCCTTTGGGAGATTCGAACCAATCTCGCAAGCAACCGCGCGTCACGAGTCTTGATTTGTTTTTTTCATGGTCACCTTGTTGCACTGCACGGATTTGTCAAGAAAACGCGGGCGACACCCGACGACGACCTAAAACTAGCGCGAAAACGACAAAAGGAGCTGGAGCAATGAGTGCGAAGAACATGGGATCGACCATCGACGATTTCTTGAAGAAAGAAAGCATCTTCGAGGAAGCACAGGCACAAGCCGTCAAGGAAGTCGTAGCGTGGCAACTAGCCAAGGCAATGAAGAAGAAAAGGATTTCCAAAGCACGGATGGCGGTCTTGCTCAAGACAAGCCGCTCCCAAGTCGATCGCATTCTCGATCCGAAACGCGATATTACGTTGTCGAGTTTGCAGCGCGCGGCGGCGCTGGTGGGGCAGCGGGTTGTGGTTGAGTTGGTTTGAATCGTAGCTGAAATCGTCCGCGCCTAAAGGAAGTAACAGTGCATCCAAACTCGGTTGACTTGTACGCGGGATTATACGGATCGGTCTTAGTTCCTGACACCTTTGACCTCGGGCATGGCGCAGTCATCTCGCGAACATATGCACACTTGATGGCACCGTTCATGATGGCGTTCGGCCCGGCGCCACACGGGACACGGGAAACCACACCCCGCGCCTTGGAAGCCTGCGAAAGGAGGGATATTCTTAGACATCACCACAGAGCTTCACCTACCAGCTGCTACAAGTATCCCTCAACTTGACCGTGTGAACACAGTTTGGTGGATTGTAGCCCTCATGCGTCTTCTGATGACGACCTCGATATCCGCTCCGGTTCTCTCCTCTGAGCGGTTTTCATCCATTCCGACCATTCGGCAAGAACCCCACCTGTGGCCGATGGAAATTCATACACCTAGAATTTTTCCAGAGGGCTCCGACGCACGAAGCGTGGGCGTCGTTGAACTGGAGTGGCTACGTGACAATTGGCATGAGGCCGCTGTGCTCCTCGGAAAGGAAGACTTCAACGTGGCATTCCAAGCGATTGACTCCAGTGTATGGAACCATAGCCCTGCCTTGGCTTTGGTTGCCGTCTGGGGTGCACTTGAACGACTTTTCTCACCTTCGACGTCGGAATTGAAATTCAGAGTTTCTGCGAGCATTGCTGCGCACCTCGAACCTGCCGGTAGGGAGCGATATGCCTGTTTCAAGAAGATCAAAAGCCTATACGACAGCCGTTCAAAGGCCGTCCCACGGCATTGGTGACGCAGACCTGACCGCATACTCACAGAGTTACGCGATTGCTAAACGTGTCCTGCTGAAGATGATTGAAGGTCGCCACGTGCCCGATAAGAAGGAATTAGAAGCCAACTTATTCGGCGATCCCATAGGCACTGTGTTGAGTCCGTGGTGAGATTGAAGGGGGCTAGCGCCTGTCTCACGGCTATTGTCGAATCCTCGGATTCACCGCCGAGTACAACAAGTCCGTAAGAAAATTCACCGCGACATACGTCAACCCGATCGCCAAAATGCATCCCTGCACCAGGTAGTAATCGCGGTTGGCAATGGCTTGGATCGTAAGCCGTCCGATGCCCGGCCAAGAAAAAATAGTCTCGGTCACGATGGCTCCGGCCAGAAGCGCGCCGAATTGTAACCCCACCACGGTCAAGATCGGGATCATCGCGTTGCGCAGGGCGTGACGATAGACGACCGTGCTCTCCGGCAGGCCCTTGGCACGGGCTGTGCGAATGTAGTCTTGTCCCAATTCTTCCAGCATCGACGTGCGCACCATGCGCGTCAGGATTGCCGCCAACGCTCCTCCCATGGTGACCGCTGGAAGAATGATGTGCGCAAAGCTGCCGGAGCCCGAAACGGGGAGCCATCCTAGTTTCACCGCGAAAAACAAAATCAGCACGGGACCCAGCGCGAAATTCGGAAACGACAGTCCGAAAAGACTGACGACACTAAGCGCGCGATCGTCCCACAAATTGCGCCGCCGAGCCGAACGCACTCCTGCGGGGATGGCCAAGACGATCGCCACGAACAGAGACGCTAGTGTCAGTTCCAGAGTGTACGGATAACGCTTCGCGATCAACGCCGTGACTCCTTGATTAAAGCGAAGCGACTTGCCAAGGTCTCCGTGGAGAACGCCTTTCCAGTAATTCAGATATTGCTCGCCGAGCGGGACGTCCAGTCCGTAGGCGTGACGCGCCGCCTGAATGTCTCCTGCGGCCGCGCCTTCTCCCAGCATTTGTTGGATGGGATCACCAGGCACGAAGTGGATCAGCAGAAAAACGGTCGAAACGACCAGCCAGATAACGGGCAGCGTATAGAGAACGCGCGAGATGATGTAACGCGGCATTGGGAATTAAGAAGCTACCAAGCTATCGCGCAAAACGCCATGGAGTTCTGAGATAACGATCTAATCTCCCGCGCGCTGTGCTGTCGACGCAGATGCTGCGGCCAATGTAGTCGCAACCGGCTCGATCCGAACCGTCGCGATGCGATGCCCGTCCATTTTTTCTACGACGAAGCGGCGTCCCTCATAGTCGAACGCTTCTCCACCGGTTGGCATCTTCTGCAATCGAGAAAGTACAAATCCCGCCAGCGTTTCGAATCCTTCATCTTGCGGAAGTCTTAGATCGTACTGGCTTTCGAGATCGCGAATGTTGACAGCTCCATCGAGGACGAGAGGCGCGTTGGCATCAGTGATGGCTGGCTGATTCGTGGCTACATCAAATTCATCTTCTAGCTCGCCGACGAGTTGTTCCAGGACATCCTCCACACTAATCACTCCTGCTGTGGATCCAAATTCGTCCACCACGACGGCAAGGTGTCTTTTGCGCCGCTGGAATTCACCGAGCAGATCGAGCAGCGATTTGGTTTCCGGCACCACCAGAACGTCGTGCATGATCTGGCCGATTTTCATCTGCGAAATGCGCTCGGCCGAAGGAGCGGCAACGGCTCCGAAGCGCAGGCGCAGTCGCGTCCAGCGCATCAGGTCTTTGGCGTAGAGCACTCCGACAATGTGCTCCGGCCCGCGCTGCGGATCGTACACGGGTACTCGCGAATGCTGTTCATCTACAACCTTCGACAGCGCATCGTCGAGATTCAGGTCGGAGGGCAGCGAAAATATTCTAGTTCGCGGCACCATGACCTGGCGCGCTGTAATACCGTCCAATTCGAGAGCATTCAACAACATTTCTTCCTGCGCGGGAGAAAGCTGCCCGGAAGTGTGCGCAGCAGTAACGATCAGCTTGAGTTCATCAGGAGAATGGACTGATCCGTGCCGAATCTCGCTCGTCCCAAACGCCCGCAAAACGAATCCCGCGACACGACTCATGCCGATCGTCAGGGGCCCCGTAACGGTCAAGAATATTTCCATCGGCGCGGCGACTGCCAACGCGACGCGTTCCGCGCGTTGCAAGGCGAGAGACTTTGGAACCAATTCTCCCAGAATCACGTGCAGGCTGGTGATCATCACGAACGCAACCGCGACGGCGACGGCGTGCGAATAAACGGCCGCGTATGGGATGCCGCCAATCCAACTCTCGAACAGCCGTGCCAGCACCGGTTCGCCGAGCCAGCCCAGAGTCAGACTAGTAACGGTGATCCCAAGTTGCACGCCGTTGACGACGCGACTCAGTTGCTGGTGGAGTTTTAGGACGGTGCGGGCACCAACACGATGGGCTTCAATCAACTGCTGGATGCGGGTTTCGCGCACGCTGACCAGCGCGAACTCGGCCGCAGCAAAGAAGGCATTGGCCGCTACCAAGAGCAGGATGACGAACACCCGCAGCAGCACGTATGCAATCATGGAACTGCAATTCTAACATTCCAAAGGGATAGCAGGTCATTCAACAGTAGTGAGACTGCTTAGTCCCACTCGCAAGCTTGGCCGCTTTCGCCGTTCAATTTCTGAGGGTACAGTAAAATCAGAAAGATAACTTTGACATCACGGGCGCGTGCTTTCTTTTTCGACGCCCGGCGGTCTAAGGACATATGGCAACGGTGAAAGACGAGGAAAGGACCGTCTCCCCGATTAAATAGGCCGTCCAACAGGCAGTTCAACTTCACGGGAATCTACACAATTTCAAGGGAACTATTCTCCAGAATTCGTCGTAACAACATTGGAATGCAGGTTCTGAGCTTTAAAACCCAGCAGGAGGCGGTCGTGGAAGGTAACGGAAGCGGTAAGAAGAAGCGTCGCAGAAGGATTATTTACATCTCCATCGCGGCCGTGCTCGTGGCTCTGATTGTGACAGGCGTTGTAATTGCATCCAGCGGCGGCACCAAGATCGACCCTTCGAAGCTCGCCAAGGTTGAAAAGGGAGACCTCGCCAAGAGCGTCGTCGCGACCGGCAAGATCGAGCCCATCACCAAGGTCGAGATCAAGTCCAAGGCCAGCGGAATCGTAAAGAAGCTCTACGTCGACTATGGCGACAAAGTGAAAAAAGGACAGGTGTTGGCCGAACTGGATCGCGAAGAAATTCAGGCCCGTGTCGACCAGGCTCGCGCCCAACTGGAAGGATCGACCGCAAGCCTGACTGGCACCCGCGCCGATCTCGAGCGCGCCAAAGTTGACGCCGAAGGACCCGATGTCCCATTGCTGAAACGTGCGTACGTTCGCGCCCAAGGCATGGCGAAAGATGGAGTGGTTTCCGCATCCGCGCTCGACGATGCCGAGAAGAACTACGAGATGTCGCTGAACAAGCAGAACGTTTCCAAGGCTCAGTTGCAGGTCTTGCAAGCCAAGATTGGACAAGCTCAGGGCCAGGTCGCGCAAGATCGCGCGAACCTCAAACAACTTGAAGAGCAGCTCGGATACACCACCATCGAATCTCCCATCGACGGTATCGTGCTTTCGCGTGACGTTGAAATTGGAGATGCGGTCAGCTCCATCCTTGTATTGGGTTCGTCCGCAACGCTGGTCATGACCATGGGCGATACCAGCGAAGTCTACGTAAAAGGCAAAGTGGACGAGAGCGACATCGGCAAAGTCTACTTAGGACAGCCCGCACGTATCAAAGTCGAGTCCTTCAAAGACAAGACTTTCACCGGCAAGGTGACCAAGATTTCTCCGATGGGTGTGGAAAAAGACAACGTCACCACGTTCGAAGTGCGCGTCTCGATCAACAATCCCGAGGGCGTGCTGAAGGCGATGATGACGGCGAATGCCGAAATCATTTTGGAAGAGCATAAGGGAGTCTTGCAGATTCCCGAAGGCTCGATTATTTACGACAAAGACAAGAAAGCATCGGTTGAAGTACCCGATCCTAAAGCGAAGGAAGGTAAGAAGAAACTTGCCGTCAGCATTGGTATTTCGAACGGAGCAAAAACCGAATTGCTGCAAGGTTTGAAAGAAGGCGATCAAGTGGTACTGCAGTAGGAAAGGGAGATCGTGGGTCTTAGGTCTCAGGTCGCAGGAAAAGCGGCAGCGACCTAAGCTTGAGACCCGAGACCTGAGACCTGCGACCTGATTTTTAAGACCTGAGACCTTCTCTTTGGAGGAACTGTTATGACGAACTTCTTACTGATTCACAATCGAGCTGTCCGCACAATGGCTTTCATTCTGGCCACTTCGCTCGCCAGTTTCGCTGGTGTCATCGGAACATTTGATCGGTCGTTTCAAGTCAACGGCAACGTCGATCTCGAAGTCCTGACGCGCTCCGGCGACATCACCGTCCGCAATGGAACGGCTGGGACTGTCTCCATCCATGCCAAGATTCATTCCGGCAACTCCTGGTTCGGCGGAGACCACAAAGCTGAGGTCGATCAACTCCAGAGCAATCCTCCGATTCGCCAGACCGGCAACAGCATCCACATCGATTACATCAACCTCAACAACATTTCTGTGGACTACGACATCACCGTGCCCGAGAACACCGCGATCCGCGCCCACACGGGCAGCGGCGATCAAAACATCCAGGGCCTCAAAGGCAACGTCGATCTCGAAAGCGGATCGGGCGACCTGCAACTAGCCCGCCTCACGGGTGAAATGCGTTTCCAGACAGGATCGGGTAACGTACGCGGACGCGAACTAGATGGTCCCGCACGCGTCAAAGCGGGCAGCGGTGACATTGATATCGAAGAGATGGGCGCGGGCGACGTCGACATTCGCACCGGATCCGGCAACATCGTGGTGAACGGCATCAATGGTGGATTCCATGCCGAAGCTGGTAGCGGTGACATTCACGGCAAAGGTTTCCCAAAGACGATGTGGAACGTGCGCACGGGATCAGGAAATGTAAACCTGAACGTTCCTTCAGACGCGGCGTTCGATGTCGATATCTCCTCGAGTTCAGGCAGCGTCACATTAGCCCACCCGGTCACGACTACTATCTCAGGACGCGTTCAAGAATCGCACAAGAGTGTCGTCGGCAAAGTGCGCGGCGGAGGCCCCGTAGTTTCCGTCCACACCGGATCCGGCGACGTACAGGTGGACTAGTGCCGCCATTAGCGCTCAGTCGTCAGCTCTCAGGTAAATTGGGTTGCGCTTTAGCTGACGGCTGAGTGCTGACGGCTGACAGCTGTCCCCCTTCTTGACTCCATCACACGCCACATCCCATACTTCGTGAGTGCCTGAAATTGACTTCCTGAAAACTAAAAAATTCAGGCGCGACGAGGTCACCGGACTTGGCACGCACTTCAATCATCACCCTCACCACCGACTTCGGAACGAACGACCATTTTGTCGGCGCCATGAAAGGCGTGATCCTGGAGATCGCGCCCGACGCGCAAATCATCGACATCAGCCACGCCGTCCAAGCCTTCGATATTCTCGACGGCGCGCTCACGATTTCGCAGGCGTACTCCTACTTCCCTTCCGGCACCGTACATATGGTGATAGTCGATCCCGGAGTGGGCACCGCGCGGCGTCCCGTGATCCTTACTGGCGACCGCCATCTCTTTGTTGCCCCCGACAACGGCGTCCTCTCGCTGATCTACGATCGCGAAGAGCGCCTCTCAGTTCGCCACGTCACCGCTGACCATTATTTCTTGCAGCCGCACAGCAACACATTTCACGCGCGCGACATTTTTTCCCCGGTCGCCGCCTATCTAGCAAAAGGTGCTGATCCAGAACGCTTCGGAGCAGAGGTCACAGACTTCGTCCGCTTTGCAGCTCCGCGTCCCAAGCCGGTGGACGAACGCGCATTAAAAGGGATCGTTCTAAAAGTTGACCGTTTCGGAAACCTAATCACCAACATCACTCCACAAGATGCGCCTCAACTGTTCGCAGCGAAGCCGTCCGCATTCAAGATCATGATTGGGACCAAAGCGCAGGCCACGCGCATGTGCACAAACTACGCAGAAGGCGCGCCCGGCGAGGTGTTTGGCATCCTGGGCAGCATGGGATTCCTCGAAGTTGCCACCAATCGTGGATCCGCGTTCCAACTCCTAGGCGCAGGAAAAGGCAGCGAAGTAAACGTAGTGATGGAAGGGAAAGTCAGCGCTTAGCCTTTAGCTCTTAGCATTTAGCCATCAGCTTGAGGACAGCGCGTTAGCTGAGTGCTGAATGCTAAGTGCTAACTGCTGCCCTTCGCCTTTGGATGAATGTAATGGTCCATCTCAGCCGTCCATTTTAGAAAACGCCAGAGGCTGGTTCGTTCCGTCCACAGGAATTCCCAAAATTCCAGGAATCCAATCTGCGTCATCTTGACGCCCGTGAAGGTCTCAATTCTCCACAGCAGATAGGGGCTGCGCCACGGGGTAATCCGGTGTCCGCGAGTGGAGTTCCAGAGAAAGCGCAGCATGGGACGCATCGAGAAGTAGTATAGCGCCATGCGGAACAAGACAGCCTGTGGAGCACCCGGCGCTCCACAGGCGTAATCATTTACTTGGTGACTTCTACGCTGGCTTTCGTATTCTCCCACTCCATGCGCAGCGTGCACTTGCTGCCTGCTTGATCGAATGCGATCAAGAAATTCTCCACCGGAGCAGCCGTCTTCGAAACCATCATCGGAATGCGCACCAGGTCTTCTTTCTCGCCGGGATAATCCGTTCCCCACTCACCCGTTTTCTTGCTGATCACCAGCCACCACGAATCGGCCTTGGGGACCGTAAATATCGTGTATTTTCCCGCCGGAACCGCCTTGCCGCCAACCATCACGTTAGTGTCGGCAACGAAAGTTGTGGCGTCGTTCGCGCCGGTGCGCCAAATCTGTCCGTAGGGAACGAGCGCTTTATCGCTGGCCTCGCCGAAAATCTTGCGGCCTTTCGCGCGGGGGCTGGAGTAATCCATCTTGACGGTCTTGCCATCGGAAAACTTGCACTCCGCACTGGCTGGCGGACTAGGGCGCTTAGCTTTGTCGTCCGACATCGACATCTGCGCTGATGCGAGGGTTGCGAGTGCGATCATTGATATTGATATAGATACTGCGGTTGCGACGAGCTTCTTGGCGTTCATTCTTTCGTTCCTCCTGGAATTTCGTGGCTCTTGGCTGTTAGCCGTTAGCTCTTAGCCAGAGCAGCGTAAGTATGGTTGGACGTGGATGTCGGTTTTTCGTTTCACGTCCCATTCGCCTGGGACATACGGGTTCAAGCTAATCGCTAAACGACTAAAAGCTAACAGCCGATTCTCCGCCGCTGAGAATTATACGCACATCAGACGTTTACAATCGGATGATATGGCCGTCTTCAACGAAAAGCAGGAAGAGCTGGAACATTTTGAAACCCGCATGGGTGTTCCCCGCGGACGCCTCGCCGTCACCATGGATCTCGTCACCGACGCCATGGCCCTAGTCGGCCAGCACGGCGTCTATTGCCAGAGCCAGCGTTGGCCGGGCAAGCCAGTGATGGACATTCAGCTCATCATGAAAAATCTCACCGACGCCAAAGAGCTGATGCAGAGCGTGATGGAAGAGCTGCGCACCAAGAGCTAACTTCCGAGCGACGCCCAAGTCGCCGACGCCTCTACCGCATTCCGAGTAGAGACGGGGCTTGCCCCGTCTCCCACCGCAGACAACGAGGTAAGCCCGATCGCAACACGAGTGCTTTCTAGATAACCGAAGTTTTCCGACAGGTGTTTGTACCTACGCTCGCACTTCTGGAAAGACTTACAATCCATGGTAAGGAGTGTGCGAGCATGGAGCGCAAAATTTTCTGGGGATCGTTCACCGTGCTCGGCTTGCTCGCAGACTTCGTCCTGCCCCTTTGGTGGGGACTGTTCGCGATGATTCCCATCGTGTACGTTTCATGGTGGGTCGCCTACCGCAGCGGATGGTTTGACTAGCGGATGGTTTGACTTAGAGTTTTGATTCGGACATTCCTATCCCACAAACTCCGCCGCATAATCCGATTTGCGCTTTCCCTTCCCACGATTGATAATTTCTCAAAACTTTAAATCGCAAGGGGCATCACAAGTACAATCCATGACAACTCCATCGAAATTGTTCGCCGTGCCGTGTCTCGTATTCGCCCTAACACTCGCCACCTTCGCTCAAACTGCCGCCGCTCCAGCACCAGTTGCGACGCCAGCGGTCGCTTCGACTCCCACTCCGCTAACCGCCGCCGAGCGCGAAACCGCGTTGAAAAGTCTGCAAGTAACCCACGACGCGTTCCTGAAATCCATTGACGGATTATCCGACGCGCAGTGGAAGTTCAAACCTGCACCGGATCGCTGGTCAATCGCCGAAGTGGCCGAACACATCACCGTTGCCGAGGGCTCGATTTTTGAACTCGTCGAAAAGCAGGTCATGACGTCCCCCATCACGCCCGAAAAGCGCGCTAAAGTAGTTGGAAAAGACGAAATCGTATTGCAGAAGGTTCCAGACCGCAGCCGCAAGGTGCAAGCTCCGGAATTCTTAAAGCCGACCAACCGCTTCGCGACCCGCGAAGAACTCGTCAAGGCATTCGAAGAACGCCGCAAGGCTACGATGGATTACGTTCGCACCACAAACGACGATCTACGCGACCACTTTTTCGCGCACCCAATGCTCGGCGATCTTGACGCCTATCAATGGATCCTTCTGATCTCCGCCCACTCGGAGCGTCACACCAAACAGATCGAAGAAGTGAAGGCCGATCCGAATTACCCCAAGAACTAGGATCGATCGATAGGCTTCGACCGCTGTTGTCAGCCGCGAACGACGCACCTACAATCGTGAACATGTCGGTAACAAGTTCTCTGCCGGAGGTTCACGAACGCCGTCGACCGCGGCGGATCGTTTCCAAACTGATTCTCCTCGTTCTGTTTGGGATCCTCGCAGCGGTTGCCTGCGCCCATTGGATCGCCCGTCAGGCACTCCCGCAACTCGACGGCAGCATCGCTGTGCCCGGACTTTCTGCCAAGGTCAAAGTAACTCGCGATCACCACGGCGTTCCGACGATTGAAGCGGCAACGCTCGAAGACTTGTTTTTCGCGCAGGGATACGTCACCGCGCAAGACCGCCTCTGGCAGATGGACATGATGCGTCGCGCTTCCGCCGGCGAACTTTCAGAAATTATTGGCGACGACACGATCAAGATCGACCGCGAGCAGCGCATCTTGGGATTGCGTCACGCGGCCGAGTCGGCTGAGAAAAGTATCTCGACGCGAGATCGTCCTTATTTTGAGGCCTACACTCGCGGTGTCAACGCGTTTATCGAATCGCATCGCGATCGATTGTCGCTCGAATTTCGTTTATTGAAATACACGCCCCGACCCTGGACTGTGACCGATTCCCTGCTGGTAGGCGCCCGCATGGTGGAAGACCTCAATCACAACAGCAATCCGCCAGGCATGACTCGCGAAAAGATTTTGGCGAAGCTCGGACCCGACCTTACTTCGGATCTGTACGTGAATTCATCGTGGCACGATCGCCCCCCAACCGAAGTCCGTCGGATCGAACCTGATTCCGCACCCAAGAGTGGCGACGACGATGATGACGACGATGAAGGCGTGGAACCTGACGGCGGAAACAGTCTGACTTCCGGGCTCACCAAATCGCCGACTTTAGTGCCTGTGAATCCAGCGCAGTCTTCGTCCGATTTGATTTCCGCATTTGCCGAGCAGGAAGCGTATTCCTTTCGTCCGGGATCGAACGACTGGGTCGTGTCCGGTCAGCACACAGTTTCAGGAAAACCACTGTTGTCGAATGACATGCACCTCGATCACCAGATGCCGAACCTCTGGTTTGCGGCACACCTCAAACTCAATTCCGCAAACACACCCAACACTTTCGATGTCGCGGGCGTCACGCTGCCCGGGATCCCTTTCGTCATCGTCGGCCACAACCAGCGCATCGGATGGGGATTCACCAACGTGGGCCCCACCGTCGAGGACGATTTCATCGAAGAGTTCAACGCCCAGGGTCAATACAAAACTCCCGCGGGATGGGTGGACGCACAGCATCGATCTGAGACGATTCGCGTGAAAGGCAAGCCAGACGTGGTTCTCGACGTCGTGAGCACGCGCCATGGACCGATCATCACCGAATTGCTTCCCGGCGAAACGCGCAAGATCGCTCTCCGCTGGACACTGCAAGACGGTCTGGGATTAGTTTTCTTCGACGTCAACTCGTCGCGAAACTGGGATGACTTCCGCAAAGCATTTTCGAACTTCAATGCGCCCGGGCAAAACGTCATGTACGCCGATGTCGATGGCCACATCGGATATCAGGCGACCGGCCATGTCCCGATCCGCGCCGCTGGAGATGGAAGTCTGCCCGTCAATGGCAGCGACGATGCTCACGAATGGACTGGATGGATTCCGTTCGACGACATGCCGCACATTTACGATCCACCCGGCGGCATTATTGCGACTGCCAATGGCCGCATCACTCCCGACGGATATAAATATTCCATCAGCACGGAGTGGGAAGCGCCGTGGCGCACCGATCGCATTTATCGCGTGCTGGAATCCGGCAAGAAGTTTGCTCCCGCCGACATGCTCGCGTTGCAGATGGATGTGTCTTCCACCTACGACCGTTTCTGCGCCGACAAATTCGTCTATGCCATCGATCACTCGTCGAACGCGTCCGACCGCGCGAAAAAAGCCGCGGACATTCTGCGTGATTGGGATGGACGCATGTCCGCAAATTCCGCGGCTCCAACGATCGAAACAAAAGCCCGTCAAGAATTGGTGCGGATGATTCTAGAACCCAAGCTCGGCCCAGCTTCGTCTGGACCCAACCACGGCCAGTTGAGTTGGAAGAGCTATCGCTGGGCGATGTCGTCCGTGTGGCTTGAAAATGTCCTCACCAAACAACCGGCGCGCTGGCTTCCTGCGGGATACTCCGATTACGGAAGCCTACTGACCGCGGCGGTTGAAAACACGGTCGCGCAAGCGAAACTGGTCCCGGGCACACCGGCCGACACTACTCCGTCCGCTCCGCGTGATCTCAGTCAGTGGACTTGGGGAAAGAACTATCCAGTAGAAATCAATCACCTGGTCCTCAGCCAGCTTCCCATCGTAGGACGCTTCACCGGCCCCGGACTGCATCCCCTGAGCGGAAGCAATTACACCGTGAAAGCCGTTGGCCGTGAGTTCGGTCCATCGGAAAGACTGACGTGGAACTTCGCAAACTTCGACGAGAGCACTTTGAATCTCGTGACCGGCGAAAGCGGAATCTTTCTCAGCCCTTATTACCTGGACCAGTGGAATGCGTGGTATGGCGGGTCGACATTCAAGCTTCCGTTCACCTCGGCCGCTGTCGAGCGACAGCATGCACACGAGATGACGTTGGAACCGAAGTAGGCTCGTAGCACTTAGCCGTTGGCTTTTGGTCTGCGCCTCCATACACAAACGTCCGAGCCAAAGCACACTGCGAATCGTGCAACTAATTAATTAGTTGCAAGATTTCAGAGTCGCGATGTTTTCGGGGATTGCGGTTGCGAAATCGTCTTAGAAGTCGATGGTCTTCACGTCGATGAAGTCGCCGATGAGATTGCTGAGCTTCTGCTGCTCGGTTTCGTTGATGGCATCGGTCGTCATGTCGTAAACGCCCACTGACCCGCCCTGCACCACATATGTAAATGTGCGCGTGGCAATCGGTTGGATACCCGTAACATCTCCGTTCGCAGGCGGAATCAGAACTCCACCCGGAGGATTGGTTCCGATCGTCGTCGTTGGCAGCGTGTTGTAGATCGACAAACATCCGCGAATCTCCGCCCCAGGCGGGACCGGAAGTGGCGGAATAATCTCCGTGCAGGTTCGAGCGCCAACAAAGAGCTGTCCATTGGCCGCCATCGAGAGACGGGTGTGATATCCGTCCGTGATCACAACGGAATTGGTCACCGTCATCGTGGGCAGATCAAAACTAAACAGCAGTCCGCAATTCGTCGCCTGCGTGGTCTGAGCCGGAGCACAAAGCTGCGAAGGCTGTCCTCCCGCCGAAAAAGGCGTGCCCGCCACATAAAGTGTGGAACCAACCACCAATGCTGCTGTTCCCGCGCATTGCTGCGCCGCGCCCACGCCGACACACATCGGGACGGCCGGACCAGCCGTATTCGTCGTCAAATCCAAAGTCTGAATGCTGGCTTGAATTCCGCCGCACTCCGCTCCGCAGTTCAGCACATAAGCCGTCGTGTCGTCGCTACTGAAAAATGCCCACACTGGATGATCGAATCCAGGCACAAAAGTGATCACAGGATTCGCCGTTCCCACGCTGGTCGGAGTAACCACGGCCACCATGTTCGCCACGGCATCGTCTCCCTGGCTAAACGCCAGGACACGCGTACCCGTGTTACCCACGGAGACAAAGTGATAAGGCGGATTGATACCCTGATCACCCGCTCCAGCCGTCACACATACTGGGGGCGGCGGCGGATTCGGCGGATTCGGATTAATCGGTGGACAACTGATTTCCGCCGCAATGTTTCCCGCTCCGAGACTCACGACTTCGATCACTCCCGGAGACTGCCCCACAACCGGTGCAGTCGGCACAGCCGCATACGCGACCGAATTGTCCGGAGAAACGACGATACTCTCAGTGCCACCCGTGAAATGCCCTGTGGTCGCTGCGGATTCCGAAGCATTATTGATCAGCGTGAACTGGTTGTCCGAAAACTGAGTGCCCGACCCGCTGAACACAATCGTTTGCGCCCGACTCGGGGTCAGCACCATCATTCCAGGAGTGTTGCCCGCAGAAATCGGGGAAGAGGTCGCCCTGACGTCGGTAGCAGCGTTCACGATGTAAACCCCAGCGGCTCCCGTGCTCGAGCTCACACTATTCGTGAAGAAAGCGCGGTACTTCAACCCGCTGGTTTGTCCGTTACTGGCAGGCCCAGTAGAACCGCAGCTCAGCGATAGGACAAGCGCCATCATTAAAGACAACAGAATTAAGACTTTTTTCAAACTGGGGACTCCAACCGTAAGCCGGATAAACACTTGGATGCAAGAATAGGGATTATAGCAAAGGAAGAAGTTAGAGCCCCGTCGGCGAAATCGACGTAACTGACAGTTCAGGACTACACAAGATCGGAGGGCCGTCGATCCCCGCGAGCGCCGTGACGAATCGTGATCACCCACACCACACGGCGAGTCTCGTCTATTTCGTAGATAACCCGATAAATGTTTCGCGGCTTGCCATATAGAAGATGTCGCAGCTTTCGCTTCGCCCGGCGACCCTCTGGTGCCAAGGGACATCGCTGCGGACGTGAACTGAGCCCATAAACGGCGCGCTCCAATCCGTTAAACCAACGAACCGCCGTCGACGACCCCGCTGCATCCTTCTCCAGATAAAGGATTTCGATATCTCGCATCGCGCGAACAGAAAGCTCAACGCGGAATATCATAACGACCGCGAAGGTCAGCGAATACTTTTCCAGCCGGGCGGGTTCGACCGCGGGCTACATCGTCGAGCCCTTGTCGAACTGCTTCGGTCGTATCCGCAGAGGCCGCGATGTCCAGCAATCGTTGATACGCCTCGGCGTCCTGCACAATCGCGGCGGCTTTCCCTTTGATCGTCAGAATCACAGGCCGTTTGCTCTTCTTCAATTGCTTAATGAAGTCGCCTGAACGGCGTCGAAAAGTTGTCAGCGACTGAATGTCTTTCGTGATATCAAGCATCGCCCGAACGCTCCCACAGCACCTAATAAGGTGCTGTCTGCAATGATACTCTCATCGTCTCCTCGCGCAGAGCCCATTTTCACGCACTCCGTTTCGCCTCACCAGATGCGGAGCCTTCCTCCTTCTTGTATCCTAAATACAGATGGCAAAGAACTTCATCGATCGTCTGAAGCAGTCCCCTGTGCTCTGTGATGGAGCCATGGGCACCCTTCTCTACTCCAAAGGCATCTTCATCAACCGCTGTTACGACGAGCTGAACCTGTCGCAACCGGAGCTGATTCGCGGCGTTCATCACGACTATTTACAGGCTGGAGCCGAGATTGTTGAAACCAATACTTTCGGTGGCAACAGCTTTCGTCTCGCCCGCCACAGTCTTGCGGACAAAGTCCGCGATATCAACATCTCAGGGGCTCAAGTCGCTCGCGAGGCAGCCAAGAGTTTTGACGTATGGGTCGCTGGATCTATGGGCCCGCTCGGCGTCCGCATCGAACCGCTGGGCAAAACTTCGTTCGAAGAAGCGCGCACCGCGTTTCGCGACCAAGCTGCAGCCCTGATCGAGGGCGGAGTCGACATCCTGATGCTCGAAACCTTCGGCTATCTCGAAGAATTGCATCAGGCCGTACTGGCGTGCCGCGAAATCAGCCCGACGATTCCCATCGTCGCACAGGTCACGATTGACGAGGACGGCAACTGCCTGGACGGTGCCGATCCCGAAGCCTTCGCCGCTCGCTTGTCCGAATGGAAAATCGACGTACTCGGCATCAACTGCAGCGTCGGCCCAGTAGCCATGCTCGACGCGGTCGAACGCGTGCGCGCCCTCACTTCCCTGCCGCTCGCCGCACAACCGAACGCAGGTATGCCGCGCTCGGTCGAAGGACGCAACATCTATCTCTGCTCTCCGGAATACATGGCGAGTTACACGAAAAAATTCGTGGCCGCTGGAGTTTCTCTGATCGGTGGATGTTGCGGCACCACGCCCGACCATATCCGCGCCATGAAGTCGGCTTTGCGAGCAGGCGGCGCGCGCGGAAAGACCGCGCTATCGGAGGCGATTCATGCCGGATCAGCCCCTCTAATTCCCGCCGATATTCCCATGGCGCAACGCTCCAAGCTAGGGGCGAAGCTAGCTGCGGGACAGTTCGTCACGATGGTGGAAATCGTCCCACCGAAAGGCATCGACATCCGCAAGGAAGTCGATGGTGCAAAGTTCGTTAAATCGGTTGGCGTTGACGCGGTCAACATTCCCGATAGCCCGCGCGCCTCCGCTCGTATGAGCAATCAGGCGCTGTCGCTTCTCATGCAGCAGGAGGTCGGGATCGAAGCGATCCTCCATTACACCTGCCGCGACCGAAACGTGCTGGGCATTCAGTCCGACTTGTTAGGAGCGGCCGCCACCGGAATTCGAAACCTGATCTGCATCACCGGCGATCCTCCGAAGATGGGAGACTATCCCGATGCAACAGCCGTGTTCGACGTGGACTCCATCGGCCTCGTCAACATCGTCCACAACCTGAATCGCGGACTGGATCTCGGCGGCAACCCCATTGGCGCAGGCACCAGCTTCGTCATCGGAGTAGGCGCGAATCCCGGACTCCCCAATCTCGACGAAGAGATCAAGCGCTTCGAATACAAAGTCGAAGCCGGAGCCGAATACGTCGTCACGCAACCGGTATTCGATCTGACTCTTTTGGAGAATTTTCTAAAGCGAATCGAGCATTGCCGCATTCCGGTGGTCGCCGGAATTTGGCCGCTGGTTAGCGCCCGGAACGCTGAGTTCATGAAAAATGAACTGCGGGTTTCTGTGCCGGACGAAATCCTAAGCCGCATGAGCAAAGCTACAACTCCGGAAGCAGCCCGCGCAGAAGGCGTCGCCATCGCTCGCGAAATGCTGGCCGCTCTTAAGGATCGCGTCCAGGGAGCGCAGATTAGCGCTCCGCAGGGTCGCTATAGCTCAGCGGTAGATGTATTGGAAGCACTAGGATCGAAGCGATAGCAGGAACTCTCTCGTAGAGACGGGGCTTGCCCCGTCTCCTGTTGACGCCAGAAAAATTGTCCGCGATCAAGCCATTGCGTGCCAAAAGTGTCGATGAAGCGACGAGCGCTCCAGTCCGCCATAATTTTCAAAAGCTGCGAGCTAACAGATTAAAATTACAAGAAAACACAAATACATTTGCACATTTCTCTGTACATTTCGCATCCAAAACAGCATAACAATAGGGTGCAGGAGCTACCGACTTGGTAAAGTTCGAAGATTGCCTCGAGCGTCTCGAGAAAATTGTTCAGGAACTCGAAAAGGGAGAAGTTCCCTTGGAGAAATCGTTGACGCTGTTCGAAGAAGGCATGCAACTTTCCGCAACCTGCCGTAAGCAGTTGGAGGAAGCGGAAGGCAAAGTAGAAATCCTGCTAAAACAGAACGGGAAGCTGCAAGCTGAACCGTTCGAGCCCCCGGTCGAAAAAGCAGCGCGCAGGTAGCGCGTTTGCCCTCGGATCGGATCTGACAAAGTTGCTGGCGCCACGTTCGCGTCAACAACGAAACGCCAACGCCTGCGCCGGCTCTCAGCCATCGCAGCCAAAGGCCGCCGCGCAATCGGCGACAGTCAGGGGGATATATGGAACCACTCTGTGTCGTTCTTTTTCAGAATGATCCCGGCTGTACCCAATCTCTGGCAATCAGCCTCTCGCAACATTTCAACTCTAGTCTGCACCGCCCGCAGATACGAAGACATACGTCCGGCCATTTCTGAGAACAACGCTAGGGCGCTCGTCCTCGATCTGGAAAAATCCGGCCCCGATGAAGTCGGACGCTTGCACCAGGAATTTCCGTACCTCTGCATCGTTGGTACGCATCGTTTGGCTGACGACAAACTATGGGCGGAAACGATGAGCCTCGGCGCATCCGATATCTGCGAACCCCGTAGCCTGGATGTAGTCCGCTCAGTATTGAACGGATTGGAGCATCGCAAAGCCGCCTAAAACCCGCTTCCATGTTTGGCCGGGCGCCCTCGCCCGGCCAAACCGGGATCTGCGTGTTATCGAATGCAACACAGAGACAGCCGGACTCTAAATAATAGTCGTTATAACGACTATCGTTCCAAAGAGAAACCGTCCCAAAATCAGGTTACGATACGTACGGCAGTAACCTTACAAACGGCTTGGTTTGCTAATATCATTAAGAATTGAAATGCCTCTCGAAAAAGAACTCGAAACGTACAGGAAGAAGCTGCCAGAGTTGAAGGCGCAAGAAGGCAAATTCGTGCTCATACATGGCGAGGAGGTCGTGGACTTCTTCAGCACCTATGAAGACGCTATCAAATCAGGCTATCAAAAATATCAATTGGCCCCCTTCCTCGTTAAGCGAATCCACGCGACGGAGCCAGTATTTTTCATCTCTAGAAACATAGTGCCATCGACCACCGCACTCTAACCGATGCCACATTTTACGATCCCCCTTTCGCCGCAAGGACCGGTTGTTGATGCCGCGATTATGGTGGGGGATGCCCGTCAGGCAGCCTTAGAACTTACTAAGCAAGACGTTCCCCCGCCTCAAGTCGTTAGAGCCTTAATCGACACTGGTGCAGGGATAAGCGCCGTTGATCCGACCGTGCTTAAGGCGCTGGGGCTCAACCAGACCGGCGAGGCGGAGATCCACACTCCGAGCACAAGAGGAGTAGCCGTAACCACGCCGACATATGATGTCAAAATCGCTATACTAGCGGGCAGAACTGGCGATCTACACTTCATTTCAGAAACTATTCAGGTAACCGCTACCGATCTGTCGGTTCATGGATTTCAAGTACTCATAGGGACTGATATCCTCAGGAAGTGCATTCTGCACTACAACGGCGCTGACTCGCTGTTTACAGTCTGCTACTAGACGCGTTCTCCGGCTCAAAGTAGCCCACTACCGAAACGCGCCACAGTTTGGCCCCCCCAAACGCCCTTGTTATACTCCCGTGTCATGCTGAAAAAACTTTTGGAGCAAGGACGCGAATCCGCCGACACCGCGCTCGAACGACTCTTGCCGTCGGCAGCACAGCATCCGACGTCCATCCATCAAGCCATGCGCCACAGCGTATTCGCAGGCGGAAAACGTCTTCGTCCGATTCTCTGCATGGAAGCGGGACGCATGATTGCAACCGCTCGTGGATCCAAGTCGGGTTCTCACTCGAATGCCATGCCCCTCGGCGTCGATGACGTGGGCGCCGCCCTCGAAATGCTGCACACCTATTCTCTGATCCACGACGATCTTCCCGCGCTCGACAACGACGACCTGCGCCGCGGACGTCCCACCTGCCACAAGGTTTACGGCGAGGCGATTGCCATCCTCGCCGGAGATGCCCTGCAGACCCAGGCCTATGAAGTTCTGTCGCAAATTGCATGTCCGCCCGCAGCCTGCGTAGCGATCATCCGCGAAATTGCGCACGATACCGGCACTATCGACGGCATGATCGGCGGACAGGTTGCCGATCTCGAAGCCGAGCACAAGAAGCCCGATCTCGCCACGCTGGAATATATCCACCGCTCCAAGACCGCCGCGCTGATCACCGCGAGCGTCGTCAGCGGAGGAATTTACGCCGGAGCCACCGCCACAGACATCTCTCATCTCCGCATCTATGGACAATCCATCGGCCTCGCCTTTCAAATCGTGGACGACGTGCTCGATCTCACCCAGACCTCCGAACAACTAGGAAAAACTGCCGGCAAAGACGCCGCCGCGGAAAAGACAACCTACCCCGCTCTCTTCGGAATCGAAGAATCAAATCGCAAAGCCGACGCCCTCATCGAACAAGCCTGCGCAGAATTAAACGAATACGGTCCAGCCGCGTCTATCCTGAAGGACATCGCTCGCTATTTGGTTGAGCGCAAGAGTTGAGCGAAAAGCACTTTCTTCAATTGTCATCCTGAGCGTAGGCGACCGAACGCGAAGCGATCGGTCGGCGCAGTCGAAAGCCTGCCCTGAGCTTGCCGAAGGGGACCCCTACCTCACCGCAAATTTGTGCAAGGAGGTAGGGATCCTTCGACTGCGACGTGCCAATCGCTACGCTCTTGTCCCGTCTTCGCTCAGGATGACACGGGTCGTGAACGTCGGCCCATGCTGACCGACGAGAATAATATGGACAGTGCTAAACCACGCCGCACCCTTGCTGTCGCTTCCATCGTTGCTCTCACATGCCTGAGTTTCGTTCCCAGCACGACCGTCGCCGCGACCGGCGAATCCACACCTCCCTGGCCTTACGACCTCCGCCCCGGAGATCACCTCGTCTACCGCTACACCTTTCAAAAGCACTCGCTAAGCAACGACGAAGAATTCCAGACCGAAGCCCATTTCCGCACACATGTTCTCGTGCTCTCGGAGAATAAGCAGAACTCCGCCGTCACCCTCGGATTCCAGCGCAATCGCGAATCCGCAGAACTGACCGAGGACAAATTAAAGGGAAAAGACAAACTCGCCCACGAACAAATCGATTTTCAGAAGCGCCTGCAAGCGCGACCGTCGCATTTTTCCGAAGCCATGGAAATCTCTCTCACTGGAGAACCTCGCTACCCCTGGGAAATCGCGCGCGAAACTTATAGCCATCTCATCGACGCGATGCATGAAGTGATGATTCTTCCGTCGACTCCAATAAAGATTCGAGAATCGTGGGGAGGCAATAATCTGGGCGGCCTAGCTTTCCGATGGGTGAACGACGAATCTATCCATGGGAAATTGTGCCATCACGTCGAAGGCTCAACGCCCGATGGCGCGCTCAAGCTCAGCTACTGGTGGTCGCCGGATTCAGGCATCCTCGAACAGGTAACGGCCGACGGAACCTACTCGAACTACGGCGATAAAGTGCACGAAACCGCTCACATGGAACTTGAGTCGCGGGCGCGCGGCGAGCAACTCGCAAGTTGGCTGACTGCAGAAGATTTAAGGGAAGGAGCACTGCAAGCAATCTTGCTCAATCCTGAAATCGCAGTCTCCGCCGAGCAACTGGATTCGATACTGAAGTTGAATCTCGCAGACAAAGACTCAGCTCCGCAGGCCCTCGCCCTGGCCATCGCTTCGCGGCGAAAAATAACTTTGCCCTCCGAAACTCTCAGCACGCTGCAGAAAAGCACGAGCACCCGAGTTCGTACCCAAACCGAGGCGTATACCAACGCCAGAATCATGCAACCGCGCGAGCCTGAGGATGAATGTCATCGTCCGCTCCCGCCAAGGCCACCATCATCCGCAAAGTTCGGCACGACGTTTCAGGTTGCCCCCCCTGGTGACGGAACGCCAGATGTCCCGTACCTGCTTCGCCTCCCACTCAGCTATCGCGACGATCATCCGTCGCCCTTGTTGATTTATCTCAGCGGAGGTCCCGGCCTCGCAATCGACGGCGTCAACACAGCCGAAGACGTCGTCGCGGGCACTGACTATGTCGTGCTCTATCCTCACGCCGCTTCCTTCTGGTGGACGCCCGAAATCGCACGCCGATTCGATTCCGCATTCAACGACGTCATGCACCGCTACAACATTGATCGCGACCGCGTCTACATCACCGGATTCAGCAATGGAGGCACCGGCGCTCTCTACTTCGCAACTCTCTGGCCGCAACGCTTCGCAGCAGTCGTTACAGAAATGGGCGCTGGCGAATGCAACGAAGAAGTGAAAGCCGGGCTGCCGAATGTTAAGAATCTGCCGATCCTACTTCTTCACGGCGAAAACGATCCCATCATCACGCCCGATTGCTCGACGACTACCTACGAAACCCTCAAAGACTCACATCCCGCCATCGCGCCCGAGTTGAAAATCCTGCCTAAACACGGACACGACATCACGCTGCAATCCGACGAAGGACTGACTCTGCCTTTCTTCAAGGACAAAGTCCGCAACCCGTTCCCTCGCGAAGCGGACATGAGTCTCACCGACTCACTGGCCCCTCGCAATTATTGGATCGAGATCGTGGACGGCAAACCCGGCAAGTCAGATCTCGCAGCCAGAGTGAAATTAGACAACACGATCGAAATCCATACTCACGACGCAAAACACATTCGCTTACACCTGCGTCCAGAACTGATGCCAAAACCCGGCGACATCCGCATCCAGTGGAATGGTAGAAACGTATTCAGCGGATCCCTCCGCGACGTTTGCTCGCTCCAGACCGTCGCGCCCGGCGGCGATCCGAAACTGGATCGAACCGATGTCCGCGACCTGACACTCCCATGAGAATATTTTTCTGGGGAGCGACGAGTGCTCACGTTCGCCCGCATCGAACTCGTCCGCCGAGAGCCCCTCAGCACTAACGGCCCCTTGAATCTCCACCCCGCCAGCAGTACTGTTAAATGGCTCTCGCGACCTCCCGTCCTTCTCTTTCCTCACCAACAATTTACGCGCAATAGCTGCAGGATGTGTGCAACTAAAGGCGGTCTTCGGACTGGGCCCACCATATATGGTGTTTTAATACTTGACCCATCCCCGTATTCGCCGTTAGAGTTGGTCAAAAGCATGAGTGACGCTCTTGGTTCAGGGGACGGCATCTCATGAATAACACCAGCGCGGAACCTCGGAAGTTAACAGGCGGAAGCAGGCCGGTTCGTCCGATTCCCGCAATTTGCAGCGCACCCCAGCCAGCGCAAACCGAGTCTGCGGACCAGCGTGTCCGCCCACGAAGGAGTTACTGTGCTCAAACTCAAAAAGCTGCAAATTCTTGGATTCAAGTCCTTCTGCGACCGCACCGAATTGAAATTTCACGGCGAAGGCATCGCGGCCATCATCGGCCCGAATGGTTGCGGCAAATCGAACATCGCCGACGCAATCTCATGGGTGCTCGGTGAACAGTCCGCCAAGTCGCTCCGTGGATCGCGCATGGAAGACGTAATTTTCTCCGGCACGCGCGATCGAAATCCAACCGGCATGGCGGAAGTTTCGCTGACGTTGATCGACCCCGAAATTTATGGTGGCCCCGATCCGAACGCCCCGACCGAAATTGAAATCCAGAACGAACTGAATTCGGATTCCGGATATCCCGAAGAAAATTGGGATGAGGCTGAGATTCGCTCCAAAGCCGCCGCCGAAACCGAACTGGCAGTCGAAGAAGCACAGCCCGGAAAGACATCCGAGGTTGAAGTTGAGGGTCGCAGGTCGAAGCATCCTCCGCCAGCGTTCGAAACGAGACAGATTCGGAAGAAACATCGCAGGAGCAACGAAACCAGCAGGGTGGTTCGGTCGCAGTCCTCGCACCGCAAGTCGTCCTGAAAATTCGCCGCCGCAAATTCGGCCAGCAACAAACTCATGCCGGAGAAATCTCTGTCACTCGTCGTCTGTTCCGCAGCGGCGACAGCGAATACCTGCTGAACGGAAAACTCTGCCGCTTGCGCGATATTCAGGAACTGTTCATGGGGACCGGTCTCGGACCAGAATCCTACGCCCTGATCGAGCAGGGACGCATTGGCCAGATCCTAAGCAGCCGTCCTACGGACCGACGCGCCATCATCGAAGAAGCCGCGGGCATCACGAAATTCAAAACGAAGAAGCGCCTCGCCGAAGCGCGTCTCGAAGACGCAAAAACAAATCTGCATCGCGTGAACGATATTTTTGAAGAAGTAACTCGCCAGATGAATTCGTTGAAGCGTCAGGCCAGCAAAGCCGAACGCTATGCCAAGCTGCGCGATGAGATGCGCGCCAAATTGCGAGTCGTACTCGCCAGCAAGTTCACCCAGATGGATCAGGAAACTCTCGACCTCGAAGCCCAGATCCATCAACTGGGAGAAGAAATTCGTCAGCAGTCCGAGAGCGTGCAGCTATCTGAAACCGAACACTCGGACCGCACGCAACGCGGTTACGCCATCGAGTCGGAGACGCGGCAAAATCGCGATCGTCTGAACCAGATCGCCATCGAAGGTGATCGCAGCAAAGCACGAATCCGCACTAACGAAGAACGCTGCGCGGAACTCGTCGCTCGCTTGGCGAGTGCCGAAGCGGAACTCACGCAGGCGCAGCAACGAGTGTCCGCGCTCGAAGAAGAGCGCAACGGTCACCAGAGTGTACTCGACTCCGCCGCCGCCGATCTCGCATCCGCGCAACAGGAACTTCTCCTCAGCCAACAGGAGACGGCGTGCGCCGCCACAAATCTCGCGATGCTGGAGCGGGAGCAAGAATCCCATCGCACCTCGATTCTGGAGTCAGTCGGAAAAGCATCCAACCTCCGCAATCAGCTCACCCAATCACAGGAGCGATTGGCAGGCATTGGCCGCGAAGAACATCGTCTGCAATCAGAGATTGCGAGCGCATCGACACAGTCAGAAGCATTCGGAGGACAGCGCGGACAGATCGCTCTGGAATTTGAATCCGTATCACAACGTGCCGACGGTCTCACCGCCGAAATTACAAATTTGCGTCAGACGCTCGAAACGAAACGCTCTGCCGAAAATGAAACCAAGATCCATCTCGACTCCATCCGCTCAGAATTCGCGACGGCTCTGGGCAAACGCGGATCTCTCGAAGCCGTAATCGCTGAGCACGGATACTCCACCGAATCAGTAAAGCGCCTCTTTCAATCCGGCGCGATGCAGGGCGGCAACACTCCCGCCGGAGTGCTCGCCGACTTTCTCGAAGTCGAACCTCGCTACGAGCGCGTGGTTGAAGACTTCCTGCGCGACGAACTGAATTACGTCGTAGTCAAATCCTGGGGAGCCGCTGACGAAGGCTTGCGCCTGCTGCGTTCCGACGTCAACGGCCGCGCAACTTTCCTCGTCCATCCCGAAGACTCGCAAGCGAAGTTTTCGTTTGTCGCCGACGAGAGCCAGCATTACTCGCCCCTAAACGACACGGTTCTCCCGCTAAAGAATTCGATTCGCGTGCTGAATGGGTTCGGCAAGTCGCTCGAAGTGATTCTGCCAAAACTTGGCAATGGCTACATCGTGCAGGATCCCGCAGTAGCGCGCGAACTGGCGCTCTCCAGCCCCGACGCGTTCTTCCTGTCGCAGACCGGAGAATGCTTCCACAACGTCACCGTCACCGGAGGCAGGCAGCGCAGCGAGGGTCCGCTCTCGATGAAGCGCGAACTGCGCGACGTGCTGCGACTTCTCGAAGAACTTGAACGAGCATTGCGCGAGAAGGAAATCCTCGCACTCACGTTGGGCCGCGAGATCAAAGATCACAGTTCCCTGCTCAATCGCCTCGAAGACGAAAAGCGCGATGCCGAGAAGCAGGCAATGACCTCCGGCCACCTGCTGAAGCAATTGGACAGCGAAATGACCCGGGTTCGTGAACGAATCACGGTCAGCGAACGCGAGCTACAACGCCTTGCGTCCGAACGTCAGGAGCAAGAGCAGTTCATCGAATCGCGTCAAGCGCAACTGACCGCGATCGAAGAAACGCGTGTGCAATTCGAAGCGAACCTCGCCGCGGGACAAGATCGTCTCGCCGGTCTTCGTTCGCAACGCGACGCAGCCGCCGAAAACACTTCGCAGCGCGCCTCCCGTGTCGCCACCCTCGAAGAACGCCATCGCTCCGCCACGACTCTGCTGCAGCGGATCGAAACTCTCGTCTCCGAGATGCGCGAGCGGGCTAACGCTCTGCAACTTCAGATGGAATCGGCAACCGCAGAAATCGCGCAGCGCGAAGCTGAGAACATCCAACTCGCCGAGCAACTCGTCGAATTCGAAGCCGAGCGTAACGCTGGAGAAGCTCGCGAGGGCCTGCTGCAAATCGAATCCGAACAGGTTCGAGCACGCCTCACAGAGATTGACGAACTGCTTCGCAGCACGCGCCAGCAACTCGATCTCGCGCGTGACAAACGCGGCGAAGTATCGGCCGCGGCGGCAAAACTGCAATCAGACCTGCAACATTTGGCTGACACCTGCCTCAACGATCTCGGCATCGAGCGCCCCGCGCTCATGGAGGACACCACGATCGTGTTGGTGACGGGCGACGAACTTGCCGCTGAAGATCAAGCCCAACGCGACATGCGCGCCCGCCTCGACGGCATGGGTCCAGTAAACATGATGGCTCTCGAAGAATACAAAGAGACAGCGGAGCGCCACACGTTCCTCGAAACGCAAAGAAAAGATCTACTCGATGCCATCGAGAACACCGCCGCGACGATCAAAGAGATCGATCAAGTCTCGCGCGAGAAGTTCGAAGAGGCATTCAACAAGATCAACACGAACTTCCAAGCCACCTTCAGCAAACTCTTCGGAGGCGGACACGGATTTATGCGCCTGACCGACCTCGAAAACAGCGCGGAGAGCGGCATCGACGTGGTGGCATCTCCTCCCGGAAAGAAATTGCAGAACGTGTTGCTGCTATCCGGCGGAGAAAAAGCACTAACAGCGCTTTCGCTGCTAGTCGGAATCTTCCAGTACACGCCGAGCCCTTTCTGCATCCTCGACGAAGTCGATGCCCCATTGGACGAAGCTAACATCGCCCGCTTCACGGAACTTGTCCGCGAAATGAGCGTGCAAACCCAGTTCATACTCATCACCCACAGCAAGCGGACGATGAGCATCGCACCCGTACTGTACGGCGTGACCATGCAGGAACCGGGCGTGTCGAAGCTTGTGTCGGTGAGGTTTGGGGCGGCGTGAACTAGATATCGACAGAGTTAAGACATTCACCACCAAGGACACGAAGGTTCACGAAGGACAAGCCGACCCTTTCTGGATCATCTCTTTGGTGAGCCTTAGTGTCCTTGGTGGTGAGTGAACTCATCTCAGCCGAAACAGGTATCGAACAAAAAATATTCTCTCGGCTCTCCTTGACGAACCGTCCACTCTTTGCTTGAAAGTCCCCGAAATGACGATTCCTTTTTTCCAGAGCCTTCCTCAGTTTTTCCACATCGCTCATCCCTGAAACCCTGCGCTGGACAGCCCTTCTGCCTTACACTGGAACTGTCAACTCTATTCGTGGCAACGGCGACTGCTTCTCGTAAACGCGTCCAAAGAAAGCGTTGACAAAGTTTTGCTGACAGCTAGAATACGCAAAGTTTTTTGACCATAAAATTTGGTCGTGAAATTAACGAACGTCCAGCGAGTATCCGGGATTGAGCCCCCAAATATGAGCCCTGAAATTCTAGATTCCGTTCTGCTTCGCACTGACTACTCCGACCTGAAGTTGCACGCCAGCGGCAAGGTACGCGACGTCTATGAACTCGATCACGACCACCTTCTATTCGTGGCCACCGATCGCATCTCGGCCTTCGACTACGTTCTAGCGACCGGCATCCCGCACAAGGGACGCGTGCTCACCCAGATTTCCCTCTTCTGGTTCGATTTTCTGAAGGACATCGTTCCCAACCACTTCGTCACCTCCGACGTGAAGCAATATCCCGCGGCCATTCAGAAGCACGCCGACGAACTACGCGGCCGATCGATGATGGTGATGCGCGCCGAAATGTTTCCGGTGGAGTGCGTGGCCCGCGGATATCTCTCCGGCTCTGGTTGGAAAGAATATAAAGCCACGGGTTCAGTCTGTGGCATCAAGCTTCCTGCAGGATTGCAGGAATCCGATCAGTTGCCCGAGCCCATCTTCACTCCCGCAACCAAGGCGACCACCGGACACGACATCAACATTTCGTTCGAAGAGATGTGCAAGCTCGTCGATCCTGAACTGAGCCGCCAGCTTCGCGACCTCACGCTCCGCATTTACAAGAAGGCGTCCGACTACGCTCGTGGACGCGGCATCATCATCGCCGACACCAAGTTTGAATTTGGACAGACCGCCAAGGGCATCACCTTGGCGGACGAAGTGCTCACACCGGATTCCTCGCGCTTCTGGCCGGCCGACACCTACAAACCGGGCAAGGTGCAGGATTCCTACGACAAACAATACGTACGCGACTACCTCGAAGAAATTCGCTGGAACAAGCAACCACCCGCTCCCGCCCTCCCCCAGGACGTTGCGCTTCGGACCAGCGAAAAATACCTCGGGGCATATCGTCAACTAACGGGACGTGAATTGGATATCTAGTCCGCAGCAGCTTTACTGATTCATTGGGTACTGGATTTACAATTGCGCTAAAAAGCGTTTCGAAAAATGAAGCGCTTGGACGAAGCGTTTATAAAAAAAGATGAGTATTGCGGACTGGATCATTCTCGGCTCTCTCGTATTTTTCGTGACTGCAGCCGCCATCGAAGGTTTCTTCCATGAAGCTTTCAAGTTGGCGGGCCTGGTCGTGGGATACCTGCTGGCCGCCTGGCAGTATCATCGCCTCGCCGAATGGTTCGCGCCTCATCTCAAATCGCCTTGGGTTGGCGATATCGCTGCGTTCCTGATTATTTTCTTTGCTGTCTTAATCGTTGCCGGTTTTGCAGGACGACTGGCGCGATGGGCCATGAAGAAAGCTGGACTCAGTACCATCGACCGGATTTTCGGCGCGATGCTGGGTCTAGTACGCGGAGTGTTGGTGATCGCGATTATTCTCACGGCCATGACTGCCTTCGCTCCGGCAGCGAGATGGCTGGGAGGATCGGAGTTGGCTCCATACTTTCTGGTAGGCGGCAGGGCAGCAGTCTGGCTCGCACCGTCCGAACTGCGCCAGCGCTTCTACCAGGGCTTGGACTACCTCCGGCACGCGCATCCGGTAACCGATGCACCGCAGCCGACGCAATCGAAGTAACGGTCTAGCTCGAAAGCGCTTTCGAGGGGGCCACGGCTTTAGCAGCGCGGGTTTGTGGAAGGGCACGGCTTCGGCTGCGCCAAGGTTCGTGGAAGGGCACGGCTTCAGCCGTGCCACAGAACGAAATAATGAATAGGGCTTTAGCCCCTGTGATTGTCAGGCTATGTAAAGGTGCGGAAAAGAGGCAGCAATTGAAAGATCAGCTCGAAGCACTCATTCTTCAGATGTACAAAAGCAATATTCTCTACTCGGAAGCGGTCCGTGAATTCAAGAAGCGCTTTATCGTGACCGTGCTGGAAGAAAATAAAGGCAACCAATGCAAAGCCGCGCGCCAGCTCGGCATGCACCGCAACACGCTCAGCCGCACCATGCAGGAATTAAAGATCGACGTTCGTCCCATGCGCAGCGGAGCCAAACGTCCGCCCCGAAGCGCTCGCCCCGCAATCATCGAGCGAAAGCAAGCCCGCTAACGTAGTCCAAATTTCACCTGCAAAATCCCGCAACCAAATAAAAAGGCGGTCCCGAAAGGGACCGCCTTAATTTTTCCCAGCTCTAAGGTTTTCCGGAGACCCGAGACCTGCCCTAGTGCGCTGCCGGCTTCTTATGAACCGGAGCCTTCGGCGGCGCCGCCTTCACGAGCAACGCACCCTCGTTCAGCGTCATCACAAATGGCTTGGCCACGTAGGAGACGGGAGTTCCCTGGAACTGGAAGTCCGTATCTTCCTTCGGAGCAAGCTTCGCGGGGATCGCTGCCGTCATGGTGAGATCGATGTCCGCACGCTTCGCTTCGATATCGTCCGAACTGCCAGCCAATTTTAATTGGCTCGGGGAATCGATCGAAATGACGTGCGCTTCCATCTGCAACGGCTTACCCTTCAGCGCCGTCCACACCTTCTCGGCATCTTCAGGAGTGCCTTCCGACAGAACCATCTGCCACTCAGCAAAGCTCATTTCCTCAATCTTCTTGCTCTTGATCAAGGCTGCTGCCTGCTCAGCGGGAGTCGGCGGAACATACTGTTTGATGGTGAAGTCAGCCGGAGGAAGAGGCGTTGTAGCCGTCTTCGCCAAAATGTCTGCCCATCCTTCGTCGCTGCCGTGATACTTGGTGTACTTGCTCTTTCCGAACTTGGCAATCTGATCTTTGCCCGCACCCTGCGCCAGGTTGGACGCACGAGCAATAAAGAAGATTCCATCCACGTCTTTTTCAGTCGGCCCCGATGCCAGATACGCCAACGCCAGATCGTACACATCGATCAGATTCGCGGGATCCGCCTCAACCGCCGCTCGCAGATATTGTTCAGCCTTAGCGTAGTCTTTCGCCTGGAAAGCCGCGATACCAGCAGCACCATTAAAGATCCCCGCCGTCTGCGATTTCAACTTCTGGAAGTCCGCATCGGATGTGCCTTCCGGCTTCGGAGCAGTCTGCAAGCAGGTCAGTCCCTTTTCACCAGCTTGTCCAGACTCGGCAAAATTCTGCTGCGTATTCTGACCGGCGGTCGCCATAGCGCCCTTGGCATACGCCACCAATGCCAATCCCTTGATGTTGCAAGGATTAATGGCCAGCAACTTCTGCGCCGTCTCCAACATCTTCGGCTGATTGTTCGTCTGCTGATAAGCAATCATGAGTGCTTCCGTGCCGTCTTCTTTCATCACGCTGTTGGGATACTGCGTGAGGAAAGCTTCCAGTCCGCTTACTTTCGCAGCGGCGTCCGTCTGTTGCACCGCGCCCACGTATGCGTTGTACTCGGCCGGATCCTTAATCTCTTTTTTCTGAGGAGCCGCAGCGGGTGCGGGAGTTGGCGAGGCAGCAGGCGTTGCTGGGGTAGCAGGGGTCTGTGCGACGGCTGTAACCGCGGTTACCAGCAGCATCGCGAATAAAATCTTCTTCATTAATAAGGCTCCTTAACTCTTCTGGGGAAGCTGGAGTTCACATCGCGCCCGATTCCACCCAAGCCTGGTGTCGGGCTTGCACCATGAACTGGTCTCCGAATCCAAACCGAAAATTCAGATTGATCCAGCGCCGTAACATTAATCCGGTGAGCGGATTATAAGGATGTCCTCCCGCTAAGGCAAGCGCACTGCTCGCCCACCCTCTCCCGCTCCTCGACACTGCGCGCTGACTTTGGACTGACATAAACTTAGATGCGAAAAGGAGGAACATGAAAAACGCGCGCACGCCGGACCCTCCTGTTTCCACGCAAATCGTTTCACAGAACCCGCGATCTTCTGCATAATTGCGGGCTCACATCCGCAGAGATAGCCCTACGCAACTAGACTTGAGTCTCGCAGGAAGAGCTAAAGATCGGGGATAATATGACAGAAAAATTACCCAGTACGCCGCTCTCGGGGCAGATCGCGGTCGTCACAGGTGCCGGACGCGGCATCGGCAAGGCCATCGCCCTCCGTCTCTCTCAACTCGGCGCGCACACCGTGCTTTGCGGACGATCGCGAGCGGCTCTGGAGCAAACTTCCACCGAGATCGCGTCTCTGGAGATCGAAAGCAATCGTGATCAAACCTCGACGAGAATCTCCGGCCAGAAATTCACCACGACTTCCACAAAAAGCTCCATCATAGAATGCGATGTTACCGACCTTCGATCCGTTGACTCTCTAGCCGAACGCGTCGACCGCACATTCCACCGCCTCGATATTCTCATCAACAACGCTGGCATCGGGGGCGCAGGAGGACCTCTACTCCAACTCGCTCCCGCAAATTGGGATCAAGTCATGAACACAAATCTACGTGGTGTCTATTACTGCATCCGCAGTCTGGCCCCAATCATGGTCAAGACCCGCAGCGGACACATCATCAACATTTCGTCGCTCGCGGGAAAAAATGCCCTACCGAATGGCGCTGCCTACGCCGCCTCCAAATGGGGATTGAACGGACTGAGCTACTCCGTAGCCGAAGAGCTGCGCGCCCACAACATTCGTGTTTCCGTAATCTGCCCCGGATCCACCAACACCGACTTCAGCCCGCATCCCGGAAAGAACGAAGAAAAGATGCTGCAAGCCTCTGACGTGGCCCATGCCGTAGCGATGCTGGTGACCCAATCCCCGCAAAGCTTCGTCAGCGAAATCCTGCTACGCCCCACGCAAAAACCTTAGCGGCGCAGACAGCCAATCCCTTTCACGAACTGTCATCCTGAACGCAGCAGGAAAATCACGAACTGATGTTGCTGCGAAGTCGAAAGCCTGCCCTGAGCTTGCCGAAGGGGACCCCTACAATCTCCTCGTTTTTTCGTTCGCCCGAAAAGCCGCGCGCGTGCCTCTGAGAACTGAGAACCGGGAACTGAGAACTTCCCATCAATCCTTAAACAAATTATCGAACGCCGCCCGCGCGTCATTCGGACGCTGACTACCCTTGCTCGACGTCTCTTTTTCAACCATCACTCGAATCGAGTACAGCGGACACTCGTTACGTTTGTCTTTGGGAGAAATTCTGGCAGGGATAGGCTGATTGCACTCAAATCGAGTCGCCGGATCAAAATGTTCGCACTGCTTGCAGGCGTGGAGATCGAATTTACATTTCGGACATTGTCCGACGGGATCCGTCAGATTCTGCAGCAGCGCTCCACATTCGGCACAGCGCGAAACCGTGCGCATGCCCGGCAACTGCATGGCACGCGGCCCGAAAGTATTTTCTTTCTTAACCGCAGGCGCAGTTTTTTCGAATTCCTTCTTCGCTTTGCCGCCGGAATCCTGATATCCGCGCTGCCGGTATTTTGGATCGGACAAAAATGTGCCTCTCTGAAAACGCCTCATTCTCCGCCTTTGTCGAGCGCGGCACAAGGGGTTGCTTGGTTCCTATCTGTGAATTTCCCCGCGCAGCCGAAAGCAACCCGAGTCCGGCAACCGTCCTCTAAGCGCTCTAGTGGCACAAGATGTCGTGAATTGTGTTTCACATATTGCGGTGCTACCATTCCATACATTAAGAAAAGAATGAGGAGGCAATCATGGCCGATCGTGACGGTGGAAGTTTCTTGTGGTTTCTGGCAGGCTTAGGAGTTGGAGCAGTAGTCGGTGTCCTCTACGCGCCGCAATCCGGAGACGAGACCCGCGAAGTCATTCGCTCCAAGGCCCAGGAAAGCAGTGATCGTGCGCGTCATCATGCTCGCAAAGCGCGTGAACAGGCTGGCGAATGGGTCGATAAAGGACGCGATGTCCTGAATCAGCAAAAAGAACAGTTCCGCTCGGCATACGAAGCTGGCCGTCAGGCGTATAACGAGACGACCGCTCCTGGCGCTGAAACAAAGGCGTAGCGGATACTTCCGTAATTAACTATTGAACAGAAATTAGCTTGGAGCATCCATGGATGACACTCTCCTAAAAATCTTCATCGCGGTGACAACGTTGGCGGTGGTGTTGCAGGCCGGTATTCTCTTAGGCCTGTATCTCGCCGTCCGTAAAACCACGGCGAAGATGGAGGCTCTCGCAACCCAGATCACCGGCAAAACAGTTCCGACCCTGGAAACGGTACAGAGCATGTTGCTGGAGATGCGCCCCAAGTTGGACATGGTCACGACCAACGTCACCGAGTCCAGCATCATGGTGCGCAACCAACTGTCCCGCTTCGACGCCACTCTCACCGATGCGCTGGATCGCACACGTTTGCAAGTAATTCGCGCAGATGAACTTTTGAATCGGACAATGGATCGCGTGGAAGAAACCAGTGACGTGGTTCACAAGACAGTGCTATCCCCGTCTGCGCCAGGTCAATGGACTGATGAGCGCAATCAGCACCGGAGTCGAAGTATTTCTGGGACAAAAGCGTCGTCACCCGAAGAACGGCGCGGGCGGATCGCAAGACGAAGAATGTTCATCTAGTAATAATTACGAAGCTTTCGTGTCGGGACGGGGCTCTGCCCCGTCCCACCAACTCAAATCAAGTTCAGTCGAAAACCGTAACTACTCTTCACCGTCCCCACCCTTCACTCTTTCGCTTTTCACATCCGGAACATTAATCGAGTGAATGTTCTTCTCCGCCGCCAGCTTCTGGAATTTCGCGATGTCGGCATTCCGCACCTCATCCCAGTTGGCAACGAGCGCATCGGTTTGCTTCTTGAGCTTGTCGAATTCCTGATACTGCGCCTCGGTCGGAGCAGAATCGGCAAATCCGGCAATCCCCATCGATAGAAACGCGAGCCTCGCATCCAGACCTGGGATGAACGCTAGCGAATCCTCGCTGGACGTAATCTTGAAATTGATCAGCGGATCGCGCACCGAAATCAGTTTCGCATCAAGCTCACTCGCTCCATCGAATAGCGCTTTCGAATCGTCCCCCGGAATCAGTCGCTTCTTCAGTCCATCCAGTTGCTCCCGCACATCTTGAATCTGATTGACTGCCTCGTACACGCGATTCAACTGCTCGCGAATATCCATCTCTAACTTGAACTGCTTCTCCATATCGCTTTGAGAAGTAGTCACGCGCGGATCGATCTTTACCTCAAACGGCGCAGTCAAAGTCTTGCCCCTGGCCGTCAACCTCACCTGATACTTCCCCGGAGGCGCAAGCGGGCCGCGAGCACCTTCTCCGTAATCCCACAAATAGTAGCCCGGCACACGATTCGCTTCTTCGTAATGGAGGTCCCACACAAATCGGTTCAGGCCATCTTCCGGCTTGATCTGTTTCTCTGGTTTCTTGTCATCGGGATCAAGCGGCTCGTCGGGAGTTTCCAACTTCTTGCTCGAATAGTCGCGGATCACATTTCCCGCTGCATCCAGAATTTCGACTTTCACTTCCTGCTCGTCTTCTTCTTTTAGATCCGTTTCTTTTAGATCTTTTTCTTTCGGATCTTTCTTGGCTGTCTTCTTCAAGTTGAAGTAAACTACTGCGCCGTTCGGAGGATTTTTCCCTGCGAAAGACAAATGTGCCGGCGATTCTCCCGTGTGAATGCGATAGGCGGTCGCGGGAGTGTAGAGATGCGCATCTTCGTTGGCGACCGAATCCGCAAACTGCCGCAGCGGAGACACATCATCCAATATCCAGAACGAACGTCCATGCGTCGCCACCACCAGGTCATCGTTCTTGATCACCAGATCGTGGATCGGCGCGTTCGGCAAATTAATTTGCAGCGACCGCCAATGTGCTCCATCGTCGAACGAAACAAAGACGCCGCGTTCGGTCGCTGCGTACAGCAAGCCTTTTCTCTTGGGATCTTCCCGTACCGCGCGCACAAACACGCCGTCGGGAATCCCGCTATTGATGCGGGTCCACGTCAATCCGTAATCGCTCGTCTTGTAAATGTACGGAGCAAGATCATCGCTCTGATGGCGATCGACGGCGACATACGCAGTCCCCGCATCATGCGGAGAAGCCTCGATCAAACTGATGCGGCTCCATTCTCCAATCTCTTTCGGAGTGACGTTGGTCCACTTCTTCCCTTCATCACGCGTGATCTGGATCAACCCATCGTCGGTGCCGACCCAGATCAATCCCTTCACCAGTGGTGATGGCGCAATCGAGAACACGGTGTCGTAGTACTCCGTGCCCGTGTCATCGACCGTGATCGTCCCGCCCGCCGGTTGCTGTTTCGATTTGTCGTTGCGAGTTAGATCGCCGCTGATCGCCTCCCAGTGCGTTCCGCCGTCGCTGGTTTTGAAAACCGCTTCACCGCCGTAATAAATCGTGTTGGGATCAAACGGAGAAGTAATGATCGGAGCAGTCCATTGAAAGCGGTGATCGAGTTGCGCCGCCCCACGTGCGTCCGTGAGTTCAGGCCAAACGGAAATGCTCCTCACCTGATTCGTGCGCCGGTCGAAGCGCGTAATGTTGCCCTCGTAATCACCCGCGTAAACAATATTGGGATCCGCAGGATTCGGCGCAATGTACCCCGCTTCCCCGCCCCCCACTGGATACCAGTTGTCGCGACCAATCGATCCATCATCGCTTCGGCTGGCAATCGCAATCGTCGAATTGTCCTGCTGCGCTCCATAGACGTAGTACGGCGTTCGAGTATCGGTGACTACGTGGTAAAACTGCGCGGTCGGCTGATTGTCTTCCCGCGTCCACGATTTTCCGCCATCGAGCGTCACAGTCACACCGCCATCGTCGGACGCGATCATCCTCTTAGTATTCTTCGGATCGATCCAGAGTCCATGATTATCGCCGTGCGGAACTTTGATCTTGTTGAAGCTGCGGCCTCCATCGGTGGATTTAAAGAACTCCACATCTGCCACATACAGCACGTTCGCATCCTGCGGATCGGCAATCACGTGCATGTAATACCAAGACCGCTGCACCAGTGAGCGGCTGCCGTTCACAAGATCCCAACTGTCCCCATCATCGTCAGAGCGATAGAGACCTCCGCCTTCTTTAGCCTCGATGATCGCGAACACGCGTTCAGAATTCGCCGCCACCGCAACACCGATTTTTCCGTACGGCCCTTTCGGGAGGCCATGCTCTTCTAATTTCTTCCACGTTGTTCCGCCATCGGACGACCGATACAGGCCGCTACCTGGGCCGCCGCTTGAAAATCCCCATGGCGTCCGCCGTGATTCCCACAACGCCGCAAACAAAATATTTGGATTCTGCGGATCGAACGCTACGTCGATCCCTCCAGTGTTTTCATCCTTATAGAGAACCTTATCCCAGGTCTTGCCTCCATCTGTCGTGCGAAAAATTCCGCGCTCGGTATTCGGTCCGTAAGGATGACCAAGCGCGGCAACGAAAGCGATATCCGAGTTCCGTGGATTCACAATCAGTTTCCCAACCGCGCGCGAATCTTTGAGGCCGACATTCTTCCACGACTTGCCCGCATCCACGGATTTCCAGATGCCGTCGCCCTGTGCGATGTTCCCCCGGATGCAAGCTTCTCCCGTGCCCGCGTAAATGACATTGGGATCAGAGACCGAAACCGCAAGACTGCCAATGGAAGGCGATCCATCCTTGTCGCCATCAAAAACTGGCGACCAGGTGTTGGCTCCATCCGTCGATTTCCAAACGCCGCCGCCAGTTGCACCGAAGTAATACGTCGTAGGATCGCCAGGAATTCCGGATGCCGTGAGAGAACGCCCGCCACGAAATGGACCAATCGCGCGATACTTCATCCCCTTGAACAACGGGTCACCGTCGTTCTTGTCGTCCTTATCTTTGTCTTTGTCAGTCTGGCTGTCGTGGGCCGACGCTGGAGGCACGCCCTTTTGCGCCGCCTCGGTCTTGCGATAGCCCTCTTTTTGCTGGGAGAGGGCCAGAGTTCCTGAAACCAGACTGATCGACAACAACAAAGCTACGCGAGCGTCCACTTTTCGGATCATTTCTCGAACCATGAATTTTTCGACCCCGACTTCAAAATTTGTTCCGCCACTTTTGCCTCGCCAGATTTGCTCCGCCAATGTTAATGCCAGAAACGCGAAGGCACAAATCAACCCTTCGCAAATCGTGAGCGCTCGATGGAGTATCCGCGTAGTTACTACGCCGCATAACGAAACGTTGCATGGTTTTGACTCTCCGCCACCTAAAATGTCTCAAACATTTCTTTACATTATTGTTTCAAACAGAACTGAGTCAGAATGCAACGACAATTTTCATCGAACGAGGTGATCGCGCTCACCGGAATCACCGCCCGCCAGTTGCAATGGTGGGACGAGCGGGGCATCGTCGCTCCCGAGCGCCAGGGCCATCGTCGTATCTACAGTTGGGATGAACTCGCAACCGTAGCGGTGATCTGCCAGTTGCGTCGTCGCGGATTCTCTCTCCAGCGCATGCGCAAGGTTATCAATTTCCTGCGCCAGGAATTCGGTACCAGCCTCGCTGCAACGGTCAGTGCGGCCTCCGAATATCACCTTCTAACGGACGGCACACATCTTTACCTTCGGACATCCGCGCGACAGGTTGTCGATTTATTAAAGAATGCGCGTCAACCAATGTTTGATATCTGCCTGAGCGATGAAGTGCGTCGGGTGCGAGCAGAAATTCAATCGCGAAAAAAAGATGCGATGTCAGAAAAAGCCCGACCGCAACGCCGGGCGAACAGAGCATAAAAGTAGAGCGTAAGAGCAGGGTCGAAGACGGACTTCACCCGAGAACGACGGAAGGCGGGGTAACAATATGATGATCGGCGAATTGAGCATTATCAACGAGTGGATTCCCGAGCAGATGGAACCCGGTACCGTGTTCGTCCTGGAAAATGCCGGCGAAGTCGGAGAACGAGAAGACCCTTATTGGGCCGTGCTCTCGTGCCCATCCTGCGGAACGCTGGGCCTGATCACGCGCAAGCAAATGGCAGGATTGCTGCCAACAATCTGCGGCTCATCGGAATGCTCCGCACAGTTTTTTATCAAGGATGAAGTGATTACCGTGCGGAAGCCGTTCTAAATGTGATTCGATCCGGCCCAGCCTGCATACCGTTATCGGCAAAGCTGAATAACTTCTCTGACACGTTTCATCAAAGTGTCTAGATTCTTCGCCTGGGTATGGCACCCACGAAGCTCGGGCACAATCGCAACGTAGAAGCCTTCCTCGTCGCGTTCTATCACCACCGTAAATTTTGATGGTAATTTCATCAGCACTCCCGTCTCTAGCGAGTCTCTCTTTGCGCTGCCAGCTTCACCGGAACCTGCTCAACAATTTCAATATCAAACCCTTCGAGCCCCGCAACTCTCCGCGGATGGTTAGTCAAGAGCCGAATCCGCTTCAAATTCAGATCAGAAAGTATCTGCGCTCCCAACCCGATTTCGCGATGCGTCTTGCGTTCGCTCTCAGCGAGCGATGGCAAGCGTCGTTCGCGATGAAACGTCAGCAGAGATTGCTCGCCAACTCTTTCTGTAGAAAAACCTTTCGAGGTTTGGTGGAGATAGATCAGCGCCCCGCGTCCCTCTTCAGCAATTCTCTCTAGTGAAGCTTCGAGCGTCTGATTACAATCGCAGCCGGTAGCGCCGAAAACGTCGCCTAGTAAGCAATGCGCGTGCATGCGCACCAAGACCGGGCTCAACGAGTCGCTAATATCTCCGCGAATCAAAGCCATGTGCGATCCGCCGCCATCCACTTCGCTCTCGTATGCGATCAGCCGGAATTCTCCATGCTTCGTTTGGACCATCGCCTCGCCCACGCGATGCACATAGCGCTCTGTCTGCATGCGATAGCGGATCAACTCCGCAACCGTCAGCATTTTCATTTCATGGACACGGCAGAATTCGATCAGGTCCGGCACGCGGGCCATGGATCCATCGTCCTTCATGATCTCGCAAATGATTCCCGCAGGAACCATGCCCGCGAGTCGCGCCAGATCAACTGAAGCTTCTGTTTGTCCAGCACGCACCAACACTCCACCCTTACGCGCTCGCAGCGGAAACATGTGGCCCGGGCGCGCCAAATCCGACGGCCTCGTCGCCGGATCAATCGCCACTTTGATGGTGTGCGCACGATCGTGCGCCGAGATTCCCGTGGTCACTCCCTGGCGCGCATCAATCGCTTCGCAAAACGCAGTGCCGTACTGCGAAGTGTTCTCGCTACTCATTGGACCGATACGGAGATGGTCGAGCCGTTCTTCCGTCATCGCGAGGCAGATGAGGCCGCGTCCAAACTTGGCCATAAAATTGATCGCTTCAGGAGTAACCGACTCGGCAGCCAGCGTAAGGTCGCCTTCATTCTCGCGATCTTCATCGTCAACGACGACGATCATTCGTCCCGCGCGAATTTCTTCAATCGCGGTAGGGACATCGGTAAAGGGCGCTTTTGGAGTCATAAGAGTTCGTTCCCGCAGCCGTCACAAGCCGACTAGGCAGCGTTCAGATCCCGCGGCTTCGCTGGAACCAGTTCATTTTCCGTCCCACGAAATAGTTTCTTCATCGCGCGAATCACCCATCGTGTGACAAACGCAATCACGACGAGCAAGACCACAACAATCGATGCCGCAGTGATCGGATGCCGAGTCGCGAACCACGTCAGAAACACAGCAAACGTATCTTCTCCCGCACTCAAAACAAAGTTCGAGATCGGCTCTGGAGACGGAGTTACCGCGACCCGCGCAGCTGTCTTCCCTCCATGCGCCGCCAACGCAATCGCCCCGCCAACAATCGTCGCCAGCAACTGCTTCTCAGGAGAAAGGTGCGACGTCGCGCCAAACGCGATCAATGCCGCGACAGGGATCCGAACAAATGTATGGAGCGCATTCCAGAAAAGATCGAAGGCCGGAATTTTGTCGGCCACAAGCTCGATGGCGAACAGCACGCAAGATGCGCCAATTACCCACCAGTTCGAAAGCAGGTGCAAGCCCGACGGCAGATCCAGGAGACCGGCGTGGCTCAGCAGCCCAAGCGTTCCCACGGTCGCATAGACGTTCAGTCCGGCCGCGAAACTCACCGCGACGATGAGTCCGACGAGTTCCGGTCCGCCAAATTTCATGTTCGCCAACATTCGCGTCTAACGCCTCCGCGCAGTGTTACCGACCAACGACGACCGACTAACGACCAACGACTTAATCATAGAACAAACAGAAATGGGTCGCACAAGGCGACCCATTTCGCTAAATCTGTTCCGCCCGCGACTACAGGGTAGATTCGATTTCAAATCCCCACGCCTCAAGCAATGGCTCAGGAATGTACTTGGAATTCTTATTTCGGCGCGCCCACTCGCGCAGCCGTGTGGACCGCAAATACTGGTCGGGAGACAGCTTGTATTCGTGAACCACCTGCTCGAATTCCGTGATCGTCGGAACAACGGGTCCGATGGGCTCGGGCTTGCCCCAATTTGGATTTCCTCGTCGCTTGGCCATGAAAAATATACCCTCTTGTCAGTGATATGAAGACGTACGTTGCTGCACTATTAACTTTGATTCCCCGTGCTGGCTGCGGGATTCACCCCGAATCAAGAACTTGGGATCGCCCCGAATACTAGAGTACTATCTCCGGAACCTATTGATAATAATAGGTTTCCTATGATTTGTCAACGAAAAAGTTCGCCCTTAGCCCGCTTATTTCATATCCCCTTTACCAACAGCCACTTGCGGCCAAGCCGCTGGATGCCTCCTTCATCGAACAGCCCCGACCATTGCCCGCCTCGAAAGCAGATCGCCTCCATACCCACCGGAACGCCTGCCACCCCTGTGACCACAGTAACCAGAAGAGCGGGCCATTGCGTTGACCCCGGAATCTCATAGACTTAGAGTTCGAACAAGGGTTGTTTTCAGCCGCCCCGTACGGAGCCGCGATCCGACCCAAAACGCGATTCCAAATGCGATTCGAAGCATGAACCTCAAGGCCCTGCTACTCAGCTCCGACGACAAGACCGTGCGCATCCTGCGCCGGGTTCTCAGCGACCTCGAGATTGGAGTCGAACATTGCTCCGCCGTCGACGACGCCGTCCGCCGCATCACTCGCCAACGTTTCGAAGCCATCATCGTGGACGCTTCAAACGTCGAGGAAGCGAGCAGCCTGTTGCGGAGCGCCAAAGCTGCACCCGTCAATAAGCGGGCCCTGGCTGTCGTCCTCGTTGAATCTTCCGTCGGACTCAAAGGTGGGTTCGATATGGGCGCCCATTTCGTCCTGCATAAGCCGTTTGCCGTCGAACGGGCCAAAGCTAGCTTTCGCGCAGTCCGCGCATTGATGAAGCGAGAACGCCGCGTTCAAATGCGAGTTCCCATTCAAGTCCCAGTCGAGTGCCAGGGATCCGGTCGCTACAAAGCCAAGACGATTGACCTTTGCGAAGGCGGCATGGCCATCCAATTTTCGGGACGCGTCTCCAAAGAACCGCTACTTCTCTTTTCGCTCGAATTGCCGGGCATGGATAAGAAGCTCGAAATTCACGGAGAACTGGCCTGGGAAGGTAATAGCGATCAGGCGGGTGTCCGGTTCAAGAACCCAAGCGATGACCAGCGTACCGCGCTCCGCCAATGGCTGAACGGTCAACTACCTGAACCTGAGCAGGACGATCCACCCGTAAATTGCCGGCTCACCGACATGAGCCTGGGAGGATGCTATCTGACGACTGGTTCACCATTCCCGAGAGGAACCCGCGTCACTCTTTCGATCAAGACTACCGACCTTGAAGTCCGAGCCGCAGGTGTCGTACTCGTCGCGCATCCGGAATTCGGCATGGGTGTGGAATTCATCCAGGGCACAGCTGAGCAACACGATCACGTTCATCGCATGATCACAACCTTGCGCGCCAACGGAGATAAATCTCCCGAACTGCAGGTCGAGCCCGAGGGATTGGAATCATCGTTCGCGGAAAACCTGTCTGAGAAGCACCTCTCGGCATTTGAGGTATCTGCTTCGCGTTCGTCCTCAAACGAGTCCGAGACCAACAACGGCAAGAACGAGGATACCCTCGTCGACCTCTTTCGCCAGCAGTATCAGGCTCCGGTCGAAAACTTCCTGCAGCAGATGCGGGAACAGCGTCAGGCAGTTGCGACGCAATCGGTTTAGCTCAGCCTCTAACCTCTAGCCACCGGCGTGGCCAGGCGAGGATGTCCGGCACTCCACCAGCAGACTCCTACACTTCATCTTGTTCTTTCAGTTTTGCAATCACTCCAAAATCTTCCAGCGTCGTGGTGTCGCCTTTCACTTCCCCGCTGCTTGCCAACTCCCGCAGCAACCTACGCATGATTTTTCCGCTGCGCGTTTTTGGAAGCATGTCCGTAAATCGAATTTCATCCGGCTTGGCCAGCGAACCAATTTCTTTTGCCACCCACTTTTTCAATTCTTCTTTTAGCGCAGCCGTCGGCTCCACTCCTTGCTCCAAAGTCACGAACGCCGAAATTGCCTGCCCCTTAATTTCATCCGGACGCCCCACCACAGCCGCCTCTGCCACATGCGCATGCGATACCAACGCCGATTCCACCTCCATCGTGCTGAGCCGATGGCCGGACACATTCAGCACGTCATCCACGCGCCCCATGATCCAGAAATATCCGTCTTTATCTTTGCGTGCGCCATCGCCCGTGAAATACGTTCCCGGAATCTGCGACCAGTACTGCTGCACGTATCGATCGGGATCTCCATAAATTGTTCTCAACATCGATGGCCATGGCTTCCGGATCACCAAATATCCGCCCGATCCCTCTGGCACGGGATTCCCTTCCATCGTGACAATTTCCGCGACGACGCCAAAAAACGGACGCGTTGCTGAACCGGGCTTCGTCGCAATCGCCCCCGGAATCGGCGAGATCATGATGCATCCCGTTTCCGTCTGCCACCACGTATCGACGATCGGACAGCGATTGTGTCCGATCATCTCCCGGTACCACATCCACGCTTCAGGATTAATCGGTTCCCCAACCGTTCCGAGCAAACGCAGGCTCTCCATCTTGTGCTTCTTTGGCCACTCGTCTCCCCACTTCGCAAACGTTCGAATCGCAGTCGGAGCAGTATAGAAAATATTGACTTGATGGCGATCGATGATGGACCAAAAGCGATCCGGCTCCGGAAAATTCGGCGCGCCTTCATACATCAAAGTAGTGGCGCCGCACTGCAGCGGGCCATACACGATGTAGCTGTGCCCAGTGACCCAACCAATGTCGGCGGTACACCAATACGTGTCTTCTTCGCGCAAATCGAAAACATACTTCGTCGTGAGATACGTGCCCACCGAATATCCGCCGGTCGTGTGCACAATGCCTTTCGGCTTTCCGGTTGTTCCCGACGTATAAAGAATGTAGAGAGGATGCTCCGCATCGAGCGGTTCCGCCGGGCATTCATCCGACGCCTTCGTCATCAATTCGTGCCACCAGTGATCACGGCCGGACGTCATGTTGATCGCAGTCCCCGTGCGCTTGTAAATCACAACATGCTTCACCGTGGGACAAGTCTTCAACGCCTCTTCAACCGCCGGAAATAATTTCACTTCCGCGCCGCGGCGATACGATCCATCTTGTGTAATCACAGCTACGGCCTGCGAATCGTGAATGCGATCCACCAGCGCGTTAGAAGAAAATCCACCAAACACAATCGAATGCGGAGCGCCGATGCGCGCGCAAGCCAGCATTGCAATCGGCAACTCGGGGGTCATCCCCATGTAGATAGCAACGCGATCGCCCTTGCGGACGCCGAGACCTTTCAAAACGTTCGCGAACTTCTGCACTTCTTTCCATAGTTGCTGATACGTGAGAGTTCGGACTTCGCCAGGTTCGCTCTCCCAAATCAACGCCGCCTTATTCTTACGCGCCGTTTGCACATGGCGATCCAGGCAGTTGTACGAAAGATTGATTTGCCCTCCGACAAACCACTTGGCCCAGGGCGCGTCCCACTCCAAAACCTTGTCCCACTTCTTGAACCAATGCAGTTCTTCCGCAGCGCGCGCCCAAAATTTTTCGGGTTGCTCCACCGACTCTTTATAGAGTGCCTCATATTCGGCAACGCTCTTGATTTGAGCCTTCTGCGCAAACTCCGCGGGAGGCGCGAAGCTACGCTGCTCATCAAGAGTCGAATCGATATTCACCTGCGGCACGACTGGTTCGGGCATGAAGGATCCTCTGCAATAAGAAACGGATAGAAAACAACCGGCATTCCCCCAGCTCCAAAGCCAGGCTCAAGAGATTTTAACCGCTATTGATGGCACACGGGACACGCGACCGTAACCTGGGAGGGTCGAAACATGGAAGAGTCGGCCTCTAGGCCGACGTCAGGGGGAACAAGTGGAAGAGCCGGCCTTCGGGCCGATTCAGGGAGCAAGTGGAAGAGCCGGCCTTCAGGCGGCGTCAGGACGAACGTGAGACGGCTTTAGCCGCCGTAGACTGCCGCGCCAATGTACAAATCGTCCCTCGCCAGCGCCGCGCGAAAAAATTCGTTAGCAATGCTAACGAATTTTTTCCTTATCCTAAATTCCGGACCACCCACGCTCTCAGGGATTCTCCGCAATCCCGCCGCGCTCCAACAAATACGCTCCCGGCCCCTGCTCCCCGCGAATCGAGCGGCAGAACTCCGCCACAAAGAAGCCCGCTTTTACTGCTTCGAGAAATGCCCATCGCGTCGTCTCGCGCCAGTCTCGCGCCAGTCCCATGTCAGCCCGTTCAACCTCTGAAATGCCCCCGGGGATTTCAATGCTCACGCGCTGCCGCGATAAAGACTCAGCAAGATCGGCCCGACCAGGCTTCCCGCTGGGATCGAAGCGTACCAACGGAGCGAGCAAATTCAACGCGTCGAGAGTTTCTGCCCGAGCACTTTTCCCGGCCAACCGATCCCGCACTCGTCGCGAATTCAGCATCCACCTTACCCACAGCCGATCCGTACCATTCTGGTGAAACACGCTCGACGTCTCCGCACCGTAGAAATTCACTTTGTACGAATCGGAAAGCACTCCCAGCTTGGAGAAGTTGAAATGCGCATTGCGACTCAGCAGCGGATCATACGTCCAAGTCATCTCCTGAACCCCCATCGCCAAAGCCCGATCCCGCTGCGCCTGCTTCAGGCGTGAGCCCAGATCGAGATGTCGATAAGCATCGAGGACCCCGAGCATGTGGGAGTGGAGCGTAATCGATCCATGTTCGCGGCCAAGGAAGCCGAAGGCAAATCCGATCAGCTTTTCCTGATCGAACGCGCCGACGAAAACGTTGCCAGCGGCGCGGCAGGCGATCGCCACCGTCAGCGGCAGGGTGTCCTCGTCTGCCATACCCCAAACTTCTTTTTCGCAGACCTTTAACTGACTGAGATCTTCGAGAGTATCGAGGTCACGAATATGAATGTTCAGCGCGGAGCTAGTGCGGGATGTCATCGATTGAATAAACCTGATTGCCGAGCCTGGCGACATCTCACGAGAATTATCGGTCGCTTCGCTTGCCGCGACCCCTCGCGATGCCCATTCCCTGCATCTTAAACTACATGCTACCCTCGAAATCGGAGATGACACCACAGTGAAGTGGACTACCAAATTTGCCCAGTTGATCGTCTTACTCTTGACCGCGAATTCCCTGCTCCTCGCCGCCGATCGTGGCGCTTTGATCCGCGAGGCCATCATCTATTTATCTCCTGACACCGGCTCCAACAAACTCGGTCAGGCCGAGCGCGGACGCGAATTGATTCTTCTCGAACGCACTCCCCACTGGCTGCACGTGGAAGCCTTGCTCGGTCCAGCGCAAACTCCCGACTCCGCGTTTGTGTTGGAAGACGAGGACCAGGGCAAGACGATTAGCGGTTGGGTAGTCGACACGGGAGTCATCTGGGCCGACACTCCGAATGGCGACCGCATTCTATTCGGCGCTGCCATCGATGCCGAAGACGAGGCCAGCCGCCGCCATGGGCGACGCGGAGCTGCCCAAGAGGCCATGCGTCTCTATCGCCGCGTGTACGACATTTTCCCCACCACCCCCTCCGCCGGAGAAGCCCTCTATCGCGCCGCCGATATCCGCTGGCAGATCGACAAGTCCGATATACAGTCCCGTCCTTCGGCCCGTGAAAAAGAAGCGTACCTGCGGCAAGGGATCGACGAAGAGTCCATGAAGCTTGTCATGAAAAAATATCCCGATAGCAAATGGGCTCAGCTCGCAGCTTTCCATTTGATCGACAACAAGCTGTGCGGCGACTGGCAAGGATCTTCGAAGTGTCCCGACAAAGAAGCGGAGATGTACGAAAAATATGCAAAAGAACGTCCAGATTCGCCCGCCGCTCCCGAAGCGCTATACGATGCCGCTTCGCGCCGCGCTGCTTTGATCGAAATTTATAAAGTCGAAGAACAACCGAAGAAATCAGACCAAGCGAAAGCCGCATCCATCTCGATAGCCCAGCAACTGATTTCCAAGTATCCGCAGAGCGAGTGGTCCGCCCGCGGACAGATGCTACTATTTCTCGTCCAACAAAGCGTACCGATGTACGGTAACTCCATCCAGTAACTCTCTTTATCGATTGACGAGAAGTACGCTAACTCTATATATTAATCACACACCGCATAGAATGCGAGATCCTCGAAGGATGCTCAACTTATTCTTAGATGCAATATTCACTATTTGTCATCCTGAGCGAAGCGAAGGACCTGCTGTTCCCCTCTACCGCAGACCGTAGTTTCGTCGTTTTTCTTTCACTGTGGCGCGAGAGAGATCTTTTCGCGGTGCAAGGTTGAGGCAATCTCACCCCCACAAGAGAGACGCAATTCCCTACTCACTCTTCCATTCGTCCCCAGACGAATCGTCGGCACCCTAGGGAAACACCTCAGGGGGCAGCAGCCGCCTCCCCGCCTGCACCAAAAATATAAACACCTCTTTGGTAACTATAACTTAGGGTGAAGTCGCCGTCAGTTCGGCACTTGTGCCGAAGGTTCGGCAGTCCGTCACAAAACTTCGCGAAGGCACTTTTATCATCTCCGAACGCCAGCCCCGCGGATGTTATTTAGTATCTTCATAGTACGCGGAACTGCACCCGCTTCAGACTGCCCAAATCTCGTCGGCCGCGGTCAGCATCCGTTTTTTCTCCGGGTTTGCCTGATTTTTCCACTAGTAAATTCCCTGATTGACTCCTTAATGAAGCTCCCGATAATAGGCCCTGATTACGCGACTTACGAGCAGTTAGAGAATGGAGACAACACACTTAAGGATGTCTTTAACCTTAGGTGACTGGCAACGCCGACAAGACACTGATGCTGAAACACGCACAAATAAATCAGGAAGCTCGATCTGTACGCCAGGAGAACAGGGATGAGATCGCAAATGGGAATCAAGCAGAACGAGTTCGCGGAAACCACAAAACCAAAGCCAGGGCATCCATCAGGACTTGCGCTGATTGAAAGCCTTTATTTTGGATCAGGCACAAAAGCCGCGCGGGAGCAGTTACAACATTCTCTAGGTCCCGATCAATCTCTACGGCCTTACTCTGTTTCCGATTCGGCCAACCAATACTCGAGAATCGATGTCGTACCGCCCGTCGCTTCCTCCCCCACCCTCACCCGTTATCAGAGTTACAACCCGCCCGCCAGTTGGAACGCCGTCTATTCCCTTCAACTCGCGCGGTTCAGCCCAAGAGATAAAAGTAAAGACGATTACGAATTCCATCTCGGAGAGGAAATCGTGATCCCCATCCAGGGCGAATTAGAGCACCGCTTTTTCTGGAGCCCAGGCGGGCGGCCGCCGGATTGTCTTTTCCTCAACCCGCCCCTAGGCGCAGGGACGATCTTGCGCGTCAATCCGCAGATCCCGCACCAGGCCCGCGCCGCAAAGGAAGAAGCGGTGGCGTGGTTAGTATTGCGCCATGCCACAAACTCTCAAGTCGCGCTCGGCATGGATGAATTGATCGATGCGCTCCCGCGCCACTCTTCTCAAGTTCCTTCGCACCTTTACTCGGCGAAACAGGATGCGATCCGAGCCTCCAACGTTCGCAAAACGACCGGTGTCGAATTGAAGAAGCCCGGAGTGTACGCGATGGTTGCGTGGGGCATCTCGGAACTCATCCGCGACGCGCGCCAGCGTACGGGCCGCACCACCACCGATCTTGCAAATCAGATTGGAATCGATCCGTCTTCCCTCTCACGTCTCGAAGAAGCCAAAGCGAATGTCTCGATCGAAATGCTCGCCAAAGTTTGTCGCAGTCTTCGCATCGGGATGTCCGAGTGTATCGAGTCCGGCAGTTGGACTCACGAGAGTGCGCCCATTGGATCCGCTCACTCCATGCACGCCGAGCCCGTCCTCGGAAAGCCGCGCGGCAATCACGCGTTGCATCCCTACGGTTTGCAGTTGTCTAAGGGTGAAGCGGCGACCGTGCAATCCTGCCGCGGAAGCGACCCTCAACAAGTCTCAAGTTGGATCGGATTAAAAGGACGCGTCTTGCTGGAACTTCCCCAATCATGGGGCGCGAAGACCGCAGTCATAGAAGCGGGAACGGTAATCCACTTCCGCGAGCAAGCGATGCTCTTGGTTCACGCTCTCGAAGATTCGAGCATCGTGCAAATCGCGCACTCCCACGTCTGTGAATGCAAGCCGCGCACGATGTCGAAGGCAAGCAATGGCCTTTAGGCAAGACGAGTTTCAGACAAATGACGAGTTTTGATAACGCTCCGCTACGTTCCCGGCGCGTCATCGCTGATGTCATCGAGAAATGTTGACGACGGAGCAAAAAATAAATTGCCAGTCACCGCCTTGCTGAAATTCAGCAGGCGGTCGTAATTACCAGGAGGACGACCCACGAACATGTTCTGGAGCATCGTCTCCGTAATCCGCGGAGTACGACTATAGCCGATGAAGTAGGTCCCGAACTCGCCGTGACCCGGCCGTCCAAACGGCATGTTGTCGCGCAGAATCTTAACTTCTTTTCCGTTTTCTTCGATCGAAGTCAGCGCACTGTGCGCGAACGGTGGCTTTGCCTCATCTTTCAATTCGATGTCTGAAAGTTTCTTGCGCCCGATAATTCCCTCTTGCGTTTCAACCGGAAGCGCATTCCATCCCTTCATGTCGTGTAGATATTTCTGGACGATCACATAGCTGCCGCCAGCAAACTTTGGATCTTCGTCACCAACAATCGCCGCCTGTTGCGCTGCACCACCGCGCGGATTTTCCGTGCCGTCCACAAATCCGATGACATCGCGATCATCGAAATAGCGGAACCCGTGTACCTCGTCAGCGACCACGACCGCGTCGCCGAGTTGGTCCATAATCTGAGCTGCCAATTCAAAACACAGGTCAGGACGCTTGGCTCGAATGTGAAACAGGATGTCACCGGGAGTCGCGACCGCATGGCGGTTGCCGGAGCGAATTTCTCGAAACGGATGCAACTCCGCAGGACGAGGCGATCCGAAAAGTTTGTCCCAGGCGTCCGACCCGAATCCCACCACGCATGTCAGACCCGCTTCCGCATCCCGAAACTCCACCGCGCGCACGAGTCCTGCAAGGTCCGCACAAAATGATCGCACCGCCGCATAATTGCCCTGCTCTGGACGAATGCACACAACCAGAAAAATCGCCGCCCGTGTCAGCGGCCCAACCACAGTCTGTGGAAGAACAATCTCGTTGAGTTCTTTAGGCGCATCCATAATCAGCTAGTCCTACCGTTAATCGCCGCGCGGCCTTCCGACGCGCTAGTTACCTTTCGCAGCAGGCTCTTCAACGTCTCTTTCTCCGAATCGTTCAGCGAGGATAACGCGTCCTCCACTCCATGCGCATGATCGGCAAATATCTTTCCGAGTAGCTTGGATCCCTCTGTCGTCAACGCATTGATCGGAACGATCACGAAGAAATAAATGACCACCGCAATCAACAGGAACGAAACCAGAGCATTGATGAAATCGCCAAGAGCGAAAACGCTTCCGTTCAGCGTGAATCGGATCGCCGAAAAATCCGGTTTGCCCACAAGCGCCGCAATCAGCGGCGTCAGCAAATCTTTTGTGAGCGCCGCCACAACCGCCGCAAACGCCCCGCCCACAACCACTCCAACCGCCATGTCAACTACGTTGCCCCGCAGAATAAACTGTTTGAATCCGCCCATCACCGCTCGCCTCCGAAGAGATTTTATTGATCGGCATCAATCTCTTTTTTTCAGGAAACGATCCTAATTTGGACAGCCCAAACAAGTAAACCGCACCGCGCTCGTCATCTCTTCACCGTGGATTCGACGAGTACGTGATCGCTGCGATCCGCCAGCCCTCGCTACCTTTGACCAACTGCCACGCCTCGCTCCCACGATTCACTTCTTTTCCATCGATCAGGAACACGAAGTCAAAGTACACCGCGGCGATCGTCCCGTCGCTATTCACCTGCACATTGGTATGTGTCGGATTGAAACTGGCTTTCGACGTTGCCACTAACTTGGCAAAATCCTCATAGCTTCCTACTTGGACCTTTACAGCGTCCGCCGATTTCGCCTTGGCTCGCGCGTAAGCCTCATCCGAAAGAACCTTGAGCCACAAACTGCCCTTCGGAATAAACAGTTGAGATAATTTGGCACCGTCGTGCGTAACGACGGCCTCGTGATAAGCATCCATCACATGCTGAACATCGACCGTATCCGACGCGAGGCTGCTCGAAATATTTTTGCCATCAACCGGCGCCGGACTCTGAGCCAACACCGTAGTTCCGAGCGAAGTTCCGACCAAAGTTCCGACCAAAGTTCCAGTCAAAGTCCCGGCCAACGTTCCGGTCAACGTTCCAGTCAGAGTCCCGACCAACGTTCCGGCCAAAATCGTGAGCGCCAACATCCCACGCCTCAACCTCATGACGATCAACCAACAGTTGCCAGCGAAGCCGTTCATGTTCAATCTCCTGCAATACAATTTAAACGATGGTGGCGGAATCGAGCTGTTTTGGTGGAAGAGCCGCCCTTCAGGCCGGTGTTAACAGTGGAAGAGCCGGCTTTTAGGCCGGCGTTAACGGTGGAAGAGCGGCCCTGGGATCGGCGTTAAACATAGCCTGGTGTTTTTGGTGGAAGAGCCGGCCTTCAGGCCGGCGTTAACTCTAGGCGGGCGACAATCGTGGAGAGCCAGCCCTTAGACCGACGTTAAATTCAAGCTGGCGTTTTTGGTGGAAGAGCCGGCCTTCAGGCCGGCGTTACAGAGGGATTGAAGAGGGCTTCAGCCCCCGCAGACCGCGTCTCACTTGCCAGAATAATAGTCGTTATAACGACTATTTTCACCGTGCGATTCACCTCGAGCCATGCATCCGAAAATAAGCGCACCGATCGCGCCACCCATCCGATGGCAGTTTGGGCTTCTCTTCGCGACACGATTTAGATCACGCAAGCGGTGCCGAGAGTACTCGCTATTTCGTAATATTTATATGAAAAGACTGTCGCGTAGTGTCATCCATGGGGTCGCAATTCTCGCACCCAACATTAACTCCAACCCAGAAAGCCTGCTGCCCCGTGGGTGGGATCACATCGACAGCGATTATCGGCGCATAAGCGATGTTCGGCAAAAAGTCCCCGATGTTAAGAACTCTCTCATGTGCTTCGCTGTCTCCCCCGGGTGGCTCAAAATTGATAAAGCCGATCGGCTCTTTGGCGTACTGACATCCCTTGCACAAACGAAGCCATAGCCTGGTGTTCTTAGCCATATGGTTTCTGACTTGAATCGTGAAATGAACGGTGACTACTCCATTTACAACCGGGAGAGACTGTTCTCGCACAGGCCATTCTTTTATCGTCGCCGCCGGCCACAAGCTGGCTTCAAATCGGGAATTATCGTTCGGTATGAGTTTCGGGTGCCTCGCCTTTATGAATTTTCCCAGGCTCTCCTGCGCTTCGCGCAAAACCGTGGTCGGCGTATGAACGACCTCCGGGGCTGTATCGACCTTGGAAATCGATGACGGGGAGGGAGGCAAGGGAACTTGCGACGCAAGAAAGCCGGGTATCTGCGACCACTGCTGGCCGCCCCTGTTGGCAAGCGTAACCAGCGTCATCAATCCAAACCCCATCAAAATACCTATGCAGGCGATTATTTTGCGGCCGTTCCCTGCTGCCTCCCAATGGGATATGGTTGAAAATGCTCCGATAGCCGCCAACCCAAGGAATAACAAAGAAAGACTGTACTCGTGAGCGCCCAGCATCAAACCCCAGCCAGCGGTGAATACGACTTCTACGATTTTCCACTTTGCCAGCCACCTCCATAGCGATCCAGCAACTGAAGCGCAAGTTCGCAAGTAGCGTGATATCCATTTTCCCGAAGGGAAAGAAAGTAATAGGGCCAAAACGCATGCAGGCAGGAAAAGTCCACCGCCATTTTGTGGGCTGCTGAACATGCGATTCGACTCTCACCCGAATTCTATGTCAAGTTACCAGTGCGTAAGGCACTGCCGCAGAAGCACGAGTAATTCCGGTGGGTGCGGTCTCAACAAATCTTTTTGGATTCATCCACGCTCTGCGGGGAAATGACACATCGGCGGGTTAGGTCATCCGACATGTGCCAAGAATCAAGCGCACATCGCCTTATAGTCCTTAAATACTTCTTGAACGGCGTTTCGGAACCTCTCGACATTGACTCCTTGAGCTGGCTGGATCTGTGACTCCCACTTCAGCCGTTTATGAACGAGAAGTTTTTGAACGGAGTCGGAACCAGAATTTGTCACAAAGAAGCTCTCCCTTGCTGAGAGATCCGAATATAAGCCAACGAACCCCCTTCCTAAAAAGAGAGGGATGTTACTGGCATAAAACTTGCATTCAATTGTCAAAATGCACTGGTGAGATCGCGGTGGTACAGAGTTGTCACGGCCTAGTTCAGCCTCAGACGAAGCCAACACCACAACATCAGCCTCGTGAATAAGACGCGACTTACCGCTCACATAGACCCCGAGATGGACTTCTAGTAAAGGGATGTCAGGAAATTGGATCTGCGCGTAGCTATAGTTTTGCGCCTCAGAGTATAGGTGACCCGGGCTGCTCCTGAAAAGGAATTGACCAGGGACCGATCCATTTCGGTTAAGAAATAAAACGGTTGCTCCTTCGCTTTCCGCGGCATCGAGAACCAAGCAAAAAATGTATGCCTCGAAGATGTCTCCACCCGCGGATTGAGCGGTGAGATTCGTCGGAAGGTTGGCGAGAGACGTGGCGATGTCATTAAGTAGATCAACGAGAGGGGGGAGGGTGGCCATTATTTCATCTCTTCTTTTAGAAACCCAATAGCTCTGCGAAGCTTCTCGATCTCGACCCCAGCGTCAGCCTGATTCTGATAGGGGATTGAAGACGAGTGTGCTCCGTCTCGCTCAAAAGATATTTCTTGGGTAGGCATCGATGTTTCACCCCGAATTGCCACTCTTTTAATCACGTAGACTTGCATATCCAAGGTCGCGATCGCCGTACGTTGAATGGCGTCTAGAAGCAAACTTAATTCTTCTTTTTTCGAATAGGGTACCGTGGTCGGCACGGTCGTCCGCCTGCGCGTTGGCTTCCTTCCCGGCTTCCCGATTGTATGCGCAGGAGGCAGATGGAGCGTCTCTGGCGATTCTTGCTCTTCCTCTAACACCGTTCTTACAACCGGCTTCCCGAGCCTCAACGTCTCATCAACCTGTTTTACAATCCACTCGAGGGGGGACCCTTCCAATGACCTTCTCACGGAACGCAGTGCGACATCGAACTCCTCCTCCGTCATGATCGAAATATAGCAGGAGTCTGTCCGGTCCGGAACCTAATCAAGGTGTTCTGAAAGTGCGTTGAGAAGTGTTGGGTCGGATTTAGCCGATAGTTACTCTTCCGGCCACATGGCCTGCGATTCCCAAACTCGCGCTTCCGAGTCGTCCTGCGAATGTCGCGAGCAGCCGTGGCGGTCGCGCTCCTCGCTGACCCGCACTTCCAGTCGACGGAGAAGTTCCTCCAGGGCCTCCCGCATTTGAACGGCTTGCATATCAAGAACCTAGCCAACAGCGTATTCCACCTAAAAGACTCTTCAAAGCGAAATGGGATCCCCGCGCTGACCCAACTTCCCTCCATCCCCAAAACGGGAAAACGAATTTCACAAAGACTCTGTGACGCACGTCACAGACAACTGCTATCCATTTAGTAAATGATGACAAAGGAGCAACTGCTCCCAGCGATCGAATCGCCCTTCCGATCCGCTGGAATTTTTCTTTGAAATCAGACTGTGCTTTCGGTGAAAGCAATTCCCATTTCGGCACGAATTGAGGCCTGCTTTCCCGCTAACTCCTTATTCCTCAAGATTATGCATATAAGTCCTTTGTCCGGAATATTTTGGCGGGAAAACATACTCCAACCCCATGATTCCAATAGGAGGGGGGTGGGGGGGTGGGGGTACGCATCCGTTACTACCCAACGAGTTAACGCACTACGACTCTATACGACGCACCAGCGATCGCACGCCGGCCAGGAATCGTCAACTCCCCATGTGGGGCGGACACTAGTGTCAGCCGCCGCTACGAAAACAAAGCGGCAGGCGCGACAGCCCAATCTTCGGACCATCTCACCTGCCGCCTACCCAAGAACGACAACGCGAACGACGAACGACCAGCGACTACCGACCAACGACCGCCCTACAGAATCTTTACCGCGGCCGTTGCCGTCAATCCACCGTAGCTTGCAACTGCATTTAAGTTACCCAGTCCCAGCGCGGTCAGCAGTCCTGAAGAATTGATGCTGCCGAGCAAAGCGTTTGTACAGGACCAATGCAATCCACTCGTCAACACCTGCGTGCTGTTGTCGCTGAAGTGACCCGTAACGGTGAACTGCTGTTGGAGCAGCAGGCCCAACAGTGTAACCGTCGAAGGCGAGATGGTAATGGACACCAGCGTCGCCGCATTCACTGTGACGGAGAAGCTTCCACTGACTCCTTGCAGAGTTGCAGTGGCGGCAACTCCGCCTGGCAATAATCCGCTGATCAGTCCCGCCGTGCTGACGAGAGCAATCGAAGTGTTGCTGGAGTTCCAGCTTGCACTCGCGGTTAGGTCTTGCGTGGAGCCATCGCTATAAGTGCCGGTGGCCGTGAGTTGCAGAGTGAATCCGAGAGCGAACGAGTTCTGGGAAGCAGTGACAGCGATACTCTCCAGAATCGCAGCGCTCACCGAGATCGGAGCAGTTTGCGTGACCGAACCAAGGCTGGCGGTGACTCCAGCATTGCCAGCACCGATCGCGAGCACCAATCCTCCGGCGCTCACCGTCACGATTCCAGTGTTAGAAGAATTCCAGTGCACGATGGACGTGATGTCCTGCGTCGTTCCGTCACTGTAAGTTCCGACCGCATCGAGTTGTTGCGTGAGCCCCAGAGCAAGCGAGTTCACGGTTGACGATAGGTTGATCGAGTTGAGGATCGCGGCCGTCACGCTGACGCCCACGTTTCCACTCACTCCGCCCATCGACGCGGAGACGGTCGCACTTCCAATCGCAATCGGAGTAACCACTCCGGCCGCGACGCTTACAAATTGTCCGTTCGACGACGACCACTGAACGGATGCGGTGATGTCCTGTGTGCTGCCGTCGCTATAGGAACCAATCGCCGTCAGATTCGCAGGAACTCCGAGAGCCAGAGCCAATCCGCTGGGTCCAACACTGATGCTGACCAGCGAAGCGGCGCTGACGAACAGATCGGCGGTTCCAGTAACTCCGTCGAGACTGGCAGAGACCGTGCTTGATCCCGGAATCAGAGAGGTGAGCAATCCAGGATTTCCAAGCGCATTGCTGATGTTAGCCAGCAGAGGATTCGTGACGCTCCAGTGAACGGAAGCGGTCACGTCAAGCGTGCTGCCATCGCTCAAAGTCGCGAGTGCGGTGAATGCTTGCGACTGTCCTGCAGCGATGGAGATCGATAGAGGGTTGATCGAGATCGAAACGATCGTTGCCGGACTGACCCCAACATCCAAGGTTCCGGAGATCGCTCCGAGTGTAGCCGTAATCGTTGCGTTACCAATTCCGAGTCCCGTTAAGTTGCCGCTCGCATTCACAGTGGCAACCGCTGACGCAGAAGACATCCACGTCACGGTCGCAGATAGATCCTGCGTGCTGCCATCGCTGTAGGATCCAATGGCGCTAAGTTGAGTTGAGATACCAGCCGCGATTGTGATCGTCGCTCCGAGGCTGATGCTCTGCAGAGTTGCTGCAGTGATGGTCACGTTAACGGTAGTTGCTACCGATCCCAGCGAGGCAGTGATTACTGCGCTGCCAGGCGTGAGACCCTGCAGAAGTCCAGTTGGGCTTACGTTGGCCACCAGTGGCTTCGAGCTGACATAGAGGAGAGACGAAGTCACGTTCTGAGTTGATCCGTCGCTAAAGTTACCCGTAGCTGTGAGCTGTAAGCTTCCGCCCGAACTCACCGACGGATTCGGCGGGTTGATCGTGATGGAGCTGAGCGTCGCCGCCGTTACCGTCAGAACCGCTGAGCCATTGATTGCGCCCGACGTCGCGGTGACTGTGCAAACTCCGACCGCAGCTGCAGTAGTAAGCGCCGCAGAAGTGACGGTGCAGAGCGGTGTTGCGTTGGACGACCACGAGACCGAGTTGGTAACGTCCTGCGTGCTGCCGTCAGTCAACGTTGCGCTGGCTGCCAGTTGCAGGCTCGTTCCCTTCGCCAAGCTCGCGATGGATGGAGTCACGTGAATCGCCTTGATCGTCGCGGCGCTCACGGACAATCCTGCCGCTCCAGAGAACGTCTGATAGGTCGCACTGATCTGCGTAGATCCCTGCGTTCCAGCAGTCGCCGTGCCTGTACCGTCGATCGATGCTACTCCGGTATTCGAGGAGCTCCACGTTGTTGAGCTGGTCACATCTTGTGTCGTGCTGTCCGAATACAGAGCCGTCGCAGTGAAAGCCTGCGTCGCGCCCTTAGGAATCGACGCCGAACTCGGATTCACCTGCACAGATTGGATGATCGCATTTCCTACCGCGCCATTGAGCGACTGCGAAACGGACCCCGATGTCGCCGTCACGGTGAACGATCCCTTCCCCACACCACGCACCAGCCCAGGGCTGAGGATGGAAACGTCGGCGGCAGGAGTAGCACTCCAGTTCACGGAGCTGGTCACATCCCCCGTCGTGCCGTCTGTGAAAGTAGCCGTCGCAGTGATTTGCTGCGAGGTTCCCAAAGGAATCGCCGGCGCAGGCGGTGAGAGTTGCATTGAAACAATCGCCGCATTCTGAACGGTCAATTGTGAATGGCCGGTTTGCGAATCAAAGACAGCGTTGACCGTAGCGGTCCCTTTCGCAACAGATTTCAGCATCCCGCTCGCACTTACCGAGGCAACGGTCGCCGGTGAGACGCTCCAAGTAACTTCGGAGGTCAAGTCTTTCGATGTGCCGTCACTGTAGGTCCCCACCGCAGATAACTGCTGGCTCGTGCCGAGTGGAATCGAGGCCGTAGCGGGAGTAATTGTCACCTTCGTTAGCGTGACCGGTAATTGCTGTGAAGAGCCACCTCCGCCGCAAGCGATGAGCAGCATGATAAGCATCGTTACAACAATTGCTGAGCACCACTTTGCCCAATTCCTCAACATAACATCTCCTTTTTCAGCGGCCTTCTGGCGGCATGATCATCACTGCGTTAACGGACGGCGCTACAACGAACAACGCAAAATCAACTGCGTTAAGTGCGCGGGGAGGCACTCGGGCGGCATTTCGCGGACATATAGGCCATTGCCAAATGCCGAAACGTATGCCAGTGCCATTCTTAGAATGTTTCCGAAATTGGCACAACGTCACGGAAGATGTTTCTGGGTCAGTAACTCGCGTCCGCATATCTCCAACATGAAACAGAACTATCCACTTCATTCACGAAACGCGCACGGAACAGCAACTGACCTCTTTGCTGGCCAGTCGTAACTAGAAGGACGCGTTTCAATGTTGCCATTACCTCATCAAGGTGGGAATCTAACTTCCTTGTTACACCACAGAACGCGACCTTGTGTGAGTGGCGATCGCATGACGAACGGTATGAACGACCGGCTGACGGACTCGATGAGCGCAACCTCAAGAGAGGTGAAAGAGCGCGCGGAGTCCACGGCCGTGCCGTCCGCAGTTCCGTTTCGGTCCGAGGAGATCCAGTCGATCGGGACGACGTCCGCGACAAGAGAGCGAGTCACACAATCATGAGCTCCGCACCGATGCAAGCCCGTAGCTGTAGCGAGCCAGCGGCAACCGACACACAATTGGTTCAAAAATGTCTATTGGGTGAAGAGCCAGCGTGGATTGCCCTGGTCGACCGCTACAAGAATCTGATCTTTTCCATCCCGATCAAGTACGGATTTCCACGCGAAGAAGCCACCGACATTTTTCAGGAAGTCTGCCTCGACTTGGTCTGCGAGTTGTCGCGGATACGCGATCCGCAAGCACTCGCGGCGTGGCTGATCCGTGTCACTCATCACAAGTGCTTCCACCACAACAAACAGAGAGTTCGTGATGAACTCAACGATCCCGAAGCGCAGGAACTTGCAGTAGTTCCCGAACAAGTCCCGGAAGCACTGATGAATCAGTTGGAGCAGGAACAGCACATTCGCAAAGCTGTGAGGGAATTGAGTCCGCGTTGTCGCGAGTTAGTCGAGCATTTGTTTTTCGAGTTACCCGCAAAACCTTATCACGAGGTTGCCAAGGGACTCGGCGTTGCGATTGGATCGATTGGCTTCATCCGGCGTCGTTGCCTGAATAAATTGCGTGATCGTCTGGAAGAACTTGGAGTCCGGTGAACTCTAATGCGATTGCCGCTGCGCGCAGCACGAATCAGTGTGCCGGAAGAGGTGCGCGCGGAAATCATTCTTCTCCGCGATGACGAGGCGCAAAAAGATTTCCTCGCTACGCATCAAGAGCTGATCGATGGCGAAGTGGTCGCTGAGCTGGCAGCATGGATTCCGAAACTGATCAAGACGCAGCCCGCCGGAGCCATGGCAGTTGCCGATTGCGCCGTTCTCATCGCTTATCATCTAAGCGATCCCGAGAATAAAGGTTTAGCGTTTCGCGCCAAGGCGAACGTCTTTCACGCGATCGGACAAAATCAGGTCGCGCTCGACCTCCATCAGCGGGCGAGAGAACTATTTGCCCAAGCTGGAAACACAACGCAGGTGGCACGGACTCTGAGCGCCTCCATTCAGCCGCTCATTCTGGTTGGAGACTACGACGGCGCTTACGCGGCGGCTGCCGAAGCCAGCGCAATCTTCAAGCAGCAGGGCAACGAATGGCGGCTCGCTCGCGTGGAACTCAACACCGGCAACATCTACGATCGTCAGGACCGTTTTGAAGAAGCTCTGGACTGTTACGAACGTGCCTACAGTCGCCTTCTAAACCATGAGGAGCAAGACGCGGAAGCAGTTGCGGTTGCGTTGCACAATATTGCGGGGTGTCTGGTATTCCTCAATGATTTCCATCGAGCCGTGGCGACCTACGGAAAAGCACGAGCATTTGCCGAACGGAATGCGCTGCATGTTCTGGTAGGGCAAGCTGATTACAATCTGGCGTGGCTACATTACTTGCGCGGGGAATACAGCCGAGCGATTTCGATGCTGCGGGTGACGCGCGATGCTTGCGAATTGAGTGGTGATACCCATCATTTTGCGCTCTGCCACCTCGACCTCTCTGAAATCTATCTTGAACTCAACATGAGCCGCGAGGCTCAGGAAGCCGCAGATGAGGCGCAGCGCAATTTCCGCCAGCTTGGCATGTGGTATGAGGTGGCAAAGTCGCTCGCGAATGTTGCCATCGCCCTCAGCCAGCAGGCAAAAGCATCGGAAGCGCTGGAAGTTTTCGGACGGGCGCGGGCCATCTTCGTGGACGAGAAGAATGCTGTCTGGTGTTCCCTGATTGACCTGTATCAGGCGGTCGCGCTCTACACCCAGAACCGCGACAGCGAAGCGATGGAGCGGGCGACAGCTGCTCTCAAATTCTTTTCTACTTCATCCCTCGCGACGAAAGCAGTGCTCTGCCGATTGCTCTTGACGCGTTTGCATATTCGAGCGGGGAAACTCCCGGCCGCTCTGCGCGAATGTGGCCGCGCGCTAAAGTCGCTCCGAACGATCGAATCGCCAGCTCTGAGTTGCCGCGCCCATGGGCTGATGGCGAAAATCCAGAAAAGACTTGGGCACCCGGCCCGGTCCTACGAGTCGTTCCAACTTGCGAAAGAATCTCTGGAACAACTGCGTAACGGAGTCCGGGGCGATGAACTGAAAATCTCACTCATGCGCGATTATGTAGAGATTTATCAAGGATTGGTCGAACTTTGCCTCGATGTTGACGCGAGGACGATAGCCACGAAAAACGCGATGCGAGATTCACGGAGGCCTTTGGGTACATCGAACAAGTCAAATCCCGCAGCTTGTTCGACCGTCTGACCAATTCTCATCCTTCGGGCGCCCTCGCGCCTCTTCAGGAGAGCAAAGCATTCCGGCGAATCCGCGAACTGCGGGAGGAATTAAGCTGGTATTACCATCGCGCCGAATTCATGCAGTTGAACTCGCGGGAGCATTCCGCCGATCAACTCGTACAACTTCGCGGTGAGACCCAACTGAGGGAACGCGAGCTCCTTCGCCTGTCTCGCGAACATACGCCGGACGAATCACACTCCGATTCGGCCCAACCCGGTGCGTCCCTGGGACTCAAGGAGATCCAACAATCTCTGCATTACAACGCCACAATTCTTGAGTACTTTCAAGTGAATGATCAGCTGATCGTTGTTCTGCTCACCCACGACAGCTTGGATATCGTTCCCCTGGGTAAGGCTTCGGCGGTCGAAACTCTACTGATGCGCCTCCGCTATCAGATGGCAAAGGTGGGCCTGGGACCGGAATACATCGCAGCATTCGAAGACATCTTATTGCGCACCACTCAGAGTCATCTCCAGGACTTGTACAAAGAGCTGATTGAGCCAGTGCGTACCCGGATTCACACCTCGCACCTCATCATCGTCCCGCATGGCTCCTTGCATCATCTTCCGTTCCAGGCACTGCATGACGGACAAGACTATCTCATCGATAAGTTCACCATTTCTTATGCTCCTAGTGTGAGTATCTATAGTTGGTGCAGTCAGCGGGCCGCAAACCCTGCCAACCGCGAAGGCTCAGCCTTGATTCTTGCCATCCCCGATCCGGCGATCCCCTTGGTAGAAGAAGAAGCAACAGCCGTGGCGAACATACTGCCCAACCCGGATCTGACGATCGGCTCCATGGCGACAACGGCAGTCCTCGCGGCACGCGGCCTGCACAGCCGCTTTATCCACATAGCTACCCACGGTTATTTCCGCGAAGATCAGCCGATATTCTCTGGCATCCGACTCGCTGACTCGTATCTCAGCCTTTTCGACCTATACCAACTCCGCCTGCCAGTAGAACTCGTCACCCTCAGTGGATGCTCAACCGGCCTAAATGTGGTGTCGGCCGGAGACGAACTGTTGGGGCTCGTGCGCGGTTTGATTTGTGCAGGCGTGCAATCGTCGCTCCTCACCCTTTGGGATGTTCAGGATCGCAGTACCTCGGAGTTCATGAAAACTTTTTACGAATTCCTGGCGGTCGGCCGGAACAAGGCGGAAGCCCTTCGCGACGCCGTGCTTCGGCTGAGGAAAACGCACCGTCATCCCTATTATTGGGCCCCTTTTGTCCTAAATGGCAAGGTTTTCAATGAGCAGTGAGGTCCTATGAATATTTTCCAGAAGCTATATTTTCGCGGCTCCAATCGTACCCCTATTCATCAAGAGGAAACTCCGGCCTTGCCGGAGCCCGCGAACTCTACTTCACCACGAGGCCAAATGGAGCATTTATCACTGGCGGACTTCAGCGTATATCAACATCTTAATCCCGCTACGGAAACGCACGACGAGATGCAAGCACACCTGAGTGCAGGGTGCGACGTATGCTCGAAAACGCACGCAATCTGGAGGAAGGTCATGCGCTTTGCACACGTAGAGAATGCGTACAACCCGCCCGAAACCGCTCTCCGCATCGCACAGTCTTATTTCAATCCTCTTCGGATGGCAACTTCCACTCCGGAGAAGTTCGAAATCGCAAAGCTGGCGTTCGACAGCTTCCAGCGCACTGGATTGGCCGACCTTCGCGGTTCTGCCATGGCAGTGTCACGTCAACTTCTTTATAAATGCGGGACTATTTGCATCGATATCCGTCTCGAGCCCAAACCGGGATCTAACTACATGGTATTAGTCGGACAGGTCATCGACGCAAAAGAGCCACTGAGCGGCGCGGTGGATGTGTCGGTGTCTCTGGTGGGGCCAGGAGCACACCTGTCCGAGACAACCACCAATCAATTCGGAGAATTTTACTTTGGATTTCAATCCGCCAAACATATGCAGTTGTTTGTCGGCATGAGGAGTCGTGGCTTAGTAGTACCTCTCCCCGAGACGCGTCCAGAGGCGGCATAAACGGGAATCAATGAATCTGACTAACTCGGGTAATAGGTTACTTAGCGCAGCCGTAATCTTGAGTAACCAAGCCCTTCATGGTCAGATGGAATCGGCGGCAATCGTCAGTCAGCCGCTGAACGGATACGGGAAGATTAACTAGCGGGGCTTCTATGAAACGTTGGAATGGAGCACTGATTGTCGTTATCGCTTTGATGCTCGCCGTTGGCTCGGCGAGCGCGCAAACGCAGCGGCTGATCGTACGCGACAAACTGGGACTGAAGGGCCTCAACGTCACCTGCCTTCTGCTCGGTTGCAACGTTGTCCAGAGTCTAGGCGACCCGCTGGGACAGGTGTTCGTCATTTCGATCCCGAACATTCTTAATCTGAACCGCGTTCTCGCGCTGCTTCAAATCGCGCCCGGGATCATTGGACTGGAGGTCGACCAGGTGCTTGGACTGGTGAGTCCCGTCCTCGGTCCCATACCAACGGAACTCAGTGATAGCACACCACAATTTTATTATGGCAATGTTGTGTGGCATGGCTATCTGACGCAGCCTGCGAACCAGATCATCCGTACCTCGCAGACACAGAGCGCATACCGCGTATCCGGATCCGGCATCGTTGCACTCATCGACACTGGAATTGATCCAACGCACCCAGCCTTCGCTGGAGTCGTTCTGCCCGGATATGACTTCACGCGGAACACACCCAATGCAGACGAGAAGGGCGACCTCGATCATTCGACCGCGGCAGTTCTCGATGGAAGCGGCACTCCGGAATTAGTAACGCCATCTTTAGCAGCCGTAGTGAGTAGCCAGGGTGCGGCCGCGCTCAGCGTTCCACAGTACTCGTCGTTTGGGCACGGCACGATGACGGCCGGCTTGGTCCATCTGGTTGCGCCGACAGCAAAGCTTCTTCCGCTTAAGACTTTCAAGGCCGACGGCACCGGATATTCGTCCGACGTGATCCGGGCGATTTATTACGCGGCAAATAACAAAGCGAATGTCATCAGCATGAGTTTCAGTTTCGCAACTTCTTCCATCGAACTATCGGACGCGATCACATACGCGAACGGCAAGGGCATCATCTGTGTGGCTTCGGCCGGAAACAACGGGCAGAAAATTAAGGTCTATCCTGCGTCGCTGCCTTATGTGATGGGAATCGCTTCGACCTCGAATAACGATATCCAATCGTCATTCACTAACTATGGATCGCAGGTCGTTTGGGTAGCGGCGCCGGGCGAGGATGTTATGAGCCCGTACCCGTTCGGCACATACGCGTCGAGTTCGGGAACAAGTTTCAGCGCTCCGCTGGTGGCCGGAACTGCCGCACTTCTGGTTAACGTCTCAAGTAAGGTGAACCAGACAACAGCGGAGGCCGCGATTGCTCACGCGAAATGGCTCTCAACCAATTTGAACAATGGACGGCTCGATACGTATCAGGCAGTCGGTGCGTGGGAAAACGCAGCACCGAAACACTAAACAACTGTCAACCGGATTTTGATGACCTGCATTCCTTAGACGGTTACACCTCGGAGTTGGAGATATAACGATGGCAGATCAGACGGCCGTAAAACCCGCAAAGATTGGCTCCGACTCCCAAGCGAAATCAGATTTAGGAGATCTGCTTGTGGCTCGAAAGGCGGGATTAGTCAGCCAACTCGCCGGATCGATGGCGAGTCAATTTAACAACATCATGATGGCGCTCACCAGTTGTGTGGAACTGGAATTAAAGAAAGCCACGACACCGGCTCAAAAGCGAAACATCGAACAAATCCTCAGCCATTCCGCGAGAGCCTCCAATCTGATCCAGAAGCTCCTCACATTTGGCCGAAAGATGGCTCCAGCCCCGCGCCCGTTCGTATTGAACAAAGTCGTCGAGGAAATAAGCACACTCTTGCAGCCGCTGGCTGGTGAAGAAATCGAAGTGAGTCTGAAACTCGATCCCAGCGTCGGTGCCATATTCGCGGATCCCGTGGAAATCGAACAGTTGCTACTGAGCCTTGGCTTGTACGCGCGCGATGCCATCCGTCATCGAGGTAGCCTCGCCATCACCACAGAACTGGTCATGCTCGACTCTGCTTCTTTCGGCTCCGACCTCGAAGAGCCTGGTCAGTATGCGCTGCTGAGCCTGCAATATACGGCAGATATTCGAGTGAGCCACGGCGCCGAAGCGAACGCCGCGCCTTTGGACAGTCACGAACTTCGTCTGATGCAAACCATCGCGTCCGTGCGCGGCATCGTCAACGATTGTCGCGGATATCTTCGCGTTGCCAGCCGTTCGACGCAAGGAACCGTATTCCGTATTTACTTCGCCGCGTTGCCAGCCGAAGCGGCGAAGCACCACTCCGATCCACCGTCGAGCAAGGCTGCGATTTCCAGGAAGACTGTCCTGATTGTCGAGGATGACGATGCTGTCCGTGATCCTGCCGCCGAATTCCTCATGATGGAGGGATTCAAGGTGCTGCAGGCTAGGACCGGCCCTGAGGCACTGCGCATCGTTCAGGAAAGCCGCTCGGAAGTCGACTTATTGGTCACCGATATCGTGATGCCGGGAATGAACGGCAACGAGGTCGCCGACCACTTACTTCAAACTCATCCCACCCTTAGCGTTCTCTACATGTCGGGAGATTCGGATAAGGTCTCTCAAATCAACCGAACTCCTTCGGGAGTGCGGAACTCCGTTTTACAAAAGCCTTTCCGCCTCAACATCCTTAACGAAAGGATACGAGAGCTACTGAGTGATAGCAGCGTCGAATAGATAGGTCAGGCGAAAGTCGCCCGTCGATCACTTGTCACACGCCATGAAATCCTCCTCGGACGCAGCCACGATTCGACGATTGCAGCAGGCGCTCGTGACAACGGAGGGGCGACGCCGCGCTCTTCTGGATTCAGCACTTGATTCCATCCTCTGCGCGGATGAACTCGGCAGGATTACTGATTTCAATTCAGCTGCCGAACGCGCTTTTCGCATTTCCCGTCAGGATGTACTCGGGAAAGACCTCGCAAGCACTATATTCCCTCCCGAACTCGCTGACCGGCATCGCGCCGAATTGTTTGCGCCACGCGTGATGGGAGAACTCGCCGTCCTCGGCAGTCGACTGGAGACCCGCGCTGTCCGAGCGAACGGGACCCAATTCCCCGCAGAAGTCACTGTCAGTTATTTCAAAATCAAACGTACCGTTATCTTCACCATTTCCATACGCAACATCACCGCGAGGAAAAAGGCCGAGGAGACGGTGGTCCGCCTGGCTTCCATCGTCGAGTCTTCGCAAGATGCAATTATCAGCATCGATCTGGAAGGACGGATTACGAGCTGTAATCAGGGCGCCGAATTGATGTTCGGATATGACACTCACGAGATTCTCGGTGAGAGCCTTGACATCTTGATTCCAAAAGATTGCGCGGACGAAGTTCCTCGCTGCATCGCGGGGCTGAAGTCTGGTAATTGCACCGACAACTTCGAAACGATATGTCTCACCAAAAGTGGGAAGCGTCTGAACATGTCGCTCACTACATCTTGCATCCCAGACACGGATGGTGAGGTGGTTGGCGGCTCGATCATCGGACGAGATATCACGGCGCGAAAACTCACAGAAGAAGCGCTACGCCGAGCGAATGAAACCAGCGTCTATAGCTCTCCGGTTCCAATTACCGCGATCAACGCCGAAGGGTATATCACGATGTGGAACGCCGCAGCCGAAAAGGTATTTGGCTGGACCGAGGCGGAGGTGAAAGGCAAGCGGAGTCCAATCGTCCCAGACCAGGAACGTGTGGTAGCCGAGGATATTCGTGCTCGGATGCTAGCTGGCGAGACGATGACTAGTGTCGAGGTGCGTCGGCAAAAGCGCGACGGAACCCTGGTTGACATCAGTCTATCTGGAACCTGCGTGCTCGATGAGAACGACAAGGTTCGCGGCACCATTGGCTTTCTTATCGATATCACCGAGCGCAAGAGGGCCGAACGGTCATTACGTGAAGCGGAAGAAAAATATCGCAGCATCTTTGAAAACGCTGTGGAGGGGATCTATCAAACCTCTCCCGAGGGAAAGTATCTATCCGCTAATCCTGCCTTAGCTCGCATGCTCGGATTTGATTCGGCGGAAGAATTGATCCATACCCGCTCCGACGGGCGCAGGCTTGACTATGCGGATCCGGAGAAGCGCGCAGAATTTCTAGCGCTAATGACGGCTCACGGCGAGGTCCACAACTTCGAATATCAGGTCCGCCACAAGAACGGGAAGCTTATCTGGGTTTCAGAGAACGCTCACGCCGTCCGAGACGCGGAAGGCAACGTTCTCTACTTCGAAGGAACGGTCGAAGATACAACCCGCCAGCGCGAGCTCGAAGACCAACTCCGGCAGATGCAGAAGATCGAAGCGATCGGCCGCCTCGCCGGCGGAGTCGCACACGACTTCAATAACATTTTGATGGCTGTTAGCAGCTACTCCGAACTTCTATACCGCAAGCTCCCTGAGCAGAGTGACGCTCGCCGCTACATCGATGAGATTGTCCGGTCGACCGATCGCGGATCATTTCTCACTCAGAGTTTGCTGGCCTTCAGTCGCAAACAAGTTCTCTCTCCCAAGGTGATCGACCTGAACAAGCTTGTGACTGAGCAGATCAATATGCTGGAGCGGTTGCTCGGCGAAAATGTCTCGCTGCGGTTCAAGCCGTGCGAGAACCTCGGCAACGCCAAGCTGGATGCCGGTCAGATCGAACAAGTGGTGATGAATCTCGTGATCAACGCGCGCGATGCCATGGCGAACGGCGGTGAAGTGCTGATTGAAACTCAGAATGCAGAATTGGAGCCGGTCGCGGCGGACCTCGACGCCACTCCAGCCTCGGCGAACTTCATCATGCTATCGGTGAGCGATACAGGTTGCGGCATGGATTCTGAAACAAAGTCGCACATTTTCGAACCATTCTTTACCACGAAAGAACAAGGTAAAGGCACAGGCCTTGGACTAGCTACAGTGTTCGGTATCGTGAAGCAAAGCGGCGGCCAGATTTTCGTGCGCAGCGAACCCGGCTTCGGCACAACTTTCAAAATCTATTTCCCACGCATTGAAGAGACGGTGGCTTCCGCGAAATCCGAAATTCAACCTGGCTCCGTACGAGGGCGCGAAACGATTCTGCTTGTGGAAGATGAAGTCGCTGTGCGCGAGAGCACGGCTGAGTATCTGTCCGAAAACGGCTACACCGTGCTCAAAGCCAAGAAAGGCTCCGAGGCTTTGGAGATCGCCGAGCAGCATGAGGGCCCCATCCACCTACTCCTGACCGATGTGGTGATGCCGCAGATGAACGGCAAAGAGCTGTCCGAGAAATTTGGGCGTCTTTATCCCACTGCGCGGATCATTTTCATGTCCGGTTACTCAAACCATTTTCTTTCGGAGCAGCAAGCCGTCGATCAGGGACACATCCTATTACCCAAACCGTTCCGACTGGCTACGCTAGGACAGTGTATAAGGGAGGCTTTCGTCGAAACTCGGGATGACGTCGTTGTAAATTAAATTACAGTTCGCGATAAGAATAGTTATCGCGGTCGTGGTATTAGTGTGTCTGCATTACATACTTATCACAGTTACTAACGTGATCTGTATATTCAAGCCATACACGTTACACTAGAGCGAAGAGAAAAGTTCCCGCGCAGAGTACTACATTCTCTGCTCGAACGGCTTTTCCACATTCGCCATGGTGAAAAGTAAAATTCTTCTAGTGGATGACGATTGCTCCGTTCGCGCAGCCATGCGCGAATTCCTCGTGGCAGTCGGATATGAAGTTACCGATGTCGGGAATTGTGAATCGGCGCGTGAGGCGTTCCGCACATTCCGTCCAGATGCTGCCATCATGGATTACAACCTCCCCGATGGCACCGCCCTCGATTTATTGCCTTCGCTGAAGAGTTTATATCCATCAGTCCCTCTTATCCTTCTCACAGGTCAAGGCAGCATCGAACTGGCCGTGCGGGCCGTAAAGGAAGGGGCCGAACAGTTCTTAACCAAGCCTGTGCAACTTTCCGCGATCGAAGTTGTCCTTGAGCGCGCCCTTGCCAACCAACGCAATTTCCAAAAGCAACTCGCGGAAAAAGGTCGCGACAAGCGGTCAGGCATCAACCCATTTCTCGGATCAAGCGCGGCCGCCAAAGAGCTCGGCGAACAAGCCGAGCGCGTGTCGGGGAGCGAGTACCCCGTGCTGCTCGCCGGGGAGACAGGCTCAGGCAAAGGAGTCCTGGCACGCTGGTTGCACGATAACAGCCCGCGTTCCGACGAAACGTTTGTCGATCTCAACTGCGCCGGATTCGCGCGAGAGTTATTGGAATCCGAATTGTTTGGCCACGAACAGGGTGCTTTCACCGGAGCTATCAAAGCGAAAGCCGGACTGTTCGAAGTCGCTCATCGCGGCACTATTTTCCTCGACGAGATCGGTGACATGGATCTGCAACTGCAGCCGAAGCTTTTGAAAGTCCTCGAAGACAAACGTTTTCGCAGACTGGGCGACACGAAAGAACGGCAATCCAATGTACGACTCATTGCTGCGACGCATCAGGATCTGAAGCAACTGGCCCGGCAAAACAAATTTCGCAGCGACCTGTATTTTCGCGTGAGCACGATCGTCATTCGCATCCCCTCGCTCCGCGAGCGCAAAGAAGATATTCCGCAACTCGCAGTCCAGTTTCTGGGCCGTGCCAGCACTGACGTGGGACGTCCCCAAATTCACTTTTCGGACGAAGCCATAGCCGCCCTTTGCAGCTACCAGTGGCCGGGCAACGTCCGGGAATTGAAGAACGTGGTGGAGCGAGCCGCGTTGCTCTCGAAAACCGATGTCGTCGGTCCTCGCGACCTGCACCTGGACTCCGACGAACCGATCGCGGTTGCTCGGGAAGACTCCCGCCTTACCCTCCGGGATCGTGAGCGTGCCCACGTAGAGCAGGTCTTGGGTGAAGAAAAGGGTCACTTGGGACGGACGGCTGGAAGGCTTGGGATCGCCAGAAGCACTCTTCACAGCAAGATCAAGACCCTTGGGATTGAAACTGCGCTCGCTGAAGCTGACTAAGGTCGAATCGGTTTCCAAAAAAGTAAAGGTGCGGAGCTAGATTTGAGTTCCTCGGGGTTCACTGTCGCCCACAGTGGTCCGTGAAAATCCAATCTGTCTCCGCACCATTCGAAGCGGGCCGTTATGAAAGCAGTAACGGACGCTTAACGAATCTTGTGATTCCCTGCTCGCATTTAAGCGGCAGGAGGTAACGAACCGTGATCGTGAAAGCTCTGATCTTGAAAATTCTGATCTTGAAAGCTGTGCTCCGATCGTTTTGCCGGGAAGCGCAGGGCGGAATTATTTCTTGATTCGGAACGACACAAGCGCGCGATTCGCGAAGGCTCGTCAAGGCTCGGTCCGAATGCGTAGTGGTGTCTCGAGTTATCTGCAATCCCTGCAGAGTTCGATTCCCATGCGATGCCGACCGTAAACCCTGAGGAGTGTCCCCAGGCCGCCGACGCACTCTGCGTCAGGTCGTCGGATCCAGCGCTCTCGAACTTCGGAACCAGCTGAACTCGTTTCATCGGAGGTTTCGGTGCCTTAACAGCGGCGGACTTGGTGAGACAAAGGGTATAGAAGCCGGCAAGACTGGTTAGGATGAGGTAGGCGCTTCCAAGCATATCGTTCATCTCCTGGTCAAGGTTTCGTAACCACGCTTTACAGCTTCGACTTACTCTTACATCGCCAATTCCAAACTTGAAAAAGGCGGGACGTGCAGCCCTAGCTACACGCCCCGTGAAGGGGCAACCTTCGCCCTAGTTGTTACATGCTTGCTGGACTTCCAGGAATCCTAAGTTGAGGGTCCCTGTGATCTTGTAACCGCTCGACAAGCTCAGAGTGAAGGTGCTCGTCTGATCGCCATTGGCTACGATGTCCAGCACGTAGTTCACATTGAACAGGCCGTTCAATTTGCCAACACCCGAGACCTGACGCTCATTGGCATTGACGACCACGTATGACGTTAACGATGTTGCCTGGAAGTCCACGAGCTGCTCGGCATCGTTGAACAGGAAGCCGCCCCAGTTGCTGCCGTTGTTCAGTTCGAGACCAAACTGCACCACACCGTTCAAGTCGTTCAACAGCGAACCGCTGCCGCTCAGAATGTCCAGAGCGCCAGTGCAATTCGGCGTTCCAGAGCAAGTGTGCGTGCAACCGCTGCAGGGGCCGATCCCAGCCGTTGCCGCTGCAAGCTGTAGGTCCGCAATTCCGGTCACTTCCAGGTGCAAGGCGATCACTGTGATCTTGCCTTCTCCCTGCGTCTGCTGGTTGATGATGAGTTTGGCGCCCGGAAGCTTGATCGTCTGGTTCGGTTTTCCCGACACCACGATCTTCTGTCCAGCTACAACCAAGTTCGCGAGTACCGAAGAACCGGTCTCCGTTGGCGCTCCATTGCCAGAACCCGTTACGTAGGCGCGCGATTGCAGCAGATCTGCCGTCAGCAGAATGCCGCCGCACAGCACGTTCAGTCCGACCACCGAAGACGACGCTTCCGTGTGGTCGCCGATTCCAACAACTTCTCCGTGAGCAATCACGCCGCTCAACACCAGCGGAATATTCACGGTAGCCAGGTTGTTTTGGAGAACGCCGCCAGTCTTGGCCAACGCCCCGGTATCGCCCAGAACGGTGTTGATACCCAGGACAGTGGCGTCAACCGCAGTCGCCTGACCACGGAACACGACGGGCGGTGGCGTGGAGCCCCAGCAAACGCAGGCCGTCGACAACGCTAGAATTGCAATCAATCCTTTAACAAACTTTGCTTTCATCATGATCGTGTGTGCTCCCTCGGTAGATTTAACGTGACCGCGACTGTCCATCTGGCCTAATAGAATGCACGGTGGGAGCCATATGTAATGTATTGATTCTAGGCATGTTATAAGGATGTCGACATAATGAAGTTAGGCGGATTTAAGCCAACCCTGTCGGAAATCGGTCAAAAGCCGGGCCGTATCTTTCGAAGTCTCTAATGTGGCGCGGTCGGGATCGCTCGCGGGATGGCAGCGGACTCGCGGATTGTGACGAGCGTGACTCTGGTTCTAGAGCGCGTAAATTCGTCGGCGAGACTTCTGACTAGAGCCCAGGAATAAAATCGTTAGCATTGCTAACGATTTTTTCTGGAGGCTCGGAAGTTTAGAAGTTTTTGGATTTACCGGTGCGCTAGACTCCTGCAATCCCCAAGAGCGTGGCAGCCTGACTTGATTCTGTCACTGCTTGACTTACGGAGTTACGGACTTCCCGAACCTGTAAGTAACCGAAACGCTGGCATAAGAAGGAATGCGAACTCCGACAACCTCCTGGATATCGGAGGGATAGAAATTCTGTGTAGTTTGGCCGGTGTAGCCGCTCGCAATCAGAAAATTCACTCCGGCGGTTACGCGGTCGTGTTTGAAAGGACGCACCACCGCCCCGCGAAACTCCTTCACTGGAACACCCGTGCACTCTGCAGTCAGGTCAGGAGCGCATCCCGTGCCCAGAGGTTTCGTGCCGATAAATTCGAACTCGCCGCGCGCCTGCAAACGGAATGGCAGTTTCTGAATGGTTCCAAGCAGATCGAAGAGACTGCGCGGAGCCTCGGGAGTCGGCTGCCCGGAGTCCAAATCCCGAGCATCGGCCTTAGAAAAAGTTGCGAGGAGCGATCCCTGGCTGAAATTTCGGCGAAGCGTCACCGTCATAAAACGGAGTCGGCTGGGCCCTTGGTCGATCTGCAATCCTGTGTCTGGATCGATCTTTGCCAATTCCGCACTGCTGGTGACGTGGCCGAGCGTGAGCCGCACGTCAGTTTGTGCGACCTTCTTGCTCGCCACCAATTGAAAAGAATGTGACCTCGCCACGAGAGTACCTGCTGTAGCCCCCATCCCGCCGATGCCGATGCGAGGGTCTTCCGTGAAGAACGATTCACCGTAGCTTAGCGAAATGAGTGGCGCGTACCACGCCTCTTTCGGCAGAAAAGAGACCGTTGCTTTCGGCGAATTCACGCCTACCCATTTCTGAAACGAGTCGTCTGAATTGATGAGATCTTCGTTATCCACGTTGATCTGGTCGCGGCGCCAGCCCACGTAATACCTGAAATAGTGTCCGAGACCGCCTTTGGCGGCGGCATACGGCGTGTAGGAAGCGATGGTCACGTTGTTTCCATCTACCTTGGTAAACGGGCCATAGTAGCCGGGATTAGCTGAATCGAAGAAATTGTAGTGATCGAGATCGTCACGTCTCGGAGCTTCACGTTCATAATCGAAGCCTCCAAGCAACGAAAAATATTCAGAAATCTTGTTCACATAATCCGCGCTGCCACCACCAACCGTGCGGAATTCGCTCTGTCGGATCAACCCTTGTCCGAAGTCGGAATACAACGCGAGGTTATAAGTTCGAAAAAAGCCTGACAGTTGCAATTGCTGATTCCCGCTGATCTGCCATACGTCGTTGACCGCCGCGAGCGCGGTATGCGTCTGATCTTTTTGCCGCGGATCAACCGTATCGCCGTAATTCTTATAGTTGTCGACAGGATTGAAGCCAAAGATTGGAACAAGTCCCGGAACATGGGATCGCCCGAAATATCCGATGCCAAACGCAGTGATCTTGTGCTGGTCGGTACGAAACACACGTTCACCGATGAATTTGTACTGCTGGCGATGCTCCAGCCGATCCAGAAATCCGTTGCCGTAGGAGGCGGAGAACGCCATCCAGGAATCTGGGCTGGGACTAAATCCTGTAACAACGTCGATATCGCGATAGTCTCCGGTGATGGTAACAAAAGGATCAAGCCTGGAGCGTAATCCATACGTCGCTGCCAGGTTGACCGAGTGATTCCCTTCGCGAACGTCGTAAGCTCCGCCATCGACCTTCACGCTTTCGATAATTTCAGGAATTAAAATGTTGGGATCGGCATATCCATTGCCGTGTGCGTTTGCCGAAAGATTATTGGGGAGCAAAAAACTGCCCACGGAAATATATTGCGCGATTGGTTCGCCATGGTCGCCAGCAACTCCGGGCGCAAAGTACTGGGGAGCTTTGATTCCGCTCGAAGCGGTTTCGATCGGGTAGCCCGGAATCGATACTGGAGCGCCGGGACGCCCCGGATTGGCGTCAAGCAAGTCCTGACGCACGAAGACTTTCTCTGCGGGATCGGGAGAGAGCACATCTGTCTCGTTCACGTCGACAGTCACCGAAACATTCTCGTTTCGCGTTGCCAACTGGCTCATCCTGATGGCAATGTCAGAACTGCCATTCTGAACTGCGACTATTTCTCGCTCCACGGGCCGGAATCCGTCCGCAGTGATTTTAAGAATAAATTTTCCAGGCGCAGCCACATCGATCCGAAACACTCCGTCCGAAGCGGTCGTCGCGTGTCCGAGAAGTTGGCGTTGATCGGCATCGAGCAATTCCACCGAAGCCTTTGGCACCACGCGCCCCTGTGGATCGGCCACGCGGCCCGTCACGAGGATGCTTTGCGCATCCGATGGAAAACTCAGAGCTATTATCAGAGCAACGAGCAGAGCGAATAGACAAATGACTGGAGATTTAACAAGGATCACAACATCGCTCGTCAGCTGGGAATCCAATGCGGATGCGCGGAAAATAGGCCGTCGATGAAACCTATATGTATGGTGATGAAGAGACCGAAGGCAACACTGATAACTCCAGAAGCGATCGTGAGGCCTCCGTTAAACCTTGTAAAGCGCCTGCCGGTGTAGGCGAATGGGGCGGCAATAATCATCGTGATTAGCATCATTCCGGCAATGGTCCCGATTCCGAAAACCAGCAAATAAAGGATGGCCCATCGCGGATCGCGAATCGTTGCTAAAACAAGCAGCGCGACCGCGGCAGAGCCGGCCAGTCCGTGGACGAGTCCTACTACCAAGGGACGAAGCAACTGATACAACCCGAATCGGGCAAGCGTTTCCTGAAATTTCCCAACCGGCTTTTGCTCCAAATGCATGTGGACTTCAGGGTGATGCGCGTGCAGGTGGGCGTGCACGCCTTCATTTGTATCGCTGCCGTGGCTGTGCGGGTGATCGTGAACCTGAGCCAATTCTCCGTGGCTGTGATTCGGAGTGAAATGCTCGCTGATCCATCGTGTGACGCCGGTCAGATTCAGTACACCGAGAAAGATCAACATAAACCCGACCGCGAATTCCATCGTGAGACCGACGCGAGGTGGAATCGCAAGATTGAAAAGGATGATCCCGGCTCCCACGAACAAAATTGTAAGAGTATGACCAACACCCCACAGAATTCCAATCAGACCAGCGCGTCGAATACTTTGCTGCCGACTCACGATCGTGGTCACAGCGATGACGTGATCGGGATCGGTAGCGTGACGCATCCCAAGCAGAAACCCGACACCGATCACCGTGAGTAAAGTCACCATATTTGTTCTTTGGCGCATCTCGCGCGGACAGCACACGACACACGACGGATTAAGACTAGTTCGAAGCGATTTTGTTTACAACTGACGGATGTGACGCCTTTCTCCTGACGCATAACAAATCTAGATCCCCGCAATCCGTTTCACGCATCCTTCCGTACTCCCCACAGTTGCCGCCTGGCGCTACGCAATCGGCGGCTCACGAACCACCCAATCTGAGGAGGACCCTATGGAACTCGAACAAGTACTGGAAGCTGTCAAAAAGAACTTCGACCGCCGCAAATTCTTGCAAGCTAGCGGTATTGCAGGCCTAGGTGTTGCCGCGACCACTCTCATCGGAGGCAGCGCTTCCGCATTAGCAGCGCAGTCGCTCGCGCCGAAAGCCAACTCGAATGGAGTCCAGGACCCCATCACCAAAGATACGCCAGCGCAAATCTTCACTGCCGCGCTCATTGCGGAGGATCTCGCCACGACCTTTTATTACAACGGACTCGTCGGCGCCGTCCTCCAAGACCCGGCGTTGGCTGGCCCCGGTGGGACCGTCAGCCATGCCCCGAACGGCGATCAGGACAACGTCAACTACCTGCGTGCTGCGATATTTGAAGAGATCACCCACGCCAATCTATTCCGTGATCTGTTGGGAATCTCCGGTTCGGGCAATGATCCAATCCAGACTTTCTATTTCCCTTCAGGCACCTTCGATACATTGACGCCATTCATCGCAACCCTCGAAGCGCTGGAAAATGCTTTCATCGGCGCTTACCTGGCCGCAATTCGCGAGTTCGCCAGAATGTCGGCTGTCGCAGGCCCGGGCTCGGACTTCACCTCCGGACAACTCTCATATTTCTCGGAAGTTTCTGCCGCGATCATGGGAATCGAATCGGAGCACCGCGTCTTGGGCCGCGATATCGGTTCGTTCACTCCGGCAAACAATCGCAACTATGAACTGGTCGACGGCATTCGAAGCGTTTACAACGGATCACATTCCGCGGTTACCGCTCTGACGCCATTCCTTACTCCTTCGACTGGGCCCGCGTTCTCGTTCGCCGACGCCGTCGGCAATGCGTCGAACGTCTGGTTGCGTGTGGGTGGCAGTCTGCCGCCGCAGTAATCGAGGCTAGTCCCACGAAACGATTTCGACGGAGAGGCTGAATAAACAGTAATCGGAGTTGGAAGCCTCTCCGTCGACTTCACAAGCAGAATATTGACTATACTCTTCGCCATAAGACAGGAGTACTTCATGTTCGAAGGACTGTTTCAACCCATGCACTTAATGATCATCGCAGGGATTGCCCTGCTTGTATTCGGGCCGAAAAAACTGCCGGAACTCGGCAAGGGAATCGGAGAAGGCATCCGAGGCTTCAAGACTGCCATGAATCCCGCCGAGATCAGGCAGGAAACCAAGTCCGAAACAACGAGGGACGTTGAGAGACCCGCAGCCGTCTAGATCGCTCGGGCTTTGCTGGCGATCAGACCATAGCCCTTGCTCTGGGCAGCCTTCTCCAATGCAACGAGATCACTGTGGCCTGCTGGGCCTTGTCCCGATTTTGCTTTAAGCTGCGCCAGGGTCAGGCGGGTTTCGAGTTCGAGTCCCAGAAGATGACGCTCGCGAGCACTTTGGAGTATGCGCTCAAGCTGTGATCGCGCAGAATCGAAATGACCAACCGCAAGTTCAGCGCGGGCTGAAGCGAGTTCAAATTGAAATCTTGTCAGCTGGTTTGCGCTTTTCTCGGCCAGCGGTTTGCCTGCTGCCACTTCGCTCATCGCATCTCCAGATTTGGTCTGGGCTAGGAGAGCGTCAATTAATATCGCACTGGCGGAAAGCTCGTCGTCCGGTTGATGATCCTGATTAAATTGCTCTTTACACTTTCGGATCACCGTTTCGGCTTCCGCACCGTGCCCTTCCTCCAGCGACAGTCGTGCCAGCGATAGTTCGCTTTCCGCAACGCTCTGCTTATCCCCAGCCTCTTTTCGCAGAGCCAGCGCTTCCTGATAAGACTTACGGGCTGCCTGCAAATCCCCTTGATCGACAAGCACGTCGCCTACTCCGCTGAGCGCATAAGCCACAGCACGTTTGTCAGCAATTTCCTGCGCAACCGATTGGGCTTCCTTGTAACCGGCAAGGGCAGCTTTCAGATCGCCGCGCAACCTCTGTATCAAGGCGAGATCGGAGAGGGTCAACGTGACGCCGTCCGGGTCGCCCATTTCTTTGTAGCCCGGAATCGCCTCCGACAACGCGCGGGCGGCTTCGCTCAAATTCCCGCGAGCCAGCGCTATATCGCCCAGGTTGCCTGAGGCGGTTGTAATGCCCTCGACATCCCCGACCTGACGAAACACTTTGATCGCTTCCCGATACATGTCCTCTGCACCATCGAAGTCACCTTGTTCGTAGTGAAGGATGGCGAAATCGCTCGTGGTTCGAGCCGCATTGTCGCGATCGCCAGCCGCTGTGTAACTCTTTCGAGCATTATCACAGTCTTGCGCGGTGGACTCACCATTGCCCATCTGACAGAGAACTCCATAGGCTCGCGCGACCAACAGCTGCGAGTCCTGAGCCGTTCCTTTTTCGACAGCGCGCAACGCTGCGGCCCGCGCCTTGACTACATCGTTATTTACCCAGGAGCGAGCCTCGATATAGTCGATGCGCGGATCATCGCTCGATGGAGGCGGAAGATGCCGAAGAGCTTCCAGCGTGCGCAATGCATCATCGGGATTTACACCCCGTTCCTCCTCGGCGAGTCGAAGACCATAATCCAGATTGTCCGGAAACTGCGCAAACAATTTCCGATAAGCATCGATGGCTCGCGTGCGATCTTTGATCGTTGAATAGTATTGGCCGTCAATGAGCAGACGATCTTCTGGCCCCAAATGCCCGGAAAGAGAGCGCGCGCGCTCGATCTCAGTGCGCGCTTTCGATGCGTATCCAAGATGATTCCACGCATCGGCCAAAGCAGCGTGTGCCAAAGGATATTCGGGGTCGGCGATGACTGCTTTCGCCAGCAGATCGCGAGCGTGTACATAGTCGAACGCCCACAAACGTTCCTGGCCCGCCGTATAAAACCGCACTGCCTCCTCATTCGATGGAAGAGCGGCACGAGCCTGAAGACTGGCTTGAGCGGAGGCCGATCGGACGCCCAGGCTTTGTCGAAGGGCCTCTCCAGCCTGCATAGCCAGTTCAAATAGATTGCCTTCACTGCCGGTAAACGACTTCTCGGAAATCGTCTCACCACTGCCGGTGTCCTGCACGCGAACATCGAGCCGTATCCTCTTATCGCCATCGCCGGGAAGAGCGGTATAAGAGCCGAGAATCACGATATCTGCGCCGGGATTTACGCGCAGCCGCTCCAAAGTCGCTTTGGCGAGACTGTCTTCGTCGGAGAGTGGCAGTTCCCGTTTGACGCGTGCAATATCTTCACCGGGCACCATCCGTAAAGCGCCATCAGAAGCCAACTCGGTGTTCAGCATTTCCGAAAAAGCTGGCGACAGCCAATTGTCCTCGGTATGTCCCGGCAAATTGCGAAATCCAAATACAGCGACCGACCGACGGGTCCGAACCGTGGGCACAGAAGCGTTCGCCGCGTTCTTCATGGAAGTGCGCGCCGCCAGAAAACGCAGTCCATAAACCGCGGCCCCGACCGCGACCAGAATCAGCCCGGCGGCTAACCAGTAGCGCATCGATTTGGGAGCGCTCATCGCGGGGATGGATGCGGTCGCTCCGATCGGGATCGCTGGAGTCGCGATCACCGTAGCTGCCTTCCGCCTTTCCACAGGTGGTTGTGCGGCAGCGGGCGCGGGAGAACTCAACTGTGTAACTGGCGCAATGAAACGGTATCCACGGCGAGGTAGAGTTTCTACGAAACGCGGTTCGTCCGCATCATCGTTCAGCGCGTCGCGAACTTTGCGGATGGCCACGCCGAGACTGTTATCAAACTCCACAAACGTATTTTCCGGCCAAAGCCGTTGCCGGACTTCCTCCCGAGTCACGATTTCCCCGGGACGCTCCACCAACATTACAAGGAGACGGAGGGGCAAATCCTGGACCCTTACAGGGTGCCATTGCGTGTAAGAGTGCTGTCTCCAGGGTCGAGTTCGAACGGACCAAAACGATAACGAACGGTCCCCGGCATTCCCATCCCCCCAAGTGTCGCGATTTTAGCACAGCAATGAGGGTAAAAATACGGTTAAGAACATGCGTTAAGTTTATGCGTAATAAGCACTTATCTGTTAAGACACACTTAAAAACTAGTTTTATTGACCTTGGACCCAATTTGCCTCAGATTCGCTTGCGTCGGCCGCTGGTTGGTTCGGCTTCGCACTTCCGAACGGGGAACGACCCGGCCGATTTTCAGCAATCTTTCTTGCGACGCGGGAACGGTGTTCCAGGGATCACTAAGAATTAATAAAGAGGAGGCACTTTATGATCTGCAGACCGTTCGGCAGGATGTGCAAAAGCCATCCGATAGTTCCGACATGGGCAGTAACGGTGATGATCTTATTCGCCGTAGCGTCTGCCTCCGGACAGCAGGTTCATCAGCTTTTGTACAACAATTCAAACTGGGCAGATCAAAACCTAATGGGAGCCGTCACGGCACCCTTTACCCCCGTCGCCGCCTTCCTGACGACGCCAAACGATCAACCTCACGTTTACTCCCTGTCGGGCAGCCCCGCGCACGTGCATCAACTTTTCTACAACGGAACCAGTTGGTCGGATGAAGATCTAACGGCCTTGACGGGTGGACCCGCAGCTTCCAATACCGTGACCGGCTTTTCGGTCGGTAATTTTCAGTACGTCTACTACGTAAGCCACGATTCCGACGTTCACCAGCTTCTCTACAACAACTCTGCTTGGGTTGACTCCGACATAACGATTCTTAGCGGACACAGCGGAAACGCGATCAGTGTCTACGGTTTGGTCGCATTCACGACCACGCCAGCGTTACACGTCTATTACCAGGACAATACGACTGCCGACATCCACCAACTCTTCTCCGCAAATGGTACGACCTGGCAGGATCAGGACTTGTCGTTGCTCACGGGAGCCCCCGAGCCTGTAAACCTATGGTCGGGCTTCAATATCGGAAACCTGCAGTACCTTTATTATCAAGACGACACCCACGATATCCACCAACTTAACTACAACAACTCAAAATGGGTCGACTCTGACCTGACGGTGACCACCAAGTCTCCGGCACCGCCCCCTACTCCCGAGACTGCCTTTGCGATCCCCGGCACGACAAAGATTCGCGTCTACTACTACAGCAAACTTACGAATGGTCATCTGATACAACTCGCGTCGAACAACGGTAAATCCTGGACTACCACGGATTTGACGAAAAAGTCGAAGGCACCATTACCGCAGGGGGGCAGCGCGATATCCGCTTTCGCGACAACTCCTAACGATGAAGTCCACGTTTTTTATCCCTCGGGAAACCACATCAACGAAATCTACCAGCCCACCGCAACGACGTGGGCAAATCAGGACCTGACAACATTAACGAACGGTGGGACGGTTGAGCCTTTCACTGGCCTAGCCGGCTTCTCGCTGCAGAACTTTCAGTATCTCTTTTATGTGGCGCAGTAAAACTCAAAACAGCGATCGAATTAAAAAGTATTGATCCGTTGAGGCCTGAAAAAATCACCGAGGAGGAATTCGTGACCAGCAAAAATATCTATCGAGAAGTGGCAAGCCGCATGTTTTTCGGATTGTGCATTTCGACCATCCTGCTTTCACTCGCCGCCCTGCCCTCATACGGGCAGCAGATTCATCAACTCGCTTATAACGGTTCCAGCTGGATGGACCAGAACCTCAATGGAGCCGTAGCGGCACCATATACGGGAATCGCGTCTTTCCAGACGACGCCCAATGATCAAACCCATGTGTATTACATCGATAACAACGGCAACTACGATGTCCACCAACTATTTTTCAATGGCACAAGCTGGTCAGATCAAGACCTGACCGTGGTATCGGGTGCCCCGCAGGGCGCTTATGGTAGCGCTCAGGTAGCCGGCTTCTCCGTCGGAAATTACCAATACGTCTACTACCTCGGAGGACAAACGGGTCATGTACACCAATTGCTCTATAACAACATTGGCTGGTCGGACGTTGACCTGACCGCACTGACAGGAGGCCCAAACGCGCAACCATCTCCCTTGGTAGCCTTCACCACATCACCGACGCTGCACGTTTATTACACTGACTGGAACCAGCACATCCGTCAGCTCTATTCTGATAACGGAACCAGCTGGCAAGACCAAGACTTAACCAGCATTACCGGCGGCACGATCAGCGAGCCCGCCCCCGGTCGGACGGCGGGATTCAACCTGGATAACTTTCAATACCTATACTTTGTTGCCAGTACTGGCCATGTTCATCAATTCCTGTACAACAACTCCAGTTGGTCCGACGAAGATCTGACGGCGCTCAGCAAGAGCACGCTTGCCGATGCCAGAAGTGACGTGCAAGCGGTGGTGGTTCCCGCCACTAAGCAAATGTACGTGTTTTATATCTCCACTGATAACCACATTGTGGAGTTAACTGCGACCAACAACAAGAAGTGGGCCAAAACCGATCTATCGAAAAAGATACTGTCCCCTGGACCGCAGAGCTTTCGTGTGGCCGCTTTCACCACTCCTCCTCATAACGAACTCCACGTGTTCTATATCGGTTACACCACTAATTTCCATGTTCTTCAACTCTACAAGCCGCAAGCGCAACCCTGGGTTTACGAAGATATGACGGCCCTGACGAACGGCGGAATTCCGGAAAACTTCTACAGCGACATCGCCGGATTCGCCTTCCAGAACAATCAATACCTGTTTTATGTGGCCCAGTAATTGAGCGCGAAATCGACGCGTCCCTGGAGGGGATCAGATCTTCCTGGGCACGAAAACACATTTGCTAGAAACAATTCGCGATCCATCGAGCCTTGAAGAGCAACTAGGAGGGATTCATGATCAGCACACGTAACAATCAGAAATCGCAACGTCGACTATCTCTTGCAATATCCACTCTGGGGATGTTGTTCATGCTCGTGGGTTCGCCTTCTTTCGGCCAGCAGATCCACCAGCTCTCCTACAACGGCTCCACGTGGAGCGATGAAAATCTCAACGGAGCGACGGTCGAGTTGCCCATGACCTCGTTCTTTACAACTCCAAACGATCAATTCCATGTCTTCTATGGCGTGGCGGGATCCGGCGAGCTTAACCAGCTTTTCTACAACGGTTCGAATTGGGCCGACTTGGATCTCACCCAGTCAGCTGGCGTGGATCAATCGTTCGGAATGAGCGGTTTTTCTGTCGGTAATTTTCAGTACGTTTACTACGTCGGCAACGATTCCGACGTTCACCAAATGCTCTATAACAATGCGAACTGGGTGGACACGGATTTGAGCATGGCTTCCGGCTCGATCACGCCTCCAGCAAGCAACTTGGTCGCCTTCACGACCTCACCGGCCCTGCACGTCTATTACACTGCCAGCGATTCCCACGTTCACCAGCTCTTTGCGACCAACGGCACCAATTGGCAGGATCAAGACCTGACCGCTGCCGCCGGAGGCACCTTCGCGTGCCAGTGTGACGGCATGGCCGCGTTCAACATCGGCAACTTGCAATATGTCTTTTACACTGATTTCAGCACCAAACATATCCATGAACTCTTCTACAACAATAGTTCGTGGAGCGACCAAGATCTTACCGCCCTGACCAAGTCTTCACCCGCCTCCGTCGGCTTGTCCAACATGAGCGCGCTCGTGATTCCCGGCACCAAGAAAATGCGCGTTTACTTCGTCTCCGGCAGCAATAGTCACATCATTCAGCTCGCTTCAACAAACAACGGCAAGTGGAGCAGTTCTGATTTGACGAAGAAGTCGAAAGGCTCCGGCGCTCCCGGGCAGATCGTGGCATTCCCGGACGCTACTGGCGGCAAGGTGAATGTGTACTATGTGGCCGGATACGATGTAGTCCGTATCTATCAGCCCACCGCGACAACCTGGGTTTACGAGGACCTCACATTCCTCACCCACGGCGGAAACGCCGACTCCCTTTTCCAACTTGCCGGATTCTCTCTGAACGGCGATCAGTACCTCTACTACGTCGTCGATTAAAACCTGCGGGCTGGAGGCGCCGTGCGCGGCGCATTAAATGGGTATCCCCGTTTATTTCGTTGAAGATTTGCCCTGTGGCCTGAGGAGGCACGTATGACCAGATCAGCTATCGCTTCAAAAGCGAGATATAAATTGTTTTTCGGACTCTGTTTTGTGTGGACGATGCTTTCCGTCGCCACGTTGCCCGGCTACGGGCAGCATGTCCACCAACTCTCCTACAACGGCTCTGGCTGGGAAGACCAGAGCCTAGGGGGAGCGCAAGCATACGTCTTCTCGCAAATCTCTTCCATTGTGACGACACCCAACAATCAGGAGCATGTCTATTACTTCGGCGGCTCCCCTTACCATGTGCATCAACTTTTCTATAACGGCTCGAGTTGGAGTGATGAAGACCTTACTGCCGAAACCGGGGCTCCGGAGCCGAACGAGTACGCGGTTTCCGCCTTCTCGATTGGAAACTACCAGTACGTTTATTACACCGACCTTAATTACAACGTTCATCAGCTTCTATACGACAACAGTGGTTGGGCTGACACCAACCTCACGAAAATAGTGGGAGGACAACAAGCGGGAGCCCAAGTGGTGGCCTTCACGACATCGCCCGCTATCCACGTCTTCTATACAGACATCAACTCTGGTCACGTCCACCAGATCTTCAATACCAACGGCACAAACTGGCAGGACCAGGATCTCACCGCGATCACGGGTGGCGCTTCGACAGACGGAAATGCCTTTGCCGGATTCAACATCGGCAACTATCAATATGTCTACTTCCTCGATTCCTCCGCTCACGTTCATCAGTATCTTTACAACAATTCGAATTGGTCCGACGAAGATCTAACAACTTCGACCAAGACTCTTCCCTCGGCGCTTGGAAACAATGTCGCGGCCTTCGTAGTGCCGGGCACGAAGAAGCTGAGAGTCTACGTGCAGGATGAAAACAATCATATTCTGCAACTGGCCTCCACTAACAACGTGAAGTGGAGCGGTTCCGATTTGACGAAAAAAACAAAAACTCCGCCAGCCTTCCCTGGCACTTCCATGTCGCCCCTCTACGCCTCGAGCGATCAATTCGAGGTCTCGTACATTTCGGGGGACGGTCACGTCGATCAGTTTCTGCTCCCCGCCAAGTCGACAATCTGGCAAAACGTCGATCTCACCGACGAAAGCGGAAGTTCGGGGGTAACCCCGCAGGGCGGGATCTCTATGCTCTCTCTGCAGAATCTACCGTCCGTCTATTACTTGGGAGATTGAGCACCCATCGGCAAGACCGGCATTCATCACGACAAATCAATATGAGGGGAAAAATCATGCGCAGCGAACGTTTACATTTGAGAGTTGTAATGTCGATAGCCATGTCGGTGGCTTTTTCCGCGGTAGCGATCGCGCAAGTTGCAACGTCCACGACTCAGGCACAGGCCGCGCCCGAAACGTTCGATCGCCGTTCGCTCGCAGCGCATCACCACGCATCGTCAATACCAGCGACTCGTCCGCTCGACGCTCCCGTTGCCGCCGAACGTTACGTCTTCGGCCGTATGGATCTCACCACCGGCGACTATCCCAACGCTGTCGCTGTCGGCGCATTTCAAACAGGAGGCCCGCAGAGCATTGCGGTAGCCAACTACAGTTATCCCGGGTCGGTCTCAATCTACCTGGCAAATCCCGATGGCACCTATCAGCCTCGCGTAGACTACACCGCTGGCCTTTTGCCCGATGCCCTCTTCGTCGCGGATTTCAACGGTGACCACAACCTCGACTTAGCGGTCTCGAACTGGTCCAGCGGAACGGTGTCGATTCTGTTGGGCAAGGGCGATGGGACTTTTCTGACTCACGTCGATTACAACGTGGGCGGTTTTGTCGGGCCAGTGATCGCGGCGGACTTCAACCACGACGGCAAACTGGATCTCGCAGCCGTCGTTGGCGTCAATGAGGCCATCGTTGTCCTGATGGGCAATGGCGACGGAACCTTCCAGCCGGCAGTCAATTATGCAACCGGAAATAGCGCCGAGGCAGTTGTCGCGGGTGACTTCAATGGCGACGGCCGCGTTGACTTGGCTGTCTCGGGAGCTGCGGACCAGGTTGCAATCCTGATTGGCAACGGTGATGGAACCTTCAAAGCTCCCGTGCAGTATGGTGTGGGAGCAGTCCCTGCCGACATCGTCGTCGGCGACTTTAATGGCGATCACAAACTCGATCTCGCGACCTCGAACGCCACCAGTAACTCAGTGTCGGTTCTGCTGGGAAACGGCGACGGCACGTTTCAATCCCACGTCGATTTTCCCGTCGGCGGCAGCCCGGAGGGACTTACAACAGGCGACTTTAACGGTGATGGCAAGCAGGACCTGGCAGTCTCTTCCTTCAACGACAATACCGTTTCTGTTTTATTCGGCAACGGCAATGGCACGTTTCGGCCAAGAAAGATTTATGGTGCGGGCTTACAGCCATGGGGGATGGTCGCCGCTGACCTGAACGGCGACGGCAAGGTTGACTTGCTAGTCGCCAACTCCGGATCGAATAGCGTGAGCATTCTGGCCGGAGGAGTCGCAGGGAAATTCCAAACCCACACTGACCTTGCTATCGGAAAATCGGCGGTGCCGATTACGGTCGGAGTTGCGGACTTCAATGGTGACCATATTCCAGATTTGGCGGTTTCGGATTTCGCAGGGAATACCACCTCCATTTTGCTGGGCAAGGGCGCGGGCAAGTTTAGCCCTCCGGTGACCTATGCCACAGCATTCGGCCCAGATGATTTAAGCATCGGCGACTTCAACGGAGACGGACTCCCGGACTTAGCCTTCGCCGACGCCGGATCAGACATGGTTTCGATTCTGCTGGATAAGAGCGACGGCACATTCGAATCCACTACCAGTGTGGCAGTCGGTCCTTATCCATATGGCGTTGCAACCGGCGACTTCAACGGGGACGGGAAACTGGATTTGGTGACAGCGAACGACAATGCACTATCTCTTTCCGTTTCACTCGGCGATGGAAAAGGCGGGTTCTCATCTCACGTCGAATATCCGGTAGGGTTATTTCCGGATTGGGTGCTTGCCGCCGACCTCAATATGGACGGCAAACTCGATCTAGTCAGCGCCAACACTGGTTCTGACACTCTGTCAATTTTGCTGGGAAAAGGCGATGGAACATTTCAGCCCGCGACAACATACACATTGCCCGCAGCGGATGATGCGCTCGTCATCGTGGCTGGAGACTTCAATCACGATGGCAAAATCGATCTAGCTGCGCTCTCCACTTACTCGAATGCGGTGTCGATCCTGCTCGGTAATGGGGACGGTACGTTCCAGGCCGCTGTCGATTATCCAGCGGGAACTTATCCCTTTGGAATCGTTGTTGGCGATTTCAACGGCGATGGCGTGCTCGATCTAGCCGTTTCGAACAGCGAGTGCGGCAATACGGGAGATTGTCCCGGCACGGCCTCAGTTCTTTTCGGCAACGGCGACGGCTCTTTCGAAGCACCGGTGGGTTATCCGGTCGGGTTTTTCCCATCGTACCTCGCCGCCGCCGATCTGAACGGCGATGGTGGAGCCGATCTAGCTGTGCCCAACGCATCCGCTGGAACGGTTTCCATCATGCTCAATCTCCCCGTGATCGGCATTTTCCCAAACGCACTGAATTTCGGCGCGGATAAGGTCGGCGTAAAGAGCAATCCGCTGACGGTCACCATCGGCAACCCAAGCGGAACGCCAATCACCGTCAAAAAACCAATTATCGGTGGGGCGAACGCGACGGACTTTGCGGAGACCACGACGTGTCCGCTTTCTCCCGCCACGCTGGCTCCGGGTTCAGACTGTTCGATCTCCGTGACCTTCACTCCGAAAGCAACCGGAGCGCGAAGCGCGACGCTCAAGATTTCCGACAGCGTTCCCGGAAGTCCGCAGTTGATCACCGTGGGCGGTACTGGCCAATGAACTCAAAGGTCAACATCAGTGATCCTGGTTCAACGATCTGGGTTCAATGATCTTGGTTCAATGAGTTTCGTTCGATGATTTTCGTCCGAGGATGCTCACTTAAGATCGCGATCAGCACGTCCAGTGTTCGTCCAAGTCACCGAGGCAACACGCGCTCCAAAATAAGCAGAGCGCGTGTTGTCTGATTCCCATTTCGAGTTTTCTATGAGACTCACTACATCACCTTTACTAGGAAGCGTGCTGGCGGTCTGCATCGCACTCCTGGCTGATGCCAGCCCGAAGCTGCTGACGACCGACCCGCTCACCGGCCTTCCTTTATATCCAGCCACCGATTCGCGTCTACATCTGGGAAATGACCCGACGCGAATTCCTGAGTCCACCGTCTGCCAAAGCAAAATGCAAGCCGACTTCTACACTGTTTTCGGCTCTAAAGTTGATGCGACGCTCGCGTGGTACGATGCGCACCTCCCAGGATTCAAGAAGACACATGCTTACGCAGCCAATCGTTCGCAGGATACGTTCTATAACGCTGAAGGAACTCTCGCCGTATCCATCACTGGAAGTACAGGCAAAGAAGGTGAAAATACTGACACGTATTCGGTGGTCTACTTGCTTTTTCAGCCAGCCCTTCCGCCGAAAGTGATCGTCTCCCTGAATCAGCAAAAATTTATCTGTCAGTGATTCCAGTCTTTCGTATAACCTAAGCGCTTAGGTTATTGGTAAGGCCTCATTTTTGCAACCGATCTTATTTCCGACCAATCTTATTTGCTACCGATCGAAGAGCGCGACCAGCTCGCGAAGCCGCGTGCTCAGTTCTGGTTTCAGCGCCCCCGGACGATAGCGCCATTTCCAGTTTCCGCTGACCTTACCTGGAAGATTCATGCGCGCTTCATTGCCCAGACCCAGTACATCCTGCAACGGAATAATCGCAGTATCGGCCACGGAGCCGATCACGGCACGGATCATGAACCAATTAATTTCGGGATCGTCTTCGGCCTTGAAATTCAAATAGGCGCGCGCGACTTCGTGCTCTTTGCGCACTTCTTCTAAAGTTCGCGTGCTATCGCCAACACCGGAACTCGTCCACCATCCAACCGTAGTGTCGTTGTCATGGCCTCCCGTGTAGGCGGCCAGATCGCGAGTGTAATTGTGCGGACGAAACGACGGTCCTTGAGGATCGGTGCCGAATGCAAATTGAAGCAAACTCATCCCGGGCAATCCAAATTGCTGGCGCAATTTCTCGACCGGAGGAGTGATGACGCCGAGATTTTCCGCAACGATGGGAAGTTCGCCAAAAGCATTTCGCAGTGCGAGCAGAAGACCTTCTCCCGGCCCCTTAACCCAACGTCCGTTAATTGCGGTCGCTTCCCCCGCGGGAACTTCCCAGTAAGATTCAAATCCGCGGAAATGATCGAGCCGCACCATATCGAAAAGCTCGAGCGAGGAACGGAAACGATCAATCCACCACTGGTACCCGTTCGCAGCCATCAACTCCCAGCGGTAAATCGGATTCCCCCAGAGTTGCCCGGTCGCGCTGAAATAATCAGGAGGCACGCCAGAAACCACCGTGGGACGGCCCATCTCGTCAAGATGGAAAAGTTTAGGATGGGCCCAAACATCGGCACTGTCGTGCGCAACATAGATTGGAATATCACCCATCATCCGGATGCCACGCACAACGCAATATTTTTTCAGACGCTCCCACTGCCGGAAGAACTCGAACTGCCAAAACTTGTACGCCATCACTTGAGACGCGAGCTTATTTGACCACTCACGCACCGCCTGCGGAGTACGCTGCCGAAGTGCGGGATCCCATTCGGTCCACATCGCGCCATCATGTGCGTCTTTGCACGCCATGAAAAGCGCGTAATCCTCAAGCCATGGATTCGCGCTTTCACAAAATTGCTGGAACGCCGCGAGATCCGCTTCGGAGCCATCCGCAAAGAACGCCTGTGCAGCGCGGAGCAGCGCCGCCATTTTAAATTCGATGACCGGACCGTAATCGACAAAATCTTCAGGGAACGACGGAGCATGATCGATGTCGGCGCCGTCCAGTAGCCCGCGCTCGCGGAGTTGCTCCAGATCGAGAAGCATGGGATTCCCCGCAAACGCAGAAAAACACTGATATGGGGAATCACCGTATCCAGTGGGATTCAGCGGTAAGACCTGCCAGATTTTTTGCCCGGCGGCATGCAGAAAATCAGCAACTTCATGGGCAGAGGATCCGAGATCACCGACACCAAACCGACTTGGCAGCGAAGTAAGATGAAGGAGGATTCCACTGGAGCGGGGGAACTTCACTAGCTAACCATACGCAGGTTGGCGTGTGGAGGGCAAGGCGTCCATCGCCCAGATCTGGCCGATGTCACCGTGTCGGTGAAGCTTCGAGAGTGAGGACCTCGAACGGCTTCAGTGTAAAGGTGTGTTTTTGCCCCGCGATAAGTGACAGTGGAGTCGCGGTCGCAGCGTTATCCTGCTTCCATGGACTGCTCGCCAGAAATCGATGTGGCGCATCCGGTGGGATCTCAAACGCCTCGCCTACATCGATCGTTATGCTCTGGCCCTTGTCACTCGGATTACGAAGAGTGAGTATCGCTTTTGCTGGCGACCATGCGGCCCAGCCGTAGATTTCTAGTTTGCCCGGGTCGCCGCCTACCCAGTGTGTGTCGCGCAGCACTTCTGCGTTACTCCGTGACCAGTTCGCTGCTTCGGCAAGAGTGTCCCAATCCTTATTCGAGAGAAGTGAGTGCGAGATGTACAGCTCCTGAAGTTGGGTTCCGCTGCCGAAGTAAGAATGGACTTCGTTCGCGAAGCCGTCTCCCGGATCGTTGCCCAAATGGACGGCCTGCTTCGCGTAGATCAGCCCGTGCAGCATCAGGGAATTCAATGGGAAGAGTGGTCCAGCTTGTACGACATGCCGGTAGGTGTCGGAATCGCGGTACGTGATCCATCGCTCGCGCCAACTTCCGACTCCGGAAAAGCTGTGATCATCTCCGCCTCGCCAGATTGAATCCGCATAGCGCAACCAAAACGGCGAAGGATAAGTTCCAGTCGTGAGGTTGACGAATAGATCAGGTTTTTCTTTACGCCAGTCTTCAATTAAGCCGATGGCAGCTGCAAAATCGCTGTCGAAACTGCTGCCTGGGAAAACGCTATCGACGTTGCCAGTACCGTCAATCTTGAACTGGTTAATGCCATCCTTCTTGATGAAATCAAGAGACACTTCGCGGAACCGGTCATAATACTTTGGACCAGAAAGCGCAAACCCTCCCGCATTTGTTTCGAAACCATTCTTCGCGCCAAACTCGAGTCGCTGCTTTTTGGCTTCTTCGTAACCACCCCATGGGGAGAGCCAGATCCCAATCGCCGCGCCATATTCTTGCGCAGCATGATTCAAAGGAGCAAGTCCCTCCGGAAACCCGGCGTTCATACGCCAAAGCGAATGCGTATTGTCCCAGCCATCATCGAGAAGAAACGAGTCGAACTTTACGTTGCGCTGGCGAACTAGTTCGGTCCCGAATGCGTTGATCACGTCGAGCACGGCAGCCGCGTCGTATGGCTTGCCAAAACCAATGTCATACCAGGAGTTGTAATGGAGAAATGTACGGTAAGGATGAGCGCGCTCCCGCTCCACATAGTTGAGAAATCCGCGGCGCATTTGTCCCGGAGGCGAGACACCGATGACCAGCGAATAATCGATCGTCTGTCCTTTTGTCAACGGCAGTTCCCTTTTCATGCTGCAAGAGACTGTTTCAGCCGCTCGGCACTGCGCTAGTGGATTTTCAAAACCGAAAAACAAATTTCCAGCCGTCACGGGAGAACCTTTGACCGTCCCGATCACTTTTGCGCCGGGCAGACTCCCGTTGAACAAATAAACTTCGGAAATCGGCTGATCGCTATCCGGCGCTGAGATCGAAATCTCTTCCCTTACATAATTGGAATCATCGCGCAACACCGCACGCCAGACAGTCGAAAACTTTTTCTTTGAATCCTGATATTCCAACCGGACGCGAATCGCTTTGCCAGCGAAATGTTCCGCGGCACGCGAAGCCTCAGGCTTCGCAGCCAGATCGTCAATCTGCGGACCTTCGACGATCGTCATGTCGGAAGCGCGGACAGTGGTTCCATCCCTGAAAGTTAGGCTGAACGGATCACCCGGGAGAGATACATTCGTTCCAGTGGTTGGGATCGCCAGTGTAAGAGCGGTCGGTTTATGCTCGGCAACCGACCATTGCGCTTGCATCGTCTGGTTCGACAACGAAAGAACCGAGCCTTGGATCTCCGCTTTGGCTGCGCCCGGCGTCGTTCCGTAGAGCACAGAAGTCTGGCCTGCCGCCAGAGACGCGACAAGGAAAGAACCCGCGAGAAATATTCTCAGACTTGTCGCGATTCTTGTCGCCATTGAAGAAAGGGATGGCATCTGGCCGTTAGTAGATGTTCACGTGGGACACAACGCGGCTGATGGCGCCGTTCGGGCTAGGACAATCCGGTTGAAGTCCGAGCTTCAGCGAGCAGAATAGCCCCAGCAATTGCGCCAGCATTACATCCACCGGTGCGCGGTATTCATCGCGGAGATTGGGAGCGTCCAACGAAAGCACATGGTCGGCGATTCGCCCAGGCTGAGTCGCAAACTCTGGAGTCACCACGACCTGCAGTTTCACGAGCTTCTTCCTGCCAACTTCTTCAACCAGGTCTAATTCGTATTTTCGTCGACGCGCGTCTGCGGAAAGAAAACTGACGAACACAGTTTTGTCATCCAGCGCCGACATGGGACCGTGACGCAGACCCAGCGTAGACTCGGAGAGGGTCTGTATTTTCCCTGCGGTCAATTCCAGCAACTTCAACGCGGATTCCATCCCCACAGCTCGCAGAACTCCAGAACCGACGAAGCACGCCTTGGAAAATTCCTCTTCGGCGATCGCAGCAGCGACTTCTTGTGCGCGCTCCATGAAACGTTCGCCCGTTCGCAGCAACATGGAAAATGTCTCCTCGTACTCCCCGGGAGAAAACGCATGAGCTACACAATGCCCGGCGACCACCATGTTGGTGTAAGAACTGGTCATGGCCAGTCCGCGGTCGTTCGTCGAATCATCCAACGCGAGCAAGAAAGCGCGATCGGGATGCGTCTTGCAAACCCCGGCCATCCGACCTTGTTTATTGCACGTCACTACCAGATGCCGCACGTTGGGATATCTCTTGATCGCGGATTCGAGTATGGCTAATCCTTCGGAACTATCTCCGGATCGCGAAAACGAAACCCATAGATAAGGACGGTCGGCGAATACGAAGTCCTCAAGATTCGTCAGAAGGTCGGTGCTGGGAACTGCCCACACCTCGCATCCCCACAGCCTGTGCAGCAAGGGTGTCAACGCTCGCCCAACATAATCGGAAGTGCCTGCTCCAACCAGAAAAACTGTAGGTCGAGTCTCTCCCCGAAACTTTTGCGCAGCCCCAATGCCCGCCTCTCTTAAGAACTGGCTCAACTCTGGACGGCGTTCCTCGCAGATCTTGTACGTTTGCGCCCAAGTGGCAGGCTGACGCTGGATTTCGTGCGGCGTGTAGAGGGTGCCGCGACTCTCTTTCTCAGTCTCGCTTGCACCGAGCAGCGCCAGCAATCCGTCCTTTACATGCCCCTGCATCCAAGTCACTCCTCACTACTGCTTTGCCAACATTGCACTATACTGCCATCGGCGTACGAAATAAATAGTAATGTTCGACAACCATTATAGCAACCAAACGAAATAGCCCAGTTGCTCGAGATTTTTCAAGCTTCACGATTCAAAACCAGCCTTCGGCGGACTCGAACAGGCAGAACGCAACTGATTGAACGAAACACTCCGCATTGCGATTGATTGGCGAGGGTGCCCGGGGATGATCCTCTGTATCGCTGCTTTACAGCCGCACGGCGTGGAGTAGACGATTCCGACTCAACAATCGTCTACACAATCGTGACGCCAATTCCAGACTTCTTCAACGCGTTCAAGTCGGCCTTCGGAATCCCTGCATCGGTGATCACATGTTGAAGAGAAGAAGGAGGAGCAATCAACGAGAGACTACGCTTTCCAAACTTACTGGAATCACAAACCGCCACCGCTAACTTGGAAATCTCAATCATCGTGCGGTTCACTTTTGACTCCAGAAGATTCGGCGTGCTGACTCCGTAATGAACATCGAATCCATCGACCCCGAGAAATAAGATGTCCGCGTGCAACTTGAGAAGCGTCTCTTCTGCAATCGGACCGACCAGAGAAAAAGAGTTCTTCCGCAGATTGCCACCACTCAGAATCACTTCCACCGCCGATCCGGAAAGTTCGGCGGCTATATTCACCGAGTTCGTGATGATCGTCACATTTCGAAAATTTCGCAGCGCGCGAGCGATGGCAGTAGTTGTAGTGCCGGAATCAAGAATGACCACTTGCCCTTCCGACACCATGCTCGCGGCCGCAGCGGCAATCTGCAATTTCTCTTCACGATGCAGTTTTTCCTTTTCCAGCAGGGTCGGATCTTCCAACGCGCCGTCGTGAGCCGGGAGTGCTCCGCCATGTGTGCGATGAATTAAGCCTTTGAGGTGGAGCGCGTCCAGGTCCTTGCGGATGGTGACCTGGGAAGTGTTGTACTGTTCGGCCAAGTCCACGACCACGACACGGCCATTTCGACGCAGCAACTCCAGAATCGCTCTTTGCCGTTCTTCATTTAGCATTTAGGAATTAGCACTCAGAAATTTACTACTCGTAGTTTAGTCTCCGCGCCGCCGCATGTTAGATCTGCCGCTAGAGGCGCGTTTCGGCACTTCTCTTTTATCCCGTCGCTCAGCGGTTGTCTAGGAGAAAAGTCCCAGGGGAAAACTTCACGACAGAAGTCTGAGAACTGCGGCCACCCTGTCACCTCTTGTCTTGCCGGATGTCCACATGTTCAACAACTCACCATCGCAACTACCATCGCCGCCGATCCAACGAATTCGCGTTTTACGCTTGACAAAAGAGCGGAGCGGAAAGTAATAGTGTAAGCGAAAGTAAACGCTACAAAACACAACTATACGAATACAACCTGATCGTTCCTTAGTTGGAGGCCCCCATGCGGTTTCGAAGATTGGCGTTGCGCTCGGTCCGTCATCGTCTTCTGCCCACCATTCTGCTTGTCCTTGTCGCGTTCCTCGGCTCCTCGGTTTCCGTTTGGGGTCAGGGAAGTTATCGGGCGCAGTTGCGCGGAGTCGTTTCCGATTCATCGGGAGCCGCTGTGGCCAATGCGACGGTGACAATCCGCAATGTCGGCACGAACATCTCCAGTTCCGCAAAGACTGACGCCAAGGGATCGTATTACTTTACGGGTTTGACCCCCGCCAACTACGCCGTCACGGTCGAGGCTCCCGGCTTCCGTTCGGCGGAGAAGACTGGCGTGGTCCTGGCCGTCGATCAGGAATCCTCACTCAACTTCAAGTTGGAAGTTGCGGGTACGCTATCCACAATCACGGTCACGAGCACTCAACCATTGCTTGACACGGACAACGCGACGCTCGGCACCGACATCACCAGCGAGTACGTGAAAGAACTCCCGCTCATCAACCGCAGCTTCTTCGGCTTAATGTTCCTGTCAGCCGGCGTCACCGAAGTAGCCGGTTCGGGCACAAATGACAATTATCCTTCGGGAACCAACTTCGTTTCGAACGGTCAGCGCAACGCGACCGCTGAGGTTCGCTTGGATGGCGCGCTGATCAGTGCACCGGAACAAGGCGAGGGAGGAAACTCCAACGTTTATTACGAGCCTCTGGTTGAGAGCATGCAGGAAGTAAAAGTCCAGAACAACAGCTTCTCCGCGGAGTTCGGCAACAACGGCGGCACGGTCGTGAACATGGTCATGAAGAGCGGAACCAACGCTTTCCATGGCAGCGGCTGGTATTTCTTGCAACGTCCTCAGATGGATGCGCGCGATTTCTTCAACCCAAAGTTCTTGGAAGGCAGCGACGTATACAATCCAAAACCAGACGCCAAGCGCGACCAGGGCGGCTTTTCGCTCGGCGGACCCATCAGAAAAGATAAGACTTTCTTCTTCGTCGACTTTGAAAAAGTCCGCGCCATCTCTTCGGCGAGCTTTAACGCAACCGTGCCGACTTTGGCGGAGAGAACGGGCGATTTTTCGGCTGCGGCAAATAGCATTTACGATCCCTTCCACATTACAAACCTGGTTGCGTGTACTACACCTGGCCCGAACCAGCCCGCCTGCAAGCGCAAACAGTTCTCGAGTGGCGGAATTGATAACGTAATTCCCCAGAACGAGATCGACCCCATCGGGCAGGCAGTCCTGAATCTCTATCCGAAACCAAACGTCGACCAGGAACTTAACAATTTCAACTTCAATTCCATAACCAATGCGCCGGATTATCAGTTCGATATCAAAGTCGACCATCAACTGAACGATCAGCAGCGCATCAACGCGCGTTATAGCCGCAGCCACAGCAATTTCACCAGTCCGGAGGTCTTGGGAGACGGCTTCAGCAACGACGGTATCGGGGCCAGTCCCACCACAGCCCAAAATGCCTCCTTTGAACATTCCTGGACAATCAACCCGCGGACAATCTGGACCAACCATATTTCTCTAGATCGCGTGCACGAGCTGTCAACATCCGGAATGCCAACCATCTCCGCTTTCAATGCGTCGTTGCCAGCCGGTGCTCAAGGATTGCCGTCCGTTCTGCAAACAGCGAACGGCTTGGACAGGATGCCAACGTTTCAGATGGTGGGGTCTTCGCCTTGGTCGAATCTGTTTGATCAGTGCTGCATCGATACTACTTTTGGACACACGCTATTGAGTTATTCGTCCCAGTTCGTGATCTCTAAGGGTTCGCATCTGCTCAAGTTCGGCGGCGAGCAGAGACTTTTTTACAACAACTTCTTTCAGCCACCCAATCCGACCGGCAACTTTAGCTTCTCGGACTTTGTCACCTCGCCCACTCCGAACAGCGACACCGACGACTCAGGCAATTCAACAGGAAATCCGTTCGCCAGCCTTCTTCTTGGTTACGCCGATAACGTAAACGCTTCTACTTACCTGAATCTTTATCCCTCGGTGGCGAACCGGTCGGCAGAGACGGGGTTCTACTTCCAGGACGACTGGAAGGTCACGTCGAAATTCACTCTTAACCTGGGTTTGCGTTATCAGTGGAGCACTCCTTACAACGAGCGCCACAACCGGCTCGAATTCAGCAATTTCACGGGGAATACAGGCGTCAGTATCGACTTGAGCGGGGCGAATGGCGCACAGTCGACTCTGCAAGGTGTCGGCGTGAGTTTTCCTTCTACCGTGCAAGTGATGGGTACCACGCAATTTGCCACTTCCAGCAACCGGAGTATTCCGGTATATCGCAAAGATCTCGGACCAAGATTAGGGTTCGCGTATCAAGTCGATTCGAAAACGGTCGTGCGCGGCGGCGCAGGTATTTATTTCGGAATGAGCCCAGCGACAAATTTTCAATATACCGGCACCGCCTTCCGCAAGACCGCAACCATGTTTTTCACCAACGATAACTTTGTGACGCAATCCGCTACCCTGGAAAATCCGCTCTCGGGAGGATTCACGGGGCCGCAGGGTATGCAGTACGGCCAGTTGGCGAATTGGGGATATGGCAACAATAACGATTTAGGCACAACTGCCGCGCGAGACGCCAACATTTATCAATGGAACATCGGGGTTCAGCGCGAACTACCAAGCCAGATCGTACTCGGCGTGGACTACTCCGCGAACCGGAGCACACACCTGCCGTGGGCAGGCACGAACAACAGGGATTACATTCCCTCGGACCTGCTAGCAAAGATTTCAGCCGCTGCGCGATCCACTTACGAAGGCCAGCCCGGCCATGGCCCTGGGAGTTGCGATCCGGCGAGTTGCGTGACTCAGTTTCTGCAGACGCTAGTGAACAATCCCTTCGCTGGCATGTTCAGCGCGGGTTGTGCGCCCTCACCTACCAATCCATGCTTCAACGAGCCCGATTCGAACTACGGCCAGCCCACCTTGCCTCTGGGAACTCTGATCAATTCGTATCCGCAATTCTCGGGCGATTTTGAGGGCCTGATGCTGGAGGAAGCAAATTCCTGGTACAACGCCATTCAGTTTCGCTTCCAGAAGCGCACGACTCACCACATCAGTTTCGATGGCAGCTACACGATCTCGAAGTCCACTGACGATTCTTCGGCGGGCCGGAACAATTGGGTAGGCGCGCTCTCGAACGGAACGATCCAACAACTCGACCGTCTCAATCTGGAGCACAGCATCAGCGCCAACGACACTCCGCAGCGGCTCGCGGTCGCCGTCATCGTTGACTTGCCCGTCGGTCGCAATCAGTTGGTGGGCGGCAACATGAACCGTGTTCTCGACGGAGTAGTCGGTGGATGGTCGATCTCGACTCTGATCACGGAACAATCGGGTCAACCGATGGCCATCACCATGGCCAATGCGCGGTTGGCGAATGGCAGCCAGCGTCCCGACGTCATCTGCCCCCAACTCAAGACTGGAATAAGCCTGCATGACGCAGCCCTCACCTGGCAGGACACGCAGACTCCATACCTTAATATGAATTGCTTCGGCGACCCAGGCGATCAGAATCCCGGAAACGCGCCACGCTACTTCTCCAACTTGCGCGTCGACGGAATCCACAACTTCGACGTTAGTCTCTATAAGTCATTCGTGCCCAAAGAAGGCGCGAGAATCGAAGTGCGGGCGGATATGTTTAACTTCGCCAATCACCCTCGCTTCGGCCAGCCGAATTCGTCGGTAGGAGATCCCCTGTTCGGAACTGTGACCAGTGATGCACCCGGAGAAACGCCGCGCTACTTCCAGTTCGGAGTCAGATTCGAGTTCTAAGCGTCTCTCGCTTTCGGGGATGACAGAGGTGTAGACATGACGGGCACGCGCGACGAGAAGTTTAACGGGAGTTTCGGCACAACTTTCCGTGCACGCGTCGTCATTCTTGGGCTCGTCGGCGTATTCCTTTTCACCGCCGCAACGACTGTGGCCCAACTACGGCTCGGTGTTCCCGCGTATCAAGATCCCGGATCAGCCCAATGGACAGCATGGGCAGCGCCGGGTTCCAAGTCGATCGGCGTAATGATCGTCAACCTCGATAACGGAGACGACGAACATTACTATGCGAGCGTTGACCGGGCGATCCGCGCCACCCGCAAGCAGGGCATCTTCGTCCTCGGATACACCTACACCGGCTATGGCACCCGCGATCCCAAGATCGTCCGCCGAAAGATCAACGCCGTGTACCGCAACTACCTGGTCGATGGAATGTTCTTCGACGAAGCACCCACCGACTGCAATGCCAGCAATTCGTTTTTTCCAAATGCGTTCTTGTATTACCAGGCGCTGACAAATTCCGTGCGCGAGAAGGTGGGCGCGCGGATCACGGTGCTCAATCCTGGAACTTACAGCGCAAGCGACTGCTGGATGGGCATCACAAACATCCTGATGAACTGGGAAGACCAAGGGCTGGATAGTTATAAGAAAAACTATGTCGACTTTGCCTGGGTGCATAAGTATTCGCCTGACCGTTTCTGGCACATCGTCTATGGCATGAGCGCCGATCAACTCCCTGAAGCTCTGGAACTCGCGAAGCAGCGCAACGCCGGATGGGTTTACCTGACCGAGGAGATTGGCAATCCCTACGCCGGCCCGCCTCAATACTGGGGCGCGGAATCGAGAGCAGTAAAAGATCAAGCCGTGCAGGCGCCGTTTGCTACAACATGGCCAAAGTCGCTGGATGCCCAATGGAACCCAGCGCGCGGACGCACCTCGATTCGTTGGACCGGTTCCACTGCGGCAAGCTGGCAGATATTCTTGGACACCGATCAGAATTCAAAGACAGGCTACACCGGTGGTGGCGTTGCCGTTGGAGCTGAATACCTGTTCGAAAACGACGGCGGCACAGCCCATCTGTTGCGCTACACCGGCACGGGTGCAGATTGGAAATGGAAGGAAATTCCCGCGAATGCCGATCTGGCATCTCTCGACGCCAGCGTTCAGACTGCAACCTTCGACACAGCCAGTCTAGGCGAAACGAAAGCTCTAAACTTTCAGATTCGCGCCTCGGATGGTTCAGGTAATTTAATTTATGACAGCTACGTCTCGCCGCTCAGCTTGAACAACACCGACATGGTGTTTGACATCACCAACCACAAACAATAGTCAGAGTCATAGGTGCGACTGTTTTCCGTTCAACATTAAGCGGCGATCCGGCTCGACCAGCAGCCACGCAAGACCACCGACCCCACTGAAAATCGCAGCCACCAAAAAAGAAGACGTCCAACCATAGTGTCGCGCGATCACTGGTGTTAGCGATGCGGTTAGCGCCCCTCCTAATTGGCCACCCATATTCATAAATCCAGATGCCAGACCTGCGCTGTTCCCGGCAATATCTGCGATGACTGACCAATACGAGCTTTGCGCGAGATAGAGAGCACCAACCCCACCAGACAGAACTATGCTAGCGAGTGGCGCACTCGTGACATGCGATCCAAGCACAAGAATCAGCGCGGCCGAAAGTAGTGCGAAACCAGCTACTCCACAACGCCCGATGCGTTTGCCGTAAGCTTTCGACAGTGCATCGCTGATGGCCCCACCACAGAGGCTGCAAACGACGATCGCCACAGGTGGCAAAGTGCTATAAAAGGCGCTCGTTTTCAGATCCAAGCCCCGCACTTTCACCAGGTAGATGTAGAACCAGCTAAAGAAAATCCAAGCGACATATCCGAAACAGAAATAACTAAGGGTGATCGCAAGAATATTCTTGCTTGAAGCAAGCTGTCCCCAGTTCTCGCGGAAAGATCCGGGGCCTTTTGATCTGTCTGAATTCTCATCTCTTGAATTGTCATCCCGAGCGAAGCGAGGGATCTGCAGTCCGTCCCTAGATGCTTCGCTCCGCCCGGCATTATTAGCACCACGGATGTAAGACAGTTCGGATGGCGATACAAGCGAATGCTGTTCCGGGACATCACGAGCAATCACAAACCAGATACCACCGACAACCAATCCCAGAACTGTGCTCGCCCAAAAAGGAGTGCGCCAGCCGTAGTGGATCAGTAAATAGGTAACAAAAATAGGCGCACTGGCTGTACCTGCACCCACGCCCGCGAAGATCAAGCCATTGGCTAGTCCGCGCTCCTGCGAGGGAATCCATTGCGAAACAAATCGGTTGCAAGCGGGATAGATGATCGCCTCCCCCGCGCCGAGCAGAAAGCGAATAATAATGAGACAGAAAAGAACTCCCGCAATCGTCGAAGAGAGAGACGCCGTAAGGGCGGTGAAAATCCCCCACCAGACAACGCCAAGCGTCAGCACATAGCGCGGGCCGAGTTTATCCGCGAGCCATCCGCAAGGGGTTTGAAAAAGCGCGTAGCCGATCAGAAAGGCGCTGAAGATCGAACCGAGTTGCACCTGGCTAAGACGGTATTCGTCGGCCAGCGCGCTACCCGCGATCGAGATATTGACTCGATCAAGGTAGGAAACAGCGCCCAGAACAAATAGCCAAAACACCAGGAACCAGCGCACTCGTCCGATCCGAGGGTCAGCCACCGGCGGATTCCAAGTCAAAAGGTGGTTGGCCGCAACTGTGATTGATGGTGGTCATTCTGATGGCTGTCGTTTCCCCGGGTTTCGTTCTCGAACAACACAGTTCGGGAACTTACTTGCGAACCACCGCAGCAGTACAGTTGATCTCGACTAGAGACTGTCCGGGTAGCGCCGCAACTGCGACGGTCGTCCGAGCAGGGCCACCGTGAGGAAAATAAGTTTTGAACACTTTGTTCATCGACTCAAAGTCTTCAATCTTCGTCAGGAAGACTGTAAGTTGCAGAATGCTATCCATGCTCCCGCCACCCGCCTCGACCAAAGTCTTAACGTTCTCCAGGACTTTCGTCGTGTGCGTCTCGGCATCGGTGGCGAATTCCTCTTTAGGATTGCGCGAGTGCGCGCCTTGGCCAGCGATATAAATCACTCCATTGTGAACAATCAGCGGCGTGATGAATCCGGTGCCATCGGTCGGCTTGCCGTCGTAGCCGAGCTTGCGGACACCACTCTGATCGTCGTTAGTTGCGGCGCGTGCCGATCCAGTAAACAAGCTAGCCAGTCCCATGCCGGCAAATCCGGCAGCAATCCGGGATGCAAAACTTCTGCGCGTTGTTGAAAGCATCGTAGATTCTCCTTATTGAAGAGCGGAATATGACTTACAAAATAGATTGAACAGGAAACACTTTTGCCCCACACCAGCCAAACCTTCAGAGCCGCCCAGCTTGCTTCACCGCTTCGACGATTGATTTTGCCTTTTCGATGATCGCGTACATAGAGTGCTCCTTGAAGTCTAATTGTTGAGCCAGAGCAAGAGTCTTTTCCGCTGCCGCACGTGGGACGACCGCAACGCCGTCGGCGTCGGCAACAACAATGTCTCCAGGATTCACCTCAACACCATCACATACGACAGGCACATTCGAGCCTGCAAAACGATAGTGATGAACAGAAGTGGACGGTACGATCCCCAACGCAAAAACAGGGAACCCAATTTTCTGCAAGTAGGCCACGTCGCGCACTCCGCCGTCAATTACCGCACCGGCGTAATTTCGGGCTGACATTGCCGTGCCCATCAGTCCACCCATGCCAGCGATGTCGGCGCCATCATCCACCGCCATGACATACACAGAGTTTTTTTGACCCTCATCAATAGCCGAAAGCATGCCATTCAGAGCGGTTGGATCCTCGTTCTCTTCTTTTTTCAGATGGACTGTTAGTGCCACACCCGCAAACTTGCTCGGGAAAATCGGCCTCATGCGATGCGACATGTACATCTTCTTCCCAACGATCTGCTCCAAGGCATCGGAGACGGAAGCAACTTCAACGTGTCGAAACGCTTCAACCAATGAGTTCTCGTCATTACCGCTCCCAGCCGTTTGCGCCGTGACCGTATGAAGTCCCCATACCAGGGAAATCGTACCTGCAAGTAGAAGAGCGAACAGGGGCAGCTGGGACGTCCGTTTCACCGCTTTCAATCGACTAACGAATCGGGACATGGAGCGATCCTCCTTTCGTTGCATCTACCACACTCAACAGATAACCCACGAGTTGATCGAGTTCTGACTTACTTAGTCGCGTTCCATAGCTATCTGACATTAGAGGTTCTGGATCGACTGTAAGTGCCGAGAGGTCGGATCTCTCCACTGAGTAAAACGCTCCGTCTTTTCCTTGCAATTGCACTGAGAAATCGTCCTCGTTCCTGACCAAGCCAGAAACTTGTTGGCCATCCCTGGTTGTTGCTTTCGCCCAACCTTTCTGAATGCCCGATCTCTTTTCTGCGCTTACTATGGCGCTGCGGATTTCGTCGGCCGAGTGACTTGCCCCGTAATCAGAGAGATCGGGTCCAAGAAATCCGCCCGCTCCCCGCACCATATGGCACCCAGAACACTCACCCTTCCCAAAAAATACTTCCCTGCCTTTTTCCGTGCTTACTATAGGCATTGGCGCTCTCAGCTGGCCTTGCAGAAACCGCAAATAATTCAGCGTCTCGGAAAGCTTCATCGTGCCGAGTCCGGCAAATGGAGGCATGCCCGCCTGGGGCTTTCCCTCCCGCAGTACTTTGAGGATCGCGCCATCCGATAGCCTCGCGATATCGGGCCTTGTCGCAATGTCGGGAGCGTGTTCGCCTCCCTTTCCGTTCAATCCATGGCACGGCGCACAGCTGGATTCAAATATTCTCCGTCCCACACTATTCTCGGCACTGTGCAAAGTCGTTTGAGCGTGGCTTGCGACAAGTGAAACAATAAGTGCAATCGAGTATTTCGCACAGAGCGACAGAATAAGCAGTTTATTTTCGACAGACCTGATTGTTTCTACGGCACTTACTCTCACCTAACAATCCCTCACTTTAGCGATGCTGCAGAGTAACAATTCGTGATGTATCAATGCGCAGATTTCCCACGGACCGCAATCAGCGACACCTGCTCCAGATCGGGATAGTTATCGTTCTTGTCCGCCTTACGTTCCGAAGGAGCGATCTGTTGCACTGTGGTGCTCGCTGGCATCATCTTGAAATACTGACTGTAAACATCGTTAAACGCAGCCGCATCGGCCAGATCGTCCAAATAAACATTCGTGGAGACCACCTGACTGAAATCCATGCCAGCTTCTTCGAGATTGTCGAGAAGATTGCGCATTGTTTGCCGAACCTGATGCGCAGTAGTGGCCGCATATACGCCGCCATGCGGTCCGGGAATGAATCCACTCTTGGCCGAGCAATATAACGTGTCTCCCGCAAAAACACAGGGGCTGGCCGTCGGACTCGGAGGCATGTTCTTCGGTCGCACTGCTTTGCGCTGCTGAAGATCGCGAACGGCCACTCCGGTGTACTCGATATGTGCGCCTCCTGGGAGACTCGACACTTCGATCGTGGCGCGCCCCGGTGTGTTGCCGAATTCGAACCGCTTGGCATAGTGCTCGTTCATAACGCGAGACGGGATATCTGACGTCAGATAAGGATTCACGAAAACTACGTGACTCATTTCCACACCTGCGGCTTTTACGACGGCCTGCATGCCGTCCAAGGCGAGATCCACCTGAGCTGCGGGATCGGCAGGAACCTTGCCAGTCGCGGCATCCACTCCAGCCATGCTGGAAATAAAAAGGCGATCATGCGTGAGAATTCCTGGCGACACGAAATCGTCTACAGGATAATTCGCAGGATGAATCGCTTTCCGTCCTTCAAGATTGCGAACAGCAACAGCATTGATTTGAACGGGCGGATCAGGGAGCGCATAAACTCCGAGCACTGCTCGCGCCGGTGGCGTTTTCGGAAAGTACTCGGCGAACACTCGATTCAACTCCGAGTAGGACTTCATGTCCGTCAGATACACCTGAACGTAAACGACGTTCTCCAGTTTCAGCCCAGCCGCTTCCACCACAGCTTTTACATTGTCGAGCGCTTGCCGAACTTGTGCGCCGGATCCGGACGGCACCACACCATCGGCGCGACGGGGCCCTTGTCCGGAGACGTAAAGATAGTCGCCGGTATCAACACCCTGCGACAGAAATCGATTGCCACTCGAAGCGGCGTTGGCGGGCGTTATCACGCGCCTTCGCTCCTGCCCCGTGACTTGGAGCGCGAGAAGAGCAGGCAGCAACACGCCTAACGCGAAGTGCCGAGCGATTGTTAACAGAGGCAAGTTGTCGTCTCCTTCTTCCTGCCTATAGTTCCTAGGCAGCCTTCTTCTGCGCGGCACCAAGAACCGCACGCAATCTTTGCCCAACAATGATTTCCTCTCCGGGCTTGATCGTCATGGAAACCAGTTCGATGTGGTCGGGACCCTTATGCTTTTCCTTAGGATTGGGATTGCCCTCTCGCACCGCCGTCACCAAGCTAGGATTATCCGCGCCCAACACTTCAATCACCGGATCACCGGCGCGAAGTTCTCGCACACAATCAAAAATAGAGTAGCCCCACGCTTGCTGGTCCCACTTAACGGTTAGAGTTGGGTAGCGATTTCCATCATCAGGAACAAAAGTGGTGGTGGTAACACCAGGCACCGTTTCCACCAACGTGCGGATGCGGTCAATGCGAGCGTTCCATTCCGCATAAAGTTTCTTTTCGTCGATCTTCAACCACGTTTCGAGCGCCGTCAGACAGCCGATCACTTCTTCTTTGCCGACTTTCATCGGACGGCAAACCGCCCCTTCGCGCGGGCTGCTATTTTGCAGAGCGGCTTCGATCAGATCCTTGCGGCCGAGAAGCAAACCGCTACACTGCGGCCCGCGAAGCCCCTTGCCTCCGGAAAAGCAATACATGTCAATTCCCATCCGGGCGTAAAGTTTCGCGTTTTCGACAGGAGGAATGCCGGCAGCGTCATCCAGCAGCATCGGAACTTTATGATCCTTAGCAATCTTCAATTGCTTTTCCAGCTTCTCACCGAGGTCGGTTGTGTAAATCATCGCCGTGTTGTCTGTAATGGAATTCGCAACTTCTTCCGGTGAGCGAGCGAGGACAAGCTTCGCTCCGGTAAGTCGAATGGCGCTGTCGAAAGCGCTGCGGCCTCCTGCCATGACAACTTCGTGTTTCATCCCAGTCGTATCCGGAAGCTGCCAGATTAGCTTGTCGTCTGCCCCAGCCATGCAGGCCGCGGTCGCTGCGGCCATGGCTCCCGCGGATCCCGAGGTCACCATGCCCGACTCTGCGCCGGTCAACTCTGCGAGGCGGCGTCCGACAGCGCGTTGAAGTTCAATCATGTTCACGAAATATTCGCTCGCTTCGAGCTGGGCTTGTCGGACTTCTGGAAACTCGAGGGATCCGCTGAGATAAGTCCAGGTGCCTCGGCAATTGATGACCGTCTTCACTCCGAGCCGAGAATAGACGTTCCCCTCGGACTTGATTCCCATCGCCGTAGTCGCTTGCGCGTAAAGATCGTGAACCGCAATTTGACTTAGCAACGGTGTCGCAGCCAGAAATTTGAAGAATGAACGCCTACTAGGACCAGCCATAATTGACCCAACCATAATTATTTCTCCCGATGAGCTTGCGAACTTCCACGTCCGAACTCAGGCGAGCATGTCTAAAGAACTGCCATCGACTGAGGCCTTTGGTTTAACACACAACCTCGGTCGCGCCAATCTTTTTCTTTTGTTTTATATTGAATCATTTCATTTCGCCAGTTTGCGGAGTATATTCCATAATTCTTGGCTGCAATATTTGTTCAGTTGGAGGAGTATGAGGGGCGGATTACAAAAGCGCCGGGATCTGGTTTCGGTTCAAACAAAGAATTGTCCGAGCTGCGCAATCGCCGCGGTCGTTCTCACATTTGTAACTTTGCTATGTGGATTCCGAACGGCACCCGCCACGGCGCAAACGCCATCGCAATCTAAATTAGCGGCGAACGCCGAGTGTCGCGTCGAGAGTGTTGACTATCAAGGATGGCAGGCGCAGCGGCTCTCCAATCGCTGGGTACAACTCGTCATCGTCCCGCAAAATGGCGGACGCCTTATCCAGGTGACCTTTGACGGTCATGCTTTTCTTTTCGTCAATCCAAAGCTTGCGGGAAAGTACATGCCGCCGTCTCAGGATGAGTGGTTCAACTATGGCGGAGACAAACTCTGGCTATTGCCTGAAGGCGACGACAGCGAACAACAGTGGCGCGGCAATTCCGACATACTCGATGACGGTCCGTTCACCTTTCGAAAACTTTCGGATGGGCAGCTATCGAATGAGCAAGTTTCGAATCAACAAGGCTGTGGGATCGAACTAACCGGACCGCTCGACGCCCACACGGGAATCCAACTCTCCCGAACCATTCGCCTGGATGAAGACTCTCCCCATATAGCTTTTCGCGCGTCCATGAAAAACGTAAGCGGACACATTGTCGAGTGGTCGATGCAATCTGTTTCGCAATACGACACCAGCGATCATGCCGATCCCACGCGCAGCAATCGCGAGCTTTGGGGGTTTACCGCGACCAATCCATCCAGCACGTATTTGAATCATTATCACGTTCGCTTCGGCCCGGCGGAGAACCCCGCCGCAACCGTGCGCGAAGATGGTTTATTTGCGATCCACTATTCGCACCTGGCCGCTGAGTTGTGGATCGATTCCCCCGATGGGTGGCTCGCGGTCGTCGACGGAAGCAGTCGCTACGCCATGGTCGAGCGTTTTCAATACGAAAAAAACAAACCGTATCCGGGGAATGCGTCGGTAATTTTCTGGACGAATGGCCCTGAACTGCGACTTAACAGCGACGGAGTAGCCACGGTGACGGACGGTTCCAAAGGCGTGTCTCCTTTTTACATGGAAGCGGAAATCAATAGTCCGATTTGCCATTTGCGTCCTGGAGAATCCTGCCACCTCGAAACGGATTGGTTCCCCACGCGAGCCGATAGCGAATTTCACGGCGTGTCCGACGCGGGAATCGTCACCAAACCGTTGTCGGGAACGCGACTTGAGAATGGCAAAGTGAAACTGTCAGGTTCTTTCGGAGTATTTTTTTCAGGCAAACTGGTTGCGCACTTTTATAACGAACACGGCTCAATGACTGACACTCTGCCGCTCGGTGAAGTAACTCCAGCGAAGCTAGTCACATTGGACATTGGACTCGCTCCCCAGGGAAAACCTGCGCGAGTCTCTCTGCACGTCGAAGATGCGGATGGACTCGATCGAGGTGCCCTTGGCGAAGTTTCGATCAAGGCAGAGGAAAATCGCTGAGATGAAACTGCAAAATGCAGCGATGTTCCTGCTTTGCGCCATGCTAGTCACCGGATTATTTCCGGGACAAAGAATGGTGGGACAGGCATCGCCGCGACCAGAACATTCTGCGCCCCGCGCGAACGCGGTACGCGCAGAAGACTTGCTGACAAACCCGGCCGAAGCGAATTGGACTTCCTACAACGGCGACTATAGCGGCCGCCGCTACAGCGCATTGCGTGAAATCAACGCCGCAAATGTCCACCAACTCCGCGCTGCATGGGTGTTCCATCCCGGCAACTCGCAGAACCTCGAAGCAACTCCGGTTGTAATTCGAGGCGTGATGTTCCTGACCGCGGCCAACGATGTCTTTGCTCTCGACGCCCGTACTGGACGCCAGTTGTGGCACTATCAGCGCCCTGATGAGTTCGGGATTACTCGACGACGCCGCGGCTCACAAAAATCGTGGGGTCGCTGTCTGGCAGAATTCAGTTTTTATCGAAACCGACGACGCGCATCTGCTGTCCCTCGACGCCCGCTCCGGCGGCCTGTTGTGGGACGTGGAATACGCTGACAAGACCAAGGGCTATGGATCGACCAGTGCGCCGCTGGTGGTGAAGAAGCGAAGTTATCGTCGGAACCTCCGGCGGAGATTCCGGCGTCAGAGGATTTGTAGCTGCCTACGATGCTGCGACCGGAAAGAAAACGTGGCAGCGCTGGACGATTCCCTGCTCCCGGAGAATTTGGCTCCGCGAGTTGGCCGGGCGATTCCTATCTCCATGCCGGCGGCACCACCTGGATGCCAGGCACGTATGATCCAGCGCTCAACACTCTGTATTGGACGACCAGCAACGCGTCTCCAGATTTTTTGGGCGATTCGCGCCCCGGCGACGATCTTTACACCGCCTGCGTTCTAGCGCTCGATCCCGATACCGGCGCGGTGAAGTGGTACTTCCAATTCACGCCGCATGATTTATATGACTACGATGCGACGGAAACTCCAGTTCTGGTCGACACCACCGAAAACGAAACGGTACAGCATCTTTTATTGCAGGCCAACCGCAACGGTTACTTTTATGTGCTCGATCGGACGAACGGAAAATTCCTCCGCGCTACTCCTTTCGTCGCGAAATTGAATTGGGCCAAAGGCGTCGACGCATCAGGCCGGCCGATTCTCACCGGAAAAATTCCGTCCCCCGAAGGCACTTATATTTGCCCCGGCATCAACGGGGCAACAAATTGGTTTTCGCCTTCTTATAATCCGGATACGGGCCTCTTTTACGTGCTCGCATTAGAGGGCTGTGATCTTTTTTTCGCCAAGACCAGCAAATTCAAATCAGGCGAGACGTTTTATAACACCGGCACCACTCTTCCACCCGATGAAAAATCCGAGAAAATCCTGCTTGCACTTTCGCCGAAAGATGGAAAGACCGTCTGGAGTTACCCACAAGTCGGCACCGGTAGATCTTGGGCCGGCACATTGACGACCGCCGGAGGTTTACTATTCTTCGGCGACGATAGCGAATCCTTCGAAGCCGTCGACGCGAAGACAGGCGGAAAGTTGTGGCACTTCAACACAGGCCAGATAATCCGCTCATCGCCGATGACCTACTCCGTCGATGGTGTGCAGTACGTGACGGTTTGCGCAGGCAGCGATGTGTTCAGTTTCTCGCTGTTGCGGTAAAGCCAAGGGGACTCTTGAAGAAGCGCGGTCAATGGCGTGGCCCCTAAAATAATAGTCGTCATAACGACTATTATTTTGGAGCAAATTAAAACCATTCGTCCCGAGCGCAAATGCGCCAAAAGCATTCAAAACGGGCCACGACCCGTTAAGCGAGCGCTCTCGCACTTTATAATGGCGCGTACGCTCGCCGCCCCGATGACACGAAGTCTCCGACTATGACCTCCCATCTCGATATCGACAACTTGAAAGCGAATCTAAAACGCTGGACTCTGATTTTCGGGGTTCTCCAAATCACGGTCGGCTGCATGATCGGATTTATCCCACCTTCGGCCGTGGCATGGTATCGCGGGATCGTAATGGCGCACATCGAACTCACTGCCAACGGCGTTTTAATGGTGGCATTTGGATTTCTTGTCAAGGAACTTCGGCTGAGCCCGCTGTTACTGAAGTTGTGGTTCGCGCTTGCTGCAAATCGGCACGTGGACAAACGGATTCGCCGGAGTGGCAGCAGCCTTTATCGGCGCTTCGTCGAAGCTCATGTCGACAATGAACGAAAAATTCCCGCCGCCAAACGGCACGGACAATCCAATCGTCACTGGCTCACTCAAGTTGTGCGGAGTGACCATCATGGCGGCGTTACTGCTCACCCTCTGCGGCCTCTTGCGATCCAAGAGCTCCAACGGTTTGTCATCCTGAGCGAAGCGAAGGACCTGCTTCTTCCCCGCGCCGAAAAAGAAGGTTCGCCAACATTGAGCAGCGGCCGAGGCGCAACGGCTGAAGATTCAGATAAAGAGATTTACCCGAAGACTACTACTGCAGCTTTTTGTTTTCCGCCTTCGCTTCTTTCAGAATCGGGACATCAGCATCTGCATCTTTCCACAAAGTGAAGAACCGAACATAAGCCGCGCGGGCTTTCGCACTGTCACCTTCCAGAGCGAAGCTGCGAGCAAGACCAAGCTGCGCAAGCGCACCGAGCGACTCGTTCCCAACCACGCCGGGATGGTCGAGAATTTTCTGAAACTCGACCCGCGCGGCAGCGCCTTGCTTCGCAGCCAAATACGCTTCGCCGCGTAAGTAAACGGGATAGAGAGCAAAAGTAAAAGCACTGTTCGTGTGTCCCAATTCGTACGGTACCGTGGCCGCGAGGGCTTGAATCCCTTCTGTCGCGTTGCCATCGCGAAGCGATATCGCCGCATGAATCATGGGCAAGTAATCGAACCGCACAACCGTGTCTTCGGAGAACCGTTTGCCGAGATCGCCAGCAACGTGTTCCGCCGAAGCGGAGTCGCCGGTCAATCCCAACGCGATCGCTGAGAATCCCTCGACGTGTTTGCCGTTTGCCTGCGCCAGTGCGGCCTGCGCGTGCTGTTTTGCAGAAGCACTATCACCGACCAACGCTTCACGCAAAGCGCTATGCGCCAGATACTCCGCCGCTGTTTCTTTCTCCTGGGCTCTCAGCGCGGAATCGGAGGCGCGCCGCGTTAGTTCCTGAGACTTGGCGAAAGCTCCTCCCGAGGCTGCAGTTTCGGATTCGAGGAATAGCATCTGATCCTCGATCCCGGGTTTGCCCATCACACTAGCCGCGTCTCGCTCCATCCCGGCGTTGTCATGCAAGAGGAAATCTACGTTGTAAAGAACCAGAGGAATCCAGGGCGACTCGAGATTGCGGGCCCGCGCATCCTGCGCGGCCGCCTTCGCTTTGTCTAGTTGATTCAGCCACTGGTCTGAATAGACCACGCTGACGATGTTGTTCGCGCTTCCGGGATTGAGTTTTGCGGCCTCCAGAGCGCCCGCGTGAGATCTCTCGTATTCGCCGAAAGCCGCATCAATAAACCACAACGAATTTTGCGGCTCGTCATCCCGAGGAAAAGTGCTAGCCCACAACTCATAGGAACTGCGAGCCGCATCCAGATTTCCGGTGACGACGTATTCATAGAATGAAGAAATAGCGAGCTTCTCTTTCTCGCTCGTCCGCTCCCGCAGTTGGTAAGCCTTGCGCGTGCTCTCAGCAGCCCGCACGAGTTCTCCTTGCGGTTGATACGCTTGCCCTAACCGCAGATAAGCCATGGCAAACTTCGGATCCAGCGTGGTGGCTCGCTCAAAAAAAGTGATCGCAGCGATGTAATCGTTCGTGACGTTGGTTGCTTGCATACCGAGGCTGTAGGCCTGCAGCGCTTCGAGCGATGACGTGGTCACATCCTCTGGCGGCGCTTCATATTTCTGCACCGATGCCAGCGACTCACCGAGCTTTTGCCGCAACTTCGCCGCGGCGCTGCCGAGGGCACTCAGCACCTGCTCTTTACCATTGGCCGTGACCTGCTCTTGCGCCAGCAGTTCGCCTGTGTGGCAGTTCATTGCTTTCAGTCCGATAACGTATTGGCTGCCCAAAGTTGCGATGGATCCTTCAATCGTGGCCGCGCTCCCCGTGCGCTGGCAAATCTCCTGCGACAATTCTTGCGTCAGCCGCGCATCCTTCGGCTGACTCATCAGGGTCAGAGTTTGGGCGATGTGCTCGTCGGAGATCAGACTCAAGAATGGCGATTGCTCCAGTTGTGCGGAAAGTCCCTGTCGCAACGTGCCGTCAAATACCGGATCGCCAGTTTTGTTCGTGAAATCCGCCAGCACTACCGTGTCCTTTTCAGTGAGCGCCTTGGGCCGATGCGAATAGTAGTAGAGCCCTCCAGCAATCACCGCGCAGATCAGCAAGATCGGGACCAAAATAGTCGCGAGCTTGGTTCGACCTTGACGCTCCGGAGCCTGCCCCGAACCTACCGACGCACCCATAGAAGAAGCGCCAGTCGATATCCGCTCCGAAGTTGCTGCAACCCTCCCGCTTTCCGAATCCCGTTTCAGCCGCTGCAAGTCGGTTCGCATATCGGCCGCACTCTGATAGCGCAGGTTGCGATCTTTCTCCAACGCCTTGCGGACCATCGAATCCAGAGCCGGAGAAATCTTTGGATTCACTTGCGCGGATGGCACAGGCTGCTGATACAAAATTGCGCCGCAGATCTCGCCCGAAGTCGATCCTTCGAACGGAATCTTCCCAGTCGCCATCTCGTACAGCACCACGCCAAATGAGAAAAGGTCTGTGCGTGGATCCAGATCTTGCGCCTTCACCTGCTCCGGAGACATATAGGCCACCGTGCCAATTATGGCCCCCGTAGTCGTGAGAGATCGCGCATCCGATTCCGCATCAACCAGTGTTTCCGCGTCATCGCTGCTCGTTCGGGATTTCGTGTTCACCTTCGCCAGACCGAAATCGAGAACTTTCGCGTGTCCCCGCTCAGTCACGAAAATGTTGGCCGGCTTGATGTCGCGATGAATAATGCCTTTTGCGTGCGCTGCATCGAGAGCATCGGCAATATCGATGGCGAGTGCCATGAACTCGTCTGGGCCCAACGGCCCTTTGGCAATCTGGTGCTTGAGCGTCAATCCATCGAGACACTCCATCACCATGAAAGCGCGACCTTGCTCCTCCCCAATATCGTGGATAGTACAAATATTCGGATGATTCAGAGCAGAAGCGGCCTTCGCTTCGCGGCGAAAACGCTCCAGCGCTTGCGGATCGCGAGCAACATCTTCAGGCAGAAATTTGAGGGCAACGAAACGATCGAGGCGGGTATCCTGCGCTTTGTACACAACGCCCATCCCGCCACCGCCAAGTTTCTCGACGATGCGATAGTGCGAGACGGTTTGTCCGATCAAAGTTGGGCTTTCCACCAGGTTGAGGACATCGAGTCCAACACATTTTAATCCAGCACATCTTAGGGCGTGAGGGTCACTGAGTCAATCAAACGAAATGTTTAGAGGAACACTCTCCAGAAAATGATCGAGAAGCAAAGTCAGACAGCAACATCGATAACCGAATTAAAGATATCTCGCCCCCCAACTGTCATCTTGAGCGCAGCGGAGGCTTCGCAACGCGAAGCTTCCGCGTAGTCGAAAGGCCCCTACTCCCTCAACATGAAGCGGTTTTATCAACTCCACGCGGTATTGTTGTTCTATGCCGTTCAACATTCAAGACCAGTTTGGACAGATCGACATCTATGTGTTCGATCAAATCCTTCGAGGAAAGATCGCTCCGGGAATGCGCGTGCTCGATGCCGGGTGCGGTTATGGACGCAATCTCGTCCATCTGCTGCGCGAGGGTTGCAAGGTATTCGCTTTGGACGAGGACCGCGATGGAGTTGACCACGTTCGTCAACTCTCTGCCTCCCTCGGCGCGCAACTTCCGGCAGAGAATTTTCAAGTTGGGCACATCGAGCGGATGCCTTTCCCAGACGCATTGGCCGATGTCGTGATCTGCAATTCCGTGCTTCACTTCGCCCGGGATGAAGCTCACTTCAGAATGATGCTGTCCGAGTTGTGGCGTGTCCTAAGGCCCGGCGGAATGTTATTTTGCCGCTTAGGCTCACGAATCGGAATGACTTTCGAGAGGGTGCGGGACAATATCTACGTCATCGGCGACGGTTCCGAATGGTTTCTGGTGGATGAAGAAATGCTCCTGGACCTTGGCCGAGAAATGAATGCGATTCTAGTCGATCCTCTGAAGACCACCATCGTCCAAGACTATCGCTGCATGACAACCTGGGTGCTGCGCAAACGAAGATAAGCTTTCGAAGCTACAAGGCTCGGTTGGCGAAAACTAATAAACCAGGGATTGTCATCTTGAGCGCAGCTAAGGCTCCGCAGAGCGAAGCCTTAGCGCAGTCGAAAGATCCCTACTCCCTCAACAGAATCGATGGCGTTCGCAGTCAGAATATCCTTGATGAAGTCGGGCACTGAGGCAGCGAACAAGACCAAATCAATGTGGTAGCTTGATTTGCGCGAGGATCGTCTGCGCGTTCTTGACCGAACTTGCCGCACTCTCTCGAATCCCAATGTTGATGTCACTGTCATCCTTCACTCGGTTGAGCTGCAGAATCGCTTCTTCAACGATCGCTACGGCATCGGCAGTTTTGCCAAGCCGAAAAAGCGCAACTGCCATCAACACTCGTGCGTTCGCTTCATCCATTTCGTGAATCATCGCGAATTCATGCGAACCGCTCAACTTCTCAGCTTTGGAATAGTTCCCTTCTGCCAGCCGCAGGGACACCAGCCCACCTTCGAAATCACCAGCATGCATCTTCGACACAGCAAGATCTTGCTGGGCGCTGGCACACGTTGACACCGAGGTTGTCGCAGATTCGCAATCCTTCTTTAAGCTTTCGAGGAGCCTCTGGAAGATCGGTATCGCATCCGTGGGACGATTCGCCTGAAGGTAGCCATTGCCAGCTTTTCTCAAAACCCGCTGTTCCTGTTCCGCCAGAAGAGGCTCCTTGCGGACCATTTCCGTGGCGGCCTCATATTGCTTAACAGCATCCACCGCGTGACCGGCCTTAAGAGCTTGATCCCCGTCGGAAAGAATCGTGTTAAGACGATCCTCCAAAGCGAGTTGTCGCTTGGAAATTCCGCCATTCACCGTGGCGGAATCTCGTCGTTGCGGCGGTGGCACCTTCTCTTGGGCAACTGCTGCCAAAGAGCAGAAAAGAAACAGTGACAAAAACGCGCTCAATGTGGGCATTCGACTGGTCTACCTTCCGAGTGCACTGATAGGGAACTGAATGAAATTAGAAAAGATGGTCAATGCGAACAGGCCTGACTTCACATCCAAATACTAGTCGTTATAACGACTATTATTTACGACTCCGCACAAATGCTGCGGAACAGCGGACCCTGCCCTTCGCCAGATGCGGTTACGAGTGATCTTACAGTCGTCGATCTCAAACACTGTGGACAATTTCACCTCAGTGACGAACCCGCGAATCTTTACTTCCTTCGCGAAGAGTGGCCTTGCAATAAACAACCAGACACTTATCACGGAAAAAGTGGGCGCATAAAAATCCTAAAGGCTCGTGGAATCTTGAGCGCCGCAAGATAATAGCACTGGCAATGGCCAGCGTTTCTCGGACGAACCCATCAAGCGGGTTCCTGTCCCCGGTTGGTTCGTCCGCTTTTGTCATCGAACTTTACGCGGGCCTCCTCGACCTGATCGAGGTTCTTCTCCGCCCAAACCCACACGCCACAAAAGGCTGCTCCAAGGCTCAAGCCGAGCTGCGTAAGTTTGTATTCCACCTTGGGCGGTACGACAGGGTGCACAGTCCTCGTCAATAGGCCATCGCGCTCCATGTGGCGCAGCGTTTGCGTCAGCATTTTTTGGCTGACGCCCTCAACCAACTCACCCAGACGGGTGAATCGCAGCTCCCCTTTTTCCGCCAACACCTCGAGAATCAGCATCGTCCACTTATCGGCCACTTGGCCGATCAGATCATTTACAAGGGCCTCAATCCGGGGATCGAGGTCGTCGGGAGGAATTTGAGAGGCATAAAAGTTCGCTGCAACGATCTGGTCTTCAGTGAACCGCGAAAGCTTGGACATTTTTACACTCTCTTTTTTGTATGTATAGAACTTACGAGTGCCTACTATCTTTTAGAGAGTATATCGGCTAGGATGCAATACGCAAACGAAATCAACAAAACTACTGATTAAGGAGTGTTTGCCATGAAACTGAAAAAAAGGACCATCTTAATAACCGGAGGCACGAGCGGTATTGGTCTTGAGCTGGCGACGCAGTTCCTGAACCGCGGAAATACAGTTATCGTCACCGGCCGGGACCAGGAAAAACTCGATTCCGCCAAGCGGTCGCTTCCCGGAATCCATACCTTTAGGAGCGACGTTAGCAACACTGGCGACATAGGGGTGCTGTACCAAAGTGTGCTGGCTCAGTTTCCGGTACTCGATACCCTCGTCAACAACGCCGGGATCATGCGCAACCTAAAGCTCGATCAGAGTCGTGATCTGGCGGACGTGACACGCGAGATTGAAATCAATTTGAGCGGACCGGTGCGGATGATCCAGCAGTTTTTGGAGCATCTCAAAACGCGCAAGGACGCGCTCATCGTCAATGTCTCGTCCGGCCTGGCTTTCATACCTTTGACTATTTCGCCGGTGTATAGCGCAACGAAGGCCGCGATTCATTCCTACACCCAATCCCTGCGTGTGCAGCTTGAGGGCACGGGCATTACCGTGGTCGAGCTAGCGCCGCCGGGCGTCGAGACGCCGTTGTTTCGAGGCGAGTTCGCGGAGGAAATGAAAGGACAGAAAGGGATGGATGTGAAGGTGCTGGTAAAGAAAGCCATTGCCGGAATTGAAGCGGGAAAACTGGAAATTCGCCCAGGTCTTAGCAACGTGCTGAAAGTAATGAGCCGTATCGCCCCTCAATTCATGCTCCACCAAATGGCGAAGGTGGCGAGGCCCAAGAAAGCAACTCAGCCTATGAAAGGGATCCCGACCTCCTCGTTGCCGTTGTAGAAAGCGCCACGGTCGAGACGAACCGTGTCAGCCGCGTCAACGACGTCTCCCGCCGTTCGTCTTAGCGTCAGAATCTCGTGCTGCTCACTTGCCGCGCGCGTCTTTAATCTTTGCGACGAACTGCAACGCAAGGTCAGTAATGGATGTGTAGTCACCGGTCTTCGCTCCAGCCGTCAGATTGCCTCCGACGCCCACGGCACACGCGCCGGCTTTGATCCAATCCGCGACATTCTTCAGGTCGACGCCACCAGTTGGCATCAGTTGAGCTTGTGGAAGTGGACCCTTCACGGCCTTCACAAACGTGGGTCCGAGGATTTCGCCAGGGAAAACCTTGACGATATCAGCGCCGCACTCCATCGCCTCGATCACTTCGCGAATGGTTGCGGCCCCCGGCAGATACGGGACCTGATATCGATTGCAGAGACGAGCCGTCTCCGGATTGAGCCCCGGACTCACGATAAATTGTGCTCCCGCCAGAATGGCAATGCGTGCGGTTTCCGGATCGAGTACCGTGCCTGCTCCCAGTAAAAACCCGTGCGCGGGTTTCTTGGCAAGGTGCTCGATCACTTCCTTCGCACCCGGCACTGTGAAAGTGATTTCCAGCGCCGCAACACTCCCGAGCCCACAGGCCTCGGCGATGCGTGTCGCTTGGTCTTGACTCTCCGCGCGGATCACGGCAACCACTCCGGTTTCAACCAGCTTTGCAAGAACTTCTGTTTTCTTCATTGACCGTCCTGAATGAACGTCCTGAATTTTCTTCTGCGCGATTATACCCTTGTGGTTCTGAACACCTGGCACCACGCGATTGTCGTCGAACGTCTCGCCCTCAAACCGTTTAAAATACCGCGATGGAATCGATCCGATTGAAATCAGTTGAAAGTTGCAAGTGGGATTGCGTCAGCCTCGGCGAAGTAATGCTACGTCTCGATCCGGGCGAAGAACGGATCCACACCGCGCGCAACTTTCGTGCCTCCGAAGGCGGAGGCGAATACAACGTTGCACGTGGACTCCGGCGCTGCTTCGGCCTGCGTACCGCCGTCATCACAGCGTTCGCCAAGAATCCCATCGGAAGCCTACTCGAAGACCTGCTGCTTCAGGGCGGAGTCGATATCTCGCTCGTGCGCTGGGTTCCCTATGACGGGATCGGGAGAACGGTACGCAACGGGCTGAATTTCACCGAGCGCGGCTTCGGTGTCCGCGCCGCAGTGGGTTGCTCGGACCGCGGAAATACCGCCATCTCACATTGCCAACCGGATGACTTCAATTGGCAATCCATTTTTGCCTCTGCGACCAACGGAGCACGATGGCTGCACACGGGTGGCATTTTTGCAGCGCTCTCGGAATCATCCGCAGCCGTGGCGAAAGCAGCGATCCAAGCGGCCCGAACCTCTGGCACCGTAGTGTCCTACGATCTCAACTATCGCGAGTCTCTTTGGAAAGGCATAGGCGGCAAGGCCAAAGCCAAAGACGTGAACCGAGACCTGGTTTCGTCCGTGGACGTTCTCTTCGGCAACGAAGAAGATTTCTCGGCAACACTAGGAGTGGAGATCGAAGGCGTCAACGACGACTTCAGCAGTTTGCCCGTGGCAAGCTACGAAAAGATGCTGCGTCGCGTCGCGCAGCTCTATCCAAACCTGAAACTCATCGCAACCACCCTGCGCACTGCACAAACCGCAACCCAAAATGATTGGGGAGCGATCGCGCTTTACGAAGACAAAGTCTTTCACGTCCCGCAGCGCCCAGTGGAGATTCTCGACCGTGTCGGCGGAGGTGACTCGTTCGCCTCCGGATTAATCTATGGCTTTCTCGCAGACAAAGGTCCGCAATGGGCCGTCCAGTGCGGAGTAGCGCATGGCGCACTGGCCATGACAACGCCGGGCGACACAAGCATGGCCACCCTTTCAGAAGTGGAAGCTGTAATGCGAGGGAGCGCCGCGCGCATCTCGCGTTGATGGCCGCGCGTCTGAACTTGTCCACTAGAAATCACAGAAAATAATAGTCGTTATAACGACTATTTTCTGGGCGCACTGCCGGATAATTGACTAAACATCCTCACTCCACCAACTCCCGAGCACAGCAACGACGAATCGCCGCTTCCTACCCTCCCAATCTTCGCTCTCCTTACGGATGGCATTTGATTTCGATTCGAAGGCTGGGCGGACCCTCAACGGTGCTGTCACTCTTACTCTTATCGTCTTTCGCCACCTCGATAGCGTGCATGGGTTCCGGTTTCATCCAATGGATACTCCAAACGCCCGGATGACTTGGCTCTTCCGTGCTCGGGCTGTCCCTAACGCTGCCGTCGGGGCGATGATAACGGATATGCGGCGTTCTTCCTCCGGTGTCCCAGTCGAGAAAGAAACTCGGCCATCGATGATGGTGCATCGGTTCTGTAGCGCCCGGCGCTGGCATGGTGACTTCGAGTACGCGTACAAATTCATTTTCGAAAATCACCTTGTGGCTGTTGGGTGCCGCCTGCACGGCGTCAAAACCCTCCGGGAAACCCGACTTGTCCTCTCCGTAGGCGTAAAAATACCCCGCAAGCGATAGAACAGAACTTGCGGTAAAGAAAGCTACCCAGGCTAGCTTTCGCGCACGGCAAAATCTTTTTGATTGGTTCATGACGCAGAAGTATAAGGACTTCTCATTGCGTCGGAACAATTTTGTTTATTGAGTGCTAGAGTTTCCGCATGCGACCCAACCGCTCCGTCCCACCCTGCCCTGTAATTCCTGTGCTCATTTATCCGGACCCCAGCGCAGCCGCCGATTGGCTATCGAAGGCCTTTGGCTTCACAATCCGTCTTCGCATCGCCAATCACCGCATCCAGATGAAAGCCAGCGACGGCTGCATCACCATCGCCGAAGGCAACGTAGCGCCCAACAATAGTCACATTGTTCAGGTTCGCATTGAAGATGCGAAGGGCCACTGCGCGCGTGCGCGAACGAACGGAGCGATCATCCTGACCGAACCTCAAGACCAACCCTACGGAGAGCGCCAATACAACGCTCAAGACTTTTACGGCCACCGCTGGGACTTCACCGAAACCATCACCGATGTAGCTCCCGAGGATTGGAGCAATGGTGCATTTCACCTTGAGTAAGTTGGATTCCCTAAAAGAGAGAGCAGTCAACGATCGTCGAAACATCATCGTTGCACCTACCAGCGGGCTCTCGGTGTAATGGGCATTTCCCATGCGGCTAGTTCGGGATAGCGCAAAAGCAGCCGCCAAAACTGAACGTAGTAGCCATCCACGGGACGTTTACCGCTGCGGGCTGAGCGAACAAATTTTTCCAATTCCAGAAATCCCTGTTTTGCCCGTTCCGGATTAATACCGCGAGATTTCGCTTTCGCCTGACAAAACTCGCAGAAGCAAGTCACGTTGCCCGGATCAATCGGCGGCGTGTCATGCGTTGCTCCCAAACTGTCCGAGAGTGCTCCCTGACGCTCGGATCCCCACATAATCCCGTCAATGTCATAAGAACGGGTGTAGTCCTCGACGAGCCCGGTCAGAAAATTTCGGTAGTCCGGATTGTTAACGCACAGCGTCTCAGCATTCCGCCCGTAAAGGTCGCGCTCCTGGACTTTCTCGATGTTCGGCAGGTCGGTGCGAAACACATCCTCGAGCCAGCAGACCACTCTCATGCCACGCTTCTTCGCGGCAGGAATCACTTCAGCGAGGATGTCCAGATCGCCGTGATCGGGCGCGCGAGTATCTTCGAGGACCGTGTTCTTGTAATACTGAAGATGAGGAGTCGCGAAATTTCCGCCTTGAAAATTGAGATCGTATTCCTGCTTGCCGTGATCGGGCAGCGGCTGCCCAGGAATCTGTCGACCGGCAATGCCTCGGCCGTAAGTAAAGACCGCAAGAAATAGAGTATTCACGCACGCGCGCTCTTGGAGCACATCGAGAACTTTCTCAGTGCCTTCATCCACAAAGGAAATCGCACCAACCTGGATACCGATCATCTTGGAGGAAATAACAGACGAGGTGACAGCACTATGCGCTGCGGCCGGAAGGGCCAAGGCGGCACCAGCTCCAGTCGTGATCTTTAAGAATTCGCGGCGATTCACATCCACTTTCAACATCGAGCACTCCAAATGACGTTGTCTTACTTTCGTTGATAGCAGCCGATGTCGATCTTTCCTGACTGGACGCGCGGCGAGCCATCTAGGTCCAGTGGCCCGACCGGAACCTCGTCAATCGAGCCAGCAGCGATGGCGGGAGAGTCAGACTGGAGATGAAAATCGTTACCAGCGAGATCAACGAACCGCGGATCCAGAAAGCGCGAGTGGCTGTCACCGCCAGTGGACTCAACATACCGATCGAATCCTGTCACGGTTCCGGAGGTTTCGATCCATGTGCTCGCCTTCGCTCCCGACGCACAGTAATAAAGGTTGTGATCAATCGCGACGGCAGGATGGTTTTTATCGACCTGAGATTTGTTCAGCGCCATGAGGCAGCGTGCGCCCGCGTACACGATGTTGTTCGCAAAAATATCGTCCGCCATGTTCCACTGCATCTGGAACTCACCCGATCCCGTTGCCGACGTATCGTTGTCGTAGAGCGTGTTGTTGACCACGATGCTGTGGTCGGTGTGTCCTCGATCAGGCGCGTAGCCTCCGATCGAAACACCTGCGGTATGGCAGTGGTAGATCAGATTGTTTCTCGCGATGATGTAGCTGGTGGCGCGGTCTTTGTGTTCGCTGGCCAGCTCAATTCCGAAATCGTCATCGTGTATGACGTTCTGTTCGATCAGGATTCTTGTTCCACCGTCCACATAAATGCCGTCGGAGTTTTCCTCGTCCTGATATGCCGGATTGCCACGCGAGTGGATGTTATAAACCAGATTGCCGCTGACTACTCCATCGCGAGCCTGGTCAACCGCGGGGTCAGGCGCCGTATGTTCAAAGCCGATGACGTCGATTCCAATATTGTTGTTGTCATGCACAACATTGTGAGTAATGCGGAAGTTCGTGACATTCCCATTCACCACCAGCGACTCGCTCGACCCAGTTTTCAGGTGATGCACCTCGTTGCCGTCAATGATTAGGTCGGTGATTGGCGTCTTGGCGTCTGTTCCATACACGGCAATGCCAAACCCATTGGCGCCATGTCCGGGACCATCGCGCCCCTCAAAAGTCTGCTGAATATGATGGACATTATTTTTCAGCAGCTCGATGTGAGATCCAGATCCCATAACACTAATGCCCAAAGGCGTGAGCTGATGTTCGGCGGTGTGAAAATTGCGAATTTCGAACCCCTCGATCCTCACATAGCTTTGGTTGTGAATCGTGAGCACTGCTTGTCTCGCAGAAGGAGTGAAGCGCTGCGCGTCGAGGACCGCCGTCTCTCCCGGATAGCTTCGCAACGAGATGAATCCATCGCTCGCGTTTCCCGATGCATTCACCGTTACCAGTTCTTCATATACGCCGCCGCGTATATTCACCGTACTACCGCCACGCGCTCTATCGACGGCATGTTGAACGGTGCGCCAGGGCGCCGACAGCGTGCCGGGATTCGAATCGTTCCCCGTCGTCGACACGAAGAAGTTGGTATTAGGCTGGCCAAAAGCCACCGCGATGGAAGCAATTACGATCAAAACAAGAGACAGAACTTTCACGCTTGAGCTCCTGAGACAAAGTTATCGAACCGAATTGCGAACACGGTTTATTGGGGTTTCACTTCCAAAAGCAGATGTCCCTCGAACTCAACCGGAAGGCGCGCGTTACGTCCCGACACATTCCCGAAAGTTTTCCCAGAAACGTAATCCACCACGCTGTAGTTTCGGTCTTCGAGACCTCGCAGTTCGACCGGGCCTTTCCATTGCTTAGCAAAGAAAGCGTAGTACATGGTCTTGTCTTTACGGATCGCATGCGCTTCGGGTTTATCGAAACCGATGTCATAGAGTTGCCCAAGATATTCTCCTTTGGACAACATCTTTTCGCGATAGATGCCAAGCCACTTTTCGAAATCCTTCTCGCGCTCCGGAGTCAGATCGGACTTACTTCTTTTCGTAACCAGTGACGGAATCACGAACTGCGTCCCTACGACGCCGCCCACGCCCAACGTAGAAGCGAAGTCATTACCGCCATCGCTTAGTTCGACGTGATCACCGAAGAATGGAACGGTGTCTCCGATCAGGGCCTTCAAAGTCTTCGCCTTGGAACGAACCTGAAAAGAACTACTCGGATCGGAAGCCACTGACATATTGAAATTCGGCGTGGTGAAAAAGGAGAACGACGTACCGCAGGGACAGAATTCGACGAGCGTTCCCGGCCTTACTTCCTGCGCCGTATCGTAAATTGCTTTAAAGAAATCCGGCAGAGCTTCAACGGAATCTTCAGGCTGCGCGTGATGGTGCGCCGGGTTGTAGCAGGCTGGAACTCCGTTCATGTGCTGGCCATCAAGCTTGAGTCCGTCAAATCCCCAGTCCACCAGAATCTTTCGAACCAATGCCTTGTGGTACTCAACAACGCGTCGATCCGCCGGGCACAAGTAGTAGGAGTTCCACCACGACACTTTCCTCGTGGAGCCATCGCGGTTCAGCAGTTCATAGTCGGGATGCTCGCGCAGCAGATCGGAATCCGGCACAGCACTCAGCGGGGACCACCACAGCTGGGCCTTGAATCCTTCCGCGTGAATGCGATCGACCAGAGCCTTCATGTCAGCATCACCGTGAGGAAATTTCTTGGGATCGAGCGCCCAATCGCCAACATTGTTCTGCCAACCATCGTCGAGCGTTACCCACTTAAATCCCAACCGCTTCGCCGTAGGAAGCGTGTCATACACCTGCTGCGGTTGCACTGTGCGCCCGTATCCCCATGCACACCAAATGGCGCCGAAAGCGTCATCGGGAGCCGTCGCTGGCTGGAATCCTTGTCTCATCATGAAGCGCCTGTAATCGGTGAGCGTCCGGAAGTAGTCTCCCTGGTGAACGGCGACGAAGGTGCGAAACGTGTGAAGACTCTCGCTCGGATTAAGCGTCGTAGCTTTGTTGAATCGAATCGCAATCTTCGCGTGCGTCGCGTCCGGCATCGATACGGGTAGAGAAACCAGCCGGGGCCGCGTCTCAACATCTCCGACCGCGATGCCCACATCACGCCGCCAAACATCAAGAATGGGAGTGCCGCCGCCGTAGTCGCTGGCGTTCATCCCTTGATAATTTTCCTGCTGAAAATTAACGTGCAGTGGCAAAATCCAATTGGGGCGTTTCTCATAGGATCCAGTCTGGTAAGACCAGAAAGCTGGAGAGGCCGCGTGGCTTTCTGCGTTTACCGTGTAGGCGTTGTTGGTCCAACTTTTGATCGCGAGCTTTGACGTTCCGGTATTTGTGTATTGAACGTCGAAGAACGCCATCGATGGAAAGTCGTCATAGATTGTGACCGCAACTGTTTTTGTGAGTGCTCCCGCCTTTCCTTCTACGGTTAACCGCTCGCCTTCTCCGAAAGCATCTTTCACGTGATCGCGCTTTTGCGAGGACAGAAGGAACGCAGCAAAAGTCCTGTCGAACGTGGTCACGTATTCCGAAGCCGTGAACGGGCCCATCACAGTCTCCTTATTATCGAAACGTGCAACCACACGGCTGCGCAGCTTGTTGTCAAATTCAATTCGCAGATTGCCGCTTTGAATCTGAGGACTGCCTTTAGCCATGTCCGCAGCGCCGGAGAATGCGCAGGACGCTAATGCAATGGCGAGACTGACCCAAAATTTGGTTGCAGTCGATCTCAAGAGCCGTTGTCCGATCGATGCCATTGCGCATCCCCTTGTCAAAATGAAATTAAAAGCAGTCATTCGAAATACCCCGCGAGCGACCCTGCGATCTGGTCTAGCCTTGATATTCTGGCACGTTTCAGGACCCTTGTAATAAATTTCCCAAATTTATCCAAACATTGTTAAGCTTTACGCCTCAACAACGCAACCAAACGATACAAATGGTAACTGATCTGATCGCAGGGTGGTTCGCTGATTCCGCTTAAGCATTTGATCGAACGTAGCTAGAAGGACTGTCCCGATGAAGCGTAGAGATTTCTTGAAAAGCAGTGTTGCGATCGCAGTCGCTGGGGAGATTGGCCTCGGCAAGGCCCAAGCCATAGTTCCTGCGCACAACTGGGGAAAATATGACTTTGGCGGCGGTCCCACAGTGAGTGATCGGCTCAATCAGGGTCCGTTCCCGCAATATCCGCCAGATGCCGTGATCCCGACTGACGACGTCGTGATGAGCACGACTCCATCCGATGAAGTTGTGCCCAGCTACGGCAAGGGACTGGTCACCTACATCACGGCGGACATGGGTACGGAGGAAATCAAGTCAGACAATGTGTCCCAGGCCATCGAGGATCTGGTTCGATTTCCGTTGGGTCAGCAACTCTACATCCGCCCGACTTGGAGGGAAATTCAGCCGCGGCCCGGACGTCTGGAAATGCCCGAATATCTGAAACTCGTCTTTGATTTGGCGAAGAAGAACAACAAGCGCATCGGGATGCGAGTTCAGATGTGCGCTCCGGACTATAAGCATGAAGCGGCTCTTCCGGATTTTGTTCTCGAAAAAGTTCCGAAAGTTGATTTGACCTTCAGCAACAGCGAGAGCGATCAGGAAAGTAAAGCCGAAGGGAAAAGATTCTTAGATAATCCGCACTCGCGCTATCAGCCTCGATATGACCATCCTTTTTTCCAGCAAGCGTTCGCGGAGTTGGTTGGCCTGCTCGCAGCGGAATTTAATGGCAGCCCACAAATTGAATTCATCGACACCTTCATGTACGGTTTCTGGGGCGAAGGCCATACGTGGCCATTCAGCAACAATCCCTTCCCCGATTACCAGACAGCCGAGCGCACGTGGCTCAATATGCTTGAAGTCCAGATCGAGCATTTTTCCAAGACGCCGCTGCTGACCAATACGCAACCGGACTTTAGTCGTGTGGGCAATTCCGAATTGCTGGAGCGCACAATCCGCAGCAACAATTGGATGCGCAGCGACACTATCTTCATCGAAAACGAGCAGATCGAGGCGCTGAGCAATCGCCCGCCTTGGGTAGCTGCGCTGCTTGAACAGGGCCTTCCCGGTAAGCCTCCCGATCCACAAGCCGCGATTGAAGGAATCTCTCCAGCGGAGAACATGATTGCTCACGTGATGGACCTCGGGGTCAATTACTTTTCGTTGTGGAATTTTCACCAGATCAGCGCAAAGAATTTGTTGAGCTACTACCAGGCTTATCCAGAATGGTTCGACCGAATCAATCGAAGAATCGGCTACCGCGTGAGACCGTCTTTCATCTGGAGCTACAAAGACAATGGTTGTCTCGGGCTGATTGTTGGATTTGCGAACAACGGCATCGCGGGCGTTCCCGGAGTATTAAGGGTCACGGTACAAACACAAGAAGGAAAGGTGATCAAGAGCGGCTGTCTCGACGCTGGCTATCCGTTGCCCGGAAAGATTCGGCAAGCGCAGTTCATTCTACCGGAGGTGACGGATTGGAAGGGCTTGAAACTCAGAGCGGAGATTGAGGTCAAAGGAATGCGCTATCCGGTACGGTGGGCCTGTCACCAGAAGTTGAACGACGATGGATCGCTCACACTGCGTCCCAATCTGCGTCAGCAGATCTAGATCAAGAATTGTTTCGAAGACTCAGCTTTTACAGCTAATCAAATTGCAGTCCTAAAGCAAACAGGAGATAGCACTAGTATGAAGTTCTTAACGTCCTGCACCCTCTTTATTGTTGCGAGCGGTCTGTCGATTCAGGCCATCGGCCAACAACAACCGGAAGAACAGCCAAAGCAAAACTGGACTCACACCGTGCGCATTGCCGCCTATGGGTTGGATCGCGAGCATCCGGAAGAAATCGTGCGTGCGGCCAACGCAGATCATGTCTACGGCATTGAAGTGGACAACGATATTGAAGGACGGTACGAAAGTTTCCTCGATCCCACAGCGAAGCTCGAAGCCATTCGCAAACTAGCGGAGCAGGCGCACAAGGCCAACAATAAGGCCTTTGTATATATCGCTGGCACCGAATGCATCACGGCGAATGCGGACAAGTCCGCGCACACCGTGATGAAGGATCATCCCGACTGGCTACAACGGAAGATCACCGGCGAGCCAGCGATGTTTACTGGCGGCGCTGCGTTCTGGATCCGGCAGGGCGACGAGGACGTATGGATCAGCCCTTACGCAAAAGATTGGCGCAAACAATATATGGTGCGTGTGCGCGAAATCGCAGCCACCGGCATCGATGGAATTTATGTGGACATTCCCTACTGGATGACACATTTCGATGGTTGGGAGCAGAGCTGGGCGAGCTTTGACGACTACACGGTTGCCGCCTTCAAGGAAAAAACTGGACTAGACGCAAAGAAAGATTTGAAGCTAGGCGATTTCCAAGATGCGAATTTTCGTAAATGGATCGATTTCAGAATCGAGACGATGACCCGCTTCGTGCAGGAAATTCGTGAAAATGCGCGCACTGTGAATCCCGAAATCATGATCATTCCTGAGATCTATCCCGGGATTGAAGAAGAATCGACGCGCGTTGGCGCGGATGTTTATGAAATGTACAACATAGTGGACGTCATTGCGCATGAATACGAATTCGGCAACGGCGAACACATGGCAGCGGTGCGCTCGCAAGTCGATTGGTTCCTGTATCAGGCCGGGATGCTAACGTTCCGTGCCTTCGCTCAGGGCAAGGCCACGTGGATTCTCAACTATTCATGGGATGAGCAAAAGGACGTCACCGCGCCCGAGCCGATGAAGAATCTCGCCAACTCCATCGTGATGACGGGATCAAACTTCTGGGATGCGCCCGGACATTCCATGGCTGGTTCGAATGATGAAGCCACTCGGAAACAAATCTTCGCGTGGATCGAGAAAAACGAAAAGGCTTTGTATTCGCCACGAACCCCGCTTCATCCTGTGGGCGTATATTTTTCTCCAAAGAGCCGCGACTACACTCCGAAGGAATTCCTCCCGTCGTATCGTGGCGCGATGGTACTGCTCATCCAAAAACACCGCGCGTTACAAGCGGTTACGCCGAGAACGCTTTCCGAATTCCGCGGCGAGACTCTGATCCTGCCGAGCGTCAGCGTGCTCAATGAGACTGAGCGCCGAGAACTAAAAGCATACGTTGACCATGGTGGACGCCTCGTCGCATTAGGACAGGATGTTTCCGGCATTCCGCAATCCGCACAAAAGATCGTCTTGCCTAATGATCCGGCGGGAGCATATTACAACGCATTGGAGAGTGGATTCGCGGCTGCGTCGGCAAATCCGCCGAAAGACCTCTTAAACGCCATCGGCGATAACGAGGGGATTCAAATCGATGCTCCGCCAACCGTAGCGGCGAATTTCGCAACTGTAAACGGCACACCGCAGATGTACCTCGCGAATTTTGGAGGTCTGGTTCCAGGAAAAATTGTTATTCCAATGCCGGTGAACAATATTCAGGTGAAAGTTCCAGCGGCTATGGGAGATTTACTGTCGTATCTTCCCTTCCTCGGCGATGCGCAAATTGTGCACGGACTAAAACGCGGCGAACTGATTGAATTCACGCTGCCGGCGTTAGAGCGGGGCGCAGTTGTATCATTTGGACCAAAACAATAGAGGAAAAAGAAACTCTGGCGCGACCCCTGGCAAGGCACGATTCATTTGGAACGAGTAATTCGCACTCCGACAAGTCCTGCGCGTTCCGGCGCGCTATTGGGTCAGGTTCCCAACAGATTGATCTGCAATTTCATGTATCCGTGATCTCGGGCCCAAAGGTCGAGAGGGATCGTAGCCAACTCATCGACCACCGGAACGGCGAGCCCCGTCTTGGTCAAATCGATGCTCTTCAGGTAGGTATGGCAGGTGTCGCATACGTCCACGCGGACGTGCGCCATTTCCGGAGCGGAATAGAAGGCCATCTGCGGCTCTCGTTCTTCTCCGCATGCCGGACAATAAATTCTTCGAAACGCCCACTCGTGCGCGCAGAGCATGCAGATCAAGGATTTCTTTGCACCGTCGCCTTCGCTCCGCAAGACGCCAACGATCGGTCTTGCACCGCACAAGGGACAAGTCGATGGAGTTCCATCCAAGGCGGCAACTTCGCGGTGATCAGCCAGATACTCGGCGTAGGGCTGAAGAAAAATCCAGGCCAGCAACGGGTTTAGTGAACTGTTTTGGCCTCGATCATTTTCCGGCTCGTCCGCTTCGTTAGCAATGGCAGACTCCAAATCGCTGTGCCAAAAATCTTCGATCGCTTGTTGCCACGCTTTCGGACCCTTAGCTTCCAAGCTGGCGGCGTTTCGCGCCAATGGTGCGGGAGCGATCCGCTGGATCAATGATAAAAATGTCGGAAATTTTGGCAAAAGGAGGAAGAGATCCAATTCATCTCGCAGCGGGCGCTCTGCAGAAATCTTCGGCGCATGCGCCAGACTTTTCTGGATGTCCGCATACACACTTTTCTGAAATTGCGCGACGCGTGAGTAGTAGGTCAGTCCTTCTTCGGAGTACGGAAAGGAGGAGACCAGTTCATCGGCACGACGGATGCGGCGATCCCACTTCGTACTTATTAGTTCCTTCATCGCTTCGGCTGGGACTTGCCGATGACTTCGTAGTACCAGGTGCGATGGAAGGTCCACGCCCAAGCCCGTGTAACGCGGCCCAGAATCATCGATCCAAAGCTACCCTCTTCGAGGAACGCGCTCATATAGACGTGAATCAGGAAAAGGCCAATGGTCGCGAGTGCCACGCTGGCGTGAACCAGAACGGCGGCATAGCGCACAAAGCGCAGACTCCACGGCAGCGCTTCTGTGTACCACAAGGCTAGGCCGGACAGAAGCAAGAGGATGATGCCATAGAAAATTCCCCAAAAGAACAGCTTTTGCCCGAAGTTGAAGCGCCCGACGGGGGGGAGTTTGTCATCCTCATTTTGGATGTAATCGGGGATCGCCTTACCCCACGCACGATCGGCGTCGGTGATAGCCATGTCGCCGCGCCACTGGGAAAACGTCACGAAGACCGAAGCCGTGAAAACGAATCCGAGCCAAGGATGCCAGAATCGTGCGACAGGACCACCTCCGACAACCGCGGCCAGCCAATACAAATACGGCGACCAGAAGGCGAGACCCGTCATCAACAGATAGATGTAGGAAAACGCGCCGACCCAATGATTGATGCGCTCGAAAAACGTGTAGCGGACGATCGTCTTCTCGTCTTCATGTTCATGTTCGCGGGCAACGCTGGAGCGCGACACGGCGTCGGTCGTCATACGCGCCTCTCATCAGAAGCATTAATATGATTGCCCGCTGGATTATTGCTCGGCGGCATGCTGGACGGGGCGTCATCCGGCGGAATCGGCTCTTCCTTCTTCGGTCCGAATCTCATGTAATGCAATGCCATCCCGAGGATGCCGCTGGCCATGGCAAGATTTCCGATCCATTTCAACGGGCCCTTCCACAGTCGCACCGACAGCGGGATGTGTGGATCTTGGGGCAAACCTCCGTACAACTCTGTGTGCTTCGCGTCATGCAGCACGTAGATCACATGCGTTCCGCCGACGCCCGCAGGATCATAGACGCCAGCGTCAGCGAACCCGGAAACATCGCGAAGTTGTTTGGCGCGAGTTTCCGCCAACTCTTTCATGTCATCCTTGGTTCCAAAATGCAGGCAGCCGGTGGGACAAGCTTTGATGCAAGCGGGCTCCAGACCAACGGATACGCGGTCGTTGCACAATGTGCATTTGAAAACTTTGCGCGCGGTCGGACTAAATTTCGGAATATTGAAAGGGCATCCGGTCATGCAATATCCGCACCCGATGCAATTGGCTTCCTGGAAATCGACGATGCCGTTGGCATATTGCACGATGGCACCATCCGCCGGACAGGCCGCAAGGCATCCCGGATCGGCGCAGTGCATGCACTGATCTTTGCGCATTAGCAACATCATGCTGCCGTCGGCGCGTTCGTGTTCGTTGAACTTAATCAGGTTCCAGTAATTCCATGCGGTCTCTGGCATGGTCTGGTAGCTATTGTTAAAAGTCGTCTCGGTGAAGGTGTAACCATTCCATTCCAGGCAGGCAACTTCGCAGGCTTTGCAGCCGATGCATGTGGTCGTGTCTACCAGTTTGCAGACCACATTTTCACGGTTAAGACCTGCGCCGGGAACCATCCCAGCGTGACCGGAAATTCGAATTAACTCGGTTGAGGCCTGACTCATAATCGTTCTCGAATCGTTCGATATCTCTGCTGTCTTCTGTTCTCTAGGCCTTCTCAACCTTCACCAGGAAGGCCTTCGACTCTGGCGTATGAGCATTTGGATCGGTGACCGTGTGCGTCAAATAATTTGCGGGCGTCCGCGCATTTCTGCCTTCATCCTCGCCGATGCCCCGGAATCCCTGGTGAATCGGTAAGCCGATCTGATAAACCTTCTTGCCGTCGATGATCATCGGTCGAAGTCGGCGCGTGACAAATGCTTTCGCTATGTAGGTTCCACGCGCACTGATGACTTTGATCTTGTCCGTTCCGCGAATTCCTTTTTCATCCGCCAACTCCACCGGGATTTCTACGAACGCTTCCGGAATCAACTGGACGTTCATCGGATTATTCTTCGTCCAATAGTGGTATTGCTCGGTTAGCCGATAGGTGGTGCAGACAATGCTGTATTCTTCCGGCGATCCAAACACGTCATACGGCGTTTTGAACTTTACGGCCAGCGGATTGTTCGACTGATCGGGATGCAGCGGATTCTTGATCGGGCTTTCGATCGGTTCGTAATGCTCCGGGAACGGGCCTTCTGCGAGCACTCCGATCGGAGCGAATAATCTCCCGATACCTTCGGGATTCATAATGAATGGCCCCATGTGATCTTTGGGATGGGAATCGGGTTTGAAATCAGGCACATCGTTGCCTACCCACTTCCCTGCCGCTTCGTTCCACCAAACCTGCTTACGAGTTGAATCCCACGGTTTGCCTGACGTATCGCAAGAAGCGCGATTGTAGAGAACGCGGCGATTCGCTGGCCACGACCAAGACCAGTTCGGATAAACACCCATGCCCGATGGATCTTCCGTCCCCCGGCGCTGGCACTGGGCGCCCGCTTCGGTCCACATGCCAGAATAAATCCAATTGCCACAAGTCGTCGTGCCATCATCTTTCAGCCAGGCGAATCCGGGTAACTGCTGACCCGCTTTAACCACCTGCCCTGTTGCCTCGTCTTTTAAATCGGCCAAAGCTTTGCCGTTTAATTCCATGGCAACTTGTGAAAGTGGAGGATGCGCCGAGTCTGCGTAAGCCCAACTCAAATTCAGAATTGGATCGGGGAATTTCCCGCCCTCCTTCTTATAGAGGTCACGGACGCGGAGGAAAATCTGCGCGACGATGTCCTGATCAAGTCGTGCCTGACCTGGAGGCGGTACGGCGGCATATTTCCACGTGACCCAGCGCGCGGAGTTAGTCATGCTGCCGTCTTTTTCCGCAAAGCCCGCGCAGGGCAGTCGATAGACTGTAGTGTTGATCTTCTTTTGTTCTTCCGCAGTAATTCCCGGTGCTCTCCAGAATTCGCTGGTTTCGTCTTGATAAATTTCGCCCACCACTAGCCAATCCGCCTTCTTCAGAGCATTGATGTTCTTGTGGGTGTCGGGACCGATCATCACCCCATTCATTCCGAAGGCCATCATGCCTTTGATCTTGCCGTTGTACATGTCGTCCCAGATATGGGTCCACGAGCAATCCTGACCGGGTTTGGGCAGGTAATCAAAGGCAAATCCGTTTTCTTTCGTCGCCGCGTCGCCGTAGAAACTCTTGAGCAACGACACCATAAATTTTGGTGTATTCGAGTAATAGTTCATCGAATCCCACTGCGAAGGCTTGGACGACGTCGGCGTAGTGCGCTTCAGGAAAGTCGCCAAGTCTTTGTCGTCTGGAACCGGACCTTTAAGATATCCGGGGAGAGAGTCGTATAGGCCGGCCATGTCGGTCGCGCCTTGAATATTCGAATGCCCTCGCAGGGCGTTCACCCCGCCGCCTGCGCGTCCGATATTGCCGAGCAACAGTTGAATCATGGCGGCGGTACGAATGATCTGCGCTCCGTACGTATGCTGCGTCCAGCCCAGGGCGTAGATGATGGTGGCCACCTTCTTGGTGTCGCCATCTTTGCGGACCGAAGTAAACATGTCGATCGCATGCAAATACTTGTCTTTAGGGATGCCGGTAATTCGCTCAACAGTTTCAGGGGTGTAGCGGGAGTACTGCTGCTTCATCAATTGAAATACGCAACGCGGATGTTGAAGTGTTAAGTCGTAAGCGACATTCGGCGGCAGCGTGGGGGGTGCCGGTGCCACCGACGGATGCTGGCCAGCCAGCGGAGTCGCCTCGCCTCCGGCCCCCGAAGATCCGCCCGACGTTGCCGAGTGGGCAGCACTCGCGGGATTGTCCGTCTTGCCGCTGAAGTCTCCACCCTCCTGGTAATTCCAGGTAGTTTTGTCATAACTACGGGACTCAGCGTTGAAACCCGAGTACAGACCATCTTCAGGAAGCTTGAAACCTTCCTTCACGATGAAGGCCGCGTTGGTGTAGTTGACGAGATATTCCTTAGCGATGCGGTTGTTCTCGATGGCGTAGCGAATCAGTCCGCCCAGGAACGCAATATCGGAGCCGGCCCGAATTTGAACGTATAGATCGGCGGTGGACGATGTGCGCGTGAATCGAGGATCAACAGAAATAATCTTGGCGTTGCGGTTGCGCTTGGCTTCCATCGCCCACTTGAAGCCGCAAGGATGATTTTCGGCCGGATTACCGCCCATGATCAACATCATGTCTGTGTTCTTGATGTCGATCCAGCCATTCGTCATGGCTCCGCGTCCATATGTGGGTCCCAAACTTGAGACCGTGGGGCCGTGTCAAACACGGGCTTGGTTTTCTAAATAAACCAAGCCTAACCCCCTCATGGCCTTGACGACCAAATAATTGAACTCATTCGTATCTGTGCAGCCGCCGATAAACGAGATGCCTTCGCAGCGGTTCACCGTGCGCCCGCTAGCGTCTTTTTCAACAAAGGTCGCGTCGCGGGTCTTCTTGGTCCACTGCGCGACTTCGCCCAACGCGTCATCCCACGAAATATCCTGCCATTCGGTCGCCCCTGGACGCCGAACTTGGGGCTTCGTAAGCCGCCGCGAATTCAGGATTTCCTGCTCGAGCGACGAGCCCTTCGGACACAATGTGCCCCGGTTGGTTGGATGATCGGGATCGCCTTCGACGTGGATCACCTGCGGCGTGACGTTCTTTGCCTTATCGCCAATGGTGTAAATGAGGACGCCGCAACCCACCGCGCAATAGGGACAGGTAGACCGCGTTTCGGCAGCGCGTGCGATCTTTAACTCTTTGACTTGAGCGTAGGCAGGTGTGAGGTCAAATCCAAAGACAGTAGCGGCAACTCCGCCGACCGCTGCCACCCTGAAGAAGTCTCTGCGGGACGTCTGCATTGAGCAATCTCCCAATCGATCGCAAATCAACTCTTTAGCTTTTTAGGCCTCGATGCTTGGTTTGTCAAGAGTCGAGGACATGCAAACCAACGCTGTCGCGAAAGCGCGACGAGATAAATTTACTTTGCGAGCACACGGTCTTCGGTACGAGCGGCGGTAGTTCTCACTAAATCCAGAATCAAATTAACGACGCCCTCCTCCCCGATGGCAGTATTAATCATGGCGTGGTATACCGCACGGTCGGGCCATTGCACTCGGAAATACTTCTGGATGAAATCGGCTCGTTCCCGATCCACGGTGTCCACCAACTGCTCGGCTTCCTCTTCACTTTTGCCGCGAGCCAACAACCGTCGAACCTTATTTTCTCTCGGAGCGTAAAGAAAAACCCGCAAAGCATCCTGGCGATCGCGGAGGAACTGCTGTGAGCCTCTTCCAACTATGATTGAATTTCCAGTTTTCGCCGCTTCCTGAACCACGAGCTGGGTAAATTTCAGAATGCATTCGCTGTCCACGGTATTAATCTTGTGCGCGTTGAGACTGCCTTCATAACTTCCCCGCATAAACGATTTGAAAAGGCGGTAATAGAGAGGATCATTTTTTTCCTCGCGGCCTTCGACGATTGCTTTTGGACACTCCGCACGGCGCGCAATCTCCTCGGTGAGCAACTGGTCCCAAAGCTTCCAGTTCAGTTGCTTAGAAAGCAGCTGTGCAATTTCGCCGCCGCCGCATCCATACTCGCGTTCGATGGTAATAATTTTGATCATGATGTTTACTCCATTACTGTTGGCCCGCCACCGCCCGGGTCATTTTTCTTTAAAGCAAAAGACAAGAAAAACATGATACCTGCCCCTACGCAAAGAACCATAAAAGTGTCGATGTAGGCGAGGCTGGCTGCCTGCGCTTGCAGACCTTGATAGATCCTGGCGTAAGCTGTGATTTGCGCTTCATGCTTACCCACGCCGGAGTTAGCCAGGTGCTGGGCCAGGCCTTTCGCTGAATTCACCAGGTTGGAATTGTCAATCCTGACGTTCTGCACCAGTCGCGCCTGATGAAATTGTGAGCGCCGAGCAATCAACGTCGTAACGAGCGATGTTCCCACGCTGCTTCCCATATTGCGCATGAAATTGACGATTCCGGCAACAGAGTTATTTTTCTCCGGCGAAATTCCAATGTACGCGACTAACGTAATCGGTACGAACAGGAAGCCCAGCCCGATCACCTGGGTGATGCGCAGCCAAGTCGCCGCACTGAAACTGATCTGCAAGTCGATCCGTTTGGTGGAATAGAACATCGCGATGGACAAGGCCAGCCAGCCGAAGGCGATGAGATAGCGCGCTTGGATCTTTGTAGTCAGCTGTCCCATCAGGGGCATCTCAAACAGCAAGACCAAGCCTCCCGCCGAGAGCGCGAGCCCGGCCAATTGCGAGGTGTAGCCAAGAAGCGTCTGCAGGAACTGCGGCATCAGGACCAGACTGCTGAACAACAGAATTCCGAGCGTGAACATCATCAGACTCGCGCTCGCGAAGTTAAAGCTCTTAAACATGCGAACGTCGATAATTGGCGCCTTTTGACGCCACTCCCATATCACCAGCGAGACCAGACAGACAGTCGCGATGACAACCAGCGTGGTGATGAAGTGCGATCCAAACCAATCATCTTCTTGGCCCTTGTCGAGCAGCACTTGCAGCGCACCGATGCCGAGCGCCAGCAGCGCAATGCCAATGTAATCCAACTTCACTCCAGCGGCTTTGATCTTGCTTAAATAAGGAGGGTCTTCGACGAAGCGCCGCACCAAAAACCAAGTGATTACTCCAACAGGAAGATTGATGAAAAAAATCCACCGCCAGGAATAATTGAAAGTAATCCAACCCCCGAGGGTCGGGCCGATCGTGGGTGCCATAATCGCTGTGATTCCATACAGCGCAAATGCCAGTCCTCGCTGATGCGGAGGAAAAGTGTCGGCCAGAATGGCTTGAGCCATCGGTTGCAAGCCGCCTCCGCCCGCACCTTGGAGTACTCGGAAAAGAAGAAGGAACCCAAGACTCGGCGCGATACCGCACAGCAAAGAACTCACGGTAAAGACCCCGAGGCAGCCCATGAAAAAGCGCTTCCGACCAAGGGTACTCGCGAGCCAGCCACTGATCGGGAGGATGATGGCATTGGAGACGAGATAAGAAGTTAGGACCCACGTGCTCTGATCATTGCTTGCACCCAGATTCCCTGCCATATATGGCAGGGCCACGTTGGCAATGCTGGTATCTAGTACTTCCATGAACGCCGCGAGCGCAACAACGACAGCGATCAGCCACGGATTGTACTTCGGCCGCCAGACATCCTGATCGAGAGTGAGAGCCGCGGAACTCATCTCAAATAATCACTTCAAGTAAACGTCAGGGACCACGTTCATGCCCGGTCGTAGCACTCGGTCCCGGTTCTCACCCGGATCAAGAACTATCTTTACTGGAATCCGCTGAACAATTTTGACGTAGTTTCCGGTGGCGTTCTCAGGCGGAAGCAGGCTGAAGAGCGGGCCGGTCGCGCCCGCAATGCTGTCCACGCGACCTTTCAGAGTTCGTCCACTGGAATCAACATGTATTTCTGCCTTCTGTCCAACTTGCATGTGCTTCAGTTGCGTCTCTTTGAAATTGGCGGTGACCCAGACTTCATCGAGCGGCACAACGGTGAGAAGCTGTTGTCCGTCTTGAACGTTCATTCCAACCACCACTGTCTTGTTCACTTCCCCGCTGACCGGAGCGACGATCTTCGTGTACTGCAGATTAAGTTGGGCCTGTTCGAGCAGCGCGCGCTTTTGCTCAACATCCGCGATCAAAGCGCGCACGTGGGCCTTGGTCGAAGACACTTGCTGCGGACCAGTCTCCGCATATCGGTGGTTCGCATTCGCTTGCGCCAAATGGCTCTGCGCCTGTTTCACAGACTGCTGAGCTGCGGATTCATTCGCCCGAGCGGCCTCGACGCTTGCCGTGCTCGATTTGGCGGTAGCCAACGCCTGGTCATAAATCTGTGCGGATACCTCCCGCTTGTCGACCAATAATTTGTATCGGTGCAAATCGTCTTGCGCTTTCACATCGTTCGCCTCGGCGGCCTCAACCTGGGAATGAGCTGCGTTCAACTGCCTCTCCGCAGCGACGACCCCGGCACCCGCGTCTTCAATGCCGGACTGCGTAAACGTCAACTGGCTTGAAGAATTTACGGAAGTGATCGGGACCGTGATGTTCAACGATTGAGCGGTGGCTTCCGCGTTGGTTAGATTCGCCTGCGCCTGCGCAACCGCGACTTCATAATCTTTCGGATCGATCTCCACCAATACGGTGCCCTTCTCGACCCACTGGTTGTCGTTTACATTGACCCGCACCACGTAACCGGCAACGCGGGCGCTGACAGGATAAAGATGGACATCGGCCTGCGCGTCATCAGTGGATTCGTAGCTCGAGAAGTAACGCCATAAGAACACGCCAACCAGCAGCACGACGATGACCCCGACCAGAATAAGCAGGTTCCTACGGCGCTTGGATTTCATACGCGCAGGTGGGGCGTAGGCTTTGCCCGCCGAGGAGGAAGAATCGCCTGTGGACTCTTGGCCTTTCTCAGGGCCGGAACGGGGTGGGTTCTCTTCCGCCATTTTTATTTTCCTCTGAAATATTCCTGTACGCCCGCCTCGGCGATTCCCAAAGCGCGAACCAGCGAAATTTTTGCATAATTATAGTTGTAGAGACTCGAAATATATCTCTCATGCGCGCTGGCGACGGTCTCTTGCGACTGCACCACTTCTACAGTGTCGGTGACACCCGCACTGAATCGATCCCGCGATTGCACCAGGGTTTGTTCTGCCAGGTCTATGTTGCTGCGTGCGACACTCACCTGCTCCGCCGACGACTGTAAGTTGAACAACGCAGCGCGCACATCGGAGTCGATCTGCGCCCGTAAACTCTCCAGACGTTCGCGGCTTTGCTCAAGCTTCGCATCGGCTTGCAAAACATCCCCGTGGACGCTGCCGCCTTGAAAGATTGGAATCGTCAGCGTTCCGCGCACGTCCGCGACTTGAGTCGCTGTCGAGGGATGCGATCCTCCCAGTCCGTAGTCCGCGTTGAATGCAAGCGACGGGAGATAGCCGGCGACGGCAGCTTTGCGGGAGAATTCCGCGGCGCGCACGTCGGTCATCGCTGCTTGGTAATCCGAACGCGAAGCGTAGGCGCGTTTCAGAGCCTCATCCACAGCTATATTTTCGATCGCCTGATAAGGAGATTTGTCGGTAAATTCGAATTCCTGACCGGGAGCCAGTCCGATTACGCGTGCGACCGTTAATTTCTGGATTGCCAGATTGTTCTTTGCCTGGATCAACTCTTGTTGCCGTGTCTGGAACTCGACCTTGGTACGCAAGCCATCGATGTCAGGCGAAGTGCCGGCGTTGATCTGATCAGACGCTTGGTCGTAAAGTGCTTTCGACGTCTCGAGCTGGGCCGCAGCGGTCTCAACCCGGGCCTCGTCCGCGATGGCCTGCAGATAGACGTACCCCACGGCCAGCACAACAAGATCGCGAGCGTCTTTGAAGGTGTAGCTGGCTGCTTTCACGCTCTGACTAGCCGCACGGGTCGCGTTGATCGACTTCCAATCGAACAAAGTTTGTGTCATCGACGCACGGGCGTCGAAGTAAGAATAAGGTCCAACCGAACGCGGTAGGGTGACACCAGGAAACTTTGTGAGGCCGAGTTCGGCAAGATTCGTCTTTGACAGGTCCACGTTGGGCGCGGCTGTTACGTGCGGGAGCAAAGAACTCAATTGCTCCCAACGCTGCCCACGGGCGGAGCGGATGTCGGCATTGGAAAGCAGTAAACCGAGATTCTGTTTCAATCCGCGATCGATGGCATCGCGCAACGAAAGCGGCAAAACTCCCGGAACGAGCTTTGTTGGCACGCTGCTCGCAAAAGTGCTCGCTCCACTTGTTCCTGGGATCGACTGGCCGGGAGCGCTCGCCCCGGTGGTCTCGTTCTGCGCCACGCACATCGTTGCGGTGCAAATCAATGCTCCAATCGATATTCCACTAAACCAGAAAAAGCGTCTGCGTCCAAAAGTCGATTTCATAGGAACCTCCCTTCCTCTCCTCGCTCGATCTTCCCCGCCACGAGCGGGTGGATGAGATGATACTCCCACGGGCTGCAACGCTGGCTGCTTCTCTTCCTGTTCCTGTGCCAAATACTTTTTACCGATCGCTCCAAGACAGTTTCTCAGGAGCATGCGCATTCCACGGGCGAGGCCTCTATTTGTCCGGCGGGCGCTCTATGTTTCCATATCCCCGCATCAAACGTCTTTTGCGTTAGGTGTCCCTCGCGACGCAAACGCTCCGACACGACTTTTCTCGGCGGTGCCGCGCCGGGACTCGCGCATAACATCGACTGAACGTGCTGCGCTAATTTAGCGCGTGCTCGATGCAGCCTCGCCTTCACTGTTCCCAGCGGCAGATCCAAGAGCTTTGCCGTTTCGATCGGTGACAAGTCTTGCACGTTCCGCATATGCAGGACCTCACTATAACGCGGAGTCAATTTCTTGAGCCCTTTTTCAAGCAGAACGCGATTCTCCTTCGATATGTACTCCTGCTCTGGATTCAGCCTCTTTTCCACAAGATGAAATTTCGCCCGAGGTGTATCTGTTTCGGTTAGCTCATCAAGAGATGTCTCACTTTTTCGACGGATCACGCGCAACCGCATCAACGCAGCGTTCATGGCGATGCGAGTCAGCCACGACGAGAATCGCGACTGTCCACGGAAGCCGCTGAGATTGGAAAAAGCATCGAGAAATGCGGTCTGAACAGCATCTTCCGCATCTTCTCGATTGCGAAGAATCCGTTGTGTAACGCAAAGTAGAGCGTCCCGGTGCGGCATGACGAGAAGCTCAAATGCCGCTGAGTCACCCGCACGAGCAGACTCCAAGAGGATCCCCTCCTCATTCGTGACGAGTGGATATCCGACAATCGCTGCGTTGTCCAGTTCGTAGCTTTTGATGGCTGACATGTGCTACCTCTCACTTTCGCGACTCGCTCATTCACGAGCAGGTTCGCGGTTTTTTTGCTGAAGTAGGCGCAATTAAGCCAGAACGAAAGAGAGGAATCTATTAGACGATGGTATGGATCGATACCTTCGCATCAATAGCGCTGGGGAACGTTGTGAAGATGTGTGGGTATGAGTGGCAGAACGTCGAGGGATCACGCCGAGTGAATTGCCCGGACGCCTCGCTCCGGAAACGAATGCTGGGACTGACGAAATGCGGGGATAGACGAAACCGACCCTCAGCCGTAGGGTCCAAAATAATCGTTAGCAATGCTAACGATTTCTAACGTCGACTTGGAATATCAGATCAGAAAAAATAGTCGTTATAACGACTATTGCAGTCGGACCTCGTCGTGTCAACGGGAACCGCGAGTCCTCCAACAGGCCCAGGTGGACTAGGTGCTCTGTCCGACCTCGATAATGTAACCGTCAGGATCGCGGATGTAGCAGCGAATCTCTCCGTACTTGAGTAACGGCTCTGTAAGGAACTCGGCTCCTCGACTTTTCCATAATTCATAGGACTCTTGAATATCTGCAACGCGAATATTCAAGAAGCTGCTGACTTTGTCTGGGCCGAAAGGTACGCTAAGGGTTACCGACGGCTTGTCCGGAGTGGGTCCGCCTCCCACGTTGACGATCAGCCAAGTGTTCGCGATCTGAATATGCCCGGACTCACCTTTGCTGTCGCCTCTACTGAGAACTCGGCCGCCGAAGACCTTCTCATAAAAATCCGCCGATCGATCGATGTCGGCGACCGTGATGAAATGGGTGACGACGAACCCCTCCAACGGGGGCATGGCATAGCTTTTTCGTTGTGTTTGTAAGCTGCTCGTAGACGGCTCCATGTCGGATGAACAGTGCTCAAATGAACAGGGCTCGAATCATGAGGGGGGCCCACTCCCGACCGATTTACGCGCGGCCCAGAGAAAGACCGCGTGACGCGTCAAAGGCGGGCCACCCCCTTATGCCGCTGAAACCGACTCTCTCCTCCGATCGAGCGCAGGTAAAAGGAGCTTCAGAAGCGCTTGATCAGAGAACGGGTTCTGTCCTGAGATCAGCTCGCGATCTTGAATGACATAGCTCGACCACGGAGCGAGAACACTTACGTCGCCGCCCGCCGTACTCAAGGCAAAGTCCGGGTAGAACAGCACCTTGCCACCGATCTCGAGCGGCTCCCGCTGTTGCTCTTCCGCTGTCGAAAAGATAGTCATCTTATATCCGGCATAGATCCAATTCTTCGCCATGGCGTGCGCTCCGGCGACATCGCCCGCACTCAGCGCAGCAACAAATTCCCTGGAATTGGGGAGAGCCGAGAGCAGTGAAATTGGGCCATGGCAGAGCACCGCCGTGGGCTTGGATGTTGCATGGAAGTGTCTCATCACGGTGCCAGCGTCGGGATCATCGAGAAGATCGATCATCGGACCATGGCCGCCGGGGACGAAAACAGCGTCATATTGATCCAGGCCCGATGCGATGACATCCGCGATGCGCTTTGGATCTCTGAGACCAGCCAGGCCGTCGCGGAATAACATATAGTCTTGAAGCTTGGCCGCGTCCCCTCCAAAGAAATCGGCAACCTCTGAATGCACATCCACTTGGGGCGCGTTGCCTTTGGGGTTGGCGAAAGTGATTTCGTAGCCCTCCTTCATCAGGGCGCGAACCGGAACTGTGAGTTCGTTGAGGTAGTAGCCGGCACCGGTATAAACCTTGCCATCCTTCAACGGCAAACCGCGACCGCTCGAGACCAGCACTAAGACTTTACCTTTAGTTGTCATTTTTGTTCTCCTTTTTGAAATCGAGCTCCGTGCGCCTGAATATGAGCTAGCGCACCGTCGCCGGCTTTTTCGAAATCGCGTAGCGACGGCCCAACACGATTAGTGTGAGTGATTTCTTTGGGGCGCTCATAGTTGCTATGGGCTTTCCCTCCGCGACCATTCAGCCAGAAGAAACCGGGTCGCGCAATTGGACAATAGTATTGCCCATACTTTCGTATCGACCGCTACGTCTACCGCGGCGTCTCACGTCTGAGGCGTATGACTTTTCACTTAGATAGCCCTGAATGACGATGTGTGAAGGAAACCGATACCATCGTCCAATTGTCTTAGCCCCTTCACTCTGGCTTAATGGCTACCGTTCGAGATGCACCTTGCTCAGCGTACAAACTTTTCTTTGGGGGGAAATACCATGTCCGAATTGAAGATAGAAAAACGCAATCCCGCGGCGCGTATCGCTGGACTTACCCTAGTCGCGGCAGCCGTCGCGGTGCTCGGTGCTCTGGGTGCCGGGGCCGTTTTCGCGCGGGGCCAAGATAAGGGCAAAGACAAGGACAAGTACTCGCTAGTGTCGCCCGGCGGAATCGCGTTCTCCGATTTCAGAGGATATGAAGATTGGCCGGTCGCCTCTTCCGCCCGACAAGACGACATAATCAAAGTGATCGTCGCAAATCCTGAAATGATCAAAGCATACAAAGCTGGCATTCCCGGCGGCGGCCAGGCTTTCCCGGAAGGCTCCAAGATCGTGAAGCTCCAGTGGAAGCTAAAGAAGAGCACCGACGCCCAGTTCGCTGTGGATGTGCCGGACTTTTTCACCCAGGCTTTCGTCATGGAAAAGAACAGCAAGCGGTTTCCGAAAACCGGCGGGTGGGGATACGCGGTGTTCAATTACGATGCCACGTCGAATCAGTTTTCGGCCGACGCCAAAAGCCCTTCAGACTGCGGAAACGCCTGTCATACGGCCGTGAAAGCGAAGGACTATATCTTCCACCCGTACGAGAAGCGCTGACCCGGAGCGTCGCCCGCCGCACATAGAGAGATGGGCATCGTCCGCACAGGTCGGCAGCTTTTTCTGCGCGCAACTTTGCGGCTGAACTCGGTTTGACTCGTAGCCGTGTACGTTCCTTCGCCATGATTGCCGCTTACCGGTCCATCGAATGCGGCGACTACCAGCAGCCTCGTCCAACAGCGACAGTCGATCTCTTACTCGCTGACACTATATTTCCGCCAGTGCGCCGTGCACGAGATGGATCGAGATCGCGCCCTCGCCAACGGCTGACGCAACCCGCTTGACGTTTCCGGAGCGGATATCTCCAACTGCAAAAACTGCTGGCAAGCTTGTCTCAAGCATCTCTGGCGACCGGCCGAGAGGCCATTCTCGCGGAGCGCTTGCCAGAACTGGATCCAGGTCTCGTCCTGTAAGAATGAAGCCCTGCTGATCAAGGACGACACAGCCACGTAACCAGTCACTGCGAGGTGACGCACCCGCCATCACGAAAACGTGCCGGATGTCGCGCGTCACCTTCTCCCCTGAAGACCGGTCGAGCCAGGTAACCCGTTCGAGGTGCGATTCGCCCTCTAATGCCACCAGTTCAGTCTCCAGATGCAGTTCGATCACCGGATACGTTGTGATCCTCTGAGTCAGATAGCGTGACATCGTCTCCGACAGCGTTTTTCCGCGAACCAACATATAGACCTTCCGGGCAGTTTCCGCCAGGAAAATGGCCGCCTGGCCGGCCGAGTTTCCTCCTCCGATGACGACGACCTCATCACCCCCACAGAGCTGTGATTCCATGAACGTGGCCGCGTAATAGATTCCATTTCCTTCGAACTTCTTCAGGTTGGCGACGTTCGGCGTATTGTATTGCGCTCCTGTGGCGATGATGACGCTTCGAGCCTGCAGAACATCGCCATTCTCCAGCGAGAGTCGATATGGTTTCTGATCGCATTGGAACTTGACCACTCGTTGTCCCACCATCATCTGCGCGCCGAATTTTTCCGCCTGAACAACGCCACGGCGCGTGAGTTCCAAACCGGAGACGCCCGTGGGAAAGCCAAGATAGTTCTCAATCTTTGAACTCGAGCCCGCCTGCCCGCCGGGAAAGTCAGCCTCGATCACGACAGTGTCTAAGCCTTCTGAGGCCGCGTAAACCGCCGCCGCCAGCCCCGCCGGACCTGCACCCACAATGGCCACATCGAGAATATGCGATGCATCGACTTTGCCCGAGAGCCCGAGGCATTGCGCCAACTGTTGCGTCGTAGGGTTGCGCTGCACGGCCTTTCCGCTGCAAATCACAACGGGTATTTCGTCGATATTCACATTAAAACGATCGAGCAGCTCCTGAGCGGTAGTATCACTGTCAAGGTCGATATATGCGTGCGGTTGTCCGTTGCGGGTGAGAAACTCGCGCAGACGCAGAGTATTAGCCGAATGACGTGATCCCAGAATAATGACGTTACCCATGCCACCCGCGATGAGCGCGAGGCGTCGCTGGATAAAAGCACGCATAAAGATATCGCTGAGTTCGGCGTCTTTCGCGAGGAGCGAGCGCAAGGCGCCGGAGCTAACTTCAAGAAATTCTCCCGACTCAGCCACTCGTCCACGCGCCATAGAGCCGGTTCCGGAGATCATGACTATGTCTCCGGAAAAACCACCCGGCCGATGAGTCGCAAACACATGTTCGCCGGAGAGCCTCGTTATTACAATGTCGAGCTTTCCTGAGAGCACAACAAAGCAAGGCAAACTTAGGTCACCGGCTTCGAACAGGATCTCTCCCGCCCGAACTGTTCTCACCGTGCCATATGGCCGGATGCGGTCGATCTGGCTGGGGGTCAGCAGAGGGAAGGCCTCGGCTTGCCGCTCGGTCGAGTCTATAGATCGTGGAATTGGCTCGGTCATTTATCTTTTCCTATTAATCTTTTCCTATTCCGCTTGTTGGCCTCAGCTGAAGCAGCCCTCTGTCGTAGAACGCTGCCACCTTCTTTTGCGCGTCGCTTTGCGCCTGATCGTGGTTGATTCAGAGCTGCGCATGTTCCTTCGCGATGTCGAAAGCTCGTAGTTTCCGTCAGCGCGCTATCGCGCTATCGCGCTTATTCGGCCACAACAAAATCGTGAGTGCAATTGGACGATGGTATTGCTCATACTTCCGCATCGACCGCCGTGTCCTCATCGTTTCGGCGTTGGATATTGGATACGGGATGTCGTCGATACCAAGGTCCAATTGTTTTAACCCAGCGCCCGTGGCCTAATGGTGCTGGTTTGAGATGCATGTTGATCGAATCTGATTGTTTGTGAAGGAGAACACACCGTGAGTGAGCATCTCGAATCGCTGTATCACAATCTTCTCGACGGCAAGCTGCCACATAACCTAAGTTGGAGTGAGGCCGTCCAACTGATCGGTCATCTGGGTGAGGTACAGCCGCATGGAGACGATGAGTTCGCGTTTCGCGTCGGCGGCCAACGCGTCTTTTTCAAGAAGCCACACACCCATGATCTTGGCGTCGAGGAAGTTTCCCGGCTGCGTAAATTCTTGAAGGAAGCGGGTCCGGTTGCGAATAAATCAGTTTCGCCAGTTGAAGGAGCGGCTCAGCCCGGGCGGATGATTGTCGTCATCGACCACCACGCCGCCCATGTCTTCCAAGATGTCGGGGGGAGTCGTCCAAAGGATGAACACAAGGTGCAACCTTATGATCCCTTCCATTTCCATCATCATCTGATTCATCGGAAGGAAGCTCGCTACCGTGGTGAGCGCGTACCTGAAGAGGATTCGTTTTATGAGGAGATAACCAAAGCCATCACTCCGGCGACCGAGATTGTCCTCATCGGCCACGGCACCGGAAAGAGCAACGCCGCCGACTTTTTGAATGAATACTTGAGGACTCACCGTCCCGACATTTCTCGGAGAGTAATCGCTACGGAGAGCGCAGACCTGTCGGCGGTGACTGATCCTGAAATCGATGCGCTGGCGAAGCGGCACTTGATCGCGGTCGTCTAACAGTTGTTGGGACTCGATGTGTAATGTTCGCATTGTGTCTGCAAGAGCGGCTCAGGATGCACGCAAACACCGCTATTTGGCAAGACGGGGCAGAAATCGGCGATGGAGTTGCGTCTATGTGTCCCTGCGTTAAAAGTGGTCTTTTCCGGTGAGTTCTTCTAAGAGGTTTGGCGTCCCCGACGGGATTTGAACCCGTGTTACCGCCGTGAAAGGGCGATGTCCTAGGCCAGGCTAGACGACGGGGACGTTTCTGGGTGAGATGGTGAATTACCGCCGAACTTCATACTAACAGGGCGGATTTTCCACGTCAAAATGCTAATCGCGAGATCCCGCCAACTCGCCGATCGCGAAGCAGGAAGAAAAGTCGGACGAACTTGTTCTCCGAATCAATAGTGTCGCCGTTTAAAATGGATTCATGGGTGATTCTCTTTATTTGAGTCTTTGGTTTCCCAGCTTCGATGAAGCTGAGATTTTGCCGCGCACGGTTAGCGTGCTTCGACAAATTCCTTTTTCACCGGCTCGGCTGGGCGTGACCTACTCCGCGATCCAACCAGTTTCCTGGAGCGAGCCGACCATTCTCGAACGCCGCTATCGTCCCGGAGTCGAGCCTGAAGAAGCGGCTGCGGAAGTCGCTGAGTTTCTACATGACGACTATGCGTATGTCTTCGAGGCGTACTGGGATTTGTGGACTGCCGTCGAGGGTGAAAAGAAATGGGCACTTGAGCCAACACTCTTGCGAGTGTCCGCGCAAGGAATGGAGTTCGAAGAGCGCACCTCCGAGCCGACCGGACACATTCAAATTGATTTCGGCTTGGACTCTTCTTTTCTTCACGAGGAGGTTGAATTCACATCCGAGGCGGAAACGAATATCCGAAGCAACGTGCAGAAGCTCGTCGAGTTCACTGCGAAGGTTGAAAAGCAAACTGGCGCGACGGGACGCCTGCTCTGGTCGGAGTCGGAAGAAAACCTGGCGCAGAAGTTGATTAACCGGCTGCAGAGAGTGCAGTGAAGCTATGGATTACGAAATCGTGGGAGCAACGGGCGGGATACCCGGCGCTCCCACGAGTTTTATTTTGCGCGCTACTATTTAGTTCTCCCTGCGTCGCTTTGCAGTTTTTCACTGGCTGCGGCTTGCGCTGCGGCCAGTCGCGCCGTGAGCACACGGAACGGCGAGCAAGAGACATAGTCGAGTCCTGTCTGATAACAGAATTCAACCGATGACGGTTCTCCGCCGTGCTCGCCGCAGATTCCAACCTTCAGCTTAGGACGCGTCTTGCGACCGTTTGAGGTCGCCATCTGGACCAACTGTCCCACGCCTTCACGATCGAGAACCGCAAACGGATCCTGTTTGATGATTCCTTCGGCGAGGTACGTCGGAAGAATTTTGTTGACGTCATCGCGTGAGAATCCCCAAGTTGTTTGCGTGAGATCGTTGGTGCCGAAAGAAAAGAATTCGGCTTCCTTCGCAATCTCTCCGGCGATCAAAGCAGCCCGCGGCAACTCGATCATGGTTCCGACCATGTATTCGACAGTGCGTCCTTTTTCTTTGAATACTTCTTTCGCAACACGGTTGACGATCTCCGCCTGATTCTTCATTTCGTTCACGGTTGCGGTCAGCGGAATCATCACTTCAGGAAATACTTTGACTCCATCCTTCGCCACAGCCACCGCTGCTTCGAAGATAGCGCGCGCCTGCATCTCGGTGATCTCGGGATAGGAGATGCCAAGACGGCATCCGCGGTGTCCAAGCATCGGGTTGACTTCGTGGAGCTGCTCGACGCGTTTCAATAGCTGCGGCAGGATCGTTTTCAAATCCCCAGCGGATTTCACTCCATAGTCTGCATATTTCGCGACCAGTTCTTTCTTATGCTTGGCATCCATGTATTTCAGAGTCGCGATATTCACCATCAATTCCTCGCGTGGTGGCAGGAACTCATGCAGGGGCGGATCGAGAGTGCGAATCGTGACTGGGAATCCGGCCATAGCCCGGAAAACACCGTCGAAATCTTTGCGCTGCATTGGAAGCAATTTCTTGAGCGCAGCGCGACGCTCTTTTTCACTATTCGCGAGAATCATCGCGCGCATGTGTGAGATTTTTTCTTCACCGAAGAACATGTGCTCGGTGCGACAAAGGCCGATGCCCTCGGCGCCAAAGTTCCGGGCGTTGATCGCATCGCGCGGCACATCGGCATTGGCACGCACTCTCATCGTGCGGAATGGTTCCGCCCAGCTCATGAACTTATCGAGCAGCTTCATGTCGTTCGGACCCGGAGGAACCGTCTTTACTTTTCCTTTAATAACTCGCCCGGTGGATCCGTCGAGGGAAATCCAGTCACCCTCTTTGAACACCTGGCCTTTGACGCGGATCTCACGTTTCTTCTCGTCCACATCAATTTCTTGAGCACCGGCGACGCAGGATTTTCCCATGCCACGCGTAACAACCGCCGCATGACTCGTCATTCCGCCGCGTGACGTCAGAATGCCGACTGCAGAAACCATGCCGTCGATGTCTTCCGGCGAGGTTTCCGCTCTCACCAGGATGACCGGGTTCTTGTCGGAGCCATGGCCTGCCATCTTTACCGCGTCTTCAGCCGTAAACGCGATCTGTCCAACGGCGCCGCCGGGAGATGCTGGCAATCCCTTGGCCAGCACATTTTCGAGCTTCACATCTTTTTCGTCGAGGCGGGGGACCACAAAGTAAACCAATTGATCAGGCTCGGGACGGAAGATCGCTTCGTTCTTGGTGATCAATCCCTCTTCAACCATTTCGATGGCGATCCGTACTGCTGCAAGACCGGCACGCTTGCCGTTCCGAGTTTGCAACATGTAGAGTTTGCGATCCTGAATGGTGAATTCAAAATCTTGCATGTCTTTGTAGTGCTTTTCCAACCGCGTGGTGATCTCGCGCAGCTGATGAAAAACATCAGGCATGATTTTTTCAAGTTCGAGGATTGGAACTGGGGTACGCACTCCGGAAACGACGTCTTCACCTTGCGCGTTCAACAGGAACTCACCGTAGAATTCTTTCGCTCCGGTTGAAGGATTACGGGTGAATCCTACGCCCGTTCCGCTGGTGTCACCGAGGTTGCCAAACACCATGGCCTGCACATTGACCGCCGTACCAATCGAGTCATCGATGTTATTGAGGCGTCGATAAGTCTTGGCGCGATCGTTCTCCCACGAACGAAAGACCGCATCGCGCGACATCACCAACTGTTCCTGGGCGTCCTGCGGAAAATCGCGTTTCGCCTGCTTCTTGACGGCCTTTTTGTATTCCGCGATTACTTCCTGAAGTGCTTTCGCATCGAGATCGGTGTCGAGTTTGGCCTTCTTCTGCTTCTTCTTGGAATCGAAGATGTGCTCGAACACCGATTTCTCGATGTCGAGCACGACGTTACCAAACATCTGGATCAAACGACGGTAGGAATCGTAGGCGAAGCGCGGATTATTGGTTCGCTTGGCGAGAGCCTCGACGCTCTGATCGTTCAATCCCAAGTTGAGGATGGTGTCCATCATTCCAGGCATGGAAAACTTCGCACCCGAACGTACACTCACGAGCAGCGGATTTTCCCCTTTACCCAGTTGCTGCCCCTGAAGATTCTCCAGCTTCGTTAGAGCCTCTCGTGTTTGCTGATCCACGGCCTTCGATACTGCGCCATTGCGCATGTATTCACGACACGCTTCCGTTTGAATCGTGAAACCGGGAGGCACGGGCAGATCGGCGTTCGTCATCTCAGCAAGGCCAGCGCCTTTTCCGCCGAGAACATCCTTCATCTTGCCGTTGCCGTCGGCCTTGCCACCGCCGAAGGAGTACACATATTTCGTGGCTTCCGTTTTCGCTTCGTTGCTGCGTGTATCAGGGAGAGTCATCGTTGCCATCGGGATTCTTGTCCTTATTTATAGAGTGCTATTCTTTCGAACGTTATTTTCACAAATATTATCTGGGAGATTCCTTGCCTTCGGTCACAATTTCGGAGAAATCTGCGATGGTGGAGAATTCTTTGACCACTGACTGTAACAACGCGAGGCGATTGGCTCGAAGGCTCTCGTCGTCTGCCATGACCATCACTTTGTCAAAAAACTTATCGATCGTAGGCCGCAATTTTGCGATCTCGAGTAAGGCGCCTTCGTAGTCTCCCGCAGCACAGAACTTCTCAACGTTGACGGCAGTTTTGGGAACAACTGCCGCCAACTCTTTCTCAGATTCTTCCTGCAGCGTGGCTGGATTCACACGCATCGCGACAACATTCGTTTTCTCTGCGGCCTGACGCAAAATGTTCTTCATGCGCTTGAAGGCACTCGATATCGAGGCGAAATCCGCTGAAGCGCGAACTTTGCTCACGGCCTCAGCGCGGGCCAAAGCATCGACTACGTCGTCCGAATCAGCTGCGAGCACAGCACCGACCACGTCATACGCATAACCGCGAGCATCTTTCAGATAAAACTCCAAGCGCTCGCGGAAGAAAGCACGCACCGATTCCGCATAGGCAGTATTGGAGAATTTCTTCTCCGCATCGGATCCCTTATATCGGGATCGCGCATCGGCCATGATCTCTGAAAGCTTCAACGGGAGCTTGTGTTCGGCGATTGTTTTGACAATACCGTTTGCCTGACGGCGAAGCGCAAATGGATCTTTCGATCCACTCGGAATCAAACCTAATGCGAACATTCCAGCAATCGAGTCCGCTTTATCCGCGATTGAGAGCACCGAGCCTTCCAGCGTCGCGGGAGCGTTGTCGTCCATCGACTCTGGCTTGTAGTGGTCGTAGATTGCATTCGAAACCGCTAGTTGAACATCGGGCTTCAAATCTTCATCGAGTTGCTGCACCCGAGCGTAAAGGCCGCCAACAATTCCCTGCAGTTCGGTAAATTCCTTGACCAACTCGGTAGTCAGGTCGGTCTTGGAAAGCAGGGCGGCCTTGTGAACAATTCCCGGACGAATCGCCATCCCACTTTGCTTTACTTTTTCCGCCAGCGAACTCGCCATTCGCTGAACGCGCAATGTCTTATCGAAGTAGCTGCCAAGATCTTTCTGGAAAGTGACGTTGCGCAGCCAGTTGACGCGATCTCGCAGTGATTGCTTCTGATCCGTCTGCCAGAAGAAACGCGCATCGTTGAACCGAGCGCGCAGAACGCGTTCATTGCCGTGACGGATCAGCCCATCGGAATCGGCATCTGTGTTGAGCACCGCCAAGAAGTGCGGCAACAGCTTCCCGTTGGAGTCTTCGATCGCAAAATATTTCTGATGGTCGCGCATTACGGTGACCAGAACTTCTTCCGGCAGATCAAGGAACTCAGGATCGAAACGGCCGAGGACGACCGACGGGAATTCGGTGAGATTAACGACGGTCGCGACCAGCGGCTTGTCTTCACGCCAGCGGGCACCGGGGATCGTACGCGTCGCAGCATCGAGCGCTTTGCGGATCACCTGCTCACGCTCCGCCGCACCAAGTACTTTTGCAGAACGCATCGCTTCAACGTAGGCAGCAGGCTTGCTGATCGTGACGCTTTCGTTGGTTGTCTTCCCGCCAATGATGCGGTGTCCGCGCGAAGTCTGCCCGGCTGTAATGCCAAACATTTCTAACGGGACAACTTGTTCATCGAGCATTGCGACCAACCAGCGTACGGGACGCACGAACACCTCTCCACGCTTGCGCCAGTACATATTCTTCGGCCAATAGATCGCAGAGATTTCTTTGGGCAGCAGTTCTGCAAGAATCTCGGATGCAGTGCGCCCTTTCCGGGTGACGCTTGCCGTCAGATAGTCACCCTTCGGTGTAGTTACTTTCTCGAGCTTCGCGACATCGACACCGACCTTCTTCGCAAACGCGTGAGCAGCGGGAGTTGGCTGGCCGTCTTTATAAGCAATCTGAGCGGAAGGGCCACTCACCTGTTCAGTGATGTCGGACTGCGAAACCGGAATACCCGACGCGAGAACCGCCAACCGGCGCGGGGTATCGAGAGATCGAATCTCTGCCGATAGATCGAGACGTTCGCGCTGCAATAACGCGCCCACACGCTCGCGTAGTTCGCGCGATGCTGCGTCTATCATCCTCGCCGGAATCTCTTCGCATCCGATCTCGAGTAAAAAGTCAGGCATACTTTATTCGCTTCGGTACACAGTTGTCATTCTGAGCACGGCAGGGAAATTCGCGAAGCGAATTTATCTGCCAAGTCGAAAAAAACCTACATCTCCAATTGCATCGTGAGGGTGGGGTCCTTCGACTCCGCGAATACTTCGCGTGGCGAACTATTCGCTCCGCTCAAGATGACAAGAATTTTAAATTTCAACTGACAACCGGAGCCAACTTAGCTTTCTTTTCTTTAGATGGCGGCCTATCTTTTTCTTTACCCGCCTGTTTCGCACCGTCATTGATCGTTTCGTTTTTTTTCTCAGCGGGATACTGCTGATCCATCCAAGCCTTAGCCACGCCCACTGCCAGCATGCGTACTCGTGCGATCACTCCGACACGCTCGGTTACGGAGATCGCTCCGCGGGCATCCAGAATATTGAAATAGTGCGAGCACTTTAGGCAGAGGTCGTAGGCTCCGAGCAATGGGAAACGCGCCTTCTCTCTCGAAATGCCATCGCCCTCACTCTTGTCGTTTCGTAAGGCGGCATAGCGATCCAACAGCGCTTTGCACTCGGTCTCGCATAGTTCGAAATGTTTCCACGCACTTTGAACGTCTGCCGCTTCGAAGTTGTACGCAGAGAACTGCTCCTCGTCGGCGAGGCGAACTTCCCCATACTTCACTTCCCTGCCGCTTTCGGGATCGCGCGCCCAGACTATGTCGTAGATCGAATCTACGTCTTGCAAGAATGCGCAGAGGCGTTCCAATCCATAAGTAAGTTCGGATGATATTGGGTCGAGATCCACTCCGCCGCACTGTTGAAAATAGGTAAACTGCGTGACTTCCAATCCGTCGAGCATCACCTGCCAGCCAATGCCCCAAGCGCCAAGCGTCGGCGACTCCCAGTTATCTTCTTCAAACTTAATATCGTGCTGTCGCAGATCGATGCCCACTGCAGCGAGCGATTCCAAATAAAGTTCCTGCACATTTTCCGGAGGCGGTTTCAGGATCACCTGCAACTGCAAATGCTTGAACAGACGATTGGGGTTCTCCCCGTAGCGCCCGTCAGCCGGACGCCGCGAAGGCTGAACGTAAGCGACCTTGTAAGGATTCGGCCCAAGGACGCGAAGAAATGTTTCTGGAGCCATTGTTCCAGCGCCAACTTCAACGTCATATGGTTGCTGCAGGACCGCTCCCCGCTCGGCCCAAAAACTCTGCAGCTTCAGGATGAGCTGCTGGAAGGTCAACGAATTGGATTTCGATGAAGACACGTTTGAGTTCAGCTCTTAGCTCTTAGCTTTTAGCCTTTAGCTCTTAGCAAAATCTAAATAGAAGCGACCGCGAGAATCTGCATCTTGCCGCGAACTTCAGATCCCTCGCTGCGCTCGGGATGACAATGTCTAAAACTATCGCAGCGAGCAATAACCGATCCGATGTTCGCAGCGTCCGGCGGTTTGGCTAAAGGCTAAGTGCTAACCGGTGATCTTCTCCAGCATTCCCGCCGTCACTAATTTTCGCTCGATGTGCCGTTCCAAAATTTGGATAAGGAACTTGCGCAAATCAGCTCCCACTGCCTTCGGCCAATCAATCACAGAAAATTCTGAAACTCGCGACTTCAACATCTGCGCCGCGATCCTCCGGGATTCGGATGACAGTTCGGACGATGCGATTCTCTTATCGTCGATACAAATCAACCCGTCCGCCAATGCGTGATAGAAAGCGCGGTTGCCTTCGAGCGGTCGCCCGCACATTAGGCACTCCGACAAGTCGGGCAGAAATCCCATGAGCCGCGTCATCCACAGCTCAAAATATGTGAGCGGCATCCATACTGCTTTGCCGCGCAACTCCTGCAAGACCGCCAAACTCAACCGAAACACCGCGTCACTCGCTTCGCGGTCAGGCATTAACTCGTCGAGCAATTCTCCAACGTGCGCCAATGCAACTGCCCGCGCGTAGCTTACCTCGCCGGACATCGGCGATTCGATCACCTCGCACGAATCGAGACGAGCCAACTCCTGCCGTTCACGGTCGTCATAAAACGCCCGGACATACGTAAGCGGCTCAAGTGCCCCCCCGAAGCGGCGTCTGGACTTCATGGCCGCCCGTGCGACACCTTTCACCTTGCCTTCCATGCGGGTAAACAGCGTGACCAGCAAGTCAGACTCGCGCAACGGATACGTGCGCAGAATGATCGCTTCCGACTCCTTCAGCGCCATGAAAGGCCAACAGGTGAATGGATGATTGTAATGGAAGGAGCCGTCAGCCGTCAGCTTTCAGCCCTCAGTAGAACCAAAAGCCTCAAGCACAACTGATTTAGCTGACGGCTGAAAGCTGATGGCTGAGAGCTATTACCGTCCGAAATATTTCGCGTTCTTCTCGGTGTAATCTTTCCATTTTTCTGGCAGATCGTCGAGGGCGAAGATCGCCGACACGGGACACACGGGAACGCAAGCTCCGCAGTCAATGCATTCGACGGGATCGATATACAGCATTTCCTGGTCGGCGTACTTGTCAGAGTCTTTCTTGGGATGAATGCAATCCACGGGACAGGCGTCAACGCAGGCGGTGTCTTTGGTTCCGATGCAGGGCTCGGCAATTACGTAGGCCATAGAATCTGATGCTCCTCATGAGCAGGGAGGTTAATGGAACTGGCAATTCTAGCAAGAACGCGGCCATCGGTACAGATAGCGACGCTCAATCGCGATTTTTTCCCGTTGAGCAGCCTTGGCCGTCTTTTAACCAGGGTTGACTTAGCCTTCCGCAACCCTCGGCGTCGCTTCGATAATCTCCACTTGCGCCGGCATCGGCGGGATCCTTGGTGGAGCGCCGCGCCAGGCACCAGCTTTGAATCCTTCACGAACGAGCTTGAAGATGGTCCGCCGATTTTGTGCGATCACCTTCAACCATGACATCTTCCCCATCATGGGGAAATAGATGCCGCGGAAACAGAGTCGCGCGATGAAGATGTTGATGCGATACCCGAGCGGCTGATCGCTCAGCGAATCGACCGCGTGGGCTAGGGCTTCGGGGCTATAGGCTTGTGCCCATCCGTAATTTACTTCGGCATGCGCTTCGTCGATGGTCATCTTTAATGGTGTGTGCGCCATGGCGAACGGAATAAACTCCTGCCAGTGCTTCGGACGCGTCAGTCGTCCAGCTTTTTCCAGTCGTTTATATAGAGGAGTCGCTGGCAACGGCGTCAACAATCCAAAGATCGGGAGACCCGGTGGCCAGGTCCGAACCTGTTCCAGGGTCCGCTCAGCAGCGCCTACTGTGTCGTTGTCCATTCCAAAAATAAACGACGTGATGGCGTAAACATTGCGGGATGCCAACCGCTCCAGCACTGCGGCATATTCGCCCGGCTTGTTGAATCCTTTATTGACGTCTTTCAGATTCGCGGGATCAATGGATTCCATGCCGATGAAAACCCACTTGCCACCAGCTGCGGCAATCAAGTCCACTAGTTCTTCGTCGCGTAACAAGTTTGCGCTTATTTGCGCCACCCAATGTACCTGAGCGTTAGCCGCAATGATGTCCCGCAGTAGAGACTTGGTGCGCTTGATGTTGATGGCGAAATTATCGTCGATGAAGAAGACGGCAATCTGACCCTTTTCCTTACGGGCGCGGGCCTTCAGCATTAAGAGTTCATTGACTACGCTCTCGTTGGTACGAAAGCGAATGGAGTCGCCGAAGAATCCGGTGACGGTGCAGAATTCGCAGCCGTAAGGACAGCCCCGTCCCGACTCGACGGGAACAATGCGAAATGATCCCCATCCTTCTCCGATCTTAGAGAGCATGTTGGTCGCGGCCTTGGGCACCAGATTGAATTGGCTGAGATCGATCGACTCCCACGGAATTACTGGATATTCCTTCAGTGACGGCTTACTTTCCTTACCTAGCGCATCCACCGGCGAATAAATATCTTTCAACCGTCCTAGCACCGCGTCTTCCACGATTTGCGGCCAGAGTGCGTCGGCCTCCCCGAGCGCAACGGCGTCGGCATGACGTGGGCCTCCATCGCGACCGAGCGCTTCGTCAGCCATTTCAGTTACGTGAGGTCCGCCCATGACGACGGGAATTCCAGTGGCGCGCACGGCGTCGGCCATGCGATACGCCTTGGCAATCATGCGAGTCATGGCCCCGATGCCGACAAGTCCAATGTTGTTGTCGCGCACAAACTGTGCAATCCCCGCTTCATCCATAGGATTCGCATTGCCGTCCACCAACAATACTTCGTGGCCAGGCGGTGTAAGCGACTGCAGCAAGAACATCCATAGATGCGGCATGAAATTACGAGTTACGCCGTTGTCGGGGTTGTAGAGCAAAATTTTCATAGGATTTTAGCGATTCTGCAAAGCGAGGCTTTGCTGCGTGCTTGGCTTGGGGAAGAAAGCAACAACGCCTGGGCGGCGGATTTCCCCTACGCTTGTTAAGTTGGATATGAGCGTTTAAGTACCTAGCAGGCATTGTACACCGCTAGTGGAAAAAGGCGGCCCCGCGGAAGGAGTGCGTTCATTCTTGCTTCTTGGGGACTGATTGCTCTCGGTAATCTATGTCGGACGATTCGCAGTTACAGGTTCGTACTCGACGATGTATCCGGCGACCGCGCTAGCGGCGACCGTGAGAGGAGAAGCTAGATACATTTGTCCCGGTCCGCTCCGTCCGGGGAAATTTCTGTTCTGAGCGCTGATTACAACTTGGTCGGGACGCGTCGAAACTCCCGGCCCAGCATTGATGCATGCTCCGCAACTTGGCTCGATAACGTGTGCACCCGCCCGCTCGAAGATTTCAAGGTAGCCTCGTCGCTTCGAATATTCGCGAGTTTCCTGCGATCCGAATTGAATCCAGAACTCGACACTCTTAGAAATTTGCTTTCCCTGCTTTAGCGCATCCTCGAGAACCGACGCGTACATATCCATGTCTTCGTTCTTGCCCGCTGTGCAAGTCCCACCGTATGCAATTTCAATCGGAACTCGGCCGCCTAGATCGCGAATGTATTTTCCGTTTCCAGGGTCGCCGGGAGTCGCAACCATCGGTGTGATCTCTGCGGCATTGAGCTCAATGACCTGCGCGTATTCGGCGTCGCGATCGCTTTGTAGACCAGCGATCATCTCTTCTACTTCTGCGCGCTTCATGCCCCGGCGCCCCGTCAAGAATTCGACCACCTTCTCATCAGGCACGACGATGCCGGTGAATCCGCCGATCTCAGCGGCCATGTTCGTCATGGTGGCGCGTTCGTCCACGGACAGCGCTTCGACTGCTTCCCCCGCGTATTCCATCACTTTCGCGAGGGCCTTGCCGCTGCGAACATAATCGAGCGCCAGAATCCTCAGGATGAAATCTTTTGCCGTAACATTCGGATGTCGCTGGCCTCGAATCACGATCTTGACAGACTCAGGAACTTTGACTCGAACGTCTTTGGTAATCCAAGAGTTGAATACGTCGGTCGTCCCAATGCCGAAGGCGATACATCCGATTGCGCCGACGTGGGGAGTGTGCGAGTCTGAGCCAACGTTCACTTGGCCCGGAAGCGCATAGGTTTCCAGCATCACGGAATGGCAAATTCCTTCAGAACCTTTGCGATCTGCCAGTTCGCCATGAAGTTTAATTCCCTGCTGCGTCGCGAAGTCTTCCTGCTTCAACTTGAGTTGCGTCGCAAGATCAAGGAGCCCCATCTTCTTTTTCTCTTCGGACATGACCTCGTCAAGAAAAGTCAGGTGGTCGCGAAAGAAGCGGATGCTTGAAGCGTCGTTCACGGGAACATCTTTGCCGACATATTGCTCGTAGAAAATTGAAGCCATCGGCGTGACGTATTCATGGCTAAAACGAAGATCGACGCGCGTAAATCCAGTGTCGCCCGGTTTGACATGTTGCGCCGCCGCCGATTGAGCTGGCCCCATGTGCGAAGCGAAAATCTTCTCGGCGAGAGTCATTGCTCGCTGAGGGGTATCGATCGGCGGCAGGAAAACCTTGCCTTGCATGCGCGCGACATTGAAGGGAAATAATCCACCGTACTCGATGACTTGCCGCGTAATCTCATCTTCTCCAGCAGTAAATTCGCTCAGGTCGATCTCTGAGCCAGACCGGATACGATCGATCAAAGAGAAATTGGTGGAAGTCAGCAGGCCGAGATTCTGGCAATTCTGCTTATAGATACGTTCGATATTTTCCGCGATCGCAACTTGGATGCCAGCGCACATCTCTGCGTAGGGTGATTGCTCACGACTCGATCCCTTGCCCCGACGCTTGCCGCTGACGGAACAGACAAATCCTCCGCGCTTTACGTCATTGCGCCCAATCGGCAACACGTCGCCACAGCGGAGGCCGACGTATGGAATCTCGCCGAGTGTCCGATCAAAATAAAAGCAATAGTGTGCAGGAGTTATCTCGTCAGTCGAAATGTCGTCGCGGAGTTTGGGATTGCTGGCGGGGTTCGACGTATCCCACGGCATATCCCAGCCAGCGAGTTGTTTCTTGATTAGTTCGGGGTCTTCGGTGAGGAAAAGAATGCGACCTTGCAGCCGCACTTTGTCAGAGCGCTTTTCAATCTTGCGTTCAAGAAGAGAGGAACTCACGTGGTTAATTGTACCGCCTGAAAGCGCGCGATCTTTAGAGTTAACGACCTTTAGAGTTTACGATCTTTCGCGTAGGTCACCGGACTCGGGAGCGGTTCCAATCCCCGGCCCGCAAATATTTCCTGGAACTCGTGCAAAAGCGCGCCGTGGATCAAGCCATTCGTCGCCACTGTTTCGCGGCTCGCAATCTGGAACGGGCCGTCCGTGAAGTCCGTGACCTTGCCGCCGGCCTCTTCGACAATAAGTACGCCTGCCGCTGTGTCCCAGGGATTGAGATTGAATTCCCAGAAGCCATCGAAGCGTCCGGACGCGACGTTGCAAAGATCAAGCGCCGCGGAACCCGCACGCCTCACACCGTGCGACCGCAACGTAAGCTGATGATAGAAATAAATGTTGGGATTCTTGTGTCGCTTCTGACTCGGAAAGCCCGTGGCGATGAGCGATTCCCCCAGGTTCGAAGTGGACGACACGCGAATGGGTTCACCGTTCAAGCGCGCGCCACCGCCAAGTGCAGCAACAAACATCTCATCGCGCGTGGGGTCATAAATCACGCCGGCGATCCGCTCGCCTAGGTATTCCACGGCGAGGGAAATGCAAAACACCGGATAGCCATGCGCGAAGTTGGTTGTGCCATCCAGCGGATCGATATACCACTTGTAATCGCTGCCAGTTTCGATTCGCGTTCCCTCTTCGCCCATCACATCGTGCGTCGGAAACTGCTTTCGAATGTGCGCGAGAATCAGTGCTTCCGACTCGCGATCGGCAACTGTGACCAGATCGACGTCACCCTTGTATTCGATCTTCACCCGCTGCTGAAAATATTTCATCAGCAGGGCGCCCGCTTCACGGGCCATCGCCTGCATAGGAGAAATCAAATCAAGGGAGGGTCGGAATTGAGAAGAGCTCATGCCGCTCCCGGAACGTTAGTTTCGAAAGGGTTTGATGAACTCTGAAGGCTGATAGCTGATGGCTGCCTCACTTCTTCTTCCCATCTTCGGCGATGTACACAATCTCGTGCTTGAAGATAAAAAGATTCGGGCCATCTTCGCGCGTCACGCGCACCATATTCTTGTCGTAGTATTCGATCCATCCGCGGACGACTTCGCCATCTGCTAACTTCAAACTCACGATTTTCTGTTTTTCCCCAAGAGCTTTCAGATACGCCGCTTCCTCAAACGTCTCGTCCGGAGGAGGAGTTCGCTTTTTATTGAAGGTGGGATTCCCTGGCTGTAACGGCATGCTGTCATTTTACAACGCAGAGAGGAACGATCACTCGCTCTTCATGTAAAAAGCAGCATCTTCAGGCCGCACCACACGCGGGATCCACAGCGGACGCCGCAAACCTCCCGGGCCGGGGGCCGGACGCGTAAGTGCCTTCCACCTTTGATACACGGCAAATGAAAGATTGGTGTCGACGAAGATATCGCCATAGTGGTCATCGGCGGCAGCGCGCTCCACACGCACCATCTGATGCCAGCAATGCATACCCGTGATCGGATCGGGATGCACCGGGAAAGTAATGTTCTGATGCACTCCGGCATCGCTCCACCACACGCGTTTGGTATCTGGATCTGGCGTCTCATACGGTTGCACGCCAGAAAGCTGGCGCATTTTCCATTGCCCCTTGCCGACTTCTTTCAAATCAACCCACGCACTGGACATGCGCTCCAGTTGATCTTCTTTCCCGGTGCGCCAGCGGCCCATGTGGTGTGAACAGGCAACAACGCCTGGCGCAAGGCCTTCCGTGACCCACGCGTGCAACACGAAAAAACCGATCTCCGTGTGAACCTTGACTAGGTCGCCAGTGTGCAAGTCGCCGATCTTCGCGGCGTCCACGGGATTCAGCCACAACGGATTCTTGTGTGCGATCTCATAGAGAAATTTTGAATTCCCCGAACGCGTATGAATCAAATGCGGCAACCGAAAAATTGGTAGCAGCGTGTACACGGGACCGTCCGCATCTTTCGGCCACTCCACGAGCGGTGCGTATTTCGGATTAAAATCTTCTGCCGGATTTCCGACCGACGCCGCTTGCGCCGCTCGATGGATATGGCTGCGATAGTACTCAGGAAGGGCGAACTCAGGCCACTTCCAGTCCGACATAGTTTTGGAAAACAGTTCCAATTTCCGCGACGGAGTGTTGTAACCAACGACGGCCTCGCCATTGACCATCACGCCGACCGACTTGCCGTCCTTCTTGACTAAGCCGTTCGCCTCGACATTCGATCCGGAAAGATCGGCGGGGGCAATCGGCTTTTCGTTTTGCTTGTAAACATCCGTAGTCACTTCGTATGCGCCATACTTGCGCATATATTCCAGTGGCTTCAATCCTTCTTTCGCCGCTTTTTCCGGAAGCCCCGGAACTGAGTTCTCAAAAATCCATCCGTAGTATTCGTCAACGGTCAGCTTTTGTCCGGAGCGGTAAGGACTTTCAAACCATTGCCGAATTCCCATCGAACCGTCGGGATCAATCGCCCATGAAAGGTTGATCCAGAATTCATCTTCTTCCCAAACTTCCCCAGGATTCGCCTGATATGTAGTCTCGAATTTCTTGCCTCGCCGCTCCTGCAAGACGCGCCGGACAGGCTGGCGGAAGCCGATCCACTTTCCAGCGTAGGATTCCTGACTCATCAGGTCGTGACGCTCGGAACTGAAGCCCATGGGCAATACATAATCTGCAAACCATGCTGTCTCGCTCCAGGTCGGAGTCAGCGCGGCGTGCAAACCAACTTTTTCTTCATCGCGCAACATCTCGATCCAGGAAAATCCGTCGGGATAAGTCCACACAGGATTGAACACGCGTGTGAAGTAAGCCTCGATACGGCCACGTCCTTCTTTGAGAAAGTGGGGAAGCAGTGGCGACATTTCATGGACGCACAGCGGCCACTCCGGTGGATACAACAATTCGTTCCACCGCTTCTGCGGCGGCGGATTCTTGAACGGACGCGGCACAAATTTGTTCCACGCGTTCAAATTGTGTCCGCCCGGCGTTCCGACTGATCCAGTCAGCACATGCAACAACATCAATGCACGCGCGGATTGCCATCCTCCCAAATTGCCGGACGAACTGCCCCTCCACAGATGTGAGGCAAAGCGACTACCAGCGGTTGCAATCTCGCGAGCTATCTTAACAATGATTTCCGCCTTGACGCCGCTTTCCTTTTCCGCAAACTCGGGAGTGAATTTTGCGTAGTGGCGTTTTAGTGTACCGATCAGCGCCTCGAAACTCTGTCCCTTCGCGCTAAATCCATCGACCTCAAGCTCTTCCCAGTTGGTCCAATTCTTAACGAAGTCGGCATCAAACCGATTTTCGCCCAGGATCACCATCGCCATCGCCAACAAAACCGCAGCTTCGGTTCCGGGATAACTGGGCATCCAATAGTCCGCCATACTCGCGGTGTTCGAGAGCCGTGGATCCATCACGGCGAGTTTTGCGCCCGCCATTTTTCCTTCAATAATTCGTTGCGCGTGAGGATTGAAATAATGTCCCGACTCCAGATGCGCAGAAAGCAAAAGAATAAAGCGAGCATTCGCATGATCCGGAGAGGGACGGTCGGCAAAGTGCCACAATAAATATCCCAGGCGCGCGGACGACGAACAAACGTTGGTATGGGAGTTGTGACCGTCGATGCCCCACGCCTGCAACGTGCGCTCCATGATGAAGTCGTGACCCGGACGGCCCACGTGATACATGACTTCTTCGCCCCGCTTTTCCTGAATCGCTTTGCGAATACTCGCGCCAAACGTCTCCAGGACTTCTTCCCAGGATGTTCTCTTCCACTTCCCACCACCCCGCGCACCATCGCGTTTCATCGGATAAAGAATGCGATCGGGATCATGAATCTGCGTAATCGTCGCTGGTCCCTTGGCGCAAAGGCGTCCGCGACTCGCCGGATGCATGGGATTGCCTTCGAACTTTGCTACTTCTCCAGTTTCTTTATCGATGTAGGCGAGAAGGCCGCAAGCGGATTCGCAATTGAAGCAGATCGTCGGGACGAGATCGTAGTGCTTCTTGACGCGGCGCGGCCAAGCTTCGGCGTCCAACTCGGTCCAGTCGTCCCACTTCTCCACCGGAGGATAAGAAGAGAGATGACTTCCGTCGCGTTTAAAATCCGTCATGTTTCAGTCTCTCCTAAATATCACGCAGGGACAGTGAGGACGGCTTCCCTGCACAAAACGAAATTAGCTGTTCGGCACGCTTTGTCCGGCCATGACGAAGCACCATTCAAAAACTAGAAGTCCCACTAACGCACACACGCTCGCCACTCCAGCCACAATTTGATTTGGACCGCCGAACAGTGGGCCGAGCAACAACATCACGATCGGAATTATTCCGCCGAGCACAACCGCGCCATACCAAAACGCACGCGCGAACGGACCATGTGTCATCAACCGTGCACCGTAGCGCGCATTGTCGGTCGTGTGCGGCATCGCGACTTCGCCAAGCAGCATGAGCAGGTGCAACCCAACGCTGATGATCAAAACCGGAACTGCCACAGCCAACGCCTGAGCAGAACCGCCAATCGTAACCGGAAGCAATGCCAGAACCGCAGATCCACAGAGTAAAGCTTGGATGATCAAATGGGCCGGTAGAAGCGGGGTCTGCCACAGATCGCGGCCTTCGCATTGTCCGAAGAGAAACGCTGTATACGCCGCCGCGCAGAATCCGACGACCACCGTCGGCCATAACAAAACCGACGAAGCGACCGAGAGTCCGAAGACTGCCGCGAGCCAGAAAACGCCACACAGTCCGCTGTACGCGATCAGGATGAAAGCGCCACGCGCCAGCCACGATTTCCTCTGCGGAGTGAATACGACACGCAAGAAACGCTCTTTGTGTTCGAGGTCCCAAACGAGAAGCACAGTTGTTAGAGCCGTGAACAAGAGTGCGATCGTTGCCAGCGAGATATCGCGGACGCGATTGCCCGACAGTCTGCCGAGGGCCATCGCGATGGCTGGAACCGCAAGTGCACCTGAGCCGATCGACTTCGTCCAGCAGTACGCGGGAACTTGCCATCCCCATGGACGCGCATGAGAAACGTCATAAGAAGCCAGCGCATTTTTCTGCAACAGAGGGCTATCCGCGGGATAAAGAGCGCCGCCGCCATGCAGATTTGCATTGCGTTGCGACCACATATAAATGGATTCGTGGCGCGCGGCCGTCGGCACAATCGCGCTCTCATCGGCGTCGATATAGAAAAGCTTGGGCTGAGTTCCCTGCTCAGGCTTGCGCACTCGCACCGGCTCGCGAGCCACCAGTTGCGCCACTTCGCTCGAAGCGTCGCTTAGATCTCCAGCGATGATCGCGTGCTCAGGACAAACGATGACGCAGGCCGGCTCGAGTCCGACCTCGGTGCGATGCGCACAGAAGTGACATTTCGCAGCGGTGCCATCGTCGGGGTCCATGTAAATCGAATCATAGGGACACGCTTGCATGCAGGCCTTGCAGCCAATGCAACGATCAGAATTGAAATCGACGATTCCATCTTTGCGCTGATACATCGCTGTTGTAGGACAGATGGCAACGCAGGGAGGTTTCTCGCAGTGATTGCAGCGCGTGACTTGAAATACTCGGCGCGTATTTGGAAACACGCCCTTTTCAACATACTTTACCCAAGTCCGATTCACGCCCACCGGAACGTCATTCTCAGTTTTGCACGCGACGGTGCAGGCGTGGCATCCGATGCACTTGCGATTGTCGATTACGAATCCGTAGTTCATCGGTAGCGCTCTACACGAAACACACAATCATACTTGGGTCGGATCGAAACGGGAGTTTACTTGTTGAACGCCGACGTGAAAGTCACCCATGAGCTTGGAGTCTTGAATCAGGACACTTTAAATCTGATAGTCGATATCTTCCATGATCCGCTGCAGAGAAGCCGAGAGCGGTTCGCGTCCCCCTGTCCCTTCGAGTTGCCGTACGCGTTCCCCTAATTTATTTACTTCGGACGCAACCGCAGCCAGCGCTTCGGATAGGGGGTCGTTGATCTGTTTGGGATCAGTAATCACGACACGCTTGCCCTCGCGGAAAATGATGTGGCCAGGTACTCCGACAACCGTGGAATTATCCGGTACGTCGCGAAGCACTACTGATCCCGCGCCAATCCGGCAATTGTTTCCGATCGTGATGTTGCCGAGGATTTTCGCGCCTCCGCCGACGACTACGTTGTCGAGCAGCGTGGGATGCCGCTTCCCGCGCTCTTTCCCGGTCCCTCCGAGCGTCACTCCTTGATACAAGGTGACGTCGTCGCCGACCACGGATGTTTCTCCAATTACCACGCCTAATCCGTGATCGATGAATAGGCGCCTTCCGATGAGCGCTCCAGGATGGATTTCAATTCCAGTCAGCCAACGCGCGATCTGCGACCACCAGCGCGCCAGAAGAAAAAAGTGACGATTCCATAGTGCGTGATTGATGCGATAAAACCACACGGCGTGCAGTCCGGCATAGCAAAGGTAAACTTCCGCGCGTGACTTTGCCGCGGGATCGTGCTCGAGCACGTTGGCAACATCTTCGCGGATTAGGGAGAACAGTCCCGGCATGGTTGCATGAAGTTCTCATTTCCCAGTTCGCAGAACAAGACCGAATCGTTTCGACTGAGAACTGGGAACTGAGAACTGTTTCTAAATTTCCACCGTCGGAATCTGCATTGCCTGATTCCGCAATCCTTCGAAGAGAATACTACTCAGATAGCGTTCACCAAACGACGGCAGAATCACAACAATCAATTTGCCAGCGTTCTCCGGACGACGCGCCACCTGCAACGCCGCGACCACCGCGGCTCCCGACGAGATGCCAACCAGCAATCCCTCTTCGAGCGGAAGACGCCGAGCCATGGCGATCGACTCGTCGTTGGTGACGGTGATCACCTCGTCGATGAAATCGCGACGCAAAATGCTGGGAACAAATCCCGCGCCGATTCCTTGAATTTTATGGGGAGAAGGCTTTCCGCCCGAAAGTACGGCGCTGTCCGCAGGTTCGACGGCAATTGCCTTGAAGGACGGTTTCTTCGGCTTGATGTACTCGGAGACGCCCGTGATGGTTCCACCGGTGCCAACCCCCGCGACCAGATAGTCGACGTTACCATCTGTATCGTCCCAGATTTCAGGGCCGGTCGTTTTGAAATGAATTTTGGGATTTGCGGGATTATCAAATTGCTGCAGCATGTAGGCATTCGGAGTGGCAGCCAGCAACTCCTCCGCTTTTAGAATCGCGCCCTTCATTCCGCGAGGACCGGGCGTCAGGACGATTTCCGCACCGAATGCGAGGAGCAATACACGCCGCTCCATGCTCATCGTTTCCGGCATGGTCAAGATAAGTCGATATCCCTTGACCGCTGCGACAAATGCGAGGGCGATACCCGTGTTGCCGCTGGTAGGCTCGATGAGCACGGTCTTCCGTGGCTGAATTCTCCCCGCCCGCTCAGCGTCCTCGACCATGCTCACGCCGATGCGGTCTTTCACGCTGGCCAGCGGATTCTGGCTTTCCAGTTTTGCCACGACTTGAGCAACCGCTCCATCAGTGACACGATTCAGCCGAACCAGAGGGGTGTGGCCGATGAGTTCCGTCACATTGTTTGCAATCTTCATAAATGAGATCTTCCGGCAGCCAGCCACGCGTTCAAGTGGCTTCGAAGTAAGTCTACTACTCCACTAGCCTATTTTGCGGGAAGGGGTCTTGCGGTCAGCGGTCGGGCGTGAGACGTCAGCGTTCAGCCATCAGCGGTCAGCCGTCAGGGAAAACTTTTTCGCGACCCAAGTTTGTTAGGGGAGGATCCGTTCGGGGTACATCAATCGGAAGGTTGACGTTCAATGCTCGCGTCAGAAGACTTACTGAAAACTCACTAAACGCCAGCGCGTGCTTTTGACCGGCCGCGCTTATCTTCTCTCAGTTGCGCCGCCGTAAATGCACATCCGCACGTTCCGCATCTCCAACTGGTAAACGCGCTCGTCACGAGACTTGATCCATCTGCGCCCGTCTGAGGCTGGTTCGCTCGGACTGCCAGAACCAACTCGCCGCCACATTTCGAACACTCACGTTTTTGCATAGCCCTCGTTCGTAGGGTGGATGGCCCGATTCGCAGCGACCCTCCCTCACTCTCTGCTCCTACTATGGCACAAATGTTTGCAAAGAGTTGAGCAACATTGACCGTTCTTTGCCCGCGAGCTATGGCTACACTACCCTGAAAGCATCGCCGGCGGGCGCGATCCGCACCTCGGGCTCTCTTCGGAGCCGAGCAATCACAGCAACCCGGCGCCGCGTACCGGCATCCGATTGCACGTTTCGCAAGAGGGACTTTCGTCAAACATGCGCATTGTCGCAATTATTTTGATCGTCGTTGCTACCTGCCAACTTTCGCGCTCGTACTCTGTATTGACTCACGAAGAAGTGGTCGATCTGGTATGGGCAGATAACATTCGTCCGTTGCTACTCCAACGATATCCCGGCCTGACCGAGGATCAGTTGCAAGAAGCGCATGCGTACGCCTACGGCGGCGCGGTCATCCAAGACCTTGGTTACTATCCTTTTGGAAGCGAAGAGTTCAGCGAACTCGCGCACTATGTTCGCAGCGGAGACTTCGTCCGCGAACTCCTGACGGAGGCAGCAGACGTTAACGAATTTGCTTTCGCCCTCGGAGCGCTGGCCCATTACTCCTCCGATATCAACGGACACCCTGCGGTAAATCGCGCGGTAGCGATCGAGTATCCGAAGTTACGCGCGAAATTCGGGAACTCGGTTACATACGCCGATAACAAAACTGCGCATTTAAAAACCGAGTTTGGATTCGATATGGTGCAGGTCGCGAAGAATCGCTATGCATCGCAGCAATACCACGATTTCATCGGATTCAAAGTGTCAAAGCCTTTACTCGAAAGAGTTTTTCCCGCGGTTTACGGGTTGCAATTGAAGGAAGTCATCGCTCACGAAGATCTCGCGATCGGATCGTATCGTTTTTCTGTGAGCCGCTTGATTCCAGAAATGACCCAGGTCGCACTGCAAACTCATAAGAAGGACATGATGAGGGAGCATCCGGACTTCGCGAAGAAAAAGTTCCTCTATCACCTGTCGCGCTCGGAGTACGAAAAAGAATGGGGCAAGGACTATACGCGTCCGGGTTTTGGAGCGCGCGTACTCGCCGTCTTCCTACGCTATATTCCGAGGGTCGGTCCCTTTAAGGCGTTGGCATTTAATAACCCGACCCCCCAAACGGAAGATCTCTACTTCAAGAGCATCGACGGAACGGTCGATCAATACCGCACCTTTCTGCACAACGTGAAGAATGACTCGCTCGTGCTGCCAAATTGTGATTTCGACAGCGGCCAACCCACCAAAGCGGCCGAGTATCCTCTGACAGACGATACCTATGCGAAGTTGCTGGGCCAGTTATCGAAGAAGAAATTTGACGAGACTAGCGCCGATTTACGCGCGAATATTCTGAAATATTATTCCGATCCGTCGGCTCAGATCCATACCAAGAAACGGCCGGAAGATTGGAACAAGGTTCTCGCGGAATTGGACGAACTGAAAGGTGCGACGTTGACGACAAAGGTTGCGTCGGCGCGATCCCCCGGCGATACGCAACCTTGCCAACTCTCCATCGCTACGAAATGATCGTTACAAAAATAGAAGTTTCGAGTGGAGTGGCAGAGTTGTCGCGGGCGAGGGTCCGCCCGCAAAACTGAAAGAATCAGGCGCTAACCCGTACGGATACCAATTCCGGGCTGCAATGGGAATTTTGCATCGACTTCACTGCGTCTTCCGCGGTGAAACGCCCCATGACTAAAGCAAGTTTGCGATTGGTCGTCGTTTGAATGGGCAGGCGATCAATCCGCAGGACGTATTGCGGAGCATGTGCGCCCCCGCGGTTCACTTTCACGACAAACTTGATGTTTTTCATCATTTTCTTCTGTTCCTTCCTGTTGCTCGAACGGTCAAGCGTCGAGACTTCCCTCGCCGCCCACGCGAACCTCGAATTATCCCCAACTCGAAAATTGCTAGGTCAAGTCGTGGAAATTCTCGCCTGATTCGTCGTGCTTTCGCTCAGATTTCTCCTCGGGATGGGGAGAAAGTGTCAGATGGGTGATTCAAAGGAACTGAAAGAGTAAGGAATAAAAAAGCACCAATAAAAAGCGATAGAAAAGAAAAAATAAGCGTTCCCACTCAACTTCGATCCTAGGCTCGCGGGTCGCTATTGTCAAGCTATACAACATGTTGCCTGTGTGCGGATCGGGAAGACTATAACTCCCAGTCGCACCGGCATTGCTCCATAAAAACTATTGACGGGATGCTGTAGCGAACCGCGTTGGCGGATTGAAATGGGAATTTGAAGTGAAAATTTGAAAATTAAAGAGTGAGCAATTTTGATCAGAACTCCTGCTTCACCTGTGGCATGTTCAACTTGGCGGAGGTTCGAGAAATCAGCCCTCCCCAAAATATGCCTCCGCCGACTGTCTTCTGTGTGTAGTATCCGTTTCGCTGTGTCTTACTTACTGCAATAGAGTTCCCCAGGCAGGCCGGGAAGGAATCCAGGTGAATCGCGAATGCAATCTTCTTTTGATCAGTTCAAGGATCGTGTTCGCAGACGGCTCGGCAAGATTGTTGAGTCCGTGAAACAGATGTCCGCGTCTCTTACCCCATCAGCGCGTTCTGTCCAAAGAATGTGCCCGTTTTGCGGATTGATTACGCCACGATCCAAGGCGAATTGCATGGAATGTGGCAAATCGCTCGCCCCGGCAAGAACCTAAGGGCTTCGGTTTCCGTAACCTAAGCGCTTAGGTTATAAATTCACCATCGGCGACTCATTTTCCGCTCCGCGCTCCGGCGATGCTCAACGCAATGCCACCCACAATCAACACAACACTAACCACCGGGGAAACACGCTCGCTGTGATTGGTCTGCACGCCCAGGTTCGTCTTGCCGATTTTTATTCCTTCAGTCTCCGTGTGAGGAATGGGCACGAGTAAAGACGCAATGCCGAGCGCTATCAATAATAGTCCTGTGAAAAGCAGAATTTTCATAGCAAGTCCTCAAATTTTTCAGAATGGCGGTACGAAAATACTCAAGTGATCGTGCGGCAATTTAGTCGTGCAAAACAACTCCCAGCAACGAACTATGCACCTGCAGCCCACCCTCGGGACCACCCGAATAGTCGACGAAGCCCAGCTTGCGAAACCGGTTCATGAAAAAGCTGACGCGAGAACGTGTAGTCCCCACCATCTCCGCCAAACTCTCCTGGCTGATTTTGGGAACCACGGTTTCGGGCACGCCCTCCTTACCAAAATGAGCGAGTATCAGCAGAACCCGGGCCAAGCGCTTCTCGCTGGAGTTGAACAGATGATCCACGAGGTCTTCTTCGTAGCGAATGTTGCGCGCCAGCAGGTAAGCCACGAACAAATCTGAGAACGAGTGTTCGCGGCGGAGCGCGTCGATCATCGCTTTCTTTTCGATCCGTAGAATTTCGCAATCCGTCATGGCGGACGCGGATCCCATGCGCAGCGCCTGTCCTGCCAACGCCCCTTCCCCAAAAAAATTGCCCAAGGTCAAGAGGCCGATCGTCGCCTCCCGTCCTCCCTTGGAAACGACGGTCAACTTCACTTTGCCTTTCTGGATATAGAAGACAGCATCCGCCGCATCCCCTTGCGAAAAAATTATTTGCTTTTTCGCGAACGAGAGATTCTTCCGACCGGAGCCGATGGTGGCTAGAAAGGTGGAGGGATTAAATTTGCGACCTTTCGGTTTGGGCGTTGCCTTGGACGCCATGATCGGCCATTTTAATCCCAAACTCCGGTCGTGCAGTAGCAAATTGCAGATCCGTAAATCGGTACCTTCTCGTACCCATGAGGCGCGACTAATTCTTCGATGACGCGCTGAATGAGGGTCGATCCGCAGCGATCGGTGTCGGAAAACGGCAGCGACAAGGAGTCGTTAGCCTATCAACTGCATCTAACTGCACACGTCGACGCTGTCCGCAACTACGCTTTATGGAAAAGAAGCGATCCATATTCGATGAGAAATATCGGGTCGTTGCCATCGAAGGCGATCGGCTCGTGATTCGCGGAGTCCTCAGCGGTGAAGTACTCACCATTGTCAATCCAGAGCCAGAAACTCCCCTCACGCGGGAGGACTATCCCACGGGGAAATTGATTGCCCTCACCGATCCAGCTTCCACTCCACAGAATTAGCCCGACGAAATTAACTGGACCCGACCATGATCGGATGGTGGGCAACCCCGCTTCGACGGCCGCATCCTAAACGCTGCCGATTGTGCTTCGCTGATCTTCAGTTTGGGACCGTTAACATCTAGTCCAAGAAGTTCTAAGCCCTAATCTCAAGTTTATTGAGATCTTGAATTCGACTTCTATCTTTGGTCAGTATTGACCAGTTCGCAAGGCCTGTTTGGCGAAATACTTGTCGTACGACCGAGTTTTCCTACGACCAGTCCATCGCCGACTCTACTCGAACCACCTACGTCGCTCATGTAAATCGACCTCCGATCTGCCCGTACTTGTTTTTTGCTAACCGAGGTGCCAAATGTCAGTCCTAAATATCCCTTTTCCGAAACCTAGTCTGGAGATTGTGCCGCCGCGTCCAGCCTTTCTCGACGCCCCTCGCGCACGTCTGCGATCCAAGCCATCGCTGCCGAGTCGAATTGCGGTGATTGGAAATTATCTGCCGCGCCAGTGCGGAATTGCGACGTTTACAACGGACCTGTGCAGTGCAATTTCCGCGGAGTATGGGAACGCCCGCCTGTTGGCACTACCGGTGAACGACACGGAGCAAGGCTATGAATATCCAGCACGCGTGCGCTGGTCACTGACACAAGACGACATAAAGTCGTATCAGGATGCCGCCGAGTTTCTCAACTTCAACAACATCGATATGGTCTGCCTGCAACACGAGTATGGAATTTTTGGTGGTCCGGCGGGTAGCCATGTTTTGGAACTGCTGCGCAATTTGAAGATGCCCGTGGTGACAACGCTGCACACCGTCTTACGCGAACCGAATCCTGATCAGCTGCGAGTCATGGAAGAAATTGCGGAACTTTCGGATCGTCTCATCGTGATGAGCCAACTCTCATCGCAGTTCTTGCAGGAGATTTTCAAAGTCCCAGGCAGCAAGATTGACATGGTTCCTCACGGTGTTCCCGATCTGCCTTTTCTTGATCCCAACTTCTACAAAGATCGCTTTGGAGTGGAAGGAAAAGCCGTGCTTCTCACGTTTGGATTGCTCTCTCCAAACAAAGGAATCGAAAACGTAATCCAGGCGTTGCCGCAGATTCTGTCCAAACATAAAAACGTCGCCTACATTGTGGCTGGCGCCACGCATCCGCACATACTGCGCCGTGAAGGTGACAAGTATCGCGAGAGCCTGCAGGCGCTGGCGAAAGAAGTGGGAGTAGAGTCGAACGTAATCTTCTACGACAGCTTCGTTTCTCCAGAAGAGATGTCGGAGTTCATCGGCGCTGCCGATATCTACATCACTCCTTATCGCTATGAGGCGCAGGTTGTATCGGGAACGCTCGCCTACGCGCTGGGAGCGGGCAAGGCGATTATTTCCACTCCGTACTGGCATGCTATCGAGTTGCTCGACGATCGTCGTGGAGCATTGGTTCCCTTTCAGAATCCTGGCGCCATCGCGCAAAAAACGATCGAACTCCTCGATACTCCTGCCATCCGCCATGCCATGCGAAAGCGCGCTTACCTTTTCGGAAGAGACATGGTTTGGAAGCGAGTTGCCCAGGGCTATATGGAGACTTTCGCTCGCGTGCGCGGAGATCGTATGGAGAACCCACGCGTCCAGTTCTCAGCGCGCGAAACTCCCAAACTATTGAATCAACTGCCAGAGTTAAAACTGAATCACGTCAATGCACTCACCGATGACACGGGAATGCTGCAGCATGCGATCTTCACCGTCCCCAATCGCGCGGAGGGTTATACCAGCGACGACAATGCTCGCGCTCTGATTTTTACCGTTTTGCTGAAACAGGTTGGCATTCGTGAGCTTGAAGAACTTGATCCGAAGCATTCTGATTTATTTACACCGCAGCTTGTAACTCCAGGATCGGACCGGCGGGATTTATCGTTTCGTTACTTGTCGTTTCTTGAGCATGCGTTCAATCCTGAGAACAGCCGCTTCAGAAATTTCCTGGGGTACGATCGCCAATGGAAAGAGGCGCAGGGCTCTGAAGATTGCCATGGACGAGCCTTGTGGGCGCTCGGCACGGTACTCGGACACTCCGTCGATCCGGGCCTGCGCAGCGCCGCTGGACGACTCTTCGAGTTTTCCATTCCGGCTGCGATTGAATTTCATAGCCCTAGGGCATGCGCTTATTCGCTCGTCGGAATCCAGGAATATCTCAGTTCTTATCCCGGAGATCGCGACGCACACAAATTGCGCTCCGTCCTGAGCCGCCGCCTACTGGAGATGTATGAGTCGATCCGGCGTCCGGATTGGAAATGGTTCGAAGACGTACTGGCATACGGCAATGCGAGGTTGCCGCAGTCTTTGTTGCTGGTCGGCACCGCGACTTCGGATGATCGAATGATCTCCGCCGGACTTGAGTCGTTGGATTGGCTGATGGAAACGCAGCATTGCGAGCCGAATCGAAATTTTGTTCCGATCGGTTCCGACGGCTTTTATCGTCAAGGCGGAGAAAAAGCCCGCTTCGATCAACAGCCAATCGAGGCCGCTGGTGCGGTGTCTGCATGTTTGCAAGCCTATCGCGTGACGGGCGATGGACGATGGCGTTCCGAGGCTTGGTCCACGTTCAACTGGTTTCTGGGCGACAACGATTTGCAAGTTCCACTGTATGATTCGTCTACCGGCGGATGCCGGGACGGCCTCCATCCTGATCGCGCGAATGAAAATCAAGGCGCGGAATCCACTCTCTCTTTCCTAATGGCGCTGCTCGAAATGCGTTCGCTGCAGCAACTCGAAAGGCCGGAACAAAATTCATGACAGGTCCCAATACTGAAACCCAAAACCAAAACGATGCCGAAAAAAAGATCACGCTCGTCAACAACAATCACTACCCGTCGCTGCTGGTGCGCCATCCCGGCAATCCGATTCTGACGGGCAAAGATTGGCCTTACTCGATCAACAGCGTTTTCAATGCCGGAGCGACGTTGCTGCCGGACGGCACGACCCTGTTGCTCTGCCGCGTCGAAGATCGGCGCGGATTGTCGCATCTTTGCGCCGCGCGTTCCGCGAATGGCGTTGATGGATGGAAGATCGATCCCACGCCCACGATGATGCCCGAGCCGAAGCAGTTTCCTGAGGAGATTTGGGGGATCGAAGATCCGCGCATCACATTCGTCCCGGAACTCGATCAGTACGTCATCGCATACACGTCTTATTCGCGGGGCGGCCCCGGCGTGTCTCTCGCGATGACAAAAGACTTCCACAGTTTCGTGCGCTACGGCGTGATCATGACGCCAGACGACAAAGATGCCGCGCTGCTACCGCGCCGGATCGGCAAATACTGGGCGCTGATTCATCGTCCGATGACAACGCTGGGATCGCACATGTGGATTTCCTATTCTCCCGACCTGCGTCATTGGGGCAGCCATCGCCTGATGCTGGAAGCGCGGCGTGGCGCGTGGTGGGATGCCAATAAAATTGGATTGTCTCCCCCGCCCATCGAAACATCTCGCGGATGGCTCGTCCTTTATCACGGAGTTCGCCACACTCCGTCCGGCTGCCTATATCGCCTCGGCGTCGCACTGTTTGATTTGGAGAATCCAGAAAAATGTTTGCTGCGTGGCGATTCCTGGATCTTCGGGCCCGAAGCTGACTACGAGCGTCACGGTGACGTGGATGATGTTGTGTTTCCCTGTGGATACACCGTCCAGCCTGACGGCGACACGCTCAACATATATTACGGAGCCGCCGATTGCGCCATCGCGCTGGCCCGCGCGAGTATCAAATCCCTGCTGGCGTGGCTCGATGCGAACGGAACTTGCGAGAGAAGGCACGAACGGTAAGAGGTACTCTCAAGTCGACGGCGTGGGGGTTTGCCTTACCCCGTGAACCCCTGTGCCCCGTCTGGTAAAGGTCCTGATTTTGCGTTGACTTAAAGATCGCAGCACCCGAAGGCATCGCGAGAGCGTTTTCCGACATCGAAGCGCCATGAAATTCGAGATGAGTAGCTTTCCGAATCCATCGCCCGGTCCGGTGTTTCCTGACCCTGATCCCGTTCCGATGAAAGATCCGCCGGTATCGCCAGAAACTCCAGATTCCCCGGTTCGCGAACCCGATCCGGACGAGCCAAATCAAATCTAGAAGGTGTGAGCTATCTTGCTCAGACGCGCGAGTCGCCACCTGTCATGCTCTTGTGGGTACATCCGAAGATTCTCGATACGACCCTGAAAGTCTCGGATGCACGAATCAGGCCAACGCCTCGCCAGGAAATCAGACTTCATAAAGAAGGCGTTGGCCGTGAAATGTGGGAGGTCAAAATCATGCCATTAATACAGCTCGTCGAAGTTCTGATCGTGGTAGGGGTTCTGCTCTGGATGGTGAATCGCTTCATCCCCATGCAGGGATCCATTAAATCAATCTTGAACGGCGTGGTAGTCATCGCGGTTGTTCTGTGGGTCCTGAACGTTTTCGGACTCTTTCGATCGCTTTCGCATATCCATGTCGGAACATAGACGAAACATACGAAGAGTTTAGATACGAGACCAGAACGGCAACAGAAAGTTCTGAAAGCTTGCTCTCGATCGAGCCAGCAAAAATCAATTATGGAGAGAATATCGATGAAACTACTTGGACGACTTGGAATCATGAGCGCTACGGTTCTGTGCCTCACGCTAGGGGCAACGGCTCCGGCGTTCGCACAGCAGGAACACGAACAGAAAGAAGACCAAAAAGAGACGGCTCGCCCGGAAGAGAAAAAAGCTCAGCCTGAAAAAATGGCAAAGCCAGCAGAAAAGACCCCTGCGCCGCGAGCCAAGCAACCGGAAAAGACAGCAACTCCGAGAGCCGCCCAAACCCATGAGAACGACGCGCAGCGCGAAAAGACAACCACAAAGACAACTACCGCGAAGCGTCAAGCCGCGCCAGCTCCGAAAGCGCAACGTGCGCAGCCTGCGCAACACGCGACTGCCGGACGCATTCCCGCCGATCGCTATCGCGCTCACTTTGGACGCGAACACACCTTTCACGTCAGCGAGGCCGATTACAGCCGGAACCACCGCTTTCAATACGGCGGCTATTGGTTTGGAGTACAGGATCCCTGGCCCAGCAACTGGCTTTATACGCAGGACGTTTACGTGGTGGAGATCAACGGCGTGTACTACCTATGCAACGCATCGTTTCCGGGCGTGAACCTTGCGCTCAATATCACGATGTAAGTAAAAGCAAGAAATTCAGAGAATTCCCCATCCCGACGCTCCCGCTGTCCATCAGCGGGTGGGGCAGTTTCGCGAGAAGCTGCCTGCGCGGGATTTTTCTTGCTAGTTAATTTGAGCTAGTTAGCTTGGAATTTTCTGGAGAAACGGTGTGGCAGCCTCGCAGGGATTTGAACCCCGATACTCTGCTCCAGAGGCAGATGTCCTACCGTTGAACGACGAGGCTGTAGGGATGATTCTAAATCATTTCCTCGTGACTGCAAAACACCGAAGCTAAAACCGAAAGCTACTCAAAAATATTAGTCGTTATAACGACTAATATTTTTGCATGGCTTTCACGCCTCAGCCGATTCTCCTTCGTGAACCTTCGTGCCCTTAGTGGTTCCCGCTTTTTATGGACAACGAAGGCCCCGCGTTAGAATCTTGGCACCGAGGAGTTGCCATGCCGAGCGCCGACACCTTCCATTCAACGAATTCCACCGACTCCAGCTACGCCGAGATGGCACGCCGTCCTCTGGTTCCCGAGCAATGTGCCCTCGTCGTCGTGGACATCCAGGAAAAATTGCTGCCCCCGATCTGGGAGAAAGAACGCCTCGTTCGCAACGCTCAACTACTGATTCGACTGGCAGGACTTCTGAAGATCCCCGCACTGGTCACGACGCAATACGCCAAGGGATTAGGCGCTACCGTCCCAGACATCGCGTCGCTCTTACCCGAGAATTCGCCAATCGACAAACAGATGTTCTCCTGCTTCGGCAGCGATGCATTCTGTTCCACGCTGAAGCGTTTACCCGGCCAGCGGACGACCTTACTTTTATGCGGAATGGAAACTCACATCTGCGTGATGCAGACGGCGCTGGGGGCGCTCAGCGAAGGCTATCTGGTGCACGTAGCATCCGATGCCGCCAGCTCGCGGACCGAACTCAACTGGCGCATCGGGTTGGATCGTATGCACGCGGCGGGAGCAATTCTCTCGTCCACAGAAATGATGATGTATGAATTGCTGCGCTCGTCCGGAGCGCCAGCCTTCAGGGAATTGCTTCCCTACCTAAAAGCGTAACGCTTGCGCAGGCGCGTTTACGCTTCGGCTTCCGCCTCGGCCTCGACTGCTGCTCCAGCTTCTTTCTGCTTCACGCGCACGACTGTGATTTTTGAAAAGCCCTCATCAAACGTTGGAGCCTTCAATTTCCCAGCCATCTTGCGCATGATGTCTTCTGGGATGGCGCGTCCGCGACGCTGATGGCGCTCCATGCAAACTTCCAAAGGAACATCGAAGAACACACCCTGGACATCGTAGCCATAGTCTTTCGCCAACTTGATCCAGCTATGGCGATCCTGCGGAGTCAGGTTTGTGGCATCGACGTAATTCATGGGACGGCGCGCAATCAACCGCGCTTTCAGCATGGATCTAAGATTAGAGAACACGAGGTCTTGAAAACGCTGCTCTTGAGCGTCGTCAAAAAGAAGTTCGCGCAATAGGTCGCTCGATAGCGGATGAATGCTGTGCCGCTTGAACCACGAACTCTTACCGGATCCGGGAAGCCCGATCGCGAGAACTACGGTTCCTTTGCTGGCGCGCGCTGGAGATCCGATTGCTTGCACTGGGGCAGCATGAACTGGCGCACGCCCTGCGGTTGCCGGCATCGAGACCGAGGCTTCGGCCGACGCCACTGGCGTAGCGACTGCTCCCGACCGCGAACGCGATCCGCCACGACCTCCACGGCTTCGGCGACGACGCGCCGGTCGCGGTCTCGCTCCACCTTCAGCGGACTCGCCTACGGGCGCGGCAACTGGCTCGACCGGCTGAGTTGTTGTCCCACGGGGAGCTTGCGATCTTGAACTACGGCGCGGAGCGGGGGCTTCCACGGCAACATTCCCGTTCACGTCCTCGCGAACATTTTCGCGAACGTTATCCCGAGCGTTTTCACGCACAACCGATCGAGCTGCGGATTGTACTGCGGCTGGTGCGGGCGCTTCCGGCGATGCCTCTCGCGGAGGCGCCGGCTGATCGTCGTAAAACTTCGGCTGCAGCGGCTCGGGCGCGTTCCCTGCTTCTTTTGTTGTGCCCTCTCCGGGCTTTTTACGGCGCTTTAAGCGCTCGGACATCCATTTACGCATATAGCGCTTGTAGCATACTGGCGTATACCGGAGCAATCCAGGCGAGGTGGCAGCGGGGATACCCGGTGCATCGCTTAGGCGCTCGTTTAGGACACTTCATCGCTAAGATTTAGGGTTGCGATTGGGCGTTGCGATTTAGCGCTGCGATTTAGAATGGTCGGAAGGTCAACTCATGAATCCAACTTCTCCCGAAACTCTCGCCGTCGGCACCGCGCAACTCCCCTCCGTTCCGCTGACGCTCGAAGGCTATGCGACCCTCCATCAGATGATGCGGTTTCGTCGAGGCGCGTGGCGCGCGCTCCCGACCAACACTCGGCAAGAGATCGCCGCCGAGGCTGCTACGGCGCTGTCCGCGATGGAGACCAAGAGCGATGGCCAGTCAGCCCTCTTCTCTCTTCTGGGACACAAGGGCGATCTGATGCTGGTCCATTTTCGCGAGACTTTCGACCAGCTCAATCAGGCAGAACTCGACCTGGCCGGACTTCGCCTGCACGATTATTTTGAGCCTACATCTTCTTATTTATCAGTGATTGAGCTGGGATTGTATGAGTCTTCCATGAAGACTTACAAAGCGCTGGCAGATCGCGGGGTCGAACCACACTCCGACGAATGGAAAGCCGCGATCAAAGAAACCATCGCTCGCCAGAAAGAAGCGATGAACCCAAGGCTCTTTCCGCAGATGCCGCCGAATCGCTACATCTGTTTTTATCCCATGGACCGCAAGCGCGGAGAAGACAAGAACTGGTACTCGCTCCCCATGGAAGAACGCCAGCGCCAGATGCACGAGCATGGTCTGGTCGGACGCCGCTATGCCGGAGAAGTAAAACAGATCATCACCGGCTCGATCGGCTTCGATGACTGGGAGTGGGGCGTCGATCTGTTCGCGGACGACCCCCTGGTATTCAAGAAGCTAATCTACGAAATGCGCTTCGACCACGTCAGTGCCGTCTATGCCCTGTTCGGGACGTTCTATATAGGACTCCGCTGCCCCGCCAGCAGCCTGTATCAGCTGCTGGAAGGTACGCTGCCGGAAATTCGTTAGCATTGCTAACGAATTTTTTCCAGCTCATAAACTCATTGTCATCCTGAGCGCAGCCAACATTTCGCGAAGCGAAGTGTTGGAGGAGTCGAAGGACCCCATGTCACCGAAAAGCTGCAATGTCGATACAAGGCATTCTACCTGTGGTTCCGAGGGAGAATGCCTTGCATCGCCATTGCCAGTGTTTACGGGCATGGGGTCCTTCGACTCCCCAAGGCCTTCACTTCGTGAAGGTCTTGCTCCGCTCAGGATGACACCGTTTTTTAGGAGGATCACCGCGTTCCAATACGACGACGGGCTTTGACAAAGGGCTTACTGACTAGCACTCTTCAGCCCGCCCTGCCTTCCTCTGCCAAACAAAAACTCACACGCCTTCATATCCACGCGCGCCCCGCGAAATTTGACGCCTTCCATCTGTAAGCGGAATCTCTGCTCGGCGGCGTACTCTCCGGGGACTTTGATCGCTCCGCCCGATCCCAGCACGCGATACCATGGCAATCCTTGCACCTGTTTCAGGATGCGTGCCACCTGCCGAGCGGCTCTGGGCCAACCGGCCGCTTTGGCGATAGCTCCGTAGGTCGAAACTTTTCCTGCCGGCAAGGAACGAATGCAGCGAATTACACGCACCCGTTTCTCATCCAACGCGCTTGCGTCTGCCTTGCGCTTCTTTTTCGATTTGGATTGAAATCTTCTATTCATGCTGCCCAACTTTTGCAATCGACAAAATCTCAAAAGCCTAATGAATACAAATTTTTACACACACCCGTCAAACTACCGACTACGATAGTTGCATCCCACAGATTGCTTACCACCAAAAACTGCCTTTTGGAGAATACCTAAATTATGTTTCGCGTTTTGAAGGCCCTACCCCTTACGCTGGCCCTTGCGGCCTTGAGTTTTTTTGCTGTCAGCTGCGGATCCGGAAGCAAAGCGCAAGTTCGCATCCTTAACGCCATTCCTGACTCTCCGGATGCGGGTTTGGACGTTGACGTCAATGGGACCAAGGTGACCACTGGCCCTCTGGTTTTCCCCGGATTTCAGCCCAGCACTGGATACTTAAGCGTTTCCTCAGGAACGGTTCGTTCCAGGCGTTTCATTACTGGTACGACTACGACCATCACTCCATCGATCAGCGTTTCCCTTGAGCAGCACCACTTACACTGAGATCGCGGTCGGATTTCGAAACGGTTCCGGCGTCAATGGCCCTACCTTTGCCTCAATTCACCGATAACAACACGGCGCCCACCGCGGGCGATGTGGAGTTCCGGGTCATCAATGCCTCGCCAAGTTCTCCCGGCGGATTGGTTGACGTTTATATCGTTCCACCCGGCACTGACATTGGCGGACTTGCTCCTACAGATTTCGGGGCTGAGCTTCCCGCAAGGCAGCACTTACCAATCTTTGGTCTTCGCCACTAACGGGTACGAAGTCATCGTCACCCCGAGCGGAACCCAGGATCACCCTCGTCGATCAAATCTACGCCACTCCAACAGGCTCCATTCGGACCCTCGTGCTCGTGGACGAGACGGGCAGGCGGACAGATGTCGCCAGTTCCCGCAGGAATTGTCGGACCTCGACTAGTCTTCAGCGACAACGCGTCTCTTACACAAGAAACCGGGCCTCAAGTCGAGGCCCGGTTCTTTTTTGCGAGTCGATTCTCAACACAAATTCATTCTTAAATAAAACTTGTCATCCCGAGCGCAGTCGAGGGATCTGCATCTTGCTGCGAATGTAGGATCCCTCGCTTCGCTCGGGATGACAACGTAGAAATGTGCTTGACGAGGTCACGCTCTTACGCCTTCTTCTTAAACGACCGTGCCGCTGCCTCTTCGTCGTCGAACACTTCGAAGATCGTGAATATTTTTGTGACCTGCAGCAAGTCGCCGACACGCTGGCTGAGGCTCGCCAGCTTCACCGCTCCGCCTGCATTCTGAGCGGTCGTGTAGAGCGAAACCAGTGTTCCGAGGCCACCGCTATCGAGATAGCTGACCTCGCGCATGTTCAACACCAGCTCGGGATTCCCCGCCAACAACTTCTTGACGGTGTCGCGCAAGCTTGCGGACTCCTCGCCGAACACAACCCGGCCGCTGCAATCCAGCACCAGCACGTCATCGATGGTTCGCGTGCTCATTCTCAGTTGCATAGGCGATTCTTCTCCACGATCCTCAATCTTCAAATCTCGTCTCATGAGCGTACCCCGCCCGCCCCACACGCGCAAGCGTTGGACGTGGCTCGTGTGGTGACGGGGCTTCGCCCACGCATTCTCGTAGAGACGGGGCTTGCCCCGTCTCCGCTGCGAGCTAAGCAAATCGGCGCCGCCCACGGAGACGCGGCGAGCCGCGTCTCTACCCGAGAGTAGTGGCAGGAAACGTCGCGCCCGCCAAGATTTGGGTGCCGAGCGGAGGCTGCGTGAGACTGTATAATCTAAGATTCGCATGAGCTATCAGGTCCTGGCGCGCAAATACCGGCCGCAGAAATTCTCCGACGTCATTGGCCAGGAACACGTCACACGCACCCTGCAAAATGCTATCGCGCAGGAGCGTATCGCGCACGGCTACATCTTCAGCGGACATCGCGGCATCGGCAAGACGACGGTCGCCCGAATTCTCGCGATGGCGTTGAACTGTCGGACTTCGGACAGCGACAAGCCATCCGGCGAACCCTGCGGAGTCTGCGATTCCTGCACCGAGATTCGCGCTGGCAATTCCGTCGACGTAATTGAAATCGACGCCGCCACCAACCGCGGCATCGATGAGATTCGAGAGTTGCGCGAGGCCGCACGCTATCGTCCTGCCCGCGATCGCTTCAAGATTTATATCCTCGACGAAGCGCACCAGATTACCGACGCTGCGTTTAATGCATTGCTCAAGACGCTGGAGGAGCCTCCCAGCCATGTTGTGTTCATGATGGCGACCACGCAGCCCGAGGATATTCCACAGACCATCCGTTCGCGCTGCCAGCATTTCAGTTTTCGGGCAGTGAAGTTTGACGACATCATGGGCCAGCTTCGCGACATCGTTGGACAGGAGAAAATTCCTGCCGACGAAGATGCGCTCGCGCTCCTCGCCGAGGCGGGTGATGGATCGATGCGCGACGCGCTGTCGATTCTCGACCAGGCCATCGCTTCGACGTCCGACCATCTGACGCTAGATTCGGTTCGCAGTCTGATTGGAGCGGCTCCTGCGACCGCGCTGGAGACGGTCATGCAATCCGTTGCCGAAAGTGCGAGCGAGAAGATTCTGGTGATGGTCGATGGATTAATCGGCGAAGGTCATAGTCCTACGCATTTCGCGCGACAGTTGGTGCGTTTTCTGCGCAACGTTACCGTCGCAAAGATCGCCGGCAAAGATTCGGCGCTGTTGCAGGTCTCGTCCGACGAACGCGCGCGCGTCGGTCGCGTCGCCGAACTGTTTACAGAAGAAGAATTGGCGCGGCATTTGCAGATCATGCTCCGCACGCACAGCGAGTTGGGATACAAGCAGGAGCAACGCTTTCATCTCGAACTTGGATTGTTGAAGATGGCGCACGCGCAACGGTTGCTGCCGATCGAGCAGTTGCTCAGCGATGTGGCCGCGTCATCTTCAGGACAGACACGCATTGCGCCGAGGCCGATGCTGGCTCCGCCTGTTGCTCAGCGTTCGTTTGCGTCATCTCCTGCCGCAACTTCTACGGGGGGAATTGCGCGCAACGACTCCGCGCCAGCGCGTTCGAACTCCGTCTCACCATTCGCTGCCGATACGGCGCGCAAAGGAATTCCTAAGGCTGAGGCAGACTCTGCAGGATTCGCGGACACTCCCTTCGCGGACAGGAGTGTCCGCGCCACACAAGCCGCGCCGTTCGCAGGCAACGCATCCAGTGGGAATATGGTCATTATGGGATCGGCCGCGCCGGAGATCGAAGAACAGGTCGCCGAACCTGAACCGCAGCGCATCCCTATTTCTGAAGTAAAAGCGCAGGAAGTCCCCAGGCCCAAGACCGAGGTTAGTAAAGAGGTCAATAAAGTCGACGCCAATGTCGACACGCTTCGCGACGCCGCTTTGAATGCGTTGAGCAATCAACCGATGCTCGTCTCCATGTTGGAGACCGCAGAATGGGCGCTCAACGGAAATTCGCTGCTTGCCAAAGTCGCCGCATCACAGACGATGATCGACATGACATTCACCTCCGACGCGCGCCGCATCGCCGGAGCCGCGGCCAGCGGGCTGGCTGGCCGTCCCGTAAAAATGCTGGTCGAGCCCGGAGGAGTGCAGCAAGAGCCGTCCGCAGCACGCAAAGTTTCTTCCGGCCCCGCCGGTAGCGCACGCAGTCGCGCAGAACAGGATCCCATCGTGCAACGAATGCAGGAAAAATTCGGGGCGCAAATTCGTACGGTGATTGATTATCAGGAGAAGAAGTGACGCGAATTTGTAATTTGATAATTTGTAATTCGTAATTGAAGAGCCAAAGCCTGCCTCAATCGGTTTTCAATTGCACATTACAAATCACCAATCAAATTTCTCTATGTCCGAATTCAATTTGCAAGAACTCATGTCGCAGGCCAAGCAGCAGTACGAAGTGCTGCAGAAGAAGATGGAGCAGACCGTCGTCGAAGCTTCGGCGGGCGGTGGATCGGTCACGGTGAAAATGGATGGCCGCAAACAAGTGCTCGGCATCAAGATCGATCCCGAAGCCGTCAAAGCCGGCGACATCGAAATGTTGCAGGACCTGGTGATGGCCGCTCTGAATGAAGCCGGACGAAAAGTTGATCAATCCATGCAATCGAGCGTAGGCGGCATGCTCGGCGGATTGCAAGGAATGCTTTAACTTGCAAATTGCAAGTGATATTTTGGGATGAGCATACCTTCCAATTGCCAATTACAAATCACCAATTAGAAATTCCTCCTATGTCCAAATTTGCTGAACCAATGTCCCGGCTCATCGATGAACTGAAGAAGTTGCCAGGGATCGGCAGCAAGAGCGCGCAGCGACTCGCCTTCCACATCCTGCGATCAAGCGCGGATGACGCCGAAGGCCTGGCTTCCGCCGTTCGCGACGTCAAAGAAAAGCTGCGTCTCTGCTCCATCTGCAACAACATCACCGATGTCGATCCCTGTGTGTATTGCAGCAGCGATACTCGGAACCAAAAACTGATCTGCGTCGTCGAAGAACCGACGAACATCGCGGCCGTCGAGAAGACACGGAATTTTAATGGCGTGTATCACGTGCTCCACGGATCGATCTCGCCCCTGCATGGCGTCGGCCCTGAACAGCTCCGCATCGCGAATCTGATTAGCCGTGTGTCCACCGGTGACGTAGACGAAGTGATTCTCGCCACCAATCCGACCGTCGAGGGCGAAGCTACAGCAACCTATATCGCCGGACAACTACGTCGCCAAGGATTGCGCGTCACCCGCATCGGCATGGGAATGCCCGTGGGCAGCGACATCGAATACACCGACGAAGTCACGATGCTGAAGGCTATGGAAGGCCGCCGGGAGATGTAAGTGGCCGTTTGACCCCGCTGTCCTACCCTCTGTAGTTCGCCTGTGATGGCTAGGGCCTCACCCAGGCGATTTCAACGAAATCAGCGAATCCGTCCTGTAAACAGTTCCCCGCCAGGTTACTAAAGTACGCTATCCGAAAGGGGAGGTCCCTTCGTACAATTATTGGAATCTGCGTTCTTATTCAGGAATTGTGTGAGGTATTGCGCCATGGGCTCCACCTTTAGTCTCGCGAGGTTACAACGTGTTGTTCTCTGTCTCGGCATTCTTTCCATGCCGATGGCAAATCTAACCGCACAGGAAGCGCTGCCCATTCCAGAACAGTCCAAACCGCTTTTGGGAGGCCCTCGCGATTGGAGCAACCAGCACATCATCTATACCCGCAATGGCTCGACAGAAGACATGCTCGGACTCAAAGACGACCCGCGGTTTGTACACAGCATTCTTCTCCATGCGCTGAGAGAGAGACGCAGCAAAACTGGTTCGAACGCAAATATATTTGGTCAAAACGCCAGCCAAAATGGCTCGATCTTTGGTGAAGCCGCCCTTCCGCTTCCGCGCCCAAATCCGGATCGGAATCCGTTCAATCCGCCTTCGTTCCATCTGCCTGCCAGGAGCAAGCACTCCAAGGTGGACTGGTCGATCTCTCTGGGACCAACCGCCGGCCTCGCGATTGGAGAAACTCCAGCGGTTTACACCTACAACTACTCCACTCCAAGTTGCAGCAACCTTACGGCCACGCCGCCAACCGTCGGCGATTTCACGGTGTACACGATCAATGCGACGCCAACCATCCCGTCATCAACGGTGGCTCCCGGGCAGGCCAACCTGATTGGATTAACCAACCTCTACAGTACGGGTAATGGCAGCGGATTCTGCACCGGCACCGGTCCTTCGTTTCTATTCTCATATGCCATTGGGAGCGGCGGCTCAGCCCTGTCCCCCGTGCTTTCGCTCGACGGGTCAAAGATCGCTTGGATAGAAAACCGGACTTCGACGACATCCTATTTGCATGTGACAACCTGGGTCGCCAACGACGGAATTAGCGCCACGTTCCCAACAGCGCCGACCGGAACCTTCACGAACGGAAGCTGTGTCCCATCCACGTCCTCCTGCGACTTCGCTCTCAATTACACAAACGCAACCTACTCGGGATGCAGCACAGCTTTTAGCGCGGGAAACGGCCATTCCGATCTGTATGTGGACTATCCCAGCAATACTGGATTCATCAGCGCTAACAACGGACTTCTTTACCACATCAAGAACATCTTCAGCACCACCGTCTCGCCCAGCATCGATTTCTGTATCCCTGTAAACACGACTTTCGAAACAGTTCCTAGTTCTGCGATGAGTGGACCGGTCTACGATCGATTATTGAATAAGGTTTTCATCGCTGATTCGGAAAAAATCTATTCCTACACGGTGAACACATCCGGATCGACGCCCGCATTCTTGGCCTCGACACCGGCGTCCTACACTTACGGCAACGCGCTGAGTCTGTACAACTACCCAACCGCACCGGGCCCGCTGCTCGACATGTTTAACGGCTATCTCTACTTGTTCTCCAGCTACGACGCGGCCGGGAAGACTTCTGTGACGCAAGTGCCTGTCGCCTTGGGCTCGGGTGTCTCCGTACCGCTTGGTGCGATCAGCACAAATTCGAAGCAAGTTCTGTTCTACGGAGCATTCGACAACAACTATTTCACCAACGGCCCGGCGAACGCTTCATCCACCTTGTATAGCTGCGGCACCGACGCGACAAACACTGCAGCGCAGGATCTCTTCGCGATTAGCTTCAACGCCTCGACCGGGTTAGCGAACACGACGCCCGCCATGTCGTCCAACAAGAACATAAATTCCGGGGGAACCACTACAGGACTCTGCTCCCCGCTCACCGAGTTTTACGACGGCACGAACGATCGGCTCTTCGTTGGTATGGGACAACCGGGCGCTGCGACCGGAACCAACGTCGTGACCATGTGGAATATCAACAGCCAGCTCACCAATACCAGCGGCAGCGGTGGTACTTTGCCCACATACACAGCGCAGGCGACGGGTTATATCGGCGGAGCCAGCGGCCTGGCTGCAGATAACAACGTTAACGGAACAGCCCAATCGGAGAACGTCTATTTTTCCACCGAGAACGTGGGAACAGCCTCGACCGGGGTCACGGCGACCGCGACGCCTTATAACGTAAATGGCATCTACACGAGCGGCCACAATTTCCCGCAAACCGGAGGCTTGGACAACGACGGTAACGCTTACGCGTCGAGCCAGATCGGGACGACGAAGTCCTGGAACGGCACGACCTTCACTTTCGGAACTGCTAACCAGTTGGACGTTTGGGCGAACACCACGATCACCCTTCCTTCGGGCCAGTACAACACGCTACTGATTCTGGCGGCGGCGGTGAACGGAAACCAGACTGGTCAGACCTTGACCGTAACCTACACCGACAACTCGACGACGACATTTACCCAGAGCTACAGCGACTGGTACACCGGAACGGCGCTGTTTCCTGACGAATCAATCGCCGTAGCTATGACGTTCGAGAATACCTACAACGGAGGCACACGCGTCAACCAGACATTTGTCTATGGATACTCGTACGCTATCGACCCCAGTAAGACCGTGAAAAGCCTTACCCTGCCCGCTAACCGGAACGTCGTTGTAATGGCGGTCGCGTTGGCTTCCAATTGCGGAGGCGCGGATTATTGCGCCGTGAAGCTGACACAGACCGGTCTGCAATAGCGGAAGGCGGATCAAAACTGCAGCGGGTTGGTTTAGCTGGGGGAGGGAAACGGAATCGGGCGGAAGTCCTGCAAACTCGGACTCTGAAAACCACCGCAGGGCCGCCGATTAGGAAGACTTAGGGTTCAGCTTGCACGATGTGCCGTGGCTGGCCACTTTTCCGCAACTCAGAGCCTGTGTCTCGAACACACGCTCGAAACGGAATGCAGGCTTCGCGTAGGTTTTCTTAACTTGCTTCTGTGGAGTTGATCGCTGTTCTTCGCGCTCGAGCGGATTTCCATTCGCCATTAACAATTCACCCCTAAAAAAAGACTCTCACCCAAGCGACTGGAATTTTTCTTGACATAATTATACAGTTCCGTCGTCCCGGTCGAAAGAAAATGATGCAAACCTACTAGACCATTGGGTTCGGAATTGCTGTGCAATAGTTTAGACCACACGAACGCCAGCCGAGCCTTAGCCTGAGAGTTCAGCGGACAGATCTCCCACTCGATCATTCGTATTATCTGCATTTTACAGTCAACATTGAACTCTGCCCTCTATCGATTGGCTTGGCCCCTGACTTGCTTCTTCCATCCTGTTGTATCCTCGCTCCGTTCTGAACCTTGGCTGGCGCGAGATGTAGTACTGGACGCAAACTGCGGCCATCCAATCTCCGAGCCAGCCAGTGCCGCGCTGGGATGAAGATGAAGATCATCTCAGCCGACGCTTCCGAAACCGAGCCTCTTGCTCGGTTTCTTTTTTGGGGGGAGGGGAAATTCTTACGCCAATCCGCAGAAGCCTAGCGCTTACGGACGTATGGATGCATCAGTCTCCAGCCGTTTCCATAAGAAATCCGTTCGCTTCCTGGTCCTCGGCGACCAAGCCTTGCGGCAACGTTCCGCGATTGTATTCCGCCATACGGTTCTTCCATTTAAGGAAGTCAGTAATGCTCTCCGGCTCGATCCGAATCTCGACCCGCCGCAAACTCGCCAGCAGAAGATTCATCTCGTTTTGAAATCCGACTGCCGATCTAAGATTCTTCGCCGACGGTTTCACTCGTTCGATTTCGCGTCCGGAAACTTCGAGCAATCCCCAACCAGCGGGAAGCTCTTCGATCCGTATCAGACCTCGCGGAGCCAGATAATAACGCTCGCAGCCTACGCCGCCCTCCGGCTTTTGACGAAACGGCTTGCCGCGGTCCGCCAGAAAATCGCCGCGCGACACTTTGCTCTCGACCAACACCGAATGACAAGCCTTCTTCCATCCAATCGCGTCCGGCATCTCTCCGCTGACGCAGGCTTGCTCGCTGAGCACAACACCGCAGCGATATCGTCGCAGCCAGGCCACAGCCATCGAAACTAGTTTTGCGTGAGTCACGTTGAAAGTTTGGTGGAAGCGCGGCATTCTGAGAAGTGGCAGAGTAGTGTCCGCGCTAATCGTCGTTCGCTGTTCGTCGCTGGCTGTTCGCAGTACTCCCCGCACACACTTCGCTCGAGTAGCGTTCCTGCGCTACGCTCAGGACGGCACTGGAAGAAGGGATTTCTGGCGAGCGGTCAGCCTCACGCGCGATCGAGGCCTCGAAACTCGCAGCGCCCGTACCAGCACCGGCCTTCGCAACACCACTTCGAGCAAATGCCGCGCAGCAGAAATTTCTTCCGCCGACCGATCCGCTGCCGAGTAACCAGCCACACGCATCACCACGCACCGATCTTGTAATCCAACCTCAAGCCGAGGCTCATTTCCGGTCTGCCCTGGGCGCGCAACGTCGAGCACATTCGCCAACCGCAAAACCGCTGCCAGCTCCAGCGCAACCGGACGATCTGTCAGTTCCAGCGCATGGATCGCCTTTCCACGCGAATGCGGCAATGCGCCACGATGACAGCGCACGACAGCCGCAGCCAAACTCATCTCACGCGCGCTCAAGCCCAAGGGACGTGTAGCGCCTCGAATCATTCGACTGTGAATCATTCGACTCGAAGCCTTCTGATAATTTTTCAGCCCTTTGGATTTTCCAACATCGCGCATGATCGCCGCGGCGCGCAAGACCTCACGTGGATCATATTCAAACTCAGCCAAAGAAGACGTGCCCGCGTTAGAGGCCACTCTGCCGCTTTTCAGCAGTCCGACACTTCGCAGCCCGTCATACAAAAGCATCGCCAACTGTGTCACTCGCTGCGACTGCCCAAAATCCGGATCGAGATACCCAGCCCAGGTCTGCAGACGGATCATGGCAGCTTCGCGAAGTTGCGCGCCCGACGGCAACTCCGCGCGCCAGACCCGCCACAACGACTGTGGCCCCACCATCTTTTCGCGATATCTTTCAATTTTCTTGGATCGCACCGCATCCAGTTTTTCTCGCCAGCGGTTACGATTTTCGACATCAGAAAACGCTTCAATCTGCACCGCAGTCGCCCACAAGACATCGAGATCATGGACATCCCCGAGTAAATCCTGCAGCTCTTTCAGATCGTTGCCCCACTCCGCATGTTGGCGCGGCAGGAAATTTTCCACCGTGTAACGGAACCGTTTGATGCCAATGCGCAATGCGTGCAAGCCAACTTGCGATCGCGTCCGCAACGCAAGTTTGTGGAGGTCGTAAGCTGCCGTCCACTTCTCCAACGCCAAATGCAGATAAACGGGACTGCCCGACTTCAGGCGCGACGCCCGCTGCGGAAGTACCTTACTCCAGCGCATCCACTGCTTGCGGTCAAATTCTTCGAGTTCTTTCCGGGCATGCTCTTTGCATTCCGCCTCTCGCCCGCGAATGTAATTCGTCAGCTTGACCGCAACCGAATCGCCCGGCATTCCCGCGGAGACTGGGCTATCCCCCTCTCCGACCGGGGGCACACAGAACTTCTCAATCCACTCTTCCATCACCTGCAAGTCGCGCAGCTCGCCGAGCGCCTGAAAAAGTTTTCGTCCTGCTTTTTTCATTTCCTTCCACGAAGAATCAGGATCGATCGCAATCATGCCATCCGCAAGTGACCGGCACCGTCGCAGCGCAACCCGCAAATCGTGTACGGGATCAGCCTCAAACCCCACAGACGCGCGATCACATTCCACAAGCACACGATCCATCCAAGCACGGAGCCCCAGCTTCGGCTTGGCCGCAGACCTTGAAGTCGCCCGCACGCCGCGCGCCGGCTTCAATCGGGTCACCTTTGGAATCGACCGCTTCGGCGTTGGATACTTGAGAACCGGACTTGCTCCCACCACATCTCCTTCATCGAGTAAATATCGACGATCAACCATCGACGGAAACCATTGTCGCCTCTTTGCCCCGATTCTTCTAGCGCAGTCATCCCTAAATAATTCTGTCATCTTGAGCGAAGCGGCTGCTTCACGAAGTGAAGCAGCTGCGGAGTCGAAAGACCCCTACTCCCTCCCGCGAACTGGAAAGCCAAAGATGATCTGCAACAGCTCTCGCACAGATTGCAAGTTCGCATTTGACACGCCGCCCCGCGCTGCCCACAATCAAATGCCATGTGCTTTCTTCGTGACTGTTGCTTGGCCGCTGTGCTGTTCTTCACCGCCCTCGCATCCGCCCAAAGCAATTCTTATCTCTTCGTGTGGGCCGGCGATGACGCCAAGAAGAGCAACGATTTCCTGGCCGTGCTCGATGCGGATCCCAAGTCACCGCATTACGGACAAACCGTTGCGTCGGTGGCTGTCCCCGGCCCAAGCGGAACGCCGCATCACACCGAACTCGAAATGCCCGATGGTGGATTCCTGCTCGCCAATGCATTCGAAAGTGGACGCACCATGCTCTTTGACCTGCGCCAACCGCTCCATCCCGCGCTGGTCAACTCGTTCGGCGATCTTGATGGATACATGCATCCGCACACTTATGTCCGTCTGCCGAACGGCCATGCGCTCGCAACGTTTCAATATCACGGCGGACACGATGCAAAATCCGATGGCGGAGGGCTGGTTGAGTTCGACGATCACGCCACCGATCACGCGAAGGTGATTCGCAGCAGCAGCGCAATGGATGCGGCCGCAAAGGCTGAACTCATCCGCCCGTACAGCTTGGTGCTCGTTCCCACGCTCGACCGCATTGTCACCACAAATACTTCAATGCATTCTAAGTCCGATGGCGACACTCGCACCGTGCAGGTTTGGCGACTCTCCGATTTAAAATTGTTAAAAACGGTGGTTCTTCCCCCAGGACCTCGTGGATCAGAGCAGGGATTTCCCGGAGAACCCGTCCTTCTCGCGGACGGAAAGACCGTGCTCATCCACACTTTCAATTGCGGGTTGTACAAAATGGAAGGCCTCGATACCGATCACCCAGATACCGATCATCCGTCCGCCCGCTATTTGAAAACGTTTGATGGCACACAGGCTGATGTTCCGTTGCGCATCGGCCACTATTGGATTCAGAGCCTGTCTTCTGTACACGCAGTCGCTGCGTATGACATCGCCGACCTGGATCACATCCGCGAGGTGTCGCGCGTGACATTCGACGACAAGCAAAAGCCGCACTGGATTTCCGCTGATGCAGAAGGCAGACGAATTGTCGTGAACTCTGGCGAGTACGCCGATCACCGCATCTTCATCGTGAACTTCGATTCTAAGAATGGATCTCTCGTGCTCGACTCCAACTTTCGCGACAAGGGCAATCCCCCCGATCGACCTGGAGTCAGCATGGATGGAAAATCCTGGCCTCATGGATTCGAGGGAGATGCCTATCCGCACGGCACGGTGTTCTCGCGCTCCAACACTGCGGCATCAAGCGCTGTGCCCGTTGCCCCAGTCGCTGCAACTAATTAATTAGTTGATCGATTTTGGAGCGCGGTGGGACCGGAAAAACTAAAATGCGATTGGATGGTGCGGTTCTATTTTCAAGCAGACTGATTCTCCTCAAGTTTATTTCGCTGATCGTGGTGTGCCTTCTAAACTGCTCATTATTCTCAGCGCAAGTCACGCCCAGCCTTCACGCCGAATCCCCACAGCCATCTATACAGCCACCCATTCAACAATGGACCGCGCAATGGATCACCTGTCCCGGCGGACCCGAACGTGATCCCTTCGTATTTCATTTCCGCAAAGTGCTGGATCTACCGCAAAAGCCCACGCACTTTCTAGTTCAAGTGAGCGCCGACAATCAGTTTCTTCTCCACGTAAATCAGCAGCGGGTCGGGACCGGTCCCGCGCGCGGCGATCTCGCTCACTGGAGATTCGAAACCTACGACCTCGCGCCCTTTCTTCACGTCGGAAAAAACCTGATCGCCGCAACCGTGTGGGGCTTCGGCACGCGATCTGCCTACGCACAAATCAGCGACCGCGCTGGATTTCTGCTGCACGGTGAAAGCGAATCCGAACGCGCCGCAGATACCAACGAAACCTGGCAGGTAGAAGAAGAAAAGGGATTGCAAGCCCCGATTCCAAGCCCTGACGTCGCTGATTTCAACGGCGCCGAACCTGGCGAGCGCATCGACGCGCAATCTTTTGACTGGCTATGGGATTCGGATCCAGCCTCCAATGCACAGACCCAATCTCGAGCGACCTCGTGGAAGAACGCGCTCCCCATCGATAACGCTGTCCCGCGCGGCGGCCAGATGCAGTCCACCAACTGGCAACTCGTTCCCGACTCGCTCCCGCCGATGACGATGGAATTGGTTTCCGCAGGCAAGCCTGTGCGTGCCATTCAACTCTCTGGACCGGATGCAGAGCCTGCCGATTTCGCGCGCGGTTTTCCCGACCAATCTTTTTCGGTCCCCCCACATTCCAAAGTCAGCGTGCTGCTTGACGTCGGGCATCTCACCACCGGCTATCCCGAATTGACGGTGACCGGCGGGAGCGGCGCAACCATTCGCTTGACCTACGCCGAGGCTTTGATCGACGACAAGGATCAGAAAGGCAATCGCAACGAGATCGCAGGCAAACACATCGCGGGACTCTCCGACGAGTTTTTCCCCGATGGCTCTGCAACTCAACCTACCGCTCGTACCTTCATGCCACTTGCTTGGCGAGCGTGGCGTTATCTTCAGTTGGACATCTCCACCGCCGACGAGCCGCTTCAGGTCGATCGGATGCGCACCTGGTTTACAGCATATCCATTCGAAGAACGTGGATATTTTCACTCCGACGATCCCGCGCTCGCTTCGATCTGGGACATTGGGTGGCGTACCGCGCGCCTCGATGCGCACGACACCTACATGGACACTCCATATTGGGAGCGCCTGCAGTACGTTGGCGACACGCGCATTCAGGCCCTGCTCTCCTACACGATTGACGGAGACGACCGCCTCGCGCGTGAGGCGATCCAGTCATTCAACGACTCGCGGATTCCCGACGGCATCACGCAGAGCCGCTATCCCTCAAACTCGACGCAGTTTATTCCCCCGTTCTCCCTGCTATGGATCGGAATGATCCACGACTTCTGGCTCTATCGCGGAGACGCCGATTTCGTTCGCAGTCAGCTCTCTGCCACGCGCGCCGTGCTCGACTGGTTTCAGCAATATCAAAGGCCTGATGGCCTCTTGTCGAAGTTGCCCTGGTGGCCTTTTGTCGATTGGGCAAAAGACTTCGACGCGGGAGTTCCACCACAAGATGCCGACGGCGGCTCCGCGTCGATCACGTTGCAATATGTCGAAGCGCTTCGTTACGCTGCGGAACTCGAAACGAATTATGGGGACCGCAACCGCGCCGCCACCTATCAAGCGGCAGTAGATCGGGCAGCTCTCGCGATCCGAAAGTTTTGCTGGAATCAGAAATATGGCCTGATCGCCGATACTCCCGCACAATCACACTACAGCCAACATGCCAACATTCTGGCTGTGTGGCTCGATGTGGTGCCAAAGCAAGAACAGAAAGCAGTGCTGGGGAAAATTCTCGCGAGTGAGTTGGAGTCGAACAAATTAAATCCGCGCGATCCGTTGCCACCAATCTCCAAGGCGACCTACTATTTCCGTTTCTATCTCGCACGCGCGCTCGATCATGCCGGCATGGGAGAAACGTATTTGGAATTGCTTCAGCCCTGGCGAGATATGGTTGGGTTGGGACTCACCACCTGGGCGGAGACTCCAGAGCCAACGCGCTCTGATTCCCACGCATGGAGCGCGCATCCGAACTTTGATTTGCTGACTATCGTTGCTGGAATTCATCCGAAAGTTAATGGATTTAACCTCGTAACGATCGAACCGCACCTCGCGAAACTGCGCCACGTCGCTGCCTGGATGCCCAGTCCGAAGGGTGAGATTGCAGTCGAATACACCCGCACGAATTCGGGAGTATCCGCGACGATTCGCCTGCCGCCCGACATCTCCGGTGAACTGATCTGGCAAGGTACGACATACAGTCTGCATCCCGGACAGCAAGAATTCACGCTGCCATAAAACAAAATGCCAGCCGATGTTCAGGCTGGCATTTTCAAGAACCCTGAATTAGAGAGGAACGGGCGTTTAGTTGGTTAGTACTTTCTCACGCTCGTCTTCTTTCGCCACTACAACGGGAGCGCTCGCCAAAGCAAATTCCAGCACTTCGTCAACATTCTTGACATAGTGCGTTGTCAGTCCAAGCAATTGCTCGGGTGTGAGGTCTTCTTCGACGTTCGTTCGATTGTCGGCAGGAAGAATGACGTCGTGCACTCCCGCACGTTTCGCTGCGAGCACTTTTTCCTTGATCCCGCCAACCGGAAGAACATTTCCACTGAGCGTGATTTCACCCGTCATCGCCGTCAGAGGACGAACCTGTTTCCCCGTGAGAAGCGAAACCAGGGCCGTCACAATCGTAACGCCGGCTGAAGGGCCGTCCTTCGGGATCGCTCCCGCTGGAACGTGGATGTGGATGTCGTGGCTCGCGAAGAATTCTTCGTCGATGCCCAACTGCTTCGCGTTCGAACGCACCCAACTTAATCCCGCTTGCATGGATTCACGCATCACGTCCTGAATCTGTCCCGTGATGGTCAATCCACCTTTGCCCTTCATCTGATTGGCTTCGACGAACAGCACATCGCCGCCCGAGGGGGTCCAAGCAAGTCCAACAACAACTCCCGGACGCTTCGTGCGCTCGGCGATTTCGCCTTCGTTGCGGACCTTGATCCCGCCCAAAAATTCCTGGACGATCTCTTTGGTGATGACGAGTTTGCCCGTCTTCCCTTCCGCAATACGGCGCGCCTGCTTGCGGCAGATTGTGCCAATCGTGCGCTCCAAATTACGAACGCCCGCTTCGCGCGTGTAGTGGCGAATCACATAACTGACCGCCTCTTCCGGAAATTCGATCTGTTCCACCGTGATTCCGTTCTCTTCAATCTGACGCGGAATCAAATACTGAAATGCGATGTGAACTTTTTCTTCCTCGGTGTATCCCTGCAACTCGATGATCTCCATGCGATCGCGCAACGGCTCCGCAATCGGATCGAGCATGTTCGCCGTCGTAATGAACAACACTTTGGATAGATCAAACGTCACGTCCAAATAATTGTCGCGGAACGTTGCGTTCTGCTCGGGATCAAGTGCCTCGAGCAACGCCGACGCCGGATCGCCTCTGAAATCGCGTCCCACTTTGTCGATTTCGTCGAGCATGAACACCGGATCTTTCGTCTCGGCGCGCCGGATTCCTTGAATGATCTGTCCCGGCAACGCGCCGATGTAAGTCCGACGATGGCCGCGGATTTCCGCTTCGTCATGCACTCCACCGAGTGACAGGCGAACGAACTTCCGTCCTAGCGATCGGGCAATAGATTTGCCCAGCGAAGTTTTGCCTACGCCTGGAGGCCCAACGAAACAAAGAATCGGACCCTTCATGTTCGGCTTCAACCGCCGCACAGAAAGATAATCGAGGATGCGGTCTTTCACTTTCTTCAAGTCGTAGTGGTCCGCATCAAGAATTTCTTTTGCCTTCGGGATTTCAATCTCCCCTCCCGAAGTCTTCGCCCACGGCAGCACTGCCAACCACTCGATGTAGTTTCGTGTGACCGAATAATCGGCTGCCATCGGCGACATACGCGCCAAGCGACCAAGTTCTTTCAACGCTTCTTTCTTCACGTCGTCGGGCATGCCCGCCGATTCAATCTTCTGTTTCAGTTCTTCAGTGTCGCGAGCGCCTTCATCCTGCTCGCCCAGTTCTTTCTGGATCGCCTTCATCTGCTCGCGCAGGTAATACTCGCGCTGAGTCTGCTGCACACGATCCTGCACTTCAGACTGGATCTTGTTTCGCAGTTGCTGCACTTCAAGTTCTTTCGCAAGATGCTGATTGATTTTTTCCAGACGAATGCGGACGTCAGTTGTTTCCAACGTGTCCTGCTTGTCGGAGGTGGACAACGAAGGCAGTGACGAGGCGATGAAATCCACCAAACGTCCTGGCTCTTCGATGTTCATTGCTACCGTCGAAAGCTCATCGGACAGTGTCGGAGATCCGGCAACAATCTGCTGGAAGAGCGTCAGCACATTGCGCTGTAAGCGCTTCCACTTCCGAATCTTTCGGCGGAATCGTTTCTGGGATCGTGGTGACTTGCGCACGCATGAACGGAGTGAGTTGCGCGAAATTCGCCAGCCGCACGCGTTCCAATCCCTCGGCAAAAACAAAGAGACTTTGGTTCGGCATCTTGACGACTTTATGGACCACAGCCAGCGTGCCGATCGAATACAGGTCGGTCGGCTGCGGAGAATCCACGCGCGCCTCGCGTTGTGCCACCACCACAATTGTCTTGTCTTCGCCTAGCGAATTGATCAGTTGCACAGAGCTTTCCCGCCCAACCGTCAGCGGCAAAACTGCGTGCGGAAACAGAACCGTGTCGCGTACCGGCAAAATCGGCAGCGAGCGCTCAGTTGTTTCGAAAGCGGGTGTTTCGGTAACGATAGGATCGGCCATATTTTCCCGTAGTTTTCTTTTAGAATTTCCCTTGAGTGACTTCCACTCAACCTTGGATGAATGAAACTGCCAAAAAGATGCAGGCTGCTTGCTAGGTTGTTGAATTCTAGACCTTTTCCTACCGTTTGCAACACTCGGAAGGTGCCCCGTCTCACTCCGGTAACCCCTGCGTCTTTATGGCCCGGGCCGAAAGGGTTCAGTCTATGCGGGAAAACGGCGTGATGCAGTGCCCTGCATCACGCCGCAATGTGATCGAAGCCGTGATGGATGGCGTGATTCACCGGGACATAGGGCAAAAGCGCCCAAACCGGCTTCACGCTTGGGGATAGATCCCCAGCACCTTTACCAATTCGGCAAGCTCATCCAGATGCCGCAGCGCGTTGCGGGAGTCTTGGTCGTCTCCCCGCAGCAGATCGACAAAAAACACGTATTCCCAGGGACGGCCGCGCATGGGCCGCGACTCGATCTTGCTCAAGCTGATGTCGCGTGACGAAAACACGCTGAGCGCTTTGAACAACGCTCCCGGAACATTTTTCACAATAAACGCCAGCGAAGTCTTATTCGCGCCGCGAGCGGCACGCGCTTTTCCGCGATGGATGTGAAAAAAACGCGTGAAGTTTTTCTTGTCGTCTTCGATTCCCGCCTTCAGAATTTTTCCACCATACACTTCCGCCGCGCGACGACTCGCGATTCCTGCCCCGTCCGTCAAACCGTCCGTCACCACATGCTTCACGCTTCCCGCCGTGTCGTAAAACGGAGTCGGATCAAGCTTGGGATTCGCAGCAAACAAGTCTCGGCATTGATCCAGCGCAACCGGGTGCGAAAAAACGCGACGGACCTCGCGGAATTTCGTCGTAGGCAACGAGATCAGGTTGTGAACAATCCTCAAACGAAATTCGCGGACGATATGAACATCTCGCCCCAGCAGCAAATCGAAATGTTCGGCGACCGATCCCGCTAACGAATTTTCAATCGGGATCACCGCGCCATCGACCGATCCCCGCTTGACCCGATCGAAGACCTCCAGCGAGCGGGCGCATGGCACGACTTTCGCCCGCGGCAACATCGCCTCCGCCGCCTCGTGGCTAAACGAACCCAGCTCGCCCTTGAATCGCAATCTTCATGAAGCAGTTCCCCTTCAATTTCTGCAGACCAGAAAAATCAAAGCTCGCGCAATTCAATCTCGTGTAGAGACGGGGCTTGCCCCGTCTGGCGTGCAGTGCCTCACGTCATCGGTCGGTCAATGTTCTCGGTCCCGCAATTTCCGCGGAGCTGCCGAGACGCGGCAAGCCGCGTCTCTACGATGAAGTGGTTGGAGATGCCAACTTCTTCGACATCACCAACGCATCCAGCCCGTTCGAATAATATCCGGCCTTCGTCTTTTCGACGACAAATCCCTTTTCTTTGTAGAAGCGAATCGCCGCATCATTGTCCACGGGAGTCTCAAGAGCCACGACAGTCGCGCCTATTCGAACCAATTGCTCTTCTGCCGCCTGCAGCAAGGCCGACCCAACTCGCAGCCGCCGAGCTTCAGCTACCACATCGATCGTGATGATGTGTCCAGTTTTGCGACGAGCCTCAGTAACGATGAATCCAAGAATATTTCCGCTCGATGCCTCGGCGCTCTCACCACGAAGATTCGCATCGTCGTTCCGTTCGGCCACTAGCGTAAACGACTTGGGACTTCCGATATAAAACGCCATCTCCTGGCGCGAGTAGGCTAATAAAGGATCAAAGCACGCCTGGTCGATCTGCCAAATCGTCTCGAAATCAGCCTGATCAAATTTTCGAATATGAAACACGCCGCCATTGTAGCGGGATTGGTCTGAACCGGATTATGACGCTATCAACCTCAGGCAACCAGAAAAAATCCGATGTTTCCGAGTGGATCCTCGAAAATCGGGGTTAAATTAAAGAACCAAGCGCGATCATCGCGCGGAGACATACGATGCGAGCCACTCTGACCCTTTTATTTGGATTAGTTCTAGCCGCCGTTTCAGCGGCGCAAAGCGCTCCCGGTGCAAACAGCCAGCCACCCGCGAAGACTCCAACCGTCAAAGGCGGGCTCGACGGCCCTCGAACGGCGGTTTTCACTGTTCCGCAGGATTCCTGTGCTCCCAACGACGTCCCCGATGCCATGGCCCGCGCGTTTCGCGACTCTACTGGGACGATACACTTCGTATCGTCAAGCTCCGATATGCGCCAGAGCCTTGGCCCGACTCTAGAAACCGTCCAGCACAGTTGCGCTGCGGCCTACCGCTCGGCGAACGATCCCAATCCTGCAGACTATAACGATCAGGCATGGCTCGATTCTTTCTACACCTTTGACGGAAAAACTATCGTCGCTCTGACCCACACCGAATATCACGGATGGTCGCATCCCGGGGAATGCCACTCCAAAAACATCTTCGACTGTGAGTACGACGCCGATACCTATCACCTGTCGAAAGACGGCGGCTATCACTTCAATTCGTTCAAGGCGCCAGCGAATTACGTCGCCGGGTTTCCCTACAAATACGATATCGACCGCGGCCCCATGGGATACAGCGTCGATACCAACATCGTCGAGGTTGGCGGATGGTACTACGCGATCGCCACCGATTGGACTTGGCCTCCGAACTGTTCCGGACAAGGCGGTCCGCACGGATGTCTAGTGCCAGGCGGCGGCTCTCCAATTCGTACACAAAATATTTTCGATCCTGCGTCGTGGCGCGGATGGAATGGTACCGACTTCTCGTTGACCTTTGTCGATCCCTACCTCGGGCCAGTCGCACAGCCCAAAGAGCACATCTATACCCCAGTTACCTACATGAGCTATGTGACTGGGATCAACGTCTATCAGCCGGGCAACGTGGTGGTCGCGACCATCTGGAATGGATACGACAACACCTACGGCCCTCGCGGGCTCTATCTTTCCACCTCAACAGATCTCGTGAATTGGACCAAGCCCACGCTGGTAGCAACGCAGGAACAATTCTTGGCACAAGACCCGAAGGGGAGTTGGTTATACGCGTATTTCTCTCTAATCGATCCAGCGGCGCCAGATCTGAGCTTTTCGATCATCGGCGAACATCCGTATCTCTATTACGTGCGCCTGGACAACAACTCGTCTGGACGCGTGCTCTATCGGCAGGCCATCGACATCACGTTGAACCAATAAATCGCCACATCCGAGAGCGAGCGTTTTTGCCTTTTTGACGGGGCAAATGCTGCTTTTCTTTTTCCCGCATCCCCCGCTTGCGCAATTGCACCTGCAAGAAGTACGATTTCCTCACGAGGCACCGTGGGGCGTTTCATTCTCATTGACGTAGCTGTGGCGCTAGCGCTGTCCTTCGCCTGGTACGCTTGGTTCGTCCGCTATAACCGCCGCCGAGCGGGAGACGTTTTGCAGTGGGTGCAGGCGGCATGCCTCGGAAAAGGCCGCGTCGCCGATCTGCAATGGCAGGCCAGCAGTTCCCGCCTCAAGGCCACTCTGAATCTTTCTTCGCGCTGGTTTGAGGAAGCGAATCTCACCATCCGCTTATTGCCGCGACCGCTTCCCATGCACTGGGCCCTGAGCCGCTGGCGTCAGCAGCAGGAGACGCTGACCTTCGAAGCCGACATGGGATTCCCTCCCGGCTTCCATCTCGACGTGATCCGCCATCGCTGGTCCGGTCAAACAGGAGCGAAGACTATCAAAGGCACCCGCGCTTGGACCATCACCCGTCCCGGCCCCGTGATTCTCACGACGAAAGAAGACTGGCCCGTGGAACTCACGCCAGTAGTGAACGCGCTGGCATCGTGGCGCGATAAAGATTTTGTAGGCGTCCGCTTCAATTCGAAGTCTCCACACTTCACCGCAACCGTAGCGCTGGAAAACCTCTCCGACCAAAAAGCCGCCGCCGCGCTGTTAGGACTGTTCCGAGAGCTGGCAGCTAGCTCGTCCGCGAAACAACACTGATCTCATACTCGCGTTGCCTCGCTAGGGAATATTTCAAAAATGGCGGAACTCCACGTGAATGTTTAATTTAGCGGGAATTTTGGACCAGGCATTGGTTTTCGTGTACGGCACAGCTTCAGCCGTGCCATTAGTCTCGGAGGTCGGGGCTTCAGCCCTGCGGGCGTGACTGCGGAAGAGGCAAACCAATGCGGTTTCGGATCCCAAAGAAAAATCGTTAGCATTGCTAACGATTTTATTTCTCAAACAGCGAATCTAGCAACTTCATTCAGATATCAATCCTTCTCTCACGATGCCGACTGACATACCAACACGGCAAACTCCCATAGTGCGGAAAGAGCGAATGCACGCAGCGATCCGTCTCCGGCTGTCCTAATTCATATTCGGTCTTACCATCTTTGAGTGGGACCGCGTAGAGCGTCTGCACCTCGATCTGGTCATACTGCGGACGCCCACCCGGGATCTGAAAACGCAACGAACAATAGTCGCCTACGTACACCAGCAGCAGAAGCGTAGAGAGTGCTAGCACTCCGCGAAGAATCAGACGTTTCATAACTCGTTAAAATCCACAACTCACCTCGACGATTTTCATCTTAACAATCGGGCGGAGGTCACTCCGGTTCCGCCACGAATCGATACCCCACTCCGCGGACCGTCTGCAGATGTTTTGGCTGCGAAGGATCATCCTCGATATAGCGCCGCAAGCGCACTACAAAATTATCGATGGCGCGTGTGTCGGTATCTTCGTGCAATCCCCAAACTTCTTCGAGGATCGACTTACGCGAAACGACGCGGCCTTCGCTGCGCACCAGATAGCGAAGTAACTCCGCCTCCATCACGGTCAGATGGATCGTATTACCCAGCGTCCGCAGTTCCAATTCCGCAAAGTCAATCGACTTGCCAGCAAAACTAAACACATCAACGCCAGATGATTGCGAGGTCGATTGCTCGTCGCTCGAGGGCGACAACAGCTCCTTGTCCGTTATCACCGCGTCGGCAGCGTCGCGGACCTTCATCCACGCACTGCGCCGCAGAAGACTCTCCAGACGCGCAATCAGGATCGCCAACTCAAACGGCTTGGGAAGATAATCGTCCGCACCGGATGCGAATCCCTGCAAGACATCTTCGGGACGTCCGCGCGCCGTCAGCATCAGGATGGGAACGTAATTCTTTTTTTCTCGCAGCAGCGCCGCGACATCGAATCCACTCTTGCCCGGAAGCATCACGTCAAGGACAACCGCGTCGAAACGTTCGTCTTTTCCAACCAGTCGATCGAGAGCCGCTTCGCCATCCGCAGCAACTTCCACGGCGTGTCCTTCGGCTTGCAAGTTGAAGCGCAAACCCTGCGCCAGATGCGCCTCGTCTTCAACCACCAGCACGCGGCTCATGCGATTCTCCGGGGTAGTTCGAGGGTCACGGTAGTTCCCTTCCCAGCGCCTTCACTCTCCGCGAAGACGCGGCCACCGTGCTTCCGCGCGATCGAGCGGACGATGAATAATCCCAAGCCAGTCCCTTTCACCTGCGAGAGCGAACGTTGCGTCACGCGATAAAAACGTTTAAAGATGCGCTTCAATTCCTGCTCCGGAATCCCCACTCCCTGATCGCGGACGCGCAGCAAAATTCGTTTTTCATCGGGAGCATCCAACTCCACCGCGATGTGTACGCCATCAGGAGAATATTTCACCGCATTGTCGAGCAGGTTCGAAACCGCCGTGCGCAATTCTTCGGGATCTCCCAGCACGCGCGAATCGCCTCCAGCCTGGGAATTCCTTAAAGACAAAGCCTCCGACTCGCTGTATTCAAAGTCCGCGGGCTGAAGATGATGCCGCGTTCGCGCGAGTTCCATGCACTCCTGCACGAGCGCTCCAAACTCCACCGGCAAACGCTGCGACTTACTTTTCTTCTGCGCCGCCTCACCCGCCTTCAGTACCTGCTCAACAGTGTGCAAAAGACGATCCGTGTCGGTAAGCATCAAGGCGTAGAAATCCCGCCGCTGCGCCTCGTCCACTTCTCGCCGCTGCAGCGTTTGAAGATAGAGACGAATGGACGCAATGGGCGTTTTCAGTTCGTGAGTCACGGCATTGATGAACGAGTCGTGCTGCTCGTTGCGCCGCAGTTCGCGGACGAGAAAAATTGTATTGAGGACGAGTCCGGCGACAATCGCGCCAAAGAAGATGATGCCGAGAAAAACTTTGATCCCTTCGCGCCAGTTGAGGATGATCCAGCCGCTGCCGACCGCAACCGCGACGGCCGCCAGGACGACGCCCAGCGTGAGGAAGAAGTAAATCGCTTTCTGCCGACTGATGATCCGCACAGAAGGATTGTAGTGCTGCAGGTCGGAAGTGCAAGGTCTTAGGTGTCAGGTCTCGGGTCGCAGGAAAAGCAAAACCATGACAACGCGAGTTGTGAAGATTTCCCTGAGACCCGAGACCTAAGACCCGAGACCTGCCTCCCTAGTCGTTGCCCGCAGTCGCTGCCATCGCCTCGGCAACGCGCAAATCCCTTGTCAGGGGCGGCTTTGGAGGTAACTTATCCAACTCGACTTTGTAAACGTGACGCGCCAGGCCAAGTTTCTTCAGCGCCCAGATGCCGTACCAGTTCATATCGATTTCGTACCACTTCAATCCGTGACGGGCCGACACCGGATGCGCATGATGATTGTTGTGCCATCCCTCGCCAAACGTCAGCAACGCGACAAATGCATTGTTGGTAGAAAGGTCTTTGGTCGCGAAACGTCGCGAGCCCCAAAGATGCGTCACCGAATTCACCATCCACGTGGCGTGCAGTCCGACAACGACGCGCGCAAATACTCCCCACAGCAGCCAGGGCAATCCACCAATCGCGAACAGAATCACGCCGACAATAATGTTGGACGCGTAGTGATATTTCGTCAGCCACACATGAACTTTATCTTTCGTGAGATCCGGAACATAGCGGCCGAGCGTCGTCGTGTCGTGATGCATCGACTTGCCGGAGAGAATCCACCCCATGTGCGCCCACCAGGTGCCGTCGATGGGGGAGTGTGGATCACCCTCTTCGTCCGAAAATTGATGATGGATGCGATGCGTCGCGACCCAGAAAATCGGTCCGCCCTCGAGCGCCAGCGTCGCACACCAAGTCAGAAAATATTCCACCCACTTCGGAGTCTTGTATCCGCGATGCGTCAGCAAGCGGTGATACGCCATGCCGATTCCGAGACTGCCGGAAATCCACCACAGGAAAATTGCGACGAAAAATGCCTTCCAGGTAAAAAAGAAGAGCGCTGCAATCGCGCCGATATGAAAAATTCCCATCGCAATCGCAGTACCCCAATTAACGCCAGCTTCGGCTGCGTTCTGTTTGCGATTGGTACGTTCCATGTTGTTGAGTGTCGCGTTCTCGACGGGTGCTGACTGGACTTTGGTTGGCTGGGCCTTTACAGAATGAATCGTGCTCTCGCTCATCGGATCTCTTTCCCCACACAACGTTGTGATTGAGGTTCGAGTACGACAATAACAAGAGTTCTGGCGGAGCACTGTAATACTTCTGTAATCCCGAATAGTGATTGGGGTTACGAGGGTAATCGGCTCCGAATTTCCCGTCCGCCGGAGCGCCTCTGACAAAGGTTTTTACTTTGCCTTCACTTCCACTCCCGCCCATTTCTCAAGCAAAGTCAGCGTAGACGCGTAATCCAAATCTGACTGCCCCTCTTCAGCTGCCACGTCATACACCTCCTCGACGGCTTCGAGCCCAGGGAGTCGCACTCGCGATTCTTTGGCGGCGTCCAGCGCAAGGCGGATATCTTTCAACATCAGACGCAGCGGAAAATTCGGCGAGAAATCGCGCTTCAGAATAAAGGGGGCTTTGTAGTCGACCACACCCGATCGCACCATGGAGGCTTGAATCAGCGGCAGGAGTTTTTCTACATCAACTCCAAGTTTGGTACCCAAAGTCAGAGCTTCTGCGAATCCCTCAAAGATGAGCGCGATCTGCAGATTCATAACCAGCTTCGTGGCCTGCCCCTTACTCGTCTCGCCCATGTGGAAGACTTGTTTTCCCATCGCCTGAAAAAGTGGCTGCAAGCGTGCGAGCACCGCTTCATCTCCACCAGCCATAAAAATCAGGCTGCCACCTTCGGCGGCAATCTTCGATCCGGTCATCGGAGCATCGACCCAATCGACTTCGCGAGCTTTCACACGCTCAGCGAAACGTCGCGTTGCGGAGGGCGAAATCGTGCTCGAGTCGGCGATGATCATACCCTCCTCAAGAATCTGATCGAGGCCGCTGGGGCCAAACAGAACATCGTCAACGGCTCGCGTGTCAGAGACGCAAATCCAAATCGCTTCAACGCCGCGCGCCGCGTCCGCCGGAGAAGTCGCGTTGCGTGCGCCTTCCACGTCTTTGCCGGCAGTGCGATTCCAGACCGAAACCTCGTGTCCGGCTTTGACCAGATTCGCGGCCATCGACCGTCCCATAATTCCCAAGCCAAGAAAAGCGACGCGCATCGGCGTTCCGTTCCTCCAAAATTAATTCGCTGCGTGTTGAATATGTCTTTGGATTATATGAGATCGGTTGCAAAAGCGAGGAGGCACGTCGACGAAGACACTCTGCTCGCGTCGCATCGGCGTCTGGGAGCATCCAATCTTGGTGTGGCCACGCAATGATCAAGTCTTCCCTAAAAAATTCGGCGCTCCGTCATCGAGCTGGCCAGTTCACTCGTCTCGTCCGTCATTCCGCGGTCACGCCTCGCACCGGATCCACTCATCAGCCGCAACTGGTTTTAGCGGGACAACTCGGAGTGACTTTCATCGGCCACTCCAGTTTCTTCCTGCAAATCGGCGGACAGAACGTCATCGTCGATCCCAACTTCGCACGCTGGATCTTCATCCTTAAACGCCTGCGTCAGCCAGGATTAAATCTGCGCGACCTACCTCCGATGGGTGTTGTACTCGTCACGCACGCGCACTTCGATCATTTGCATCGACACTCGCTACGCGCCATTGCACGCCAGACTCGGTGTCAGACGGGCAAAGCGCCTGTGTTGGTGGTGCCGCATCATTTGTTCGATCTGGTTTCGGATCTCGGCTACAAAGAAATCGTTGAACTCGAATGGTGGAGCACGCATCGCCAAGGACCGCTCGAAATCACAGCCGTTCCCGCCAAACATTGGGGCGCGCGAGTCCTGAAAGATTCCCATCGAGGTTACGGTGGCTATGTCGTGCGCAGCGGCGAGCACTCGGTGTATCACGCGGGGGACACGGCTTACTTCTCGGGCTTCCGTGAAATCGGAGAGCGGCTGTCGCCCGAACTCGCGCTTCTTCCTATCGGCGCGTATCACCCTGAAAGTTTTCGCACCGTGCACACCAGTCCTGCCGATGCCACGCGCGCGTTCCTCGATCTGAAAGCGCGATGGATGATCCCCATGCATTACGGAACCTTCAAACTCTCGCATGAGCCGATCGACGAACCTCTGCAATTCTTGGCGCGCGAAGCCGAAGCTGCTGACGTGAAAGATAAAGTAATCGTTCTGGAAGAAGGCGTTACGCGCGTTTTCTAACATTCTTCTCCACCCTCAAAGAATCGCTATAAGCCCGCCCCGTGCCGGGTTTGCGGGCTTGCATTTACACGACAGAGTCGTCATCATTGCTGTCGCGATTGCCTACAACATTTAAGGAGCAGATGAAATGAAGCGTTCGTTTGTGAAGTTTGCGAAATTGCTAATCCCATTCTCGATCGTGGCAATTGCCGCACTCATAGTCGCCTCGTCCTCACCGGCCTCCGCACAAACGCGGACCGAATCGACTTTCAACGGACACAAAATCATCATCCCGCAATCGAGCATCGCGCAGCCCGGACGTCATCACACCAATTATTTCTTCGTTGATTCTGATGTCCCCGCAACTTCCGGACCACCATCTGGCACCGAGACTCCGTCGTCGCTGGCCTGTGTCTATAAGCTCGTATCCGGACCGGCGGGCTGTCCGATCGCGACGACAAAAAATTTGCCAACCGGCGGATTCGGCGCAATCGCCATCGTCGATGCCGGCGACTATCCGACAGCGGAAGCTGATCTGCACGCGTTCTCCAGTTATTTCGGAATCCCCGACGCCGATTTCAAAATTGTTTACTCCGGCAAAAAGCCGCCCGTCTACTCGGATTGGCTGGGCGAAGAAGCGCTTGACATCGAATGGGCGCACGCCATGGCTCCTGCCGCGAAGATTTACCTCGTCGTCTCCACGGAGGTGAATACTGATCCGACATGGGCCGCCGTCAAGCTCGCCGCAAAACTTGTGGCGGAAGCCGGAGGCGGTGTGGTCAGCATGAGCTGGGGAGATCCGGAAGTGAAACAGGAACTGACCTGGGACAAATTTTTCACCACGCCCGGCGTCGTTTACTTCGCGGCGTCCGGTGATTCGGGAATCGGAGTCAGCATTTATCCCGGATCATCGCCCAACGTCGTCTCGGTCGGCGGCACATACTTCAATCGCGGACAGAATGGCAAGTTCGTGAACGAGGTCTATTACACCGGAGGTGGCGGCGGAAACATCAGTCCCTTTGAACCGACTCCGAGCTACCAGAGCGGCATTTCAAGCATTGTTGGAACTCATCGCGGATATCCGGACGTCGCTTCCGACTTTTGCTGCGCACCAATTTACCTGCAAGGCGGATGGTATTCCGTTGGGGGCACAAGCTGGGCTTCGCCAACTTTCGCAGGCATCGTCGATGCCGCCGGCAACAAACAACTTTCTTCGGTGGACGAACTTAGTCTGATCTACGGCGAGTACGCGATTCCCAAAGAATATAAAGCCGACTTCACCGACATCAAACAAGGCGACTCTCGTTGCAAAGTCGGATGGGACTTGTGCACCGGAGTCGGATCGCCCCGTACTTACGTGGGGAAGTAAGTAGTAAATAACGAGTCGATCGAACTAAAAAATCGAGTAGTTTCGAAAAGCAAAAAGCGGACCCGTTGGTTGACGGGTCCGCTTTTTATTTCAATTTCCGAAAACTTACTTTGAAGGTGGACCGCTAGCGCCCGGCGTCGAAACCGGAGGACACGGCGTTCCTGTCGCAGGCATTCCCGGTGTCTTTGATTTACGCGAACTTGTTCCAGGCGTGGTCGTATTCGCGGTCCCCGGAGTTGTCGTGTTCGGTGTTCCAGGCGTTCCCGGCAATGCCCCACATGGCGATCCACCAGGCGTAGTTTGATTTGGATCAATCGTCGACGGCTGAGTCTTGCTCCCCGGCGTCGGCGTGTTCGGCGACGTTGAGCCCGGAACCGAGTTCGGAACCGGAGCCGTAGTCGGGCTTCCCGGAGGCGTTACCGGAACACCCGCAGGCGTCGCCGGACTTCCCGGCGGCGTTACTGGCACTCCTTGGGGCGTAGCGGGGCTTCCCGGAGGTGTTGCCGTGCCCGGAGTCTGTTGCGTAGGTGCACCAGGATTGCCTGCCGGAGCGGTTCCCGGAGTAGGCGCTTGCGCCACCATCCAACTGGAACACGCCAGTAGAGCTACCGTAAGAAACTGCAATTTTCTTTTTGACATTTTCGACATGGGGAGAGCCTCCTAAATAAATTTAGAAATTCTGTTTGATAGTTCCAGTCGAACGTTCAGTCAAAGGTCACTAAAAACGTCGCTGGAAAATTGTGCAATCCAAAGTCTGGATCCGATAATCTGCAACGATTGTGCCCCTCCGCACCGTTCCATCCCATCAGGCGGATTACCTAGATGCTCGGGAACAATCGGGTATCGTGGAACCCGTAGTAGGGATTGCGTTCCGACGTACAGCGTTCACGGGATTCCTTCCGATTGCCCCCGAGGGTGATATTCAATTCAGAAGAGCAGATCGACGGGCAGAATTGCTGAACGTTCTTAATCCTTAGAGGCCAATTCGTAAATAACCAATTTGAAAGGGGGCGATTCTCAATGCCGACATCAACCAAGAAACAATCATCATCAAAGAAAAAATCTTCTACGAAATACGGGAAGGCCGCCAGCAAGAGCGTCGAACGCGCCATGCATCGAGAGAAGAGCGGGACTCTGAAATCCGGCAAAGGCGGCAAAGGAGGAACAGTCACGAGCCGCAAACAAGCAATTGCGATCGGACTTTCCGAAGCCCGGAAAAAAGGCGCGAAGGTTCCCGCTCCAAAGAAGAAAACCTAACTTTCGGCACTGCGTCACGCCGGGGCGGGCGAATTTTTCCGTCCCGACGATCTTAGCTCGGCCGCGTCAAATAATGTCGGCCGGCGTCAAATAATGATCGTTAGCAAGCAATGCTAACGATTATTCGGCTCTAGACTCGACTCGGCAAAAAATGTCTTCCACAGCGCAGCGTGAAGTTCGCTAACGAAGAATGATCGTTGCAATCACGGAACTCCGCTAACTACGACTTTTCCGCACCGGTTCGTAATTCGGATCTGATTCCTCTTAGGCGGTCTGGCGATACCGGCTCAGACGTTTCATTCGGACCAACTCATCATCGTTGATCGAACCAGGCGACTACAGTCACTGAGAATCGCCGGCAGCTAACGAATTTGGTTCGAACTACAACGACTTAGAAGTTGAGTCGACTGAGCTGTGCGATGGCCTTGTGCAGGTTAAAGGCTCGATCCTTGACCAGTGTGAAGATTGCGTCCACGACAGCACTCTCGGCGCTGGTTACCAACAGTTGAGTCTTCCCATCGAGGCTCTCCAGTTTGAAATACCGATTCACCTTGTCTTCCCAGGCGGTGACGACGAACTGGCCTCCCATCGCCGTCGTGAATGTTAGGTTCAGATCAGTGGTGCGCTTCCATCTGAGCACGCCAAAGCTTGTGAGCTTAAGGAAATGCCGCAGTTCTGAGCCGTGTTCTCTGGGTTCCATGTGGAGTCCGTTGCCCCCTGGCGGGTGGTTCCACGTCACCGCCGGAAACTTTACCTCGATTATATGCAGGCGATGCTCGTGATCGCACGGCGATGGTCATGAAAGACTAATCTCGCAGTCTCAGTGTAAGGCCCATTCTCGAAAAGGCCGACTCGATCGCTTTCACGGCAGCGCATAAACTCACGGTTCCAGCTGACCCCACGTAAATGTAAAATAGTCGTTATAACGACTATTGCCCCAATCCGGCGTCGAGTTTAGAAAATCGTAGTATTGGATTCGAAGACTTAGCATTGCTTCCTCAGCCGATGAAGTGGCCACCTTCCCGAGTGATCTCAAAGATCCTTGGATCTGATGAGGAGCCAAAGCATACTCACGATCCACGCGACCAAAAAAATGCCGCGAACTTTTTCGCTCGAAATCAAACGGTCGGTCAGGTTGCCAAGAATTGGAGGCCCTTTTCGGCTCCATCCGATCTGCAGAACGAAGAAATAGACAATGCCACAAGCAGTTATCAGTGCTGCGAATGCATCCGGCGACCTTCGGATCATCGCAATCGACAATTTTGGCCGTGGCACCTTCCTCCGAGATGCCTTCGGGCGACGGATACCAGCCTGATCTACCATCACCAATACGTAGACGTCGTGATTACGTAGTGCGACGAGATGTCTCTCCCAATTGGCACGCATACCCCGCTGGATGTCTTGAGCGAAGGCGCTGCGCAAGAGATTAGTAACTCTTGATTCGAAATCGTCGCTATTGTGCGTCTCGTCAAATGAGCGTGCGGCGGCAATTTGCTCGGTAGTAGCCGTTTCCTCGCTGAAAGAAAGCTGTCTTAACTCGATATCCGTCAAAAGGACGGAGTCCTTTCGAGCCTGTTCTGCGACGCGAGAGGAGAGGAATTCGACTGCCTCGACAACAGGCATGTCTGTCTTGAGCTTACTCATGCGGAGACTATACTACTGCGGTAACCGACGAAAATACTCTATAGCTTCCACTCCAGCGGACAAAATCGCGACTCCCACTTATCTCGCGACCACAGTGGATGACGGGCGGGTGGCCCAGCTTTTGTCAGCACCAAAAGCAAAACGAGTGCCCCATCCTTCGCGGGTTCTTCGCGAAGGGTGGGAACCACTCTGATCGCACCGTGGGATTTTGGTTCTCCGTACCACATTCGATCGAAAAAGGCGCTCGTCCGCAGTGCCACTGCGTGCGCACAAACCATCTTCAGTTAGTTCTGACGACAGACACGAACCGTCAGCAGCATCGTGTCCCACCCCTTCGGCTCCGCTCAGGGCAGGCTCTTGCGAAAAACGCAAGGATTGGGCACCAGCTCTTGGTGGGGGAGAGTACTAGTTGGTTATTATACAAAGAGTTACTATGTTTCTAGGATTTGGCCGCAAGTGCAACCGGCGCATTTTCAAGTCTCAGAACCCTTAGTCCGCTTGCTGATTCAATGAATCCGGCGAAGAGGATACTTCCCCATTGAAACACCCCAAAAGCCGTCGCCCCAATGTAACCATCCACCACTCGTTTGCATCCAACTAGTCAGGCGCTTCCAAATGTTATACTTGCGCTAGATGGGGTGGCCGGGTCCCTCCACGTCCCTGCCTGAGGATTTCTGCACATGGCTGGTAGTTCTCGCAATTCACAGTCGCGTTCTCTCTTTGTTATCGTCTTCATTCTTTGCCTGTTTGGCTTCCTTGGGATGCTTTTTGCCCAGCGGATCAGCCCATCGACTACGCCCAGCAGCGATTCCGACGTCCGCGACAGCCTCAAGCAGTTCACCGAGGTGTATGAAACGATCGAGCAGAATTATGCCGATCCCGTGAATCCGGACAAGGCGATTTACAACGGCGCCATCCCGAGCATGTTGCATCAGCTCGATCCGCACTCGAATTTCTTTGATCCGAAGTCCTACTCTGCCCTGCGCGAAGAACAGCGCGGCAAGTATTACGGCGTCGGAATGACGGTTGGACCGCGCAACAATAAGGTCATCGTCATCGCTCCGTTTGTCGGAACGCCCGCCTATCGCGCTGGCATCCGCCCGGGCGACATTATCGCCGCCATCGATGGCAAGCCGACTGACAACATGAGCACGTCCGATGTGGCCGATCTGCTCAAGGGACCGAAAGGGACCACTGTCCGCATCACCATGTTGCGCGAAGGTTCGGAGCGTCCGATTGAATTTGCAGTGATCCGCGACGAGATTCCTCGCTACAGCGTCGATCTGCATTTCATGATCAAGCCCGGCATCGGATACATGCACGTTTCTGGATTCCAGGAAACGACCGAGCATGAAGTCGCCGAAGCGCTCGATCAGATGGGCGATCTCAAAGGCCTGATTTTAGATTTGCGCCAGAATCCCGGCGGCCTGTTGAGTGAAGGCGTTGGCGTTGCTGACAAATTCCTCAAGAAGGGACAGCTCATCGTCTCGCATCACGGCCGTTCTTCACCGGAGAAGCGTTACGTCGCAGCACATGGCAACGGTGGAAAAGAATATCCGCTGGTTGTGTTGGTCAATCGCGGTACTGCGTCGGCAGCAGAAATTGTTGCGGGAGCCATTCAAGATCACGATCGCGGATTGATTGTCGGCGAAGTCACTTTCGGCAAAGGTCTGGTGCAGACCGTGTATCCGCTGGCTGAAAACACCGGCCTGGCGCTGACTACGGCGCACTACTACACGCCGAGCGGACGGCTGATCCAACGCGATTATTCGAATCTTTCTCTGTATGACTACTACTACAACCGCGAGAAAGATGAGAACAACGCGAATCACGAAGTCAAACTCACCGATGGCGGACGCACGGTATATGGCGGCGGCGGTATCAGTCCCGATGTGAAGCTTGCACCGTACAAGTCCAACAAGTTTCAGGATTCGTTGCTGCAGCACTACGCGCTCTTCAATTTCGCCAAGCACTACGCGCTCACTCACAAAGTGACGCAGAGCTTCGAAGTGGATGACGCCGTGTTGCTCGACTTCCGCAAATTCCTCGATAGCGAAAAGGTTCCTTACACGGAAGCGGAAATGATCGAAAGCAACGATTGGCTGCGCTCCAACATCAAGAGCGAAATCTTCGTCGATACATTCGGACAAGAAGAAGGCTTGAAAGTAAGAGCTGAAACCGATCCGGATGTCATCAAGGCTTTGGAGTTGCTGCCGCAAGCCCGCTTGCTGGATGACAACGCGCGCAAAGTCGTAGCGGAGCGGAATGCGGCTCCGATTTCTCACTAGGTCTTTTGTTTCCTGCTCGAGGCCCGGATTCATCCGGGCCTTTTGCTTTGGGCGGGAGCGGGATAGGTCTCAGGTCTTTGGTCTCAGGTCTCAGGAAAACCCATACCACACATAGATTGTCATCCCGAACGAAGTGAGGGATCTGCAACTCGCAGCGAAACTGCAGATGCCTCGAATTGCTCCGGATGACAAGACCGGTAAAAGTAGTGGTGTCCAAAAACGAGCAACTAATTAATTAGTTGCTCGTTTTTGGTGCTTCTGGCGTCGCAGCAATTCCGGTACTTGTACCCTCCTCGAAATACGCTAGGCGGCGGCTTTCCTGAGAACTGAGAACATCTCCCCTACGATTTTCCCTCTTGAGTGTCTCTGCCGAAAGTCCTAAAGTAGCACTGGATGTAGCAAGCGGTACGAAGCGAACGCGCGGAGGCGCCTGTCTGCCAGCGGCATCGATGATGCAATCCGGACCATGGCTCTCGGCATCACGCCTTTCGGCGGGCTCGCTTCAAGTGGGTGCTCATTTCGGGCAAGTTTACTGGGCTTCGGGGATGCCGGTTATTTGGATTCCTGCCCTCGTCGTAGCCTCGATCGCCGGAGTCCTAGACTGGCGTTTTCGGCGGATTCCGAACTGGCTGACGGTCGCTGGCGTGGCTGCGGGTCTTGCGGTGAATACAATCCTCTACCGCTGGCCCGGATTGCGCGCCGCTTTGTTAGGAACCGTCCTGGGATTGGGATTGCTCCTCCCGTTCGTGCTCTTGCGCGGCCTCGGAGCTGGCGACTGGAAACTGGCGGGAGCCTTGGGGGCGTGCCTCGGTCCGCAACAATTATTGTCCGTCCTAATCGGTACAATTCTCGTGGCAGGAGTCATGGCGCTGGCGGTCGTCATCTGGAAAGGCCGACTGAAAAAAACGCTGCTGAATATCCTGCATTTACTGGCAGCATTATTCAGTTTAAGAATGCCCGGATTGGAAGTATCGCTGGACGATCCGAAGTCGACAAAAATCCCCTTCGGAGTAGCCGTGGCAGTGACAGTTTTATTTTTCGGAATCGGCAAAGCGATAGGCCGTTTGTGATTTTGAATTTGTAATTTCCGATTTGTAATTTGTAATTTCCAATTTGTAATTTCGGCTCCGCTAGCTTGCCGCTCATTAGACTCATCATGTCTTTACCGGGACTTGTCATCCCGAACGAAGTGAGGGATCCGTAGTTTGCGAACACTCAACCGAATCGCGCGACACCTAAGAAGCACCGACGGCGCAGAAATCGCCGAAGTGGCGTTGGTGTTGCCGCTGGTGTTCATGTTCTTGCTGGGAATCGTTTGGTTCGGACGGGCATTCAACATCTATTCGACGATCCAACAGGCCGCTCAACAAGGCGCGATTGCTGCGGCTAGGTCGACTTGCGCGACATGCGAAAACAAACCAACCCCCATTGGCAACGTTGGCGGACCAGTGGGAAGTGTCGCTTTTACGATTGCGGGAGTCCTGCAGGCTTCCAATCTGGACCCCAGTCAAATTCTCGCCACGTCCTTGTCTACTCCCGTGTTGTGCACGAACCCTCCGGGTACTTGCACGGTTACGGGCAACATCACGGTCTGCACGCGGGTGCTTTTGAATCCATCGGCTGGGCTTCAACCACCATTGTGCGGCGCGCTCGTTTCCTTTCGGTATCCAGCAGGATTTTCCTTACCTTTCACTTCCCTAACCCAAATCAACTTGGCAGCAACCGCTCAAAGCAGAATGGAAAACTAGATGCGGTGGATCGAGATCCTGTTGAGACGCGAAGACGCATACGACTCGATGAGAAACTCAGGCCACAGCGCACGCCGAATTGATTTGCTTGGTGATGTTCGCGGTGCCGCGCTACTCGAATTTGCCATTTCGCTACCGCTTCTGGCCGTGTTCGTTGTGGGCATCTACGATTTCAGTGGAGCGTTCAACCAGAAGCAGAAGGTCGCACAAGCAGCCCAGGAAGGAGCAATTATCGCCGGGGGTCAGCCGACAGGAGACATTGCGACGACTAATAGCCTCGGCCCTGATTCGTTGCAGCCTGTTGTTGCAGCAATTCTGAATTCCTTGGTTGGCAGCGGTGTCGTGGCCAAAGGAGCGTGCACAGCGCCGGGCACCGTTTCAAACCCGTCGGGCCGAACGTGGAAATACACCATTTCTGGGTGCTCTGCCGCACATCCAAGCGACAACCTGATCATTACAATCAACCGCGGATGGGTGCCAGGGGGTGGAGCACCGACCACGATTGGAACCATGGTGACGGTTTCGTATCCTTATCGCTGGGTGTCGTATGGCGTGATTCAGACGATGATTCCGGGTGCCACAACTCAGGTAAGCGAAAGCGCGTCAGTCCATAATCAGATTTGAGGTTGTATGCGTCGAAACAAGATCAACTCGGAACCGAAGAAAAGCAACGGAGTCATCATCACTCTAGTTGCAGTCTTCATGCTGGGTGTGGTGGTGGCGATGGCCGCGCTCGCGATCGATGTTGTCACGATTTACACTGCACGCAGCGAAGCGCAACTGGCGGCCGACGCGGCTGCCTTAGCTGGCGCACGCGTGCTGGCCAACTCCGGTATGACCTCCACCACAAACCCGGCAGTCGGGAGTGCGGCCGTTTTGTTGGCTACGACAGTTGCCAACCAAGTCGCTGGGAGTAATTTTGTGGGCGGGAGGTATTTGAATCCTGGAGGCACGTGTCCCGGGGGGGAAGTATGCGTATCTATTAGTCAAGCGTCGACGAGTTTCATCTCGAATCCCCAAGTGAACGTCCAAGTTCAGCGCAGCGATCTTCCGACTTTCTTCGCCCGGGTGTGGGGACACGCCACGGTCGGCGTCAAAGCGTCAGCTACAGCCGAGGCTTACAACCCCCTGAATGTTCAGGGAACGGTCGCGGGCCCCGGATTGCCGGTCGCGCCGACTTGTGTGAAACCGTGGCTGCTGCCGAACATGGATCCCAGCAGCCCTACCAACCCGATTTTCGATGTAGCGACCGGGGCTCTTGCGCCAACAGCGACGAATCTGCTCGGGTGGGTGACCCCGCCCCCGGGGCCCGGGGCGATCAGGCTTCGCGCAGAATGCACTACCAACTGCGCGCCTCCGTCGAGCGGACCGACTGTTTGGCGCTATTACCCTGGAGATCCCAGCGATTTCCCGCCGCCAAGTTCTTCTTCCGTTGCTTGCAACGGTTGTACTGGATTTAACAATTACCAGTTGAGTATCGCCGGTTGTGTGCAGCCGCCGATCACTTGCAACAGCATCGTGCACGTAGATCAAACCCCTGACGGAGCACGCGATGTGGAAACCGCAGAGGCTGTAAACGGCTTGACGCACTCTTCAGCCAACGGAGGGGATAGCGTGGACACCACCGACCTACCGAGTCCTCCGTTTCAATTTATTGCTGGAGCGGATGATCCGGTAGTGCAATCTAGTGCGCTGGGCGCTGGCGCGAAGATAATGGTCAGCGACTCTCTGGTGACGGTGCCAGTAATCGACGTCTCTGCACCTAGTTGGAATAACTATCCGACGGTTCAGATCATCGGATTTGTGCAGCTATTTTTGAATCCCACTGGACAAGCGGTCGTTAACAACCATGTCCATACCCAGGTGATCAATATCGTCGGTTGCGGCTCTGGCTCGGGGAGTGCCACAGGCACGGCGATCCTGGGTAACGGCGCATCCCCTGTAGCGGTAAGGTTGATCACGCCCTAGCAAACGAATCCTACATGCGGGTACGGTTTGTCCGCGAACTAAACTATTCGACAGAGTGAGAGTGGAATTTCCGTTCGCTTGAGAACCGCAGAACCCTAGTTCAGCCCTGGTTCGCGTCGCGTCAGGATGACGCGCTCTAGGTTCATTTCATTTCCCACAAAAATAAAATTGTAGGGAGATCCGTTCAGGAGCGATCCCAGCACATCGCGGGACGGGGCTGGTCCGATGTCGGCGAATACCTGCTCCTGTTCGGCACCTGCGGGGATAGCAATCTCGGCTTGGGTCTGGCGCTGCACTTCGAACAGCACTTGCGCGAGCGTGGCGCGCTCGGCTTTGATGTGCAGCAACCCGTTTTCGAGTGTCACGGTTACGGCGGGTTTCGGCGGCGGGGGCGGCGCTTCGGGTTCAGTTGCGGCGGGAATCGATGCGCCCGAACTCGCGCTGTCCGAACTTACGCTGTTCGAACTTACACTATCCGAACTCGCGCTGGAAATCTTTGGAAGATGATACGGATCGCCGCCCAACGATGCATTCTGAAATTTTCCATTGGTCGCGCCAACGTTAGCTACCGGCTTTTCGAAGGTTCCCGAGGAAATATTCGTCCGAGCAACGTTCGCCACCGACCCATGCAGCTTTACGACAACCGCATTCTTGATGGATGAAATCTGATAAGACTGCGGCTTTGCCAGATCGAGCACAACGCGCGTAATGGGAGGACTGCTGAAAAACAATCCTGCACGAACGCCTTTCAACGCACCGGTATTCACTTTCAGAGCGCGGAGTTCAGAGGCCGGAAGCGCGCCGGGGAAATCCACGACAATACGATCCGGTCCGACGATCGCCTGAGTATTCGGAGCAACCGGCGCTCCAGAAGTCTGTATCTCGACTTCCATGGCGTCGCCCGTTCCGCGCACGACAACATGCTGTACGCGCGCGTTGCCTGAAGACTGCGCGACCGTCATGGGAGTCGACAGGCTCAATGTAACCGCCGTTCCCAGCAGTGCTCCGTAATATGCCCCGTAATAAAAGACGCGTTTCATGATGCTCTGAGCAGAGTCTAGCAGTTCTGCGCAGAGCCTTCGGAACCGGAAGTCGTAGCACTAATTGCTAAAATCGATACCTCTCGCGCCTCGTGGAGCTCCGGGCGTCTCCGCCCGGCCATCCCAAAGTTTGAGAGCTAAATTCTCGTATCGATTGATGCGAAACAACTGATGCGTAACAGCTCTACTGATGTGTAGCCGCCGCCTTCAGATCGCGTCGGATCAACGCAAAATCCAACAGAAATCCGAGCCCCGCCGCCAACGGGACGAGGGCGACTGCCATTGCTCTTCCGGCATTCGGTTCCTCGCGCCCTAATACCGCCATCATGGCCAGAAATCCGAGCGACAGTGCTAGCAATAGAATGCCCCAGCGCCGCGAGCGTGCGGCCTCCGAAAGATCCGGTTCCATCTGGACGTTGGCCCCACGAGCGATCGCGGCCAACCGCTCTTCCATGCGTAATCTGCGGACACGATAGTACGTATACATCGCTGCCAGCGGCATGCCAAAGATCAACGTCACTGCCATCAAACCAATGAAATTTTCGTCCATACGTAGTCTCCTGTGATGCGCACGATCCTCTTGACTGCGATCGCTGTGCGCGCTGCAAGCCTCGGTGGACTTGCTTGACCTGCACATACATACGGAAGATGTTCGGCGGAAGTTCCGTGGGGGCTTATGGAGACAGAACTAATGTTGGCTTGAAACAGACGATCAGTCCACACGCGGACAAAGCCTGCCCTGAGCGCAGTCGAAGGGAGTGTCCGCGCCACACGGTTCGAGCGGACGACGAAAGAAGAATAGCGAATGGAGTCCTTAGAATTTCGGCAGCAGAAATCCGGTGCGGCGGCAGTGGTCTTTAAAGGCATCTCCGAACTGCGCCGTCAGCATGGATTCTTCTTTCTTCGCCTTGATGCAATAACCGAGCACAATCAACGCAAGGCCGATCGCGCAGCGCCACCGATCAATTGTCACGGCTCCGCCGATCGAGGCCAGGATGAGCCCAGAATAAATCGGATGGCGGAAATATGCGTAGGGGCCAGTGCTAATCAACTGGTGATCTTCTTTTAGCGTGACCCTGGCACTCCAATTTTGTCCCAGGTGCCACCGGGCCCATAATGCGATTCCAATCCCAATCCATGTGAGGACGACGCCCACGATCGCGATCGCGTCGGTCTGTTCGAAAATGTGACGGCGGAGAACGCCGATACCGGCGAAATCCGCGAAAACTAAAACGAAACCGACGACCTCTAGAAAGAGGATTCCGAAGCGCGAAATGAACGATTCCTTGCTCACGGTTCGCCGCGTATTCAGCGCTCCAACCAACCAATACAAGACGAAGACGATCCACGGACCTTCAATGAGATAGCGCAAATTCATTTTGTGGAATCCTCAAATCTGGCGCTCGATCCTGCTCGATCGACTTGCTGAAATTATACCCAGCGCGCTCGTCGGAAACTTGGGACCAAACGGGAGTGACAAGACACAGGCGGAGCGATAAGAAGCTGAAGGATGAGAAAGTGAAGAAGAGTATCCGGTTACGCCGCAAGAGGGGACGCGATTTTGCGATAGCGCCAGAAGATCAAGACAACGCCAGAACCCAGCAGCACCATCGTCGAAGGCTCCGGAACGACTGGAGGCTTGTGATGCTTAGGCGGACATTTCTTGGAATTGATAATCCCGTCGGCTGGACAGAATCCGGAAATAGGCACACCGCTTGGAATGTAGGGGAACGAAAATCCGCCTGCGTAAAGTTTGGGAGCGGTCGGCTGGCCAGCGGGTAGATCCGGAGGCTCCAGCATGGGTCGCACTACAAAAGCTGCGGGCATGATTTCAGCCACTGGCTGATCCAATGTATCGGCGTCTGGCTCTTCGTCAGAAACTTCGGGCTTCGCGGTATCCGAGATCTGGTTGCCACAGCGCGCGCGCGCCGTGATGTTGCCGTCCGTCAACAGTAACTCCCCGAGGTGCAAACGTATCTTGTGATGAGTCCAAAAGATCCGGTCGCGGATGCGATAGGAGAGATACACTTCGCGAGCTTGCGCCGCTCTTACTACTCGAGCGTGGTTGAAATCAAAGTTGGCATAGTGGCGGCGAACCACGTAATCGGTCGCTGCCGCAGAGCGCAGCGCGTCAGAATTTCGGACTCCGCCCGGAACAATCGAATAGGGATAGACGCCGGGATTCCGCCCAAGCAGCTTGTTGACTTTGGCGGCCCGCGCTGCCATCAAGGCTAAATCTTTGTGAACATTTGGACGTAACTTAAAGGAATCGGGTAAGACCTGAGACGAATGTAAGGAAGGCATCGAAAAATAGCGCGCGGCGTTCTGCCAGCACGCGCCAACGATCAGCATAGCAACAGTCATGGCCATCAACATCCGCCGTGTTCGTTGGCGACGCCGATACCAAGTGCGCTTCCGCCTTACCTTTTGTCCGATCCCACTGTCGGTCAAAATAGCACTCCTACCTAATAGAGAAGCATTGGTTCAATTAAGGGGGAGGGCTACTAATACCTAGCATTCTTAACGCCAAAAACCACGCCCCGGAACTGCCTTGAATCAAGGAACTTAGCACGAAAGACGCCCCATACTAGCAGAGATTTATAAAGAATCTCGCCAGATTGAAAAAAAACCGCAATTCCTTTTCCCAATTTGACAAACTTTTTCACACAGCCTTAATGTTCAAGCTTCCGTCCACCAAACCTTGGCCATTTGCAACGCGGGTTAATACATAGAAAAAGCCACTCGACCGTTGCGGCCGAGTGGCTCCCTGCATTCTTAGATGGATCGCGAACCGTCTAGTGCGTGACCGTAAAAGCCGTTGAGCTGGTCCCCGTTCCACCAGGAGTTGTCACAACGATCGGCCCCGTCACCGCACCGGTCGGAACCAACGCATCGACCTGGGTATCGCCAATCGCCTTGAAGCTGGTGGCAGCAACTCCGCCGAAGGTCACCGACGTCGTCCCTGTAAAACTATTTCCGGTGATTACAACCGACGTCCCAACTGGACCACTCGTTGGAGTAAATGATTTAACCGAAGGCGCGATCACCAACTTGCTCGTCGTGGTGGCAATGCCGCCAGCTGTGGTAACGATAATTCCCTTCCCCGTCTTTGCTCCCGCTGGTATCGTCGCTTTCACCTGAGTGTCAGAGACCACTGAAAAAGTTGCTGCCTTGCCTCCGATGTTCACGCTACTCGTCTGCGTGAGGCTGACTCCAGTGATGGTCACCGATGTTCCAACCACGCCATTCGCCGGACTAAAGCTCTTGGCCTGCGGCACCACCAAAAAGCTGCGATCGCTTAATAGTTTCCCCGTGAAAGTTGTCACGGTAACAGGTCCAGTTAACGCTCCGGCGGGAACGGTGGCTGTCATGTAGGTATCCGAAACGTTGTTGAACGTCGCGGACACTCCGTTAAACGACACAGCCGTCGCGCCGGTAAATCCCTGGCCGATGACTTCAGCTTTTACGCCAACCTTTGCGGACCACGTCTCCAACTTGGCGAATGGTTTGAATCCCATATCGAAGCTGTAAAAAACCGAGCCGCCCAGGGAATTTCCCGCTGTGTTGCCGTAGAACTTGCCGTTGGTGTGGAGCACCATCGGCGTCGTCGGAGAAAATCCGTCCGTACAGGAGACCGAGCAGAAACTGTAAACCAAACTCTCTGTTCCCGTGCTTGTGATTTGGTAGAGAGCGCCATCGCCCTTGCTTCCTCCGTGGGATCCGGTGCCATAGAACTTACCGTCGCTGCCCACGGTCAATCCTGAAATCGGCTCGGAGGCGTCTGGAGTGACCGTTCCAAAACTGTAAAGCATTGTGTACACGCCCGCGGCCGTGATCTTGAACACGCTTCCAATGTTGTTTGCGCCACCCTGATAGGTCGTCCCGTAAAATGCGCCGTCGGAACCTTGCACCAGGATTCCGATCGGACGGTAGCCGTCGTTTGGATATCCCTTGAACACATGCAGCGCGGTGATTTTGCCCGCAGCCGTTGCTTTGTAAATCACTCCGCACTTGCAAGTCGGATCGCCACCACCCTGCGTGGTTCCGTAAAAATTCAGGTCGGTACCTTGAACCGGGAGGTTCGGTGTCGCGCCGTTGGTGAGGGCGAACGGATGAGCAGTAATTTTTCCTTTGGTACTTAGCTTGAAGAATGATCCGTACTGTCCTTGGTACTGCACCTCGGATACGCCATACATATTTCCGTCCTGCCCCTGGATGAGGGTATATGTCGGGGCACTATCATCAGTGCCATTGGTGAATTGATACAGCGAAGTCAACGTGCCGGAAGGGGTTATCTTGAAAGCCGTGCCTGCCCCATCTTTTCCGCCGTTTGCCGTTGTCCCCCACAAGTTTCCGTCGAAGCCAAGAGTCACTCCTCCAGTCGGAATCGCGCCCGTCGAAAGACAGCCGCCACCTTCCGCGCAGAAACTGTAAAGAAGCGTGTATCCGCCTGAGGGGGTCATTTTGTAAACGCTGCCGTCGTTGTATTGGCCATTGGTTTGGATCGTGCTATACAAATCGCCGTCTTGCCCTTGTGACAGCACGCTCTGATACGTAATGCCGCTTGTGTTGTTGTCCGTGCCTGGGTAGGTGTAAAGCGGCGTGTACGTCTGGGCGGATGCGATCGCCACTACAAAGATCACCGACAACGCGATCGTTACAAGTAGAAGTTGAAATAGAGTTCCGTGGCGTTTCATATTGATTCTCCCCCAGACGAAATGCTTGTTGAATTTTTCCTACAAGTGCCTTGCGCAACGGGAGCCCGGTCCAGATGCGTGGCCCTTCCCTGGGTTACATCTATCCCGGACACCCGTTGCACAAATTTGTATGCTTGGCGGTCTGGTTCGTGGCAAAATGTGTCCGCTCACCAGCGACCGTCGGACGACAGTCTGCACCATCCCCCGCTGTTTGTCCTGACGAAGTTCTCAAGAATTCTAAAGCGTGACTAAGTCTATGAATTATCAATCGCCTGCGGCGGGAGCTGTAGGCAATTCGGGAGGCAGTTCCGGACGTCTGTGGCGTTTCGCCGACTACGAGTTCGACGAACTCGGACGCGTACTACGTGTCAAGGGACACCCCGTTGACCTGGAATCGAAGCCGCTCGACATCCTGCTCCAGCTTCTTCTGCACGCAGGCGAGGTCGTCACTAAAGAAGAGTTGCTCGACTCCGTCTGGCCTGACGTAATAGTGGTCGATGGATCGCTCGCCACCGCCGTCTCCAAACTTCGCAAAGCGATGCAGGACGCCATGCAGGATGACGACCATTCCGTGATCGTGACCGTTCCGCGCGTTGGATATCGGTTGGCGGTTCCGGTCTATTGCAAGACGGTCGCCAGTGCGGCCGTTCCCGATCTCGGATTCAAACCTGGCGACGTCGTTCCCGGACGCGAGCAATGGCAACTTTCGCGTCCGATGGATATCTCCGGATCGAGTGAAGTCTGGCTGGCAGAAAATCCAAAGACGCACGAAGAGCGTGTCTTCAAATTTGCCGCGGACGGCGTACGCCTCAAAGGATTGAAACGCGAGATCACCATTTCCCGTTTCTTGCGCGAGTCGCTCGGCGATCGTCCAGAATTTGTTCGTATCCTCGAATGGAATTTTGAGACGCGTCCATTTTTTCTGGAGAGCGAATACGCGGGACCAAATCTTGCCGAATGGGCTGAAGCGCAGGGTGGACTCTCGAACATCCCCATTGATACGCGTCTGCGCATTCTCACCGACATCGCTCAAGCGGTCGCCGCAGCCCACGGCATCGGAGTCCTCCACAAAGATTTGAAACCGGCCAACATTCTGATCGTGCCCGCCGCGACGCAAGCACAGATACGAACGCCGGTAGCCGTTGGCAGGTCAAGATCGCCGATTTCGGCAGCGCTTCCCTGTTCGAGCCCGCGCGCCTGCAAGCCTTGGGAATTACCAACCTCGGCTTCACTCAAACAACCAGCGCAGCGGTCGGCGGGCCATCTTCCGGTGGCACACTCACCGGCACGTTGATGTATATCGCGCCTGAAGTTTTGGGAGGTCAGTCTCCCAGCGCGTCCGCCGACGTTTACGCTCTCGGCGTCATGCTTTATCAAATGGTCGTCGGAGATTTTCGCAGACCGCTCGCACCGGGCTGGGAAGCACAAGTCAGCGATCCTCTTCTCCGCGAAGATATTGCGGATGCCGCGTGTGGTGATCCTGCAAAGCGCTTAAGCAGCGCCGCTGAACTCGCGGACCGACTGTTGACACTCGATCAACGCCGCCTTCAACGCGATGAACTCGAAGCGGCGAATCGTCGCGCGCAAACTGCCGAACGCGAATTGGCGGCGGCTCGCGCACGTCGTCCATGGATCGCGCTCGCCGTCATCGCGTTGATCGCGGGATTGGGAGTCAGCTTCGCGCTCTATCGCAAGGCCGTCCGTGAACGCGATAACGCGAACCGCCAGACTGCTATCGCCAGTTCCATCAACCGCTTTCTTTCTGACGACCTCTTGGGACGAGGCAATCCTTTTTCAAGCGGCAAGTCCAGCGAGTCCTTGATGGACGCGATCAAGCAAGCCTCGCCCAGCATCGACCGCCAATTCAAAGATGAACCGCTCGTGGCAGCGCGTCTCCACCAAACCATCGCCCGCGCGCTCGACAACCGCACCGACTACCCCGACGCGCGCGTCGAGTACGATCGCGCCGCTACTCTGTTCAAGCAAGTGGATGGCGATTTATCGCAGGACGCGATCGTCGTGCAACTGCAACGCGTAACTCTGGAAGCCCGCAGTTACGAAAAAGACTCACTGCCCTTGGCGAACACCATCCTTGGACAGCAAGAAGCAGTCATCGCGAAGCTTTCGAATCCGCGCCCCGACCTCGGAGTCTGGCTCGCCTCGGCTCGTGGCATGGTCGCGTTGATCGAGAACAACGCGAAGTCGGCCGCCGACAACTTTCAGGTCGCCGTGGACAAGGCAAACGCTCTTCCTGAATTCGACGAGAGCGCGCGGCTGACTTTCAAGCAGCGGCTAGGATTTTCCTACATCCGACTTGGCGAAGGGGCGAAAGCCGAACAACTCTTTCGCGAACTGATCGCGGACTTCACACGCATCGTCGGAGCCGACAGTCCTCACGTTCTGCGGGTGCGCCTCAACCTGGCGCAAGCCTTCATGATCCAGAACAAACATGCGGAAGCGGTGCAAGAGGCCAACTCGATCTATCCAGAATTTGTCTCCCGCCTCGGCCCGGATCACGAACTCACCATGCAACTTCTCGCGACCCGCGCACAATCCGAAGGCAGCTTAGGTATTTGGGACGACGCGATCCGCGACGATCTCGCGATCCACGAACTGGCCGTCCGCAAACAAGGACCGCTCTCCTTCTTCGCCGTAGCCACGCTAGGCGATGCGTCGCTAGCGCAATGTCGCGCTGGCCACGTCCGCGAAGGCGCAGCCAATGCCCGTCAGGCCTATGACGCATCCGTGAAAGCCTTCGGCCCTCGCGCCGGACTCACCGGAGGCGTTGCCTATCCCCTGGCCAGTTGCCTGATCGCGCAAGACAAGCAAGAAAAGTTGGACGAAGCAACCACTCTCCTGCAACAGATCGACATCCCCGCCGTCACTCAACTCACCGGCGATCCCAACTGGGGCGCAGGCGTCCAGTTAGCCCAAGCCGACATCGCCTACCGTCGGGGCGACTACGCTACTGCGCGCAGTTTGGGGCAGATTGTAACTCCGGTGTTTACCAGCAAGGACGCCGAGGCGTATCAGAGGAAGGCGCTGGAGACGCTGAAGGCCGCGCTGGACAAGCATTGACAGCCGATTGCAAAATTGATTCAGTCCACCACTAATCATTGCCGCCGCTCCCTTCGCCGGAGTATCATGCGGCACAGCATTTTTGAAAGCTCGGGGTCCACATCCAATGAAACGTTCGCTGATTAGAAGTCTTTCGATCACCCTTCTATTTCTGACTGCCCTCACTGTCGGAGCTTTTGCCGATAGCTTGAACATCACCAACAAGCAGGGCACGGTCACCGCCGATCAGACGGGCGTGTCGATGTTCCAATCGCAACTGCTGCAGTACAACGGACAGCACGGCAATCATTCGATGGGATACGTCACCTACTCCACCGGCGCGTTGCTGACGGGGAGCGTTCTCGGCGGCGGAACTTTCTCCAGCGCCGGTTCGATGTTCGAAGTCATCGGACAGGCCAACGGCATTCCGCACGGCGTCATCTTCAACGGCACATTCCTCGGCCCCATCACCTGGACGGCCCTCAACGGTCAATACAAACTCATCGGGCAAATTCAGGGAATGATGTACACCGGAAGAATCGTCACCGGATATACGGTCCAGACTTTTTCGCGGACCAGCGACGGACGCTGGATTGGCGTGTCCGGAAAATCGAGCACATCGCAGCATCCCTTCACCACTCCGGAGCCGGGTAGTTTGTGGCTGCTGGGTACGGGGATACTGGGAATGGGTCTGATGACGATGATGAAACTACGACCATCTCTGAAACGCGCAGCTTAAGAAAGCATCCCAACATTTCCGCTCCGAGAAAAATCGTTAGCATTGCTAACGATTTTTTTTGGCGCGCACTTTCGCGCCTGCAGCGGGACAAAAGGGGTTCGTTTAGCAACGTAAATATCGATTGGAAATTTTGGTGGAGCTAGTCGGGATCGAACCGACGGCCTCGTCGTTGCGAACGACGCGCTCTCCCAGCTGAGCTATAGCCCCATGGTGTGGCGGGTGATTTTTTATTTTAACAGCCGCGCATTGATTCGACTATAGAAGCCTCGACGGAACGTGGTCGCCTTAAGAGCCCGCCTGCCGCAATCATCTCGTGCGCTCATCAATCCGAAGCTGCAAATGTGCCGGCTCTTTCGCGTCTCCGGTCAGTATGGATTGCAACTGCAACTCGAGTTCCCAAACCGTGTGCGAGAAATTTCCACGCTTCAGAATTCGACGTTTGTCGGCATGTAAATTACCGCCTCGATATGCGGAGAAAACATTCTCATAGCTCTCGCACGCAATCGCCGCCGCTGGAGCCGAAATATTTTCCGGCAATCCGAACGGAAACGAAAAGAACTTCGTCCCGCCCAGTTTCTGCCGCATGTCGTCGTGCGAGCCAATGATTTCGTGACGTAGAAACTCTTCATCGGTTGATCCACAATCCGCATGATTGCGCGTGTGACTGCCGATTTCGTATCCATTATGTTTCAGGAATTCAATCTGCTCCCATGTATTGGGGAAAAATCCGAGTTCGCCAGTCTCCTGATCGTGCGCAAATTCGCGACCGTTCGAAATGTGCTCGGTGGAAATGAAATATCCAATCGGCACTCCGGTTTCTTCGGTGATCGCGCGCAGGTTCACAAAATTGTCGGCGTACCCATCGTCGAACGTGATGGCTACTGTCGGCTCTGTGTTGCCACCCTTTCGGATCAGTTCGACCGCCTCGCTCAAACTCACCACCCGATAATGCCGCCGCAGATAATTCACCTGCTTCAGGAAATAACGCGTCGAAGCTCCAAAGCGATGTGGACGATCGGAGACAAGATGATGGTAGAGAATCATCACCGGAAAAGTTCCCTCGCGCCGCTGCCGCCGATTGCGCAAAGCAACTGGCACTGCGTAGATCAACGACTTGAGCAGCAGTTTCCAAGCAGGCCGACGAAACCGGTTGTGATCCTTGGGACGCCGCGCTGCCAACTTCTTTTTCAACTGCAACAAGTCTTCCGCCGTTGGACTGCGAAACAGTTTGCTCGGTCCATTCTGCGGAATCTCTTTGAACCGTACCGTTCGCGAAATCGCGAATCGCAGCCACAATCAAATCGTTGCCGACCACATCAGCCTTGAGAGCGAGGCTCTCCAGATCATCGAACGGATCAATCGGAATCACCGCTGAACGAATCACTCCACCGACATCCACCTTTGCTTCGACGCGATGAACAGTGACGCCGATCTCTTTCTGATCGTCGAGCATTTCCCAAAGTCCAACCGCACCACCGCCGCGGTAGTCCGGCACCTTGCGCTTATGAATGTTGATTGATCCCTGCTTCGGAATTTCAAACAGCACCGGCTTCAGAATGCGTGTCCCAAAGACGAGTCCAAGATCGGCATCGAGAGAGCGCACAAAATTCAGCGACTCCTCCGCATGACAATCGCGCGTGATCAGAAGCTCAATTCCGTCGGCTTTACAAGTCGCAGCGAGGTCGTCGAGTCCGTAACCTTTGTCTCCATTGGGATTTTTCGGCCCGGCATGAATGAATCGAATTATGCCGTCGAGTAGTCCGCTGACCTTGCGATTGATGTTCGCGACCATGCGATGCGCCACGTAACGCCAATAGACCGGACGCGGCATCTTCTTGCGCCACGTCGCGACCCGCTGCTTCAAATTCTTGGGCGGACGCCGCTCGTACAGTACTCCCACCACTTTCGCTTTTGGAGCGTCACGCCGAATGCGCGCGATAATCTTCTCCACCCTGCGCGGAGGAACCGACGTGAAGATCACGACTTTTAGTAAATCTGCTGACATTAGCGATTCGTTCTTCTTCTTTGGATCGTCCGGCCATTGCCCGGCAACACTTTTCAACATCGCGGCGACAAGGCACTCCCAAAGCAGTTGCCAACTACATTGGTTGTTTTTGGGGAGCCCGCAGAAGCGCGCTGGTGATCGACCAAACAGCCAGCGACAACCGGGTAACTATGCCGATAATATCACGCCACTTTTACTAATTTTTGCGTTGAATCTGCACCGAAGTGATGCCTGAAACGTCACTGCAAAAATGTCCCTATATAATTTGGGAGTGAGTTCTTTCAAGGTAAAACAGGTAGCATCTGCGGATTTTCCCACGCGCTGGGGACATTTTCTAATTCACGGGTTTACGACGCGAGCCTCCGGCGACGGTGCGAAGACTGAAGAAGCGGTCGCACTCGTGATGGGCGAGGTCCACTCGGGATCGCCGCTCGTCCGCATCCATTCTCAATGCCTGACCGGCGACGTCTTCGGATCATTGCGCTGCGATTGCCGTCAACAACTCGAGATGGCGCTTTCGATGATCGCTGAATTGGGATCGGGCGTCCTCATCTACGAACAGCAGGAGGGGCGCGGCATTGGGCTGATGGCGAAGCTTCAGGCCTATGCTCTGCAGGACAGCGGATTTGATACGGTTGAAGCCAACGAGCGTCTCGGCTTCAAGGCGGATCAGCGTGATTTCAACATGCCCGTCGAAATCTTAAAAGCGTTGGACATCAAGCAAGTGCGTCTACTCTCTAACAATCCTGATAAGGTCGCGGCCCTGGAACGCGCAGGAATTCAAGTGACGGAACGCGTGCCGTGCGAGGTTGCTCCTACCGAGCATACCCACGAGTACTTGAAGACGAAGCAGGAAAAATTAGGGCATCTGTTTACGACCCGCAAGGGCGAGCACTGAGCTGCTCACGCAAAATTTAGAGCGGAGCTGCTTGATTATTTCTTCAGCAACTTTCGTAATGCCTCCTGATTCTTCACCGGCAGGCCATGCAGCGCGAATTCGGCCAGCGCCACATAAACTCTCCGCACCCTGGGAAAATTCGTTAGCAATGCTAAGTGTTTTTTTACTGTCTCCGAATCCCCGCGAATAAACGGACCGCTAAACGATTTCGCTGGGCCGAGACGCGAATAGTTTTCCAAAGTTTGTCGGATGATCGGCAAGCTCTTGCGACGCGCCTCTTCCCGCGTAAGCCCGGCGGCACGGGCTGCCTCTTCCATCGTCACCAGAAACGAGATCAACAGCGGAGAGGCCATCGTGGCCCAGGCGTGGTATGCCGCCTTGCGTGAGGCGGATAGCGCAAAGCTCTCGCCACCTAGTTTGAGGACAACCCGGCGCGCCAATTTCGTCGCATCCTCATCGCCCTCAATCGCAAACGGTACACCTTGCAAGGAGGGTCGCGATCCGGCAACAAAAGTCATTAAAGGATGCACCGATGCCACTTGGATGCCGAGTTTGCGAAGAGGTTCCAATTCGCGGCTGAGTAGTGCTCCGCTGGAATGAAATGCAAACCGAACTTTGTGTTGCTTGCGAGTTTCGAGAAGGCCCGCAAGTTCCAAGGCCACGCCACTAATTTCGCGATCAGGAACGCAGAGCCACCACAGCTCAGCTTCAAGCGAAGCCGATTTGATGACCATCGCTCGCGCTCCCAGTTTTGCGGCCAGTACGCGAGCCCGCGCCAGCGATCGTGATCTCGGCGAATCCCGAGCGACGATTGCGGCAACCGCGAACCCGGCGTCTTGCAATGCCACCGCAAGGAAAGATGCCAGACTCCCAGCTCCGACGATCGCGACCGTTCGCTTAGTGGTCGTTGGCTTAGCGATCGTTCGCTTAGCAGTCCCCGCCCTACGCGCGCGCCGAATCTCTTTTCCACTCACGGGCGCAGCATACCTTATATTGTTGTCATGGCGAAAGCACTGGGAAGCAAATCGAAGGCAATGAAAACGGCGGGCGCAAAATCAGCTTCTTCCAAATCTGACGAAGGCGCGTGTCTTGTCCTCGCGCGTCAGCTACCACGGGCCGGTGTTCAGCGTTACCACCGATGAAGTCGAAGAGCCCGGAGGCGTGCACGCGCGCCGTGATGTGATTCGGCATTCCGGGTCCATCGTGATTCTGGCCATCGACGATGTCGTAACTAAGACGGGCAAAACGCAGCCGCGCATCCTGCTCGAACGCCAGTATCGCCACGCCGCAAATTCGATGATGTGGGAGCTACCCGCCGGGCGCATCGACGACGGCGAAACCGCCCTAACCGCCGCCAAGCGCGAATTGATCGAAGAAACCGGATACACCGCACGCCAGTGGAAGCGGATCCTGCATTTCTACGTCAGCCCCGGTTTTCTCGACGAAACTATGACCATCTATTTAGCTCGCGGCCTACGGGCCGGCGAAGCGCAGCCCGAGGCGGATGAGAGAATTGCGGTCACATTTTTCAGTTTGCCGGAAGCCAAAGCCATGGCGATGAACGGCCGGATTCTCGACGCAAAAACCATCGCCGGAATTCTCTGGTTCGCGGAGACGGCGCGAGCCGCGCGCTAACTCACGCGCCACATCTTTCGTTGAGAACGTCTCTATGTCCGAATTAGAAACATGGATTGCCTCGTCTTACTTGCGGGGCTGGAGCGACGCAGACCCCTTCTCCATCTAGGGACTAAGTGAAACACCCCACTTTCCGGCCATATCTCGCGACCGGCGTCTAAATCTCGTGCTTGACAGTCCACCCAGTCAGCAGCACAATGCCTACACATTTTTTGCGGGCCTCTGGAATTGCGCCTTTTCGGAGGAAAATCGCAAAGAACTGGAGGCGCGCGTGGAACGTCTGAAAGGCACCGTCAAGTGGTTCAACAATGCAAAAGGATACGGCTTCCTCGGCCGTGAAGATGGACAGCCCGATGTGTTCATTCATTACAGCTCCATCACCACCGAAGGCTACAAGAGCCTCCAGGAGGGCGATCACGTGGAGTTCGAAATTGTCCAGGGAAACAAGGGACCGCAAGCGGCCAACGTAAGCAAGATTTCGTGACGCAGATGTAAGAACCGCCGCACGCGATTTTCTCGACCAAATTCTCAGCGTGTCTACGTCGGCGCAAGTTGTGTCTCTTCGTAAGCTTCCGAAAAAGTAAAAAGAGCTTTCACCACAGGGGCCCAGAGGAGCACAGGGGAAGGCAGGTTTGCCCCGTGTTCCTCTGTGCCCCCTGTGGTAAAGGTTCTGGTTTTGTGTAGTCTGGCCCTCCCGTCGCAACTCGTTTAACCTTAATGGTTCACCATGGACAACAAAGCCATTGCCGGACTCCTCTACGAAACAGCCGCTCTACTCGAAATAGACGGCCAGGATTCATTTCGCGTGCGCTCCTACCGCAATGCTGCCGAAGCGATCGAAGCGCTGCCGCAGCAGATTGCCGATATGATTCACGAGCCCAAGAAAGTTCTGGCAATTCCCGGCATTGGCAAAGGCATGCTCGCGAATTTGGAGATGTTGTTCGAAAAGGGACACATCGAAATTCACGCGGAGATGTTGAAGAAGTATCGTCCGTCGATGCTCGAACTTCTCAAGATCCAAGGGCTCGGACCGAAGACGATAGCCCTGATCTGGAGCGCGCATCAGGTCAGCGATCTCGAAGGCGTCGAAAAGTTGGCACGCGAAGGGAAAATTCGCGAACTCCCGCGCATGGGGGAGAAGCACGAACAGAAACTGCTCAAAGCGATCGAAGATTATCGCCGTATCGCCGGGCGTTTCCTGCTCGACACAGCTGAAAAGCTGGCCGAAAAATTAACCGAATATCTATTCACCGCTCCGGGCATCGAAAAGGTCACGCCCGCTGGATCTCTCCGCCGTGGCCGCGAAACCGTCGGCGATCTCGACATCCTCGTCACGGGCAAAGGCTGTATCGAGGACGAATCGCGGCAGGCACTCATTCAGCATCTGCTGCTCTTCCCTGGCCTGATGGACGTGATCGCTCAGGGCGAAAACAAAGTTAGTTTTCGTCATCGCAACGGCATGCAGGTCGACGTTCGGCTCCTCGCTCCTGAATCTTTCGGAGCAGCCATGCAATATTTCACGGGTTCGAAAGCTCACAACGTGGCGTTGCGCCAGCGCGCGCTCAAGATGGGATTCACCCTGAACGAATACAGCCTGTCGAATCTCGACAATGAAAAACCGGTCGCGCGTAAGACAGAGGAAGAAATTTACAAAAAGCTGGGACTCGACTTCATCCCTCCAGAAATGCGGGAGAATCTTGGAGAGATCGAAGCCGCCTCAACCCACACCCTACCCGTTTTGATCGAGCAAGCCGACATTCGCGGCGACGTTCACATGCACACCGTCGAAACCGACGGTAAGAACACGATCGAAGAAATGGCTGAAGCCGCGCAGGAACGTGGCTACGAATACATGGCGATCACCGATCACTCCAAGAATCTCGCCTTTGCCAACGGACTCACCGATGAACGTGCTCTCGCACACATCGCAAGAATTCGCGCGGTTGAGAAAAAGATGAAGGGCATCCGCATTTTCGCCGGAATCGAAGTCGATATTCTCGCCGATGGAACGCTAGATCTTTCGGATTCAGTCCTCGAGCAAATGGACGTCGTGATCGCCAGTGTCCACTCTCATTTCAATCAAGACCGCGCCACCATGACGGATCGTCTGCTGAAGGCGATTTCGAATCCGAATACATCGATACTGGGCCATCCCACTGGAAGGCAGTTGTTACGGCGGGAGGCGTATCCGTTCGATCTCGACGCGGTCCTGAAAGCGGCTTTCAAAAACAAAGTTGCCATGGAGTTGAATTCCTATCCCGAGCGTCTCGACCTTAGTGACGTTCATCTCCGATCGGCGAAACAGCAGGGCGTAAAAATTGTCATCAATACGGACTCCCACCACACCTCTCACATGGAAAAGCTGCGCTACGGCATCACGCAAGCGAAACGTGCGTGGCTCACCAAAGACGATGTGCTGAACACTCTCCCGTTAAAACAGTTCGCCAAGGCTATGAAGCACGATTGGTAGCGGATTGACAAAACCGCGGGGCAAAACAGGGAAATAGATTACCCACAAATACTCTGATCCGATTCAACATCCTCGCCTTTTTACTGACGCCACCGAGAAATACTCCACATAATCAAGAGGTTACCGGCTAATCCTTACTCTGGTTTGGAGTCTGGCTTGCTATCTGAGATAGCAGTCTGGGTTCGCATTGGCGAGCCTTTCACAGACCGCTGATACCATAATGATGAAGTCAGCGAGACACAGCGCCAGATTCTGGAGGCTGAAGCTTTCCGCTGACGTCGAATTTTACATAGGTTTACGATCGGTTCTTTTTTACTTCTATGGATACGATGGGCAAGATTTTCGTGGGCGGAGGGCAGTTCCGCAGCAGTGTTTTTCAGAAACTTGAAGAATGGGAGTCCTGCAAGCGCGGCATTATGGTGGAAATTGATCCCGTCACCAAGATGTCTCAAAATTTCGTGGATTACGAATCGCCGAAAGAAGCCGCGCCCGACGAACTGCCAGCTATAATTTTCAAATCTTCGACTTTGCGTGGCAACAAACTTTACGCCTGTACCTCGACCGAAGTGATGATTTACGATCTTCCGTCGTTTCGTCTCGAAGCTTATATTTCCCTTCCCTGCTTCAACGACGTTCATCACGTTTATCCGACGCCGCAAGGCACGTTGCTGGTCATGATCACCGGGCTCGACATCGTAGCCGAGGTTTCGTTGGACGGAAAGCTGCTGAATCACTGGGACGTGATGGGCGAAGATACCTGGAGCATTTTCTCCAAAGATATCGATTACCGAAAAGTTCCGACCACGAAGCCGCACCGCGCACATGCCAATCACATTTTTCAGCTTGGAGACGAAACCTGGGTCACGCGTTTTCATCAACGTGATGCCATCAGTCTCCGCGACCCGAAGCGCAAGATTGAAATTGCTATTCAACGTCCGCACGACGGATTTCTTTTCAACGGATCGCTCTATTTCACAACAGTCGACGGGCACGTTCTGCTGGTGAATCCGACGACTCTTCAAATCGAGCGCAACATCGACCTAAACAAGATCACCGGATCCGGCGATGAGAGCCTGGGCTGGTGCCGCGGTTTGCTTCCCTTGGACGATCGCTTCCTCTGGGTAGGATTCACGCGCGTTCGTCCTACCAAGTTTCGCGAGAATCTGGCATGGGTACGGCAGCAGAAGCGCTCGCATCGTCCCAGTCACATCGCTCTCTACGATCTCCAAAGCGGAAAATGTCTCGAAGAAATCGAAACGGAGCCTCATGGGATCGGGGTGGTATTCACGCTTTTCCAGCCCCAGATTGCGCCAACGCAAATCGCTCCTACCAAAACTTCGAAGGCAAGCAATAAAAAGTAGACGTAAAAGTAAGACGACTGCTCATCATGTTAAAGCTTGAAAAAAGACAGATCCTGAAAAACGTTGGTTCGAGCTGGTCCGCGCTCGCCATCAACGTGTTGGTCGGCATCTTTCTCTCGCCGTTCATCCTGCATCATCTCGGCGATGCCGCCTTCGGAATCTGGGTCCTGATCTTCTCCGTTACTGGCTATTACGGACTCTTCGATCTAGGCATCCGGTCTTCGATCATTCGTTACGTATCGAAATACACAGCCACGGACGACCGCGAGAAGCTGGCTCAATTCGTCAACACGGCATTGTTCACTTACACCGGCATTGGCATCATCAGCATGGTGTTGACGGCCGCGCTGAGTTCATCGGTGGAGCATGTTTTCCAGATCCCGCCAGACATGCACTCGCAAGCACGCTTGCTTCTGTTAATGGTGGGAGCGTCGGTCAGTCTCGGCTTTCCCCTCGGCGTATTCGGCGGCATGCTCGAAGGTCTACAGCGTTTTTACATTTTGAATTGGACGAGCATCGGCGCCACCCTCGCCCGCGCCGTACTCATCGTCTATTTCCTGAACCGGGGATACGGACTGCTTACCGTCGCACTGATCACCGTCGGCCTTCCGGTTCTTTCTTCCGTCCTTCGCGGCATCATCGTGTTTCGTTTGTGTCCCATGCCGGTTGGTCTCAAGCATGTGGATCGCGCGTCCTTTCGCCACATGGCGAATTACGGCGGAACGACATTCCTCGTACTGGTCGCGTCGCGCCTTCGTTTCCGGACCGACGAACTCGTACTCGGAACGATGATGTCTACGGTCGCCGTCACCTGGTTCAACATTGGGGCGCGCATCGTCGACTATGCCCAGGAATTTGTTTCCAGCCTGGCTCAAGTGTTTGTGCCGATGGCGAGCCACTCCGAAGCCACGGGAAATCTCGACCGCGTCCGCAAGATCTATATCGCAGGCAATCGCGTCTGCGCGTTTCTAATCCTTCCCATCACCGCCATCCTGATCATCTTCGGCAAGCACATCATCCGCATCTGGGTCGGAGGACGCTATGTCCCGCACAGCTACCCGGTTCTGGTCGTGATGATCATTCCATTCGCGCTGATGCTGTCTCAGGCCGCGTCCGGACGCATCTTGTTTGGATTAGGAAAGCATCAGACTTATGCTGCCATCACGGTAATCGAGGGTCTCGCCAACCTGATCCTCAGTATCGCCTTAGTGCGTCCTTACGGAATAGTTGGAGATGCTATGGGTACTGCGATCCCGCTGGCTTTTACGTGTCTTGTGTTCCTGCCACGACACATGAAGAAGCAGATCGGCGTCCCGGTTGGAACCTTTTTCCGCGAAGCGTTTACGCTCCCGATTCTCTTGACCCTGCCATTCGTCGGGGCGCTCCTGCTCGCCAACCGATACTTCTATCCCCGAAACCTGATCGAGTTGACGGTAGAAACATTGTTAGTCAGCTCTGTCTATGGAGCCGGCATGCTGTGGGCTTACCGAACCAATCGCGCCTTCCATGTGGCTGAAATCGCTGGATTAAAAACTCCTCCGCCTATCGAACCCGTCCCGCAAGCAGTTGTGGCGGTCGAATATCAGGGCGAACAGTAGCGTCGCCAGCCTGACCGAACGACACAAGTACCCAGTGGGAAGAGCAAAAATTGCAATCCGATGCACATCCGACGGGCCAACCGGAGCATTTTAAGGTAAAATCAATGTTTGTCATTGTTTGTAACGGTTTAGGGGCAAGCCGATGTTGGCCTTCGGAAGGTGAATTGCTCCTTCTACTTGTTCATGGGATTGAAGCCGGTTTTCAAGGACGGCGCATACTTGTGGTTTCTTGGCTCCGCCGACGTTCCGGCGGTTACCTGCAGCCCCAGCAGATAGCTTGACGAGCCGCAGCAAATAGGGCGAACCTTAGATTAGCGACCCCCCTAAGAGAATTTTTTGATATCAGCATAAATTTTAGCGACAACAATTTTGTTCAGAACATCCTGGAGGAATACCGCTTTGAACGCATCAACCAGTCACCTTATCGCTCCCCACGGGGGAGAATTAGTTCAGCTGCAAGTGCCGGCCGCGCGCGCCGCAGAGTTAAAAGCGCAATCGAAGGATTGGCCTTCGTGGGACCTCACGGCCCGGCAGCTTTGTGACTTGGAACTGCTAATGAGCGGTGGCTTCTCGCCACTCCGCGGTTTCATGAACCGCGCCGATTATGAAGGCGTGTGCAAAGACATGCGACTGGCCGACGGAACCCTCTGGCCGATGCCGATCACCCTCGATGTCTCTGAAGATTTCGCCAAGAAGCTGACTGCCGGCACCAGCAAGATTGCGCTGCGCGATCCAGAAGGCGTGATGTTGGCCGTGCTCAGCGTGCAAGACGTCTGGCAACCAGACCGCACTGCGGAAGCTAAGGCCGTTTTTGGTTCTACCAGCGCCGCACACCCGGGCGCGGACTACGCCATCAACAAGTCAAATCCCTGGTACGTTGGCGGCAAGATCGAAGGTGTGCAGGAACCATCGCACTACGATTTCCGCGCTCTTCGTCTCACACCCGCCGATTTGAGGGCCTCGTTCGGCCGCTTGGGCTGGACCAAGATTGTCGCATTCCAAACGCGCAATCCTATGCACCGCGCTCACGTTGAATTGACTTTGCGTGCCGCGAAACAGGTTGAAGCGAATCTGCTGATTCATCCTTCGGTAGGAATGACCAAGCCTGGTGATGTGGACTACTTCGTCCGCACACGCTGCTATCAGCTATTGCTGCCGAAGTATCCGCAGGGCACGGTTGAACTCGCGATGTTGCCCTTGGCAATGCGCATGGGCGGACCGCGTGAAGCAATCTGGCACGGCTTGATCCGTAAGAATCACGGTTGCACCCATTTCATCGTGGGACGCGATCACGCTGGCCCAGGAAAAGACACAGACGGCAAGCCGTTCTACGGACCGTACGACGCGCAGGAACTTTTCAAGAAGCACGAAAAGGAAATGGGCGTCATCATGGTTCCGTTCCAGATGATGGTGTATCTGGAAAGCGAAGACCGTTACATTCCTGCCGACGAAATACCAAAGGGTGCGAAAACGCTAGATGTCTCCGGCACGGAGTTGCGCGACCGCCTCAACGAAGGCCGCGACATTCCGGCATGGTTCACCTATCCGGAAGTTGTGAAGGAATTGCGTCGCAGCTATCCGCCTCGTCAAAAGCAGGGTGTCACGATTTTCTTCACCGGCCTTTCGGGATCGGGCAAATCGACCATTGCAAACGCCTTGATCACGAAGTTCCTGGAGATGGGTGGACGTCCGGTTACGTTGCTCGATGGAGATCTGGTTCGCAAGAACTTGTCCAGCGAACTTGGATTCTCCAAGGAACATCGCGACATCAACATCCGCCGCATTGGCTATGTTGCTTCCGAAATCACCAAGAACGGCGGCATCGCAGTCTGTGCTCCGATCGCTCCTTACGAAGCGACTCGTAAAGCAGTCCGCGAAATGATTGAGCCGTTTGGTGGATTCATTCTGGTGCACGCTGCAACTTCGATCGACGTTTGTGAACAGCGCGATCGCAAAGGCCTATACGCTAAGGCGCGCGCCGGCATCGTTAAGGAATTCACTGGTATCTCGGATCCTTACGAAGCCCCAACCAATGCCGAAGTGGTGATTGACACCGCGAAGCTCAGCCCTGAGGAAGCGGCGCAGACCATTATTCTGCACCTCGAGCGTGAAGGCTTTGTGGGAGCCAGCAGCAACAGCTAACAGCAATTACGAAAGACGGCATGGATCTTTTCCTCCTAAAGATACTGATCGGCTTCATCGTCGGAACGCTGATCGGATTAACGGGTTTGGGTGGCGGCGTCTTGCTGCTGCCCATGCTCATCTTTGGACTGCGCGTTCCCGCCATTATTGCTGTGGGCAGCGACGCCCTCTTCAACTTCTTCACAAAAATTCCCGCGACCTTCATGCACCTGCGCGCGGGTACGGTGCGCAAGAAAGTCGTCGTCGCCCTAGCCATCGGCAGCATTCCCGGCTCTTATCTTGGCGTTACTCTTCTCGTCCATTTGCGTACGGTCTACGGTACGCACGTCAATGATTTCATCAAGTCCGCGGTAGGACTGCTTCTGGTCTTAATTCCAACGTTGCTTCTATTTCAAGGACGAATCGAAGAACATCTCGCCAAGCGTCAACCCACCATGAAGAATTTCGCCTTCATGAGTGTCATCGGACTTGTGGGTGGCTTTCTTGTCGGAATTACGTCGGTAGGATCCGGAAGCATCATCATGATGTTGCTTCTGCTGTTCTATTCGTTCGCTCCCAAAATCATGGTTGGTACGGACATTGCTCACGCCGTGATCTTGACCGGCGTAACCAGCCTGCTGCACTGGCGCGCGGGCAACGTTGATTTTCATCTCGTCGGAGCTCTGCTCATCGGCTCCATCCCCGGCGGAATTTTGGGCTCGCACCTCAGCACGCGCGTTCCGGTGCTATGGCTGCGAAGGATTTTATGCACGGTCCTGCTGATGACCGGAGCAAGAATGTTGTGGGCATAAAGGTAGGTCTTAGGTCTCGGGTCTCAGGGCCTGCACTTCAATCTGCCAAGTAGGCCTACGACCCGATACCTAAGAACAACAAGATCTGATTATCGGAGTTATCCAAATGTCTTCATCCAACACGCAGGAACTACTCGAACGCATTCACGCTGGGCTCGAAGCCGCGCGGACCGTGCTCAATACTTTCACTCCGGGCGCCATCGAAACCAAATTCAAATCCGGAGACGATCCTGTCACTGCTGCTGATCGCGCCGTAGACGACGTTCTTCGCAAGAACCTCCTGCGCGACGGAGAAGGCTGGCTCTCCGAAGAAACGGTCGACGATTTTTCGCGCCTCGATAAGAAACGGGTCTGGGTCGTCGATCCCCTGGATGGCACACGCGAATTCGTGCAGGGCATTCCTGAATTTTGTGTTTCGATCGCGATGGTCGAGAACGGAGTTCCGATCGCCGGTGGAATTTGCAATCCCGCAACCGACGAACTCATCATGGGATCGCTCGAAACGGGCGTTACGTACAACGGTCAGCCCTCACAGCCAAGCCAGCGTAAGGAACTGCATGGAGCTACAGTTCTCGCCAGCCGCAGCGAAGTGAAACGTGGCGAATGGAAGCAGTTCGAATCCGCAGAATTTAATATTCGCCCCATGGGATCTGTCGCCTACAAACTTGGCTTGGTCGCGGCTGGGCGGGCCGACCTCACTTTTACTTTGGTTCCGAAAAATGAATGGGACGTCGCCGCCGGAGCAGCGCTCGTTGTTGCCGCCGGAGGTTGGGTGCTGAAGCTCGATAATTCCGAGTTGCGCTGCAATCAGAAAGATCCGCTAATTTCGGGACTTCTGGCCGGGAGCCCGTTCTTGCGTGCCCCACTGCTTGACTTGCTCGACCGTCACGCGCAAACCGTCGGCAGCGATAAGAAGTAGTAATCCCTAGTAACTTTGTCATTCTGAGCGAAGCGAAGGACCCGCTTCTTCATCCGCCGAGAAGCAGCAGGTCCTTCGCTTCGCCCAGCACGACAACTATCTAGTTACAGCACCTATGCCGACCTCCAACATCGTCTACCTGATGTACCACGAACTGGAGCTTGCGAACCGTAAGCTTTGCCAGTCTGAGCCAGGTTACGTCCGCTACATTCTTTCGGCGGACACTTTCCGCCGCCAAATGGATTGGCTCAAAACCAACGACTGGCGCGGGCTCAACATCACCGAAGCTCTCCGCTATCCGTCCGGAAACAATGTTTGCATCACCTTCGACGATGGATGTGAGACAGACCTCATAGCCGCTGCCCCGATCCTTAGCGAATTGGGATTTAACGCGACCTTCTATCTCACTACCGGATTCTTAGGCACACCTGGATACCTCACCGCCGATCAAGCACGAGAGCTCGACAAAAAGGGTTTTCAAATTGGCTGCCACTCCATGACGCATCCGTATTTGTCGGACTTATCCGAACCGGAATTGAAACGCGAAATCGTGGATGCCAAACTTCAGCTCGAATCCATCCTCGGACACACCATCGAACACTTCTCCTGCCCGGGCGGACGTTACGATCAGCGTACCCTGCAGATGGCGCGGAACGCGGGGTTCGTAACTGTTACCAACAGTCAGTTCTATTCAAACTCAGCCCGCACCAGTCCCTACGAACTTGGCCGCATAGCAATGCTGAGAGATCTAAGCGTCAAATCGTTCAGTGCGATCTGCCATGGTCGAGGACTGTGGAAGAAACGTCTCCAGCATGAAGCACGCAAGAGCGTGCAGCGAGCGCTCGGCAATGACACTTATGATCGTTTGCGCGCCGTCGTTTTGAAGGAACCCCGCCAGTAACGGTGTCGTTGGTTACTTTTGTTTGCCTCGATGCCACTCTCGTTTTTCTCTCACACTGCATTCTCTACTGCATTAATCAATCGCCCACAACGCGCGCCCAGCGCCTGTTTTCATTGATTTCGCGCGGGAAACACTAGTGGACACTACGCTCGCGCGAATCTGTACATGTCGCAACCGCATGTACTAACAGCGTTCCGAATGAACTTGTGGTATCTGGGCTCGATCTCAACATGCCGATACATTGAGCGTGTGGACAATCGCCTAGTCCCCCAATTCAATACGGTCGAGGGTCACAATGCTTGAAGTCAAATCGAATTTATCATCATCGAACTTACTAACTCGGAGTTCTAAGGGTTCGCCTGCGCTCGCGCATCAGTTGAGCGTATTGATACTCCTGGTCGTGGTCTCGTTGATGACCACTTCGTGCGGCACGGCTGCACAGGCTGCTGGGGCGCAAGGCGATAAAACTCAGAATGGCTTGAATCTGTACGGCAATTTTCCTGTCGGTTCCACGGACGAATCCTACAACGCTGTTCTCGCAATTAATGGCGGACGTCCGCCCTATCACTTCTCGGTTAAAACTGGGGCTCTGCCTCCAGGTCTTACTCTGAACCCTTCAACTGGTACATTCTCGGGAAAGCCAACGACTCCCGGGACCTACTCATTTGAAGTGATTGTTACCGATTCTCCGAACCTGGATGAGGGCAACAAAACTTTTGTGATTACGATCGGCAAAGGTAGTGGCGGTGGCGGTGGAGTTAAAATCTCGGTTTCTCCCAGCAGCGCGACGCTGGTCTCAGGACAGAAACAGCAATTCACAGCCAGCGTCACTGGCACTTCCAACACCAGCGTCACTTGGACGGCAAGTTCAGGCTCGATCAATGCGAGTGGAGATTACACCGCGCCGACCGTAACTTCCACGATTAGCGCTACGGTCACGGCCACCAGCAGCGCAGACTCGACAAAGTCAGCAAGCGGAGTGGTCACTATCGACCCCGTCAACAATCAATCTCTTAAGATCACCACCGCAGGCCTCCCCCAAGGTCAACAGGGCGATTCCTACGCGGAACAGTTCAGCGCTTCTGGTGGAACCGCACCCTATAGCTGGAGCATTTCTTCTGGTACCCCTCCCCCCGGAATTGTGATGAGCACGAACGGTGATTTTGCCGGAATGCCAAACGGCACCGGTAATTTCAATTTCACGGTCATGGTCGCGGATGCTAGCGCGAAGACGGCAGCTGCACAATTCACTGTGAATGTTGCTGCCGGTGGCAATTTCGATGGCCCCGCGGAACTTCCCAAAACTACTGTGCCGAGCGCGATGTCTGATACTCCCGCGCCGGGGAACGTGACAAACGTCAATGCCGGTGGCGATCTGCAGTCGGCTCTCAACAATGCTCACTGTGGTGACACTATTCAGTTGCAAGCGGGCGCAACCTTCACGGGCAAGTTCATTGTGCCGGCGAAGAATTGCGACACCAATCATTGGATTATTATCCGCACGAGTTCGCCCGATAGTGCACTACCTGCCGAAGGACAACGCGCTACGCCATGCTATGCCGGTGTCGCATCACTGGTTGGCCGTCCGCAATATAGCTGCTCCAATCCTAAGAACGTGATGGCAAAAGTACAGATTCAATCTCGCGGCGATGGTCCATTTCAATTCGCGACGGGAGCAAACTATTACCGCATCATCGGATTGGAATTGACTCGTCCAGTTGGCGCCCTCGGGCCAGCACGCCTCATAACCGGACAAGGCACCATGGACCACCTCGTAGTGGATCGATCGTGGTTGCACGGCACCTCGCAGGATGAAACGCATAACGGCGTCAGCCTGGACGGCGCTACCAACGTCGCGGTCGTCGATTCTTATTTCAGCGATCTGCACTGTATCTCGAAGACTGGCGCTTGCATCGACGCACATGCTGTCTCCGGTGGTCTCAGCGATACGCAAGACGGTCCCTTCAAAATTGACAACAACTTCCTGGAAGCTTCAGGTGAGGCAGTACTGTTCGGTGGCGGCGCGGCAACCATGACGCCTGCGGATATCACCATCACCAACAATCACTTCTGGAAGCCATGGCAGTGGATGCCAGGCAACCCAGGTTTCGTTGGCGGAGCAGACGGGAATCCGTTCGTCGTAAAAAATCACATGGAACTGAAGAATGCGACGCGCGTATTGGTGGAAGCCAACCTGATGGAAAATAACTGGGGAGGCTTCAGCCAGAGCGGATACGGAATTCTGCTGACTCCGAAGAACCAGCATCAGCCGGATGGATCGAACGTCTGCCCCCTGTGCCAAGTAACGGACGTCACAATTCGATACGTTCACGTTTCTCACGCTGGTGGCGGACTTCAGTTGGCCACTGCGATCTCAGGCGATGGAACCAACGGAGCCCCGGCGCTGGCTGGCGCTCGCTGGAGCATCCACGATGTCGTCCTCGACGATCTCAGCAGCAAGTACGTGGGCGGCGGCACAGCGTTCGAAATCCTGAACGCGTGGCCCAAGAATCCGCTGAACACCATCACCATCAACCACGTCACGGCTTTCCCGGATCCTAACGCGCACATGATCATTCTTGGAAACCTTTACAAGACGGCACCAATGTATGGACTCGTGTTCACCAACAACATGGTGGTCACGGCCGCGCATCCGGTGTGGAACACGGGCGGCGGAAAAGACAGCTGCGCCTACGCCGACGTGCCACTCACCAGCATCACCAACTGCTTCACGACGTTTACATTCGGAGTGAATGCGCTAGTAGCCGCACCGCCAGCGTTTCCCCCATCCAGTTGGCCGTCGAATAACCTGTTCCCGCAAACTGTGCAGGACGCACAATTCACCAACTACAACAATGGCAATAACGGAAACTACGAGCTTCTGTCGAGCAGTCCTTATAAGAGCAAAGGCAATGACGGCAAGGATATCGGCGCCGACATTGTGGGGCTGAACGCAGCACTCGCGAACGTGGAGTAGTTGTTTCGTTTCTCTGGTCGTTACCTTCCCCAATACCGAGGTCCGCGGCTCGCCGCGGACCTTTTCCTTTTTTCGGTACACTAGAGATCACGGGATGTCCACGGTAGCGATGCCTGGTTCGTGCTTGGGGCGTGCGCAACGAACTAGAACGTGATTCCTTGTAGCAAGAAGTTGCGACAGAGAAATTAAGGAGAAACTGAAACATGCGCGCCCTTCCTCATCGATCCCTGAATCTCTACGTCGTCTTGGCATTCGTTGCCGCATCCGCCACTGCGGTAATCGCGGCCAACCCTCCGATCGAAGAAAATGCTTATTGCGGCAGGGGAAATGTCGCGCAGTTTGGATCCAAAGACGGCGTCGCCGAGCTCCCGAAGGCGTGCTACTACACCGCGCTCGACGGCACTCCCTCTCCGGGAAAGCAGATTCGTGTTTCTGCCAAGTCGGACTTAGCCGGGGCCATCGATAGTGCGAAGTGCGGCGACACACTGCTTCTGGCGGCGGGGGCCTCGTTCGACGTGAAAGAACTGCCCGCGAAAAAGTGCGACGAACAGCACTACATCACCGTTCGCACCGACACGCCCGACGCTAAACTTCCGCCCGAAGGCACGCGCATCTCTCCCGCGTGGGCAGGAGTTGCAAGTCTGCCTGGGCGCCCGCCGTTCGCCCAACCTACGGGAGGACCGGCGAAACTCCTCGCCACCCTTGTCGTTCGCCGACCTTCGGGCACAAGTGTTGGTGACCACATTCGTTTCATCGGCATCGAGTGGACGACCACTCCAGACGCCGACATCAGCCGCATCGCGACCGCCGACCATGGCGACCACATTATTTTCGATCGCAACTGGTTTCACGCTGCCGAAGGCAAAGAAGTTGGTCATGCGGTAGGAATCTTTGACGGCGCACACGTTGTCGCCGTAATCAATTCGTACATCAGCGGGCTAAATTGCGTTGCCCGGACTGGAAAATGTACGGACGCAACTGGAATTGGCGGCGGCCACGGCGACGAGCAAATATCGACCATAAAGATCTACAACAACTTCATCGAGTCCGCGGGAGAAAACATTCTGTTCGGTGGCAGCGCCGCCACGCAGGTTCCCACCGACATTGAGATTCGTCGCAACCATCTCTTCCGTCCCATGCTTTGGAAGGAAGGAGAACCGGGCTTCGTTGCCGCTGCTTCGGGACAGGCGTACATCGTAAAGAATAATTTCGAACTCAAGAGCGCAATCCGAGTCTTGTTTGAAGCAAACCTTCTCGAAAATACCTGGGGAGGATTCAGCCAGACGGGATACTCGATCCTTCTAACACCGAAAAGTCAGGGCAACCAGTGCCCCGTCTGCCGCGTGAACGACGTCACGATTCGATTCAACCGCATTCGCAATGTGGCTGGCGTGATCCAGATCGCCAATACCTTTGCGAAGACTGGCGGGTACGCAGCCGACGGCGGACGCTACAGCATTCACGACATCTTTGCCGACAATCTCCACGACAAAGATTTCAAAGGCGGCGGAGCGTTCATGATCTTGGTTTCCTGGAAGCCACCAGTTCACGACGTTCAAATCGATCACGTCACTGCATTTGTCAGTGGGAGCCTGCTGGCAATTCTGAATCCCGAAGCCAAGCTCGCGAATTTCTCGATCACCAACAGTGTTTTTTCAGTAGGAGATCAGCGACAGCCGGTGCACTCTGCCGGCGGTGGTCCTGAGAGTTGCGCTACAAAGAGCCAGTCGCAAGGTGTGGAAGCCGTGCTGCAAGCCTGCTTTGATCCCTATAAGTTCGATAGGAACTTGATCATCGGCGGACGGGATAGCTTTCCTAAAGGCAACTTCATCGTAGGGTCCGCCGATGCCGCCGGAATTCGAGATTTCAAAGATGGCATCAGCAAAGACCCGAGGCTTTGCCACGCTAAAGGCCCCGGATGTTCCAAAGTTTCTCCCGGAGCAGGAGCCGCATCTGATGGGCGCGATGTAGGAGCGGACATTGACGCAGTCGAAGCCGCAATCGCAGGCGTCGAGTAAGTCACGCTCCACCCATCACCGGCCAAATTGCCGCAGATGATGATCCATATGTTTGTACATCCCAATCCCCCATTCACGCGGCGTGAGCGGCCCGAAAAACGGATGCGGATGCGTTGTGCACTGCGCTTCCCCGCCTTGATGAAACTGCTGGATGCACACTTTTAGTAATTCCTTCTCACGGCTAAAATCCCGCGTGTCGGAGATTCGCAGCTTGTCGTCCGTAGGCGTGCTTCGTGAAAACGGCTTGTCGTTGCTGTAAATGGATTTGAAGAAAGGTCCAATCAGCCGTCCAATCAAAGCCCGTGGCCGAACTAGCCGACCTGAAGCAAGATCAAATCCCGCTGAGCAATGCGCCATCATCTGCGCCGCGTTCATCTTGCCCCACTGCCGCTCCGTTGAGGGTTGAAGCTTTTCGACCCTCGAGAGCACTTCTTCACAGGCATCGGTATCAAAGAGTGTTTTCATAAAAGTCCCATGAAATCCGCCACATAATACCTTGAAACCGCCTGCCTTCGCGCGGTGCGACATCCTAGCTTCGCCATTGGCGCTTGCGGGGTGACTTCGGTAACCCCTGTTTTCACAAGGGTTTCAAACGGTCTCGCCAGCCTCGCGTGATAAAATTTTCATAGTGTCTACTGCCGTGTCCACCGCTAGCCCGACTGACCGCAAACATGCTCCTGTCTTCGTGATGGGGTGCCACCGTTCCGGGACAAACCTGCTCTACGACATGCTTTTATCCTCGGGCGGCTTCGCCATTTATCGCGGTTTTCTGCCGATATATAAGATCCTGATTCCACGATTTGGCTCCATGGAAAACCGATCCAACCGCGAGAAAATTCTGAAAACATGGCTGCACAGCAAGGGATTTCGCCGTACCGGACTCGACGCCGATGCGCTGTCCTCTCGCATCCTGAACGAAGCACGAAATGGCGGAGATTTCATCCGTATCGTCATGGAGTCGGTGACCGAGCACCAGAAAGCTCAGCGCTGGGCCGTTTACGATCCGGACAATGTGTTGCACGTGGAGCGTGTGAAGCGCGACATCCCGAATGCTTTGTTTGTTCATATCATCCGCGACGGCCGCGATATCGCGCTCTCGCTGAAAAAGATGGGCGGATTCGCTCCTCTTCCGTGGGACCGGGGCCAGACAGACAGCCTGGTTGCCACCTCGCTCTATTGGGAGTGGATGATTCGCCGAGGCCGCCAGAGCGGCAGCCAGTTTCCGGCGGATTACATCGAAATCCGTTATGAAGATCTGATCATGAAACCGCATGAAACTCTGGCAACGCTCAGCAGTTTTATCGATCACGATATGGATTACGATCGCATTCAAAGCGCTGGCTTGGGCCGTCTTTCGGAGACCAATTCTTCGTTCCGGGAGGAAGGTGTAAAAGAAAAAATCAATCCCTTGGGACGTTGGAAAGAGCGCCTGGCGCACGAAGACGTCGCAGCCATTGAATCTACGGTTGGAAATAGTCTGAAAGACAACGGATACGAACTTTCCCTGCCTCCCTCGGAGCGAGATTGCAGTGCACGACATTTGTGGATGCGCGGAATGTATCCGGCATTTCTTAACAGCAAGCTGTGGATGAAATTGCACACCCCCGTTGGACGACTGGCGAGCATGGCTGCGCTCGAACTTGAGGATGACTCCGCGCCGATCGCCGAGTCGGTACGATCGTAGATTTTAACGTCATGAATCCCGTCGCAATCAATCCGACGCATACAGAAGCGGAGGGCGCTCGCGAAAAAGCTCCGCGCAACGGGCAGCGTTCCACTGCTCCCGTGTTCGTGCTCGGCTGCGGACGATCCGGCACAAAATTTCTTTACCACACTCTTCTATCCGCCGGCGGATTCGCGGTCTACCACGCAGAGAGTAACGCCTTCAACCTTCTAGGTCTGGGATTCGGAAACCTTGCGAAAGCAGAGAATCGTCGCCGCTTGCTCGATGCTTATTACGGTAGCCGCTTGTTTCAGCGCACCGGACTTGATCCCAAAGACATCGACGCTCGTGTCATGCAGGACTGCCAGAATGCCGGCGATTTTCTTCGGATTGTGATGGAAGCCATCGCGCAGAAGCAAGGCGTCCAACGCTGGGCCGAAACCACGCCACTGCACTTGCTCTATCTGCCGCTGATCAAGAAAGTGATTCCCGACGCGCTCGTCGTCCACATTATCCGTGATGGACGAGACGTCACGGCTTCCCTGCACCGCATCGGATGGATTCGCCCACTTGCATGGGATCGTAGCCGCGCATTTCTGGTCCCGGCCATTTTCTGGAATTGGATCGTTGGCAAGGGCCGTCGCTATGGCGCGGCTTTCGGCGGCGATTATATGGAAGTGCACTATGAGGAGTTGGTGCAAAATCCGCGCGAGACGCTGGCGAAGATCGGCACATTTATTGACCACGATCTTGACTATGATCGCATCCAGCAAGTAGCGCTGGGATCAGTGCACAATCCCAATAGTTCATTTCGAGGCGATGGCAAAGAAACCGAAGCTGCCACCATCGGACGTTGGAAGAAAATGTTCTCCGCTCCGCAGGTCCGCGACATCGAATCGAGTATGGGTTCGCTGCTCGTTGATACTGGATACAAGCTCGAGACCCCGCCCACAGAGCGGCATTCTTCGATGGCAGTGCGTTTGATGAATTTCCTGTATCCAAAATATTTCGATTTCAAACTTTGGCTAAAGTCCGATACTCCGCTTGCGCGCATTGCGGACAAGGGCCGCATGGGAATTCCGGAGACTGAGGAGAAGGCGTAAGGCGAGGAGTCCGAGCAAGAGTCGAAACGGCGCTCACCCTTCTTCACCAATTGTCATCCCGAGCGAAGCGAGGGATCTGCCTCTTGTTGCGAACTGCAGATCCCTCGCTTCGTTCGGGGTGACAACTTATAGGGACAGAATTGATAAAACGACATGGAAGCGATCTCTCCAACCTGGCAACCCGAAGGCGCTTTTCATCACGTCGGCTTTGTGGTCGCTTCGATCCCGAATTCGGTGAACGGTTTTGCCAGCATGTTGCAAGCTGATTGGGATGAACACATTTATCACGATCCAAACCAGCGCGTACGCGTGACTTTCTTGAAGAGTCGCAAAGCCGGGGATCCGCTATGGGAACTGGTGGAACCGGCAGACGACAAATCTCCGGTGCATGCATTCGCGGCCAAAGGCGGCGGATTGCATCACGTGTGCTACGTCGTCGAAAATCTCGAGCAGGCGCTCGCCGACGCGCGCAAATTAGGAGCACTCGTCACACGGCAACAGATGCCAGCCGTCGCCTTCGGTGGACGACGAATCGCGTGGATCTACACGAAAAATCGCCTGCTCATTGAGTATTTGGAACGCTGATGCAGAATCAAGAGTCAAAGCCGAATTCTGACGATCACAATCCCGCGAATCTGCGGGCGGAGGTAGATCGCCTGATCGTAGAGGGTGCCTTCGCCGTCGCCGCTCGTCGCCTCGCTGAAATTTGGAGACGCGATCCGGCATCTGGGACGGCTAGCTTCGTGGTTTCGAGACTCGACGAATTGCGGAGCAGATCGGGCGACTCGACTAGCGAAAAGCTATCGCTTGCGAAATTCAAGCTCGCGATCCTGCGCTCATTCACCGTCGAGCCCATCGTTCCTCTATTACGAGCCGAAGCTTTCGCCTACGGAATTGATCTCGATGTCCATGTCGGTGACTTTAATACTTACGTTCAGGACATCGTCGACAGCGAGAGTTCGCTGTACCGCTTCAAGCCAAATGCAGTGGTGTTGGCGGTACGCACCGATCAAGCCGCTCCCGAACTGTGGCGCGACTTCGCCGACCTGGCACCAGAAGTAGCTCAGCGAGCCGCTGAGCGCGTGATCCGGGGATATGAGCATTGGTTAGAAGCATTCCGTAAGAATAGTCAGGCGGCGTTAATCATCCATACTCTGGAACGCCCTTCCGCTGCAAGTTTCGGAGTGCTCGACGACCAAACAGAGATGGGGCAATCGGGATTGATCCGCCAAATCAATCGAGGACTGCGAGATATCGCGGCGAAGTTTCATGGAGTCTATTGTCTCGACTACGATGCCCTTATCGCTCGCTACGGCAGCGAGCACTGGAACGACGAACGCAAGTGGCTGATGGCGCGACTTCCGATTACTGCTGCGCATCTCTTGGATATGGCGCGCGAGTGGGTACGTTTTATCGTTCCACTCGGCGGCCGCACCGCCAAAGTCGCTGTCGTCGATCTGGACAACACGCTGTGGGGCGGAGTAATCGGCGAAGATGGGATGGCGGGAATTAAAATTGGTCCCGAATACCCGGGAGCGGCGTATCAAGCATTGCAGCGTGCCTTGCTCGATCTATCCCGCAAAGGAATTTTGCTGGCCGCATGCAGCAAGAACAACCTTGACGATGCGATGGAGGCGATTGAGACGCATCCCGGCATGTTGATCCGCGCGAAGCATTTCGCGGCCATACGAATCAACTGGACCGACAAGTCGCAGAACCTCCGCGAGATTGCAGAAGAACTGAACGTGGGTATCGATGCGCTCGCTTTTTTGGATGACAATCCTTTCGAGCGCGAGCAGGTTCGAAGCGCGCTGCCAGAAGTGACCGTCATCCATCTGCCCAAGAATCCGTTGGAGTATGCCGAAGCGGTCAGAAATTGCGCAGTATTTGAACGGCTCACGCTCTCGGCAGAAGATCAGCAGCGCACCGCGATGTATGCAGAACAGAAGCAGCGCGCGGGTGCAGAACAAACTTTCCAATCCAAAGAAGATTTCTTTCGCTTTCTCGAACAGGAAGCCGACCTCGATCCCGTATCAGATCTGACTTTGGCGCGCGTCGCACAACTCACGCAAAAAACCAACCAATTTAATCTGACGACACGACGCTACTCCGAGGCGCAAATCGCAGAGATGGCGAAACAGCCAGAGTGGAATATTTTTTCCATCAAAGTCCGCGACCGCTTCGGTGACCATGGATTGGTTGGCGTCGCGATAACGCACGATCAGGGCGATCAGTGTGAAGTGGATACGTTCCTGTTGAGCTGTCGCGTCATTGGGAGGACGGTCGAAACTGCGCTCCTGGCACACCTTGCTGAGAGTGCGGCTCATCGGGGCTGCAAGCAATTGGTTGGATGGTTTCTGCCAACTAAGAAGAATGCTCCGGCTCGCGATTTCTATTCGCAGCACGGATTTGAGCAAAAGGAAAAGAGCGATACCGGATCGTTGTGGACACTCGATTTGCCTACCTCCACTCTGCGGGCCCCGGAATGGATTAAGCTAGTGAGTCCGGCAGCAGAAGTTGAAGCGCCATTGGGAGGAAAGAATTGACAGCCAGCACTCTAGAGCAGGTGCGCCACATCGCCAGCGATATTTTTGGTGTCCCCTTCGACAAGATCACCGCAGAATCGTCACCCGAGACGATTGAGAATTGGGATTCCATGCAGCATCTGAATCTTGTCCTCGCCGTTGAAGAAAAGTTCGGCGTGCAGCTCGAACCAGAAGATATCGAGCAAATGAAGAACATTGGCGCGGTCGCGGCCGTGGTCGAAAAACTGCAATCCGCGACGCGCTAGCTAGCATCTCCACGAGATTTAAGCTCCCTTTCATGCCCATCACCATCCAGCCTTATCGCCCCGAGCACGAAGCTGCGGTCGCGGATTTCAATCAGCGACTTCGGCAGGGCGGTGAGGACGAGAACATGGTCTTCTATCGCTGGGCCGAACCACGTTGGATACCGCGCACTCCGACCTCGCGAATCCACAACGAATTATTTGTCGCGGTCGATGGCGGAATTGTGCGCGGCGGTTACGCCCTGAAGAGTCAGGATTTCCTTTTCCCCGACGGGCAAATTCGATCCATCGGCTATTACCATCACCCGTTGTCCGAGGGAATCGTCAATAAGGCACATGCGATTGTTGGTACGCTGCTGCTGCGCGATGCAATGCAGCGTGCCCCGTTGCTGTATTGCCTCGGCATGGGTGGATACGATCGTCCGCTGCCACAGATGCTGGTTCGTATGGGATGGGCGAATTGTCTGGTTCCGTTCTTCTTTCGCGTCGTGAGTCCGTCGCGCTTTCTTAGAAACATGCACACAGTCCGCACGTCAGCTCCACGGAAACTATTATTGGACCTCGCTGCCTACAGTGGAGTCGGATGGGCGGGATCGAAACTGTTTCAAGGCTATCGCGCGTTGCAGGCGCCAAGCTTGGCGGATACCAATGTCCAGACGGTCACGAGTTTTGAGAACGAAGACGTAGCGCAGAGTGTGCAACTTCTTTGGGAGAAAGCGCGCTCCACGTGCTCCTTCACCGCGATGCATGACGCCGACACGTTGTGCACTTTGTACCCTCCTTCCTTGACACATTTGACGCGACTAATTGTGAAACGCGAGGGAGCAGTCGTCGGATGGGCCGTGGTTGGCGAGCGCCGCAAGGATGCGAAATATGGAGAAATGCGAGTCGGGTCGGTCGTCGATTGCTTCGCGCTTCCAGGAGAACTATTTACCACTGTGCACGCCGCTACGCGGACGTTAGAGCGACAAGGCTTCGATTTGATTCTCAGCAATCAGAGTCACGAGGCGTGGGGTCAGGCGTTTAAAGCCGCTGGCTATCTTGCGGGGCCATCCAATTTTATTTTCGCGGCGTCGAAGAAGTTGGGGGAGTTATTGTCGCCGTTTGAAAGCATTCGTCCTAGGATGCACCTCACGCGCGGCGACGGCGATGGACTGCCAGCGAACTTCTGAGGTAGCTCTCAGCCTTCCGCCATCAGCCTTCAGCTAAACAATACGGCGTCGACGATCATGGTGCTATGCTGTTTCCGCCGACATACCAATTCACTTTCAAATCGGTTGACTCTCATCATGTTGCTCGTTCTAAAATATTTTGCGCTGGCGTTCAGCGCGTTGCTGCCGGTGATCAATCCGCTCGGTTCCGCGCTCGTATTTCTGGGATTGGTTGGGGCCACCCCTGCAGAGGTGTTCGAGAGTCTCGCGCGCAGAATTTCCGTCAGCGCAACGCTGTTTCTGTTAGTGATCGAAGTTGTTGGCGCGGGCTTGCTCAATTTCTTCGGAATTTCTCTGCCCATCGTTCAGGTTGCAGGCGGTTTCGTGCTGGCCGCCATGGGTTGGGGATTGCTCAACCAGAAAGACTCTGCGCCCAGCGCCGAGAAGACGACGGTTGAGTCATCCGATTTCCGTTCGCTCGATGCCAAGATTTTCTATCCCTTTACCTTCCCCATCACTGCTGGTCCAGGATGCATCGTGGTCATGCTGACTTTGAGCGCGCACGCATCCAATAAAAACGTATTGGCTAATGTTCTGGCCCACCTCGGGATTCTGATTGCTGTCGTCGCGCTGAGTCTCACTGTATATCTCAGCTACCGATATGCCCCGAAAATAACGCAGAAGATTTCGCCACCCACAGTGCATGGAATTCTGCGCGTGATCGCATTCATCCTGTTGTGCATCGGAGTGCAGATCGCCTGGAACGGGATGCAATCGCTGATTCAGACGGTGAAGTAGGCGTTTAGCTATAGCCAAAAACGAGCAACTAATTAATTAGTTGCTCGTTTTTGGTGAGAGGGACTCGCGCGCCTCGCTGGACAAGTTGTGGACCTCAGTCCTAAGGAGGCACTTTTATTTCGCTCTGCTTCTTACTTTGCGTGGACGGTTTCTGGCGCGGCGGTGTCTTTCTTCTCTTCGGCTTTTTCTTCTGTGGAGAGCTTGTACCCCAACTGTTTCATTAACGGTCCCCAATGGGCTTCCATGTGGGCAACGGTTTTTTCGGGCAGGATCGCTCGCCATCCACCAGAGGAGGCTTTTCGCACGAACGGCTTGTCGCTACGGGTATGGAATGTCGCGACCCATTTCTTGCCCTGAGTCTCTTCCATCTTGCGCATGTTGGCGGCGGAGCTTCGTTCGATGGCCTGCTCGATTCGCGCGGGATCTGGATTCAAACCCATAAACTTCGCAACGCGTCCCAATTCGCGCTGTTGGTTGGCTTGCAAATCTTCGTAGCGCATCAAAATAAAATTGTCGTGTCCATCGCGCGTTGCCATCCAGCTGTTGACATGATCGGCCCAGGATCCAATGCGACGCCAAAATTTTCCATCCATCCATAACGGAACGAATTCTTCGATGGGGCATCCGTCAGGAATCGAGCGCAGTTTCATCTCCCAGTGATAGTTGGAAATTGCGACATCGCGCGGATCGCGCACGATATAGATGACGCGTCGATAGCGAGGGTCGAAACACTCGTGACTCTTTAGTACGCGCGGACGCGGGAGTCGGCGCAGCGACCAGTCGGCTGTCTTATACATGTCCGGAACGAGGCGCTCGACGTTGAGAAACGTAACGGGTTCATCCGGGTTCACGAAATTCCCGACGAGGAAACGCGACCACGTGTTACCTGAGCGCGGATAGGACGTCAGAAAAACGTCATCGTCGAAAATTGTGATCTCGCGTTCCAGCAGGGTGCGGCGGAACAGCACGTCCTGAACCCGCGATAGATGCCGAAATGCTCGTCGAACCAGTAGCGCCATTGATGCGTCCCCTCAGTAATATTAAATCTTCGCCTTATTGAGTCGTCTTAACTTTTTCACGCTGGGCCTTTGTCGATACGGCGGCAGATACTTTGCTGGCGTTTACCACCGACCCTGCGGCCGCTTCTTTTGCGACTTCTTCAGACGCTCCCCGTTCGCCCGCGGAGCGATTGCCTTGCAGCCATCCCAAAACCTTTTGCTTACGCGCAAACATGTTGCGCGCTTCATTGCGTAGCGTCCCTACAATTTGATAACGGGACTTGGTGAACCAGGGCACGCGGTGTGGCGTGCATCCGTATTTTTCTTTATAGGTGCCTTCGCCACCCCAATCAAAAATCGAAATGCCCCGATTTTTCCAGTAGCGCATCGCATACCAGTGACAGGCTTCGTTCGGACGAAGATTCTGATGCGAGCGGAAACTCGCATTGCCCCAGAATTCCGCAATCTGATTGAAACCGGGATAGATTCCGGTGGCGATGCACTTCCCCTCCGGATCACGCGCGCGAATCAACAGAATGTTGCCGCCGGGCTCAACGTTGCGGACCAAGGCGCGTACGCGATCGACAGAGTAGGTCGGAACCAATCCTTGCTTTGCAAACACGTCTTTCAATTGCTCGTAGTATTCGTCGGCAAACGCCAGGTCGTGAGCCTCTTCAATCTTGAGTCCACTCTTTTCAGCTTTGCGCACGCAACGGCGACACGCGCTGTCCATGCCATTGAATAAGTCTTCTTCCGAGCGAGTGAGATCGGTGCGATAGGACCCGTAATATTCAGTTTTGAATCCTGCAGATTCTCCGTCTTCAAGAACGAAGCTTGGATCAGAGACCTCGAGATGCAGGCACTTCAAGTCGTCCCAGGCGAATGTTTCGAGAGCCTGCAGCGCAGCTTTACGCGAGACGCCGGGGTTGAGATTGAAACCGATATATGGAGTTGTCCATCCGGGAAAAGAACTTCCGAGGACCTTCATGCCGAATTTCGAGACTGTAAGACCGGTGAAGTATCCAAGGATTTCAGTTTTGTCCCGCAGTTCAGCCAGCACCGGCTGTGCGTTCTGCGACTCCGCGATGAATTGCAACCACTCGCGCGTCTGGAAGACAGTGCGATCGGCGAAGCGGTCGAGACGATTCCAGTCCGCCGTTTCAACGTCGATAGAGTGAAATTTCATTCTTTATTCAGCGTTCTATTGCTACCAGCAAATTCCTTCGTAGGTCTTGCTGCCTTCCGGACGCCGCGTCTTATCCAGATGAATCAAGTCGATCACGATTTGCTCGGGTCGAAGCAATTTCGCGAGGCGGTCTTTGCTGGCTGATTTATTTCCGAGGATCACAACCTCGGCGGTCTTGAGAACGTCCTCAAGATCGGATGAAAGCACCGATCCAATGTGCGGAATGACTTCTTCGATGTACTGCCGATTCGAACCGGCGAGGCGTCCGAGAGAAACATCTTCGTCCCATACCTTGACTTCGAGACCTTCGCCCATCAAACGCTTGATCAACTGCACTTGTGGGCTCTCGCGAAGATCGTCAGTGCCGGCCTTGAAACTCAGGCCAAGTTGGGCGATTTTCTTCTTGCCCGTTTCCAGCACCATTTCTACGGCCCGATCGACGTGCTCAGCGTTGCTCGGCATCAGCGAATCGAGCAACGGAAGCTTAAGGTCGAGTTCTTTCGCTTTGTAGGTAATTGCACGCAAATCTTTCGGAAGGCATGATCCGCCGAACGCGAATCCTGGCGAAAGATACGCGGGAGAAATATTCAGCTTGGTATCGGACGTAAAAATCTTAGTGACTTCCTGCGCATCCACGCCGAGATGCTTGCACATTGTGCCCATCTCGTTGGCAAATCCAACCTTCAGCGCGTGATAGCAGTTGGAGAAATACTTGACCATTTCGGCCACGGGAATTGTGGTTTCGTACAGAGTGCCCGGCGTGTTCTTATACAGTTCGCGCAACGGCGCAAGGTGTTGCGTGTCGCTGGCGCCCAGAATGGTGTACGGAGGATTCAGAAAATCCGCAACCGCGCTGCCTTCCCGCATGAATTCCGGGTTATAGCAAACCGTGAAATCCTTGCCCACTTTCTTGCCGCTTGCTTCTTCGAGAATCGGGAGCACAACAGTCTCGGTCGTCCCAGCCAGCACGGTGCTGCGCAAAACAAAAACATGTGGCGTCTTTTTCTGACGGATCGCCGTGCCGATTTCTCGCGCAACGCTCTCGATGTGGCTGAGATCGAGCTTGCCATTCTTGAGACTCGGCGTGCCAACGCAGACGAACGAAACTTCGGAATTCAGCACCGCGTCGATCGAGTCGGTGGTCGCGCGCAGCAGTCCGGCGCGATGCGCTTCGGCGACGAGTTCACTCATGCGGGCTTCGATGATCGGAGTTCGTCCCGAGCCCAACATTTCCACCTTGGCAGCGCTCACATCGACACCGATCACTTTGTGCCCCATGGAGGCGAAGCAGGCGGCGGAAACCGAGCCAACGTATCCCAATCCAAAAATGCTAACGGACAATCCCAAGCGAATTTCTCCCGGCTAATCGACACTCTGGCAACTTCTGAAACCCAGAGGACGACGCCCAGCCCATTCAAGGGCGATTGATTTGAAAGAACTTACGGTATCGCTAAAGCGGTACCCGACACGGGGCTGAAGGTCGAACCTAAACTATATCAATCCCTTGTTGAAAGATTGCAAACAGCTCGCCACAACGAGGCTTAAATTGGTCGATTCTTGATAATAACATGCTTGTTTACAGTGGCTTACGGTGATGAGCTCCTCAGCCATCGGAACCGCCGCGATCCAAGGGCAAAAAGTGGAAGATTTTTTCCACCTGGAAGCCGAATCCTAGACTAATTTCGCACTCCACCCCTTCCGTCTCGCAATCGTAGCCTGCCTTACCAGCCACGGTCATCCTTCTAAACAGCCCGAGGTATCGACAGTAACCGCCCCGCCGGGCGGCTATTTTCACCATGTAAGATAAGAGGAGTCTGATGGCTTCCGGATGGCGAAATAAGCTGGCGCGCGTGTCCCGTATGGATTGGGAAGAGGTACGAGTGCGCGTGGGGCAGGAGGTCCATAAACAGGGTGACCTACTGCGTCACCGAGTCGGAATGGCGAATTCCGTCCCACGGATACGCCCAGACTCTAGCGGGTCTCAGGGTAAATTCTTTTTTTCTGGGAATGAGAAGACACCGGGGACAGTTTCTGAGTCTTCCGAGCGCGCAGCCTTGTTGCGAAAATATCTTCCGGATGAAGCCGATCAGATTCTTCGCGACGCGGATGCAATTTGCGACCACCGTTTCCGCGTGTTGGGATACGAAAATCTGGACTATGGCGAGACGATCGACTGGCATTTGGATCTAGTCCATGGGAAGCGCGCACCACTCGACCCCTGGTTCAAAATTCCTTTTCTGGATTTTTCCGTCGTCGGCGATCACAAAGTCACATGGGAATTGAACCGCCACCAGCATCTGGTAACGCTGGCGAAAGCGCGACTGCTAAGCGGTGATGCGAAATACACGAACGAACTAATCGCTCAGTGGCGCAGTTGGATTGAGGCGAATCCCTATCCGTTGGGGATCAACTGGGGCAGTTCGCTCGAAGTGGCTTTTCGAAGTCTGTCGTGGATTTGGGTCGATCAGTTGCTCGCGGGTCTTCCTGGTTGCGCGGATTTTCGCGCCGACATGATGCCCGCACTTGCCTTCCACGGGCGATATATAGAACGCTATCTCTCCACATATTTTTCTCCGAACACGCATTTGCTGGGAGAAGCAGTCGCCTTGTTTTTCCTGGGTACTCTGTATCCGCAGATGCCGGGAGCTGCGCGCTGGCAGAAATCGGGATGGCAAATTGTGCAGCACGAGTCTGAGCGGCAGGTGCGGCCGGATGGCGTTTACTTCGAGCAGTCACTCCACTACCACGTCTATGCACTGGATTTCTTTTTGTACGCGAGAATGCTGGCATCGCGTAACGCGGTTGAAATTCCTCGGTCCTACGACGCAGTTATGGGACGGATGCTGGATGTAGTCGCTGCGCTCTCCCAAGCAGGCCCAGCAGAGGGTTTCGGTGATGACGATGGCGGGCGACTATTTAATCCGCGAAGAAATCGGACTGAGCAAACGACGGACCCGCTAGCCTTAGGGAGTCTAATTTACTCCCGAACATTTCCCTCATCGCGCCTTACCGAAGAAGCAATCTGGTTGTTTGGGATTCGTGCGGTCGAGCAGTTGTCCGCTGACGACTCCCATCTCAAGCAAGCGGCGATTACGAAGTCGGTTGCATTTCCTGACGGTGGTACCTACGTGATCGCCGATTCCGATCCGTTCGCTCAAGTGTTCGCCATCGATGCTGGTCCGCAAGGCGTTGGACGATCCGGGCACGGACATGCCGACGCGCTCAGCCTGCGCCTCACGATGAATGGACAACGATGGCTAGTGGACTCTGGTAGCGGCGTGTACATTTCCGACGACATTCAAAAGCGAAATCATTTTCGCGGAACCGGTGCGCACAACACCCTCCGTATCGACGAACAAGACCAGGCGGTCGCGGACGAACCATTTTCGTGGACAAATATTCCAACGACTCGGGTCGAGACTTGGATTCCTGCAAGAAGCTTTAGCTATTTTGTGGGCAGTCACAATGGATATGAACGACTGGCCGATCCCGTTACGCATGGCCGGCACGTCCTCAAGATTGCCGGTGGTCCGTGTCTGGTGCGGGATGTGGCCCTGGGGCACGCTGAACATGAAGTAGAAATTCGCTGGAACTTTGCGAGCGACCTCGAAGTTCGAGCTACGGATGAGGGGAGAATAGAAATATCTCGCGCTGACGGCGCGTCGCACGCAGTCGCTCTCAGTATGCTCGTCCCCGAAGGAACCGTCTGGCAGACCGGCACGGACATCGGCGTCACACGCGTTTCGCCGGCGTACGGAATTGTGGATGATGCACCCGTGATTCGATCGCGCGCGAAGATTACGCTCCCAGCAGAAGTTGCGACGGCGCTACTGCCGAGCTTTGCGGCTCAGCGTGACGATGGGCTGAGCCAGCCCCGTTTGACGAGTTTGACCGACCCGTCAGTGCAGAATTACGAACTGCATCAGGACGATGACAATCAATCATTTGTTTTTGCGCTTAGCCACGGGCAATGGAACTTCGGCCTCTGGTCGTCGGATGCTCGGGTGTTCTATCGACGGATCCAAAAGGAACGGCTCACGCAAATGATCGCTATCGGCGCGACGTTTGTGGCGTGGCGTGGGCAAGATATTCTGCGAGCTTCGAGTCCATCGGAGTGCTTTGAGTGGCGAGAAGGCTACGCGGACCTTAACGCTGATTCGAAATCGTTTTCGGTCACACCACTATTCAAAGAGCTAACGAGCGGCGGCCATTCGCTAGCGAATCAGGGTTTGTCTTCATACGTGGAGAAACATTAATGTGCGGCATAGCGGGGATTTTCGAATTCGGAAGAGATGCGCGGGCGAGCGCGACGGCGTTACGTGAAATGTGCCGCGTCATCACGCATCGCGGACCCGACGATGAGGGATTTTACACGGACGGCCCGGTCGGTATTGGCATGCGCCGGCTTAGCATCGTCGACGTGGCAGGCGGACACCAGCCCATCTCGAACGAAGACGGCACGCTCTGGATCGTCTTCAACGGCGAGATCTACAACCATCTCGAACTGCGCGAGCAACTCATTGCACGCGGCCATCGCTACGTCACGCACAGTGATACCGAAACCATCATCCACCTTTTTGAGGAGTACGGCGAAGATTGCGTGCAGCATCTCCGCGGGATGTTTGCTTTTGCCATTTGGAATCGAAACACGAAGACGCTGTTCATCGCGCGGGATCGGCTCGGCATCAAGCCGTTGTATTACAAACTGACACCCGAGCGGTTGCTGTTCGGATCAGAAATAAAAGTCGTGTTTGCTCACGGCGGAGTCCATCCAGAATTCAATCGGACTGCGCTGCCTGAATATCTTGCCTTTGGATATCTGTCTGGTGAAGAAACTTTTTATTCAGGGATCAGAAAACTTCTGCCCGGCCACACCATGACGGTTGGGCCAAACGGCCAAGCTGAGATCCGGCAGTATTGGGACCTCGATACATCGAAGACGCACGAGTCGCGGGACGAAAATTACTATGTCAAAAGCTACCGCGAGCTGCTGGACGGCGCAGTCAAGAGCCACTTGATGAGCGACGTCCCGCTTGGTGTGTTCTTGAGCGGCGGCGTCGATTCGAGTGCAGTCGCGGCGCTGATGACGAAAATGCGGCGCGAGCCGGTGGAGACTTTCTCTGTCGGCTACACAGAGCAAACTTACAGCGAGTTGCCATTTGCTCGCACCGTTTCAGATCACATTGGATCGCGACATCACGAAGTCTTCGTAAGCGAGAATAACTTCTTTGGCGCTCTGCCGCACCTGATCTGGCATGAGGATGAGCCGATCACCTGGCCATCCAGCATTTCGCTTTATTTTGTGGCTCGCCTCGCTCGGGAGCGCGTGACCGTGGTGCTCACGGGCGAAGGCGCTGATGAAACACTCGCCGGATATACGCGCTATGCGTTCACGCTGAAGAATGCCGCCATGGATCGCGCATACCGCAGCGTTGTTCCGGGATTTGTGCGGAGCGGTTTACGGAGTAGTGTCGCGACTTCTTCGCTGTTGGGAGCCACCTTACGCCGAAAACTCGAACATACATTTTTGGCGAAAGATGGAAATTCGTGGGCGTCATTCTACTTCGATAATTTTTTCTCCGCGTTCGGCGAAGCGGAACAGAACAGCCTGCTGAGCGCCGACTTCGCCCGCGAAACCGCGCCCAGCACCGCGTACAAGCACGTTCTCAACTATTGGGACCACTCGTCGGGCGAAATGTTGCAACGACTGCTGTACGCCGACATCAAGACTTATCTTGTTGAGCTACTGATGAAACAAGACAACATGAGCATGGCTGCATCGATTGAGAGTCGGGTTCCATTTCTTGATCATGTTCTGGTGGAGTTCGCGACACGTATTCCGCGCGAAGTCCAGATTCAGGGACTCGCGGGCAAACGAATCCTGAAAAAAGCGGTTGAAGATCTGCTTCCACATTCGATTCTTTATCGCCCGAAGCTCGGATTCCCGACGCCGTGGAGCGGGTGGCTGGCGGGACCACGATTGGAAGCCATCCGCGACATGTTGCTCGAACCACGGAGCCTGGATCGCGGATTCTTCCGCCGCGAAGCGATCGAGCAACTTTTCGACGAGCATCGCGCGAAGCATCGTGACAACTATGATCGCATCTGGCGGCTGCTCAACCTTGAGTTGTGGCACCGCGTTTGTCTCGAAGGAGATGCGCACGAAGAAATTGGTGCGCCTCCGATGAAGATGGTCTCGACGAGATAGCGTTGTTTTTGCGATGGCGTCGAGTTAGATCCGCCTGCCGCAGCCCTCACACCAATATTGTCATCCTGAGCGAAGCAAAAGGACCTGCTTCTTAATCGACAAGTCAACGAGCGCGTCCTTCGCTTCGTTCAGGATGACCATATTTCTGGGGCGGTCGCAATTTCTGCACGGTAGTGTCAGTGCTATCCTCGTTAGCTTATGCGCTCGCTTCTCCGAATTCTCTCCGTCATCTTATTAACATTGACCGCCATTGGCGCTTTTGCTCAGCAGCCGTTTCTCAACACTCATCAGTGGACAGCGCTACGCGACGAGTCCAATGGCGCAGTTCCCTATGAAAATCTGCGCTACCTGACTACGCTGCACCGTGTCCCGTCGACTCCAGCCTTTGACGAAGCCGCACAATTCATCTTGCAGCGCGCGCGTGAATACGGACTAACCGATGCACGCAGTGAACAGTTCACAATCGATGGAAAAAAGAATTACGGACTGATGCGCTCCTATCTCGGCTGGACAGTGGAGGACGCACAGCTATGGGAAATCAAGCCGCAACATATTCTTCTCGGAGACTGGAAGACGGAGCCAATCCATCTCGCGGATTACAGCCACAGCGCGGACGTAGAAGCAGAACTGATTGATGTCGGCAACGGCGGCAGCGAGGCTGACTATTCCGGCAAAGATGTTCGCGGAAAGATTGTGCTCGCCGATGGGGTTCTGGCTCGAGTGCAGGAACTGGCAATCATTCAGCATGGAGCCGCTGGCATCGTCAGCGACATGCCGAATCAGACGACCGCGTGGGCAGGCCTTGATCCAACAATTGTGCGCTGGGGACATCTCGATGCGCGCCTAGGGTCTGGATTTGCCTTCATGGTTTCGCGCCAGACCGCCGACGCATTGCGCGCCAGCTTGAAAAAAGGTGGAACCGTCACACTGAATGCTCACGTAAAAGCGACGGTCGGCCCGGGACACTGGACAGTTATAACCGGCACGATCCCCGGCACCGACGCCGCCGCGGGAGAGATCGTTTACAGCTGTCACCTCGACCACGAACGCCCGGGTGCGAATGACAACGGCAGTGGCTGCGTCACGATCCTAGAATCGGCTCGGATCTTGGCGAGATTGATCGACTCGGGTTCGTTGCCTCGGCCTAAGCGCACGCTGCGATTTGTTTGGGGGCCAGAGATTGAGGGAACGATGGCTTTCCTGGCCAGCCATCCGGAAATAAAGCAGCGCTTGCGAGCCAACATTCACATGGATATGGTGGGCGGCGATCCTTTCAAGAATAAATCGATCTTTCACGTGAGTGGCACTCCGTGGTCGCTGCCGAGTTTCGTGACGGATGTGGGCGCGGTGTTTCTCGATGCTATTAAAACGGCTGCCAGCGGCTACGCAGCCGGAGAATTATCCGCCGATGAGGGAATCGTGGAAACGCGAGTCGGCGCTCAAGGCACGCGCAACGAACTGATCGCCGATGTAACGCCTTACGCTGCAGGCAGCGATCACGATGATTACGATTCGTCGACTGTTGCGGTGCCGTCGTTATATCTGCGCGACTGGCCGGACATCTATATCCACACTGACCACGACACTCTCGATCAAATCGACGCTACAAAGTTGCGGCGCGTAGCACTGCTGGGCGCAGCTTCCGGATATGTATACGCGAGCGTCACTCCCGGGCAATTACCGATACTACTTCCCTTCGTAACGTCACAATCTGAGGCTCGCCTCGCCCAAAGTTTCGGAACAGCGCAAGAAATGGTTGCGAATCCTACCTTGGACGTTAGTGTGGCTTGGTATGAAGGGCGAAATCTGGTGAATCAGACGCTCCAGCGTGAGCGCGCAACGTTGCGATCGCTCGTGACATTTTCGGGGGACACGACTAGCCCTGCCATGGACGAATCGAAGGCCCTCGAAGAGCAAGCGGCGAATTTCAACAACTGGATCAACAAGCAGGCGAAGCTCCGAGGAGCCACCGGAACGGAGCCCACTGCGCCATGGGCGGGCGATTCGGACGCAAAGCGAGTCCCTGTGCGCATTGGAGACTTTGGTCCGCTCACCTATCAGAACGACAACGTTCTTCTGGAGCGTCTCGGCAAAGAGCGCTATGGGAAGATTAAATTGATTAACAGCGAAGCCACCATGCTGCTGAATACGCGCGACCAGTCGGAGCTTTATGCGTACGAGGTCGTCAACTTTGTAGACGGTAAACGCACCGTGGGTGAGATCCGCGACGCCGTGTCGGCAGAGTACGGTCCTTTGCCAGTGAGCCTTGTCGCGGACTATCTGAACGCATGTATAGAGGCCGGGGTCATGCAATGGAGGTAGGGAGACCAGTTCCGTCTAGAATGGATTTCGGGCGCAGATGAAACGTTTTTGTACTTAAGCGAACTACTGTTTCATATCGCGAGAAGAACAGTTGCAAAGGTTGCGCAAGCGAACTAGAGTACGGCCAAGCAGTTCGAAAGGAAATACGATTGAAGATTTCGCAAAAGGGACTCTACGCTCTGCAGGCAATCATGACGCTGGCCCGTCGATATGGGACTGATACGGTAAAAATTCGTGACATTGCCATCGACAGCGACCTTCCGGAGAAATTTCTAGAATTGATCTTGTTGGAACTGAAGAATGCCCGGATTGTGGAAAGCGTACGCGGCGCGAAGGGTGGGTACCGGCTCCGCCGCGCTCCCGCGGAAATCAAACTCAGCGAAATTATTCGCCTGGTTGACGGTCCGCTGGCGCCGTTTGGAGATGCGGACCAATTGCGCAGCTTAATCGTCACTGACCCCGATCATCGCGCGCTTTACGGTGTGTTTCTCGAGGTGAGAGATGCAGCCGCCAAGATTTTAGAGAGCACCACCGTAGCTGACATCGTGGGCGGAGGCGCAAAACCCCGCAAGAAGTCTGCGGGGAAGAAGAAAGCTAAAAAGCGCCCGCTGCTATCGATTGTCGGCGGTGAAACAAAAGCCAGATAGTTGCAAATTGTGATTCCAAACGAAATGAGGGATCCGCATTCTTGTCGCGAAATGCAGGCCCCTCACTTCATTTCGGATGACAATGGCATTTCTGCCTTTAAGCGAGAGCAGCCATTAAGCCAGAACCGACTGATACTCGCCGTACGCGCCCTTGAAGTCGGTGATTTCGTGGGTGCCTTCAAAGTGCCAAATCCTGGTGGCGACCTCGTCGATCAAATCCTCATCGTGCGTGACCAGTAGTACGGTTCCGGGATAACGCTGCAACGAAATATTCAGCGCGTTAATCGACTCAAGATCCAAGTGGTTGGTCGGCTCGTCGAGCACGAGCATGTTCGGCTTCTGCAGCATCAATTTGCAGAATAGCAATCGCGCGGCTTCACCTCCGGAAAGGATCTCCGTGCGTTTGTCTGCGTCGTCACGCGGAAACAACATTTGGCCGAGGATGCCGCGGATTTCTTCAGTCGATGCTGTCGGGTCCCACTGATGTAGCCATTCCAGAACCTTGACGCCGGGTTCGATGAGAGCCTTGTGGTCCTGAGCGAAATAGCCAACCGCGGATTCGTGTCCCCAGACCACTTTGCCGGAGTCAACGAACTTACCGTCGTAGCCACTCGTCTTCCGCAGTTCGGAATCTGAAATTGTCGGTGAATTCGCGAGCAGCGCATTCACCAGCGTGGTTTTTCCCGAGCCGTTACGGCCCATTAGGGCGATCTTCTCGCCGCGAATCACGCTGGCAGTGAAGTTAGAAATAACCTTCGCGTCTCCATAAGATTTCGAGACACCTTCAATTTCGAGAATATGCTTGCCCGACGGTCGCTTCTGATCGAACTTCAGATAAGGACGTTGAATGTTCGATCGAGCCAGTTCGGTCACCTGCAGACGCTCGACTTCCTTGCGCCGCGACTGCACCTGGCTGGAGCGCGTTCCAGCGGCAAACCGCGCGATGAATTCGTTCAACTGGTCAATCTTCTTTTCGCGCTGCGCGTTTTGCGACTCGATCTGCGACCGGATTTGGGTCTTCGCGACGACCATGTCGTCATACGTGCCAGTGTAAGTAATGATCGTTTCGTAATCGATATCGGCGATGTGCGTGCAAACGCCATTGAGGAAATGGCGATCGTGTGAGATCACAATCAACACGCCTTCGTACTGATTGAGAAAATTCTTCAACCAGTGGATCGAATCGAGATCGAGATTGTTCGTCGGTTCATCGAGTAACAATGCTTGAGGATGTCCAAACAAGGCCTGTGCCAGCAGCACGCGAACTTTCTGTCCACCAGGCAGTTCAGACATCTTTCGCTCATGCTGCTCGTCTGGAATATCGAGACCTTGAAGCAGGATCGCGGCGTCGCTTTCGGCGGTATAGCCGTCTTCTTCGCCGACTATGCCTTCAAGTTCGCCGAGCTTCATCCCGTCGGCGTCGGTCATCTCTGGTTTCGAGTAAATGATTTCGCGCTCTTCAAGAGCTGCCCACAACCGTTTGTTGCCCATGATGACAGCGTCAATCACCCGATACTGATCAAAGGCAAACTGGTCCTGGCTCAAAACGCCGAGCTTTTTCGGTCGAACGACGGTCCCCTTCTGCGGTTCGAGTTCACCGGTCAAAAGCTTCATGAACGTCGATTTTCCGGCGCCGTTGGGGCCAGTGAGACCGTAGCGTTTCCCCGGAATGAATCCGGTGGAAACCTCGTCGAATAGAACTTTAGCGCCGTAGCGCATGGATACTTTGCTGACTGAAATCATGATGTTTGGGAACTGCGGGACGATCCAATCGGAGGAGCGCAGCTGCTACTACTAGGATATCACGAGGGTGACACGTTTAAACTCAACGGCTTGACCATAGAGGACAAAGGGATTACAGACGAAAATCGTGTGCCGCCAAGCGCACTGAGGTACAAGAAGGAAAACCGACTGGATTCATGTTAGCCTTTTCAAGCCAAATTATACTTGAAGAAATCATCCCTGAAATAAGCGGAGCGTATGAACGACCCTAAGCCTTCTACCCCTATTCCTTCTCACTCCGCCCCAGTAGCTTCATCTTCCTCTTTCAATTTCACAGCGATGGCGCGGCAAGTCATGCAAGCTCGGGGATTTCAACCTGATTTCCCGCCGGAAGTACAGAAACAGCTAGCGGACATCGCGGCGAATCCGCCGCAACTGACGCCCTCAGATAAGGTTCGCGATCTGAGAAATCTGCTTTGGTCCTCGATTGATAACGACACTTCTAAAGACCTTGACCAGATCGAAGTCGCCGAACGCCAGCCGGATGGCAGCGTCAAGGTGATGATCGGAATTGCCGACGTCGATGCGTTTGTCCCGAAAGATTCTCCCATCGATCAACACGCCGAACGCGAGACGACTTCCGTGTATACGGGCGTGACCATTTTCCCGATGCTGCCGAACCAACTCTCGACCGGAGCTTCGTCACTTCTTCCAGATGTGGACCGGCCAGCCGTGGTCACTGAGTTCGTCGTCGATGCCACCGGTGCGGTGAAGTCGAGCAGTGTCTATCGCGCGATCGTTCGTAATAAAGCGCAGCTCACATACAACGGGGTTGGAGCTTGGTTGGATGGCTCGGGTGCCGCTCCTCCAAAAGTTGCCGCGTCCGCAGATTTGCAGGCGCAACTCAAGCTGCAGGATCAAGTCGCCCAATTACTAAAGAAACTGCGCTTCGAGCATGGAGCATTAGCTCTCGACACCAGTGAAATAGTTCCATTGCTCTACAACGACCAGGTTGTTGGCGTCACGAACTCTACGAAGAACCGTGCGACTGATTTGATCGAAGATTTTATGGTCGCCGCAAACGGCGTCGTCGCGCGACTCTTGGAAAAAGTTTCGTCCCTGCGACGCATTGTGAGGACTCCAAAGAATTGGGACGGTATCGTACGGTTGGCTGGAGCCCAAGGCACAACCCTGCCAGCAACACCCGACTCCAAAGCCCTCAATGATTTTCTATTGGCGCGCAAAGCTGCCGATCCGGAACATTTTGCCGACCTCTCCTTAGCGGTTATCAAGCTGGTTGGTCCGGGGGAATATATTTTGGAGCGTCCGGGCGACACTCCCGAAGGACACTTTGGACTGGCCGTGCAAGACTACACACATTCCACCGCTCCCAACCGCCGGTTTCCTGACATCGTCACGCAAAGACTGATCAAGGCCACCCTCGACGGAAAACCGGGCCCATACACGGACAACGATCTCGCCGCCATCGCCTCGAACTGCACTGAGAAAGGCGACGCCGCCCGAAAAGTTGAGCGCGATATGTCGAAACGTATATCCGCGCTGGCCATGAGCCACCACATCGGAGAACTTTTCGACGCGCTGGTCACTGGCAGCACCCCCAAAGGAACTTTTGTTCGCGTCCTGCAACCGCATATGGAAGGGTTGCTGACGCAGGGGGCGCAGGGATTAAATGTCGGCGACAAGTTGCGCGTGAAATTGGTGCGGACGGATGTACAGCATGGATTTATTGACTTTGTGAAGGCGTAACCTAAACGGTCAAAAAGACCTTGAAATGTGTTATGCAATGTGACATCCTATGGGATGTTACATGAAGAAAATCGTTCTCGATACTTCAGTCGTTGTTTCTGGGCTGCGAACCCGACTTGGCGCGGGGAATGCTGTTCTTAGGCTAGTTGCGGAACGGCGACTGGTACTTCTATCGACCCCGCCGCTTTTTCTCGAATATGAGGATGTACTGAAGCGTCCAGAGCATCGATTGGTTCATAGTCTGGGGGTCGACGAGATTGATGATTTTCTGGCGGAGCTGGCCGCGTTGATCGAACCGGTTGAAGTGCACTTTCAATGGCGGCCTCAATCCAAGGATCCCAATGACGAAATGGTGATAGAGGCGGCGATCAACGGCCATGCAGACGCGTTGGTCACTTACAACGTCTCAGACTTCGCCGGGATAGCGGAGCGTTTTGGGATTCCTGTGCTACGGCCGTCCGAATTATTGAAGAAGGAGAAACGATGAGCAAAGCTACCTACCCATTGAAACTTCCCCTTTCCATCAAGAAGGCGGCCCAGCGACTCGCCAAGGAAGACGGCGTGTCGTTGAATCAATGGATCGCCGTTGCAGTTGCCGAAAAGGTTGGAGTGGTGGAGACCGCTGCTGACTTTTTCAAGAAGCGTGCAGGTGAGGCCACCGGAGACGGACTCATGAAATTTCTTCGCACCGCACCCAAACTCGCACCGGAGCCGGAAGATGCACGCGAATAGTTGATTCGGAAATAGACGGACACCGGAGTTCTGATGCGGCTCGGTGGCTGAACCTCACCCGTTTTTCTTTTCCAACTCAGCCCATCTCGCGTAGAGTCCGTCGAGCACTTCCTGCGCCGCATCTACATCGGCCTGCAGGACGACGAGCCGCGCGGCATCCATTGCGTTCGCCGGATCTTCCAACTCTTCCCTCTTCGCCTGCACTAACTGTTCCGCTTCTTCGACACGCTGCTCGATGGTCGAGTATTCGCGAGCTTCCATGTAGGAAAGCTTTTTCTTCGACGGAGGCGATCCAGAATTGCCAGTCTGCGACATTCCGGTTGGAGGTGCCGCGTCTAGTCCTCCCGATTTCGAACGCTGTGTTTGCCACGCTTCCCACTGTCCGTAGTCGGCGAAGGTGTCGGCGCCGCCTTTTCCGTTCAGTCCTAGGACGACGCTGGATACGCGATCGAGCATGTAACGATCGTGGGTTACTAAGACGAGCGATCCAGGAAAGTCGCTGAGACTTTCTTCCAGAATTTCGAGCGTCGGAATGTCTAGGTCATTCGTTGGTTCATCAAGCAGCAGAATGTCGGCGGGTTGAAGCATTAGCTGCGCGATCAGGACGCGGGCGCGTTCGCCTCCGGAGAGGCGTCCAACGGGTTGAGCGAGCTGCTCGCCGGTAAACAGGAAGCGCGCAGCCCATCCAGCCACGTGAATTTCGCGGTCGCGATAGACGATGGAATCTCCATCCGGCGCGAGCGCTCTGCGCAGAGATATATTGGGATCGAGCGTGCGTGTCTGGTCGAAGTACACGATACGCAGCCAATCGGCGCGGCGAATCGATCCGCTGGTCGGGGCTAACTCGCCCTGAATCAGTCGGAGCAACGTTGTCTTGCCGCTGCCGTTGGGGCCGACGAGACCAACACGCATTCCAGCGGTAAGAATGAAGTTCAGTCCTTCAAACAATGCCCGATCGCCCATGGTGCAGGTAACGTCTTCCAGTTCGATCAGACGTTTTGTCTTGCGATCCGAGGATTGAAAATCAATCTGTGTGGATGTGCTGCGCGTCCGCATATTGAGATCAGCCAACTCTCCCATGAGTTCGCCGGCCTTGCTGATACGTGCCTTCGATTTGCGCGTGCGGGCTTTCGCGCCGCGACGGAGCCACTCGATTTCTCCGTGCACCAGATTCTCCAGCGCCTCATGGCGTTTCGACTGCGCGTGCAGGAACTCTTCTTTTTTCTCCAGAAAATGCGTATAAGTCCCATGAACACGCAGCGAGCCGTCTGGATAGATACGATTTAGTTCGACCATGTCGGTCGTCACGTTCTCCAGAAAATAGCGGTCGTGGCTGACGATGACGCTGGCGAAGGCGGCTTGCTCCAGAACTTCTTCTAGCCAGACGATCCCGAGGAGGTCGAGATGGTTCGTCGGTTCATCGAGCAGCAGAATGTCGGGATGCTGGACTAGGGCTTCGACAATTGCGAGGCGCTTCTGCCATCCGCCGGATAATTCATTGGCATGGGCATCAAGATCTTCAAACCCTGCGCGGCCTAGAGTTTCGGCGAAGCGCGAGCCTCGTTCGGTTCCGGATACGCCGCAACGGTCCAGGGCGGCTTCAATCACAGAGCGAACGGTGGCGCCTGCTTCGAAGCGTGAGTCTTGTTCGACGGACGCGAGACGCGTACGTTTGCGGTAGGACACTTCTCCGCTATCGGGACTAACTTCGTCGGCCAAAATTCTGAGCAACGTCGATTTGCCGGATCCGTTCGGGCCGATGAGCCCAATGCGGTCTCCTTCCGACACAGTGAACGAAACATTTTGGAAGAGCGGATTCGCTCCAAACGACTTGGTAATTTCTCTTGCGTTAACGATGGGCGGCAATGCTTTGCGGTCTCCTAAAGATTGAGGTCTTCTTTGAGGGTAACAGTTGGACTCAATTCGGGCCGGTTACGCGGCCATGAGTGTAGATGCCTACGTCCTCAGGAGTTGACACGCGGCAGCGCTATTGAAAAAGATCTCGGTTCGAATCTTCTCTCATATCCTGCGCGGCTTGCTCTACATTCTTCGGAGTTCCGAGATCGCGCCAATAATACTGGTCAGCGCGAAAGCCACGAACGACTTCTCCGTGGCTGACCAGTCGAAGGTAGGTCGGGATAATCGAGAATGCACCCTCTTCGGTGATGAGCGGAAGAAGCTGAGGAGAAATGACGTGAATACCACAGAACGCTAGCTCTTTAGCATCCTCAGCTTCTCGAACGATCTCAGGGGCTTCGCTCCCAACCCTCCGTCCGCATAACTGCTGATCTTTGCCGAACAACAAATATCGCGACGTCTTGCGGTCCTGGACCGCTAGAGTCGCGAGGGCGTGGCCGCGATTGTGATCTTTCAGCATGAGCGCAAGATCAATGGTGCTGAGCACATCGACGTTGTGCACAATGAACGGTTGGGCAGAATTTCTTGGATTGCCTAAAAAGAAGTCAGCAGCTTTTTTCAGGCCGCCGCCAGTGTCCAACAACTCTTCTTCGCGTGAGACTTCGATTTTCATGCCGAAGTTTTGATTCGCTCTCAGGTAGTCCACAATCATGTCCGCAAAGTGATAGGCGTTTACGATGACTTCCCGAACGCCGAAGCTACGCAGGCGGGACAGGGTGATCTCCAGCATGGGACGGCCGTTAACTTCAACCAACGCTTTGGGACGGTCGTCGGTCAGCGGACGCAGGCGCGTCCCAAGCCCCGCGGCAAGAATCATCGCTTTCATGCGGTGTCAGCCTGAGTGAGAGGTGCTTTCATGAATTCAACTGTTGTTGCTCGCGATGATGCAGCACCACATCGACGGCATCGTTATCGCGCAGATGCTTGGCCAGTTGCTCGGCCAGATACACGGAGCGATGCTGGCCTCCAGTGCACCCGAACGACACCATCAAATGTTTGAAACCGCGCCGCAGGTACGTGCTGACGCTGGCATCCACCAGAGATGTAGCGTTCGCGAGAAACTGATGCACGCTCTCTTGTTGATCGAGATACTCAGCCACTGCCGCATCTTTTCCGGTAAGCATCTTGAACCGCTCTTCGCGTCCGGGATTTGGAAGGCTGCGGCCGTCAAAAACGAAACCACCGCCGTTTCCGCTGGCGTCCTGCACTGGACCCTTATGAAATGAAAAACTGAAAATGCGCACGGTCAGCTTTTTCGGTTCGGATGCGGGCTCCAACGAGGTAGTCAACTTCTGCAGCTTCTCGGAGGCCACGATGCTCTTGAAAGCGTCCATCAACGTTGGCAGCGCAATGGGCAGTTCCACGTTGTGGAGTAACCACCGAATATTTTTCAGCGCGTACGGCACACTCTGCAGAAAATGTTCTTTGCGCTCGTAGAATCCGCGAAAGCCGTACGCTCCCATCGCCTGCATGATGCGGACATACACATACGCGAAATAAAACTTCATGAACACGGCGCGATCGAGATCGATCAGGTTACCGAGGCTATCCAGATAATCATCGAGTAACTGTTGACGGAGATCGGGAGCCAAGTCGGCCTTCGCGTCGTACAAGAGAGAGGCGATGTCATACTGCAGCGCGCCTTTGCGACCGCCCTGGTAATCCAGAAAAAACGGATTGCCATCGCGCAGCATGATGTTGCGGGATTGAAAATCTCGATAGAGGAAATAATCGCGGCTGGCCGTCAGCAGGAATTTCGAAAGTCGGCTGAAATCGTCTTCCAGCGCTTGTTCGTTGAACGGAATACCCGCGAGACGAAGAAAGTAGTACTTGAAGTAATTCAGGTCCCACGCGATGGATTGCCCGTCAAAGCTATCGCGCGGATAACAAACGTTGTAATCTAGATCGCGACCCGCTTCGACCTGAAAATGCGGCAGGATTGCTACCACTTTCCTGTATGCCGCGATTGCCTCAGGCGCGACCGCCGCGCCGTCTCGATTGTTGGATAGAAACTCAAACAGAGAAGTGTCGCCGAAATCCTCTTCTAGATAGGCGCCTTGAGCCAAATCTTCGCCGTAGATCGCGGGGACCGGAAGGCCATGCTGACGAAAGTGCCGCGAAAATTCCAGGAAAGCGACGTTCTCTTCGCGGACGTCGTAAAGAATTCCGATCGCGCTGAGTTTATCTGTCGCTCGACGGTCCGTAGATAGACAATCTGCGGATAGACGAATGATCCTCCGCCCCGAACCACCGAGCTGGCCCTGCAGAGGTTCCACTCGCTCGACCGGCGTGTGAAAATGCTCTTCAAAAAGCTTTTTTAGAACTTCCATGAAAACCGATTTTCCAGAAGCGGAAGGGATGTCATCCCGAGCGCAGCAAGGATTTCACGAAGTGAAGACTTGCGCAGTCGAAGGACCCCTATTCCCGGCACGAATGCTGGCAGCGCTATCCACTGCTCTCTTTTGCCGACCTCATCTGTTCGCTTTACGCTGCCTTCCCAAGATAACATTAGGTGAATAGCGGCGCGATCAACGAGAAAATGTACAGATAATCTATCGGAAACGGCGCAGGAAGCACTCGTGCCGTCCGGCGTTACGCCGCAGCCGCGAGCGGCGTTTCACCTTTGGAATTCGCTTTTCGTGCTGCCGCGCTCATCATCACTCGCGTGATCCCGCTCATAATCATGCTCACTCCAACGAGAGTGCCAATCGCCCAAGCCGAACTCGACGGCCACTGCAAATAAATCATCAATCCCAGCAGTAGCGTGATGGCTCCATCGAACAGCATCCAGCTTGAGCCGCGAGCCGAACGCATCTTGAAGTACATCACGAGACTCAAAACTCCCTCGAACAAGAAGAGTGACCCCAGCAACAAAGTGAGCGATGCCACGGCCATCACGGGATGCAGGATAAGGTATGCGCCGAACACAATGTAGGCGATACCAACGAGAAGTTTCCAAATCACGCTGGACGCTCCACGGGAATGAAAAGCCAAAGCGAGATGGACCGCGCCTGCGAAAACGATCAGCCACGCAATCAACCCGCTGACTGCTACGGCAGCAAGAAAAGGTGCACCGACCGCCAACATTCCGAAGAGAATCAGCGAGACTCCCCAAATCATCGACCAAGTGGTTGCTCGTTTTGCGACTTCAACCGCATTGCGCTCTGCCATAAAGTCTCCTTCCTTACAACGCGGTAAGCGTACATCAAAACGCGCGGTTGAGAAAGTCAAGTTTTACGCTGAAATGTTGGTCAAACCGGATAAATTCGTTAGCAATGCTAACGAATTTTTCCAGGCTGTAATCTGCGTACCAACCAAGAGCAAACCGGCGCCGGGAAGTGATTTTGCGATCTACTACTTGCGCTAGTCAATACAGCGCCTCGGCCCATGATAGGATTTTGCTAACGGTGGCCATTTTTCCCCCGCGTGGCGTGTCCGTTTTGCGGTCTCTCCGCATTTGCTAACTCATTTTGCTCCATGAAGTTCTGTGAGGAATTCTGTTATGCCGTCCAGCCGGTTCAGCAAGCCCACCCATGCGGTTCTCGTATTCGTCTTTTCACTCCTCGGAGTTCTAAGCGTCGGCGCCAGTGAGGTCAGCGTCCTCACGCAGCACAACGATAATCAGCGAACCGGGCAAAATACCAGGGAAACAATCTTGACACCGCAAAACGTGAACGCGAATTCGTTCGGCAAGTTGTTTTTTCAAAAGACGGACGGTTCCATCGTGGCCCAGCCACTTTACGTGCCTAGTGTTCAGTTTCCGGATGGAACGCTTCACAATGTCGTGTTCGTCGCTACACAGCACGATAGCGTCTATGCGTTCGACGCAGACAATGCTCTCGGCAGCAATGCTGCGCCCCTTTGGACAGTAAACTATCCCAGTCCCATCCCCGATAACGCTCAGAACTACGGCTGCGGAACTCCGGGCTACACGGAAATCGGAATCATGGGAACGCCGGTGATCGACCCGGCCACGAGCACTCTTTACGTAGTTTCCAAGACGATTGAAAAGGGCCTCTATTATTTCCGCCTGCACGCCCTCGATCTCGCCTCCGGAACTGAAAAATTTGGCGGTCCCACCGAGATCAACGCCACAGTTCAGACGAGCAATGGACCGATCGTATTCACTCCGTCAATCCAGTTACAACGGCCCGCATTGCTGCTCCTCGGCGGCAATGTATACATCGGCTTCGGCTCGAACGGGTGCGATGCCTATACCTATCACGGCTGGTTGCTGGCATATAGCGCGTCCACGTTGCAACAAACCGGTGTATTTATCACGACTCCTCAGGGCATGAAAGGTTCTCTGTGGTCGGCTGGTGGCGGTCCTGCGGCGGACAACGAAGGCTTCATATACGTTGCCACTGCGAACGGTACATTCGACTTCAGCATCGGCGGCACCGATTTCGGCGACAGTTTTCTAAAGATAAGTTCGGTGCAGCACGGCTTCCAGGTTAAGGACTACTTCACTCCTTACAACCAGGCAACGTTGGACGCCGACGATCTCGATTTAGGTTCTGGTGGCGTCGTCGTCCTACCCAATCAGGTTGGCTCTCATGTTCACGAATTAGTCGGTGGAGGAAAACAAGGGACGCTTTATCTCGCGGATCGCGACGGTTTGGGTGGATTCAACGCAGCTACCGACATGGTCGTCCAAGAATTCGTAGGCATTACGCCTTCGATTAAGACGGTTCCTGCGTATTGGAACGGCAACGTTTACTTAAGCGGACAACAAGACTACATCAAGGGATTCTCGTTGGACGGGGGCGCGATGTCGAACCAGCCAACCCAACAGACCAGCGTTCTCTTCAACGATCGAGGGCCCTCAATCTCAATTTCCTCGAACGGCACTAAGAACGGCATTCTTTGGGCGATGCTTCACGGTACGCCGGTCCTTTATGCTTTTGATGCGACCAATCTTTCCAACGAACTTTACGACTCGACCCAGGCTTTGCATTTGCGCGATCGCATCCTTGCGACCTCACGCTTTGTCACACCTACGATCGTGAAAGGAAAAGTGTACGTCGGGGGACTTCACGAACTCGATGCTTTTGGTCTTCTACCGAGCCTTGCCATCTCTTCGGGAAACAATCAATCCGCAACAGTCGGAACCATGCTGTCCGCTCCATTGAAGATGCAGGCTAAAGACGCTTACACCCACTTGGGAATTCCCGGCGTGGCAGTGACCTGTAAAGACAGCGGCGCTGGCGGAATATTTAGCAGTGCTAGCGGAGTCACTGACACCTCCGGTAATTTCAGCACCAACTATACGCTGCCGGTAAAGGCGAAAACGATCACCGTGACCTGCACCGCAACTGGATATATTTCCTCAACATTCACGGAAACATCAGTCGCTGGAGTTGCAACTCTCATTAAGCAGACCGGTGGCAACCAACAGACCGCGCCCGTCAACACACAGCTGCCATTGCCGCTGACTGTAATCGTCGTCGACGCGCACTCGAATCCGATTCAAGGCGCAGTTGTGACGTTCAGTGATGGTGGAAAAGGTGGAACCTTCAGCAGCGCAAACGTAACAACTGATGCGACTGGTCATGCCAGCACCCGCTACACGACACCCAACACGGCCGGTCCGTTGAAGATCACCGCATCGACCTCAAGCCTCACACCCGCAAGCTTTACGGTAACTGTGGCCGCAAACTAAAGGCGATCTGCTACCGGCTTAGCAAATATTACTGAGCCACATTTCGAACGGAAGCCGCATCCAGGGAAATCGGTCCCATGATGCGGTTCCCTTTCCTACCTTTTGATACCAAATCATTACCGATACCAACGTCTAATTGTCTTGCCTCCTAACATCTGGTCAGATCAAACCCCAAGAGACAAAGTGCCCGAGCGAAACAGCGGCGCGGACTCAGAAGGAGGAATGAGTTTATGAAACTTACCGAATCCACTGGGGTATCACGTCGTCGTCTATTGACAATGGCTGGCGTTTCCGCGGGAGCGGCACTTCTCGCTCAACGCCCACTCTTTGCGATTCAAAGTGGAGATGCGTCATCTTCATCCAATCCAGCGACTAAGACTAATACGAAGAATGCGTCTTTCGCTCCATTGAAGCAGATCGATGCCGGTCTGTTGAATATTGGTTATGCCGAGGCTGGGCCTGCCAGTGGCCCCGCGGTAATTCTTCTGCACGGCTGGCCTTACGATATTTACAGCTTCGTCGATGTGGCTCCGCTGTTAGCTTCAGCGGGTTACCGTGTGATCGTCCCCTATCTCCGCGGATACGGTACGACGCGTTTTCTCTCTAGCAAGACCTTTCGCAATGGCCAGCCATCAGTAGTTGCGCTGGACATCATCGCTTTGATGGATGCGCTCAAGATCCAGAAAGCGATTCTCGCCGGCTTCGATTGGGGAGCTCGGACCGCTGACATCATCGCGGCACTCTGGCCGGAACGCTGCAAAGCCCTGGTCTCGGTGAGCGGGTATTTGATCGGTAGCCAGGCAGCCGGCAAGGCGCCACTGCCACCCGACGCCGAATTCCAATGGTGGTATCAATTTTATTTCGCGACGGATCGTGGCCGGGATGGCTACGAGAAATACCGACACGATTTTTCTAAACTGATTTGGAAGCTCGCTTCGCCGAAGTGGGATTTCGACGATGCCACGTTCGATCGTAGCGCGGCGTCGTTCGAGAATCCGGATCACGTCGCCATTGTTATCCACAACTACCAATGGCGGCAGGCCCTCGCGGCGGGCGAGCCCAAATATGACGACTTGGAAAAGAAACTCGCTGAGTCCCCGGTCATCACCATCCCTACTATCACCATGGAAGGAGATGCCAACGGGGCGCCGCATCCGGAACCGAGTGCATATGCCAAGAAGTTTTCGGGAAAATATGCCAGCCGAGTTATAACCGGCGGCATTGGACACAATTTGCCGCAAGAGGCTCCGGAAGCTTTTGCCAAGGCCGTGATTGACGTTGACGGCTTTTGAACCACGACAACGACGAGCGCCACCAACCCACAAAGTTGTAGCGCCGGTGAGAGTAGAGCCACTCTTGGTGTTCCAGAAAAAACGGCCGATAAGCAAAAAGGAGGAACACTGTGAAACGGATCGCGTTCTGGCTGCTTGCAGTTGCGGCGGTGGCTGGGATGGTTACAAGCTCGATCCCAGCGTCGGGACGCGCCGACGAAGAGGCTGCCCCGATCTTCGGAATCACAATTCCTCCTGGATACCGCGACTGGAAGTTGATCTCCGTGGCTCACGAGGCGGGCGACCTCAACGATATTCGCGCCATTCTCGGTAACGACTTAGCGATCGACGCCTATCGAAGAGGAAAACTGCCCCTCCCCGACGGCGCAATCATTGCCCGACTCGCGTGGAGTTACGTTCCGTCCGCGGAAAATAACAAAGTGTTTGGCCGTTCCCAATCTTTTGTGGCCGGTTCTGCGACGAACATTCAGTTCATGGTCAAGGACTCAAAAAAATATGCGGCTACAGGAGGTTGGGGTTTCGCTCAATTTAAAGATGGTAAGCCCGCCGATAATGCGCTGCTCAAAACCTGCTTCCCCTGCCATGAGCCTGTCAAAGCTCGCGACTTTGTTTTCACGCAGTACGCACCGTGATACGGGAGAATCCCATGAGCACGCAAGAACTGTCTAAGAATTGGAATTACGCGCACTGCGCTGACCTGGCTGAGCGCGAGTTGGCATCATTCATCGGCGCGGTGACAGAGTTATTTGGCCTAGAGCAAGCTCGCCTCTCGATCGACGATTGGCTTGATGAGGCTGAACTGGTGGAAACCCAGACTCGTGATGCAGGTCGAGAATGGCGAGCGGTCTCGGTTGCGGCCGCAGCTCGGCTGGCAAACCGTTTGAATGTCGCGTTGCATACTCGAACATTACTCAGAGCTCCGCTCGCCGTGATCGACGACACTTTCCACGCACTACCAAAAACAAGCACATCAATTCTTAACTGAAAGTGTCGCCGCGACATTTTCTTTGGTCATTACACGGTCGGCGCTAAGCCCGAGCGACAACTTCCTTCCTTCAACCGCACAAATCAATCACAGGAGAACCATCATGAGCACGATTACAGTTACTGACGGGACACAGATTTACTACAAAGACTGGGGAACTGGTCAGCCCATCGTATTTCACCACGGTTGGCCTCTAACGGGTGACGACTGGGATGCGCAGATGATGTTTTTTCTGGGCCATGGTTATAGGGTGATCGCGCACGATCGTCGCGGACACGGTCGCTCCTCTCAAACAGCAAACGGCCACGACATGGACACCTACGCGGCCGACGTCGCCGCGCTGGCGAAAGCGCTTGATTTGAAGGATGCGATTCACATCGGCCATTCCACGGGCGGAGGCGAAGTGACACGCTACGTGGCCAAGTACGGTAAAGGCCGGGTCGTAAAAGCAGTTCTGATTAGCTCGATTCCGCCAACCTTTCAGAAGTCGGAGAGAAACCCTGACGGCGTTCCAAAGGAAGTCGTCGACGGACTTCGTGACGGAACGGGAAACCATCGTTCCCAGTTCTACAAAGACATCACAATCCCGTTCTATGGCTTCAATCGTCCAGGCGCGAATGTCTCCGAGGGGATTCGAGAAAACTGGTGGCGACAAGGCATGATGGGCGCCATCAAGGCCCAGTATGACTGCATCAAGGTCCTCGCGGAAACTGAGTTCTTCGACGATCTCAAAGCGATCGACGTGCCGGTCCTGGTGATGCACGGCGAGGACGACCAGATTTGTCCGTTCCTAACCACTGGCGCAAGGTCGGTCAAGCTCTTGAAGCATGGCACCCTTAAATCCTATCCCGGATTTCCGCACGGCATGCCGACCACTCACGCCGATCGGATCAATGCGGATCTGCTCGAGTTCATCAAATCCTAAATCTTCAGGTCCTAACCTACGATTCACGACCAATCGCACGGCAAGGCAAACTAACTCTGCCTTGCCGTGCACTTACCCAGACCGTTCAGATACAAACGACACTCTGCCTAGACAACAATCTAAGCCTTCACCGAAGACAACACCTCTCGCACCGATTGATACGAAAGTATCGCCAATACCATCGTCCAATTGTTTCTCGTTCACTCTTCTGGTGTCATGTGCTCATCGCATCCGGGTCAATCGGAAACGCGCAGCGACAAAAAGGAAACTGCTATGAATTCCAACAACATCCAGCACGACTGGCAAACTTTTCGCGTCCTCGCATTAGCCCTCCCCTCATTAGGTCTACTGCTGCTATCTGTCCCGGGCGATGCCCAAATCGTGATCAAAAAGGAGATAACCATGAGCCAACTAGCCGTTCTGCAAGTCGACGCTGCGCCGCAAGATGTGTCAGCTGCGATCCGACCCTTCCAGTTTCATGCTACTGACGAACAACTCGCGGACCTTCGCAGACGAGTCGTCGCGACAAAATGGCCTGAGCAGGAAACTGTCAGTGATGCCACGCAAGGAGTTCAACTCGCAACCATGAAAGCTCTTGCCCGCTACTGGGCAAACGATTACGACTGGCGCAAAGTCGAAGCAAAGCTCAACGCTCTGCCGCAGTTCGTCACCACAATTGACGGACTCGACATCCACTTCATTCAGGTGCGCTCGAAAAATTCGAACGCGTTGCCGATCATCATCACGCATGGCTGGCCGGGATCGATCATCGAACAGCTAAAAATCATCGGCCCGCTCACCGATCCTGTTGCTTACGGAGGAAAGGTGGAAGACTCCTTTGATGTTGTCATTCCTTCCCTGCCTGGATACGGATTCTCAGGCAAGCCGACTGCAACGGGTTGGGATCCGGCTCGCACCGCGCGCGCGTGGACTGTCCTGATGAAGCGCCTCGGATACACGCGGTTTGTGGCGCAAGGCGGCGATTGGGGAAACGCGGTTACCGAGACGATGGCGCTGCAGGCGCCTCCCGAACTAATCGGTATCCACACGAACATGGCCGCTACCGTTCCCGCTGATATCGAAAAGGCTGCGCTCGCCGGAACTCCCCCTCCGTACAATCTGCCGGTCGACGAGCAACGCGCATACGATCAGTTGAGTCTTTTCTACAAGCACGGCTTGGGCTACGCCATCGAGATGGCGAATCGTCCTGAGACGCTCTACGGGATCGCGGATTCCCCGATCGGCCTCGCGGGTTGGATCCTCGATCACGACACGGCCAGCGAAGCGCTCATCGCACGTGTCTTCGACGGCCAGAGCGAAGGTCTGACAAAAGACGACATCCTCGACAACATCACACTCTACTGGCTGACCAACACTGCAATCTCTTCGGCTCGCCTTTACTGGGAATACAAAGGTGGCTTCTTCGACCCGCGAGGCGTTCAAATCCCGGTTGCAGTAAGCGCGTTTCCCGACGAGATCTATCAAGCCCCGAAGAGTTGGACCGAGAAGGCTTATCCGAAACTGATCTATTACAACCGGCCTCCGAAGGGTGGACACTTCGCGGCCTGGGAGCAGCCAGAGTTGTTCACTGAAGATGTCCGCGTGTCGTTCCGATCGTTGCGCTAGTCGAAGAGATGATATGAATGCGACCGCCACAGACGTTCTGAATATCGGATACCAAACTGGTGGGCCTGCAAGTGGCCCACCAGTTCTGTTACTCCACGGATGGCCGGATGATGTTCGCGGCTGGCGTGGATTGACGCCGCATTTAGAGAGTGCAGGTTTGCGGTGGGTGGCACCATGGCTAAGAGGCTTTGGCCCCACGACTTTTCTAGCAAAGGAGACGGTTCGGGACGGTAGCGCAGTGGCCATGGCTCACGACGCGGTGGCGTTGACCGACCATCTTGGCTGGACGAAGTTTTCAGTCGTGGGACACGATTGGGGCGCGCGGATAGCGTACGCATTGGCGGCACTTTTTTCCGAGCGACTCTCCAGCATCACCGCGCTCGCTCTTTCTTATTCTCCAGGCGGAAGGTTTCCAACTCCAACGTTCGAGCAATCCCAACGCTGGTGGTACCAGTGGTTCATGACAACGGATCGTGGCGCAGATGCAGTTCGTGCCGATCCAAAAGGCTTTGCGCTGCAACAGTGGAACACATGGAGTCCTCCCGGTTGGTTCGACGATGAGGAGTTTGCCGCAACTGCGAAGAGCTTCGAGAATCGCGATTGGGTGAACGTAACGCTCAACGCGTATCGCGGCCGATGGAAGACCGAGGCCGCCGACGATCGTTATATTTCGTTGCGAAAGCAGCTGGAATCGGTAGAAACCATCAGTACGCCTGCGCTAATGATTCAGGGCGGAGCAGACATGTGCGATCCGCCCTCAGAATCGGAAGACCAGGAGCGTTATTTTACCGGCGGATATCGACGTGTTCTGCTCGACCGAATAGGACATTTCCCGGCGCGCGAGGCGGCGAATAAGGTGGCCGACGAAGTGTTGTCGCATATAAAGACCACCGCCAGACCCGAAATTCTTGCAACCTGCGTTTAATCAATTGGGGAGGACATAAAGCAGATGTTCGGAACAATCAACGTAGTCGTAAACAGCGCCGAACAGAGCTTCATGCGGAACCGGTGCAGACCGATGTAAGAACGCGAAGTTTTGCACGTCCCCCAGTTGAGTGCATACGAGCACACAGATAACCAAGGAGAAAACAATTATGTCTCACCACTACTCCGGTCCCGACTACAGCTTCCCTCACGGAGACGCGCGCCTTGATCTTACTGACCTCTATGCTTTCCCCAAGCCGGGGGATTCTGCAAAGTCGATTTTGATCATGAACGTGCATCCTTCGGAGGGTGTAAACCCAACCGGCCCTTCGACAGATGATCCGTTCTCGCCCGACGCGATCTACGAACTTAAGATCGACACCGACGGTGATCTCGTTGCGGATATCGCTTACCGTATCCGCTTCTCATCCTCAAAGAGTGGAGAGCAGACCGCGACCATGCGTCGTGTGGAGGGCGAGCAAGCTGCCACAACTGGCGACGAAGGCCAAATTATCCTTGAAGGCGCACCGGTCTCGACGGGGCTTAACGCAGGGGTCGCGCAAGCGGGTGACTATCGCTTCTTCGCGGGCTGGCGCAGCGATCCTTTCTTCTTCGATACGTTGGGCGCCCTGAACAATCTCACGTTTACCGGCGACGATTTCTTCACTGGAAAAGATGTGTGCAGCATCGCTCTGGAAGTCCCCAACTATGCCCTGGTTCCCAAAAAGATGGGGCTGTGGCATCGCACGCTGGACGGCGCGACCGGGAAATGGGTTCAGGCGGATCGCGGCGCTTCGCCCTCACAATCCGTCTTCCTGACCGGCGACCACAAAGCTGACTATCTGGCCGGGGAACCGAAGGACGACGCTCGCTTCGTCGCCGTCTTCGCGCATTCACTGGAACACACAGGCGGCTACACATCGGAGGAAGCAACTCGGGTGGCTCGGACCCTACTGCCAGACGTCCTCCGCTACGATCCCACGCGACCAGCATCGTACCCTGAGAATGGCAGGAACCTCACTGACGATGTTATCGACGGCTTCCTTTCTATCCTCTCCAATGGAAAGATAACGACCGATAACGTCGGTCCGCACAAAGATCTGCTTACATCGTTTCCGTATGTCGGCACGCCGCACAGGGCACGAGAAGCGCGAGTAGCTGCGTAAGTAATTGCCATCTCGACGGCAGAAGAGCAGGGGAGCAAGCAAATGAAACCTCGCAGATGTGCTCATCGGATCCGACGCTCCAACTGTTATTGGATCGAGTTAGCAATCGCTTTACTTCTCGCGTCAGTCAGACTGCACGCACAATCCCCGAACCTCCAAAAGGAACACGTCATGAAATATCCGACTCTTTATCGCACGACAAAGATCAATGGACTCTCGATTTTCTACCGAGAGGCCGGCCCGAAAGACGCGCCGACCATTCTTCTGTTACACGGACTTCCCTCGTCATCACGGATGTTCGACACACTTTTTGCTCGCCTCTCTGATCGCTATCACCTTGTCGCACCCGATTACCCAGGATTCGGACACAGCGATTGGCCGGATCCAAAAACATTCGCCTACACTTTCGATCACTACGCCGAGATCATGAATCGGTTTGTCGAAGGACTTGGGCTCACACGCTACACACTTTACATGCAGGATTACGGCGGCCCCGTTGGATTTCGAATGGCGTTGGCGCATCCCGAGCGCGTCGAAGCTCTCATCGTGCAAGACGCCGTCGCGCACAACGAAGGACTGGGAGTGAATTGGAAAACACGTCGCGCATTTTGGGCGGATCGCGCAGCCCACGAAAGCGACCTGCGAACGAACCTTTTATCGCTCACAGCTACGCGGACACGCCATGTTGGAAACGATCCAAAACTCGAGCGCTATGATCCCGATCTATGGACAGACGAGTTCCATTTCCTCAGTCAACCGGCGCAGGCTCAAATCCAGAGCGATCTGTTTTACGACTATCGGACAAACGTGGACGCCTATCCGAAATGGCAGGCGTGGATGCGCGAGAAGCAACCTCGCCTGTTGGTGATTTGGGGCAAGTATGATCTGTCCTTCGATCCAGGCGAGCCTGAACGCTATCGCGCAGACGTGCCCAAAGCCGAAGTCCACGTTCTTGACGCCGGTCATTTCGCATTGGACACAGCGGCGGATGAGATTGCGGCATTGATCAGGGATTTTGTAGGACCGCGTTGAACACTTCGCGCACCGCACGAGTCAAATAGGTGTTTCGAAATAATAGTCGTTGTAACGACTAGTATTCGGGTCCGCGCTTTTGATCCCTGGGATGCGCACGATTCTGTCGACCGATACGAAGGTCCAATTGCGCTGTCGAGCAGAGCGGTTCATCTTGAAGCACAGAGGAAAACTCCATGGCAACCATGAACGCACCTACAAGAATCGCACAGGTGAATGCGCCCACGAACGCCACACAGATTCGCGTGGCCCGACGCTCGCCCCAGTATTGGCGCGTCACGATCGACAACCCGCCCATCAACGTCATGGGCCCGGAGATGGTGAAGCAATTTCAGACAGTAATCAACGATCTCGAGGCGGACGAACAAGTCAGAGTCGTAGTCTTCGACAGCGCAGTCGACGACTACTTTCTGAATCATTCCGATTTCACGGCCAAGCTTGAGGACCTGACCTCGCTGCCACCGGGTCCGACGGGCTTGGCGCCCTGGCCTGACTTTCTTGCGCGTCTTACTCGCCTGCCAGTTGCATCCATCGCCCTCATTCGCGGCCGCGCGACCGGCAACGGTAGCGAGATCACACTTGCCTGCGACATGAGTTTCGCGAGCCGCGAAAAAGCAATCATCTCGCAATGGGAGGTCGGTGTAGGGATGGTCGCCGGCGGCGGCCCTATGGCTCGCTTGCCCCAACTTATCGGACGAAACCGCGCTCTTGAAGTACTGCTCAGTTCGGAAGACATCCGCGGCGACAAGGCCGAGGCCTACGGTTACGTCAATCGTTCCCTGCCCGATGCTGATCTCGATGCGTTCGTCGATGCGCTCGCCCTCCGGATTTCCAAGTTCGACAAATGGGCCATCGGACAAACAAAGCGCCTGGTCAACACCAGCCTGCCGCCAGACGTCGAACTGGGCGCCGGGTGGGATGCATGCATCGCTTCGCTCGGACGATCCGCCGCTCAGGACGGTATCAAAGCACTAATGGCCCGCGGATTCCACAAGCCAGGAGACGTCGAGAATCGCCTGGGATATTACCTAGGCCAACTCTCTCGTTAGGTAGCGCGCATTTTCTGTACCAAGGAGGCCAAATGTCTCAGAAAGCCGGCGCAGTAACAGAAGCTCCGCAAAACGAAGTCCGACGGCATCAAGTCGGGCAGGATGTGTTCAAAACCGTGCTGTCCGAAGATGTCGATTGGAAGCCATTCCCGGCGTTTCCACCATCGGTCCGCCTGGCCGTCGTCGTAGGCCAGCCCTCGGAGCCGGCCCCTTACACAATGAGGGTCAAGGTGCCTCACGGTGTGAAGTTGATGCCGCACAAGCATCCGGAGGATCGGGTCTACACTGTGATTTCGGGGATCTTTTATATCGGACTGGGGGATGAGTTCGATGCGAGTAAATTGCAAGCCTATCCGCCCGGAGCGGTGGTGGTTCTCCCCGGCAACACGTCCCATTTCCATTGGGCGAAATCCAGCGAGTACATCACTCAAGTGAGTGCGATTGGGCCGCTTGGATTGGAATACCTGAGCGCGAAAGACGATCCACGAAACAACCACGCGTAAGCAGAGTCTGAACCGCTTCAATCTTTAAATCTCGAATCCCAACTCGTGAGGCGCAGTGATGAAAACGACAAGCTTTCAAACCGATATTCGTCCACTCTTTACGGAGCGGGACATTCAAGGCATGAGCAAGGCGTTCAACCTGGGGAGCTACGATGACGTCAAGGAGCACGCGGTCGCTATCTACGATCGTATTCGTGGAATCGGCGGGGCCGTAATGCCGCCGCCACCGCCACGCGGAGAAGGTCCTTGGCCGCAATCTCGCATCGATCTTTTCGCCAAATGGATGGCGGACGGTTTCCAACCTTAAGCGTGAGTTAGACTCTTGCGTTCTAACTCAACCGGGGGCTCAAGATGAACGATCCGCGAACAAACGAGCAATCCGCCGCAGCGAGAGATCATGACATCCGCGCTGCGCTGGATCAGCACTGGGCGGCTTCCGATGCCAACGACTTCGAAACCGAGCACCTCATCTATCGCGAGGACGCTATTCTCGATTACCCTCAGTCGGGCGAGCGCACCCGAGGACGAAGCAACATACAGGGACAACGCGCCAGCCAGCCGAACAAGAAACGGTTCACGATCCAAAGAATCATTGGTAGCGGCGATCTTTGGGTGACCGAATACATACTCACCTACGACGGAAAGCCTTCCTACACCGTGAGCATCATGGAGTTCGCGGGCGACAAGGTCGCGCGAGAAACACAATACTTTGCGGATCCATTCGCACCTCCTGCATCCCGCGCTCAATGGGTTGAACGTATGGACCGCGCCGGTTGAAGTCCGGGCTGCGCATACCACTGCCGACATAAAAATATTGGCAATACCAACGTCCAATTGCTTGGCTCGCTCTGTTCTGGCCTAATCTATCCCTTGCAGTCACTCGCACGGACATCGAAAGGAACACGCAATGGAAGGCACAAACGGTCTGAAAGAAGCCACGCCTGCCGCATCGAGCACTCTCAGTGTGAACGTCTTTACCGCGCCGGGAAAGACGATGGTGGGCGAACGGCCGAAGCCCTTCGGAGAACCGCTTGGCTTTGATCCGATCACCTCGACTTTGATTTTCGGAGAGTACGACGCAGTGCTGGTCGACGCAATGGGAACGGTGGCTGAGGCCATGGCTCTCGCGGATTGGGTCGCTCTTCACAACCGCAATCTCGAGACCATTTATATAACGCACGCTCACTTCGACCATTTTTACGGTCTGAGCATTCTGCTCGACCGATTTCCGGGCGCTCGGGCGATCGCAACGCCCAAGGCGGTCGAGGCCATGAAGATGTCTTTCACTCCTGTGGTCGAGCGACTCGCCCGCCGAATGTTTCCTGGACAGGTGCCGACGAAGTTGGTCTCCCCTGAGCCCTATGAGGGCGGCACGTTCACGCTCGAGGGCCATGAATTGCGCATCATCGAGCAGGGCCGCACGGATAGTCCCGATTCGACGTCTCTCTACGTTCCATCGATCGGCCTTATCGTTGCTGGCGACGTTGTGTACAACCAATGCCGCGTGTACGTCGGCGACACCACTCCCGAGAGTCGAAAGAATTGGATCGCTGCGCTCGACCGATTAGCTGCGCTCAATCCGACGGCGGTTGTCGCCGGCCACAAGAAGACTGGTGCACCCGACTCTCCCTCGACGATTCAGGAGAGCAAGCGCTATTTGCAAGACTTCGATAGGCTGCAGAAAACTGCGAAGTCTGATCAGGAGTTATTCGATCAGATGACGGAGTTGTATCCGAATTGGGTAGCCAACCAGTCGTGGCTGATGTTTGGATTCCCTCAGCCGTAAGATTCGACGCCGTCTATGACACCAGAACGATGCCCGTTGTTTTCGCGGCGCGGCGCAATCGCTCATCCAGCGTGGCCAGCGGAAGGCCTTGCCGCAGGGCGAGGTCGAGGTAAGCGGCATCGTATCCGGATAGAGACTGTTGACGCGCAACCGGCAGGATATGGTCGAAGGCACGCGCCGAATCGATAGGGAGGACCGCGATGGGCAGGGCGGCGATTCTCTGAAGAAGGGCTGTGACCTGCGCCAGGACAATGCGTTTTCGGCGCTCTGCGATCAGCAAAGCATTGGCGACTTCTACCGGCCAAATGGCAGGGACCAGGGCTTCGGCGCCAGCCGAAAGCAGGTCGAGAACGCTCTCGGTAAACTTGGTCGCCTCGTCCTCAAAGCACCAGGCGACGGCCACTGACGCATCGAGCACGAAGCGCTTAGTAACGGCGGCCTTCATCGATTAGCTCGCGTATGGAAAGTTTTCCCAGAGTGGCCCCACGGCGCAGCCGGCGGATGGATGCGGCCAAACTGGTAGCGTCTTCTTTCTGGTGGGCATCGGGCGGGGAGAGCTTGGCAACCGGGATTCCGCGCCTCGTAATCTGAATGGTCTCGCCTTTCGAGGCTCTCTGGAGCAGCTCATTGAGGTGAGTTTTCGCGTCGAACGCACCTACGGTTTTCATGCAATCATCATCTCACAGAACAAACTAGTTGATCAACTAGTTGGATAGTATTCTAGCCACCGAGAGTGAAGGGTTCACGCGTCTCATCCGAAAACGAAGTAGTTTGATCGGTATCGTCATAAACTGCCATAATATGAAGGTATGGCAATGACCTCTCTAAATATCTCGCTCCCTGACGCGCTCAAGAGTTATGTCGAGGGACAAGTGGCCTCCGGAGACTGGGGAACGCCGAGCGAGTACGTTCGCGAACTGATTCGCCAGGACAAGGACCGCCGCCTCGGAAATCTTGAGCAAGACTTAATAGCGGCAGCCAAGGGCTCTAAGATTGAACTACCGGTGGCGGAGATACGACGAAAAGGTTTGATCTCCACGCTACGTGACCGAGCACGGAGAACGTGAAAAAAGTCCAGCTTGTTCTCAGTGATTTGGCGGTCGCTGATATTTTGGAACAAGCGGATTGGTATGTAGCGCAGTCTGGCCATCCCTTGGCAAAGCGTTGGGACAAAGCCGTAACTGCCGCTGTCCTGCGTATCTTAAGAAATCCAGCGAGCGGGAAAATATGCTCATTCAGGCCCTCCGAACTGAGAGACGTTCGTAGCCTTCCGATAGGCGGGTTTCCGAAACATTTGCTGCTTTATCACGTACAGAGATCACAGCTCATTGTTCTCTGCGTGTGGTTCACGGGGCAAGGGATTTAGAAGCTCTTTTCTAGGGAACGCTCCCTACAGAATACCCAGAGGTTGCATAGCGTCTGAAGTGCGCCGCGATTGATGGGTCCATTGATTGCCGCCAATGAGGGGGCGGTCCTTGTGCTCTTCTGCAAGGGTGGGACGCGATGAGGCCGACGGCCAGTCCCTAGGCACCACAGCTTGAGAAGTTTGTTCTGTCACTGTTTCAGGTAGCGAAGCGCAACGCATCCTGATTCAAAAATCTTTGTCTCCACGAGTTTGAGTTGCACTCTTTCCCGCAGGCTGACACCTTCCACCAACCGCCTCCCTTCTCCTACAAAAATCGGAGCAACGACAAAACGATATTCGTCGACCAGACCAAGCTCTATAAGCTGCGAAGGAATGTCTACGCCACCGACCAGAATATCTTTGCCTGGTTCTTGCTTCAATTTAAGTATTTCATCGTGAAGGTTAGTACGAACAATTCTCGCATTTCCATCTTCAGCACTGGCCGACGTTCTATCCAACGATCGTGAAAAAACGACTTTCTTCTTGGACACAAAAACTTGAGCAAATTCGATGTCCGCCTTTGTCGCGGACTGGCTTTTTGCGATATCAGGCCAATAAGGAACCATCAATTCATAGGTTTTACGCCCATAGACGAGCAGGTCAACCTCGCGCAAGAGGTGGATAAAATACCCAAAGGTGTCTTCATCGGGTTTGAATTTGGTATGGTCGCAGCAGCCATCCAGGCTAAGGTTGATTGCGAAGATTAGTTTTCTCATTTGATCGCCCCGATCCGCGCATATTTTAGCAGTGCCTGCTCGCCCTTTTGACAGTCCGAAAACTCGGGGTTCTTCCGTCCTTACCCGGTCTGTCCAATACCTTCGTCCAATTGTTTTTACCCTCCTGGTCAGGCTTAATGGTCAACGGATATCGGTACGAAAGAACCAGATTCAGCAGATGAGCGCTGTTGATCGGATTGGATACTTCTATGAGCGATGTTTCGAATGCCGTACAGATCGACCAGAAGAGCTATGTGATGCCGCCGCGCGAGGGGATCAGCATCGCGCATTTTCTTACCGTCGCTGATGTCGAGCGATCGGCTCGCTACTACGAAAAGGTTTTCGGCGCTCGCATTCTGACCATGGGTGACGGCAACGCGCCTCCGTACCTTCAGCTTGCGAATATCTGGATGATCCTGAACGTTGGCGGCGGCCCGACTCCTGACAAGCCGACCGTAGTGCTCAGCGTGCCCGACCCGAATCACATCAACAGCTTTATGAATTTTCGCGTGGCGGATATTCAGGCGTGCTACGAACTGTGGAAGAGTCGAGGAGCGGAGTTCCTCACGCCGCCGATCCCCAAGTACGGCGAGATCCGCTGCTACATCCGCGATCCTGACGGCTACATCATCGAAGTCGGACAGAGTACCGACCTCACTTACGGCTGATGCGCTAAGTTGCGGTTAGTGCGCGTCTCAAGCGCGCCTGACGATCGGTGACCGTTCGGCTCGGTTACGCTGGGCTCGGTTTAATGTAGAAGCCGAATTGCGTTCCGGGGGTGTTGTGCGAGCGCATCCCCGGCCGAAGGGATACGAGATGGATTGGAAAACGTTGGTCCAGTTTGCGCTGCTGGGCAGCGGTATTTTGGAACAATACGCCATACTCCTGGTACGGGTTTCGATCGGACTGTTCTTCGCCATCTCCGGTGCCGGAAAATTGTTTGTCGCGGGCGGCACAAAACCTGTCTACGACACGCTCGTTGCAGCTAAGGTTCCGTTTCCGCGCCAGACCGCTTATTTCGTGGCGGGCGTCGAATTTTTTTGCGGATCCTTGGTGGCGTTGGGTCTTTTTTCTACTCCGTCGTGCGTGGCTTTAATGATCGACATGATTGTTGCCACCATAACCAGCGCGCTCGCCACGTTGCCAAAAGGACTCTCGCCTCTCAGCTGGCTCGACGATCTTCTCTATCTTCCGGAAGTTCTGTATGTGCTTTTCTTTGCGTGGCTGATCTGCTCCGGTCCGGGAAAGTTCAGTATCGATTACTGGCTCGCCAGCAAGTTGCTGGGGTGATCGATCCGTTCCTTGTCCCCAAGTACCCTACGTTGTTTCGAGGAGAGGTTGCCAGAGTTCGACGCGATTGCCTTCGGGATCGGTGATCCAGGCAAAGTGGCCGTATGAAGCGGATTCCTGCTTGGGATCGACGGGAACGTTCGCGGCGCGGAGTTGAGTAAGAAGCCCTTCGAGGTCGTCGACTCGGTAGTTAATCATGGCGCGCTGCGTCGGACTGCCGAAGTGGTTGCTGGTTTCGGGAAAAAGCGCCCACGCGGTTTGCCCCGTGCCCGCGGGGATTTCGTCGGACCAGAGGAGCGAGGCACCGCCGTATTCAGAAAGCTGTATGCCGAGGTGCTGCGCGTACCAGCTTGAGAGGGCTTTGGGGTCGCGGGCCTTGAAAAAGACGCCGCCGATTCCGGTGACTCGTGCCATGAAGTTCTCCTTCGGGTATGGGAGCGAGCGGGAAAAGCAAATCTCGCTGCCAGCTTACGAAATCATATCAAGAAACCCTTGGAGCATACCCGACGGGCCCGTTTTCCGGTTTGAAACAGACATTCAGCTAGGTGGGACGAGGTTTTGATCTCGCGAGGAGTACCGGGGTTGAATATTGCACGCAAGAAAATGTTAAAGGTGGGCCATCCGACTCCGCCGCAATAGTCGTTATAACGACTATTTTTCTTGTGTGATAGACCGTCGAAGGGGGCAATCGGCGTTTTTGAAATAATCGGCAGAAGAGTGGCAGAGCGGCCCTTCAGGGCCGCGTTCGAGCGATAGTGATCAGGCCTTTAGGCCTGGCGCGCGGCCCCACAGAGGCTAATGCCATTCTTAACTCGCCCAACCTCCGCCCTGAAGGCCGACGCTTCCACCAGAAGCGTCTCGCTAGTCTGCCTGCGTAGAAGAGGAAGTAGGCTGGACGACGAAAGCGGGGACAGATAGAACATTCCCCGGCCTCTCGACGGTTTTAAGCCGTGAACGTCGGGTTAGTCTTTCCCGATCACGGCAAAGCAAGCGGCTTGTAAATAAGACCGATAACGATTCCGACGATTGTCCATTGGACGAAGTAAGCGACCGCCTGCCCGATAACGAGTTTCAGTCCGATGTTCAGGTTTACGTAGTTGTGCAGAACGAATCCGCAAACCACGAAAACGCCAATGAGGACGCCCAAGAGCGCACCCTCCGCGGTGCCCGATCCGCCGTGACGAACCATGGCAAAAATTATCGCGACAACCAGGATCGCTACTAAAGTTGCGACCATTCCGATTGGCATGATGGTCATCATATCTTCCTTCGATCGGAACACAGCCGGATACTTGCGTGACTCATTGATAAGAACTGGCGCCAGCCAGAACAATACGAAACCAAACGCAAAATACGCGACCGCGCCGCCCAACGCTGCCAGTCCGAGACTTAGATAATTCATTTACTCTCCTTCACCAATTGCCGATCGAGACATTCGGCTCGCCGAAATCGCCCGGATCGCGTTCGCCCAAATCAACAATGATTACGGCAGGGCGCGATTATACGAGTTTCGATTCGGACGCGATAATGCTTTCTAAATCGCTCGCGAGGTTTCCCGGCAGACAGAATATCGCCCGCGGTCAGGGCAAAGGTAGAGAGCGCTCCAGCTCCCACTGCGAGCAATCACGCGGGCCAAAGCGGCTGGCGATCCAGCGGACAACTCAGCAACACAATAATAGTCGTTATAACGACTATTATTTCTCGCCCCGACACCGAGCCGCGTGGATAATCGTTAGCATTGCTAACGATTATTTGGAGGTCACAAATGGCCGCTCAGCGTCGGCGTTTGCAGTCCGAAGCAACGTAAACGGGTAGCAAAGACGAACAGCAAAACACTCAAGCTACCAGCAAGATCTTTCCAATCGCGCCCTTCTCTGCCGCCGCTTGGGCTTCAGCGGCTTTACTAAGCGGAAACTTCTGGCCAATCGGGATTACCAACTTGCCGTCGCGCGCCGCCTCCGCCATAAACAGAAGAGTTTTCGCGTCTGGTGTCGAGTAAACCGGCACCGCCTTCACAGCCGCGAACTTTTCTGCATTCGAAGGTGATCCGAGGACCGATGCGAACACTCCTCCCGGCTTCACCTTGGCAATCAACTTTTCGGCGGTCTTGCCTCCGACCGTATCTGCGACGGCATCGACCGGAGCAAGATTCGCGATCGCATTGTCGTCATCGGTAGCGAGAAACCGATCTGCGCCAATGCTCTTCGCCGCATCCATCTGACGATTCAAGACTCCCGCGATCACAACTGCTCCGCGTTGCTTCGCGGTGAATACCGCGGAACGGCCAACACTTCCGATGGCCCCGACGACGAGAACCGTTTGGCCGGGTTTGATCCCGGTTGCGGACATCAACTGGTTGCCAGTCGTTGTCACCAGCGGCAAGACCGCCGCTTGAATCAAGTCGAGTCCTTTAGGAACTTTGGCCAAGACTGAAGCTTTCACAACGCAGAACTCAGCGTAAGTATTGTCCGCCATAGCGAACACCTGGTCGCCCGCGGAAAACCCCTGCACTCCCGGCCCGACGTTGACCACGGTGCCCGCGACATCGACTCCTATCAGTCCGGGAAAGTTGATGGGATAAAAATCTTTTGTGAACCCCGCGCGCCGCTTGTAGTCGATCGGATTCACACTCGTGGCGGCGACACGCACAAGTACTTCGCCAGCACCCGCCACCGGATCAGGGTAGTCCTCGAACTTGAGCACTTCAGGGCCGCCGTATTGGCGAGCGACGATAGCTTTCATAATTCATCTCCTAAGCGTCTTGTAAGTGTTGTCCAAAGGTCGTCACCGAGAAGGGTTAGATGAGCGGAGTCGGAATGGGTCGCCTCCGCCCGTGGATTCTTAGGCCCGCGCTCGACCCTTGCGCGCCACAGCATGCTTTTGAGGATGGATACCCAGGTCGTGCCATGACGTTTCTGTCAGGTTGACATTGTAGTAGTTTGCAGCTTTCTCGATGTTCGCGAACGCCAGGGCGCGATCTGAATCCGCAACGTCGATCACTTGATCGAACCGTGCGACCGCGCTCCGCACATGCTCGGCGTCGGTCAGCGGCTCTTTACGCTGCTTCGGAAACGCGTAGACGCTATCAGGTAAGTCGCTCTGCGTCGTCAACCGACCGTGTTTCTCATGAGGTTGCCAGGTAGCTTCAGGCATGTTTTTCACATCCTTTCTTTATTTATTTGCTTCCTTTGTCTGTTGTTGCAATGCAACGGTCCGCTCCTATTTCCGGACTGCCTCATTGTGATCCATGTTTCGTTCTCTCACGAAAACCGTGACGCGCGACAAATTGCGTGAGGCTCGTCGACCAACAAAACGACTGCGAATCAGGCAGCGAGTGCATCCTCGAGAACCTTAACTTCACTCAGCCTCCCTGTGTCCACATCGAAGATGAAACCGCGTACAGGGACGTCTTTTGATATCCAGGGATGCGATCTTACGATCTTGATCTGCTCCCGTGTATTTACCTCGGGGTCCTTATAGGAGAAAAATCGCATTGGAGCTGGCGATGCATATCCGGTAGCCGCGCGCAGCTTCGCGTTCATCTCGTCATCCGTGAATGACGTAAACCCGCAGCCAGTGTGGTTGAGTAGCAATATCTCGGTGGTTCCAAGTACGCGGTTGGACACAATCAATTCGCCCAGAACATCTTCTGTCACTGCGGGTCCGCCGGTTCGAATCACGTCAATATCGGCCTGCGGCAGACCGAGAATTCCAGAGAGGTCCGAGAGACGCGGATCCATACAGGTCACAACAGCGATTTTGGGTGTGGGACGCTTTCCAAGCGCGGGATTGTACTTCTTTGCGTAGTCGCGATTTGCTTCCAGCGCCTTATCGACAATGCTCATCTTTTTTCTCCCGACAGGCGAGCGTTGCCGCCGAGCCTGTTCCTCTTGAGTTTCGCTTTTCCGAAAATCGGTTTAGACCGAATCCGGTGCGATGACCGGATTACAACCGAGGGGCTCCGGCGAATCAATTGGACGATGGTATTGGTGAGACAAAAGTGTTGTCGATACTATCGTTCAATTGTTCGTCTCCCACGCTTCTGTTTTGATGGCTCGCGTCGACCGAGTTCAACAGGGCCCTCGACCAGGCCGCCTGGGTTTAGCAGGAGTGAGAGAGATGATATCGAAATGTGCTAATCCGCAATGCGATGCCTCGCTCCTGCGTTTGAGTGAGGGGAGAGTGTTTCAGTTCGAAGCACGACAGATTTTCACAACAAGCAATGCGTTTCTTCTGAAGGGGAGTCGAGTTGCGAACTATTGGCTGTGCCAGAGATGTCTCACGTCGATGACACTGGGATTGAAAGATGGTGGCGTGGAGATCATGCCTCTTCAGACACGCGCAGCGGAATCGCAGCCCGCGGCGTACAGATCTTGATTCCTGTCCCCACCCCAATCGAAATCTCTAATGGAGTTGGCAGTTCATCAGTTGCTCGTGGCGTCCATGTTCCCTACATCGGGAGAGACAGCCAGAGAGAAATGAAAACTCGCTCCGCGTGGGTGGTTGTCTGTAGCCCAGAGCCGGCCGCCGTGGGCCTCGATAATCGTTCGGCTGATACGAAGCCCCATGCCGGTTCCGTGTTCTTTGGTTGTAAAGAAAGCATTGAATATCTGGCCAACCTGGTTCGAAGGCAGGCCGATGCCGGTATCGTCGACCGATACCAAAAGCTGATCATCACTGGCATTCTGGGTCCCGAGCGTGAGTTGACGCGGACCATCGACGGCTTTCATCGCGTCGATGCCATTGATCATCAGGTTCATTAATACCTGCTGCAACTGGATGCGATCGGCCACAATGACCGGCTGACCGGCGGCGAGTTTCGTCTGCACAGAAACGGAGTGCTGCGTTGCCTCATTGTGCAGAAGAATCTCCATCTCTCGAATCATCTCGTTGATATCGACGCGCTCCTTGGTCACAACGCCTTTTATGAAAAACTGCCGGACTCGGTTAATGATCTCGGCTGCCCGGTTTGCATCGCGAATGATCAATGTAGCCGCCGACCGAGCGCCTTCGAGATCGGGCTGCTCGCGATCAAGCCGTCGCATGCAGGTAGACGCATTGGTGATCGCGCCACTAATCGGCTGATTGATCTCGTGTGCTAGGGAGGCACAAAGTTCGCCCATCGTGGTAACGCGATTCGCGTGAGCGAGATCTCCCTGCGCTTTGCGTAATGACTCTTCGGCGCGTTTGCGGTCCTCGATGTCGATCCCGGTGCCATACCATTTGACGATCTCTCCATGAGCATCGCGCAAAGGCACGTTGCGGACCAGCAACCACCGATAGTCGCGCTGCGCGGTCCAGACCCGCGCTTCGATCTCGACGGGCTCTCCTGAAGCCAATGCCGATCTCCACTTCGCGATGTATCGAATGCGATCATCGGGATGAATGATCGATTGCCAACCGGATCCAAGCAAAGCCTCAATCGATAGGCCGGTAGATTCGAGCAGACGCTGGTTGATGAAATCGACGGAACCATCCGGAAGACTGCTCCACACATGGGCGGGAATCGTATTGATGACGCGGCGGAGCCGGTCCTCACTGTGTTGCAGGCTCTCGTAGAGATCTTGCAGTCGCCGTGCAGTATCGTTAAATACGCCGCCTAGTTGGGCTAGTTCATCGTCTCCCTGGATCGGCACGCGGTGCTTGAAATCTCCTCGCGCCAACATTTTCGAACCTTCGACCAGTTGTTCCAGTGGCCGCGTGATGCTGCGGGTAATGGCAAGTCCCAAGGTCCCCGCGATCAACAACGTGAGAATGACAGTGGTTGGCACGACAATAAAAATCCAGTGTTGCACTTGGCGAATGTTCGCTGCGGCTTGGCCACGTTCCGTCCTTACCTCGCGATCAACCCGTTCCACCAGGGCAGAGATGGCAAACTCAAGCGGACGTAGCTGATTGGCGAGCCGGACTTGCAGGGCGTTCCAATCATTTGCTTCCGCCAATTCGATTACCGATGCAGTCTCGGATTGGAGGTTCGATTGGACGACGGCGAGAGTAGGAAGGATGGTCGGGTCCGAGGCGTTGTCGGAATGCACGGCCAACAGAGCGCTCTTGGCACGTCGCATGTCTTCCGCGATTGCCTCGTTCATCGTTTGAGTTTCTGCTTTCAAACGCTCGGAGTTCCTTGCGTTCGCAAGCGATTCAAGCGTGTCGCGAAATTTCAACATGTCCGAATGGACACGTAAGACAGTGACCAACTCCTCGTCGTAGGCGTCAAGTCGCTCTGCTTGCGCCCTCACAATGTGGAATTGCCACAGAACGATTACGTCAGCGGCGACCATCGAAACGATAATCAGTGCGAAGCACAGGATCAAGCGTGGGCCGATATTGAGTCGCAGACGATTCATGTCAGTGCACACCTGCTCCGGGTTGAACCTTGTCAGCTTGAGTCTTGTCAGGTCGAGCTTTGTCAGGTTGATCTTTTGCCGAACGATCGCTCTGTTTAGCCATGATCCCGGCGAGCTCATTTTCCAGTGTCGCGGCGGCGGCTTGAGCCGTGGACTCACGTGTCATCACCGAATGCAGCGCGTGGGTATATGCTTTGGAGACCGCCTCGTAGTTCGATCCCGCAACCGCCGACGGACGCGAAATTATCTCGCTCCCCCCCGAATCCCCCGGCTTGTACCACCACGGATAGATTTCCTTAATCACCGCTGGAACTTCAAAGTACTCAACCTTTCGCCCCGTCTTTTTTGCATCATGGGTCGCCCTGAATTCCGCTTGCTTGCGAGTCAGGAACTCGATGAACTTGATGGCTTCGGCGCGGTGCGGCGAAAAGCGCGAGATCCCCAGAGCATAGCCTCCGATTGTCGCAACGCGCGCGCTCTTTCCTGCAGGGACGCTGGTAACTCCCGCTTGATCGCGGAACGGTTTATCTTCCGCAAAAACTTCGTAGACGATGGCATGGCTTAGCAGAAATGCAGCTTCGCCGGAAACCCAAAATTTATTTTCTGCGTCCGTAGCGGTGTAGGAGACGACGCTCGGAGGAGCGATCCAACCCACCCAATGTGCCGCGCGTTCCCAAGCGCGGATAGCGTTTGGATTATTAACGCTGATCTTTCCGTCGGGCTCGATGATGTGGCCGCCACCTTCTGCCGCCTGCCATTCCAAACCTTCCATGGTGAGTTGTTCGCTATCGGTTGCGATCGCTCCCGCAAAGACAAAGCCCCAGAAATCCTTCTTCCCTGTTGCGCGCTCTCCTGTCTGAATGCGAGCGGCCATTTTCTCCAGCTCATCCCAGGTTTTCGGTGGCGTTTTGTAGCCATACTTTGCGAGGAGGTCGGTCCGATACACGAGAACCTGCACGCCAAGCGGCTGCTTTGGCATGGCCACAACCTTTCCCTGAACCCTGTAAGGTTCGACAAGTTCGGGATCCTCCGATGCAATCTCGGAGGCGAAGTAAGGCTGCAGATCGATGAGATATTCGCCCATCGCTCCGGTCCAGATGGTATCGACGCCATAAAGATCCGGCGACGGCGAACCGCTGCGGAGCAAATCCATAGCGAGATCGAATTTTGATCCGTTGTCCTCCGGGGTAGGAAGATCGTTGACGCGAATGCCGGTTTCACGCGTGAATTCCTGCAAGTCCGCTTCCGGAATCATCCGATGGTCGCTCGCAACACCTCTCGCGTCAGAATCAAAAAATGTGATGGTTACGGGTTCTGCAGGCTTATGGCAACTTGGAAAGAGAGAAACCGAAAGCAGGATTGCTGCAACGCCAAGGTGCCGGATGCGATGGAACACGAGGCGACGCACAAGACGATATGCCAACCCAGGCCGTGCGGCAAAGCTCGTCACACGATTCATCATCTTGGTTAGGATGCAGAGGGAAAGCAGTTTGCACCGCCTTTGCAGCACTCGGAATAACCGACAAAGTGCACCCGCGCATCACCGACTCTCGTCGTTCGCAGGCAGGAATGTTAGCAGAAATCGCGAGCGGATGTTCCTACGCCCCGTCGTACTTACGCACCGGTTCGGCAGGCTGCACGCCGGTTTCGAGTAGCCTGGACCCCCCTCGGGTTCGGTGGCCATCAAGCCAAGTGAATCGCCGAACTTGCAGGCCGGAGCTTGGCCGCCATTCTCACCAAGTCGGCGAGAGAATTCGCTTTCATCTTTTGCATGACCTGTCCACGGTGTGCTTTCACCGTGATTTCACTGATGCCGAGTTCACCGCCAACTTGTTTATTCAGCAGTCCGGAGACGACTAACGTCATCACCTGCCGCTCTCGGGAAGTAAGCGAGGCGTAGCGGTTTCGAAGTTCCTGCATCTCCGCATTCTGAACGAGGTCGGAGCTACTCCTTTGGAGGGCGTTTCGGATGGCGCTCACCAAAGCCTCGCTATCGATAGGTTTGGTTAAGAACTCGAGAGCTCCGGCTTTCATGGCCTGCACCGATTGCGGCACATCGCCATGACCGGTGACGAAGATGATCGGCATGTCGATATGTTCGACCGCGAGCTGTTTCTGCAACTCAAGCCCATTCAGGCCCGGCAGCGAAAGGTCGAGAACAAGACAACTGGGGACGCGCTTTCTCGGATGCTCCAGGAATTCTTGTGCAGACGAGAAGCATTCTGGCTTCCAGTTTTCATCTCGGACCAGCAATTCCAGCGATTCGCGGACGGACACGTCATCGTCAACGATGAACACGATGGGGACAGGGCTGGACATCGGTGCTGCCTTCACATCATAACGAGGTATGCGAGCCGCAATCATTGTAACCCCCTAACAGCAGTCGCCGGTGGGCGTTAGACGGCTTCCAGTGCGGTCTTGATGGCCGCAAGCAGAGCTGCGTCACTGAATGGTTTAGGCAGAAGCTCCACTGCTCCCTGTTCAAGCAGCCGAGCACGAATCGTCTCATCTTTTTGAGCTGTAATGAATATAGTTGGGATCTTTTCTCCGCGACGTTTCAGTTCCTGGTAAAGCTCTGGACCAGTCATGCCAGGCATAGCCACGTCCAGGATCAAACAGCGAGTCTCATCGACCGCGCCAGATGTGAGAAACTCCTCCGCCGAAGAGAAAGCTCGAGCCTCATAGCCGAACTCCTTGATTAACCCAGGGAGCGATTCCCGCATGGACTCATCATCATCAACCACAGATAGAAGCGTCCGTTCGTTCCCGCCCCTGTCCTTAAAGGACTTCATAACCAAATACTCAGGCATTCGATGAAGGGTGTCCATTGTACTTTGGTGTCGCTTTGCCCTCGCGCTCGTCATGGATATCCCGTCGAGCTCGGTTCGGCGTTTGCCAGATCTGTCACACGGCAAATAAAAGAGGAGAACTGTATGCCAATTCTTCTCTATCGGACAGTCTCTGCGAGTGCCCGTAACCTTGGGATTGCGTTGGTTGCAGGGGTGCGATTCGGCGTGTGAACAGCGGTCACACAAGGACACCGCCGGAAATCGCGCAGCAAATCGCCGAGCACGCTGCGGATGATTCGATTACGCCGTGCGCGGGAATCGTTGTATCGTTACGGATTCATAAGTAAGGTCACGGGAACTGATGTGCTCGTTGCCGACGCCCCATCCCCCTTATACTTCGCCGTGATGCTGTGGTTTCCAGCGACGAGGGTGGACTTGCTCAGAGTCGCCACGCCGCTTACCAGTTGCGCAGTCCCCAATACAGCCGTTCCGTCCATAAATGAGACTGAACCGGTCGGAATGGGTCCCGCGGAGGTAACGGTTGCCGTAAGCGTGACGGGTTGTTTAGCAGTTCCGGGATTAGGAGAGACGCTGACCGCAGTAGCGGTAGCGTTCTTATTGATCACCTGCGTGACGACTTTGGATGTGCTTGCGACGAACGTGGCATCTCCGCTGTAAATCGCCTTCACGCTCGCATTTCCCGAAGCAAGTGTGGCCGTCGTAAAGGTCGCAACGCCTCCGCTAAGTGTGCCGGTACCGAGCACAACGGAACCACGTTCAAAGGTTATTGTTTCGCCATCCGGCACTGGGCCGTAGTTCGAGGTGACTCCCGCCGTAAAGGTCACGCTCTGGCCGACCAGCGAGGGATTCAACGAAGAAGTCAGAGTCGTTACGGTTAAGGCCGGCAATTTCCGAACTACTTGGGTCAGCGCCGACGAAGTGCTTGCTTGATTATTGGCGTCTCCGGAATAAGCCGCAGTGATGGAGTGACTACCTGAGGCGGTGTAGGTGGTTGAATAAACAGCTGTGCCACCTGTCAATGCGATCGTCGCGAGAACTTTCGTGCCCTGCTTGAATGCCACAGAACCGGTCGGCGTTCCCGACGATCCAACGACTGTGGAAGTGTACGAGACGGATTGACCAACGTACGAGGGATTCAAGTTTGAGGTAAGCGACGTCGTTGTCTGAACGGGACCGATTGCGTTCCCTACGTAAGTCCACGACTCGATTTTCTGGCTCGAAGACTCTCCTCCCGTTCCTCCTGTGAAGCCGACGTACGCCTGGTTACCTCCAACAACTTGCGCAATATTGATCGGCCAGCTTTGCGCAAACGTGGCATTCGCAACGTTGTCGGTGATCGTCATACCGAGAGTTGTTCCATCGTAGGTAAGGTGAACCCCCATCGTGTCGCCGCTGTGCAGGTCGATGCCGGACGACGTCATGTCGATCGCGGGAGTGGTGGGAGAAACCCCACCGGTGTAGAGACCAGTCGAGTCCACGCCTTCCCCGGCGTTGTTATACAGATCGAATTTGATGGCGACGCTTTGGGGAATGCCGGGCGCTCCGCCCGGCGTATCCGGACCATAACCTAACCCACCACCAGATGGTCCGAGCGCCTTCGCCGCTGAAGATGAATTCTGAATCGTGAAGGTAAAGCCGTCTGCTTCAGGATCGGACAATTGGAAACTAAAATCAGAAGTAAAAGTCCCGATGTCCACGAGCGAAGTGTAAAAGGCGCTGGACGCCTCATTGGTGCCGCCGTTTGTAAGTTGCAAACGGCTGTCGTCGAGATCGGTTGACCCGTTGAATTGCAGTCCCGCAGGATCGCTAAATCCGCTGCCGAAGTTGATGGAGCTACCTGCATTCGTGTCAATGGTATAGACCGCAGTCAGGACTGGACTGTTATTCAGGTTCGGCGCAGTCGCAATGGCTTTGATCGTAGTCGTGGTCGCAACCTGAATGGGAGAGCTCGGGTTGTATTTCGTTGAGCTGACGGTCGGCGTGCTGTCGTTGGTCGTGTAATAAATCGTGGCGTTCGTCGTCGTATCGCTCAGGGCAACACTTTGCGGGGTAGCGTAAGTTCCCGGCGCCGGGGTGGACTGGGGCACCGCAGTTTTGTCCGAAATCGTATAAATCGCCGAGGACACCGCGCTTTGCAGGAAACCGTTTTCCACCGCGATGGCGTTGATCGTCGTCGTGGTGCTTACTGAGATCGCTCCCGTGTAGGGAGTGGAAGCCGTCGTTGGGTTCGAACCATCGACGGTGTAGAAGATCGAAGCGCCGGATGTGGCGCTGGAGATGGTGACCTGAAGGCCGGGACCGTAGGATCCTGCTGCGGGATTGCACACGGGCGCGGCGGCGCGCGTTTCTCCGTTGGTCAAACCAAATACGTCCACTTCTTGCTGCGTGCCAACATAAACTTTTCCGTTGGTCACCACGGGCACAACAAACTTCACCGCTGGCCCCATCGTGTCGCCGGTTAGATTGGACCCATATAACAGGTTCCCAACGTCGGTGGCGTCGTAAGCGCGAAGAATTGCCGGCGAGTTTGAGTTGTAACCATCGCTTTCGACCGCCCAAACAATTCCGTTGGTCGTGCCGTTCGAGGAAACGACGGGCGTGGAACCGGGAAAGCCGCTTGATTCGGCGGATTGAGAAGTCGGCGAGTTCGATAACACCCCGCCAATCATCGAGTAAGCCTTAAGGTTGTCGCCATTCCCCCAGAAATACATGTTGCCATTCCAGTAGGCAGGCATCGACCAAAGGCCACCGATTCCATCGACCGTTTGCAGAATTTCGGGATCACTGGTGCAGTTGTTGCAATAGTAAGAGTTGTTCTTTGTCATCTGGTCGCGATTGATGATGTAGAGCCTTCCCTGTTTTCCCGAGACCACCATGACATGAGGATTCGGCTGGGCTTGATCAGGAACCACGATTACCCCGCCTGAGCCCAAGTCAGCGTCAGAATTATCCAGACTCTGCTGGTTGTAAGGTGTGAAGTAGTCGGTGGGAACCGGCACGCCATTGGACAAGCTGAACTTGACCACGCTGTCGCCGAAATCGACTGTGGTGCTGGGCGGCGGAGCAGTCGAATTGAAAGTGTAATCGCCGTTGCCTGTCGCGATGTAGGCATTCCCTACGAGTGTCGGCGGCAATGCCTGATCCCGACGCCCAAATGCCATTTCCTCTTCCATTAGGCGATGTGTTCCACGCGCCGGTTGCCTGCAATAACCCCGTCGACGGGTTGACGTCGTACGCGAGAATCCAACCGTGCCATGGACCGTTGTCTCCGTGCGCCGCGAAACCGATGAAGACATAGCCGTTGTTCACCAGTAGGCCGGGTCGTTGATTCTCCCATTGATTAGTGAACGTGACGGTGTTCCCGCCATCACCGGTGCCGGGAACCGAGGCGCTCAACAGAATAGGACCGCCGAATTTTTCCGCACCGGTCGTAATGTCAAGAGCATGCAGACGATAGGGATATTGGCCGTTCTCTTTGGTATTCACCACCACGTACAAAGTGTTCGTCTGTGGATCGATGGCCGGGGTACCGGTAATACCGATTTCCGGAACGATGTCACCAGTGTCCACATCGCCATTGGGCACCGTGGTCACACCATTGCTGAGGAAGCTGACCGTCCACAAAGCAGCGCCGGGCGTGTCCGCATCGAACGCGTAGACCAAGTCATGTTCCGTGGCAACGTACAAAACGTTGTGCGTTCCCTGCCCCGGAATGACGACACCAGGCACGTAGAGCGGCTGAGCATAAACGTATCCGGTGACCGGCAACGTGAATAGTTTTCCGAAACTCATTGATGCTGAGACGTTGGCCGGAGTCAGAATCGTCTCGTTCGTATTCTGCCCGGTGCGGGCGTTGTCATAGTGCTGAGTGAGAATACTAGTTTGAGCCGAGGCCGAAGCCACGAGTATGAGAATTCCGAAATAAAAAACAAGACCATTTCGCCGAAGACTTTTGACGCGGGTTGGAGAGACGTTTTGCGCGATACTAGAGCACGGGCCCAGAGGAAAGATCATCTTTATTTTTCTCACGTTTTGATACAGAAAATGTTGGGGCAAAGTCTTCAAACCGGAGAAAACAAGCCTAGCAGGAAGGTCGAAAAAACGACATAAATAAATAGCTAAAAACATCTTTTAAGGCTGTCGAACTGCAAGAAATTGCAGCGCTTCGCCAATTTCTGTCAAGGCATCAGAACTAGTTAACCGCAGAAGTACTCTTACGGGCGAATGGTAAGAGTTTGAGTCTGCTGTGGACGACCCGCGGTAGCCGCAGTGACAGAAATTGTCACCGGAGAATTAGGCTTTCTAACCTCGAGATTATGGATGGTCTCCTGCGTCTGCTGTGGGGAAATTCGAAAGTAGGGCGGAAGACTGTTCAAACCTCCGGGCGGAACCGTTGCGAGTTGGACCCAGGTGCCCGACGCGGGCGCAGGCGCATCGAGAGTAATCGTGAGGTCGACGACATCGTGACCCTCAACACTTTGAATCGGTAATTCATTTTTTGTAAATTCAACCTGATTTACCGGAATCCGCGAAAAAACGTCGATCGGATTCTGCGTGACGTATTCCCGATCTCCCGGCGGATCGCCAAGACAATGCAAAGACAGTTTGGTCGTCACGATCTGTGTCCCAACTCGCAGGGGCACATGGCCATCGTCCCAAAAAAGATAAACTCCGTTCTGGACCACTGGAGTTGTTTTTTCAAAAAGCTTAGTCTGCGCGTTCGTATCCAGTTTGTGTTCGCCCGTTCCATCATTCCAGTCAACAGTGGCGATCAGACGGTCCGCGTAAGAGCACGGGTTAGTAAACTGACCAATGGGACTGTGCCATTGCACGCTGCGATAGGAACTCCCCAGTTCAAAATTAACGACTGTCATCGATATGAAATCGGGAGCGGCCGCAACTGGCCCTGGCGATTGCAGGTAAAACAACACCATTACAAATGCGAAGCTAAATAGGCGGGTGACAGAAGCGGGCTGGCTGAGAAACAGGATTAACGACCGATTTCGCATCACACAAGACGAAGCGGGAGAGACAGGCATTTCTGAGATCGCGATGTTATCCGGGCAATCGACCGAATGTCAACCAGTAAAAACCTCCGCACGGAGGATTGAACAACATGGTCGCTTTGCCACTGGCCCAGCTGTTTCTACCAAATTCTTACAAGAGACACTGGGTCTCATGAAGCGCCTTAGCAGTTCCGCTCGGAACTAGGCCATCATTCTGATTGCAGCGTCGGTATTGAAACACGCTCAAGACTGTTTTTCACTCTGCACTCGTTGATGCATTTTGAAGTCAAGGCTGATAGAAGTAGCTACGCGGTCGGAGAGTCAATTCGCTTCACGACAACGCAGACAAACCTTATGCAACAAACTTTGTATAATCGAGATGCACATCAGGCACCCCTGCGTCCGTGACCACACTCCCACGCACCAATACAGCAAACGACAGATCGACCTTCGCAAATCCCGGTTATTTGGAGGCGCTGTTCTGCTGTCTTCAGCTTTCCGCGATCAATCACCGGGTCCTAGGGCGGCCACGCCGAAAAGCGGTCGCAGTCCTAGCGCTATTGTTGGGAGTTACAGCGATTGCATGCGCGGCCAATCCAGCCGCGCCTACATTCAATAAAGATGTGGCGCCAATTTTATTCAAGCACTGCGCGAGCTGCCATCGTCCTGGCGAGATCGGCTCGTCGTTATCTCTCCTGTCTTACGAAACGGCGCGAGCATCAGCCGAATTAATCAAAGAAAAGGTCACGCGCCGCGAAATGCCGCCTTGGCCGGCGGATTCGATCCGCAGCATGAAGATGAAGAACGATCTCAGTCTTCGTCAAGAAGACATCGAGACGCTGACCGCATGGGTAAATGCAGGTGCTCCCAAAGGAAATGACGTTGACTTGCCGCCGTTGCCAACTTTTCCGCAAGGCTGGCTACATCCCAAAGGCCTTGCACCTGATTTAGTCATTCCATTGCCGGAGTTTCATGTGCCGGCCACGGGTGAAATTCCTTATGTAGCGCAGATGGTGAAGGTGCCTTTTCTCGATGACAAGTGGGTCACTGCCATGCAGGTACGCCCCGGCAATCGCGCTATTGTTCACCACATGGCGATCACAGAAGTTGCTCTTGATCCCGGCGCGATACCCGAAAATCTTGATGAGCTCTCACGAGTCGCTCGCCGATTAGGCCTATCGCACGGTTCGGTCGGGAGTCATCCAGTTGTGGCTGATCCCTCGAACTCTGCGGCGTATGACATGCTCGGCGTGTACACGCCCGGCAGCACATTCGAGATGTATGGCGACGAAAGCGCCAAAGTCATAAAGGGTGGCAGCGATCTGTACCTCAAGTTCAATATCCACTATCAAACGACGGGCGAGGTGGAAACCGATCAGACGATGATCGCCTTCTGGTTTCGGCCGGACCCGCCCGAGCATCAGCTATTCCGAGTTCCAGTTTCAGGAGAGACCATTATCGCCGGCGGCAAAGAATTAATTACAGATGCACCGGGAGAGAAAGCCGAAGGCACGGGAGTGACGATTCCTCCCATTCCTCCTTTCGCGGAAGATTACGAGGTCATCGGCATCACCGCATATTTAGAGCCGATCACTATTTATCAACTGCAGCCCCATGCGCACCTACGAGGCAAGGATTTTAAGTATTCCGTCGTCTATCCCGACGGTCGCGAAGAAACCATTCTCACGGTCCCGAAATACGATTTCCACTGGCAACTGGCCTATCAATTAGAGGAGCCGCTCCATCTTCCTGCTGGGAGCAAACTCGTAGTTACTGCTCACTACGACAACTCGATGAAGAACGAACACCTGATGCATCACAATCACGGCAGTTCCGATGCTGACCACGAATTCAGCCCCAAAAAAGAAGTGCACTTTCGCGAGGCCAACCAGAGTTGGGATGAAATGTTCACGCCTTTCATTCAATACTCCATCGACAAAAAGTATCCGGGTTCGGCGACAAAATCTCAATCCGTACACAATGACCAAGCCGAGCAGCCAGGAGCCCCGCGGGATCAGAGCCAGTTGGAAATCACGCATGTCGTAGGTTGTTTAAGCCGCCGTCCGTCAAGAACGTCAGATGCAACGATCAAATCTGCGAACAGTGTTCTATCGAAGAGTTGGTTGCTGACGAAAGGCACTGAACCGACTCGCATCCCAAGCTCAAGCGACATCGGCGGCGGAATTGAAAGGAGACGAGAGCAGACGATTGGGTACAGAACGGTACGAGCTACTCGGTGTCAGCGCTTTTAGTTCTTCAATCGACCCAGGATCAGGTGACAAAGGAACAAAAGTGGCTGTCAAAGGTGCTCTGATTAAGGGTGCCGCGGCGATGAGCATCAACGTCACATCGATGCAGGTCATAGGCTCAGCCTGTTTCTAGCAAGCGGATTCGGCTGCAGAGACCTGCCAAATTTTGTCATTTTCTCTGATGGACAGTCCCCCACAAGAAGTTTGCAAGTCCCAGTGCTGCAGTCATTTACCAGATTTTTGGTGATATTTTATACATGCGAACACCTGGCCCAGGAATGTTCTTGCAAGTGAATTAGAGGCTTGGCATAGCCGCATTTTGGTAGTTATACTTAACTAGCGAATAAAACTATTCCGCGAAATAAGTTTCGGGAGCATAAGCGCTCCCACACAGAAAGCGGCGCTGCAACTGAATCCTCCTCCAGCGTCCCTGTTCACGCTTCTTTAATCAAGAAGCGAGAAAATGCATCATTGAGCGCGCGTGCGCGTTGTGAGGATCCATGGTTTCTGTCACCGGACGTGTATATAGCAAGCTAGCCTTTTCAACGTGCCTTGCTTTGGCCCTTTATCTGATTGGATCTACAAATTCCTTCGGCCAAGTCCAAGTACTCACCGAGCACAACGACGTCTCGCGCAGTGGCGCAAATACGCAGGAAACTTATCTAACCACGGCGAACGTAAACGTCGGTACGTTTGGGCAACTTTTCACCGACCCGGTGGATGGCTACGTCGTGGGGCAGCCGCTTTACGTACCCGGCGTCCAATTCCCGGGCGGCTCGACCCACAACGTGATTTATGTAGCGACGCAGCACGACGGAGTGTTTGCTTTGGATGCCGATACGGCGCAAGTTCCCCTTTGGATGGTGAGCTTCATCAATCCGAGTGCCGGCATCACGACCGTTCCAATAAGCGACTACGGGTGCCCGGGCACGTCGTTTAAGGAAATCGGGGTGGTCAGCACTCCCGTAATCGATGCGAAGGCAGGAACGATTTTCGTGCTGGCCAAGACGCTGGAGAACGGCGCCTATATTTACCGCTTGCATTCTCTAAGTCTGACTACTGGAGCCGACGTCGTTGCACCGACCGTAATCAGCGCGTCAGCTTCGACAAACTCCGGAACCGTGCAGTTCAACTCCGCGATTGAGATGCAGCGACCGGCATTACTGCTCGAGAACGGTACGATCTATATCGGATTTGGCAGTAATGGTTGCGACACCTATTCCTTTCGCGGCTGGTTGCTGGCATATAGCGAAGCGACTCTGCAACAGACCGGCGCATTTTTGACGACGCCAAACGGCGTGCACGGTGGCGTTTGGCAGTCCGGCGGCGGGGCTGCAGCGGATGCGCAAGGCAACATTTTTCTCGCGCTTGGAAACGGAACCTTCGACGCGAATGCGGGCGGCTCAGACTATGGTGACAGCCTGGTGCACTTCAGCCCCAGCAGCGGCCTCGCCGTAGTGGACTCTTTCACACCTTACAACCAACAGGATATGGATCAGAATGATTTGGATCTTGGTGCTGGTGGCGTCGTTGTTCTGCCAGATCAGGCACCTCCCCATGTCCACGAAGTGGTCGCGGTGGCAAAGACGGGCACTATGTATTTAGTCGACCGAGACAGCATGGGTGGATACAACGCGAACGGCGATACCCAGATTGTCCAGTCGGTACTCGGGGCTGGCGGGAGCAGGTTTTTGAGCGTCCCCGGCTACTGGAACGGAAACGTCTACCTGAGCGGAGAATCCGACTACATCAAAGCATTCTCATTAGCAAACGATCAGCTATCATCTCAGCCCACTTCCCAAACTTCATTTAAGTCGAGTACGCCGGGTTCGCCTTCGATCAGTGCCAACGGTTCCGCCAACGGTATTCTTTGGGATATTCCAGTCAATAGCCCGGCCACACTGTATGCTTTCGACGCAACAAACCTGGCCAACGTTTTGTATAGTTCCGCGCAGGCTCTAGGGGCGCGCGACAAACTCGGAGTCGTGCCAAAATTTGTGTCGCCTACCGTGGCGAATGGGAAGGTCTACGTTGGCAGCGAGACTGCAATGGTGGTGTACGGCTTGCTTCCTCTGATCTCGCCGACCGCAGGCGCAAACCAGTCAGCTTATGTGGGGAAGACACTACCCGCGACATTGCAAGTTAAGACGGTCGACGCCTATAAAAATGCTCCGATCGGCAGCATCTCAGTTACATGTAAGGACGGAGGTGTAGGCGGCACTTTCGGCGCCAAGATGCCGATGGTGACGAACAGCCAGGGGCAAGCCTCGACGAGCTATACCTTGCCGAAAAAAGCGCAAACAATCACAATCACCTGCACTAACAGCAAGTACGTTTCTGGAGTATTCACAGAAGTGGGAATCGCCGGTCCGGTGACTCGACAAACCATCGAGTCGGGAAATAAGCAAACGCAATCGGTTTCTACTCCTTTGCCTGCAAGTCTTGTGGCACAAGTTCTCGATCCCTATGGGTATGGAGTTCCGGGTATCGCAGTGACTTACAGCGACGGAGGAATCGGAGGCAGTTTTTCCCCCTCTACCGCGGTCACCGATAGTGTGGGCGATGCAACCACTTCTTACACCACTTCAGCGAACCCGGGCACTGTAGCAATTTCAGCGACGACAGCGGGAGTCACTACTTTAAAGTTTGCCGAAACAGTGGTCGCGGCTGGTCCGAACTTCGGCCTCTCCATTACTCCTGGATCGTTGAAGGTAGCGCAGGGCAGCAGCAGTTCGTCGGCAACGATCACGGTGAACCCGACTGACGGTTTCACCGGCAGCGTGACGTTCACAACATCCGTTTTGCCGAGCGGCGTAACTGCGACGTTCAATCCGCCCACCACCACTAGTACGAGCACGCTCACATTTACGGCAAGCAGTACGGCCAAGCTTGGAGCTGCCACTGTTACGGTGACTGGAACTTCCGGTTCGGTGAAGCAAACCGCTAAGATCAGCGTCACGGTTACTGCTCCCTAGAATCTCTTACGTTAGCTGCTGGAGTGTCCCCACGACCCGTTCGAATGGGCATTTTGCCGTATTATGGCCATCCCTGTGGGTTGGCGCGCAAAGAAGGTCCGCAGGCCTATAGGTTGCCAAGGTAACTGCGGGCTCAATACTACGGAGCAAACCCGTTGAACTTCCTCTATCAGCACAAACCGCTCAAAATGCGCGCGTCTGTGAGCGGCGCGATAGTCTCATGCTTTCTTTTAGCTACAACTTCGCCCGCCTTTTCCCAAGGAGAACCAACAAAGGGCTCGGGTGCCAGTCGCTCGATCCCCTATCAGATCGAAAAGCTTCCCCTCCGACCCAATGCTATAAACAATTCCGGGTGGATAGCCGGTTCAACTGAAGATCAACGAGCTGCAACCTGGCAAACAAACTCCGGGCTTCATCGCATATCCTTGCCGCCCGAACTAAACTTCTCCGAAGCTACCAGCATTAATTCTCACGGTGAAGCGGTAGGCACGGCCTCGGATGCTAACTCCAGCCACCGCGTAGCGTTTGTATTGCGAAGAAAAAAAGTCACGCTACTGTCGGGTCGACAAGCGCGCGCGACCGGAATTAACGACGCTGGCCAAATTACAGGGCAAGCCATTGTCCCTGGCGCGACGGTTGCCGGGCCAGTTCTTTGGAAGGACGGAAACGTCGTAGATCTGCGCATCTGCTGCGCTGGCTCGGGACGGGCGATCAACGCACGGAGCTTGATCGCAGGCGACACCTATGACGATCAGGGACGTTATCATGCATTCGTTTGGGATACGACGCATGGGGGGCGCATTATTCCTGTGCCGGACGCTGATTTCACGTCTTCGCTCGCCATCGATGATCATGGCGACGTATTACTGAAGGCCAGTCCCGACGGGTTGTTTCTTTACTCCGATGGGAACTTGCAAGCAGTGGAAATTCCCAAAACCACCCCTCGCGCCATGAACAATAATAGAGTCATTGTGGGCTCATTCGGCCCTGGGCCGGAAGAGCAACGTGCCTTTATTTGGGATAAAACCAACGGCTTACAAGATCTGAACACGCTCATTCCGGCTAGTTCTGGATGGACACTCGAAGTGGCAACCAGTGTCAACGATCGTGGTGAAATTGTAGGTTGGGGTGATCACGGCGCAGAAGAAAACGTCGGGTTTTTACTTCGCCCCCGCAAACCCGCAGCGAAGAACATTCAAATTCGTGTAACCCCGAAATGATCCAGTCGTGCGAACCTCAGGATCAGAGGTGGCGATGCGGCAGGGTTCTCTACGGAGCGGAACATAGACGGCCAAGAATGGACGGCCCATAAGTGATGAGACAAGATCCCATCTCTCGACTTCCCGTCATCGGACTGTGTCGCATACGCCTCTCTAACAATCCGTATCGCCGTGCGCAGACGATGATTGAAGAGAGATCTCTTTTCTCACTTAGCTGAGATTGAAAGACGATCTAGCGTCTGATTCCATACTTCAGAGCCAGGAACTTCCGAAGAGATTCCGATAACGCAATCGACACTTCTTGCCAGGCTAGCAACTGCTATCGTGACAACTCACACACCCAATTCACTTCCCATGATGTTCCGCCATCTGACGAAAAAGACTGTTCCATTCGCGACGATTTAGGCGAGATGTTAAGCCAGACATATCGCACAAGGACGGCGCGGCCTTCCCAAGTTTGCTGATTGTAGAATTCACCTTTCTTTCCCTTGAATTGGCCCACAACAGGAGGAAAATCGAGACTACCTTTGTCGAGATCTACGAGATAAATACTCCACTGGTGCGTTTCGGGATTGTAGAGTCGGAGCGTTTGCGCTTTTATCCGGAGTTTTTGATCGTGGCTCGAAACGTCGAACTCTTCAAAATTAGCGTTGCTGTCGAGAAGTTTTTTATGATTTGAGATGCCATCATATTCGACCCAGACATTCGAACCCTTCAATCGTTCGGGTAGGCGTCGAACATGGGCTTTCCAATCACCGATAAGAAAATCGAAATCGTGCGACCCATCTCCCTCCGTAGCCGTTAGTCCGCCAGCCAATGCGCGCGTGTTCGCGACTTCGGAAAGAGCAGTAAATTCGCCGATAAAAAGTGCCGCAGTCATGACGGCCGTCAGGATGTATCTAAGTCGAGTCGATACCATGCCGCAATGCTCTCATGGGTTTAAGAATGTGCGCAATATCAGGGCTCAAGGCAATCCTCAAAAAGTTAGAATCGCCCTCTCTTTCCTCCAGTTCCAAATAATAGTCGTTATAACGACTATTATTTCAGGACCAAATCAGGGGGCACTTCATCCGGAGAAAACTGGAGAATCGTTAGCATTGCTAACGATTTTTCTTGAACCGATGATGGGTCGAAAATGTAGAGCACACGTATCAAGCGCGTTGTGGCAATGTTAGGCTCGCCCAATGAAGCGCCGAAAATGATTTCGACCTCGCCGAGTGGTACTTGTATGCTGGGTCGCGCGAGCAGGCCATTCAGGCCCTCGAAGCCAAGGTTCCGCGGCGCGACCCGGGGGCTTTGCAGATTGCCATCAACCCCTCCTTCGAAGATCTCCACCAGGATCCGAGATTCCTGGCTCTGCTTACTCGCGTTGGTATTGCACTTCCACTCGCCTACCCGAAACCTTTCCTCAAGGCTTCATTAAGGTAACGCCAAAGAGGACTGTAGGGCCGCCGCTCCGATCGGCACAGTTTGATCGTCATCGCCGTGAAGAATGCGAGTGGCCACGTCAAACTTCTTAAGGTCTTCCGTGAGGTCCTTCTCTGATAAGGCCTTGATGCTATCGTAGCCCGCTTAGACTCGTAGCCCGCTTAGACTCGTGAACCGCCTCCGTTTTACTTCTCACTGTGTTGAATTCAAAGTTCTACTACGACCTTGCCCAGAGATCCGGATTCGACATGGTCATAGGCGGCGCGAATGTCAGCCGTCGAAAACCGACGCTCACTCAAAGAAGGCTTCAACTTTCCTGCTTCTACAAGCGCTGCTGCTCGCATAAGGACCTCGCCATGATGTCCCCGACCTTCACCGCTGATGAGAGGGAACAAAGTGAAAACGCCGGAATAGGTGGCACCGCGAAACGAGAGAGGAGCCAACGAGTGTGTCCCCCATCCTAAAATGCTCACAACGTGGCCGGTGTAACGCTTGACTGCGCCGAAAGAAGCGTCGAGCGTTATCCCGCCTACGGTGTCGAAGATGATGTCGAAACCTTTTCCACCGGTGTAGGTGGCGACATATTCTTCTGCCGAGACCGATCGGTAGTCGATGGCAATAGCGCCGAGCCCTTCAACTACGTGCTTCTTGTCGTCCGAGACGGTTGCGAAGACTTCTGCACCGAAGGCACGCGCAATTTGAATTGCAACGTGACCGACGCCACCCGCTCCCGCATGGATCAACACCTTATGGTCCGCGCCAACCTTGGTGCGATCGACCAATCCCTCCCAGGCCGTAATGGTCGTTAGCGGAAGCGCTGCGGCCTCACGCATAGGCAAATTTGTCGGCTTGTGCGCGAGCAAGTTCGCGTCGGCAACAATAAACTCAGCAAGCGTGCCCTGCAGGCCGCCAACGCCGCCCACCATTCCATAAACCTCGTCCCCCGTCTTAAAGAAGGTGACGTCCTTGCCAACCGCTTCGACCGTCCCTGCCATATCGAGGCCGAGCACTGCAGGTAACGGTTGCTGGGCGTGCGCCGCTTTGCCAGCGCGTATCTTCGTATCAAGAGGATTTACCCCGCTGGCGGCGATTCGGAGCAAGATTTGACCTGGCGCAGGGCTCGACGGGGGAGACTCGACTGCTCGAAAGTCTCCACCTGGCTTTTCGACGATCCAAACCTTTCCCATCACATGTCTCCAGTCATCGCAAACGTCTCCACGATCAGCTCGCGATTGTACCGGATCGGTTGTGCTTGAATTTCTGCTTTTCGTTCGTACTCGCCACCACGCGTGTAGAAAAAATGAAGCATTAAAACCGTCGCACTTGGGGTGGACGAAAATGTCGATCCAGTTCATCCTGCTAAGCACCGCTAAGACATCCGATGCGAAAGGTGAGTTTCTATGTTTCAAGGCAGATTCGAAGCAGGGTTTTTCTACATGGCTATGCTTGCAACCGTTATTGTGACAACAGCCCAAGCGCAGAAAAGTCCGGTGAAGAACGTTGTGCTCGTTCATGGGGCATGGGCTGACGGCTCTGGCTGGAAAGGCGTTTACGACATTCTGGTCAAAGACGGATACAACGTCAGCTTGGTGCAGGAACCGGAAACGTCATTCCAAGAGGATGTCGCGGCGACCAAGCGCGTTCTGGCTTTACAAGATGGACCGTGCATTCTTGTCGCTCACAGCTATGGAGGCTCCGTAACTACCGAAGCGGGGACGGACCCATCCGTCGTGGGTTTGGTGTACATCGCATCCCACATGCCCGATGCGGGTGAGAGCGAGGCGGAGGACGGAAAGCGTTTCCCGAGCGATCTCAGCAAATCTAATGCGATCAAGAAGACGACCGACGGCTTCACGTATCTTGATCCAGCACAATTTCACAAATACTTCGCAGCCGATCTTCCAGCAGAGCAAGCCGTTTTCATGGCACGATCGCAGGTGATGAACAAGGCTGAGAATTTCAAAGGAGTCATCACCACACCCGCCTGGCGAAGTAAACCAAGCTGGATGTTGGTTGCTGGAGGTGACCGAGTAATCAGCCCCGATCTCGAACGCTGGTATGCCACGCGGGCCGGCAGCCGCAAAGTAGAAGTTCCCGGAGCAAGTCACTCGGTCTACATCTCGCACCCGAAGGAAGTCGCGGCTCTTATCGAAGAAGCGGCGCGACACGCTCACTAGAAAAATACAGAACCTCGGTTTGAGCCCAATAGATTTGACGGCACTACTACGCACTTACGTAAACCTTGACAACAGCGTTTGGGCGACTTAGGATTTCGTTCCTCAATCGAGAACAAATCCCACTTCCATATACCTTAGGAGGACGGGCCATGAAGACGACTCTATTCGGCGTCGCGGCGATTGTCGCGCTAGTGCTCCCTGTCCTGTGCGGTAATTCCAGTTCTGCGCAGGGCAAAGACAATCAAGACAAGTACACGTTGCAGATTCCCGGCGGCCTCGCGTTTTCTGAGATCAGGGGATACGAACAATGGCAGGTGGTGGGTCCCAGCCTCACCGAAGCCGCCAACGTGATTCGAGTAATCGTAGCCAATCCGGAGATGATCAAAGCCTACCAGGAGGGCGTTCCCAGCAACGGCAAGCCATTCCCAGAAGGGTCCAAGATCGTGAAGATCGAATGGAAACCGAAAAAGATAACGGATCCGCCTTTTTCGGAGACCAAGCCGGACACCGTGCCTGGCGATCTGGCACAGGTCGAGTTCATCGTGAAAGATAGCAAGAGATTCTCCGACACCCACGGATGGGGATATGGGATGTTCGATTACGACGCAGCGTCGGGAAAGTTCGCGCCGTCTACGAAAGCCAGCCACCCTCCGGTAAACAACGACGCCAAGTGCGGTGCGGCATGCCACGAGATGGCGAAGTCAAAGGATTACATTTTCACGGGATACCCCAACAGGTAAGTCGGATCAGGCGCTCTCCGCTCGCGCAATGCGTTTGCGAGCCACGAAGCGAATTGTGTATGGGGCAATCGATTTGTTTGTTGACGAAGATATCGAGTACGCTCGCCGGCTAATTGCAGCGGGAGTGCCAACCGAATTACACGTCGTGCCCGGCGCATATCACGGATTCGATCTTATTGTTCCTCAAGCCAAAGCATCCGCGTGTTTCGCCGAATACTGGACGACCGCGCTCAAACGTTCGCTCGCCTCAAGTTGAGAAGCTCAAGTTGAGAAGAAAGACGGAGCGTCTTCGAATCAAAGAGGCCCGTCCCGTTGGCACCCTACGATTGACGAAAAATCGCCCTTACACTAACGACGGATTCTTGCGCTCCTGGCTCGATCTGGTTGGCACTTCGATGGGTGTGCAACAGAAACTGATGTTGCACGCTCAGATTGCAACCACCATGAAAGTGTACGGAGACTCCATGGCGGAACCGAAGCGCGCAGCTAACAGCAAGGTTGTACAGATGGTGTTTTGACCGGTGCTCGAAGAGGCCAAATGAAAAAGGCCGCTGAAGCGACCGGATTTGCCCCTTTTTGCCGCCGCGGCAAAAAGTAGCTTCCTTGTAACCCTATGAGAAGGTTGGTTGCGGGGGGTGGATTTGAACCACCGACCTTTGGGTTATGAGCCCAACGAGCTACCAGACTGCTCCACCCCGCATAAAAAGAATACCACACGCATGTGACGCTGACTCGAACCGTCGCTTCGAGGCGCGCCGCGTCGAACGGGCCGACTGTCGGCGCGGCGTCGTTTCGCTGCTACCGGGTCCATCCCCTACATTGCATCGCGGAACCAGAGGTTGTTTGTGCCACGACTTTGTACAATGACTGCGTACAATCGTTTCTCAGCGTGAACGTCAACGTCAGCCTGAATATGAACGTGCGTCTGGAACTTGATCGGATCCGATGAGCCTTCGGACTCTCAACGACATACTTTTGGCGATCCGTTCGAGTCGGCGGGATCGCGCCATGCTTCACCGGGAGGCTCGTGGATGGGTGTCAATCTCGTCCGCGGAAATTTACGGGAGCGTTGTCAGCATCGCTCGGACTTTTGAATCGTGCGGGATTCGTCAGGGTGATCGGGTCGCGATCCTCAGCGAGAATCGTCCGGAGTGGACCATCACGGATTTTGCCGCGCTGTCCCTCGGAGCCGTCACGGTTCCGATCTACGCCACGCAAACGGCGGAGCAGACCGCATACATCCTGAATGATTCCGGCGCGCGCGTCATCGCGGTCTCCACGAAAGCACAGCTGGACAAAGTTCTATCGATCAGACACCAAACGACGCTGGCTCAGATTCTCGTGATGGACACGGTTGAATCAACGGACGCGATCCCGATGCAAGGACTCATGCAGAGCGCTCCTACCGAAGTCGACGCGCAATTTGACGCGCGCTCGCAATCGGTCCAGCCGAGCGATCTCGCGACCATCATTTACACCTCGGGCACGACTGGGACCGCGAAGGGAGTCATGCTGACGCACGAAAACATGGCGTCGAACATCGTGCGTTCGATGGATGCGTTTGGCTTCGGCAGCAAAGAAGAAGTAAGTGTTTCATTTCTGCCCCTCTCCCACGTAACCGCGAGGCATGTGGACTTCGCGTTGCTCTATCGCGGCGTTGTGCTTGCTTATTGCCCCGACATCGCCCAACTGGGGCAGGTTTTGAAGGAAGTGCAACCTGACATTTTTGTGGCCGTGCCTCGCATCTACGAAAAGATCCGGCAACAGGTGATCCAACGGACTGCGGGATTTCCAAAGCAGGCCGCTTATCGTTGGGCACTGTCCGTGGGACGCAGTCATCGAGCGGATATACTCGCGGGAACCATACCAACCACGCTGTCGTGGAAAATCGCAGATCGGTTGCTCTTCTCCAGAGTGCGCGTGGGGATGGGAGGAAAGGCCGAAGAATTCATTTCCGGAGGCGCGCCACTCGGTCGAGAATTGGCGGAGTGGTATGCCGACATTGGGATTTCTGTCCACGAAGGATATGGTCTGACCGAAACTTCTCCAGTCATTGCGGTGAACACACCAGCAGCACACAAACTCGGGACCGTCGGCAAGCCACTACCAAATGTCGAGGTGCGAATTGCGGATGACGGCGAGGTGCTCGTCCGCGGACCTTCGGTATTCACGAGGTATTGGAATCGTCCGGAAGAAACGCGTGATGCATTTGTGGACGGATGGTTCAAGACGGGAGACATTGGGCAAATCGACAGCGACGGATTTTTGTCGATCACGGACCGCAAGAAAGATTTGATTAAAACTTCTGGCGGAAAATTCGTTGCGCCGCAGCCGATCGAAAATTCACTCAAGCTCAATGCGCTCGTGGGCACAGCAGTGGTTTTCGGGGATCGGCGGAAATTTTGCGCGGTCTTGATCTCCCCCAACTTCTCTGTTCTCGAAGATTGGGCGCGAGAAAACCAGGTCGCCTTCTCTTCGAGGGAAGCGCTGGTAGAGAACAGGAAGGTGCAAGCGCTCTACGAAGGCATCATCGACGAAGTGAACCGAAGCCTGGCGCGCTTCGAAACTCTTAAGCGAGTCCTGGTGATTCCGGAAGAACTGTCTGCGACCGACGGAACACTGACACATACGCTGAAGGTGCGGCGGCGGGGCATTGAAGAACGGTATCGAAAGCAGATTGATGAGATGTATGCGAAGGCCGAGGCCGAGCAGGGTTCGCAGACAGTGAACGACTAGACTGCATCATTTCATCGAGCCTGGCGCGGACGCCAGCGCTCCATCGCGATGTGCCCCTCGGCGAATTTGAGTTGGCGCTGTGCGATTACAATATGGTCATGACGGATACGTTCACAATTGCCGACCGACAGTTTCGATCCCGCTTAATCGTCGGAACCGGGAAGTACAAGACATTTCAGGAGACAGCTCGAGCGCTCGAGGTGAGTGGCGCGGACATGGTGACAGTCGCGGTGCGACGAGTGAATCTTGATCGCAGCAAAGAGTCTTTGCTCGACTACATCGACCTGAAGAAATATTTTCTTCTACCGAACACCGCGGGATGCTACACCGCCGACGAAACGATCCGCACGGCACGACTAGCACGCGAAGTCGGGCTTTCCGATTGGATCAAACTAGAGGTGATCGGCGATCAGGCCACTCTCTATCCTGACGTGCAGGCAACGCTCGAGGCGACGACTGTCCTCGCGAAAGAAGGCTTCACCGTTCTCGCTTACACCTCCGACGACATCGTATTTGCCAAGCGACTGGTCGATGCCGGCGCCGCGGCGGTGATGCCGCTCGGTGCGCCGATCGGCAGCGGGCTTGGGATCCAGAATGCGGTCAACTTGCGAATCCTCCGCGAGTTGATCACTGGCGTTCCCTTGATTGTGGACGCGGGCGTGGGCACTGCATCCGACGCAGCGATTGCGATGGAACTTGGCTACGAGGCGGTGCTGATGAATACGGGCATCGCGGGAGCGCAGGATCCCGTACTGATGGCGGAGGCTATGAAGAATGCTGTACTGGCTGGGCGACAAGCTTACCTCGCCGGACGGATGCCGCGTAAGCTTTATGCGACTGCGAGTTCTCCGCTTGAGGGCGTGGTGCGGTAGGGATTGTCGTTCACCACAAACTTTGGGCGGATGAGCCAGAAAGCCCGTCGCTCCATCAACAAATATAGGCGGCCACTTGGGCCGCCTATTTAATGTCGCGCTAAGTCAGAGAAGCCTTTCGTTACTCGTTCGTCTCTACTTCTTCGCGCGAGTGGTGTTGGGCTTGGGCGGCGGGTCAGGAGAAACATAGATTATTTCTCCAGGACGAACGTAATGCAGCACCTCACGAGCTTCCTTTTCGATCGTCGCCGGGTCAGAGTTGAGCGATTGAATTTGACTCTCATACCGCTCGTTTTCCTTCTGCAAGCGATCCACTTCTTTTTGCAGCGATTGCAACTCGCCCTTCTTTTGCCGATAGACGATCATGCCATTCGCGCCGAACATGGCATGCAGAAAAATTCCTATAACAATTACGACTACCGCGACAGTTCCGAGACGCCGCCATTCAAATGCGAACCACGACCAGACAGGACGCGTGTATTCCACCCACCGCGCGGCGGCCGCTTCTGCTTTCGGACCATGGTCCGCAACCGCATGATCCATGACCGCACGGAAGCCCTCTTCCCGTGTGGGAAGGATGCGCATCCGCGAGTTCGGTCCTAGTCGTAGATCCATGATTTTGCCGCTGCACTCAACTTCGCGAGACCATCCAAACTACGCGCCTCGCTATACGCGCGCACCACCGGTTCCGTGCCGGAGAGCCTGTAACAGACCCACGACCCATCGGCGAGCACGAGTTTTAGGCCGTCCGTCCTCACCACACTGGCAACTTTAGTGCCATGAAACTCGGCGGGATCGACACGTAACTTCTCAGTAAACTTCGCTTTCACTTCCGGAGTCAAGTGGAAGTTCTCCCTTAAAGGATAATAGGAACCAACTTCGGCAAATAGTTGAGCCAATTGCCTTCCCAGCGGTGCACCTCGGCGCGCAACCATCTCGCAACAGAGGAGGCCGGCGAGAACGCCATCTTTCTCAGGCACGTGTTTGCGGATGGAGAGACCGGCACTTTCTTCTCCTCCGATGAGAATTTTGTCCTGTTTGATAAGTTCGCCAATGTATTTAAAGCCGACAGGAGTTTCGTGAAGTTCGATGCCGCGCTTTTCAGCAATCGCGTTGATAAGGTTGGTGGTGGCGACCGATTTGCCGACACCGTTCTTCCATCCCCGCGATTCGACCAGGTAATCAAAAAGCAGCGCGATGACGTAATTGGGTTGGAGGAACGTTCCATCCTCATCGACGATGCCGAAGCGATCGGCATCGCCATCGGTCGCAATGCCGATGGCGGCGGCGGTTTCGCGCATCTGGCGGCGCAAGTCTTCGAGCAGATGATCGTCCGGTTCGGGCGCGTGGCCCCCGAAGAGAACATCGCGGGTGTCGTGAACTGTGGCCACCGTGACGCCCGACTCGCGCAGAAACGCGTCAGAGTAGCCGCGGGCGGCACCCCACATGGGATCAAAGACAATTTTGATTCCGGACTTTTTGATCGCATCGAGATCTACGATTTCGCGCAGGCGCGATAGGTACATTCTTCGCGGATCAATCGCTTGCGACTTGGATTGAGGTTCACCGTGCGCGGCCGGTATCGGCTGCGCCGTCTTCGGCTTCGCATCGAACGCAATGATCGCGGCTTCGATTGCCTTCGTGGTTTCCGGAAGGGCGGGCGCACCGTCAGGCGTCGAGAACTTGATGCCGTTGTATTCCGGAGGATTGTGCGAGGCGGTGAAATTAATCGCGCCATCGGCTTTCGATTGGATCACGGCGTAAGAAATCGCAGGAGTCGGGACCGGTTCGGCGATGAGCAGTGGTGTGATTCCATGGCTCGACAAAATATCGACGGCCATCGCGCAGAAAGTTTCACCGAGAAAACGGGGATCTCGTCCAACAATTACCTTTGCTCCGGTCGGCTTTTGCGATACGACGTGGGCGGCAATGCCGTGGAGCGCTCTTTCGACATTCGCAAACGTAAACTCTTCGGCCATTACGGCGCGCCATCCGGAAGTACCAAACTTGATTTGAGTCGCCATTGAGTGCCTCGTTGATTCGCCTGTGAAACTCTGCGGTACATTTCTACAAAAATCGCTCTGATGCACTGACCGCCACGCGCTTAATTTTATATGACTGCCCACACACCTGTCGGGGCTTCTGCAGCCGCTTTGAACAATCGAATCGGCTCACGCGCAACGATAACCTAAGCGCTTAGGTTTACGATATGAATGACCATAGCCAGTACCTGACAGATGAGTTGTCGATCGGCACATGGCTTTAACAACTAGGCGCTGCGGAACAGCCGAGGGCGGCTGTCCCCACGTAATTTCTTAGAGGGGCTTGTCGGCGCGGAGGTTGAGGCGGCAATAATCGAGCGTCCAGGCTGGATCGTCTTGCGCGCTGGCCTCTGAGAGCGTCCGCAAGAATGCGTTTCTCAATCCTTCATTTGGAAAAAGCTCTAGATGGCGGTGAAGAATAAATGTACGGAGATAGTCCTCGAACTCCTGCGCGCTCGACGCGGTGTAGCTTGCTTGCTCGAGGTTGGTCTCGACGTTCGTGAAGCCAGCGGCACTGAGACGAGCGGCAGCGCTTTCGGCGTCGGAAAAGAACCACGGTTCGGGAAATTGTCCGAGCACCGACGAAAATTCTGGGGTCTGCGACTGAGCACGCACTCGTCTGCGCAACAGATCAAGATTCGACCCGCCGCCACATTGCGCGTGCAACCAGCCACCGGGGCGAAGTGCTCCGAAGAGGCTGCGGAACAAGGCATCGTGATCTTTCACCCAATGGAACGATGCGGTGCTGAAAATTCCGTCGAAACAATTTCGGAAAGGGAGAGAAACGAAATCGGCCGCAACGAAACTGGCGCGCCCACCCAAGTCAGGTAAAAGATTGGTTTGCGCGTGAAGCGCCATGTTGACGGAAAGATCGAGGCCGACCGCGCGTCCCTTGGGCAAATGCTCAAGCAGGATTCGGGTAAGCTTTCCGGTGCCACAGCCAGCATCCAGGACACACTCGTCGCCACGAAGCTTGAGCTGACCGAGAACACGTTGTCCCCAATGAAATTGCGGCGCTGAGAGGCGATGATACTCAGATGCATTCCACTCGCGGGAGTTTGGTGGATCGGACATTTGCTCAGGAGAATTTAAATCTATATTGCGGCTAGCGCTTGGTCGAGATCGGCAAGAATGTCATCCACGTCTTCGATGCCGACGGAAATTCGCACCATGCCATCGGTGATTCCAATCTTGCGGCGGCCTTCTTCGCCAATGCCTGCGTGCGTCATGGTTGCTGGGTGCGAAATCAGAGTTTCGACTCCGCCGAGCGATTCGGCAAGCGAACACACGCGCACTTTGCGCAACATGTTATTAGCGTTGGTCAGCGATCCGGTTTCGAAAGCGATCATGGATCCGAAACCTGACATCTGTCGTTTCGCCAACTCGTGTTGCGGATGGTCCGCTAATCCTGGATAGAAAACCTTCTGTACTTTCTTGTGCTTCGCCAGATAGTCGGCAACTTGGCGGCCGCTGCGGTCGTGTTGTTCCATACGAACAGCAAGAGTTTTGACGCCGCGCAGAATCAGCCAACTTTCGAAAGGCGAAAGAATCGCGCCCGCACATTTCTGCAAGAACGCTAGTTTTTCTGCCTGCTCAGCTTTCGTGCAGACCACAACTCCGCCGAGTCCATCGCTATGTCCGTTGAGGAATTTTGTGGTGGAGTGGACGACCATATCCGCACCAAGTTCGATTGGGCGCTGGAAATATGGCGACATGAACGTGTTGTCCACAACGAGTTCAACGCCGTGCTGGCGGCTGAGTTCGCTGATGGCACGGAGATCGCAAAGCTCCATCAGTGGATTGGTAGGCGTCTCAACAAACAAGAGACGGGTGTTCTTCTGAAAAGCAGCGGCGACTTTGCCGAGGTCGGAAGTATCGACGTAGGTAAATGTCAGTCCAAAATTAACCAGCACCTGATTGAAGAGCCGCGGAGTTCCGCCGTACAGATTGTGTCCCGCTATAACGTGGTCCCCCGCCTTGAGCATGCTAGTGATGGCGTTGATGGCAGCCATTCCGCTGGCAAATACTTTGGACGCCACTCCGCCTTCGAGCGCGGCGAGATTCGTCTCAAGGCGGTCGCGCGTGGGATTCGATACGCGCGCGTATTCGTATCCTTTGTTCTTGCCGATCTCTTCCTGCACGTAAGTCGAAGTCGGATAAATGGGAACGCTAACGGCTCCGGTAAGTGGATCGGGCTCTTGTCCGGTATGAATTGCGCGGGTTGCGAAGCCGGGTAGCTTAGGGGTCAAAGGGTTCTCCTGGGGTGGTGCAGCTCTTAGCATTCAGCACTTAGCTTTTAGCAACTTGAGCGGAGCCTGGGAATCGGTTTCGTGTCGCAGAAGTTTCAAGCTAACGGCTAAGAGCTAATGGCTAACAGCTGTCCTACACTCCGCCTTCAAAAATTTTCTTCGATAAATAACGTTCTGCGGAATCAGGGATCAATGTAGCGACCCGCTTCCCTGCTCCCAACCGCTTAGCGATTTGGACGGCCGCGTACACGTTTGCTCCGGCACTCGATCCTCCGAGCACGCCCTCGCGAGCGGCCAACTCTTTTACCATTCCGAAAGCCTGGATGTCGGTCACCATCATGACTTCGCTGCAAACCGACCGGTCAAAATTTTTGGGGATGAAACTGGACCCGATGCCTTCCACTTTGTGCGGACCCGGCTGTCCTCCGCCGAGCACCGAACCTTCGGTTTCGACGACAACGGTGTGGACGTTGGGAAGATGCTCCTTCATGAATCGAGCAATCCCTGTGAACGTGCCGGCAGTACCGCTGCCGATGGTGATGGCATCGATCTTGCCATCCATCTGTTCAAAGATTTCGCGGGCTGTGGTTTCGTAGTGGTAATCGGGGTTGGCGGAATTTTCAAACTGCGCGGCCATGAAGGCCGTCGAATCGGTTGCCAGTAAATCTTTGGCGCGCTGGATCGCTCCCTGCATGCCCTCGGCCTCCGGAGTGCGAATCACCTCAGCGCCGAGGGCTCGCATGATGATCACTTTTTCTTCCGAGAATTTCTCCGGGACGAACAGTCGCACTTTGTATCCGCGGCTCACTCCGATCAAAGCGAGACCGATTCCGGTGTTGCCCGCCGTCGCTTCGATGACTGTGCCACCTGGCTTGAGTTTGCCTTCGCGTTCCGCGCGCGCGATCAAGCCTATAGCCGCACGATCTTTTACGCTGCCGCCTGGGTTCATGTATTCAAGCTTGGCGAAGATATCGGCGGAACCAGCCGGGGCGAGCTTCTTCATTTGGAGCATTGGCGTTTCGCCGACAAGTTTGGAGATGTCGTCGCTGACGCGCAGGCGCGAGTTAGAAGTCATAAGCGGCACACTACAGAGTAAGGAACGGGACGGCGGAGCGTCAATGCAGGGAAACGGTAATTTGGCAATTTGGTAACTTGAAAACCTAGCACGGCATCAAGCCAGGAAACTGCAGATCCCTCGCTTCGCTCGGGATGACAATCGAAAAATGATCCTCGGAAAGGAAGGAGCGATCAGAACGCCAGTGAATCCTACTGGGCTCCCGCTGTAGGTTCGGAGCCGGCGTAGTACCCGCTCTTCGTCCGGACGGTGAGTTTCGTTTTGCTGTTGGATTTGGCATCCACTTTTACTTGGCGATATCCGCCCTGATTTTTCGGAGTAGTTGGCTTGTATCCGATCGTGTATTGGTTCCGGATGTCGTGAGCGACGGTGCGGCTTATCGCATCCACATCATCGAGCGTCTGCGGGAAAAATGCGATCCCGCCAGTTCTTTCGGACATGATCTGCAATGCCCGCTTGGCATGTTTGGGGTGCTCTTCTTTTTCGAGGATGCCAATGGCGTATACGGTCGGTCCACCATCACCCTGCAAGCGCCGAACTGCCTGTTCGAGGTTTTCTGCACTTTCGTTATCGTCGCCGTCCGTCACCACGAGAATGACTTTCTTTTCCAGCTTCGCGTCTTTTTTCAGATGGTCGGCCGTTGCTACAACCGCGTCGTAGAGTGCTGTCCCGCCGCGCGCCTCAATCTTCTCCAAACCTTCTTTCAGTCGCTTGATGTCGGAGGTGAAATCCTGATCGAGATAGTACTCATCGTTGAAATTGACGACACAGACTTCATCATTCGGATTCGAAGCACGCACCAGATTCAAAGCTGCGGCGTTTACTTTTTGGCGCTTCTCGCGCATGGACCCCGAGTTATCGACCACGATGCCGAGAGCTACAGGAATGTCCTCGCGACGAAATGAAGTGATGGTTTGAGGATGCCCATCCTCATAAACGTTGAAATCGGCTTTATCCAGGCTAGTGACGATGTGTTGCTTGTCGTCGACGACGGTGGCGTGCAGCACTACCTCCTCGACCTGTTTGCGAAAGATGAAAGTGCCGCCGTCCGAAGCGTCCGGACCTTGCGCAGCGGATTGAGGAGATGGCGCGTCCGGAGACCCTGCGGGCGCGGTTTTTGAATCGGGAGATTGCGGGCCGGATTGCGAACTAGATTGCGGATTAGCAGGAACCTGCGGGGAGGCAGCAGTATTGGTTTGGGAATAAGCCAGAAACGACGCTGTCAGAAGGAAGCAGGACAGCAAACCGGCAACTTTATTCCGTCGGCGCATAATAACCCGTCTTGGCGTAAACCCGGAGTGGTGGCAATCCTTTAGGCGGTAAAAGCTTGACTTTGATTTTACGCCATTTGCCATCCCGCGACGGATTCTTTGGACGGTAACCGATCACATATTGATTTCGAAGTTCGATCCCAATTTTTGTGGAAACGTCCGCCAGATCATTGGGATTGTCGATCGTAAACGCCCGTCCGCCCGTCAGTTCAGTCACATCGCTGAGCAGAGTTGGACCGAGCCGCTCTTCATCCGTAGGAAAATAATGATCGTAGATGCCGATGGCATAGATCAAAATATCGGCCTCTTTGACGGTGGAACGGACCTCATTCTCGGTGTAACGGCTGTGGTTGTCCCCGCCGTCGGAGATGATGAGCAAAGCCTTCTTTGGGTACTTGGCTTCTCGCATCTTCGTGACGCCCAAGTAGATGGCATCGAGCAATGCGGTCCGGCCCTTGGGAACGGTGTAAATCAGCCGGCCCTGGATATCGTCCGCGGAACTGGTGAAGTCGGCAATTTCTTCGGGCTTGTCGTTGAAAGCAATCAAGAAGAATTCGTCCTGCGGATTGGCGGATTTCAGAAATTCCCCAACGGCCTCGCGGGCTCGCTCAATCTTGCTGCTCATGCTGTTGCTCATATCGAAGATCAACCCGACTGAAACCGGAGCGTCCTCGCTGGAGAAAGTCTTGATCTCCTGCCGGTCTTTGCCTTCGAAAAGATTGAAATTCTCGCGGTCGAGGCCAGTAACCAGTCGGTTCAAGGGATCGGTGATGGTGACCGGAACCAGAACCATATCCACATCGACCTTAAACGGCTTGGTATGGGATTTGAGCGAAGGATCGGCCTCAGGCTCTTTGGGGGTCGCGGGCTGAGTCCGGGGCTGTATGTGGACGTCTTCCGATGAATTCTGGGCAAGAACCGGGCAGGCACTACACACAGCAACTATCAGAAGAACAACGAAGGAGAGGCGGGTCGAGAGCGGTTGAGGGTGCAGCATAGGCCCCACTTACTCCACACCTAAATCAGGGAGGCCACCCGCATCCCCAAAAGGCGGGCCAAAACAAGCTATGAGCCGGATACTAGCACAGTCTTTGTAGAGTATTGTCACCTTTTCGTCTACAAATTTACGATTCGTCAAAACCGCGAACCGAATCGGTCCGTGCGCAACTTTTGTTCCTCTCTTTTTCTTCGGTTTTATGTAGATTCCACCCCGGCCTGTTTCGCATTTCGCCGGGACCAAGCCTGTTTCGTCCCTGCTACAATTCTGGCTCCATCTCTATGGCAATCATTTCTCCTTTTCGAGCGTTGCGCTACGATTCAGAGCGCGTTGCCCTCCAACAGGTCGTGACTCAGCCGTACGACAAGATCACTCCCGCAATGCAGGACGGGTACTACGAAGCGAGTCCCTATAATCTGGTGCGGATCATCCTCGGCAAACGTCTTCCGGAAGATGTTGCGACCAACAACGTCTACACGCGGGCGGCGGCATCCTTCCAAGATTGGCGTCAGACGGGCATTTTGAGGCGCGAGGCTGAGCCATCTATCTATCGGTATTCGCAGGTGTTTAAGGTGCCTGGGACTGAAACGATGGCCGAGCGGAGGGGATTTATCGCGCTCGGACGACTGGAGCAATATTCCGCCCGTGTCGTCTTCCGGCACGAACAGACGCTTGCGAAGCCGAAGGCCGATCGTTTGGATTTACTGCGCGCCAACAAGGCCCACTTTGGCCAAATTTTCATGCTCTACAACGGCGAGGGCAAGATCGAGTCTCTGCTCGATTCGGGGGTTGCAAATGGAAGCGCGCCCGATATTGAAGTTACCGACGAGTACGGTGTAGTGCATCGTGTTTGGAAGGTTTCCGATCCTGCCATTCTTGCGTCGATTAAAGCTCAAATGAAGGACCGGAACCTGATTATCGCGGACGGTCATCATCGTTACGAGACCGCTTTGACGTATCGCAGCGAGCGAAGCGCCGCCGCCGAAACGGGATCCGGCCTTCCCGCACCTTACGACTGGGTGATGATGACGTTTGTAGATATGGACCGTCCTGGTTTAGTGATTTTGCCCACGCACCGACTTGTGTCCGGTCTAACGTCTTTTTCAGCCGCGCAGTTTCAGGCCGACGCGCGCCTGTTTTTTAATGTGGAGCAGGTCGATCCCGGAATCGACGCGGCACGAGCCACGACAATCTTGAAGCAGGCCGGACACGCGGGAACCGCACTGCTCGCGTTCACCGCCGATGGCGCGTTCTTACTGCATACTCCAAAAATGATCGGCACGGGACTGTTTGGGAAGCTATCTCTGCGCCAACAATCGCTGGATGTGGTGCAATTGCATAAGTGTCTATTGGAAGGCGTCCTGAAAATTTCAGAGGAAGCAATTCGTAATCAGGACAACATTTCCTATTGTCGCGAGGCTTCCGAAGCTTTATCGCAAGTGCGAGATGGAAAAGCGCAGATCGCTTTCCTGATGAATCCGGTGCGCATGGAGCAGGTCCGTGACATTGCCTTCGCCGGTGAAGTTTTGCCTCAGAAGTCCACCGATTTCTATCCTAAGCTTCTAAGCGGGCTTACGATTTATGCGCTGGATTAATGGAAGGCCGGACGGGCACGGCCGGCCCTCCACCAGTGAGTTTTCTACTTTGACTTGCCAACCTCTGCCCTCACCCAAGAAATCCCTAGCTCTCTTCTGTGCTGGCGTCCTTCTTATTAGCGTCTGGCTTCTACCTGCATTCTCCGCTGAGGAAAAGCATGTTTCGGTTTTCGCTCCAGTCGCGACCTATAACCTTCCCGTCGTCGAGCGCTCGGGCCGCGAATACGTCGGATTGCTCGAACTCCTGGAACCGATGGGCCGCGTGAGCAGCGAGTCCAATGGGCGATTACTCACGCTCCGTTACAACTCTGTGGACGCGGAGTTCGCAGTTGGGAAAACGCGAGCGCGCATTCATGGACACGACTTTGATTTGTCCGCTCCCTTTCTGATCGAAAACTCGCGCGGATTGGTCCCGACAAATTCGTTGAACGCTTTGCTGCCGCGCTTTCTCGGGACACCAGTCGAGTACCGTGAAGGCGGTCGGCGACTGTTGGTCGGTGGCGTCGGAATACAAACGAGCTTCCGGCTCGAAGCCGGTGTTCCGTCGCGTGTGATTTTGAGTTTCAGCGGTCCGGTGAATCCAACGATTTCTACGGAGCCGGGAAAACTGCGGATGGTGTTTACGCGAGATCCAGTTTCGTCACCCGGGAGTCAATCCATCGCATTCGACAGCAAGATCATCACGCACGCCAGCTACGCTGAGAACAACGGCAGCGCAGAAATCGATATCGCTGGCAACGAACCGCTGATGGCAAGCTTCACCAGCGATCGACGAACGATTGTCATCTCGGCGATTCCATCGGCGGCAGCGAATACCACAGCACTCGGGGCTCCGGTTGCCGGACCTGGCAATGCACCGAGTCGGGCCGCTCAGAGCGTGTCTCCAACCGCGAGTACTTCGGTGACAGCCAATCCAACAAGCGCTGGTGGAAACAACGGGAGCAGCAGCATCGCGACTCGAAGAGTTTTGGTTGTGGTCGATCCCGCCCACGGCGGCGAAGAACGTGGCGCAGCCTTGTCGGACAAGGTAGCCGAGAAGGACGTCACTCTAGGATTCGGACGCCTGCTGCGACACGAACTCGAGGCACGCGGCTTCGCTGTCTTGTTACTGCGCGAGGGAGACACCAGTTTAACTCTCGATCAGCGCGCCGCAGCTGCGAACGGTTCACGCGCTGCAATCTACATCGGTCTACATGCGGAGTCGCAAGGAAACGGAATGCGGGTTTATACCGCTCTGCTTCCGATGGAAGGGACCAGCAAGGGCATTTTTCATGCGTGGAATACGGCACAGTCAACCGCTCTGCCCGTTAGTAAAGCTGCGTCGGCTGCTATCGTTGCAGAGATGCAGAAGAGAGAATTTCCAGCGCGCGGGTCTGCAGCCTCCTTACGCCCGCTGAACAACGTCTCGATGCCAGCGATTTCAATCGAACTCGCACCCGGAGCGAATGGTGTCGAGGACTTGATCTCCGCGAATTATCAGCAGCGTGCGGCAGCGGCGATCGCGGATGCGGTGGTCGGTGTCCGCGATCGATTCGCAGCAGATACTGCAAACGGATCGATGAGGCTGCAGCCATGATCCCGCGTCATCTACTGATCGGTGTGGCTGCCCTTTTGGCACTGGTCATTGCGATGGGACTTTACCTTCGCCACATGCGGTTGCGAGCGGCAGAGGTCGAGTCAGCCGGGTCCAACGCATTGCCCGTTGCGGCTCCGGTATCTGGTCCGACGGAAGCCGTGACACTTTACGTCGCGGACGATGGTACTGGCGCCCTTAGAGGCAGAGTGGCGCAGATTCCATTGCCCGGTGGACGTCAGCAACGCGCCGAGGAATTATTGCGCGCGCTGCTGCGCATCTACCAACTGCCTGGGTCGGCTCATCCCATGGCGGCCGCTGCAGACATCCGCAGTATTTACATCGTCGATCCGGGCGGAGTGGTGATCGATGTAAATGCAGCGTTCGCAGACCAACACCGATCTGGCGTTCTCAGTGAGCAACTGACGGTAAATTCGTTGATTGAAACTCTGGCGGTTAATATTCCGGGGATTCAGCGCGTGAACATTCTCGTCGAAGGAAAGCCTCGTGATACGCTCGCCGGACATGCAGACCTGACCGAATCCTTTGATGTAAACACGATTCTGCAATCAGGCAATCAGTAGCGTGTTGAATCTTCCCCTTTTCGTTTAACGACGGCCACGCCCCGCCTGTCGCGGTGAGCGTAGCCTGGCCAGTCCACTCGCTCACAGTAACTCCTAATTCGCTATAGAATCTTTGGGATGATCTTTCGCAGCGACAACCGTAACCCGGACCAACTTCGCCCGCTCAACATCATTCCCGACTTCATATCGACCGCCGAGGGCTCGGCACTCATCGAGATGGGGAACACCCGCGTCATCTGTACCGCATCCATCGAAGAAACCGTGCCATCCTTCATGCGTAACTCTGGCAAGGGATGGATCTCCGGCGAATATGGAATGCTGCCCCGCTCCACCTTGACGCGCTCCGCACGCGAGGCCGCCAAGGGAAAACAAAGTGGGCGCACGCAGGAAATTCAACGCCTGATAGGACGCTCTCTCCGCGCGGTGGTCGATCTCAAGCACCTTGGCGAACGAACCATCTGGATTGATTGTGACGTGATTCAAGCCGACGGCGGCACGCGCACTGCGTCGATTACTGGCGCATTTGTCGCGCTGGGCTTGGCTTTGCAGAGGCTTGTCGATGCGGGAACATTGACAGCCGTCCCGATCAAGGATTATGTGGCGGCAATCAGCGTCGGAATCGTGGATGGCGAAGTCCTTCTCGATCTCAATTACGAAGAAGATTCGCGCGCCGACGTGGACATGAATTTCGTAATGACTGCGGGAAACAAAATTGTCGAACTTCAAGCCACAGCGGAGCACCAGGTATTCGACGACGCACAACTCGCGAAAATGATTTCACTGGCGCGCGCGGGCATCCAGTCGCTGATCGCCAAACAACAGGCGTTACTGGGGACGTTGGCGCTTCGACAGTAGATAATCGTCTCGTCAAATTTGTCATCCTGAGCGAAGCGAAGGACCTGCTGTTCCTTGATGCTTCCGAACAGCAGGTCCTTCGCTTCGCTCAGGATGACAAACTTTTTATTAAGTTTATTTCCACCATTCGCCCCCTAGTTTAGAATCATTGGTCAAACGAACTCACAGGAGGATGTATGAAGCTCACTCCCGGCAAACTGGCCGGAATGAAGGCTGTATCGAATGAACGCGGCGTAATAGCCGCCGCCGCCATGGACCAGCGCGGCTCCCTGCAAAAGTCTCTCGCCAAGGAAAAAGGCTCAGCCGTCTCCGACGAGATGATGGAAGAATTTAAGATTCTGGTAACCGAAGTTCTCACGCCACATGCCAGCGCCATCCTGCTTGATCCAGAGTGGGGATTGCCGGCCGCAAAACGTCGCGCCAAAAACTCTGGGCTGTTGCTTGCTTACGAAAAGACCGGCTATGACAAGACTGGCCCCGGGCGCTTGGGCGATTTGCTCGATCACTGGTCTGCTCGCCGCTTAAAAGAAGTGGGCGCCGATTGCGTCAAGATTTTGCTCTACTACTCTCCTTACGATCCGAAAGATACAAATGACAAGAAGCATGCGTGGGTGGAGAGGATCGGCGATGAGTGCCGTGCGAACGACATCCCATATTTCCTGGAGTTTGTCGGATACGAAGAAGGCGCCGACGAGAACGGACTGGCATACGCCAAGAAGAAGCCGCACATCGTCACCGAAGCGATGCGCGAGTTCAGCAAGCCGCGCTATGGAGTAGATGTGCTCAAGGTTGAAGTTCCGGTCAATATGAAGTTCGTTGAAGGAACGAAATCGTTCAAAGGCGAGAAAGCTTACACGAAGAAAGAAGCCATTGAATTCTTTCACACCGCTGCGAACGTAGCGACCAAGCCGTTTATTTATCTCTCGGCAGGCGTGAGTAACGCAGAATTCAGCGAGACGCTCGAATTGGCCGGAGAATCAGGCGTGAAGTTCAACGGTGTCCTGTGCGGTCGCGCAACGTGGAAAGACGGAATTCCTATCTACGCGAAGCAAGGTGCCGATGCGTTCCGCAAATGGCTGGAAAACGAAGGCGTGAAAAATATCAACAACGTTAATGAAAAGCTGAAAACCGCAACCAGTTGGTATTCAATTTACAACGCAGAACCCGCGTTGGTGTAGGAATTTCCTACTTGAACAGTTGGAGGCGGGTCCCTCGGACCCGCCTTTGTTGTTAGCGGTTGCTGTCGCTGAATGCTAGGTGCTAACTGCTGAAATGCCATCCCCCAACCGCAAAACCGCACTCATCACCGGAGCTTCCTTCGGCATAGGACTCGAACTGGCTCGCATCTTTGCGCGCGAAGGTTACAACCTTGTACTCGTCGCGCGTACCGCCGACAAACTCCGGCAACTTGCTTCCGAGGTTGAGAAAGTCCTACGGTACGCGTTCGTTAATTCTCGCGACTGACCTGACGGATCCCGGAGCATCCGCTTACGTTTTGGATCAAACCATTCGCGCCGACATTCAAGTCGATGTACTCGTCAACAACGCGGGCTTCGGACAATATGGATTCTTTGCCGAGAACGATCTCGAAGAATGCCTGCGCCAGATTCAACTGAATATCACGACGCTCACCCACCTCACGCGCCTGTATCTTCCCGCCATGATTGAACGGGCGAAAATCGAGAAGACGACGAGTGGCATCCTGAACGTGGCGTCCACCGCCGCATTTCAGCCCGGACCACTGATGGCTGTCTATTTTGCAACCAAGGCTTACGTCCTGCATTTTTCCGAGGCGCTGGCGAATGAACTTCAAGGAACTGGCGTCACCGTGACCTGTCTGTGCCCAGGTGCGACAGCAACCGAGTTTCACAAACGAGCTAACGCAACTGGAATGCGACTGTTGAAGATGGGATCTATGGACGCGGCCACCGTCGCAGAAGATGGTTATCGCGGATTTGTCGCAGGCAAGCCTGTCGTAATTTCGGGACTGAAGAACTGGCTGGTAGCGCAATCGATCCGCCTGTCGCCACGTCGATTAGCGACCGCGATCGCGAGAAAGATACAAGAAGAGTAGTCGGCAAATTACGCCAAGTAACACCTTGCGCTCTCAGGGCAACGATGGTGTCAGTCGAGCGACGGACGCACCCGCCCGTCTCGAATCGACGTTCGCACTCTTGAATTACTTGGCGATCGTCTCTCAGTCCGAGATTCCGAGCTACTGCGTCTTGCGGCCGTCCAATGCGGCCTGAACTTTGCTGTGCTTCCGGCTATAAGTGAAGTAGATCACCATCCCGATGATCAGCCAGATGATCAAGCGGGCCCAATTGATCCAGCCTAACTTGTACATCATGTAGCCGTTGAAAAGGATGCCCATGACGGGGACAAACGGCACCCATGGCGTGCGGAACGGTCGTGGCTGATTAGGATTTGTGTGGCGCAGCGACATTACGGCGATACAAACAATTACGAACGCTAGCAGCGTTCCGATGTTCACCATTTTCCCGATATCGTCGATCGGGGTTAAGCTGCCAACGATCGCGGCGAGCAGGCCGACGAGCATTGTGTTCTTCCAGGGCGTTCTAAATTTCGGATGAATCGCAGCGAAAAACTTCTTCGGCAGAAGCCCATCATTCGCCATAGAATACAGAACGCGCGTCTGACCCAGCAACATAACGAGCATCACGCTGGTGAGCCCGGCGAGCGCTCCAATCGTGATGATGTGGGATGCCCCGGTAAGGCCACGGTCCAGGAAGGCACGCGCAATCGGAGCTTCGATGTTGACTTCTTTCCATGGAACCATGCCGGTGAGAATCGCGGCCACTGCTATATACAGCGCGGTGCATATAAGGAGCGAAGCGATGATTCCGATCGGCAGATCGCGCTGAGGATTCTTGGCTTCCTGCGCAGTCGTAGAAACAGCGTCGAATCCGATGTAGGCGAAGAAAATATAAGCCGCTCCGGCCCCAATTCCAGAAAATCCGAAGGGAGCGAAACTCGCCCAGTCTGTGCCCCAGTTGCTCGGGACGAACGTAATGGAAGCCCAGCCCAATCACGAAAAGAACCACCGCGACTTTGATGACGACGATGGTGGCATTGAAGCGCGCACTTTCTTTAATCCCGATTACAAGGATCGCCGTGATCACGAGCGCGATGATGAAGGCGGGAAGGTTGACTCCGATCTCGTATCCAAAAAGATGTGGCGCATTCAGTAATACGTGGGCACGCTGGACTAATTCGGGCGATTGCGCGCCGGTGATTGCCACTACTTTATCGAGGAAAGCTTGCGTCCCCGGAACCAGAGTGGGATCGGAAATAACCGCCATCTGCCGCGCGACAATTTTTTGCGCCTCGCCGAGTCCGGTCCAGTGATCGTATGCGAGCCAAAGCGGCATTTTGATGTGGAAAATATTCAGGAGTTCAATGAAATGGTTCGACCATCCCGAGGAAACAGTGCTCGCGCCCATCGCGTATTCGAGTGTCAAATCCCAGCCGATGATCCAGGCAAATATCTCACCCAGGGTGGCGTAAGCGTAGGTATAAGCGCTACCAGCCAACGGAATCATCGCTGCAAATTCTGCATAGCAGAGAGCGGCGAAAGCGCAGCCTAGTCCGGAGAGTACGAACGACAACATGAGGCCGGGGCCCGCGTAGTGTGCGCCTAATCCAGAGAGCACGAAAATTCCGGCACCGATCACGGCTCCGACGCCGAGCGCCGTCAACTGGAACACGCCCAATGTGCGTTTCAAACTGTTGCTGCCGGTCTCTTCCGCTTCCTTGAGCAGAAGCTCAAGCGGCTTTTTCGCAAAGAGGTCAGTCATGAGTAGCGGGTCTCCTGTTGGTCAAAAGCTGTCGATAAAACCGAAGTCGTCTAAACCGAACTTGTTTCGCCCCGAGGACGCCAAATAAAGTACACCGGAATTCCGAACAGCACGATGCACAATCCGGGCCACGTGTATTGCGGTTTGTAGCGTAACAGCACAACGTCGATAAACAAAGCCATCACGATGTAGATCGCGGGCAGAACCGGGTATCCGAGGGCTTTATACGGACGTTCCGCGTCAGGACGCGTGCGTCGCAACACGAATAATCCAAAGATGGTGAGGACGTAAAACACGAGCACCGCAAAAATAATGTAGTCGAGCAATTGCCCGTAGCTGCCGGAGATACACAGCACACACGTCCACACCATCTGCACCATCAGCGAAACTGCGGGCGTTTTATATTGCGGATGCAGTTTGGCGACGCCGCGAAAAAATAATCCATCTTTTGCCATGGCGTAGTAGACGCGGGCGCCTGCGAGGATCAAGCCGTTGCAGCATCCGAAGCCGGAGATCATGATGGCGATGGCCATCAGCGCTCCACCGGCGGATCCGAACATTTGCGTCATCACGGCCGTGCCGACGCGATCTTCTTTGGCGTATTGAATTCCGCGCGCCAATAAGGTCGTTCCATCTGGACTACCAATCAGCGGCAGCGCGCTCAGATAAATAAAGTTGCAGGCGATATAAAGGGCGATCACCACTCCGGTACCGAGCGCCAGAGACAGTGGCAGATTGCGGCTGGGGTTTTTCACCTCACCGGCGGTAAATGTCACGTTGTTCCAAGCGTCCGCGGAGAACAGCGATCCCACTTGCGCGATCGCGAGCACGGTGAGAGTCGAGACCAGAACGCCCGCTCCAACATCGTGCAGAGTGCCGAGTCCGGAGTTCATCCAGAAATTCGCGCCGAAATTCGCGGCGACGGCCTGTGCGTTGCGCCCTAGAAATACTCCGAAGAGGACGATGCCCAGCAGCGCGGAAACTTTCGCAGTGGTGAAAACATTTTGGATCAACGCGCCGGTCTTCACTCCAAAAATATTGATGATCGAAAGCGCGACGACTACGAGGATCGCGACGAGATTCTGAGTATTCAGGCCAACGTCCATGCCACCAAGAAGCATGGGGCCGACGGAAAACTTCGGCACTTTCCAAATGTGGATCAGCCAATTCGTCGATGAAATCGCAGGCCAGAAGATCCCTAGAAATTTTCCGCACGCAACGCCGACAGCAGCGATCGTGCCCGTCTGAATTACGAGGAATAAAGTCCATCCGTAGAGGAAATCCCCAGAGCGGACCGAGCGATTCGCGGAGATACACATACTGTCCGCCAGCACGCGGCATCATCGCGGCGAGTTCGCCGTAAGTGAGGGCTCCCACAATGGTGAGGAATCCGGTGATCAGCCATGCGCCGATCAGCAGCGCAGGAGACGTCACCTCACGCGAGATTTCCGCGGACACAATAAAGATGCCCGAGCCGATCATCGATCCCATCACCAACATGGTCGCGCTGGTGAGGCCGAGGCCTTTGACTAGCTCTTTATCCTGATGGGTATGCTCCGCCCAATCGGCGGCGCGGGCAGCGGATGCGGGGGCCTTAATGTTCGTGCTCACGAACCTCCTAGGAGCCTGTCGCAATAAGCGTTTCCAACTTTAACCCAGAATTCTCAAAAATTCTTCTGCTGATTTGCGGGGATCCCGTAGCAAGTCGGATATCACCGCAACGGAGTCGGCTCCGGCATCGATGACGGATCGGGCGTTCGCGCGTGTGATTCCGCCGATCGCGACTAGCGGCTTGCGAGTTAATTCTCGCGCCCGACGAACACCATCGAGTCCGACGACGGGATCGGGATTCAGTTTGCTGCTGGTCGCGAACACGGGACCGATGGCGACGTAGTCGGCAGAGGTTTTATCAGCTTCGGCGAGTTGCTCGGGGTTGTGAGTAGAAACTCCGAGCCAGCGCTTAGACCCTATGATCAATCGCGCGGCTTCGGGAGACAGGTCATCCTGTCCGACGTGCAGTCCGTCGAAACCGGCCGCTACACAAAGATCGGCGCGGTCATTCATGATGAGCTGGATACTTGGTCCCAACCGCGCGCGAAGTTCGCGGGCTTGATCGAGCATCTCGCGAGCGTTGTCGGATTTGTTGCGGTATTGCAGAAGGGTGCAGCCAGCGGCGGCGAGTTCGTCGGCCGCAGGTAACATCGATGCGGAGTCAGCAAATAAAACTGAGTCGAGAATGGGATAGAGTCGCGGGAGGAGCATGAGTTAGAGCACAGGGGCTAAAGCCCTTTCACATTTAGGAGCTTACGCGGCCCTGAGGGGCCGCTCTTTCACGTTATTTCTTTGCCGGAATCTTTATTTCTTCGCCAGAAATCGCTCGATGAACCCGGTATCGAAATTCCCTGCGCGAAAATCCGGGTCCGCCAGAATTCTCCGATGCAGCGGGATCGTCGTATAAATTCCCTCAACGATAAACATTCCCAGAGCGCGACTCATTCGCGAGATGGCTTCGCTGCGATCTTTTCCGCGGACGACCAGCTTCGCGATCAGCGAATCGTAATAAGGAGGAATCGTGCCTTCGGCATACGCGGCGGTGTCGATGCGCACACCCGTTCCTCCCGGAGGATTGAAGGTCGTGATCTTTCCTGCCGACGGCGTGAATTTTTCGGGATGCTCGGCGTTGATGCGGCATTCGATGGCGTGTCCGCGATGGACGATCGGGCCTTGCAGCACGTCGGCCATCTTCGCGCCAGCCGCGATCATGATCTGGCTCTTCACCAGATCGACGTCGGTGACCATCTCGGTGACGGGATGCTCCACCTGAATGCGCGTGTTCATTTCGATGAAGTAGAGGCGCTTCTGCTGGTCCATCAGGAATTCGATGGTTCCGGCGTTGTGGTATCCAACCTGGCTCAAAGTTTTGCTAAGGATGTCGCCAATTTCTTTACGCAGCTCCGGACTCACCTGCACTGATGGAGATTCTTCCAGCAATTTCTGATGGCGGCGCTGGATCGAGCATTCGCGCTCTCCCAGGCTGACTACGCTTCCGTGCTCGTCGGCCAGAACTTGAAACTCAATGTGCCGTGGATGCTCGACATATTTTTCGAGATACAGATCCCCGTTTCCGAATGCGGCCGAGGCTTCCGATTGCGCCTGTCGATAAAGTGCCGGCAACTCTTCTTCGTTGCGGACAATGCGCATGCCGCGCCCACCGCCGCCTGCGGTGGCTTTAATGATGACGGGGAATTCGACTTTTCGGGCCCACTCCAGCGCGTCTTCTTCTGAGCCGAGCACGCCGTCCGATCCCGGAAGAATTGGCACGCCGTATTTCTTCATAGCGGCGCGGGCTTTTTCTTTTTCTCCCATCAATCGGATCACTTCCGGAGTCGGTCCGATGAACTTGATGTGGCACGCCTGGCAGACTTCCGCAAAGTTCGCATTTTCGGAAAGTAATCCGTAGCCAGGATGGATGGCATCGACGTTCGCGATCTCAGCGGCGCTGATTACGGCCGGGATATTCAAGTAACTCAATGCGAGTTGCGGAGGGCCAATACAAATCGCCTCATCCGCAAAACGTACGTGCAGCGAATTCCGGTCAGCTTCGCTATAGATTGCGACCGAGCGAATCCCCAGCTCTTTGCAGGCGCAGATAACGCGCAACGCAATCTCGCCACGATTCGCCACCAGAATTTTCTTAAACATATTTGTTCCTGAATAATTCGTTCTAAAAAGCCCTACTAAAACGTTCTCTCAAATATTAGTCGTTATAACGACTAATATTTTGATCTGAAATTTGCCTGAGGGTTGAGATGCCGGAACGACTCGGAACAACCTGCATCATTTTGCGGGCCGGACGGTGAACAAATCCTGGCCGTATTCGATGGGTTGGCCGTTGTTGACGAGTTTCTTGACCAGCTCTCCGGTCACGTCGCATTCAATTTCGTTCATCAACTTCATCGCTTCGACTATGCAGAGCACCTGACCGACGACCAACTGATCGCCCACCTTGATAAATGGAGGCGAACCGGGCGACGGCGATTCGTAAAATGTCCCTACGATCGGCGACTTCACAGTGTGCAGACCCTGCTCGGCCTCAGGTACAGCAGGAGCTCCGGGTGCCGTTGTCGTCGGGTGCGCGGCCGGAGCGGGAGCAGAGGCCGCCGGCATCATGATCGGTGCCGCAGGGACCGCAATGTAGCGGGAGTCGGGCAACGCCGCAGGGAGAGCCTCGGCGGCGCGCTTGATTTTAACTTTGACGTCGCCGCGCTCCAGTTCAAACTCGGCAATGTCTTTTTCGATTAAGAACTCGATGAGTTCCTTCAGCTCTTTTTGATTCATGAATACGGCGGATTCCCGTTCGTTTTCGTTTCAATCGTTCTTACGTTTAAATCTCAATCGAGCACTACTAATTCTTTATCTGTTCCACTCAACACTTCGCAGCCCGAAGGGGTCACCAGCACCACATCTTCGATCCGGACGCCCCACTTCCCGGGAACGTATGCGCCGGGCTCGATCGTAATGACCATGCCCGGCTGCAGCTTCTGGACCTGCCCGGCTGCGATCCGGGGTGCCTCGTGAATCTCTAATCCTAAACCATGCCCGGTCGAATGGGTGAAGTACCGGGCCAGCTTGTGCTCCCGGAGCACGCGCCGCGCCGCCGCATCCACATCGCCCGCGGCCACTCCCGGACCAACCGCCGCGATTGCAGCCAACTGCGCTTCCAGTACAGCCTCGTAGAAGCTTCGCGCCTCCGCCGACGGACGCCCGACGTGCACAGTCCGTGTGCGATCGGAACAATAACCCGCGAGTATAACACCGAAATCGCAGACCACGAATCCGCTGCGGGGGATGCGCGCATTCGACGCCCGTCCATGCACGATTGCCGAACGAGCGCCCGATGCGAGGATCGTGGAGAACGACATGCAGTCGGCTCCCGCGCGGCGCGCGTGGAACTCCATCGCGGCAGCGACTTCCATCTCGGTCACACCGGGCCTAATGTTCTCGCACGCGACTCGAAAGAGGCTGGCACCAAGTTCGATCGCTTTTCGGATCCGCTGGATCTCGTCCTCATCCTTCGTCATTCGAGCGCGCTCGACCAGGGGCGGAGCAGAGCGCAGACGCGCCTTCCCTTTCAGCAAAGTCGCTAAGCGATCACGCGTGCTCACCGTGATCGAATCGCATTCGATGCCGACCGTCGATCGGGTCGAGCGTTTTCCGCGGGAGATTAACCATTCCGCCGCCGCGATCCAGGGAGACTTGGCGGCGATCACGACCCGAGCTCCCCTAGCTTCTTCTTTAGCTTGTGTGCGGTAGCGTCCGTCGGTGAATAGGACGGGGCCACCGGATCCGGCACCGGTCCCGACCAACAGAGCGGCAGCGCTCCCGGTGAATCCGCAAAGGTAGTCGACGTTGGGGAGGTGCGTAACTAGCAGGTAGTCGAGCTTGTGGTCAGCGAGCGAGCCTCGGAGGCGGCTCAGGCGTGTGACGTGGTCCATGGCAGGAGTGTAGCAAGAAGGGCAGGTCTCAGGTTCTAGGTCTCGGGTCTCAGGGGAAAGGTGTTACGCATTCTTGGGGAGACTGCGTTGAGAGGCGGTCCAAAGTGAATCTTTGCTGTGAAGACTCTAGCAACTAATTAATTAGTTGCTCGTTTGACGGTAGCATCTCATCTCTAGTCAAAATGAATTTGTCATCCTGAGCAAAGCGAAGGACCTGCTGCCTCATCCATGGGCGAAACAGCAGGTCCTTCGCTTCGTTCAGGATGACAAAGTGTTGGTGATATATGTGGTTTTGTGCTGGCGAGAGTTTTACTGAGAACTGAGAACTGAGAACTGAGAACTGAGAACTGAGAACTGAGAACTGAGAACTGAGAACTGAGAACTGAGAACTGAGAACTGAGAACTGAAACGAGAAAGCCGCCGGTCTCTCGGCAGGTTCTCCGAGAAAGTCCGGCGGCTTGAGCTGTTTACTTCGCGCTTGCTTCGATGCTTACGTCTGAATGATGCGCGGAGTGATGAAGAAAATCAGTTCCTGGTTAGAGGTTGTCACGGTGCGGTGCTTGAACAGGTTGCCAAGGTACGGAATATCTCCGAGCACAGGCACCTGCGAAACAGCCAGCGAGTTCTGAGTTTGGATCACGCCACCGATAACAACCGTGCCGCCATCCGTAACCAATACTTGCGTGGTCGCTTGTTGCGTGATCAGCGTTGGGTTGCCGCTGGTGTCTTCATGACCGAAGTCAGGCAAGGTGTTTTCCACATCGACGTTGAGGAAGATCGTGCCTTCCGACGTGATCTGCGGAGTCACGGTCAAGCGCAGGAAAGCGTCCACGTAGGTGGTGGTCGGAGGACCGCCCAACTGCGCCGAGGTCACGATTGGAATCTTCGTACCTTGCTTCACAACCGCCTGAATATTGTTCTGGGTAACGATACGAGGACGCGAGAGAACTTTCAGCAAGCCGCGAGACTCGGCCATCGTAAGCAGAAGGTCGAGGCGGACGTTGTTGGAGAAGTTCGTCAGTTCCAGACCGCTCGTCGGTCCAGTTGCTCCCAGGTTAGAGAACAAAGGAACCTGCGTGCCGCTCGCCGGAGTTCCGACGACCGGGTACAGCGGGTTTCCAACAACTGGCCCAACTTTGATCGGCGAAGTTCCTACGTTGTTTACGCCGCCGATGCCAGTGGTGCCGTTGCCCCAACCCAATCCGATTTGCACGCCGATGTCGCGAGCAAAGCTGCGGGTTGCAGCTACGACGCGGGCTTCGATTTCAACTTCCTGCGTCTTGCGATCCATCTGCTGAATGATGCGATCGATCTGCGGCAACACTCCCGGAATGTCAGAGACAATCAGAGAGTTGGTGCGTTCGTCGGCGACAACATCGCCGCGCTGGCTCAAGAACTTCTTGATCGGCAGAATCAAATCTTTGGAGTGTGCGTAGCTCAGGAAGCGAGTGATGCTGACCTTATCGACAGCCAACGCTTCGGCATCGATCTGTGCGCGACGGTTTTCCGCTTCTTTGCGCAGCGTGTCAACGGTGGCGATGCGAAGCACATTGCCATCCAACTGACGGGACAGGTCGTTGTTCTTGAGCACGATGTCGAGCGCCTGATCCCAGGGCACGTCATCGAGGACGATGGTCAGATTGCCGTGCACCATTGGATCGAGCACGACGTTCAGTCCGCTGATTTCGTGAATCAGGCGGAAGAAGTCTTTAAGATCGACGTCTTTCAGATTGACCGAGATCGGCTCGCCCGTGTACTTGGCTCCGGTCGAGGCGGGCTTCTGTTCCATCTGAACTTTTTGTTCGGCAGCCAAATTCACAGCTGGCTGAACGCCGGTGGAGGATGCCTGTCCGATGGCGGCGTTGGTTGTGGTTGCAACCAGTTCCGCAGCGGTCTTGTCGGCAAAGCGGTCGGCTGCCTGCTGGGCCTTTGCGGCCGGCGGAGCAGCTTTCAGATCGTCGCTGGAAGCAGGCTTCGTCGAGAACTTAGGCTCGACAAAGGTGTAGTCCACCGGCTTCGAAGTGTTGTCCGCAACGTTTGAAGCGACAACGGGAGTCGAAACAACCGGAGCCGACGCCAGTATTAGTTTCGGCGCAGAGGTCTTTTGATCACGAGGCACTTCGCGAGCTACCTTAAGAGGAGCTGGCGCCGCCGGGTGATGGGCGACCACGGAGTCATGAATCTGGAGGGTGAAGCTGCCATCGGTGCCCGCCACCAATTCATGCTGATGGCTGCTGGCTGCTCCGCTGCCGTCGAGATCGACGACAACGCGGGTGGTGGGCGAACTCTGCCCGTCCATACCGACGCGGATGTCCTTCACGCCGTCTTGGCCCACGCTGATGTTGCGTTGCGACGTGGCCATCGCGGTGTTGGGAAAGTCGATGACGATGCGTGCCGGAGAATCGAGAGTCGTCAGTTTAGGCGCGGTTGCACCCTTCGCTTTGAACTCGACCCGCAATCCGTCCTGGCTGTGCGCAACCTCGAGCTTCTGCAATGCAGCGCTCGCGGCTACCCCCTTGCCCGTCGTGTCAGCCGCTGCGGCGATCAGTACGAACGCCATCAGCGGAACCAAGAGACCCAGCAGTTGCTTTCGCATTTCCCTTATCTCCCCATGTGAGGCTGTTTCGCCTCCATGTGCTTCTTCTAAAGTCGTTTCCCAGGCCTATACAGCCGGAGTCGTAATCTTCTTTACAACTTCCCGCGTGAATGTTTTTCCCAAGCGGTCCTGCAGAGTTTCCTGGAACACAACGGAGTCGCCCGTGATTTTCACCACGTATCCGTTGAACACGGGATCGTTCTCCCGCAGAAAATAAGCTTTGTTCAGCGAGTTGCTGACCACGGCGATGAATCCGTTTTCGCCGTGAACCACACCCCGCAGATTGATAGCGCCGATTTCGAGACACTTTTTACCAGTGCTGCAACCCGAACCGCCTGCGTGGCTGACCACTGGGCTGATGAAAGGATCGCGGCGTCCGTTAGCCGCGTATTTGCTGTCTGGAACAACGGCCTGATCGCTTGCCGCTTTGTCGCTTTCAGTTTCTGGAGCGATCGGAGTTGTCGAAGGCGTAGTCGGAGCTTTCACGCCGACGAGAACAGCTTTCGGCTGCGCGTGATGTTTTGCGGCACCGGCTTTGGCCGTATCAACTTTCGCCGGCGCTGACGCAACTGCGATCGCAGCGCTCGATTTCGCAGGAGCCGCCTTGGATGGAGCCGACTGGTGAATGCCCAGAGCTTCGTTCGAAGCCGCGGTGGAGTTATTGCTCACCGCGTTCATCGTGTTGCGCGTGCTCTGAATAATCGTCGGGTTTTGGGCCGAAACCGATGTCGACGTCAGGGCCGCCGCCATCCCGCAAACCAGAATTGCCATCGTCGGCTTCAGATTCTTCATGTTCATGATCATGATCATGTCGCTCCTATTTCTTGACCGGTGCTGCTACGGACTTGCTGGCCGGCCCCGCCGGATCCAGGTCATGGCTGAAATACGTCGTCGTCAAGCAAGTCGCTACGATGCTCTCGTTAGCGGCGTACTGATAAATGTGTTTCGCCTTCGCGTCGTTCGGCTTGCGTGTGGAAGCCACCAGCAAATTCGAGACGTTGACGATGCGCTCCACTTTGCCGAGACGATCGAAGAACCCGAGCATCGAGTAGTACGGTCCGTCGAATTCCACTTCAAACGGGACTTCCGTATAGAACTCTTTCGCGGCATAGGGGCGAGCCGTGTAGCGGCGAACTTCCACTCCCGCTTTACGTGCTTCGGCACTGACCATGCGCATGAAGTTATCCACTTCTTTTTCATCCGGCACGATGCGGCGTTCGATGTCGAGCTGTTGTTTCAAGCTCGCCAATTGGCGCTCGATATCGGCCAGTTTCGGACGATAGGCCTCGAGTTCCGCATTCTCGCGCAACTTCGCCTGCAGCTTGATCTGGGCCGCCGCGTTCTGATCGCGCTGCGACTTGTAGACCGTGTAGTAGAGGCCGCCAGAACCCAGCACCGCCACCAGCAGCAGAACTCCCAAGAGCTTTATGCCTGTCAATTCGCCTAGATTCATAATCAAATCCGCCTTTAGGACTTCGCCTTCGAACAGGTCAATGTGAACTGAAACGCCTGCATGTCCTTGATCGATTCGTCCTGATAGCTTTCCTTGATTTCGATGTTGCTGAAGTATCCTGTCTTCTGCAGGTTCGAAATCAGATTGGCCACCGCATCGCTGCTCAGAGCTGTGCCGTCGATGGCCACGCTCGCGCCCTGGTCCTGCATGCTGTTGAGCCAGACCGCTTCGGTGCCGTTGACGGTGTCGCCAATCGTGGAGAGAAGATTCAGCGGGCCAGTTTGATTCGCCCGCAGCTGGTCGATAACATCGACGCGGCGCTTGTAGGAGTCAGCCTGTTTTTGCCGCTCCATGTAGCGCGCCTTGATGTCGGCCAGTTCGCGATTTTTCTGTTCGGCCAGCCGGGCTTGCACTTCGATGGTTTTCTTTTCCCGGTCCAGCTGATACCAGTAGCCGGCGTTCAGAACGCCTGCGATGACAAGAACGGCCGCGATCTGGACCATCGGTCCACCCAGATTGCCAAGCTCGAAGCTTGGCATGTTAACGGCGGGACCTTTCTTGCCTTTCGGTTTCGCACCACCCAGCAGATTGATTCGGATCATAGCTTTTCAAAGCTCCTCAGGGCCAAACCGACAGCCACTGCCAACTGGCCAGCATTCTGTTCGACCAACTCCGCTCCAGCTCCATCCACCGGAGCCAGTACTTTTTGAAATGGATTGAACAATTCGACCGGCATCGAAAATTCCTGGCGAAGCGCTTCCACCAGACCGGGGACCTTGGCTGAACCGCCAGCCAGATAAATTTTCTCGATATGCTCTCCCGCTGCGCTGGCGCGGAAGAAGTCAAATGTCTTCTGAATTTCGAGGACGATGATTTCCGTCACCTGCTGCAGGATCGGCGTCTTCGCGTCGTCATGCACCGTGCCGACTTTTTGGCCAAGCTTCAGGGATTCCGCATCGTCGAAGCTGAGGTCGAGTTCCTTCTGCAGCGAATCGGTGTACTGATGGCCGCCCACTGAAACGTCGCGCGGGAACAAAGGAGTCGTGCCCTTGACGATGTTGATGTTCATCACGCTTGCACCCAGGTTGAGCAACGCAACGACCTGCGTGGGAGCGGGTTCGTAGTTGTACTCGTAGCAATTCTGGAGAGCGAGCGCATCGATATCCACAATAGCCGGAGTCTTTCCGGCCATCGAGAGTACGTTGGTGTAGTTCAAAATCTTGTCTTTCTTCACGGCCACCAGTAACACGTCCATGGTCGGGCTGGTCGCGTCGTCGGAAAGAATCTGGTAATCCAGGTTCACGTCGGCGAGGTCGAACGGAATATGCTGGGCGGCTTCCTTCTGGATGGTCTCGGCCAGTTCCTGATCGCTCATGGAAGGCAGCGAGATTTTCTTGACGATCACCGAGTGTCCGCTGACGGCGGTCGCAACGGCTTTCGATTTGATCGCAGTGTCGGTGAACAGCTTGGCGATGGCGGCTGATACTGTGCCGGAGTCGACGATCATGGAATCGACGACGATGTCTGGAGCGATCGGCTCCAGCCCGAGGTGTGCGACTTCGATTCCAGCGCGCGTCCTTCTGAGTTCGACGGCCTTGATGCTTGAGGAGCCTACATCCAGACCCACAATCGTTTTCGATCCCATTCCAAACATGTGCCCGCCTTTTGTGCGAAATTCGTTTACTGAATTCTTGAAATGCTTTTCTCTTAAACCGTGCCTGCTGCTTTTGCTGTGACTTTCACTTTCCTTTTCGCCTGAGGATCCGTCTCCATGGACTTCTCTTCCATCCACTGATCGAGCTTCGATTTTTTGAAGCGCCAGCGGTTGCCCAACTTGAAGGCCGGAATCTCCTGCTCGTTCACGTACTTGTACAAAGTGTCCGGACTCACTCCCAGATACTGAGAGGCTTGGCGAATATTCATCACTTCTCGCGAGTCGGCCATATTGTTTCCTTCGCCCACAGTTCCCTTTCCTGCCTTTTACTTCGGAGCAACGCTTGGAAATTGTGAGAACCAAGTCCTCGATTCAAACGCGTTCGAGTGTATTTTGGTGTGCTGAGCATAGCGCAACCCGTACTCACAGCCTCTTTCCGAGGATTACCGTGTTTTGCTGGGTTTTGAGGGGTTTTATCGGAAATCGGGAAAACCGGAGTTGCGGGTTATGTCTAGATATTGTAGTGCGGGTGGTTTCAAGTTCTATGGACGGTGGTCTACCGCTAGTTTGGGTACCAGTCACTCATTTTGGGGTAACTAAGGTACTAGAGACGGTACGGAAGTACTTGGACGGGCGCGCAAGCAGCTGAAAATAAAGGTCGAACCACAGTTTGCGATCCGTAGCAAACGCGACGAATTGAGCAACTTTTCGCTTGCATTCGAGAATCGCCGAAGGAGAGACCAGAGTCCCCGTCCAGCCGAAAACGGAATCGCGATGCCGCTCCGATCCGTAGTAAGCTGGACCCAATTGTAGGAACTCGCTATTGTTCGCCGATGACCGTGATCGTGCTCTTCGTTCGGAATTTCTTGTAATCCCGATACGTCTGGTCCGCGTCTATGTCGTAGCTCTTGAACAGAGCAATCCGGGCGTCGAGATGCACCTGGACATGCTTCGGCAACCAGACTTCGTCATTTACTTTGGTCAATTCAACGACGATGCGCGTACCTTTGTGAATTCTCGCGAGCACGAATCCCACTGACAATGTATCGATGGCAGTGATGTCGAGTTTGACCCATTGCTCGGCATCTTTGTCGATCCAGATGCGACCCTTGAATTTGCTGAGCATCTTGGCCTCGCGGGTCTTCGGTTCGTAGCCAGGACGCGGTTCAGCTTCGAGTATCCATGTGTCACGTCCGTCGATCGCTTCGGAACCAATCAGGCGGAAGTTAAAGGCATCGGCCACTTCGAGAACAAATTTACGATCTTCTTCGCGGTCTTTTTCTTCCCGCTCCAGCCGCTTGCGCCGATCATTATCAGATTCCTTTTTGCGTTCGTCGATGATCTTCTGGACCTTCTCTTCTTCCTTTTTCGCATCGGATGCGGACAACGGCTTGTCATCCTTGGAAATCAGTTTCGTGACGGGTTCTCCGTAAATTTCCATCACTTCTGAGGTACGAATCTCGGTGCTCTTCACCGCACCATGACCATCGAGTTTGCGCTCTTCTTCCCGCTGGACGTAGGTGTAATCGCGTAACTGCTTGTCGTTTTCCAAGTCTTTCTCTTCGGCACGGCGGAGCAGTTCGCGAATCTGTTCCGCAGGAACAACACCACTAGCATCGGGCTTAAGGTTTATGGGAGGCGTAATAACTGACGCTTGGGATGGAACGATCGACACAGGTGAGCCCGTGGTGGGTTCTTGCGCGAGAACGCAAGCACCCGGAACAAACGACAAAATCAACAGAGCGATGCTGGATCGGATAGCACGCATAAGACTCAAGAGAAATACGAAGAAAGTGCGGAAGTAGTTCCCCAGGAGGTTTCTCTCGCAAATAGCTTCACCTTGAGAACCTCCGTGCTCCCTGTGGTTAAGTTTTTTTCTCCGCTCGCTCCAAACATCCAGCCCGGAACGATCGCCCATCCAAACGATGCAATCGCTTGGCTTGCGCCCGTGAGATCAGCGAAGTGTGAGAAATCGTTAGCAGATATTCGGCCACAAACCAGACGGGATCTTCCGAAGTCATCCAATGGAGATGATCGAATCGCCGCATACTCACAGGTCGCGAGAACGTCCGCAGAGTTCGCTCTCCACGCAAATTGAAGTACACGTCGAAATAACTCAGCGCCAGTTCGCGAAGCGTCCGATACACAGGCTCGCGATAGCGGCATCCAGTGTAATTAGATTTCGCCAACGCGCCCCAGTGTCCATCGATCTGGTAAACGGCAATCACGTGGTCCGTATCGTGCTCTGCTTCGAGGTCGAGAATCAGTGGCGGATACCCAATCGCCCGCAGCGCAGCCGCCGCGAACAACGCGCCTTCATAGCAGTGCGAAGTATTCTCCCGCAAAACGCGTCGCGGAGACCACGCGCTATCCGCGAGGTGATAGGGCATGTCGTCGAGTGCGCGTTGAATACCATGCGGAGTCTTGAATCCGCGCAACTCGCGCAGTTCGGTGGGAGTGAGGGATATTAACTCTCGTTTCTTGATCATTTCGGAACGTAATCCGCTTTCGATTCGCCTACCCAAATATCTCATCCAAATCGCGGCGACCGTGCACGACGCGGAGAATCATCACGTCGTCGTCTCCCACGAAGTAAACGATCACATACTCGCCCACAGGAAAACTGCGAAGGCCGATGCCAAAATCGTCGTCACGGGCACGTCCTAAAAATGGTTGCCCCGATAGGAGAGCGAACCGTTCCGTGATGGAATCGATGAGTTTGTCGGCAGCATCAATTCTTCCGCCTTCGATTGCGACATATTGCCAAATGTTGTGGAGGTCGGCCGAGGCTTGGGGCGCTAAGCGAGGCGACACTAGCGCCGCGGCGACTGTTCGGTGGCTAGACGGTCCCGACCGCGTTGCTTCACTTCAGAGGCCAGATCTTGCATCGATTGCTGCGTGACGATTCGGCCATCACCGCGGGCGATCGAGGCTTTCGCATCGTTGAGCGTTGACAGAAATTCCGTTCGCATACGCTCACGCTCTTCCCACAGAGATAGTGCCTCCTCTACCGCATCTTCGGCACGGACAAATCGTCCCGCGTCGATTGCTCGACGAACCAAGGCTTCCTGACCGGGAGTGAATCGGACTTCCATTGCTTCCAAGCCTAGGTCGCGCGCAACCCAGTGTCAAGCACACCGGATTCACCTCGGCAACGGCGACCTAAATCAGCAACTGCCCCAGTTCCTGCGGCGTTTCAACCACCACGTCCGGGGACATTTCCCCAAGTGATTGCGGAACAAATCCGTAAGTCACCCCGCATGTCCACATCCCGCAGTTGCGCCCCGTCAGAATGTCGATCGACGAGTCTCCAATGATGAGCGCTTCGTTCGCCGGAATTCCCGTTTCTCGCAGGATCGTCTGCGCGCCCAGTGGATCGGGTTTTTTCGTGGCGAAGCTGTTCCCTCCATACACGCTGACAAAGAACTTGCCTAGGCCGAGCGCTTTCACTATCTCGCGCGAAGGATGGACCGGCTTGTTCGATAAAACCGCCATCTGCCGAGAATGCCCGGTCGCAGAAACTGCAGAGCTAGCTAAACTCGTTAGGATTTCCGGAATTCCCTCATACACGGTCGTGTGATCAAGTTTGTGGACGCGATAGTACCCGATGAAGTGTTCAAGCGCTCGCTTCAGCAACTCTTCGTCGTCCGTATCTCCAAGAGCACGCCGCACCAATGCTGGCGCACCGTCTCCCACATAACTTGCGATCAGTTCTCCATCTAATTCGGGACGTCCAATGTGACTCAACGTGGCGTTTACCGAGTGAATCAGGTCGAGCCGCGAATCGATGAGCGTGCCGTCAAGGTCAAAAATGAACAGCCGAATGCTCTGTGGATCAAAAGGACGAAGAAAGCGAATCATGGAATCTCAGGATAACTCAGGTCTCAGGTCCAGGTCTCAGGTCTCAGGTCTCAGGTCTCAGGTCTCAGGTCTCAGGTCTCAGGTCTCAGGTCTCAGGTCTCAGGTCTCAGGTCTCAGGTCTCAGGTCTCAGGAAGAGCGCAAACCTTTCCTGAACCGCTGTCAAGCGAAAATTCTACCTGCTGCGATTTTCCTGAGACCCGCGACGTGACACCTGCAACCTGATTTACAATAAGCTTCGTTCCCAGTCCGAAGGATGACTCGCACATTATGTCCACGACCAAAGTCGATCCCAAACTGAGCGAGAAATTGAACGAGCGGAGTAACGATCGGAGCACGACGAAGAAGGCCAAGGCGTATCAGGGCCTAACGAGTCAGCAACTGATTGACGCGTACCGCCTGATGTTCATGTCGCGGCGGGTGGACGACCGCGAAATCTTACTCAAGCGCCAGCAAAAAATATTTTTCCAAATCTCAGGCGCCGGACATGAAGCCGTCGGAGTCGCGGCTGCGTTCGCGTTGAAGGCCACCGACTGGTACTACCCGTATTACCGCGATCGCGCGCTGTGTCTGGCTTTGGGCGTCACTCCATACGAGATGCTGTTGCAGGGCGTGGGTGCAGCGGATGATCCTAGTTCTGGCGGGCGTCAGATGCCTTCCCACTGGGGACACAAGAAATTCAATATCGTCACGCAGTCTTCTCCGACGGGGACGCAGGTTCTGCAGGCCGTCGGATGCGCGGAAGCGGGCCGTTATTTCTCCAAGCATCCCAAGTCGGCGGAAAAGGCTAACGGCGACTACCGAGAATTCAAAGACGTCCAATTTCAGGGCGACGAAATCACCTACGTTTCGCTCGGCGATGGAACCACCAGCGAAGGCGAATTCTGGGAAGCGCTGAACACCGCATCCAACAAGCGGTTGCCCGTTATTTTTTGCGTCGAGGACAACGAGTACGCGATTTCCGTTCCTGTGGAAGTACAAACTGCCGGCGGAAGTATTTCGCGTCTGGTCTCTGGATTCCCCAATTTTCATTTCGAAGAAATCGATGGCACCGATCCAGTCGTGACTTACGCGGCTTTCAAGCGTGCAGCCGCCCATTGCCGCGGAGGACATGGGCCAGCATTTGTTCACGCGCATGTGATTCGTCCATACTCGCATTCCCTTTCCGATGACGAGCGGCTCTATCGGCCGGAATCGGAGCGCCAGGCCGATGCCGCGCGTGATCCCGTCCCGCGCTTGCAGATGTTTCTGTTGCGCGAAGGGATTCTCGACGAGAACGGCATCAACAAAATTGAGAAAGAAGTCGAAGAACAGATTCAGGCGGACGCTGATCGCGCGCTCGCAGCCGCGCCTCCGCAGCCGGAAACGATCTACGACTTTGTGTACTCGCCGGATCTTGATCCGACATCGGCGCTATTTGAAAGTCAGCCCGCAGTCGCCGCCCATGAAACTGCAGCAGATGGCAAGCGCACGGCTGCCGCCAACAAAACGATGGCGGATTTGATCACCACCACGCTGCGCGATGAGATGCGCCGCGATCAACGCATCGTGATCTTCGGCGAAGATGTTGCCGATTGCAGCCGCGAAGAATATTTAAAGCAGAAGCTTGTGAAAGGCAAAGGCGGCGTTTTCAAACTTACCGCCGGATTGCAAGGCGAATTCGGATCCGATCGTGTGTTTAATTCTCCGATCGCCGAAGCAAACATCGTGGGACGCGCCACCGGCATGGCCACGCGCGGGATGAAGCCGGTCGTCGAGATTCAGTTTTTCGACTACATCTGGCCCGCGATGATGCAGTTGCGCGACGAACTTCCGGTCATGCGTTGGAGATCGAACAACGCCTTCTCCTCACCGCTGGTAATCCGTGTCGCGATTGGCGGATATCTCACGGGCGGCGCGATCTATCACTCGCAGTGTGGCGAAAGCATGTTCACGCACATTCCGGGATTGCGCGTCGTGTTCCCTTCGAACGCGCTGGACGCCGCGGGGCTGTTGCGAACCGCGATTCGCTGCGATGATCCCGTTCTGTTTCTCGAACACAAACGTCTGTATCGCGAAACCTTCGGTCGAGCGCCCAATCCGGGGCCGGATTACATGATTCCGTTCGGGAAAGCGAAAGTCGTGCAGGCTGGCACCGATCTCACCGTGATTACTTATGGCGCGGTGGTTCCGCGTGCGCTGCAAGCCGCACAGAAAATCGAGCGCGAGCATCAAGTAAGCGTCGAGTTGATCGATCTGCGATGCCTGAATCCGTTTGACTGGGATGCGATTGCGGCGTCGGTAAAGAAAACTAATCGTGTACTGATTGCGTACGAAGATTCGCTGAGCTGGGGATACGGCGCCGAAATCGCCGCCCGTATCGCCGACAAACTCTTCCACCATCTGGATGCGCCGGTGAAACGCGTTGCAGCGACAGATACATTCGTGGCGTATCAACCGATTCTTGAAGACGCGATCCTGCCGCAATCGGCCGATCTGTTCCGCGCGATGAAAGAGTTGGCAGAATTCTAGAAAGCTCTTGGCCGCTAGCCATTAGCTTTTAGCCCTGTAAGGTTTCCTCGGTGTGCCAGTGCCGTTTCCGCTTTTCCCGAAGTTAACTCCCCACGGTCCGCCGCCAAAGCACATCAGCGCGAATGCGATCGTCGCGAGTGCCAGTGGAAATTCGTATCCGCCAGTGCCTGTAAGTCCATTCTTGAAATGGACTTTCCAAATCACGATGGCCATTTCGATCAGAACCGCGATCGAAACACAGCGCACAAGTAGTCCTAGCACAAGTAGAATGCCGCCGAAGAATTCGGTTCCTGCGGACAAATAGGCCATCCAGCGCGGCAAACCGAGCGAACCGACGAACTCCATATGATGATGAAAGCCTCCCCAGACTTTGTGATATCCATGCGCGATCAGGATCGCGCCCAGGACGAACCGCATCACGAGTTGCGCCAGGGGCTGCAGGCGATTAAGAGAATCCAAGAGCTACCTCCAGAAAAGTGAAGGGATAAAGTAACAGAAAGATAGGTCGCAGGTCTTAGGTCTCGGGTCTCAGGAAGAGCCTTCAGGCCATCGAGACAAGATCAGAAACGAGACAAGACTCAAGACTAGCTAAGACAAGAGAAATCCGAGTGAGCGAAAATTCGCGACGACGATAAAACGGGAAGGTTTTGACTTTCCTGAGACCCGAGACCTAAGACCTGCGACCTGGCACCGCCTACCACTTCGAATATTCCGTACCATCCATCGCAACTTGGTTCGACCCGCTGTGGACGCCGATGATACCGGTCGCGTCGGTTTGGTCGAGCGACATGATCGCGCCATCCGCGTCTTCAGTTTGCCAAGTGGACTCGCTGCCAGTGATGTCTTCCGGGATTTTGTCGAGGTAGTGAGCCTGTTGCAGATCGTCCAGCGACTGTGGAGCTTTTTGTTTGTCCTGCGTGTACTGGTAGATCATCAGGTTCAGCGTTTCCAGGTTTTTACGCAGGTTATCTTCCTTCTTTTTTCGGACGCTATGGCTGTAGATCGGCGTGGCCGCCGCCAGCAGGATGAGAATGATGCTGATCACCACCATCATCTCGATCAAGGTGAACCCTTGATTATTTTGTCGCGCTGATTTCGTACGGTGCTTCATTCTGCGGACCTAGAATTTCCAACTGGAATAGGTATCGCCGCGGCTAGAGATCTCGTTGGAGCCACTGTGGATGCTTCCGATGCCCGTCTGATTCGGGTCCCAGGGGTGTTCAGTATCTTCCGGTTCAGGCTGCCACGTTGTATTGCTGCCGGTAATGTCCTCTGGAATGAACTTGATGTATCCGGATGACACCAAATCTTCGATGCCCGGCGGCGCGTGTCCTTTATCGAGCGAATAATGATCGACGGCATCGTTGAGCGTCTTGAGATCCTGATGAAGGCGCGCTTCACGAGCTCGCAGCAGACTCTGGTTGTACATCGGCAACGCAATCGATAGCAGGATCAGGATCATGCTGATGACGACCAGCATCTCGATCAGCGTGAATCCGCGACTGCGCTTTTTGGACTGCAATTTCATTTTGTCTCGAGTCGATTCGCCGATCTTTCTAATCGCCGATCTACCAGTCCTTGTACTTCGTCCCATCTAAAGCAGTCTGTTCGGACTTGCTGTACACATCGAACACGCTCTGGCCGCCCCAGGAAGTTGAGTCTTTGTCATCCTGCATGGAGCGCATGCCCCATTCCTGCTTGGTCATGGGGTCGAGAGGAATCTTGCGAATAAATTTCAGCTTCTTACCGCCGACATCGACGCCGGAGACTAACGTGTCGAGATCGGGGGGATAACCTTCGCTGCCCACTTTAATCTGGAACGCTCCGCGATCGGCCGCGTCCTTGTAACGATCAATCGCGTCACGGATCATCCAGAGATCCTGCCGCAGCTCGTGCTCGCGTTCCTTGGCAACCTCATTTTTCAATATCGGAACCGCGGCCCCCACAAGGATGACCATGATCGCGGTCGCGACGATTAACTCGATCAGCGTGAAGCCGCGCTGTCGCGCGGGAACGACGAATTTCACCTGCTGCGACTTTGCGGAGTGGTTCATGAAAATAGTTCTCAATTCCCGGTTCTCAGTTCTCAGTCAAAAAAACCCGCTCCACTGGGAACTAGGAACCGAGAACCTTTTCCACTAACGCTTGACCCAGTCCCCGTCGCTACTGAATCGTGATCGCGGCCTGCGCTCCGCTCATCGAGATCGGCTGCATCGCAGGATCGCGCGCTCCGCCACGAGTAATTGTCAAGGCAGACTGTCCTGCACTCTTCGCCATAAACGTCAACGTAACCACTGCGCCTTGTCCCGAGACGCCACCTGCTCCGGGCGGACGAGTCGCTGTGACCTGCAGCGTGCCAGTTGTAGGATCATCGCGGTGGACGAGGGCGACAGCTTGACCATCCTGGGACAGGAATCCTCCGTTCGAAACGTTCACAACAGACAGCTGATTTGGGTCGTAATTGAGTTGCACGGGCACGGAGTAAACGTTCTGTCCGCCCGAGAGCATGACGTTGACCGTGAATGTCGATCCTTTGGCCTGACTCATCGTGGGAGGATCAAACATAAACGTGCCAGCGCTGCCACCAGGAGCGGGAGTACCCGGACTCGCGCCGGGCATCTGGCCCGGCTGTGCCGTCAAGTTCTGCGAGAACTGATTCTGAGCAGCCTGCGCAATCGTCTGTTGCGTAGGAGCCTGCGACTGAGGAGCCGCAGATACTGGTGCAGCGGCCGGAGGCGCGACGACCAGCGGGGCGATTGCTGGCTTGCTGTTGATCAATCTCAACTGCAGAGCATTCGCGGTTCCCACATCGAGCATGTCGCCGCCGTGACCAAGATCAGGCCCACGAATGATGTGTGGGACGATCACGAAGACAATTTCGTTTTCCGCGTGATCGGTGTTGCTCTGCGAGAACAGATACTTCAGGATCGGAATCGAAGCCAGTCCAGGAATGCCAGTCAGCGCCTTGGTCTGCGTATCTTCCATCATGCCGCCGAGCAGGTTGACTTCGCCGTCCTTCAGGCGGATTTCATGCTCGATTTTTCGTTGGCCGATTACAGGCTGGTTGATGCCGCCGATACTGACGTAAGAAGTGACCGCCGAAACGTCCAGCGACATCTTCAATGAAATTTCGCGGCCCGCGTGCACTCGAGGAGTGATGTCGATATTCACACCAACGTCGAGATACTGAAACTGCGTATTGACCAAAGGGTTGATGCCGACTCCGCCGATGCCCGGCTGAAATGATCCGGTCGCAACGGGGACTCGATCGCCGATTTTCAACGTAGCCTTCTGGCCATCGAGTGCGCGAATCTGCGGATTCTGCACAATCTTTGTATTGGTATCGCTCAGCAGCGCCGTCGCAGTAGCCTGTGGGATCGTGACCTGGAAATCCGTAGCGTTCAAGCTCGCAATGGTATTCAGGCTGATGCCGTTCGTGGTTGAGGTCGGCGTGGTCGTACCCGTTGTGGTCGTCGAAGTGGTATTGACGTTGTTCTGCAGCGCCACGGTTACACTCGTCGGGGGACTGATTCCGAGCGTGTGCATTTTGTCTCGGCTTACCTGCATGACCGCAACTTCGATCAAGACTTCCGGCTTCGCCTTGTCGAGGTCGTCCACCAACTTTTGGGCCAGCGCGACTTGGTCCGGAGTCCCGCGGACAACGATCGCTCCCTGCGAAGGCAGTTGCTGGATACGGCTGACTTCGAGAATGGTGCGCATCGCGTTTACGACATCCTGCAATTCGGTCGGCTGGGAAAGATTCGAAAGATAAAAAGTTTTAATGACGTTTTGTTCCAGCTCTTTCCGCTTTGCGGGATTGTCTTGCGCGACAAAAATCGTGTTCGGAGTTACCGGGCGCCAAAAAGTCTTGGTTTCGAACGAAATAATCTGCAGCGCGTCTTCCAGCGTTACACCGTTCAATTCGATACGGACTTGGCGAGGAGTGTAGTCGGGATCAAACAGCACGTTAATGCCGGCAAGTTTGCCGACCGTTTCGTAAATAACGTTGGATTTTTCCGTGACCTTAAGAGTGATGGGGACGTTCGAAATGGGAGCAAGCTCCACCGGTCCCTGTGCCGATTCCAGTCGCTTGCGCAGTCCAGTCGAGGCTGGATTCGAAGACGCCTGCGGCTGAGGGTTCTGCTCCTCTTTGATCATCTGCTGCGTGCGCTTCAGTTCCTGTTGCGCGATGAAAGAAGAAGGATCAGTCTCCATCGCCTTCTGGAATTCGACCAGCGCTTCGTCAAGTTTCCCGTTGTCGCGAAGAATCTGCCCGCGATGGACTCGGGAGGACGCTGCCAGAAAGCGGTTGCGCTCAAATGCAGTCCGATAACGGAGGTCTTTCGGCTTCAAGTTGTAGGCCTGCTTGAAATAGTCGAAAGCTTCTTCGTAATTCTGGCGGGCCTGGGCGTCCTGACCTTTTTCGTAAAGCGCCTTGGCGGAATCCACGGTCTTAGCCAGAACGGAAAATTGCACGCAAACCAGTGCAAGAGCGAACAATACCGGAACGGACAATGCCGGAAGGATCAGGCGTTTCATCAAGCAATCCTCATACAAATCTCTCTCGCCGGTGATACCGGCCAAGACACATCGAAGCGAGTGTTACGAAGCAGTAAAAGCTAACTAAGTCCGGCGTTGCAAGGGCCTTCGCAGGTGAAAAACACCGGAAAATCGGATTATAGCATCGCAGCAACAAGCTCCCGAAGTGACTGGTAGGTCGATGGTTACACTCGTAAGTACGTGTACTGCAGGTCTCGGCTGTCAGGTCTCGGATCTCAGCAAAACCGGACCACTACTCGACCAACAACGAGACTACGGAAACGATATTGGGAACGGTTTTCCTGAGACCTGAGACCCAAGACCTGAGACCTTCTCTCTCCTTATGATAGTTTCTACTCAAGCGCACATGGCCAAGCAGACCACCCATCAGACGCAGCCTAGCCGGGAGAAAAATCCTGCCCGCCATCCCACCGCGTCTGGCGAAAAGGATGCTGCCGTCAATAGGAACGCGAGTCATAACTACTTCTTGCTTGAAAAATTCGAGGCGGGAGTCGCCCTTACCGGGACCGAGGTAAAGTCGGTCCGATCCGGCAAGGCGAATCTCAAGGATTCTTACGGGCTGGTCAAAGACGGAGAACTCTGGCTCCTCAACTGCCATATCGGACCGTATGACCACGGAAACCTGGCCAATCACGCGGAACTGCGCACCAGAAAACTGCTTCTTCACAAAGAGGAAATCCGCAAGCTCATTGGCAAGACGCAAGTTAAAGGACTAACTCTCATTCCCACCCGTATGTACTTCAAGAATGGGAAGATCAAGCTCGAACTGGCACTCGCCAAAGGTAAACAACAGTGGGACAAACGCGAGACCGAACGCCGCCGCACCGCCGACAACGAAGCGCGGGATGCTGTCAATCGAGCACGCAAGCACTCGACCTAGGGTTTCCCGCTTCAAGCTCGAATTGGATTTCGGCCTAAACCCTTAACCACCAAGAACGCAAAGGTTCGCGAAGGTCTTGTTTGCCAAAATTTCCTTCGTGTACCTTCGTGCCCTTGGTGGTTGATGTTCTCGCCTTAAAGCGAGCCCGAGTTGCACGATTCCCCTCCCTCCGTGGATACTAAAAACACGCCATCATGAAAACGAACCTATCGTCCTCCGCCCCGTCGCAACTGGAAACCGATTGCCTGGTTGTGGTTGTTCTGGACCGCACAGAAAAAGACAAGTCCGCTCCCAGCGTCGAGACTTCTGACGCTGCCGTCCGAGATGCTGCCAAGAATGTAATCGCGAGCGGCGAAGCCGCAGGAAAGATGTTTGAGACGACTTTGTTGCACAGTCCTGCGGGCTTGAAAGCAAAGCGTTTGCTTCTCGTCGGCGGCGGCAAAGCCAAAACCTTTTCGGCCTCGGAGTTGCGCCGCCTGGCCGGAGTAGCCATTCGCACGTTAAAAGGGAAGAGTGTGCGCAACTTTGCTTTTACTCTGCCCGAAGGAGCGGTCACGGCCGCGGACGGCGTCCGCGCGATTATAGAAGGCGCTTTCGTCGGAAACTTCGATCCCGGCTACTACAAGAGCGATCGCAAAGAGAAGGAGAAAGACCAGACGATCGACGGCTTCACGATTGTCGTGTCCGGTGACGTGAAAACACTCGAAAGCGCGCTGCAAGCCGGACGGATCGTGGCCGAGTCGCAAGACTTTGCTCGCGATCTGATCAACGAGCCCTCCAATCGCATGACGCCGACCATGATGGCCGAGCGTGCGAAGAAGATGGCGGCCGAAGTTGGTTTGAGCTGCGAAACCTACGGCGCCGACAAGATTAAGGAGCTCAAGATGGGCGCGTTCTGGGGAGTTGCCCAGGGCTCCGATGAACCTCCCGCGTTGATTGTGCTGCGATACGATCCGCCAAGCGCAAATAAAGACGTCCACCTCGGATTGGTCGGCAAAGGCATCACCTTCGACACCGGCGGAATCTCCATCAAGCCCGCAGATGGCATGGAGAAAATGAAGTACGACATGGCCGGCGGCGCGACCATGATTGCAGCGATGCGCGCAATCGCGTTGCTCAAACCGAAAGTGAAAGTCACCGCGATCATTTGTGCCACGGAGAACATGCCGTCCGGCAAGGCACAGAAACCGGGTGACGTGCAGATTGCGATGTCCGGCAAATCGATCGAAATCATCAACACTGATGCCGAGGGACGGTTGGTTCTCGCCGACGGCCTCTGCTACGCCCGCCAACTCGGATGCACGCATCTCGTCGATGCCGCTACGTTGACTGGCGCGATCGTCGTCGCGTTGGGATACGTCAACGCGGGAATCTTCGCGAACGACGACAACATGTACGAGCGCTTCTCCGCCGCAAACAAACTGGCGGGAGAGAAGATGTGGCGGTTGCCGCTCGACGACGACTACAAAGAAGGAATCAAGTCGAATATCGCGGATATCGTGAACTCCGGCGGACGCTGGGGCGGAGCTATTTCCGCTGCGATGTTCTTGAAAGAATTCGCCGAAGACACGCCTTGGATCCATCTCGACATCGCGGGCACGGCTTGGATGGAAGACAACAAACCATGGATCGCGAAAGGCCCATCGGGGATCGCGCTGCGGAGTTTGGTGGAATTTGTTAAAGGGTGGGGCGCGTAGAAACTACGTCTCTCCCGCTACGCCGCTCCGAACACTTCGAAAGATCGTGTGGCGACGGGCGTCCCGCCCGTCCACGATGAACTCAGTCGCGGAGTCGAATTCGACCTCCATCGAATCTAACTTGGGCTAGCTGTGAAGTTTCGCCATGGATCTCCCCCAGAAAATCCGTAGCCTGCCCACCTCGCCTGGCGTCTATCTGTACAAGAATGCCGAAGGCGAGGTCATTTATGTCGGTAAGGCGAAGAATCTGCGGTCGCGCGTCTCCTCCTATTTTCGCGAGGGACGATGGGAGGACGCGAAGACCGACACCCTCGTCCGCGAAGCGGTGGATGTCGATTACGTCGTCGTCGCTAACAACCGCGAAGCTCTCGCTCTCGAAAACCATCTCATCAAGCAAAAGAAGCCGCGCTTCAACATTCTGTTGCGCGACGACAAGACTTATCCCTATGTGAAGCTGACTCTGGCTGAGCGCTTTCCGCGCGTTTACGTGACTCGTCGCCTTCGCAAAGATGGCAGCGCTTACTTCGGACCGTTCTTCCCTGCCAACCTCGCATATCGCATTGTCGATCTGATTCATCGGCACTTCATGGTTCCATCCTGCAAGGTAGATTTGAACCGCTACCATCCGCGACCCTGCCTGCAGTACTACATCAAGCGATGTCTCGGACCGTGCGTCATGGAACTAACGACGCCGGAGATTTATTCGGAAACCGTGCGCGACGTGAAGCTTTTTCTCGAAGGCCGTCAGACGGATTTGGTGAAGTCTCTGCGCGAACGCATGGCGGAGGCTGCCGAAACGCAAGAGTTCGAACGGGCTGCTCGTTATCGCGATCTAATCTCGACGGTCGAGCAATTACAGGAGAAACAGCGCATCGCGTCTGCCGAAGGCGATGACGCGGACGTATTTGGATATCACTACGAAAATCAGATGCTGGCGGTGAATTTGTTCCACATGCGCGGAGGAAAGGTTTTGGACCGACGCGAGTTTTTCTGGGAAGACCTGCCGGAGTTTGCCCTGGGAATCGAAGAGCCGGGATCCACCGACTCATTTCATCCCGGCGAATTTTTCTCCGCACTACTCAAGCAACTTTATCTCGGACAGCCCTACGTCCCGCGCAATATCTACGTCCCCGTCGATTTCGAAGATCGCGAAGAACTTGAAGAGGCGCTCAGCGAGCAACTCGCAGGGGAAGGCGGACGAGCGACTCGCGTCCACATTGACGTTCCGGTTCGCGGAGAGAAGCGTGAACTGATTGATCTCTCCGGAACGAACGCGAAGCAGTCTTACGATCAGCGTTTCCGCGTGATGAAGCCGAACGCACGCGTCATTCAGGAAGCCCTGCAAGATGCGATGGCTCTTCCTGAGTTGCCAAGACGCATCGAGTGTTTCGACATCTCGCACATTCAAGGAGCGGAGACTGTTGCATCGATGGTTGTTTGGGAAGAAGGCAAGATGAAGAAATCCGATTACCGGAAATTCATCATCAAGACGGTGCAGGGCGTGGACGATTTTGCGTCGATGCGGGAAGTGGTTACCCGCCGCTACAAACGCATGCAGGAAGAGAAGAAGCCGATGCCGAGTCTGGTGCTGATCGATGGCGGCATCGGACAGCTCCATGCCGCGGCCCAGGCTCTCGAAGCGATTGAAATTATCAACCAACCGCTCGCGTCGATCGCCAAGCGAGAAGAAATTATTTATGTCTATGGACAGGAAGACGAGCCAGTCGTGCTGGATCATCATTCACCGGTGCTGCATCTGGTGCAGATGATTCGCGACGAAGCACATCGTTTTGCTGTAACTTTTCATCGCAAGCGCCGCCAGATTCGCGATCGCGCCACCGAGCTAAGAGAAATTCCCGGCGTGGGAGAATCCACCACGCGCCGCCTGCTAGAACATTTCGGCAGCCTGCAAGCTGTGAAGCAAGCGGACGTAGCGGCGCTGTCATCGGTTGTCACGAAAACGCAAGCCACCGCAATTCTTGAGCATTTCCGGGGTCAGGCATGAAGCTCTTCGGCAACAAGAAACCGGCTGCGGAAATTGTGACGACTGGCTATTTCGAACTTGAACGCGACGGCCACAAAGCCACGCTGCAATATACCGTCGCTGGCAAGGTATTGGCATTAGTCCACACCGAAATTCCCGAGCAGCTTCGCGGAAGTGGCGCGGCCTCGACTTTGGCCAAGACCGGCCTCGATTGGGCGCGCGAACATCACATGAAGGTAGATGTGGTCTGTCCCTTCGTTGCCGCGTTTTTGGAGAAGCATCCTGAGTATTCAGATTTGATTCTGCGTTAGCTATCCTCCTGTTCGCAAAGCTCTGCGGACCTTCAGTCCGGAGTCGCGAAGAGCGGTCTTGGTGGAAGAGCCGGCCTTAAGGCCGGCGTCAGAGCAGTTTTGAGGAGGGCTTCAGCCCCTGTGAACCATCCCACACCGGGCCTAAAGGCCTCGTGTTCGTGGCACAAAGCGGTCCTGAAGGGCCGCTCTTCCACGGAGCTTATAACATTCCTCTGAAGGGCCATTAACCTGGTCCCCAAAAATACGGCGAATTCCTCAGCGCCCGTCGCCCATTTTCGTCAGCCGAAACGACTTCACGACAATCTGGTTCGGCTGCATACCTACCGGAATAATCGTCAGCAAAGAATATTCCGAAGGCTCGAATTTCTTCTTCGGCGTGCGCTTCTGAATCACAGCTAGATCGCCTGAGCCAGCGTCGAGAACTAGCAAATAATTTTGATTCTGGGAGAGCGCAAGCGCGTCGGGATGCGTCCCTACCGGAAGGTACGCGATGACCTTGCCTAGGTCGATGTCATAGACCGCAACGTTGTTTGATCCAAAGTTGGAAACGTAGAGGCGGGAGTTATCGAGCGCGACAATGCCGTGAGTCGGTTGCGTTCCGATTAGATAGCTGCCTGACACTTCGTTGCCGGTAGTTTCGATAATCGAGATGCTACCCGCGTCGAAATTCAGTGCGGCAAGTTCTCCGCCGTCAGGTTTTAGCGCCAGACTCACCGGAGATTTTCCGACATCGAGCAGCGCCAGCAACTTATCGGTTTTCAAATCGATGCTTGCGACTTGTCCCGACCCCGAACAGGAAATAAATGCCTTGCTGGAGTCCGGCAGGATTGCGATGTCTTCGGGATGCATGCAGATTGCGATAGCGGAGCGTACCGCGAGGCGCTCGTTTTTCCCTGCGACGGCGTTTCCGGCGTCTGCATTTCCGGCATCAATGATGGAAACGGAGTTGTCGGCGCGATTGGTGACAACGACGGTTGATCCGTCGGGCGAAACGCGCGCCAGGCCTGGGCTCGCACCGACGTGAAGCGTGGCAGCGACGGTTCGGTGATCCAGATCGAGCACAGAAACATTGTTTGATCCGGAGTTGGCGACGTAAGCTCTTCTTCCGTCGGGAGAAACGTCAATGAAGTAAGGCCGGCCGTTCACGCCGATCGTCGCGACAACTTTATTCAGTTCCGCGTCGATCACGCTGACGTTCGACGATCCTGTATTCACGACATAAATTTCATTCCGTTTGGGATTCGCCGCAATTCCTGTTGGTTCGGAACCAACCTGCAAAGTTCGCACCGGAAGAAAACTGCGCAGATCTACGACTGTGACCGTATTGCTCTTGCCGTTCGTGATATACGCGTACTCGCGATAGGAGGGTCCGTAGCTTGGCAGATCACGTTCGTGAAAGTAGTACCATCCGCCGGCAAGGACGAGCGGGACGACGACGGCGATGAGGAGGAGTTTGCGCACAAGCGACGCGATGTTGCCGAAGGCAGAAGATTATCAGATACGGCGAGATCAGTTGAGGAGGATCAGTAGAGTTTGAAGGTAACTTGGACCGCGATCTTCATCGGGCAAGGCCGCCCGTCCACTATTACTGGCTCGAATGTCCATTGGGAGACGCTCTTAATTGCCTGTTGGTCAAGACCTTGCGTCAGGCTCTTTGTTACCTTGATATCCGCTGTCTTGCCCTCTTTCGTGAGAATCAGCGAGAGCCCAACGTAACCCTCAATCTTCTTCTTTCGGTCTTTGTCGTCATACTCGGCGACCAGCTGATAGATTGGACGAGGAAATCCCCGGCGGCCGTGGCACAAAGGCTCTCCATTGTAGCTTTCCTTCGCTGAGACCACGGGTGCCGAATCGTCCTGGCAGAGCAGTGCAACTGGTTGTAAGACGCAGACGATCAACAATACAGCCAGAGCCAACAGCCGATCTCGATGCATAAAAATCAGTCCTCTGAAATTGTCGCACCTGCGTGAACATTTGAATGGAGGTTAGCGGACGCGGGAATGGTCCGCTCGAGCACCGCCGCAATCTGCCGCACCTGCACCATCAGCGCGTCGAACTGATCGGGGAACAGGGACTGCATGCCATCGGACAACGCGCGATCGGGATCATGATGCACTTCTACGATCAATCCATCGGCCCCAACCGCAACGGCCGCACGGGACAGCGGAGTAACTTTATTTCGCTTGCCCGTTCCGTGACTAGGATCAACTACGATCGGCAAATGGCTTAGACGCTGAACCGCTGGAACGATGCTGAGGTCGAGGGTGTTGCGAGTATGATCGGCAAAGGTACGCACACCACGTTCGCACAGAACGATGTTGTAGTTGCCTTCACTCATGATGTATTCCGCAGCCATAAGAAATTCTTCCAGCGTTGCCGAAATGCCGCGCTTCAGGAGGACTGGTTTGCGGGCTCGTCCGGCGCGCTTCAGAAGGGAAAAATTCTGCATGTTGCGCGCGCCGATCTGAATCATGTCGGCGTACTCATCCACCAGATAAAGCGATTCGTAATCGACCGCTTCGGTCACAATCAGCAATCCAAACTGCTCGCGAACCTCGGCCATTATTTTCAGGCCTTCCTCGCCGAGTCCTTGAAAAGAATACGGAGAAGTACGGGGCTTGTAAGCGCCTCCACGGAAGAATTGCGCTCCGGCGCGAGCGACGCGTTCGGCAACTTTGAATGCCTGATCACGCGTTTCGATGCCGCAAGGACCAGCGATGATCGCAAGATCCAATCCGCCGATGGTAACGGGCGAACCTTTTATGTGGGAATCGGAAAATTTGATGACAGTGTTGTCCGGCTTGGTGTCGCGAGAAACCAACTTATATGGTTTGGAGACGCGAATCACTTCCTGCACGCCCGGCATTTCTTCGAGCGATCCTGGTTCCACCTCGCCTTTGTTGCCCGTGATTCCGATAGCGGTGCGCTGCGCGCCCGGCATGGAGTGTGGACGATATCCGAGCGCTTCAATTTTCTGGCAAACCGCGCGAACCTGATCTTCCGTTGCCTGCGCCTGCATGACTACTAACATTGGAAATACCCCGTTGTTAGAAGTTTAAATGGCGCGCCTGAGCAGAGCAATCGAAGTGACGTGCAATCACGCTCTGACGATCGAAATATTGTCTCTACGTTGTAAAATAAAGGATTATCCGTAAGATCGTGACCTTATCTATGGCAGAGGACATGCCCCAGGACGACCAATCCCTACCCCAGCGCGCGCGATGAGCGTTACGACGTGCAGCGTGTTGAATTGAAGTGGGCGGAGCGTTGGCAGAGCGATCCGTCGCTTTATGCCGCCGAGCCGCACACCTCCAAGCCGAAGTATTACGTGTTGGAGATGCTTCCCTACCCCTCGGGCGCGCTGCACATGGGCCACGTTCGCAATTACTCCATCGGTGATGCGCTCGCTCGTTACATGTGGATGAACGGTTACAACGTGCTTCATCCCATGGGATGGGACTCGTTTGGATTGCCAGCAGAGAATGCGGCGATCAAAAACAACACTCCTCCTAAAGAGTGGACGCTTTCGAACATCGCGGCCATGAAGGCGCAGATGAAGCGCCTTGGGTTCGCGTATGACTGGTCGCGTGAGATTACAACTTGTCTTCCGGATTACTACCGCTGGAATCAGTGGTTCTTTTTGAAGTTGTACGAAGCGGGATTGGCGTATCGCAAGAAGAGTCGAGTGAATTGGTGTCCGCAGTGCGCGACCGTCCTCGCAAACGAGCAGGTCGTTGGAGGAATGTGTTGGCGGCATGAAGATACTCCCGTGGAGCAGCGCGAGTTGGAGCAGTGGTTCTTGCGCATCACGAAGTATGCCGACGAGTTGTTGCGGGATTTGGAAAAGTTGGATGGCTGGCCCGACAAAGTCCGGACCATGCAACAGAATTGGATTGGACGCAGCGAAGGTACGCTCGTAGACTTCGATCTCGGTGGAACGGTCGGTCCCGCCGGATCGACGATCACCGTCTTCACGACTCGCGTCGATACGATCTTTGGCGCGACTTCGATTCAGTTGGCCCCGCAGCATCCCATAGTTACTGACTTAATTTCTAGAAATGCTGAGTTGCGGACGCAGGTCGAAGAGTTGATCGCTGAGCAGCGCCGAGCGAAAGAAGCAGGAGACATTGGAGCGATCGAAAAACACGGCGTATTCACTGGCCGTTACGCAAAGAATCCCTTTAACGGCGAAGCCGTGCCGGTCTGGGTGGCGAACTACATTTTGATGGACTACGGCACGGGCGCGATCATGAGCGTACCCGCGCACGACGATCGCGATTTCGAATTCGCGACCAAGTACAAATTGGAAATCCGATTGGTGATCTTGCCCGCCAGCACCGATCAGGAAGAAACGATGGCTGCGCCGCCGATTCCGTTTACTCCGACGAACGGAATTCTGGTGAACTCCGGCGAGTTCAGCGGACTCGAGTGCGATGAAGCGATCGCGAAGATGTCCGCTTACGCCGAAGAAAAGAAATTTGGTAAGGCGACGGTCACGTTTCGCTTGAAAGACTGGGGCATCTCGCGGCAACGCTATTGGGGCACGCCAATTCCGATGGTGTATTGCGAGAAAGATGGCGTCGTTCCCCTGACAGATAAAGACTTGCCCGTTATTCTGCCCGATAACGTGCCCATCACACTGGCCGGTGGATCTCCGTTGGCGAATGTGCCGGAGTTTTTGAATACGACTTGTCCGAAATGCGGCGGCCCGGCGCGACGCGAGACCGACACCATGGATACGTTTGTCGATTCGTCATGGTATTTCTATCGCTATACCGACGCTCACAATGACAAAGCTCCTTTCGATCCCTCGAAGATCGCGTACTGGTTTCCGATTGATCAATACATTGGTGGCGTCGAACATGCGATTCTCCATTTAATTTACTCGCGCTTCTGGACGAAGTTCATGCGTGACATGGGGCTAGTAAAAAACGACGAACCCGCTGCCCGCCTCTTTACGCAGGGGATGGTAATTAAAGACGGCGCGAAGATGTCGAAGAGTTTAGGGAACGTCGTTTCGCCCGACGACCGCGTTGCACGTTTCGGAGCCGACGCCACGCGCATGTACACGTTGTTCGCGGCGCCTCCGGATCGCGATCTGGATTGGCAGGACTCGGGGATCGAAGGGATTCAGAGATTTCTTGGACGAGTGTATCGCTTCTATGCGCGCAACCCGATTGTTGAGAATGGGAAATCTCCGTCGTTACCGGGAGAAACCTTGTCGCCCGAAGCTCGTGCCATCCAGCGCAAGCTTCATCAAACGATCAAACGCGTGACTCACGATTTCGAAGGACGGTGGCATTTCAATACCTGCATCTCCGCCATCATGGAGTTGGTGAACGAGATCTACGGGGCTGAAGAAGCCATATCGTCGGGACGAATTTCTTCTTCGATGATCGCGGACGTGCAACGAAACATCGCGTTATTGCTCGCTCCTATGGCTCCCTATATGGCGCATGAGTTGTGGGAGATGACGGGCGAGACCAGCAATCTGTTGAAAGCTCCTTGGCCGAAATTTGATCCGGCACTCGCGGCGGAAGATGAGATTGAAATTCCGGTACAGGTGAATGGCAAGTTGCGCGGACTCGTCGTCGTTGCGGCAGGCGCCTCGAACGATCAAGTCGAACAAGCTGCCCTCGCGGACGAAAAAGTAAAAGCGGCGATTGCAGGCAAGCAGGTAGTGAAGAAAATAGTCGTTCCGGGGAAATTAGTAAATATCGTCGTGCGGTAAACTAAAAACGATTGCCGCGGAGCCCGAAGAAACGCGAGAGCAACAGGATCCCGGCTTTTGGTTTACCTGTGTTCCTGAGTGGCCCTGTGGTGGAAGGTTTGGCTTTTGTTGCACTTGAACTTGCAATTTGAGACACTCATCCGTGGAAACCCAATCCAACCTCAACGAAGCAATCGTCGTCCTCGACTTCGGCGCGCAATATTCACAGTTGATCGCCCGTCGCATCCGTGAACAGAAGATTTTTTCGGTGGTACTTCCTTTCAACGCGAGCCTGGAAGAGATCCGCAGCTATTCTCCGGTGGGGATTATTCTTTCCGGTGGCCCGTCATCGGTCTACGACACGGACGCGCCGCTGGCCGACAAGAGAGTCTTTGAGCTTGGCCTTCCCGTGCTCGGCATCTGCTACGGATTGCAGTTCATGGTCTATGCGCTCGGCGGAAAAGTACGTTCCGCTGCGAAACGCGAATATGGACATGCGAACGTCGAGATCCAGAAATCCGATTCGCAACTGTTTCAGGGACTGCCGCAATCGCTTTCCGTCTGGATGTCGCATGGCGACGAAGCCGTAGAACTTCCCGCGGGATTCCGACTCACAGCCAAGACTCCGAACGCTGTTGCTGCGATTGAAAATGCTGAGAAAAAGATGTGGGCGGTACAGTTTCATCCCGAAGTCCATCACACTCCACTGGGATCCGATATTTTGCGCAACTTCGCGGTGAATATCTGCGGAGCGAAACCATCGTGGACGCCGCAGCATTTTATCGACGTGACCGTCGCCCAGGTACGGCAGCAAGTCGGCAAGGGACGGGCGATCTGCGCTCTTTCCGGCGGCGTCGATTCATCTGTCGCGGCAGTCCTGGTGGATCGCGCGATGCGTGATGCCTCGGGACAATCGCGACTGACTTGCGTCTTCGTAAACAACGGAGTGCTGCGCAAGAACGAATTCGAGAAAGTCCAGCAAAACATGCGGGACAATCTTGGACTCCATCTCGTCGCGGTCGACGCCACTGATCGCTTCATGAAGAAACTTGCGGGCGTGACCGATCCCGAAACAAAAAGAAAAATTATCGGCAACGAGTTCATCGAAGTCTTCGACGACGAAGCGAAAAGAATTTTGGAAAAAGAAGGCGAAGTCGAGTGGCTGGTGCAGGGGACACTTTATCCCGACGTCATCGAGTCTCGCTCCGTGCGCGGCCCGTCGCAGATCATCAAATCCCACCACAATGTCGGGGGACTGCCTGAGAAGATGAAGCTCAAGCTGATCGAGCCGCTGAAAGATCTGTTCAAAGATGAAGTCCGCCGCATCGGCCGCGACCTGGGAATGCCCGAAGACATCCTGCAGCGTCAGCCGTTCCCTGGTCCGGGATTGGCAGTCAGAATCTTGGGAGAAGTCACAAAAGAACGCGCCGACTTGCTGCGCGACTGCGATGAGATTGTGGTCGCAGAAATCAAAAAAGCCGGCCTGTATCTGAAAATCTGGCAGTCGTTCGCTGTGCTCCTGCCGGTCATGTCTGTGGGAGTAATGGGCGATCAGCGAACCTATGGATACACCTGCGCCGTGCGCGCCGTCCATTCAGAAGATGGCATGACGGCGGATTGGGTTCCACTGCCCTACGAAGTGCTCAAAGAAATTTCCAATCGGATCGTGAACGAAGTGCGCGGCGTGAATCGCGTGGTGTACGACATCACTTCGAAGCCGCCGGGGACGATTGAGTGGGAGTAGGGTCGCCAAGGTGCGTGCATCTTTGACAGCGGCAAACAATTCACATGACTCGGAAACGCACAGTGCGAGAACAGGTCGTCTCGGGTTTACGCATCGCGGGATCGATGGTTCTCGCCTTTTTATTCATCGTCGCGCTGGTCGCCAGCACGTTTTTCTTCTTGGGCTCGGACACTATTAGCGGTCATGGCCAACATCGTATCGTCGGAGGTGTCGCGCTGGTCGGACTGTCGGTTCTGCTCTTGCTTACCGTTCGTTATTGGGTCAAATGGCTGCTAGGGATTGTTGTTTATTGTTTCGCGAAGGCGCTCCTAGGGACACCCCTGCTCCTATTATCGGGAAGAACGAACCTTGCAAGACAGGTAGCCTTCATTTTCGTGTATTGCTTGATCGCTGCATTGCTCAGTTGGAAGTACTTCGAGCGAGAGCCAGTAGGGATCGAGAAGGTTGGGCTGGTCGTATTCGTGGTTTGTGCTGCTTTTGCAACGGCACTGCAATCGAATGTTCCATTGATTGTGGGCTTGGTCTCGCTCGGTGTCGGGGGACTTTTTCAGAGGATCTTGAGGCCTATGCGGCAGCGGTTGGACGACCACGGGAGTTCGCCAATTTCTACAGCGTAACTATCTCATCCTGCGACTTGAACCACGTCTAGCCCTAACACCCTCTCGAATGCCTCGTAGTCCCGATCCCGATGAAGAAGTTGGTTCCCGCTCAGCAAACAGAAGGTTGCGATCCAACAATCCATCGTCTTTCGAATGGTATATCCGCGTTGGCGCAAGGTACGGTAATTCACCGCGGTTGCCATGGCGTTTTCGGCGCCACCAGTCGGATGAATCTCGAATGTCAGAAGTTGATCGCGGATCTGTTGAAACTGACGGGGTTCGCGGATGCCTTGCAGCACTTCGCAGAGGATCATGTCGGTGAGACCGATCCGCTGGAGCGGCATTTCATGGTCGAGCCACTCCGTTTCCGCGTTGAGAGTGCCCCCGAGATAGTCGATCCAAACCGTCGTGTCGACGATCACCATTTGAATCGCTCGCCGTCGGAATCGCTAGTCGTTGGGCTCACTCAGTGTTGCGGCCGCGGCGAGATTCATCGAGATTCCCTTCCCACTTCACCTTGCCTCGAAACCGCCTCATGCCAGCCTGTGCGCGAGTCTGAACGAGCAAACGAAGAGCGTTCTCCACTGTGGCCTTCTTCGTATCGGCCCCGCCGACCCGCATCGCCTGCTCCATCAAGCTGTCGTCAATATCGATATTTGTCCGCATGATCGCTATACCTCGAAATACTCGATGTGTAAGGTTCTCATATTTATGTGTATACGACAAGAGCCAAAATTTGACGTTTTCGGAGCGCCAAATATTGAATTTTCATCTTTTTACCCTTACCCGCTTCCGCCATCCCTCGCAGCCCGCTCATGGACGCGATGTCGATCCGGAAGAACACTGGCTTGACCGCTAAATCGCTGGTTCCTTCGCGGCGTTCGGCCAGGGGAGTTTTCCACCATTGCGAGTACTCTGATAGACGTTCGAGTGCGTGTTCGCGCTCGGCGGGATATTGGAGTTCGGTCAGTTCGAGATAGGTTCCGGTCACCAAGACACTCGTCCAGTTCGCGCGGTTTCCGATTTCATCGACTTGCAGGCAGACTTTGGGATTCTGCCGCATCCACTCAATTTTCTTGCCGACGGTCGAGAAGACATAGATGAAATTTGGCTCGTACGAAAATGCCACAGGAACGATGTAGGGTTGGTTATCCAGCGAACAGGCCAATCTTCCGATGGACACGCGTTGCAACAACTCTCCACATTCTTTCGGCGATATTTCAATGACTCGCATGATGGCTTTTCTCCCCAGGACCCGGCTGCTCACTTTGACAGCGGCTGCGGCAACGATTTAGTTTAGTCCACCCGCGTCTGATTTGATGTTCACAGAGTTCTTCTGCCATTGGATAATCGCCAGCATTTCTTCCGATTGATGATTCCCCATCCGACGAACTAACATATCTCCATGCCTGCTCAGACCGTTGACACCGAGTCCCAACTCTTCCTCCTCTTCTCCTACACCAGCATTCGCGCCCCGCGCGGCAACACGCTCTCCTGCAAAGGATGGCAGCAGGAAGCGGCGTTGCGCATGCTCATGAATAATCTCGACGAGGAAGTTGCCGAGCGTCCGCAAGATCTTGTCGTCTATGGCGGCACGGGCAAGGCGGCGCGCAATTGGGATTGCTATCACGCCATCGTTCGGTCGCTGAAGGCGCTGGAGAACGACGAAACGCTGCTGGTGCAGTCGGGCAAACCAGTCGGCATTTTCAAAACGCATGAGTACGCTCCGCGCGTGTTGATCGCGAATTCGAATCTCGTCGGACATTTTTCCAACTGGGAGAAGTTCAACGAACTCGAACGCGCTGGACTGATGATGTACGGACAGATGACGGCCGGTTCGTGGATCTACATCGGATCGCAAGGAATCGTCCAAGGCACGTACGAGACTTTCAACGCCGCCGCCGACAAACATTTTGGCGGCGACCTCAGTGGGAAACTGATTGTGTCCGGCGGAATGGGAGGCATGGGCGGAGCGCAGCCGCTGGCAGCTACCATGACCGGCGCGGCGTTTCTTGGGATCGACGTCGATCCAGAGCGCATCAAGAAGCGCCTCAAGACGGGCTACTGCGATTTCATGGTCACAACGCTCGACGAAGCGTTGCGCATTCTGAAAAATGCCATCCGAAAGAAAGAAAATGTCTCCGTTGGACTGGTCGGCAATTGTGCAGACATCATTCCGGAACTCGCCGAGCGCGGCGTTGTGCCCGACATTCTCACCGACCAAACGTCGGCGCACGATCCCCTCAATGGATACGTGCCGAACGGCATGACGTTCGAGCAGGCACTCGATTTGCGCAAGAGCGATCCCAAGACTTACCAGGAACGTTCGCTCGACTCGATGGCGAAGCACGTCGAAGGAATGCTGCGCTTGCAGAAGATGGGATCTGTCACTTTCGATTACGGAAATAATATTCGCACGTTCGCATTTCAGCGCGGCGTGAAGAATGCCTATGACTTCCCAGGATTCGTGCCGGAATATATTCGTCCTCTATTTTGCGAAGGACGCGGACCGTTTCGCTGGGTCGCGCTTTCCGGAGAAGCGTCCGACATTGCGGTCACCGACGACCTCGTTCTCGAACTATTTCCCGAGAATCGCAGCCTTCGTCGCTGGATTGAACTCGCGCGCAAGCGCATCAAGTTTCAAGGCCTTCCCGCCCGTATCTGCTGGCTGGGATACGGCGAGCGCGCCAAATTTGGACTGGCCATCAATGACTTAGTCAGGAAGGGTACGATCAAAGCTCCCATCGTGATCGGACGCGATCATCTCGATTGCGGTTCGGTCGCCTCTCCCTTCCGCGAAACTGAGAGTATGAAAGATGGATCGGACGCCATCGCCGATTGGCCTCTGCTTAACGCTATGGTGAACACAGCGGCGGGCGCCTCGTGGGTTTCAATCCATAACGGCGGCGGCGTCGGCATCGGCTACTCGTTGCATGCCGGGCAAGTCACCGTCGCAGACGGTTCTGATATGATGGCCTCGCGCATCGAACGCGTTCTAACAACTGATCCGGGGATGGGCGTGATTCGGCATGTGGATGCGGGATACGACGAGGCGAAAGAATTTGCGGCGAAGACGGGTGTGAAGATACCGATGGGAAGTAGTTGACCGCTACTGCTAGTCGGCGTTCGAGAATCAGTGGTGTGACTGGCGTCCTCGCCCGTTCGATGCGAAATCACTCCGTTCGCATTTTCAAGTACACGCCCGGCAGCACTACTAAAATGCCGTCGACTTTTTTGCCAAAGTATGGACCGAAGTGGCGAAGATCCCCGGTCAGCAGATGAGTTGCTCGCGCTTCTAAGGCAGCGAGCATGATCGGTGTATCTTTCTCAGGTAGAGAAATTCCGCGTGGAAGTTTTCGTTGCGCAGCATCGAAGAGGTGAACACCTTGCGAAAGCTTCGCCAGACGGGCGTGTTGCTCATCCTCGTCCAAATTAATTCTCGCCTCTTCGAGCGCGTACCGCGAACTGCACAAGATCGTGGTATCTAGTTTCCAAAGCTGAAGTAGACCGGCGCCAGGCCGATACGCGGCTGAGAAGAGAACGTTGGCGTCTAGAAATACGCGATCCACTACACGGGCCGCTGGTGAGGTATCGAATCCGGATCAAGGCCGAGCTTTCGAACTGCTTGCCGCACCTTGCGATAATCGCTATCGGTGGTGGCTGTCGACAGCAAGAATTCCGCTTTCCGTTCAGGACTGTATCGTTCCACCGGAATGATCACAGCGGGACGAATGAGGATGCCGTCGTCTTTCTCCTCGGCAGTCACCATAGTCCCTTCTTCGATGCCAAATCGTTTGCGCAAACGCGCGGGCACAACGATCGCCCCCCGTTTGCCTACTCTGGCTGATTCCATATAGCGTGTCGCTCGGGAATTCATCTCACCACCCAATCATTCTCCCGATTGTAGCATTCGCCCGATATTCAGACAATCAGGCAAAATGTCCAACTTGAAAATTGTTAGACTTGCAGACGCTGTGACATCTGCCCTTAAACCCGACCCTTCGCGATCCGATGGCGCATTGCTTCTGCACAGCGTCGGACAGCTTCTGACCATCCCCGCGTCCGCCGACGGCCCGCGCCGTGGCGCTTCCCTCTCCGATCTCGGTATCATCCAAGACGCCGCCGTCCTCTGCCTCGGCGGCAAGATTATTTCCGTGGGCTCAACCAAAGAAGCTCTGCGCGATCCATGGATCAAGAAGAATCGCAAGAAGACTATCGAGATCGATTGTCGAGGACGAGTGGTCTCGCCCGGTTTCGTCGACTCCCATACGCACCCGGTATTCGCGCAACCACGATTGGTGGATTTCGAGAAAAGAATTTCTGGGGCGAGTTACGAAGAGATTGCCGAGGCTGGCGGCGGAATTCGGTCCAGTATCGATGGCGTGCGAAAGGCAAGCAAGCCCGCGTTGACCCAAAAGCTTTCCACAACATTCGCCGACTTGGCTCGTCACGGTACCACCACCGTCGAAGCCAAGTCAGGATACGGTCTCGACCTCGCTTCCGAATTGAAGTCGCTCGAAGCGATTCGCACCGCTGCGCGCGAGTGGTCTGGAACCGTAGTCCCAACTTTCTTGGGAGCGCACGTCGTCCCGCCCGAGTATCGCGGACGTTCAGAGCAATACGTCGATCTTGTTTGCAACGAAATGATTCCAGCCGTGGCGAAACGCAAGCTGGCAAAGTTCGTGGACGTTTTCTGCGATCGCGGAGCTTTCAGCGCTGCGGAAACCGCACAGATTTTCAAAACTGCGGACCAGCATGGCCTCGCAGTCCGCGCGCATCTTGGGCAACTGAGCGAAACCCGACTTGCGCCTCTCCTCCGCTACAAGCCCGCATCACTCGACCACATGGATCACGTGAATGACGCCGATCTCCCCGCGCTCGCGCAAAGTAATACGGTCGCAACTTTGGTCCCCGGAGCCAATTACTTTCTCGGATTATCGAGGTATCCAGACGCCCGCCGTTTCATTGCGGCAGGAGTAGCCGTCGCACTTGCCACGGACTATAACCCCGGCTCCTCGCCGACTCTTAGCATGCCGATGGCGATATCGCTCGCCTGCACTCATATGAAAATGTCGCCGGCAGAAGCGATCGTGGCGTCGACGATCAACGGGGCGTGGGCGTTACGCCTCTCCGACCGGAAAGGCAGTATCGAAGCCGGTAAAGACGCGGACTTGGCCATCTTCGACGTCGGTGATTATCGCGAGATTGCTTACTGGTTCGGTACGAATCGCTGCGTGTCGACGATTCTCAACGGGATTCCGAGCACTCCGATCGATCTGTAGAGAACCTTTTCACTTCTGCAGCGAAATTGCGGGATGCCTCCACGTACTCCTCTAAACCAAGTCAAGTTGCGTAATCCTTCACAATCTTCGTCAATCATTTTGAGGGAAAGGCGCGGGGTTGTTATAATTCGGAAGTTCCGCACGGTTCCAGCGCATCGGCAGTTTTGCTTCCGGGCATCCCGCCCCGCAGCATCCAGCCCAATGACAGCGCAAGCACCACGAGCAAGAGCGGCACGGCGAAGTTAACCGTGAAGCCTTGTTCGGACGGGTGTTCGGAACGTTGCAACGTCGAAACGACGTGCGCGAACCAGAAGTGGCCAGGTAGCTCAGGTGGTAGAGCGCAGCCCTGAAAAGGCTGGCGTCGGGGGTTCAACTCCCTCCCTGGCCACCATCATTCCAAAGGGCTTGAGCGATTTCGCCCGTTTTCATCAGCCCAAGATCCAGCCCAAGATGCGTCACTGAATCGTCTCCGTGAGCAAGTGGGCCTTGTCTCCGAGCAGTAGTTCCAAGAACTTGCCCTGTGCTTCGAGCTTCGATTCTTGGTCGGACTGTGCGTAGAGTTGCATAGTCGTTCTGACGTCTTCGTGACGCAGAATGCCCTGTACCGTTTTCGGATCACACTTCAACTTCACTAGCGAAGAAGCCAGCGAATGCCGGAAGTTGTGAAAGCCGAAGCGAACTCGCTCGTCTTCTTTAATAACGCCGGCCTTGATGGCAGCAGGGCGCAGATACTTCTGCACCATGATTGAAGCCGATAAAGGCTTCTTGCCTTTAAGCCGGAAGCTCGGGAAGACGTAATCGCCATCCTTCGCATAAGGAGTCCTCTCCCTCCACGCCATCAGAAAACCCGCGAGCACCGGATGCATGGGCACAGGTGCTTTGGAAGCCTTTGACTTGGGCACTTTGAACTGGGCCCAGACGTAAGCGCGCTTCACTTCGATCACTTGATCTGCAAAGTCCAGATCCATCCACATTAGACCGAGAATCTCTGACACCCGCAAAGCTGTCGCCGCATCAGTAAGTACCAAAGTGCGCCGTGGCTCTGGGATATTCAGCAGAATCTCGAATGCCTGCCTTGGATTCATGATTCTCGCTGTGTAGCCGCTTGTCGTCTTCTGTCGAACCCAATTCATGGGATTAGCCGACGCGTCGCGTGGGATAAGCCCATAACGTTGCCCATGTTTGTAGACCAAATTCATCACCCTCCGGATCTTGTCCAGAGTGGGATTCTCCAGACTCTGCGCTTTCTTCACTTCCCTCAACCACTTCTCGACTTCTAGCGGCTCGATTGCCAACGGTGATTTCCTGCCGAAACGAGGAATCACCCTCTTATTCAGAATCCGTTTGTAAGTCTCAGCAGTTGTATATGCCTTCTCGATGGTTGCCTCAGACTGATCTTCCTGCAGCTCGTTTTGTATGTAATGCTGGCAGAGCTGCCCAAACGTCTTTGGATTTCCGCGGAAGGGTTGATACTGGTTAGCATTTGCCCTGAGACGTTGTCGATCCACTTCCTGCCACGCATCCTTCTCGCTTGGGCCGAAATCTCGCACGAGACCAAGTGCTGTCTTGTGTTCGACTCTCTTCCCATCAGATCGCGTTACCTGAAAGCGGTAGACCCACGTTGGACCATCCGATCTCCGTTCGATACGAACAGAGCCATTCTGATACCTGGCCATCAAATCCTCCTATTTGCTGGCTCAGGTGGCTGCAAAACGGAGTTTATCGCAGAGCAAAGATAGCGGTCTAGCTCCGAGAGTTTGAATCGCCATTCTTTTTTTTTGGCTCCACGATCCAGGGGGTACCCGGGAATTTTCCCTGCCCTAACCTTTTGAAGCAAAGTGCGGCGAGTAATGCCGACAAAAGCAGCTGCTGTATCAGGATCAACGAACGGCTCCAGTTCGCGAACGGCAGGAAGAGCTGACACAAGAACCGCACGAGCTGGCATAAGGCTCCAAATCTTGCTGCCGTGGGCCGCGGACCCGTGGCTCGACGTTCATTTGCATCTGAGCCGTCGCGACACCGCTAGTTCTTCGAAGCCCCGTACTGCGGCCCTCGGCTGGTGAAGTCCCTACGGGACTGGATTTTAACCACAATCTTTCATTTCAGCGGTCGTGTCCAACAACTTTTCGTCCACGTGATATTCCTGTCGGGAATATCAGACAGCGTCAAACCGATCGCCGCGTCACATTTCGTGGATGAAACCCCTCAGCAGGTCCGGACCTACCATCTAAGAGACGCCGAGCCAAGAAGATAGCGGCAACCGCATTCCCTCCAGAGGCGCAGTATCCAGGATGGGCAGTGCCGCTGGGCTTCAAGATTCTTCAGAAAACTCGCACACTTTTCGGACCAGCTTGATGAACAATCAACAACCAATGTTCTTTGATCCTCCTTAGAAGCCGCCTAATCTCACCGTCCGGTCTTATTTCTGTCCCTTATTCCTCGTGGGAATGACAGAGAGACGAGAAGTTGTTAGACACGTTGAATGAGCCAGGTTACGTTTGCGTCACAAGCAGTCGGCTTGAAGTGCTGCGGGAGGTACAAAATGACGCGTTCGTCCCGAGTCCATTTCATTCGCCAAATCCAGTCACGTCGTCGATCGAATTGGGCGCGTTCAACCGCCGTTCTTGTTACTCTTCTTCTGGTCATTCCCCTGGCAGCGCTCGCTCAGGGTTCACCGTTCGACACGGGCTTTACGGCCATCCAAAGCCTCTTTACCGGTACCATTGCGAAGGTTGCAAGTCTGGTGGCGATCGTGATCGGAGGCTACGGCTTCGCGCACGGCGAACCCGGCGCAAAAAAGGCGCTCGCCGGCGTTGCCGCCGGAACGGGCATTGCTGTTCTCGCGGTGAATGTCCTGAGTTGGCTGTGGGGCGTATAGCCCCTTCAGAGCCACCTTCAACCCCCACTTAGAAAAGTGACTTATGCTAGACAAAACACAACAGAGGCGTCGAACAAATCGGGTCTTCAAGAGCCTGCATAAGCCGCTCGCGTACCTAGGCGTAGAACGTAGGGTGTTCTACGGCGATTCCACTTGGAATCGTGATGACTTCCGGCTCGATATTCTAGCCGCCGAGGGGCTCCTTCCGGCCCATCCAATCCCAGCGCGAAAGCGTACCTCGAACCACACCCATTCCGAGCGAGATTGGGCATGGGTTCTGCATGAGCTTTCCCGCGGCAAAGACGCCGCCAAGCTTACCTGCAAGCTGGCTTCGCTCCGCGCTGATAAGCGCAATCCTCTTTACTATGCTCAGCGGACGGTTGATGTGCGTCGGCCAGACTTTGGCTCATCGAAGGCATTCCGATAGACGACGTTGTCACGTTGCTTGAAGTTCGTCGCCGATTCGAGATTCCCATCGCACTTTGCCGCGCTCGTGCACGGGAGATCGCACAGACGGCGCAAAGAATGATTGCCCGCAGAAAGATTGCCTGATTCCAACCACCTATAAGGAGAACAACAATGCCATTGCTCGAAATCAACCAAACCCACTACATCAGCGCTTCGGTTCGGCTCGATGAGGCCACCGCCGAGCAGGTCGATCAGTACGCCGCTTTCGTCCACGCATCTGCAGACGATGTAGTGGACAAAGCGCTCAACTATGTCTTTTCGAAGGACCGGGACTTTCAGGACTTTCTGAAGACGCCCCAGGCCAAGGAGGTTCCTTCTACGTTGCGTGTCCGCAAGGGTCCAAGCAATGGCGCGTCGGAGGAGCCTGCCAAGAAGCTCGTAGCCGGGGTGGAGTCAACGCCTTCTGTGCGGGCGGTGAAGGCGTGATCAGGCATTCAAGTTCGTGCCGGAGCAAGAACGGTGCTTCGCACCGGAAGAATTGTGACACTCCACCCCTTAAAGGGTACACGAACGTAAACGCCCGTCTACAAACGTCAACGCTCTTGCACTGAAGCACTTGCGTAATTCGCCGTATACAGCGTTTACGTACGTCGACAGCGACGCAAACAGGAGGTTTCGCGATGGAAAGATCGATCCTATTCAAACCTACAACCGACGGCTCCACGCGACCGCTCGCCCGAAACCGCATCCTCTCGGCGCGTTTCACTGAGAGTGAGTATGTGGCGCTTGAGAGTTTCGCGTGGTCGAAGGGAAAGACGCTCGCTGATTGGGTGCGCGATGTGCTCTTGCATAGCCTTGAAGGGGCCAGTCAGCCGCAGATGGACCTGCACATCTTCACCGAACTCGTCGGCATCCAGATGCTTTTGATGAACACGCTCGAACCGCTACTGCGCGGCGACAAACTTGCCCAGGAACAGCTCACCGTCCTTTTTCGCCAAGTTCAGACGACCAAGGCCGCGAAGGCGCATGAACTCCTAGCTAAGCGCAGCCAGAACAAGGAGAAATAGCCATGCCCGCCGTCCAACAGTGGGGCCGAAGAGAATCGATCATTTGGCCGCCCCGCCATTATCTTTACACCCTCGGCGCGATCTTTCTCGCGCTCGTTGCGACTGGATTCTTTATCTACGTCCGCTTTCAATTTGGTCTTTCACCGCTCGAACGCAACTACCTGCCGTACTATCTCCGCACTGAGTTGGCAGGCTTTACGCACGCCAGTAGCAACTATCAACTGCTCTACGTTTCCGATCGCAAGTCACTCCCCCATGCTGCGCTTGAAGACGACGTAGAGCCAGGAGCGACGCCGCAGCCTACGGGTGGTCCGTTGCCGCTTGTGCTTTCATCTGAAGCACGGCGGAAAGGCTTTAACTTGCTGTTCCGTAAGCAACCACGCAGCTACTCGAACAAGGCTCTCCACACATGGATCGGGCATTGGGTTTATGCAGAGATTCCTCTTGCCGAGCTCTTCAAGATGCAACTGATTTTTGGTCTGGCGGCCTTCGCGCTTCAGCTTCCATTTTCCGTTCGCAGGATATCCGGCGCATCAAGGGGCATTTCGAGCTACTGAACGTGAAGCTGAGGCTTTCCACTATCGGAAGGATGAAACGGGATTCTAGATCGAACAGCGTTGATTAGATTGCCGCCGCCAACGAGTAGCACGTTATGATCGCGCCACGCATTGCACTCGGCCACGACAGTGCCGATCTTCCTGTACGTGCCCTGCCAACTCTTTTCATAGCTTCTCCATATACTCTCCTTCACGAAACGGCTAAGTTGTGATTGAAGGACTGAAGGCTCTGCCATATGGTCGATCTTCACGATCAGTTGGAGAGCGCCGGTCAAATGCCTGTAGTTTGGTACCGCAGAATTGCCAAAGCGAGGCGGTAGTCATAACCGGCCTGGGCATTGCTAATCTGGGCTTGCGTCTGCTGGAGCTGTGCTTGGCTCAACTCGACGATGGAACTGAGTCCCAACGTATAACGGGTTTGGGCGAGGCTGAGCGCTAAGTTTGATTGATCCGAAAGCTGCTGAGTGACGCTGAGCCTCTGGTACGCGGTGTTTGCGTTGAGCCATCCTGTGCGAACGTCACGGGCGATCCGATTGCGAAAATCAAGAAGGCGGGCGTGAGCGGCTTGTGCTTTGAAGCTCGCCTCCTTCGATCTTGCGGAGTACAGGAAGCCGTTAAAGATCGGCACCTCAACGTTTACACCAACCGCCCCATACCAGTTGGAGAGCACGGGATTTCTGACTGGAGTGTCACCTATTGCACCTAATGCACGGATGTTCGGCAACATCAGATCGCGTTCCGCTTTTTGAAACTTCTGAGCTGATTGCTCCTGAAAGCCTAACGACAATATTTCCGGGCGCGCGGTAAGCGCTTCGGAAATCAGGATCTCTACGTTGCCTGGAGGCGGACTGTTCGGCGACGTGTCCTCGACCAACTGGAAGTTCTGCTCGCTGGAATATCCCAGAATCATGGCCAGAGTAGCTAAAGCGCCGTTCTCGTTGTTCTCGGCGTCCAAGACGAGTAGTTGCGCCTGTGCCAAATTCACATTCGCAAAACTGGAGTCGAGTTCTGACTTTAACTTGCTCTTGAACAGCGCATCGACCTGATCGGCGACAGTCTGCCGAGCACTCACCGTCTGCTTCGCAACGGCGAGTATCGCGTGAGCCTGCAACGCTGCGTAGAAAGCCTGGTCCACGGCCAGAAGAATCTGCTCTTTCGTGGCGGCGGCATTTTGATCTTCCGCCTTCGCCGCCAGTCTCGCGCTTGAGACTAGATTGGCGGTGCGGCCAAAATCCGTAATCAACTGACTTACGGTGACACCGGCGGCGGCGCGCTCATAAATGATGGGATTGTTGAGACCTCCGGCTGTGATGCGGCTGTCGTCCTTTGAATCGACTCCAGTGAGGTCACCAGTGGCGGTTGGCCACAAATTCGATCGTACTTGCCGCGTGACTTGCTGGGATGCCAGCGCGGTTAGCTGCGCCACCGAAATCAGCGGATTATTCTTCAACGCGAGCGCCTCTGCCTGTCTCAGAGATAGAGAGACTTCGTTTCCCGAGGTATTCTGAGGGGAGTTTTCCTCAGAGGAGTTTTCAAGAGAACTGAAGGTGACACTCGCGTTTGCAAACACCTCGGGCGCGGCTTGAATCGGAACCGACTGGGCCACGGGAGCCGACGGTAAACTTCGCGCGGGTTGAGACTGAGCCGCCGACAAGTCTTGCGAATACGCAGGATTCGCCGTTGGCGCAATGCACGAAATAAAAAAGATAAACAGCAATTTCATCTTCATCACTCTAGGTCTAACCTCACACTTCAACCGGCGGTAGTGGCGATTCTTCTCGCCGATGAATCCAGAGGTATGCGGCAGGAACAATAAAAACCGTGACGATGACCGACATCGTCAGCCCCCCAATAATCGCGCGTGCTAATGGAGCATACTGTTCGCTTCCGGCTTCGAGCGCCAAGGCCATCGGAATCATTCCGAGAATGGTCGCCAGTGAGGTCATCAACACGGGACGCAGACGCACGCGGCAGGCCGTTGCGACAGCTTCTTCAATCGGCATTCCTTCTTTTCGCAATGATCGGGTGAACTCGACGATAAGGATGCTGTTCGAGACGACGATCCCCGTCATCATGATGACTCCCATCAACGACATCACGTTGACCGTGGTGTGTGTCGCCAGAAGAAACAAAATGACGCCCGTGATGCCGGGTGGAATCGCGAGGAGAATGATTAACGGATCGATGAACGAAGAAAACTGTGCCATGAGGATCAGGTAAACAAGAATGATGGAGAGGATCAATCCGATCCCGAAGCTCTTGAACGACTGGCGCATTCCTTCAACAGAGCCGCGCATGGCGACTCGGACGTTCGCAGGAAGTTTGGTGTTGGCGATCACTTTGTCTACCTTCGTGGCAAGACCGCCAAGGTCTTCACCGATGGGCGCGACATAGATATCGATGACGCGTCGCAGTTGATAGTGATCCACTTCCGTAGGAGTGTTGATCATTTTCAGGTCCGAGACAGCATCGAGGTCGGTGGTGTTGAGGTTACCGGCGGCATGCAGAGGGATCTGCTTGAGGTCGGTTATTGAATTGACTTGCGTTTCAGGGTACTGCACTGTGAGCATGTAGTTATTCCCGTTCGCCGGATCAACCCAGTAACTGGGCGCGATCATTCCGTCGGAGGAGAGAGCTGTGATCACATTGTCGATAATCTCCTGAGACGATAATCCAAGCCGACCGGCCATCTCGCGATTCACATTGAGCTGGATACCCGGATAGTCTAAATCCTGTGGAATGAGTACGTCGCTCACTCCAGGGATGGCACGAACCCTCTGCGCGATCACAGTCGCTGCATCATAGGCTTGCCTCTGGTCGTTGCCGCTGACCTGAATATCGATCGGAGCGGGTAAGCCGAGATTTACTACCGAATCGACCAGACCGCCGGATTGGAAGTAAGTGGAAAGCTCAGGCAGATCGCTCGCCAATTTCGCCCGGGCTCGGCGCATATATTCATAGCTGCCGACCGAATGGTCTTTTTTGAGGCTGACCTGCACGAAAGCTGTGTGCTGCCCGGAATTGCTGGTATAAATTGCCGAAAAGTCCGGGGTAATGCCTATGTTCGAAACGATCATGTCCATATCTTTTGGCGATACTATCTTGCGAATATCGTCTTCTACACGTTTGATGTACTGATTCGTCAGTTCCAGGCGTGTCCCCGTGGGCGCTTTGATGTTGATCACAAACTGGCCGGGATCTGTGCGGGGGAAAAATCCCAGGCCCATCAGCGGAAACAGTGCCAGACTGAAGAGACAAACACCTAGAATTGCAACGACGGTTCCCAACGGATGAAGAAGGCTGCGCCGAACCGCGAAGTCGTAGCGCATGAGCAGCTGATCGTAACGACGATTGAATCCACGGACAAAACGCTGAAAGGCGGTTTTCCCGGGAAGGTGTGCGGCCTCGCCGTGCGAAGACTTGATGAAGTTCGCGCAAAAAAGAGGGACGACCGTCATTGCCACTGCATAGGACGCGAACAGAGAGAAGACCACCGAAGCAGCCAGCGCGGTGAAGAGGAATCTGCTCACCCCGTAAAGAAAGACCACTGGGAAAAAGACAATTGCCGTTGTGAAAGTTGCTGCCAGCACCGGCATTGCGACTTCCTGGCCCCCTTTCTCTGCCGCGACCTCGGGTGTTTCCCCCAACTCCAGGTGGCGAAAGATGTTCTCCAGCACGACCACGGAGTTGTCGATCAGGCGCGAGAACGCAAGCGCAAGTCCTCCCAGAACCATGGTATTGATCGATCCGCCGCTGGCATTGATGGCAAGAAACGCGGCCAGCGCAGATAGCGGAATCGAAAGCATCACGGCCGCGGTAGCGCGCACATTACCGAGAAAAATTAGAATCATCAACGCGGTCAGCACCAGACCGATGCCCCCTTCACTACCCAGGTTCGAGATCGCCGTTTTCACATATAGGGACTGGTCGAACACGACCCGGGTGGCGAGCGACTTGGGCACGTCGAGCAACTGGCTCACTGCCGACTTGATGCCGCCGACGATCGCAATCGTATTGCTGTTGCCGCCCTGCTTCAGAATGGGTAGATAAACAGATCTTTGTCCGTCGACACGCACGATATTTGTCTGAATCGCGGCCGCGTCTTCAGCATGGCCGACATCCCCGATCATCAATTCGGCGTTGCCCAGGGACTTCAGCGGAAGTCGATTGATTTCTCGCGTTGTCGGAAGCTGGCTATTCGTGTAGATGTTGTAGTCCTTAGGACCGATACGCACATCTCCGGCCGGCAAAATCGTATTGGCATCATTGACCGTGCGCACAACATCCATCAGGCTCAGCTGATGGGCTTGCAACTTTACCGGGTCGACATAAATCTGAATTTGCCGGTACTTACCTCCAAAGGGCTGGGGCACCGAAGCACCCGGTACGTTCGCAATCTGGTTGCGAACCGTGAACTGACCGAGATCGTGCAATTCCGTCTCATTCAATCCCTGCCCTTTCAATGTGATCAAGCAAACCGGCAAACTGGAGGCGTCGAACTTGAGAACCACTGGGGGCAGTGTGCCCGGGGGCAAGCGTCGCAGCTGTGCCATGGCCAGATTGGAAATACCGCTTACCGCCGCGTCAGGATTTGTGCCCGGCTGAAAGTAAATCTTGATCAGGCTGACACCGGTCAACGATCGCGACTCGATGTGATCGATGCCGCTCCCCAAGGTGAAGAATCGCTCGAACGGATTGGTGATGTTGGCTTCAATCTGTTCCGGAGGCATTCCCGAATAAAATGTCGCTACCACTACCACTGGAATATTGATATCGGGGAATAGGTCTACAGGCATGCGCGCTACCGTAGTCGTCCCCACGACCGCGATGATGAGACAGATGGTGATGATGAAGAACGGGTACTTGATTGCAAAACCTGACATCTTACCGTTCCCCCATTCCTGTGAAATCGTGACATTGTCCTCTGTCGATCCACCTCATGCCGCACTTCCTTCGGGTTTCGCTTCCTCGCCGCGGTGCAGGAGTAAATACGCCGCTGGAACAAGAAATAGTGTCACCAGAAAAGACAGGCTCAGTCCACCGATAATGGCGCGCGCCAGCGGCGCATATTGCTCGCTGCCCGCCTCAAGCGCAAGCGCGAGCGGGATGAGCCCGAGCAACGTCGCGAAGGTTGTCATCAGGATGGGACGAAGGCGTACATGGCAGGCATTCTTCAATGCTTCCATCACCGATTGGCCCTGTCGCCGAAGTTCTCGTGCGAACTCCACGATTAATATGGAATCCGACACCACGATACCGATCATCATCATGACGCCCATCAGCGACATCACATTTACGGTGGTGTGAGTAACTAGTAAGAAAAGGATCACTCCAGTGAATCCGGGAGGCACTGCGAGCAAAATCAGAAACGGATCTTTCACCGAGGCGAACTGGGCCATGAGAATTAGGTAGACCAGAACAACCGATAGACCGAGACCGATTCCGAAGCTTTTGAACGACTGCCGCATTCCCTCCACAGACCCGCGGGTGGTCACGCGCACATTTGCTGGAAGGGTTGTTCCGTCGATAATGTGCTGTACCTGCTTCGCGAGAGTGCCAAGGTCCTCGCCAGCGGGCGCGACATACACATCGAAAACGCGGCGGAGTTGATAATGATCTACCTCGGTCGGTGTACTAATCGTTTTCATATCGGAGACCGCGTCGAGATCTGTCGAATCCTCGCTGGCTTTAGAGCGTAGCGGAATGTTTCGCAGGTCCAACATGGATTTGACCTGCGATTCCAGATATTGCACCGTAAGCATGTAGTTGTTTCCGTTATTGGGATCGACCCAGTAGCTGGGAGCGATCATTCCGTTCGAACTAAGTGCGGTAATGACGTTGTCAACGGTTTCCTTCGACGACAACCCCAGGCGCGACGCCATCTCCCGCTCCACGTTGAGTTTGATACCCGGGTAATCGAGGTCTTGGGGAATTAGCACATCGCTCACGGTCCTGAGTTCTTTGATTTTCTTGGCCAAATCCGAAGACGTCTTCAAAGTCTCCGTCATGTTATTTCCGCTGACTTGAATGTCGATCGGGGCGGGCAGACCAAGATTTACGATCGAGTCCACAAGACCACCCGTTTGGAAGTAAGTAGAAAGCTCAGGCAAATCGACTGCTAACTTGCTTCGCACTCGATTCATATAGGCGAAGCTGCCAAGCTTGTGTCCTTCCTTAAGACTGACCTGTACAAATGCGGTATGCTGTCCCGAATTGCTGGTGTAGATTGCGGAAAAATCCGGCGTGATACCAATGTTCGAGACAATCAGATCCAGATCGCTGCTCGGAACCACTTGCCGTATATCGGCTTCGACCCGGCTGATGTACTCATTGGTCAGTTCGAGCCGCGATCCGGTCGGTGCCTTGATGTTGATGACAAATTGTCCCGGGTCCGTGCGTGGAAAGAATGAGACACCCAAAAGGGGTGAAAGCGCCAAGCTCAAACAAAAGCTCCCCATAATGCAGGCTACGGTCAGCTTGGGCCGTGCCAGGCTCCACTGCAGCACGTTGTCGTAAGTCGTCAAGACGACTTCGTAACCACGGTTAAACGGACCGAGAATGCGATGCAGCAAACCTGTATTCGATCCGGCCTCTTCACCGATTTCGTGTGGAGTCCGGATAAACCGGGCGCAAAATAGCGGGACAACGCTCATGGCGACGAAATACGACGCAGCAAGCGAGAGCACAACTCCGAGAGCCAACGCAGTAAACAGGAAACGGCTGACCCCGTAAAGGAAGACGACCGGGAAGAATACGATTGCCGTAGTAAGCGTCGCCGCTAGAACTGCCAAAGCGACTTCATTTCCGCCTTTCTCCGCTGCTATCGTCGGCGCTTCCCCCATCTCCAGATGACGAAAAATATTCTCTAGAACAACTACTGAGTTATCGATGAGCCGGGAGAGCACGAGCGCGATTCCACCCAACACCATCGTGTTGATTGTTCCACCAGCAGCGTTCAGTGCCAAGAATGCCGCGAGGCAAGACAACGGAATGGAAAGGAGTACAGAAAAGGTGCCACGAATGCTCCCCAAAAAAAATAAAATCATCGCCGCCGTCAGTAGTAAACCGATTCCGCCCTCGCGCAAGACGTTCCAAATCGCTGTCTTCACATAAACAGACTGATCGAACACAACTTTCGTCATCAGCGATTTCGGCACATCGACCAGATTGCCCACTGAGGTCTTGATCCCGTTCACGATGGCAATGGTGTTGCTGTTTCCCCCCTGCTTGAGGATGGGAAGATAAACGGATCGTTGCCCGTCCACTCGGACAATGTTGGTCTGAATCGCAGCCCCGTCCACCGCATGACCGACGTCGGCGACCATCAATTCGGCGTTGCCTTCGGACTTCAGTGGCAGTCGGTTTATCTCTGCTGTAGTAGGAAGTTGGCTGTTGGTGTAGATGTTGTAGTCTTTCGGGCCAATCCGCACATCGCCCGCTGGCAAGATCGTGTTGGCGTCGTTCACGGTGCGGACCACGTCCATCAAGCTCAGTTGATGGGCCTGCAACTTAACGGGATCAACATAGACTTGAATTTGCCGATACTTGCCACCGAAGGGCTGTGGGACGGATGCGCCCGGCACATTCGCAATCTGGTTACGAACCGTGAACTGACCTAGATCGTGAAGCTCCGTCTCGTTCAGCCCCTCCCCTTTCAATGTGATCAAGCACACAGGCAAACTCGATGCGTCGAACTTCAGCACCACTGGCGGCAGGGTGCCGGGCGGCAATCGCCGCAATTGCGCCATCGCCAAATTTGAAATTCCACTGACTGCGGCGTCGGCGTTCGTCCCCGGCTGGAAATAAATCTTTATAAGACTGACGCCAGTAAGCGATCGTGACTCGATGTGATCAATGCCGCTGCCCAGCGTAAAGAATCGCTCAAATGGATTGGTAATGTTCGCTTCGATTTGCTCCGGTGGCATACCTGAATAGAACGTCGCTACCACCACCACTGGAATATTGATTTCGGGAAATAGATCTACCGGCATTCGCATCACGGTCGTGATGCCGACCACGACGATGATCAGGCACAGCATGATGATGAAAAATGGATAGCGAATCGAGAAGCCAGACATGTTTACTGGGCTCCCTGTTCGGCGCTGTATTTCTCATCTGCCATCGTGCTGAGTTTCGGATCGACCCGTTGACCGGACCGATATTTGCTGAGGTTGCCGACAATCACTCGATCGCCTTCATTTAATCCTGAGACAATCTGTATTCGATTGGAACCTTCGATTCCGGTATGAATTTCACGCTCTTCCACATGGTCCTGAGAATTGACTAGAAGAACTGTGGTTTTGTCTTCCCCTTTGTTGATTGCCTGAAGGGGAAGGGTCAGAGCGTTGGGGTCGTTTTGCACTCGCAGAGAAACGTCGGCATACATTCCCGGCGTCAATTTATAGTCGCTGTTCGGAACGTCGATTTCTACTTGCATGGTTCGCGTTGAGCGGTCGAGCGAGTCGGTCGAGCGTTTGATATTGCCGGTGAAATGTTCGCTCGTTGCCTTTACGTGAATGTCGGCTGGCTCGCCATCATGCACGCTGGAGGCGAGCGACTCGGGAACGGGGATTCGCAAACGTAGTACGTTCACCTGCGAGAGCTTCACTACTGGTGCCGAACTGACGTTGGACGTACCCGCCTGAATTAGAGATCCCGTGTCCGCGTATCGCCAGGTCACGACACCATCGAACGGAGCGACGATTCTCGAATAGTCGGAAAGAGCCGCGTAATGCTGCTGGTCGGCCTGTGACACTTCCAGTTGTTGCCGCGTCGCGGATAACGCCGACTTCGCGGCTTCGACTTGGGCCTCTGCAGAACGGTCTTTCGCAGTGGCGTCGTCCAATTCCTGCGCTGCGATCAAGCCTGGACGCGCATCCGATGCCTGCTTTAATCGCGCAGCAGCAGCGTGCAGGGCCGCGTGATCCGCTTCCGCACGGCTCACTTCATTTTGAGCGTGGGCGATTTCATCCTGGCTGTGGCGCACTCCAGCAGAAGCGGACTGAAGTTGGGCGACTAGTTCTGGAATTTCAAGAACCGCCAGCACCTGGCCCTTGTGGACACGGTCTCCAATATCGACGTTGATATTTCGGATGTAGCCCGCTACCTTGGCGTGCAATTCCACTTCTTGATAAGGGAGGAACTCGCCCGCGATCGAAAGCGTATTGGAAAGTGGCGCGCGACGAGCTTGCACGACTGCCGCGGTTGGGGCCGCATCCGCGGAGACTGAGGCGGATACGCCCGAGTCTCCACAGCTTGCGGCCATACCCGCGCAGATTGCCAGCAAGACAATCGGCACCACTTTTCCAATTAGAACCGGCACTCTGTTATGCATGTTTGCGGTCATCCATTTTCGTCCTCAAAAGACGATTCACTAATTGCCCGCTTTGCAGGAATCGCCAGTCACGGGCGTTTGTCGGATCACGCGCATTTTTATTTCGTCGTTCCCTGGAACTTTGACGTATAGGAATGGTTTTCCGGGACTCATTTGCACCTCGCGTCCGGCCTCGAATGCCGCCGGGAGATACGCAAACGCGGACTTGAAGCGAGCGACATACAGAGTGCAATTCAATCGTATTGAGATGGTGGCGTCCGACTCACTCGCTGGTGCAGGCGCGTCCGTCTGCTTGACGTGGAATGGCGCATCCGGCTGATGCCCTTCTACGCTGACCACGACGGCTTTCTGAAAATCACGGGTTGAGGCGCTGGACAAGATAGTTGTTCCGCCCAGAATGCATAAATAGCAAAGTGCGAAGCCAAATGCTTTTTTCATAGACTGCTCCTAAATTCGTCCCGATAGGACGTGAAGTGAACTGAATTTTGCCAACCTAGTTACTCTCCAAACATGGTTCATCTTTGACGCTCTTGCGGCTTCCGATTCCCATTCGCAGCTCTCGCTCCCCCGGAACGCTCACATAGAGAACTCGCTTCTTCAGCTTGATTTCAATGTGACCGTTTGGAGTGAAAACTGACGGCAAATAGTTAAAGGCGGATTCGTAGCGAGTGCGGTAAAGCGTGCATCCAGCCTGGATACCGATGTCGAACGCGTAGACCACCGCCTGCAACGGTGCATCGGACCAATTACTTCCGGCATAGTCGGACGAACTCTCGTAGTTTTCCACGCTGACAACGGTTGCTGTCTGAAATTCCGTTTTCATCGCGGCGCGCGCGCTCGCAGACATAGCGCACGACGACAACCACAAATAGAATTGCGGTGCTCTTCATGTTCATCTCTCCTCCCGGAGAAGGACTCGAACGAAACGCTGCGCCCAGCGAGGATCGTTGAAAATGCAAGTCACCACGCAGGATTCAGTGCTCGATTGAAGTCGCTCGTTGGGTGTCGCTCAAACGCATTCGCCTCGGTTAACGACCGAAGTTGTTTCCAAACAAATGCTTTTTTTAATAAGGAGGAAAACTAGCAGGAAGGCGGAGGACGGTTGTAAAGCCAGCTCTCGGAACTAAGGTTTGTTGCGGGGACGATCGCGGATACCGTTAGAACGGAAGATCGAGCCGGTTGAAAAAGCGTAGAAGTCGAAACCGGGGCGACCCATTGCAGCGCATTGCCAAGAAGATGCTGCCTCTTGGCCTCTGGAGCTTGAGACTTTACGCTGGTTACTCTTTGAACTTCGGGGCCATCCAGCGTGTAGCGAGTAGCAAGACTGGCCGTGAGGCAACAGATTGCCAGTAAAACCACTGCGACCCGGCATCGGACGCCTAAGGGAAATCGATCGCGGGAATGGTCTGACGTAGCCATCTAATTGGATTGTACCGCATCGCGATTCGGGACGAACAAGTAGTCTATGTCACCAACGTTCATGGCCAAATCTCTCAGCTATTTATGCTCAATACGTGAGACGTGGAACCGTAGACACGGGTTGTACGCCACGGGGACCGTGCCCGCTTGATCTTGGCCAATAGACGCCAAAACGCCCCTGTGCGGGCTGCTCGTTGCACAGGAGCGTTCAAGGTCATTTGCCGAAATTTAAGACCTCGCCCCCCTTTTTGGCAAAAAGGAGAAAGTCTGAGGGCGAGGCCCGCCACGCTACGGTAGGTAGTAGCGGAACGAGGTCATAAACATGTTATCGATCCCGTGCGGTGCGACACTGGTGCCCGTGATGGGACCTGCGCCAGTCCAGGCATCGCGGCTGACGTAAGAGTACTGGGGTCCAAACTGCAATCTTCCTTTCGGACCGCTATGCAGTTTGATCCAAAACCCTAACGTTCCCTCGATTACCCGTTGAGTATTACCGCTACAGTTCGCGAGGCCGCCGAAACCAAATCCGCCGCCAGAAGAGGGCGGTGTTTCCGTGTAGCAGCCGGTATCGACGAACGTCGGAGCGCCGTATCCGACGGTCTTAAGAGATACGGGATCGAGTTGATACTTTCGACCAACATACTCTTCGCCGCCGTTCATGTAGAGATCGAGTCGAGGGAGATGCCATTCCAACGTTGCCAAAGCCTGATAACTACGCAGCGGTGCCAACGTACCGTCAGCATTCACTGTGGCATCCGGTAGACCTGCTGCGCCGTAACGGCCCACACCGTTCCCGTAGAGAGCGTGAAGACCGAAATCCAATTGTTTGAACAACGTGATACGACCGTTCGCTCCGAGACCGCCGCCGGTCTTGGAATCGTTGTACGCACCTGTAACGGCAGTTCCTCCAGTACACTCGGACGCACTTGGAGCAGGTTCCACGCAAGGATAAACACGGTCACGGAAGCGGCTCAATACGCCAAAGATTTCGTAGTGGCCGAAACCGGGTTCGAATGCGGCCTTCACGATCACGTCCGGCATCGAGTTGAAGGAGTAATTCGCATTCAGGTTATAGAGTCCGCCACCGACGCCAGGTCCGCCGAAAGCAAAGTTCGAGGCGTTGCCGCTTGCCGCAAAAATCGTCTGGGGATTCTCCAAAGACGCGGCCAGCCAAACTTTGTTGTTGAAATTCTTGGAAGCGCGGAATCCATATTGCCGTGCCCAACTGAATCCGACCGTGTACGCCGGATCGATCGTCATCGGTAAGGCTTCGCTTCGGTTGTCCACGCCCTTCTTGGTCTCGGTTACCAAGCTCCACATCTGACCGCCGGTGAACGTCCAGCCGTTGTTCAACGCGGCCTGACCCCAAACCTGTCTTTGACGCAGAGAATAGCTGTTGCTCTGGTTGTTGTTGGACGTTACACCTGCCGACAAGAAGTCAGCTTCGTAGTATCCGCTGAGCTTGATGTCGTTCAACTTGCCTTCAGCTAGCAACGAGATGCGTGACTGACGACCCGACCCATAGAATTCGGAGATGGCGTTCTGCCCGCTACCCGGCATGAACACGCTGTTGAAAGGGGTGTTGATGTCCGATCCTAGCGCGCGGTTCCGATAGACCGATTCTCCCGCTAAGAATCCGCCCGGAGTGATCGTGATTCCTTTGAAGTGAATCGCGAGTGGACTCTCCAAATCTCCGATTCGCTTCTGCGTTTCTTGCAGGGTCAACGCGGAGTTTGTGGAATTGGTCTTCAAGTCAGTGACATCGCTCTTCAACGCCATCACTGTTTGACTTTGTTCCGCCGTTGCAGCGGCGACTGTGTCAGCCTTGGACTGCGCCTGCACCGCGACGGTCTGGCTCTGATCGAGACGCTGCTCCAGTTGTTGGATTTTTTGGTCACGGCTCTGAATCAGGTCGCTTAGAGCCTTGATCTGTTGCTGCTGTGCATCAATGGCCTGTTTCATCTCACCGAGCTGCGTCGAAATCGTTGGCCCGGCTGGCTTGGCCATCGCTTTTTTTCGGGTTTTAGTGGTTGGGGTTGGAGTCGCCGGATCTTGTTGCGCTTGAGCCGGGATCACGGTCCCCGCAAGCGCGACAGACAACATCATCGCCATGAATCGCTTCATTTGTTCCATCTCCTAAGGAATCAGTTCATCAAACTTTCGGACAAGGCCATGACTGTCGGCTTCTTTCTGCTCGCAGCCATTTTGGGTGAACAGTTAGGGTAGGCTTCGATTTGTTAATAACCGGTTACAGTCTCTTTAATTTTCGATGAATCAGCCGCAGTCATCCGACGTTCGTGGTTCGCAGTTGCGCGTTTTGCCATGACTATCCCGAATTTCGACCGAGAAATTTTGCTATAGTGATTCCCGCTTATCCACATTCGTGGACGTTACGATGACCTTGTCGCTCCGACTGTTCGTTCTATTTATGTGTGCCGGTGTTCCAATCGCAGCGACTTCACAAGAAGTGATTGCGGTGAAGGTTGTTGGCGGAGCGATCCTCGTGCCCGTCAAGATCAATGATCGGAACTTCAGCTTCATGTTGGATACGGGAAGCCAGAGTTCTTCGATCGATCCGGCTACAGCGTCCGAATTGAAATTGGCACCTACTTCAACGAAGCATATTCAGAAAAATTTTCGCGAACTTATTGTCGATGCCACAGAGGTTGGGTCTCTTCGGGTTCTGAATATCGATTTCCCGAAGGTAGAACTGGCTGAGGTAAATTTGGCTCCACTCTCGAAGGCTCTCGGAACCGCGGTTGAGGGCGTACTTGGCCTGGATATTCTCCAAAACGTTTGTTTCAAGTTGAGCTACTCACATCAAACACTCACTGTCGGTCCAATAGAGAAATTGGGCACATTAGGCGCAGCGGTGATTCTCCGTCCATACAGCGGCCAATTCCTCGTTAGCACCGCGTTGATGTCGATTTCGACCGACCTCGTGCTAGACACCGGCACAAACTCCACCAATCTATCTGCTGAGACTTGGGGTTCGCTGACGAAGAGCTGGACTCCCAGCCAAGTCGTCGAAGGCATCCAACGCGCAGGAAATCCGACATCGCCCGCAATCTTGGTATGTTTACCTTCGATCCGCGTCGGCGGCATCGCATTGACGAATCAAGCGGTGCGCGCGCAGACAAAATCCGACGCTGGTGCATTCTCCACATCTGACTTTGGGGGGATACTGGGTTCCGATGTATTGCGACAATTTGAAGTCACATTTGATTTGAAAAAGGACACCATCTATCTCGCGCCAGATCGCCAATTCACGGTTGACCCCTATCGATATACGACAATCGGCATCCAGATCGCGAGAAACGACGACGGTGCGCTCCAGGTCATGTCTGTTTGGAAGAATTCGCCAGCGGCGAAGGCGGGCATCCTCGGGGGGGACCTCATCAAAGCGATCAATAATCAAGAGATTGAGTCCCAACCCTTGGAACAGGTTTCTAGTATGCTTCACGCCAAGAGTGGGACGGAGGTGAAGCTCGAAATACTGCGGGAATCAGCCCCTTCTATTTCTGCATCTACGATCAAAGTTCTGACAGAAACCTTGCTTTGCAAACCGTGAGGTTTTCGACTTGCCTGCTCGATAGACGGTCCCTTTAACAAAAAACGCGAACCAGTAACTTCAATCAACTCTGATAATCATAACTTCCGTGGCCTTAATCAGAGCCGCCGCAGTCTGCCCCGGCTTCAGTCGCATCTCACGAGCTGAGGTGGCAGTGATGATCGACGTGATCTGCTGCAACCCAATGGAAATCTTCACTTCCGCCATCAAGCCGCTGATACGCACGGCGTCGATCCGCCCGACGAGTTGATTTCGTCCGCTGACGCGGCGAATAACTTCCAGGCGCTCGGGAGCGGTCTTGGCTCTAGTGCGGAATAAGAGGCGATCGACTTCGCTTTGCGGGATTCGGTGATGCCCTCCAGGAGTTCGCACGCTTCGAATCTTTTTCGCGTAAATCCACTGCTTGATCGTCGGAAAGCTGATCCCGAGGTGCAGTGCGGCGTCACGTGGCGGGAGCATCTCTTCATTCTTCGTTGAGGCGGCACGCGGCTTGTTCTTCATATCGACTCCTATCGAGCGACGAAATGCTACAGCCCGTGTAGGCAGAGGTCAAAGACTTTCAATCCACCCACGTTTCCAAGTTTGTTCCGAGACAGATGCATCGAAGTTTCCCCAGCGCAAGGCATCTTGATGCTGGGAAATAATATGTATCGATATTTGATTAGAAAACGTATGACCTATATAAATATATGCGGTACATTTTGGGAAGAACCCGCGAGGAGAAACATGCGTCTGATCGTCTCGATGTTTGTATTGGCAATTGTCTGTTCCACTTCTACTCTTCATGCGCAAGACGGATATTTTTCTGATTGGTTTTCCCGTGTGGACCAAACGAAAGACGAACAGCCCCACTGGGTCACACCAATCGCGACCACAACGCCGCGATTGGAAGAAGAATATCGCTACGACCAAGTCTGGCAGACCAATGCCAAAGGCCTGACGACCAACAATTACGACGGCGGCAAAGGACTGGAATTGATTCCGTTCGAAAAAGTGGAGGTGATTTTCAACATCCCTCCATACATCAACCACAATAACCCAGATGACCGAAACGGCTGGGGAGACGCCGCCTTCCTGGTTAAATATCGACTTCTGTCCGCGAACGAGAAACACGGCAACTATATTCTGACTGCATTTCTGGGTTGGAGCCTACCGACCGGCCAATTCAGCAATGGTGCTTTGCACGCGGTCATCACCCCTACCATCGCCTACGGTAAAGGGTTTGGAAACTTCGACGCCCAAGGCACTTTCGGAATCGCTCTACCCGTTGCCGACACGAACCTCATCGGACGCAGCTTCCTTTTCAACAACACTCTGCAATATCGCGTTCTTCGCAAACTCTGGCCGGAAGTTGAGTTCAACTCAACAGTCTTTCAGGATGGCAAGAACGATGGCAGGAAACAGAACTTTGTAACGCCGGGTTTGGTCATGGGACGCTTTCGTCTGCTGGGAAGGGTAGGCTTTACCGTCGGAGCCGGATACCAGATCGCGACGACACACTTTCACACAAGTAACCACAATGCCATTCTTTCGGTTCGTTTCCCTTTCTAGAGCGCGAGCCTGCTTTCCGGCAAAAGGTGATTATGAATATTCCGCCGTGGTCCAAGATCCCGGCCCAAGATAAGGTCGTCTTCCACGAACTCTAAAGAGCTTACGCAGCCACCTAAGACCTGTTAAGTTGTTGTAGATACTTAATACCGCCACCCTGAAAAGGCTGGCGTCGGGGGTTCAACTCCCTCCCTGGCCACCATCATTCCCGGAATTCGGGAACCTATCCGACTCCAACTAAAGACACAAATTCCCCGTATACCGCGCTGGGCGGCCTTGTTATCCTAATGTTCGTCGCTGAAAGTTGACAGCTGATGGCCGAGAGCTAGCGACTGGTGAGTTCCACCCGTGCGCGTACTAACTCCATGCAGATTCTCGATATCTTCGCGCAGATCTTCGGAACCTTGTGGGCGCACAAGCTCCGTTCGTTCCTGACGATGTTTGGGATCGCGTGGGGTGTCGGCTCATTGCTGCTGCTCGTCGGCTTGGGCGAGGGATTCAGAAGCGGTAACCAGCGTGGGCTTTCGGAGTACGGCGAAAACATCATGATGGTATTTCCGGGACGCGCACCGGTCGTCCAAGGCAGCATCAACTCCGCTCGCCAGTACCGTCTCACCTATCAGGACTATCTCGACATCCGCAAAGAAGCTGCTCACGTAAAGGCCATTACTCCGGTGCTCGTCACCAACGACGTTCATGCGGTCAGTGAATTTGCCAGCGCTAGCGGACAGATCACGGGCGCTGAACCGCAGTACAACGGCATCCGATTCCTGCCACTGAAACAAGGACGCTGGCTCAATGGGCTCGATGAAACGCAGAAGCGAAATGTCGTCGTGCTGGGCGATGAGATGGTGCGCAACCTATTTCCAGGACGTCCTGCTATTGGCGCCTTCATCCTGCTCAACGGTTATCGCTTCGAAGTGATCGGGACTTTGAAGCGCGTGGGTCGCGGAGATGACAACTCCACCAACACACGCGCTTATATTCCGTTTCAGGTCATGAGGAGCGATTTCCCGATCAAGGGCGATCAGGCCTTCGACGCAATCTCCGCGCTGAACTTTCAGCCAACCGTCGCGGCCGATCATTTGCTAGCGCTGGATGAAGTCCATCGCATCATCGCGCGCAATCACGGATTCGATTATCGCGACTCAGACGCCTTCGAAGGCTGGGACACGGTCAAGCAAGCACAGATGATGGGCACGATTTTCGATTCGATGAACGAGTTCCTCGGCACCGTTGGTCTTGTCACGCTGGCTCTCGGCGCCATCGGCGTCATCAACATCATGCTGATCGCCGTCACCGAACGCACGCGCGAAATTGGATTGCGCAAAGCTCTCGGCGCCACGAATCGCAGCATCATGTTCCAGTTTTTTGTCGAAGGAGTTCTGCTCACGCTGGTCAGTGGAATAATCGGCATCGCACTCGCCGGGGGATTCATGGCTCTGATTGGCGTTCTGACTGGACCCGGAGGATTCGGCGGAATGGATTCGCCGCGTTTAGTCCTAAAAACAGCTGTAGTCGCGATTGCCAGTCTGACGCTGGCTGGCGTGGCCGCTGGTCTCTACCCGGCTCGCAAGGCCGCGCGACTCGAACCCGTGGAAGCTCTGAGGTCCGAATAGTTGCAGTCGGAATAGAATAGTCAGAATGTTTCGCGACCTGCTCCAAGAATCCTACAACGCGATGCGCCACAACGGACGCCGCACCGCGCTCACCATGCTGGGCATGGCGTGGGGCATTGCTACGGTCGTGATGTTGCTCGCCTATGGCGACGGATTCGGACGAGCTTGCACCAACATCTTTGCCAACTTCGGAACCAAACTTTTCATCCTCGTCCCCGGACGGTCTTCGATGCAGGCCGGCGGCGAGAAGGCCGGCTCGCCCGTTCGTCTCACGCTGGACGACATCGATCTGCTCACTTCCAACATTCCGCAGATTAGTCACATCACGCCCAGCAGCGAAAAGCAGGCGACGCTGCAGTACGAATCTCGCTCCTTCACCATGAATGTAACTGGCGAGTATCCCAACGCATTTGATATTCGCGCTCTAACCTTGGGCCAAGGACGCTTCTACAATCCCGAGGACCAGATCCAGCGGGCTCGCGTAGCGGTCATCGGATCCGAGACCAAAGACAAACTTTTCTCCGGACGCAACGCCATCGGCGAATACATTCGCATCGATGGAATTAGTTTCGAAGTGATCGGCGTGCTCAGCGCCAAGATGCAGGCCGGGGACGACGACGTTAATCGCGTGGTCTACATTCCGTTTACGACGATGAGCGACCTGCAAGATACCCACTACCTCGGCTCCATCTGGTTCAACTACGAGACCAACGACTATATGCGGATCGAGCAGTCCGTGCGCTACCTTCTGGCAACGCAACACAAATTCAATCCGTCGGATCGTCGCGCGCTATACGTCGCAAATTTAATGGTGCAGGTCCATCAGTTCGAACTGCTGACCATCGGGCTCAAAGTACTGCTCGGATTCATTGGCACGCTAACGCTCGGCATAGGCGGAGTTGGTTTGATGAACATCATGCTCGTCTCTGTGACTCAGCGCACGCGTGAAATCGGAGTTGAGAAGGCGCTGGGCGCGCGCCAGAGTCATATCTTTTTTCAATTTCTTGCGGAAGCGATGACCATCACATTCATCGGTGGACTGCTTGGCATCATCTTGGCGTACGTAGTTTCTTTTTCCGTCGGCAGACTTACCCTCTACAGCGCGATGGCCAAGAATGCCGAAGCGGGTGATGTGCGGTTGCTGATCAATCCTGTGACTCTGCTTGTATCCGTCTTTATCCTGGCGCTTGTAGGACTGATCAGCGGCATGGTTCCTGCCATTCGCGCCTCGCGACTCGATCCCATCGAAGCTCTTCGCTACGAGTAATCAGGTGGAGACAGCCGCCCTCGGCTGTCCCGCAGCGGCACTTCGCTCAATGTGATCACGAAGAAATAGCGGAGACACCCTTCCTACATAAATCCCTGTAGTCGCAAACAGCGGCCACGCGATCCACCGAAACATCTGACTGTAACCAGTGTTTCCATTTCCATAAGGAGGGCGTTTCTTATGAAAAAGCTATTTGGAATCTTCGCGTTATGTTTTGTATTTTCTCTTGCGGCTGTGGCGCAGCGAAACGAGGGCGGCGGTCGTCCCGAGGTCGGAGGAGGCGTGAGAAATATTCCCTCGCACGCTCCGGCCGCGGTGAAAAATGCGCCTCGCGTAGAAGAAAACCGGCACTTCAACGAGAAGGCTGGGCATCCTGATGCTCCGCACGTGGATCGAGGCAAGCGCTGGGTCGGCCACGACACGGGCCGCGAGGACGTTCACTACCACCTTGATCATCCCTGGGAACATGGACGATTTACTGGCGGTTTCGGACGCGGTCACGTGTGGCGTTTAGGTGGCGGCGGTCCGGGCCGTTTCTGGTTCGGAGGCTTCTACTTCTCCGTGGCACCGTACGATGTGGGATTTTGTAACGGCTGGTTCTGGGATTCGGATGACATCGTCATCTACGAAGACCCCGACCACATCGGATGGTATCTGGCCTACAACGTCAGGCTGGGAACCTACGTCCACGTGATGTACTTGGGGAACTGACGCGCCAGTGAATATACTTCGCTGCGTATATACACCGAAGGCGAGACGGGCACTTGCCCGTCTCGCCCTGAAGTAAAGTAGCCGGGCGGGGACGCCCGGCGCTCCACCAATACTTCGGTTCATTGAATTACTGTGGCTTCGGAGGATCGGCTCTCGGTTGATCTGCCTTCGGCGCATCGGCCTTTGGCTGATCAGCTTTCGGCTGATCCGTTTTGGGCTGATCGGCAGGAGCATCTGCTTTCGGCTCATCGCCGGCTGCTGGAGCGTCCTTCGGCTTTTCCTGGATCGAAAGGAGTTCCACTTCGAATACCAAGGTTGAGTCAGGACCAATGTCCGCGCCTGCGCCGCGTTCTCCATAAGCCAGGTTCGAAGGGATCACGAGCTGCCACTTGGATCCAACCGGCATCAACTGCAGAGCTTCGGTCCATCCTTTAATTACGCCACTGACGGGAAAAGTCTCGGGCTTTCCGCGCTTGTAGGAGCTGTCAAATTCTTTGCCATTGACGAGCGTTCCGCGATAGTTCGACACCACCGTGTCGGCCGCTGTCGGTTTGGGGCCGGTTCCAGCTGTGATGATCTTGTATTGCAGTCCACTGGGCAAAGTGACGACGCCTTCTTTTACTTTATTGGCCGCCAGGAAAGCTTCGCCTTCTGCCTTATTCTTTGCCGAAGCCTGTTGCTGTTTCTGCTGTTGCTGCTGACGAACTTCCGTCTGAACCTGCGTCAACACAGCCTGCGCTTCTTCTTGCGTCATGCGGGACTTCGTGCCAGCCAACGCGTCCTTCATTCCCTGCGAAACGAGTGCGGGATCCACTTCCACGGACTGCTTTTTGAGCGTGGTGCCGATCTGTGTTCCGACACTCATTCCCAATGCATAACTAAACTTTTGTTTTTTCGTGGTCAGCGCTGGAGCAGTGCTCGCCGCGGTGCCCGCTTTTTTCACTGGAGCTTTGGCCGTCGCGGCCGCTTTCGGAGTTGTGGCTGCTGGAGCCGCTGGAGTCGTTGCCGCCGGAGTACCTGCCGCTGGAGTCTGGGCGTAGCCCGCTCCGGCAAGCATCATCCCCGTGGCCAATAGTAAGGTGGAAGTCAAAATTCTTTGCATTCTAGTATTGTCCCATTGCTCCGCATTCTGCGCCAGAGCCAGCAAACCATTCGGATTTTGGGCCGTTCGGTTATCGGTCCGACAGTTGAATGGGATTGCCGTCCGGATCTTTGCCGTCGCAAAGGCAAAACACCTCCCCTTGCCTGACCTCGCCGAACTTCGCTCCTCGCGCGACCAGCGTCTCGCGCTCAGCAGCAACGTCTTTCGTGTGAAAGACAATCTTCGGACCCTTGCGACCGGGTGACGAAGGCCCGGAGTGTAGCGCGATCGTCGCACTACCAGCCGCAAATTCTCGCCAGCCCTTTTCGCTGGAAACGAGTTTGAGACCGAGAATATCTCCGTAGAATTTGCTCATCACATCCATTTTTCCTGTAAATAAAATCACGCGGACCATTTTCATCTTCGTTTTCACGTTTAAGACAAACCTCACCCTTTCGGCGCTCCCACAATTGATGGATCGGGTAATAAAGGCTATCAGAGGAGGAAGACTCTACCCAAATTTGGCTATACTGATCTCATGAAAACCGCTCGCGTGTTCTCCCTCGCAATGATGCTCGTAGCGCTCACCTCAGCCTGCTCCGCCAAGATGCTAGTGCAGCTTAAAGACGCACAGGGCAAGATTGTTGGATCCGCGATTTTGTGGGACTTCGGCACCGGCATCGGGATGGAACTGAATTTCGAGAATCTGCCACCCGGTGAGCACGCCATTCACTTTCATCAGAACGCAAAGTGCGATGCTCCGGATTTTAAGTCCGCTGGCGGTCACTTCAATCCCGAATCAAAGAAGCATGGGTTGGAGAATCCCGAAGGCCATCACGCCGGAGACAATGCCAACTTCACGGTGGGCGCGGACGGCAAAGCGCATTTCAAAGCTGAGAATAAAGATGTCAACCTAGGCACGGATAGCCATTCCCTGTTCAGTAATGGCGGCACCGCGATTGTGGTCCACGCCAAAGCCGACGATCAGAAGACGGATCCAACGGGAAACGCTGGCGACCGCATCGCCTGCGGCGTGATCACGAAATAAGATTCGCAGGAAGCTCTCAAAACCAGCTCTCAGATAAATTCGTTAGCATTGCTAAGGAATTTATCTGAGAGTAAGAAAGTCGGCCAGCTTTCCCTTGTTCGTTTCCAATTCTTACTGCCCTGCCGGTACGTACAGCGCTGGCACGTTCTCTTTGTTCACCATCGCGTTCAATGTCGCGAGGTCTTTCGACATCAACTCGCGATACTGCGCCAGCAGCGGCTGCGCTTCTGCCTGCAAGGATTCGTACACCGCGTACTGTTGTTTTGTGGGAGCTGCATCGGCCGCCTCCACGCTGAATAGAAGCGAGTGCAACCGCTCATCGATCAGCACGGGATAATTCAGGTTTGACTCTGAACTCTTCGAATTGACCTGCAACAACTTCGATTCGACATCGAAACTCTTCTTGTCGAAGTCTTTCAAAGCGGAAATCACCGGTGCATACTTCGCATCGTCGCCGAAGCGCTTACCCAATCCACGAGCCTGTGTACGCACTTCGCGGATCGCTCCGATGGCTTCGTGAATTTCCGAAACCTGCGCCACGATCTTGCGTCCCAACTCGTTTTGCTTCTGCACATCTTCGTTCGACGCCTTTACTCTCGCATCGATTTTCAACTCCAACGGTGCCGTGTAGGACTTCCCTTCCGACGTCAGCCGAACCTGATACGTTCCCGGCGGCACCATGGGCCCGCGATTCCGGAACTCCGCTCCAGGTTCTCCCGCTAACGGCGTCGGTCCCTGCAAGCGGAGATCCCACGTGAAACGATTCACTCCAACTTCGGTCGGAATTTTTTCGTTCGGAGGAGTCTGGTCTGGCCACTCCGGTGGAGTGTCCGCCTCTTTTTTATCTTCGTTCGAATAACGCCGCATCACTTTGCCCGACGCGTCGAGAAATTCCAGCGCCACGACGCCCTTCGGTGCGGTTGGCAGGTAGTAATAAATGATCGCCCCATTAGGAGGATTCTCGCCCACCGGTTGCGCCCGCTCGTAGAAATCTGGCCAACGCAAACGGTACGTCGGTCGCGGCTTATAGAGCATGGCAGTAGTTGGAGCTTGGGCATTCGGAGTCATCGAGGCCGCGCGCAACGGAGTAATGTCGTCAAGGATCCAGAAGGCGCGCCCGTGAGTCGCCACAATCATGTCGTCATTCTTCACGATCACATCGTGAATCGGACTATTCGGCAGATTCAGTTGCAGGACCTGCCAATTTGCGCCGCCATCAAACGAAATGTACAGGCCAGTTTCGGTCCCCGCATAGAGAAGATTCTTCCGCACCGGATCCTCGCGCACGGCATGTGTATATGCGCCATCCGGAATTCCATTTGTGATCTTCGTCCAAGTCTTGCCGAAGTCGGTCGTCTTGAAAATGTAGGGCTTCACATCATCGAGTTTGTGCGTGTCGACCGCCGCGTAAGCGGTCCCCGCATCGTAAGGAGATGCTTCGATGATGCTGACCAAACTCCAATCCGGGATGGCCTTGGGAGTAACGTTGGTCCAATTCTTTCCGCCATCGCGGGTTAGTTGAATCAATCCATCATCCGTTCCTGCCCAGAGCAAATCTTTTTGGACGGGGGATTCCGCGATCGCGAAGACGGTGTCGTAATACTCGACCGAAGTATTGTCTTTGGTCAGCGGGCCGCCGGAAGAAATCTGTTTGCTCTTGTCGTTGCGTGTCAGATCGGGACTGATCGCCGTCCAAGTCTTGCCTTCGTCCGTGGTTTTGAATATCTGCTCGGCGGATGTGTAGATCACATTGGGATCGTGCGGAGAAATCACAATCGGTTGCGTCCATCCAAGGCGGTATTTCAGATCGCCGACGCCGTGTCCTGACCCGTCTTCGGGCCAGACCGTGACATCTTGCTCCTGATTGCTGCGACGATCGAGACGCGTCACAATACCGCCACCCGATCCGGCATAAATAATGTTGGAGTCGCGCGGATCCGGCTGAATGTATCCACTCTCGCCCCCGCCCGCGTCGAACCAGTGCTGACGACCGATGTAGCCATCATCAGTTCGACTCGCAATGCCGATGGTCGTGTTATCCTGCTGCGCGCCGTAGACCTTGTAAAGAAAATCATTGTCCGCCGCGACGTGATAAAACTGCGCCGTCGGTTGGTTGTATTGCGTGGACCAACTCTTGCCACCGTCGACCGAAATCGCCGCTCCGCCATCGTTGCCGTTAATCATGCGGCTCGTATTCTGCGGATCGATCCAGAATCCGTGATGATCGCCATGCGGCGCCGGCAACAGACTCAAGGTTTTGCCGCCATCCGTGGAGCGGAACGCTCCGGTATTCAGCATGTACACGGTGTCCGCGCTTTTTGGATCGGCAAAAATATGTGTGAAGTACCATGCTCGCTGCGTCAGTCGCTGATCGTCGTTCACGCGCGACCAATTTTCGCCGCCATCGTCCGAGCGATACAACCCGCTCTCTTTCGATTCAATCAGTGCGTACACGCGATTCGAATCGCCTCCCGAAACGCTCACACCGATGCGTCCGAGAATGCCGTCAGGCAAGCCTTTGCCTTCAAGATGCGCCCACGTATTTCCGCCATCCGTCGAGCGATACAATCCGCTGCCCGGGCCACCACTTTCGAGCCCCCACGGCGAACGCTGGATCTGATAGAGCGCGGCGAACATCACGTTCGAATTGTGCGGATCGACAGCGAGATCGATCGCGCCCGACTTGTCATCCTTATACAGGATCTTGTCCCAAGTCTTGCCACCATCGTTGGTGCGAAAGATTCCGCGCTCCGTATTCGGGCCATAGGCGTGTCCGAGCGCCGCGACCAGCACGTGATCCGAGTTCCGCGGATCGATCCAAACACGCGCGATATGCTGCGTGTCTTTCAATCCGATGTGCTGCCAATTCTTGCCGCCGTCGGTCGTCCTATAGACGCCATCGCCATACGAAATATTTCCGCGCAGACAGGATTCGCCGGTCCCGACATAAATCACATTCGGATTGGATTCAGAAACGGCGATCGCGCCGATCGAAGCAATCATTCCTTTGTCGGAGAGCGGCACCCAGTTCACGCCACCGTCGGTCGTCCGCCACACTCCTCCGCCAACGCCGCCGAAATAATAAGTGAAAGGGCTGCCGACAACTCCAGTGACCGCGAGCACGCGACCGCCGCGAAATGGACCGATATCGCGCCACTTCATTCCCTTAAACTGCGCTTCGCTATAAGACTGCGCAGACGCGCACACGGCGACCACAGCAACCAACACAAAAGATCCAACCAACGCACGGAGTTTCATCAGTGGCTCCTGAAAAGTTCTTGAGTCCGAGTCTACGACCCTGAGTAGAAGACCGACAATCATAACGCAGAAGCGCGTGGGGACGGACAGCAGCTGACGTAGGGACAGCCGCCCGGCTGTCCCGCAACCGCAGCTCGCGTCTCTGACCCAGCTATGCACACGCAATTTTGTTTTGTTACAGCACTACAAATAGAACATTACAAATCTCTACCGACTTCCTCCGCAAGACCCGCGATCGCATTTCGTTCTTGGGGAAAGGAACGGAGGTTTGTGATGGAAAACAAAACGACGGTGCTTTATGTGGACGACAATCCGAAGTCGAGCCGATTGCTTACCAGTGTGCTCGAAGAATGCGGCTTCCGCGTCATCACGAAAAATGATCCCATCGAAGCGGTGGCTCTTTGCAAACGAACTTATTTTGATCTGGCCCTGGTCGACTACGAAATGCCGCTGATGTCTGGCCCGCAGTTGGCACAAGAGATCAAATTCCTGGCACCCGATGTTCCGGTCGTGATGATTTCTGGACGCGCTTCCCTGCCGCCGTCCGAACTCGTTTTCGTGGACGCACACTTCGGATTCGGAACTGCATTGGACGACCTTCTCTTCACGATGCGAGTTCTAACGCGACCGACGATGCCGAAAGTATCGGAACATCTTTTCCCCAACCACCTTCTCGCGAACCATCGAGCAGGTCCGCGCGAAATGACGCAGTGGGCAGACTCCACCTAGCGATGACGATGACGCCAGCGTGGTGACGGGGCTGGCCCCCGCCACCACGCGATCAAAAACGCCTCAAATGCCGCCTGCAAGAAAACCCTTTCCCCAATCCACTTCAAACCCATAAACTAATCTCAAGCTTTCCGAGGGTGCTCCCGCCCTCGCCTCGGGGGTTCTGTGCGGGTATTGGTTACGGCTGACACGTTCAGCGGAGTGTGGACGTACGCGCGCGAATTAGTGTCCGGCCTTGTCACGCATGGCGCTCAAGTCACCCTCGTCAGCTTTGGCGAGATTCCGCTTCCCCCGCAAACCGCTTGGATGGACGGCCTGCACGGCCTCGAATATCATCCCACCGCATTTCGTCTCGATTGGATGCAGGAAGGCGAACACGATTTCCATGCCGCGCAGGATTATCTTTGCGCCATCGTCCGCGACACTCGGCCTGATGTTCTGCATTTGAATCAGCTGAGTTTCGGAGCGCTGCCCGTTGCGACTCCGCGCATCGTCGTCGCCCATGGCGATGTCATCACCTGGTGGTCGAGCATCCACGGACAGGAACCGCCCCCGTCGAGTTGGTTGGAGTGGTATCGCTCGACCATGATCGCAGGCCTCAATCGCGCCGAGGCTGTCGTCTCAACTTCGCAGTGGATGGATACGATGCTCCGAGTCGCCTACGGTGACGATTTCGCAGGACACATCATTCCTGCGGGACGCAATCCCATTTACTTCAATCCATTTGTTACGAAAGAAGAATCGATTCTCGCCATCGGACGTCTTTGGGATACCGGGAAACAGGTTTCACTCCTCACGCAACATACGTACGGATTGCCTGTCTGCATTGTTGGAGCGGACAACCCGATTCCCGCGCCCGCGCTGCCGATTCGCGCCGATATCCGTGTGTCCACTGACGAGCATAACTTTTCAGTGAAAGGCCCGCAGACCGAATCGCAACTGCGTACGCTCTACAGCAAGTCCACAATCTTCGCCGCGACTTCGCGCTACGAACCAACAGGATTGGGATCCATCGAAGCCGCTTTCTCGCGCTGCGCGTTGGTAGCGAACGACACCGACGTCTATCGGGAAATGTGGGGAGACGCCGCTCTCTACTTCGAACGTAACGACGCCGAAAGTCTGCGTGATGTCCTAAATCAACTCGACCAAGATCGTGAACTAGCCCGACTGTACGGCACCCGCGCCTACAACCGAGCCCGCGAACGCTTCACCGCACGCCGAATGGTGGACGACTACATGCGACTCTATCGGCGATTGAGAACAGCGAAGGTTGCGGTGGCGTAGCTTCTGTAGATTTTCGGATCAAGATAATGAAGATGGGGTGCCCGCTTCTAGAAAGGCGACAGAAGTCGGGACACCCCAATTCCGTGCGTCCGCGAAAATAATAGTCGTTATAACGACTATTATTCGAACACGATCTTGCAATTACACCTTGCGCGCCACCAACAGCGACTTCGGATCCACCATCTGCGTCTCCACGTACTTATCGTGGTGACGTACCCACGACATCGGATGGGGCATCAACTTCATTTCATCCCGACCCTTCGGAGCGATATCCAGCCAGTGGTAGGCCCCGATCATGGATTCGAGTCCGCGTCCGTAACTCGAGTAAGTGTGAAAAATGTCCCCGGAGGCGTCCTTGTAGAACACACTTGCGCCCGGTCCTTCTTCACCCTTAAATTCTCCAGCGACGTAGTTGTAGTAAGTCTGGCCTTTGGCGATCTCATCTTTACTGAACGACACGTGGTAGTCGGAGTTGAAATCGGTACCGCCGGATGAGACCCACTTAAACTGCCAGCCCATCCGCTTTTTAAACGACTCAATCTTCGACAGTGGAGCACGCGAAGCCGCCACGAGACTGACGTCACGCGCAGCCAAATGGGCAAGACTCCCGTCGAAATGGTCCGCCACGAAAGAGCAGCCGGGGCAACCCTCGGGCCAGTCCGGACCGAACATGAAGTGATACACAATCAACTGGCTTTTCCCGGCAAAAAGCTCGGACAACGTCACCGTACCGTTGGCGCCGTCGAAGAGATATTCCTTATCAACTTTCTCCCAAGGCAGTTCGAGACGGTCGCGGCCTAATTCGTCGCGCAGTCTGGTGAACTCCTTCTCTTTTCGTAGCAGCTCTTTGCGAGCTGCGATCCATTGCATTTGCGAAACGACTTTCGAACCACCGTTCGCAGTATTTTTGCTTTCCGTGTTGATCGTCTCAACGTTCGCTGTAGCCATGATTACTTCTCCTTTATTGTTTGATCGTGTTTCAGTTCCTGTTCATAGTCCTGGTCTTGGCTCCCTTCTGAAGCCACTTTCTTTGCGTTGCTCTTCGACCGCAGAATTTTCGCGGCAAACGCCGTTAATCCCCCGGTCGATGTCACTCCCGCTACGATCCACGCCGCACTCGCAACACATGCTGGACACATTGGCGTCTCCTCCTCCCGCAACCTCGGGCTTACTGAACGCGCACGCCTTCCGCCCGCTTGCGAACGAGTTCGTTGACGTGCTTCCAGCCCGGCACTACACCCGATCGATGTTCGTCGCTGACCAGTCCAAACGCGAGATGTTGGAAAGTGATCAGCGTTCCTCCGTCGGACTCGCTTAGCCGATATTGCAAATTCGACGCGACCGGATACGACATAAACAACGGACCACATATCTCCAACAGCTTCGGACGCTTGATCGCCTGCACGTTTCCCCAGAAATGGCCATTGTCGCCACCGAGATCGCGGAACCAGCGTCCACCCGGCCAGGCCTCGAGCTTCATCGGGATCGGCGTGCCGTCCGGTCCTTCGTTGTGCGACCCGAGTTGTTCGAGCAAAGCCGCGAAGGTCGCTTCCAACGAGGCTCGGACATGAATTTCCTGTTTGATTGATAACGTCAAGTCTTCGATCAATCGAGTTGTTTCTGCGATTGCCATATGCTTTCTCCTGTTTGTCGATGGTCGATGGTCGTCAGTCGTTAATCGTCAGTCGTTAGTCGTTAGGACAAAACTCTTCCGAAACTACGAGCCACCTTTTTGTTCGGCTCGTTCCTTCACCCGCAGTAATTGATGTCTCCAGAGCCGTTCGAATGTGCTCGTCCAGTCGTGGAGCGGTTTGATCGCCTCGGCATTCACGCTGTACATCATTCTTCGACCATCCCTTCGCACCTTCACCAATCCGACCTCTAGCAGCACTCGCAGATGCTTCGAGACTGACGGTTGCTCGAGCCCCAGGCTATCCACGATCTCTCCCACGCCGCGCTCCTGCAAAGCGATGTAGTTGAGGATGTCCCGGCGCCGAGGCTCGGCCACTGCATTGAAAGCATCGGAGGTCGTAGTGGCTCGCGGCATAAAAGAAATATATACCCATATGGGAATATGTCAAGAGGAGAAATAAGAAATTTTTGCGAGAGGCGTCAGATTTCTTCCGTCGGCAATAATCGTTAGCTATGCTAACGATTATTTTCGAGTGTCTTGTCGCTACCAATTTCAGGCATATTGACGATTGGACGGAGCGATACAATCAAACTCTCCGCTACAACCATAGGGTACGAGCAAGAGTTAAATCCCAATGACCATTCCGACTCCACCGTTGAATATCACGACTCCGATCACGCTAGAAGGCGCGGTCGTCCGCCTGGAGCCGATTCGCCGCGATCATGTCGATCAATTTTGGGAGGTCGCGAAAGATTCGCTTGCCGACATCTTTCAATGGATTCCCTACCGCATGCAATCGCGCGAAGACTTTCAGCGCGTCGTCGATAAGGCATTCGAGGAACAAGATCGCGGCGACTCAATCGTGTTTGCCACGGTAGAACGCAGTTCGGGACGCGTGATCGGCAGCACGCGTTTCATGAATATCGACCGCGTCAACCGCAGAGTCGAAATCGGATCGACTTGGATCGCGCTCCCCTGGCATCGTTCCGCCGTCAATACGGAAGCCAAATATCTGATGCTGCGTCATGCCTTTGAAATCTGGCAGTGTATGCGCGTTGAACTGAAGACGGATGCGATGAATCAACGGTCGCGCAATGCCATCCTGCGAATCGGAGCGAAAGAAGAAGGTACATTGCGTCGCCATCTCATCACCTGGACCGGTCGTGTGCGCGATTCAGTGTATTTCAGCATCCTCGACACGGAATGGCCTGCCGCGAAAGCGCGACTGGAAGAACGGATGGCGAAGCAGACTTGATCGGACATGATCGAACCCGATCAGCCGCCACAGATTCAGGCTCCCGGCGTCGCCATGCTATACTTTTTGAAGCATTTTCTCGTCAGTAAATAGACGGAGGACGGTATCGACAAGCGTTTTATCCGCATGAATGAGCGTATCCGGGCGCGGGAAGTTCGCGTCATCGGGGACGAAGGTGAACAGATTGGCGTCATGCCACCCTTCGAGGCGCTCAAGATGGCCCGCGAACGTAACCTGGATTTAGTGGAAATTTCCCCGACCGCGCAACCTCCGGTCTGCCGCATCATGGACTACGGGAAGTTCCTCTACCAGAACGAAAAGCGCGAGCGCGAAGCTAAGAAAAAGCAGAAGACCATTACGGTTAAAGAAGTGAAGTTTCGTATCAACGTGGACGATCACGATTACGAAACCAAAAAGAATCATGTGCTGCGGTTCCTGGACGAAGGCGACAAGGTGAAAGCCACCATCTTCTTCAGGGGTCGCGAAATGACGCGGCAAAGCCTGGGACGCCAGATTCTGGAACGTCTGATTAAAGATGTGGATACCAGAGGCTTGGTGGAGTTTCGTCCGCGTCAAGAAGGCAACACCTTGCACCTGATTCTGGCACCGAAGAAGACGGAAGGTGGAGCGAAAGAGAGTCACAGCAACAATAAAGAAAAGCCGTCCGCTGCTCCGCAGAAACCCGCGTCGGCTCCGAAACCCGCTGCTCCTCCCGCCTCACAAGGCGGCGCGCAGACAGCGTAGGACAGCTTTCAGTCGTCAGCCATCAGCCATCAGAAAAATCTTATGGTCGGATCGCTAGCAGACGAGTGGAATGCTCGCGCCAAATACGCGAGCGATGTAACTGGGAACTGACAACCGAGAACTGAGAACAGGTTTTTATGCCTAAACTAAAAACACACAAGGGCGCAGCCAAGCGCTTCAAGAAAACCGGAACAGGAAAGATCAAGCGGCACAAGGCAATGCTCCGCCACATTCTGACCTCGAAGGCCAAGAAGCGTAAGAAAAAGCTGGGGAATTCCGCGTTGGTAAGTGACGCGGACCATCACAAAGTGATGCGCATGATCCCGTACTAAACGGGAATGGAGCGACGGGCGATTGCGCCCGTCCTTAACGAGTAAGCGGTTGCAGCACATTTGTAAGAAAAGTCTGCGGAATGCAGCAACTCCGCAGCGGCGCGTGAAGAGGTCGGGCTTTAGAAATCCCTTTGGGTAGAAGCCTCTCTTACCTCCAGCCGCCAGAAGTAAATAGGTAATTCAAAAAGGAGAACACCATGCCTCGTGTAAAACGCGGGACCAAACGCCGCGCCAAGCGCAAAAAGATTCTTGAACGCGCTAGTGGATACTTCCTAACCAAATCCAAACTTTACCGTTCGGCGAAAGAAGCCGTCGATCGCGCGCTGAAGTTTGCCTACTCTGGCCGCAAGCAGAAAAAGCGCCAGTATCGCTCGATCTGGATCGTGCGCATCGGCGCAGCCGCCCGCCTGAACGGACTGAACTATAACCAGTTCATCAGCGGATTAAAGAAAGCCGGCGTCGAACTGGATCGTAAGATCCTCGCTGATTTGGCCGTAAAAGATGCCGCAGGATTTGCGCATCTGGCCGAGCAGGCGAAGAGTGCGAACGCCGCGGCGAAGGTAGCGTAGTTAACCGTCAGCGTTCAGCCATCAGCTTTTCGTGCGGATATTTTATTGATCGTTCTTTAAGTCGTGTCATCCTGAGCGGAGCCAACCCAGGCGCCAAGCGCCTGGGTTGGTGAAGTCGAAGGACCCCTACACACTGCACATCTTCGCAGCCATAGCAGGGAGTTCTCCCACGAATCGCCACGATGACCTGTTGTGAGGTTACGGGTTGTCCTACGCTGTCCCCAAGCTAACCGAATTCTCGACGGGCGCACTGGAAAGCGCGGTGCGCGAACTATTGTCCGCGCTGGAGCAAGAGTCAGCCGCAGTCACTTCCGAAAACGACTGGAAGATATTCCGCGATCGTTGGATGGCGCGCAAGAACGGCGTCCTCACTCAACTCAACGATCTGTGGCTGAAAGCCGCACCGGGACCGAGCAAACGCGAAGTCGGACAAAAGGTCAACGAACTCAAATCGAAAGTTGAGCAAGCGGTAGACGCGGCACAAACGCGACTGCAGAGTGGAGCGTCTTCTGGCAAACTCGCGGCCGAGCGTCTCGACATTACTCTCCCCGGCATCCGTCGTCCCCTCGGAGCCGAGCATCCCGTCATCAAAACGATGAACGAAATCGTTGGCGTGTTTCGCAATCTTGGGATACTCAGTCGAAGAAGGTCCCGAGATTGAAACGGATTACTACAATTTCGAAGCGCTGAATTTTCCTCCGAATCATCCGGCGCGGGATACGCAAGACACGCTGTTCATCGCGGGACAAGAATCGAAAGCGCAGCGTGATCGCCTTCTGCTGAGAACTCATACTTCGCCGGTGCAGATCCACACCATGCAGAAGACGAAGCCTCCGGTGCGCGTGGTGTGTCCTGGAAAAGTTCATCGTAACGATGCTGCGGACGCGACCCACTCCCCTGTCTTTCATCAGGTCGAAGGCTTGGCCGTCGATACGAACATCACTTTCTGCGATTTAAAAGGCACGCTGGATCACGCCATGAAGGCCTTGTTCGGGTCGAGCGTGAAGACGCGTTTCTATCCGTCGTTCTTCCCTTTCACGGAGCCGAGCGCCGACGTCCAGATCAGCTGCATTTTCTGTGATGGTAAAGGCGTGCGCGACGGTGCTCCATGCCGAAACTGCAAAGCCAGCGGATGGATTGAGCTACTTGGCTGCGGCATGGTTGATCCCAATGTCTATGGCTTCGTCGATTACGACGCAGCGAAAGTCTCAGGATTCGCATTTGGAATGGGCGTCGAGCGTATCGCGATTCTGAAGTATGGCGTCGACGACATTCAGCTGTTTTATCAGGGCGATGTCAGGTTCCTGGAACAGTTTGGATGAGAGCGGTCGCTGGTCGATCGTCGTTGGTCGTTCGCTGTGCACGTTCGTTATGTTCACTTTAAGTTTGTCATCCTGAGCGAAGCGAAGGACCCGCTGTTCTGAAGCGCGGCAAGAAGCAGGTCCTTCGCTTCGCTCAGGATGACAAATTTCATAATTAGTAAGAGTAAAAATAACGGGCTTTTAGCTTAAGGCTAACGGCCAAGAGCTAATAGCTAAAAGCTGCCTTCATGAAACTTTCTCCTCAATGGCTTCGCGACTTCGTTGACCTTCCGGTCGATTACACCCGACTTGCGGACGAACTCACTCTCGCTGGTGTTGCCGTGGAGGGCGTCTCGGGCTCGGGCGAGAACACCGTGTTCGAGATGGAGATCACGACCAACCGTCCCGACGCGATGAATCACTATGGAGTCGCCCGCGAAGCCTCTGCGCTTTATGATCTGCCGCTGAAAGCGATCGAGCCAACGTTACCGTCTTCCGAGGGAAAATCCGATGTCACGATTGACATTCAGGAGCCTGAGCTTTGTCCCAGATTTACGGCGCGCGAAATTCGCGGAGTGACGATCAAGCCATCGACTCCGCTGATCGCCAAGCGTCTTCAGTTGATCGATCAGCGTCCGATTAGCAACGCGGTTGATGCGACGAATTATGTTCTGTGGGAGTCCGGCAAGCCGACTCACGTTTACGATCTCGATCTACTCGAAGGACGAACATTAATCATTCGGAAAGCCCGCGCCGGGGAAACTATCAAGACTCTCGACGGCGTGGACCGCAAGCTTTCCACTGACGATCTTGTGATCGCCGACGCCGTCAAACCGGTCGGGCTCGCTGGAGTGATGGGCGGCTTCGACACGATGATCTCGGACAAGACGAACAACATCTTGATCGAATCCGCTTGGTTCGATCCCGTTACCGTTCGACGCATGTCGAAGCGTCACGGACTTCACACAGACGCATCGCATCGATTTGAACGCGGTGCAGATTTCGAATCGACCATTCCTTCGGCGAATCGCGTGGCTGAAATCATTCTCGCCTCCGGCGGCGGAACCTTGATTGGCGACGCCATCGACATAGTCGCTCGCAAGCTTGACCTGGCTCCGGTGGAACTCGATCTCCGCGAAGTCCATCGCATTCTCGGCGTAAAGGTCGGCACGCTTGAGATCAGCAAGATTCTCAATCATCTTGGATTCGCACTGACTGCTGGGAGCGACGATCGTTATCTGGTGTTGATCCCGAGCTGGCGTCTGGATATCGAGCGCGAAATTGACATCATCGAAGAGATTGCGCGGTTGCATGGCTACGACAGATTTCCGAATACTCTCCCTGCCTACAGCGGCGAAGTTCGTGAGTTGCCGGATGCGGCGAAAGACGCGGGATTACGTTCTGATCTGCTGGCGCTCGGTTACAACGAAACCATTTCGCTGACATTTATTTCAAAAGAAGACGCCAAGCGCTTTTCGACCGCCGTTGAACTCGATCTTGCGAATCCGCTGAGCGATGAAGCCTCGGTGATGCGGACTTCGATGGTTCCCAGCATGTTGAACATGCTGGCCTATAACCTGAATCGCGGCAGCGACAACGTTCGGCTATTCGAATCTGGAAATGTATTCGAGGCTTCTGGAACAAAAGCTCTTGAGGCTAAACGAATCTCGATCGGCGCGACCGGCAACGTCGATGCAGAAGTTGTGCGCGGACTCGCTTCGGGCGCCGCGTCGCGCCCTTTCTCGTTCTTCGATCTGAAGGGCGATGTCGAGACACTCCTCGCTCCGTTCAGTCAGTGGACGCTCTATTACGATGCGCAGACCGCCGACTACTATCATCCTGGACGGTCAGCCCGCGCCATCCTGGATGGCGCGACTGTCGCCCAGTTCGGCCAGATTCATCCTGATTTGGCCGCTGCGCGCAAACTCCGACAAGATGTTTTTGTCGCCGAAATTTATCTTGACCGCCTCTACCAGCACGATCTGCGGCAAGTCCGATACGAAGCCCTGCCGCGCTTCCCTGCCGTCGAGCGTGACTTCTCATTTGTGTTCGACGACGGCGTGGGATTCGCGAAGATCCATCAAAGCGTTATTGGATTGGGCATCGCCGAGCTGCGTAGTTTCGTCCCCGTAGAAATCTTCCGTGGAGAAAAAGTCGGCACCGGCAAATACTCGATCCTAATGCGAGCCACTCTTCAGTCGAGCGAACGGACTTTGCGAGATGACGAAGTGGCGCAGTGGGCGGGACAGATTGCGAAGGCGCTGGAAGCGTTGGGCGGCGTGCAGAGGACGTAGGGTTCCGTTTGTTGGAATGTTTGGCTCACCGAGATTAAAATCACTCTTCTATGGAGAAATCTTTCAGGACTCTCCGCGGATTCCTCGCCGAAAAAGAGCGTGAGGAGGACACGTACTTCGACTACTCGGTCACCCTGCGCATCTCGGGTAACATCCCGGACATGAACAAGATTTCGACGCGTCTTGGTCTTCATCCAAAACATTCGCACCTAAAGGGCGAAAAACGCAGCCCTCGGGCTGCGCCATATCGTCAAGATATGTGGTCGTACTGCCCTCTGATCGATGAGTCCGAACCGCTACACAAACACATCGATGCCTTATGGCTGAAACTGAAACCGCACAAGCTGTATTTGCTTGAACTTAAGAAATCACTCAATATCGATGTGTTTATCGGATATCGGTCAAATTGCGACACTGCCGGGATCGAAGTGCCCTACGCGTCCCTCGAGATGTTCTCACAGTTGAAAATCCCTTTCGGAATCTCGATCATAATTACTTAGCCGTCGTCGCGAGCAAACCCCAAAGAGGGAGTTCACCGATTGCCCATAGTCCGAATCGTCCCCCACCCCAGCAATCGCTCATCAGCCGTCACCAGCGTCAGGTCCAGCACCTCAGCAGTGGCGGCCAGAATGCGATCCGCGGGATCCTGATGCAGCGCCAGTTGTCGAGCTACAAGCGCGATCTCGTGGGTGAGCGGAGCTTCGCGAGTACCGGCGGTGGCTCGCTCCAGCCAAGTTGCCAAGTTTTCATTGATGCGAATTCTGCCCTTGTAATTGAGGGTGAGCGCTTCCCACGTGCTGATCGGCGAAAGCCAAAGTTCGTTTTCTTCGTCTTGAATATGACGTAAGACGCGTCGGCCGAGTCGCTTCTGCTCCTGAAAATTCCAAAGCCAGATATGTGTGTCCAAGAGAAGTCTCAATCGCGCGAGACCTCCCACTCATCCTCGTCATTGGCTGGAGACACGATGTCGCCGAGAATTTCAAACGAGCCCTTCATGGACCCCACCCATGCTGCCCGATCCACAACCGCCGTCGGCGGCACGATCTCAGCAACGGGCTTACCGAAGCGCGTAATCCGGATCGGCTTTTGCGTCGAGCGAACGCGCTCGATCACGGCGAGACACTTGGCTTTGAACTCCGAGATGGCGATTTCCTGCATCGTTTTCCTCGTCAGTAGTCATTTTATCAGACTATGGTCATAATATTGGACTATTTGGCAAACTGTCCGATGAAACTATCCCGTGAATACGGCCTGTTTCAAGGATCGCTGACGTCTCAGTTTCCGGCACATGCAGCTTTCGGACAACTACTCCCCATAGTTCCACAGCCGCACTGCTCGCGCCGTCTGTAGACATTTGTAAAACTTCCGCCCGCCGCTCTATGCAAACCAATTCACACTGTTGCGCTCAACAAAACGGGTGTAGACTGGCCGCAGTTTTTTCCGGCCCGAAGAAATTCTGGCTCAATCAGGCATGTGGATCGGATGCGGTGTGGGGATCCGGTGCCATGTTCGACGCCGAAAGGCAACTTCCCAACCCTCGTACACTTCAACCCGTACCCTTCAAGGAGAAATTGTGATTCGAAGATTCAGCGGATTTATTCTCGCAATCGTCGCGATGCTTTCAGTCGCGAGTGTCGTTTCTCAAGCAGAGCCTCAATCTTTCTTGACTAATCACGTACGTGAAGCAACCACCAACGGACAGGCGCGATCCGTCGGGCGCCTTCCAGCATCGCAGTCCTTGCGCTTCGATGTGGTACTGGCGCTCCGCCATCAACCTGAACTCGAGAATTTCTTGCAGGAAGTTTACGACCCTTCGAGCCCATCCTATCGCCATTTCGTGACCGTGCCGGAATTCACGGAGCGCTTTGGCCCCAGCCAGGAAGATTACGATGCTGTCATTCGTTTCGCGGAAGCCAATCACCTCACCGTAACTGGCGGCTCGCGCGACGGTATGGACGTCCAACTCAAAGGCACCGTGGCGAACATCGAATCAGCGTTTCACGTGTCCTTGAATGTTTACCAACATCCGACAGAGAAGCGCACGTTCTACGCGCCGGATCGCGAACCGACGGCCAACCTGCCATTCCAACTTTGGCACGTAACCGGATTGGACAACTTCTCTACCCCGCGTCCTCTCTATCGCCACGGTTCGCAGGTTAAGAGCAATGTCGTAAAGGGATCGTGTCCTAACAATTCTTATTGCGGCAGCGATATGCGCGCGGCCTACTACGGCGCAACCGCTCTCACCGGCAAAGGCCAGACAGTTGGACTGCTGGAATACGCAGGCTACGACATTGTCGACCTCAATACTTATTACAAGAACACGGGCCAGACTAACAATGTCACCGTCACCGGAATTTCCACCGACGGAACTCCCGTGCTCTGCACGGAAGCGAACGGTGGATGCGACGATACGGAGCAGACCATCGATATGACGCAGGCGATTGGTATGGCTCCGGGCATGGACGGGCTTTATGTGTACGTGGGATCCAGTGACACGGCCATGTTTAGTTCCATGACGACGCACTCTCCACTGAACGCACAAATCAGTTCCTCATGGACGTGGAGCCCGGCGGATCCTAACACTGACAATCCATACTTCCTGAAGTTTGCGGCGCAGGGTCAGAATTTCTTTCAAGCGGCGGGCGACAGCGGATCGTATCCCCCACTCGGCGGAATCACTTGGCCGTCGGTTTCTCAATATGTCACCAACGTAGGCGGCACGGACTTGCAAACAAACGGAGCCGGTGGCCCGTGGAGTTCGGAAACAGCGTGGGTTGACGGCGGAGGCGGTTATTCCTTCAACGCCAAGATTAATATTCCCGTCTGGCAGCAACTGCCGGGCGTGATCAACTCGGCAAACAAAGGATCAACCACTTTCCGCAACGGTCCTGATGTTTCGGCAGAATCAAACTTTGATTTCTACTTCTGCTCCGATCAGAAGCCGACTTGCAGCACGGGATTGGGCGGCACTAGCTTTGCTGCTCCGATGTGGGCGGGTTACATGGCTCTCGTCAATCAGCAGGCGCTCTTGAACGGCAATCCGGTGCTCGGATTTATTAATCCCGCAATCTACGCGCTGGGCACGGGATCGACCTACACAACCGTATTCCACGACACCACGGTCGGCAGCAACGGCTACCCTGCGGTTACAGGATATGACCTGGCGACCGGATGGGGCAGTCCAAACGGCGCCGCGCTGATCAACGCTCTCGCTGGTGGTGGAGGCGGTGGTGGTGGCGCGGCAGTCGCACTCTCGCCGACATCGCTGGCGTGGGGCAAGATTGTTGTGGGAGTGAAAGCTTCCGCGAAGATCGTCACCCTTACGAACACCGGTAACGCGACTTTGAATATCAGCAGCATCGCGGTGAGCGGAGATTTCGCACAATCCATCGTGAAGAAGTCGTGCGGCAGCACGGTAGCGGCGGGCGCAAGTTGCGAAATCAAAGTGACTTTCACGCCAACACAAACTGGAGCGCGCACGGGGTCCGTCACGATTACCGACAACGCACCGAACAGTCCGCAGAGCGTCGCACTGTCGGGCACGGGCAAGTAACACTACAACAAGAAGTGCCGAAAGTTTTTCGGCACAAAAACGAGCAACTAATTAATTAGTAGCAAGATTTCCACGAAAAGGCGGGACTTCGGTCCCGCCTTTTTTTATTGGATTTGGAGGAGGCATTGATCTCAGCCGATTGTGCTAGGCTTTTTTTCATGACGCAGGTTTCGGCCCCTCCCAAACATTTTCTTTCCGACAAGGTGGAGCATTTTACCGAGTCCGTGATTCGCGAGATGACGCGACAGGCGATGCAACACAACGCTGTCAATCTGGCGCAGGGATTTCCGGATTTTGCGGCGCCCGCCGAAATCAAACGCGCCGCACAAGAAGCGATCGCGGACGACGTAAATCAGTACGCCATCACGTGGGGCGCCAAGAGTCTGCGAGCAGCGATTGCAAAGCAGATGCAGGATGCGCAAGGCATCATCGTTGATCCCGAGAAAGAAATTGCTGTGTGCTGCGGATCGACCGAGGCAATGATCGCGACGCTGCTGGCGGTATGCAACAAGGGCGACGAGATTATCGTCTTCGAGCCGTTCTACGAAAACTATGGGCCGGATGCAATTCTCAGTGGCGCAAAACCTCGCTTTGTGAGTTTGCGGCCTCCCAAGGCAGCGGGCGGCGAATGGACGTTCGATGAACAGGAATTGCGCGAGGCATTTCAGCATCAGACAGCGCAACACCACACCAAGGCAATCATCCTCAACACGCCGAACAATCCAACTGGCAAAGTGTTTAGCCGGAAAGAACTCGAACTCATTCGCGATTTATGTGTTGAATACAACGTGCTCTGCATCACGGACGAGATCTACGAACACATTCTTTACGACGGCTCGAAACATATTTCGATGGCCAGCCTCGATGGAATGCGCGAGAGAACGATCACGATTAATGGATTGTCGAAAAGCTATAGCGTCACCGGATGGCGCGTCGGATGGGCGGTTGCGCCTCCAGCGATTACGAATGCGATCCGCAAAGTGCATGACTTCTTGACCGTGGGAGCGCCCGCACCTCTGCAAGAAGCTGGAGCCGCGGCGTTGAATTTGCCTGCGAGTTATTATCGCGAACTGGCTGACCGATACCGCACGCGACGCGATCATCTTATTCCCGCGCTGGAGAAGGCCGGGTTTCGTTGCTATCGTCCTCGCGGAGCGTATTACGTGATGACGGATATTAGTGCTTTTGGATTCCCGAACGATCTGGCGTTCGCCGCCCATCTCGTCAAAGAAATCGGAATCGCGTGTGTCCCTGGATCGAGTTTTTACAAGCATCCGACGGACGGATCCCAACAGGTACGTTTCGCATTCTGCAAGAAGCCTGAGACATTGGATGAAGCGGGACGGCGGTTGGAAAAATTAAAAACGCTGGGATAAATCCGCGACTAACACGGATCTCACTTGCTGCGGGAGACCGTGCAATACCCTCCTCTGCTCGAAGGCACTTATAGTCATGAAAGGTGCGGCTCTTCCACAGGAAACTGCGCTATACTTCGCCTCAACGCTGCGAAAGATTCTCCGAAAGAGAGTTCTGTCATGTCTGTGAAAACTGTGGAAGAGGTATCTGCCGAGGTTCCTGCTGAAGATTTTCAAGCGCTGGAAGAGAAAGTTTACCGCACCATAGAGTTGTACAAGGCTGCGAAGGATGCGCGAGCCACCGCCGAGCGTGATGCGAAGCGATTGCGCGAGCAACTGGAAGAGCGCGAGGAAGAAAACGAATCCATGCGCCGCGAGTTGCTGCAGTTGCGCAAGGATCGCGAAGACATCCGCAGCCGCGTCGAAAAAATGCTCGGCCAAATGGAGATGCTGACGCAAGAGCAGGCGGCCAGCTGAACTGTTTCGGGCGACAGGACTCAATGGGAGTGACATGGCCACTGCAGGCAAACAACCTTCGACAGACGTGACGAAAGCTGGTCCGATCAATTCTGGCGCAGCGACAACCAAGAGTGCCGGCAACGGCTCTGTTGCCGTCCCGGGCAGCGTGCGCGTTGAAATTTTCGATCAGGTTTACAACCTGCGTGGATCCGATGCCGATTACATCCTAAGACTCGCCGACTACGTTGATGGCAAGATGCGCGCCGTGTCCGAACAAACCGCGACCGTCGATTCGGTGCGACTCGCGGTCCTGGCAGCGCTCAACATCGCAGATGAATTTCACTTGTTGAAACGACAACTCGATACACCTTCCCCCGAAGCACGCCAGCGCGCCAACAAACTCGCAAACGCACTGGATGAAGTTCTGGAAGACAACCGCCGGACGGGCTGAACCAATCCAGAACACTCACTACCAATGTCATCCTGAGCGAAGCAAGGACTTCACGAAGTGAAGTCCTTGCGAAGTCGAAGGACCCCTAATCCCTGCATTAATCTGTCGCAGCGAAGGCTCTCGTTATTTTGCTCGCGATGACAATCCAGAAATATTTCACAAACCAAAGTTTGCTCGTAGCAAACCTTCTGCCATCTATTTTGTGTTTTCCACTTGCGAATCTTCTCGCGATTTCCTAGCATCCAAGGTGAAGGCTGACCTACCAGGTTGGTGTTGGTGGTAACCGATTTTTGAACCAATGCTGAATGAACGGGGACTCGACTCGCAAAAAGATCCGGTGTGCTATGTTCCGTCATGCGGAAAAGCCTAAAGGGTCGCGGCGGGTTCCCACCGTCTAATACGGGTTCATTCACGGCCCGCCACACGGCAAGAGTGGGTTAGCCTTTTTCTAATTCAGGTCGCAGGTCTTGGGTCTCAGGTTTCAGGACTACGCGATCAAGATTTTCACATTACGTTTCCTCGACGAGCGATGTCCGCGTGACAGTGCTGGTTTCCCTGAGACCTGAGACCTGACACCCGAGACCTGCCCTTCTCCTCTGCTAGACTCTCTCTAGCACCCACTCTGTTTTCGGAGCATCCAAACTTAACGTGTTCCCTCGACTTTTTCATATTGGCAGCTTCTATCTGCCCACTTACGGAGTTCTTGTCGCCTCAGGAGTCTTGATCGGACTTTGGATCAGCGTCCGCAATTCTGAGAAGCAAGGTGTGAACGGCGACGATGCGTGGAACCTCGGCATTCTCGTCGTCCTCGCCGGAATTATCGGCGCGAAGGTTCTTTACATAATCAATGATTGGAGTTCCTACTCCAATAACTGGCGAGAAATTTTCAGTCTGAATACCCTGCAAGCCGGTGGGGTGTTTTCCGGCGGACTGCTCGCCGGATTGCTGATGGCGGTTTGGTACATCCGGCGTCATCGCATGCCTGCGCTACGCACGATGGATGCGTTTGCTCCCGGATTGGCTTTCGGACACGTGCTCGGACGCTTTGGTTGTTTCTCCGCGGGATGCTGTTACGGAAAACCGACGAATCATTTTTGGGGAGTGATTTTCACTAATCCTCTGGCGAATTCTGTGAGCGGAACGCCACTCGGAGTCCGAATCGAACCGACGCAATTAATCGAAGCTGCCGCCGAATTTATTAATTTCCTGTTCTTAACCTGGCTCCTCGGACGCAAGAAATTCGATGGCCAGGTGTGGGCCACGTTCATGATCCTGTATGGAATCGAGCGCTACTTCATCGAGTTTCTGCGCGACGATCCGGGCCGCGGCGAAGTCTTTGGCGGGATTATGACCGGGACGCAGTTAATTTCCGTTGGTCTGGTCATTGTTGGCGGGCTTATTTGGTGGCTGCGCAGTGGGACGGCCAGCAATCAGCAGTCAGCAGTCAGCGCTCAGAAGTCAGGCTCCGCAGTCTAAGCCTCCGCCTGAAAATGAAACTTTGAAGTTGTAAGAAGATGTTAGGTAGGTACGAACATGGGAAGGGCACCAAACTGGGTAGGGACGAAACTGGGAAGGGCACGACTTTAGTCGTGCCATCAAGATTCCAAATCATCGCGCTTTAGCGCCTGAGGCGCTTCTACTGAACTGCCAGACTCGAAACTAACGCAGCAGGCACTTGCTAAATGCTGAGTGCTAAATGCTGAATGCTAAGTGCTGAATGCCAAAATTTCCCCTAACTCTCGTCGTCACTGAAGATGGTGCGGGCGAACGCCTGGACCACTATCTTGCCGCCCAGCTCTCCGAGGTAAACAAGACAGAAATCAGCCGTGCGCGCGTCCAGCAACTCATCGAAAAAGGCGAAGTGCTGGTGAACGCGGCGACCGCAAAGGCTTCGCTACGGCTAAAAGGCGATGAAGAGATAACCATCACGGGTCCGCCGACCGCTCCTCCTTTGCGCGCGATCCCGGAAGACATTTCGCTCGACATCGTCTACGAAGACGACGACCTCGCTATCGTCAACAAGCCCTCAGGAATGATGGTTCACGCTGGAGCAGGAGCCACCGACGACAATCGCAATCGCGGGACGCTGGTGAATGCGCTGCTCCATCATTTCAAGAAACTTTCTGCAGTCGGCGGAGAATTGCGTCCTGGAATCGTCCATCGCCTCGATCGCGCCACCAGCGGACTGATGGTTGTCGCCAAGAATGATGCCGCGCATCTGAAATTAGCGAAACAGTTCAGCAGCCGCGAAGTTCACAAGACTTACCTCGCGCTGATCCATGGCTGGCCGAAGCAGGATCGTGGGACGATCCAAACGGCAATCAGCCGCCACTCGCAACGTCGGACGCGCATGACGACCCGAGGATTCGGTGGACGCGAGGCCGTGACCCACTACAAGGTAATACGCAAGATCGACGCTCCCTACGGAAAATTTGCTCTGGTCGAACTCAAGATCGAAACCGGACGCACGCACCAGATTCGCGTTCATATGTCATCGCTCGGACATCCGGTAGTCGGCGATGCGCTCTATGGCGCTCCCGGAGAATTGAAGGCTCAGTCGAACAAACGGCGTGCCGCTGGCATGCCCGCCATCATCGCGCTTGGGCGAAACTTCCTGCATTCATCGGTGCTGGAGTTGACCCATCCTCGGACCGGCAAGGCGATGAAGTTTTCCCGCCCATTACCGGAGGAACTTGAAAACCTGATGGCCAGTCTCGAAAATGCCCAGATGGAAGGGCCCCGCCTGGAACCTGCGCAGTAGTGCTTTCGTTTCGAAGCACCCCGCCGTAGGACGATTTTTCCCGGCCTTTCTCGGTCTATAATGAAAGCAATCCTAATGAAATTGCGTTCACTTTTCGTTCCAGCAATTCTCTGCGCCTTGTCGAGCTTGCTCGCAGGACAGACCGCGCCCGCCGCTTCCACGCCAGCGGCGGCGCAAACTGCTCCGGCAAAAACGAACACCCCAGAAGCGATCTCGCCGACTTTAGGCACTCCGGTTCAAACACCCGCCGCTCCGGCGGCACAAAAGCCTGCGCCAGCCCCTCCTGCCGCCGATGCCGATGACACGGCCGCCACCATTGTCCACGTCGTCAACGAGGTGCGCGTGGTGTTCACCGTCACCGACCGCCATGGACGCTATATCAAAGATCTGAAGCGTGACGATTTCAAAGTCATCGACGATCAAAAGCCTGCGGAGATGCGCAGCTTCCGCAGTGAAACAGATCTTCCTCTCCAAGTGGGATTGTTGGTCGACGCCAGCAACTCGGTCCGCGATCGTTTCAAATTCGAACAGGAAGCTGCGATCGAATTTCTGAACTCCATCATTCGTCCCCGATATGACAAAGCGTTCATCGTTGGATTTGACGCGACACCGGAAGTGACGCAGGATTTCACCGACAGCACCGAAAAACTTTCTACGGGTGTGCGATTGTTGCGCGCGGGCGGCGGCACGGCAATGTATGACGCGCTTTATTTTGCATGTCGCGACAAGTTGCTCAAGCAGGAGCAGACTGGTCCAGTTCGCCGCGCCATCATTCTGCTCAGCGATGGAGAAGACAATCTGAGCCATGTCACTCGCGAAGAGGCCATCGACATGGCGCAGCGCGCCGAGGTGATTGTCTATACCATCAGCACCAACATCAGCGGCATGAAGGGCAACGGCGACAAAGTGTTGGTCCGCATCGCGGACGCGACCGGCGGACGAGCTTTCTTCCCCTTTCAACTGCGCGAGATGTCAGACGCATTCCTCTCCATCCAGGAAGAATTGCGCAGCCAGTACGCCATCGGATATCGGCCTGCCGGTTTCGTGGCCGACGGACGCTTTCGCACGATCGAGGTCCTAGCGCAGGAAAAGGGACTCAAGGTCCGCGCCAAAAAGGGCTACTTCGCTCCCAAGCAGCAGTAGAGCAGGTCTCGGGTCTTAGGGCCTCAGATCGCGGGCCTAAGCACAACGTCTTCAAGCAACTTCCATGTCTGGATATTCAGGGACACCTCTCGCGAAGAAATTGGGAATCAAAGGAGATTTCCGCGCCGCCCTATTGCGCGTTCCCGACGAAGTTACAAAAGAACTTCGCGATCCATTGTCGAAATGCAAGATTCAACGCCTCTCCGATAAAAATCTCGATTTCATTTTTCTCTTCGTCGATTCCTGCGCGGAACTCGAAACGGATTTGCTTCGGGCCGCCAAAGCTCTGGCACCCGCCGGTATGTTGTGGATTTCCTGGCCGAAGAAAAGTTCGGGCGTCGCGACCGATCTCACGGAAAACATCATCCGCGACAGCGGCCTCGCGGTTGGCCTAGTCGATGTGAAAGTCTGCGCGGTGACCGAAATCTGGTCGGGATTAAAGTTCGTAATTCCAGTGAAAAACCGGCCAAAAGCAACGCGCTAACCCATTTCAACCCCCATCTCAAACCGAATTTTTCTGCATTTCCATCGCGCAACTTGCGTCTGGCAGACGGGTTTGCATTCTGTAGATACGGTTCCCGGGCATCAATCATGGCAATCTTGACCCTCTGGAATCGAAAGGAGCATCGGCATGAAACGAATCAAACGAATGATAGCTGGACTTTTACTAACGGTAGGAATGGGCGCAGGCACGATGTTTGCCAGCGATGGATACTGGCATGATCGGCGTGATATCCGGCGCGACGAATCGAAAATTGCGCATGATCGCTACGAAGCTCGGCGCGATCTCTACCGCGGAAATTATGGGGCGGCGCGGCACGAGGAACGAAAAATTGCCCGCGAACGTCACGACTTACGCCGCGATCGCCGTGATTTGTACTGGGATCGCCGGTAAGCTTCCGATCTTTTTCGCAACGACTGCGCAGCGCTTTTTGCAATGCATCCATGATTAGGCCATCGAATAGGCCAGCGAATAGGCCGACGGAAATCAGGCCATCCAGTAGATGGCCTGCTGACCAGGTTTCGTCGCGACGTTGGTAACTTGCCGCGAAGTGGCGGGCCGGGTTCTAGTCATGCTGGGGAAATAAATAATGCGACTTAGAACGATGCGGTTCAGAAACAGGCTTGTAGCTCTTGGGATGGTGGGAATCATGCTTTGCTGGTCAGCATATGGCGAATCGGTAGTGTCTCGGGCGGAGCGGGAGTTGTTCGCTTCCATCAACCAGGCCCGCCGATCGCAGGGATTGCCCGCGCTCCGATGGGATGATTCGCTCGCTGCGGCCGCGCGTCGTCACGCCGAAGTGATGGCGCAGCGTGGAACCGCGCAGCATGGTTTCGACGGCGAGCCGAGCTTGTCAGCGCGCGTAAAACAGACGGGTGCGCGCTTTACCTGGCTATCCGAAAATGTAACGCAGGGTCCGACGCCACAATTTATCCACGCGCAGTTTATGCAGTCGCCCTCGCACCGCGCCAATATTCTCGACACCGATATGGATTCCATCGGAGTCGGAATCGTGGAACGCAACGGACAGCTGTTTACGGTTGAGGATTTCTCGCAGGCGCGTTAAAAGCTGGAAGCGGATTGGTTAGAAACCAGCAAAGCAAAATGGCCCGCGCACAGCAAAGTGCGTGGGCCATTTTATTAACCGATTCCCTGCCTCAACCCTCCGAGGCAAATCATCGTTTAGTCTCTGATCAATTTCTTGATTAATTTCTAGTGACGATCGCACTGACGATGCACGTCGTCAAGTTCGTGACGGCGCTTTTCTGCCTGCCGGCTATGTTCTCCGTGACGCTCGATCGCGATACGCAGATTTTCTTCAGCTTGATGGATTTTTCGTTCACATCTCGACTGGGCGACAACCACCTGGGACGAGCCGATCATTCCAGCAACGGTGAGGGCTACTACGGAAAGAATTTTGAAGGTACGAGTCATTGCTTCTCCTTTTTGTGCGATATTTTTGTCCGATATTTTTCGCGACACGGAAGTTGTCATGGTTCAAATGAAATGCCGGCGCCGACTTCGAGCAAAACCGAGGGGTGAACCAAGGCAAGCGCTCGATCAGCAAGGCGCGAGATTCGATGCCGGTGAGGTGGAGGGCGTTGTATTGCTCCCTTCGACTCGTATCCTAATTCGATAGGGGCGTGGAGAGGTAATTACCTTAGTCGCTACGTTGTTGTCAGAGGAACGACGGGCGAGGTCGCCCGTCTCCACACTGATATCCAAAATCGAGCTACTAATTAATTAGTTGCTCGTTCCGGTGCCCGTCAATTTCATGACTACAGGGCCTGCTGGAGCGCTCTCGATAATTGTGACGGCTCCCGTGACCGCTGCCTTCACGTTCGGCGTAAAGGTCACGCTGAAGGTGCAGGTTGCTCCCGCTGCGACCGTGGGTCCGCAAGGTGAACCACCCGATCCCGCAGCGGCGAACTCTCCGCTGGTCGCGATGCTGGATATATTCAGCGTCGTCCCGGAGTTGTTGGTCAACGTCACGGTCTGCGCCGCGCTGGTAGTACCGACAGCCGGCGATGAATGTCAGGCTCGTCGGCGAGACCACCACCGGCAGCGCGCCAGTCCCCGTCAGTCCAACGATCTGCGGACTCACCGCTCCACCCGTGCTTGAGATGGACACCGCGCCCTTGATCGATCCCGTGCCCGTCGGAGTAAATGTCACTGAGAACGTACACTTCGCCAACTTGACTAGCGCTAATCCAGAAGTGCACGGAGTCGTCCCGCTTCCGACCGCAGAGTAGTCCGCGTCAGCCGTGATCGCACTGAGTGTGACCGTGGCCGCGCCCTTATTGGTCACGGTGATGACCTTCGCCGGAGCCGTAGCGCCGATTCCGGTGGACGTGAACGTCTCCGATGCCGGACTGATGGTCAGAGGCACAGTCGCGCCTCCGGTAGCCGTTCCCGTCAATCCGACTACGCTCGGACTGAACGCAACGTTGGTAGCGATATCCAGCGCGCCCTTGATGGATCCCTTGTAGAGCGGCGAGAAGCTTACCGTGTAAGTGCAACTTGTGTTGGCCGCCAACGGAGACACGCAGGTCCCGCCGGTGATGGAGTAATACGATCCCACGCTCGGATTCAAGCTGATCGCCGTATTCGTGCTCTTATTCGTGACCGTCAAACTCGCGGACGAAGTCGATCCCGCCGCAACGCTCGGTAGAGTGAGGCTGGTCGGGCTGAATGCCAGAGCCGCGACTCCGGTGCCAGTCAGCTTCACGATTTGCTGACTGGGTGTCGCTCCATCAGTAAATGTGAGCGCGCCGGTGATTGCCGCAATGACGCTTGGGTTGAAGGTCACGCTAACCGTGCAGTTGGCGCCTTTGGCGAGGGACGTCGAACACGTGGTGGATTGGATCTTGAAGTCTCCGCTGGCCACGATAGAGGTGATGGGGAGAGCGCCGGTTCCGGTGTTGGTGAGGGTTACCATTTTGTAACGCTGGTGGTGCCGGCGGCCGCGCTCGAGAATGCCTCACTGGTCGGGCTCAGTTTCGCGGCTGGACTACCGCTGCCTGAGCCGATCGAGACGAAGAAGCTCGTGGCGATGTATGGGCCGCAACCTGAAACAGGGTAATTTCCAACTGCCACTTGGAAAGCGCCAGCAGTAGCGATATCTGTAACCGTGATCGGTATCGTGATTTTGGTGGAGCTGACAAATGTTCCCACCGCGCGGTAGAAACCGTTGATGTAGACGTAAGTGTTAGTGGTAAACCCCGTACCGTCAATGGTAAGAGTAAAAGCTGGTCCACCGGCTACAGCACTGATCGGGCTGAGGCTCGTGATCGCTAGAGGTGTAGCGACGGCATTGTAATCCGCTGCGACCAGAACTTCGTCATTCACGGAGATGTTCTGAGAGCTTCCTAGTCCGCTCAAGTCATAAAGCCAACCAGTAAATAGGTATGGAGAGGTCGGGGTCTCAGAGAAATTGACCAGACTTCCTGCGGGATAGTAGCCATTGCCACTAGGCGAGCCAGGTGTGACGGTTAGCGTCCCGGCGCAAGGCGCACCAAACGCGCCGGTTTCAACCATATACGCATCGACGTAATAGTTCCCAAGTATGTCAGCCGTGTATGTGGTGTTCGAAGATTGCGCCGTGACGCTGTGGCTCTGCGCTCCACCGTCGCTCCATTGTGTGAACGTGAAGTACGTATTGGAACTCTCGGGATAAATTGGCGAATCGATGCTCACGCTGTGGCTGCTTCCCGGAGTCCACGCAAAATTCACGGGCGCATACCAGAAGCTGTTATCGACGGTGACTCCAAGATTGGCCTCTACGGGATTCGTTGTTACGGTTGAGACAGGGGTGTTGACGAAATAGGTAGTCAGGTTGATGGCGCTGCCGTCATCCATCGCGTAAAACGTCTTCGGATTCGCGCCGATTCCACCCGAAAGGTAGTAGGGCGAGTTGATGTAGGACAAGAAATTTTGTCCCCCGCTCGGCGCGGCGGTGAGTGTGACGGGCTGCCGGATGATGTAGTACTGGCCCGACAGCGGCGAATAGCTTTGCGGCGCGGGCGTCGGCGTGACAGTCCCGGCTCCAGTTGGCGAAATCACATTCGTGTACGGCACCAACTGAATGAAGTTCGCTGAATACACCGTCACCGCCGGAGAAGTCGCAGGCTGTGCCAGAAAATTATTTCCCGGAGTGACCGTAATGCTGTGGCTCTGGGCGGTCGAATCGTTCCAGCGTCCATAGGTGTAGCTGACGCCAGTGCTGGTCAGAGTCTGCGCTCCGTTAGCCACAGCTGAGGTGTGAGTTGAGTTCAAGCCCAAGGCGAATACTTTGCGGCGTGACAATTGGGTTGCCGTCTACGCTGACTGTCAGTCCCGGGAGGATTGCTCGTCACGGTCACTTCGGTCGGCGTCGCGCCGTAGAGACGCAGGATGGCATCGATATCGCTGGCGCTGTAGCCTGTGTTATTGGATAGCGGGATGCCAGCCGGAATCGTTTCAATACACGGCAGTCCGTTGCGTGAAAAAGAATACGCTGGATACTCCATGATCGAGGCGTAATCAAAAAGCGTCAGGTCCTGAATGCCTTCCGTATCGAACGGAGGATCGAAGTTTCCGCGCGATGCCTTGATCACCGCGTTGTAATTGACGTTGATATAAGTGTTGCGGTCGTCGCGCGCCTGCTCGTGCCAGAGGCCAACGATGTGTCCCATCTCGTGTTCGATGGTCGCAACCGTACATGGCGTAAAGGTACCACCCGCACCGATAGCAAATTGTTCTCCGGTCCCAGCATCTCCTTCCGTGGCCTCGCATTCCCCATTGTTGCTGTTCGGATCGAGTTTGAAGTCGACGTAATTGGTTTCGTCCGTTGTGCGGCACAAATTGAATCACGCCAGTAAAGATGCTATTGAAGTTCGTTATCGCGGTGTTGATGTTCGCGACATCGCCAGAAGTCGGATCAATCGTGTACGGCACCTGCGCCACTCCCCCCACCTTCGGCCAAAAATACTGATTGAACGCGATGCCCTGAGCGTAGGTATGCGGGCCGTTGTTCGGCGAGTCGGTGACGTTTTCGAGCAGAATGTCACCCTGATAGATCGCTTGGCCGGTGCCGTTCTTGCCGGGGAACCATTGATAGGTAATGTGCTGTCCGCGCCAGTAGCCGGTGCGAGTTTCGGGCGGTTGCGCCTGGCTCCAGAGGCTGGATGTTGTGGACGCAACAAAGAAGATAACGAGCGCGGCAAGCGCGAAGCGGCGGAGAAGAGTCACAGAGCCTCCTGGGCGAAAGGCAAAACGTCAAGACGAACAAATCGAGTAGGGGATACTGGGTCGTCATCGGACTGGGGGATGTCCGGATACAGGTAGTTTGGCGGGAAAAAGGGGTGGTGTCAAGCAGTTTCGGACGGTGCAACCGGGACGAAAAAAGGGCCGGAAAACGGCTGGAAAAGTCCGCTCCCCGGCCCAAAGGTGCGCAGAAAGCTCTTATTTCTTTGGCATGTATGGCGACGGACGAAGCTTCTTGGACTTCGCTTTCGCGTTCGGACCCGGCATAGCGGACAGACATCGCCCAGCAAGGTCTTGTTCGACACGTTGTAATAAGTGTTGGGACTGGAACGTCGTCCCCGTGCCGTTGCCCAGAAGAATCCCTGCGCAACCTTCGTTGATGGTGTTCGAGATCACGATGTTGTTGTTGTCGCCGCCACAGCTTCCATCGATGTGGATGCCAGACTCCGCGCTACCGAAAATGATGTTGGACTTAACCGTGTTTCCGCTGCTGCAAACATCTATGGCGTCGAAGATCTGTGTGCCGCTCACTTTGTTTGCTTGAATAATGTTGTTGTCCGCCGGGCCGTAGTTTGGATCTGTATCGGTGGCAATGCCGAACTGAGCGCTACCCACATTGTTGGACAAAATTGAGATACCCTGCGATGCATACACCAGAATGCCACTGGCAGCATCCCCGGGGTCGCTGCTGTTGTCGTTGTACCAGATGTTGTCATTCACGATGTTGGACGTCACGGAGCCAGTGGCGCCATAACTGACCTGGACGCCATTCTCCGCCGCTCCACCCGGCCAGTTCATCGAGGTTGCTGCAAGTCCCGTAATGTAGTTACCGGTGATCGTGACCACGGGGCCGGGGGACCCGTTACCACCTGCCGCACCGGTGGCCGTTATCCCATTCTTCTGATACGCACGCACGGAATTCGAGGCGACCGTCACCGAGTTGTTAGACGTGAGGCTTTCCACATTGATCGCGAGACCGTTCTGACATCCACCGTAGTCCGCAAAATCCGTCTGATACTGATTGCGCACAACGTTGTGCGTGATCGTTCCGGACGAATTTTGATAATAAATTCCCTCTAACGTCGGGACATTGCAACCTACCTGGTTATTACCCGTAGCATCGACCGTCAGGCCAGAAATTGACACCGTCGAATTCGCGACAAAAATCTGTGCAGCGACAGGGTTGTTGAAAATATCACTACCGTTTTGCACCATGCCACCGGAGGGCGACGCAACCACCGGAGCATCGCTGCTACCGCTAGCAATTCCCACCAACGTCAAAGTTTTTCCCGTTATCGTGACCTGCTCCGGATAAGTGCCTGGGCAGACTGAAATCTTGGTGTTTGCGGGGACCGCGTTGACTGCGGCTTGGATTGTGATGTAGTGCGTGCCAGGCGCTGAGCAAAGACCGACCGCAGCGTTGGAAGCGAAAGCTTGTCCGCCGAGCATGGCAAGCGCAATTAAAGCGAGACAAGAAAGGGCGACGTTACGACCTTGTTGCATTGTTATCCTCCGAGGGGGTTCAGTAGCTTCGTGGCTAAGGGGGAAATGAGAACCGGGGAGTAACTATATGCCTCGATTGGGATTTCGCGCAACCTAACTGTGTTACTGGATGGATACAACAACCGAGTACGAAGCGCACGCTCTGATTACAATTCTTTACACTATTTGGGATGGCTTATTGGGCGCGGGTTACAGCGCATCTTTGATTGACTTACGATGTTACTTTTCCACTTTCAGGCGGACGAGGGCATTGACACTGCGTTAACAAATTCCTATTCGTCGCGGGGCGCGGTGGCATAGTAGCCACTGCGAGCTTGGATTTTGTAATCCCCTTGCTTCGGTTTGATTTCAATTTTACGAAAAGACCCGTCGCGCTTGTTGTTAGTGGACGTATAGCCCACGTTGTACTGACTGCGAAGCTCCTGCGAAATTTGTTCGAAAGCCTGGCGCAGTTTGTCGATCTTGTTGCCCACCGGAATCACGCGTCCACCAGTTTCTTCCGTGAGCTTCTTCATGTCCGAGTCGCCGGAGTAACCAAATCCGCCGCCGTAGAAGCCGCGATCGGCGATTAACAACACATAGCAAATCGTGTCGGCTTTCTGCGCCGCTTCAATGGCTTCTTTAATTTTCAGACGGCTTCCCTGATCTTCTCCATCGGTTAGAAGGATCATCGCCTTGCGTCCCACCTCATGGCTGAACTCGTCATGCGAGGCGAGATACACGGCGTCATACAGGGCAGTTCCGCGCGGACCAGTCGAAGAACACGGGATCGGACCTTGTGGACCGATTGGTCCGCCCGAGCAACCCACTCCGCCGGTATTAATCTTCGCTTCATCCAGCGCGTGTTTCAGTCTGCTGACCGAGGTAGTGAAATCCTGCAAGAGATTAATATCCACATCGAAGCTGATGACGAACGCCTCGTCTTTGGGACGCAGGATATTTTCCAGAAATGAGCCACCGACCTGCTTCTCCATATCGAGCACGCGCATCTGACTGCCGCTGGAGTCGATGAGAATGCCGAGCGTCAGCGGAAGATCCGTCTCCGCCTTGAAATACTTGATGGTCTGAGGCTGCCCATCCTCGAAGAGCTCGAAGCTATCCTTGTTGAGGTTAGGAATCAGCGCGCCATGTTTGTCCTTGATGTTGAAAAACAGCTGGACGACCTGAACATTGACCTTCAACGTCTCGATCGATTGGTCTTGAGCCGAATCGGGCGGAGCTGAATCGGGGGTGCGAGGAAGATCGGTGTTTGAGGTCGGCCCGTTGGACGACGGCGGCGCGGGAGGCGGAGGAAGTGGAATGGCCTGCGCAGCAGTCCGATGGGAGGAAACCAGGGCAAACGAAAACAGGACGAGAGCGAACAGACCCACGGTCTGGCGAGGCTTGCAATCTAATTTAGGCATTGGCGTTTTTTTGTCTCAAGACTTTGCTAGTCTATCCTGTAAGAGGCTCTACAGGTTAGATGCAGCGAGGCGCCGGATTTGAGCATCTGAATCAGTGGAAAATTAAAGGTCAGTTAAAGCTCAATCAAAGGCAGCGCTAGACTTGGCGCAAGTCAATCGCGCGACGAACTTGAGACGAACTGCACGTTGCGGCACGACTGGGGACAGGAAAAGCGGCGGGCAAGCACATTTGGCAAGCACACACTGGAAAGAGGATTTCGGGATGGCCAGGAAAACGACAACCAACGCGATATTGATTGCAGGGCTGGCATGTTTGCTAGTGGGCGTACTCGCGGCGCAACAGAAACCTGACGACATCCCAGACGCTCCCTCGGCCACGCGTCCCATCCCGCCTCCTCCGCCACCGAGTGCGCGTGAGGCCGCCGAAGAAGCAGCCACGCCCGACGCGGCCGATGGTTCCGGCGTGACTACCGGGTCGAAAGACTTGCCACACAGCGATCCAAACGGAGCCAGCAGTTCCAAGCCAACGACTGCTCCCGATTCGTCAAACACACCGGGCTCGCTCGATCCGGCAAATGAACCGGTCTACGACAAATCAGCTACCCCGCCGCCGATGCCGCCCGTCAAGACCGTGTCTGCAGGCAGCGTGCCCAAAGATTTGGATACCGGAGATGACCTCTACACGATTCGTCGCTCCGTCAACCTCGTCATGGTTCCGGTGACGGTCACAGACGCGGAAGGCAGGTTGGTTAGCGGTCTGCTCCCTAAAGACTTCTCAGTTCTGGAAGATGGCCAGCCCCAAAAATTGAAATACTTCACCAGCGATGCCTTCCCCTTATCAGCGGCAGTTGTCTTCGACACAGGCATGGCTGAAGTCGGACTGCATAAAGTGCAGGAGACTTTATCGGCGCTGCAAGGGGCATTCAGTCAGTTCGATGAAATCGGAATCTACACCTACAGCAGCACAGTCAGCCGCGTTTCGGATTTCACAGTCGTCGGCAAACAGTTGACGGCCGCCCTCAATCAGGTGAAAGCGTATAGCGGAGCGAACAATGGACCTCCGGTCACGAGCGGACCGCTCGGACCGCAGGGTCCGATTATCAATGGACGTCCGATCGATTCTCCGGGAACTCCGGTAAGCACTCCTCCGAAAGTTTCGCGTGTATTGAACGATGCGATTCTGACCGCGGCACGCGACCTTTCCAAACGCGAGCGCGACCGAAGAAAGATCATTTTCGTCATCAGCGACGGACGTGAGCAAGGGTCATCGGCGAGTTACGCGGACACGCTGAAGGTTCTCCAAACCCAGGGCATCATCGTTTATGCGGTGGGAGTGGAAGGAGCGGCGATCCCGATCTACGACCGCCTGCAACGGATCCACTTGCCGAAGACGGGCGGGGTGCTGGGTTATAGCGACATCCTTCCGAAATACGTTTCGGCCACCGGCGGCGGCAAGGTCCACGGCGAATTGGCCCAGGCTGACATTGAACGCGCCTACGCTGAGGCGATCGGGGATGCGCGCAACCAGTACACCCTGGGATACTCCAGCAAACCGGGGATTGGCCGCTACCGCCAGATCGAGGTGCGTGTGAGGCGTCCGGACGTGAAGGTGTACGCGAAGTACGGATACTATCCACTACCAACCGCTCGCTAGGCGGCGTTGGTGCCCGGAGTAGCCGAAAGGCGGCTAAACATTTGAGTCTGTGGTGGTTTAGTGTCACGGTAGTAACGTGGGTAACCTGCGCCACCGCCTTACGGTGTGGTATAAAAACCAGCAGGAACCGATACAGTGGTAGGTGGATGGCAGCGAGAGGCTCGCGCGCTTTGGGCGTGGTTTGCGAGGGTCAATTCGTAGTATTTTCTGAGGAAACCTTTTGAGTTTCATCAACTTCGCAGCACGCGAAATCAACTGCAAAATCGTCTACTATGGCGCCGGACTCGGCGGCAAAACGACGAACCTGCAGTTTATTTTCCAGAAAACGGCCGAGCAGCAGAAGGGCAAGATGATCTCGCTCGCCACGGAGACGGATCGAACCCTGTTCTTCGACTTTCTGCCCCTGGATCTCGGCACTGTGCGCGGATTCAAGACCCGCATCCATCTCTACACCGTTCCCGGCCAGGTTTTTTACGATGCCAGCCGCAAGCTCATCTTGCGCGGCGTGGATGGCATCGTGTTTGTCGCCGATTCTCAGCAAGAGCGCATGGACGCCAACGTCGAGGCCCTCGACAACCTGATGTCCAACCTGAAGGAACACGGCTACGACTTCAACAAGATCCCGTATGTCCTGCAACTCAACAAACGCGATCTGCCGAATGTGCTGTCGGTGGAAGCCCTCTCCAAAGAGCTGCGGAAGAAAAACGAGCCTGTGATCGAAGCGGTCGCATTCCAGGGTGTCGGCGTGTTCGAGACACTGAAGGAAATCGCGCGCCAGGTCTTGCAGGAATTGAAGCAGGGCGGTTAGGGCAGGAAAGACAGCCGTCAGCGTTCAGCCATCAGGCTGAATCTCAGTACCCTTGGAAAGCAGGTACTGCAATCTCTCAAAAATCAAGAATCGCCCTACTGATAGCGGTCACAGCGGTTGTGGCTTTAATTTCTGTTTTCATTCCTCGTACTCCGCAGCCTTTGTCGTACCACTCTTTCGCCGATCAACGCAGCTTCCTTGGTATTCCAAATTGTGGCAACGTCGTATCAAACTTGCCTTTTGCAATCGTCGGAATCTTCGGAATCGTGTTGCTGTTTCGATCCCGTAATGCCGCATAGCTTCAATCCATTTCGTCGACTCGCGCGAGCGCTGGCCGTGTCTAGTCGCGTTCGCCGGAATGATACTCACGGCATTCGGATCTTCGTACTATCACCTCGATCCAAACAATGCCCGACTGCTTTGGGATCGCCTGCCCATGACCATCGTATTCATGGCAATCGTCGCCGCCATGATTGCGGAGCGTGTGCAGCTCAAGCTGGGCCTGACATTGTTGCCGATCCTCCTGTTGATCGGCATCGCGAGCGTTTGGCAGTGGTACAACAGCGAACTCCACGGCGTCGGTGATCTGCGTTTCTATGGCGCAGTTCAGGCCTACGCGACGATCATCCTCTTGGTCATCCTCCTCTTCCCGGCTCGATACACGCGTGGATATGATCTGGCAATCATTGTCGTTTTTTACGCCTTGGCAAAAGCGCTCGAGATGCTCGACAAACCAATCTTCGCCGTAGGCCACTTCGTCAGTGGCCATACCCTGAAACACCTCGCCGCGGCTTTCGGCGGATATTGGCTGCTGCGAATGCTGTGGATGCGGCGTCCGATTGGCTCGTCCGAGTAAGAGCGGGATAATCATACTTTTGATATGATAGTGAGTACTATGGCTAGTGTGAAGCGGGACATTAAGCAACGGCGTACCTTCACTCTTTCTCCTGCAAGCCTCGCGTACCTGGATGAACAAGCGCGCCGCCGCAATCTGGAATCGCAATCCGCTGCTTTGGACGAATTGCTCTTGGAAAAAAAGAAGGATGAACATAGAGCCTTGCTGGCGGCGAATATCACCTCCTATTACGACAACTTAAGCGACGACGAGGTCGAAGAACAGCGGGCATGGGGAGAGCTTGCCGAGCAAAGTCTCGCATTAAAGGATGACGAAGTGTCCTATGAGCAGCCCACAACGCGGCGAAATCTGGTTCACGAAACTGCCAACCGATCCTCCGGAAAAAGGAAAGCGCCCGGTCGTCATCGTCTCAATCAATCAACGAAACAATCATCCTCGCGCTAATACCGTGCTCGTCGTGCCGCTCAGTACTTCCGTTCACAAAGGGGAAGTGTTCACTCATCTTCTGCTGGAACCGGGGCAGACCGGATTGCGAGAGCGGTCCGTTGCAAAAGCGGAGGATGTCACCACGATTCGAAAATCTTCTCTTGATGCCGCGAGAGAAAGAACCAGAAGTCTCAGTGCGAGTCAGATTTGCGATCTGGCGCACAAGGTGGAACTGGCAATGGGCTGCGCACTCTGAGATGATTGAGAGAACCGGGTCTGCGAAGGATAATCGACGTGGTTAGCTCAACAATAGCAATTTAGCCGGTAGTCTCCAACGCCTCTGAAATCTCTTCCCATTCCTTCATTAGCTTCTGGAGCGCGCTTCGGTTCTCGGAAATTTCCTGCGTCTGTCTTTGCATTTCCTCTGCACTTACAAAATTCAGCAGCTGCGTTTCGCACAAAGCAATCGCAGCTTCAGCGCGGGCAATTTCTTCTTCGACTTCGTGCAGACGGTCTTCAATTTTCTTGCGCTTGAGAGGATTCACGCGCTTCTTGGATTCAGCCACCTCACCATGTGCGCCATTTCCGTTTGCTGGCGCAGAAGCGAGAGACGGCGATGAGACACTCGACGGGGAATTGGCTGACGCCTTCCCCGCGCCTTTGGGATCCGCTGCTCTTCCCTGCTTCCTCCACAGATAGTCTTCGTAATTTCCCGGATAGATTTCTACTTTGCCATCTCCGATTTCGAAAACTCGCGTAGCCAGGTTGTCGATGAAATAACGATCGTGCGAAACGAAGACCACCGTGCCGGTGTATTTCATCAGCGCTTCCAGCAAAACGTCTTTCGCGCGCAGATCGAGGTGGTTCGTGGGTTCGTCGAGCAGGAGGAAATTGGCAGGACGCAACAGCAACTTCAGTAGCGCATAACGATTGCGCTCTCCTCCAGAAAGCACGCCAATGCGCTTGAATACATCGTCTCCGGAGAATAGAAAGCATCCGAGAAGGCTGCGCAGCTCAGTTTGCGACGACGTCCCCGAAAGTTCGCCGAGGTCATCAAGAATCCGCGCTTCAGGATCAAGTTCTTTGTACTGGTCCTGCGCGAAATAATCGAGGTCGACGTTGTGGCCAAGTTTGTATTCTCCAGCAGTCAGTGGCTCTTGCTGCGCGAGAAGTTTGATCAGCGTGGACTTCCCGGCTCCGTTGACTCCCACGAGCGCGATGCGCTCTCCACGCTCGATGATGAAATTGACGTTCTTGAAAACTTTGTGTTCGTTGATCCCTGGCTCGCCATAATTCTTAGCGACGTTCGTAACCTCGGCGACAATGCGTCCACTGGGCTTCGGCTGCGGGAAAGTGAAGTGAACGGTCTTCTCTTCTTCAGGAATTTCGATCCGTTCGATTTTTTCAAGTTCTTTAATGCGGCTCTGCACTTGCTTCGCTTTCGTCGCCGTATAGCGAAAACGATTGATGAAGACCTCGAGTTGCTCGATGCGATCGCGTTGCGTCTTGTAAGCGGATTCCAGCTGCTCTTTTCGCGCCGTCTTGCCTGACAAATATTTGTCGTAATTCCCAGCGTAGAAATGCATCTGCTTGTTCCAGATTTCGACGATTTTCTTTACCGTGATATCCAGGAAATATCGGTCGTGCGAGATGATGACAAACGCGTTGGGATACGTAGTCAGATACTCTTCCAGCCAGTTACGCGCCTCGAGATCAAGATGATTCGTCGGCTCATCGAGCAGCAACAGGTTGGGCTTTTGTAGCAGTAATTTGGCAAGCGCGAGGCGCATCTGCCATCCGCCAGAGAACTCGTCCGTGGAGCGGTTCCAATCGTTGCGACCGAAACCGAGGCCGCCGAGAACTTGTCCAACCTGGGCTTCGAGCGTGTATCCATCGCGCGAAATAAATTCGTATTCCAGCTTCTGATAACGATCCGCAACGTTAGAGTACTCTTGCCCCGCATGGTCGAGTTCTGACATGCTGCGGGTGAGCGCCTCCATCTCTTTCTCGATAGCGTGTAGATCGTCAAACACCGACATGCATTCCGCAAATACGGTGCGGCCGGTCATGGTGAGACCGTCCTGCGGAAGATAACCCGTCGAAATACCCTTCGCGCGTGAGATCGTTCCGTAGTCGAGCGTCTCGATCCCCGCCAGGATTTTCATGACCGTGGATTTGCCGGTCCCGTTCGCCCCAACCAGACCAATGCGCGACTCCGGCGTTATCAGCCAGTCCGCGTTCTCGAACAAAAGTTTGTGGCCATAGCGCTTGCCAGCGCCGGAAAGTTGGATCATGAGGATCTCTATTTAATATAGCGGACGGGAGCGGAGGTCGGGGATCAGCGGTCAGCCGTCAGCACTCAGGCGAATCAAAGTCGTTCGTCAGAGAGCGCGCAGCGACCGCCTCCGGCTATCCCGTAAACCAAACGGCTGTTTTGACATTGTGTCACATTTTGTGTCACAATCATGTTATGCATAGTATCACTATCCGCGAGCTTCGAGACACTAAACGTCTCAAAGCGTGGCTGCGTTCGGGCAAGACGGTAGAACTCCGCGAACGCAACGAAGTGATTGCGCGCATCGTTCCCTCCGGATCTCCTCCACAACCGGGTGATTGGCCCGACTTCGCGGCCACGCGTAAAGAAATCCTCGGCAAGCGTGTCTTGGCCGGATCCGATCTTGTAATCGAAGAGCGCGGGCGCTATTAAGCGAAGCGTCGACACCGATGAGCCAGCATCCCATCACGATCTACGCCGACACATCATTTTTCATCTCCCTCTATTTAACCGATCGCCACACCTCCGAAGTTGAGCGCCTACTAGAATCGCGTCCCTCGCTCTGGATAACGCCGCTCCATGCTGCGGAGTGGACGCACGCCGTCCAGCAACACGTATTTCGAAAGGCGATTTCCGGGAGTGAAGCTGATCGTTTGATCCAGCGGTTTCAAGAGCATCGGGCCCAGCATGTCTGGAGGGAGGCTTCCCTTCCCGATCACGCCTTGGAAGTTTGCGCGCAACTGGCTCAGCGCTATGCCGCACGCATCGGCGTGAGGACGCTCGACACCTTGCACGTCGCTTCCGCTCTCGAACTGAAGGCTGTGCAGTTTTGGACATTCGATGAGCGACAAGCGAAACTGGCGGCTGCTGTAGGACTAAAGACTGCGGGACCACGGTAAGGGTTGAAAACTGAATGATCCGGTGGTGGACAGCCGAGGGCGGCTGTCGCTACGTAGCGATGATTTCTCAGCGAGCGGCAGACATTTTCGCTACGCCTAGGTGCTCCAGCGCGCGATCGACTACGGTCTGGAGTTCGTGTGCGTATTTCACCTCGCGGCCTTTGGCCAAGACAACGCGGGCTTTTTCTGCTTCGAACCAGGTTGGATCGCGGTTATCTTCTTCGGGATGTCGTGTCTGGCGCACTTCCATTAAGAAGGCTTTGACGACGTATTCCTGCACGCCACCTTCTTGCCAGAAAACTCCTTTGGAGTGGACGTAGATGTGAAAATGCCGCGGCTCGATGATGCCGATCGCTCCCGCCTCTTCCCTTGCTTCGCGTTCAGCAGCTTGGCTATTCGACAGGCGCGGTTCAGGCGCTCCCTTGGGAAACGTCCACTTGCTGCCGCCGTTCGTGTGCACCAGCAAAAACTCGACATGCGAATTTACCCGCCGATAACAGACGGCTGCTACCTGCAGCGGAAGCGCGAAACGAGAGACCCGAGGTGAACTCATGGTTAACCGAGCACTGAGCGTAGTTTACTGCAAAGATATTTCAGGAATGTTAAATAGCAGCAGGAATGGTGCACTCTTTGGTACTCAGGGTAATCTGCGGAGGTTGGCCAATCGTCCGTTGGTTGATTCGAGGTAATGGGCGAGGCAGGTGGAGGGAGCGAGACGGGGCCAGCCCCGTCTCTACTCGAATTTGGCGAATAGCTATGAGGCTTACGCGGCCATGCGCATCGGATTGCCTTCCGCGTGGAAGGCGCGTTTGATCGGAGGCATGACAAGGTAGAAGATGCAGGCGGCGTTGATGGCTCCGAAGAGCAATGAAAACGCATTCATGTGCATTACGCCGGGAAGCACCAGCACCAAACCAATGGCCGAAAATAGAAGGGTCAGAAGGCGTCCCCAATTTTGCATTTGCAGAACGCCATATCCGGCGATCATGTGGACGACTGCAAACACGATGATTCCCAGTCCCGCCGCGTGTCCAAAGCTACGCAGAAGATTTTCGACGGCGTTGCCTTCAGCGGCCATGGAAGCCAGTTTCGCGGCCAATCCGGTGAACAGAAGGACAGACAAGCCAAATAGCAAACCGATTACACCGCGCAGAATCTGATAAAAACCGACCAGCGTCACACCGAGTGGGCGCATAAATCCTCCTGTTAAATTTGGAGAAATATAACACAGGAAGGGCTTGGGATGGCGGCTTAGATTCGCGACCACGGCTCGATTTGGACGGACGAGCCGCCCGTTGCCAGACGACCCGTCGCGCGAAGACTCTGTTAACTATTCGTAGCGCAGAGCTTCAATGGGATCGAGCCGGCTCGCTTTGATCGCCGGCAACATTCCGCTGATGATGCCGACGAAGCCCAAAATTAGGGTGGAAGCGATCAACGTGGTGGAGTCAATCGCCAGCCGAATATCGCCGTCGGTGCCATTTTCCGCAAAGGCGCTCCACAGCGTCAGCGACCCGACGGACCAGGAAACTAGATAGGCAATCGCAACTCCAGCGATTCCGCCGAGTACGGTGATCGCCAACGCCTCCGATAGAAACTGAACGAGGATGTGCCAACCCCGCGCCCCAAGCGCCTTCTCAACGCCGATCTCACGAGTACGCTGAGTGACCGACACCAACATGATGTTCATCAATCCAACGCCGCCAATGCCAAGTGTAAGTAACCCGATAAAGCCCAGCATGATCTTGATTGCCGTAGTGATCACGCGCAAGTCCAAGAGATCGGCGAACACGTCGAAGACAAAAATGGCCCGCTTGTCTTTGGGATCGAACTCATGATGAAACGCTAGTGACCGGCGAACTGCATCAGCGACCTTTTGATGGTCGCCTTCGTATTCCATAGCAACCGCGTTGATGTAGTAAGTATTGGTGAAGTCACTCATCGCGCTGAATGGAATGTAGACTTTGTCATTCATATTGTCATCGCCGTTTTGGATGACATGTTTGAGGACCCCGATGACTTCATATGAAATTCCGTCAATACGGATGTTTTCGCCGAGCGCATTCTGACCGGAAAAGAGTTTTTTCTTCACGTCGGCCCCGATGACGGCAACACGGCTGTGCGTATTTTCGTCGAGTTCAGTGAAGAAGTTTCCGTCTTGCACATCCATACGCCGCATGTGGCCGTAGTAGGGATAGACGCCACTGACGCCGTAGTTTCCGCTCCTGGTCCCCACCGCAACGGTGCTCTGCTTCGCCGTTTCTGGGGAGAGCCGCTTAATCAGCGGCACTTCAGCCTGCAGATAATCGAGATCGTTGACGGTGAGCTTGATTTCGCTGCCAGCCTTTGTTCCACCCGCTTGTAAGGACGTGCGTCCCGGGAAAACAAAAATAAGATTCGTTCCAAACGAACGGAAGGCTACCCACAGACCGCGCTCGAAACCCGATCCATAAGCAAGCAGCAGCACAACGGTCGCGATCCCCCACGCCATACCGAGCATGGTTAGGATGCTGCGGCGGCGATTGTGCCTGAGCGCGTTGTAAGCCTGCCGTCCAAGTTCAAGAAACATAATTATTCCGTAATCGATTATTGAGTAATCCGCTAGTTCGTAATTCGTAGGGACTACTCTTGACGCAGTGCCTCCACCGGTTGCAGCATCGCGGCTTGGCGTGCGGGATAAAGGCCGGCGACAATCCCAGCAACAGCTAGCGACAGGATCGCAATCAGCGCCGACGATGGAACAATGCGTGGCGTGTCGAATCCATCGGGAGCAGGCAAGGCCGAGAGTATCGTTAAGAACGCCGTCGTGATGGCCAGACCTATTCCTCCGCTCAACGCCGTAAGAAACGCTCCTTCCACAAAAAACTGGGTCAAGATGGCGCGATGCGTCGCGCCGAGGGCTTTGCGCAGCCCAATTTCCCGTGTGCGTTCCGTGACGGAGACCAGCATGATGTTAATGATTCCAATTGCGCCAAGAGCAAGTGTCACAACTCCGACTACGCCAAGAAATCCGTCCATGCTGTCGAAAATCTTGGCGACGCGCTGGTTGTCTTCAATCGTGTCCCAGTCTTCAAACGACTCTGTCAGCTTGGGATCGAACCCGTGCCGACGAGCCAGAATATTGTGAATTTCCGCTTTCGCGGCCAGGTTTCCACTGGGCGTGAAGGGACGATAATTCAGAAACGAAATCGCGTCCTCGGAGTTCTGGTCTTTCAACCGAAACAGATTCCGCATGGTCTCAATGGGAATAAAAATGCGAGCGTTGGTTCCATTGTTTCCATCTTGCCCAACTTTACTCAGCACTCCGATGATTTCGAAACGGACCCCGTTGAGCAGAATCGGAGCGCCGACAGCCGGCCGTCCCGGAAAAATATTTTTCAAAAGTTCCCATCCCACAACGGCGACGCGGCGGTTTTCAGTATTGTCCTGATCGTTAAACCAGCGACCGGGTCCAACAGGCACATGGCGAATCTCGTTATATTCCGGCACGACTCCAAAGACCTGACCATTGGTCGAACCGTAATCGCTTACCGCGCGAATATCTTCGCGATTGAGCACGGGCGAAATGTATTTGATTGCCCGCGCCTCATTGCGGACAGCCAGGTAGTCGCCATACGTAAAGTGGTAGGTTCGCCCGGACTGTGAACTACCTTCTACCGCCGGAGTCCTTCCCGGGAAGGTGAACATGATGTCCTGACCGAGGTTCTGAAGCTGGCGCCGCTGCCCGCTGCGGAAACCCTCGCCGAGTCCGACCAAAAGTAGCAACGATCCCACGCCCCAGGCGATCCCGAACATCGTTAAAAACGAACGCAGTTTGTGGGCCCAGAGCGTGGCCAGTGACTGACGAACGATTTCGATGAGCATCCGCATGGTTGTAGTTGCGCTGTATTCCCGAGCTAGCCCGAAGGTGAAGCCGAATCCAGCTTCTGTTGTGTTGTACGCGATCAAGGGCGATGTGGTTCCCGAAAAAAGCCCAATCTTGCTCACAACTGGGTCGGGAGCACGTCTAAGATGCCGACTTGGTGGCGTTTCCTTATATCCACAAGCCACCCGAGCCACAGCACCCAACCAGTTAGAGCGCATGGACGCATGGAGGCGTTGCCAATGATTTCAGCTTCTTTTCGGGTCCCTTTTCGGCCTGCTTTTCGAAGATTCCTGTTCTGCTTGTCTCTGGCCGCCACTTTCGGCGCGCTGTCCATCGCAAGTCAGGCCCAATCATTCGTTTTGGATCTGCCGCGCGCGAGCCAGCGAGCTGAGATCTCGCAGCGCATTGGAGTTACCGACATAACCATCCGCTACCACCGTCCACTGATCAATGATCGCAAGGTTTGGGATGACTTGGTTCCCTACGGAAAGGTCTGGCGCGCTGGCGCGAACGAGAACACGACGATCACGTTCAGCGATCCGGTGATGGTCGAAGGCAAGCCGCTCGATAAAGGAACCTACGGATTGCACATGATTCCGACCGCCAACGAGTGGACGATCATTTTCTCGAAAAACTCCACGTCTTGGGGAGCATTCACCTACGATCAGGCAGAGGACGCTCTGCGCGTTACCGTCAAGCCAACCACTGCGGACATGCACAACGCTCTGACCTACGACTTCGACCAACTGAAACCGGATTCGACCGTTGTCGAACTTGAGTGGGAGAAAGTCGCGGTCCCGTTCAAGGTATCGGTGAATGTCCACGACCTGACGGAAGCCAGTTTGAAGAATCAACTCCGCAATCTTGCCCAATACACGTGGATGAGCTGGGATGACGCAGCAAATTACTTGCTGACCGAAAAAATAGCTTTGGCCGATGCTCTCAAGTACGCCAACAAGTCCATTGAAAATGAAGACCGCTACGACAACGAAATGACCAAGTCGAAAGTCCTCTTAGCCCTCGATCGCAAGGACGAAGCGGCGACTGCGCAGAAAAAGGCTTTGGATCTCGCGAGCCCATTACAAGTTCACCTGTTCGGACGACAGCTCCAAGCCGAGAAAAAGAACGAAGAGGCATTTGCCATCTTCCGCGAAAACGCGAAGAAGCATCCCGACCAGTGGTTCGTACACTCAGGAATGGCTCGGATGTACTGTGCGCAAGGCAAGTTTGATGACGCTGCGAAAGAGATGAAGTTGGCTCTGGCGGCGGCTCCGGACAATCAGAAAGTCTATGTGGACGGGCTGGTGAAGAAGCTGGAGGCGAAACAGGATATTAACTGAGCTTTCCTGTCGGCGCGGGAGTTGATTCTGCGCCGACTTAACTTTTCATCTAGCTCTTCACAGATCGTTCGGCGGCTTCCGGATACTCAAACACTCCCCGCCGCGATTTGCGCCCAAGCCTTCCGGCCTTCACGTACTGCACCAACAGCGGACTGGGACGAAATTTCTCTCCCAAACTCTTGTGCAGATATTCGAGGATATGGAGGCGCGTGTCGAGGCCGACGAGGTCCACGAGTTCGAACGGTCCCATGGGATGATTCAGGCCTAGTTTGAGAGCCTTGTCGATGTCCTCGGCGCTGGCGATGCCTTCCTGGAGCATATAGAAAGCTTCGTTGCCAATCATCGCGTTGATCCGGCTGGTGACGAAGCCGGGCGACTCTTTGATCACGACAACTTCTTTGCGCATCCGCTTGCCGACTTCGACGACTGCGGCAAGCGTATCGTCGTCTGTTTCAAGAGCGCGCACGATCTCCAGCAACTTCATCTTGTGGACAGGATTAAAGAAGTGCATGCCAACACACTTTTTCGCGCGATAGGTGACGCTGGCAATTTCGGTGACGCTGAGCGACGAAGTATTCGAGGCGAGAATTGTCGTCGGACGGCAGATCTTGTCGAGCATGGTGAAGATTTCAATCTTCGATTCCATCTCTTCCGGAACAGCCTCGATGACCAGATCGGCGTCGCGGGCAGCTTCATCGACGGATCCGGCATACTCCAGTCGCGAAAAAGCCGCGTCAGCATCTACGGCTTCGACTTTGCCCAATTCGACAGACTTATCGAGATTGGCGCGAATCTCCGTCTCCGCTTTGCGCAGAGCATTTGGCAGTAGGTCTTCGAGGATAGTGCGATAGCCACCCAGCGCGGCCGCGTGGGCGATGCCTCGGCCCATGATTCCGGCACCGATGACTGCGATGGTTCGGACCGTGGAAGATACTTTGGACGGTACCTCAGCTCGTACTTCAGCCACTATTTACCGACCTGCGCTTTCTCTTTCCCAGCCTCCTCAAGGCGCTGCACGACGCTCTCATAGCTCGGCTCGGACTTGCGGATGTACTCTCCCAGTCGCGCGCTTTCCTCGGCGGTCATGGCTGGGATGCTGGCGCTGATGCGGCGCAGGGTGGTGGCAATGTCGTCGATGTAATTCATCAGACGGATAAGTTCTCCAGTAGCGGACATGAAGGCTCCTTGCATTTCTATTGCGTCGGCGGATCATGAAACGACCACGACGGCCAGTACGTCAAATTAGTTTGATTGCTCACTATTCGTTTCTTCAGTCTTCATTGTTCAACAGGTGAGCGGATTTAGCAAAGGCTGGCGATGCCACTTTGAACACCGAAGTTTTGTCGAGCCTAATCTTTCCCTGTCATTCGGCCGGGCGAAGATGCCAGGCGCGGAGCTGGCCGTGAGCTAGCGCGAGAAGTATCCAGTCTTCGATCGCACTTTCAAGCCGGGCTGCTTGGGACGAATCACAATCTTGCGAAAAGTATCGTCTGGCGAAGAATTCGTCGGATAGTAAGCCAGTTCGTACGACGTGCGAAGTTCCTCCGCAATTTGCTGGAAGTAAGTTTTCGGATCGGTCGTCTTCGCATCGATAGCGTCCCCACCAGTTTCTTTCGCGATGCGCTCCATTACACGCACGCCGTATTGATTGCGTGCCGTGAGATGTCCGTGCTGCTCCTCCGTATAGCGAATGGTGTAGACCTGCACATTCGCGGCCTGGGCAGCTTCGATCGCGGTCATCATATCGTGCGAACTCGAGTTGTCTTCTCCGTCGCTGAAGACAAGAAGGGCACGCCGGCCGTTTTCTCCAACCAGCTTTTCTGTGACCGAGTAATAGATGGAATCGTAAAAAGCGGTGCCCAACTCTCGACTCTCTTTGGGACCCAACTCAGGAAAATGTTTGTCACTCTTCTGATAGCGCTTCAGACGGTCTAGAAGTTCCGATCCAGATTGCGAAAAATCGCTTACTAAGCGGATATGGTTGCCAAAACCAACCATGAACACGCGGTCTTTTGGCCCGAGGATATCCTTGAGAAAAACTTCGAGGTCGTGCTGATGCTGGTCGGAAAAGTGGTCCTGGCTTCCACTGAAGTCGACGATCAATCCCAGGGTTAGCGGCACATCGACACTGTGCGCGAAGAAAGAAACTTTTTGAGGGACGGCATCTTCGAAGACGTCTACGTCGTCTTTACCTAGGGTTTTTACGAGTGCGCCCTGCGAGTCGCGAGCGGAGAATGCGACGTTAACTAATTTAACGTTAACGTGGATGGGCTCGTCCTGCGCGGAACAGGCATCCGTTATGAACGACGCCGCAATCGACGTCAGTATCAAAAGCATCACTCTACGCATCAAGACACTCGTGGATATTTTCCGGATTAGGATCGCAGCCCGCCGGACTGGCGGAGGAATCGTCGAGACGAGGATTTCCGACCGCCCCAGTGATACGTTCGGAGCGGCAAGTTTGTTCCAAAATGTCTCGCTAGCCTTCGAGTTTGTAGCGGGTTTCGGCGAGTCGATAGAGCCGGCGCCAAACCAGCCGATTCGTGGTGACGACAACGGCCGCAAGAGCGATGGTACTGGCGAGCAGGAGATTGAAGTTTTTGGCATCGGTCGCGGCTGAGATCATCGCTCCGACTCCTACGGTGGAATACGTCTGTCCTTTGAAGTGGAAATACTCAGCGACAATGCTCGCGTTCCAAGCGCCGCCAGATGCCGTCACCATTCCAGTTACGAGGAATGGAAATATCCCCGGGAGAATCAATTTGCGCCAACGCTCCCATCCTCGGATTCCGAACACGTTGGCAGCTTCTTTCAGATCGGTTGGAATCGCCATCGCGCCAGCAATTACGTTGAACAAGATGTACCACTGCGTTCCGAGTAGTAGCAGAACAATCGATCCAATCCCCAGCCCTCCGCCGAGACGAATCAGTACCAACAATACGACCGGGAATAAAGCTGTTGCTGGAACTGACGCGGCGATTTGCGCTAGGGGCTGCGCGATGCGAGCGAGACGCGGATTGAATCCAATCGCGACGCCGACGGGGATCGTCCACAGTGCTCCGATCAGCAGTGTGACATTCACCCTTAGAAACGTTGCCAGCAGTCCAACCCCGAGTTGATGAAATTCGGAGCTGCCGAGTCCAGTCAGAATCATCACCACGCGCGCGACGGCATAGGCAATTCCGGCGAGCAAGACCGCTCCAACGATCCGCCAGAGCCAAGTCGAAACCGCGCTCACCTTCTTTGCAGGCACTGCGACCTTATCCTGCACAGCGAAGTAATGCACCATCTGCTCGCGCAGCGGACGCACTGCTCGCTTTCGAAAGAGTGCTACACCCCGCGACCGCTGCAGAAAATTCAAGACCCACGATGTGGGAGCGTTCGTACTCTCGACCTGCTCCATCTTGAATTTTTCGGCCCAGGCGATCACGGGACGCCACACAAACTGATCGATCATCACGATGACTGCCACCATCGTCAGAATGCCCAGGACGATTGAACGAGTATCTCCGTTATCTGCAGCGGTCTGTAAGTACGATCCCAGCCCGGGCAATTTGAAATCACTGAATTGTTCGCAAGCCATCAGAAAAAACCAGGCTCCGGCGACCGACATCATCGAATTCCACACTAGTCCAATGGTCGCGAAAGGCAGTTCAATCTGGATAAAGCGCTGCCACCAATTGAAGCGATAGATCGTCGCCGCTTCCCGCATTTCACGCGGGATACTTTTCAGTGACGCATAAAAACTGAACGCCATGTTCCAGACTTGGCCGGTAAAGATGAGGAGAACCGCACCCATCTCGACGCCAAGTTGACGTCCGGGAAAAAGCGCGACCATGGCCAGCATAACTCCAGGTAGAAAGCTCAACACCGGAATCGACTGAAGAACATCAAGCAGCGGGATCATGTACCGGTCCGCCCCCGGACGATACGCTGCGATGTATCCGTAAGTGAGCGCGAAGATCAGGCTCAATACATACGCGAGCGCGATGCGGAGCAGCGAGTATCCTGCATAAACCGGAAGCGCACTCAGGTTGCGGCTGATTTCGATATGCGGGGTGAACGGACCGAGCCAGTTACGTCCAACTTCGACGACGCCATAGAAAAGCGCGAGGCCGGCGGAAAACATGATGAGGTCTGGCAAACCCGCCACACTCGCATTCGGCAACACTGACCAGATTCGAACGAGAGGCTGAAGACTGATTCGTCCCGGACGCTTCACAACGGCACCGGGGTCGTTGGAGGATGTGGTTCTGAAACGGGCTCGGCGAGCACGAGCCGATGGCCCTCACGATCAAAGTCGAAAATCTCGGCGTACCGTCCCCAATTCATCGCAGTCTCGAATTGGCGTTCAACTTCATCCTGACTAAAATGTTCGTCGAGAATGTCGTAGAAGAATTCTTGCGAGATCGAATGATCCGTCTTCGCATGCAGGATGCTGTCGATCTGTTGCAGGATGACAATGTGTTTCAACGCGGCCTGGCGGAAGAGAGTTTTGCGGCTGAGGATGTCCGCTTCCGCGAAGTGCGTTCCTTCAGCCGTAATTTCGACGTCGCCTTCCTTCAACGTGGCGAATCCAAGCAGGACTGATGCCTCGATAATCGGCAAGAGATCTTCAGCGTCCATGATGAGGTCTTCTGCAAGGCGATACAGATCTTCTTTGCCACCGCGATCCTGCAGCAATTCCAGCAGGCCTGCAATGCCGCCGACGCGCGCGTGCGGAATCATCTGGTATTTTTGACGCGCAGGTTTTTGCGACGCCGCAGTCGCTCCGGGCACGGCCAGCGCAAGGTCCGGCTGGGTCATGATTTTGTAGATGTAGTCCACCAACTCAACGAAACGCGCCGATTTTCGATCGCGCGGCTGCGCCAGCTCCACCGGAAAATCGGCCCGCACACGCGCCGGATTACGGCCCAGCACGATCACACGATCTGCCAGCAAAACCGCTTCTTCGATGTTATGCGTGACAATAAAAATCGCCTTGGTCGGCATCTTCTTGCTTAGCCAAAGCTCGAGCAATTCGTTTCGCAGGCTCTCTGCCGTGAGCACATCGAGCGCGGAGAAAGGCTCATCCATGAAGAGGACTTCTGGCTCGACGACCAACGCACGCGCGAAGCCAACCCGTTGTTTCATTCCTCCAGAAAGCTCTTTGGGATACGCGCTCTCGAAGCCGTCGAGACCGACGGTATCTAGAATCCGCAGCGCGCGTTTGTGACGCTCCATAGCGGACACTCCACGAGCCTCAAGCGGAGCCTCAACATTGTCGAGGACCGTGAGCCACGGGAACAGAGCGAAACTTTGGAAGACGATAGCGACACCGGGATTTTGTTCGGCGACTGGTTGTCCATGCCAAAACACTTCGCCGGACGACGGCTTGCTCAGTCCGGTGAGAATCCGCAGCAGTGTGGACTTGCCGCATCCAGAAGGTCCGAGCAACGCAATAATTTTTCCTGAATCTACGTCGAGATCGACGGGCGCGATGACTTCAATGCGATTCCCATCCGGCTGTATGTAGAACTTTTCGACAGCATGGGCGCGAATGATGGGCTCGGTCACGGAATCGTACTCCAGATAGTTTGGTCAATTTATTTAGAAATCGAGGATACACTATGGCCGATCTGCGATCAGGCCACCGATTCTTGGTTGCCCTTCGCGTCTGCGCGCTCCGAAAGCGGCTTCGGCAGACGATCGGAAACTTCGGCCAGCGTCGCCAGTTTCTGCGCCAACTCGGGCCGCAACAGGTGCGAGTCCAGACGCCAACGCCAGTTCCCTTTTTCGCGGCTCGGAATATTCATGCGAGCGTCGCTACCGAGTCCCAGCGCGTCTTGCATCGGGACGACACAAAGGCTCGCGACAGAAGTCGACGCGGCGCGAATCATACCCCAGTGAACGCCGTCTTCGCATCTTCCAAGGTACGTTGCTACCTGTTGTCGTTCATATTCAGTCGCACTGGCCGACCACCAACCCAGCAACGTGTCGTTGTCGTGCGTCCCGGTATACACAACTTTTTCGGTCGTAAAAGTGTGCGGCAGATGAGTGTGCGCTCCGACGTCTCCGAAGCCAAATTGCAGCACGGCCATGCCCGGAATCTTCAGACGTTCGCGAAGTTCATGCACGTCGGGCGTGATGTATCCCAGGTCCTCGGCGAAAAATGGTAGCGTGCCCAGCGCCTCGCGCAGTTTGACGAACAAATCATCTTTAGGACCATCGACCCATCGTCCATTGATCGCGGTCGGTTCATTCGCGGGTATCTCCCAGAACTGCGAGAAGCCGCGAAAGTGATCGAGCCGGATGTAATCGAAGTTCTGCATCACCCAACGCATGCGATCGATCCACCACGAGTACCCGCGGTCCTTCATCACGTCCCACCGGTAAAGAGGATTCCCCCAGCGCTGCCCGTCTTTGCTGAAAAAGTCCGGGGGCACACCGGCAATCACTTCAGGATCAAGCTCAGCGTTCAAGTGAAACAGGTCAGGATGCGTCCAGACATCAACGCTATCAAAATTCACAAAGATCGCGATGTCACCCACCACGCGGATATTCTTTTGCGCGCAATAGGACCGCAGCGCCTGCCATTGCTCGAAGAAAAAGAATTGGACGGCGCGCCGCACGTCGAGGTGATCTCGCATTTCGGTGCGAGCCTTTTCCATCGCGGCCGGTTCGCGGTGCATCAATTCACGCGGCCAGTGGGTCCAACTCTCAAGCTTGAAGCGCGCGCGTAGTTCATCGAAGAGTACGAAATCGTCGAGCCATGACCTGTTCTGCTGGCAAAATTTCTCGTAACGTTCGCGACTCTGGGGAGTAGCTGTCCGCAAGAAATTTCGGGCCGCTTCAAACAATAAGGGAAGCTTTCGGCGAAATACCTCAGGGTAGTCCACGGGATCAAAGCCGCCGGGCAACACTTCAACTTGCGCACGATCAATCCATCCGCGATCGGCGAGCCGCTCCAGGCTGATGAGCAGTGGATTCCCAGCAAAAGCGGAAGTCGAAGAATACGGAGAGTTGCCGTAACCCAGCGGACCTAGCGGCAAGACCTGCCACAATCCCTGATTCGCGGAGGCTAAAAAGTCCGCGAATGCATATGCTGCCGGACCAAAATCACCGATTCCGCCGCGCGACGACAACGACGAGGGATGAAGCAGAATTCCGCTGGCGCGTGCAAAAGGCATTCAAGGTCAGTTCTCGGTTCTCAGCCCCAGTTCTCAGAAGATATCCCAGACGCTGTACCTGAGAACTGAGAACCGAGAACTTCTATTTCGTTACGAACCTTCTTCGGCAGGTCCGCTCTGGCGGGTCAGGTTCTTCATCTCTTGATCATTAATCTTCAGCTTGTTGGATTTCTCCATGTCCTTGCGAAGGTTGGTCACGAAAAGACCGAACATGTCGTTCTGTTTCGCGTCCAGCAAGGATTGCCGAATACCATCTTTCTTCTCCGCGAATTCCTGATCGGTCGGAGCTTGTTTATCAAGCAACTGAGCAACCACCCCGTTACTCCCGGCAGTGATCGGACCGCTAATGTCCCCAGGCTTGAGAGCGAAAATCGCAGTTGCGCTCGACATCGAACCGATGTCCGGAACCTGACCGTCGGGGAGCACCAATTCACTGGTCTTCACTGTCGCGCCCAGGTCTTTCGCTGCCTTCTTCAGATCGTGGCCAGACTTGGCGCGATCCGCGAGTTCCTGCGTCTTTTGCTGCAGAAGTAGCGCTGCCCGCTCGCTCTTAAATTGACTCTCCACTTTCGACCGAATTTCGTCGAACGTCGGAGTCGCCGGAGGTTTGATGGCCAACAACTGAAACACTACATAACCTTGCGGAATTTGCACTACATCCGCCGGAGCCTTGTCAGCTTCAGTGAACACAGCTTCCATGAATTGCGGATTTGCCGCCAGTCCGGGCAGGTTATCAGTGCGAGTGAAGAAGTCAGTGGTGACCGCAGCCTGTCCCTTGGCAGCAGCGGCTTTATCGAAGCCGTCAGTCCGCACCTGGCTCAGCAGGGTATTTGCAGCGGCTTCGGTGGCGTGGGCCGTTTTCTCCAGCTTCACTTTCTCTTCGATCTCGCTCTTTACTTCGGCAAGACTCTTGAGATGCGCATCTTGTTTATCTTCGACGTGAATGATGTGGAATCCGTAACTGCTCTTCACTAGATCGCTGGTTTGTCCCTTGCCGAGCGAAAACGCAGCCTTCTCAAATTCCGGAACAGTCCGTCCGCGGCCAATCCAGCCAAGTTCGCCGCCGGCTTTGGCGCTTCCCGGATCATCCGAATATTTTTCTGCCAATTTCGCGAAGTCACCGCCCGCCTTAACTTCTTTCAGCACGCCCTCTGCCTTAGCGCGTGCATCGGCCACGGCTTTCTCATCTTCCTTTGCACCCGCAGCAGGAAGCGGAGTCTTAATCAAAATGTGGCTGACCTTCACCTGCTCCGGCACACGATACTCTTCGCGATGCTGATCGTAGTAGGTCTGCAAATCCTGATCGGAGACTGTGGTTGCGGCCGCCGTTTTGGCGCTCTCTACGACGATGTACTTAATCTGACGCTTCTCGGGGATCGAGTTCGCGTATCCCGCTTTGTTGCGTTCGTAAAATGCTTTGAGTTCTTCATCCGTGGGATGCAGCCCCTTAAGGATGTCGGCCTGCGTAATCACCGCGTAGTCAAACTTGACTTTCGTGTTGCGGCGGTTAAATTCGTCCCGAACTTCAGGATCTCCAACAAACGCACTACTGGAAACCAGTGCATACAGTTTGCGAGCGAGAATTTGCTCTTTCTGCTGCGCCTCAAATATCGGAACCGTCATGCCATGTTGCTGCAAAAGATTCTCGTACTGCTCTTCGCCGATGAATTTTCCGTCGGGAAAAAGCACGGCGGCAAGTTGTCCGTGCTGAAAGTCTTCTCGCAATTCTTCGTCGCTGACGCGCAATCCCAAACGATGTGCCTCAACCACCAAAGCCTTCTCATTAATCAACTGTTCCGCTGCCTGACTGGCAAAATATGGAAGCAGCATGCTGGCTTGTGGGCCCCCGCGCGGAAATTGCTGGGCAACCATCGCCCTCGCCTCGCGCTGCACTTCGGGGACAGTCACCGTCTGATCGCCAACCGTAGCGAGAACACCTGCGGGAGGCGCGCCCAGTCCAAGGCTGGAACCAAGGCCGCCAGGAATGAGTGTGATCACCATTCCACCGCAAATAACAAGCAATAGGCCGTAGAGAATGAATTTCAGGGTCGGCCCAGCGTTTTGAAGTTGTCGAATCATGGTTCAGTGACTCCGTTCAGGTTCAGAAGTTCAGATTCAGAATAATGATAATTACGTTTCGGATCGTTTCAGTTCCCACTCAATCCGTCTTCAGATCAGCTGTCCGATTGCCACACGGTGGGAAGCAGGAACCCTTGATTATAAACTAGGCACTGATGTGGCGCGCGGATGGAGCGGCGCTAATATCCAGGTTCCGAATCGAGGTTCCGACTCGACTGAAGCGCTGGCTATTTACCGCAATGAAAATCCTGAACTCGACCCTCGCGCCGGGACAATGCTCGGCAACAGGGCTAGACTCATCCGCGAAACTCAGCCATTGAAACGAATTAATAAAAATGCTATCAACGTAGGGCGGTTTGAGTCGTGCCCCGTGGAATGAGTGGCGAAAATCTGAGACCGGTGTGCGTTTTAATCCTGAACTTGTGAAGGACGTCTTCATGAAGACATTGCGCCTGTTTGTCCCGTTTGTTTTTCTGACTCTCGCATCCGCCCAGCCCAGTTTCCAAGCGGCTCCCGCCTTGACCATGCCCTTGCGCGACGGATGGGCGCTGCAGTCATCCGCGAAGGTGACGGGCACGGGCGAAGCAATCTCCGAGACGTCGTATAAGACAAGTGACTGGATTCAAGCGGACGTCCCGACCACCGTCGTCGCTGCGCAAGTGAAGAACAAGATTCTGCCAGACCCTTTTTTCGGGATGAACATTCGCCAGTTTCCCGGCGTCAGCTATCCCATCGGTCTCAACTTTTCAAATATTGCAATGCCGCCCGACAGTCCCTACGGAGTCTCGTGGTGGTATCGCAAGGAATTTTCACTATCGAATGTTTACGCTGGAAAAACAGTCTGGCTGAATTTTCGTGGCATTAATTATCGCGCCAACATTTTTCTAAACGGCAAGCAGATCGCCAACTCGGACGATGTCGCGGGCGCCTGGCGGACTTACGAGTTCAACGTCACGTCCGCGATCAAGCCCGGGGCGAACGTGTTGGCGGTGCAAGTGTGGGCTCCCACTGAAAATAGTCTCGCAATCACGTTCGTCGATTGGAATCCTTCCCCTCCCGATAAGAACATGGGTTTGTGGCGCGAGGTGTACCTGACCACCAGCGGAACAGTCGCACTGCGACATCCGGCGGTTCTCTCCAAAGTGGATTCGCCCGCCAACAACGCAGCCCATCTGACCGTCACGGCGCAGGTGAAAAACGCCAGCGACCACGCGGTCAAAGGGACGCTGAAGGGAAAGATCGAAACCATCGACTTCGAACAACCAGTAGAGCTAGCGGCAGGAGAAGCAAAAGATGTGACTTTTACGCCTGCGCAGTATCCACAACTCAACATCAACAATCCGCGACTGTGGTGGCCAGCGCAGATGGGAACGCCGAATCTTTACGACGTAAAAATGTCTTTTGAAGTGGACGGGCACCTTTCCGATGTTTCCCGCACAAAATTCGGCATCCGCGAAATCACGTCCGAAGTTTCGCAGAATGCTCCCGATCGCTACAAACGGCTGATCAAGATTAACGGTAAGAACATCCTGATCCGCGGCGGTGGTTGGACGCCCGACATGATGATGCGCCAAACGCCAGAACGCCTGGCCGACGATTTCCGTTACGTGCGCGATTTAGGACTCAACACTGTCCGACTAGAAGGAAAACTCGAGACTGAAGAATTTTATGAAACAGCGGACCGCGAAGGCATCCTTGTAATGGCCGGATGGTGCTGCTGCGATTTCTGGGAGCATTGGGGCAGTTGGAAGAACGAAGACTTCGACATTGCGAAAGCTTCTTTGCGCGACCAGATGTATCGACTCCGCAGCCATCCGAGCATGGTGATGTGGCTCAACGGCAGCGACAATCCTCCGCCGCCAGATGTCGAAGAAATGTATTTGAAGGTCGAGTCGGATTTGCTGTGGCCGAATCCAATCGTGTCTTCAGCAACCGCGAAGACCACAACGCTCACCGGCGGAAGCGGCGTGAAGATGAGCGGGCCGTACGAATATGTCGCTCCTTCGTACTGGGCCGCTGATCCGCATCGATCCGCAGAAGACCAGAAGTGTAACGCGGGTGGTTGCGGCGGGGCTTACGGTTTCAACTCCGAAACGAGCATGGGACCTGCCATTCCTCCGATTGAAAGCGTGCAGCGCATGATCCCCAAAGATCATCTCTGGCCGGTTGACGAGTATTGGAACTTTCACGCGGGCGGCGGCGCGTTCAAGAATATGAACGTCTTCAACGATGCTCTCAACGCCCGCTACGGAACTGCGACCAGCGCCAAAGATCTCACCTTCAAGTCGCAACTGATGACCTACGAAGGCGTGCGCGCGATGTACGAAGCGTACAGCCGCAATAAATACAATTCGACGGGCGTCATTCAATGGATGCTGAACAACGCTTGGCCCTCGATGATTTGGCATCTCTACGATTACTACATGCGCCCCGGCGGCGGATATTTCGGCGCCAAGAAATCGATGCAGGCGCTCGACCCCGTCTATGGATACGACGATCACTCCATCTGGCTGGTCAGCAGTCAGTACACGGATGCGAAGGGTCTGAAGTTGTCCGCGCGAGTCTTCAATCTGGATGGCATACAGAAATTCGCGAAGGAGGCGGCTCTCGACGCCGCAGCCGACAGCACCGCGAAAGTATTCGACTTACCCCAAGTCGATGGACTCTCGCCCGCATACTTTCTGGATCTGCGAGTGACCGATGCGGGCGGCAAGTTGGTCGGATCCAATTTCTATTGGCTATCGACCAAGCAGGAAACCATCGACTGGGCGAAATCTAACTGGTACACGACTCCGACCGCGTCCTTTGCGGACTACACCTCTCTATCGAAGCTGCCCAAGGTCAAGCTGAACGTATCGAGTCGCAGCGAAACCAAGGGCGCGGACTCGATCACGAACGTCACCATTGAGAATCCGAGCAAGAGCATTGCCTTCTTCGTTCGCTTAAAAGTGAACAAGAGCAAAGGGGAGGAAATTTTGCCCGTGGTCTGGCAGGACAATTACATTTCCCTACTGCCCGGAGAGAAGCGAGAGGTCACCGCGACGTACCGCGCGAGTAACTTGGGATCCGCAAAGCCCGAAGTAGAAGTCAGCGGCTGGAACGTCGAGTAATTTGTTTTGAATTGTCATCCTGAGCGCAGCGAAGGACCTGCTGTTTCGCGGCGCCACAAAGAAGCAGGTCCTTCGCTTCGCTCAGGATGACAAACTTTTAGATGACAATCTTTAGAAGAGAAGTGCCAAGCTACTCGTCCGCCGGCAAGTCAAAGTTCACCAAATCCCCGCGGAAGCCGCGCGTCTTCCAGGCGCCAAAAGCGATGCCAGCAACCATCCAAATCGTACCGGCGATCATTGCCTTCTGACTAAGGCTTAGCCAGAGCAGGAAGCAAATCAGAAATCCAAAAACCGGCGGCACAATAAACGAAATAGTCCTCTTCTTGTCTCGCACTACATAGCGGATGAACGCCGCAGCATTCACGCCCATAAATGCGATGAGCGCTCCGAAGTTGAGCATTTCCGCTCCGAGGGCGTAGCTCATAAGGAACGCGCCAATCAGAGCAACAGCGCCTACGAACAAAACATTATTCCGCGGCACGTGATGCTTCGCGTCCACCACTCCAAAGAACGATTTCGGCAAAGCATTACTTCTACCCATGCCAAACAGCAGACGCGCGGCACCAATCTGCGAGCCCATGCCCGATCCAAAATTCGCGACAAGAAGCGTGAATCCGATGATGCCAAACATGGGCTTCCAGGCGCGGGCAGCGACGTGGACAAATGCCGTATCAACATCTGGAAACGGCTGGCTCGCTGGCCAAATCAGCTGCGCCACATAAACTTCAACCGCTGAAAGAATGCCGATCACCAGACAGGTCAACACGGTCGCGAGCAAAATATTGCGCCGTGGATTCTCCGCTTCCTCGGACAGTGTTGAGATCCCGTCGAACCCGATATAGGTAAGCACCGCAATCGATGTCCCGCCCAAGACTGCCTTCGTGTTCCACATGCTCGGATCGTAGAAGGGATGCGTATAGAATCCCGCCGTGTCGTGCGGATGTCCAAAAATGTAACGCGCCGCGACCACAAAGAAGATCGCAATGACCACGCCCATCCCGGCCGCCAGCGCAGTGTTCACGCGTGCCGAGGTCTTCACTCCTTGAATATTCAACAGCGTAAACACTAGTGCGAAAAATACCGCCCAAATCGAGTAAGGCACGCCGGGAGCAAACACGTGCGCCTGCTGGCTGCACCAAATCGTGCAGATGATCGGATTGAGCATGTAATCCATCACCATGCTCCACCCGGTCACATATCCAAGAGCGGGATTAATTTCCTGTCCGACATAAGTAAAAGCCGAACCCGCACTCGGGTACGCGCGCGCCATCCGGCCGTAGCTGATCGCAGTGAACAACATTGCCACCATCGCAATCAGGATCGTCGTGACTACGTGGCCGCGGCCGCGGTCGCTGAGCACTCCGAACACCGACATCGGTGCGACCGGCTGAATGACGATGATGCCGTAAAGAATCAGGTCCCAAAGAGTGAGAGCACGCCTCAGTCGGGGAGCGTCAGCGGAAGAATTAGCAGTCGAGGTCATTTGTATTTTCAGTGCGTGCGCTTTGAACCCGTGTACAAACAATACACTCTCAAAAACAAAACCCCGTTATCCTGCGGAGATAACGGAGCTTTGGGGGAAGGGTTATTCGTGGCTCGCAGAAATCGACTTTAGATCAAACAGCGGGATCAAAGTAGATCAACTCTGCCGCAGTTCCACAAAATCCTCTCGAATTCTATACGGACGGGATATTCTGTCAATGGAAAAAAGAACCCTATTAAAACGATTCTCGCCTGATTCTTGTGAAAGTCACCAATTTCGAGGCGATGCGGGCGAAAGCCCGAAGCCATGGCTGGAAAAATTCGTTAGCAATGCTAACGAATTTTCAAATCCATCGAAGCAATCGAGCGGCATTCTCTTCATGCTCTATTCATTCTAGAAAGAAATTGCCTCTGGGCCTGGCAATGTAGCTGTCTCTTTGATCCCCTGCCCTTCCGTGATCGTGTAGATCTTATCGGCTACCACGTCTCTGAAAGCTTCTGTCTTGCCCGTCGGCCAGCGCACCTCGACGGAATCAATTTTCCGCGCCGGTCCCAATCCGAAATGCAGCCGCAAATCATTCTGCGAAAGATAACTGCTGCCCCCACGTACTTCGTCGAACTGCGTCACCCCGTCGGCATGAATCGTGACGCGGGCCCCAATCGCAGCGCGGTTGCTCTTCGTCCCGACGAGTTTGAAAAGTACACGATGGTTCGAACTCTTATTCGTATTCAGCAGCAATGAAGGTGGCTCGCCAACATTGAGGACGACGATATCGACGTTGCCATTGTTCGCAATATCACCGAAAGCGGCGCCCCGCCGTGACTTCAAGGGCATGTCGGCTATTCCGGCAGCCTTCGAGACTTCTTCAAATGTTCCATTGTGAAGATTGCGATGCAATAACATCGGCTCGGCGTAAGCAGCGCTTCCCTTCACGTTGTCCATTTGCGGATAGGTATGTCCATTGGCAACGAACAGATCGAGCCATCCGTCATTGTCCATATCAAAAAATGATGTGCCCCAACCGACCAGCGGCAAACTGGGTTGGCCGAGATGCGATCTGCATCGCGACATCTTCGAACTCGCGCGATCCCTGATTTCGATAAAGCGTATTAGGCTGGTCGGCAAATTCGGTGATGAACATCGAGAGGCGTCCGCTGTGATCGTAATCACCCCAGGTCACGCCCATCGATCCCAGCGCTTGCCCTTCACTGTTCAGCGCGATGCCGCCCACCATCGCATCATCAGTGAACGTTCCGTTGTGATTGTTGTGATAGAGATGATTTGGAGTAGCGTCATCGGCGACAAATAAATCAGGCCAACCATCATTGTCGTAGTCGCCCCAAGTTACTCCGAGACCGTAGTATTTTTCAGGATCACCGACCCCGGCTTTTTTCGAAACTTCCTCAAACGTGCCATCACCACGATTGTGATAGAGGAAATCGGTTTCACCCTCCATGCCCCACGGTCCGCACTGCACGGGAGCACCCTTGAACTGACAAAACTTGGTCGAACCAAATTTCGGAAGATCATTCATATCAACGTGAACGTAACGCGACACGAATAAATCTACGTTGCCGTCGCGATCGTAGTCAGCCCACGCCGCACCCGTAGACAGGCCACCACCGCGGACTCCAGCCTTGTCGGTCACATCCTCAAAAGTGCAATCGCCCTTGTTGCGATATAAAGCGTTGCCACCATATCCCGTGACGAAGAGATCGAGATTGCCATCGTTATCGAAATCCGCGACCGCGACGCCCATGCCCCAACCCCTGCGCGCGAGACCAGCTTTCGCAGTGATGTCAGTGAATTTGAGATCAGCATCCTGATGCCAAAGAGTGACAAGAAGATCGCCGCCGTTTTTGTAGCGATCCACAGTCGATCCATTCACCATCACGATGTCGAGCTTGCCATCGTTGTCGCAGTCGAAAAGCCCCACGCCGCCACTCATGGATTCGATCACATAGGATTTTTGCGCGGATGAGATATGCGAAGCTGTGAGACCAGCCTGTGCGGCAATGTCGCGGAATACGGGAACCGGAGCGGAAGCTTTTTGCTGAGAGGATTTCTTGTCAACCTGCGCTGCAAGAAGTCCAGCCAACGCGATCAACAAAATCGTAATCCGGACGACTCGCATGCAGTGTGATTGTAGCGCGAACGTTTCGGTTGAAGTGTCTGCCCACCCCCGCTTGTCATCAGAGCAAAGCGAAGGACCGCTGTCCAGCGGCACCACAATGCAGCAGGTCCTTCGCTTCGCTCAAGATGACAATTAACGAAAGAGAATTTTCACTCCTTCGGGTATTGGAAGGAGTACCCACTCGCTTCGTTCCCCGACATAAATCGCGTGTTGTATTCGAGCAGATAATTCAGGTGCTCCGCATCGGACGGAAATGCCTGCCCCGGATACGGATACGTCTTCATAGCGCTAAACGGCAACGGGTCTACTGTGTCGCCGCGATACGCGTAGAAGTCCATATCTTTTTCGTAACCATTCGCGATGAAGAAATAATCCCGCGCCCATCCGCGCGGAAGCGCGGGCAACGTAGCAGGATCAAAATCCAGCGCAACTTCATCGCCCGACCCAAACACGACAAATTTGTCGTCGATGGAATCGAGCAGCGGACGCACGTCACCGTAGCGCGTGTACGCCCCCGCTGGCCGCGTGTACGGTCCGGTGGCACTCACTTTTTCGTAAATATATTTCACGTTGCCCGGTGGCTTGTCTTCGATCTTCAGCGGGAATCCATGAAAATTGAGGTCGGCGCGAGCAATCGGAAGCGCAGTAACACGCGCGCTTTGATCCTGACTGGTGCGGCTGATCAGAATGTTGTCCCAGTAAATTTGCAGATTCGTCGTAATCCGAATCCGCTTTGTGCCCACCGGAAGCTTGCCAGTGAGATCGGCCGTCATGAGACGCGCGCCACCGGCGGGGAATCCGAGATCGTCGACGACACGGACCCAGTTCTTGCCATTTTTATCGACGACCAATGCCTCAACGTAGGGTGCGAACGGCTGCAGACGCGCTTGATCAGCCGCATACATGCTGGTCGCCGAAAAATATTCGATCTCGCCATGCATCAGCACCCAGAGAGGCCCGCCGTCGTAAGCATCTCCAAGATCAAGCTCCAACGAATGCGGTTCCGCAAATCCGAGAAATGGCAGCACTTTGAAATCACCAAAATACCGATGGGCGAGCAAATCCGGGAGCACATCGTGACCATGCTCGTCCCACGCACCCGCGGGCGGCTTCGCATCTTTGCTATTACTGAACACAACCTTGAACGGCGGGTACGGCGGATTGCTGGCGAAATATTCGTTGGGATCAACTTCGATATCCGATGGATGATCGACCGCCAACAACTTCACCTGGTCGAGATACACCGATTCTTCCAACGGCTCCATGAAACGAAAACTCAGCTTGCCATCTTTTTCACGCAGCGCGTTGCGATCAATCTTGATCGCCTCGGTCGGACGAGGGATGTTACGGACGACGTTGGTTTCGGAGGATATTTCGGATAAAGGTTTCGTGTTGGGCACGGCTTTAGCCGTGCCATTCAATCCGAAGGATGAGGGCTTTAGCCCCCGCGTCGCGTCGCCACCCGCTCCGACCCAATGCCCCACAACGCCCGCACCCAACATGTCGCCGACGAGCTTATATTCCTCACCATCCCACGCAAACAATGTTGGACACGAACTGCCGCGCCGGTCCATCTCCACAAACGTTTGTTGTTTGTTGGCCGCGACTTCGATTTCATCCTGCAAGACGCCCGTCGGCCATAACATGCGAACGACATCCGCTTCCTTCGCCTGTCCAAGCCCGATCGTCAGATAGGGAGAATTCTGTCCGAGATATCCCGACGATCCATAAACCTCAAACTTCTGCCGCAAGCCAGCGGAAAAGACTTCAACTTTCGTCCCAATCGCGCTCTTGTTGTCGTTCAGCCCCTTAAGCGTAAGCCGCAGCGAATTATTTTTGTTGCCACCTTCGTTGCGGAGCAGCACAGCGGGTTCGAGGTTCTGCGTGATCAGAAGATCGACCGCGCCGTCGTTGTCATAGTCTCCAACAATGACGGCGCGCGGCTCTTTGAGTTGAATCTTGTCGAGTCCGACGTCGACAGTCACATCTTTGAATCCATCAGGACCAAGATTTCGAAATAGACGGACTTCCCCTTTCCCCTCTTTCGTTTCGCCAACCGCAACGAGATCGACCCAGCCATCGTTGTCGTAATCAATGGCGGCAACGCCGTATCCGCGGACCCAATCGACATTGGGGAGGACGGCTCGATCAAAGGTCTTGCCTTCCTTGTTCTGCCAGAGGCTGATGCCGGGCGCACCGTCGTGCGTGAATGCGATGTCCATCCAACCATCGTGATCGAAATCGAGGACAGCGAGCGCCACTGTAGATGCGGGCATAGCCGAAGACCACGGATCGCGAACGGCGAATTTTCCTTCCCGAGGATTTTCGAAAATCGTCGGCGCATCCTCCGATCCGGCGATTGCAATGTCAACGGCTCGATCATTGTTGTAATCGGTTCCGATGCTGGCAGTGGCAAGTTTTCCTCGAGATTCCCAAATCGCCAGTCACATTCTTGAACGTGCCATCGCCGTTGTTACGCCAAACCTCGGCGGGTAGTGGTGAAATCTTTGATTCTTTGCCGACGATCGGCAGCCACGCTTCCCTTATGCCCAGCAAATCCAAATCGCCATCGTGATCATAGTCAACAAAATCGAGCCCCCTCCAAACGACTCCACTACTGCCAGCAGTTCTATCACTAAAGATCCCAGATGCCTGCGTCATGTCGACAAACTTCATCGCTTTATCGTTGCGCAGCAAATGAATGCCGCTCGCTGTAGTGAATGCGAGATCCGGAAAGCCGTCATTGTCGTAGTCGCCCACCGTGCATCCCGACGCGCGCTCCGACTGGTTGACACCGAGTTCTCGCGTTATATCCTCAAACTTTCCGCCGCCAAGGTTGTGCAGCAGAACCGGACCGCCCGTGGGACCGCCTGAACCTAGAAAGAGATCTGTCCTGCCGTCGTTGTCGTAATCAATAAAGCAGGAAGCTGCCCCAACCGCAAAGTGATCAGCTTTGAGAGGTAACCCGGCACTCTTCGTCACATCCACAAACGTCACATCTATTTGCGGCAAAACCTTCTCCACCGCAACCGGCGATTCTTCCGCTCGCGAATACTTCCCCTGCTCTCCATACGCGAGACTAATCGGAGATCCCAATTTGTTCTGGGTGATGTACTGGAACTTCTTCATCGCCTCATGCGCGGGATCGGCTTGTCCAGATTGCTGGTAGGCGCGCGCTAATCCAAATTGCGCGGAGGCATGTAGCGGATCAAGTTTCAGAGCATGTTCGAAAGCTGCAATGGCTTCGGGAAATTGTTTCAGCTGCGCGTGAGTCGATCCCAGGAAATACCACGTATCCGCATCGTTCGGATCGATTTCAGTCACATGACGAAATGCCTCAACCGCCGCGCTCGCATCCGCAGAGTTCTTGTAATAGAGGCCCAGGTTATACCAGGCATGCGGATCTTTGGGATCATCCTTCGCAGCCTTCTCCAGCAAGGCTTTCGCTTCGTCCACGCGCTGCAGATTAAGTTGCGCCACCCCGCGATTCAGCGCAGTCACTTTCAATCCCGGATCTTTTTCCGCCGCCGCTTCGAATTGCTTCAAGGCCTTTTCAAAGAGCTGCTGGTTCATGTAAGCAACACCGATGTTGTTCAGGCGGGCGGCTTCCTGTGGATTAGGCTTCGGGATGTCGGCGGCGAGAGTTGCGGCGACCAGGGTAAGTGTAAGAAAGGCGATTGCGGCGAGCGCGATCCGATGCATCTTGATCATGATAATTCTGGGATGATTCTATCCGACCGCGGAACGACACCGTTTGCACATATCACAAAGTCTGTCATCCTGAGCGAAGCAAGTCATGCGCGAAGCGAATGAGTTGCGGAGTCGAAGGCCCCCTACTCCCAGCACAGGCCAACGGCAACGCTCTTAAGCTCTGAGTACCGCAAGGCTACTACTTCTTGCGGTACGCTCGCATCGCGATCTGCCCCTTCGCTTCTTGAACCGTAATCGTCTGCCCCGTTGCGATGTTCGCTAACTTATCGACCTGCCCACTCGGCCAATCAATCTCTACGCTGTCAGCCTTGGTTTTCGTCCCCATACCGAACGTCAACACCAGCTCACTTTGCGACAGATAACTCGATCCCGTTTTCATGCTCAGCCACTGCTTGTCGTTTCCTGCGTTCACGCGAACGACCGCGCCAATGCCGTCGCGGTTGGATTTTGTCCCAACGAGTTTCACCCGCAAACTCTGATTGGTTCCACCTTGATTGAGGTAGAGATGCGCTGGACCGCCATTCGTCGTCATCAAGACGTCCAGCGCTCCGTCGTTGTTGATGTCTGCGTAAGCCGCGCCCCGCGCCACCTTTGGAGCGGCGAATGCGCTTCCTACTTTATTCGTGACTTCTTCAAATTTTCCGTTCGTCAGATTGCGGAACAGATGCGGCGGCTCCGCATACCTGACGCGTTTTTGAACCGTTTCGATCTGATCTTCAATGTGGCCATCAGCGATCAGAATGTCCTGCCATCCATCGTTATCGTAGTCAAAAAAGAAGCAGCCGAAGCCGAGGGTCACAAGCGTCGCGCGTCCAACCTCCGACCGCGGAGCTTCATCCACGAACAAACCGTTGCCTTCGTTGTGATACAGCGAAAGCATCTGATTCGCAAAATTAGAAATGATCAGGCTCGCGCTGCCCGAGCGATCATAGTCAGCTGCGTCCACTCCCATGCCCGCGCGCGCCACGCCGTCTTCACTGAATGCAATGCCCGCAGAAACTGCGCGCTCCTCAAACGTTCCATTCTTTTTGTTCAGGTAAAGCTTGTTGGGCTGTGTGTCGTTGGCGATCAGAATGTCCGGCCATCCATCGTTGTTGTAATCGAGAATGGAGATACCGAGGCCCTTCGACGTAGGGTCGTACAGCCCGGCTTTCTGCGTTGCATCTTCAAACTTGCCGCCGCCAAGATTGTGCCAGAGGCGCGCGGACGTTCCCTTATACGATTCGGGAGTGCAGTAGGATTTGTGCGTTCCGTCGAGAGTGCAATACAAATCCCCCTTCTCGGACCACTGCACATAGTTCGCGACGACGAGATCGAGTTTGCCGTCGCGATCGTAATCCACCCAGGCAGCACTCGTAGAAAATTCGTTCGGCCCCCACAGTCCCGCGGATTTCGTGACGTCCGTGAACGTGCCGTTCCCGTTGTTGTGGAACAGATGGCTCTGTCCGACGGCTGTAATAAAGATATCGTCGAATCCGTCGTTGTCGTAATCAGCGACGGTCGCGCCCAGTCCAAAAAGAGAAATGCCGAGCCCCGACTTGGCGGTCACATCCGTAAAAGTGCCGTTGCCATTGTTGTGATAAAGCTTCGGTGTGGTCGCGCCGTTTTTTGGATGTCCCGGCCAGTCCTGTCCGTTGACCAAGAGAATGTCAGGATATCCATCATTGTCATAGTCGATGAATGCGCACCCGGGACCCATGGTTTCGGGCAGCCACTTTTTCCCAAATGCTCCAGTGTTGTGGGTGAAATGAATTCCGGCCTGCGCGGTGATGTCGCGAAAGGTGATTTGAGCTTGTGACGGCATCTCTGCACACGCCGCGAAAATCAAAACCCACCACAGAGACACAGAGGCGCTGAGAAAAACGCTTTTGACTTTTGCTTTTTGGCTCTTTGCTAAAAGCCAAGGGCTAAAAGCTAAAAGCAGATTTTCTCGGTGCCTCTGTGTCCCCGTGGTAGGTTCGCTTTTGACTGAGATCATCATCTTTGCGCCGTGATGGTTACGTGATGCCTAATCGCGGCCGTCGCAACGTGCCCTGTGTTGATCGGCAGCGGCACCGAAACATGTTCGTGAATGTTCTGCCGCTCGTTATTATCTTCGGGATGCAACTGGCGATAAGGACCTGTGATCGCCTGTGAAGATTCGTCAGCTTTGAAGCGCAGATAGCGCTGTTTGTGTTCGTTCGACATCTTCTCGTCGCCCAGTCCGTTGTAGCAAAGCATTAAGTTGTAATGCGCCTGCAAGTCTTCGGGATCGACGGCCAACACCTGCTGCAAAGTTTTCACGGCGTCCGAATATTTTCGCTGCAAGAACTGGACCCGTCCCAGATTGTTGAGCGCAACCCTATCATGCGGATACTGCGCCAAAACAATTTGGAAATGTGCGGTCGCCTGATCGTAGTCTCCCGTTGATTTCATCAGCGATCCGTAAAAGAAATTCGTACGCGCCAGTTGAGGATTCAGTGCAAGCGCCTTGTCGAGCACAGTCCGAGCGCGCGGCAAATCGCCTTCCTGCAGCGCAGCGCGTCCAATGTTCAACCATCCATCGGGATTCTGAGGATCGGCTTCGGTGACTTTTTGAAAAGCTGCCTGCGCGGACTTCAAATCTCCTTGCAGGAACAAGCCAATGCCGTAATCATTCCAGCGCTGCCAGTCTTCCTTCGCAAGTTTGGTCTTCGCTTCCGGTATCGGAGCGTTCGCTGGCAAAACATCGATGCTCACCTCGTTTTGCGCGACTGTCACGATCGGAACGTCAGGAATCTTCTCCGACTTCGCGGACACTCCTTTAAGAGATTGCGTAAACGTGAACTTCGAGTCGTCGAAATCAGAGGTGACTAAATCCGCCACCACCGTGTCATTGACGCTCTTCTCCTGATTCTTTTCATGTTCCCCAGCAAACGAAAACTGCGTATTCCACCAGGAAAACTTGCGGTATAAGAGTCGCGACGTGAGAGTAATTTTGCCACTGGTTTTTTCCGGAACCTTCATGCGGAAGTGAACCGTGTCCGCTGCGCCCGGCGGAATCAGACGCACATAAACAACCGCGCGCGTGGACCACGCATTTCGTTTGTTAATCGGATTGCCATGCCCATCCACTTGCAACGAGCGATAGAAATGCGCTCCTTTTTCCACTGGCCCCTTGCCATCATCGGCGGCCATTCCACTCCAAAAAATCGTCTGGCCCTTGTCGTCCACGCCTTTTAGTTCAAGCCACGTGTCGTAGGCGTCCACCGTACCGCCCGGGAAAAAATGCCCGACTCGTTTCGTGCGCACCACAACGTCCACACGAACCGTGTCGCCGCGACGTACACCCGCTTGCACGCGATTGAGCGGAGCGGTTACAGGAACGGCTTCGGCGTTGGGATTCGAACTGGGCGCGATTTTCGTCTCCGCTTCTTCTCCGACCGCGAAAGTTGTGGACAGCTCTTGATCGCCGATGGCCGCAGTCTTCGACGTCATCGACTTCACGGCAGCCACATCGCTTTCTCGCGATAAGGCAAAAATATCAACCGTCAGAGCGCCACTGGTCAGAAAATCCTCGGTGGATTTCAACTGCGCCGGATCCTCGTTGGCCGTCGGCAGCGCCGTGTTCGCTCCCGGGAAGCGGTGCGAGTGAACATTGCCCGCAACATTGCCCATATCGTTCGAATGTTCGAGCGGCATGTGGCAATCGGCGCACTGCTGCGGTTTAACGGGATAGTAAAAAGAACGCGCACCCTCTCCCGAAACCCCGCTCGCCTGCCAATTGTCGTATTCGTTAAATCCGCGGAACCAACGGTAATGATTGACCGGCACATCCAGATGCACCTTGTGACAAGAAGAACAGAACTCCGCCGTCTGCTGCTTCATGAATGGCTTGAGGAAAACGCGACGGTGTGGCTCCGGATTCAGTTTGATCAGGAAATCGTGCAGCGTTCGAACCACCGGATTCTTGCTGGCTGCTAACTCATGTAGCTTTGGATACTCAAGATAAAAATCGGCTTGCCCCATCGTGCTCTTCACCTCCGCGATGGAGTGGCACATCATGCAGCCGAGTCCGGCCTGAGCCTCAGGCGTATGGACAATCTGTTTGATCGGCGTATCCATCTTGCCGGCGTACAAAACGGCGGGATCGTGGCACCCCCCGCACCATTTGGATGGCTTGGTGCCAACCGTGTCCTGCATGTACTCGATCGACTTGCGATACCACTGATTATTAAATGACGAGAAATGATGTGCCGAACTATTCCACTGGTTGTAAATATCCTCGTGACAGCGCTTGCAGGAATCCGATTCCATGAAGTACTGGCTCGGAATTTTTTGAGCATTCAGAATCTGGGCTGAGCTGGGAAAGAACGCGCCCTTGGGTCCGTCGCCTTCCCCATCCATGGTGAGCGGCGGAAGCGTCGGATTTTCGATACGGGCACGCTGCTGCCACCGAGCGTCTCGAAGATAACGCGCGATCGGCGCGAGTAATGCGAGCAGGGCAAGCACCGCAACAACCCGCAGAACCGCATTGCCTGGCAGCCAGCGCCGAGAACTCGAAGCGACGATCAGCGCGGCGCCGAGAAAACTCACTCCGATGTGGACGTAGAGCAGAGTCCAATGAGTGCGCAGCGCCCCGGTATAAATCAGCGCGAGTCCTGGGATCGCGCCGAGAAACAGAAACACCACCCCAACGCGAGTAACTGCGTCGGCCTGACGCCACGCGCGAACCAGCCAAAGCAGCAAGAGGATCGTAGCGACCACTCCCGCAACCGCGTGCAACAACACAATCACTGCATAGAAAATGTTTGCCTGCGGGAACGCGTACAAGTAGATCGCGGAGACGACGAGGAAGCCGATCAGCCATCCAAGAGCGCGATTCGCTAGATTTCCAGAGAACAGCATGAGCAGGGTCTCAGCGGTGCTCATCGCACGGATGATCGATACAGATCACGATTGATGGCGGCAAAGCTGCGTGGCACCAGACTATCGCTTCACGCGAATTGCTGTCGAGAAAATCCGAAAAAGCGTGACGCTTTTTCTCCTCGAGTAATACTTTTCGATTATTTTTCTCGTTGATCTGGTCGCATTGCTCACTTCCCTTGCGCTCTGCTAGCCTTATGAGTTTGCTGTTTCTTGTTTCCTGACTTTCTTGGCCGAGACTTACGGAGAACCTCATTTATGCCAGCCATTAAATTTCGCGGTGTGGACTTCATCGATTTCGATACTTTACTCAGCGACGACGAACGCCTCGTCCGCGACACTGCCCGCAAGTTCATCGAAGAAAATCTTGTTCCCATCATTGAAGAGTGCAACCGCGCCGGCCGCTTTCCTCGCGAACTCGTGAAGCCGATGGCCGACCTCGGGTTCTTCGGTGCTTCCCTTGAAGGCTATGGCTGTGCCGGGATGTCGAACGTCGAATATGGGCTGGTCACACAGGAACTCGAGCGCGGAGATTCCGGCGTGCGTTCGTTCGTCAGCGTGCAATCGGCGCTCGTGATGTATCCGATTTACGCATTTGGCAGCGACGAGCAGAAAAATACCTGGCTGCCCGCGATGCAGAAGGGTGAAAAGCTCGGCTGCTTCGGATTAACCGAACCAGATTTCGGATCGAATCCCGGCGGCATGAGAACACGCGCACGCAAAGTTGGAAAAGAATATGTCCTGAACGGCGAAAAGATGTGGATCACCTCCGGCAGCATCGCCGACGTTGCAGTAATCTGGGCCAAGGTGGAAGACGAAGGCGACAAAGTCCGCGGATTTCTCGTCGAGACCGATCGTCCCGGATTCAAAGCCGATGACATTCACGGCAAGTGGTCGCTGCGCGCCTCCGTAACTTCCGGATTGTCTTTGCAGGATGTGCACATCCCAGAAACAAATCTCTTGCCCGGTTCTGGTGGATTGAAATCTCCGCTTATGTGCCTCAATCAGGCGCGCTACGGAATCTCCTGGGGCGCGATCGGCGCTGCAATGGCGTGTTACGACTGCGCGCTGCAATATGCGCTACTGCGCAAACAGTTCCGCGACCAGCCGATCGCCTCGCACCAACTCGTGCAAGAAAAATTGGCGTGGATGATCAACGAGATCACAAAAGCTCAGTTATTGGTCTTACAAGTCGGCCGCTTGAAAGACGCCGGAAAAGTCCAGCATCAACATATCTCAATGGCGAAACGAAACAACGTTTGGATGGCCCTGGAGTGCGCCCGCATGGCGCGTGACATTCTGGGAGCAAACGGAGTCGCGGACGATTACCCTATCATGCGTCACCTGATGAATCTGGAAAGCGTCAAAACCTACGAAGGGACGCATGACATTCACACGCTGATTATTGGGGCCAGCGTCACCGGGATCGACGCGTTCTAACCAAATCGGTTATCGCTATTCGAAAACACCCAGGGTTCCGAAAAAAATCGTTAGCATAGCTAACGATTTTTTCCTGCGCTCGATTCGGACTTGAAAACTCCGCAATTTACTTATCCGTACAACTCCGTCAACAACTCGTACGCCCTCCGCAGATGCGGAACCACAATACTGCCTCCGACCACCAGCGCCACATTGATCGATTCCTCCTGCTCCGCGCGAGTCGCTCCCAATCGATACGACTGGATCACGTGATAATTAATGCAGTCATCGCAACGCAGAACGGCCGAGGCCACCAATCCCATCAACTCCTTGTATTTCGCCGACAACGCACCTTCAAGATAAGTATTGTGGTCCAGGTTGTAGAAGCGCTTAACGAGGAAGTTGTCGGCGGCATCCACGTTCTCGTTCAGGCGGTTGCGATTCTGAATGAAGTGGCGAGCGATAGCGCTTTTTTCAGCAACCTGCGATTCAGAGAAGAGATAGCTAGGCTCTTTGCGTTCGACGGCACGGTCGTTGGACATGATGAAAAGACTAGCAGACGGCCTTTAATTGAGAATTTCAGCCTGAATTACGTGTGCCGCACGCGCTTGCCCTTATTAAGGGTTTCACGTATCATGGGTCAATGAATGTTACTCTTTCCCTGGACGACACAGTGGTGAAGGAAGTCCGCAAAATTGCCGTCGAGCGCGACACGACTTTAACTGGACTGGTACGCGCTTATCTGGAAGATTTAGCAGCGGAGCATGCTCGGTCGGGGCGCAAGCGCCGGGAGCGCGATGAACTGGAGCGCAGTTTCCACCGGTTCCAGTTCCATGTTGGGGCGCGAACTTGGAAACGCCAGGATCTTCACGATCGCCGTTAGTTCAACCATCCGTCCTTCCCGAAAAGTATGACTGCTCCCGATAAGACCGGACCTGACTTTCTCGATACAAACGTGCTGGTCTACGCCTACGATGCCAGCAATCCAGCGAAACAGCGCATCGCACAGGATCTGGTTCGGAAAGCACTCGCCGGTGAGATCCTGATTTCAAGTCAAGTCTTGGCCGAGTTTGCCACAACGCTGCTCCACAAGCTCTCGCCAGCGGTCAGTCCTAAAGATCTGATTGAGTTGCTGGACGCGCTAGAGCCAATCAAGGTTGTAACGACAGATGCCGAAACTGTGCGGAAGGCGGTCGAAGCGCACGCGTCCTACGGGCTTCGTTTTTACGACGGCATGATTGTCGCGGCCGCACAGCGTGCCGGATGCAGACGCATCTGGTCGGAGGATTTCAACCCGGGACAGAAATATTTTGGCATGACCGTCACAAATCCCTTTCGTTGATCTTCGTCGCAATGGTCTTCGTCCCAGCGATCTTCGTGCAGCCATCTTCGTCCAATGATCCGAGGTGGCGATCGAACGTCACGGTCGCTCGTACCTCTAAACCCTTTCCCAACGCCGCACTTACTGCATCGAGCCTATTCCCGTCTCCTGCTACAATCGCTAGCTTTATGATTCAACGGAACTTCCTTCCCGAAACAAACGTATTTCTCCTGTGCTGTTAAAGGCAGACGATCGGGCGGAAGGTTTTGGGCGCGCTATTTTTGTAACAGGGGCCTAGTCACGTTCGAGTTGGACGGGGTCAACGCCCTTCCCCACACGGAGTTGGTTTTGGACGATACCCAAGTTGTCGGATTGCTCGTGCGTCGCTGCATCGGCGGCGATGCTGCGGCTTGGGAAGAGATCGTCCAACGCTATCACCGGCGGATTTATAACGTCTGCTACCGCTTTGCCGGAGACTCCGAAAACGCGCAAGACCTCACCCAGGAGGTCTTCATCAAAATGTATCGCACCCTGAGCTCCTACGACGCTGGCAAGGGCGCGTTTATGACCTGGGTCACGACGATCACGCGCAACCTCCTGGTCGATCATTTCCGCAAATCCAAGGGCGACAGAATCACGGATTCGCTCGATTCCGCGCCCTCTGAGCATGAGGATGCACAGCCCCTAAGCGAGCAGATTGCCGACCATGGATTGTCACCGGACGCCCAGGTTCAGAGCCGCGAAACCAAGGAAATGGTGCATTCTGCTCTGCAAAAACTGTCTCCAGAACTGCGGGAAGCAGTGATTCTACGGGATTTACAAGATATGGACTATCGCGAAATTGCCACGGCTTTGAAGGTTCCCGAGGGGACCGTCAAGTCGAGAATTAACCGGGGACGCGCGGAACTTGCGCGCCTTCTACAACGTACATATAGACAGGTGATCTGATGCCAGACGAAAGAAAACACGGGATCGAATGCACCGAGTTCGAAATGCTACTCAGCGACGCCATGGATGGTCAGGCCATCGACGGCAAGGGCGAACTGAGCGCGGCTCGTAAGGAGAGCTTCGAGGCTCATCGGCGCATTTGCGGAGTTTGCGGTCCGCTGTTCGCGGACGTGCAGGCCGGGAAGGAATGGCTCCGATCATTGGAGGAGGTTGAACCTCCAGTGCATCTGGTGCACAACATTCTCGCCTCCACCAGCGGAGTCTTGAGCAAGAGAACTCTGGCGACCACCGCCGGCGACAGAACAACTCCATTCAGCGAGCGCCTGCGCGAAGGCTGGGATTCTCTCTTCACTCCGGTAGCAGCATTCGTTCGTCAGCCACGATTCGTGATGTCGTTCGGAATGGTCTTCTTCTCGTTCTCGCTGGCTCTGAATGCAGCGGGCGTGAAGGCATCGGATGTCGCGAAGGTCGATCTGCGTCCAACAGCCGTGCGACACGCATACAACGACGCACAAATCAAAGTGGTGAAGTACTACGACAATATTCGGTTTGTGTATGAGATCGAATCCAAGGTGCGCGAGCTGAAGCGGGCCAACACTCCCGCCGAACCCGGCCCAACGGAGCAGAAAGAAAATCGGAAAAATGACACGAGTGGACAACCAGAGCAGAAACAGGATCGCAACTATTCCCAGGAATACAACCAGCCGGTATTAGCCGCGCTGCAGATCGCTCCCCCTGCCCTAACCGGTACCACGAATCGGAGGCTCGTATGAACTGCGCCAATCATGCTGATGCGTCAGCGGTGGCCTATTGCCGCACTTGCGGGAAGGCACTGTGCGCGAGCTGTACACGTCCCGTGCGGGGAGTGATCTATTGCGAGGACTGCCTCGGAGCGAAGATGGAAGGCGCCGCCCCCGTTCCTCCGCAGACCCCTTATCAGCAAATCATGGATCAGGGGCTTGGTTTGAAAGTCCCTCCCGGTCCCGCTTCCGGTCCGAACCCGACCGTCGCTGGAATTCTAGGTGCGATTCCGTTCGGAATCGGTGCGGTGTACAACGGACAATACGCCAAGGGTCTGGCTCACTTGGGAATTTTTGCGTTGCTGATCGCGGGCTGCAACTCCAGCGGCGACTTGCTTCCCATCTTTTGCGGATTCGGAATCGCCTTCCTCGTTTTATATGGGATCATCGACGCGGTCCACTCGGCGCGCGCGATTCAAGCCGGACTTCCTGCTCCCGATCCCTTTGGCTTGGGCGCAACTTTCGGCGGCGGGACACGAGTTCAAAGCAGCCAGATTCCTTTCGGCGCGATCGTACTCATTTTGATCGGCCTGTTATTCCTGCTCAACACCATGGGATTCGAGTTCGGCCTGCATCGCTTCTGGCCTGTGATCCTGATTGTCCTGGGCGGCTGGTTGCTGGCGCGTAACTGGGGACTTCTTGGTCCCGCTGGCTGCGCCGGTTGCCAATGTGGCCGATGCCGTGCCCGCCGACTCATGGGTCCGGCAATGCTCTTGACCATCGGTGTCTTGTTTCTGATCGAGAGCTTGCATGTCGCGAATTTTGGCCGCACTTGGCCCGTGATTTTGCTGGTCATCGGTGGAGTCAAACTGCTGCAAGCGAATGCATCGTTCGACGGGCACGTCCCCGCGCTCGATCCGGAGACGAATCCGGCGGGAATTCCGGTTCAGCCCGTTGCTCCTGTTACACCCGTAGCGCCAGTTCCGCCAACGAATGAGGTGAACCGTGGGTAGCCCCGTCATGCCACAGAGTCCCATGTCACAGATGCCACCACAGCGTCCGCATCGCTCCATTGCCGGACCAGTCGTCCTGATCCTGATCGGACTGGTCTTCCTGCTGGGAACGATGGGCGTCCTCGACATTCACAATTTGGGATGGATGTTTGCCCGCTACTGGCCCGCTCTGCTGATCCTGTGGGGCGTGATCAAGCTGATCGAGTATGAGCAGGGCAAGCGCTCAGGTCAGCCCGTCCGTGGCATCGGAGCGGGCGGCATTTTCCTGATGCTCTTCCTCATCGTCGCCGGACTGATCGCAACTCAGGCGGCGCGTGTCAACTGGAAGAACCTTGGCGAACACATCCAGATTGGCGACGACGAAGGGCTCGACGAAATCTTCGGCGGGTCGACGTACGACTACAGCGACGAGCTGACGCAGGACATCCCAGCTGGCAGCGCTCTTCACGTCAACGATGACCGCGGCACGGTCACCATCAACGTTTCCGAAGGCAAGACGATTAAAGTTTCAGTGCGCAAGAAAGTCCGCGCCGACAAAGAAAGCGATGCCGTCAGCTACAACGACAAGACCAAACCGCAAATCGTAGTTGCGGAAAAAATAGTCACGCTGAACGCTAACACTCAGGGCGCGGGCGATAAAGGCGTCACCACCGACATGGATATCTACGTGCCGATGAATACCGCGTTGGTGATCACCGCAGGCCGCGGCGATTTAACGATCGCGGGGATGTCCAGCAACGTCGATATCAACCATCGACGCGGCGAAGTCAACATCACCGACCACACCGGCAACGTCACCCTAAATATCGATCGCAGTTCGACACGTCTGGAGCATATCAAAGGCGACGTCACAATCCAGGGCAAAGCCAACGAGGTGTCCGTCGAGGATATCGACGGCGCAGTCCATCTGAATGGGGAATTTCAAGAGAGCGTGCGTCTCGTTCACGTCAGCAAGACAGTGAGTTTCAAATCCTCACGGACAGACATGGAATTCGCGAAACTGGACGGGCGCCTTGATCTGGACTCTGGCGATCTGCGAGCCGACACCCTCTCGGGACCCATGCGCCTCACGACGCGATCGAAAGATATCGCACTCGAAGGTTTGTCCGGCGACCTGAGATTGGAAGATGAGAACGGAACAGTCGAAGTTGGACTGCACAATCCCGGCAACATCCAGATTGATAATCGCAAGGGCGATGTGCAGGTTTCGATTCCTCCAAAAACTCCGATGAAAGTCGAAGCTCGCACGCGTGAAGGAGAAATCGAAAGCGACTTCGAAGAAATCAAGGTCGACAATCGCAACAAAGACGCGAGCGCCAGTGGTTCTATCGGAAGCGATGGCCCCAGGCTCGTAATCAATTGCGACAAAGGAGGAATCGAGATCCGCAAAGGAACAGTGGCCCCACCCGCGCCTCCATCTCCTGCCCCTCCTGCGAAGCCCGGTAAGGTTACAAAGTCCTTGCCCGCTCCGAAAGCAGCGCCAGTAGAGAGCGAGAACTGAAATACAGCGGTCAGCCGTCAGCCGTCAGTTTTCGCCCCCAGTTGGGTGAACTGACGGCTGAGTGCTGATGGCTGACGGCTCTCCGTTATAATCTCCGCACTCATGAATCTGGCCGCTGGCACCAAACTTGGTCCCTACGAAATTGTTTCACTCCTAGGCGCAGGAGGCATGGGCGAGGTCTATCGCGCCCGCGACTCTCGCCTCCGCCGTGAAGTCGCCATCAAAGTTCTGCCGCAGGCGCTTTCTCTGGACGCCGATCGCATGCGCCGCTTCGAGCAGGAAGCTCTCGCTACTGCCGCTCTGAATCATCCAAACATTCTCGCAGTATTCGACATCGGCACGAGTGACGGCTCGCCTTACGTTGTCTCGGAGTTGCTCGAGGGCGAAACGCTGCGGGATCGCCTCCGCACCGGATCGATCCCTGTCCGCAAAGCCCTCGACTACTCCATGCAAGTCGCGCACGGACTGGCCGCAGCCCACGAAAAAGGCATCATCCATCGCGACCTCAAGCCCGAGAATCTTTTCGTCACCAAAGATGGACGCGTAAAAATTCTCGACTTCGGCCTCGCGAAATTAACCCAGACCGATCCCGGTTCCAACACATCGATGGCAACCGTGACCCACGGCGCAACCGAGGCTGGCGTCGTCATGGGAACGGCGGGATACATGTCGCCCGAACAAGTGCGCGGCATGGCACTCGATCCGCGCTCGGACATTTTCAGCTTCGGCGCTGTGCTCTACGAAATGCTTTCCGGCAAGCGCGCCTTCCACGGTGACACTCCCGCAGACACCATGAGTTCGATTCTTAAGGAAGAGCCAGCGGAGTTAAGTGAGACGAATCGCAATGTCTCTCCGGCGCTGGAACGCATCGTTCACCACTGTCTGGAGAAGAATCCCGAGTCGCGCTTCCATTCCGCCAGCGATATTGCATTTGATCTCGAACATCTTTCAGGACTCTCCGGAAGTTCAGCGCGATTGGCATCAGCGGGCGCGGGCACCAGCAATCTTACCGCCGCGCAGCAAATTGTTGATCGGACTCGCCGCTGGCATCGCTCTCGCCGGACTCGTGTATGGCCTCGGTTGGTCGCACGGCAAGAGCGGCGCTCACGTGTCGCAACCCGAGTACCAGCAGGTCACATTTCGCACCGGCAGGATCGGCAACGCCCGTTTCACTCCCGACGGCAGCATTGTTTACAGCGCATCCTGGGATGGCGGCGACGACCAACTCTACATGTCTCGCACGGACGATCCGGGTTCCCGCGAATTGGGAATCAAGAATGCCGAACTGCTTTCGATTTCGAAAAATGGCGAAGTTGCGATACGTCTCAACACTCAGTATTACGGCGGCTACGCGCGCAGCGGAACCCTGGCGCGAGTTCCCCTCAGCGGCGGTACACCACGCGAAGTACTCGACAACGTACAGGACGCGGATTGGTCGGCCAACGGCGAGAGTATGGCTGTCGTCCGTTACGTTCCGGAGAATAACCATTGGCATTTGGAATATCCCGCGGGCAAAGTTCTCATCGACAGCATTAACTGGATGAGTCATCCAAAGATTTCTCCCGACGGAAAGTGGATCGCGTTCGCCGACCACGAAAACGCCGGCGGCGATGATGAAGGATCAGTCGCCGTGATCGGCGCTGACGGAAAAGAAAAGGAAAGAAAACTTTCCTCCGGATGGACTTCCCTTCAGGGAATTTTGTGGTCTCCCGCAGGCGATGAGATCTGGTTTACCTCAACCAACACCGGCAGCGCTTCAAATCCGCGCGCAGTCACGCTCGCTGGCAAGTTGCGGACGATGACCAATGTGCCCGGCGGCATGTGGCTGGAAGATTCGCGCAATGGAACGGTTCTAACAGTCGCCAATCACACGCGCCTCGATATACGCGGCAAGGCCCCCGGTGCCAAAGAAGAGCGCGAACTGGGATGGTTCGGATGGTCGGAACTCCGCGACATGAGCGCCGACGGCCGCAAGATTTTATTCGAAGAGGAAGGCGACGGTGGTGGTCCAAATTACACAGTGTTTCTGCGCGACACAGACGGCTCGCCTCCTGCGCGCATCGGCGAAGGCCGCGCAATTGCTCTCTCGCCCGATGGAAAATGGGCGGTCACACGATCATCCAGAGGCGGGCCTCTCCTCATGGTACCCACTGGGGCAGGGGAATCCCGGCAACTCACGCACGACGCAGTGAGCTATGAGCAAGCCAGATTTTTACCGGACGGCAAGCACTTGCTGGCCAGTGGAATTGAAGCCGGACACGGTGGACGCGATTATTTGATTGATACAAGCACTGGCGATTCGAAACCGATCACCCCGGAGGGCGTCTCCGGTATTCGCATCTCACCGGACGGCAAGAGTGTCGCTGTCCACCAACCGGACGGCAAGCGCGGCATCTGGTCACTGGAGCGCGGCGACTTTCGTCCGATACCAGGGTTGGAACCGATCTACTCCGTCATTGGCTGGACGCTGGACGGGCAATCAGTTTACGTGGCAAACAACAAACGGCTCGGTGATATGGCTGTCAAAGTCAGTGTCGTAAATGTCCAGACTGGAAAAATGGATTCATGGAAGACCTTCGGTGAGGGAACGTCAGCGGGAGTCGCATCGATTTCTCCCCCTCATCTTTCGAGCGACGGTACGGCCTACGCGTATATTTACGTGCGAGTGCTTTCAGAGGCGTACGTGGTTACGGGATTGAAGTAATTCAGCCGTCGGCACTCAGGCATCGACTTTCAGCTTGCAGTACCGAATTCCTTTATCTCTTGAAGAGAACTACGCGACCGAATTTACCCCAGCCTCAATTGACGACTGCTTTTCCTCGCGTAGGTTTTGCTTTTAGAATTCCGCCGAGTGTTCCGATCTTGCCGTCGATCGGTCCCGTCTTCAATTTCGTAATATCCAAACCCAATATTCTCGCAATCAATGGATACACATCCACGTTCTCAAACGGCTTCAGCCTGATTCCTCGTTTGATGTCGGGACCAGCCGCGAAAAAAATTGCCTTCATCTCCGGCATGTGAGTCGCATCGTATCCATGCATGCCTTTGGGTGCGGATTCGCCCGCGCGCGAACCGCCGAATGAATCGAAAAGATAAGGCCCCGTCGGGACAACCACCGGATCACCTTCGCGAGCACTGCTGTCAAAGTGCAGATAGGACGGCACAGCCTTGCGGCGATAAACCAAGAAGTGATCGTTCTTCCCAAGCAGCGCCTCGTAGCTCTTCTCCGCATCCTCTTCTGATTTGGGATAGAGGCTCGATCCGACAGTCCGCGTAAACCACGACGGATTCAAACCGTATTGATCGAGATACGTCGTCGCGCCACTTACCTCCGCCATTCCGTGATCGGACAACACGATTAGATCGACGGGCAATTTCGATGCCTTGATGCCGTCTACCAACATTCCTATCTGCCGATCCAGACGACCCACCGCTTCGGCCACCTCGGGACTATCCGGACCATACCGGTGTCCCGCCGAATCCGTATCAGAAAAATAGAGCGTGATGATGTGCGGCCGCTGCTCCGCTGGAAGATGAAGCCATGCTAGAACTTGCTGGACCCGCTTTGAATTGGGAGCAGTCGATTCGTATTTCAGATAATAAGAAGGCCGCACTCCCTGAATGTCCGCCTCCGAGCCCACCCAAAAAAAACAAGCCGACCGCATCCCTTGCTGCTCAGCCAACACCCAGAGCGGAGTGCCACCGTACCAACTTCCGTCGCCCACCGTTTTGGAATCATGATAACTGTAGGTTTCCTTCCGATATGGATCATAAAAACCATTGGCCACGATGCCGTGATGTTCGGGATAGAGGCCCGTAACAATCGTGTAATGGTTGGGAAAAGTAATTGAGGGATACGCAGGAAGCATCCCCTCCGGCGCGCTGGCTCCGCGAGCAGCAAGGGCCAGCAAATTACGTGCATGATATCGCTTCGCGTAATCGTAGCGAAATCCATCCAACGACACGAGAATCACATAGTGCTTCGCGAGTTGCTGGGCAGCATTCGGACCGTGATCAACCGCGATGACCGAGGGAGTAGCCTGTCCGTCGACAGCGAATGCAAACGCATTCGCGGCCAGGATGAAGCTAAGGACGACCGTCGTGATCCGCTCCAGCATTAGTTTCATAATTCATCGCCGACTTTTAACGTTTCGAGATTATAGTTCGTGTCGATCATTCGAGCAGATCGTTCGACTTCATAGGTTCGGCTTGATTCGCTTGACAGTTCCTATACCGCGGCCTACTCTTGGGGCCGCCACGGCGCTCAACGTAAGTCCTGTGTGCAATCCCACTGAAAATCAGGAGAGAACAATGAATCGAAAACTAGTTGTGTCTGTAGTTGCTTCCATTATCTTACTGGCTAGCTTTGCGGTCGCTGAGAGCGTAGAAGATCAGATCAAGAAATTGGAGACCGAACGCGCCGCCTCCATCGTCAAGGGCGACGTGGCCGCACTCGCAGCGCAGACCTCGGACGACTACACCTTGATCAACTTGAACGGCGCGGTATCGAACAAGACGCAAATGGTCGAGTCCTTTAAGTCAGGCCAGAGCAAATTCACCAAAGACGAAGTGTCCGACATGAAAGTGCGTGTCTACGGTGACACCGCCGTGGTCACAGGAAAAGTAAGCGCAGCCGGAATGATGGCCGGCAAAGATGCAACCGGCGATGTCATGTTCACTCGTGTGTGGATTAAGAAAGCCGGTAAGTGGATGTGCGTCTCGTTGCAACAGACGCGCATTTAGTTCGGATGTGGCTGCTGCGTTGAGAAAGATAGGGCCGAGAGTGTTTGCTCTCGGCCCTTAGCTTTTGGGGACCGCTATTCGCTGATCGTCGTTCGCCCTTCGCGTAATAGAATTTAGCCCCGTTTGCAAGGGTGCGAGGCGTTACCCGCGAACAGCAGCCCTCCGCGTCGCTCATGATGACAAACTTTTTCTAACTTCTTCAGCACTCCGCCGCATCAGAACCTGAGACCTGAGACCTGAGACCTGAGACCTGAGACCTGAGACCTGAGACCTGAGACCTGAGCCAACAGCCAAGAGCCAAAAGCTGCCCCATGTTAGATTCGAAACATGCGCTCCATCCTGCAAAAACGTTCGCTGCGATTTGTTTTTGTTGCGAATGTGATCTCCATGCTGGGAAGCGGGATGAACTCTGCCGCCGTCGCTTGGACGATCCTGCAGCGCACCCATTCTGAGATGTCTCTCGGCGTTTTCGCCGCGCTGCAAACAATTCCGGCCATGCTGATGCTTCCCTTCACCGGCGTCATCATTGATCGCGAAGACCGCCGCCGCCTCGTCATGTGGCTCGATGCGTCGCGCGCCGTCGTCATCTTCATCGTCATGATTCTGGCGTTTCTTCATCGCGTTCAAGTGTGGGAACTCTACCTGATGAACACGCTCGTAGCCGCGGGCTTTTGGATGTTCTGGCCGACGATTACTGCTCTGATTCAGGAACTCACGCCCGAAGGTCAGTTCGTTCAGTCCAATACTTTTCTTCTCGCCGGAATTCAAGGCGGATGGCTGATTGCTGGCGCGCTAGTTGGATTCGTTTACGAACATATCGGCTTAGCCGGAGTCCTCCTCGTCGACGTTGGCACTTACGTCGTCTCTTTTTCCTGCTACCTCGCAGTTCGCCAAGGACGAGCACGTGGTACCGCGAATCGTCGAACTTCGTCACGATCTAGAAGCCGCCGAAACAGCCGTCGCTCGTTTCCTGCGCGAGATGAAAGAAGGCTTCACCTTCCTGCGCGCGCATCCCAGCATCATCTTTCTGGGAACGAGTTGGGCCCTGTTTCTCGGCGCAATGATGACGGGAGTTGTTGTCACCGCTCCACTCAGTGATCTCGTTTTCCACGCCGGTGCAAAGGGCTACGGATGGCTCAACTTCGGATGGGGCATCGGCGCGTTCATGAGCGCGCTGTACGCTCCCGCTCTAATTTCGCGAGTTGGATCACGCAGTTCGATCGCGATCTCCATGTTGCTATTGACGATTTCGATGGCGCTCGCTCCTTTTTCTCCGTGGCTCGCGGTTGCAGTTTTACTCTACGGCTTAATGGGATCCGCGCGCGGCGTCAGTGGCGTATCGATGAACACAAGTCTGATGGAGCAGGTCCCGAAACATTTCATGGGCCGCGTGCAGAACACTTTCTATTTCTTTGGGACATTCCTGCAGGTCACGCTAGGACTAACAGTGGGATGGGTCGCGTCGCGCATCAGCCTCGCCGCCGGATTCGGTGTGATCGCCGGAGTCTACGCCGTAGCTTTCGGCAGCGCCTGCTGGCCCGTGAAAGCCCCGCGACCAGCGGAATAGCTCGTGTGGAGCGGACACTCCTGTCCGCTGCCGTTGGGGTTGCTGTTGTTTTTGCTGCTGCACTTGGTTTTGACTCGATCCAATCAACATCAAAACCAACGTCAAAGGTAAAAGACAGCGGACAAGGTTGTCCGCTCCACGCGAGCATCGGTGCTGTTATTCTTTTTCTTCTCAATCGGGAGATATTCATGTTTGAAGATTTGAAGGGTAAAACCGCCGTTGTTTTCGGAGTCGCCAACAAACGCTCCATCGCCTGGGCAATCGCTCAAGGACTTCACTCCGCAGGCGCGAACCTCGCCATCACCTATCAGAACGAGCGCATGGAAATGGAAGCGAAGGATTTGATTCTCTCGCTGCCCGGCACCGAAGCCTACATGTGCGATGTTTCGAACGACGGGGAAATCGCGCAGCTTTTCGACAAGCTAAAAACGCGTTACGGGAAGCTGCATGCCCTGGTCCACAGCGTGGCCTACGCGCCCGCTGAGGAATTGAAAGGCGACTTCGTGAACACGACGCGCGAGGGATTTCGCATGGCGCATGACATCAGCGTCTATTCGCTGATCGCTGTCAGTCGCGCTGCCGCACCGCTGATGGAAGACGGCGGCAGCATCATCACCATGTCGTACTACGGCGCAGAGAAAGTCGTCCCGCACTACAACGTCATGGGAGTCGCCAAGGCCGCGCTGGAATGTACGGTCCGATATCTGGCGCAGGATCTGGGGCGACGCAAGATCCGCGTGAACGCGATTTCTGCCGGTCCGATCAAAACGCTCGCCGCGCGCGGCATTTCAGGACTCGGCGACATGCTAAAGAGTCACGCCGAACGCGCCCCACTGCAACGCAACGTCGAAGTGGCAGAAGTCGGCAGCACCGGCGTGTTCCTGGCTTCGGACGCCAGCTCCGGCATTACCGGCGAAGTCATCTACGTGGATTGCGGCTACAACATCATGGGATTCTAGAATCAGCCCTGATCCAAGGCCTGCATCCCTATTGCCGGAATGGTTACTCCTGTTACTTTTGACAACTTTTTGACGAAAATCTCCGGGCCTCACGCGGTACCCTTGAGCCTATGAAGTATGGGCGAATTCTCTGTCTGGCCGCATGGGTGATGTTGTCCGTCGCGCCCTGCTTCGCGCACCATATGGCGGTTGTCGTCAATAAAGACAATGCCGTAAAGAACATCACGTCCGCGCACCTAGCAAAAATCGTCAAAGGTGAAGTTAAGAAATGGCCCGACGGCAAAGACGTCGTGCTGGTACTGCATAGTTCTTCGCCCGGCGAGAGAGCCACGTTGCAAAATCTCAGCAAGATGAGCGAGGCAGAAGTAAAAGCACTTCTCGCTTCCCACGGAGATTCCGTTCAGACAGTGGCCTCGGACGCAGATGTAATCAGCGCCGTGGCATCCACTCCCGGCGCCATTGGATTCGTGGAAGAGCACTCCATCAATGATCGCGTAGTCGTCGTTCGCGTCGATGGCAAGCTACCCATGGAAACCGGATACCTCCCGCACTAATCGGAAGCCGAATCAGTCACAATCGCGGCGACAAATGCCGCACCGCCCTAAATCACTAAATCGCCAAATCACTTTCACACCCTCCTGAACTGACCTTCACCACTCACCGGAAGGGCCCGACTTCAGTCGGGCCGTTAAGTCATAGAAAATACCCGCGCGGCTGCGCCTGAGGACGCGCCCGCCATCTCAAGTAAAGCATCAACACAATTCTGCCGATTACTTTGTCACATGTGTATTGGCGGACTAAATTCATGAAGACACCAGTTGGAGCTGAGGACCACACTCAATCCCCCACAATTTCCTGGCGCGACCTCTTTCAGAGTCCGTTGCTGAAGGCCGATGCGGAGGAAACCAATCCCGCACAGTCTCCCGTCGATCCCATCCATTGCGACACGCCCGTCCTCCGTCAGGCTGAGATCGCGGCGATCTACAGCGGCCAACGGATCGCCGGCGATTTCTATGAGTTCCTGAGGGTTGGACCATCGCGCATGCTCTTCGCATTGCTGGATATGGCGGGCCTGCGCGACGACACTCGGAAAATTCTCATCGCAGTCCAGAAAACATTTCGCACCGTCGCTCCGCATCTTTTCGCCCCAGACGACCTGAACGAAGTTGAAGCAATGATCAAGTTATGCCATGCGATGAATCGCACGATTATGCGGGACCGGGTGCGCAGTTGTGCGGGGTTCATCGGATGCTACAACCAGGACTTTGGGACGGTTTGCTACGCCAACGCTGGTCATGTCCCGGCGTTGCTGCGCGATAAGTCCGGAATCACACTGCTGGGAGCCACGGGCTTGCCTTTGGGATTGTTTTCCCACGCCACGCAAAATGCAACTGTCTGCCACCTGGTGCCAGGGGCGGTGCTTCAGGTTATCTCGCGGGGAATTGTCGAAGCGACTTGTTCCGATTCAACCCGCGCGGAGTCGCGCGATTCCGACAGTAATGATCGAGCTTCGGAATTTGGCTTGGAAGGCGCGAAGAACAGCCTCCAGTGCGCAGATCTCGTTTCCGCACGCGGTGTATGCATGGCAATGTTGCGGGATGCGCGGAGATTCGCCGCGATGTCTCCCGCCCAGAATGACCTTACGACGCTGGCACTATTACGAAACGGCGACGCAGCGAGAGAATTCTAGGGCCGGAAGCCAGAAAAAGCCGCCACTAAAAGCTCTTGGGGCGACGTCAAAAATAATAGTCGTTATAACGACTATTATTTACAGCGATTTGCCTGCGGCAGCGATGTACCACCCTTCCGCAATGAATTGATCGATAGTTCTATCTTGAATCCCTTCCTGCACGCGCAGTTCGTCGTTCAGAAAATGATAGGACAGAGTCTTGCCGTCGCGATCCAGGCGATCGATGCGGATACGATTGCCGTCGCGATCCGCGCAAATGAGTCCCACCTGCAAATCCTGCGCGGTAGCACGGTTAACGTTGGATTGGGACTTCACGCTCATAACGAATTAGATGAAAATTGTGGAGCGAAGAATCACCCATCAGGATTTAACGGCTCTGGTTGCCAGATCGCAGCGTCAGGCGGCATGATAATGAAACCGTGCGCCCGCGAACTCTTGTATTCGTATTCTTCGCCACCGCAATACTCTTCTCGCTGGTGCGGGAATATAGCGCGCCCGTGGGATGCCCGCGATTGGAAATCCACCGCAAATAGCGCGTCTTGAGTCAGTAACCTAATCCGCAGAAAGATCTAGTTCGAAGCTCCCGTTGCTTCCACCGCAGCCGGCTTCGGCTGTTTCTTGATCTTCCGCCGAATATCGGGCCAGAATTCCTTCAGCGCGATCGTGATCGCGTCATATCCCATTTGTGACACCCACACGCTCGCTGCATTCGACAAAGTGCGATCGCTGGCTACGTACGGCACATCCTCGCCGGGAATCGGGTGGTATCCAGGATGCGGATGGTAGCTGAAGGTCGAAATGCTAGCCGAGATGGCGCTTCCGAAAACTTCCGAGGCGTTGAACTGGCTTTTTCCGGAGTCGCCGCGAGTGATGACAATCCGGCTGGCCGCATATCCCGCGCGATGAATGAAACTTCCTTTGCCCGACGGAAAGAAGCGCGGATCTTGATGGAGAATGGAGGGCATAATCGCGCCCACAAAGAAATTCTCAATCGTGCCGTCGGCGGCATAGGTACCGAGGCGCTTGCCGTAAGCGTCCCAACCTTGTCCGTAGCCAGGTTCGCTATTTTGCGCCTGGCCGATCGCGGAGAGTATTCCGTACCAGGGAATCTGCACCGGATCGAACGCTCCGCGCGCCACAATCTTGAATTTTTGCCCAGAGGTCAGCGGGATAATCTTGCCATTCTTATCAACGGTTAAGAAGTTCGGCAGCGCAAAAAACAACCGGTCGTTGGACGAAGAAGCGGTCACGCCTTGCCCGTCTTTCGTAGTGGCTGGCGTAGTCCCTGGCGCAGTCTCTGGCTTTGTCCCTGGCTTGGCATCCGGAGCTTTGTCCGCTGGCGGATTCGGCTGTGCTGAAGCGGGCGCTGGGGGAACTGTCGCAGGCGGCGTTTGAGTTGTGGAAGTTGACTGACCGGGGTCCGTCGTGGGAGCCGTTGGCGCATCCTGCGCCGAGCAAAGTGTTGTGATCGCTAGCAAACAAACCAGTACAAACGAGGAAAGTTTCAAGTTGAGTGTGGCTCCGAATCTGGTGGATTGAAATGCGCCCAGGTCAAACCTTGCAGTGCACTAAGATCGGCTCTGGGTTCACCGTCTGGTCACTTGAATTCTGCGCTCAGATTCCCCAACTCTTTCCAGGGCAATTTCGACGTTCTGATCGCGTTGGAAGCGGGGGAACTTCTCTCCCCACTCTATCAGTAAGATGCAATCGGGCGCGAGGAGGTCGTCGAGCCCCAGCGTCTCCAATTCGCGCTCGGTATCGATGCGATAGAGGTCGATGTGATACAGGGTGGCGGCTCGCCCGTGATATTCGTGGATCAAAGTGAAGGTCGGACTCGTGACATCTTCGGCGCGCGCGGCCCCAAAACCTTCCGCAATCCCTTTGACCAGAGTGGTTTTACCTGCCCCGAGGTCTCCCTGCAGCAGCACAATCTGCGGCGGAACCAGTTCAGCGGCAAGCTGGGCGCCGAACGCAATGGTCTCCTCAGCGGAGCGCGTGGTGATCTGCGTCGTCGTCATCTCGTCGTCATCTCGAAGCATCCCAAGAATGCCGTAGGAGGACTCAGTATAACGGCGCACGGCCCGGCGCGATCGTCTGCCTGCAGAGTGAGACGGCGGGGCAAAATCCCTAGAACGGGCGGAGGCTTAAAATCCCGGTGGTGTCTGGAGTTGCTCTGAAACTGGATCCAGAAAGCTGCGATCCAGCGCGGAATCGAGCGCCATCCGCAACTTGCGGTGATCGTCGTCCCCAAGAGCGATAAAGCGGAAGGGCTGCATACAAGCGCTCTGATACTTGCGAGTCGGGTTCAGCATCTCGGCCATGCCATGGATGGCACCCGACCGCGTGTGGAACGCGATCTCAACGAAGTCTCCGGTGGACAGCTCCTGCTGCAACTGCAGCATGCCGCCGGTAATGGAAATGGACTGTAGTTTTGCCCGCGCCCGCTGTCCACCTTCGGCCATTACGGCGGCCGCGACGGATCCATTCAGTTGTACACGGGGGGAACGCTGCTTGGCAGTGGTTTGGGGGAAATGAGTCATAGCCACTTAAACTATGCCACGCTGGGAATTCGCTGGGCAGATTACCAAAGCGCGTGTACACGGGCGTATCCTTAAGCCTTCGGCAAATCAAGGCTTTGTAGCAGAGCTGTTTGCGATAATAACGGCAGTAACTTTTACAGGCTTGGCCAAAAGAGTACCTTTGTGCTGTAGAACACTGATATTACGGAGTATTACCGCGACCAGGTCGCGCGACATGAGGCTTCCATATGGATATCGCTAAAGGATCAAGGTTGCAACACGCGGCGGTGGCAGGGTGTCTGCTACTGGCTCTGCTGTCGGGATGCTCAAGCGATCCAAACGCCAAAAAACAGAAGTATCTGGAGAGCGGGCAACGCTACTTCGACAAGACCCAGTATCGGGAAGCGGCGATTCAATTCGAAAATGCGATTCAGCTCGATTCCCGGTACGCCGAAGCCCACTACAGACTCGGCCAGACGGCGATGAAGATGCAGCAGTGGCAAGCCGCTCTTCAACAATTTTCAACTACGGTTCAGATCCAGCCGGACTACTTCGCCGCTCGGCTCGATCTCGCGAATCTGTTAATTGCGGGTCGCGATTTTGGCGACGCAAAAGAGCACCTGGACTATCTCGCGGATAAGCAACCGAATAATCCGGATGTGTATCTGGCACGCGCTAAGTATTACGTCGGCACCAACAATACCGCAGCCGCACTTGCGGACTTACAAAAAGCTCAGCAACTGGATCCCCGCCGTGCCGCCGTTTATTCCGGCCTCGCGGCCATCGAAGAGAGCGGCCAACAATTCTCAGCGGCGGAAGCCAACTACAAGAAAGCGGTAGAACTCGACCCCAAATCCACGGAGACACTAGTTTCCTTAGGTTCTTTTTACCAACAGCGCGGACAATATCCGGAAGCCGAACAGTGGTTTCGTAAAGCAATTGAAGCAGCACCGGCCGATGCGTCTCCACGAGTCTCTCTGGCTAACCTGTTCACGGCGGAAAATAAACCAGCTCAGGCTGAGGAAGTTCTGCGGCAGGCGAAGAAGGACTTTCCAACCGATTCGACGGGATATCTGCTGCTCGGAAATTTTTACTATGCCAACAATCTGATCGACAAAGCGGTCGCCGAGTACGCTTCGTTGTATCAGGAACATCCCAAGGACTTGGTGGTTAAGAAGAATTACATCCAGCTCCTGATTCTGAAAAACAGACTGGAAGATGCGCGAAAGTTAAATGACGAGATTCTGAAATCGAAACCAGACGATGTTGATGCCCAGATTTGCCAGGCCGAAATCAATATACGCAGCGGCAAAATCAGCGAGGCAATTAACATTCTGCAGTCCGTGCTGAAAAGCGATCCTGGCAACGCCGCGGCTCACTACCAACTGGGACTGGCGTACGACCAGCAAGGCAACATCAGCCGGGCGGAATCAGAATGGCACGAGTCCGAACGTCTCCGTCCCGACATCGTTGACGTCCATCGCGCGCTGGCAGGCGTCGCCATCCACAAGAGCGACGCGGGGGAGCTAGCGCAGGAAGCAGACCAGATTATTTCTCTTCAGCCAGCAGCTCCGGACGGATACCTACTGCGCGCGGTCGCCGAAATGGATCGCAAGCAGTATGTTGCGGCCGAGGAGTTCATCAAGAAGTCCCTGGACAGAGAACCCAATAGCCCGGCCGCATATGTTCAATTAGGCAATCTTCGAACCGCGCAAAACCAGCTCCCCGAGGCGCAGAAAGCGTTCCAGCAGGCTCTGGATCAAGACCCGAATTCGACCGACGCAATGGGCGGCGTGCTGAACGTTTACCTGGCGCAAAAACAGCCGGATCGGGCCATCGATACCATCAAGGCTCAGTTGGCGCGATATCCGAAGAATGTTGGTTTCCACATCATGCTGGGCCAGTTGTTGATGGAGCAGAAGAAAGACCTCAACGGCGCGGAGGCAGAGTTTCGTCAAGCCTCGACTTTGGATAAAAACAATGCCGAGGCGATCCTGAAACTCGGCACGTTGCAGTCCGAACGTGGCGCGACAGACCAGGCGCTACAAATCTATCTCGATGGATCGAAAAACAATCCGAGGGAAATTGCTTTCTACTTACTCGCAGGCGCCATCTACGAAAGCAAGCAGGATTGGGAACACGCAAAACAGCAATATCAGAAGGTGCTCGAACTCAGACCGGACAACGGTCCTGCGTCGAATAATCTCGCGTACGTAATGCTGCAACAGGGCGGTAACGTAGACGTCGCCTTCTCGATGGCGCAAACAGCGCGTCGTCAACTCCCAGACAATCCAAACACGGCCGACACGCTGGGCTGGGCTTTTTATCAGAAGAAAGTGTACGCATCGGCGATTCCCTTGTTTAAAGAAGCGTTGAAAAAAGAGCCAGACAACGCACTCTTCAATTTCCACTTGGGGCTCGCCTACGCCAAGAGCGGACAAGCAAGCCTCGCCAAGCAACAGCTCGATCGCGTAGTGAAGATCAAGCCGAACTTCTCAGACATCGATCAGTTGCGACGTGCCGTGGATGAGGCCAAAGGGTAGGTCAGGCGGGAACGACGGTTCAGAATACGAGACTTTCTAAACCGGCAACTCTTCCTGCATCCAGCCGCCCGTAACTTCAACCTTGGGCTCGCTGGCGAGATCCAGAATCAGTTTTTCCAGAATTAATCGTTTCCCCGGCGGATTCGAACGCAGCGCGAGATCAGCCTTCGCAACCAGCCGAATCGAGCGCGTTAGATCCCGTTTGGATTTATAGCGCCGCGCCTGGCGGATAATATCGTCAGCCGCAAACGGAGGAACACGAAAGCCCTGCCACAACGCAGCCCACAACATCCGTTGATCGCGCACATTGCGCTCGAGAATCACCAGCATCTGGCGAAAGGTCTTAGCCAGCATGTAGAGATGTCCGATTGCAGCTTCTTCGCCGTCGCCGGTGGAAAGAAGAGCATCCATTATTTCCAGCGCGCGCACACGATCTTTCGAGGAAATGGCATCCGTCAATTCATACAACGATCGCTGCTTCGCTGCGAGAACCATCGTCTCGACATCGCCGAGAGTGATCTTTTTCTTTTCGCCGACGTAGAGAATCAGCTTCTCCAGTTCGTTCGACACCATCATCATGTCGCCGCCCAGTGCGTCGACCAACTCGCGAGCGCCGTCGGCATCGATCTTTATCTCACGCGTCGCGCAGTACTCGCTGATCCAGCGAACCGCTTCGCCCTCTTCAACGCGGGATAGCTCGACAATTCCACAGAACGGGCCAAGATCTTCCCGGATCTTCTGATAGCGATCTTTGTCCGTCATCTCCATGCGACGAACGTCAGCTGGAATGCTGATGTGATCGGCAACAAACACTAGAAGCGCGTCAGGATTCGGATTCTTGCAGTAAGCCTCGATCGCTCCGATTTTTTCTTCGTTTGAGCCGCGGCCAAACAGGGCCTTCACACCTCGAACGAAGAACACCTGAAACGGTGCCATCAGCGACGGCGTCTGCGCGCGGTCGAGTATTTCAGTCAGCGAAGTCTCGGCAAGATCGAACTCAAACAATCCGAAGTCGCGCGAGTCCAGCGGAACCAGGTGCTCAAGAATGGCATCGCGACAGCGCTTCCGAAAAAATGCTTCGTCTCCTACCAGTACATAGGCGGGCTTCAACTTGTGCGATTCAAGCTCGGAGAAAAAACGATCGGCTTGGCTGAAGGCGCGCATCAGTATGCCTCCAGAATATTCGCCACCAGCGTGTGCGCGAAGTCGCGTGACAAACGATCTACGGCAGGAGAATCTTCCTGAAAGAAGCTGTTGAGATCCCGCGACAACTCGTACTGATCGTGAAAAACGTAAGACGGATTCTGGAATAGCACTTTGCCATGACGGTCCGTCAACGACACCTGAATGCTCACTGTGATCAGCGCGCTGGCAGCGCGTCCGGTTTGCGAATCGTATGCCAGCGGAGTAGCGGAAGCCGATAACACGGTCGCTTTCAGCACCGCATCGGCATCGCCCTTCATGTCGTGGATCACGTGGTACTGTGTGCGCGCGTCGAACTCTCGAACCACCGCATCGGTGAGCAACTGCTCGATGCGAAACGTCTGGCTCTGGCTGACGAAACCGGGAATCGCGATGGTATGCACATCCTGTGGCAGCGCGACTTGGCTTCCAGCGGTGTGGTAACCGCAACCGGTGGCGAAGAACGCGATACCAATCATTATCGCGACCAAAACACGGTGCGCCCTCGACCCCTTCATTGAATCTGACCTCGCGGCCGGGACGACGTCAAGGTCTCCGCGCACTCGACGGCATTCAAAGCCGCAACGCGCAGATTATCCGTGGTAGCCCAGATCCAAACGCCGTTCTTGTGGTTCGCGTCGATGCTGACAGAAAGCAGAATATCGCCCTGCCCCGCAGAACTCACATTGCTCGGCGTATCTTCCGGGCCGCTGCTCACGACAATGTGATCGCCCGCGAGCGCGCGCGAAAGATCGGAGATCGCGACCGCTTTGTCGAATTCAAGATAGACAGAAAAAGCATGCCCGTGGAAAACGGGAGCCTGCACCACTTGTAGCGACGGCGCAACTGCGGCGGGCGCAATGGTCTGATAGTGCTTTCGAATCCGCTGTGACGCCGCCTCCAACGACAACTTGGATTTCTCTCCGTAGCGCGCCACCATGTTGAACGCCACCTGCATGTCGAACACGTTCTTCGGCAAGTCTTGAAAGGAAAGCAGATTGATCGTCTGCTCGTGGAGTTCGTCCATCGCTTTTTGGCCGTTCTCCGAAGCGGGCTCATAGACCGTCGCGATCATACGCTCGACCTTCACCGCTTTACTGGCCCGCAAGGCGAGCAGTGCAAGAACGATCGCGGCGGGATGAGCCACAACCACCGGCCCGGGCTGCAACTGCGGGGCGATGGGTTGTCCGGCCTGGCGCTCAATCCAGGGCGATCGGATGGAGGCGCCCGGTTCTTCTTCCAGTGCAAACGAGAGATCCACAATCGTGTCGCCGAGATCGCGCGCCGCCTTCCAATTATTGCGTGTTGAACGGACGTCGGATGCGAAGAAAGCAAAATCCACACGCTCGAATTGGTCCGCGCGGATGCTCTGTACAAAATTCATCTCATCGCCCACCGCTTCCAATCGGCCAAGAGATTCGTCGTCGTCCAGCAACCGAACATCGACTGCCGGAAAATTCCGCTCGCGCAAAACTTCAGCGATCTCTTTTCCCTTAAGCGTGGTCGCGCCAACGATCGCCACACGATACAGATTCGTGTTGCGGAGATCAGCCTGCGAGCCCGGCGATTTCACCAGCGGCATTTTTGAAGGAGGAGTCATTGCGCCTGCGGTGCCTCTCGATATGCAGGAGGCGCAGGGGGATTCTTGCGATGGAAAATCCACTGCAGCCGCCAAAGAACTCCCGAGGCCATATAAAGAATCGCAATGGCGAAAAGCGCCGGCCGGGAGAAAAACCAGATCGACGCTCCGATAATCCCGATCACAACAATCAGCCGTCCCGGACGGCGCGAACGAAAATCAATATCTTTGAAACTGTAAAAGCGCCATGTGCTGACCATCAGATATCCGACTACCACCACCATCAGCAGCCAACTCATCGCGGTCCACCAGGAATAGATCGGCGCTCCTGCAGAGTAGTGAATGATGGCCGCAACAACTCCAGCACCCGCTGGAATCGGCATCCCTACAAAATATTTTTTTCCAGGACGCCCAGGATTCGAAGGCTGCGGATTCTTCGCAATGTTGAATCGCGCCAGGCGGGTCGCACCGGCCATCAGAAAAGCAAAGCAGGCGATCGATCCCAACTCGGTGATCTTCACCCGCAGATCGGGAGAAATCGTCATGGGCAACAAATGAAAGCCCCACATCCACGCCAGAAGCGCGGGCGCAACTCCGAATGTAATAACATCGGCGAGTGAATCCAGTTCTCTGCCGAAATCGCTGTCGGTATGCGTCATCCGAGCGATACGCCCGTCCAACCCATCGAACAGAACCGCGAACCCGATGGCCTTCGCGGCGAAATCTAAATGCCACGCTTCTCCAGAAATGCCATTCACTGTTTGCAGAATCGCGTAGAAGCCGGCCGCAATATTCGCCGTGGTGAAAAGAGACGGCAGGATGTACATGCCCTTGCGCAATTTCCCGCGACGGCGATCCGATTCGCGACGACGGGGCTCCAGCTCTTCCATATTTAGCGAGCCTCCCGCTCATTGGTAACGTCCGCGGCGACGCCAGCGCCCGCCAGCTGCCCAACGGGCTGGCGTATCGGCAGTACCGCGAGGACGGTCTCGCCGCCTTTCACCCGATCACCCAACTTCACCTGAACTGTAGCATCGGAGTCGAAGAGAATATCCACACGAGAACCAAACTTGATGAGCCCCACTCGCTGACCACGGCCAACCGAATCTCCAACCTTGAAGTTGAAAATAATTCGTCGAGCGATCAGACCCGCGATCTGTTTGAAAATTACAGTGCGACCATCCCCTTCGACGGTGACGATGTTCTGTTCGTTCTCCTCCGCCGAATTCGCACTCATCGCATTGATAAATTTTCCGCGCTGATAGCGCACATCGCGAATCACTCCCGCGATCGGAGAACGGTTGACATGCACGTCGAAAACACTCAGGAACACGCTGATGCAGATCCGCGAAACTCCCCCCGATGCAGAATCGGCTTTCAGGGGAGAAACATCCGTGACTTTTCCATCTCCAGGAGAAACCACAGCTCCTGCTGTCGTTGGAATCTGGCGTTTGGGGTCGCGAAAAAACCAAAGAAAAAACGCCGCCAGCAACAACACCGGGATAGCGTACGGCCACGCCGCAAGCCATGCGATCACGATCGCGGCGATGATGCATCCCGCACCGTAGAAGTAGCCGTCACGAACCATAGGGAATCACGATTATTATAGAGCGAGGCCGCGACATTCAACATAACTGCAATAAAAAAAGGCGCTTAGACGCGCCCGTCACACTGGCATGGTTCGACTGATGAGTGGCTTGTTACCCAACACTTCGACCCCGTCCGAACTAGGCGGAGTGCCGCTGAACCTGATGTTCGATGTCTTGCATCTGGTCTTTGAGGCGCAGCTTTAACTTTTTCAGCCGCACTTCTTCCAGCTTTTCATCTTCGGTGAGAAATCTTTTTTGGGTGAGGGATTCGAGGCGTTGGGAGTACTGCGTGTGTTCCTGGGCCAACCGTTGAAATTCATCCATTCCGGTTGGAACTTGGTCTCGGGGAGTCAGCATCCTTGCTAGACCTCCTACTGATTGTTACCGCGCGGTTACAAAGTAGCACAGTGGCAGGTGGGCATTCAATGACATTTCAGAGGAAAATTCCCGCCGAAGGGTGCCTCCATGAATCGTGCCTGAAACCACGAATCTGCCCGCAGTTTGCGCAACCGCCCGAGGGACGATGGGAGGCCCTTTCGGGCTATTCGAGTTGAAGCGCATACAAGATCGCGTCTTCAATCGGATCCCGGTAGTACGCCCGCCGCCGCCCCACTTCACGAAACTTATTTTTTTCATACAAACAACGAGCAGGCTCATTCGACTCGCGGACCTCCAGCAAGATCGCGGACGCCAATCGCTCTTTCGCTCGCCGAATCAATTCACCCAGCAGTTCGTTGGCAACGCCACGCCGGAGATTTTCCAGAGAGACCACGACGTTCTCGATTTCCCACTCGCCCGCCACTGCCTTCGCGCCAATAAATCCGTAAAGCTTTCCCGCTTGCTCGGCCACCAAAACAACCCTTGATTCTAATAATTGTTGGTACTGATGGGATGTCCAATGCGCCGCATTCGGTGACTGCTGTTCGATCGCCATGATCGCTGCTATATCTTCGGAACTAGCTGAGCGGATTGTGAATGACATAGACGGAGTCTGCGTCAGGCGTTCGGCTTCGAAAAGATTTCAGCATCGGAACGGCGAATGTAGTTCGCTTCCAATTCTTCAGGGAGAACAGTTTGCTTCCGCTGAAGACGATCCCATCCGAGCCGCGCAATTGACCCGGCGTTCGGGTACGAGATCAGTTCGACTTCAGTACCAGAGGCTCGCAGCAACTCAGCCAGCGCGCTATCCGGCGTGATGATGGTCGCAGCTTTAGAATTAAAACCTGTAGGATTAAAACCCGTCGCTTCCGCAATGAAGTCTTTTCTGCTCAACAATCTCTCGCTTAACATTTTCGCTTCTTCTTCCTCGAAAATGTAATCGCCGACGTAGACGTCAGTGCGTCCGGCGTCGAGAGCGGCGAGAACATGACCGCGCGCCTTCCCACTACTCGCGACCGCCTCCAATAACGAAATCGCGGCAATCGGTTTCTGCAACGCTTCTCCCAAAGCCTTTACTGCAGCTAGTCCGACGCGCAAACCCGTGAACGACCCAGGGCCAGTCGCGACTGCGAATCCGCTCACATCGTCTTTGCTGAATCCGTGCTTCTTCAGGAGTGCCGCAATCTCAGGAACCAACTGAGCTGAAAACGCTCCGCCGGATAGAGGAACAACTTCGATCACATCGATTTCTTTTCCGCGCTGATCTGCCGTTGCAACGGCCAGCGCGATGCTGCCATTTTTCCCCGACGTATCGATGGCCAATAGAAGCACGGTTATTAGCCTTAGCCCTCTACCAATTCCAACAGCACTCCCGCAGCACTCTGCGGATGCACGAACACGTAGCGGTGTCCGCCTGCTCCAGTTTTGATTTCGTCGGACACCAGTCGCACACCTTCGCCTTTTAGCTTCGCAACCGCCGCTGCCAGATCCGGGACACGCATGCAAACATGATGTAATCCTTCTCCACGCTTAGCGATAAAGCGCGCGATCGTCGAATCGTCCGACGTTGCTTCAAGTAATTCCAGCCGACTCTCACCGACGGGAACCATCACCAGTCGCACCTTCTCGTGCTCAACCGTTTCCTCGGGCGAAACTTTCAATCCGAGCTTTTCGTAGATGGACTTCGCCGCCGTCAGCGATTTCACCGCGATGCCGAGATGATCGATGCTAAATTCCATACTTCCTTCCGGCTCCAATAAAATCGTTAGCAATGCTAACGATTTTATTTTTCATGCAGACGTCCCGCGACAATCTCTTCCACCAACGAATACGGATCCCGCTTATGCTCCGCAATTTCCGCCGCATAGCGCTCCAAACTGCCATCGCCGATCTGAGCCCGCACTTTTTCGAGCATCGCGTCGCGGAGCATCTCAATCAGCCGTTCCTGCCAATTTTCCACGTTCTTCTTGAGAGCAAGATTCTCTTTTTCTAAATACGCTTCGTAAGCGCAGATCGCTTTCGCCAGGTCTCCGATTCCCACGCCCTCGCTCGCCACAGTTTTTACAATCGATGGAGCCCACGCATCATGCCGAGTCGCCAGCGATTGCATGGCGCGAATTTCTCGTTCGACGCGCTCCGCCCCTTCACGGTCACTTTTGTTAATCACGAAAATATCTGCGATTTCCATGATCCCGGCCTTGATCGTCTGGACATCATCGCCCATGCCCGGAACCAGAATCACGACCGTGACATCCGCCAGACGAACAATGTCCACTTCGTCCTGTCCGACACCCACGGTTTCAATCATTACGATGTCGCGACCCGAAGCATCGAGCACAGTCGTCGCGTCGGCGGTGGCACGCGCTAATCCTCCAAGCGATCCTCGGGTCGCCATGCTGCGAATAAAAATTCCGGGATCGCTGTAATGGTCCTGCATGCGAATCCGGTCCCCGAGAATCGCACCGCCCGTATAAGGACTCGTCGGATCAACCGCGATGATGCCAACGGTCTGATTTTCTTTTCGATAATGCTTGGCCAGTTGATCGACCAGCGTACTCTTCCCCGCTCCTGGAGCGCCTGTCAATCCGATGACTCGCGCTTTGCCCGTATGCGGAAACAAAGACTTCAAAAGTTCCGACCATCCGCTCGATCGATTCTCAACCACTGAAATCGCACGCGCGAGGGCGCGAGTATCACCCGAACGCAGCAGCTCAATCGTTGATTGGATGGATGGTTTCAATCTGTCAGTGTAAAGCAGGCGCGGAGCGGAGGGGAACGAATGTTAGACGAATCGCGGACTATCGCCCAGTTTCTGGGGCACCTAAATACCTTTGACCACAGCCATTGAAAGTCCTACGATGGAGGCGGGGGTGCAGCCATGGACACGATCCCGCTCAAACCGGAGCGCAAGGCGCAACTCGAGGAGTATGCAAGACGGCGCGGCCAAGACCCTGCCACAGCCCTCGATCAAGCCCTGGGAAACTATCTGGAGTGGGAACGTCAAGACTTCGCCGAAGCGGTTGAAGGCATTCATCGCGGCTATCAGGATGTAAGAGCCGGGCGTACCAAGCCTGCTGCCGAGTTTCTCTCGGAACTACGCCGCAAGCATGACATTTCGCGTTGAAATCACCACCACTGCGGAGCAAGACTCAGATTTAATGCTTGACTGGCTTTTGTCTCAGCATGCCGGAGATGCGGGCAAGCGCTGGTTCTTGGCATTGCAGGAATCCATCGCATCTCTCGCCGAATTTCCTCGACGTTGCCCGCTCGCGCCGGAAAGCTCTATCTTTCCTTTTGAAGTACGCCATCTGTTTTACGGTCGGGCGCCGCATGTGTATCGGATTCTCTTCCCGATTGAAGACGAGACCGTTTATATCCTCCATTTGCGCCACGGCCGCCGTCAGCCGCTGATTCGTTAGCAAGCTGGTTCATTCGTACGGCCTCGGCTGGCGCCGAATTCTTCAATTCCGACCCACCATCGGATTCGCGATGCCATCGACGCTGGGCGCAATCGATCCTCCGTCTTGACGGTGCCTGGTCCGTCGTCCGATCCGCACAATCCGATATACATCCACAGAAACGATCACTAGGATCACAATCACCGCCCAAGGCAGCGCTCTCGCCGTCCAGCTATTGAGGAAGTCGGTTAACGCGGTCGCTCTTGAAGGGGAAAGACCGGGTGCATCGATTCCAGTGAGGACTCGTGCTCTGAGAAACCAGCAGAATACTGCTCCTCCGGCCACATGCAGAAGCAACTGCATGACCGCGCTGCCGCGCGTCCAAACGGGATGAAGAAGCTTCCACACGCCACTCATAAGCTGGAGAGCGTTCACGAACACGACGCTCCAGAAAATGAACTGCCACACGGGCGCGATTGCCAGATGGGCACCATAAAGATCGATTACCGCGCGCGGCCACAGGGTACTAAGGAACCAAATCTCCACGGCCGTCGTCCCCCCAATTTCAAAGATCGAATCCGTCAGTGGAATACGATTCGGATCCCGCAACGGCGGAAGCTTGCGCGGATTCCAGGTATTCAGATTGCCAAAATCGACGCCACTTCTTTCAACGATCGCGAACGTCAACGTCGTGAAAAATGTGAAAAAGACTACGGTCGCCCACAGGTTCTCCATATGCAGATAGCTGCGATGCGCGGGATCGACGAGCAAGAACACCAGCCAGATCGCGAACCGGGGCACGATGCACCCAGCCAGCAAAATCGCCATTACAAATTTGTAGATCGGAAACAGCTCCGGCCCGATCAGATATTGCTGCGGCCGATAACGCAGTGCCACGCGCAAGGGCGGCCCGCAGCGTTTGAGGATTGCCTCAATTTCGCCGTCGTTCAGTTTGCGGCCGAGTTCCGACTCCTTCTCTTCGATCTGCGAACGTAGATCTTCCGACAACTCCGCGATAATGTCTTTCTTCTGCCGCCGCGGTAACCAGAATTCCACCGCTTGCAAGTAACGATCGAGTAGTTCCATGACAACTCCTTAAGAAAATAATTTCGGTAACAATTTCCCTTTAGAGAATTCCAGTCAGCGAGGCATTGATTCGCTGCCACTCCGCGCTCAATTGCTTGAGCACTCGCTTGCCCTCCGGAGAAAGCACGTAGAAACGCTTGTTACGCTTGTCTTCTTCGCGCCAGATGCTGGTCAAAAGTCCCTGACTCTCCAGCCGTCGCAGCAGCGGATACATCGTTCCTTCGTCAATATCCAGGCCTTGGTCCGACAATGCCTTGCGCAGCGTGTAGCCATAGCGTTCCGTGCGCAATTGCGACAGGACAGCCAGACTCAAGCAGCCACGACGCAGCTCCAGGCGAAGATTTTCGAATACATCGGGATTGGCATTACTCTGCGACATACAGTGTATGACGTACACTGTATGTCACACAGTGTACATTGTCAAGCGAAATTACTGAACATCTTTTCGCCGGAAATTTTCGTAGCTGAAACGGGGCCGGCCAGGTGCAGAAAACGAGAAGTCCGACGGGCAGGGACGCGCGTCGGCTCACGAATTGCTACTAATCTTTCAGTAGCTGTCTCGCGATCACCAGTCGTTGAATTTCGCTGGTACCTTCGCCGATCGTGCAGAGTTTCACGTCGCGATAAAACTTCTCAGCAGGATAGTCTTTGATAAACCCATACCCGCCGTGAATCTGCACACCTTCGTTGGCACACTTCACCGCAACTTCGCTGGCGTAGAGCTTGGCCATCGACGATTCGAGGGTCGTTTTCATGCCCGCGTCTTTCATCGAGGCAGCGCGCATCGTGAGAAGTTTCGCAGCTTCGATTTCGGTGGCCATATCCGCCAGCTTCCACTGGATCGCCTGAAATTCCGAGATCGCTTTACCAAACTGCTGGCGTTCCTTGGAATATTTCAGCGCGGCGTTATATGCGCCATCCGCCATTCCCAGCGACAATGCGGCGATCGAAATTCGTCCGCCATCCAGAATTCGCATGGCGTCACGGAAACCGTTGCCTTCTCCACCGACAAGATTCTCAGCCGGAACAAAACAGTCTTCGAAAATCAGCTCAGCGGTATCGCTGGCGCGCAATCCAAGCTTGTTTTCTTTTTTGCCCGGACGAAATCCCTTGAAATCCTTCTCGACGATGAATGCAGAGAGTCCGTGAGTTCGAGCTGTACGATCCGTTACTGCCAACGCCAAAATCACGTCGGCATAATGCCCATTGGTGATGAATGTCTTCGTGCCGTTGAGCACCCATCCGCCCTTGGCGCGGGTTGCCGTCATGCGCGCGCTGCCCGCATCCGAGCCAGCCGAGGGTTCGGTCAATCCCCATGCGCCAATAAACTCACCAGTCGCCAATTTCGGGACATACTTTTTCTTCTGCGCTTCATTGCCCGCAACATAAATGTGGTTCGAGCACAAAGAAGTATGGGCCGCCACAATGATTCCAACCGACCCGTCCACACGAGAGAGCTCCGCGATGGCCGTGACATATTCCACGTAGCCCATGCCCGCTCCGCCGTATTCAGGCGGAAAAATGATGCCCAACAATCCAAGCTTGCCGAGCTCTTTGACGGTTGCGAGCGGAAATTCGCTCGCTTCGTCCCATTTCATGACGTTCGGCGCAATCTCACGTTCGGCAAACTCGCGCACGGTTTTCTTGAGTTGCAACTGCTCTTCGTTAAGCTGGAAATCCAAGTGGAACTCTCCTCTGCGGTGCGAGTGCTGCTCACGAACCTTTGAAACAAAATGCCGGAGCGAAATCGATCGCGGTAAAACCGATTGCACTAAATCCAAGCGCTCGAAAATCGAGCGCACTAAAATTTCAGATGGGATGCCGCGTGCGGGGACGTTGAAAAACTGGCGCCCAACTTTTCATTTAAGCATGCCGTGCAGCATTCACGAAATCCTGCTACCGACCGGTTGGCTTGGGGAAGCGCCAAATCAGCATTTCCCTCACTAATGACTCAGAAGCATTTTGAACGCATTCACCGAAATCGGAACGAAGGCCAGCAGCAGCAGGAAGAACACTCCTACAAATAAGAACACCCAGAGTCGCGTGGATCGGGCCAGTACGAGTTTTTGCCGTTCGACGACCTGTTGCTGGACCGCTAACGATTGTTTTTGGTTCGTCAAACCTTGCTGCTGTCCATCGACAAAGGCTTGCAGCAGTTCTATCTGCTTGATCTGCAGGTCGCGGATCTCGCGCAACAACGTCTCGTTAGACACGTCAGCCATAGAATTCCTAAGAAGACTTTTCCTAAGAAGGCTATTCCTGAGGAAACTCTCCCTGACACACATCACACATCAGGATTAGGCTCCGCGGATACATCGCCGAAGTCGTACGACGTTTGCGGCAGTCTGCACTCGATCCGCGACGGAGTTTTAAGCGACTTTCTTGGGAGCAATTCCCAGAACCTTTTTGGCGAGCCACACCGGTGCCACCAGGACATGCACAGGGTTAGTCAGAAACGCGGGTTTGTTGCCCTCAATGAAGTGCCCGAGCCAAGCCAGCCCAAAAGCGGTAGGAATCAGAAGAAGCGCGACCATCCAGTGCCACCACACCACTATCAGAGACGAAAAGCCTACCGGGATGGCAATCATGTGCAGAGCGCGGTTGACGGGATGGTTATGCGCGCCGTCGTAATGTGAATGAAGTCCCATATTCGACCTCACCTGGTAAGGTTCGCGACAGGTCTGTAACGATCGCGATTATATCCCCAAGTCGCATGTACCGGAATCCTCGCAAACTCTTTATTTAGAATGCCGTTGATGCTTTGTTGGAAACGATTTCCGGGTTATACTCACTACCATATCGGAGTGCTAGGTTCTCGAAATCCCCGTCGATAACCTTAGGCAAAGCAGTCCTTTGTCTGTCGCGGGGCCGAAACTGCGCTCCCCTCGCTGGCTCTCCGAACCTGGGCACCTTTTAATGGACGACCGCGACCGCAGGGCCAACGATTCCGACAGCCCGACGATGCCGGGTACACGTCCGCCTACGGATGTCGGCGCGGCCGCGCTCACGCCGCCACCCCTTTCAAACGCTCCTCTTTCCGACGCTCCTACATTGCCGCATGGAACCATGATCCCTGGGGCAACTCAGGCGCTTCCCTATTTGCGCCAGACGCCTGCTCCCATCAGCAACATCTCAGCCTTCCAGGGACTGCAGCCAGGCGTGCTTTTCGGAGAACGCTACGAGATCATGGGCGTACTCGGACAAGGCGGCATGGGTGCCGTTTACAAAGCTCGGGACCGCGAGCTTGACCGGCTCATCGCTCTGAAGGTCATCCGCCCCGAATTAGCAAACGATCCCGCAATTCTCCAGCGCTTTAAGCAGGAGCTGATTCTCTCCCGCAACATCACGCACAAGAACGTCGTCCGCATTTTCGATTTGGGTGAGGCTGAGGGCATCCGCTTCATCAGCATGGAATATGTTGACGGCGAAGATTTGCGGACCATCCTCCGTCGTGACGGGAAATTCTCTCCCAAAGATGCAATCTCAGTGATCGAGCAAGTCTGCCGTGCGCTCGATTCAGCGCATACAGAAGGCGTGATCCATCGCGACCTGAAACCGCAGAACATCATGCGGGATAAAAATGGCCGCATCGTCGTGATGGACTTCGGCCTCGCGCGCTCCCTCGGCGACGCCGGCATGACCCAGACCGGCGCAATCGTGGGCACGATCGAGTACATGTCGCCCGAACAGGCGCTCGGCAGCACACTTGATCAGCGCTCCGACATTTTCAGCGTCGGCTTAATTTTCTACGAACTGCTGACGGCGAAGGCACCCTACGAAGCTGACACCGCGATCGCGAGCCTGATGAAGCGCACGCGCGAAGAGGCGCGGTCTGTCTCCGAAGTCGATGCCACGGTTCCCCGCTCCCTGAGCGCAATCGTCGCCCGATGCCTGGAGCGGGAGCCCGCCAACCGCTACCACTCCGCGGTTGAACTCCTACAGCAATTAACGACGTGGGAAGCGAATCCCGACATCACGCCCGAAAAATTGTCGCAGATGATTTCGCACCCAATCGTGCGCATCTCCCGCTTCAGCCTCGACCTTCCAGGAAAAAGCTGGATGTGGATCTCGGGCGCGGTGCTCGTAGTAATACTGGCAATTTTCGCCGGACGGACGCTCCTCAATCATCCGACCGCAAACTCGATTGCAATGGTGGAAGGCATCCCCTCCCTCAAGCAGGGCAAATATGTCGCGATCCTCCCACTGAAATTGGTAGGCGATCAGAAAGCACTCGGTTACGTCGCGGACGGTATCCAAGAAGCTCTCGCAGCAAAACTCTTTCAGTTGAAGGAAGTCCATCTGGCCTCTGCGGATGCAGTGGATAAAGCCGCCGCCAAAGATCAGCCTATTTCCAAACTGGCGCGCGAACTCGGCGTCAACCTGATCTTGCAAGGCAGCGTGCAAGGCAATAGCGACAAACTACGCGTCACTCTGAGTCTCGACGACGCGGCCTCCGGCAAACGCCTCTGGAGCGACGAGTTCCCCGGCATCCCAGGCGATGTACTCGCCCTCGAGGATCAGATTTACGGCCACGTCGTAACGGCCCTGTCTTTGAAGCCCACGGACGAAGAGCAAGCGCGTGTCGGTGCTCACCCCACCGAGGACTTGAAAGCCTATGACCTCTACCTGCAAGGCCGGAACACGCTGCGCAATGGTCATAGTCAAGACGCATACAAACAGGCTGTTGGCTTGTTCGAACAAGCAATCGACAAAGACTCCAACTTCGCGTTGGCATACACAGGCCTGGCGGATTCCAGCCTCCGTATGTACGGCGAGACGAAAGACGGCATCTGGGCCCAGAAGGCAACCCTCGCTGCACAGAATGGTGAGCGACTCTCCAATAACTTGCCTGAAGTTCACATGTCGTTGGGAAGCGTTTATTCCGCGACGGGAAAGAACGCGCAAGCGATCGCGGAGTTGAACCGCGCGCTTGAACTTGCGCCGAACTCGGATGAAGCGTATCGAAGTCTGGGCGAGGCCTACAACTCCAGCGGTCAAACCGGCGAAGCGATTGCCGCTTACCAAAAAGCGGTGGCCGCCAACTCTTATTATTGGCTGAATCACAATGCGCTCGGAAACGCATACTTCGGCCTCGGTGACACCGCGAAGGCATTGCCCGAATATCAGAAGGTCACTGAAATCGCGCCCGAAAGCCCGATGGGGTATGAAGGAGTTGGTTCGGTGTACCTGCGCGAGGGCAAATGGGGAGAGGCAATTCCTCAATTTCAAAAGGCATTGGCGATCGCACCAGATTCGCCAACGTACTCCAACCTGGGCACAGCCTACTTCTTCTTGAAGGACTATACCCAGGCGACGAAGAACTACGAGAAAGCCGTCGAGATGACGCCTAACGATGAAAGTTTATTGGGCAATCTAGGGGACGCTTATCGCTGGTCGGGTCATTCCGATCAAGCCGCCACCGCTTACGGCAAAGCGATCTCGATGGCCTTCCAACAGCTGCAAGTGAATCCGCGTTCCGCTGCGATCATGGGCGACCTCGGGTTGCTCTACGCCAAGAAGGGCGACGCGACGAACGCGGTGCAGTACACCAACCAGGCGCGGGCCATCACCCCGGATGACGTTCAGTTGATGTATTCGGAAGCCGTAGTGAAGACGCTGATTGGCAAACCAGAGGAAGCGTTGAAGTCGTTGCGGATGGCGTTAGAGAAGGGCTACGCTGCGCAGGAGGCCTGGAACGATCCTGAACTCCAGAAGCTCCAGGCCCTGCCGCAGTTTTCACAATTGGTGAACGAGTTTACAAAAAAGAACCACTGAGCTTAAGCCCTGAAGTAGTTCTTCCATGACTTGCGCCGAGAAACAATAGCGCCCAATCCAGTCATCATCAGAGCAACCGTTCCTGGTTCCGGAACCGTTCCTGCATGACCAGTAATCGGAAGTCCGTTGGGCCAGCAACCACCCGCACAAGCAAACTCGATCGAGAAGCTTTGTCCCGCGAGAATTCCCTTCTCAGGATTTTTCGCGCCCTTGGTACCCGCCAGAAGAATCTCAACCGATCCGTTCTTCAAGGTCTTGGTAGTGCAAGTGAGAAACAACGTTTGCACGCAGCTGATGTCAGCCGCAGGAACGCCGGTTTCAATCAACGTCAGCGAGGTCCAATTCTTGCCGCTCGCGTTCGTGAAGAACAGCGTGCCCGATCCCGTCTTCGGTGGAGTCGTGAAGCTAAAGTTCAGGCCTACATTCATACAACCTTGAGGCGGACAAGCCTCTGGAGTCTGAGCGTTGCCGCCGTTGATGCCGTGAATAATGATCTTTGGATCATTGATTCCGTCAGCAAAGGCCATCGCCGACCCCATTACGAGCAGTAAAACCACTGCACAGATCTGAGAAATTTTCATCGAAGTTTTCCTGTTCACCAAAGGAATTTGCTGGGTACTCTTTTCCCAGCTTTAGGGGAGTTTGGCGAGGTTAACTTGTTCAATAGGCTGGGTCAAGCGGAATTAACCACAACTCAACAAATATCTGTGCATTACTCGAAAAACATGCAAACCATTGCGCATAGCGGGTTCTATGTAGGCAAGCTTCTGCATCTATCGCCTAAAAAGTCGCAATACATTTCGCATGGTGCCGCGATCCAATAAAAAAGCCGGAGCCCGAAAGCTCCGGCTGTCCAGTTGGCTGGTGTGCCCGGATAAAGACAAACTGACGAAATTTTGACCCCGAGATGAGGCTCTCGGCGCGCCTTACGCGCTTCTTCGCGGCCGCACCGTCAAGTCACGCACCTGTGCCAGAATGCTCGACATCTGCATTCCGTTCAGTTGCGACAAGAATGGCATCACGTCCGCGACAAATGGATCTTCCATCAACTCGCGAACTTCTTCCTGACGATTGCGCTCTCCACCGGAAAGCAAATCAGGAACGCTTACTTCGAGCGCGCGCGCTAATCTTTCCAGCGAGGATAAAGTCGGAGTCGCTTTTTCGTTTTCAATTTTCGAAACATACGTCCGTGGCACGGACATACGCAGCGCCAATTGACGCTGACTCAAACCACTTCGCAACCGAAGTGATCGAATGGAGTGGGCCAATCTCAGATGCCCGCGCCCGCTAGAATGAACATTCACCGGGAGCACTTCTGGCACCATGGTCATGGCAGCAATCTCCGCTTCGTCCTCATCCAATGAAAGATGACAACGGCGGCACAAGCTGTTAGATGTGCGGAATTGCACTAAGAGACAACGATCGCAGCGAACAACTTCCCGTGAGTCCACGGGCGTAAGTGTTGTGGCCATTCAGGTTTTGCGAGTGCCAGAGCGGGGGCTACTCTCAAAAGCGAACTGGCAACCAATCTGCTGGATTCGCCCTGTGGATGTCAAGGTAAATGTGAGGGAAGTAAAAGGAGTTATAGAAATCGAATGCATGCAGCACCGAAACACTTTGCAATAATCGGCTGATAAAGAGGGGAATCCAATGAATCAACGTGAAGCGGCGTGGTGTTTACTAACTGAGTTCACCCAGTCAGAAAGTTTGCTCAAGCATGCACTTTCCGTCGAAGCCTGTATGCGTGCGTACGCGCGCAAAAACGGAGCCGATGAAGAATTGTGGGGAACGGTTGGTCTCTTGCACGATTTTGACTACGAAAAATATCCCAGCGCCGAGGAACATCCGTACAAAGGTTCCGAGATCTTGAAGGAGCGCGGCTATTCAGACGAGATTCGGCGAGCCATCATGTCGCATGCCGAGTACTCCGGCGTCACGCGTATTTCCCCGATGGAAAAAACCCTCTTCGCGTGCGACGAACTTGCCGGATTCATCACCGCATGCACCTTGGTCAAGCCCAGCAAGTCTTTGTCCGAAGTAGAAGCAAAATCAGTACGCAAAAAAATGAAAGACAAAGCATTCGCACGCAGCGTTCACCGCGAGGATATTATCGCCGGCGCAGCGGATCTCGGACTCGATCTCGAAGAGCACATCGGTTTCTGCATCGCAGCCATGCAGACCGTCGCCAAGGAATTGGGTCTCGAAGGTACAGCACAAAACTCGGGCACGTGATCACAAAAAAGCCCTGCCACCCGCGTGAGGGATGACAGGGCATTCTTCGGATCAAACAGAGACTTAGTATCCCTACTGCGCGAAGAAGAAATCGGCGAACGCCTGCGCGTTCGGAGTTCCCACTCCAGTCACCTCATCCCAACCCGGAGCCGTTTTCAGGCTGGAATCCGTGCCAAACGACAATATCTCCGCCGTATCAGGGAGCGCGAAGTAGTCCCACAGTGCGCTGACGAACTCGCCCCGTGCGCCTCCCGCTAACGTCTTCGCACTGTATTGCTTCGTCCCTTTGGAATCCTGAATCGATCCGGTCACGTTAGTCGCGGACGTAACGGGAGCGATATCAAAAATGGTTCCAGCCGGCATAGAGTAAAGATACGGCGCGGCCTGACCAAGTTCCGATCCACCACCGGCCAGAGATTCCTGGTTGGCGATTGCCCATAGCGCGGAGAACATTGGAGTCGCCAGGCTCGTCCCACCATAAACCTGCCAAACCTGTTCCGGCACCTGACCCGGAATGCTAATCAGGATCGCAGCCCCCGTGTAAGGATCCGCCAACCATGACACATCCGGAATTTGGCGATACTTGCCCGTTAGCGCCTTCTGGAACGAAGGCTTGAGGAACCCGCCGGTGCAGACCGGAGGTCGAAAGCGAGCGTTCTTGGTCACGCACTCACTCGCGCCGCCGCCCGAACCTCCAAAGAAGCCGCTCGGTGGCGGATCGTAAACCGTCCCCTGCTTAGCGACAAGGGTTCCGTTGTTTCCCCAACCTGATTGCCAATCGATCGAGTTGTCGGTATTCAATGCGAGAGTCACGCCTCCAACTGCGGTTGCCCAAGGAGAATCCGCTGGCGCGCTGATCGTCCGACGAATTGTCTGGAGCTGGTAGTCGCCATAGTCTCCGCACGCAAAGTTGAAGGAAATGCCCACCGCCGCGCCAATCTCTGAGATCAGATTCTCTGTGTCCAACTCCGTGGTCGCGGTATATAACTCGGTCGAAGAGTAACTCCCCGATAGCACATTGCCCAGACCTTCGTTGGCAACATCAAACTCGGCCTGGTTAACATCCTGAAAGTTTGCTGACGGAGGAACCACGAGATTGATGTTGGCACCTGGAGCAATCGCGTGCGCCCACTCCACGTCGATGGTTATTTCCACCTGATCGTAAGAGATGCACTCGCTCGGCGCCGTGTAGGTGATGGCGAAGTTCGACGAAGTCAACTTCGGCAGACCGAACTTCGCCGAAAACTTGTTGGCATCACTTTGAATGGAGTACGAACCGCACTTATCAATGATCGCAATCGTCTGACCCGATCCATCATAGCCCTCGCTATACAGACCAGTCAGGTTGTAGGCACTCTGAATCGAAGGCGGCGTGTAGGCGCAGCCTGTACCGGTCTGGCTCTGAAGATCGAGTTTGTTGCCCGTGTAAGTGCCGATCGGCAACTCCCCATCGCCGTTAGTGGAAAACGTATCTGTTTCCGTGCCGGTGAAAACACTGCGACGAATAAAAATCGGCGTTGCTGACCGGCTTCTGTTTTTGCAGCTGCTGCTCTCGTCGCCGCTCCCGACTTAGATCCCGCCCAAGCCCGTCGGTCGAGCCATGAACGTAGGACCGTAACTGTGCCGAATCAAGTCCCGATATCGCCCTCACCAAAAGCGCCGGCCGGTTCTTCAACTCGAGGATCGCTCGCGTTCCCGCGGATCGTCTTCTCGCCAACCTGATAATTATTGAGCTGTACCTGGAACGCCTTTTCCACATCGGCGACCGTACCCCGTGCGCGGACATAGAAGTTGCTGGGCCCCGTCTTCACGACCGCGAGATTGTGCGTCGTAAAAAACTGACGCACTGTGTTCGCTTCCTGCGCCGTCGGCGCAAATCGCTCCGCGATATCCTTCGCCTTTAGCCAGTGATGGTAATTGGGCGACGTACGGTCATAGAGGGACTCCGTGAGCGCACTCGAACTCGCTCCGATTATGGAGCTGCAACCAGATGCTCACTTCGATCACCTTCGCTGGATCTTCTGGTCGAAGGTTCTTTGCCGTACCCACATAGCTCGGCGTGTTGTTCGCGATGACGTTCGAAGTGACGTTGCTGCCCATGGCGCTCGCGCAGAGCAGCGCGCAACTCATCGCGACCCAGATTGCGATACCTGGACGTTGAAAAAGAAACCCTGCGTTTTCCGTTCTGTTCGTTCCAATCATTAATTCCTCCCTGGGAAAGTCGAAGCCACCGGAGCGGCCATCTCGTCGGCAGCTATTTCTTCAGTTTGTCTTTCGCCGCCAGTCCAAAAACCTGCAATTGTTGGTTGCTCGCGACGAAAACAAGTCCATTCGCCACGACCGGTACCAAATTCGCGTTGCCACCTGTATTCGGCCAATTGCCGGCGGTCCATTCGAACAACTTGGTCATCTTCGTTCCCGACTCGGGATCAAACGCGAACAGACGAATCGGTGCTCCCTTGTTGTTCGTAGTCGGCACCGTGATATTGCCCAAATGATCGGAGTTGCTTTGCCGTTTTAAATTAAGAAAGAATCCAGGATCCTGCAAACGTCCGCTCAATCCTGATCCGCTGGCGGCCCTTTTCAAAGCGACCTTCGGCGACGTCTGTATTTTGAACACTTCAATCGCTCCGCCGCCGCTACTCACGACGCGTCCCAATCCATCTGAAGGATCCACAAAATACGATTGACCACACCAGCATCCGCCAATAGAGTAAGTGCCGAGCACATTATTTTTCGTCGTCGAGTATCCACCTAGGTTGTCTTCGTTCATCAGAAACATCATTCCCGTTTTTCCAGCCGCGACGGCCAAATGTGGCGTGGCTCCTGGCTGATCGGGCAACACCAACACTCCGCCGGGACCGAAATCCACGTCTCCCTGATCCAGATTCACCTGGTCCATCGGAGTAAACACGCTAAGCACCGTGGTCAGCGTTGGAGACACCTTGACCACACTCTCTTGAATGTTGCAGTCCCACGGCGTCCGGGACCCGAATTCCCCGTCACAAAAACAATGTTGCCCGCGTCATCCGCTGCCAGCCCGATCCGGACATCCAAGTTGACCAGAAAAAACTCGTCCGGCGACGTAGCTTGCGTATCGAGCAACTGGTTCGTCGGGAACGGTGTCATGGAACCCGCCGTCCACCCTAATAGCCAACCGCGCGAAAGATTTCCCGCGATATCGCAGAAGCTGCCGAACCCCGCATAAATCTGCCTTCGCAAGCAACAGTCCCGGACGCTGCCTCTGATACTTCGCATTGAAGTTGAACACCCTCCCGTTGTTGAGCGTGTGCGAAGCCGTCACGAACTGAGGTGCCACTTTGTCAGTCAGGCTCCCTGAGGTCGAGTGCATGCAGGCGATAAGCCGGACCGCTCTGATCCTGTGTATAAATCATGACGTACAAAGTTTTGCTCTCGGGATCGATCACCGGGGTCGAGTTGATGCCAACGTTCGGCCCATTGTTGCCGCATCCCAATGGCAATGCCACCGGCTTTCCAAAATTAGGACTCAGCAATACCGCACGCGTGTGAATGTCGATGGCATAGATTGTGTCGCCCTCCGTCGCCACATAAACCACGTCGTGCTTTCCCTGCGAGTTCCCGGCGGTTATCTGAACTCCGGGAACGACCAAAGGCTGCGCATCCACCTGATCGTCCAGCGTAACGGTCTGCAAAAGGCCGAAAGAGGAACTACTGACTTTGGCGGGCGTCACACGTTGTCACTCTGATTTCATCCCGTGCGGTTGTTGTCGTTGTGATAGGTGGTGACCGCAGTCTGAGCGTTCAACAACGCTGTGTTCGCGCAGATTGCGATAACGAAGATGGCCGCGAACACGGCGTTGCCGAAGCGGCAATTCCCTTTGCAATGTTGCATCATTGTCTGGTCCTTTTGAATTTTCGTTTTGACGATTGGTTGCGGTGGACGACTCGCTTAGTTCGGTGAGTTTAATGCATCGGGAACTGGTCCGCAAACGCAGTTGATTCTAGTGCAGGAAATATTCACTCTATGTGCAAAAATTCGCGATACAAGGGCTGACAATATCGAAAGATTTCGTTCTGCTCGTTACCGAACGACCGCCGCGACCTTTCCGCTGGCGATCAAATCGGAAATGCGCGCGAAATCCTGATACATGACTCGATCTTTCTCCATCGTCGCACACACCGATCGGATAGCAGCATGCGCCCGCTGTAAGAGCTTTGAGGTCTTGAGCGGCGCGAGGAAGTCGATGGCCTGCGCCGCCGCCATGGCTTCAATAGCCAGAGTGTTACGAGTGTTGTCGATCACCCTCTTCAATTTGTTCGCAGCCGTCATGCCCATCGAGACAAAATCTTCTTTATTGCCGGACGTAGTAATCGAATCCACCGAAGCGGGATGCGACAGCACTTTGTTCTCACTCACTAACGCGGCCGCCGTCACTTGCGGCATCATGAAGCCGGAATTCATCCCAGCCCCCGGAGCAAGAAACGGCGGCAAACCCTCGCTGAGCGCCGGATTTACCATACGCTCCAACCGGCGTTCACTGATTCCAGCCAGCGCACTCAAAGCAATCGCAAGAAAATCGAGCGCAAACGCCAGAGGCTCGCCGTGAAAATTCCCCCCGGAGATCACGTCGCCTTCTCCATCCATTGCCTTCGGATTCTTCACAAAGACCAGCGGATTATCCACCGCTGAATTCGTCTCCGTCTCAAATACCCGACGGCAATGAGCGAGGGTATCGCGCACCGCGCCGTGAACTTGAGGAATGCAGCGCAGCGAATAAGCATCCTGCACGCGCCCGCAGTCGCGATGTGCATCGCGGATCTGGCTGCTCTCGAGGAGACGGCGCAAGTTCGCCGCCGTCTTAATTTGTCCGGGATGCGGCCGAGCATTTTGAATGCGTTCATCAAAAGCAACGTCAGTTCCCTGCAGTGCGTCACACGCCATCGCGCCGATTACGTCTGCTGTGTCAACCAGCGTTTCAGCGGCAAGCTGCATAAGAATTCCGATCGCCAGCATCGCTTGCGTACCGTTGATCAGTGACACGGCTTCTTTCGCTTCCAGCACGAGCGGCGCGATTTGCGCTCTCTTCAAAGCCTCGGCGCTAGGAATCCGAGCGCCTTTTTCGTCGAAGCATTCGCCCTCGCCTATCAATGCGAGGGCCAGATGCGCCAGCGGCGCGAGATCACCGCTTGCTCCCACGCTGCCTTGCGACGGCACCATCGGAGTCACTCCACGATTGAGCATCTCGCAGATCGTATCGATGGTAACGGCACGTACGCCGGAGTTCCCTTTCGCCAGCGAATTCGCGCGCAACAGCATCATGGCGCGCGTGTCCGGGACCGAAAGCGGCTCTCCCACTCCAACCGCGTGCGAGCGGATGAAGATTCACTTGCAGCTCGCGAACTTGCGGACCGACAATGTGCACATCGCTCAACTTTCCGACGCCTGTCGTGATCGCGTAGGAAATCTTGTTATTCGCGACCAACGTATCCACCACCGCGCGAGCGCGATTGACGGCCTCGCGCGCGTCCGGACTCAGCAACACAGGTCGGCGAACATCGATGTGCGCGACTTCGCGCACGGCTTCGAGCGTAAGATCGTTTCCGTTGATATGTAGAGCGTTCAAGCAGGTCTCAGTTCTCAGGTCTTGAGGTCTCGGATACAACTTCTATCGTTTCAGGGTGTCGCTTCGGCGACGCAGCGGAAATCCTCGAAATCCATGCCCCCTTAGGGGCTGGCCACCGCGGCGCGAAACGCGTTCAAATACTTTTCCGGCAGACCGCGTGATTGCATCTTTGAATTTGCGACGATGTGCGTCGTTTCACCTTCCGCCAACAATTCGTTCGTGTCGGCTCGTCGTAATTCATAGCCAAAGTGAATCACTTTCTCCCGGACACTCTTCAAATGCGTGCGCACAATCACTTCGTCATCATAGTGCACAGGAGCCTTATACCGGCAGCGCGCATCGACCACCGCAATGAAGCAGTCGTCCTCGCGTTCCATATCCCGATAACTGAAACCGAGTTGACGAAGGAATTCGACACGTCCAACTTCAAACCAAACAAAATGATTCGCGTGATAGACGACACCCATCTGATCGGTTTCCGCATAACGCACGCGAATCCGACTTTCGTTCACGATCCCAACCGGTTTACGATCTGGTGTTCGATCGAATACTCGATTCGTCGCACCGGTCATCGCCCCGTCCACTTCGGCTTGCGCTTTTCCAGAAACGATGCGATCCCTTCGCGAAAATCAGCGCTCTCGCGAATCCCCGCGTTTTCACGAATCGCGGCATCAATCTGCGAATCGAGTTCCGCGCTGGCGTGATCTGTCAGCAATCGTTTGGTATAGAAAAGCGAAAGCGGACTGTTTTCCGCTAACTGCGCCGCAAGTTCGCGAGCACGATCAAGCAATTTTTCAGAAGTAACGAGTTCGTTGATCAGCCCCAATTTGAGCGCTTCCGCCGCATCAAAGAGACGTCCAGTCAGCAACAGATCGCGCGCTATCTTCTCTCCCACCTGCCGCAGCAAGAAACTCGAAACAATCGCCGGCACAAACCCGATTCGTACCTCGGTATAACCAAACTTCGCATCGGGCACAGCCAGAGTAAAGTCGCACAGAAAAGCGAGTCCAGTTCCGCCCGCGATGGCCGCACCGTTCACTGCTGCAATCGTCGGCTTCGGAAATTCATACAGAGTTCGAAAGAGAGTCGCCATCGTGCGCGAGTCTTCGAGATTTTGCTCGGGAGTGCGTCCGATCAACCCCTTCAAAGTTTCGAGATCCATCCCGGAGCAGAACGCCTTCCCCGCCCCCGTCAGAATCAAAACACGTGCAGACGAGTTCCTCACTTCATCCAACCCAGCGATCAGATCCTCAATCAATTCGTAGCTAACCGCATTGCGCTTCTCTGGACGATTCAGCGTGATGGTCGCAACGTCAGAGTCAAAGACGAGTTGGATTGTTGAGTAAGTCATTCGAAAACTGATTAAAAGCGTTGTCATCCTGAGCGTAGCGCTCCGCTTCGCGTGCGAAGCGTAGCGCGAAGTCGAAGGACCCCTACTCCCTCAACACATCTTGACGGATTAGCGATGCTTCGACTTCACCGGATCTCGCATTCGCGAGATCCGTCTCCGCTCAGCATGACAATGAAGCGCGGCATAACTACACTTTGTATCTCGACCCAATCTCCGCCGACGCCCTGACCAAAGTATCCAGCGATTTCAGCGGTGGCAACTCCGCCCCGCGTTCGCGCAACGCTTCAATCACTGTTTCCGTCGCAATGTTTCCTACCAAATCATCCTGCGCGAACGGACACCCTCCTAGACCGCCAATAGCCGAGTCGAACCGCCGACAACCCGCGTCATACGCGGCCACTACTTTCGCGGCGGCCTCATCGGGACGACTGTGCAGGTGCACTCCAATTTCAAGATATCCATATTCTTTCATCACCGCAGAAACCACTTCTTGAATCTTCTCAGCCGGCGCTACACCCACCGTATCCGCAAGCGAAATCACCTTGATCTCCTGCGCCTCAAGTAATCCGACCGCCGCAACCACTTCGTCGACACTCCACTCGTCCCCGTAAGGGTTGCCAAACGCCATCGAAATATAGACGACCGTGTTGAGGTGAGCGTCGTACGCCTTCTTCTCGACCTTTTCTAACTCTTCGATCGCGTCTTCCAAACTCTGCCGCTGATTATTCTGCAAGAATGTTGGCGAGATTGAATACGGAAACCCTAAAGTGCTTACCGCTCCAGTCGCGATCGCCCGATCCGCACCTTTTTCATTGACCACGATCCCGATGATTTCGACATCGTCAGGTGGATCAAGCTCCTTCAAAACTTCTTCGGAATCCGCCATCTGTGGCACAGCGTTGGGCGAAACGAAGCTGACGGCATCGATATGTTTGAACCCAGCAGAGATCAGCGCCTGCAGATAATTTCTCTTCAGATCCGCAGGAATCTGCCCCTTGAGCCCTTGCCAGGCATCGCGGGGACACTCGATTAATTTGACGGAATCTGTAGTAGGCATCCTAGAACCAGCAGTCAGCCACGAGCATTTAGCAAATACTAAAAATAATTTGTCATCCTGAGCGCAGCGAAGGACCTGCTTTTCGCCAGCGCTCTCCGCACGATCACGTTTGCAGCACTCCCACCTTAAACTCCGGCACCTCGGGATTCAGCGACGACGCCTCCAGCGCCGTCGTGATCGCGTGCCGTGTCTCCATCGGATCGATAATCTTGTCGATCCACAACCGCGCCGCTCCATATCGCGGATCCGTCTGCTCGTCGTACGTCTTCTTTGTCGTATCGAACAAGTTCTTTTCGTTCTTCTTCGCTCAATTTTTTCCCGCTGCGCTCCAAGTTGTTTGATTTTGATTTCCACCAGCGTACCAGCCGCAGCATCTCCACTCATCACGGCGTACTTCGCAGTGGGCCACGCAAAAACGAATCGCGGATCGAACGCCTTGCCGCACATCGCATAGTGCCCCGCACCAAATGATCCACCCACAATCACCGCAATCTTCGGCACGACAGAATTCGATACCGCGTTCACCATTTTCGCGCCAGCCTTGATAATGCCACTCCACTCGGCGTCGCGTCCGACCATGAATCCGTTGACGTCGTGTAGGAAAATCAGCGGAATTAAATTCTGATTGCAGTCCATGATGAAGCGCGCCGCCTTCTCCGCGGACTCCGTGTAAATCACGCCGCCAAACTCGACGCGCTTGCGGCCTTCCAAGTCCGTCTGCTGCGCATGAAGTTTCTGATTCGCAACAATGCCGACAGCAAATCCGCCGATGCGTGCGTAACCGCAGATCAGCGTCTTGCCATACTCCGGCTTGTATTCGTCGAAGCGGCTTTCATCGACGATGCGCGCAATAATCTCCTTCATGTCATACGGACGCGCCGGGGACGGATCATAAGCGCCGTAAATTTCTTCCATCGGCATCGCAGGATCGACGGGCTTCTTGCGGTCCCACAACGATTGCCGCCGATATCCCCACTTGTCGATCAGCGATTGAATGCGCGCGATGCAGGCCTCGTCATTTGGTTCGCGAAAATCAACCGTGCCGCTAATCGCAGAGTGCATCGCCGCTCCGCCGAGTTCTTCCGCAGAAACTTTTTGTCCGATGGCCGCTTGAACGAGCGCCGGACCCGCGAGAAAAAGCCCGCTGCCATCCGTCATCAGCACGTGATCGCACATCACCGGCAAATATCCTCCACCAGCGACGCACATGCCCATGATGGCGGCAATCTGCGGAATGCCCATCGCCGACATCACCGCATTATTTCGGAACACGCGGCCAAAATCGTCTGTGTCCGGAAATACGTCTTCCTGCAACGGAAGAAAAACTCCAGCCGAGTCGACGAGATAAACCGTTGGTATTCGATTTTCAATCGCGATATTTTGCGCCCGAATCACTTTCTTCGCGGTCATCGGGAAAAACGCGCCAGCCTTAACCGTCGCGTCATTCACAATCAGCATGACCATCCGAGTATGAATGCGTGCGAGTCCAGTAATCACGCCTGCGGATGGTGCGCCGCCCCATTCTTCGTACATTTTGTAAGCAGCGTAGAGGCCAAGCTCGAAGAAAGATCCGGGATCAACCAGCAGGTTAATCCGCTCGCGCGCCGTGAGCCGCGACTTCGAATGCTGATTTTCGATCGCCTTCGCGCCGCCACCTTCGCGGATCTTCTCCTCTTCGTTGCGCACCTGGGCGACGAGATCCGCAAGCGAGCGCATATTGGATTCGAAACGAAGAGAACTGGGATCAACCTTGGTCGGAAGGACGTTATTGATCGAGATAGCTGTGGATTCAGTGCGTTCGCGCATGAGGGCAGGATCTAGGAAAAAATTAGAAACGATTATGAAACTCCTTACTATACCAGCGCCGTGCTAGCAGGCGTTACAATTCAGCCGTGTTTCCGAAGCTTGCATCCCAGTCCCGATTGGCGAATCGCCGTCCTGGCCACGGTAACGCTACGCGTGTTTTATTCCACGCTGGCAGCGGCGTTTACGCTGATTTTGCATCCGAATCCCGCGTCAATTCGCAGCAATGCCTTCGTCGACAATTTGCCCGACCCGCACGGTCTGCACTATGCGTGGCTGGGAATTTGGGAGCGATTCGATACGCTGTGGTTCCTCAACATCGCGCAGCACGGGTACGACTGGCCTTCGACGGTAATTTTCTATCCTTTATATCCAATCGCCATTCGGGTTGTGAGCACCATCATGCCAGCGCTGCCGGCAGCGCTCTTGATCTCGACCGTTGCCGCATTCTTTTTTTTCTGGGGAATGTTGCGTCTCGCCTCCGGACTATCGGACTCCGCCAAATTTCGCGCGTTGCTAATTGTATGTGTGTGGCCCACCAGCTTCAGTCTCTTCGCGGGATATGCAGAATCCCTGACTCTCGCCTTAGTGGTTTGGGCCGTGGTATTTGGTCGCGACGCGCGATGGGAACTCGCAACCCTTTGTGGATTTCTTGCTGGAACGGCGCGTCCATCCGGAGTTTTGGTTTTCATCCCGCTCGCCTTCATGGCGTTTCGCAGCCGGCGCGCGCGATCGTTAGTGGTCGCTCTCACGCCTCTCGGTCTACTCACTTATTGGGGTTGGTTACGTTGGTCGGGACGGATTTCCGTGATCGAAGCCTACCGCTCGTATCAAGGAATGGCGATGGCACCCCCTTGGAGAAGCTTGGCTGAAGCGCTGCAATTGATTGTGACGGAGCGAGATCCACTCCTTGCTATCAAACTCGGCGCCGTGATCGCGGTTGCCGTAGTGTGTCTCCGCCCCGGATCACAAAATCCGATACGCATCGAGGACAAGGCATTTGCTCTAGCAGTCATTCTGCAAATGTTGATGTACACCGGTCGTCCCCTGCTAGGAGCCGCGCGATATTTGCTCATGGTGTATCCCGCATTTCTAATCTGGGGAGCCGATGCTGAAAGTTGGAACCGAAAAAAAATCGGCTTCTGGGTCGGTTCGCTCGGAATACTGAACCTCGCTTGGATGTGGGCATTTCTGAAGTGGTCGCTCGTCTTGTAAACCGGCAATCACCGAGCGCCTTCACAACCTTCTCAGAGCCTCACGGACCGGATCATCAGCCACCGCATCCACGAGCCCGAGTCTCAGCGCTTCCACGGCCGAGATTTTTTCCGCCGTGATCAATAATTCGAGCGCGTTCGCCTTCCCGATCAAACGTGGCAAACGTTGTGTCCCGCCCCATCCAGTGATCAAGCCGAGCGCTGCACCGCGATGTCCAAAGACCGCGCTGGGTGCGGCAATTCTGCGATGACAGGCCAGAGCTAGATCGAGCCCTCCTCCCATGCAGTGGCCTTCAATCGCGGCAGCGACCATCGCGGGATGGTGAGCGATCGCTTGCATGAGCGTCTGTCCGAGTGCGGAAAACTCGTAAGCCTGCGCAGCAGTCAGTGCCGCAATTTCCTTCAAATCGGCACCCACCGAGAAAAAATCAGAATTTCCCGTGATGATCAGCGGATTTCGCTCTTCCTTCAGCGCCCCAATCGCAGTCGTCAGCGCAACCACACAAGCTCGGCTGAGACGATTGATGCCATCGGAAGAATTGAGCCGCAGGATTCGAACCGCCCCATTCGACTCGATCTGAAAAAAATCAGAAGCCACCGCAACATCTTAAGCGAAACTCGCGTAGGGAAGACTCGTGTAGGAAGTCTCGCGCAGCGACAGCCGCCCTCGGCTGTCCAGCGCTGCAAAGCACCGCCCCACCTCTGCTGTCGATTGAGTTTTTGAAGTGTTCAGAATCTTGCGGCGAGTTGCGCTCGCCGGACAGCCAAGGCGGCTGCCCCTACGCACCCTAAGCGGGCACGCTGTGCGGCTTCACATGCTCCCGGATGAACTTCACGATGCTATCCATCGGCGTCCCCGGCTGAAAAATTCCCGCCACGCCAATCTGTTTCAAATTTTCAACATCCTGATTCGGAATAATGCCGCCCACCAGCACCAGAACATCGTCCATCTTGTTTTGCTTCAGCAAATCCATCACGCGCGGGACGATCGCATTATGCGCACCCGAAAGAATGGACAACCCAATCACCTGCACATCTTCCTGCAACGACGCGCTAACAATCATTTCCGGAGTCTGGCGCAGTCCCGTATAAATGACTTCCATGCCCGCGTCGCGCAGCGCGCGCGCAATTACCTTGGCGCCGCGATCATGCCCGTCAAGCCCAGGCTTCGCCACCAAGACGCGTATTTTCGGCTCAACCGCCATTGCCATCATTTAACCACATGTAGCACCGCAGAATACAGATTACGACAGACCCTTCCGCTGGAACCAATTGTCAGGACTACCCCCATCAGAACTGTCATCCCGTACGCAGTGAGAGTCTACCCACTCTCAGAACTGTCATCCCCTACGCAGCGAGAATTTACGCATTGTCAAAATTGTCATCCCGAGCGCAGCGAGGGATCTGCAGTTGGCCGACACCGCATCGATCTTCATGTTCGAATCGCACGGAGGCGTCCCGCCGCCGAGTTTCCAATCGGATGCTGCCTCTGATATGATTTTGTTGTCAATTCAAGTGCGCAACCAAGCGCGCTTTCCACTCCTCAGTAGCTCAATGGCAGAGCATCCGGCTGTTAACCGGAGGGTTGTAGGTTCGAGTCCTACCTGAGGAGCCATTTCTTTTTATCGACACTTTCGTCACTAGCTCCCTCAAGAATCCGCAGAATACTTGTGCCAGCAAATAATCGTTAGCATTGCTAACGATTATTCTTGGGCAGAAAACTTGTCGGGCGCGGCTGAGTCGCTTGCCTTCTCTTTTCGTTGAGCTTTCCACTTTGCCGTCCGCATCCAATAAAATCCCTCGCCCCTGATGGCAAAAAGGAGAAATTCCAGGGGCGAGGGTCCGCCTGAGCTATGGCAAGTAGTAGCGGAAAGAAGTGAAAGCCATGTTGTCGATGCCGTGTGGCGCACCGACTGTACCGGACCACGCGTTGCGGCTGACATAGGAATACTGCGGGCCAAACTGCAATTTTCCTTTTGGACCGTTGTATAGATGGAACCAGAATCCAACGGTACCTTCCACAACACTTTGAGTATCGGCATTGCAGTTGGCGAGGCCTCCGAATCCGAAGCCCGTGCCAGATCCCGGTAAAGTTTCGGTGTAGCAACCGGATGTGACAAACAGCGGAGAGCCGTATCCCACCGCTTTTCCCGAGATCGGATCAGTCTGCCAATGTCGTCCTGCATATTCCTCGCCGCCGTTCAAATACAGGTCGAACTTCGGCGCGTGCCATTCCAGAGTCGCGAGCCCCTGATAGCTGCGCAACAACGCCAGCGTGCCGTCAGCATTGACCGTCGCATCGGGCAGACCGGCTGTTCCATATCGACCTACACCGTTCCCCGCGAGAGCATGCAACCCGAAATCCAAGTGCTTAAATAATGTGACGCGAGCATTGGCACCGAGTCCTGCACCGTTCTTCGAGTCGTTGTAGGCCCCCTGTGTCGAGGAAACTCCGCCCGAGCACGTAGCCGGATCTGAAGGCTCTTCGCAGGGATACACACGATCCCGGAAACGGCTGAAGATGCCGAAGACTTCATAGTGTCCGAATCCAGGTTCAAACGCCGCCTTTAGAATGACGTCCGGCATGGCATTGAATGAATAGTTGGCGGTGGAGTTATAGAGCCCTCCGCCGTTGCCCGGACCACCCAGCGCAAAGTTGGACGCGTTACCTCGCGCCGCAAAAATAGTTTGCGGATTTTCCAGCGAGGCAGCCAGCCACACGCGATTGTTGAAATTCTTTGCCACGCGGAAACCAAACTGCCGCGCCCAACTAAATCCAACCGTGTACTGCGGATCGATGGTCATCGGCAGAGCTTCGCTACGATTGTCGACTCCTGACTTCGTTTCAGTAACAAGGCTCCACATTTGACCGGCCGTAACACTCAATCCACTGTCAAAAGCAATCCGTCCCCAAGCCTGTCGCTGACGCAAGGAGTAACTGTTGCTCGAATTATTGTTGGACGTTACGCCTGCCGATAGAAAGTCGGCCTCCACGTATCCGGTGAGCTTAGCGCTATTAACCTTGCCCTGCGCAAGCATCGAAATACGCGATTGCCGGCCAGATCCGAAGAATTCCGAAATCGCATTTTGCCCGCTTCCTGGGAAGTTGAGGCCATTGAAGGGTGTGTTGATATCTGCCCCCAAAGCCCGCGTGCGATATACGGATTCTCCCGCTAGAAATCCGCCGGGTGTGATCGTTACGCCCTTGAAATGGATGGCCAACGGGCTCCGCCGAGAAGTTGTACGCGCAAACGTACGTTTGCGGAGAAAATTGGTGGCCACCTTTGCTCGTTAATGCCAGAGACTGGCCAGCCGCGATGCCCGAGAGTGGTGCGCCAATGATTGCGGCGAGAAGAAAGAAAGTAGCAATGCTGATTTTCATGGAGTCCCCTGAGACCTGGTCGAAGGATCTGGCCAAACCGTGGGATACGCGGGCGACCAACCCTTCGCAAACAGTCGCGAAGGATGGGTCGCCCGCGTTGTGTGCCCGTGAGGCTTGGCCAGCCGCCTCATAGTTCTGCTTAATGCGCTGACTTAGCGGCGGTGGGAATTGGCCGCTTCTGCGGAGAGCTTGATCTCTTCGCTTGCCTGGGACAGCAACTCTTTCGCCCGTCCAGCATGGCCGCCAAGGTTGTAGTCGTTATCTTTTTGCGCTTCGTCCACTTTTTGCCATGCTTGTTGGATCAGTTGTTGCGCAGCCCGCATGTTTCCATGCCGATCGCCAACGTTAACTGGCGGCTGGGCAAATACCACTGCGCCAAGTACAAACGACGCGCACACTGCGATGACTACCAGGGCTCTCTTAGTCCAAGATCGGTTTCTCATTTGCACGTTCCTCCTGCGGTGGGGTTGTTTTAACCGAGCCAGAATACACAACCCGGATTGCTCAGCCAACAAATTTCGTAAAGCCGGCAACGACGGAGCACCAGCAGTTAACAGGGCAAATCTCTCTCGAAACGCCCGCCTGCCGCCACAAGTAATCCGTTAGCATTGCTAACGATTATTCGCTAGCGATTACTTGCCAACGATTCTTTCGTTAACGATTATTTCGAAAAATTCACTGCGCAGAAGGCTTCGCAACCTGCCCTACCAAACCTCGCAACGCTTGTTCGGAGGCCGCACCATCGCCGCATCCGCCTTACACTGAAATGCCTGCTGAAATTCCGGCAAATCGGACAACGGACCATTCACCCTGTACTTCGATACCGGATGCGGATTGCTTTGCACCAGCAGTCGTTGAAACTCCGGACGCATCGCATCTCCACGAAATTGTCCCCACGCAATAAAGAATTGCTGCTCCGGCGTGAACCCGTCGATGTCTGCTGGACGCGGCTTTCCAGCCATCGACTTCTGCAACGCCAGATACGCAATCTTCGCGCCACCCAGGTCCCCAATACTTTCACCGAGCACTAACTTCCCGTTGTGATGGATGTCCTTCTCGATGTAGTAATTTTCAAACTGGTCCGCCACGCACGCCCCACGCTCTTGAAATTTCTTCAGATCGTCAGCAGTCCACCAGTTCGTAAGACTTCCGTCAGCCGCGTACTGCGATCCCTGATCGTCGAAACCATGCGAGATCTCGTGTCCGATGACGACCCCGATCGCGCCATAATTCACCGCATCCACCGCATCCCGATAGAACGCCGGAGGCTGCAATATGCCCGCTGGGAAAACGATCTCATTCATCGGCGGATTGTAATAAGCATCTGAAGTCGGAGTCGTGATATCCCATCGGCTACGATCGACCGGCTTACCAATCAACTGCCGGTCGTCTTCGACCGCGAACCGGCTCGTCACCAGCACGTCACCAAAATAGTCATCGCTCCGAATATCCAACTTGCTGTAATCCTTCCACTTGTCGGGATACCCAATCTTCGGATTAAACGTCGCCAGTTTCTCGAGCGCTTTACGCTTCGTCTCAGCGCTCATCCACGGACGCGTTTCGATGTCTTCTTTCATCGCGGCCAACAGGTTCTTCACGATTTCGAGCACCCGCGCCTTTGCATCAGGAGGAAAATATTTCTCCACATATTTCTGGCCCAGCGCCTCACCTAACAGTTGATCCGTGGACTCCACGCATTGTTTCCAACGCGGCTTGATCTCGCTGGTCCCACTCAAATACTTGTCATTGAAATCGAAGCTCGCGTTGAGAAACGGAGTTGGCAACGCAGCGGCGGATGAGTTCAAAAAACGCCACGCGAAATAAATTTTCCAATCGGAGAGCGCCGTCTCTTGCATCTGCCGATCGATCCCCTGCAAATACCGCGGCTGATTCACATTAATCGGAAGATTGATCGCCACATCCCTGGCAAAACCCATGTGCGCGAAGTATCCATCCCAATCAATATGCGGAGCCATTTCCTTCAACTGCGCCAGCGTCATCTTGTGATCGGTGGCCTTCGGATCGCGCAACTCGGCTGTGCTCAGCGACGCTTCGGCCATCTTCGTCTCCATGGCCAACACCGTCTTCGCCGCGCTGGACGCCGCGTTCGCATCCCAGCCTGCGAGCTTGAACATCGTAGTGATGTAGTCTTTGTACTTCTCGCGCGCTTCCACAAAGCGCGCCTCTGTACCGACGTAATAGTTTTTCTCGGGGAGCGAAATCCCCGTCGCACCAATGCCAGCCAGTATCTTCGTCGGGTTGTGCGGATCGGGCTGGCTTCCAATCACGAACGGCACTCCGACTCCAACATCGTGCATTTCAAACATCACGGACTGCAGCGCACCAATATCCTTGGCCCCGTCAATTTTCGCGAACCACGGCTTCAGCGGTTCCAGACCTCGAGCATCAATCCGCGCCTGGTCCGTACACGCCGCATAAAAACTTCCAATCTGCTGCTCCGGACTTCCTTTCGGAGCGCGCGTCGCATTCGTCGCCTGCACCGCTTCATCCAGAATGTCGCGCAACTTGTCTTTGCTGCTTTCCTCCGCCTGCCAACGCTTGCTCCAACGCGTCATCGAAGCCGGTATCGGATTGTTCGCCCGCCACGTGCCATTGGCAAACTCATAAAAATCGTCGCATGGATCAACCTTCCGATTGATATCGCTGACATCCACCCCATGCAAAGTCGTGGACTGAGATGAATTCGCAGACTGGGAGAACAGCAATGGTGAACATAGCAGCATTAAGAACAGACTCTTGAATATTTGCATCGCACTCTTTCCGGCGAAACGATCGCTGAATGAATTGGGGATGGCACATCAACCACTGGACTTTGATTTCGTTCAGATCACAGTCGCGATTCTAGACGACGTAATTCTAGACGAACGACACCCGCAATCGTCATCAAAGCCAACCAATAAAATAAGCTCCGAGGATCGTGAGGGAGCAGCGGGCGCTCCAAAAAAATAATCGTTAGCAATGCTAACGATTATTTTGCCGACCGCGATGTAAACCACTTAGGACGACTGCTTCCTACGCGACTGCCGCAACGTCTTGCACCCCTTTTGCAGCGTCACGGATCACGTTGAGCACAAAATCGGGATGGGACAGCATCGGGACGTGGCTGCTGTCGACCTCATACGTGGTTGCTCCCATGCGCTTGGCCATGGCCCGCTCCAGATCAGGATGTACTGTGCGGTCCTGCTTGCCGACAATGTACCAACTCGGCTTCGTCTTCCAAGCCGTTCCTCCGACCTTCGCGCCGAACAAGTCCGGCTTGGGGGCACCCTGAGTCGCCCACACGAGTTTCTGCTCCTGCTCCGAAAGATCGCCGCAGAAATACTGAGTCCCCTCGTGACGCAGCCAGATACGTCCATCCACAACTTCGATGTTTGAGAACACGTCCGTCGTCGGAAAATTCGCTTGCTGTGTCTGAGACGTCTCATCGGCGTCCGGAGCGAGCGCGCAGATGTAAACCAGGCCGACAACGCGATCGTCGACTCCCGCACCCGTGATCACGCTTCCGCCGTAGGAGTGACCAACGAGAATGACAGGCCCGCTGACCCGCCCGATCGTTTCCTTCGTCACTTCGACGTCCTCCGCAGTACTGTTGAGGCCGTATTGCGCCGCGATACATTCATACCCCTCGGCCTGAAGTGGACCGATCAGCTTGCTAAAACACGAGCCGTCGGCCCAAAGGCCGTGACAGAAAACGATGCTGGGTTTGGATTGAGTAGATTTCATTGTGTGCTCCTTTCATGTGCTCCGGCATTTGAGAATGCCAGAGCCTGAAGACCTGTCCGCGTCACCATACGCCAAACGCGAGCGGATCCTCTTGCGGATTATTGCCGATTTTGTCGTTGATTGCCCGAATTCACCAAAAATTAATGAGGGCGAGACTGGAACGGGATACGCCCCAAAATAATAGTCGTTATAACGACTATTTTCTAGAAACTCGCCGGGCTGTCCCACATCTCGGCCGGGTTCTATGACTCATCATCCATTTCTCACCCTCCCCAAACACTGTCATCCTGAGCGAAGCAAGACCTTCACGAAGTGAAGGTCTTGAGGAGTCGAAAGCCTGCCCTAAGCCTGCCGAAGGGGACCCCATGCCTCCAAACACTGGCAATGGCACTGCAGGGCGCTCTCCCTCGGGGCGATTTCACTAACCGAGAAATTGGTCCCCCGCAGAGGTCAGGGCGGGTCGTCGGTTGTTAGCGAAATGGCGATGTTTCAACAACTAGCGGCTGAACCCGAGCCACGCGATGTAGATGAATAGTGCGGCACCGCCAATTCCCACGCCTCCTACCACCAATCGAAGAACGGGCAACGGCATTTGATACGGATGCCAACTCCTCGGCTTCGATGCCGCAAGGTTGTCCATTGCGGCTCTGAGTTTTTCGGGGTACAGAATGGCAAACAGTCCAAAGGTGAGGAACAGCCCCGCCATCACCAGTGCTGCCGGGGCATCGCTAGATTTAGGAATTGTCGCTAACATACGGTAGAAATGTATCCCAAAAGAACGCCTCAGGACGGTTCCTCTGAGGACAGTTAGCGCAATGGCGATATTTCGCCAAATATCAGCGAGTCCTTGAATGCTGACCATTTGTTCAATCGAGTACGCACAAACCACGAGACACAATGCAGGATCAGCAGAACCAGAAATACATTGGCCGCAAAGGCAAAATGAAGCTCGAAGTTCCACAAGACTTCTGTCCAAGGTAGGCTTTTACTAAGACCAAGCGTCACCGGTGCTTGCTGTATGCCGAGAAAAAAGACAACACCGAACAGATAGAAAGTGGCTCCAAGGACGCAGTTCATGTTGGCCGAGCGATCGTGGAGGTCAGCCACGACTTGCCGAATGGAAAGTGAGTGTTCATTTTGCGATAACCTTCCGATGGAGCGGAGCCGCACGAGGACGATTGCCGCCGACGAGACGCAATAGATGCCAACGGCCAGCAGCGTTAGGGCGAACGCATGATTCATGATTGAAAGACTTCCCCATATCGACCAGAGCGAATACGGCGGGTTGGACGGGAACATGGCGACCTCGGCTAAGGTCCCGATTTTAATTCAAAGGATTCGACCGTTGTTAAAAGGCGATTCTTGCTAGGAACTTGGTTCTTAGTGTAATTGCGATGGTTCGCCAACTACTCGGTCAAACACAATTCCACAAGTAGAGGTTCCGTCCAGTCTCCGACGCATTCTTGGCCAAGCGCACCAACCCATCCACGATAGGCTGAACATCAGACGGTTCGCAGGCAAGTTCGTCTGTTGTTGCCCATTTGGCCGCTGCTGCTGAAATTTGCTCAGGCGTCAGACCCGCTAGTTCCGCTGTCATCGCTGCGGGTACGCGGTGGATGGTTCGTTCGCCGCCATCTTCCAGAAGAACGCTCGGACGGAACAGAGCTAGCAAACTCACATCCCAGTCGATGCCTTGCATTTTTGCCCACAGGGTAGAGAGTTCTAGCTCCGTAAAGCTGGTGTACTGCTCGCGGTCGCTAAAGGCATCCGGGTCACTATCGTACTTAACGGCCTCTTGGTCGCCCCGAGAAAGATAAAGTTCCGCTAAAAGACTCATGCATGTCCCTCGATGGCCTGTTTGGTGCCGACCATCTTACCTGACGTAATCAGGCGTGGGTGTTGAAAAAGTCACGTCGATCAGCGGGATGAGATTCAGCGGAAGCATGGTAGAAGGAAGCATTCGCCCATGCTCTGTTTGATTCTGATTGTCGGAGGCCTGCCGATTATGATGGGACAACACTCCCGTAGCGAAGCGCTGTTCTACTACTTCCGCCTGGAAGATCAGGTCCCTGGGACGCATCTGTTGCGGCTCATCGATAAGCACATCAGCTTTGCTTTCGTGCGCGAGAAACTGAAAGAAAGTTACAGCGACACGGGGCGGCTGTAGATGATCAAGACGTTGTACCGGTATCGGAGCGGCTGATGGGCGGCTGGTAGTGAAGGCTACCATGAGGACGGGCGTGGTTGTAATAGTCGGTCCAGGGAGCGAGGGCGAGGTTTCTTTGCTCCGAGTCGGGCCAGTGAGTCGAGTAAGCCCACTCGCGCAGAGCGGTCTGGATGAAGCGCTCGGCTTTGCCGTTAGTTTGCGGCGAGTAAGGACGGGTGCGGCGGTGTTTGAGTCCCATCTGCAAACATACTTCGCGAAACAGGTGAGAGCGATAGCTGCTGCCGTTATCGGTGAGCAAAGCGCGGATGGTGATGCCGTGGCGAGCAAAGAAGTCCACCGCGTCCTTGAGGAAGGCGATGGTGGTGTGAAGTCTTCTGATCGGGGAGGATGCGAGTGAAGGCGATGCGAGAGTGGTCGTCGATCGCGATGTGCAAGGCCTCCCAACCAGGATATTTGTGTTGACCACGGCGGCGACCATCGCCACGCCAAACGACCTGCTGGAAGCGGGTCATGCCCTTGATGTCAAGATGAAGAAGATCGCCGGGAAAAGGATGCTCATAGCGCACGACCGGTGGCCGGGGATGCAGATCGCGCCAGCGGCTGAGACGAGCGCGACGCAGAATGCGGCTGACGGTGGCCGGACTGAGTCCAGTGCTTCGTGCAATGTGATAGGCCGGACGATGCTGCTGGCGCAACTCCACCACCAACCCCTTCTGACTAGACGAAGTGGCTCTTGGGCTGCGATGGGGACGCGAAGAGCGGTCGCGTAATCCGGCAACACCTTCGCTCTGATAACGGCGAACCCACTTGGCTGCGGTTTTGGGAGTTACGTGGAAGCTACTCGCGGCACGGCTGAAACCTAAGCCACGAACGACGGTTTCAACCAACGCCTCTCGACTGCGCAGCGTGAGTCGGGCATTCTTGTGGATGTCCATTCGGTCTGTCCTCGGAAACTAGATTGCTCGTCACAATCAGCTTCTCCGGTTCCGATCGAATGGACAACCTCTTGAAAGATCACAGGTGCCCGCCGCGGCGCGCATATTGCGCTAAGCCAACCGAACCTGGGCTACGCTCTCGATCCATGCCATCCTGAGCAAAGGCAACCAGGCGCGAATCGATTGGTGGGCGCAGACCGTATAAGTGGTAGACGGCGTGTGATCCTGCGTCGCGCCAAAGCAGCAACTTGGCCAGACATCCATGCCTTACCATGCGTGTTACGGGGTTATTTTGAATACGGTGCCGAAGTTGTACGCGCCGCCGTTTTCGGTCACGCCGTAAATATTGCCTGCCGAGTCCAACACCAAAGCTCCCAGCGGAATAGCACCGTCGTTGGCCTGGCTGCCGAAGGTGTAAAGTACTGTTTCCTCTCCAGTCGGACTCAGTTCGAACACCGTCCCTTGACCATATAAGCCGCCTGCGTAAGTACTCCCGTAGAGATTCCCTTGTTTGTCGAAAACCAGGTTGCCGTATGGTTCACTCCCGTCGCTGGACTGGCCGCCGAAATTGTAGAGTATCTTCTCCACACCAGTGGGGCTAAGTTCGAAGACGGTGCCGTGGCCGTAGAGTCCGCCGCTAAAGGTGGCCCCGTAGAGGTTGCCTTTTTTGTCGAAGATTACTCCTGAAAGAGGATCAGTTCCGTCCCCGGATTGGCTGCCAAAGTTGTAGAGTATCTTCTCTACCTTGGTCGGACTCAGTTCAAACACCGCGCCAGAATTGTAAAGGCCGCCAAACTCCGAGACTCCGTAGAGATTGCCCGCCTTGTCGATAGTTAGATTCGCATCGGGAAATAGTGCGTCTTTGGACTGGCCCTGGAAGCTGTAAAGTACTTTCATCTTTCCGGCCGCGGTTAGCTCGTACACAGTACCGCAGCCGTAAAGACAAGAGCTGTTGTACGCGCCGCCCTCCTCTGTGGTCCCATAGAGATTGCCGGCCTTGTCGAAAATCACACTCGCAAACGGATAGATCCCCTCGGGCTGGCCGCGGAATTTATGCAGCACCGTTTCTGTTCCCTTCAGTGTGAGGTCAAACACCGTTCCATACGAACCGGCCACACCTCCAGTCAATGTTGTGCCGTAGAGCTTGCCGCCGCTCCACCCCAGACCGCCGAAGTCACACGGGAAATTTCCCTCGCCGCGTTGGCTGCCGAAGTTATGCAGCACCTTATACTGTCCCCCTGCGGTGATTTCGAACACATTTCCTAAGCTACCGGTTGGGGCATTGGATGTAGTCGTCCCGTAAAAATTGCCGCCTTTATAGATCAATCCACCGTGTGGTGAAGCTCCATCATTAGGAACACTTCCAAAACTGTGGAGTATGGTTTCAGTTTGGGCACCCGCGCGAGCGGCCGTGAGATGGAGAAAGCCCCCGATCCCTGCAAACACCAGAAAGCCCAAACCCAAAACTCGCTTTATCATCATCGACTCCCCGTGGCTGATCAGACTTCACCAGATCGCCTGCCCATTGTCCCCTCGAACCATGTTCGGGTCAACGCGAAACAGTTTTCACATCAGAAGGGCTAGATCACAATCGTGAGGACAAAATCGGGTTATACTTCCGGGCGGAGAATCGGCCCCAACCGCCCAGTGATTGGCTCGCGAGCGTGGAGGAAGTGATGATGCGCGTCTGCAACATTGTCTTGATCATGTTTCTGGTATTGTCCAGCGCGGCGCAGGAGCCGCAGGCGCAGCGGGTTATCATTCCGCTGATCGCGAATACTTCGCATCACACCTCCTCCGCCGTGACTATTGAGTCGCTGGTGATCACCGACCAGAAAAAGCCCGTCGCTGGAGCGACTTTGTTGCGAGGAGCGGATCTCCCGTTGGAATTGGGAATCCTGATCGATGCCAGCAACTCACAGCGAGGAGCTAATATCGCAGGCATACTCAGTGCCGCGAACAAGTTAGTGGAAGCGGCCATTCGCGGGCCAGAGGATCGTGTCTTTTTCCTTCAGTTTGACGCTCAGCCACACGCCACCGGATGGATGAACAAGGAACAGTTACAAAATTCTAACTTCAAAGTGACGATCGGCGGAGGAACCGCGCTATACGATGCGGTTTTGATGGCGTCCAAAGACCGTATGGGACGACGCGATTGGGGGAAGCCAACGCGGCGCGTTTTCGTTCTGATCACGGATGGGGAAGACAACCTGAGCCATGTCACGCGCGACGAGGCCGCATCGGCCGCGCTGGCAGCCGGTGCGGTGATCTTCACTGTGAATACCGCTCACGAGGATCAGGTGTACAGCGGCGAGAAAGTCTTAGAGTACTTGGCCAAGTTGACCGGCGGCGAGTCCTTCAGTCGCCTCGGTGCGCCGGAGATGCCGAAGGTGTTGGCAAACATTTTGGAACTGATGAGCGGGATGTACTACGTCAGTTATGTACCACCGCCTTCTGGGAAGGGTGATCTGCACGAGGTGGAAGTGAAGCCAGCAGCGAAGGAAGAATTGGAACTTTCATACGCCAGGAAGTATCGCTGGAATCCGTGAACCGACGTAAAACCGGGAACGAAGTGGAGTTCTCCCCTCCGTATTTTCAAAGACAGCCACATCGTTGCCAATTCCCAAAACGGGAAAACAATCGTCACAAAGACCTGTGACGCACATCACAGACAACCTCCGTCTACTTAGTGAATGATCGCAACGGAGCAACTGCTCCTTAGTGAACGGATCACCATCTCCGCCCTGCTGAACTTTTCTTTGAAATCAGATCGTGTCTGGTCGGCCTAATTCCCGATTCGGAACGCGTGTAACGCTGGTTTCACCGCTAAGTCCTTATTCCGACGTATTTTGCCTCTAACCCCTTTGTCCGGAATATTTTGGCGGGAAAACATACGCCATCCCTATGATTCCATTAGAAAGGGGGGGTGGGGGGTGGGGGTACGGGTGAGTTACTACCCAGACGGCTAACATCCGTCGGATCAATGCACGCTTCCCACCCAATCGACCTTGCACCCGGGCGGCCCAGCCTTCCGCTATGACGTGAAACACACGAGGTATGAGCGTAAGCCGCGGCGCAGGGAGGCTATGCAACTGGCGTGATCGTCAAGGAAAAGTTGATCGGTCGCCTAAATCCCCGGCGATACAGCTCCATCTAACCACGCATTTTCCTAACACCATTTACAATAGTATTCCTAACAGTTTTATTGACACGTTTGTTGCTGTCTTTTATATTGGATATTGGACAGACCATTCTATGTTAGCTGCATCCAAGGCCCCAACCGGCAGGCAGACTTGCTCCCTTTCTCTCGAGCGCGAAGTCATTCAGGAGCTTCAGGAGACCAGGGGCTCTGGCTCCACCAGCGAGAGAGCAAATCAGTTACTCAGGGCCGCTCTTGAAGCGGAAAAGCTCGCGCGTTTGGAAGATGAGGCCCGCGAATTCTACGTGTCGGATGACCGCTCGATGAACGGATCAATCAACGGAGCAAAGACCGGAACCAAGGCCGGAACAACGAAGAGTTCAGCAAGAGACCGCGAAGAAGTTCGTGCCTTCCGATCGGGTGCAATGAAGAGTTGGAATCGCGAATGACCGCATGGGCCCGGGCTGCGAAGCCAAACGGATGGTTCCCGCGCCGCGGCGAAGTCTGCTTAGTAGCTCTCGATAAAGAACGTCCGGCACTGATTATTTCGTCCGACGCAATCACCAGGTACTCATTGGACGTTTGTGTGATTCCTCTCTCCAAAGTCGAACACCAAAAGTTTTCGCTGCGTCCCAAACTCGACAGAGGCGAAGCGGGGCTCAACTTCGATTCGTGGTTGAAATGCGACCAACCGACCACCGTCGAGAAAAATGACGTAGTGTTCCCACCGTTAGGCCAACTATCTGCGTCGAAGCTCGCCCTGGTCGAGGCTTGCATCAAGACCGCACTCCATCTCAAGTAAACGAAATGCAGCGTGGGGCGAGTTTATGTCTGACGAGCGGTGTCTACGGTACGGCAGGCAGCGTCGGCAAGACAGCCGTATCGACCGTCGTCGGATCATCCCGCAGTTTCAGATACAGAGTTTTTGCTTTGAGTGGAGGAATCGGAAGAGTCGTTTCGGTGAATCCATCGGGAATCGTGACCGAGTTCGCGAAATCCGGATCAGCACTCACCGAGTCGAGCAGGAAAAGTTTGTCACCAATCAAAGTGCACTGCTTTTCTCGTGCTGACTCTTTTCCAGACTCTCGCACAGTTTCTCGCACAGCCTCTCGAACAGCAGTGCAATGCACACCCTTGAGCGCTGGCAGGCGGACCAACTCAACCAGTGGTTGCCAGTCTCCTTCAACTCCCTCCGCGGTCACGGGACGAAACTTGAGCGGCCCGAACGCCGACGGCCCCAGCAGCTTCATCGGATCAAGCACCGCGAAAACCGTCTTGGAATCTTGCAGCGTGAGGTTGCCGTCTTTGAAACTAAGTGAGACGCGAAACGACTCGTCGGCAGTAGCCACTTCAATTTTTTCGGTCGGAGGAAACGACTCCGGAGCCTGCGTCTTGAGAAAGAAATTCAGCCGCGCATCCTGCGGCAACGCGTTCTCGTCTCCAAGTTTCACAATCGGCACCGGAGAGGACGGATCATACTGCACGCTCTTACTAACCACACTCACACTCGGCCGTGGCGACTCCACAGTGGATTTCAATTCCGTAACTCGTCCATCTTTCAAAGTAACGTGGAAATCAATTGGCGCACCCGCTTGCAACGCAGCAGCAGTCGAAGCAGGTTGAGAAACCGAAGATTGCGAAGCTGAAGACTGCGAGACCGGGGGTTGAGCGACCAAGGTCAATTCGTCCTGTTGATTCGCGCGCGTCAGCGTTTTGGGCTTGAATTGCAAGTTGCCTGCATCCAATTCCAGTACTTGATCCAGGCGCGTACCCTTCAACACGCCGGAAGAATCTCCCGCGTGAATTGTGAACGCATCCAATCGTCCAGCCTCCGCATAAGTATGGAGCGGAATTTCATCCGCATCGTTCAAGCCAAATTTTTTGACCAACAATGTGAGCGATCCCGCAGACGCATCCCGCAGACCAACTTTTACTTCGAGTTCATCGGATTTCGTGATCTTCCATTCCGACCTGCGAACGTTCGCCGTGCTCGTTGCGCAACCACACTTCGCTTACGCAGCAAGCATCAGCGCTTTGCAAATGGAGGACGTCTTCCCTTCCCACGATCAACGCACTCGCGTCCTTCGAAGCCACAATCCATTGCGCCGAGCGAGACATGCGCAGCCGAAATCGTGGCCCATCAAACGAACGGAATCCCCAATTCCCGCGCAAGACTCCCGACAATTCGTCTCCGTCAGAAGCGTGCGCTTGCAGCGCCTCCATCTTCACAATGAATCCGCCACTCGCCGCATCAGCCTCCGCTGGAAGATCGACACTCCATCCAGATTTCGTCTCGACGTGCAGCAGGAAGTCATGTGCCAGATTCGTTGCGAAGGCAAGCGGAGCACCATCAACCGGCAAGACCAGAGTCGGCTTCCCCGCACAGAACACTTGTGTCGGGTCGACAGCCCGCAACGTTGGCGCTGGCACAGGATGAATCGGAGGCAAGCCAATCACCAACACTGACTTCGGATTGCGGAACGACGGAGGATTATTCAGACGCAGATTCAACTGGTCTTTCTTCGGCAACGCCAGCGCGGGAATGTATTGATACTGCGCCGTGTGCATCGCGCTGAGAATGCGCGCCACGTCCACGACCGCACCGATATAAGGACTGTAGTATCCACTACGCGCTGCTGGCGTAGATCCAATCTGCGCCAACAGATCGCTAGAGGCGCCAGAGGTGAGCGTCGCAGCCATCGTCTGGCTACGCGCGTCGTCGAGCACCAACTGATCAGTGTTCTGCGTGAGACACGGAACCTGCTGCGCGGTCGGCTTGTCGAAACACTGCTGATCGAGCCGGATATTCAAGCTATGCGCCAGCAGTGTAGTACGAGCTTTCAACTCCTCAGGATTCGTTACCGCACTTTCGCGGACTGCTTCCAGATAGCGATCGAGTCGCGCGCGATCAAGGCTCGCCTGCTGAAGATCCTGCGCTGCCCGAACAAACGCACCCGGCTTCCCGCGCACCGCATTCCGCAAGGCGCTGAACGCTCCCCCGGTTGCCGGAGCCAGCAGCACAAGCGCTTCTTCGGCGCCCTCAGGAACCGTTACGTAAATGCCTTCTTCATGCGGAGTCTTGGCCCACGCCTCGACCTGCGTAAACCATGCGTCCGGCGGAGGATTCGTAGCTCCACGAAGAAAAGCAACCACTAACAGGTAATGCACGGACTGGCTATCCGGCAGGTCAGGATGGATCCACAGCCGGTCCCCAGCCTGGAGGTTTGGCACCTCGCCGATGGGTAGAGTCTTGCCTTCGCGCTGCACTCGGACATCGACGTTCGGGCCGATCAAATCGAACGCCGCAGTTTCGGCGAGCGCGCTTTCAAAGGGTGCGAGCACGCACGCAGCAACGACGATGGCTGCCGCGATCCACGCTGACACCGAAGCTGACCGTAAATTAGAGCGACTCCGTCGGAAATACCTGACCAGTTCGGACAAATCCGCCACATCCCGATCCCGCGTCCTGCGACGCATTGAAGCTGGCAATCTTGTTAACAATCGTTAAATACATTCTATTACGCCAGCCCACGCGCGGAACTGTGAACCGCAAACCCGCGGATCCCTTTTTAGGATGCCCGACCGACCACGGTTGCGCCTTGCACCTCAACCAACTTTCCAGAAAGTACATCGTAGACATATCCATACACCGGTATGGATTTTGGAATGAGCGGATGATTCCGTATGCGGCTTACATCGTCGATCACGGCCTGATTCTGATCGCGGATCGTCAGCCACTCGATATATTCTCCAGCGGTCGATCCAGGTCCTTTCCCGACATCGCGAAAACCTTGGGGCGTCAACTCGGCGGTCTGTAGGCTCGAGGCAAGCATCCCGCGCATGACTTCGTTGGTAAAGAACTGCATTCCGCAATTCGTGTGATGAATGACAAAGAATTCGCGGGTGCCCAGGAGTTTGTAACTGATGACGAGAGACCGTATGGCGTCATCACTGGCCCGTCCGCCGGCGTTGCGGATAACGTGCGCATCTCCCTCGGCGAGACCAGCGTATTTGGCGGGATCCAAGCGGGCGTCCATACAGGTGAGAATCGCAAACCCGCGAGCGGGTGGCAGGGCAAGCTTCGCTTTTTCTCCGAAGCTCGCAGAATATTTCCGGTTGGACTCGAGAACCGCTTTCAGAATTTCGCTCATAAGCTTTTCCTCGTGAAGACTCTATTGAATACATAGACATTATAGCCATTTGCAACTTTCCGAGATCGAATGGCGAGGATCGCAAGAGCTGCACGGAAGGTAAGTTACGCGCAGACGGGCCAGCATATAATCCAACGCGCGATATCATCTGACTCGCATGGCGGGTCTGAACTTTGACAGGAAGCCAGAATGATAATTTTTCTGTTTGCGGTTATCAGCTTGTTCAGCGTGATTCTCACGCTGATGGAGATCGGGCGACGCATCGGTGTCAGCCGGACACGAGGCGGCCTTGCGAAAGGAAATGAGGGGCTGAGCACTGTCGACGGCGCAGTGTTTGGGCTCATGGGGCTGCTGGTAGCTTTCACTTTCTCAGGAGCAGCGTCTCGTTTCGATGCCCGCAGAGAATTGATCGGACAGGAAGCTAACGCCATTGGCACGGCGTATCTTCGAGTCGATCTGTTGCCTGCCGCCGCGCAAACGGCCCTCCGAGACGATTTCAAGAATTACGTCGACGCTCGTCTGGACTACTACAGAAGCCTGTCGGTGAATTCGGAAACAGCCCAGGCTGATCTTCGTCGCTTCTCGGCACTCCAGGAAAAGCTCTGGTCTGAAGCGGTCGCCGCCTGCCAGACAGCCGGCACTCCTGCAACGACATCGCTGGTCCTAAATTCGCTCAATGAGATGATTGACATCACCACAACCCGCGCCGTGGCTCTGGAAACGCATCCCCCGGACATTATTTATTGGGGATTGGCCGTCCTTGTTCTCGCCAGTGCGCTGCTGGCCGGCTTTGGCATGGCCGAGGCGAAGACGCGGAGCTGGTTACATATGATTTTGTATTCCGCCATTCTCGCCACAGCAGTTTATGTCATCTTCGATTTGGAGTATCCACGCTTCGGCTTGATTCGGATCGACTCCGCCGACCACGTCTTAGTTGAGCTACGCAGCAGTATGAAATGACGGCGGAAGGAAATCGAAGCCGTCAACACTCACGATAACAATTGCTAGCCAACCGCGTCTAATCAAAGTTCTACAATCTGGCTGGTGACAATCATGCGCTACGTTACCTCGATGTTGTTGGCGATCGCTTTTGGTTTGGCCGCGCTTCAGACCGAGGCGAAAGATCGTAAGCAGGAAGTGCATCCTGGTTGCGCTCAAGAGAGCGCTCAGCAGTGCCTGCAACTGGCGCTCGATGCTATGGGTGGACGCGCAAGGCTCGAGCAACTCAAGAGCGTGCGCCTCCAGAACATCGGACATACTTTGCTCATGGAGCAGTCCTATCGTCAGTCGCCTTTTATTACTTCCTACTCCCGCGATATAACCACTATTGATCTCGCCAATAAGCGGCTCGTAGCTGTCGTCCATTCGGTTTGGCCCGAGTCGGATCCGAATCAATCGGATTCTGACACCACCCTGATCGTTGGACACGACGGAGGCGTCTATCGCTCGAAAGACGCCGACTCCCCGTGCTCTCTTAGCGATCTAGCTGCCACCCGCCAAATGCTCGCGCTCGGACCGCAGCGTTTGCTTCTTACCGCATCTGCTGCGTCCGATCTGCATTTTGAAGAACCTCAATCGTTGCGATCAACGCCACACACCGTCATCGCTTTCACCTGGGAAAAGGTTCCAGTCCGCATCCTCATCAACGAATTCAATCATCTGCCGGATGCAGTGGAAACCACACAGGTTTTGAACGACTTTTGGTATTTCTGGGGCGATGTGCGACAGCGGATCTATTTTGATAACTGGAAGCTCGTGCAAGGAATTACCTATCCCTCGAATCTGGTGGAAGAACGCAACGGAACGGTGTGGAACTCCAGCCAAGCACTCAACATCGAATTCAATGTTCCGGTTGATGACAAGTTGTTTGTGATGGACGAGAAAGCAGCGATACAAAGCGCGTCATCCGCGGGATGGAATCGCCCATTTCGCGCAGCCAAGAGCACGGCGCTCGCTCCGGGCATCGATCTGTTCCCTGGCTCGTGGAATGCGACGATCGTGAAGCAATCGGACGGGATTGTCATTCTTGGAGGCGCCGATTTCCGGTCTTTACGCGCAAGGCGTCACAGAGCAAGCCAGAAAACTTTATCCAGATTCAAAGATCAAGGCCGTCCTCTCCACATCCGATTCGTGGCCACACACGGGAGGCGTGCGCTATGCCGTTTCGCAGCGCTTTCCCGTATACATCCTTGATCTGAACCGAGTATTGCTTGACCAAATGATCGCGGCTCCGCACTCCTTGCAACCCGACATCCTAACTAATACGAAACCCGTGCCGAAGCCGAACTGGCAAATCGTTTCCGAGAAGCAAATGCTAGGCAGTGGTGCGAATCGAATGGAGCTTTATCCCTTGCGAGGTGCTTCAACCGAGCGTCAGTACATGGTTTATTTCCCAGAATTTCGACTGCTTTATGCGAGCGATACTCTGGCGATGAATGACGATGGAACGTTGTACGATCCGGAATTGATGTACGAGGTCGTGCAGGCGGTAAAACGCGAAAATCTAAAAATCGACACCGTCTTCGCGATGCATCAAGGGCCGATGCCTTGGGCGCAGAGTAGCCGCGTTGGTCGAAAAGGCACAAGCGAAGCAATCAAGCGCTCCGGAAACACGCTGACTGCTAGAACAGCAAACTCGCAAGAGGAAGAAAATCTAGCTTTCAGCGGACAGAACTGTTCCGCTGCAACTACCCAGCCCGATCCGACGAAACCCCTCCCGCTCACAATATCCCCGCAGGATCACTTCATCCCCATCTTCGAGAAATTTTCTTTTCTCACCCGTTAGCAATGTGATCGGATCCTTCCCGCGCGAGGTCAGTTCCAGCAGACATCCGCGCGCAGCCTTGTCCGAACCCGACACCGTTCCGCTAGCCAACAGATCACCCGTGCGAAGGTTGCAGCCGTTGCTGGAGTGATGCGTGAGTAACTGTGCCATTGTCCAATACATATCCATAAAGTTACTGCGCCCCAAGACGGTGGGAGCAAACTCGGCTTCACGCATCCGGACCGAGGAGAGCGAGACTTCTAAGGAGATATTCAATCCGCCATGCTTTTGATCAGATGGGCTTTGCAGGTACGGCAGCGGCGCCGGATCTCCTTCTGCGCGAGTAAAAGCGGATGTGCGAAAGGGAGCGAGCGCTTCCATCGTTACAACCCAGGGTGAGAGTGAGGTCGCAAAGCTTTTGCTCAGAAAAGGTCCTAGGGGCTGGTATTCCCACGACTGTATGTCGCGCGCTGACCAATCGTTTACGAGACAGATTCCGAAAATGTGTTCTTCCGCTTCGTTGATCGAAATCGTTTTGCCTAAAATATTTCCGGAGCCTACAAAGAAACCAACTTCCATTTCGTAATCCAACGCCTTCGTCGAACCGTATTGCGGATCCGCTTCACCATCGCGTGTTTGACCCAATGGGCGCCGGACCGAAGTTCCAGACGACACTAGCGATGACGCGCGACCGTGGTATCCAATCGGCACATATTTGTAGTTCGGCAACAAGGGATTGTCGGGGCGAAACAACTTTCCTACATTCGTAGCGTGATAGATCGATGCGTAGAAATCCGTGTAGTCGCCCACGATCGCCGGCAAAAGCAATTCCACGTCGTCTTGCGCGACCAGGTGTGGCGTGGCCTTTTGCCGATCTGCCGAGGAGGCGTCGTCACGCAAAATAGCGTTGAGCCGAAGTCGAAGAGCACGCCTGGCGCCGGTTCCGAGAGCCATCAGCGGATTCAGCGACTGGGTCGCACCTGCATCAATCGCAATTCGCAATGTTTGGTCCGCCAGCAAGCCATCGTGCACGATGCCGCCAAGATCGAGAATCTGATCGCCGATTGCGACGCCAACTCTGGCCTCGGCTCCAACTGCGCGGCGCCGAAAAACGCCGAATGGCAGATTCTGAATGGGGAAATCTGAACCTGCAACATTCGCAGATTCCACCCAACTCTGCGCTCTGGGATTGTGTGTATCGTCGATGACAGGTTTCATAGGATGGCAGGCTTCACAGCGAATGCGTTATAAGATGTGCAGTGATCGTAAATCATCGATCGGTTCCGTGAAGGAACAGGATCCAAACGAGATCGCGAAATTCGCACGAGCGGCCGCTAGTTGGTCAACGCTCAGCCGATGGTTGCGCCAGCGAATGTCGTCAACGTTGAACTGAAATGCTTGGGCCGACTTCTCTTCCACCAACTGCACCGCCAGATCCGTTGGCATACCATTTTGCAGAAACGCCGCAGCCAGAAAGACGTTCAGGAATCCGTGCATCACTCCCGAGCAACTGTCGGGCTCATACGTGAATCGATGGGTTGCACGAATGGGATGATGCAATCCCGCAGTCGCCTTGAACGGCACACGCGCGTCCGCGCACAGGCGAATGAATTCAACCACGCTTTTGGACGGAGGAAATTTATCGGCGGTGTCGCCGCCCGTCCGTATCTTCGCACGGTGTCCTCGTTCCGCAACTGTCGTTATGCACTCTAAGCAATTGGACAGCGGAAACTCGAAGTAGACATCTAGATTATTGGGAAGGATCGCCGCAAGGTTTGCGATCTCGCCTGAGGTCGCAACCCTTACCTCGACCGATCCGATGACAGCCGTCTGGTTAGAACGGCTGCGTGCTGCACGAGCGTTGAACTCTAGAACACGCGCGACATCCGCGGTCGAATTCGTCCCAAGGAGAGCAGAAAGGCGCAGCTTGGGATCAACTCCACTTGCGTTGGCGGAAGGTAATCGAACGAAAGCTTCTTCGAACTCCCCTAATCGGGAAACAGGAACCACGAAGCGTCCCAGCATCCAACGCCACTCTGAACGTGAGTAGGTGTCGTAGTTGGCTAAGGCCTGCGTCATGCTCAATGCCGCAGGAGGAAACAGTCCCGCGTAGTCGATTAGATCGCCCAGCAGTGTAGCCGCGGCACTCGATGCGATCGCATCATCCGCTGTCTTTGAATCGTTTGTGGAATGAGAAATTAGCAAAGGCCATCGCCTCGATCGACGTCACGCAAGAACTGCCGCACCCGGCTGTCTTATGTTTTCATTTCGACTATTTGAATTTCTTGCGCAGTCCCTGCCAGCACTCGAAATATTGATGATCGAGCTGCGAAGTCTCCAGCGCAAATTTGGTTGGCTGACAGACAAAACGCGTTTCGAACATGAAAGCCATGGTGTCTTTCACATACACCGGCTTCAGCTCGGCCTTGCTCGCCTTCTCGAATGTTTCGGAGTCAGGCCCGTGCCCAGCCATGCAGTTGTGCAGGCTCGCGCCACCCGGCACGAACCCTTCGGCCTTCGCGTCATATTCTCCCTGGATCAATCCCATGAACTCATTCATGAAGTTGCGGTGGAACCACGGCGGACGAAACGTGTGTTCAGAAACCATCCATCGCGGCGGAAAAATTCCGAAGTCCACATTCGGAGTACCCGAAAGTTCCGACGGCGCGGTCAGTACCGTGTAGATCGAGGGGTCAGGGTGATCGAAGCTTACCGTGTTAATGCAATTGAAATTCGCCAGATCGTATTTATAGGGAACATAGTTCCCATGCCAGGCTACGACGTTCAACGGAGAGTGATCGATCGCCGCGCTCCAGAGTCTTCCTTGAAATTTGGTAACGATGCTGAAGTCGCCTTCGCGATCTTCGAATGCCGCCACGGGAGAAAGGAAATCACGCGGATTGGCGAGTCCATTCGCTCCGATCGGGCCAAGGTCGGGCAACCGAAACAGGGGACCATAGTTTTCGCAGATGTATCCGCGCGCCGTTTTGTCGAGTAGCTCAACCCGAAAACGAATGCCGCGTTGAATAACCGCGATCTCGCCGGGTGCGACCTGGAGGGTTCCCATCTCCGTTCGCAACAGCAGACGTCCGGACTGCGGCACAATCAACATTTCGCCGTCGGCGTTGTAGAAGAACCGATCTGTCATCGAAACGTTGGCAACGTAGATGTGGATCCCAACCCCAGTGTGAGTGTGCGTATCGCCGTTCCCAGCCATCGTGATGAGGCCATCCACGAAGTCGGTGCGTTCCGAAGGAACAGGGATCGGCATCCAACGCAACTGATTAGGAGGCGTGGGCACTTCGTCAAATGGTGCGCTGCGTAGCCTTTTTGGGTTTATGAGTTCGAACGGCTTGTGCGCCACCGACGGACGCATTCGATAGAGCCACGTTCTCTGATTGGTGCTACGGGGAGATGTAAAAGCTGTGCCGCTCAGTTGTTCGGTGTACAGTCCATGAGCGACCTTCTGAGGAGAATTCTGTCCGCGCGGCAGCGTGCCTTCTACCGCCTCACTAACGAACTCGTTGCCGAATCCCGACTGGTAACGCAACGCGGCTTTATCTTTCGCGCTTGCTGTTGTTGCACGCGACTTCGTACCCGCCTTAGCATTCGCCATATTTACAGATTTCCTCTTCGCGCCTGCTCCGCCTCGATCGACTCAAACAAGGCTTTGAAGTTCCCTTTTCCGAATCCACGGCTGCCTTTGCGTTGGATCACTTCAAAGAAAACTGTCGGACGATCTTCCACCGGTTTTGAGAATATTTGCAACAGATAACCCTCTTCGTCGCGATCCACAAGAATACCGAGCGCTTTCAATTCCTCCACCGACTCGGCGACAGGACCCACGCGCCCAGGCAACGCCTCGTAATAAGAATTTGGAACCCGCAGAAAATCGATTCCATTCCGCTGTAGTTTCCCGACTGTCGAAACGACATCCTTACACTGCAGCGCGAGATGTTGCGCGCCAGGTCCGCCGTAGGCTTCGATGTATTCCTGAATCTGACTCTTGTTCCGCGCCGCCGCTGGTTCGTTGATCGGAAACTTTACCGAATGCGAATCATCGGACATCACGATGCTCATCAAGGCACTGTACTCCGTGGAAATATCTTTATCATCGAACGTGATGTAGCGATGGAAGCCAAATACTTTCGTATAGTAGTCAGCCCAGAAGTGCATCTTGCCAAGTTCGACATTTCCAACAATGTGATCGATGCGAAGAATACCGCAATCATCACCCGCGACGGGCGCGGACATGTATCCCGGGAGAAATGGCCCCTTGTAATCCTTATAGGAAATTAGCGAGTGGATCGTGTCTCCGTAAGTATGAACCGCGGCACGGCGAACCGTTCCATGCTCATCCTTCATGTCGTGCGGCTCTTCAGCCGGAATAGCACCTCGGCGAACCGCTTCTTCGAACGCCTGGTCTGCGTCTTGCACTTCCAGTGCGATATCCCGCACGCCATCGCCATGTTTCCGAATGTGTTCGGCGGCTGCATCATCGGGCGTCATCGGAGTGGTCAGGACAAAGTTTGCCTTGCCCTGACTCATGGCATACGAAGTACGCTTGCGATGTCCGGTTTCGAGGCCGCTGTAGGCAATCTGCGAGAATCCAAATCCCTTGCGATAAAAAAAGGCGGCCTGACGGGCGTTACCTACCCAGAATTCGACGTGGTGAATACGTTTAAGCTTGAGTGGATTTTCCATCGGATCCCTTACGCCTCGCAATTTTATCGCTCTTCTGGATTCAGAGAACGCTTTCGGATTCTATTTCGCAGCCGCAGTCTCCACCGCAGCGCCTTCCGCCGTGACATGATGTAGCCAGTGAGTCCACGCTGGCGCGGCACCGAGCTTCGCACTGTCGAAGGCACCGCGAATTTGCTCCGTCACCGGACCCGGTGTGACCCGTCCAATCTTCGCGTCATCGAGCGAGGTGACAGAAACTATCTCACTCGCCGTGCCGCACAGAAACACTTCGTCGGCGGTTCTCAAATCATCCACCGTGATCGTACCGACTTGTGTATGAAATCCTTCCGCCACGGCTAACTGCAAGATCGTGTCCCGGGTGATTCCCATCAGAATGGACGAACTCGCATCATTCGTACGCAACGTGCGGCCTTTCACATTGAACACGTTGGCCACGGCAGCTTCGGCGACGTTGCCGTCAACGTTCAACAAGAGCGCTTCATCATAGCCGCGCCGCGATGCTTCAGTTGTGGCAAGACGTGAATTTAAATACTGGCCGCAGGCCTTGGCAGTTGTCGGCATCATACGCGAGTCGAATTTGCGGTAAGGAGATACAGTGAGTCTCGCTCCGTTGCGTAGACTGTGTTCGCTCACGTGGGCCATATGTGGCCACGCAAGAATCGCGACCTGCGTCGAACAACTCGCGCGGATGCCCAACGTCTCGGGTCCCATGTACACAATCGGGCGGATGTAGGAATCGGTCAAGCCGTTGCGCCGAAGCAATTCGCAAATGGCCTCTGAGATTTCGACCTGCGTATATGGAATCTCCATCCCGTAAACATCGGCCGATTGATAGAGGCGTTCGAGATGCGCGTCGAGGCGAAAAATTGCGGCTTCGCCATCGACAGCGTAACTGCGGATTCCTTCGAAAACGCCGGTGCCGTAGTGAAGAGCGTGAGTCGTGAGCGGCACCGAACTCTCTGACATCGGCACAAACTCGCCATTCATCCACGTCCATTGCACATTCTCAAATGCCATAATCGTCGCCCTCCAACTCACGGATACGCTGTAACTTATTGTTGGACGAGGCGTTCTTTTCGTAAATACAATAGCTTAAGCAATATTTAGTATCGCTAATAGTTTCTAAAGTAGAATGGACGTATGTCTTTCGATAGTTCGGATTTGGATGAGATTAGCTGGCACGTTCTGGAAGAGCTGCAGAAGAACGCTCGTATCTCGTTTGCCGAGCTTGGTCGTCGCGTCGGACTCACGCTTCCAGCCGTTGCAGAACGTGTCCGCAAGATGGAAGATGCAGGCATCATCACAGGGTTTCGTGCCGAACTCAATCCCGCGAAAATCGGGCTCCCCATCGCAGCCTTCATTCGCATCAGTGTGGTCGGAGATGTTTTTGCGCGAATCGCTAGGGCCGTCCGCGATATGCCCGAGGTTCTGGAATGCCATCGCGGCACGGGAGCAGATTCATTCACGCTGAAGGTTGCAGTCGAATCCGTTCAACATCTTGAGCGCCTCATCGACAAGCTGACGCCCTTCGGGACTACTTCCACCTCGATTGTTCTGTCGACGCTCGTCAGGAACCGGAATTTCATGCGTCGCACCCCGGAATCCCGCAAGAGATAGTCGATTCGAACTAATCGACACATATACATCAACGCACTTCTATCGACACCAATTCTCCCTGATTCTTCCCGGTCGCACGGTAGTTCACCGATGAGAGCCGGTTTGTCCACTCACACGAAAATTGATCCTCGCCAATTACCGGTAACGCCTTGTAATCCGAGGCATGGAATTTGTAGGTCGTCATGCCGCTCAGGATCGTAACCGTAGCCTCCGGAGATTTTGAGCAATCGCTACTCACGATTTTGCCTTTGAGAAACTGCACTGGACCCGTCGCACCCGGCCTAACAGGAGCGGGTTTTGGAGGCGTATCCGCGTCCGCGTCTTCATCGACATTTGCCGACGTGTTCGACGCCGGAGCTGGTCCGTTGGCTACAGCAGCGGGAGTGCTCGCGGCTCCCGATGGCGCTGCATCTTCCCCGGCCCGCTGCGGACGCACGCCATACTTCTGCAGTGTGTCCAGGTCTTCCAGTTGCTGTTTTGCGGCGATGACGGCTTCGCGATCTGATCCGGATTTCAGCCGCATAAATATGTCGCGGGCCTGCTCCCATTTTTTTCCGGCGACATAGATCTGTCCCAGGTTGAATTGATATTCGAAATTTCGTGGAGCCAGCGCAATGGCCTGCCGCTGCGCCTCCAGCGCCGAGCTGATACCACCGCCCTCCTCGCGCGCGATGCCCAGCATGTTGTAAGCGTCGGCCAATTCGGGATACCAGTCTGCCACCGCGCGCAGATCTTGCATCATGTTCGCGAGTCCCTGCAGTTGTTGCCGTGTCGCCTGAGCTTTTTTATATTTCAGAACAGACCGGTAATACCAAATCCACGGATCATGCGAATTTAAATCGTCAGCTTTTTCTAATTCATCGGCGGCTGCGTCGAATTGCTTTTGTCGTATGTGGTCTCGAGCTAATCCACGATGAGCGACTTCATTCCCTTTCGGGTCCGCTGTCAACTGAAGCAAATCCCGCAGCGCCTCATCGCGGTGCTCAGGAATTCGCGCCATCACATCGCCAATCAGCGCACGCGCTTCTTCATCTTTCACAGGACTGACGACCATCCCAATATCGTCACCATCGAATGGAAGAGCAAAATGATCCGGCTGCTGCTGATCCACGGGATCTAGAATGGGCTTCTTGGATTCATCGAGCGCGATGCCCAGCCCGCTCAGCGATTTGAAATAGGTTTTTACCGATTCTTCGAACTGCGCAGGCGTCATGTCGAACGCCTGTATCATCGCTTTTTCGACCGGCACTTTCTGATTCAGTACCAGATCAAAGTACTGTCCAGCCTGCGGCAATTTTTTCTTGTTCACCAAGTAATGGACGACCATCCAGGACTGCGCATAATAAAGCGTGTTATGCGTTCCTTCCCGAACGCCTGATCCGTCATGTTTCATGGTGAATAAATCGACCATCGACAACCACACGGGCGAACTCACCAGCTGCGTCAACGACTGCGGAGTGTTTGGATCGCGGCGCAACTGATCGAATGCGTCCTCATGCCACTCCGGTGCCAGTTCCGGGTCGCCGCCGATCTCAACCTGCTTGCCGATCTGTATCGATCCAAAATATTCCGCAATCCCCTCATCGAACCATCCCTGCGCGGGTGGGTAATTGAAATTCAGCAGATAGTGCGCCAGAGGATGCGCTATGGAACGCCACGGCTGGTCTTCAAATAAATTCAGGACGATGTAGATTCGATCCGTACCCGGCACATAAAATCCGCCTGCCGTACTTTGCTTGGTCGGAGCGGTCGCTGCATATTGCTTGTCACTCTTCAGCGCGATGACGGTGATGGGAACCGGCATCTTCAATTTGTCTTTAAGAAGGACTTCGCCAAAGGCAGTGCGCATCTGTTCCATCCGCAAGGCAACTTCGCGGCCACGTTTCTCGCCACCATCCGTGATAACAGTGAAGTGCGCGGTGTGCACTTCAATCCACTTGGGCTCGTCTTTATCCTTCGCCGTCGCAAGTCCCGAACCAAGAAGGAAGAGAGAGAGTAGGCCAAACACGCGCATTGCGATCGCCGAGGAATGAAGATATCTCATGGCAGACTTCTGACCTGAAGCTCTCCTGCAAATGCTAGCACGGCGAAGCTTGCGCGCTGTGCACTGACCTTTCCCCATGTAGGATGCCGAAACCCTGTGTTACATTTACGATACTTTCCGCCGTCCAGATGGTTTCAACCAACGAAAAGGCAATTAATCGCGGATGAATCTTCCAGAACAATCAACTGTCGTCGCGTCTTCGTCGTCCCGCCTCGCCTGGATCGATTGGATGCGCGGCTTCGCCTGCATACTGATGTTCCAGACTCATTGTTACGACGCGTGGCTGGGGGGCAACGCCCGGAACACAGGTTTTTTGCAAGAATCACAACTACTCGGCACGTTACCTGCTCCCAGTTTTCTTTTTCTCGCGGGAGTTTCTTTCGCCTTGGTCACCGACAAACTGATCCGCAAGAATCTGAGCGCCGGCGAAATTACGCGCACTATGTTTCGCCGCGGCAGCGAGATCTTTGCTTTCGGACTTTTGTTTCGCCTGCAGGAATACATCATCGCCTGGGGATGGGCCCCAAAGTCCGACTTGCTACGCGTCGACGTGCTCAACATCATCGGACTGTCGATGATGATGATGGCGCTGCTCTGCGGCGTCACTCTGAAGATATTTCGAAATCCGCACTCCGGCGCTTTGTATCAGGGTATGCCTTCAGGCATACCGCAACCGCCCGAAAATAAATTCGGCTTTAGCCGCTGCAGCGTCGCATTATCCAGCGCGGCCATAGCCGTCGCGGGGGTCATCGCCCTGCTCACTCCCCCGCTCTACACCACGTGGCGTCCAACGTGGCTGCCGTGGCCGCTCGAATCCTACATCGACGGCTGCCACAATCTGGGCGCTCCTCAGTCCTGGCTTTTTCCCATCTTCCCGTGGAGCGCGTTCGCCTTCGCCGGACTCGCCACAGGCTTCATGCTCTTCACTCCGAAAGCCCGCGCACACGCGACGAAAGCTTTAGCTCTGCTCGGCGCGATCGGCTTCGCCGCGATTCTCTTGGCTTACGCATTTGATCACTCTCCCATCCATCTTTACTCGACCTACGATTACTGGCACACCAGCCCGAATTTCCTGATGATGCGCGTCGGACTCTTGCTGGTAATCGCGTTTCTGATCTACGCCTGGTGCGAATGGGGATGGGCGGCTCGCGGATTCAGTCCGCTGATGCAACTGGGGCAAACTTCGCTACTCGTCTATTGGGTCCACATCGAATTTGTCTATGGACGATACTCGCTGCTCCCGAAACGTGCAGAAACCATCGCAGGAGCTTCGATCGGATTGCTTGAGATCACCATCTTCATGCTGATTCTTTCGTTGTTGCGAACGAAAATAGACTGGAAAAACTTAATCCGTAACTTCGCCAACCCGAAGGCAAGCCCGGCTTGATTCGGCGGTTTGCCGACGTCTCCGCCCGACCAGCCCTAACGCGACAATTGGAGGATTCAACTCCGCGCCGACACCTGAACCGCCGCGTTTCCTGCCAGCCGCAAGGCCACTTCCCATGCCGACCGTGCGACTGCTTCATCTCCACCGTATCCGCTAACGTACAAGGTGAAATAGAAGCCTTCGCGCACGGAATCTCCCCCGCCGAAATAGCAGCGTCGCACGCAAATCTCTACCGCCGAAGGAGTATCCGGCGTCTTCTTTAACAGCGCCACCATCTTCTCGGCAAATTGTTCGTGAGCGGAATAGGACAGACGTGCGTCTGCATCGGCGAACACGACATCGACGTAGCTGGCAAACTTGTGGGTCGCTTCGTAAATCTCTTCCTCTGGACTTAGCTCGGTCGTGGCCCAGGCGTCGCACTTGGCCGTTTCAACCGAGCTGTGTGGAGAATTGAGCAGGCGGAGAAATCCCGCCAGTTCTGGAACTTCCTGTGCCTCTGAAATCTGCGAGAGCAATTCAGGCTGTCGTTTCAGATCGACATAAGCGAGGTTCCCCGACGGATCGATCCAGGGAAAATCCAGCACAGGATCGTCAACACCAAGTTCGATCGAGAAATCAGCATCCATAAGTTAGCGCCGATGCAAGAGTGTCGCGTCCTGGAAAATTCGTTAGCATAGCTAACGAATTTTCCCAGAATCCCCCTAGTCAGAACTGCCGTAAGAAGTGCACGATCTCATGCTCCGCCCAATAATAGTCGTTATAACGACTATTATTTTTGGGGGCACCGATAAATGCGCAATGGCCGCCGTCCGACTGCTCGGCGAACGTAATGCTTGGATTGGACGCGATCTTCCGACGCGTCTCGGGCGTGATGCAAATAAAGGGATCATTCGCGGCGTGCAAGATCAGTGCTGGCACCGCGATCTTCTCCACTACGTGTGCTGCCGAAGCGCGGTCGTAGTAATCGTCGACATCCTTAAATCCGCAATAGTACGCGGTAATCTTGTCATCAAACTCGCGCAGGCTCTTGATTCCCTTCAATCGCGTCACATCAAAATCGTTTGGAAAGAGCTTCGCCTTCTGCGTCATGCGGCGCCGCAGGGCCCACAGAAAGTAAGTTTCGTAGAGGCGGTTTCGGGGCTCGTGCAGCGTGTCCGAAGAAACGGCGAGATCGAGCGCGGGACAACACGCCGCGACCGCACGAAATTGCTGCGGAGGAGGACTCTGCGAACCCCATTCGCCGGCTAGCTTCAAGACGATGTTGCCGCCCATGGAGAACCCAACAAGCGCCAGCCGCGAAACTCCGTCCCGTTCTATAACGTTGCGCGCGACCGCTGCAACATCGCTCGACAAGCCCGAATGATAGAGCACCGGAGCCAGCGCCTCCGTGCCCCCACAGTTGCGCTGGTTGTAGCGAATGACGTTCATCCCCGCAGCCATGGCCTTCTCGGCGATGCCCAGCATGTAGTGCGATTCGCTGGAGCCTTCTAGTCCGTGCACAATGATGACGGTCAGCGCCCTAGCGCGATCTTCCTGCCAGTGGCAATGGCAGAGCACTTGGACTCCGGGGGCGACTTCGATCAAACGCTGTTCGGACGGTGCGAGGTTGAAGCTTCGCGGAATCACGAAACTCGCAACAGTCTGCACATTCCCTCCGCGCAGCCAGCGGCGAGGACTGAACGGACGCGTTACTTCGTAGGTTTGCGGAATGGCCACTCTTGATCTTAAATAGAAATTAGCAATTTTATCGACGGAGTCTTTTGATGCCCCTTTTTGAATATATCTGCCGGGAATGTCAACATCAGTTCGAAGCTCTCGTTTTCGGCAAACAAAAGGCCGAGTGCCCCAAATGTGAGAGCGTGAAATTGGAGCCGCAACTTTCCGTGTTTGCAGTTTCGGCAAAAAGCGCTGGACAGGCCCAACCGTCATTTTCAGGTAGTGCAAGCGGAGGGTGCGGATCGTGCGGCGATCCTCGCGGACCCGGCACCTGCTCCATGAACAACAACTAGCATCGCGGCTGCGCTGGGCTCGAAATCTTGCTGTATGTTCGTCCTACGTCCTATCTTGTCCCAAGTCAAATGGCTCGACTTGGCTTTCTGCTCAAAATCAGCCAATTTCAACGTAACTTCAGGCACTCCTCTGGGAGTAACTGGCGTGACGTTTCGCTCCGAGAGCTTTCTGGTTATGATCCGTTTGAATCGTTGCCCTGAATTGCACGCGATAATTCAGGCGAAATCTGGAGATTTCGGAGCATCGATTTCGGAGCGCATATGGACCGCCGAAAAGAGCGCAGGATGAACCTGGAGTTACCCGTACGCGTCTGGGGTGTTGACCGGATGGCGCATCCTTTCGCGGAAGTTGTTCGGGTCAGAAACGTCAGCAACCATGGCGCGGTGCTGACCGGCATGAGATCAAAAATCCAAACCGGCGAAGTGTTGGACGTGCAAAATGGCGCGTCCCGATCACAGTTTCGCGTCGTGTGGATGAGCGTTTTGGGAGAGGCCGGCATACAGGCTCTGGAACTCGAGCCTCCCATCTTGGGCATCGGCCTCCCCGAAATTTTTGACATGGTGGGGACCGGATAGGCCTGCGCCGAACGGCACGATCGGCCAACTAACGTGGATTCACGTTCCCGGTTCCCACTTTTACTTCTTCCGCTTCCTCGGCCTCGTCTGCGAGAAATCTAGCAAAAACTTCGTTGGATAAAAGACGCCCGCGCGCCGTCAGCCGTATGACTGTCCCTTGTCGTTCGAGTAGCCCGTCGGCGACACATTGCCGAATCGCCGACTCCCAGGGTGACATAATTCCGCGACCGGAACCTGGTGAACCTTCCAAACAATCTGCGTCCGTAAATTTGTCGTCCGCGAGATCGATACCGCGATTGAGGCGCAAACCGAGAAAGAATTCTTCTTCGATCGCCATCCCTGGGCTAATCGGTGCATTCGTGTGCGGAGAGTGATTCATAAAAGCATCGAGCGAGTCGGGAGTCGCAAAGCGAACCGCGAGCCGATCTTTCGCCTGGATAACGTCCGGAGAATTTTTTCCGTTCAACATCGAATGTGCGTCCACGCCGAAGCCGAGGTAAGGCTGCCGTGTCCAATATTTCAAGTTGTGGCGCGACTCATGATTTCGATTCCCTGACCGCGTCAGATCCTTGCGCGCGAAGTTAGAAATCTCGTACTGCTCGATCCCGGCGCTGCCAAACATTTCACAAGCTTCCTGATAGAAATCCGCAGTCGCATCTTCATCGGGAACGAAATGTGCGTGATAACGAGCGCCTCCAGCGATCAGTTCCCTGCCGAGACGCGAATCTTCGTCCACCTCGAGCATGTAGACGCTGGCGTGCGGAACTCCGGAAGCAATCGTCTCGGACACAGAAAGTTTCGAGCTCTCGGCCGTCTGGTGCGGCAATCCCGCGATCAAATCAATACTGATGTTGTTGATTCCAGCGTTCCGCAGACGCGCGATGTCTTCGAGCACGGTGGCACGTTTGTGCATCCGCCCGACGGACTGCGCTTCCTGGTCAACGAACGACTGCACGCCAAGACTCACGCGATTTACACCACATCGCTGTAGCGTTTCAATCACTGCAGGATTGAGCGTCGCCGGCGCACACTCGACCGTGATTTCCGCATCGGGCGTCACGCTAAATTCATTTCGAACCGCATTAAAGATTCGTAATAACTGCGGCCCGTCCAGGAGAGAAGGAGTGCCCCCACCCAAATAAATCGAGTCAACGGAATCGTCGATCGCGCATTCCATTTCCGCCGCCAGTTGTCGGGCGTCCGCAATATCGTTCACGACGCGAGCGACATAGTTCTCGTACGCAGATTTTGAAAAGACGTCAGAAGCGAAATTGCAGTAACTGCACTTGGTCCGGCAGAACGGGACGGAGATGTAAATGCCGAGGGGCACGATAGCTTTTATTGTATTGGATATTGGAATTGAACATTTTGAATGAACGCGTCTTCGAAGAGCGCGTACGACACGCGCAAATCGCGCCTTATTTATAATCCTTGCTCCAGTCTTTTCTGTGCTGGGCGAAGGACACTCATTGGCACTCGACGACGACATTTATGAAATCCGGTTGGAGAAGCTAAAGAAGATTGAGGCTCTCGGACATCCGGCCTATCCCACGAAATACAATTTCAGCCACAAGGTTCCACAGATTCTCGCGGAGTATAGCGGGCAGACCGCTGAGGAACTCGAGTCTCCGCGCGTGACGGTGCGCGTTGCGGGCCGCATCATGACGATCCGCGTGATGGGTAAGGCGGGATTCGCCCATCTTCAGCAGGACGGCCAGCGCCTGCAGATCTATATCAAGAAAGACGCAGTCAGCGAGAAGGACTACGAACTCTGGAAACTGCTTGATCTGGGCGATCATGTTGGAGTCCGCGGATATTTATTTCGAACGCGTACCGGCGAACTGAGCATTCACGCCGAAGAGCTAACATTTCTCGCGAAAGATCTTCTGCCGCTTCCCGAAAAATTCCACGGGCTCACCGATGTCGAACTGCGCTATCGTCAGCGTTATCTGGATCTCGTCATGAATCCGGAAGTGCGTGAAGTGTTTTTGAAACGCAGCAAGATCACACAGTCTTTGCGCCGCTATTTCGACGGCCAGGGATTCATGGAAGTCGAAACTCCGATGATGCATGCCATCGCCGGCGGAGCGGTGGCTCGTCCTTTCAAAACGCATCACAACACGCTCGACATGGATTTGTACCTCCGCATTGCGCCCGAGCTTTATCTAAAGCGACTGACCGTCGGCGGATTCGATCGCGTGTACGAAATCAATCGCAACTTCCGCAACGAAGGACTGGGTTGGAGATGGAATCCCGAGTTCACAATGCTCGAGGCGTATCAAGCCTACACGGATTACCTTGGCATCATGGACACAACTCAAAGCGCGATTGAGCAGGCGGTCAAAGATGTAACTGGTGGAATGAAAACCAAGTGGGGTGATAAGGAGATCGATTGGTCCCACAGCAATTGGCGGCGCATGACGATGCGCGAGGCGATCCTGCACTTCTGGCCTGAGAAGGCTGGCGCGAAACCCGAACGCAACGACTTTGCGGCACGCGAGTCGATCGAGGCGCTCGTCACGCGCGTGCGCGGAGCAGGAATCAATCTCAAGTACGACAAGGCCGAACCAGTGGGCAAAACAGTCGCGAGTATATTCGAAGCCATTGCCGAAGAACACCTGATGCAGCCGACGATCATCTATGAGTTTCCCACCGCCGTTTCGCCACTATCCAAACAGAAGCCCGACGAGCCCGATTGGACGGAACGTTTTGAGATGTACGCGGGCCAAATGGAAATCGCGAACGGCTTTAGCGAACTGAATGATCCCGTGGACCAGCGCGCCCGCTTTGAGGGACAGCTAAAAGAACGCGAACGCGGTGATGATGAAGCGCACCAGATGGACGAGAATTACATCAACGCATTGAGTTATGGAATGCCTCCCGCGGGCGGCGTCGGTCTGGGGGTGGATCGCCTGGCGATGCTGATAACGGACTCGCACACGATTCGCGACGTCATTTTGTTTCCGCTGCTTCGACCGGAAAAGTCAGCGCCGACGGCGGACTCCGCGACCACCGAGGCAGAAACGAAAGGTCCGGAGAAACCGTGATCACGATCGAGATCGCAACGATTCAAGGTGCCTAAACAATCACTTGAAGTCGTGCAGCGCTCAGCTCATGCTTGCGCTAGTTTGAGCTTGGTCGCGGCAGCGCTGCCGTAGCGCCACTTCGGACGTTGGGTCGGCAGCGCTCTGCTATCGGCGCGCTTGAATCCTCCCCCACCTCTTCCCTCGCTTTAAGCGAAGCGAGCGATGATTTCCGCTACGAGGCTACTCGGGCGAGTTTCCAGATTTCTTTGGTGTTGTTTTAGCGCCAGCCCCAACCGAACTTTTCTCGGGTCCGAAATTTCTCGCCAGATACGCTAGCATCGCATTGCGATCTTCATCTGGAATCACTGCACCCAATCCTTCCATTTTCTCGAACTCGGAAGACCATTGCTGGCGGGTGAAATGCTGCTCTGTGATCCGACCGACTTTGTGACAGGCCGTGCAGGTCGTTTTCACTTTGGCTTGCATCGGTCCTGGAGGAAGCGGTTTGCTAGCGTCGGCGGGCGTTTGCGCGTGCGCTGAAATCAGGAGTGCGAGCAGAAAGGATAAAAGAGATGTGGTCAAACAAAGTCGTCGTAACCAATGTCGTAACAAAGAAAATCCCCGGAACGCTCACGGCTCCAGACTCGATAAGAGTTAAGGAGAACCGATCAGAGTCGCCATCTGTGGCGCAAGGCGCGTTTCTATCGTAGGGGGATCCGTGCAGAGGGTCAAGGGTTTGGAGATGAACTCAGCGAGCCTTATCCGGGCCGCGAATAAATGCCCCGACTGCCGTTCTCAGGCAACAGCCGGGGCTTCCTCGGTGAACACCTTGCTCAGCCTCGATCCCCCGATCGGGGCCAAGACACCCTTCGAACGCATCAGGAGGGATACGTCTCAATCACTACTATATCGATAGACATTGTATAGATCAAGAGGTTTTTGTGAGCTTTTGAGAAGCCCGGCGAGGATGCTCTGTGCTCCCGTAACAGATTGCAAACGCCCTAGCGCTGATCGATCATACGAATCGCTTCCAGCGTCGTGTCTCCCACGATTTCGAGGCTCTTGGGGCTCACTTTATCCATCGTGTCTTGCGGAGTGTGATGGAAAACATTGTTGTAGCCGTAATCGAGATCGATCACGTCTGCGGTGGGTACGCCGCGATTGAAAAATGGAATGTGGTCGTCCTCGATGGGGCCTTGCCGCGCGTAGAAATGGGACTGGTACCCTTGCCGCTCAGCAGCCGCATAGATCAGATCAAGCAGCCAGGGAGCACCGTTCGTATTTCGATCGATGTTGAGATCGGCATCGCCGATCATATCCATGACAAGAAGCGCCTTGATCTTTTTCAGCGTACCGTCTTTTTCCCATTTTTCCGCAAGATGGCGCGCGCCGTAAACGCTATCCGTGTCAGTCCAGGTCTTGACCGCCTCTTCGCCATCGGTCCAGACCAGCCAAACACTGTATCCGTCGCGCTTCTTGCCTCGAAGCTGATTGGCATATTCCAGAAGGATCGCAGTGGACGACCCACCATCGTTCGCGCCGACGTATCCAGTATTTCGCAGCGGATAGTTAGTGTCGTAGTGGCCGAAGATAACGATGATCCCATCTTTCGCACCCGGAAATTTCGCGATGATGTTGTGCACGGGGAACTTCCCTTCCACCGTGTCCGCGATGAAATTATCTTGTTCGACTTCATCACCCTTCAGGTGATCGAGAATATAGCGCTCCAGCTTTTTATGATTCTCGTTGCCCATATAACGCGGGCCGAATGCAGTGACTTCTCGCGTCATTTCGAAGGCGCGTTTGGCATCGATATGCGGAAGCGGTGCGGAGTCCGCGGGCATTTGGGGTGCAGCGGGAGCGGTTTGGACGCCAATCTCGGCGGGCACGACAACTGTTGGGCTTACATTTGATCCGCGCGAACACGACGTCAACATGACGGTCGCGACTAAATAAATCAACTTCATGGACGCTCGTAGCCTGTGTTGGCGCATTCCTTGAATTCTAACCCTCTCTCTAGGACTGCTTCTTCTCAGCACGTTTCTGACGCTGCTTCGGATGCACGAGAAATGCCAGTCCGATGCTGAGCACATATAACGCAACCATGGGCGCCGCGAAGATGCACATATTCAGGATGTCGGGCGTGGGCGTGATAATCGCAGCAACCACAAAGATCAACAAGATGGCGTAGCGGATGTTTTTCCACATCCATCCGGCGCTAACGATCCCCATGAGTGCAAGGAAGAATACAAGAATGGGCATCTCGAAAATTACGCCCAGTCCAACAATGATCGTCAGAAACAGCGAGCTATATTCCGACAGCGTGATCATCGGCTGAAAGTCTTTGCCATAGCCAATCAGGAACACGAGCGCTTGCGGCAGCACTACTTTGTATCCGAAATAGCCGCCTGCGATGAACAACGCCACCGTCGAAAACATAAACGGAAACACGTAGCGCTTTTCGTTGCGATACAGGCCTGGGGAGATGAAACACCAAATCTGGTATAGGACGAACGGCGATGCGATGAACAATCCCGCCATTCCTCCAACTTTCAAATACAAATTAAACGGCTCGGTAGGATTCAGGTAAACGAGTTTTGCGGATAACCCGTTGTGCTGCAGCGCCTCCATAATGGGCCGCTGCATGACGGCGTAAATTCTCTCTGCATACCCCCAGCAGGCGAAGAAGCCAATAGCCACGGCGATAATCGAGTAGACCAAGCGTTTCCGCAATTCCTCAAGATGATCGAGGAATCCCATGGTTGGCATTTCTTCCTTCGCGGATTCGTTGATTGGTGCGGAGGCGGCCAGATCAGGCATGGGGCGCTGCCTTCGAATCGGTGGATGGTTCAGAGGACGGGGCAATCCCAGTCTCTGGCATGGATTCAGGTTCGATTTCGGCAGCTTTCTTTTCGGCTTCTTCTGCGGCTTCTAATTTCTCAGGTGGCGGCGGATTAAAGATGCGGCTGGCTAGCGATCCCAGAGGAGCTTGCAAGGGTGGCAAAATCTGCTGCTTGGGACTGTTGCTGTCCAGGGAATTAATCTCAGATTCGATCTGCGAGCGGAATTCGTTGGACGCACGACGAAACTCTCCGAGGAAGCGCGCGACTTGACGTCCGATCTCCGGCATCTTTTTCGGGCCGAATAAGATCAGCGCCAGAAAAAAGATGAAGATCATCTCGCCCGAGAAGCCAAAATTCATATCGCTATCATAATGCGGGACAGGTGAAGTGGGCCACTCGCAGCGAGAATAGGGAAGAAATTTACAAAGCCAGCGGACAAACGGTCCGTGAAAAGGGAAGGACCTGCTGCCTCCGGAAGCCCGGAAACACCAGGTCCTTCGCTTCGCTCAGGACGACAAGATCGTTACCGGAATGTGTAGCCGATCGACATTCCTACGCGCGTCGAGTAAGACGAGCTAAACAACTGGTTGTTGTTAACGAGGTAGACCTTTGCCTCAGGCCGAATGAAGAAGTTGTGCGTCGGATAGATCTTCAGGCCGGCGCCAAAATCCCCCATGAAATGTTTGTCGCTCGTGTAATTGGTGTTGTAACCATTGCCGCAACCAGAACAATACTGACGGGTGTCCATGGCTCCGATGCCGGCTTCAAGATCGAGATAAACGTGGCTGGCGAGTTTAGGCGCATACACCGCGTTGAAGTCCAAGAAGAGCGGCCGGTACGGGATGTTGCCGTAAATGCTGTTGTAGTTACTCTGGCTTGCCTTCCAGAAGATCTCGCCGCCGAGCCCAACGTTGTGCCAGAACAGGACATCGCCGCTAAAGCCGGTGTAGGCTCCTCCAGTAAGTGAGGGCCCGTTCGCGTTGGCGGACGGGGCTTCTATCGTGCTGACGCCGAACGCCAGGTCAACCTTCTGCGCTTGTGCGAAAGGAGTAAATGCGGCCAGTGACGCGCAAGCAAGAGACAAGAGTATGGCGATGCGAAATGTGTGTTTCAAACGAAACCTCCGGTGAAATATTGGGTTAACAGCTTTGATGCAATCGAGAGTCAGATTGCTGCCGGGAGGCGATAGATTTACAAGAAATTACGGAACTATCCGTACATGTACTTTCGCGGGTAATCGGGGCCCTTAAGTGCCTCGCATAGCGCTGACTGGAAAATAACCCCGTCATTCGTTTTTGTTTAATTGCGTATATGCCTCAACACGTATATACGCAGCAGCAACTATTCGGCGTTACTTCACTTCGGCGGCGCACGCCGCGTCAATACGCCAGTAGAATTCGCAGGTCGCGAAGATTATTTCCCGTGGGTCCAGTAACGATCGCATCCCCGAGCGATTCCAAGAGCGGGTACGCATTAAAGGTCGAGAGGGCTTCTCGAATCACGTGCGTTCCTGCCCGTTCGGTGGAACTGCCATCGACGACAGCTCCCGCCGCAGGACTATTTCCATCGATACCGTCCGTCCCAGCGCTCAACACTGTGATGTCTTCGCCTGCTATTTGTTCAGCGCAAGCGAGCGCGAACTGTTGATTGCGGCCGCCAACCCCTCCGTTGCGCACGGCCACCGTCACTTCGCCGCCCGAGATCAAACAGACACGCGAAACGCTTCGGCGCAATTCACGAACGCGATGGAGAAGATACTCAGCGGCTTTATCGCAGGACCAGTCGTCGCAGGAGTTATCGATCTCGACCGCGAAGCCTGCGCAAGTCGCAGCAACAGCCGCTTCTTCGATAGCAACTTGATTCGAGAGCACGGTCCACCAGCGCGATCGGACGAAGGCCGGGTCATCGGACTTCGGCGTTTCCTCAATCACATGTTGGCGAAACAAATCGGCGACGGATTTCGGAAATTGCTCGACCAATCCATACTTCGCTGCGATTGTCTCGCAATCATAAACAGAAGTAGAGTCGGGCATCGTCGGACCAGAGGCAAGCGCGTCGGGCGTATCGTCGGGCACATCGGAAACAAGAATCGAAACTTGCTGCGCCGGATACGCCGCTTGGGCGAGCCGTCCCCCTTTCACCGCCGAGAGATGTTTGCGAATCGCATTAATCTCGGCGATGGGCGCGCCCGAGTGAACGAGCGTTCGATAAGTAGCAGCCAGACCATCTAGTGAGATTTCTTCGTCCACTAGTTTTTCGACAATCGACGAACCGCCGCCAGAGATCATGAAGAGAACGAGCGAAGTAGAGTCCATCGCCCGGAGAGATTTAAGAATAGCGGCGGCGGCACGCACCGATTCCGCGGTCGGTGTTGGATGTCCCCCGCGAAAGTAGCGATACCCTCGCACCTGCGTGGCGGGTTCGATCGAGGTCGCAACAATTCCTTCCAGACTACTTCCCATCTGGCCTTCGAGTGCGACCGCCATGGTGTGTGCGGCCTTTCCAATGGACACAACAAAGATGCGACTGTAGGAATCGAGATTATGAAGATCCTCTCCTATTCGTAGGACCCGCCTTTCGCAATGCACATTGCGAGCGAAGGCAGCTTCGACGGAGGCATTCTTTAGAGCGGCCGAGAAAATATCGCGCGCCGTAGCTCGCATGCGAGCGAACTGTTGCAAACGAGCTGTAGGGATTTCCGGCATTCGTGATGCTATTGGTTATTGTCCGGGCTGGCGATCGCGGATCCCGGCTGCGATACCCTGCCAGCCTCCGGACCTCCAGTCCCCGCTCCTGTTGTTTCTCTCACCCACACTTCGATCGCCTCACGCATCTCGCGCAATCGTCCTTCAAAAAAATGGTCTCCCGCTTCAATGCGTACCAGTTTTTTGGGATCAGCAAAAGTGCTGACTAGCGCCTCGAGTTTCCCAGCGGGACCAAACTGATCGCGCGATCCACTGACGAACAGTTTCGGCTTCGTGCATTCGCGCAGAAATTCGAAATCGTAAACGCGGTCTTCCACCGGAGCGGCGGGCAATCCCAGGGCTATAAGTTCCGTCACTCGCGGATCAGCATGCGCGGCGCGCGATCCAACCGCAGCACCGAACGAAAAGCCCGCGAAGATCACAGGTAGCAGGAATTCGTGCTCCAGCCAATCCAGGGCGACGCGCACATCTTCCACTTCACCGATCCCGTTGGCGTGGACTCCTTCGCTCAAGCCAGTACCGCGAAAGTTGAAGCGTAGCACCGGGAATCCGAAGCTATTGAGCGCTTTCATGGCGTGGAAAACAACTTTATTGTGCATCGTCCCGCCAAAAAGCGGATGCGGATGGCAGACGAGCGCCGCATGTGTCGCATCCGCCGAGCCGCCATTGAGGAGCGCTTCCAGACGCCCGGCTGCACCGTCGAGGAACATAGATTTAATTGTGGAGGATTCGAAAGGCACGAGATCAGATTACAACAAAGGGTCTCGTGTAGAGCCCTGGACTTCGCAAACCGATTGCCACTATTCACCATCCGCAATCCGCTGTTACTCTTTCCCTGCATGGATGTCTTTGCCCTCACCCGCCAACTCATCGATATCGAATCCATCACTCCGAACGAATCCGCAGTCGGCGATTTTCTCTGCAACGAACTGGCTCGTCGCGGGTTCGACGCACGCAAAATGCCAGTCGAGGGAGCACGCGCGAACGTCTTGGCGACTTGGCCCGACCACGGACGCCCAGAAATCGTCTTCTCAACCCATATGGATACCGTGCCCCCGTTCATCGCCTCCTCCGAAGACGAGACGCGCATATACGGACGAGGCGCATGCGACGCCAAAGGAATCATCTCAATCCAAATCGCTGCGGCTGAAAAGCTGCGTGGGATGGGTATTTTCGTCGGACTATTGTTTCTGGTCGGCGAGGAGCGTGATTCCATCGGAGCGAAAGTTGCGAATCGCCAACCGATCGGTGCGCGTTTCATGATCAACGGTGAACCTACTGAAAACAAACTTGCGCTTGCTAGCAAAGGCTCTCTCCACGTGGAGGTGGTGGCCCATGGAAAGATGGCGCACTCCGCGTATCCAGAACTAGGCGAATCGGCCATCGACAAACTAGTAGAGGCGCTGCACCGTCTGCACGCGATGAAGCTTCCTGAGAATGCCGAGGTCGGTGCCTGCACCAAGAATGTGGGATCCATTCAAGGAGGTCGCGCGCCGAACGTGATTTCCGATTTCGCCAAGGCCGAATTGTTCTACCGACTAGTCGGCCCATCAGATTCTCTTCGCCGCGAAATGGTAGCAACAGTCGGAAATCTGGCCGAAGTCAATTTCACTCGCGAAATGCCCTTCTTGAAACTTCGCAGCCTCGACGACCTGCCCACCATGGTCGCTGCCTTCACAACTGATATCCCGTCCTTGCCAGATTGGGGCGAGCCATTACTTCTGGGTCCAGGAGCGATCCATGTGGCGCACACTACGGGAGAGTTTGTGGAGAAGGCACAACTCGTAGAAGCGGTTGATATTTATTGTTCGATGGCGAAAAAACTGGCTCTTAGCTGTTAGCTCTTAGCCAAATTCCAACCCTTATTCCGGGACATAATGCCTTGTAAATAGGCGAGTGGACAAGTGAGCCCAAAGCACGTAAAATGGTGCTGCACATGTTTACGTGCCTCATGAAAGCTAATATCACTCTCAAACTCGACACCGAACTCTTGCGCGAGGCCCGCATTCTAGCGGCTGAGGAGGACACGTCGATCAGCGCGTTGTTGGCTGCGCGCCTGGAGGAGATCGTGCGTGAACGCAAGACGTACGATCGCGCTCGCAAACGCGCGCTGAGTCGACTGCGAGAAGGAATCCAAATGCAATGGACCCGTCCCCGTTCCCGAGACGAATTGCATGAACGCTGAGCCGTTGGCCCGCGTCCCCGTGATGTCCGATGGCCGATAAATACTTCGTGGATACAAACATTCTCCTCTATGCCCATGACGCAAGTTCGGGTTTAAAACGTACGCGAGCCTTGAATTTACTTGAGCATCTCTGGACGACTGGTCAAGGGGTCATAAGCACCCAGGTCTTGCAAGAACTCTGCATCAATCTTCGGCGCAAGCTCAAGACGCCGCTCCCAGTCGATCAGATTCGGCACTTGGTACAGGATTACTCGAGTTGGGAAGTAATCGTAAACACGTCAGATTCTGTGATTCAGGCGCTGGAGATCGAAGTCCGCTATAAGGTTTCCTTTTGGGAGGCTCTGATCATTCAGGCCGCAGAGACTGCGGGAGCGTCGATCCTCTACTCTGAAGATCTTTCCGCCGGACAGAAATACGGCGCGGTTGAAGTCGTAAATCCGCTGCGCACTGACCCGTCAGACAGATAGTCTCCCTGTTACGGGATCACTGAACCCTGCAGCGCAATCTACTCGCACGCTAAACTATCTTCATGTCGCACTCTTCCTCCGATTCTCCGCAAAACGCTCTTGCCCGCGCGTCATCTTCCTACCTGCGCTCGGCCATGAATCAACCCATCCAGTGGCATGAGTTTGGAGAAGAGGCATTTGCCGCCGCGCGACTCGCAAACAAACCGATGCTGTTGGATATCGGTGCGGTCTGGTGTCATTGGTGTCACGTGATGGATCGCGAATCGTATGACGATCCCGAGGTGGCGGCCATCGTAAACGAAAATTACATCGCCATGAAGGTGGATCGCGACGAACGTCCTGACATCGACAGCCGGTATCAACTCGCGGTCGCTTCGCTCAGTGGGCAAGGGGGATGGCCGCTCACCGCGTTTCTCACTCCCGATGGCAAGCCGTTTTATGGAGGGACTTACTTCCCTCCTGCGGATGCCTATGGGCGTCCGAGTTTCAAACGCGTGCTGCTTTCTATTGCTGCGGCGTACCGCGACAAGAACGAAGACGTAATGGAGCAGGCCAAGTTGGTCGAGAGCGCGATCGCGCGCGCCGAGTCTTTTTCTGGAGGTGGCACGGTCTCCGCGACCGTGATCGACGCGATTCTGGAATCAGCGCACAAAATGTTTGACGAACTGAATGGCGGATTCGGCAACGCTCCGAAGTTTCCTCATCCGGCCGCGCTGGATCTGGTGATCGAAGAATATGTTCGTACGAAAACGGGTGGGCACGAAAACGAAGGCCTGCGCACTTTGTTTGTCCGTACGCTGAAAAAAATGGCGAGCGGTGGAGTCTATGACCAACTGGCAGGTGGATTCCACCGCTATTCCGTGGACGACCGTTGGATCGTTCCACACTTCGAAAAGATGTGCTACGACAACTCGGAATTACTCAAGAATTATGTCCACGCGTATCAGGCGACCGGCGATAAATTTTTCGCCAACATCGCGCGGGACATTATTCGCTGGATGGACGAATGGCTCAGCGACCGCTCCCGTGGCGGCTTCTACGCCTCGCAAGACGCCGATCTATCCATGGACGATGACGGCGACTATTTCACTTGGACGTTGGCGGAGACAAAAGCCGTGCTTTCAGAAGAAGAGGCTGCGGTTGCAACTCTCTATTACGACATCCACGAAATCGGCGACATGCATCACGATCCAGCGAAGAATGTCCTGCGCGTGTCTTATGCGATTCAACCACCGAATGGAAACCTGATCGAAGAAATTGCGCGCCGATTGAATATTTCTGCAACGGCTGCGATCAGTCTTCTGGAATCCGCAAAAAAGAAAATGTACTCGGCGCGCTTGCTACGCCCGACGCCGTACGTCGACAAAACAATTTACGCGGGATGGAACGCCATGTGCGTTTCGGCGTATCTCGAAGCGGCGAAAGTGCTCGACCTTCCCGAGGCGCGAAACTTTGCTTTGCGTTCGCTGGATCGGATGCTTTCCACAGGGCGGAGCGCGAAGCACGAAATGAAGCATGTGATCGCTTATTCCGATCCGAAAGCGGAGCATCGCGATATTGCTGGCGTACTCGACGACTACGCTTTCTCAATCATCGCCTGCCTCGACGCATACGAGGCCACTGCCGACCTGAGCTACTACCGCTTCGCGCGCGCTATCGCAGATGCCTTGGTGGAGGGCTTCTTTGATCCGGTGGCAGGGGGATTCTTCGACACACGTCACCCCGATGAAAAAACCGCGCTCGGCATTCTAGGGACTCGACGGAAGCCCTTTCAAGACTCGCCGACTCCGTCGGGAAATTCGGCGGCTGCGATCGCGCTGCTTCGATTGTATGGATACTCGAACGATGCTTCCGATCGGGACAAAGCCGAGCAGACCCTAGAAGTTTATGCGGGCGTCGCAGGGCAACATGGAATCTTCGCCGCAACCTACGGACTCGCAGTCGTCCAATTTGTTCGACCGCATACCCAAGTGGTTGTAGTTGGAAACGATGACGCCGCCGCCGCGTTGTATCGTACAGCGGCACATCCGTTTGGATTTACGACTGCGGTAATCCGTATCGATGCTGGTAAAGCTGTCGCGCAAAATCTCCCTCCCGCCCTGGCGGAGACGATCCCAAACCTTCCAGATCTTGGCACGGGAAGGTCGTTTGCCGTGTTGTGCTCGGGTTTTGATTGCCAGCCACCAATTTTCGAAACTCAAGAGTTGGAACGTGCATTGAATTCCGAACGTTGAGTTCCAGCCCGGTGGACTTAGTCATCAGACTTAGTCCACTCGAATAGCTTTGCTACGTACCACTGGACGAACGCAGTCGGCCGTTTCCACTGTCCTCGCTGAAGTTCCCTTCTTCCGCCGCCGATGAAACCACCAGTTGGCATCTTCCATGTCTTCCAGCCTCTTCGATCAACTGAAGTTGTCCGCATACGCATGCATAGGCCTGCACACTGGAAAGTCGCGAGGTTGATGCTTCATGTTTTCCGTCATCGGAATCGTTGTTGTATTTGGCTGTATTGCTGCCGGCTACCTGATGGAGCACGGCAACGTAAAAGTGCTGATGCAGCCGGCGGAGTTAATCATCATCGCCGGAGCGGCCCTCGGCACAGTCCTGATCTCCAATCCCCTACATACTCTGAAGCAGATGATCAGTGGACTCATCGCAGCATTTGGATCGTCGAAATATGCAATGCCCCGTTACATCGATTCCCTGAAAATGATGTTTGAGTTGCTGCAGAAAGCACGGAAGGAGGGTCTCGTCGCACTCGAAACGGATATCGAAGATCCGGAACAGAGCCCGCTGTTTTCAACTTACAAAGATTTTGTGAAGGATCATCACGCCGTAAATTTCGTCTGTGACACTATGCGTATGGTGGTCAGCGGCGGCGTGGAAGTTTTCGATCTCGATCAAATGCTCGAAGCTGACATGGATGTCCACCACCACGAAGCCACGGAGCCTGTGACCGCCTTAAGCACGATGGCAGACTCGCTACCGGGCTTGGGTATTGTGGCGGCGGTGCTCGGCGTCGTCATCACCATGAGTGCATTGGGCGGACCTCCAGAAGAAATTGGGAAAAAAGTAGCCGCCGCGCTTGTGGGGACTTTTCTCGGCATTCTTCTTTGCTATGGACTCGTAGGGCCACTCGCCGTCCGCATGGGAAAACTCGCGGATGACGAACGCGCCTTCATGATGGTGTTGCGCGTCATCATGATTGCTTTCTTAAAAGGCGTTCCGCCAATCATGGCAGTTGAGATGGGAAGGCGAACCGTCCCCGGACATGTCCGCCCTTCGTTCAAAGCCGTGGAAGAAGCATGCCGCGCCATGAAGACCGAAACAGCCACCGCGGCAGCTGCAAGCGCAGGATAAAGCATTCACGTGCCTACACCTCCCATCATCGTCATCAAAAGAAAAGTCGCCCATCACGGCCATCACGGCGGTGCATGGAAAGTCGCCTATGCGGATTTCGTAACAGCGATGATGGCCTTGTTTATCGTGTTGTGGCTGCTCAACAGCAGCGAGAAAATCCAGGTCGCAGTTGGCGGTTATTTCAAGGATCCGAGCGGAACAGCCAAGAAGGTTGGTACGGGCCTGGTCGGAACCGGCGAGAATCTTCCTCTCGCCAAACAAGACATGGCAAAGCTCAAGGAAACTTTGCAAAAGAGCATTCGAAGTATCAACGATCTCGAAAAGCTGAAACAGAATATCGAAATGACCGTGACCGCAGAGGGCCTTCGGATCGAATTGCTGGAATCGGAGAAAGGGACTTTCTTCGACAGTGGGAGCGCCGCAGTCAACCAAAGTGGAAAAGACCTGCTCGCGTTATTGGCCGAGCAACTCGGCAAGGTTCCCAATCAGATTTCGGTCGAAGGACACACCGACGCAAAGCCATTCAGCGGCAAAGGCATCTACAGCAACTGGGAACTTAGCGCCGACCGTGCCAACGCAGCAAGACGATTGATGCAGCAATCGGGATTGCGTCCGGATCAGGTGTCGCAAGTGCGAGGCTTTGCAGACCAGCGCCTTCGCAAACCAAACAATGCGCTCGATCCGTCCAACCGGCGAATATCCATCATCGTGCAATACATGAGCAACGACATTGAAGATAGGGACGCTCCAGAAGATGTAGTGAAACCTTCGGCCGATGAGAAGGCACCGCCGGCAAACACAATCTCTCAAACGCCAACAGAGAAGAAATAAAAAAGGCCGACCTATATTGGTCAGCCGGAAAATTGCTTTCGTGTTGAAGATAGTTACTTCATCTTTATCTTTCTTATGAGATGGCGACTACGCGTCGCACATCGGTTTCTTTGGCGGACACAGCGGCATTGGACCATCCTGAGGCCTTGGGGCCTTCGGAACAGACGCGTATGCGAATGTGCCTACCAAACCTACCAACAGCAGTAACGCCCTGAGCGAACGTTTCATTGGTTTACTTTCTCCTTAGGGTCTGCCGAAATGCGGGCAATTAGGGTGCCTACAGTCCAGCGTCGGGAATTATACACAGGGTGCAAGTTTCTGATTTCTAGGAGCTTATAGGGTGAACGCCCGAGCATTGCGGATTCGGCAGACATGCCGAAAATCGATTATGTGCCGAGAATAGCGATCTAGGCGGGGTTTACGATGGTTTGTTAAGGTAATGCTTGAGCTGAAGAATCGCGTTCTTGGGGTAAGAAAGGGTTTGCAGGGGGCTAAAGATTCCTCTTGACAAGCATTTACAGAGTGACGAGTTTTTACGACAGATCGCGTTTAGGGACGATTCTTGGATCCGGCAGTCGCCGAGATCGCTCGAACCGATTCGCCAGTATTCTTAGCTGTAAACGGATCCTCGGAAACTTCTAGGTTCGAGCTTCGCGAAAACGCCCGCTCCACCATTCCTTCGAACATGGGGATCAAAGAATCGGAAGGAGTGGGATTCTGCAAGTCGGCCAATCCTTGCTCCCAACGCTGCGTCTGCAGATGATTCACGGCAACCTCCCGGACTGCGTTCGCCGACAATGAATAGCCGAGCCAGATGAAGATCGCCAGATTCGCAGCCGCCATATTGATGACATTGAGAAGATCTTGCTTAATAAACCCGCCCGAATTCAGAGCCAGCAACAGGAGTTCGACACTAGCAAGGAGTCCGAATCCAAGGGAGATGCCAAAACTAATCTGTTTCTTGGAGACACCCAAAAAACCTGAAAACAAGAGCATGAAAAGAATAAGTCCCACCTGCACAACGCGAACCGAACGCAACACGGTCGTCACTGCGTGCACGAGCGGATAACGATCATTGGAATTGGAGAAAGCCACAATCACGGAAACCAACAACATCACCACGCCAGCCCACTTGAAGAGCAGCGTACCTAGGTCCTTCAATGTGTGATATGGCCGAAATACGTCAATGAAAATCTCGTGGATCACCTTGAAACCTAGAACCGCGTTGACAGCGTGGAAGGTCCAAAAGCATACAAAGTAGTAGGAGTACAGACTGGAAATTTTGAGATAAAGGGGAAACTCAATCGCAAAAATCGCGAGTTGAGCCACTAAATACAGGAAGAACGAAGGAAACTGTTTATTAAGCTTGCGACGCCAAAAAACTGCGGCCACCACCGAGATCACAACCGGTTGGGAGCAGTATAGAGAAAGAGCGGCGGTGTGGCTTTGCCAGGTCATGGAGATTTAGGCTCTCAATTGGCAATTTTGACCATCGCCGAGGGAACCTACTTTCACATCCTGAGGCACACGACCCTTCGGGGTCAACCTACTTAGGTAACCTTAGTAACCATTACCCTGTTGCCGGCACGTCCGGTTCGCCCAAAAGCGGCAAAACCTTTCAGCACCGGGGCACACAGGTCTGTCGCGCGGCGCTCCGATGGGCGTCCTGGCGCGCGGCAATCCACCAGCGTCCGGTGGGCACCTTCCGTCCGATCGTCGTTTCGAGCAACTGACCAGGCCCTTATGAGGAGTGCAAGTAAGCTCTCATCATGCGCACTTCGTCATCTTTCTCATCAAGGTCGTGCAGAATGATGTCGCGCAGGGATACGACTCCCTTCAACTCCCTCCCCGCACAAACAGGAAGATGCCGAAAGCCATGTCGCTTCATCAGCGTCATACAAGTCTCCAACGACTCGCTCGGAGAGACAGTGAGCGGGTCATCGGTCATGACTTCGCTGATCAATGTGCGAGCAGGATCCTTGCCGCCCACTACGACTCGGCTCATGAGATCTCGTTCGGAGAAGATTCCGATGAGTTGATCTTGTTGGAGGATCGGTACGGCACCGATATTGTGCTCTACCATCAAGCTCGCGACTTCAAGCACAGTTTGGTGAGCAGTGGCGGACAAGACAATTTGATTCTTGAGAAGATCGCAGATCAACATTTGCACCTCCCCTGGACCTGCGTCGAAGACCTATGTCGAAAACCGAGTCTCGGCGTGCAGTATCCAATTCATCTGCAAAATCTAGACGAAGGAAGCAAAAACAGTTTTATATCTGGACCAGCGGCGGAGTATATGTCGAAAAAGTGCGGGTGGGAAGAACAAAATGCAGGCTCTTAAAAGACTATTGGACTTGATCAGCTCCGACCGAGATCACGTACGATCTGGCAGCCAAAGCGGCAGGCATTTCTGAGGACCGACGGGCGGTCACAACCAGATTGTAGTCGTCGCTGGCCCGCAGGCGTCCGAACACTGGAGTCGCGTCCTGCGGCTCGACCAGGGCCAAGTATCGCAAGAAAGTAAATACGTCTTCGGTCGGTTCTAATCCCGGTGCGACGAAGGTGACCTCTACATCTTCGTGATGGTAGTGCCATCCCAAAGAAGCGGCAAGACGCACAGCTCGTTCGTAAACTGCCGGTTTCAGAACCCCGGGGGCCGGATTATCGAAAACGATTCGGAGTTTGCGCTCATCTTCGCGACTAAATTCGCGCAACTTGAGCGCGCCGGTTCGTGCGGTCGCTTTCCAATCCAAATGGCGCGCGGAGTCGCTGGGGAGGTATTCCCTGATTCGATAAAGATCGTAGCCGCGACCGGCGACAAAGGCTTCAAACTCGCCGGTCACCATGGGAAGCAGGTCAACAAACTGGTCCGCCGGCTCAACCACAGGAAACACGATCACTTCACGCGTCAAATTAATACGCCGAGTTTTCATTAGAAACGAAAAAGGAAAGCGCGTAGCCAAACCGAAATTCTTTTCACTGTAGCGACCGCGTTTTGGAAAACTGATTTCGAGGTCCGCTCGAAGCTCTTGTCCCGGCGCGACAAACGGAAAATAAACGGATTCCTGCAGGATCGGTTTTTCCTGCTCTTCCAGGACGCGACGCAGACGCCGATCAGGCAAGCGCAGCCATTGGTTTTGTGACGTTCGGTTACGAGGCCAAGCGAACGTGGACGCTTCCCACTGCCAGCGATCTTTCTTTTTGCGCTTGGCAGGAACTACCCGCACCGAAAAGGAAGGAAGCCATGAACTGGCGTTGCTTAAAAGGAGCCGCGCCACCATCGGACGGGCGGCAAATACATGTTCGGGCAAGCGCACGTCAAGCTTGAGGCCGCGAAGCACTACTGCCGATGCGACTCCCGAAACCAGAATGGCGGACAGCAAAGCAGCCACGACCACGTACAGCAAATTGTTGCCGGTGTTGATGGCTGCGATCCCAATGACCACGCTGATCAGGATGTAGATCATCCCGGCGCGCGTCACATCGTAGTCCATTGCTTCGCGGACCCGACTTGCCACCACGCGTCGAGCGAGATACGGGACTGTAGTCAGGCCGACGAATGTAGCCAGCAGAAGGGCGGCCGAGGCAAGAAAGACAGTCCCCCAGACACTTCCTGACTCTCTGGCGACCGTCGAAAATAGGGCCGTGCCAAATGCGAGGATGAGTCCGACGATAGCCAAAAGAAATCGCACCCAAACCTGGGAAAGTCCCAGCCTAAATCGGGATGCTGGCGGAACAGCGTTTTGTAAGCTATCGGAAATCACGGCACCGGTCGGGGCGAGCTTCGCCATTTCCAGCATATGACGGAGGCGGGTTCAGGGGGAAGTGACCGAAGATACTGGCCGCGATCGGATCAGTTCCAAGAGCTTCTACCACGAAGGACACGAAGGTTCACGAAGGAAAACCAAAACAGTTCAAAGAATTCCTTCGTGAGCCTTCGTGTCCTTCGTGGTAAGCGCCCTTGACCCTAGCGCTGATTCTCCGACCGACGATGCCTTCGCCAATAAACGAAGATCAGGACGGCTGCCACGATCAGTGCCGCGATATTAAAGCGCTGCATCACTCGCAACAAAGTGTGCCAATGCCGCCCGAATAGATATCCAGCGCCGGAGATAGCGGACACCCAAACCGCTGCGCCCAGGAAATTGAAGAACGCGAAATCTCGCCAGTGCATGCGCAGAACTCCGGCCAGTGGTCCGGCGAACATACGTAATCCAAAAACGAAACGCGCGAAGAAAATTGCTACTGCTCCGTGGCGAGCGAACATCGCCTCGCCGCGTTCCACTGTAGCTGGCGAAATCCGAAACACCTTCAAATAGCGATCCAGAACTGGACGTCCCCCAAAGTGGCCGGCAGCGTATCCCAGATTGTCACCGAGCGTAGCAGCGAGGGTCGCAACCACGATGATCCATCCGATATGCAGTTGGTGTTCGGAGTAGGCCAAGAAACTTGCTAGCAGCAGCGTGGTCTCGCCTGGTACCGGAATTCCCGCGTTCTCGCACAGCAACGCCAAAGCCACCGCCCAATATCCGTAGTCGGCAACAAATGTTCGCAGGGAGTGAAAAATTGAGTGGTCCATTTGTAGGACGACCGTATCGAGATTAGCAAAGATGGCGGCGGCAGGTTGGCTAGGTCGGATTCCTTGCGGTGAGAAACTCGACCAGCGCGCGATTGAAATCCTCAGGCGCTTCTTCGTAGGGAAGATGACCCACACCCTCAAATTCAACCAAACGAGCGTCGCGAAAATTTCGCTGCAGAGGCTCGGCGGATCGAATATCCACCGCGCTATCCTTCGTTCCCCAAAGGAGCAACGTTCGATAGTCGCGAATCGTTGGAAGCGCCGCTTCCAGGTCTGAAAGATCCTCCGTCCAGGTTTTTACGATACGAGTGCCGTGACGAGTCGCCCGATTCTTGAGAATTGGGACACGGTATCCGTCGAGAGAATCCGCTGGTATTTTCGATTCATCTCCAAACATTCGGCGAAGCCACACGGGATCAAGAAAGCGCCAGCGCTCGACCGTGTTGCGAAAAAGTAGAGACCACAATGGCCTACCGAGAAAAGGGGCGAGTCGCTTACCGTGCTGCGACCAGGGATTGACCGGTGCCGAAAGTATCAGGCGCTGCAGGCGCGCATCGTTTCTTTCGACGCAGACCGCTGCAACCATAATGGCCACTCCGCCGCCGTGTGAAGTGCCAAGCAGATCGAAGTCGGTGATACGGAGAGCGTCGGCAAACTCCAATATCCGCGATGCGGTTCCTCGCATCGTGCAATCCATCCCGTCTCGTGACGTAGATAGCCCCGCTCCCAAGTTATCGATGGCATACACGGTCGCGTGCTGCGCCAGAGTAGGCATGGTGAATCTCCACGAAAACGAATACCCCAGCAAACCATGAATCAAGATAAGCGTTGGGCCAGATCCGGCCTTGAGGTAGCGCATACGTCCGTCAACCAGGTCGAGCCAATGCTCTTCGATCTCGACATCCGTTCCCACGGAAGGAAATGCGCGCGCCGCACCGATCGCCTTTCTTTTCACGGGATTTTGCATTTCGGCGGGCAACGAATTCCTCACAGATCGGTTCCTACTTATTGATATCGCCTCTAGCTATTTCGGGGAGCTACTCCTGGCCCCCCGACTTTTTTTTCAGTCCCCTCGCCAGTTTGCCAGCCGTTGCATCTCTTCTGGAGCCGACCACTTCTGCCATGCCGTTCCCCGCCAACAGGATTACAACCGGTTCAATTGGGTGCCGGTAATTTGGGAAGTTGTGCGTGACGTAGTAGACCAACGGGAAAACCATCAGCATCGCGAACCATACCCACTGCTGCCTTTCTTTCGGGGCTAGTAGCGCAATGCCCACACATCCGATGATCTCGGCGACGATCCATGGCACCGAGTAGGGGCGATACCAAAATTCGAATATCCGCCGAAGGACGCGCCCAGCAAAACCAGCCGGGTCATGCAGGATGAAATCCGTCGCTTCGCGGAATTTCGTATCCATGAACGGCAGCTCGCCGAGCCGCGCATAATTGGTGGGATCGATATCGGGGAAGTCTCGATTGAAGTCGACCGTTCCGCTCATGCCAGGATGATTCCCGAGCCAAAGCTCCAACCCAAAATTATCCCGCAGTGGAATCAGACGGCCCAAGACCAAGTAATTTCGGATTGTCCAAGGCGCTACTACAAGAACGAGACCAGCGATGGCGATCCAAAGTTGACGGGGACGAACCCGCCGCCAAGTGAGCCACGCGCTATAAAAGACGATCACAGTTAAAAGCGACGGTTGTAGCAAAGCGAGTAGCCCGGCATGAACGCCGAAGCCGGGCCATCGCCAGTTGTCTTGGAGCGATTTCGGAGTCCATAAGAATAAAGTGCCAACTCCCATGGCTGACAGCCATGCATTCGTGAGGCTCACGGAAAAAGTGTTGATCCCGTAACCCCACGGAAGGACCCAGAGCCATGCCGCCCACATGCCAACCGCTTCGGAAAAGTGAATCTTGCCTACGTAGTAGAGCAGGACAGCCGTGACGGCTCCAGCAAAAATATTAACTAGCACCGCCGTCCAAACAGACGCCACTGTGAATATCCCAAAAACCTTGAATATACCCGCCAGTATCAAGGGGTAAATCGGAGGCTGCTGAGCGGTGGGAGCTATGGCAACGTTGGCATAGGGAGCGGCGAACCCCTTGCCAGATGCCAAGGCCGCAGCGATATGCGACGGCTCGTTCCCCGAAAAAAGTAGCTGAGGGCTCGAGTATCTCGAAAGAATGTAGACGGCACTGCCCAGCCGCGTGACGAATGCGGCTGCGAAAATGACCACCGGAGAACTCGCGATTCGCTTAAAGTTTGGCAAATGATCCTGAGTTCTCCACCTGCAAAGCTTGTTTCGTGTGTCGGCTCAGTTCGCGAGCACGTGGGACGACTGCGCTGCGCTCCCGGTCGTGGAGGTTTTCTTCCGCTTCTTTCCTAACAACTTCTTCAGCACACTAATTCCCTTGTCTACATGCTTTTCTTCCAACAAGAACGGCGGAAGAAAACGCAGCACCGTATCCTGCGTCACGTTGAATAGGACGCCTGCAGCAAGACCTTGTTCGACCAATGGTCTCGCTGGTATGTCCAACACCAGCCCCTGAATAAATCCTCGTCCGCGCACTTCGCGTGCCGCTGCATACTTCTCCACTAGGCCCTGGAGTTGTTGATGCAAATAGCCGCCAACAGTAACCACGTTTTCCAACAGCTTCTCTTCCTCCACGATCGCCAAGTATTCCAGTCCGACGCGGCATGCCAGCGGACCCCCTCCGAATGTGGTGCCATGTTGTCCCGGAGAAATTGCCGACGCGAAACTTTCTTTGGATAGAAACGCCCCGAGGGGAATTCCCGCAGCGATCGGCTTTGCGATGGTGACGACGTCCGGAGTCACTCCGAAAGTTTGGAATGCAAACATTCTTCCCGTACGTCCCAATCCACATTGGATTTCATCGAAGATTAGAGCAGCTTTGTGTTCGTCGGCAAATCTTCGGCAAGCACGCAGAAATTCTTCCGAACATTCCAGAATTCCTCCCTCACCGAAGATTGGTTCCAGCACGATCGCGCAAGTATTTGGAGTAACGGCGGCACGCAGCGCTTCGACATCGTTCTGTGCAACAAATGTGACGTCGTCGAGCATGGGCTCGAAACCCTTGCGATATTTTTCCTGACCCGTGAGGGACATCGCGCCGAACGTTCGGCCGTGATATGACCCCTTCAGCGCAACGAGATTGGACTTCGCATCGCCACCTGTACGATGTCCCGCAAGGCGCGCCAGTTTGATCGCACCTTCCATCGCTTCGGTGCCGCTGTTAGAGAAGAATGCTCGATCCAGCCCGGAGAGCTGGCAGAGGCGCTCCGCCAGTTGTCCTTGATATTCGTTGTGGTAGAGATTTGAAAGATGAATCACGCGTCCCGCTTGTTCGCGGATGGTCTTCACAACGCGAGGATGCGCGTGGCCCAAGGCGTTTACGCCGAGTCCGGCTACGAAATCGAGATATTTCTTCCCTTCGAAATCATAAAGAAAAACACCTTTCCCACGCTCGAAGGCTACGGGATACCGGTTGTAGGTGCGAAGAAGAAAACGATTTTCAAGCTCGGCAATCTGATCGAGGTGGGACATGACTTCATTGTAAAACGAACATGCTCACCGAAGTTTTCGCAACGCTCGGCGAGATTTGGTGTAAGTGGTTAGTCTTCGGCCCTCGCCTTCGCATTTGCCCGCGGATTGTCCGGATCCAACCCGGCTGCGGTCATAATAGCGCGCCCCAGTTCTTCGACTGAAACGTAACCTTCCGGAGCAGGGCGACTGCTGGCGTGTTCGTCCGCGTCGGGCGCAACGAAGCGATACCCGCGGCCAACGACGGTTTGGAGGTATTGCGGCTCTCCAGCGTCATCATCGAGAGCGCGGCGAATCTTGCGGATCGCCGTATTGATTCCCTGCTCCACGTCGACAAAAACGTCCTTGCTCCACAATTCGGAGGAGATCTGTTCCCTCGTTACTAGTTGGCCCCGTTTTTCGACCAGAAACATGAGCAACTGAAGCGGAAGCCCTTCCAGCCGAACCACGCGCCCCGCTCGGTTAAGTTGGAAACGAGCGTAGTCCAGTTCAAAATCGTCAAAACGAACTTTCTTGTCGGGCAATTGAAAACTCCTAGGATAGCTTCCGAACAATTCGCGCAGCGACCGACTTGCGGAGAACAAGCGGACCAAATCGCGCCCTGCATTGGCAGAACGAACACCAGTGTGTCGTTAAGAGTTTAGCGCCGAACAGCGCCGCCCCGAATAACAATCCGCCCCACAAACACAGTTTCAGGAATTTTGTTCCGCTCTGCTGATTGTGTCAAGGACGCGTTTGTAAATTCCTTCAGATCGCTTCAGAACGCTTCACTCTGGCTCCATGGACGTTTCAAGCGATCAGGCGCAAGATCACACTCACTTGCGGGATTTGCTTCACCTCTCCTAAGCGAGCCAGGTGAAGCCCAGTAAGTGGGGGATTCGGAAATCGGGGAAGGTTCTCGAATCCCCCCAACACCAATTCGAGGAAGGGTTTGGGCACGTCACCTTTACTTCATTTCAGAAATACGCCAACCACAAAATCCGCTAGCTGCCTCAGGCTTACCGAACACCCAAACCCTCTTCCCGCATGCATTTAGCCCATCTATGACATCCCGAAAACGATAAATCATATTCCGTAATTCATAGCCCCGATTCTAAAACATCTCTATAATTGTGGAAGTCGCTCTGTGCAAACCACTTACGCGCGCAAATCGGGACGGGAGGGTGGCAGTGAAGTTGCTTAGAGGTAAATGGCGACAATTGTCGAAACGCGCCGCCCAACAAGCTTCCCAGCCCATGAACCGCGAATTTGAGGCTCGGTTTACCGCCATTCTGCTGACGCTTCTTACGGTAGCAGCGGTGCTCTTCGCAGGTTTCAACTACAAAATCGAGCATCAGTCGTCGATTCCTGACGACGGAGCCTGGTGGATCGAGCGCAACGGCCATCTGTTCGCCGATCGCTTGGAGCCGAACGGTCCGGCCGAGCGCGCTGGAATCCGCCGCGGAGATCAGGTCGTTAGTGTCAATACCCGCGAGGTGGATAGCTCAGCGGCCGTAACGCGGCAACTCTATTACTCAGGCGTCTACTCAAAAGCCACCTACTCGCTGGTTCGCGGCACAGTTCCGCTGGACGTTGAAGTCGTACTGGTTCCAGCCGAGCGATCCATGAACGATTGGCTGAGGCTGATCGCACTCATCTACCTCGGGATTGGCCTTTACGTGCTGCTCCGGCGCTGGACCGCCGTCGGCTCCACGCATTTCTACATTTTCTGTCTGGTGTCGTTCGTCTTTTACTCGCTCAAATACACCGGTAAATTCAACGCCTTCGACTGGTGTGTATTTTGGGCGAATGAGCTTGCGTGGCTGCTGCAACCAGCGCTATTTTTGCACTTTGTTCTGACGTTCCCAGAGCGGCGTCCGTTCGTCATCAAGCATCGTTGGACGATTCCTCTACTTTATCTTCCCGGCGCGATCCTGCTCGGGATACACATTCTGGCGATTGAGTTTCTTAAGGCAAGTGCTTCCCTACTCTTCAACCTGAACCGCGTGGACTACGCCTATTTGACGATCTTCTTCGTCTCGGCGGCGACGGTTCTGTGGCGCAATTATCGTCAGGCGAACACCCCGATTCTCCGGCAGCAGCTGAAGTGGATTACTCGCGGCACCATCCTTGCGATCGCTCCATTCACGCTTTTCTACGTCCTGCCCTATCTCCTCGGCGTGATGCCTTCATTGACCATGAAAGTGTCGGCGCTGTCATTGGGACTATTGCCGCTTACGTTTGGATACGCCATCTTCCGTTATCGCCTGATGGACGTGGATTTGATCTTCAAGCGTGGCATGGCATACACGCTGGCAGCCGCAGCGATTGTGGGAGCCTACTTCGCTGGCGTCGCGGCAATCGCCGAACTCGTTCACACTCGTGTGCCCAGCTCTGGACCGTACGGTCTGGTAGTCGCCGTCGTCGTTACCGCTCTGCTGTTTGATCCAGTGCGTCGGTGGATTCAGGAAAAGCTGGACCAGTTTTTCTATCGCACCGGTTACGACTATCGCCGGACGCTTATTGAATTTGGCCGCGAGTTAGGTTCGGAAACTGATCTCGACAAGATGCTGTCGTCGCTGGTTGATCGCCTCTCCCGAACTCTACTGGTCGATCGCATTGCCATCTTCCTCGCGAATGCCGATTCGTCACGCTTCGAACTTTCGAAATCGGCGGGGATGGGCCACGTGGCGGGCATGGATCTATCTTTCCTCGCCAAGCCACGCATCGAAGACGCCGCTGGACACATTTTCTTCGAGAACACGCATCAGCTTCCCCGCGAAAATGCCAGCGCCCAAGATGCCATCGGCCGCCTTGATCTGAATTACTACATCCCCTGCCACGCGCGGCACAAGACCATCGCGTTCCTCGGATTAGGCAAGACGCGCGAAGGTGACTTCCTCTCCAGCGAAGATGTCGAGTTGCTGGAAACGTTGGCTGGATATATCGGTATCGCGATCCAGAACGGACGGTTGTATGCCTCGCTAGAACAGAAGGTTAGCGAGTACGAGCGACTTAAGGATTTCAACGAGAACATTGTCGAGTCGATTAACGTTGGAGTGATGGCCGTGGATCTGCAGGACCGCATCGAGTCCTGGAATTCACAGATGGAAGTGATGTATGCCCAGCCGCGCTGGCAGGTGGTGGGACGTTCGCTCAGCGAAGTTTTCCCAGCGGCCTTCGTGGAAGAGTTCTACCGCGTTCGCCAGAATCCGGGCATCCACAATCTTTATAAATTTCGTCTGGGAACTCCGACGGGTGAATCACGCATCGTAAACGTAGCGATGGCTCCACTCGTGACGCGCAAGTTCCACGTCGTAGGGCGACTGGTCATTGTCGATGACATCACCGAGCGCATCGAACTCGAAGTTCAACTGACGCAAGCTGACAAACTTTCTTCCATCGGACTTTTGGCCGCTGGCGTTGCGCACGAAGTGAACACACCGCTTGCGGTGATTTCTTCCTACACACAGATGCTAGCCAAACAGTTGCAGTCGGATCCGCAAAAAGCCGGGCTACTCGACAAGATCACCAAACAAACGTTCCGCGCCTCGGAGATCGTCAACAACCTGCTGAACTTCTCGCGCACGAGTGGAACAGAGCTGACGGAAATCAGTCTCAATAAAGTGATCGCGGACACCTTGTCGCTACTCGAACACCAGTTCAAAGTAGCGCACATTGAAGTACAGCCGAACCTCTACACGAATCTGCCTTTAATCCAAGGAAACGCCGGACGTCTGCAGCAGGTATTTCTAAACTTGTTCTTGAACGCCAAAGACGCAATGACCGGCGGTGGCACCCTGAACGTCGCGACCATGAATGGAGACGCAGTGAGCGTTCGCGTCTCCGATACCGGGTCCGGCATTGCACAAGAAAACATTCAACGCATTTACGATCCGTTTTTTACGACCAAGAACGTTCCCGCGGAAGGCCAGAGCCGCGGCACCGGTCTCGGACTATCTGTCACCTACGGCATCATCCAGGAACACGCGGGCAACATTCGCGTGGAGAGCCGCCCGGGCGAAGGCACCACCTTCACCCTGGATTTTCCGTTGATTAGGAAAGCAGTCCATGTCTGAACTCGCAATTTCTGAAGTCGCCAGCATCGTACGACGCAGCGCACCGGAAAGCACACAGCCCAGCGCGGGCAGAATCCTCATCATCGATGATGAAGCGGAAATCCGTGAGTCGCTGGAGACCCTCCTTCAACTGGAGGGTTACACCGTCGTGGTTGCAGGGACGGGACGCGACGGTTTGGCGCAGATTGGGCAACGCTCGTTTGATGTCGTTCTTCTCGATCTCGCACTTCCTGACAAGAACGGGATGGAAATCCTATCCGAGATCCGTCTTCAACATGCCCAGCAAGCGGTCATCATGATCACCGCTTATGGCACCGTTGAAAACGCTGTACGCGCCATGCAATTCGGCGCGACGAATTTTATCCAGAAACCGTGGGACAACGAAAAACTTCTGGCCGACGTTCGCGCCGCGGTCGCCCGACAAAAAGCTGAAGAAGAAAATATTCAGCTGAAACGGGCGCTCAAGGAGCGTTACAACTTCGAACACATCGTGGGCAAGAGCGAGCCCATGCTCAAGATTTTCGATCTGGTAGCTCAGGTTGCGCCGAGCCGTTCGACCGTCCTGCTGCAAGGCGAAAGCGGAACAGGTAAAGAACTGATCGCCAAGGCGATCCATTTGAATTCGACACGACGCGACCGTCCTTTTGTTCCTGTGAATTCTGGGTCCACACCAGCCGATCTGCTGGAGTCCACGTTATTCGGTCACGTGAAAGGCGCCTTCACCAGTGCCGTGACTTCGAAAAAAGGGTTGTTCGAAGTTGCGGATCGTGGCACCCTCTTCCTCGACGAAATCGGCACCATGAGCATGGACACGCAGAGCAAGATTCTCCGCGTGTTGCAGGAACGCAAGTTCATGCATCTGGGCGGCGTGCAAGAAATTCCGGCGGACGTGCGCATCATCGCCGCGACCAACGTCGATCTGCGTCAGATGGTCCGCGAAGGGCGTTTCCGCGAGGATCTGTTCTACCGGCTCAACGTAATCAGCATCGACCTGCCGCCCTTGCGGCAGCGTCGGGAAGACATTCCTTTGCTGGTACAGCATTTTCTGCAGAAATATTCTGACGAAAACGACATGCCTCGACGCCGCATGACGACGGAGGCCTTACGTCCCCTCGTTAGCTATTCCTGGCCGGGGAACGTTCGCGAACTGGAGAACACGATCGAACGAGCCGTCGTTCTCTCGTCCGACCCTGATATCGGAATTGACCTTCTACCCGACCACATCGTGGGGCGAGGAAGTTCGATCCCGGCGCTGGACGCGAATGCGGGAGCGTCACTCTTCAGCATCATGGAAGACTGCGAGCGTCGCATCATCATCGACATGCTCGAAAAATGCAGCTGGAACCAGACGGAAGCGGCCGAGCGTTTCCACGTCCCGCTGTCAACTCTGAATCAGAAAATTAAGCGTCTTGCGATTGAGATCAAGAAGAAGAGCCGAGAATAGTCTGAGCGATACAGTTCGCGTGGGGACAGACGAGCGCCAATGTCCCTCCGCTTGCTGTTGCAGCTCTGCTATAGTTCTCTGAGCAATAACTTCCTGGATAATCATGGCGCTCGAACTCGAACTGATTTCGCCCATTGAAGTCGCAAAAGATTTTGCGCTGGCAGTTCAGGAATACACTCTTCTCGCCGCCCAATCCCTGCTAAATTTCTTCCGCCGTCCCCTGTACATGGGAGACATGCTGCAGCAGGCGGACCTCATCGGCGTCGGTTCCCTGCCAATTGTCGTTCTGACAGGACTCTCCGTCGGTGCTCTGCTTGCCTTGAATGCTGCCAGCACGCTGCAACAGTTTGGCGGCATCACGCTCATCGGACGGCTAGTCTCAATTGGCATGGTCACCGAACTAGGCCCGCTCATCACCGGACTGATGGTGGCTGGACGAAACGCTTCCGGAATGGCCAGCGAAATCGGCTCGATGATCGTGACCGAACAGATCGACGCCATGCGTGCGCTGGGCACTGATCCCACCAAGAAGTTGATTACACCGCGAATTGGGGCCACGGCGTTCATGTTGTTTTTCCTGACCATCATCGCCGATCTGCTGGGATTCATTGGCGGCTATGCTGTGGCGCACCTGCTGTTCGGCGTCGACACGGAACAGTATTGGACCTCCGTCTGGCAGAACCTGGTCTTCCGCGACGTCTTCACCGGACTCATCAAGCCCGTTCTTTTCGGTCTCATTATTTCAACAGTCGGATGCTATTACGGAATGTCCACCAAAGGCGGCACTCAGGGCGTCGGACGCGCGACCACGCAAGCGGTGGTAGCTTCTTCCGTATTAATTCTGTTGGTGGACTTCTTCGCTACGAAACTGATCTTCGCAATTTTTGGCTATCGATAAAGATAAAAAAATCGAGATTTAAAAGAAAACCTACGCCATGGCGACTCCCACTCTGCCCAGCGAATCTCCGGCCGCTTCCGTAGCAACGCCCTCCGGCTACGCGCTCGAATTCGACAACGTCTCAATCGCTTTTGATGACAAGGTCGTGCTGGATGGCGTCTCGTTTCAACTTCCTCACGGCGAAACCAAAGCGCTGTTTGGCGTTGCTGGCGCTGGCAAAAGCACCTTGCTAAAGCTGGCGATGGGGCTAATGAAACCCGACAGTGGCAAAATTTATGCTCTCGGCGAGGAAGTCACCGCCATGTCGGAGCAGGAACTCTTCGAGCTCCGCCGGCGCGTGGGCATCGTCTTCCAGGAAAGCGCGCTCTTCGACTCTCTGAAAGTTTATGAGAACGTCGCCTTCCGTTTGATGGAGGAAAAAACGGCTCCGGAGGAAATCGAACGGCGTGTCCGAGAAGTATTGCGTTTCGTGGAATTAGAGCGCACCTACGATATGTTTCCGTCCGAACTCTCGGGAGGTATGCGTCGCCGCGTGGCCATCGCGCGCGCGATCATCACTGAGCCTGAAGTTCTGCTCTACGATTCGCCAACCGGTGGGCTTGATCCAGTGACCTCAAACACGATAGTCGAGCTGATTGTGAAACAGCGCGACGTCTACAAGACGAGTGCTCTGATGGTGACCCACCGCCTGCAGGACGCCTTCACCATGGCCACCCACTTTTTCGACAAAGCCACCAACAAGATGACCATGCTGCCAAAGGGGCAACACTGCGAAGTGCCAATGAGTTTTCTAATTCTCCGGGACGCAAAGGTCATCTTCGATGGCGACGCGCACCATCTTGCCACGTCCCGCGACGACTATATTCGCGAATACATTTCGTAAGCAGAAATTGCCAGTGTGGGATTTGTTCGGGGACGAACGCCCTCGCCGGTCCGAGCCGAGCGCAGTGGTTGGCAAACTTCGTTCATTCACGGGCGCTTACTTCTTGCCCGCTTCTTTCTTTGGGCCGCCGTCGTTTTTGCCGGGCAGTCCCACAGGATTTTCGTGTGTGCGCTCGCGGAATCCGCCTTTCATTCCTCGAGCAATGCCAATCATTTTTTCGCCGTATCTGTCGCGGAGATGATCGGCCGCAGCAAGGGCCTTTTCCCAACGCTGGTCCCGAGCGGGTTCGAGGAGATCAAGTTGTCCGGAGCCCGATTCGAAATTCGATGCTTGCACTCCGAGCAGTCGCACCGGCGCTCCCGATTTCCAATTGTCGAAGAACAAGCGCCTTATGTTCTCGAAAATCTGGTTGTCCATCTGCGTTGGCTGTTCCAGCGAGTGCGCTCGCGTGATCGTCGTGAAGTCTTTGTAGCGCAGTTTCAATTGGAGAGTGCGCGCGAAATATCCACCCTCGCGCAGTCGCCTCGCCACCATCTCGCTGAGACGCATGAGCGTGGATTGCAAACGCTCGACATCTCCCGTGTCTTCATCGAAAGTATGTTCGTGGCTGATTGACTTCGGATCGACACTCTCTCCCACTTCGCTATCGAACCATCCACCGGAATCTTCTCCGCGTGACTTCCCCGCTAACGCGAGCCCCCATTTGCCGAAGCGATTTTCCAGATCGCGATCTTCGAGACGCGCGAGATCTCCGACTTTCTTAATTCCGATGGAGTGAAGTTTCTGCTCCATTACCTTCCCGACGCCGGGTATGTCGCCGACGGCAAGCGGAGCCAGAAATTTTGCTTCTTGTCCGGGCAATATCCACAAGACTCCATTTGGTTTTGCCTTGGCGGAGGAAACTTTGGCGATCAACCTCGATGTCCCGATCCCGACCGAGCAGTTGAGTTGCGTGGCGGACTTCATCGCCGTATGCAACTGATGCGCCGAACGCAGCGGGCGCCCATGTAGGCGCTCAGTTCCGGTCATGTCGAGATAAGCCTCGTCCACCGAAGCCATTTCTACGAGAGGCGAGAAATGCCCCAGCACTTCATGCACCTTATGCGAATATTCGCGATAGCGTTCGGGATGTCCATTCACAAAAATCGCATGCGGACAAAGCTTCGCGGCCGTCCGCAGGGGCATTGCCGAATGCACCCCAAATTTTCGCGCCGCGTATGAGGCAGCCGAGACCACGCCACGTTCATCCCGCTGTCCGCCAACCACTACAGCTTTCCCTTTCAATGCCGGATCAAACAGCTCTTCGACAGACACAAAGAAGGCGTCCATATCGACGTGAAAGATCGTTCGCTGGGAGGGGGTGTTCATGCGGTGCGAAATGCTTAAAGGAAGTGTACCGCGAGACCGCGCTTGACACTGGCGCGTCTAAATCCGCCGACGGCGGTGAATGGTGTCGTGCAACTAATTAATTAGTAACAAGAAAAGGAGCTAATATTTCCGGTCCAGACCCTATCCAAGCGCAGGCTCCCTCTTCAGTTCTGTACCCGCCTCCGCAGCAGCCCGCACCTGACGCGCCCTCTCGTAGACCTTCCCATATTCCCGCGCGGACGCTCCCCAGGAAAAGTCGCGTCCCATCCCGTTTCGCATCAGCGTCTGCCATGAAGAAGGATTCTGATAGGAGACCAGCGCCTGTTTGATCGTTGCGAGCAGCGCCTCGCCGTTGTAATCGGAGAACTTAAATCCGGTACCTTTGCCGGTGCGCGCATCCCAATTTTCAATCGTGTCGTCGAGGCCGCCAGTCGCTCGCACGATGGGAACCGTCCCGTACTTCAGGCTGTAAATTTGGTTCAATCCGCAGGGCTCGTAGCGGGAAGGCATCAGGAACATATCTGAGCCCGCTTCAATCTTGTGTGCGACAGCGTTGTCGTACGCAACTTTGGTCGCGATCTTGTTGGGAAACTGTTTACTCATCCGCTGAAACATTTCTTCGTAGAGCTTGTCGCCCGATCCAAGGACAACCATCATCACTTCTTCGCGCGCTAATCGATCCATGATCTGCGCGATCAAGTCGAAGCCTTTTTGCGCCGCGAATCTCGAAACAATGCCGATCACAGGAACTTTGGAGTTCGCATCGGTGGTTTTGATCCCAAAGGTTGCAAGCAAGTCTTGCTTACATTTCGACTTGCCACTTAGATCGTGCGGAGAATACTTTGCGACGATGAATTTGTCAGTTTGCGGACTCCATTCGTCGTAGTCCACACCGTTCAGGATTCCTGTGACGGTCGCAGCACGATTGCGCAAGACGCCTTCTAGTCCGAATCCATATTCGGTGGTCTGAATTTCCTGACTGTATTTCTTGCTGACAGTCGTGACGTAGTCCGACAACACGAGCGCACCCTTGAGAAAATTCACTTGTCCAAAGAATTCCATCTTCGACATCGTCAGCAGTTCCCACGGCAGCGTCAGCAAAGGCAAAGTATCGGGTGAGAAAAGTCCCTGATACCCCATGTTGTGGATCGTAAATACGGTTGCAACTTCGCGGAATGCGGGATCCTCGGCATACAGAGTTCGCAGCATCACGGGCACCAGCGCCGACTGCCAGTCGTGGCAATGAAATACATGCGGCACTCCCAAAATTTTTGACGCTTCGATTACCGCGCGCGAAAATAAGGCAAACCGTTCCGCATTGTCGGGATAATCGCCGGCGGGTCCACCGTAGAGTCCGTCCCGATCGAAGTATGGCGGATAGTCCACGAAATACGATCGCACTCCAGCACTGGTTCCTGCCGTCGACACCGAGCAGAAGCGATACTTATCGTCGAACGGAACAGTAATGCTCCGCACCACAACCTGCGGATCCACCAATTTTGTTTCGCGGTAACGCGGGACATATACGCTAACCTGATGTCCGAGAGCAGCCAAGGCGCGCGGTAACGCGCCGACTACATCCGCCAGTCCTCCTGTTTTTGAAAACGGAACGCATTCGGACGCTGCGAAAGCGATATGCATTGCGGAGGAGCCTCCCGGGCGAGAACCGATCTGCCTCGCTCACGTTATGATTAGGATTCTGTAAAAGACCTCCGCAAGTCTAAAGCCGGAGAGGGAGAGGGTCAACGTGCCCAAGGTTGCTTCGCTGCAAACGAGTACGCGCAAGCCGAAACTGGGCCAGCATTTTCTGGTGAGCGAGTCGGCCGCACTGCGCATCGTGGAGGCCCTCGGCGACGTTTCGCAAGCCACCGTGCTCGAAATCGGACCCGGACGCGGTGCAATCACCGAATTGCTCGCCCCACGTACCAAGCGCCTGATCGCAGTGGAACTCGATCGCGTGCTGTCGGCGCAGCTTCGCATGAAATTCAACATGCAACCGAATGTTGAAATTATCGAAGCCGATATTCTGACGGTGGAACTCAACACCGTCTTCGGATTGAAACCCGGAATCCTGCATACGGGTTTGACCTACTCGCCGGAACCGGCGCGCGTCATCGGCAATCTTCCCTACTACATCACATCTGATATTTTGCTGCGGCTGCTGGAATACCACCGTTACTTTTCGACCATCGTCATCATGGTGCAAAAAGAAGTTGCGGATCGTCTCGCCGCATCCGCCGGAAGCCGTGACTACGGCCTGCTTTCAGCGACCGCTCAACTCTACGGGCGCGTCGAACAATTATTCACGCTTCCCCCCGCGGCATTTTCTCCGCCACCCAAAGTTCATTCCAGCGTGATCCGAATCACCATCAAGCCCAAGTTGGAGGCGCTTCGTGTTCCGGAAACCGAGTTCATTTCGTTTCTGAAATTGTGCTTTGGACAGAAACGCAAAACGCTTTGGAACAATCTGAAAACTCATTACGATGAGGCTGCGTTGCGCGCTGCGTTGGCGAAGAGCGGTGTGAAGCCTGCGATCCGGGCGGAGGCGCTGCCCATTGAACGGACTGCAGCTTTGTTTCGCGCGCTCACTAACGGTAGCGAATAGTTCCTGGCGAGATTTATTTTCGTCCGCTGATTTTTCGCGGGAAAGAGCGCCCGCGCCACATTCTAAGACAGCGCGCCAAACTTTCCGATCGAGCGATTCATGAACCCGAACCTGCGCACTCCCGCCGTAGCTGGCAGATTTTATCCCGCCAACGCAGACGAATTATTGCGCGGCGTTCGGAAATATCTGTCTGCTGATTACGCTGATGACGACGGCGCAAGTACCCGATCCACAGCCATCGGGTGCGTCGCTCCTCATGCGGGATATATCTACTCTGGCGGCGTTGCGGGCGTAGTCTACCAGCAGCTCGACATTCCCAAAACTTGCGTGATTCTCTGCCCAAATCACACAGGTAAGGGCCATCCCCTCGCGATCATGGCCAACACGACCTGGCGGACTCCGTTGGGTGACGTTTCTCCAGACAAAGACCTCACAGAGGAATTGTTGCGACGCTTCCCTGCACTGCGCGAGGATGCTGCAGCCCATCGATCTGAGCACGCGATCGAAGTCCAGATCCCCTTTTTGCAAACGCTACAGCGTGACCTACGAATTGTTCCCATTGTGATCGGTACGCGAGACTTTGACGTGCTGCACGATTTAGGCAGTGCTTTAGCCGACACGATTGTGAATCGCGAGCGCACAAACACAAACGAAGAGCGCGAACAAAGAGTTCTAATCATTGCCTCCAGCGACATGAACCACTACGAGCCAGATGTGATCACCCGAGCCAAAGATCATAAGGCGATCGAACGTATACTCGCTTTGGATCCGCGCGGCCTATGGGATGTCGTCATCAACGAAAAGATCAGCATGTGTGGAATGGGTCCAACCGTTGCGATGCTCACTGCTGCGAGGGTTCTATGCGCTAAGTCGGGGAGTCTGGTGAAGTATGCGACGTCCGGAGAAGTCTCGGGCGATTTCGAATCCGTGGTTGGCTATGCGGGAATGATTGTGAAGTAACACTGAGGAGCAAGTCCGCGGCGTCGAAACGCAGTCGGACTTTCCCCGACTGGACAGGCCAGTTGCCCATCCCCATACGAACATAATCACAGCAGATTAGTGCGAACGCGGTGCGGGAGCCGAACCAGCCGATCTATGCGCCGATCCCATGCTGCTTGACGAATTTCCGCCCGCCGGACCACTGCTAAAGCCCGTTGTTGGCTGACCAGCCCACGTTGGCGGAGCAGCAGCCACCACAACCGCACGCGAGGTCTTGTTCATCGTCTTCGAGAGACGATCAAGATGATCAATCGATCCGCGCGGCACTCCAAATCCGGCTGAACCCGGATTGATCGTGAAGCGCCGTGATGCAATCGCAACCGGATTGGCCGTGAGGCCTCGTCCCACGATCACGGTGTGACGGCCCTCTGTCGGCGCGGTCGGTATTTTCGTCGTAGCCGGCGCATTCACCGCGCTCACAACCCCGTTGGTTCGATTCCATGCGCCCGGCTGCCACGCCCATCCATGGTTCGGGATGAAAGCCCAGGTGCCGTAGTTATAAGGAATCCATCCCCAAGGATATCCGGAGACAAACCCGTATCCGAATCCAGGATAGAACGCGAATGCACCGTCCATAAACGGGCTCCAATTCGCGCCCATGAAGAACGGTTGCCATACGCTGCCATAGCCCGCCACAGTCATAAAGCTTCCGTAGTAATTCAGATCGCTCATGCCGAAGCCGTAAGGTGACTGAATGCTCGATCCACCGGCGGAAGCGTAGCGGTCGCGATAGTCGGACTGCTGACGGTCCCACGTATCGGTAGGTTCTGTTTCGTAGTTCTTGGCAACAACAAACGTGGACTTCTCCGCTGGATCAACCGTCGCGCTGTGTTTGTCTGCCACTTCGACCTGTCCCGCAGGAGAGATCGCGTTCACTTTTCCTCTGAATACCGCAATCGTTGCTTTGCTGGAGCCCGCTTTGCTCGAACCATCGAGAGCTACCCGAAAGTGTGCGGTCTCATTGACGGAGACGGACTCGTTCGCAAAGTTCAGCAGGAACTGGTCGCCAGATTTCTCGCTGTCACTCTCACCTTTGTTCTTGTGACCGCTCTTGGGATGAAGATTTGCGTACACCGTTCCTGTTACCAGCTGAACCGTATCCAACTTCTGCCCATCGTCGCCGAGCGCCAGCCGAGTGAACTCCACTTCGCTATTGGGAGCGAGACGCAGGGCGCTGCCATCTTCGAATTCCACTTCAGCACGACCATCTTTTCCCGTCTTCAGCTTGCAGCCTTCGATTACGGGCAGGTTGATAAATGCCTTGTCAAAACCATCGCCCGCGGTTCGATCAATCTGGACGGTACCCTCAACTTCGCTCAAGCGGACGATACGCGCCTTCGATTCGGCCGATGCCGACAAAGACGCAGACACAACGAAGAGTGCTATTGCCACGAGAGCGAACGTCGAAAGTCTTTTCTCAAGTTTTGCGAAGGTCATCTGTTTCTCCTCGTGTCTCACGTCAGCTGCTTCGAAGGCGGTACTTAGGAATCATACGCGCGATAAAGATCCGCGTCAGAAGGAAATGCGCACAAAAATTTCACGAAACTATTCCCTACGCAACTCTGTCATCCTGAGCGAAGACGGGACAAGAGCGCAGCGATTGGCCCATCGGAGTCAAATGACCCCTACCCCACCACAACCGGTAGGAAACGTTGGGATCCTTCGACTGCGCCAATCCGTTCGCCTCGCTCTCGGATTGATTTCGCGCAGCATGATATCTGTTAAAGCATAAGTCCCAGTTGGTTAGAGCTTGGTCGGCAGCCGCGAGTTGCCAGCTGAGCAACTGCCGTTACCAAATCGAGACAATCTCCTAAAATTGCCGGTTCGCTAGTGCGAGCCCGCCAAGTCCAGCAAACGCTGCGCCCGAGCGCGAGTTACGTTGATCACGGAGGGGTCGGCAATAATCTGTTCGAGAATCGATTGGATCGCCCTCACCTCGACCAATTGATTACTGTGGGCCAACTCGGTCATGCCCTTCAGCTCTTCGTCGAGCGCGAGCTTTTGATATTGATGGTCGTAGCGCAGACGATGTCCATATTCGAGAGTGGCCGAGAGGCTCTGCAATAGTCCTGTCAATTCTTGCACCGCCGAGTTGGACGAATAGTTGTAGGTGGACTCGCCGCTGCGCTGCTCGCTTTTATAGCTCAGGGTTTTCTTCCCGGTGAAGGCCAGCCCCTTGTGGTGGGAGTCAATATCTTTCTGAAAATATCCGGCGTGTGCGGCCAGATCGAAAATTCTTTGTCGCATCTCTGAACTCACCGTGAAATCGAGATCAAAGTTGTCGATGTCGTCGGACTCAGTCGAGAGGCGTCCGCTGGATTCGTAGTGTGATGCCCCATCCGATTGCACTCGGATCGAATAGTGCTCCGGTTGAGATGTAGGAAAATCGATGGTGAACGTCAGGACAGCAGGAGACTGCGCTTCAGTATGCGAATGGAGGAGCGTCGAACAAAAAACCAACAAGCAGAGTATCTGAATTATGCGCGGCATGGCCCGCTGCAATGATTGGGGATGACGACGAGGGTGTCAAGGGCAGCTTTTAGCTTTTAGCCGTTAGCCAAAGCGCTCGCGATCTCCGAAATTATTAGTCGTTATAACGACTAATTTTAATGACAATCATCCAGTTGCGAGAAAAACAATCCCACAAGACTGACGAAGCCGTCAGTCCGATGTGGCCCGAGAGGCTTTGAGCTAAAAGCTAAGAGCTAACGGCTAAAAGCTCTACTTACATACCGCCGTGAATCCCAGCGTATTCGTCTCGCTGAAATAGATCTGTCCAGAAACCAGGCCGTTGTTGTTGATGCCGCCAGCCATGGTGTACTTCGCACCGGTGTAAACGATGTTCTTGAAGGTGCCGTTTTCGTAGATGAAACCAAAATCTTTATCGGCGGAAAGATGGTTGCCCACAACGACGCCAGTATTATTCACCGCCGTGAGGACCGTTCCATACTTCGAATTCGGATAATTAATCGTGGTAAAGGTACCATTCTGCCAGGTAAATCCATTGCTCACCGAGTTGACAGAATACGAACCAGCCACTTCGCCGTTATCGTTGATAGCAAGCGCGTACGTCGCGGACGCTCCGCTATGCGCGATCGTCGTGTATTTATTGTTGACCAGCGTAAATCCCTTAACCAGAGATGCGCTGGCACTGTAGCTTCCGGACGCGGCCCCGAGTTGATTCACGTCAAACAGCCAGGTATTCGCCGCGTTGGGGTAGTTCACGGCGGTCATATTGCTGCCCTTTAGCAGGAATCCGTGAACGTGCTCGATGTTTGCGTTGTCCTGATAAAAGCCCGCATTGACGCCGCTCGCGTTGCGACCGTAGAGCCACGTTGTCACCGATTTCGGCGCCGCGTATTCGGTAAAGGCGCCGCTTGCCGAGCGCGTGAACGACACATACGCCTGCGTCTTGTTGTTGATTAACTGACCTACTACTGTGCCGTCGTCGCTAACGCCTTCCACCATGCTTAGCGTGTATCCCGAAGGCGCGGAGAACGTGTCAAAAGTACAAGAGGCGGTTTGTGCTGCGTGCGACACGACGGACTGCACGAGTAGTGCAACGGCGATGGCGATAAACGAAGTGCGGATACCCATGAAATCCTCAAGGAATAATTTTGTTGTGCAACCAGAATAACGTGGGAGCCAGCGCAATTAAATGGTGGATGAACAAACGAGTGGGGCGAGGCGTGGGTATTTCAGGGCTATGGCGAGGGTAACTTGACCGAGGGTTGCATTCTAGAGCCTCGTTCGAGACTTCGCTTCCCTGCGACGTCGAGTTGGCGTTCTTTCGTCGCGGCAGTATGTAAATGGCAAATCGCGATCGCCAATGCATCTGCTGCATCGGCAGGTTCGGGAATTTCGTCCAGGTTTAGAAGTCGCGTCACCATCTGTTGGACCTGATGTTTTTCAGCGCGACCATATCCTACGACCGCCGATTTAATTGAGAGCGGCGCATATTCCGCAACGTCGAGTCCGGCAGAAGCGGCGGCTAGCATGGCGACCCCACGAACCTGTCCTAATTTCAACGCGGACTTCACGTTGATCGCGTAGAAAACATCTTCGATAGCGACGCGGTCAGGACGATGCTCTGCAATCAAACTGCACAGACCGATCGAAATACGAGACAGACGCATTGCCATCGGCTCGCGCGGAGAAACCTTAATGGCGCCACATACGATACAGAGGAGCTGATCATCGGCAAGGAGTTCGACGATTCCGTATCCCGTGTATTCGGTGCCGCAGTCGATACCGAGGACGCGCATGAGGGAAGTTTAGCAGGAGGAAAGGCAGCCTTCAGCCGTCAGCCGTCAGCTTTCGGGGTCCGATGTCCACTTATCAGCAACACTTTTGTCAGCAACACCTTCATCAGCAACATCTTGGTCGCCGAGATTTAGCTTGCTCGTTTTCCTGACGGAATATCGCATACGCTTTCGCCGAGGACTGCAGATGGCCGCGTTCCAAGAACCGCTGGTAAGCAGATTCGTCAAAAATTTCTCGCAGCATAGATTGCAATATTCTCCCGATCCTTGCCAGGGCAGACAGTAGCACTCCTCGCTTCTCTTCGCTGGACAGCCAAGTGCGGCTGTCCTCACGTGAGTTATTTTTTTGCCTCACGCTTGCTTCTCCGCCAATTTCGTCACAACGAACGGGGATTCGTTCAGCGCCGAGGCTTTGCTTCCGGAAATAATTCGCGCGCACGCGATGCCCGATTCGATCAGAATCATCGTCACCATCAGCACCAACACCGCCGTAACAGCCGCATCGAGACGGTCATTGAATATGAGCCTCGCGTTGCCGTGAGCCGCGGCGATTTGACGCGCCTGCGAGAGGAATCCGATACGCGGATTGGGATCGAGCACCTTGTGCCACGAAGCCGTGAATGTCACCGCAACGAGCCAGCAGAGCGGAATTAACGTAACGAATACATAGCTGATCCGGCCGGCGTTCGCGCGCGCCATTTTCAGAATAATCGTCGTCGCGACGCACAGTGCCACAATCGCCAGCAGCTGATTGCAAATTCCAAACAGGGGCCACAGCGAATTGATTCCGCCCAGCGGATCTTTGATTCCCTGCCAAAGGAAATTTCCCCACGCCGCCACCACGAGGGCACTCGTAAAAAGAATTGACGGATACCAACTGGTGCGGCCCAGCGGTTTCCAAATATGGCCGAGTGCATCCTGCAACATGAATCGCCCGACGCGGGTTCCGGCGTCGATCACCGTGAGAATAAAAAGAGCTTCGAACATGATCGCGAAGTGATACCAGAGTGCCATCACGGCTTGCCCGCCAAGGGTGTTGGAAAAAATCTGTGCCATTCCGACCGCGAACGCTGGGGCGCCGCCTGTTCGATTGAACAGTGTCTGCTCTCCCACCGCGTGCGCGAGCGCTGCCATCTGTGCGGCGGACACCGGAAATCCCCAAGCGCTGATCGTCGCCGCCGCAACTTCGGGTGCTTGCCCCACAATGCCTGCAGGACTATTGACCGCGAAGTAAACTCCAGGCTGCAATACGCAGGCAGCGATCATAGCCATGATCGCGACCATGGATTCGGCCATCATGGCCCCGAATCCGACGAAGCGGGTTTCTGTTTCGCGGCGAATTAATTTCGGAGTGGTCCCGCTTGAAATTAAAGAATGGAATCCGCTGATCGCGCCGCAGGCGATCGTGATGAACGCGAACGGAAAAATAGGTCCCGCAAAAATAGGCCCGGTGCCGTCCACAAACCGCGTCAGCGGAGGCATGTGGAGCGCTGGACGCGCAGCCATGATGCCGAGAGCCAGCAAAGAAATTGTCCCTAGCTTCACGAACGTGCTCAGATAATCGCGCGGCGCTAGCAGCAGCCATACTGGCAGCGACGATGCGGCAAATCCGTAAGCGATAATCAGAATCGCCAGTGTAGGTCCGGTTAGGGTGAAGACGGCTGCCCATGTCGGCGATTGCGAAACCCACTGTCCACCGAAAATTGCCGCGATCACGAGGACAAATCCCAGCAGAGAAGTTTCCAAAACTTTGCCCGGACGAATCCGACGCAAATAAAACCCCATCAACACCGCGATGGGCATCGTCATGGCGATGGTAAACGTTCCCCACGGACTCGACTTCAGTGCGTTGACCACGATGAGCGCCGTCGCGCCAAGCAGAATCACGATGATACTGAGGACTGCGACATACGCGACCGCTCCGCCGACGCCCCCAATTTCGGATTTCGCCATCTCGGTGAGCGATTTTCCGTCACGCCGAACCGAGAAGAGCAGGATCACGAAATCTTGCACGCAGCCGCCCAGAACTGCACCGGCGACAATCCAGAGCGTGCCTGGGAGATATCCAAACTGCGCCGCGAGGACCGGACCCACCAAGGGACCTGGTCCGGCGATGGCGGCGAAGTGGTGTCCAAAAACGACCCACTTATTTGTCGGAACGAAGTCGCGACCATTCTCGAGGCGTTCGGCAGGAGTCGCACGTCGAGGATCAAGCGCGAGCACTCTCGCGGCGATAAAGCTACTGTAGAAGCGGTATCCCACAGCGTAAGTCGAGACCGCAGCCACCACCAACCAGAGTGCGTTGATCTGTTCGCCACGATGCAAGGCGATGGTGGCGAGTGAGTATGCTCCGAGTACGCTGATGGCAATCCAGAGAAGTGCGCGCAAGAGTTTTGGCATGGGACCCGTACTTCGTTCACCCGTGTTCGCTAAGTATTCGGTGGCGAGTATTGTGGCGAAAAGCGGCGCGGATCGCAAGCCACCGCTGCGGCATACAAAAGCAACACCAACTTCTTCACCACTGGGGCACAGAGGAACACGGGGTAACCCCCTCGCTCGCCCGGACAAAAGCGTCCGCTGCGGCGGCGTGATCCAATCCATCAGCGTGATAACCTACTACGTTCCGGCTCGGTGAATCGCTCAGTGGCAACCGAGTGCATTCACACATGGCCTGGGCCCATAACTTTCAAAAACAAATCACTTGAGGAGTTGGCATGAAGATCGGAATCCTAACCGGTGGCGGCGACTGCCCCGGGTTGAACGCGGTGATTCGCGCAGTGGTGCGCAAAGGAACTCTGCAATACGGTGACACTTTTCTCGGATTCATCGAAGGTTGGCGTGGACTACTGGAAGATAAAACCACGCCTCTCGACCTGACTACAGTCAGCGATATCCTGACGCGCGGCGGAACAATCCTCCGTACATCTCGGACGAACGCAGCCAAGCATCCCAATGGATTGCAGCGCTGCGCCGATAATCTCCAGAAAAATGGATGTGATGTCCTCGTCGCGATTGGTGGAGATGACACGCTTTCTGTAGCCAAGAAACTTTTCGACGATGGAGTAAAGGTTGTCGGCGTCCCTAAGACGATCGACAACGATCTCGCCGGAACCGACTTCACTTTTGGATTCGACACGGCTGTCAACATCGCAACCGAAGCCATCGATCGCGTGCAGACGACTGCCGAGTCGCACAATCGCGTGATCGTCGTAGAAGTGATGGGACGCGCTGCCGGATGGATCGCGATCTACAGCGGCATGGCGGGTGGCGCCGACGTCATCCTGATTCCAGAAGTTCCCTTCGACATTGATCAGGTATCGGAAATCATTCGCCAGCAACATGCGCAAGGAAAATTGTTCAGCATCGTCGTCGCTGCAGAAGGCGCAAAGTTTGCTGGCGGTGAGTCGATCTCAGCCGCGGGCGTCGATGAATTCGGCCACCCTCGACTTGGCGGTATCGCAAACACTCTCGCCACTGAGATCGAAAAACGCACTGGATACGAATCGCGCTCTGTCGTGCTCGGACACATCCAACGTGGAGGAACTCCGAGCGCTTTCGATCGCGTGCTTGCAACGCGCTATGGACTCGGCGCAATCGACATGATCCATCGCGGAGAATTCGGGCGCATGGCGGCGCTGCGCGGGAACAAGATCATTTCCATTCCGCTGGCCGAAGCTCTCGCGGCAAATCGCACGGTGGACAAGGAAACGCTCGACGCCGCCAACGGCATCCTCGATCGACTCGACGTGAAGGGATCGAAAGCCTAAATCAATTCGCGGTAGCGACAGGCAGGTCCCGTCTCTACCGCGAACTAGTTTTGCTTGGCACGCGTGCCGTTTCGAGGCATACTGATTCAGAGATTCCAGGATTGATTAAGATCCTGACAACGCTCCCCCGGCGCTTATGTTTCAAGACGAAACCCAGCCCGAGAATCACCTGGAGCGATCGACTGCGCTCCCGCCTCAAATCGCTTCGCCGGATGCGAATGACGCGCAAATCCAGCGCAAGCGCATGCTCATCGCGCTGGGAATTCTGCTGGTAGCCCTGGTCGCAGTCGTACTGAAGGATTGGGATTTCTGGTTTCCGTCGAACACCGAAGTTCAAGAGGCGGTGGTCCGCGCTAGAAAAGCATCGGCCCCCGTCACGACTGATGTTCCGGCAACTCCCGCGCGCGATCGCAAACCAGCAAAGGCCCCGACTCCTGCCGCCCCTGAGGCGCCCTTCACCGCTACAACCGAGCGCGCAGCGCTTCCACCTCTGCAAGTGGAAGTCGTAGCTGGAAATCGCCACATGAGCTTGCCCGCAAAGACGAGTGCCATCCATGTGGATGTAGACTCGGGCGCGACGTCGTCCGCTGCCAGCGCTTCTCCATCAGCATCTAACGCGACTCCTGGTACCGCAACCGGAACTGCTGACCGGATGCAACTTTCGCCGCAAACAACGCAGAGCGTAACCGTTTCGGTTCCACCGGACTACCCGCTACTGGCGCGACAGATGAAGGTGCAGGGCGCCGTCAGTTTGCAAGCGCTCATATCGCGAGACGGATCGATTCAGGAACTCCAGATTCTCAGTGGCCCCGGCATCCTTGCCGCCGCTGCGCGCGAAGCAGTGAAGCAATGGCATTTTAAGCCGTATCTGCAAAACGGCCAACCGGTGGAAACGCAGGCGCGTATCACCGTGAACTTCACCATCTCAACAAACTAATGGGCTGGTGTGTGGCGCAGCTACTCATGTCGGCGGCAGTTGGTGTTTTTTTAACGGCTGATACGGACGGAAGTCAGCGAGGTTCCTGCGGCTTCCGAAGCTAGACAATCGTTTCGCGGACATGAGTGTCCGCGCCACACGAACGGATCAAAATCCCCAAAAGATAACGTCCCAAAAATTAAACGGGCGTCCCCGATTCTTTCGAATCCGGGACGCCCGGGCAGCCCTCCCCCAGAACTGCTCAACTAGGAATGTAAGGGCATGCCGCGAATCTGAAAATGGCCCACGGGTGCCAAACTCGCTCCACCAAAGTGCCAGCTAACGTGCCAGCTTGCAAATTCCTGATTACAAAACACTGACTCTCATTCCGACAGCACCATTTTTCCGGGCGCCGAAAGCGTTGCGAAGGGAGAACCTGCGACCACCGTCGGAGCGCCCGTCGATGGATTGAATGTGTATCCATTTACGCCGACCGGACTGGAACTTCCGATGTAAAGATAGTTACCGCTCGGATCGATCAGAGAGAACAAGCCTCCCGCGGCCTGACTAAAAGGAGACGATGTAACCGATGTCAGTTGCCCACTCGTCGGATTAATAGCGAAGCACCAAATGGCGAAGCTGGCTCCAGGAGTCGTCGCGTAAACAAACCTGCCGCTGGGGTCGACAGTTACCGTCGTGGGAGAATTGCCAACGGTCGGACTAAACGGCGATCCGAGGATGCGAGTGAGCGCGCCAGTTCCGGAATCGATCGTAAATCCAGAAATGTTGCCACTGTTGGATTGCTGAGGATTCACCGCCGACGGATTGGCGACGTACAGAAATCTTCCACTGTTATCGACAGTGATGCCGAGTGCGCCGCCACCCCCGCCTGCCAAAGAAGCGAATGGAGACCCCGGTACCTGCGTCAGCGTGCCATCAGAACCGAGCGTAAATGCGGTGATCGTCCCAATCCCGGGATTGCTGACGTACACGAAGCCACCGATCGGCGTGATGATAATTTCGGTTGGGTTCGCGTTTGCAAAGAAAGGTGAACCGGCAACTTCCGTCAACGCACCGCTTCCGCTATCGATTGAGAAAACAGAAACGTCGCTCCCAAAATTGTTGGTGACCAATAGAAACTTGCCCGACGGATCGATGACGGCATTATTCGGACCGAAGCCAACCGGAGTTGGAGGTGCGGTCTGTGTAAGCGTTCCGTCGCTGGCGACGGTAAAAATCGAAATCGAATTCGCGTGGGAGCTGGAATTCATGACATAAAGAAACTTCTTGGATGGCATCAACGCCAGGCCCGTGGGCGAGGTGTTTTGCACCTGAGGGCTTTCAGCGCCCGTAGTTATGATCCCGTTTGATCCGTTGATATGCAGCAGAAGTACGGAACCCCGATCAGGGAGGGTCACATATGCGCTGTGGTTTGGTGCCGTCGAGCCCGTGTGACTACTGCTGCCACAGGAAAGAGAAAAGATAGCAAGCGCCACAACCGTGCCCACAATAATCCGGGACGACCAAGTTTTATCTGTCAGTGTTTTATCCATCAGTGCGGCACGTGCCGCCCCTAAAAAGCTCATTTGCGAACCTGCTCCTCAAACTTCAGGATGAAAGCGAAAAAGTCGTGCCCACTATCGTGCATGAGAAGACGGGAATAGCGCAACTCCGCTCAGGGCTGTACCTCAGGCCACACTAGTCTGCATGAAGTGATTCTGCTCTTCCAAGTTGGATGCGAGGACGGGCCGCCGGGCTGTGCGGGATCGGAGACGTGTACGTCCGAGGCAACACGTTCCCTCGCGATTGGATGTATCCTTAAATCCGAATGGTTCCCGTTCATTCCAAGTTGGATCTTCAAGTGAAGACTTCGTCGTGATCGACATCCACTGCCACATTCTGCCCGAGGTTGACGATGGCCCCAAATCCTGGGAGGTCGCCGTCGAAATGTGTCGCATGGCCGTTGCCGACGGCATTACACACACCGTCGCCACGCCTCACGCCAATGACCGCTACGTCTATGATCGTATATATCTTTCTGGATTACTCGATCAGTTGCGGGAGAAGATTGGCCCCGATCTAGCTTTGCAATTCAGTCTGGGATGCGACTTCCATCTTTCATTTGAGAATCTCGAGCGCGTTCTCGAAACTCCGCATACGTACACGATTGGCGAGACCAATTATCTGCTAATCGAACTCAGCAATTTCAGCGTCCCTAACAACCTTGCAGAATGTTTCACCCGTCTCGGAGACCGAGGACTTACTCCGATCCTCACTCATCCCGAGAGAAATCCGATTCTGCAACAGTCGCCACAAAGAATCTTGGAGTGGGCGGAGCAAGGCTGCCTGATCCAGATAACGTCGTCGGCCCTCACCGGTTTCTGGGGAGAGCGACCCGAAATCGTCGCCCGCTGGCTTCTGGACCGCTCCGCAGTGCATATTATCGCCTCGGACGCCCACGAGACGAAGCGACGAATTCCAAACATGTCTGCAGGCCGCGCGGTCGCTGAAAAAATTGTGGGAGCGGAGTATGCTGATGCGCTGGTCGATGGAAATCCTGGGGCGATCGTTAAGGGGATACCGATTCCGTACAGCCCACGACCATCGTTGAACTAAGAGTGCTACCCTTCAATCACTATATTAGTAACTGCACCGCTTCATTGTCACCAGATGTTTGATAGTTGCCTTTTACCTGGTTGCTATTTTTCCTATCGCTGCATCAAACCTGATGCTCACGCCGTTTGAGGTTCTCATGAAGAATAGTTTCTTCGTTTTCGCCATTCTACGAATCACCCAAGTAGCAACAATTCTCACCCTAACTGGAATTCTGTCTCAATCAACCTCCGCACAGAACCTTCCAACAAATCTCAGGGTTGATATAGCGGATGGAAACACCGGCCAACTTCTTATTACGTGGACTCAACCGTCGGGTGGAACCGCCGCCACCTACTTCACTCTTCAGCGATCGACCTCTTCCGGATCCGGGTATTCGACCGTTGCGAATTGCAGCGGTACCGCAAATTTGGTGAATACGGCTACCCCGTTTAATGAGGGCGGAGGCGCTATCAATGTTTGTCACGACAATAACTCTGGCGCAGGCCTTGCTCCCGGTACCGTGTATTTCTATCGAGTTGAGGCGTGCAGCGGCAACACACCTCCTTGTCCCAACGGATATACGACGAGCGCTGCCAGCAACACCCCCGTGACATGCAACTGCACCCAAGGTTCAACCACCTCTCAAATTCCGCCTATGATCTGGCACGATACTTCCGGTGGGAAAAATTCCTGGGAAAGTCTTGTGCCTCCAAAGCCTACCCGCGTGGCGGCAAATGTCGTAGACAAACAAGTCGTGTACGGTCCGACTGCTACGGAGCTTTACGCTGCCTCCAACCCCGGTGTCGCAGGTCTGTATCCGATTGCGTCTCAGGAAAAATTACTCGTCGAACTTCCAGGCTCTGGATCGTCCTGCTCATACTCGGCAATGATGTACACCGCCCAGAATCTTGGTTTCGACACAATTTGCGTCAATTATTCCAACAAGAGTAAGCAGGAAACGATCTGCGCCGGCAACCCAGGCTGCTTTTATTACGTCACCGAGGCCAAGTTTGATGCCTCGGGTCCTTGCGGCGTCCCAAACACGAATTCCACGGATTGCGGTGAAGACCCCTACCCCGGACCCTCGCCCGCACCCTATAGCAACGGCCAACACGACGCCGTCTATAGCCGCATCCTTACCATGCTGGAGTACCTGACGGGCAACACAGGGACTAATCCGTGCAACGTTAGCAGTTCGCCTTGGGGACAATATCTTCTGGCACAGCATCAGACGGAAACTGGTTCCTACTGCGCGTTGAATTGGAGCCAAATCATCCTTGGGGGCTGGTCTCAAGGTGGGGACATGGCGACGTACGCTGCGGGCCTTGAGGCCTCGAATGGCACCCCACTTGTCAGGGCGATTAATTGGTCCGCACCGCCTCAGGCAACCGTTGCCAACAACAGAATGACTGCGGCGACTTACTTGAAAGGATGGTTTCCCGGGACAAGCATCCGAAGCGTATTCGGATTGGTCAGCGCCAACGATGATCACTACCAAACGCTGCAGGGAGCAAACGCGTTGAGTGTCTACCAAGCAGTCTGGAACACCATGGGCTTCACTCCGGGCTCCCCTGCATACGATGGGCAGGCAGACCTCAATTGCACGACGGCAACAAATTCATTGTGCAATGTTCCGATATCGGCAGGGGTGCAGGGGCTAAGTTGCACCGGGACTCCAGTACCCTCGAACAATATCGTGAATTTCGCCGCAGTCAATCCCTACTCGAACCCACCTGACGGCCATCCGGATACGATTTATATCTGGAATCAGGATATTTATGAATACATGCTGCTGGACAACTAGTACAGAGCCTCATCGCTCGAGGAAAGAATCATGTCGTTCTCAAAGTCCGTTCTAGCTTTTCTTGTCTTATTTTTTGGAGTGGGATCCGTAATCGTTCTTCGTGCATCCGCTCAGACGTACACCGTACTCTATCGATTCAAGGGCGGAGAGGACGGGGCTCTTCCGTTTGCCGGGTTGATCCAGGATTCTGCTGGAAATCTATACGGCACAACCGCGGGCTCCGTTACAGGTACCACGATGGGGTCTGTATTTGAGTTGAGCGCGGGCGATAAATTTAAATTGCTCCACAATTTTGGCACGGGTGGTGCAGGTGGGGCGGCACCTTACGCCGGATTGGTTCAGGGTCCGGGCGGCAGTTTATTTGGTGACACGTTTGACGGTGGCAGTTTCGGGCTTGGCACAGTTTTCAAGGTGGATCCATCGGGCAATTTCAGTGTGCTTTACAGCTTTGCCGGTGATGGAGATGGCGCAGAACCGAACGCGACCATGACCATCGACCCGGAGGGTAATTTGTATGGCACAACCACCTATGGCGGTAGCCGGGATTGTAGTCCAAATGGCGGTCAAAAGTGTGGGACGATCTTCAAACTCGCCTCGACCGGCACCGAAAAAGTACTGCACAGTTTTTTTAGTTATCTGACGCTTGGCGATTTGCCGTATGCCGCAGTACTTCGGGACGCGTCGGGTAATTTGTACGGTACGACTTCTTCCGGCGGCCCTGCCGGGAATGGAACTGTGTTTAAGCGAGACACTTCCGGAAACCTGACGATTCTCCACGCATTCCAGAGCCAATCGGACGGTGCAAATCCGCGATCTGCGTTGATCCAAGACAGCGCGGGCAACTTTTATGGCACAACAATTTCCGGATCCTCGCCAACGGACAACGGAGGAACGGTGTTCAAAATGGATTCGGAAGGAAATGAAACCGTGCTCTACGAATTTTCCTATCCGACAGGTATCCATCCTTCGGGCCTGATCAACGACAACGCTGGCAATTTCTACGGCACAGCGTCCCAAGGTGGAGTTCAGACTCCGAATTGCCCAAACGGCTGCGGAGTAGTGTTCAAGTTGGACCCTTCGGGCAATCAAACAGTGCTCTACACCTTCGGAGGCGGCTCTGATGGCGGCAGTCCGCTTGGAGGCGTAATCATGGACGCTGCTGGAAATCTATACGGCACCGCTACGCAGGGCGGCATCAGCAACAAAGCGTGCCCGACTGGCTGTGGTGTGGTTTTCAAAATAACGCCGTAGTACCGGCGAGGTGAACTCTCAAATTACTGCTGCGGAAGATTTTTTTCCGGCGGGGTCTGCTTGGTCCCCGCTTTCGGATTGCTCGCCGGAGGAGTTGTCATCGCGCTCTCGGGATTTAACAGGTGATCGTGGTTCGGACCTAATCCGAGTGTGATCAGAGCGCGCGAATCTGGAATCTGTTTCGCTTGCCATCCATGATCGGCCTGATAGCGCTGCATCGCTGCCTGGGTTGAACTGTCCCACAATCCCGACGGCTCGCCTTGCATGTAATGCTCTCGGATCAAGGCCGTCTGAATTTCACGGGCGCGCGTAGGATCGATGCCCTGCTGCCCACGTTTCTTTCCAACTTGTTTGCCGCGGGCGGATTTGCCCTTCTTGCCGGACGCACGAGTCGACGAAGAACTGTGTCTCGCGGCGCCGTGGGCGGTAGTGTGCGGCTTCGCTTTCTTGGCCGGCGGTTTCTTAGTGGCGGTTTTTGCAGCCGGAGCTGCGGGCTGCGTTGATGATGGGACCGGCGTCGAAGTCTGCCCAACCGCGCCCTGCGAAACCGCAAATATGAGCGCGACCGAGCACACCAGGCTCAATAACCGGGTCCATCGCAATGCGCGAATTTGGTCAGTCTGCAACATTTCGATAATTTCAATCTTGTTCCCGAAACTTGTACCCGGAAATAATAGTCGTTATAACGACTATTATTTTTGGTCAAAAACTCGCAAAACAAAAAACCGGCGAAACCAGCATTCCCATCGTCCTCGAAATGAGGAGGGAGCGCCAGTCTCGCCGGATTTATGCTCGGTTACGGAAGTGTCCCTGCCAGGAAGATCGTGCCATCCTGTGCCCTCGAACCCCGCGGACGCACCAGGAACACGATATCCTGCCCGCTCTTCAACGACGCTTCGATCTTGCTGAAATCATCGGCGGAGTTCACGGGCTGTTTGTTCACTTCCAGAATTACGTCGCCGCGATTTAATCCGAGGTCCTCGGCGAACGATCCTTGTTTGACATCCTGCACCACCACGCCCTTGCCAGCGGGGATGCCGAGACGATCCGCAAGATCGGGAGTGATGGCGCGAACCGTAATTCCCGATTTACTCGCCTTCGGAGCCTCTTCGCTCTGATTCTCGTCGTCTTCGCCCAGACGGGACGCGAACAGTTTCGAACGATCCGCAATCGTCACCGTCGTCTCTTGCTTCTTGCCGTTGCGTACGAAAGACAACTTCGCTTTGGAGTTCGGTTTGCGAGAAGCGATGTCAGCTACCAATTCGTCACCGCTTTTCACCTCTTTGCCATCGACGGAAGTGATCGTGTCCCCGATCTTCAACCCAGCTTCATCCGCTGGACTGCCGCTGACGACGTTCGCAACCGTTACACCCGAGCCGTAAATACGAGCGATGGCAGGGTTCGGCTGCGCAGAAAATTCGATGCCGATAGATCCACGCGAAACTCGATGGTCAGGCCCGATCAGCTGGTTGTAAACCTGCTGTACCGTATTCGACGGCATTGCAAATCCAACACCAGCGTACGAACTCGTTTCCGTCAGGATTGCCGTGTTAATACCGATAACTTCGCCAGCCATATTGACCAGCGGACCGCCAGAGTTGCCTGGATTGATCGCAGCATCCGTTTGAATGAATGACTGAAACTGACGGTTGGGAACGATGTTGCGGCCCTTAGCCGAAACAATTCCGGCCGTCACAGTTTCCTGCAATCCAAAGGGACTGCCGATAGCCAGCACCCAGTCGCCGACCTCCATGCCGTCAGAATTACCAAGCTTCGCAACCGGCAACGGATGATCGACGTCAATCTTGATCACGGCGAGATCGGTTTCCTGATCCATGCCTATCAACTTGGCGTCGTGTCCCGGAGATGCCGGATTCTCATCCTGCAACTTCACGCGAATGCGATCCGCCTTCTCGACCACATGACGATTGGTAACGATGTAGCCCTTGGAGTCGACGATCACGCCAGACCCAAGCGAGCGCTGCCGAATCGTGCCGGAGTCTTGACCTTGCCCACCCTGGCCGCCTTGTCCGCCAAAAAATTTGTCGAAGAAGTCCTGCATCGAGCCATCGTCGTCACCACCCTGATCTTGATCGGGATCAGTCGGACGTAGCGAACGCCCCCGGCGTCGCGGATTCTTGATGGTGGATTCGGTATTGATGTTCACTACGCTCGGCTCCAACTGCTTGGAAATCTGCGAAAACGCGTTGGAGAGTTGCTGCGGAGCGGGGATCGTCAAAGGAGTCGCATCCGACGACTTCTGATTCTCTTTACCCTTCACGCCATAAGAAACGACCGTTCCGATAAGAATTCCGACCGTCAACGTCGCCAGAATCGTAAACGTGTACGCCCAACGGTTGGCTTTGAGGCGCGCCCAGAAAGCGCTCTCGTGCGAATCCATGTATTTCCTCCTAAAGGTGCCCGACCCTCCATTATACCTTCGCCCCGGAGGGGCTTGTTGGAAGGCTCACCTATTGGTTAGACGCGCGAAAAGCCCTTTCCGATGAGGATATTCCTTGCGGACCAGAGCCCTGCCGCTCGAAATCGCGGTTTGGTAGAGACGGGGCTTGCCCCGTCTCTAACCGAGTTCGGTTTTAGTGGCCGGGCGGGAACGCCCGGCGGTTCACATTCTTACGGTTAGCAGCGCCAGGAATAATCCCGTATAGGCGGCAATGATCAGAAGAATCAGCAGCACGCCGAAACTTAACGCGTTGAATATCCCCCAGGGCTTTTGCACCGAACCCAGAGCAACTTTCCACAGTCCGTAGAAACCAACCACTACGCAGATCGGAACCACGATCATCCCGATCAGTCGCCCGTGCGGCACGCGAGGGAAAAGAATTAAGAAAGTGACGGCAGGCAGAAAAATCAGCGCGGGAATGACCGCCAGCGGCGTGCCAATCATGAAAGCGCGCTCCCGCTGTTTCAGAGTCATAACGATTTCAGCTGAAGATTCTTGGCAGAAGACGGCTTCCGGCAGACAACGATTTTCAGTAATAGAAAGCTACTTGGCTTCGTACACCGTCTTGCCGCCAACAACGGTCCGAAGAACTTTTGTCTGCAAAATCTTCTGCGGCTGGGCCGCAGTGATGTCCTGGTCGAGAACAACAAAATCTGCAAGCATCCCCGGTTCCAGTTTGCCTTTTTGTTTTTCGTCGAACTCAGCGAATGCGGATCCGGTCGTATAGGCGGCAATCGCCTGCTCGATATTCAGTTTCTGCGCGGGATAATAAGTTTTCTTTTCGTCTTCCGTCATCCGCGTGAGCGCCGAATAAATCCCTCGAAATGGAGTAACCGGTTCGACGGGATAATCCGTACCAAAAGCCACCACAACTCCGCGGCGTAAGAACTCAGCCCACGCGTAGGAGTGTTCGGCACGCTTCGCTCCCAAACGCGCCTCGGCCCAGTTCTGGTCGGTGAGCAGGTGATTCGGCTGCATGGACGCGATGACTTTCAATTCTTTGTAGCGCAAGATTTGTTGCGGAGTCGTGACCTGGCCATGCTCAATCCTGAGCCGGTAATCTGTTCCGCCATCGGCGGCCTTGACGTTCGCTGCTTTCGCGGCTTTCTCCGCCTCGGCGAATGCGTCGAGCGCCAACTGCACGCCCTTGTCGCCGATCGCGTGAAACCCAATCTGGTATCCGGCCAGCACGCGCTCCTTCGTCATCGCGTTCAACTTGACGGCATCGTATTGTGGCAAACCAGTGTTCTTTGGATCATCGCTATAAGGCTCAAGTAAAGCAGCCGTCTTCGAGCCAAGCGAACCATCCATGAAGCCCTTGAGCATTCCGGTATGCAGCATGTTGTCGGACGCCGGATGTGAACTGCGCTTGGTATTGAGGTCATCGATCGAATCATCGAAGGGAAGCCACTCAGTGATTCTGGCCGTCAGCCTTCCTTCTTTCTCCAGTTCCTCATAAACCTGGAAGTCCGCCCATTGCGAATTGTCCTGCGCCGAAGTAATTCCGTGACTTGCGAGATCAAGCAATGCGAGTTCGATCGCCTGCCTACGTTTATCGTGGGTTGGCTTGGGGATCACGGCTTGCACCGCGTCCTTCGCAGTTTCCCGTAGGACCCCATTCGGTGTTCCCCCTTCATCGCGATCGATCTTTCCACCTTCAGGATCCTTCGAAGCGACCGTTACACTGGCCAATTGCAGCGCGCGGGTGTTTGCCACGGCAATGTGACCGTCAACACGAACGAGATATATAGGGTGTTTGTCGCTGACTTCGTCGAGGTCCCAGCGAGTAGGCAGAGTCTTAACCGGCCAGAGAGTTTCGTCCCATCCACCGCCGACGACCCAGTCTCCCGGTTCTGCGGATTCCACTTTCGCTCGCAGGCGGTCGCGAAACTCGTCGAGCGTTTTGACCCCAACCATGTCGACCGTCATCTTTTCGAGACCCGCACTGGCAAGATGCATGTGCGCGTCGTTGAATCCGGGCATCAGGAAATGACCGCCGAGATCGACTGTCTTCGTCTCGGGACCTTTGAACTTCATAATCTCGTCGCGTGATCCGACGGCGAGAATTTTGTCTCCAACAACCGCTAGCGACTCCGAACGCTTCCCTGCTCCCAGTGACGCCGTCGTGTCGACCACGCCGGTGTAAATGTTGGCATGCCAAAAAATGACGTCCGCTTTCGGCTTCGGAGCATTCTGCGCTGACACTCCAGATGCCATCGCCAATAGCATAACAACCGCTTGTTGCTTCATTATTCTCCGACTCCCGACAGTGTCAACATTGTAAGCAGAATGCGTCTCAAACCAAGCTCTCGTCCGTTGCAGTCGAACCATTCTTGCAACGTATGAGCGCCGCCTCCGGAACCACCGCCGCCGATTGAAATCGCCTCGCGGCCCAGCGACAGCGGAATATTCGCGTCCGTCGAAGCTCTTTGAATCTGCGCGGCATTGCCGAGTTGCGTATCCACCGCGCGAATGACTTTGAGCAGTCGGGCATCCTGTGCCAATTCGCCCGCCGGACGATTGCCGATCTCGACCACTTCACCCTGAACGGTTTGCGGCTTCCGTCCCTTTGGTATGGGAACGGCGCGATTTTCGGCAACGATCGCCTGTTCCAACGCGGCACGCAGCGCTTGCTCCAGACGATCAATCTCCGAAGTTGACGTCGAACGTAAATCGATTCTCATGCTCGACGACTCGGGAATCGTGTTCACCGAAGTTCCGCCTTGAATCACGCCAATATTCAAAGTTGTTTTTGGAGAAGTCGGGATTGGAGTTCGGCTAAGCGCTTCGATTGCGCGCGCCAGCACAAAGATCGGATTGGGCGAGCCAAAGTCGCTCCATGAATGTCCCCCCGGACCGCGAACCGTCACTTCGAATCGTCGACTGCCCAAGGCTTCGGCGACGATAGTGTCGGTTCCAGCGCCGTCAACGATGATGTTGTAGGCAATTGAATCTCGCCAACGCGGCGTCGCAAACACGTGCCGCATGCCACGCAAATCGCCTTCCCCTTCCTCGCCGACGTTTCCTATAAAAAGAAAGGGCGCGGCGTGCGAAATTCGCGAACGCGTCAACACGCTGGCAATGGCCAGCATTGCCGCAATGCCAGCGCCGTTGTCGGAAATACCTGGGCCGTAAAGACAACTTCCCAACTGCCGGACATTCAAGGGAGTAGAGGCAGGAAAGACCGTATCAAGGTGCGCGCTGAGAGCGACGTAACGGTTTCCATATCCCGGACGAATGCCAAAGACATTGCCCACATCATCAATATGCACTTCGGCGAGTCCGAGTTCGCGGAAACGATCCGCTAACCACTCGCTGCGTGCCGTTTCTCCAAAGGGAGGCGCAGCTACCCGCGTCGCTTCGATTTGCCACAATGCGTATTGCGACTCTTGCGAGCGAAAGCGATCAAACGCCGCCCGCACCTCCGCCGCACCGTTCAGGCGAGCCACTTCCTCTTGCACAGACGGATAGCGATCGGAAGCTGTCACTTGCGGGATTCGATCCATTTTTCCTATTTCTTTTTCTATTTGTGAAAGGTTTATCTGTGCGCCTATCTTATAACGTCAAGCATCCAACGCACGTCGAGTAGTGCAGTCGTCTACCCGGGGAATTAGTTGCCTGCCGTGGCGCATGATTTGCGCCCAATTTTGGTAGACTGGCTGTTATTCCTGGTCGACCTCGCTCCCCATTCATCATAAGGAGGTATCTCTGTGAAACCCATCTACAAAATTATCGGCATCGCTGTCGCGGTACTGTTGCTGATCGCCATCGCGCTTCCTTTCTTGATCAACGTGAATAATTTCCGTCCCCAGATCGAATCGAATTTGAGCACCACCCTCGGTAGGCCGGTGAAAGTCGGAAACCTGAGTCTCAGCATTTTCTCGGGTAGTGTCGGTGCCGACGAGCTTTCGATTGCGGACGATCCCAAGTTCAGCAGTTCCCCGTTCATTCAAGCGAAATCGTTGCAGGTTGGCGTCGAATTGATGCCGCTGATTTTCAGCAAGCAGTTGAATGTCACGAAGCTTGTGATCGAGCATCCCGAAATTAATCTGCTTCGTAATCGCGATGGAGTGTGGAATTTTTCCTCGCTCGGCAATCAGGCCGCCCAGCCAGCGAAGGCAGCGGACAAATCTTCCGGTTCTCCGGCGAACGTGAACGTCGCCAAACTCGACTTAAACGATGGGACCGTCACCGTGGGCTCCATGACTGGCAAGCGCAAACCGATCGTGTATGACAAGGTTAATATCGCCATCCGTGATTTCTCTTTTACAGCCGCATTCCCGGTTACGGCGTCAGTTGGACTGCCGGGCGGCGGGAGCTTGAAGATCGACGGCACCGCTGGTCCGATCAATTCGACGGATACGACTCTCACTCCTGTACAAGCCAAGATCGAAATGAAGAAGCTCGACTTGGCGCAGTCGGCGTTGGTCGATACTGAATTGGGGATCACAGGTTCGGCCGATTTCGACGGAACTCTGAAGTCCGACGGCCAAGTCGCCCAAGCGAACGGAACGCTGAAGGCAACATCTCTTAAATTGGTACCGAAGGGATCTCCTGCAACCGTGCCCGTCCAGTTGGTCTTCGCCGTTGAACATGATTTGAAAAATGAATCAGGAAAGCTGACCCAGGGCGACGTCGGAATCGGCAAGGCCCTGGCGAAACTTACTGGAACTTACGACATGAAAGGCGAAACGACTTCGGTCAATACAAAGCTCACCGGCCAGGCGATGCCGGTCGACGACCTCGAAGCGATGCTACCGGCGCTCGGCGTCATCCTGCCCACCGGATCGAAATTAAAAGGTGGAACGCTCTCGGTTGAACTCAACTCCACCGGCCCGCTTGACAAACTGGTTTCCACGGGCTGGGTGAAGATGAACAACACCGCGCTTGCCGGTTTCAATCTCGGATCGAAACTATCGGCAATTTCGGCGCTCACCGGCAAGCAAACCGGGAACGACACGGTCATCGAAACCCTGAGTTCCAACGTTCGCTACGCGCCGGATGGCACGCGTCTCGACCAAATCAACTTGGTGATCCCGTCGCTGGCGACTGTGACCGGTTCGGGCACGGTGAGCCCGAGCAATGCTTTGGATTTCAAAGTCATCGCAAATCTGGCAGGCGCTGCCGGCGGTCTGACTAAAGTTGTCGGCATGGGAGCGGGTGGAGTTCCCGTCTCGATTGGAGGCACTACTTCCAATCCAACGTTCACGCCGGACATGAAAGCCATGATGGGCAACAACCTCAAAGGACTGGTGCCGGGGAAGGGCTTGATTCCAGGCAAGGGAAACCCGACCGGCGCGTTGGGCGGATTGTTCGGAAAGAAGAAACCGTAACGGTTTCTAAGTTTGAAATTGTGTGGTGGCGGGGCAAACTCGTCACCACGCGAATTTTATCCAGCCCGATGAAGTTCGGCCATTTGGACCGGATGCGCCGCACTCAACTCCATGCCATTCAGAATGGTCTGAATCACGTTTTCATCACCCGCAACCGTGTTGATCATCAAGTGATAGAGACTGCGCGTCGGCCAGTCGGCGTTGAAGTAGTGTTTGATAAAAGCAATCCGCTCTTTATCAACTTCCTCTACCAGCTCTTCTGCTTCTTGGCGCGGCTTTCCCATCTCTAAGAGACGTCGGATTTTTTCATCGCGCGGAGCGTAAGTAAACACACGAAAAGTATCTTCTCGCTCGCGCAGGAAAAAGGGTGCGCCGCGTCCAACGATGACGGCATTCCCTTCCGCCGCAATCGTGTGCATGATTTCCTCCACCATGGCCATCATGCGATCGGTGTCGAAGGCACTAGAATCAGCCAACGCAATGCCTCGCTCATAGCTGCCCCGCCAGAAGGCTTTTGCGAGGCGATAGAGGCGTCCATCTACGCGCTCGTCGCAGAGCGACACCACGGACTCCGATACCTGCGCGCGCTGTGCGATTTCAGTGGTAAGTTGCTGGTCCCAGAGTTTCCAGCCTAAACGGCGCGCGAGTTTTGCGGCAATGCATCCGCCGCCGCTGCCAAATTCGCGTTCGATTGTAAGGATGCGCATCGCGGCGAACCTCCCTGCAACCTGATCTCAGTTAGGACGGGCGGGGTGCCCGTCGCTTCAGAGACTCCACCTAGTGAGCAATAATCTCGCCACCCGGCTTCGGCTTCCGGATCAGGAATACACAGGGGATTAAACAAGCAATTACGACTCCAAGCAACCAGAAATTATCAATGTAGGCCAGCATTGTCGCCTGTCGGATGACATTCGCTTGCATCTTTGCATAAGCGAGTTGCAGCGCGGAACCGCTCAACCCTTGCAGCATGGCGTGAAACTGTGGATTAGCGGCAGTCAGATTCTCCGACAACCGGGCTTGGTGAAATTGCGTCCGGCGGGCCAGTAGCGTGGTCACAAAAGAAATTCCGACACTACCCCCGATATTTCGCGCCAGGTTCATCAGTCCAGATGCAGCATTGTTCTTGTCTCTCGGCAGGAACGCATACGCAGATGTATTGATCGGAACGAAAAGGAAAGCGAGACCCATCGCCTGATAGACACGGGCCCACATCACGGTTCTAAAGTCTACATTCAGATCGAAGGTCGTCATGTGGAACAAGGAAAGCGAGAGCATGATCAACCCGATCATCATCAGCCACCGCGGGTTGTAGCGCGAAAGCAGAAATCCCACGATCGGCATCAAGATCATGATCGCGAAACCGCCCGGGGATAGCGCCATCCCCGATCGTTCAGCGGTATAGCCCAGCAACGTCTGCATGAAGAGTGGCAACAGAAGCGTGCTGCCCAGCAGGGCGAACCCAAGCATGAACATCAGAAAGTTCGCAGCGGCAAAGGTCCGCTCGCGAAACAGATGAAGATCGATGATCGGATCCTTGTGGAACCATTCCCAGAAGACGACAAAGATCAGTGAGACGGCCGACACCACCGCTAGTCCAACAATGAAGTGGGATTCGAACCAATCTTCGCGTTGTCCTTTATCAAGGATCACCTGCAACGTACCGAGGCCGAGAGCGACCAAGCCAAGTCCTATGTAGTCAATCTTGGTTTCGCTTAGCTTGCGGCGCTTGAAGTAAGGAGGATCTTGAATCAATCTGGACGTCAACACCAACGACAGAATCCCCACCGGGATATTGACGAAGAAAATCCAGCGCCAACTGAAATTATCGGTGATCCAACCACCAAGAGTCGGACCAATGGCAGGAGCCATGACGACTGCGACTCCATAAACAGCAAATGCCATGCCGCGCTTCGCCGGAGGAAAAGTATCGGCAAGGATCGCCTGCTCGCTCGGTTGTAGGCCTCCGCCGCCTACACCTTGCAGAACGCGGAAGACGATCAGCATGGGAAGGTTGAGGGCAAATCCACAGAGAGCGGAACTGATCGTGAACAACGCGACACAGCCCATGTAGAAACGTTTGCGACCAATGATCGACGACAGCCATCCGCTCAGCGGCAACACAATCGCGTTCGACACGAGATAGGAAGTCAGCACCCATGTGCTTTCGTCCTGCCCCGCGGAGAGACTGCCTGAAATATGAGGAAGCGCCACATTGGCGATGCTCGTATCGAGCACCTCCATGAACGTGGCGAGTGTCACCGCAATCGCGATGATCCAGGGATTCACTGCCGGACGCCATTCCGCAGCTTCGTTCATGGTGATCGCAGCCGCGCCCATTATTTAATCCACACCTTCGGCACGACCGACATTCCAGGACGCAGTTCGTGGCCTTTCGTCTCGCCCTGATCGAAAGTGATTTTCACCGGAACGCGCTGCACGACCTTCACATAGTTGCCAGTCGCATTCTCCGGCGGCAATAGGCTGAAACGCGCTCCACTGGCCCCAGCGATCGATTCGACGTGTCCCTTATATTTCTTGCCCGTCGCATCCACGGAGATATCGGCCGACTGTCCCGGCTTAATGTTCCTCAATTGCGTCTCTTTGAAGTTCGCCGTAACCCAAAGATCGCCTTCACCCAGTGGGATGACTTTCATCATTTCCTGACCCGGCTGCACATTCTGACCAACCTCAACCGTGCGATTACTCACCGCTCCGCTGACCGGCGCGATCACTTTCGTATAAAGCAGGTTAAGTTCAGCTTGATCCAGTTGGGCTTTTTTCTGATCCGCGACCGCTTGTGCGGACAGCGCCCGCGCTCGAATCACACGCATGGTTTGGGGAGCTGTGTTCGCCGTCCGCAAATCCGCGCTCGCCTGCGACAACTTGCTTTGGGCTTGCTGGATCTGCGCCGCCAAAGCATCGGCATTGGCGCGCGCGGCTCGCAGTGTGGCTGCGGCGGCCTGTGCGCTGGCCACGGCTTGATCGTATTGTTGTTGCGAAATTTCCTGTTTGTCGATGAGTTGTTTGTAGCGAACCAGATCGTTCTGCGCTTTCGTATTGTTCGCATCAGCTTCCGCGATCTGCGACTTCGCCGCTTCGTATTGTTGCTTGGCCCCCGAGATTCCCGCCTCCGCGCTAGACACGCTCGCCTGTGCGCCGCTGACCTGGCTCGCCGTACTCACGTCGGTGACGGGAACATTAATGCCAGCCGCGGACGCCTGTGCCTGCGCGTCCGCATACTCCGCCCGTGCCTGCGCTACGGCGACCTCATAGTCCGCCGGATCGATTTCGACCAGCACGGTTCCCTTCTCAACGTACTGGTTGTCCTCAACGTTGAGCTTTGACACGTGGCCGCTGACACGCGCGCTTACGGAATTTACATGTCCATCAATTTCCGCGTCGTCAGTGGCCTCGTAGCTTGCCAGATAGCGCCAGAGAAAGAACACACCGACCAAAACAACGGCGACGACAAACATGAATCCCCACTTTGTTCTCGGATTACTTAAGAACGCGGATCGCCGTTTGTAGTTGGCCTCGCTATCGGGCGGAGTGGGCGAATGTGACGCCTGCACTCCTGCTTGCGGGTTGGAGTTGGACTCGGCTACAACGCTGCTGCTTTCTGCCATGAATTAGTTCCCCTTCAAATATTCGCGGACGCCTTGTTCCGCGCGTCCAAGGGCCCGGGCGAACGACACCTTGGCCAGATTGTGCATGTACAAGCTAGAAATCAAATTTTCATGCGCGGTGGCGACCGCCTCCTGCGCCTGGATCACTTCGAGGTTGTCAGTAACTCCGGCGGAAAACCGATCTTGAGATTGAGTCAGCGCTTGTTCGGCAAGATTGACCGAACTCTGCGCGACTTCCACTTGATCAGCCGATGATTTCAAATCCAACAGCGCGTTGCGGATGTCCTGATCGATCAAGCCGCGCACATCCGCCATCTGCGCCTGCGCCTGTCTCAAGGCCGCTTCGGCCTTCAACACGTCGCCGTGGACTTTTCCGCCCTGAAAAATTGGGATATTCAGAGTTCCCGTGATCTGATAGGTTGGCAGAACATCTCCGGGCACCTTGCCGATTTCGCCATAATTCCCCGACATATTCAGCGTGGGAAAATATCCAGCGGTGGCAGCACTCCGCTCGAGTTGCGCGGCCACGAGTCGATCATGTGCCGCTTTGTAGTCGGACCGCAGAGAATATGCGCGCTGCAGACTCGTCTCCAAATCCGGGATGGGAAACGCCTGATAGGGAGACTTGTCGGCCATTTCGAATTCCTGCCGCGGCGCAAGCCCAATCACGCGAGCGAGCGAAATTTTCTGCTTCGCGAAATCGTTCGTGGCCGCAATCAATTGTTGCTGGCGCGATTGAAATTCAACCTGCGCCCGCAAAGTGTCGATTGCCGGAGCCACGCCAGCCTGTTGTTGGGCCACCGCCTTTTTGTAGAGCGCCTCTGCCGTTTGCACTTGCGCCTGTGCCGTTTCCACGCGGGCTGCCCCCGCGATAGCTTGCAGGTAAGCATTGCCGGTCGCGAGAACGACTAAATCTCGGGCATCTTGCAGGCTATATCGCGCTACGTTCTCGCCGATCATCGATGATCGGTATTTCTGGATCGCCTGCCAATCAAACACTCTCTGCGTCGCTGACGCGCGGGCATCGAAATAAGAGAACGCCCCGGTCGTACGTGGAAGTGATCCGGATATGCCGGGGAACTTGCGCAGCCCGAGCGCTTCCAGGCTCTGCTCCTGTACATTTTCCTGCACCGTCCCGTTAACGTTCGGCAGCAGATCGCTTAGCTTCTGCCATTTCTCCCCTCGGGCCTCGATGGTGTTGTACTCCGACAAAAGACCGGCGAGATTTTGCCGCAACGCCCGCTCGATCGCGCCGCTGAAGGTCAGCTGCAAAACTCCAGGCGTGGGCTTGTCCTCCGGCACGCTACCGAAGACCGGATTCTGCGCTGATGTCTGAACTTGCGAGGGAACATTCGAAGAACTACCGGACGCACCTGCCGCCGAGGTTTGGGCGCTGGCGTTGGACGACGATCCGATGGAAACTGCCAGGCAAATATTGAACAAGATCAGGGCACAACCACTCCGCTTTCGGCGGATCAAACCTTCGTATGAAGCCATGAAACTCAGTTCTCTCCTTTGTGAGAGGAAGATGATAAGTATCTTGGACTCCTCTCAACAGGAATCCGATGCAAATTGTTGAGCCGCATCATGATTCGGTTGAATTTCCGCATCGAATGGCCACTTGGTGCCGTCCGCTTTATGACCTTGGTCATCTTGTGTAACCACACTCCCAAGGTTCAATCTGTGATGGGAGTGATAGCACTTTCCACGGCCGAATATCGCCTTGGAAAAGGTTTGCCTATGAGTGAAGAAGTCAAAATGACGCCCAAGGGATCCGATTGGACGCGCCTGCTCACCGATCCCGATTTGGTCAGTCATCTCGGAAAGCTCCTGCAAACCTATCGCGAGGTACCTGCCGACGAACGCGAGGCCGCTCTGCTACGGGCGATGCGCGAGATTAAAGATGCGGCCGTACAGGCTCGGGAAGCCCAGAGCACAAGAAATCTTCAGCAGCAAAACTCTCAAAATCAAAAGGCAGGAAAGCCGAGGGAACCCTTGGCTTCCGCAGTTCCAGAGCCAGCCGCGGTTCTGCACCATCCGGAACCGGTTGCCGAGACACCTCCGTTTGAGCCGGATCCCTTTGCTGGACAGTCCGATTCAGATCGCCGCCGTTTTCAGCGCATCAAGTGCTACGTCGCTGTGGAAATTCATATCGAAGGCGTCGACCAACCCGTCTGGGGAAATTTGGCCAACGTGGGCCGTGGGGGATGCCTCGTCGAAACTGCCAGTCCCGTGCCGGCAGGCAAGGCTCTCGAAATAGGACTGTGGGTCGCGAGCGGCAAGATTTGGGTGAAGGGCGTCATTATTAGTGGCGTGGCGACGCGCAGCGCGCCATCGTTCGGCGTCCGAGTGAAATTTTCCCAGGCGCAATTATCGGAAAAAGAACACCTGCGAGAATTCCTTAAGTTCGTGGAAACTACCGCCCGACAGTCTCAGAGCGGTAAGGCCTATGTGGCGCAACTAAAGGGGTAACAAGCGCAGCGCGCTCGGTCTTTCTCCGCAACTTTCACAACCATCCGGGTTTATTCTTACTGAGGCCCCACGAGATGCCGATTCCTTCACTCAGACGCCGCCTGCTGTTGGCCATGGTGCTGGTGACGACGGGCGCTCTCACCACACAGCTAGCTCTCGCACGCAAGAAAAACAACACCAATTCAGCGAGTGCGATGGACGAGAAGAAACGCGCGGTCCATGCTCTGAACCGTCTGACCTTCGGTCCGCGGCCCGGCGATGTAGATCGCGTCCTGCAATCGGGAGTCGACAAGTGGATCGAACTCCAACTCCATCCCGACAAAATCGACGATTCGGCCCTCGATGCGCGGCTCGCTCCATTCCGCACGCTAAAGATGGACACGAAAGAAATCGTCGAGAACTTTCCGCCCAATCAGTTGATCAAGCAGATTGCCGACGGCAAAGCCTCGTTGCCCCGTGATCCTACGAAGCGCGCAGTATACGAAGCGCAACTGCAACGTTATCAGGACAAACAGGACCGCAAAGAAAAAGACGACGCTGCCAAAGTCGTCACGACTAGCGCTCCGTCGGGCGACAACGATCAAATCACGCCTCCTCCACCGAACACGTGTAGAGACGGGGATTGCCCCGCTTCCACCGGCGGCACCCAGTCCACCGGGCGATCAAACGCTCGTTCCGACGATCCAGAACAGATGCGCCGTCGCGACGAACGCCGGCTCGCCAATCAGAAGACGCAGGAACTCCTCGATCTTCCCGCCGACGAGCGCATGAAAGCCATTTTGAAAATGTCTCCAGAAGATCGCCGCGCCATCGCCACCACCAACAAAGGCGCAAAGTCAGACGCTTTGCTGGACGGCATGAGCGCGCAGCAAAAAGAAACAGTGCAGGCGCTGAACAATCCTGAGCAGGTAGTCGTCAACGAGTTGACGCAGGCGAAAATGCTCCGCGCCATCTACAGCGAACGGCAACTCGACGAAGTGATGACCGATTTCTGGTTCAATCACTTCAACATTTTCATCAACAAAGCAGCCGATCGATATCTGCTGACAAGCTACGAACGCGACGCGATTCGTCCGCACGTGCTGGGGAAATTTGAAGACCTGCTGGTGGCGACTGCAAAAAGTCCCGCGATGCTGTTTTATCTCGACAACTGGCTGAGCGTCGGGCCTGATTCTGAAATCGCCCTCGGCATCCCGAGTCACAACCGATACGGACAGCCGAATCGCCCGCGCGGAAAAGGCAAGAAGGCTAGCGGTCTCAACGAAAACTACGGCCGCGAGCTGATGGAACTCCACACCCTGAGCGTCAGCGGCGGTTACTCGCAAAAGGACGTGACCGAAGTTGCCAAGGTTTTTACGGGATGGACATTGGACCAGCCGAAAAAAGGCGGCGACTTCCGCTTCGAGCCACGCATGCACGAGCCGGGCGACAAGATCGTCCTCGGACATCGCATCAAAGAAAACGGCGAGAAGGAAGGCTTGGAAGTGCTGCATCTACTGGCGCACAATCCGAAGACGGCGCGTTTCATTTCGCAGAAGCTTGCGATGCGTTTTGTCTCCGATGATCCGCCAGCCGTACTCGTCGATCGCATGACGGAAACTTACTTGAAGAAAGACGGCGACATCCGCGAAGTGTTGCGCACAATGCTCAAGTCACCAGAATTCTGGGCGCCCAACGCCTATCGCGCGAAAGTGAAAACGCCGCTCGAATTTGTCGCGTCAGCGGTGCGGGCTAGCGGAGCCGAAGTCGAAGACGCTCGAGCGCTTGTAAACACGCTGAACACCATGGGCATGATGCTCTACGGCATGCAACCTCCGACTGGATACTCGATGAGGGCCGACACCTGGGTCAATTCCTCCGCACTATTGGGGCGGATGAATTTCGCGCTCGGACTGGCCGCCGGGAAAGTGCGTGGAGTGAAGATTGATTCAACCGAATTGTTAGTCACTGTCTCACCATCATCGCCTGCGGACAGCAATGCGATGTCAGACTCGCACCAACTTCTCGCAGCGCTAGAGGACTCGCTGTTGAATGGCGATATCTCAAAACAAACGCACGATACCATCAGCAAACAGTTGGACGACCCGAAGATCAGCCAGAGGCGACTGGATGATCCCAAACGCGCCCCAAACGTGGCCGCAATCACGGGCCTGATTTTAGGTTCGCCAGAGTTTCAGAAAAGATAGCTTTCAGCCGTCAGCCATCAGCCTTCAGCTCTCAGTCAAATCCGGGAGCTTTACGTGATGACTGATGGCTGAAGGCTGAAAGCTGGTTCAATGTCCATCACACGACGTATTTTTCTTCGCAACGGCGCGCTGGCAGTTGTTGGCACCACCGCGCTCCCAAGCTTCCTGACACGTGCTGCTTTCGGAGCCGCCGATCCTGGCGTCCGCAATAAGCGCCTGGTTGTGATCTTCCAGCGCGGCGCGGCTGACGGACTCAACATCGTTGTGCCCCACGGGGAGGCGAGCTACTACGCGATGCGTCCGACGATCAATATTCCGAAGAAATCCGTGATCGATCTTGACGGATTTTTCGGATTGCATCCATCCATGGCCTCGTTCGAGCCACTGTGGAAGCAGAAACATCTTGCGATCGTCCACGCTACCGGATCACCTGACCCCACGCGCTCCCACTTCGACGCGCAAGACTTCATGGAGTCCGGCACGCCTGGCGTGAAAGTCACCGATGATGGATGGCTGAACCGCGCTCTGCGCGATCTTCCAACCGTATCAGGTGGTATGTCGGGAAAAGACAAGGCGGCGTTTCGAGCCATCGCGCTCGGACCATCCCTGCCGCGCATTCTCTCCGGCAAAGAACCCGCCGTCGCCGTGAACAATGTTAACGATTTTTCTGTTGGCGGAAAAAGTGCAAACGCGACTCCGATGTCGAATACTTTTGAAGCCATGTACGACCACTCCGTGGACAGCGTCTTGCACGGCACCGGACAGGAAACCTTCGATGCCGTGAAAACACTCAAGGCCGCCGACCCCGCACACTACACCCCGGCAGCGAATGCGAACTATCCCAAGGGACGTTTCGGCGACAGCCTGAAGCAACTTGCACAATTGATCAAAGCGAATCTAGGAGTGCAAGTCGCTTTCGCCGACATCGGCGGATGGGACCATCACGTTAACGAAGGAAGCACGCAAGGGCAGATCGCAAACGTCCTCGGCGATTTTTCGCAGTCGATCTCTGCATTCTGGACCGACCTGGGAGATCTGGGCGAAGACACGGTCGTAGTCACGATGTCCGAATTCGGCCGCACCGCCCGCGAAAATGGAAACCGCGGTACCGACCACGGTCACGCCAACGTGATGTTCGTCCTAGGCGGCCCGGTAAGAGGAGGCAAAGTCTACGGACGCTGGCCCGGACTCGATCAATCCCAACTCTACGAGGGCCGCGACCTTGCGGTGACCACCGATTTCCGAATGGTCCTCAGCGAAGCCGTGTCGCATTATTTGGGAAACAAAGATTTGAAAACTGTATTTCCAGGGTTCGAAGGGCAGCCAAACCAGTTTGTGCGATTGCTGGGATAGAACAACTGAGAGCTGTCCAAAGCATCCGCATGATTGAATTCCATTTCTAACGCTGGCGGATTCGCGAGTGGGAGTCTTCCATGCCCACAGGGAAAAGAGGGAGAATCGGTGAAACGTTTTAAGAAGCTATTTGAGGTTCGAAACAATCTCCGCAATCTCAATCAAGAAGCGGCGATCGACTCCATGCGAAATGTTCTGGCTGTGCTGGGATTAGGGGTACTGATAGGGGATTTTGCCACCATGCACCTGCCCTACGTGATCCCCGGGGCGGCCTTGTTAATGGCTGTTTGGTACGCCGATTATTTGCGTCACGACCTGCCAGCTACACCCGTCGTGAATACTCAGGAAACAGCTGTCCCAGAAAAAAAAGAGCCGAGTTTAGGAGAACAGCGGTTGATCGATCCAATCAACCACTTTGGCAGAGCATCGTAAGGTAATTAATGATCCAGGGTCGTTGCCGAGTTGAAACCGCTGCGTCGTTCCTCTCATCGAATTTCTACACGTCTTTGCTACACGTCGACCATCACATCCCCGCCCTCAATCTTCACTGGATACACCGCAATCTTCCCTCCACCAGCTTGAGACTCGCCCGTCTTCGGATCCCATGACCATCCATGCCACGGACAAACCACTTTGCCGTCTTCAACTGTGCCTTCGCCGAGTGGACCTCCGCGATGCAGGCAGGTGTTATCCATGACGCTGATGTCGCCGTTTATGTTGGCGATGCAGAGCATCTTGGCGCCGCAAGGAAATTCTTTGACTTGGTTGATCGGAGGAACTTCAGATCGAGCGGTGAGTTTGGTGAACATAAGTTTCGGTGCCGCTTGCGGTGAACTGCAGATCCCTCGTTACGCTCGGGATGACAACGAGTATATGGTGACAAGGAGTATACAAGGCTGACTTGATTCAGCGATCGCTCGGTGGGATCTATAACCTAAGCGCTTAGGTTATGACTACGCGCTCGTTTGGTTAACACGCGGCATGTCTTCTTCTTTTTTTTGCTTGATTTCAGTTTTCCCCCGCGTTCCTCTGTGACCCCCGTGGTGAAGCGCTTGACCTTGCTCGCCTAGCTCTCGCCGCCGCTTGCTGAAGGCTGAAACCTGCGTCAGTGAAGCGTTGCATTCGCTTCGATCGTTGCTCCCTAACGAATTCTCCTAACCAAACTACGACTATCGCGTCTAACCGTCTCGGAGGACGTCATGAATCGTGCGCTCAAGGTCTCGGTCTCCCAGGTTTTATCTCTCGCTGTTGCCTCGTTAGTCTTGGTTTTTTCCAGCGCCGCGCTCGCGTCCGATCACCAGGGCAGCATGACGGAAGAGTTTCATAAGGTCTATCCCTTGTCCGCTACGGGACGGGTCGAAATCCGAAACATTAACGGAGCGGTACACATTGTTGGATGGGACCGCAACGAAATCAAAGTGGATGCGGTGAAGAGTGCGTGGACTAAAGAACGGCTTGATGAAGCTACCATCGAGGTGAGCGCCGCGCAGGACGAAATCTCGATCCACACCGAGTATCCCGAGCACGGACACAATCAGATTTTTAACTACAACAGCGACGACGAAAAGAACAACCCCGCGAGCGTGGAGTACACCCTCACCGTGCCGCGTCAGGCAAGACTCGAAAAAATCAATCTGGTGAATGGACGACTTGATCTTCAGGACATTACCGGTGAAATCCGCGCATCGTGCGTGAACGGCCGAATCCAGGCACGCAATCTACAAGGCCCGTTCTCGCTTTCAACAGTTAACGGAGAACTCGAGGCCAATGTAGCTCAGTTGTCGCCGTCCCTCATGCGATTGTCGTCCGTAAATGGAAAGTTGCGCGTAACGCTCCCCTCCGATGCGCAAGCGGACGTTAAAGCCAGCACCGTCTCCGGACGAATCTCTGATGATTTTGGACTGGCCGTAACCCGTCACCAGTATGTCGGCCAAAGTTTGCACGGGCAACTTGGCGCTGGAGGAACGCTGCTGAATCTCTCGAATGTGAATGGTCCGATTGAAATTAATCACGCCAGCGACAACCGCCCTCTGAGCCCCGCCCGAAGCCTTGGAGATCAAGAGGAGCACGGCAAGAACCATGATGCGAAAGATGAGGATGACAATGACGAGGACAATGAAACCTAGCGGGAGCCCTCACACATCATTGCACTAAGCTGACGGCTGAGAGCTGACGGCTGAACGCTAAGCTGGCTTCGACGCCATCAGTAGCAGCGCCCCAATCCGCTTGAACGACTTCAAATCATCGAGCGAATGAAATGAAGTCGTGACGTAATCATCGGAAGTGGGCGTGTCATCGGAAATCAGTTCGTAATCAATCTTTTCGAAGTGATGGTTCTTTAATAGCTCGACGTATTCTGCAGCCGAACGGATATGCACCGGCACCTTCAACTTAGGGACCCACTGCAGCGAGTACAGATTGTCTTTGTAAAGATTGATCAGAATAAACAGTCGTCCGTTCGGAGCCATCACCCGAAATAATTCGTCCAACGCACGATCTTGATCCGGATAGTAGTAAAACGATTCCACCGACAGCACTTTGTCGAAGTAATTGTCTTCCGATGGAATCTGGGCGGCAGATCCAACGACAAACTTGAGGTTGTTGATTTTACTAGCGGCGGTCTGGGCTAGCCGAATCATCTCGTCCGAAATGTCGACTCCGACTACTTGAGCCGATGTTTCAGACTGATTCACAGTAGGGTTCACAACCCGCGCCAGCATCTGCGTCGCCCATCCTGATCCGCAGCCGAGATCAAGCACGCGCTCTCCCGAATGGAGATCCATGCGACGCATCGTTTTCTGTGTGATGTCGAAGTGATGGCGCTCCATCTTCGGGCCTTCACCAGCATCAGCCCAGCGATTGAATTCCTGCTGCAAGCGCTCGTCGGGAGAAAGTACATTATCGTTCGACATAAAATTTCCTCAAGCGAGTCGTTGTCGCTTGCCGATGGTCGCTGGCCAACATCGCTCGCACCCAAACGACTAACGACTATCGACCAGCGACTGTTTCCAACTCGTCGAAAAACGTAGGATACGAAACTCCTGCCGCATCCGCGCCATGAATCGTCGTGTCGCCTTCTGCCCGCAAAGCGGCGACTGCAAATGCCATCGCGATTCGGTGATCGTCGAACGATTCGAGTTCAGCACCGTGGAGATGCTGGCCTCCGGGAATTTTCATTCCATCAGGACGCTCTTCGATGTCCGCGCCCATCTTTCGAAGATTGCTCGCTACGGCAGCGATACGATCCGACTCTTTCACGCGTAACTCTTTCCCGTCGCGCACTTCGAGCCCATTCACCGAATAAGGCGCAACCGCCGCCAGCACGGGGATTTCGTCGATCAACGCGGCCGTATCCGCTCCGGCAATCACTCCGCCCAGCCATTGCGATCCACGCGCTTCTATCGAACCAACCAATTCTCCTTGATGCTCTTCCAGGTGCGAAATTGAAATCTTCAATCCCATTTGCATGAGGATATCGAGTAGCCGCGCGCGCGTTGGATTCATCAGAATTCCGGGCAAGGTAATCTGCGATCCCGGAAACAACGCTGCTGCGCAAAGGAAGAATGCCGCGCTCGACAAGTCTCCAGGAACGCTTGCTTCAATTGCGGTCAGTCGTTGTCCACCGACGATTCGCGAAGAGTTTCCTGTGCGTTCGACTTCTGCGCCGAAGGCTCGAAGCGCAATTTCGCCGTGATCCCGTGTGCGAATGGGCTCTTCGACTATGGTCTCTCCATCGGCGAAGAGGCCCGCGAAGAGCACGCACGATTTCACCTGCGCGCTCGCAACTTCCGGTTTGTAGTGGATTGCCTTGAGCGAGCCGCCCTGAATTTTCAACGGAGGCCGTCCACCATCACTTGATGAAATCTCCGCGCCCATCTCGGACAGCGGCTTCATGATGCGCGCCATCGGACGCCGCGACAGAGACGCGTCCCCAAACAATTCGCTGGTAAAAGGCTGTCCAGCAAGAATTCCGCTCAGCATGCGCATCGTCGATCCTGAGTTCCCACAGTCGAGCATCTCCGTCGGCGCTGTCAGCCGCGGGCCGATCCCTTGGACTTCAATTGCTCCGTCTTCGAGTCTTTTCCAACCGCTACCAAGCCGACCCATGCAATCGAGGGTGCTGGCGCAATCTCGGGCAGCCGAAAAATTGTGAAAACGGCTCGTGCCCTCCGCAATTGCTGCGAGCATGGCGTAACGATGGGAGACCGACTTGTCACCCGGAATTCGCACAACTCCGCGGACGTCGCGAACGGGGCGGACGGTGGCTTTTAAGACATCAGGATTCGAGTCTTCAGGCATGAAATTAATATAGCGGAGATTTTTGGAACCAGATCTTAGCCGGGGCTAGCAGGAACGGAGCACATGTGCGCGGACGTGTAATTTGCTGGAAAATATAGTTTATCATCTATTTTCTTATAGCATTTGATATGTTATATACTATTTTTATTAACATTATGATAGACTACAATCTATGAAAAACCAGCGAATTGCAGCTCAATCTCGCGCTCACCTCGACCAGCGCTTTGCGGAGATCGGCTCTCCCACTCGCTTCGCTGCCCCGGGCCGTGGCTGGATCAGGGCCATCCGCGAGGCCTTTGGGATGACGTCGGCGCAGCTGGCAAAGCGCCTGAACATCAAGCAGCCATCGGTCGTGGCGATCGAGCAGTCGGAAGCGAGGGGGACGATCGAACTCGCCACGCTTCGACGAGCAGCTGCGGCACTCGACTGCACGCTTGTCTATGCACTCGTGCCCAATCACCAACTGGAGGAAACGATCCGCGAGCGGGCCCGTCAATTCGCCCGACGGCGCGGGCAACCGGTCGAGCATACGATGCTGCTAGAAGACCAACAGGTGGTGCCACAAGATGCGGAGTCGCAAATCGAAGAAATCGTGCGCGAGACGAATCCCCGCAAGTTCTGGGAGTAGTTCGTGAGTGATCGCTTCGAGCAAGATCTCTTCGACCAGCCAGACGATGCCGCCACACCACTCACGCCGGAGGAAATGCGCGGATTGATCCCCGCCTATATTTCCTTCCGGCGTGAATTAAACGAAGCCGAACTGGAAAACATTTTGCTCGGTCAGGAATGGGCGTTCGCGCGCCGCCGCGATTTGTTAACCGAAAAGTTTCTCAAAGACCTGCATCGGCACATGCTGGGGGAAGTCTGGCGTTGGGCTGGAAAGTTTAGGATGAGCGAGCGAAATCTCGGTATCCCATTCCACGAAATTCCTACCGCTCTCCGTGAATTACTAAACGATGCGAGGGCATGGATCGAATACAAAACTTATCATCCCGATGAGATCGCGGTCCGGCTCCATCACCGCCTGGTAGCGATACATCTATTCCCGAACGGCAATGGACGGCACGCGCGGCTTGTGGCAGACCTACTCGCAATGAGGCTTGGGGGCGAGCGTTTCACTTGGGGAAGCGCGAACATGCTGGATGCTGGCGACGTCCGCAGACTTTACATCGAAGCTTTGCAGGCCGCGCACAACCGCGACTACGCTCTCTTGCTAGCCTTCGCGCGATCTTAGAAGAGTACGAGACCCTCTACCACCCGAACGGGAGTAGCATTGAATTCGCCGTACTCAACCGTGTCTGCTACTTTCCGTGCACGCTATCCAGAAATTGGCGCAGGATAAGCCCGACAGCTTCTGATTGCTCCCATGGAGCGTAGTGTCCGGCTTTCGAAATTATTTTCAGTTGGCTGCCTGCGATGTCCCTTCGCATCAGTTCTCCGTCCGCGACGGTGGAAAACAAATCTTCCTCGCCAATCACAATCAGTGTTGGCACATTGATCGACTTCAAGTCCGCAACTGAATCGGGACGAGCCGCCATTCCTTGCTGCACCAGACTGATATCTTCGGCGGACATTTTACGCATCATAACGAGCGCTCCGGCTACCAGATCCGGACGGGTCGCAATCGTGGTTTGGCCAATGAGCTTCGGCATCATGGCTTCCAGGAATTGCTCGGTTCCCTGCTGCAGAACGGCGTCCGCTGCTTTTAATCGATTCGCGCGAGCCTCAGCGGTATCGGGTTGCGGCTTGGTATCACACAGCGCGAGCGAAGAAACCCGCGATCGAAAGCGTCGCCAGAATTCAAACAGAATGTAGCCGCCAATGGAGCAGCCAACGAACGCGGCCTTGCCCACTCCAACGGCATCGAGCACGCGGGCAATATCGCCTGCGTGCTTTTGCATGAACGCGGGGCCCTCGCCGATCTCTGAATCGCCGTGCCCGCGAAGATCCGGAAGGATTAGCTGATAGCGGGATTCGAGTGCTGGCGCTATCGGATTCCAGAATTCGTGGTCACTGGGAAAAGGGTGAAGAAGAACTACGGGCGCGCCTTTGCCGCGAATCTCATAGAAGATTTCAGCGTCGTCGCTCCGCAAGGATTGCATGGGAAGAATTAGAACACGAGCTCCGGGGCTAAAGCTCGGCATTATCCTACGCGAGACGCCGCCCTGAGAGGCCGCTCTTCCACTACATGCCTCTGGCCAATCTTCAACCTTCTGCCACCTTGCGGCGGCTACTTTCCGGCTGAGATCAGACGCCGCGCGAACGGCGGGGCAAGTTCCGTTTGTGCGCTTACGGCGATTAACTCGTTATCGGCTGATGGTTCCCGACCGGTAACAGCAAGGGCTCTTCCGGGATGATGATCCAAGAAAGCAGATACGCGACCACACCAGGGAATATCCCCGAAACGAGCGTGATAAAGAACCACAAGATGCGCACCAGCGAAGTATCTAGGTCGAGATAGCGAGCCAGTCCGGCACAAACGCCCCCGATCGAGCGATCGGAGCGCGAGCGCATCAACTTCTTAGGCGGGGGATAAATTCCAACGACATTGCCGCAGTAAGAACAAAAACGTCCGTCCGGAGCGATGGCCTTGCCACAAGCGTTGCAGTACATAGCTGTGTCTCCCTGTGTTTAGGATACGAGAGTCAGCCCGAAAAAGGTTCCCGGCGTCACCGATCGCTGTTCGTCGTTCGCTGGTCGCTTTTCGCCATTCGCGAGGCCTTTGCCTCTAGCTAAAAGCTAACGGCTAAAAAACTAATGGCTAAGATCCGCTGCACCCTTTTTCGCTTTCTGCAGCAACTCCGGATCCGCTCCCGCAACTTCATTTACCAATTCGTAAGCCGCAGCTGCGGCCTGATATTTTTTCTCCGAGCGGAGCAGGTCACCCAACCTGATCGCCGCAATTTCGTAATGTAAGTTGCCGTACTTCCCATCGCGTCCGTTCTGCCAAACGCGGCGATACTGCTCCTCAGCCTCTGCATTCTTGCCGGACGCCCGCAGCAGATTTGCTTCCTCCAGCGGTAGCAGATAATTGCGCGGGAATCGCGGGCCGATCATGCGCGACAATCTGCAACGCCTCATCGTAACGATGTTCGCGACGCAGAAAAACCATCAAGACGATTCCGGCATCCACGCTGGTTTCGCCATTCGCGTGGTAGGCGTCGTAGAGATACTGGATTCCCTTGTTCTTGTCCCCGCTCAATCCAGCGAGCGCGACAGCCATCTTGACGGCAAATGACAGGCTACCCATCACATAGTTGTGGGCTCCGACCACCAATTTGGCGTCGGTATATTTGGGATCGAGTTCCAGAACGCGTTCGTGATCGTGCCGCGCGCCGACCGCATTGCGCAGCGAAGAAAACCATGCGCGTTCGATCAACGCGGTATAAAGCGCGAACTGCGCCCGCGTAACGCCGCGCGCGTAGAGCATGTCCACGTTATTTGGATCGCGCGCCAGTTCGGCGTCTTCCAGTTTCTCGGCCTGCTCCACGAGTTGCTTGATACGAGCTTTTTGCGTTGGATCAGCGGGACGATGCGCTTCGCCAATGAAGCTATCGTTGGCGTATTCGCCGGTGTTCATCGCGCCCATGCGATACAGCTCCCGCACCTGAATTGCGGACAGCAAATGATTCACCGCGAACGGATCATTCGGATGCCGCGCCAGGATTTTTTCAAACTCTGAAATCGCCGCATCGTAGTCGAGGTTGTAATAGTGATCGAACGCGGACTGGTTCAGCGGATCGGCAGGACGAAATCCGCTGAGGAAAGAATCGGCCGCGCGGCAGAATCCACTCAGTGCAAGCAGCGTGATAACAATCAGGAAAAAACGATAGCGAGAGGGGAAGAAGACCACGCATGGTCAGTTTATCAGTGGTCGGGGTTCAGCCGTCGGCGTTCAGCCTTCAGCGTTCAGCCATCAGCCTTCAGGAAATGCCAAGGCTCCGCGGCTGAGAGACGGGCATGATCGTATCCGAGATACAGGGGTTGTCGGGTTGAGGGGTTGACTGATGCTGACGGCCGACAGCTGATGGCTGATCGCTGACGGCTGAAACCTGCCTCTGAACCAAAGCGGGTACGCCCTTCCGGCTTCAAAGTCGTGCAAAATGGGGGCGATTCTAGGGTGAATCGGGTAATTCTTGCTCCCAACACTTGTATACTCCCCCGCAGGCGGCACGTAAGTATTCGTATTTGCAATAACTTGCTTTGGAGATTCGCGTGCGATTCCGGAATTGTTCTCAACCCAACAACTTATGGCTGAAGTGGTCAATCAAGTTCAGAACGAGTTTTGGCGACCACCCATGGCGTCTGCAGGAACGGCCGTCACGGTGGAACGAAGTTCGACCTGCCGCTGCGGAACCGAATTCATCGTTAGCTCTCTGTATTGTCATTCCTGCGGGGCCGGTCGTCCGGACCTCAATTCCGCCCGCGCGCTGGAAATTCCGGGAGTAGTCGAACTCGTATCCCTCGGCGAGCGACTGGGGTTGAACGTCCCCGCCACCATCGCGTTTCTGCTCGGCGCTCTCTGTATGGTTGGAGCCATCAGCGTCAGCCTCTTCTTCAGTGCGCACACTGTGCTTGATTGGCAGGCGATTCAACTCTGGCGGATCGAGTGGCTACTGGCCGCTGTAGCTTCTTTTGTCGCGGGATGTTTGTTTAAGAAATAGCTTTTGGCCGTTAGCTCTTAGCTTCTAGCCAAATCCCCCACTCCTCTGCCTCTAGTCGAGCCGTTCTCTACCTAAATTCTTTCCAATTTTAACTTCTTGCCTGTGTCGGTTCTTTTTCGGAGACCACGGTACTGGTTCTCCGTTGCTGATTCATGCGGTAGAGGTGATTGAGGGGACCTACTCCTTTGCCCAGTGCATGAGCGTTTGCGATTGCGAACGAGATGTAGGCTTTCGAGAGTAAAACTGCTTCGGGGAGCCCTCGTCCATGGGCCAGGTGGCAAGCGAGAGCGGTCGAGAAGGCGCATCCCGTGCCGTGTGTGGAGTTCGAGCGTTGGAGATCGGCTTTGAATACTTCCTGCTCTACACCTCCTGCAACCTTGAAGCTCAGGAGGTCGATTGCCTTGTCCAGATGTCCACCGGTGACGACCACCTTTGCTGATCCCATCGAATGCAGGCGAGTCGCCGCCTGGCGCATTTCATCGAGATTCGAAACCGGAATTCCGGTTAGGACGCTCGCTTCGCCCAGATTAGGCGTGACTACTTCTACCAGCGGAAGCAAACGTTCGATCAGGAGCTTCGTTCCCGGCGCGTCTAGTAGGTCAGCCCCAGAGCTTGACTTGAGGATAGGGTCCAACACCACATGCGGAAGCGAAGTTTCCGCGAGGAAGTCAGCGACTACGGCGACCACCTTTTCTGATCCCAGCATCCCAATGTGGACGGCCTCGATGATCACATCGGCTGCCAGTTCCCGCAGCGTGTCCGCGATGAGTTTGGGATCGACGCCTTCGACCCTCCTCACCCCCAACGTGGACTGAACCGTCAAAGCAGTGATGCAGGAGACGCCGTAGCACTCGTGGGCGGCGATGGTCTTGATGTCGGCAGTGATTCCCGCGCCCGAGGAAGGGTCGAATCCGGCAATCGTCAGCACCACGGGTGGAGTCACGGCCATGCCGTCACTCTAAACCAAAGTCCAATCCGAGGCACAACACTTCCGCGTTGTGGTTCTCCGGGTGCAGATTGCCCCTGAAAAATTGGTGTGATGGAAGCGATGTTTCATCCGACGCCAACGAACAACGGTATTTCATGATTACTATCTAGTTATCTATTTTTTACTTATACTGTTGATTGTAGACAACTTACATCGAAGATCTCGCAACTGACTCATTACAAAACCTGTTACGAGATTTATTTTGGCGCCCGATTCGAATAGTAATTAATCAGTTAACTTCTTCTGTTGCCTAATTTCAACGAGATACGATGGCAAATCCATGATTTTCATCATGCTAAGTGATTGATTATGTACTACTTAGTTAATTACGTCGCTGGTTTTTGGGTTGACATGGCCCACCCACCCCGGTAGCCTTAAGAGATCGTCTGACTAAAGGAGCACACGACCAAACACGACTTTCCCGATGAGAGGTAACTGAATGCGACGACGTTTAGCCGAAAGCCTGGCAGTGATTTTATCCGTTGCTAGTCTGGGGGCCGGAGCCGCATCTAGGCCAAACAGCCTGGAAGCCGCCAAGGTCACACCGTTGGTCAGAAATATTTTGACCAGCGCCTATATCAACCCAAAAAACAGCCCTAGGGCGAAGGCCTATCAAGTCGGCACCGCCTCCTGGTATGGAGAGCAGTTTCAAGGCAAGCAAACCGCTAGCGGCGAACTGTTTGACATGCGCGACTTCACCGCCGCTCATCCGACGCTTCCGTTGGGAAGCTTCGTCAAGGTCACAAACTTGAGGAACGGTAAGGCTGTGGTGTTGCGGATCAATGACCGCGGTCCCGTCGTGGACGGCCGGATCATCGACGTTTCCTACAACGCTGCGCGCGCGCTGGGCTTCAACGATCGCGGATTGCAGAGGGTCCGGTTGGACCTTTATAAACCCGCTCCGACACGGACAGCGTCTTCTCGTCCCCACGCTGCGCAGCCGACGACCGTCGCGCTTCTGCAACCCGTTGCAAAACTCAATTAAACCCGATACACTCGGCAACGAAAGTCAAAATTAAGCCGAGTAGGTATCGAAACGTGGATCCCCGCCAGCGTTTAATTGTTGCTCTCGATGTATCGACCGCTGCGGCCGCCCGGAAGATCGTGGCGGCCGTCGGCGACTCCGCCCACACCTACAAAGTAGGCATGCAGCTCTATACCGCCGAGGGCCCGTCGATCGTCCGCGAGTTGGTCGGATCAGGCCGTCGCGTCTTTCTCGACCTCAAATACCACGACATTCCGAACACCGCCGCGGCCGCCGTACGCGAGGCCGCTGGGCTTGGCGTAAGCATGCTTACGGTGCACGCATCCGGAGGCGGCAAGATGCTTCAGGCCGCCGCGCAAGCCGGACAGAGCGCCAAGCCCGACTTGCTGATCCTGGCTGTCACGGTGCTTACCAGCCTCGACGATGTCGAACTGGGCAAGATTGGCGTTCGGGGAGGCGTACTTGATCAAGTCTTGAGGCTGGCCGCGCTGGCGCTTTCAAACGGATGCGGGGGAGTCGTCGCATCGGCCCACGAAGCCTCGGCCCTCCGGGAAGAGTTGGGCAAAGACTTCGCGATCGTCACTCCCGGAGTTCGTCCTGCGGGGAGCGGACACGATGATCAGGCGCGTGTAGTCACTCCATCGGAAGCGATTGCTGCGGGAGCCTCGCACATCGTTGTGGGACGTCCAATCACAGAGGCCGCCGATCCGGCCGCCGAGGCGCGGGCGATTCTAGGACAGATCGGGCAGGGCAGTGTTTCAGCCGTCAGCCATCAGTCGTCAGGTAAACCAAAAACCTCCGCACTCACCGCCGAACCGCATCGCCAGTCTGCAACTAATTAATTAGTTGCAGCTTTCCCCGCGCTCTCTTGACTCTTAGTTGACCGTTCCTCGGATGCCTTGCCGCAAAAACGAAAGAGACGCGGCAGGCCGCGTCTCTACGAAAAGGTTTTGGATTTAGGGTTTAACTGATGGCTGACGGCTGAACGCTGCCTACAGCTTCTCGAAAAATTCGCAGCCGGCGCACGAAATATAAATTCCGCCGGGGACTCCTCGCTCGCGGTCTTTCATCCGCTTCACGATGCGGGTCTCTTTACCGCACTTGGGACATGCGGTTGATTTCGTGGTGTCCATGACCTTCTTCCGGTCGGCTGTCTTTGCGATTTTTGCCATTTCAACTTCTCCTGGCAGGAATGTGCCGTCGGCCCGAAGGCTGCGGTTCTACCTGATATTTGGGAGTATCTGTTTCGCGGATCGTCGTTCGCTGATCGCTTTTCGTCGTTCGCTATTCGTCGTTCACGGAAAGCTGATCGCCGTTCGCACGCGCGCTAGCGGTGCACTGTACTCGCCTCCAGAATTTTACACGAATTGCAGACTCCTCGTGGGGTCCATGGCAGATCGCGCCACCGCCAAAGATCTTGAACCACGGAGGACACGAAGGTTCACGAAGGAAAAACTAAGCCAAGCTCAATATCCTTCGTGAACCTTCGCTTTAGCAAAATTTCCAACAAAGAAAAGAGAAGAGAAGAGGGCCGATTTCTCGGCCCTCTCTTTCGTTCGGGTTATCAACCACCAACGCCTACGGTGCGGTGACTGTCAGCGCGACATGGGTTGTGTGAGACAAGTAGCCAGACTTACCAGTGATGGTGATTGTTGTCGTCTTCACCTTCGCGGATGCACTGACCGCCAGCGTCAACGTGCTGGTGGAAGTGGCCGGGTTGTTGGTGAACGACGCAGTTACGCCGGGCGGAACTCCCGTCGCGATCAGCGTCACACCCTGGTTGAAGGTATTGAGCGGATCGATCGTGATCGTGCTGCTTCCGGTGTTGCCTTGTGCAACGCTCAAGGCTGCGGGTGCAGCTGTCAGCTTGAAGTCCGGTTGGACGACAACCAGGGTCACCGTTACGGTCTTAACCAAAGTCCCCGAGGTACCGGTGATCTTGATCGCGGACGTTCCCAGATTCGCCGTGCTGCTTGCCGTCAGCGTTAACGTGCTGGTGGAAGTAGCTGGATTAGGAGTGAACGATGCCGTTACGCCGGGGGTTAGTCCGGTAGCAGCCAAGCTGACGGCCTGATCGAAGCCGTTCGTTGGGACAACTGTAATTGTGCTGCTGCCGCTGGTGCCGAGCACGACGGTCAACTTCTTCGGTGCTGCCGTCAAGGAGAAGCTCCCGAACGCATTCACCGTCAGATTGAGAGTCGTGGTTGCAGTCAGCGTGCCGGAGGTTCCGGTGATGACCAACGAGGTCGTCCCCTTCGCCGCCGTGGCGCTTGCCTGCAGCGTCAACACGCTGCTCGTGGTAGCCGGGTTAGTGCCGAACGAAGCAGTCACACCGCTCGGCAGTTTGGAAGTGGTCAGCGTTACCGGGCTGGCAAATCCATTGACCGGAACAATGCTGATCGTGCTGCTGCTGGTTGCTCCACCTTGCACGAGAACGACGGTGCTGGGGGAGGGCGAAAGCGTGAAGCTCTGCGTCGGAGAATTGACGCTGAGGCTCAGGGTCGTCGTGTTCGTCAGGCTACCCGACACACCCTTGATCGTGACAGTCGCCGTCCCAGTGGCAGCAGATGCGCTGGCCGCCAAAGTCAGCGTGCTGGTTGACGTGGTTGGATTGGTTCCGAACGTCGCGGTCACACCTTTCGGCAAGCCGGAAGCGCTCAATGTGACGTTTCCGCTGAAACCGTTCAGCGGAGTAACGGTGACCGTACTCGTTCCGTTAGCACCTTGCTCGATGATCAAGCTGTTCGGTGCTGCTGCCAGGCTGAAGTTCGGAGTCGTGTTGCATCCTGGGAACTTGAACGAACCGATCGCGGTGCTCCAGTTAAATCCGCCGTTGTCACCAGTGGATTTCAAATATTCTTCGGTGAACCAGAACGTGCAGTCATCGGTTGGATCTACGGTCATCGAAGTGTAATCACCCCATCGAGAAACGCCGCCGCTGCTCTGCGAACCCTGGCCCTGTTTCAATACGACTTCAGACTCCAAAGTTCCAACTGGATCGGTCGGGGTGCGACCGGCATAAACCAGTGAAGGATAGTCTCCCGTCGCTGCACTTGATTTGCTGTAGCCGACTGCGATGTCCTGGTTCTGATCCATCGCCACCGAAGGCATCCAGCGCCATGATGCATCAGGGGCAAACGTTCCTGACTGGAACACGGTTGGCGTTGTTTCAGGATTGCGGATTTCGTACCAACGAGCGCCGCCACTGTTGCCAGCCGCGATCGAGTGGCTCACCAACAGAGTCGTATGATCGCCGAAATTGCGGTACACCAAACGGAACATGAGTCGATCGGAAAGAGCTTCCAGTAAATCGCTACCGGATGTGGGCTGCGGTACGCAATCTTCGTGGCCGCCGTCAGTGATGCATAGCGGAGTGAAAGCTGCTACCGGAATCAAAGTTGGACCCGTGAAAGTTGAATTTGCGGGAGTATTGAAATCGACGTGAAACTTATACAGATCGAGATTGGCGCTGCCCGACGGATCGAGCTCCATGAAGAAGCCCGGCGTGCCAGCGGCGGGTGGTACAGCTCCGTCCAAATCGGACGGCAACATCGAGGCCTGATCCGAGTTCTGCTGGAAGCACTGCAAAGTCGCGGCGGTTCCGGCAATCATCTTGGTGCGGTCCGCGGCGCAAGCATTCGCGCCGACAAACGCGCTTCCAGAAATGGTGAAGTTGTTAAAGGTGAAGTAATACGCGTCGGGCCAGACACCGAACTTCGGATAGTCCGGAAAATTGTTCAGCGGAAACGCGTACCGATTGTAGGAACCGGTTGCATCTGCCGTCGTGGATACAGCAACGCACTCGTAATCCGGCGACGAACTGTTAATGGCAAACTGAGCAACCACCCAACGCTGAGCGGCCGCGTCGAATCTTACGACCGGATCGCCACTGTTATCGGTTGCGCAAGAACCGCCGAATCCAGACCAGAAATCATTTCCGGAGAGTGGTCCCAACAACGTGTTGCCGCTCTTGTCGAACACCTGATAGGTGAGATTGACGTACTGCACATACTGCGTCGCGCCGGGCGCGCCGTCGTTATCGGGAGGCATGCAGTTACAGAAAAAGTCGTCGCCGAATCCGATGCCGTCGAATTCCGTAAGGAAATTCGGAGTCTGCAATTTCGGAGAATTCTCTTCCGTTTGCAACACGGGATCCTTCTCAACCTTGCTGCTCCAGGGGCGGCGCGGAACTTTGTTCTCGATTTCATGCAGCGGAGGGATGCCGTATTCGGGGAGCAGGGGCACGATCTCGCGAAGTAATGGGCCGGTGTCGTGTTTGAATTCCTTGATGACGACGGCCTTCGTTGACCTCGTCTTCGATTGCTGAGCTTTCGACTGCTGAGCGAACACCGGTAGCGTTAGTGCGATCGTCATTAAGAAGATCGCGTCAGAGAACGCCGTGATTGCTGTGCGTTTGGTCGTCAATTTTGCCTCCGTCATTATCTTTTCCCCTGTAATTTCGGTTGGATCCACTGCCAGATCATTTGCAGTCGTTCGAGATTGTGATGAGCATCGATCGGAAATGTAGCCCGTCAAGTCCGCAGTAGAGTGAGCGGAAATCAGGGCCAACTAGCGTGGATAGTTTATACATCGCTTCCCCGAAAACAAAAAGCAAAATCCGCACGGAGCGCGCTTTTCAGCCGATGTTTTCTAGCAGATGTGTGACATTTTTTTCACATGGCGTTAACACGTCACTGGGGGAAGGCAGGATCGTTAATGCCGGATCAATGAAGTTTGGCGATTCTCGATGAACGATTCACGCATAAAAAAATCGGGGCCGCTTTCGCGACCCCGTTTCTTCAGCTTGTTCCGAAATGCTACTTGCCGGTTCCAGTCAGAGCCGCAGTCTGCGGACTGTTGCTGGCGCTATCCGCCACCGACAACGTTCCCGTCCTCGTCCCGGTCTTGGTGGGAGTGAAAGTCACGCTGATCTTGCAGTTGGCCTTAGCTGCGAGGCTCGTCGTGCAAGTCGTCGTGGAGACACTGAAGTCTCCGCTGGCAGAGATCGCGATGCTGTTCAACGCGACGCTCTGTTTGTTGGTTAGCGTGAACACTTTCGCCGGACTGGTCGTACCAACCGTTCGCGCGGAGTACGTTGCTGTCGCTGGTGCCAGTGTCGCTTGCGCTCCACCGACTCCGGTCAACGGTACCGCCTGAGGAGAGTTCCCAGCATTGTCGTTGATGGTCAACGTGCCCGTACGCGTTCCGATTTGCGTCGGCGTAAAGGTCACTTTGATCAAGCAGGTTTTTCCGACCAGCACGCTCGTGCAAGGCTTCGTGCTAGCCGCCACGGCAAAGTCACCCGTAGCCGTAATGCTGCCAAACGTCAGCGTCGCGGTCCCGGTGTTCGTAACGGTGATGGTCTTAGCAGGAGATGTGACTCCAACTACAACCGTCGTCCATGTCAGTGATGTTGGTGAGAGGCCAACTGCAGGACCGCCGCCGGTGCCGGTAACGGTGAGCGCGATCGGGGTCGTCGATGTGAGGCTACCCGATACACCCTTCACGGTCACTGTGGCCGGACCCGCAGTCGCCGTGGCGGTGGCGGTGAGCGTCAGGGTGCTGGTGGTCTTTGTAGGATTCGGGCTAAACGCCGCCGTCACGCCGGTGGGCAATCCAGTGGCGCTCAGAGTGACATTGCCGGTGAATCCGTTGGACGGAGTTACCGTTATTGCGCTCGTGGTGTTAGTGCCCTGCGCCAGGCTGATGGTGCTTGGATTCGCACTCAGGCTGAAGGCAGGAGAGCCACCTGCACAACCAGGGAACGTGAAGGTTCCGATAGCAGTGCTCCAGTTAAATCCGCCGGTGACTTTTTCGTATTCTTCCGTAAACCAGAAAGTGCAATCGTCGGTGGGATCGATCGTGACTGAACTGTAATCTCCCCAACGGTTGTCGCCGCTGCTCTGCGATCCGCTGCCTGCTTTCAGGACAACTTCTGATTCCAGAGTTCCGGCCGGATCGCTAGGCACTCGACCCGCATAAACGATCGATGGGTACTGTCCCGCCGCGGCACCGGAGCGGCTGAACCCGAGAGCGATGTCCTGATTAGAATCCATCGCGATTGCCGGCATCCAACGCCACTGCGCATCGGGAGCAAAGGTTCCCGACTGAAATAGTGTCGGGGTTGTTTCCGGGTTGTGAATTTCATACCAGCGCACTCCACCGCTGCTGCCAGCCACAATCGAGTGTGTTACTAGCAAGGTCGAATGGTCGCTGAAATTGCGATACACCAAGCGGTACATCAACCGATCAGCGAGAGATTCCAACTTGTCGCTGCCGGTAGTGGGCTGAGGAACGCATGCGCCGCGCGATTGCACAGGGCAAAGCGGTGTGAATGCAGCAACTGGAATCTGGGTTGGGCCCGTAAAGGTTGAATTCGCCGGCGTGGTGAAATCTACGTGGAACTTGAACATGCTCAAATTCGCGCTGCCGTCTGCCGAGAGTTCCACCACGAGATTCGGAGTGCCTGCGGGTGGCGGCGTCGCACCATCTACGTCGGAGGGAAGCATTCCAAACTGCTGATTGTTCTGCTGGAAGCACTGGATGGTAGCTGCTGAGCCCGCGAGCATCTTGGTACGATCTGCCGCGCAAACGTTCGCGCCGACAAACGCGGTTCCCTGGGCGTTGAAGTTGTTAAAGGTCAGGTAATAGGCGTCGGGCCAAACACCCAATTTTGGATAGTCCGGGAAATCGGCGAATTGAAATGCGTATCGATTGTAAGAGCCGGTCGCATCGGATGTCTGTGACACCGCGACACACTCGAAAAACGGTGACGCGTCAACGGCAAACTGAGCTACGACCCAGCGTTGCGCAGCCGCGTCGAATCTCACCACGGGATCGCCGCTGTTATCGTTCTCGCAGGACCCGCCGAAGCCGGTCCAGAAAGCATTTCCTGAGAGCGGTCCTAGCACGGTGTTTCCGCTCTTATCAAATACGATGTAGCCGCCGTTGATGTATTGCACGTACTGCGTGGTCCCCGGTGCGCCATCGTTATCGGGAGGCATGCAGTTACAGAAAAAGTCGTCGCCTACGCCCAAGCCGTCAAATTCCAAACCAAAAGCAGGGGTCTGTAAATTTGGGGAATTCTCGGCCGTCTGCAGAACCGAGTCCTTTTGTGCGGTCGTCTTCCAGTTGTGATTGGGATTGACGTTATTTTCAATCTCGTGCTCAGCCGGCATTCTGTATTCCGGGAGCAGCGGTGCGACTTCGCGGAGCAGCGGGCCGGTGTCGTGTTTGTATTCCTGGATTACGATCGGTCCTTTTGTCACGGTCTTTGATTGTTGAGCGAACGTCGCTGTTGCCAGACACACAATCGCCAGGAAAGCTGCTACTGAGAAACGCTTGGTCGTCATGTATTGCTCCTTGAACCTGTCTCAAACATGGGCCACTGGTTTTTATTTCGCTACTTTTTGCCGCCAACCATTTCGGTTGGGTCATAAACGCCTTCAAATTCCAACGTCAAAACATCATCGGCGCCGAGCTTGCCTTCGTAGGTGCCGCCGCCTTTAATGCCTTTATATTTGCCGGTGCCACGCATCAGACTCCAACGTCCTGTGATGGTTGCCGGACCTTTTTCCCCGGACACCTGATCCATCGTTTTCCAGGTCAACTTCTCGCCGTTGTCCAGCGTGTCAGTTTCGAAACCGTGGCTGTGCCGTGTGCCCTCCATCTGTTCCGCGAATCCGACCTGAATACCGTCTTTCGTTTTTCCGCCGAGAATGACCATCGGCTCAGTCCAGGTACACTTGCGCTTTTCAATCATCAACGCGTGGCCGGGACGATCGGGAACCTCGATGGAGTGCGCGACCTCGGGCTTGTCGCAGCGAACCTTTCCCTTATTAATATCGACGAATGTGCCTGATTTCTTGGCGTCTTTGTCTCTGTCGTTGTCTTTGTCCCGATCTTTGTCGTTATCTTGAGCGAAAGACAAAACACATAGGGCGAACATGAACAACAGCAGGTAAGAGAGGAGGGTGTGGGGCCGGAATTTTCTTGCGGAAAACTTTCTTGTGTCAAATATTCTTGCGTCAAACATTCGCTGGATTCAACCTCGTTGCACTGATTTCGACACTGCCTCGACAAACAAATGTATCCGCGCTGACGGAAATGACAAATGGGTGAATCTGACTGCCGCGCTTGCTACCGTTCAAACCCGCTGGCGCGTAGCGGCATTTGGTGGAGGGCTATTACTCGCGAACAATACTACTTGAACTAGTTTATATAGCGGAGCCTAAGCCGACGTAAAGCAAAATCGGCGCGAAGCGCCGCATTTACAAAGTGAATTTATTTGCACAATCGGGCGAGCAGAGAAAGGGTTTATCGCCAGAGATTTATGTGGTGAGTAGGGGCGCTTGCCAAGCTCCGCGCTGCTGCTCCAACTTCGCGGCGACCGCCAGCACCATTTCTTCTTGCCAAGGACGGCCAACGATTTGCACACCGATGGGCAGGCCTTCGTCCGAAAAACCGATAGGAACAACCACGGCGGGAAAGCCGAGCAGATTAAACCACTCGCAATAGCTCCAGGCATCGAGGTATTGGACGGTCTTGCCCTCCACCAGCCACTCGCGTTCGCCGTGGCGGAATGCGGGGATGGCCGCGACGGGACAAAGCAGCAGGGGATAATCCCGCATCTGCACGAGAATTTTTTCGCGGATGGCGTCGCGTCCCAACCATGCGGCGAGGAGAGATTCTCCGGTGTGCGCGGCGGCGTTCGTCTTTGTCCATAACAAGAACTCGCGCAGGATAGGACTTTGATCCGTCTCGCAATTCTTGAACATGGGATCCAGAATCATGCCGCCAGCTGTGCCGAAGAATTCCCACCACAGCTGACGCGCTTCTTCGAGGCCTTCAGGGCGAAAGGCATCAACATCGAATCCGCAACTCTTTAATAACGACGCTGCCTGTCGCACTGCCGATCGAGTTTCCCTCGTCACGGGAGTTCGACAATCGTCTTCGAAGAAACCAATGTTTGTGGATTGCAATTCTACTTCTGAAATCTCTCGTAGCGCGACGGGCGCAGAACAAGGGTCGCCGTCGTCCGGACCAGTCATTACCTCGAACAGAATTCGCAGGTCTTCGACGGTGCGCGCCACTGGACCAACCACGCCAAGCAGCGCAAAAGGGCCACCCGCCTTGGGATAATGCCCGGTCGACGGAATGCGTCCGGGCGTAGGCTTCAATCCGCAGATGCCACAGAAATGCGCTGGCTGGCGAATTGAACCGCCTCCGTCGCTGCCCACGCCGCCTGCTGAAAGTCCGGCTGCAATTGCGGCGGCCTCGCCACCGCTTGATCCTCCAGCGGTGCGCGTCAAGTCCCAGGGATTATTCGTTCGTCCATAAAGAAGGTTGTCCGTCTCCCAGGCCATGAGCAACTCGGGAGCGTTCGTGACCCCGAGAATGATCGCTCCCGCGGCGCGGAGCCGCTTCACGAGAGGCGCATCCTCCCTCGCGATGTGGCCCGCACGCAGGCGCGAACCGGACTCGCAGCGATGTCCGGCGACGCCAATCGATGACTTGATGGAGAGAGGGACGCCGTGGAGTGGGCCGAGTGCGCCTCCGCTGAGAGCCATTTTTTCGGCGTCGCGTGCCTGAGCGAGTACGACTTCGGGCTGGCAGTCCACGAACGCGTTCAGCTTGGGATTGAGACGCTCGATGCGATCGAGATGGACTCGCGCGACATCCACCGCAGAAATTTCCCGGCGGCGGATTTGCGCAGCGATTTCGTGCGCCGAAAGAATCGAGTCAGACGTCATTTGGATTGAGGCAGCATAACGTTTTGAGAATATCAGCCAACGTGGGGTCGACAAGCGTGCGTACAGACTGTTGTCTTAGGTTTTCTAAGGGTTCGAGTCGCGGTTGCAATTAGCGAGAGTTGGAGGCCCATAACCTAAGCGCTTAGGTTATAGAACCATTTGGCGATGCGCACTGTCGCTCGGGTTATTTTCCAGTAAAGTAAGACTTGCAAAATTAGAGCCGAGGGGCGAGCGCAGCTTGACGACGAGGTCCACAAAATATTTCTTACTTTTGATTTTGATGACGGTTTTTCTTGCCGTGCCGAGTCTCGCGAGGCCTCGTAAGGCCCCCGCAAAGCCCGACACGCCGTCCGATCCTGGATACGTTTTCGCGTTGGCTGCCGCTACACATTTTCTGCATGCGTGGCAGACGGCCGATCTCGAATCGGGAATGGTGCTGCTCAGCGACGGCATCCGCCATTCACGCGATGCTGACCAACTGGAACAATTCTTTTCGAGTAGCACCGGTCGCGGATTCGAAATCGCGCGCGGTCATGGACATCAGAGCTTGTACAGTTTCCCGGTCGTGCTCGTGACGCTTCGCAGCAACAAGGTCGTGCGCAAGGCTTCGGAAATAACTGTGATCGAAACTGGGAAGAATGATTGGGTGGTGGATAAGCTTCCGTAAAGTGCGGTCGTTGGTCGTTCGTCGTTGGTCGTTCGCGATTCTGTCAGAGATGCGATCGGCGCTGGCCATCATCAGCAGAATGTTTTTCGATTTAGGAGTTTGATTCATGAAACGGATTCATAAAGTTGCCATACTCGGCGCAGGGACAATGGGCGCTCGCATTGCGGCACATTTTGCCAACGCAGGAGTGCCTTCCCTGCTGCTTGACATTACTCTGCCAGAGGTTGCGTCTGACGCTGGCGCGGCGGCGCGCAACAAAATCGCCGCCGCCGGATTAGACGGCGCTCGCAAGTCCAAGCCTGCAGCTTTTTTCGAGCCGGCGCTGTCGCGCCTCGTGACCGTTGGTAACTTCGAAGACGATCTGAAGCGTCTCGCCGACGTCGATTGGATCATCGAAGTGGTCGTCGAGAATCTCGAGATCAAACGGGCGCTATTGAAAAAGGTGGAAGCGATCCGAAAGCCCGGGACGATCATCACCACCAACACCAGCGGCCTGCCGGTCGCCAAAATCGCGGAAGGATTTTCTGACGACTTCCGGCGATCGTGGTTTGGCACCCACTTTTTCAATCCGCCCCGCTACATGCGGTTGCTGGAACTGATTCCTACGCCCGAAGCAGATCCCGCGTTAATCGAAGCCGTCACTGATTTCTGCGACAAGCAACTCGGCAAGGGAGTCGTGCTGGCGAAAGACACTCCGAACTTTATTGCCAATCGTATCGGCACATTTTCCGTGCTCAACGTAATGCGACTGATGCAGGAAATGGACCTGACGATCGAAGAGATCGATGCGCTCACCGGTCCGGCCGTGGGTTGGCCGCGCTCCGCAACTTTTCGAACGATTGATCTCGTGGGCCTCGACATTCTTGGACACGTCGTATCGAACATGACGCAGAACGTCCACGATGAACGCAGCGAATTAAAGCTTCCCGACTTTTTTCGCCAGATGCTCGATCACAAATGGCTAGGCGACAAAACTAAGGGCGGCTTCTACAAGAAAATTAAGAATAAAGACGGAAAAGAAGACGAGCGCCTGGCCATCGATTGGAAAACGCTTGAATATCATCCGCGTCAGAAGCCGAAGTTCGCCGCACTCGACATGGCGAAGAACGTCGAAGACACCGGCGCACGCGTTCGCATGCTGCTCGGTATGGATGGTGCGGGCGCACAGAAGCCCGATAAGGCCACCAATTTCTTATGGGCCGCGCTCAGCGATCTCTGGACCTACTCGGCAAATCGCATTCCGGAGATTTCCGATTCCATCGTCGAAATCGATCGCGCCATGCGATTGGGATTTAATTGGGAACTCGGTCCTTTCGAACTCTGGGATGCGGCGGGCGTAGAAGCGACGGTCGCGCGAATGAAAAATGAAGGACGTCCGATCGCAGCCAACGTCGAGAAGTTACTCGCGGGCGGGAGCAAGAGTTGGTACGCGGATGATCTAAAGTCTCAGTCGGGACGCAAGTACTGGGACCTGAAAACTGAGAACTGGGAACTTGTGCACGTTCCAGCGGGAGTCTGGTCCGTTGAAATCGCAAAGAAATCCAACGGGGTGGTGAAGAAGAATTCGGGCGCATCGTTAATTGACATTGGAGACGGCGTCGGCTGCATTCAGTTCCACTCCAAGATGAATGCGCTCGGTGCTGACATCATTACGCTGATCCTACAAACCCTGAAGCCGGGCGGCCCCGGCGACGCTTTCGACGCGTTCGTGATTACTAACGACGCGCAGAACTTCTCCGTTGGCGCGAACTTGATGTTGCTGCTGATGTCGATCCAGGAAGAAGAGTGGGACGAAGTTGATCTCGCGATCCGCCAATTTCAGGGGATGACTCAGGCCATCAAGTTTTCGCCAAAGCCAATCGTCATCGCGCCTTTCGGCCTCGCGCTCGGCGGAGGCTGCGAAGTTTCACTACACGCAGCCGCTCGGCAACCGCATGCCGAACTCTATATGGGACTGGTCGAAGTCGGAGTTGGCCTTCTTCCCGGCGGCGGTGGTTGCAAAGAAATGCTGTTGCGAGCGGTGGACAGTGCGGCGTCGATTCGTGGAGACAACAAGAGCGACTCCGTCGAATTGATCGAGGCGATGAAAAAAGCCTTCGAGACCATCGCAACCGCGAAAGTCGCAACGTCAGCAGCCGAGGCTCGAGGACTCGCGTTTCTTTCGAGTTCCGACCGAGTGACTATGAATCGGGAGCGCGTTTTATCCGACGCGAAAGCGCGCGCCTTGGAACTATCCAGAGCAGGTTACGAACCACCGGTGATGCGCACCGATATTCCCGCTCCCGGAGAAAACATCCTGGCGACGCTGAAGATGGGCGTCCACCTGATGCGCCAGGGCGACTACATCAGTGATCACGAACTGAAGATGGGAGCGAAAATCGCCGAAGTTCTCTGCGGTGGAAATGTCACTCCCGGCACTCCAATCAGCGAACAGTACGTACTCGATCTGGAGCGCGAAGCGTTCAAATCTCTGTGCGGAGAAAAGAAGACACAGGAGAGAATTCAGTTCACGCTCAAGACCGGTAAGACGCTCAGGAACTGACGGCCTGGAGACTCGGTGGAGGGACGAGCGTTCCCGCCTGTCCACACGAACTTCCGCGGCGCGCGCTCAGTTCGACAACGCGCGATCCAGTGAAAACGCTCCTGCACCGCGCAACAATAGCGCGGCTGAGATAGCAATCACCAGCAGGTGATATTCAAATCCTTCACCTTTTTGCGTGCCCATCCAATTCATGAAAAATCCGTTCTGCAGGTGGACCATAAAGATCGCGCCGATCATGAGGCCGCCGATTCCGAGCGCGGCGATGCGGGTAAGCAATCCGAAAATCAGTCCCAAGCCGCCAAAGAATTCGGTGCAGATGATTAAGACCGCCAGGGGAGCAGGCATTCCCAGATGGGCAAATGCGCCGACGGTGCCGTGGAATCCGTAACCGCCGAACCATCCCAACATTTTCTGCGCCCCATGCGCAAAGAAAACCGTTCCGAGGACAAGGCGCAAAATTGTGAAGGCCACGTCGTTGCTGGTGCTCATTAATCGTTTGAACATCGTTTTCTCCTGGCGAATGTTTCGCGGGTAGGTCGTCGATCAGACGTTCCGGCCCGACGCTACGTAAAATTAGTCGTTATAACGACATTTTATTCAGATTCTCGCGAGAGGTGTAAGGATTCAATTCCCTTTGCGTCCCGCCACCCATTCCTATTGTCATCCCGAGTGGAACGGGAGATCTGCAGTTTCGCGAGCAGATTCTGATCCCTCGCTCTCCTCGGGACGACAACCCATAGAAGGAGATGAAAGTTGCGAAGAATCGCACGATTCCGCGTGCCTTATGCAGCGTATAATTTGGCAACAAGATTTTGCGAAGGATGGTACGAGAAAAATGTCCGCAGGCAATGGTGGGAGCAACGGTTCGGGAAACGGCGCGAACGGCAACGGGTTGGATGGGATTCTGAAACCGCGCGCGGAATGGTTGGCCAAGCGCAAAGCCGAAAATAAAGACGGCAACTTTTCCCAGATGCACTACGCGCGTCAGGGTGCGATCACGGAAGAAATGCGCTACATCGCGCATCGTGAGAAGATCACCGCCGAACTGGTGCGTGATGAAGTCGCTCGCGGCCGCATGATTATTCCGGCGAACATCAACCATCCTGAACTGGAGCCGATGGCAATCGGCGTCGAATCGCTTTGCAAAATCAATGCGAACATCGGCAACTCCGCCGTCACGTCTCATGTGGATGAAGAACTCAAGAAGTTGCACACCGCCGTCCACTACGGCGCGGACACCGTCATGGATCTCTCCACCGGCGGCGACATCCATACCATTCGCGAGGCGATCATCCGCCATTCGCCGGTGCCGATTGGCACAGTTCCAATTTACGAAGCGATCTCGCGGATCAAGCGCGTCGAAGATCTCAACAAGAACGTGATGCTTGAAGTTATCGAAGAGCAGGCGCAGCAAGGCGTGGATTACATGACGATCCACGCGGGCGTGTTGATTCAATATCTGCCCATGGTTTCGAAACGCATCACCGGCATCGTCAGCCGGGGCGGCGCGATACTCGGTCAGTGGATGGCCTATCACCACAAACAGAATTTCCTCTACGAATGCTTCGAAGATATCTGCAAGATCTTCGCGAAGTACGACGTCAGCTTTTCGCTTGGAGACGGCCTGCGTCCCGGATGCCTCGCCGACGCCAGCGACGAAGCACAATTCGCCGAACTCAAGACGCTGGGTGAACTCACGAAGATCGCCTGGAAATATGACGTGCAGGTGATGATCGAAGGCCCAGGCCACATTCCGATGCACAAGATCAAAGAGCAAGTCGAAAAAGAAAACGAGTGGTGCTACGAGGCTCCGTTTTATACGCTGGGTCCGCTCGTTACAGACATTGCTCCCGGATACGATCACATCACATCCGCCATCGGAGCGGCAATGATTGGATGGTATGGCGCGTCGATGCTCTGCTACGTAACTCCGAAAGAACACCTCGGATTGCCGAATGAAAAAGATGTGAAAGACGGAATCATCGCCTACAAAATCGCGGCCCATGCCGCCGATATCGCCCGAGGACGCCCCGGAGCCCGCGACCGCGACGACGCCTTGAGTTTCGCTCGCTACAAATTTGATTGGGAAAAACAGTTCGAACTTTCACTCGATCCCGAGACCGCACGTTCGATGCACGACGAAACTCTCCCCGAAGAGCACTATAAGTCCGCCGCATTCTGCTCCATGTGCGGACCGAAATTCTGCTCGATGAATTACTCCAGCAAGGTGGACGAATACAACAAGTCGGTGCACGGGTTAGAGAAGAAGGACTACTCGGAACTGGTGGAGAAACTGGTCACGATTAAGTAATGGGATCAGTCCCTGTAGGCGGTAAACGAACTGGCTCTCTTTCAACATAAGACATTGTATTACAATGTCTTACTTTATGTTACAGTAAATTATGGCTAGATCCGAGAAGACCATTAGTTTCCGGGCTCTCACTGAACGAATCGAGACCCTCGATTCCCTCGCCGCAGCGCAAGATCGATCCCGCAGCTATCTCATCAACGAGGCGCTCTCGAACTACATCGAACTGCATGCCTACCAAGACACGCTTGTGCGCCGGGGGTTGGAGCAGATGCAGCGAGGTCGCGTCGTGAACCACGAGGAGGTCTTGAGGCGTCTCACAGAGTCGGGACGTGCCAGTCGATTGACCAAACAGCAATCAAGTCAATCATCGGGACGGTCCTCTCGTCGACCAGCGCCTCAATCTTCTCCTCGATCCTCGACTCGTATTTCTTCTCGAACTTCGAGTCGATGACTCGGCTCGGCAATCCGCTGACCATAGCCTGGACAGAAGAAGCAATCCAGCAACTTGATCAGGCTCAAGATCACATCGCTCTCTCCAACAGCGAAAAGGTGGCCAAGCGAATCACGGCAATCATGGTCACTCGGATCCAACAACTTTCGATATTCCCTATGTCCGGCAGAGCAGGTCGTGCTCCGGACACCCGCGAGTTGGTCATTTCCGACACGCCTTTCGTTGCAGCCTGCGCTATCAATAGGGACCGCATTGTGATTCTCGCCATCTATCATCGAGCACAAAAATGGCCGGAGGTGTTCTAGATTGCTGTCTACTGCTGTTTGGACCCCGTCAGCGCTTTCGCTTGGCGGGTCATTCTCTATCTTCCCCTATCTTCGCCCTTGACATCTTCCCCAACCGCGCTATACTTCACGACCATCACCAATAATTTTGGGCCCCTGTAACTCCCTATCCCAAGTTAGGTATGTTCGCTCGCGGAGAGTAAGTCCTGCGTCATGAGCCTTGGCTATTGAGAGTCTCATGTGAGCAGAAGCGCTTTGCGTCGGGAATTTCTTTTGAACCTATCTGCCCATGGGATCGGCACTCCTTCGTCGGATTCCACAAGAGAGGCCCAGATGCAGAGCGCAGCCACAGCGGCAATCGTCACACCTTCCGAACGCGATCAAGTTGAAATTGAACGCAGTGCGATCGAAGCCAGCAGGATTACACTCGAGCCGCTGAGCCTCGACCGATATTTGAGTCCGCCGGCGAACGCGCTTTACGGACTCGAATTCGCGTTCCACCTTCTCGGTGATGTCCGCGGAAAAACCGTGCTGGATCTGGGTTGCGGGTCGGGACAAAATCTCGTTGCGCTAGCGAATCGTGGCGCCAAAGTGATCGGCCTCGACATCTCGCCGCAGCTCATCGGACTAGCCCAGCAGCGGCTGAACGACGCCGGTAAGGTTGCCGATTTGAGAGTCGGGTCAGCGCACGCGACTCAACTTCCCGATGAATCGGTGGACGTGGTGTTTGCGATCGCAGTGCTACATCATCTCGACCTCCCAATTGCACGCGAGGAGATTCGCAGGATCCTGCGCAAGGATGGCCGATTCATTCTGTCTGAACCGATCCGCTTCTCGCCGACTTTGAATCGATTGCGTCCACTTTTTCCGGCGCGCGACGAAGTTTCTTCGTTCGAACACCCTTTCACTCGCGAAGAACTTTCCGTCCTCACGCTGGGATTCGAGATCGCTCAGGAACGAACGTTTCGCCTGCCGTTTGTACCCCTGCTGGGAGGAACGCGACCGGGGCATGATCCGCGAATTTGGAGAGTGGACCGCTGGTTAAACCAGCACTTTCCGAAACTCGAACATTTCGCGACAACGAAAGTGATGAGTACCCGAAGACTGTATTAGAGAATCGCGGGCCCACTTAGCGGCATTTGGCGTGCATCTCGGCATAGAATAGCTGAGATCGTTCCAAGACCACGAGGGGGCCCCGACCCGATGTCCAAGTACCACGAACTGTTGACTGAGTTTGAAGCTTACGGCCGTTCCGCCAAAGCGAAGCCACTGATGGAGCAAATCGCCCATCGCCTTCATGAGGAGATGACGCGGTACAACTGGGTCGGATTTTATTTAATGGAAGTCTCACCGTCTCCGGTTTTGATTCTGGGACCATGCGCCGGCAGCTTTGTGCCCACGCTGCGCATCCCGCTCGATAAAGGGCTATGCGGAGCGGCGGCAACTTCTGGAAAGACGGTCGCCGTGAATAACGTCGCGGCGGATCCACGCTACCTTGGGTCAGACCTGGTGAAATCGAATCTGGTGGCGCCGATATTCGTGAAAAAACGGGTCGTCGCGGAGATCTGTATCGAGAGTTATTTCGCAGACACGTTCACATCTCCGGAGCAGGCGTTTATCGAGTCTTGCGCCGCACTGGTCGGACGGCAGATGGAAAAGGAAGGCTAGGTAGAACCTAATGTCGCAGCTTCTTTGGCCGGGCGGGGCCGGGTCCGGCGTTCGATCTTCGCGCTTCTCAGCCTCGGAATTCCATCGCACCATCCCACAATAGCTGGACGGCAATCGACAGGATGAGGAATCCAAAGATTCTGTTGATCGCTCCGATCGCTCCCGGGCCGAGTCGTTTCACGAACGGACCGCCGAGTTTCAGAAACAGATAGACCGTCAACCCGAGCGCAAAGATGCCGACAATCATTCCCACGTAGGAAAGATAACTGTCGGCAGCGGCGGCGAGTCCCATCACAACACCAATCGAGCCTGGGCCGGACAACATCGGCATCGCCATTGGCGTTAGCGAAATATCTGGCTTGGTGAGGGCTTCACTGCTTTCTTCCATCGTCATGCGGCTGTTGCCCGTCACCATTCCCCACGCTGTATTCGCGACAATCAATCCTCCGGCGATTTTCAGGACGGGCAGAGAAATTCCGAAGAAGTTGAGGACGAAACGGCCGAAGAGCATGAACGTCACAAGAATCGCGACGACGTAGAGAGCAGTTTTGATTGCAGTCCGATTGCGCTCCTCTGGAGAAAAGTCGGTAGTGAGACTGAAGAATACCGGGATGCCGCCGAGCGGATTGACGATCGGAAAGAGAGCGAGAAAGGTGGCCGTCGCCGCCGTAGGCAGTGTGTGTAGTAGATGCGTGATGGCGGTTTGTGCGGTCATGGAGCTGTGGTCACTGGGGCTGCAGTCGTTGGGCCAAAGAGCTAATCGATAATCTGCAAGAAAGCCTAATCACTAGTTCTGTTTGGCCGTCTTCGTAGTCGGCGTCTTGTCGAGATAGGTGACGGTGTCGGGCGCGATGCCGTCACTACGGCGGTTGTTGGTGTTCGGATGGTGCGGAGCGGATTTCCGCGCCAGAGTCTTCACCGACCGAGTTTTAACTGGCGTCTGCGCCGATTTCTTCTTGATCGTGGGTTGTGCCGCGGACTTCTCGTACTTCTTGTCCAGGTATGTAACGGTGTCGCGCGCCACTAAACCATCGCCGTTCTTGTTCGCGACTTTATTCGACGGAGCGGGCATCGCCGATGGGGAAGTCGCCACGGTTGCCTCGATTGGTGAAGGTTTGGAATTTTCCGCCGGGGTCGCGTCCGAAGGACGTACCAGAATCGCAGAGATTTTCGCTGCGGCGCTTGTCGACGCCACTCGCGAATCTTTTTCTGAATTCTTAGTCGTGGCTTGCTCTGCGCTCACGGGATTCGGCGAGTTCACATTCGCTGACGCTGATTCAATTTTCTTCGACGCAGCCGCGTCTGGATTCTGGGCCGCCGATTTGCCGGCATGACTGATACCGAACCTTACGACCAAGGCCAGAATGATCGCACTCGCAACCGTGAATGCAGGCCGCCAACGCCATCCTCTGCTGTGACTCGCATGTGCGTTATCACTTCGATCTTGAGCTTGTCGCTCCCTCGACGCAATGATGGCTGGCCCTAACGGATCAGGATGATCGGTCGCCGTTCCATCCCCAGCGAACTCGGTGCGTTGGGCCTCCGACAGGGACTGTTGAGATTCATCCGCTGGAATCAGGCGCGCACTTTCTTCGATATTTCCTGCGGTGCCAGCACTCTCGGCAAGGGCGAATGCCCGGCGTGGCTCTCCAGTATCCTCGATTGCAGCAACCGCCTCTACCGGAGTTTCCAAATCCTCAACGTTGGACTCACCATCGAACGCAATAGGCAGCGTCTGAGGTTCAATACCTTCTGGAGGCTCCGGAGATCTGCGAACGAAATCCGCAAGCGGCGTTTTCAGATGATGGATGAAATCCAATGAGGTTGAACGATCACCATTGTGTACTTCCACGTTCGCGATCAACTGATTGTCGGGACCAGCATCGACACGCAGTTCGAGATCCGCGATATTGTCGGGGATTTTATCGGGAGAAACGACTTCGACGGTGTAGCCACGCGCAAGCAAATCCAGAGCTAGCTCTCGCGAGCACTGATGAGAGCGCGTGATGATTCTTGCCAGTGGCATAACAGTCGCTGGGCCTCAGCCTTCGACGTTGCGGATTTCGCGTTCCAGAGAGCGGCCCTACTGTCCCAAGACCTGAATGGCGCGATTCAGTGCCGCAGTCAGCGCCGAAATCTGCTGCACGGTGCGGGGCAAGTCTCCCTTGTCGATCGCCTCATTCACACCCGGAATCACCACCGCCGCATAGCCGGTGTATTGTCCCGGCGCGTAAATGGCGTGGTGAAACCACGGACGATTCGGCAGGCCCTCTGGAATCAGCAATGCCCGCTCCGCTTCTCGTAGTTTAGCATTCATGCTAACCGGCGATGCTGGCATTTTCCGCTGCTTTTGCAGCATTTTCGCGCCTGCTTCCTGCAACCGCCGCGCTGCTTCAGTCACCGCAGAAAAGTCTGGCGACTTATCTCCGAACCGTTCCTTACTCTTGTTCTTGGCAGCGTCCACATAGACGACTATTTCTTTCCCGTAAGTCTCATAGTCAAGCGGAAGAACGTCGGCGCTGGCCATGCGAATCATTTCCAGTCCAAAGACGCGAGCCATCTGCTGCTCATAAACAAAATCAGGATCGCCGAACTTCTTGAACCATGCAAAGTTGTCGAACACCGAGTGGTACACACCGTAGTCGCCGCTCGAACTAATGTCGCTCGCAGGTACACCAAGATGTTGCAGAAACACGGTGTAGTCGGAGCCACTGCCGAGATCTCCCACTGGCACATCATCGTTGATTGCAACTGGAGCTGGGCGGAAGGTGCTTGTCTCTTGAGGATGGCCGTTCTCCGAGGATGGCTCGCTCGCTTTTTTCCAGGCGTCGTAAACGGTTCCACCATCCGGCGAAGGAACTGCTTTCGAAATCTCCCGAATGAATTCCTTCAACGTAGGAGCACCAGACGCGCCAAATTTCTTGCCCGATACCGCGACATCCATGTTGAAGTAAGCGTCCGCCTTTTCTAGTTCGTGCGCGTGATCTTCGCCCCACTCCGTGGATCCGATCAGTCCTTCTTCTTCTGCGTCCCAACTTCCGATGACAATCGTTCGCTTCGGTTTCCAGCCGGACTTCAGCAAATCGCCCAACCCGTGCACGGTCTCGAGCATCGCGGCGGTACCGCTGTTCGGATCGACCGCCCCATACACCCAGGCGTCGCGATGATTACCAGCGACTATCCACTCGTCGGGAGCATCTGTCCCTTTTATTTTTCCGATGACGTCCCAGATGGTGCGAAATTGATAGTCCTGCTTGAGGTGCATCTTCACCTTGGACGAGCCGGGCCCGACGTGATACGTGAACGGCAGTCCGCCTTGCCACTCTCGAGGCGACGGTTGTCCGCTGAGATGTAGGAGAATGGGAGAGGCGTCGGCATAAGAAATTGGAGTTACTGGAATTTTTGGCAACTGCTCCGATTCCGCTGGAGAAATTCGCTTCGAATCCGGGAGAGCAGAGTTAGAAGCGACCCCTGGACTCGTAGGGTCACCGGGAAACTGGAACATGAATCCGACCGACCCACGCTGCACTCCGCTTGCTGGGCGCCAGGGCCCTTTGGGATAAGCATCCCCGCGAACGTAGCCATCGTCCTTCGGATCGGAATAAATCAAGACGCCGACGGCTCCTCGCTCCTGCGCGACAAATTCTTTTACGCCGCGGAAGTTTTCGCCGTAGCGAACGATAACAATCTTGCCGCGTACATCGACGTTCATCTGCTTCAGCTTGTCGAAATCGGCTGGGGATCCATAATTTGCGTACACGACTTCCGCTTCTGCATCTCCGGATGGCGACATGCCGTTGTAAGGCGTCACGACGCGCGGGTCATCCTGAAAGGGATCGCTGTCCACATGCTCGCGGTGCGGACCGTGCATGACCACGCCCTCGGGGGCGGTCATATCCACATTAATTTCCACTGGATAATTCAGCCACACTTTGTACTCGACAATCTCCGTGTCGAGGCCAGCGTCGCGAAACTTCTGCGCCGCGTAATCGGCGGTGGCTTTGTCCTCTGGAGATCCGGCGATGTGCGGAGCTTGAGTGAGAATGCGTAGATGCTCTTCCGCTAGTTTTGCATCGGGAACAGCGATGAACTTCTTTTCAATCTCTTGTTCGCCGGCGACGTCCCGAAATCCGCTAATGGTATTGCTGGCCGATTGATTGGCGGATTTATCTTTGTCCTTATCTTTGTTCCTACCCGTCTTATCAAATGCCTGCAGGTTGGAACCGACCAACAAGAAGAAAAGAATCGCACCCGAGAGAAGTTTCATGACGCTCCTTGTAAAAACCCTTCCTGACAGAATTGACGATTGTACCGCGTGGAGCGCGCGCTTTGATCGCGATACACTACTCAAATATGACTAAGTCGCCAACGGCCCGTTTTTCTGATCGCGTGCAAAATTATGTTCGCTATCGCCCGGGATATCCCCCTGAGGTTTTGGAGCTGCTTCGCGCGGAATGTGGATTAAAACCAAGTGACATAGTCGCCGACATTGCGTCCGGGACGGGCATCTTCACTCGCCTTCTGCTGGAGAACGGCAACTCGGTTTTCGCCGTCGAGCCCAATCCCGAGATGCGCGAAATGAGCATCGATCAGCTCGAATCTCTAGAATCCTATCCTCGTCTGGTATCGATCGCCGGAACGGCCGAGGACACAACTCTGCGCACTTCCTCAGTCGATTTCGTTACGGCGGCCCAAGCGGCACACTGGTTCGATCTGCCTCGCGCGCGCGCGGAATTCGCTCGCATCCTCAAGGCCGAGGGATGGTGCGTTCTTATCTGGAATGAACGAAAGACTGACAGCACGCCGTTTCTGCGCGACTACGAGGAACTTCTGCTGAAATATGGAACCGACTATAAAGAAGTTCGTCATGAGCGGGTGACGCCTACCATCCATAGTTTTTTCGCGCCCGCACCGTTTCAGGAGCGAGTATTCCCCATGCAACAACATTTCGATTATGACGGCGTCGCGGGACGGTTGTTATCTTCTTCCTACGCGCCTCTGGAAGGTCAACCCGGTCATGCGCCGATGATGCTGGAGTTAAAGAGAATCTTCGAAGCGCACGCTGAAGGTCACGAACGAAAGGTGGCTTTTGAGTACGATACTCGAGTCTTCTACGGCAGGCTCAGCGAGTGAGGTAATTTGCAATTGGTAATGTTCTGATTTGTGAATTCGGAAACTCAGGTTTTCAATTACAAATTGCAACTTACCATTTACGAGTTCTTTCCCTATGCTTGAATCCAAGTCGTTTCACATGTCCCCCGAGGAATTCCGCCGCCAAGGCCACGCCATGGTGGACTGGATCGCCGATTACCACTCCCGCATCGAAAGCTTTCCCGTTCTTTCGCAAGTTAAGCCGGGAGAAATTCGTTCACAGCTTCCGCCGAATGCGCCCCAGCGTGGCGAGGCTTTTGCCGAAATTCTGAGTGATATCGACCGCGTGATTCTTCCCGGTATTACGCACTGGCAGTCACCGAATTTCTACGCGTACTTCCCAGCGAACGCTTCCGGGCCCGCGATTCTAGGCGATCTCCTTTCCTCCGGACTCGGCGTGCAAGGCATGCTCTGGTCGACAAGTCCGGCCTGCACCGAACTGGAAACACAGGTGTTGGATTGGCTGGTACCAATGTTAGGACTGCCAGAGAAATTCCTTTCCACTGGCAACGGGGGTGGCGTGATTCAAGACACCGCCTCAAGCGCGTCACTGGTGGCTCTCATCGCGGCCCGCGAGCGTACCACGAAGTTCGCCAGCAATCGCAAAGGATCCACCGGGCGTTTGGTGGCGTACTGTTCCACGCAGACGCACTCCTCCGTGGAGAAAGCCATGAAGATCGCGGGCATGGGCTCAGACAATCTTCGACAAATCGAAGTGGACAAAAACTTCTCGATGCGTCCCGACGCTCTCGCGGTCCAAATCGAAGCGGACCTCAAAGCGAAACTGATTCCCTGTTTTGTCTGCGCGACCGTTGGCACAACTTCTTCTTGCGGCGTCGATCCCATACGCGAAATCGCACGCATCTGCCAGGAACACAATCTCTGGCTGCATGTGGACGCCGCCATGAGCGGAACCGCAGCGCTGTGTCCAGAGTTCCGGTACATTCACGATGGTGTGGAATTCGCGGACAGCTATTGTTTCAATCCGCACAAATGGATGTTCACGAATTTCGATTGCAACGTTTTCTACGTCGCCGATCGGAAGCATTTGATACAAACCCTCTCGGTGCTCCCCGAATATCTACGCAATCAAGCTACAGAGTCCGGCGCCGTGATTGACTACCGCGATTGGCACATCCAACTGGGACGCCGTTTTCGATCCCTCAAGCTCTGGTTTGTAATCCGGCATTACGGAATCGAAGGATTGCAGCACCACATTCGCGAGCACGTGCGTCTGGCGCGGCAATTCGCCGACTGGGTTCGCAAGGATTCCCGCTTCGAGATCGCCGCACCGGCAAACCTCAACCTGGTGTGCTTCCGTTTGCTCTCTGGGGATGCGGCGAACCAAACGCTAATGGATCGACTCAACGGAGATGGCAAGCTCTTTCTTACACACACCAAACTCGATGGCAAGTTTACCCTTCGCTTTTGCGTGGGACAAACCAACACACAGGCCCGTCACGTCGAGCAAGCGTGGAAGCTGATTCTGGAAGAAACAGAGAAGCTCAGCGATTCTCGCTAGGAAGTTTTCATGCCACGGGAAATCTCAGCAGGCGGCGTTGTTCTAAGAAATATTCTGGGAGTCTGGCATGTCGCGTTGATTGAGCCACCAAGAGACGATGAAGATCGTGAGGCGAAAACGGACCCGCCGAACACGAAGCGCAAGCGGACACGCGCGATTTTAGCGCTACCGAAAGGCCTGGTAGATCCAGGCGAAAAACCGCTGGAGACCGCCGTCCGCGAAGTACACGAAGAAACCGGAGTAGTAGCCGAACCCATCACCAAACTCGCTGACAACAAGTATGTGTATGTCCGCAAGTGGGGTGATGGCCAGCGTGTTTTCAAAATCGTGAGCTTTTATCTGATGCGCTACATCTCTGGAGAAATTGACGACCTCACTCCGGACATGCGTATCGAAGTGAAGCGCGCTCTCTGGGTCCCACTCGCGGAAGCGGCGAAGCAACTGGCTTATAGCAACGAACGTAAGATACTTAGCGAGGCGCAGAATTACGCCGAAACTCACGGTCTGGACGATAACCAGGCCACCTAGACACAGGCGTCTTCGGGTATTCTCCGCTATTCTCCTACCCTAAAATCGCGGTCGATTGATTGCTTCTCTTCCGGTGCCAGTCTTCGTACCGAACCTTTTTTCAAATCCCCCAGCACGAGCGACCCGATCGACACTCGCACCAGACGCAGCACTTGTACTCCGACCGCTTCGAGCAAGCGTCGAATCTGCCGGTTTTTCCCTTCATCGAGAGTGATTTCCAGCCAGCTATTTTTATCGCCGTGTCGCAACAGATTTGCTGTTTTGCAACCTTCGCCGATCTTGGCCATTAGCTCCGTGTCCACAACGCAGTTCACTTGCACGTGATACTTCTTATCGAGATGACGAGACGGCTCGGTGATGTTGGCCGCCCATTCTGAATCGTTGGTCAGCAGAAGCAGGCCTTCGCTAGCTTTGTCCAATCGACCGACAGGACCGATCCACGGCAGCCCCGGTTCCAACAGATCGTAAACGGTTTTGCGATTCTTTTCGTCGGACGCGGTCGTCACCACTCCCCGCGGCTTGTTCATCATGAGATAGATTGACGGCTGTTTGTCGACCGGAGAACTATCGACTTGAATTTGATCAGAAGGAATTCGTACGGGGCTTTCCGGATCGCGGACGATACTTCCGTTCAACGTTACGCGACCTGCACGAACCAAGGCCGCTGCCTGCGAGCGCGAACAGTAGCCCATTTTGGAGAGAGCTCGCGCCAGCCCAATTCGTTTCTGCGGGGTCACATCTGCAATGCTAAATGGAACGGGGCAGCTCGGGTGTCATTCGACCCGCCTGCCCGCGTTTGCTTTTTAATCTGTCGCTATCCTAGTTTTCGTCTTCGTCCAGATATTCTTCCGGGACATCATCTTCCGGAACTTCGTGGGTATGAACTTCTTCTTCGTCCTCATCGTCGGCGGTTTCAACTCCCGACACAATTCCAGCCTCGAAGGAGTTACCCTCTTCGATCAACTCATCCACGCTCTCTGAGTTCGCACTGGCTTTGTCGGACAGCCCTTGCAAATCGCCGGATTGTCCCGCGGCCCGCGCCACGCGTCTTTCCAGCGCTAACGAATCGATGCTGACAGTATCGTCGTCTCCGCGTGCGCGCCCCTTAGGAACGCTTACAGATTTCTTGGAGGCGTTCTGGTTCCTGGCCGCGACTTTCTTTACCGCCTTCTTCGGAGCAGACTTTTTCGCTGCCAATTTCTTTTTCGCGGCTGGCTTCTTTTTCGGAGCAACTTTCTTTTTGGCGAGTCTTTTCTTCGCAGTCTTCTTCGCCGGTTTCGCCTTCTTCGGGGCGGGTCGCTTCGACTTCACGGGTTTCTTTTTCGCTTTTTTCTTAGCCATAGGCGCAGTCTACCACCGGTCAGTGCATCCTCACAAAGTAGATGAGATAACCACATTTTATGATGCACTCACAGCCGCTAGTGCGGCTTCGCGCTGTGGATTTCCGCTATATATCCGCCGGGGAACTGGACAATTGCGGTCAGTCGATCATCCGTCGCATAAGGAGCGGATAAAATTTTGCCACCGGCTGCTTTGGCTTTATCCAAAGTCACGCTCAGATCCTTCACGGCATAACCGGTCTCTTCGTGGCCGAACGGATAGGGCAAATGTCCATCCGTCACAAGAACTTGCATATTTCCGAATAGCGACTCGATCCGGATGCGACGATACTTCCCTCCCGGCTTCCCGATTTCACCCGCATCGGCGCGTGGGTCATCCGCGATCACCTTTCCCCCCGAAAATCGTACGAACCCGCTCACGAAATTATCAACTGCGTCCCGTGACATATAAACGCGATTATCCGGAACCATTTCCAGAGGAGCAGTGGTCGACGCCTTGAAATGCCAATAGAGCTGCATCTTCACGCCACCCGGCCATTGAATCACAGCATCGATTCCAATCGCATCCTTGAACGGCTCGACGACGACTTCGGCACCTGCGGCACGAGCCTGCTTGATAGCCTCGTCCATGTCAGCAACCAGATACCCTGTACGCTCTTGCCCAAAGGGAAAAGGAATCGGCGTCTCGAAAGCAAAGATGGAAAGGGCACCTGACGGAGTCCGCACTGACTGAAACTCCGTACTGCTCGGCACAGGCAGGACGTTTGTAACCATCCGGGCGGACGGCGTGCCGCCGAAGGTTGCGATTAGGCTGTTCACAAAAGCGTCCAGGTCGCGTGGCGCGACATAGACGTGCGCTGTGTCGTATTGTGGGCCGACCGCTACAGTCGCTGGAGCAGTTTGCCCAGCAATGAGAATCGGAAAAAGTGTCGCGATCAACGCGATACAAATGGCGGGCAGAGTGCGGGACGTTATTGATCGAGATCGCATTTGCGGAAACACCTATTCGCAACGTCTCTATGCCGCGTCAGCATGGAAGCCTTTCACGGCGCGTATCGTGAGCCAGATAAAAATCAACATCACTACCACTTGGGCAATCAGGAATGGGGGCTCCGATCCTGTTGGCGCCAGCGCGTGCAGAGGAGGGACCTTCATGAATAGCTGCGCCACCAATACAAACACGTTCAAATACAGCGCGATCATCGCGGTAATGACATATGTTTTGCGCCATCCACCTGCAAGGTGAAACGCATACAGCGCCAGAATTGCGATGGCAAGAATCACAAGCGAAAGAATACCTATCTTGTGGGACGGGAGAAGATGCTCGAACGGGAACGCGAAGCCGCTCGCACTCGTCAGCACAGTCGTCAGCAAAAAGATCGCGGTCAATCCGCTGAGTCTTTTGTTGGAAAAAAATCCCCACATCACAATCAAACCGGAACCGATTCCAATCAAACTGATCACCACATGCAACAACGTGAACGTCGCGGTGGACATGCCTAAAATCATGATGCACCCCTAGAGAACTGATTTCAGTTGTTTTGAAGGAGACACGATAACAAATTCTCAGGCAATCTGGCGCGAATTATTTGCATTGACCAGAGCGCGGACCTTAGAGTTTTGCGACAGCCTGAACAGCGGCCCTAGCGGCTCAGAACACCGCTTCTTGAATACGCGGTAGCGTCCACCGGCAACAACGTCCGCTCTGGCGTCGTTCGGCCGCGCGTTGACTCGCGAACAATCAGCGTGGGCGCTACACGAACGACGGTCGGCTTTTTCGTGAGCTTGCCTTCGATACGGTCCATCAAGAGCGAAACTCCGCGTGCGCCGATCTCATAGCCGGGCTGTGCGACAACGGTCAGACGGGGATGAAACGCACGGTCTCCCGCAAGATCGTCAAACGTAGCGAGCGCCACATCCTCGGGACAACGCACGCCCATCTCCTCAAACGCCTGAAGCACTCCCAACGCCATGACTCCGTTCGAGACCAATATCGCGGAGGGCCTTGCACGTCGCAGCAGAAGGTCCTTGGCGAGGCGGTATCCAGAACTCTCTCGGAAGTCACCTTCCAATATCAGATCATTGGATACTTCAATTCCGGCTTCACGCAGGCCCTCTTCGTAGCCGTGCAAACGCTCACGTGCGACTCCGAGTTCGAGCGAACCGGTGATGATCGCAATGCTGCGATAACCCGTTCTCGTGAGGTGACGAACGCAATCCTGGGCTCCGCGAACGTTGTCCAACATAACCGCGTCGATCTTTATATCGGCCGGGACGCGATCCAAACATACGATGGGGATCCCAGAGTCGATTGTCTTTCGAATGTGATCGAAATCTTTCCCCCGTGTGGGAGCAAGCAAAATTCCATCCACTCTGCGGGACCGGAGAGCGGACACGATCCGGCGCTCACGTTCCATTTGTTCATCGGTATTGGCGGCAACCAGAAGAAATCCCCGTTCCAAAGCCTTGTCTTCTGCCCCCCGCAAGACCTGCGGAAAAAAAGGATTAGTAATATCGGGGAGCACCATCCCCAACATATAAGTCTGATTCACCTTCAGACTGCGCGCGATTTCGTTGGGATGAAAATCAAGATCGCGAATCGCCGCTTCCACGCGCGCTCGCATGGCTGGACTCACGCGGACCGTGCCACGAATGACGTTCGAGACAGTCCCGGTCGAGGCCCGCGCCCGTTTTGCGACTTCAACGATTGTTGTCATAGGTGACTATTGGTCTTACCCTCCGAAAATAATAGTCGTTATAACGACTATTATTTCTGGAGAACGTCTGTTGCCCTTATCATTCATGGCTATCAGTTAGCCGCCGAACTCGTCGCCTCGACAAACCGCTGCATGGACGGCTGAATCTCCCATGGCTCTTTCACTGTTAGACCAAAAATGAAAACTTGCCCCGGCTTATATTTCTCGCGGATTTCAAAATTCTCGAACGCTACACCGCCTCCGACTCGCGCTTGCGACTTCCAATAGACACGACGTCCGTTGACGCGCACCCGAAGATTGGGCTGAATATCGCTCGACGGCACTCGCCAATACTGCGTCAGCCTTCCCAACCCATAGCGCCAATGATCGGCAGCCTCGAAGTCGGGATTCGCCTCCGGATGTTTTTCGTTCGATGTACAAAACACGATCGCATCTCCGTGAGCCGTTCGAGATATTTGTTTTAGTCCATAGTCGCCGTGCTCTGCGAAGTCGTCTCCCCGATACGATTTATAAAGTCTGCGGCTATCGATAATTTGGCTCTTGAGCCACAACTGGCGCAGCCGTTCGTAGTTCCCCATCGTTGCGGTCAACGTTAATTCCTCGATCTCTGGGCCGTCGTCATAGCGATAGACTGCGAATCGAACCTCTTCTGGACGGTCGCTCGCTATCGTCGCGACAACATACACGTGTGCCCGGTTCGCCGCAAAACGCTCAACCTCAATCCGTATCGACATTTCCTCGATTGGCTTCTCGTGATCCTTTGACCCCGGAGACGAATCGGTCGACGACTTAGAAGACGTGACCGTCGGCTCATCTGCGATCCACAAGCGTTTGCCCTGCGATCCCCCGTCCAACTCGCTGGACTCCAATTCACTAAACGCCATACGATCGCCGCGACTGCCCCGCCCCACAACCACCGGCTCAATCGCAATAAAATTGACTAGCTCGGGCTTTCCCGTCTTCGCAGAAACCACACCCACGCGAATCAGTCCCCGAGGTCCGGGCAACCCCGCGTCAGAAGGCAGGCCGATCACGACTCCGTCCTTGCGTCCCCAAATCAACGGATCGTTCGACTTAGTAGGACGAATCCACTGCGAGTCCTCCGCATCAGCTCTGGTTGCTTGCAACGGATTGATCCCAATAAGACCACTTACTGAGACGATGCCCATCGCAGTCGAACACACAAGCCTCGCCAGTCGGCCTGGAGTTATAGCGCCCATAACTCAGAAGATTATTTTCAGGCCGAATTCACCGATGCGTCCGTTATGTGCGCCACTAGGATGTAGAAAGCCTTGAGGTGTTTGCGGGTTATCGGGATCGTTGCTTCCGTTCACGCAATCGCTAGCGCCTGAATTCGTCTCATAGCCGCACGTCGTATTGTTTACCCCGGTCCATTGCGGATGATTAAAGAGATTGAATGCCTCGGCACGGAACTCGACTGCCAACGACTCTTTAATCTTGAAGTGCTTAAATAATCCCATGTCGAAATTGACGCGGCCCGGCCCCATGAGAGAATTGCGGCCCGAATCGCCAAACGTCAGGCCCGTGGGCTGCGCATACGCGCCGGGATTGTATAGCAGAGGGCCATAAGGGATCGTGGTGTTGTTCACGGGAGCGAACTTGGGTATCCCCGCGTGCGGATCTCCTACCAAGTCCGCGAATGATCCTGAGCCGACGTTATTTCCTACACCAGCGTTGTCGTACGTACCGCCATTCACGACCGTAAAGGGCTCTCCCGTTTGAGCCGTCGTGATGCCCGACAACTGCCATCCTCCTAGCAGCGACCCTTTCACACCTGTCGAGTGCTGAAAAATGGGTAGGTTGTAAATGTAACTTACTGTGAAGATATGACGTTGGTCAAAACTAGAGTTAGAACGATTGCCTGAGAGATCGTATGAATTCACGAAAGCACTGTCATAGCGATCTGAAGAATTGTCGATGGAATGGCTGTACGTGTAGGCAAGCGTAAGTTGCAATCCCTTGGCGTTTCGTCTGCCGGAGACTTGCAACGCATTGTAGTTCGAGTTTGCGCCTCCGATGATTCCATAGATCGAGTCGTATCCTATAAAAGGACGGAAAACATCGGGGTTCGTATTGCCGCATGCGATGTTGAGATTGAGCGCGGCTTGATTCGAAACCGGAGTGCCATTTGCCAATTTGTTGATGCCGTTGCCCACGTTGTCGCAATCGCCCTGGACGATGATCTGTCCCTTCGTGTACGGGTTCTGATTGGCAGGAGTGGAATAGATCTGATTCCGATCCAGTTGCTGCGACAGATGGGTCCCCTTGCTGCCTACATAGGCCACCGTAACGATCGTGTTCCGAGCGACTTCACGCTGGATATCGAAGTGAAATTGCTGAATGTAAGGCCACTGGGTTTCTGTCGTGATCGACGTCAACTGACTCACGCCGCCACCCAAAGGAAACAGGAGCGGGCCGCCGCCCGCGGCTGTGCCGCCAATATTCGTGTAACCCGTTATCCCGAATTGAATGGGAGCGATGATCAGTGGAGGGTTGCCTTCGAGCGACTCCGTGTTGGCATCGTTTCCGTTGGCATGCTCGAAGAAGATACCGTAGCCACCGCGAATCGCAGTTTTGCCGTCTCCCTTGGGATCGTATGCAAATCCGATCCGCGGCGCAGGATTGAACAAATGGTCGGACATGCAACTCTTATGCACTCCGTTATAACCGCACCGCACAATACCGGTTATGTTGTTCACGCTCTGCCCGGGACCAAAAATTAGGGCGCCGGTATTCGGATCGATCGTGGGAGCATCCGCTGCGACATACTTAGCCGGATCGAAGTTGTAGGCATTGAGATATTTTTCCTGGTAGCTGCCGTATAGACTGACTCGCACTCCAAGATTCAAGGTCAAGCGGGGCGTCACGCGCCAGTCATCCTGAAAATACGGTTCCACTACCTTGTAGCGGTTGTAATATTTCTGATTTTGATTGGGCTGAGAAAAAGAGTTGATGTACCCCACTAGAAGATCCGCAAACCCGTTGCCGGTGCTGGAGAACGGCCCGTACTGGCTGGGCTGCTTATAGAACGTGTTGGGATTGGAGTAAAAACCCAAACTCCCGTTAGGCTCCTCTTCGGCGTCTTCATTCTTTTGCACTAGCGCGAAGTAGACACCGAACTGCACATTGTGTCGTCGAATGATCTTCGTGACTCCGTCATGGAAGCTGTAAGTGGGATTCGCGTTATTGAATGGCAGATATCCTGGATCGACGGCGATATTGAAGTTGTTGGGACCGCCGATTCCAAACGCCGGTAGTGTGCCATTAAACCCATTTTCGAAAATGCCTGTCATCGTCATCGTAGCCGGTCGTTTCCACGCGTCCCCAGTATTGAAAAGGTGGAGATGATTGCCCGCGTAGCTGAAGATGAACTCATTCAACAAGGTAGGAGAAATCGTCGCCGTCAAATTGGTGACAACGCTGATTCCAGGCCCCTGCAACGTTCCTCCAATCGCCGGAACATTGGATCCCGACCACGGCGATATTGGATAGTTCTGCGTCCACGAATCATGAATGAATCGGAAATTGGCGCGCAATTTGGAGTTGACGTCGTCATCCACCTTGATCAACTCTTCGTGCCAACTGATCGGAGAGGCGAACGTGCCGACGAAGGAGTGGCCGTTATTTGGCAACGGAATATTCGCGACGATCGGTGAGCTGTTAATCGTGTCGATCAGATTCGCGGGAATGATGTTGTTAGGAAAACCAGAGTAAAGATTATTGTCGTTCGCGTCGTGACCGTGTTTGTGTTCCGCGGGACAATTAATTGCGACCGCCTCGTTACCTACCGGATTGCCTCGTACAAATAAAGTCCCGGGCGCTGGGCATACATCGCTGAAGTCTCCCGTGCGCTCCGCCGCGGTGGGAAGAAACTGTCCTGGATTGTTGTAAACGAATGGAACGTTCTCTTTACGAAATTCCTGCGACCAAAAGAAGAACAGCTTGTCCTTCTTGATCGGACCTCCAAGAATGTATCCGAAGTCATTCTTGTTGTAGTAAGCCTTCGCCGATCCGGGCTGGTCAAAGTAGTTGTGCGCATTGAAAGCGGCGTTGCGGATGAATTCAAATCCTTCGCCGTGAAACTGATTTGTACCGGATTTGGTCACCGCCTCGATCGTTCCCGATCCGTTGCGGCCATACTGAGCGCCATAAGTCGAAGTCAGCACTCGCACTTCTGAAATCGCATCGATGTTCGGGTAAACATTGATATTGGCGTTGCTGCCGCTATCAAGAATTTCTCCACCATCAATTTCCCAATTGTTAAATTCCGTACGGCCACCGTTAACGGCGTAGGAAACACTCCCCCCTGGACCCACCGTACCGTCATCTTGTCCCGTCTGGTCGCTGACTCCGGGGATGAGTTTGATTAGGGTGGTGAAATCGCGCCCATTCAATTCCAACTGGCTGATCTGCTCCCCGGTGATCGTGCCGGCTAATTCTGAGGACTGCGTGTCCACCTTTCCAACCGAACTTCCTTCGACGACGATTGTGCTGGTGACTTTGCCGATAACGAGTTTCGTGTCGACTCGAAGCTTTTCGCCAACACGCAAAATTACTTTCTTGGCTTGATACTTTTGAAACCCGGGAGCCGTCACAGTCACGTCATAAGTTCCAGCTCCGAGGCCTGCGACTAAATAGTTGCCGTCCTGATTCGTGACGGCTTTGCGACGAAAACCGGTGGCAGGATCGCTAACCGTAACTTCCGCACCGGAGACCGCCGCGCCCGTATTATCGAGAATCGTTCCCGTGAAGGAGCCAGACGACTGCGCGAAGAGAGACGCGCTGACAAACAAGACGGCGAGCAAACCCCAAACTGAAATAACCTTTGGCCCCATAAACCGATCTCCTGACGCTGGTACCGTGTTCTCTTGCGCGGGTACTTGCCACGGCCCGCCATCTAGTCCACTTTCCCGGTGCTTCGTTCGCTAATTAATTTCCTGTAGACACCAAGAAAAGAAAAGTTGTAATTGAATCGCTTCAATGCGACCCGCCATCGTGCTGCAATTCGACAGCGGGTGTCAAGCGCAAAAGAAGACACGGACATTCTCGCCCGTCAACATAGGGTCCTAGGCACCCTTTTCGCATTTCCTGGAAATCGAAAACAGACCTCGGGAGTGACTTAACGGTCGCTCAACATTTTGTTGTTTTGACGACAGGATTGAATCCTTCCAACTTCTTGATCGACGGGTCTATACTCGGTGGGCGTGAGGCCGCACTAGAGCCTCTGACTAAAACGGAGAGAACCACGAGTGTCTCGCAACTATTGGGCGGTAGCTCTGATCGCAATCGGCTTGTGCTCGACGAATATTTATTCTCAAACTGCGCGTCCAGCCGTCGACGCGGACGGCCATCAGTGGTGGCAGAATGCCGTCTTCTACGAAATCTATCCGCGCAGTTTTGCGGACAGTAATAATGACGGGATCGGAGACCTCAAAGGCATCGCCTCGAAACTAGACTATCTGAAAGACCTGGGCGTGGATGCGATTTGGATTTCTCCCTGCTATCCGTCGCCGCAGGTTGATTTCGGATACGACGTCTCGGATTACGAGGACATCGATCCCATGTATGGCACGCTCAAGGACTTCGAACATTTGTCGAACGATGCGAAGAAGCACGACATCCGCATCATCATGGACTTTGTTCTCAATCACACTTCGCCCCAGCATAAGTGGTTCATCGATTCTGCGTCTTCGCGCACATCCGCGCATCGCGACTGGTACATCTGGCGCGATGGAAAGGCGCCTGGCGTCCCTCCAAACAATTGGATTTCCGGCTTCGGCGGATCGGCATGGCAACTCGATCCAAAAACGAAGCAGTACTACTATCACTATTTCGCTGTCGGGCAGCCTGACCTCAACTGGCGCAATCCTGCTGTCGAGAAGGCGATGTTTGACGTCACTCGCTTTTGGTACAAGCGCGGCGTTTCCGGGTTTCGACTTGATGCTGTGGATCTTTTATTTGAGGATCCACAACTAACTGACAATCCAGTCCTGCCCGGCAAGAATGACCTGGGGGACCCGAACATGGACAACAAGTACAACGACAAATTACCGGAGGTTCACACCGAACTGAAGAAACTGCGCGCAGTCGCTGATCAAAATGATGCCGTCCTGATTGGCGAAACCTACACTTCGAATCGCGAAGAGCTGAAAGAGTATTACGGCGACCACAACGACGAAATCCAGATGCCCATGGATTTCATGTTCTGCACAGTCAACAAACTTTCTGCAAATGACTTCCGGACTCAGATCGCCAACGCCGAATCAACCGGTGGATGGCCGGTGTACGTCATCGGCAATCACGATATGACTCGTTCGTATGATCGGTACGGAGACGGAAAAAACAACGATCAAATTGCGAAGCTCATGGCAGGAATGTATCTGACGCTACGCGGCACGCCGATTATGTACTACGGCGAAGAACTTGGCATGGAGAACAACGATCCCGTTCGCAAAGAGGATGTAAAAGATCCGATTGGGATCGCCGGATGGCCCACGGAAAAAGGTCGCGATGGCGAACGCACGCCAATGCAGTGGGACGACTCTCCCAATGCGGGATTTAGCAAGGCCACGCCTTGGTTGCCCGTACCGGCGAGTTATAAGACTCACAACGTAGCGAGCGAATTGGCAAATCCGGCGTCGGTTTTGCAATTCTACAGACGGCTTCTCGCATTGCGACGTCATGAACACGCGCTGCTGTACGGCGACTATGTGGCGCTCAATCAGGACAATCCGCAGGTTCTTTCGTATCTTCGCCGATATAAAAATGAAGCGGTGCTCGTCGTACTGAATATGTCATCGACGACGCAACAACTCAGTTTCAACCTTGCGGAAAGTGGGTTCGGCTCGGCGAAGCCTGCGACCTTGCTCACAACTTCCGCCGCCTCGACTGGCGGGCAGTCGGATCAGATCTCTCTCGATCCCTTCGCCGTTTACATAGCACGAGTGTCGAAATGAATCTGAAACGCACGAAAGCAGCCCTGATCCAACGATCCTTCGTGATGCTTCTAGGGATCTGGTCGCTGCCTGCCTGTATTTTCGGCGCAGCACAATCCGATCCCGGTCGAGACACTTTTCTCCCTGGCTTGATTGCTCAACACAAATACATACAGAAGCGAGCGTCGAGTTACGACCGCGCGGGCGGCAATGAGGACGCGGTTAAAATCGCTCCGGGCGCGACCGCGACCCTGCTCGATGATGTTGGTCCGGGAATCATCACCCACATCTGGATCACGATCGCTTCGCCAGAGCAATATCATCTGAAGAGATTGGTCCTGCGCATGTATTGGGACGACGAAGCACAGCCAAGCGTGGAAACGCCGATCGGAGATTTCTTTGGCCTCGGCCTCGGGGACTACTTTCAGTTCGAATCGACGCCGCTGGCAGTGGCTCCCGACAAGGCTCTCAATAGCTTCTTTCCCATGCCATTTCGCAAGCACGCTAGAGTCACGGTAACCAACGAAGGTGCCGCCGAGGTCGATGCGTTTTATTTCAATATCGACTATCAAGCACTTCCTCAGGCTCTTCCACCGGACACGATGTATTTCCATGCGCAGTACCGTCAAGCCGCGCCCGCCAAAGGCTGGACAAATCAGTGGCAATCGAACGGTGACCCGCCCATCAATACGAAGAAAAATCTCGACGGCGAAAATAATTATGTCTGGATGGAAGCCATCGGCGAGGGCCACTTCGTCGGAGTGACCATGTCAGTCCTTCAAAATCAGGACGGCTGGTGGGGCGAAGGCGATGACATGTTTTTCGTCGACGGAGAAAAGCGCCCTTCCATAAACGGCACGGGATCTGAAGATTATTTTCTGGGTGCTTGGGATTTTGGTGACCATTCGTTTTCTTACGCGCTATTCGGAGCGCCCGTGAAGGGTGCTGAACTCGCCGGCAGCCGCTCCTCCGTATACCGATTCCATTTGGATTCCCCAATCCCGTTCACAAAATCCCTGCGTGCAACGATTGAACACGGCCATGCCAATCACCGATCGGATAACTTCTATTCCGTAGCGTATTGGTATCAAAAGGAGCCTCACGCCGCATTTCCAATCCTCCCGACAGTGGACCAACGCCTACCGAAACTTTTCTCCGTGGGAGGTCCGGGAAATGCGACGAAGTAATCAACTTGGCCACCGGAATGTGAAATTCTTCTGCTTCGCGATGATCCTGGTGACCGCCAGCGCATTTACTTCCATTTCGACGAGCTTCGCGCAACAAAGAGAAAATATCGTCCCCGACCATCCTTTAGTGGTCGGATACTTTCCAGGATGGGCCCACCACACACGGTTCTTCGTCAAGGATCTGCTCGCCGAAGGGGCAATGCCTTTGTTGGATCAGATCAATTACGCCAAGGGAAACATCGTCGGTAACGAATGTGCAGTCGGAAACCCTGATGGCGATCTCGTGTATACATTCTCCGCGGAAGACAGCATAGATGGAACCGCCGACACTCCGCAGACTCCGTTGCGCGGAAACTTCCATCAATTGCAGGAACTGAAACGGTTGTATCCCCATGTCAAAATACTGATCTCGATTGAAGGCCGCTCAGAATCATTTGTCGCTGCGGCGCAGGCCGCGAATCGGCACGCTTTTGTGGCATCGTGCATTCAAAGGTTTATCAAAGGCAAATTCGCCGAGGGGATCGAAGTTCCAGGAATTTTCGACGGTGTCGATGTGGACTGGGAGTATCCCGAGGAAGTCGACAAAGTGAACTTCATCGCGCTGCTGGGAGAGTTCCGTCGCCAACTCAATTCGGTCGACGCGAATCTTCTACTCACGGTTGCGATGGGCGACAATCGAGCAACCTATCAGCACCTCGACATGCCCGCTGTTGCGATGTATGTCAACCAGGTCGGCGTCATGAACTACGACTACAGTGGTCCGTGGAGTAAGCGGACCGGCCTGATCGCTCCACTTTTTAGTTCGCCAGGAGATCCGGAAAAAAGTGGCGACGTAGATTCTACGATTCGCGGCTATCTCGCCGCAGGCGTCCCGGCGTCCAAGTTGCTTCTGGGCCTCCCTTTCTACGCTTACTCCTGGGAGAAAGTGTCGCAAGAGAATCACGGACTGTTTCAGATGGGCGAGCCTGCGCACAACGACCTCCCCTACAGTCACATCGTAGCGATCCAAAACGACTTCACTACGTATCGAGATCCGAAGTCGCTGGCACCATGGCTTTTTGACGGGACTACTTTCTGGACTTACGACGACGAGACGTCCATCGCAGCCAAATTGAAATATGCCAGGCAGCAAGCGCTTGGCGGAGTCATGATATGGGAGTTGAGCGGTGACACGAACGACGGAAAGCTGCTAAAAGTTATTTCTGAGCGATTCGCAAATCGTGACGAGGATGAAAATAACGAGGACCATAGTGATGATGCGGCGCGTGAAACGCCTTAGTTCCAGGAGTCGCTGATTGTTACAACTGCCGAAAACAGTCCGACTTTGGAGGTGCCTCTTTTCCTGCGCCGCCATGATATGTGTCGCGATGACAATCGCCGCGAACGCACAGACGATCCGCATCGACGCTATCCCCGCACACGCGACCAATCACTTCCGTCCAAACGAAACCCTGGGCGCCGGCGTCGATCGAATTCCACCAGAGGCCCTCGACAGCGGATTAACTCAACCCAATCTAGGTCAAGCACTCGCTTCAGGCTGGCAGCCGGTCAGTTACCGCAACAACACGGAACTATCGATTGAAGCGTGGCATTGGAATCCCCACGGCACGTGGAGTGAACCTGGCGATAAGGGTTATTTCACCGGCTCAACCTCGCTCGGTGAACCGATCCGTTATTCCTATGGATATTCGTTGCCGCATCGCGGCTTCACCCGAAACGACGGCACTCCGAATGCTGGCTTTTCTCGCATCACGGATGGTGACGACACTACTTATTGGAAAAGCAATCCTTACCTCACGCAGCACTTCACAGGCGAAAGCGACGCGGCGCATCCTCAATGGGTTGTTGTGGATCTCGCGCAAGTGGAGCAGGTGGACAGCATTCGCATCCATTGGGCTGCGCCGTACGCCACGAAATTTTCGGTTCAACATTGGATCGGCGACGATCCCATGCACGCTGCGACTCATGGTGCGTGGCAGACATTCCCGCTCGGCGTTGTTGAGCACGCACGCGGCGGATCCGCCATCCTTCGTCTAAATGCAACTCCGGTTGCAGTACGATTCCTGCGAATTCTGATGACAGAGTCCTCGAACACGTGTGCGGTGGGAGAGGCTGCTAGTGATCCGAGAGCCTGTGTTGGATACGCCATCAACGAAATTTATATCGGCACGACTTCGCAAGACGGCGAATTCCACGATCTCGTTCGACACGCGCCCGACCAGGTACAAACCACGACCTACTGTTCTTCCGTGGACCCCTGGCATGAGGCTTCCGACTTGGGGACGACCCATCAGGCGCAGGCAGGTTTTGATTTCTTCTACAAGAGTGGCGTCACGCGAGGCCTTCCAGCGATGATGCCGATCGCGTTGGTCTATGACACACCGGAAAATGCGGTCGCCGAAATCGAATATTTAAAGAAACGTAACTATCCAATTTCTTACGTCGAGATGGGCGAAGAGATGGATGGGCAATATTTGAGCCCCGAAGATTATGGAACGCTCTACCTGCAATGGGCTGAGGCGATCCACCATCTCGACCCCGCGCTGAAGCTCGGCGGCCCATCGTTCCAAGGGGTGACGCAGGATATCGAGACTTGGCCCGACGCAAATGGCAAAGTATCGTGGACAGGCCGCTTCATTGACTATCTGAAACAGCGCGACCGCTTGCGCGATTTAGCGTTTTTTTCCTTTGAACACTACCCTCTCGACGGTTGCAAAATCCCTTGGGCCAGCCTCTACGACGAGCCTCAGCTCGTCAGTCACATCATGCAAGTCTGGCGCGACGATGGAGTGCCGTCAAACGTTCCTTTGTTTATTACCGAATCAAATTTCTCTGCAGCTGCCAGTGCAACGTCGATGGACATTTTCTCCGGCCTTTGGTTAGCCGATTACATCGGATCGTTTCTAACCGCGGGCGGAAATGGTGTCTACTATTTCCATTACCTGCCGCTGCTTATGGAACACGGCTGCAACGATTCCCCCGGGACGTTTGGCATGTTCAGCGTGAACTCCGACTACCAGATTCAGCAACCGCTCGCACAGTTTTTTGTTTCGCAACTGATTAATTTGGACTGGATCACGCCCGGCAACAATATCCACGACGTTTATCCCGCTAAAGCTGACATAGACGACGGCGCGGGGCACGAATTGATTACATCTTATGCGGTGAAGAGGCCAGACGCGCAATGGTCTTTGATGGTCGTGAATCGCGATCAACACAACGCACACAGCGTGAAGATCGAGTTCGACGGCGCGAGCGGCGAAAAGAGTACTTCGTTCCAGGGCCTCGTTGCGATTTGCACTTTCGGAAGAGCTCAGTATCAATGGCATCCCGGACACACACGCTACGTCGGACATGCGGAGTATCAAGCGGAACCTTCGGTAACAGCGGAAACTTTCGGCAGCGCCGATCCCGACGGACCGATCGCGCGCACAGAACGAACCGTCGATGCCAATACGATTTATGAATTACCGGCTGCGTCGGTGGTTATTATCCGCGGAGCAATCGGCGGCACGATCAGCAAAACGATCGGCGGCACAATCCCCGAGCGTTAATCCAGTCTCGCTAGTCAGAGCAATCATGAATCGAATAATAATGATGAAACAACTCGTCATCGTAATTCTGCTCACGATTTCCAGCGTCGCCGTCGCGCAAGACACTAACTTTGAACCGGAGCACCAACAGATTCCAGCGCCTGATTGCCTTGCCATGAAAGTGACTTGGGAATCCGAATCGCGCCTTTGCACACGTGAAGATCACGAAGCGTGGCTCGCTGACATCAAGCACTGGCGCAATGAGCGACTGATCCGCATTGGATATGACGGATCGCGCTATGCCCTGCCAGCATTGCAGTGGACCCAGACAAGTTTTTTCCAGCCGCAGATGATGGTGCAGGACCGATACTTCTACGATCCTGTGGCACACCGTTACACCGTCGATCATTATCTTGATGATCTCGATCATCGCTACGGAGGAATCGACGCGGTGTTGATCTGGCCCACCTATCCGAACATGGGCATCGACGACCGAAACCAACTCGACATGATTCGTAGCATGCCCGGCGGAGTCGCGGGCGTACGAGACATGATCGCGGACTTCCACAAACGCAGCGTCCGTGTGCTCTTTCCTATGATGATGTGGGACCAGGGTACGCGCGACCCTGGCAAGCCATGGCCAAATGCAATCGCGGATTTGATGTCCGAAATCGGCGCCGACGGAATCAACGGCGACACGCAGGATGGGGTGCCTCTCGCTTTTTCAATCGCAGCTGACAAAGTTGGGCATCCTCTCGCTTTTGAGCCTGAAGATGGCCCGTCCGATGAAGCACTGGCGTGGAATGTGATGACGTGGGGACAGTACACATTTCCATTTATTCCATTGGTCGACAAGTACAAATGGCTCGAACCGCGTCACATGGTAAATATTTCTGATCGCTGGAATCGAGATAAAACGAACGATCTGCAGTTTGCTTTCTTTAATGGCGTCGGGTGGGAAAGCTGGGAAAATATTTGGGGCATCTGGAATGGGATCACTCCGCGAGATGCCGAAGCAACTCGTCGAGTCGCGGCCATAGAGCGCGCCGTAACTCCTTTTCTGGTCAGCAGGGATTGGGAACCTTACGCGCCGATGTTACGTTACGGAATCTTTGCGAGTCGCTGGCCCTTGCAGGGGCAGACGCTCTGGACCATCGTGAATCGCAATGAATATGACTCCGACGGTAAGCAGATCGAACTCGACGCAGAAGATGGAATGCGATATTTCGATCTCTACCACGGCATCGAGTTAACACCTGAACATGATTCGAGCGGCAGGGTTCTCCTCAATTTCAAAATTGAAGCCCATGGATACGGAGCATTGCTGAAAACAAGGACTGCACCGGATCCCAGCACTCAGGCCCTCATGGCGAAAATGCGAGCGATGACCGCCGCTCCCCTATCCAGCTACTCCCATGAGTGGACCTTCTTGCCGCAACAAATCGTACCGATCGCTTCGACCAAAGTTCCCACCACAGCTCCAACGGGCATGATAAAGATTCAGGCGTCAGATTTTACGTTCAAGGTGCAAGGAATCGAGATCGAAGGCGCGAACGATGTAGGCGTGGATGTGCAATACGCCTGGGAGGATTCTCCTCGCCGATTTCACGAGCATCCCATGCGTGTGAAATCTTTCTGGATCGACAAATATCCGGTGACAAACGCGCAATTTGAAGAATTCGTTAGCAATGCTAACTATTTTCCAAAAGACGATGTTAATTTCCTGAGGGACTGGAAAAACGGAACCTTCCCTGCCGGCTGGGACAATAAACCTGTTACGTGGGTGTCATTAGAAGACGCGCGGGCCTACGCGATATGGGCCGGCAAGCGACTACCGCATGAGTGGGAATGGCAATACGCCGCGCAAGGTGGAAATGCCGTGGGGGATGCCAGTACACGCGTCTATCCCTGGGGCAACGAATGGAATTCGTCCGCTGTTCCTCAGCCTGACAAACGCCGAACCATGCGCGGACCCGACGCGGTCGATGCGCATCCCCAGGGCGCGAGTCCATTCGGCGTCATGGACCTCGTCGGCAATGTTTGGCAGTGGACCGACGAATTTACCGACGACCACACCCGCGCCGCGATTCTACGCGGAGGCGAATACTATCAGCCGCAAGGCTCGATGTGGTATTTCCCGCAAGCTTACAAACTCAACGAACACAGCAAGTATTTGCTGACATCACCTGGCATGGATCGCTCTGGCGGAATCGGCTTCCGCTGCGTTCAGGACGCCGAGTAGCGTGTAAGACAGCGCCTGGACTTACGATCCCACAATCTCACGTACCGCACGCAATCCTTGATCGATCGCGGTATTCGTATATGCGTGCCCGTCGGAATCTGAGTTCGCGATCTTAATTCTCCCAAACGGCTGGCGGCCAATCACACACGGCCGCTCCGATTCCGGACGACCGAGCGGCTCAAATAATTCGTTGTACTCGTAGGCATATCCATGCGGCCAACGATTGACAGTGATTGCTTGAATATCGCGCGCAGGCTCGAAACCTCCAGCGGCTAGTGTGCGGCCAAGTTGATCGCGAACATGCCGCTCGAAGGTTTCAAATGTCGTGCCAACCAATTCGCCGCGTCCCGCTCGATACTGATCTTTGCAATCGAGCCCCGGCCGGCAGGGAGTGCGAAGCAGATGCAGCAAACAGGGTTCGTCTGGCGAACTCGGATAGTGATAATCGCCCATCGACACAGGGAAATCCAACGTGATGTTGGTGAAATAAGATCCCGGCGCATAGATCGCGCTCAGGCCAAGCTTCTCAAACGCCTTCCAGTTCCTGATTTGCACGTTGGTGTAAACCAAGGGCAACTTCACGCAATACGAGAGTCCATCTTTTTGCTGCTGCGACATCTCGGGACACAAATAAGGAATGACCATGTTGTAGCAGGCGAGCACACAATTTGCGGCGAGCACGCGTCGGGCTTTGCCGTCGCGAACATACGTGACTTCAACTTCTTTCGCACTCGTAGGATCGCCGACATGCTTCACCTTCACGGCGGTGCTGTTAAGGCGAATGCGAATCGGCGAAGATGAATTGTCCAGACGGGCATAGTCGGCGCGGGCTGTGACGATGTCCTCCATGGTGTGGCCGGGAATCGCATCGGGGACCAACGATCTCACCAGCATTCTTGCAATCGAGGCGTTGCCATCCGGGAAATGAAAAATGTAAGGCTCATCTTTTTCTGGATTCTCCTCGTGATTCTTAGCGAGATCCATTCCTTGAAATCCAGGAAAGCCTTCCTTCGCACATTCATTCGCTGAAACCGCGTCAATTCCGATGGCAAATATGTCATGAGTCGAACTCTGAAACACCTTGACGACATCCGGGTGGACTTTGACGTAGTGCAGCAGAAAATCTTTGTAACTCGTCTTGATCAACTTCAATCTTTTTTGCTCGGGCGTGAGGCCAGGCATGTAGTCAACGCTCGCTTGCTGTAGACCAAGCAGATCTTTGCGCGCGGCCTCGGCAATTGGAATCTGCGAAACGTTCTCGAGAGTGAAATCCACTCCGAAATAGTGCAGCCCCTTTTGTGGAACCAAGCGGTCGACGCCAAACGTTTCTTTATCAAAGAACACTGCTTCGGTGAGATGTTTCGAGTCGAAAAGCTTTTGGTCGTAATACTTGTAGAAGCGTTTTACATCGATTCCCAACTCTTGCAGCAGACCGATGGAGTCTTTGCTGTAATTGCCGGGCGCTTCGATCGATTGTGTTCCGCCGTATCCAATCAGCAACCGGTTCCCAGCCTGAAATTCGTTGCGCTTGGCATGTCCGCCGAAGTCGTCATGGTTATCGAGCAGCAGTATTTTCGATTGCGGCCCCGCTAACTTGCGATAGAAATAAGCTGCGGCCAAACCACTAATGCCGGCACCGACAACAATCAGATCGTAAGATTCGCCATCCTCGATGGGATCAGACCACTCCTTGGGAAAACCGTTCTCCGCGCTATCTCGGAGCTTGTGCGCATTTTCCCAGGCACCGTCGTGGGTGCCACGCATGCCAGTTCTTGCCGGTGGATAGTAGCCAGGTTCGCCGGGCGCATTTCCCTGTGTGCTAGACAGAGGTGACTGGGGAAGGCCGAACGCCTCAAGCCAGGTGGGACTAGCAACCAGCGAGGTTCCAACTGCGATGCTGATTCCATTCAGAAAATCGCGACGGGAAATGTCGCGGCCCATCCCCAATTCACGGTCTTTATCTTTATCTTTATTGTTGTCACCCATCTGCCAGTATCTCCAACTCGCAACTTCTCAATCACTACACGCTTAGATGCGCGACCACAGGGATCGCGAGCCATTGTGCACTGAGCAGAGGGGTAATGTCGATATTGAAACCGCTGGCAAGAACCGAGTCGCGTCGTGACTCGGGGACAGGTCAACTTGTCGGGAGTGTTATTGCTTGCCGACAACAATCACCGAGAATGAATTCGGCAATGGCGACGGCCGACCACGAGGATTATCTGCAGTTGGCTTCGGTGCAGGCCCCAGATCGGCGGTCACCGTCAGGAACTGTCCTTTACCAGCGTCGAATGTAATGGTGCGAGCGCCTTTTTTCGTGGGAACATTCTGGATCAACACATACTTGCCATCGCGCTTTCCGACAAAGCTCATATTGCCTTCGCCGTTGGAAGTCACTGCAAGCTTTGCCTTGGGATCGTAGGACAATCCATCGCTGCCGTCGCCCGTGGGGACAGTCGTGATCTGCTTGCCAGTTTTCGCGTCTACAATCGCCATGACTTTATTTCCGCACGCCACGAAGAGAACGCTATCGTCGCGATCCATATCCAATCCGCTGGGTTCGTCGCATCCGGTGAGCGGCCATTCAGCCACCACTTTGTTCACTTTCGTATCGACCACAGCAATCGTGTTTTTATCTTCAATGTTGATGAACATGCGCCCTTTTTCATCGGGCACCGGAGTTTCCGGCTTGCCGCTCAACGGGATCGTCGCGACGACTTTACGCGATTTGGGATCAATCACAGATGCGTCCTTGCCGCGTCCGTTCATCGTGAAAACATTTCCGGATGATGGGTCGTAAACGATCGCATCAGGACCATCCCCTGTCTTAACTTTTTCCGATACCTTCAACGTTTTCAGATCGAACACGCTAGAAGTATTCTCACGACCGTTGCTGGTGAACCCGATACCAAGTTCTGAGACAAGCGCTACTCCGTGGGCCCCTGGAGTATCTGGAATCTCACCAACCTGTTTTCCGGTTTCCAAATCCACGACCATGAAACGCGTGCCACGCGAGATATACAGTCGCCGCGGTCCAGCATCGGCGTAAAGATAGTCCCATCCGCCATCACCACCGAGAACCATGGTTTGGACAACCGAATAGGTTGAGGAAGATTGTGCAGCTGCGGACCGGGCAATGACAACGCATCCGCTGATCACAATCGCAAGAAGCACAAGACACAGAATCTGACGTATGGATTTCGTTTTCATACAGCCTCCAAAACTTGAATTTCTTTTTGGCTCAACTACCGGCTCACTAGCTATTGGTTTGTCTCCGCCGGACTTTCCTTCTTATGTTTCATCGAAAACAAGAATTGCATTCCCGCATAGCCAAAGAATTGCGGCTGGCCGCTGGATATTCCGCGAAAGCTGCGACCCGCCATAAACAATGCGACGAAATGCTCACCGAGTTTGTAGCGGCCGCCGCCATCGTAAGTATTCCAGTGGTTGGTCCCGTTTGTATTGGCCGTGTTGTAAATCTCACCTGCCAACTCGAGATGTTTGTTGATCTCCCGCAGCACAATGAGGCCGGTCGCCCAAGCTGCACCCTTCTTGTCGGCAAACCAGTAACCGACTTCAGGATTGATCTCGAACGAACCCACTTTCTTCGTGAGCTCGATCGGCAGATAAAATCGAACGCCGTCCTCGACAATTCCCCTCTTCAACGATGACGTCGGATTGTTAAATTCAAGTTGGGGATAGGTCGAGATTTGGAGTCCCTTCTCATCACTATCGAAGAATCTCCATTTCACGCCCGCCAACGACTTGCCCAATCCGCTGCGAGTTGGACCACCATCGGTGCCATCGACCAAGTACGGCACTTGATATTTCAACTGAATCCTCGCCCCGACACCATAGTTCATGTCGAGTATCGGCGCGTTGTAAATTCGCTCCGTTGGATGGCGCTCGTTGTAGGCCGCAACATTGATTTCCCAATTGCCGTCGCCCGGGGTACCGGGATCATCGCCGATGAAAGGCGGGCCTCCCTGCGCCCTCGCAGGAACGGAAGATGCAGCCACCACAAGCACCAGCGTCACGGTTCCCACAAAAACAGAGATTCTCGATTGGGCCCTGGCTCCAAACTTAAATAGAGAAATATGCGGCATCGCAGGCTCTAGTCACCAACACCCGAGTGGGTGAGCGACTGCTCAGGATTTCCGATTGCCGCGACGAGATCGCGCATAAATTCCGCCGCGCGCGCGCCGTCACCAACTCTATGGTCGCTGGAAAGGGTTAATGTCATCATCGGACGAATGCCAGGACGAGCTTCAGTGCCGACACCAACCGGCACGACTCGTTCGGCGATCGCTCCGACGGCGAGAATAGCGGCTTGCGGGGGGATGATAATCGCGGTGAACGCATCCACGCCAAACATTCCCAGATTGCTGATGGTGAATGTTCCACCTGCGAGGTCCACGGGGCGAAGCTTGCCGCTGCGCGCGCGTTCGGCTAGATCGCGACGTTGGACTGCGATTTCGCCCAGCCCTAACTTGTCGGCGTTATGAATCACCGGTGCCACAACGCCGTCATCCACGGCCATCGCCAGCGCAAGATGAATGTCGGTATTGGCTCGCACTCCATTTTTAATCCAGCTCGAATTCATGCGAAGGTGCTTCCGCAGCACACGAGCGGTCAGAGCTACCAGCAGATCGCTGTGCGTGAGTTTCAATCCATGTGCGCTTTCGATTTCTGAACTGAGTTTCTTGCGCGCCTCGTTCAGCGCGCTTGCGTCCGCGTCGCGGACGACAAAGAAATGCGGAACGCTCGTCCAACTCTGCGTCGTGCGCTCCGCCATCAGGCGGGCTATGGGGCTGGCACTCTCCGGCGGAGATGCCGATACAACACTTGATGTCGACTCTGCCGCTGCAAGAATGTCAGAGGCGAGAATTTCTCCGCCGGGACCTGATCTCTTTAGGTTAGCTAAATTTACCCCGCGCTCCGTGGCAAGACGCCGAGCCTTGGGGGATATCTTGATTTCCTGCGCAGCTGGGTGAGCCGATGTTTGCGCGGAGTGAGATCCGGATCGTCCTAACAATTCAGGCGCTGTCGAACTGACAGCCGCGATAATTGTATTTTTCCTGCCCGATGTGGCCGCAACTTCGTCCGTGGGAAGAACTTCACCGGGACGCAAGATCCAGGCGATGGTCTGCCCCACCGGCACTTCCGCTCCGGCCTGCACTTTTACACCGGATAGTATTCCTTCACCAGGCGACTCGATCTCCATCACAGCTTTGTCGGTTTCGATTTCGAGCAGCAACTCGCCTTTAGCGACAGAGTCGCCTTCTTTCTTCAGCCAAGAAACGAGTTTTCCAGTCTCCTGCGCCATCTCAAGCGCGGGCATTACAACGCTAATCGGCATAAGTTATTCAGTCCGAAACTTTCACGAGAGAATTGCGACGAACGTCTGGCGATTCTATTTTGCGCTCTTTTTCACTGCGCGGCCCTTGCTTGGTGCACCAATCCGTTCCTGCTTCGCGCTGGCTTCGATCATCTCTTTTACCCGCGCGCTCGGTTTTGTTTCCGTTTCGCGAAGTGCCGGCAGCGGACCATCCACCGTGTAGTAGTGTCGTCCGGCTACCAACAACTTCTCCGCAGGGAAACGCGTGATGACTTCGTGCCCGGTTTCAGTGACAACTATTTCTTCTTCGATGCGAGCCGCACTCCATCCGTCGGTTGATGGCCAGAATGTTTCAAGCGCGAAAACCATCCCCGGTTTGATTTCGCAGGAGTGCTCAAGAGACACGAGGCGACTGATCACCGGTTTTTCCCAGATCGCGAGTCCAATCCCGTGACCATACTGCAGCGCGAATGCAGCCTCTTCATTTGGAAATCCGAACTCCTGAGCCTTCGGCCACACGGACGCAATCTCCGCCGTCGTCCGCCCTGGACGCACCAATTCAATGGCGGCATCGAGATATTCTCTACACCGCTTGTACGCATCATTCATCGCATGCGACGCATATCCGATAGTGAAGCAGCGGTAGTAGCAGGTGCGGTATCCCATATAAGAATGGAGGATGTCGTAATAAACGGGATCTCCCGGACGTAAGACGCGATCGGAAAAAACATGCGGATGTGGATTGCAGCGCTCACCCGAGATCGCGTTCACTGCTTCAACATACTCAGATCCCATGTCATACAGAACTTTGCTGACGAGGCCGACGGCCTGGTTCTCACTCATGCCTGGCTTCATCGCGCGATACAATTCGTCGTACGCCGCATCCACCATCATGGCGGAATGATTCAGCAGGCTGATCTCATCGCGCGTCTTGATGAGTCGCGCTTCCGACATTAACGCTTGTCCATCAACGACCCTAATTCCTTCTTTTTGCAACGCAAACAGTACCGGCAACTCGATAATGTCGATGCCGACCGGCTCTTTGTGCAAGCCCCGCATCTCAAGTTCGAGCCGAATTTTTTTCGCCACATCTTCAGCTCGACCCATCTCAGGAGTCATCGCGCCGCGCAACACTGAAATTCCGGCACGCGATCTCTCCCCAAGCCATGGACAATGCAATTGATGATGTTTGGCCGCCGATCCGAAATCCCACAGGATCGGCTCGTCGTTTTGCGGAAGGAGGGTGAAGCGATTCGCCTTGTCCTGCGCCCACGTTCCGATATGCGTGGCGGTCAGATAGCGCACATTGTTCATGTCGAAACAGAGCAACGCGCCCATTTCTGATTTCTTCAGAAGGTCTTTGGCGCGCGCCAGACGCTCGCGGCGCAAGCGATCGAAATCAATTCGATTTTCCCAATCGACCGCCATCGAACCATAAGTGGGCAGAGCCATCAGAATTCTCCTTCAGTCGAATAGTCGGGCCGGTTGAGTGTCTTGTCAGGACCGTCCGCAAAGCGCACGCGCAGCTTCGAATACAGTCTGTTCAGTCGGCACAGTTACGTCTTCCAGCGGCGGTGAAAACGGAATTGGGACGTGCATCGCGCCCATGCGCTTGACCGGAGCATCCAGATCGTAGAATGCGCCCGTCGCGATCACTGACGCAAGTTCAGCAGTCACACCGTAGCGTTCGTATCCTTCATCGAGAATGATCGCGCGCGATGTTTTTTTAGCCGAGTCAACCAACGTTTTTTCATCAAGCGGCCACAGTGTTCGCGGATCGATGACTTCCGCGCTGATCCCAATTTCCTGTAGCAACAACGCCGCTCCCAGCGCCACCTGCACCATACTGCTGGTTGCGATCAGTGAAATATCTTCGCCAACGCGCTTCACATCCGCGACACCCAGCGGGACGGTGTATTCGCCTTCGGGTACTGGACCTTTGAGTTTGTACATCATCTTGTCTTCGAAAAAGACAACTGGATTCTGATCGCGAATGGCAGCCTTCAATAGTCCCTTGGCGTCGTAAGGCGTCGAAGGCAGAACGACCTTCAGTCCCGGGACGTGGCAATACCACGCGTGAAGCGACTGAGAATGTTGGGCAGCTGACCGGCGCGTCGCTCCCATCGTCGTGCGCATGACCATTGGCACGCGCCACTTTCCGCCAGACATGTAATGGACTTTCGCCGCCTGATTGACCATCTGATCCATGGTCAACGTGATGAAGTCGCCGAACATAATGTCGACTACTGGACGCAGCCCGGTCATTGCGGCGCCCACCGCGAGCCCAGTGAATCCAGCTTCAGAAATGGGTGTGTCGAGCACTCGGTCTTTGCCGAATTCCTCAAGTAATCCTGATAGAACTTTGAACGGAGTGCCGGCCTCAGCGACGTCCTCGCCCATGATGCAGACCGTTTTGTCGAGGCGCATCTCTTCTGCGAGTGCCTCGCGTACCGCTTGCGCAAATGTTATCTCCCGATCGCCGTTCTCAGGCATACACATCCTCTCCGACTTCATCGACTGTCGGATACGGCGTCGAAACCGCAAACTCAACGGCTTTTTTCATTTCCCGTTCAAGTTCAACCTGTATGCGGTCAAGCTCTGCCCCCTCGGCGAGCTTCTGATCCAATAGCCATTTCCTGAAATTTGTAATCGGATCCCGCTCCGTCTTCCACATCTGTTCTTCTTGCTTCGGACGGTAATATTCGCGATTGATATCGCCTACGTGATGCCCGTGATAGCGGTATGTGTTGCAGAGTAAAAAGCTTGGACCATCGCCATGCCGCGCGCGATCCACAAACCGCTTTGCGATTCCATAAACGGCGCGCACATCTTGACCATCAACACTCGCGGCCTCAATACCAAAGGCAGTGGCGCGCGACAGGATATCTCCCGCGGTTGTTTCTGAAAAATGCGTGTATTCCGTATAAAGATTGTTCTCACAAACGTAGATCACAGGAAGCTTGAAAAGCGACGCGAGATTCATCACTTCGTAAAGCACACCCTGGCCGAGCGCGCCTTCTCCGAAAAAGCAGACTGCAACGCGGCCATTGCCCAGACGCCGTGCAGAAAATGCTGCGCCAGTCGCAATGCCTGCACTGCCGCAAACAATCGCGTTCGCGCCCAGGTTGCCAGTTGCCGGGTCTGCAATGTGCATCGAACCGCCTTTGCCCTTGCAGTACCCGGCTTCCTTTCCCAGCAGTTCGGCGAACATTTGATCGGGGGAAGCGCCTTTCGCCAAACAATGTCCATGACCGCGATGCGTACTCGTGATGTAGTCGGAGCGCGTGAGAGCTTCGCATACGCCGACTGCGACTGCTTCTTCACCGATATAAAGATGCGCGAGCCCCGGCATCAAGGCCCGCGTGTAGAGTTCATTGACCTGTGCCTCAAATTCCCGGATCGCAACCATCTGCCGGTACATGCGAAGCCACAAATCTAGTTGCTGAGATACATCGGTAGGTTGAGCGGCCGTAGTCACTTTTGGACTCCAGACATCCGTGCCAAGACATCGAACATCACCGCGAAATCGAGTTTCTCCCAGCCCATCCCGCGCGCAGCCGTAAGAAACTCATTGCTGATCGCGGTTGTGGGGACCGGAACGTTTAGCTTGCGGCCGAGATCCATCGCTAGCAGCATGTCTTTCTGCATCATGTTGACGTCGAACCAAGCTTCTTCCGGTTGCTGCAGGACAAACGGTCCGCGATACACAATCATCGGAGACGCAATCGCACTGTGGATCATCACATCCACCGCAACTTCGCGGGAGATCCCACTCTTCTCCGCCAACAGCACGCCCTCGCAGAACGCCAACATCTGGACCGCAAGTTGCAAGTTGACCGCAATCTTCATTGACAAGGCGACGCCGTTATCGCCGACGAGTGTGACCTTGGGGCCAATCTCCAGCAATAAAGGTTTTAGTTGTTCAAAGGTTTCTTTGCGCCCGCCCACCATCACAGAAAGCTTGCCCTGTTGCAGAGTGATGACGCTACCTGAAACCGGAGCGTCGATCATGTCAGAACCTTTTTCGCGCACCTTCGCAACCAGAGCGCGACTCGCTTCAGGACTTACCGTACTCATATCGACGTAGAACTTGCCGGGTCCGAGGCCCGCCAGCAAACCATCGGGACCATCCGTCACCGCAGCGAGGGCGGCGGCGTTGGTCACCATCGAGAACGTTACATCGGACGCAGCCGCTACCGCTCTGGGCGAATCCGCGAACTTCATTCCTTTATCAATCAACCATTGCGCCTTGGAGCGCGTCCGGTTATAGCCGGTCACGGTGTGCCCTTTTTCGAGCAAACGGGCCACCATGTTTCCACCCATCACACCGAGCCCGATGAATCCAAGTTTCGCCATCTGTACTTCCCTCTTCGTTTGAACTTGTCGGTTATGAATCCGTCTTGAGATTCGAAAGACCGCTTGCGGACGAAGACGAGTCCGCCAGAACCTGATTCAGATGAGCACGCATCGCATCTCGCGCTGCCTCAGAGTCGCGCGCTTCAATCGCCGCCAGAATTCGTTTGTGATGGAACTGACCTCGTTGCGGCCCTCCATCTACATCGAAGATGCGGCTGCGTTGTTCGCGCAAAAGTCCGACAATCGAATCGAGCAGCGACAAAATCAGAGGATTCCCCGCCGCTTCCGCCAACGCCAAATGGAAATCGAGATCGGCTTCAACATACGCGTCGGGATCAGTCAGATTTCGTTCCATCACCGCGACCGCTTCCCGCATCGTGACCAGAAGCTGTTCTTCGATTCGCGATGCTGCTAGTCCTGCAATCTCCGGCTCCAACACGAGACGCAACTCTGCGAGATTCGCGGATCCCTCTTGCTGGTTGATGCGGATCATCAAATCCAGCGACTGTCGAATCGCTTGCGAGGTCCCATTCGTCACGAACGTGCCGCGACCGGAATAAGCTTCCACCAGTCCCTTTTCTCGCAAGGTCTTCACGGCTTCCCGAACCGCGGTCCGGCTCACGCCAAAACGTTGCGCCAGATCACGCTCCGCCGGCAGCTGATCGCCCGGCTTGAGTTGACCCTTAAGAATGGAGTCTTCCACCTGTTGCACAATCTGCTCGAACAGCCTGGACGTCTTTACCGTGCGATAAATCGGCTTGGCCGTCAGAGAATCCACAGTTTCACTTGTCATTGGGGCCCTCGAATCCACTCAACCCTGCTATAGCTTTTAACCTCGACGGACCATTGGTATGACCACTGTACCACACTCTATGAATTATTGAATCCACACCGTCTTTATGTTCATGAATTCCCGAATTCCGTGCTCGGACAACTCACGTCCGTGGCCGGAGTATTTCACTCCGCCAAACGGCATTCGCGGATCGGAAGCTACCATCTTGTTCAGGAAAACCATTCCCGCCTCGAGTTCGTTGATGAATCTTTCGGCCTCAACCGGATCGTTGGTCCAGGCGCTTGCTCCGAGTCCGAAGCGACTGTCGTTCGCGATACGAATCGCCTCATCCAAATCTTTCACGCGAAAAATCGATGCCACGGGTCCGAAGAATTCTTCGTTATACGCTGGCGAATCTTTTGGAATATCCGTGAGCACGGTCGGCGCATAGAAGCAGCCTGGGCGATTAAGGGGATGGCCCCCAGTGAGTAATCGCGCTCCCGCCGCCACGCTTTTTTTCACATCCGCATCAAGCGAAGTAACGGCATCGGCATTCGCAAGCGGGCCAAGTTGCGTCGTCTCTTCGAAGGGATCGCCGACGCGCAGCGCCTGCATACGCTTTACAAACTTGCTTTCAAACTCGTCTGCGATTTTCTCGGCTACGATAAAACGTTTGGCCGCGATACAGGACTGTCCGTTGTTCTGGATTCTCGCATCGACCGCGGTCGCTACTGCCGCTTCGAGGTCCGCACTCGGCATCACGATAAAAGGATCGCTGCCACCGAGTTCGAGTACCACCTTCTTGATGCGTTTAGCCGCGGAAACACCGACTTGAATGCCTGCCTGCTCGCTGCCCGTTAAGGTCGCAGCCATCACTCGACGATCGTTCAGGATGCCGTCCACCGGTCCCGATCCAATCAGCAAAGCCTGAAATACTCCCTCCGCGAAACCAGCGCGCAGAAGGATGTCTTCAATTTTCAAAGCGCATTGTGGAACATTCGATGCGTGCTTCAACAGCCCGACATTCCCCGCCATCAGCGCGGGAGCAACAAATCGCATCACCTGCCAAAAAGGAAAATTCCATGGCATGATGGCGAGGATCGGGCCAATCGGTAAGTAGCGAATGAAACTGCGCTTCGCTCCTGTCTCGATAATTTCGTCAGCTAGAAATTTCTCAGCGTTTTCGGCGTAGTAGCGACAGCCAGTCGCACACTTCGACGCTTCCGCTACGGCAGCCTTCAGAGGCTTGCCCATTTCGAGAGTCATCAAGTGAGCGCACTCATCTTTTTCGTTCTCAAGAATATCGGCGGCACGCATCATCTTTTCAGCCCTGTCCGCAAACGATGTTTTCCTATGCGTCAGAAATGCCTTCGCCGCCAACTGCAGCTTCGTCTCGATTTGCGCTGCCGTCAGAGGGTCAAATGTCTTAACGACTTCGCCGGTTGCCGGATTGGTGGTTGCGATGGCCATGGTTTTTCTTTCCGAACTGTGAACTTCAACTCCAACCGCCTATTCCCAACCCAGCAGTCGCAATTCGCGAGCTGTCTTGTGGTCTGACCACAATACTACTTGACGGGTGGGCCGCGTCAAGGCTATACCTTCAAATCGCCCGATCTTTTATTTCTGGATCGCATGGTGGTAGTAGCCGGCCAAAGTTGTCGGCCAAAATCGTCCCATCCTCTCTGAGGATCTGGAGGTCGTAATGCATTCTCCGTCGAATGGCATTCGAGTCTTAGGCGTGCTCTGCCTTGTGCTCGTCGTCTCAGTTCCCATGTTCTCCCAAGGCACCACGGGCCGAATTCTAGGAACGGTAACCGACCAATCCGGTGCGGGGGTCGCTGGAGCAGCGGTCGTCATCACCGACGTTCAGCGTGGCACAACCCGCGCGGCCGCCACCGACGCCTCCGGAGATTACGCTGCTCCCGAACTCCAGCCCGGCGTTTACAAAGTTCGCGCCGAAGCGAATGGCTTTAAGACAGTGGAGCGCGTCAACATCGCCCTGGAAGTCGCGCAGGATGTGCGCGTCGATATCACTCTCCCCGCCGGACAAGTCAGCGAGACAGTCGTCGTCACCGACGAAGTACCTCTGGTGAACAGTACGTCCTCGACGCTGGGTGGCACACTGAGTAATACCGAGATCAACGACCTTCCTCTGAACGGCCGCAACTACGAGAACCTTCTTCAGTTGCGCCCAGGCGTCGTGCGCTATCCAGGTGGAGGATTCTCCACGACCAGCACCAACGGCCTTCGCGCAGAAGACAATGCCTACTTCATCGAAGGATTATTCAACAGCGAACCCTACTCCGGACAGGCCATCGTCAACGGAGCTGGCATCGCTGGCGATTCCGCGACCATCCTTCCAATCGATGCGATTCAGGAATTCAACATCCAACAGAATCCGCCGGCCGAATACGGATGGAAACCTGGTTCGGTGGTAAACGTGGGATTGAAGTCCGGAACCAACAGTATTCACGGAACTGCATTCGCGTTCGGTCGTGATGGCGATCTTCTCGACGCTCGCAACTTCTTCAACACAGTGCCCAACACAAAACTCCCACGAACGCTCGAGCAATACGGTGGAAGTCTTGGTGGACCGATCATCAAGAACAAAGCATTTTTCTTTGGCGCCTACGAGGGGCAGATGTACGACGTGGGGAATTCTTTTGGAGGGATCACCAGCCCTTCGATGGTATCGATGCCCACGGCTGGGAACTGTCTGTTTGTCTCGGCGGGCGACTGCGCAGGCAGCATTCCGGACGCGGTTGCCGATCTCCAGGCAGCTGGGGTAACAATCAGCCCGGCTAGCTTGCAAGTTGCTGGATGCGCACTTACGGGCGCACCTCCAAACTCAACGGTGACCTGCAATGGCAAGGGATTTCCCCTCAACAACAATCCGACCATCAACATTCCAAATGGATTCAACAACGATGTCGGCGTCAAGAATGTCGTCACCAAAGTTGATTTCCGGATCAACGACCACCAAAGCATCACTGGGATGTATTTCTTCGGAAATAATTCAGGAACAGTCGAAGACTTTCCCGAGCTTCAGCCGCAGTGGCTCTCCAGCATCCACACCCGCGCTCAGGTCGTCGGAGGCAGCTGGATATGGACTCCCAGCCCACACTGGGTCAACGAAGCGCGCGTCGGTTACAGCCGTTTGTATCAGCCCACATTGCCCGGTGATCTCGGAGCTACTGCACAGAGTTACGGCCTCGACACCGGCGTCACGGGACCGTTTACCGGGGGCCTACCGCGCATCGGGTTCGGCGGTTACTTCTTCCCAGGGCTAGGAGGCTTCAAGTGGCCGAAGTTTCAGGGCCCTGATGCGGTAACTCAGTTTAACGACCATATTTCCTACCTGGCCGGAAAGCATGCGGTGAAGTTCGGAGGCGAGTTCCATCGCAACAATGTCACTAACGCGGCTTACGGCAATTCCCGAGGCAGCATCACATTTCTTGGAGGCAATACTCCCGACCCCAGCAACCCGGGAGGCTTTCTAAACACAACTCAATTAGAGGACTTCCTATCCGGCGCTCCGTTCAAGGCGACGGTGGAAGTCGGCAATCCCACGTTGGACCTTCACAACTGGGCCTATGGTCTGTTCCTCCAGGATGACTGGCGGATCGCGCGAAACCTGACTCTGAACCTCGGCGTGCGCTACGAGTTCAGTTCGGTCCCGGGCGAAGATCACAATCGCCTGGGAAACTTTGATCCGAACGTAGGATTGGTACAGGTAAACACGGGCAGTCATCCCATCAGCAGCCTCTACCAGCCCGATCACAAAAACTTCAGTCCGCATCTTGGCTTCGCGTGGGACACAAACGGAAAAGGCAGTACGGTGGTTCGTGGCGGCCTCGGGCTAACCTACGAAACGGTCAACTGGCAGTCGTTCATCGCGTTCAATAACGCCTTTGGACCCGGTAGTGTTCCGACGGGTGCCATCATCGACGGATCCGGCGACACCGCTGGCGGCAACATTAACACCGGAAATATTACTGTCTTCCCGAACTTCCCCTGGGACAACGGCCCGATTTACGGCAACACCTCAACCATCAACTGCTTCAACAGCCCCTGTCCGATCATGAGCGTGGATCGCAACTTGAGCACTCCGCGCATTTGGAATTGGAACTTCAGCATCCAACACGCGTTTACACCAAACCTCACTCTTGAAATGGCCTATGTCGGCAACCATGGCGGAAATTTGATCGGCATTCGCGACATCAACCAGCCACCGGTTGGATCGGGATGGGATACCGGCCCGGGAGGCGCGCTGACTCTATGTCTCGCCAGTGCCCCCGCTTATAACAATTGCAATGTCGATCTCAACGGCACTGAAGAAGCAAACCGCCCCTTCGCAACAAAATTTCCGTATCTCGCCAACATTTTTCAAATGGCAAATGTCTACCGCTCAAACTACAACGGCTTGCAAGTGACGTTGAATTCCAGAAATTTCCACGGTTTAAGCGCGGTTGCGGGCTACACGTGGTCGCATTCGCTGGATGACGTGGGCGCGAACTGGGACTTCGGCTACGGATCGGGACTTCCCCAGAACGCGCATAACGTGGGAGCAGAATACGGAAACAGCGATTTCGATGTGCGGCAGCGTCTCACTGTTTCGCTCACGTACTCGATCCCCGGCAGAAAGGGATACGCGCAGTCGCTCGAAGGTTGGGAACTCAACTCGATCATTACCATACAAACTCCGCAATACTGGGGACCGATCGACGAGGGCACTGACGCTGCTGGCGTTGGCGCGCTACCGACAAGTCCTCCAGCGAACAGTCCAATCCGTTGGAATTTCTTCGGAAACACCGATGACTTCAAATCAGGACCCGAGCCGATCCCGCAGTACACCGTTGGAACCACCGGCTTGCCGGCAGCCTGCACCAGCAAGGCTTTGGCTCTAGACGGTGGAAACCCCGGGCCTGCAACCGCAGCGCTCAATCTGTTCGGTTGCTACGCCAAGGGAAACTCCGTCATGATTCCGCCCGCGCTCGGCCAATTCGGAAACATGGGCCGCAACATCTTCCCAGACTCCGGATTTAAGAATGTGGACTTCTCCGTGGCAAAGAATTGGCATTTTGGCGAACACATCCGTGCCCAGTTCCGCGCCGAGTTCTTCAACATCTTCAATCATCCCAATCTTGCCAATCCGTACGGCGGACAGAATGGTTTCGGTCTGAACGATCCTTCTGCCGGCGGCTTCGGTTGCGGATGCGCCACTCCAGACGTTGCCGCCGCCAACCCGGTCATCGGTTCCGGTGGGAGCCGCGCAGTACAACTGGGGTTGAAACTAATTTTCTAATCGCCTGCGGTTAGCAACTCGGGGCCGGACCTCCCTCCGGCCCCATATTTTTCTGAACAGGAAGCTCAATCGGAAAGGAATTCTCCCCGTGTCACTCTAAGATGTCACACCAAGAAGCATATCGCCACACTGCCCGATACGCTGCATCGCAATCATCTCGAGTTTCACGCTGAGCGCCGCCTGTTTCGCCCAGCGCGCAGAACGCACCATTGACGAAATTAAAGTCGAGGCTGTCCGATCGCGCGGAGGTCGGTCAGTATCCGCTGATCGGGCTGGATCCGAAAGATGTATCCGAAGCTCTCGCCTCCGTTCACACCCGCGACAAGGATGAGTGGGCCGCAGGATTCATGGCCGTCGCAGATCGCTACATGAACGAAGCGAAGTCGCTGGAGAAAACGGATCCTGCGAAAGCAAACGCCGACTACATTCGCGCCTGGCGAATTTATTCTTTCGGACGCTGGCCGATTCCCGCCTCTCCCGGCAAGCAGCGCTCCTACGAAAAAGCGCTTGAAGCTTTTCTGGCGCATGCACGCTTCATGGATCCCCCGCTTGAGATCGTGAAAATTCCATTCGAAGGCAAAGAGATCATCGGATACCTTCGCCTTCCGAAAAATGCGAAAGGCCCGGTGCCGCTTGTTCTCGCAGTCAACGGACTCGACAGCCGCAAGGAAGATTTAACGGAGAGTTTCTCAGCAATCCTGCCCTTCGGCATCGGATATCTCGCGGTCGATGGTCCCGGCACGGGGCAGAATCCGATCAAGGTCAGTGAAAATGCGGATCGCATGCTCTCGCGTGTGCTGGATTACATCGCCACACGCCCCGAGATCGACAAAGACAAGGTCGCGATGCACGGTGTGAGTTGGGGAGCGTATTGGGCGACGAAGATGGCGATAGTCGAGCGCGCGCGATTGAAAGGAGCCAGCGCGCAGTCTCCGCCGGCCGACAAGTTTTTTCAAAAAGATTTCCTGATGAATTCCTTGATCGGAAACCGCGAATATCTTTTCGATCAGGTTCCAGCGCTGATGGCAATTTTCGATAACGTCACTACGCTTGATCAGATGGCGGAGGAGTTGCCGAAAATATCGCTCGTCAAACAAGGATTGCTCGGCAAGCCAATGGCACCGATGCTCATTCTCGCTGGAGTGAAAGATACGCAGGTGCCGATCGACGATATCTATCTCATCATGAATTCAGGTGACGTACCGAAGACCGCTTGGATCAATCCGCAAGGCGGACATCTGGGACGACAAGTTGGGGTATGGCCCGATCCGCGGATTTTCAAAGAAGTGATCATTCCGTGGTTCGTGCACACGCTGAAGCCAGAAGACGTCAACCCGAAATAGCCCGGCTCTCCACCGACCGCAATCAACTCAATTCGCATTGACGACAACTTTCGAACAGCTAATTTCGAAGACCTAATTTTCAAACACTAATTCTGAACACCAGGGACAGACGATTCGCCATGGCAACCTTTCCACCCGCGCAGGCGGCTCTCGCAAACGCAGCGCCACCGTCAGCATCCAGCCAAACTGCCCTTCTACCGCGTGCTCTGGGTGCAGGTGATGGTCGCGATCGCGCTCGCGATTGTGCTCGGCTATGTGGACCCCGCGCGCGCAATTGCCATGAAGCCGCTCGGCGACGCCTTCATTCGCCTGATCACGATGATCATCACCCTGATCATTTTTTGTACCGTGGTCACGGGAATCGCCGGCATGGAGAACCTGAAAAAAGTTGGCCGCGTCGGCGGCATGGCGCTTCTCTATTTCGAAATCGTTTCGACGATCGCGCTCTTGATCGGACTACTCGTCGGCAACCTTGTCCATCCGGGCTCGGGATTCAACGTCAACGTCGCCACGCTAGACGCGAAAGCCGTCGCCGACTACGCAGGGCAGGCCAAAGCTCAAAGCGTCACCGACTTCCTCATGCACATTATCCCGACGACGGTGGTTGATGCATTCGCGAAGGGAGACATCCTCGAAGTCGTGTTCGTTGCGTTGCTCTTCGGATTCGCACTCTCCGCCGCGGGAGCGCGAGCTAAACCGTTGTTCGATGTCGTCGAATCGCTCACTCACGTCATTTTCCGCGTTACCAACATCCTGATGAAGTTCGCGCCCGTCGGGGCATTTGGTGCCATGGCATACACGGTCGGAAAGTTTGGTCTCGCCTCGCTCGGCCCGCTCGCCAAACTCATCGGAACTTTCTGGCTCACCTCGATGCTCTTCGTCGTACTCATACTCGGAGCAATCGCATGGGCCGCCAGCTTCAACATCTTTCGTTTTCTGATTTACATCAAGGAAGAAATCCTGCTGGTGCTGGCAGTAAGTTCGTCGGAGGTCGCAATCCCGACGCTGATGGCGAAGCTAGAAAAACTCGGCTGCTCGAAGTCGATGGTTGGACTCATCGTTCCCACTGGATTCACATTCAATACCGATGGAACGAGTCTCTACATGACGTTGGCGGCGCTCTTCGTAGCGCAAGCCACCAACACTCATCTCACCCTGACGCAGCAACTCACGATCCTCGCCGTAGCCGTTCTCACTTCTAAAGGAGCGAGCGGGGTACAAGGCGCATCCTTCATTGCACTCGTCGCCACCCTTTCGGTGATCCCAAGCATTCCGGTAGCAGGCATGGCGCTGATTCTTGGCATCGACCGCTTCCTAAGCATGTTCCGGGCGCTGGTCAATATGATCGGCAACGGCGTTGCCACCCTTGTTCTAGCGCGGTGGGAGGGCGAATTGGATGCCGAGACTTTGAAAAACCATCTGGCTCGGCCAGCGTGATGAAGCAAATCGCAGGACGTGGAATCCAACTTTTATTTCGGCGCGGCCAGTAAGGCCTCGACGATCAACTTCCGGGTCTGCTCGTCCATCTCGGGCGGCAAAATTTGCAACGCGCCTTCACCTGCCGCGTGCTTGGATTTAATCCCGATGTACACAGCGTTGTAGGCAGTCTCTCCAAGATTTTCCACCTTGTGCTTAAACGGAGGGTACCAACGCGCCTCGCCCGGCTTGGCAAACACTTCGTGGCTCTTGCCGTTCTCGTCGGTAAATTTAAGGTGCCCTGCAGTAAGCACGACAACGACTCCACCCATATGCGCATGTAAGTTTGATTTCTCGTGGGGGCCATAGTGGACGTTGACCACCTGCACCGAATCATTCTCGAAAGCGAGACTGTAGTGAGTCGGCTCGACCTTCGTGGGATCCTGCGCCACTGACGTCGCGCAGAAAGTCACACAAAAGCTCGCGAAAAAAAGAGCCATTAGCAGCGCATAAACCGATCTGCCGCGGACGAACCTAAGCATGAAATGCACCTCCCATAGATTCAGTTGGAACCGTCCCCAAGCTTATCCCGCAACATGCCAGACTCGATCAAGGAAACAGTATGGGGAGCCAAGTTGGTTAAAGGGCCAAGTGGTCCAAGATCAGGAACACTTGTGCGGTTCAAACACAATCCCAGTGCCTCATCCGAGTGCCTACTCCTCGCAAAAGTCCTTGGAGGTCATCCGCTTCTCAGCGCCCATGAAAGCGTGGGTCTGCCGCAATCGGCGGATTCTTGTATTGACGCGTTCTCTGGAAGAGTCCGCGGTCGAATTTCGGGTGGACGTGGGTATTCGCTTTTTTCCCATCTGGGTTGACATCGAACTGGGGTCCGCGCAGCGCCAGTGGCGGGTAGTACAAATTGATGTTGTTGAGTGGCTGCGAATTGTCTGCCTGGACAATTCCGTCTTCGACTCCAATCGTGCCGAAAACGTAAATGTCATTTCCCACAAAGCCCAATCCTGAAATCAGGCTGTCGGTGAATTCCCCAAAAGCGTTCAAAGAAACCAATCGCGGATATGCGGGCTGCGAGTAATCGTAGGTGAAGACGAGGTCTTCTGAGTTCTCAGTACCGACATAAACGAGACCATTCTGCAGGGCTATTGAAAGGGCGACGCTCCTGGGACCGGAAGAGAATTGTGGTGGGAACGGGCTCGTTGATTCGAGCACGGTCTGGCTGAGTTGGTTCGGCTGCGACAGATTTGAAATGTCCACGATCACTAAGCCGGAACCGTCGGCAGCCAAGAAAGCCAGCGTGCTCGCGACGCCGACGTCCCATACAGGAGTGCTCAGCGTTAGCTGTGAGAGAAGCGCAGGAGCCGCTGGATTGGACACGTCAAATACCAGCAAACCTGCCGGGCCGTCCGCCACGAACAGTGTGTTCCCGACCAAGCGCAGATTCGTGGCAGCGGCCGGCAGATTCACACTGCCCAACGTGACCGGATTGGTTGGAGTCGTCACATTCAACGCGACGAGTCTGGCGTCCATCGTGGCGTCGAACAATAGTTTTCCAGAGAGGGCTAATGCACTTGTCGGAAGCGGCACTGATCCTGTCTCGACCGGGTTCGCAACATCGGTTACGTCAACCGTCTTCAGGCTGTCCACGAGCCCCAGAAATGCGACGTTGCCGGCAACTTTTACGGCAAGGCCCGCATTCAGGCTGTAGAACAAGCCTCCTAAATACGGTGTTCCGCTGCTCAGATCAAAGGTGGCCAAGCCTCCAGAGCCGAGCTCGTCTTCACCGGCCGCGAATATGGTCTGCTGATTGATGGCATGGTCGAATATGACTCCGTTTGGAAATGCTCCGGTACGCGACTTGTCAATCATTCCTCCGGGCTGACTGAAATCAATCGTGGCAATCCCGCCGAGGCCGTCAGGCGCCAGAACATAGCTCCCGTTGCCGCTAAACGAACCTCCACATGTGTCCGCGTACATCGAAATTGTTGTCACGGGGTTTGCCGGAGTGGAGAGATCGACGATCTTAAAGACGTTCGGCGTTGCGATGTAAATCGGCAATGAGCCACATCCGAGCAACATCGTGCCTTGCAGGTCTTCCACGTTCTGGACGGGCACGGTTCCCACAAGCACTGGCGTCGAACCAGAAATGTCCAACATCTCATTCAAGACGAACAAAAAATTACCGCGAATCGACATCGTCAGGGGCCATAGAATCGTTTCGTTCAGCGGCGTCGAACTGAGCAGCGCGGGAGGCGAACTGGAAGTATCGTATGTGGCGACCGAGAATCCATTCGCCGTGTAGAAGCCGACATAGAGTAGGTTTTCCTTTCCGATCGCGTTGGAAGGAGCGTTGCCTGGATCCGCATCCGCCGGAGGGGTCACGTCGATTTCCCGCTGCTGGATAGTCCCGCTCGTAAAGTCGAGAACATAGACGGGAGCCGTCGCCCCGGTCATCTGCCGATTCATCGGAACGCCGTAGATCACGCCGTTGTTTTCAAAGAGCGTGTACAAATCAGGTGCGAATGCGAACGAGACTAGCGCCGGTGGGGTAGTCCGCAAGTCGTATACCGCAACGCGGCTCGGAGGCGCGAATACGCTTTCCGTTCCTTCAAACAGATAGTTCCCATTAATCCCAAACAGCAAAGGCAACGCGATCATCGAATCGGCGGCACTGAGCCACGCTGGGTGCGTTGGATCGCTGATATCGTAGACGTCCAGCGCGGAAAAGTAGGGAACGGACGACTCATTGAACCGAACCCCATCGTCCAGCGCATAAGCGCGACTGCCGCTTACTGCCAGAGCTTGAACGTGCGTGCCTTCCAGGTTTTGCAGATAGCGCTGTTTCTTCTGATCGTAACCAAAGTGGATGTAGTCAGTCGTTCGGCTGACGATTCCCGGAAAAGCACCGGTCACGGAAATCGAGGTAGCATCGCTCGCACTCCCGGCAGTCGCAGACACGGGGACACCGCCCGCCTGTGCTGGATTTGTCGGAGCTGTGAACAAACCGCTTGGTGACACGGTTCCTCCACCCGCCAACACAGACCAGGTGGCTGAGATCGGCGATCCTTCAATGGCGGTGAGTTGTACATTCTGTCCGAGGCTAACCACAGGCAGCGCGGGTGCAATTCTTAACGGCGAAATGCGAAGCATGGTGGCGTCGCATGAGTTCGTGCTCTGCAAGCATCCCGTGACAGTTACAAACGTTTCCTCAGAAACCGACGGCGCATGATAGAGGCCGGTGTCACTCACCTTCCCTTTGTCGGCAGTCCAGTTCACCGTGCTGGGGCTACTCGCGCCCAAAAGCGCGTAACTGAACTGAGTTGTTTCTCCTGAAGAAAGACCCTTTTCGCCCACACGTATTCGTACATTCGGGAACCGCGTAAACGTCAGGCTGTTCGAAGTCTCATTGAAACCTGGAGACGGCTGCAGCGTGACATAAAGTGAACCAGTCACGGTTCCCGGCGGAACCATGGCCGTCACTTCGGATGGCGAAACTGACTGAAAACTCGCGGGGAGAGTCGTGCCGAACGGTCCAGGGAAGAAGACTTGCTGCACTCCGACCAGGTTCTGGCCATTGATAGTGATCGTCTCGTTTGCGCTCGCGTCGTTCGGCGATAGGGATGTGAGATTTGCTGCAGGAATCAACAACGTGATCGCCGCTGTGACCGCCGCACTACCAGAGTTCGCCACATTCACGGAAACTGTATCCACTGAGTTCTGCGCCATGATCGCTGGCGCAGTGTACAAACCGTTGTCGTCGATCGTGCCTAATTGGGCTTTCCAGGACAATGTCGGATTCGTAATTCCGGCAACTGTAGCGGTGAATTGCTGGGCGTGCGTGTAGTAAACGGTCACGCTGGCGGGGCTGATCGTTAGCGTGAAGACGGTTAGCGTGGCGCTGCCGGATTTCGTGGGGTCTTCTACGCTCGTCGCGGTGATGGTGACGGGGTTCGTGGCCGGAATCGAGGAAGGTGCAGTGTAGATTCCGCTCGACGAGACCGTCCCGTTTGCCGCGTTTCCCCCACTGATTCCGTTCACGGACCAGTTCACCGTGTCGATGAAACCGCCGGTGCCCTGCACAATTGAAGTGAACTGTATTGGCTGGGAACTCCGCAGCAGGTGGGCAGTCGTATTGACGGAGACCGAAGTAATCGTGGAGGTCGGCGGAGGGGGAGTTGAGGCGCCGCCTCCTCCGCAGGAGACTAACCCAGGGATCCCGAACACAACCAAGCACGCTAGAACTCTCCGCCGCATACTTCTCCTGTTCCACACCGAAAAGAGGGTGCCCGATCCTTGCCGTTTTTGCAAGCGTGCAACGCCTGCTTGACGAGTGCCCAAAACAGGCAGGAAACCGCCCGGTGAATTGGTTTCCTAGCTAATGTCGTAAGTCAGTGCTGATTGGGACAGGAGGGGAGCGGAAGTTTGGTTAAGAAGAGCGATCCTAATGTCGCTCCGGTGCTAGTGGATCTGCTCGAGGTGGCTGTTCCGACTTGAAGAGGTTCTCAAATATTTCTTTGAGTTTTTCCGTTGCTTGTTTTGAGAACATGCCCGTAAGACCGGCCAGCGCCGATAAGCCGTAGGGACTCAAATTCTCTGCCCCACTCGCTCCCGCAATGAGGCCGCCGCGCACAGCGAAATATACGACCAATGCGAGCGCCGATCCGATGAACGGCCGGAGAACATACCACGATTGCCAACTTTTCACGAGCTGGCGGTTGCCCGCGTAGTCGGCGAAAGATGTAGCCAGATGGATGTAGCTTCCAAGCGCACCCGCGAGAGCAACCAAAGCCAAGAACCGGGCTTCTGTCCACAGGTCGATCACCAAGAATCGAGGAATGATAGTAACTGGAAGATGATCGACTTTGATCGGTATCTGACCGGGCCACAGTCGAAATAATAGATAAACGATCGCGAGATTGAGCCCCACGAGATAAACGCCAAAAGCCCACACCCATCCTCTGCTGGCCGCCTCCGCCGATTCAGGGATCTCATCGAGTGTGTCTGGTTGCGCTGGCATCTGTCGCGGTACCGATGAAGTTGCGGGATTTTTCGAACTCGGTTGATTATACATCGAAGGCGAACAGAAGGCGAACTTTAGCGGCGAGCGATGTTCGCGAATTGATCAATCCGGGGGAATTTCTGAATAGGAGTGACCGCGCTAACGGTCAACGAGCAACGTAGCCGACGAACGATCAAAGCAAAAGCGTATTGGGAATGTGTTCACATCTTTAAAGATTAAAGATGGTGAGCGCGGTAGGAATCGAACCTACAACCTAGTGATTAAGAGTCACTTGCTCTGCCAATTGAGCTACGCGCCCACTGCGAAACGGCGGGTGGGGACAAACCGTGATTATACCATCGGCGTTGTTGCATCCAATTGGCGATGACGGGATTTCACGAGCCTCCGAAAAATTAGTCGTTTAAACGACTAATTTTTATGGGCACGCGAAAACTTTCGAAGAATTTGATCTCGCCGGGCCTCTCCTCTGGCGCGCTTGTCTACCTGCCTATGCCTCTTCTTGCAGATCCAGTTCGCACATATCGCGTTTTTACATATTGCGTTTTTCTGTATCGTTCTACAACTTTCCCGGCTAGGCTGGGTTTGGGTTTGCGGAGGCTACTCTATGTTTTGCAACCGTGCTCGGCTTCGGAGCAACTTTCAGAACGCGATTCACGTTTCTGCCTTGCTTCTTGGCGCAGTCTTTTTATCGGCAGTTCCCGGAAACATGTCGGCTCAGATCGCGGCTCGTCCAGTTCCACCGTCGGGCGGGAACGGAACGACACACGCAAAGCAGGAGCCCTGTTGGAAGGTCGCCGGCGTTTCCCGCGCTGCGCTGCAGGAACGGCGCAGCATTACGCTACAGGCGCGCCAGGAGGTAGAGGGAGTGTGCGCTAATTCGTCCTTGTCGGCACAACAAAAGCAGCAGCAGATAAAACAAATTCATCAACAGGAGAAGCAGAGACTTGAAGGCGTAATCACTCCCGCGCAACAAGAGGCAATTCGATCCTGCCAAGCTGGCCGGGGCCACGGCGGCGGTGGTCACATGGGTGGAGGCGGACACGGTGGTCCGTGCGGCGAGATGTCGAAGGGTCCGCACAACGGCCCTCCTCCGCATAGCCCAGTCGTCGACGAGGACGATGAAATGCCTAGCGACAGCGCGAAGCCCAACTGAGCAGAAGTCGAACGAATCTCTGTTGCACAAGGTAAAACTGAGAATCGGCTTCGCGGCGTAGAGCGGTAAATTGAACTCGAGATTATGCGGAAGCGGCTTCGCGGTTGGTTTCCGCTTGCGCTACCTTCGTTGCTGCGGCTGGTTTCCGGATTGGTACAACTTCACCATGAATCGAGATTCCGCGCCGTGCAGCCTCGTGTAGTCGGTCATGGGATCTTGTGTCGGCTCCGACTTCTACCTTGCGCTCCACTTTTCCGATCACGGGACGATCGGGTGATCCTGCAACCGCCAGCGAAACGAACCGGTTTCTGCTCCAAAGATGATCAATCAAGCGGCGCTCCCAAGGCAGCAGCACCTGTTGCGGTAGACACACGAAATTTCGGAACATCCAAATCAGATAAGCGCGCTGTAAAAGATTCGGCTGCACATAGCGGGAGCCGACCTGTGAGTTCAATTCGACGACGCCATCTCTAAGTTTTTCAATCCACATGAACAGGCCCTGATTAGGGAACTAACTGCAAAATTTGTAGCCACGCTGAAGCGGGCCATTATTGCACCGCGCATAGGGCATTGGGAAGCAGTCTTTTCTCTATTTCTCTTTTTTCAACTTTTATCTTCCGTTCGTCTAGAGAAGCTCGGGCAAGAACTCGACGCGGTCAAGAGTTGCGGCGATCCCCAATCCCTTCCCGTTCGACTCTTCGACTCGCACGACGGAAGCTTCGCACATCGTCCATCCTCCAGAACCAAAGCCCAGGCCCGGCGGCAGCATGATCACCAACTCCAATTTCGAGCCAGCCTTTATCTTCGACTCGGAGTAGAGAAAAATTCCCGAGGCACTGAGATCACGCGTCAATCCAGCGTGCTCACTGCCCTCGTGCAGCACCTTGACCGGGACGCGAACTGGCAGGCGTTTACCAGAACGCCTTTCGTCAGCCTTCGCCCCAGCGGAAGCTTTGTCTGACATATGCTGAGGAAGTTTACTCCAGAATGTTCCGTCCGTGGGGCGAAGAGGCACTCGTCCCAACGAATATTTTGGACATGGATCGGTTTGCGATGGGTTTGGCTGAGTGGGCGCAAATAAAACACTCCTCCCGATCTTGCACAGGAGGAGCCGGGGAAGAAAAATTAACTAGGCCGACAGCCACGCCAGGCCAAAAATCCTGACAAAGGCGTGCAACAAAATCTAGAAAATAATTTTCAAAGCAAACTGCGACCCTCGAGGCCCACCGCCGCCGAGAAATGGATTGCCAATACCCACGTCGCCGGTAGCAGTGAGACCAAGTCCTCCGATTCCACGCCCGTTTGCGTCTAAACCGTTACTCGCCGGATCAGTAATAAAGTTCGGCAAGTTCGGGTTGGCGAAGTTCGGATGATTAAACAGGTTGAAGAACTCTGCTCGGAATTGTAGCGTCACACGTTCGGTAAGCGGCGTGTTTTTGTAGATCGACATATTCACTTCTTTGAACGCTGGACCACGTAAGGCGTTGCGTCCGAGATCGCCAAAGTGGCGGGTGCCAGCCTCGCAGTTACTGTCTCCGCTGGAACTGATCGCAGTCGTGTTTCCGAAAGTGCAAGGCACTTGGAACGAAGTTAAATCCAGAAAGTTACCCGGAGCTTTCCCATAGACAATGGGGCCCACCACATCGGGACGATCAAATCCTTCGCCTGATCCCGAGTAATCTCCTTCGAAGTTATAGTTCAGCTGGAACGGTTGGCCATCTTGCAAATTCAGCACGCCATCCAGTCCCCATCCATCTTTGAGGCGCGCCATTCTTCCGCCCATTTTCGGAAGTTCGTATCCGAAGTTCCAAGTGAAACGACGGCGAATATCGAAGTTGGAATTTCCGCGCTCCAGATTCGGGGCAAGGCTATTATTCGGCTGCGCCGCATTCGGGATGAAATCTTCACTGTCACTGGCGTTGTCGATGGAATGTGACCAAACGAAATTCACCGCAGAGGTGAGTCCGCGCCAACTGTTCAGCCTCAAACTCGTTTGCAACGAGTGATACGTCGAACTAGCCGATGACTCTTCCTGATTGATATAGAAATAATTGCTAAACGGCCTCGCGACATTGAAGTTGATACCGTCCGGACCATCAAATCCAGCGATCGGGCAATTAGGCGCAATGAGTCCGAAACACTGGCCACCCGGCGCCGTCGAGGTGTCAAACGCTGTGATCTGCGCCTGGCTAGGTTGATTGATATCGCGGAAGCGAAACAGCTTCGTGCCTCTCGCCCCAACGTATCCCACTTGGACGAACGCCTTGCCGAATTGCTGCTGCAGATTGAGATTGAAATTCTGTGTGTAGGGAGTGCGAATGTTCTTGTCAGTCCCGAAGAAGTCGTCCAACCCGGAGAATCCTGAGAATACTGGCGACCCCGCAGCCAGTGGACCCGCATTAGCGCTCGCGGAACTAATGGCCCCTGGCCCAAAGCCGGTATAGGCCGGCCCCGGGCAGAACGCGCAGTTGTAAGGCACATGGCCGAGGAAAATGTCCTGCGCAAAAGCGTCGTAGAAGAGTCCCCATCCCGCGCGCACAACGGTTCGGCCTTTGCCGGTAATGTCATAGGCTAAACCGACACGGGGAGCAAAATTATTCAAGTCTTTGTTGTAGAGCTGTCCAGACGGAACCACGGCATCACTCGTGGGATCGAAACGGTAGAACAAATCGTTCTTCTCGCCAACCACACCAAAATAATCCCAGCGCATACCGTAGTTCAGACTCAAACGACTCGTGATTCGGAAATTGTCCTGGACGTAAAATCCATGGCTATTTTGGAAGGAATGACGTTTGCTATCACCCTCTGTGATCTTGCCACCGTCCGGGTCGCCTTCGAGGAAAGTAGAGAGGTCTGGAAAAGTCAGTTTCCCGCGATAGGTGTTGTCCTGAATCAACGCGATCGTGGTACGGCGGAACTCATAGCCAAATTTAATATCGTGTCGGCCGATCTTCCAGGAATAGTTGTCGATGAAGTGCCAGTTGGAATCCACTCGCGAACGCGGCACGGAGGTCGTTGCTCCAAGAACGGAAAATCCGCCGCTCGCAACCGTAATCTTAGGTAAGCCGAAATCAAACGGCGACGTGACTCCTGTATCTAAACCAATCGACGACGGATTGAAATTCTTGTCCTCGGGGAAAAAACCCTCGACAAAACGGTTCCATCCCAAACGCGCTTCGTTCACTTGAGCGGAGTTGACAACCTTTACATAAGATATCGAAACGAGTTGAACGCGCGTGGGCGTAGTGGTATTGAAACCAGGTAAGAGTCCGCCGGCCAACTGCGCGAACGGAAAACTCTGATCGCTGTCGCCAAAATAATAGCGTCCTGTCAACAGATTGCTTGAATTAAAGTTGTGATCCACCTTGGCAATCATGCTGTCCACGCGGTTGTTGAAGAGCGTGGATAGGGCCAAGTTAGGACCCGTTGGACAGCCCGTATCGTAATCAAGCGTTGGATCCGATGGGTTGTAAAGCACCGGAATATTTGGGGTCGGCCAGGGATTCCGCGCCAGCAGGGCCGCAATCACGGTATTCGGAGAGCCATTCACCAACTCGTCCGCGGCAATTTGTCGAGGATCAGGCACACAGCTCGTTCCCGACTGTGCCCCAGATTCCCTCTGCCCTTCATAGTCCACATAAAAGAAAGTCTTGTCCTTGATGATCGGGCCGCCCAACGATCCGCCGAACTGATTGTTGTGGAAAGGATCCTGCGAGCCAGCGGTATTAAAGAAGTTTCGTGCGCCACCAACGCCGCTGGTGCGGTTGTATTCCAGCAGGGAGCCGTGCAACTTGTTGGTACCACTCTTAGTCACAATGTTAATGACGCCGCCGGAATTGCGTCCGTATTCCGCTTCATAGTTCGATAGGACGTTGAGTTCTGCCACGGCATCGATCGGCAAAATCGTCGCTGGATCACCGAACACGCCCGCCTCGTTGATAGCCGGATCGTTGCGGAATCCATCGTTCATATCGGTGCCATCGAGCAGAAAGTTGTTGGCGCGACCGCGCGATCCATTCATCGAGAACGTACCGAACGATCCCGGCGAATCGGAAATCTGATCGGGAGATCCGGCAACTCCCGGATTCAAATAGATGAGCTTGGTGTAATCGCGTCCGTTGACTGGAACGTTTTCAATCGTCTCGGTGGTCAGCGTTCCGCCCAAAACTGCAGAGGTCGTCTCGACGCTGCTGAGTTCCTCGCCGGCGACTTCGACTCGCTCTGACACCTGGCCAGTCTTGAACGCCACGTCCACTCTGCGTTCCGGTCGCGACATCGACACCGACGTTGTTGATCACAGTGGTTTGAAATCCGGTGAGCGAGGCGGTCACGGAGTAGGTACCGATCGGCAACTCTGGCAGGTTGTAACTGCCGTCAGCGCTGGTGGTTGTGGTACGTTCCTGTCCAGTGGCGATGTTGCGCACGGTGACGGTGGCACCTGCGACGAATGCTCCGGTCGGATCAGTGACGGAGCCGAGGATTGTCCCGCGAAATGTCTGGCCTACCAGCATGGCCGTCGAAATCAGAACAAATATTGCCAGAAAACGTAGCTTCATCTCGGTTCTCCTTGAAATCGGTCGCTGGTCGTTAGTCGTTAGTCGCTGGCTCTTCACTATTTCGTGTTTGCTTTCAGAGGGCTTTTAAAATTCGTTAGCAATGCTAACGAATTTATCCAGACAGCACATGAACTTCCACTTGAGAGTTGCGGAATTATAAACGAGGAAGATGCGAAAGAGCAGTGTTCAACTGCACTCAAAGAGTTGATGAGGAGAATCGAAAAGGAAGCGATAATTGCGGAATCACTGTTCTACTAAATCGCGGATCGCACTTCTACCAATTCCTGGAACTGCAGAACCTGTAACTCTAGAAACTGAACGCCACGCCACCACGCACGGATCGCGCAGACTGCACCAGATACAGAGTGTGGCCATCGCTTCCCATGACTGGAACGTAACCTTCTGCGAGAAGGTTTCTGAGGTCCATGAGAAATTCAACGTGTCCCGCCAGGAATCGGGCCGGGATCGGTTGGCGAATAAAGATGTTCAGATAAGGATCCGCTTGACCCGGCGAAGTATTGAACTCATCCACCGGAGTGAGCGTGCGGCCGCCGGTATAACGATAGGAAGCGATCCAGCGCGTCTTGGCTTTCGGCAAGGTCCCGCTGAATTTCGCGGCGATTGCCTGACGACGCTCAGTTCGCATCCACTCTCGCGCATCCTGCAACTGAATATCGGGGCGGGTCAGATCCAGCACGCTGCCGTAGGAGTAATCCAAGGTTGCGGTCAGGTCGGACAGTAATTTCCGTTGCAACACTACCCGCATCCCGCTCGTCGCAAAATCGTTCCCCTGATAGTTAAACGTCCCGGAATATAAATCGGGAAGAACCTCTCCCGACTCAACGCCAGCTTCACCGATTCCGTTGAGTACCGGATCAACGACGCGGTCGGAATAATAAGCTACCTGCACACTGTTCTTGCCGATGCGCTGCGACAGCGAAACTTCCTGATGCTGTGCGCGTTCGACCGCTGGCGAATAGCCAGTCATGCTCATGCGGGGCGCGGTGTCGCTCAAGTCGGTTGATGCCGAATCCAACGCGTCGCTGGAACGATCCGAACCTAACCAACTCGCCGATCCAACACTCGGAACAGAACTCGTGTACTGATACTCCAGCACGGTGTTGGGCGTGATGTGCAGATCAGCGGATGCGAACGGACGGAAAGCGTTGACCCGGCCCATGAATTGGATAGTCTGCAATTCACTGCCAAGTCGTAGTTCGAGATTGTCTCCGACAACGATCCGGTCCGAACTGGTGATTGCGAGTGCCTGCAACGTTGTGCCCGGTATCGCGGCGACATCAGGAGAACTCAACCGCAATGCCGTAATCGAGAGGGACGGTTCGAACATCCCGTTGAAACGGCCCGTATATGTGGTCCGTAGAACGGCCGTCGGTATTCCTTGACCGTCTGTTCCGTATCCGAGGTTACCGTTCAGCCGCAGGGTGCCGCGAGTCAAGAGCGACCGTTCCACATCGAAGCCCGCCGTCATGTCGGAGGAACTTCCAAAACCCTGACCAACTGAACCGCCAAGCAGAGTTAAGTTTCCTCTCAGTTCACGATCTGAGGCGGATTCTCCCGACTGCGCTACCACGGTGGTTCCATCCGGCAACACTCGCAAAATAGGCCGATTCGCGACCGAACGCAGCGTCCACTTCCAGTCATCATCGTCGACCGGACTTCGCAACGGGACAAGTTGAATGGCTTCGAAAAGTGTGGTGAGAGTGACGTTCACCATCAACTTCGCGCCTGAACGTACACCGATTTTTTCGCGCAGCGTTGGAAGGAATGAAGGCGCACTTACTTTGACGCTATAGGTTCCGGGAATAAGCTTCGTCACGGAGTAGAAGCCGCGATCGTCCGTGAAGACTTTCAGTGCCTGGGCTGCGGAACCGAGAATTTCTACCACCGCTCCCATCTGAGGGACGCCGGTAGCGTCACGCACATATCCGGAAATTACGCCCGGGGTGGCGCCAGACGCAGTTCCGCACCACGACGGAACCGCCGCACCGATGACGACGCTCACTACGAATGTGAGGAACCCGAGCTTGCGCAAAATCCCGCCCATCCCCTCTTCCCTGAGTCAACTCGTCTCCACTCTAACGTCACGACTCAATCGCCCCGACCGAGTCCGAGTGACCAGGCAACAGCTTACTCCAACTATTCCACGGCGAAGGTCGCCGTTGGACCCAACGTCTGTTTCGAAATCTTGTCGTTCACCTTGATTTCGATTTTGTACAACCCCGGCTGCAGGTTCGCGGCGGAGAGCGTTTTCTCCAGCGTCACCTGATCGCTCAGGTTACCCATCGTGTCGGTCGACTCGACGGTATGGATGACGGCCTTATTGTTGGCGTCCGTCACATTGTATTCGATGGTGGCGGAAGGCTTGTGGGTCTTCTCATCCACGGTGAGGTTGTAGACCTGCATCCAGAAATTCAACTTCTGGTTGCGCTTGAACGAAATCGGCTTCCCGTCCGAGGGCGCCACACGGGGCCGAACTTTCGTAGTACCGATTACGAAATTGCCCGTACCGACGTTCTTGGTCGCAACCGGTTCCATCTGGTCGGCAATGATTAGTGTGGAACTGCTCAACTTATCTTCGCTGAAGTCTGGAATCTCAATCGCGTGGCTCCAACTGCCGGTACGATCGCCGTTCACATCTTTTACGACGATGTCCAGACGATAGCGATTGAAGCTGATGCGCAGTGGAAGAGCCTTCCAATACACCGAAGAATTCTCGGCGGTCTTAGGAAGCAACTCGACCGGAACATCAACCTGCACAGTATCTTCAAATGTTTGGACGATCTTCCCGGTGAGCGTCGTCACTCGTCCGAAAATGTTAACCGTGCCACGCTCGATACCGTCCTTATTCTGGAACGTCACGTCGCGGTTCTTGATCTGGATGGTCACCGGTACCAACACCGTGTCCCCGGTAACTCTGACGAAGTCGGCACGCACATCAAACGGCATCAGGTTGACGCTGAGTTTGTGGCTGACGACTTCTTCTAGATCCTTGAACTTCACCGCCGGAGCAGCCTGCAATTTCGCAAATTGTTCCAGACGGTCGAATTCCTTCGTCTGCAGATCGTTATTAAAGGGAGACGTGCCCAACTGCTCGATTCCGTTGCCACCAGTAAAGCGGCTCGCCTTGCTGGTCATTCCCAATTGCTCATACAACGTCAAACCGGCGTTCGGCGTGTACTTCAAAGCGTCTTTCTCGGAGCGATCCATCGTCATGTGGTAGTCGCCGCACATACACGTGTCGACGAACTCGACCATGACTTCCTGTCCGATGCCTTCAATGTAGCGATAGCGCCAGGTTTCGAAGGGGAAGGTCGAGGTTTCGCCACCGCCCTCTTCCATGGGACGCTCATAGCTTCCGCCCGAAGGGTGGGAGTCAATTTCGTCTGCAGGACCAAACACGATGTAGGTTCTGCCGCGGTCACTCTTCCATCCGGGGATACCCGCCGCGAAGTGCTCGTTGGCATATGCGATACGGCGGTAGTGCTCTTCTTTGAATTCGTTCTCTTCGGTATCGGGCGTTGGATCGCGGCGCTGCCAGAACGCTTCAATGAACTGGTCGCGCTCCTCGTCGTTCGAGAGCATCATGAACGCCTTCTGCTCTTCGTCCGTGATGATCCACTTCACGTCCTCATCCAGCCACTTCCGGTAGGTCTTGCTCAACTCAGCCCGGAGCGCCTTGGCGTTCGCCTTACGCTGCTTTTCCGGAACCGGTCGCTTCAATGGATCGACCTGGCTGCCCTGGGCAGTCGCTTTGTCGTCAGTACCCTTCGTGTCCTTGTCCTGTGCTTGGGAAACGGCAGAAAAGCCGCAAGCCATCACGCCAGCCAGCACACCCACCGAACAACGATTTCTAAAACCTGCGGAGAACATAGAAGGGTTTACCTCTCGGAATACATCTGTCGCTTGATTCTATGTTCATTGGATACAACTAGGCAAGGAGAAGGTGCCTGCAAAAAAAAGATTTCCTGGCCAGAACGGCCGCTGTAAAGCCCTTAAGAATCCGCATTTTGCGGTCGATAATTACGCCTTGGTCGGACACTCGTCCCGATTTATCGCAAAGGTTCAGAATTTGTGCTCGGGAAGCGCCAAAGTTTTAAAAACCGGTGCGATCCATCTTGCCGTCGGGGAGCCTGCTCCGCGATATAATCAGTTGTGCTCGCGACCTCCTCCCTAGGCCCACTGGCTTAACGCTTTGCGGGGAGATCACGCAAGGTGCCGGGGAACTTTCCCTTACCTATTAACGTAACTAATTTACGCGCAATGGCGGAGTGTTTCGCCGTTCTGAATGGGGAATCGCCTAGGCTCGGCGATTCAAGGTTTAGACGGATACAGACCCGCCACCCAATAGAACTTTTATGAAGACTTGGATCAAAGTATTAATCGGGATTGGCGCAGTCCTGCTGGTCGCCGCCATCGTTGGCGCGACGGTCTATCAGAGTCAGAAAAACCTCGTCACCGTTCAGACTGGGAAGGCGCAAAAGCAAAACCTTTCTTCCGTGGTCAGTGCCTCGGGTGAGATCAAGCCCAAGACCTACGTGAATATTGGGGCAAACGCCTTCGGCAAGATCATCAAGCTCCACGTCAAAGAGGGTGATCGTGTAACCAAGGGACAGTTGCTAGCGCAGCTTGAAAACGTGCAGTCCTCGGCTGACGTCAATGCGACCCGCGCCGGAGTGGAAGCCGCTCAAACCGACGCCGCCGCCGGAGACGCGGCCTTGAACACGGCAATCGCCGATCTGAATCGCGCCAAATCGGATTTCAACCACGCGAAACTCGATTGGGAGCGCGCGCAAGGACTCTACAACGCGGCCCTGATCGCCAAGCAGGATTACGACATAAAGAAAGCGACATGGGAGCAAGCAGACGCAGGGTTAGCACAAGCTGAAGCCAAGGTCGCTCAAGCCAAAGCTCAAAAAGATTCGATGGACAAGCACATCACGCAGAATCAGGCGAACCTGACGCGTGTGGCGGACGTGCTGCAAAAGACCACCTACGAAGCTCCTTTTGACGGAGTGATCACGAATCTCCCGGTGCGCGAAGGTGAGACGGTGGTCATCGGAATCCAGAACTCCCCCGGTAGCACTTTGATGACGCTGGCCGACATGTCTGTGATCACTTCCGAAGTCAAAGTGGACGAGACCGACATCGTGAACGTGCGTCTGGGGCAGTCAGCGGATGTGACGATTGATGCCATCCCGCACAAGGTTTTTCATGGCGTCGTCAGCGAAATTGGCGACAACGCGATCGTCCGCTCCACCGGCGTGGCCACCTCGCAGGCAACCTCAACCAGCGAAGAAGCGAAAGACTTCAAAGTTGTCGTGACGCTGACTGATCCACCGCCCGATCTGCGCCCCGGACTATCCTCGACCGCCAAGATTACAACGGCGGTACGAGAGAACGTTCTCAGTCTTCCAATTCAGGCGCTGACTGTTCGGAGCAAAGCTGATCTCGCGCCCAAGAATAAAGATGGATCGGTGCAAGCGGCCACTGCTCCGGCAGATGTTGCCAAGCAAAAAGAAGAAGTGCAGGGCGTCTTCGTAATTCGTAACAAAAAAGCAGAATTCGTTCCCGTCGACACCGGCATCAGCGGTACGACAGACATCGAAGTTGTTAAGGGATTGCAGGACGGTGACGAAGTGATTACCGGGAGCTACAAAGTTTTGCGTACTTTGAAGCCGGGGACGAGCGTCAAAGTAGACAACTCGGCTCCGAAAAAAGAGGAAGAGAGCTAAAAAGCGAGGTCGCAGGTCTTAGGTCTCGGGTCTCAGGCGCTTCGGTTTTGAATTTCCTGCGATCCGAGACCTAAGACCTGCGAACTGAAACCTAACCTCTAGTGAGTTAGAACGTCCAAGATAGAACGGCTATAGGAGCGTGCGTGCCAGAGCTCGATCCGGACAAGGAAAATAAGATGGCGACTGCCGAAGTACTGCCAATCGACAAGCCTGCGACTTTGGGCGCTCATGATTCCTACATGATCTCCACGGAAGACCTGTGGAAGACCTACGACATGGGCTCGGAGCAGGTGCACGCGCTTCGCGGCATCAACCTGCGGATCCAGCGTAACGAGTACGTCGCGATCATGGGTCCTTCCGGTTCCGGCAAATCGACCTTGATGAATCTGATCGGATGTCTCGACTCTCCATCCAAAGGCCAGTACTGGCTCAATGGACAACGCGTCAGCGAACTCGATGACGACGAACTCGCGCGCATCCGAAACAAAGAGATTGGATTCGTATTTCAGACCTTCAATCTATTGGCTCGCGCGACCTCTCTGCATAATGTGGAGCTGCCGCTCATCTATGCTGGTATCCCTGCGGAAGAGCGCACCGAGCGCGCCAAGGCGACACTGACTTCCGTCGGCATGGAAGCCCGCATGAACCACAAGCCTAACGAACTCTCCGGTGGACAGCGTCAACGCGTGGCCATCGCCCGCGCGTTGGTCAATAAGCCGGCGATTATTCTCGCGGACGAACCGACCGGCAACCTTGACTCTCAGACCGGTAATGAAATCATGGCGTTGTTCGATCGCCTGCACGCCGAAGGCAACACGATCGTCCTCGTCACCCACGAGCACGACATCGCCGAATACGCACACCGCATCATCTACATCAAAGACGGCGTGGTAGCCAAAGACGAAACCAACCGCTGAGAGTCGTGTGACCCAATCAAAGGCTCACGTAGGGACAGTCGCCTTCGGCTGTCCTGGCCGAGAACACCCGCCAAAAAGATCGCCTTGTCCTCCCCCGATTGGATTGAGATATACTCTCGGGAAATGCTCGCGACAATGGACGTTTATCCAGTGATCTCGCAAGCCCTAAAGGACGCAGTAATTGCGTTGTTACTCGTCCTCTTGGTAGCTTCCTGCCTTTCCCTTAAGAGGTTCCCCCTGTGGATTCGTTCGATCCGCAGCGCTGGCTGGCCAACGGCAGTGGGCACCGTTGAATCTGTCAGCGTCAGTACATTTTCGGAACAGTCACTGGCGGAATTGGCTTACTCTTACATCGTAGAGGGCGAGCGCTACGCCGGGCATTTTTCACGACAGTTCGCCGATCAGCAGGATGCCTTTGACTACGTCCAACCTCTGAAGGGACGATCGATTTTTGTCCGCTACAAGCCAGGCGATCCCAGCGTCTCGGCGGTTCGTCTCACCGAGCAGGACTCTCTTATTCACCGCCAAACACGGAAGTTTCTCGGGTGGGCTGATCCACCGTTGCTTTGAGCTTCTCGGACATCGAAGTGGCGGGACCCTCTGAGATAGATAGAATCCGCATCAAACAGTTCCGGAGGGACTAACCATGCGCAAAGCTCTATTTCTAATTCTGTTCTCAGCTTTCTTCACTATGTGCGCCCTAGCCCAAGACCCCGTGGCTGCAGCGAAATCCGCCTGTGGGCCGAATAATGTTAGCTTCGACGTCCAGGATGACAATTCCAGCCACGCCGTCAAACAACCGGAGCCGGGCAAGGCTCTGATCTATGTGATCCAGGACATCGGTGTCGAGAATTGCCTGTGGGCCTGCATGACCACTAAGATCGCGATGGATGGCGCGTGGCTAGGCGCGAATCGTCACAATTCTTATTTTGTCAGCGCGGTAGATCCAGGCGAGCGCCACCTTTGCGTAAACTGGCAGTCCCACATCGAAAGGTTTTCCAAAGCAGTGGGATTGGTCCACTTCACGGCCGAGGCGGGCCAAGTGTACTTCTTTCGGACGAGAATCATGGGTATCAATGGTCCGGCTTTTTTTGATTTCGAACCCATCGACAGCGATCAAGGAAAGTTGTTTGTCGCTCAACTTCCCATGAGTGTTTCCCATCCGAAGAAATAAAAGCGGAAATAGTGACGGTAAGACCTAGGAGGCGGGTGAAAATCACGCGACTAGCGACAGCAGTCGTGTATCAGGGCATCTCTTCAGCGATGCCGAAAGATTCCCAAACAGAAACCCCTTAGGGGACGCGATGCGAGATCGGTTTACTGCTGCGAGGCCAAGCCGCTAGCCTTCTCGACTGTGGCTGCCGGAAGCATTCCTGAGGCTCCGGCCACGAAGAAGTTGTGGTCGTAGAGATTGCGATACATCCGTCCGGTAATTTCCGCCGCCTTGGGTCCAAAGGTAGGACGTCCCGCCTTGCAAGAAAACGACGGTCACAATGCGCCCAATATCGGTGTTCGCGTAAGAGGCAAACCATCCGAAGCGTGTGCCCGCATGCGAGCACGTGCCGGTCTTGCCGAGGATCGATTCCTCATTGAAGTTCAGGCGCAGACTGCGCGCAGTGCCATACGCAACGGCTCCCGCCATTCCATCCGACATTTCAGGAAGGATCGGCTCGATATCCAAATGACGTTTGACCCGCGGCTGAAAGTTTGCAACCGCCTCAGGGCTCGTCGGATGCTGCATGTAATACAACGTGCCGCCGTTCGAAATTGCGGTGACCAGCGCTCCGAGTTGCAGGGGGGTCATCGAAATGCCTTCGCCAAACGAGCACATCTTGCCAACTCCGCCGAGCTTTGCAGGAATTTCCGTTTCTGGATACGTCCCCAGTTGCTCACCGGGAATGTGGTAACCGGCCAGCTCTCCTAATCCGAACTGGTGGGCGTAGTACTGAACTTTTTCGAAGCCTAATTTGCGACCAACCGCTTCGAAGTAAGCGTTATTCGAATGCGCCAAAGCAGTCGTGAGGTTCATGCGGCTATGCCCGCCAAGCGAAACAGGAGTTTGCTCGTCAATCACGCCCTCACTGAGCGCGGCCAATGCGACCGAAAGTTTAATGGTAGAGCAGGGTTGCGCTCCGCTCGATAGCGCGAGCTTCTGATTGACCATCGCGAGAACGCGTCCGCTGGTCGGCTCAATCGCGACCACGGTTCCGTTCATGTTGCCCAAGGCGTCAATTGCGGCCTGACGCACGACGGGATCTTCGCCCGCGGTCACATCGCCATCCGTGATATCGGACGCAAAGGAACTCGTGCTGAAACGCTCGTAGTAACGATGGCGGCGTACCGTGCCAGAAGTGTGAAGGCTGGCGGAACGGGTTATAGCCGTGTGGGGTGAAGTACGCGAGGCGGTGTGTTGTTGCGAACGGGGCACGCGGCTCCTAGCCAACGTACGCATGCGGCGCTTGGCGTGCTGCGTTTCGGTTACGCCACGAGCTTTCCGGTGGGGCGTGAGAACGTGCGGATTGACGCTGGCTGCGATGCCACTCGCTTCCAACAATAACCCAAATCCAATGACAACTGCTAGACGAAGAATGCAGGCCCGAAACTTCACTTCACCATCCCCGGTGGCACTCGGCCAATTGCAGCATGGCCAGTCCCGTACGATTGCTAAGCCAATTCTTCCTTTTATTGGCCTAATGAATAAGATGCACGAGACTCGCCAAATCGCTCTACTTTAGCGATGCTTCTGCAACTGTCCGATACTAGGCGATTTACGAGCCGCCGCGCAATCCAAAAGTATAAAGTTGTCAATAGGGTAATCTTCGCGGTAACCCCATGAGTAAATTGCAGTTAAAGACGAATGCGCTCGGAGGCCAAGCACCTTGGTAATCCGAGCCGTTGTTACCTCAAAAGACAGGACTCTTGCAGAAGTTTGCACCTAGCCGGACGATCAGATCCTCTTACCAATCTAGCCCGGATTTGCATAGCGACAGCCGCCCTCGGCTGTCGGGCGAGCGCCAGGGGCTCGCGGCAATATGCAGAGCCTCCGAGGCGGCTTGCGACTCGAAGAGTCCCATGCACCAGGCTTTTCTGATATTTTTCTTAGCGCACACCGAACAGAATTTGCGGAGGTCCGCACTTTGCGAACATCGATCGCGATCATCTCTCTCTACAGTGCCATCGCCATTGCTATGACCGTCCCAATTTTCGCTCAGACGAATGCTCCAAACACTCCGACGCTTGACTCCCGACGCGCCGAACTGAACCGCCTCCTCGCCGAGGAGTGGGAATATTCGCTTCGAACTCAGCCTGAACTCGCTACGCAAGTTGGAGATGATCGTTATAACGACCAATTATCTGATTTCTCGGACAAGGCCATCGCCGACGATCTCGAACACACTCGCCAATCCATCGCGCGATTCGAAGCCATCGATGTCACAGGATTTCCCGAACAGGAGCGGCTGAATCGCGAACTCATGCTGCGGAGCCTGCGCGAAGGCATCGAGAGCGCGCAGTTCAAAGATTGGGAAATGCCCGCCACGCAGTTCGGCGGCATTCATCTGGGATACGCTTCCCTTGCCTCCGATTCTCCGTTTCGCAATTTGAAGGACTATCAAAACTATCTCGCCCGTCTCCATCAAATTCCGCGCGTCCTCGACCAGGCCATGGGACACATGCGTGACGGATTGCGCGACCACCGCATGCCTCCTAAATTCTTACTAGAAAAAGTAACCGGGCAGGCGCAGCAGATTGCCGACGATCCGCTGGATAAAAGTCCGTTCACGGAGCCGCTGCGAAGGTTTCCGGATTCGATTTCCGAAGCAGACCGTAAACAGCTGCGCGAACAGATCGACAACGCAATAAAAAACGAGGTCGCGCCCGCCTACGCAAAATTTGCCAAGTTTGTCCGCGACGACTACGCACCGAACGGCCGACTTGATCCTGGCGTCTGGGCTCTCCCCGATGGAGAAGCGCGCTATCGCTTCGCCGTACGCCATCAAACCACGACCGACTTCACTCCCGCTCAAATCCATCAAATGGGGTTGAAGAGTGTTGCGGAAATTGAAACCGACATGCTCGCAATCGCGAAAGCCCAGGGCTTTAACGATCTAAAATCGTTTAACGCTCACATCCAGCAAGACCCCAAACTGCACGCGAAGTCTGGCCAGGAATTGTTCGACTTGTACACCCACTATCGCGACCAGATGTACACGAAACTGCCGCAACTTTTCGGGCGTTTGCCAAAGAACAAGTTGGATGTCGTGATAATGGAATCCTTCCGCGCTGCCTCGGCGCCTCCCGCCGATTATTCCCCCGGCGCTGGTGACGGCTCGCGTCCAGGCCGCATTAACGTAAACGAGTACGCTCCCGAGAAACGTCTTTTGCTGAACGTGGAAGCTATCGGATATCACGAAGGAGTGCCCGGCCATCACCTGCAATTTTCCATCGCGCAGGAACTCACCGGCCTACCGCCCTTCCGCAAATTCACGCTGGATCTGAACGCCTACACCGAAGGCTGGGCCTTCTACTCCGAGCGCCTGGGCAAAGAAGTGGGCTTCTATCAGGATCCCTACAGCGAATACGGACGCCTGCAAAATGAAATCTGGCGTTCCGTGCGCTGGGTGGTCGATACCGGCGTCCACTCGCAACATTGGACGCGGCAACAAATGGTTGACTATTTCCACGACCACACTGCCATGGACGACGAGAACATCAACACTGAAGTCGATCGCTACATCGCCTGGCCTGCGCAGGCACTCTCTTACAAGATGGGACAGATGAAGATTCTGGAACTGCGCCAACTCGCGCAGCGAAAATTGGGAACAAAATTCGATATTCGCGAGTTCCATGACGCGATACTCGATCAAGGCCCGCTTCCACTCGACCTGCTGGAAGCGAAAATCAACGCCTGGATCGCAACGAAACAATAAAACTCAAGCAATAGAAAATGGAGTGCCAGGAATCGCAGCCCGACACTCCATCATTATTTCTTTGATACTTTCGGCAAATACTACGCCGGGATCTTCAGATCCATACCAACTTTAATCTTATCTGGATCAGCCAACCCATTCGCCTGCACGATCTTCGCGTACTTATTCGGATCGCCATAGAAGTGCTTGCTGATCTTGGAAAGATTGTCCCCGGCTTGAACCGTGTACACCTTTTCAGGACTCGGGTCCGCCTGAATGTCATGATCGAGATCCGCAAACGTCGGATCGACAGCTTTGATTGCATCCCAGATGCGGTCTTTGCTCGCCTCTGAGTCAGTCATCACCTGAAGATGAAGTTTGTCTCCATTCAGGCTGAGCGGTTCCATCCTTGCGCCCTCTTTCTTAATCACATCGAGAACAGGCTGATACTTCTGCTGAAGCTGATTTAGGTCTGCCATAGATTCCTCCAAATATTTAGGTTGGTGACGGGTAAGTCTTAGATGAAATGACGATCGCGTAGTGACAATCGTAAAATGATGTATCAGCGCGACTCCAAAAAGCTAGCACAGCCTTGGACGGGCAGCAAACCCGCTCAGAACGACCCGCCGCACGATTGGGACCCACAACCTATCTGGAGCGGAGACGGGCTCGCTCCGTCTCCCTCAACGCCGGGGAGGAGTGAAGCATACGTTGAAACGATTTGTGCGTTGGGGAAATTCTAGAAGACTTCCGAACTGCATAAAGCTGAACGATCGGTAGCTAATTCTCTTTTACTCGCCGTCCCGGCAGTCGTGGCGCGAACGCGTAGTAGACCTGAACAACCACAATGAAAGCGATGCTCCAATGCGTATTGAAGACGCAGAGCAACGCGCCAAACGCATACAGCGCCTGCGCGATCACAATGCGGCGGCAAACGGCTGCCGGGACGTCGGGCGGAATGTCGTCTTTCACCAGTCCAGAGCGCGTGGCACATCCCCAACTCAGGTAAAGTGTCACGCCCAGACACAGAATATTCAGCCAGTAGGCAGTCAGCGCGACGCGATAGGTTGTATATTCCGCCAAGAGAGCTGTCGAGAATGGAATTACTGTGACAAAAAACAGAAAAGCAATGTGGATCCACGAAAGACTTCGGTTCGACCGTTCCAGATGATTCAACTGCGTCTGCTGCCCAATCCAAAAGATGCCCAGCGTCATAAAGCTCATCATGTACATGATGAGCCGGGGAGAAAGCGCCGTCAGGCCGTGCAGCAGATCGCGTTCGCTGTGGACCGTTTCCATCACAGGGACGTGCAGATCAAGAACCAACAAAGTCATGGCGAAGGCAAAGAGTCCGTCGCTGAGGGCAGCGAGCCGCTCGACGCTTTGTCCTGCAATGCGATTGTAGGAAGTTGTCACGATTCGTCTTACCGGCGACAAACTGTAGTAGAGACGGGGCTTGCCCCGTCTCACCAATCTAGATCGAATTCGCTAGACCGCCCAGGCCTTCGCGGCCCATCCGGCAAGCGCGCCGAAAATCAGCCCCGTTCCTAAAATTCCGGGATAGGCTTTCAAGGCAAACGCGTCGGGCAAGCTGATCAGCAAGCCGACGAGGGCACCAGCCACAACTTGCGGCATGCGCAAAGAAACCGTCGTCGCCAGAAGACCGATTGCAAACCGGCTGGAGAACGCTTGCAGCAACATTCCCGTGGTCCGCTCAGGATGGTTCCCGTAGACCGTCATCAAGACATCGGCGGTGCCGAAGGCGATCCCGCATAAAATCCCCAGCAAGATTTTGTTCACGCCGGCTCCTCCTGAAATCTTGGCCACGGACACTTACAAATTCGTCTTTACATCGCCTCGCTGCGTTTCCTCAAGAAGGCAGGAACATCGAGATCCTCGGCCTGATAATTCGGCGCAGCAGACCGCATTCCATCAAGCGAAATCACTTCAGCGTGAGACGAGATGAAATTGGGAGAGGAAGTTGCTTCCGATTCTTGAAAATTCACTGCCGCAGGAACGGCCTCAAAACTCGGTTCTGGCACAAACGTTGGCTCGGGCTCGGCGGGTTCAGCGTCGAACGAATAATCGTGCTGAAATGAATTGTGTCGCGAAGTATCGCGAGAAGCGTCACGAGAAATAATCACCGGATCGTAATTCTCATGACGGTTCTCGTGATGTCGCGGACGCCGCATCTCCGACTCTTTGAAGCCAGTAGCGATCACTGTGATCTTGACCGCATCTTTCATCTTCTCGTCCATCACCGCGCCGAAAATAATATTGGCATCTTCGTGCGCCGCACCTTGAATGATGGTGCAAGCCTGTTGCACTTCGGCAAGCTTCAGTGAATTCGATCCCGTGATGTTGATCAGAATTCCGCGCGCTCCATCGATCGCGCCAGCTTCGAGAAGCGGTGATGCAATCGCACGCTGTGCAGCTTCTACCGTGCGATGTTCGCCGGACGCAGTCGCCGTACCCATCACCGCGTAACCCATCCCAGCCATGATCGCCTTCACGTCGGCGAAGTCGCGATTGATGATTCCGGGAATCGTGATGATATCGGAAATTCCCTGGACACCTTGTCTCAGAATGTCGTCAGCAATCCGAAACGACTCGAAGAACCCAGCGTTCTCCGCAACCGCCAGCAATTTTTCATTCGGAATAACAATCGTCGTATCGACGGATTCCATTAACTCCGCGATGCCGCGCTCCGCCTGCTGCATACGGCGTTTGCCTTCGAATGCAAACGGCTTGGTGACAACCGCAACCGTTAGCGCTCCCATCTCGCTGGCCAGCGAAGCAATGATCGGAGCGGCTCCCGTACCGGTGCCGCCGCCGAGTCCAGCGGTGACAAACACCATGTCCGCACCTTCGAGCGCTTCAATAATTTTGTCGGAATCCTCCAACGCTCCCTTGCGGCCAATCTCAGGATTCGCACCCGCTCCGAGTCCGTTCGTCAGCTTTACGCCGAGTTGGATCTTCGTCGCCGCGCGTGACATCCGCAACGCCTGCAGATCGGTATTGGCCACGATGAACTCTATGTTCTCCATGCCCGAATCAATCATGCGATTGACGGCATTATTTCCGCCGCCGCCGACACCAATCACCTTGATGCGCGCGTCGTTGTGAGCTTCTTCGTTGAAGCAAATGCGGAGTCCGTTATCTTCGTTCATGAATCACCTCGTAAAACTATTCTCAGTTGCCGGTTCTCAGTTCTCAGTACAAGCCAACCTTAGGACGACCTTGTCATCCTGAGCGCAGCGAAGGACCTGCTTTTCGCCGCGACCACACAATTCAATTCCTACGCACCCTTCTTCGCAAACAGCGCTCTCATGCGCGACCCAAATCCCGGCTCCTGTAATCCACGTGCGATTCGCGCGCGATGTCCGTAATAGATCATGCCCAACACCGTAGCAAACTCTGGCTCTGCAAGGAACGAGGGCATCCTCGCCATCGGCGTCGGCCACGCGAGACGCGTCGCTTTTCGGAGCACCGATTCCGCAACATCCATAATCCCCGGAAGCCGAGATGCCCCTCCGCTCAGCACGAATCCCGCGATGCAATGCTCCAAAACTCCGGCGTGGCGCAGGTTGTCGCGCAGCAACTCAAACAACTCGCGCGCGCGCGGCTCCAAAATTTCACCAGCCATCCGCTGCGACATCATGCGCGAAGGACGATCTCCAACGGACGGCACTTCCACTTCATTCCCTTCAGGAATGAGAGTGGGCACCGCATTGCCAAAATTTTTCTTGAGCGTCTCAGCCGCCGCTAACCCCGTACACATGCCAACTGAAAGATCGCTCGTAAAGTGATCACCACCAATCGGAATCACCGCCGTGTGACCCACCGAGCCCTGCTGAAACACAATCAGATCGCAGGATCCCGCGCCAAGATCGACGAGGCAAACTCCAAGTTCACGTTCGTCCAACCGCAACACAGAATCCGCGCATGCCAGCGGTTCAAAAATCGTATCGTCGACATGAACGCCAGCGCGATTCACCGCACTCACCAGATTCTGCGTCGCGCTCGAAGATGCCGTAACAATGTGGACGCGCACTTCCAGTCGCGTCGCCATCATGCCCAGAGGATCCTGCACTCCAGCCTGATCGTCGAGAATAAATTCCTGCGGCAACAAATGGAGGATCTCGCGATCGGCCGGCAAAGGCACGGTACGAGCCTTGTCCACGGCCTGTCGGATTTCATCCCGCCCGATTTCGCGTGCTCGGGCACCAAACGTGATGCCACCGTGACTATTCATTCCGCGAATGTGCGCCCCGGCGATCCCAACCAGCGCATGCTCAATCGGAATCCCCGCAACATCTTCGGCGTGCTCCACCGCTTTTTGAATGCTCGCGATGGCCTTATCTAATTCGGTGATCACACCCTTGCGCAGCCCATGCGACTCGCTGATGCCGTGGCCGCGATACCGCAGTCCGTTCTCAGTCACTTCAGCGACGAGCACGGAAGTCTTGGCGCTTCCTACGTCGATCGCGGTAATAAAATTTGGTTCGTGATTCGGCATATAAAAATCGCTAGTTCTGCGGAGTCTCCTTCAGAATTGCAGCACTCGGTTTTTTCTGTCCCGAAGCGACGGTGACGGGGGCAGCCGATACGACCGGATGGTTCGCAGCAGTTTTTGCCGGGACAGGCTTCGCCGCCTTCCCTTGCGGTTTCACTGCCGCATGATGCGCGGGTGTTTTAGCGGCCGTCTTAGCTGTGACCTTCGTGCGATTCTTTGCCGGAGTTTTTGCCGCTGTCTTAACCGGAGGCTTAGCTGCGGTCTTGGCCGAAGGCTCATTCAAAGTCTTCCCCGGTGCCGAACCAGCCGTGGGATGCGTCGCATACTTTTCGTATTTTACGATCGCCGCATTTTTGACCCCTGCAGCCACTGCCGCCTTGGCCGCAGCCGGCGTCAGAACCGGCTGTCGCGGAACTCCCTGGAGATCGGGATTTAAAATAATTTGTCCGTCGTAACGCAGGTCAACCGACTCAAGCTTGTCGAACTGCTGCCGCCACTGTTGCACATGCGCAACATAGGTCTTGTAGCGCTGCAGATAGTTGGACGATCCGAGATACACCAGCACATGCCCGTTCGAATCGGCGGCAACGATCTTCACGTCTTCAGGATCGCTGAGATCCACCTCACTCAGTTCCTGCGAATAGTGCGCTCCGCTGGAGTCGAGATCGTGAATCAGTTCGTTGTAATTCTTCATCCGCGCCGCCCGAGTGGAGAGCGGTTCGCCAGCATTCATCCCTTCGATCACCGGAAACGAGTACTTATGTTTTCCGCCTGGTGCAAGCTCCATGAGAGTTCCGCCCGCGTCAATCAGCGAGATGCGAGAACCGATCCGTGCAAAGGCAACCGGCACGCGCTCATGGAGTTCTATACGCAGACGATTCGGCACAAAGCGCATCACACTTGCCGATTCGACCCACGGAATCTGCTCCAGTTGATGTTTGCGCTCGGCCAGCGGGACAAAGAAAATGTTGCGGCCAATATCTTCGCCCATCACTTCCATGATCTGGGCGTGCGCGACGTGTTCCGCACCAACGACTTCAATCTGATCGCTGGAATCGACGCGAAAGCGCCAGGAGTGCTTGCCGTAGTCATAGAGTCCGGCAAAAGCCGCTCCACAGATCGCTAGAACAACGAGAGCGAGAGCGACCCACTTTAATCGGATAGCAGTCTTTTTTGGGATGGAACCACGACGAACCGAGACACGCTTTTGCCCACGCAGGAATGGAGATTCCTGCTCCGCTTCCAAGTCGACAAGCCGTGCGTCGTCGAAAGGCTCGCGGTCCGGAGCCTCATGGGGAAGTGGATACAACTCTTCCTGAACGGCGGTAGAACTTGATTTCCGCGCCACTCTTCGAGTCAGTTGTCGACAGAAAACCGCTGAGCAAAATCACTATAACTGTTTTTCGCGACTTGAGACAGTGCCAAGTTGGTTCGGAAGGAAGTGTTTTGTGTGGAAAAAATGCACTTGCGTAGTGACAGCCGCCCTCGGCTGTCCACCGAGCGCAGCTCGGGAGATTATCCGCGGATTAAAGAGGATCTACACAAGACAGTCTGGGTTAAACAGCCTAAGTCAATTCGACGTACTGACGGACGTACGGACAATCCGAATCTGCGACCGCTGCAAGTCTTGCTGCATTTGAACCACGGCGCGGCGAACTTCCGCCTGTGCTCGAACTTGCTCCCGAATGGTTTCTCGAACACATTCAGCTTGGTTACGAGCCTGTTCACTCATCATTTCTGCCTGCATCCGCGCCATCTCGGCTGCACGCGTCGAGGCGAGCATTTGTTCCGTCGCGAAACTCCGTCCCATGGACGACGCTCTCAATAACCTTGATGAACCGGAAGAAGCAACCAGGGTCTTCTCGGCATCGAGCGCAAGTCGGCTCGCCCAACAGTCAGCCTGGTCGGCAGCGCGATGCAGCGCGGAAAAGCTTCCCTGTTGATACTGGCTCTGGAGCCCGAGCGCGAGAACTCCAACGGCAACAAAATAAATGACTTTGTTCGTGTCCATATTCGTAATTCCTAACAAATCTGTTGGATAGGTCGTCGCGGTACGTTGTTCCTGTACAGACGATTGGACGAGCGGCAAGAAAAAAGGTCAACCGGCGAAGTTCAACCCACAGAAGTCAGCTTTTGCAGAATCATCGGCCCCAACTGAGAAACGCTGCCAGCTCCAAGGGTCAAAACCATGTCACCCGGCTTGGCGAGCGAAGCAACGGAATCAACCGCATCGGCGAACGACGCCGCGTAGGCGACGTCACCCTTCCCCGACGCGCGAATTCGACTGCCGAGAGCTTCAGCCGTAATTCCCTCAATCGGCTTCTCGCCAGCCGGATAGATATCGAGCAGCTCTAGCGTGTCCGCGTCGGCGAACGCCGTGGCAAATTCATCCATCAAATCCCGCGTCCGCGTAAAACGATGCGGTTGAAAAATTACGTGGACTTTGTGGAATCCACATTGCCGAGCCGCAGCCAACGTGGCTCGAATCTCCGTCGGATGATGTCCGTAGTCATCCACTACGCTGACGCCTCCGGCCGAACCTTTAAGTTGAAATCGACGATCCACGCCTCGGAAACTATCGAGGCCCGAACGAATTTGATCTGGAGGAATATCTAGCGCCGTACCCACAGCGATCGCCGCAGTCGCATTGAGGACGTTGTGTACTCCCGGAACATGCAACGTGAATTCCCCGAGAGACTTGTCTTTGTACGCAACTTCAAAGCGGATTAACGGACTGTGTTCTCCAGCCCCAACCGACGATCCCAACCGAATCAGAAAATCTGAACCTTCACTGGTGCCATACGTCGTCACGCGACGGTGAACACGCGTCAGCAAGCGCCGCAGCACAGGATCATCGTTGCACCCGACGACCAATCCATAAAAAGGAACGCGCTCCATGAACTCCAGAAACGTTCGTCGGACGTCGCGCATATCGCGATAGCAATCCATATGCTCGCGATCGATGTTCGTGACCACCGAAAGAATCGGGGATAGCTTCAAGAAAGACCGGTCACTTTCGTCAGCCTCTGCCACCAGATATTGCGACTTACCAAGGCGTGCATTCGATCCCAGCGCATCCACTCGCCCACCAACCACCACCGTGGGATCAAGGCCACCCGCCGCGAGCACCGCAGCGACCATCGATGTCGTCGTCGTCTTTCCGTGCATCCCGGCAATCGCGATGCCGTATTTCAGGCGCATCAATTCGGCGAGCATTTCGGCGCGCTGAATGACGGGAATATGCAACCGCCGCGCTTCCGCAACCTCAGGATTTTCAATCGAGATGGCAGAACTCGTTACCACGACGTCGGCACCTGCAATGTTCGAAGCGGTATGTCCTTCGAAAGTGATTGCGCCCAGTCCAGCGAGTCGCTGCGTTACTGCCGAATTTTTTAGGTCAGAACCAGAAATCTTGTAGCCAAGATTCAGCAGCACCTCGGCAATCCCGCTCATGCCGATGCCACCGATACCTACGAAATGGATACGCTGAATTTTGGCGAACATGGATGCTCAGCATCTCGGTAAATGCTGCCGACGCCTGATGATAGAACATTCCACCGCGGAGACGCAGAGTGCGCCGAGAAAGTCCTGAGAGAAAATTCGCTGCGTGCGGTGACAGCCAGTGTTGGCATTACCCCGTGTTCCTCTGTGTCCCCCGTGGTAAAGACCTGCTCGGCGTTTTCTGCGTCTCGGCGGTTAAGGGTTTGTCTCGTGCGCAGCCAGCCGCCGCACCATCTCCGCAATCTCTTCAACCGCCTGAGGATGCGCCAACGATCGCGCCGCCACAGACATGCCGTTCAACCGCTCCGGATCTCCGATAAGTGCCGAAATCGTCTCCACCAAATAGGCCGCTTCCAGATTGCTCTCTTCGACCACCACTGCCGCTCCTGCGCGTTCCAAAGCGCGGGCATTGAAATTCTGATGATCGTCCGCGGCTGCCGGAAATGGCACAAAGATTGCCGGCTTCCCTGCCGCCGTAATTTCTCCGACGGTACTCGCACCGGAACGACAGACGATGAGATCCGCACGTGCGAAAGTTCCCGGCATGTCGTCGATAAATTTGTGGACTTCGCCCGAGATTCCCGACTGTTGATACGCCGCCAGAACATGATCGTAATCGCGCTGCCCGGTCTGATGGATGATGTGAATCCCCGGAACCTTCGCGCGCAATCCCGCCAGCGATTCGATCATGGCCTGATTGATCGCCCGCGCTCCCTGACTCCCGCCGAAGACCAGCAGCGTTGGCGTCCCGGAAGTCTTAGGAGGGATCGAAAAGAACGCAGCGCGCACCGGAACACCCGTCACCCGGCAATGCGGAAAATATTTACATGTGTCTTCGAAGTGAACCGCCGCCGCCGAGACCCAGCGCGCGATCATGCGATTGGCAAACCCTGGGACAACATTCGGTTCAAAAGCGAGCGTCGGAAGCCGTCGCCGGATCGCCGCGACCATGGCTGGTCCCGAGGCATATCCTCCGACGCCAATCACCACCTCAGGATCGAAGTCCGTGAGCATTCTTGACGACGCCCCAATCGCGCGCGGCAAATCGAACATGGTCTTCGCGCGCGTCATCAGGCTGACATTTTTTAGCGCGCCCACCTGAACCAGTTCTAGCGGAAACCCCGCTTGCGGCACGAGGCGCGTCTCAATACCGCGCGCCGTCCCGATAAACAAGACCTCAGCGTCGAATTGTTTTTTGAGTCGCTGAGCAATGGCCAGCGCCGGAATAACGTGTCCGCCCGTGCCGCCGCCCGCGATGATGATGCGCATGAAAGTTGATGTCCGACTACCAGAAACAAAAACCAACGAAGATACGTGTCAGGGTATCGCTTTAGCGATACCGAAAACGTCTAACTCCAAATATGAGCGGCTTTACTCCGTCATCTTCACATACTTCTCTCTAGCCTCAGCCAACATAGAAATCACAGACTCCCTCTCCGCCTCGGTATTCCAGGAAGTATTGCTCTTCGCCGCCGCGATCAGGCGATCTACCCAAGCCACAAAGTAAACCGCATCCGCAGCGCTATGCACTGGCGCGCCCGCAACGCTCACATACACCGGACTCGTCGTCGCATACGGATACAAATCAAGAATGGGATACTCCGCCTTATCGCTAAATGCGCGCAGAACGCACCATCCGCTGGCATCGACGGAAATCGAACCGTCGGCGTGTGCGGATTTTCGATCTCCGTCCATCGCAATCTCGCGAGCCACTTTTCCGTTGCAAACAATTTGCAGATGATCGAGAGGGACGATCGACGACAGCTCTGCTGAGAACTTTACATCTTGCTTTTTATCGATCCGAACCTCGCCGCCTACTCCCTGACCTCCTAAAGCAAAATGCAGCAGCGGACCATTCGTCGCGAACGTCCTGCCCGCTTTGATCGACGCGAGCCACCGATCAATCTTCAGCGGTCCCGGTTTCACCTCGGCATACACACGATTCAAGCCAACCGGCCCGCGCAGCGATGCGTAGTTCCCCATGAAATCAGTTCCTGCCGCGGTCGGCAAGCGAAAGCCGCAATTCAGCAGCTTGTACCAGACCTCGGCCGTCGATTTGTGATCGGAAAATCCCAGCACCTCGATGTAGTCCACCTTGCCGAGCGCCACATCGGCGGGCAGTTCGGCAGTAAGATGCGCATCTTTCCCGGGATCAGGCAGGCTGTCGAAGGGATGCACGTATCCCACGAGGGCGCCTTGTTCATGGGCCATATCGGCGATATTTGCGTTTGCCGGATACAGACTCGCCGCTGCCGTATTGGGATAAGCCGCGTATCCAGGAAGGATGAAATGCTTGGTCAAATTTAGGAGCCCGAGGTGGCCCCAATAGCTGGTGTGGAATTCCTGACCATGCAGCAGCAAATGATTCAGGTTCGATGCCGGATCAAGTTGCGGCGAGAAATACGCCATGTCTGGAATGCGTTGTTCTTTGTTGACCACGAGATCTTCTACGATTGGCAGATTCTCAGCATCCGCTTGCTCCACCAGATGCGCGGGAGTATTTCGATACGTGCCCGCATAATTCATGTGCGTGTGAACATCGCCGCTGATCCACTCAGCAGATTCGTATGGAATCTTCGACTTCAGACGCACTGTGAGAGTTGCTGCGGAGTCGGGCTTGACTTCGACTTTGTTCTGCTCAAAAGCAAATTCGAATCCGTGCATGACGCCTACTTCAACCGTACCGGTGGGCACCGTGATCTCAGACTCGCCCGCGGTATCGAAGTAATGCGCCTCAAAAGGACGCTCCGATCGATCAAAACTGTCGTCGGCGTACATCCAGGATTTTTCGGGAGCGTAAGCCAGTCCATCTGACGCCGTTAAGAAAACCCGCGCTGAGACCGGCTTTCCAAGCATATCGAGCACGCGCAAAGAAATTCGTCCCATCGGCCTCAGATATTTTCGCTCGCGCGCCACGACTTCCGTTTGCTCGCCACCAGGAATTGTTTGCACCCACAGCGAAGTGTTTCCGTCACGATTGGAAATGAAAGCAATCTTCGACCCATCGGGCGACCATCGCGGATTCACGTTGTCATACGCGCCATACGAAATCGGAAACGCATCGCCTCCGCCCGCAGGCATCACCCACAGTTGATGCCAGGCTTGTCCCAGATAGGACGCGTACACCATACGTTTGCCATCAGGAGAAAAGTCAGGACGGGCTTTCCAGTTCGTTTCTTCGTAGTGAATCTCGCGATATTGCGCACTGCGAAAATAATAGTCGTTATCACGACTATCGTTTACACGACTATCGTCATGACGACTATCGTTATAACGACTATTATTTCCAGCCACCGGATCGACCTTCCCCGTCCAGAATCCACCGGTGCCGTGAATGTGTCCGCGATTCGAAACGAACATGATCTCCGAACCGTCGCGCGTCCACACCGGACTGATTTCATGGTCCACCTGACTGTAGTAATAGCGTGGCAACGGACTAACGTTTTCAGGAGTCAGCTGCTGCACGTCGCTAAGCGCTCCGTCTTCGAATCGCCCCACAAAAATGTGGAAATGTCCTTTATACGAAGTGGAAACAAACGCAACGCGCTTTCCATCCGGCGAGAATCGCGGCTCGACGTTCACCGCTCCGCCGGAAGTCATCTGCCGAGTCTTCCCATCGCGCAAATCCAACGACCATAGTTCAACCGCATCGTGATCGTAGCGAGCGAACACGATCCAGCGCTGATCGGACGACCAGTCCGGCTGATAGTCATAGCCGGGACCCGCTGTAATTTGTTCTGCCTTCGCGCTCCGCAATTCCTGGCGCCACAACGAACCCGCCATCGAATACACAAGACTGTACGAATCGGGAGACCACGCCGCCGCACTCGGCCCCGTAGTTAACTGCGGCAAATACATTTCGCGAAAGTAATACGGATGCGGCAGATCAATCTGCTTGAGCACAGGCTCTCGTTGCGCGAAACAAGAAACGCTGGCAGCCAATAAGAAACAAATAACCCGAATCTTTACCAAAATTCCTCCACCGAAAAAATGTGGCGCGGGCACCCTCGCCCGCGAGCAATCGCCAACGATGTCGACGCTATTCAGAAGCCGGACGACGGCGCGCCCAAATCCAATTCAACAAGGCCGCGCACACCGTCACTGCAAGAATCAACGATTTGCTCAAATCCACCTGGGTCGCAAGCGCAACAGCTATTCCAATCCCGAGTACAGCCAGCACTGGTCCGCCCGGCAGTCGAAAGCCCGCAGTCGTAGGCCGCTTCCGTCGCAACACAATCAGCGCGGCGCACACCACGGCATAGTAGAACAATCGGGCGACGACAGACAGAGTCACATTCCACGCGAAATTGCCGACGATTGCGAGTCCCCAAACGGCAGCCGCGTAGAACAGAATCGAAAACCAAGGGGTATGAAATCGAGGACTGACCGCTCCAAACAACTGCGGCAGATCCCCACCTTTCGCAAGCGCAAACGTGACGCGAGGCATCCCCAAAAGCTTTGCGCTCAAGTATCCATAGACGGAAACCAGGGCCCCAACAGCAACCAGAGCGGCTCCGCGATTGCCCATCGCAAAGCGCGCCACTTCGGCCAGCGGACGATCAGTGGTCGCTCCAGGTCCGAGCACTCCCACTACTACCCACTGCACAAGGGTGTAAATCAGAGTGCATACGACGAGCGCCGCAAAGAGCGCAAATGCCGCGTCCCGCCCAGGATTCTTGGCCTCGCTCATTGGAGTCAGCGCCGATTCGAATCCACCAAAAGCGAAAATGAGCAGAACCATTGCCTTCATCCAAACGCTGGCATGAACATGAAGCGGAGCGGCCGCCCCCCATTGCGCGGGATGGATAATGGTCACAACCGCTCCCGCCGAAATCACCATCAGCAGCGGCAGAATTTTCGCCACGGTAAAGATGTTGCTGACAGCGGTGCCTTGACGTGCTCCACGGGCGTTGATGATGGCAAGCACTCCAACCAGCAACGTCAGAATGATGAAGCGCGGTACGGGCGCTTTTGCCGCTGGCCAGAACTCCGCTAAATAAATCACGAACAAATTCGCGTTCGCCGCCGGAGCGGCCGTCTGCGATAAGTACAACATCCACCCGACGAGAATTCCCGTCAGGCGCCCGAACGCCGTTCGCGCGTAGAGATAAGGGCCGCCTGCTTCGGAGAATTGCGAGGCCACTTCGGCAAAGCACGCCATGATCACGCCCATTGCTGCTCCGGCGATCAGCACCGCCAGAACACTGCGTTTGCCGAGCAGCCCCGCGACCGTGCCGGGCAACCCAAAAATTCCGCTTCCGATAATTGAATTCACCGCCAGTGCGACCAGGCTCCATCGGCCAATGGCGCGCACCAGGCCAGTTTGCGGTGATGTCATCGAAACCGTTTGTACCACACCCAGCGGTTTCCCCGATCAAACTTTCTGAGTCCGCATCCTGATCTGCCAAGCCTCGCCCGACGTCCTTCGCTTGTACTGGTTACTATTGGCCAGTTGACCCTCGCACGGATGAGGCGGTGGATCGCCGAGCGAAGGCGTCGGCACCCGCATTAACGCTCGTCCGGTGGATGTGCCTGCGATTTTGCATCGCAGGAAACACGCCAACTCACGACACAATCCACAAGGCCAGTTCGAGTAACTGCACCAATGGGGCATGCGACGAAATCGCCGCAACTGCGCTCCCAGAGCGGCTTTTCGACCTAAGGTAACTTCAATTACCGAAGCTCATGCACACGGGGAATCTATCCCCTTCGCTTCTGAGATGCGATCTTGATAGTGACGCAGTGCTCGACGAGTTTCACAAGATCGAAAGGACCACATGGATCACGAGAATCGGGAAAGCATGGAAGAGATTCACCTTCGCATTTTGCGCGTGACGGATGACCTGCGCGTGATCCAACGCGAACTTAATTGCGCCGCCATGCAGGCGCCGACCGATCCGGAACTTATGGAAGCGCTCTCCGATCCTCCGGAGATGGAATCCATTCAGGTGCTCAAGGGCGCGCTCGATCAGATGCGTCACTTTGTTTGGTTCTACACGCAGGTCGTTACCAGCGATTCTGAAATGGGAGAAAAATTTCGTCAGACCGTGCGACAAGATGCTCCAACCATGCGGACGCCAGAAATGGAGCAACAGTTTCAAAGCGCCACTGATTCGATCATGCTTCGCTATCTGGCCGACAGCAAATTTCGCAAACCAAACTAGCTTTTTCGAGACAGCCGCCCTCGGCTGTCCAATCGAGGGCAGCTCGATACCAACTCAGGCGCCCGATTCATCCGGCAGCAGCAGATTTGAAGCAATAAATCAGACGTAGCAAATCAGCGTCGCCCACCTTGCAAAATCCCCGAGCCTAAGGCAACCTCAGAAATCGGATTTCGATGGAGGCCAAGCCTCGCTATTCGGCCGCCTTCGTTTTTTATCGCCATAATTCCATTTCTGCCAGAGGATCCACCATGCGCACTCTCTCCCGCCACTTCGCAATTCTTGCTTTATTTTTCCTCGCGTCAAATTTTTACTGCTCCACCGGAGCGTTCGCCCAATCCCCTGGCACGCCCGGCACACCGCCCCCCACAGCGCCGCTCGCACCCGACACGCAGAAGAAACGGCTCAAGATCGGACTCGCACTCGAAGGCGGAGGCGCACTCGGCCTCGCACACATCGGCGTGTTGCAGTGGTTTGAAGACAATCACATCCCCATTGATTACCTCGCTGGAACCAGCATGGGTGGCTTAGTGGGTGGACTCTACGCAACAGGTAAGACGCCTGCGCAGTTAAGGGCCATCGTCGAAAGACAGGATTGGGATGCCATCATCGACGGACAGACCGACTATCACGATTTATCGTTCCGCCGCAAGGAAGACGCGAGGGCCTTTCCCAACCGACTAGAATTTGGCCTCAAGCATGGCTTCTCCTTGCCCCCGGGCTTGAATTCCGGTCAAGGCGTCAGTTTGCTCATCGATCAGGAAACTCTTCCCTACACTCATAACGGATCGTTCAACGACCTACCGATTCCGTTCCGCTGCGTTGCGACCGATCTGGTGTCCGGCAAGGCTGTGGTCTTCGATCACGGCTCGGTTGCGCAAGCGATGCGCGCCACGATGTCGCTGCCCGGCATCTTCGCGCCGGTTCGTGAAGGTAATCACGTTTATGTAGATGGCGGACTCCTCGGGAATTTGCCCAGCGACGTCGTTCGCAAAATGGGAGCTGACGTCGTCATTGCGATCCATCTGGAAATCGCTCCGTCGGACGCCGCAGAGATTCAATCCTTATTTAGCGTTCTGGGACGGTCGGTAGAAGTAGTGGTCCATCAGAATGAAATCCGCGGCCTCGCGGCTGCGGACCTGGTCGTCAACGTCGACCTGAAAGCATTCACCTCTCTCGAATACAACAAGGCTGAAGCCATCATCAGCCAAGGATCGCAAGCGGCCATCGCCAAGGCGAATATCCTTTCTCCTTACGCGCTGAACGACTCCGATTGGAGCGCCTACATGGATCAGCGCAAAGAGCGTCTCCAAAGCACCGTGCCGGTGCCGAAGTTCGTGCAGGTGAGAGGCACGAACGAGAATGCGGCCCGCAATCTTGAGCATTTTCTCAAACCACTCGTCGATAAGCCGATCGATGTGCCCTCACTCGAGACGATGCTGAACCGCCTCACCGGCATCGGGAAATTTGACTCGGCGGACTACTGGCTCGAGGAGAAAGACAATCAGACTGGCCTGATCATCAACGTTCACGAGAAGGGATACGCTCCTCCCACGCTGCAACTTGGGTTCGAGGCTGACGGATCCGAAAGTAAAGACGTCACCTTCACCCAAGCCGGACGCCTCACTTTCATGGATGTTGCCGGCTACCGCTCGGAATTGCGCATGGACTTCGCGTTTGGAGGTACCTACAGCTTTTCAACGGAGCTCTACCGCCCGTTTAATGCGCTGAGCAAATGGTTTGTCGCACCTCACGTCAGCGTCAGCAACACGGGATTCAAGTTTTACGACGAAACCAACCCGATCGCCTTGTATCGCTACAGCGAAGAGACTGGCGGTATCGATGTCGGATACGGCTTCAACCGGTTTACCGAACTTCGCGCGGGCTACCAGGTTGGCTACACCGACGCTCACGTAAATCTTGGTCGCGCCGACTTCGGTTCGTTCGCTGGACGCCTCGGCGACTCGCGAATTCTTTTCCGCACCGACCATACAGGCGATCCGGTCGTCCCACACAAAGGCTACAAAGCAGAAGCCGCGTTTCATTGGTACGACGCATACGCTGGATCGGGCGGCGGACTCCCCGTGTTAGAGGCTAAACTCGCAGGCTTCCAGCCACTAAATAAGAAGTCTTCTATTTTTGTGTCAGGCGAGGGCGGATCAACCTTTGGTGTCCGGAACACTGGCTTCCCAATCTTTTTTCTCGGCGCACCTCTCCGGTTGAGCGCGTACGGCACCAACGAACTTTTCGGAGAACAATATTATTTAGTCCGCACGGGGTACATTCGCAACCTGCTGACCCTTCCTCCTTTCGTAGGAAAGAACGTCTATTTCGTGGGATCTTACGAATTCGCGAAGATGTACGACTCCCCGCAAGAGTCCCATTTCCCCAACGATGTCGAGGCGGGAATCGTCGCAGAAACCGCGCTGGGCCCGCTCTTCATCGGCGGCAGCGTGGGCGATACCGGGCACCAAAAGTGGTTCTTCCAGCTAGGCCGAGTCTTCTAGTTGAACGCTGAGATCACCCCGACGGTCGGGTAGAGACGGGGCTTGCCCCGTCTCTGCACGCGTCGTCTCGGGCGCTGCCGAGACGCGGCAAGCCGTGTCTCTACACGAACTCGATTCATTTCGACACAAAAAAGGCGCGCCGAAGCGCGCCCAAGTTTCAGGAGGAAACACCTTTAGCAACCAACATCTTTCCGTAGAACCGGAACCTTATTTTCCAAACCCAGCCGATTGCATCGACTGCCGCGAAATGTCCGCCGTCGAAGCAATACCCTGCATTCGGAGTTTGAACTCGTCGGCATTTGAAGCGCTCTCAAGTGCAGTTTCGTAATTCACCAGACCCGCCTGGAACAAATCCCACAAAGATTGATCGAAAGTCTGCATGCCGTACTGCGATGTACCGGAAGAAATTGCTTCGCGAATCGCACGCGTTTTTTCCGGTACCAGAATGCACTCGCGGATATAAGCCGTAGTGACACAGACCTCGACCGCTGGCACGCGGCCTTCGGCATCCGACCGACGCACCAGTCGCTGACTGACAATCGCGCGCAAGACTGCAGCGAGTTGTAGGCGAATCTGTTTCTGTTCCGGAGGCGGAAAAATTGCAATGATGCGGTTGATGCTTTCGACCGCGTCCAACGTATGCAAAGTCGAGAACACCATGTGGCCTGTTTCAGCCGCATGCAGAGCGGTTCCAATCGTTTCCAGGTCGCGCATTTCGCCGACCAGAATGACGTCCGGATCCTGACGCAAAGAAGCTCTTAGCGCTGCCGAGAATGATGGCGTATCCACTTCAATTTCGCGCTGATTGACGTATCCCTTTTTATCGCGATGCAAAAATTCGATCGGATCTTCGATCGTGATGATGTGCTCGGCGCGAGTCGAATTGATGCGATCGACCATCGCTGCAAGCGTTGTCGATTTGCCGGAACCCGTCACTCCGGTCACGAGCACAAGACCGCGAGGCATGTCGCAAATCTGCTCCACAACCTTCGGCAGGAAAAGTTCATCGAGCGCGCGAATCTTTGTTGGGATGACTCGAAGCACCAACCCCACATTACCGCGCTGCTGAAATACGTTGACACGGAACCGACCGAGGCCGGCAACGCCGTAGGCCATATCAATTTCCGTAGTCTCTTTAAATTTCTGTTTTTGCCGCGCCGACATCATGCTGAAAGCCATGTTCAACATGTCCTCGGCGGACACGCGGGCCTGGTCGGTCAAGGGCACCAAATCGCCATCAATGCGCAAGTGAGGATAATTCCCCACCTTCAAGTGCAAATCGGAAGCGCGGCGCTCCATGGCGATACGGAGCAAATCATCGATATTCATGCAGGCGTGACTCCAGATACCGCGTCTATTGTGGCGCGAACAGAGCAGCCATACGAGATGACGGAAGTAACGCGACCATTGGGAGAAAGGACGCTGTTCGCTACTAGCCTTTGGCAATTAGCAATTAGCCGTCAGCTCTTAGCCATTCGCTCTTACCTCAACCCCAAAAGTCATCCTGAGCGCAGCAGGCCATTCGCGAACGCGAATGGCCTGCGGAGTCGAAGGACCCCTTGTATCTAGATTGCAGCGACAGTTTCTGATGGAAAATGTCGTTAGCGAGAGAGCCGAAGGCCTCGGCTCTCCCGCGCGACCGAGTGCGCCCGTGACCCCTACGGTAACTACCGTCGAATAGCTTGGGGCCCTCGGCCGCTGTCACGCACGACCGCACAGTCGCAGGACTGCAATCGCACGCACAAGGAAGGTTACCGTGGCTAAGATCATTTGTGGAGTCGATGTTGCTTCTCGTTCGCTCGAAGTCCGCATCGGGTCCGATGGACCCTCGCATAGTTTTCCCAACACGGCAGAAGGAATCGCCGAATTGGCCATTTTTTGCCGCCACCACAACGTCGAACTGGTTGCCATGGAGGCCACCGGAGGCTATGAGCGGCAGCCCTTTTCGCTGCTCTGGGCCGAAGGTGTGCCAGCGGTGCTGCTGCATCCGCAGGCGGTCCGGCGCTTTGCCCAGAGCATGGGCCGGCTGGAAAAAACCGACCGTATCGATGCCGGCATGATCGCCTGGTTCGCCTCCGTCAAACGGCTCGCTCCTACCGTGCCTCCGTCCGCCGACCAACAACACCTCAAAGCTCTGGTCACGCGCCTGCGCCAACTCACCGACCTGCAGACCGCGCAACGTCATCAATGTCGCTTGGTCACCGATCCCGCCGTGCGGCTGGGTTTTACGTCCCTGCTCACTCTGGTGACGGCGCAGATTCGGGAACTGCAAACCGCCATCACCCAGCACATTGCCAGCGATCCGCTCTGGCAAAGGCTCGATCAGACGTTCCGCTCCATCAAGGGCGTGGCCGACCGCACCGTGGCCTCGCTGCTGGCCGAGTTGCCCGAGATCGGCACCATCTCCAACCAGGCCATCTCTAAACTCGCCGGCTTGGCGCCACTGGCCCGGGACAGCGGCAAGGCACACGGCCCACGCGCGATCCGCGGCGGCCGCCCTGCCATTCGTCATCTGCTGTTCCTCATTGCCAGCGTGGTGCGCCGTTTTCATCCCGACTTCATCGCCTTTCAGCAACGTCTGAGCGCCGCCGGAAAACCCAAAAAAGTGATTCTCGTCGCGCTCGCTCACAAACTCCTGGTACGACTCAACGCAAAAGCTCGGGAAGTTCGCCAGCAACTGTCCTTGCCAGCAACTTGCGCTATCTAATCAAAGCAGCAGCCGTCGGTGGAATGGAAAAGTGGAAAACTCACAACCGAACTATTCCCAGAACTCGGACCACCGTGCGTTTTCCACTTTTCCATTCCACACTTTCATCGCCTGCCCCCTTGACAAACCAGACAGTCGCTATTCCCCCCCATGCTCCGCACGAAAGTCAAACTCTTTGCTTGTCTCCAATCGCCATTTCGCTCGAAATCCATGTTGACTTAGTCATATGACTTAGCTAATCTAAACATATGGAAGTTAATGTCCACGACGCCAAGACATACCTCTCTGAATTATTGCGGAGAGTCGAGAACGGCGAGGAGATTACTATCTCCCGCGCAGGCGAACCCGTGGCCAAGTTGATAGCCGCCCAGCCCGAGACAAAGACCCGGCCCATGGGTATGGATCGCGGCAAAATCTGGATGGCGGACGATTTCGATCACCCCGACCCTGAACTCGAAGCCCTCTTCCACGGACCCATCACAACCGAAACCACGAAGCCGCCAGCCGCTCAAAAAAAGAGGAAGGCGTGAAATACCTGCTCGACACCGGCGTCTGGCTGTGGAGCCTTTGGGATCCAGACCGCATTTCGCGCAAAGCTCGTGAAGTGCTCGCCGATCTCAACCATGATGTCTTCTTATCAGCCGTTACCTCGTGGGAAGTGGCCATTAAAACCGCAGCCGGCAAACTAACGCTCCCAGAAGCGCCAGGCACATACGTACCTCGCCGCATGGTGGATCAAGGATTGCGACCTCTCCTCGTCTCTCATCAGCACGCCCTGGCGGTCTTTGGACTTCCCGATCATCACCGCGATCCCTTTGATCGAATGCTGATTGCACAGGCGAATCTCGAGGACATGATCTTGATCACCGCCGACCGGGCAATCGAGAAATATCCGGTTCAAATCCTGTGGGCCGGACGATGATGGGCGACGGCAAACGCGAAAAAGCCGTCCTCGTAAATTGAGGACGGCCTCGTCGATCGAACGCTCTCCAAATTTAAAGCCCTGACGTCAAAGCTCTACGCAGCCTTCATCGGCTCGTCGAAGCTCCCACCATAAATCGCCGGTACTTTCGATCCCATCGGACGCAGATAAGTGGCCAACTCTCCGCGATGGTGAATGCTGTGATTGTTCAAAAATCCCAGGTAGAACGCCGACGGAAGATTGAACGCGTTCATGAAGTTGACCGGCGTCAATAGTTGCGCGCCAGAGAGAGCGCGCACACGTTCTGCACTGCTCTTGAAGTGCTTGTCGTACCAGGTCACTAGTTCGGCGACAGTCGTAGGTTTATCCGTTGGCTGCGACATGCTGAAATTGAGGTCGGCGATGCCATTCATAAACTGGACATCGGTATTCGCGAGATGCCAGGCCAATTCCCAGGCAGAGCGAGCGTTCGCCTCTGGACGAAAGTCTTTTTTCCCCTCGGGAATGGCAGCCAGGACTTTCTTGGTCGTTTCCATTTCGCGGGCCAGGCCATCCAGCATCAGGTCGCGATAGCCGACGGCAAATTCGGGTGTGGGAGCAGACATAATAGTTCTCCTTCATAATCGAGTGGGAAGTGAGTAAAGTAAAATTGGACGCCCGCAATCAGGCGCGTTCAACTATAGTCCATTCGAAAAGTGAATGGCAAATAGAACGGGGCAGCTGCACAACTTCGCACGGAAAGACGTGTTGTTATCTCGAGAGTTTTGATCTTTCCACCCATTATGTCCACAAATGTCTTGTTATGGATGGCGCGGCATTCGCTCCGAGCACGGAGTCCGAAGGCTTGCTTTCGATTACCCTTTGCAGTCTCAATCGCATTCGGACTCGCAAGTTCCGTCGCCGTGGCGGCAACATCGTCCCAACCTCTTGTCGTCACCGATAAGAGTCGAGTCGTTGTCATGGAATACGAGGCCTGGTTCGGACCAAACGCAGTCACCTTTCAAGGTGCGTCCGCCTTGCCGCTGCTGCAGTCCGCTGATATGCAAGCGGTGGGAGGTGGCTATGACAGCGCTGACCCGGCCGTCATCCGCCAACATGTCGCTTGGCTGGAATCAATGGGCGTGGACGCGGCCATCAGCGAAGTCACCAACAACGTTAGCTGTATTTTCGATAGCGAATGGTTCGTCAAGAAATACATTCCAAATTGCAGTCCAGAATTCCGCGCCAATAATCAGACCATCCGCGACAATACCGGCAACCTCTATCCCGCGTGGTCGGCGCTTGGAACCAGACTCAAATTGATTCCGCTGCTCGGCGGCATCGACAACAATGTATTGATCAAAGATAAAGACGGGAAGACCGCATTCGAAAAGGAAGTTGACTATTTCGGAGCGCTGTTACATCGCTATCCAAATCTGAATGTCATTTACGAAGGCAAACCGCTGATGCTTATTTTCTTGGGAGCGGCGCAGGATCCTGACGCGAATGACCATCCTCTTTGGTCGCGCCTAGAAGACTTCTTGCAGCGCCATCCTGAAATCGGCGAGAAATATACTTTCAAGTTCATGGCTGGATATCTCGACAGCCAACCCGCGCTGTGGGCCAACACCGGCACGCCGACCGGCCCCGTGGAAATCAATCCCGCTTATGGATTCTGGAGCTGGGTGGACCGTCTGAATCCGAATTGCACAGAACCACTCTGTCCTTACTATCCTTCGTACAATTTAACTGGATCAAGAGTAGAGAATTTCACCGCGTCCATCGCGACTGCCGGCCAGAATGGATGGGGATGTCCCGATCCGAATGCGCTACCCTATTGTCCCGATGATGCGTTGCGTTTTGGAAGCGGCGACAGCTACGACACTTTCCATTCCTTCATGACGTATGCGAAGCGACTCGATCCTATTTTCCTGATTCTTCATCAATTCAACGAATTCGGGCCGCCCGACGAAGGATTCGACGCCAACACGCACGACGACATCGAGCCCGCAAATCTCTGGGGAACCACTGGATTAAAAGCCGTACGCGAAGAAATCAAGACCTACCGCGAGAAATAAAACAGTCATCAATAAATCTGTCATCAACAAAAATAAGCCTGTCATCCTGAGCGCAGCATGAACTTCGCGGAGCGAAGTTCATGCGAAGTCGAAAGCCTGCCCTGAGCCTGCCGAAGGGGACCCCTACGCCCTTCCCCAAACTTCGTTCCCGAGTCTTGGGGTTTATAGATGACCTACACCGCAACCGTCTGCTGTGCCCCTACACCCACGGGCGTGAGCCACTCATAACGGTCTTTTTTCTCGCCGCGCACAATCCCGTAGAACTCCGCTTGCAAGGATTTGCTCATCGGACCAATCTTCCCCGATCCAACAGCGATCTTGTCCACCGATCGTATCGGAGTGATCTCAGCAGCCGTCCCTGTAAAGAAAACTTCGTCCGCGATATACAATGACTCGCGTGGAATCTGCTGCTCCACAATCTTGATTCCGAGGTCGCGTGCGATCTGTAACACCGAGTCGCGGGTAATCCCCGGCAAAACCGAATTGCCGAGCGGAGCGGTATGAAGTACGCCATTCCGCACAACAAACAAGTTCTCGCCCGATCCTTCGCTGACGTAGCCATTGACATCGAGCGCGATGCCCTCTGCGTAGCCGTTGACGATAGCTTCCATCTTGATGAGCTGCGAGTTCATGTAGTTCGCGCCAGCCTTGGCCATGGCAGGCAGCGTGTTGGGAGCAATTCGCGTCCAGGAAGAAATGCAGACGTCTACGCCCTCACTCGCATCTGTCCCGAGATATTTTCCCCACGCATAATTGCAAATATAAACTTCGGTCGGCGAGTTGAAAGGATTGACACCGGCCTCCCCGTATCCGCGCAAGACAATAGGACGGACATAACATGGCCAAACGCCATTCTGCTTCACCAACTCCAACATGCCCTTCAGGATTTCATCGCGCGTAAATGGAACATCGATGCGATAAATGCGCGCCGAGTCGATCAGACGCTGCATGTGCTCCGTGGCGCGAAAAATCGCCGGCCCCGTCGGCAGTGCATAACACCGCACGCCTTCAAATACCGAGGATCCATAGTGCACAACGTGCGACATGACATGAAGTGTCGCGTCGTCCCACTTGATAAACTTGCCGTTGTGCCAGATTTTTTCAGTCTTCTGAATGGCCATGCGGGGCTCCTTCGGTTGTTGACGTTAAAGATTCGTGGAAGCAGGTCGGAGATTCTTCGAAAATACGAATCCTCTGAACAACAAATGCAGATGATGCTCGGAGAAATGCAGGTCGAAGAAATCTAGTCTTCCAAAAAAGAATTATAACGTGGAAGCTACGAGCAATCTAAATAAGGGAGCCGATCAGGAGTGCAGAACCCAGACCAGGCGGCCCAGGCTTGAAGTCAGTAACCGCCCTACCGAATCGCAATGATGTTGTTGGCTACGAAGCCCGCTTCGCCCGCGCAAATCAGATGCATCGTGATGCGCTCGGCTTTGTAATGATGGGTGCGGTGCAACAGGTACACGGCCCCGACTCCCGCTCCAAAACCTAACGCGGATCCCGCCGCTTCTCCGGCGGCACCGCGCGTCACAAAAGGACGCATCAGCGGATTCGTCTCCCGCAACCCTTCGTTTAGTCCTCGCTGTGTTGTGATCGCGTCTGTGGCGACGAGTCCGGCCAGAAGAGCCACATTCACTTTGTTATCGAATGTCCAAAACGGCCGCTGGCTAACATCATCAGACGTCGCAAACGTGCTCACTCTGAAATTCTGCGCCTGCATGACGGTGGTGAATAGGAGAATCGAGAGGAGGTATTTCATTGCGTCTCCAGTAGCTTTTGGGTTTTGGTAGGTTCAGATTAAGTCGCCCACACACCGGAGTACATGGCCCAAACTCGTGGGGCGGGTGGCCTCTTGGTAAGAGTGACCATGCGCCTCGGTTTGATTACCCGCTTCGCCAAAGGCCCCTGAAATGCCCGCCCATGACTGAGTCTGAAGCTTAACCGATCAACGATTGAAGAGCGTAGCTCTCCATCTACGCTGCGACGCGATTGATTCCGCGAGACTTGCGCCATCGCGAAACCGCGAAACGGTGTTAGTAACTGTTACCGAAGTTCCCTGCGAAATTATTGTTTCTCGTGGACGCAGCGCAACGACCGTTTCTCTTCAAAGCGAAATTTGCCGGCGTTGTCCGAAGCCGGTATGGAGATTGACCCTGACTGACAATGGATTCCGACGCGAATCATCGACCGTTCGATGAACAATTCGCGCATTTCACCACAATTCACGCGATTTTCACGCTGCCCGCCTTGACAGTGCATGAGACGTTCAATTCAAATCATGACTTCGGCACGAGATTCCCGAACAACTTTTTACTAGCGGAGATAGTGGTCATGAGGTTTGGTGCAGTTGTTGCGACCGAGTCGCAACTAGGACGACCGCAGCCCGCAAGTCCGGGCCAGGCCCAGGTCGGCCACAAACGGTCTCGGCACCGCGGATCGGATCCCGCCGCCGAAATCACTCGACCGTCGCTGATGAAAGAACTGTCGTCGCGCGGTGTGCGCATCACATCCCAACGACGTTTGCTGGTAGGCATTATTCAGGATTCGCCGCGACACCTGGATGCCGCAAGGCTTCTCGAACTCGCGCAGAAACGCGATTCGAAAATTGACCGGGCGACCGTCTATCGCACCCTGGCCTTGTTGAAGGGCCACGGCTTGATCGACGAACTGGATTTAATGCACATCGAGGGCGAGAAACATTTCTACGAAGCGAAAACCAACCGCGACCACTGTCATATGGCTTGTTTCCGGTGCGGCGCCATCATGGAGTTCGTGAGTTCTTCCTTCGAGAAACTGAAAGCAGAGATGGCGTCGAAGAGCGGCTTCAAGATTCGAGTAGTGCGTCTCGAAGTCGGCGGTGTCTGCAAACAATGCAGCGAAACTGACAATTAAAGATTTTTTCAGGAATGTAGTTGCGACTCAGTCGCAAATATAAAACGGGCAATAGGGTTTTCAGGAGATTGCGGCATGGCGGGTAGCGTTCAGAATCGTGGTATCCAGAATCATTTCATAAAAAGTCTCAGTCCTATTTATGTTTCCCACGTTTGGAAATGTCTCGGTCTGACTGCCATGCTCATGACGCTAACTCTCCTTTCCTGGGCGGGGGTGGGTGGCAACGTTTCTGGAACCGTGAAGGACGCAACCAATGCGGTCATACCAGGCGCAATCGTTGTAGCAACGAATATCGATACTGGCGTGCGATCCACGCTAACCACCAACAGCAGCGGTTTTTATTCCTTTATTGAGCTGAGCGTTGGGCGCTATAACCTCGCCATCGAAGCGAAGGGCTTTCGACCGTATCAACGAACGAACATCGTTATCGATGCGAACAGCGCAGTCACAGTCGACGCGCTTCTCGACGTCGGCCAGGCGTCCGACGCAATCACCATCGTCGAGAATCAAGTTGAAGTTGAAACTACGAGCACGCAGATCGGAGAAGTCATCACCGGCGCACGCATGACCGCCGTTCCCTTGAACGGACGCGCCTACACCGACCTACTCTCTCTGCAACCGGGAGTCGTGCCCGTGACTTCCATCACGACCGACACGGTACAAGACGTAGGCGCCAGCGCGGTTTCTCCTTCAGGTGACTTGAATCCCGGCACGATTTCCATTAATGGACAACGCGAGTTCGCAAACAGTTTCATCGTCAACGGCAGCGATGTCGAAGAAGACGTAAACATGGGAGCGGCGATCATCCCAAACCTTGACTCCATCGACGAATTTCGCATCATCACCAACAGCTTCGACGCAGAGTACGGTGAGTTTAGCGGCGGTCAGATCAATGTCGTGACAAAATCCGGTACCAACGGATTCCACGGCAACGCCTTCGAGTTCCTGCGCAACACCAATCTCGACGCGCGCAACTATTTTTCTCCCGAACGAGGAGTATTCCGAAAAAACCAATTCGGCGGAACATTCGGCGGCCCCATTCGCAAGAGCAAAATGTTTTTCTTTGGCGACTATCAAGGAACGCGATCGACCCAAGGAATCGACACGGGTAATATTCCTGTCCCGACAACTGCGCAACGCAGTGGCAACTTCCTCGATCCGACCACGGGACTCAATACCCTTACCGGAAACGTGAATGGAAGCTACTTCGCATCCCGGCTCGCGCAGAAGTTAGGCGTTCCGGTAACTGCCGGAGAACCTTATTCCTCCGTATTCCCCAACGGAATCGTCCCCTCAGCTGTTTGGTCAGCGCCAGCGCAAAATCTCTTGCAATATATTCCTGCACCTAATGCTGGCGCGAATACTTTCGCCACGTCTGCGCAAAATCAAACTCTGCGCGACGACAAAGGCGCCTACCGGTTCGACGCCAACACCACTTGGGGAATGATGTCGGCCTACTACTTTTTGGACGACTGGTCGCAAGACAATCCCTATCCCGTCGCTCAGGGCGGAGCGAATGTTCCGGGCTTCAACGCGCTGTATACCGGGCGTTCGCAACTGATCGGCCTCGGCGACACCAAGACACTAAGTTCCACAGCCATCAATGAATTTCGCGTCAGCTATTTGCGCGACGCAATTGATTTCGGTAAGCCCGTCGGAGGAGTCGGCGTCACACTCGCATCGCAGGGATTCGAAGTGGGACCCGGAACTCCGGGAATCGTGGCGCTGTCGCCGTCCACGGAAGGCGTGGAGAGCGTTGGCTTCAACAGTTTCACGATCGGCACCAACACCAACGAACTTCGCCAATACGGCAACACGTTTCAGGTTCTCGATAATTTTTCAAAAGTGATTGGCACGCACACGATTAAAGCTGGCGGAGAGTTCCACTACGATCAAGTCAACGTCAACGCGATCGCCCAATTCAATGGTAGCTTCCTCTTCTTCGGAACAGAAACAGGATCGGATTTCGCGGATTTCCTGCTCGGAGTTCCGAGCCAATATAACCAGAGTCAACTCCAGCCGTTTTACGGTCGCAACAAATACACGGGGCTTTTCGCGCAGGATAGTTGGCGCGTTCGTCACAACGTCACGTTGAACTACGGTCTACGCTGGGATCGCATTGAGCCCTGGTATGAGAAGTACAACCAGATCGCAACCTTTGTTCCCGGACAACAGTCTGTCGTATTTCCAGGCGCTCCCGCGGGCATTCTCTATCCCACAGATCCTGGCGTTCGGCGCACGCTCGCGCCTCCGGGAAATCGCGACTTCGCTCCCCGTATCGGATTAGCCTATTCGCCCGACGGTTCCGGTGACGGATTGTGGGGAAAGATCATCGGTGGCCCCGGCAAGACTAGCATCCGCGCTAGCTACGGAATTTTCTACACCGCGATCGAAGCGCTATCGATTGGCGTGATGAGCGCCAACGCTCCTTACGGCACGACCTACACCAGTCCCGCTCCGCCGCTGTTCTCGACGCCGTTTGTAACTGCCGCGACAGGTCAGAATTTGGGACAGACTTTTCCTGTCACACTCGCACCCTTGAATAGCAGCGCCAGCCATCCCGACACCAATGTGGATTGGTCGCAGTTCGAACCCATAACCGGGCTTCCTAATTACTCGACTTCGAATCGCATTCCGTACACCGAGGAATACATGCTGTCGCTCGAGCGTAGCCTCGGAGCAAATACTGTTCTCAGCGTCAACTACGTAGGAAATCAAGGCCATCGACTCCTGGTGATCGAAGAAGCAAATCCCGGAGATCCCGCGCTGTGCCTTGCTTTAAGCAATCCCAATAACCTCGCGCCCGGGCAGAATCCTTGCGGACCTTTCGGAGAAGACAGTCAGTACATCACGTCGACGACCTCGCAATTCGGCGGCAAGATTTTCCAAGGCACGCGCGGACCCTTAGGATCGAATTTCGGCAGCAATGCGAATCAATCCACGATCGGTAACTCGAATTACAACTCATTGCAGGTCACTCTGCGCCACAGCGGCAAGCGCTTGAATACGCTCGCGGGATACACCTACAGCAAATCGCAAGACCAGTCTTCCAACATCGGAGAAGCGGTGAATCCGCTCAATCCCTCGTTGAGCAAAGCCTTATCTTCATTCGATCTGCGGCACAATTTTGTCATCAGCTACACCTATCAACTTCCGGTCGAACGCCTGTTCGGAGTTTCCAACGGATGGACGAAGGGATGGGAGTTCTCTGGCATCACGCGGTTCGCATCGGGTCTACCTGTGACGCTCGTCAATTTCGACGATCAATCGCTATTGGGATCCGAACCGAACGGCATCAATAATTTTGGCGTCGATGAACCGGACTATCTTGGCGGACCACTCAAGTTAAATCACAATCCGCGCCACGGATCGTACTTCGACGGATTTCAATTCCAAAACAACGCCTTGGGAACGCCTGGCACGGCGAGACGCCGCTTTTTCTCCGGACCTGGCATGTCGAACTTCGATATGACGCTGATGAAGAGTGTGCGGATGACTGAATCGAAATCGCTGCAATTCCGCGTCGATGCTTTCAACGTTTTCAATCACGCTGAATTCTTCGGACCGCAAGCCGTCGATGGCAACATTGCGAACCAGGGCACGCCTTCGAATCCTGGCACGTTTGGAACCGTCCTCAACGCTCAGCCGCCGCGATTACTGCAACTAGGAATGAAATTCGCCTTTTAAGCTTGAGCCAAGCGTGCTTTCTCCGGAACAACCCCGTTCCAATTTTCGTAGATGTTGACTAGCGGCATTTGCCCCCGATGGCTAACTGTTTTCTGGTGGGCGAGTCCAATAAGCGAGTTCAACGAAGCGAAATGGAACGGGCTGAAGCTTGAATATCCGGGAAGTGTTGCGTCAAACGGCCAGTTCAATCGCTGCCCATAAGCTGCGCAGTTTCCTCACTATGTTTGGAATTATCTGGGGAATCACTTCTGTAATTTTGCTGGTTGGCTTGGGCAAAGGATTCAGTCACGATCAAAAAGACCGCCTGAAAACTCTGGGCGTCGATCTCGCCATAATCTGGGGCGGCCGTACCAGCGAGCAAGCGGGAGGATACGCCGCCGGACGTCCCATCCGGCTATCGATTCAAGACGCCCTGCTGATCAAAAAAGAAGCGTACCTGATCAAGACCGTTAGCCCAGAACTGCGTCGCAGCGTTTCCGAAGTCAGCCGGTTTAATGCAGCATCTCGTCCTGTGCGCGGAGTCTGGCCCGACTACCAACGTTTCCGCTCCCTCAAGGTCGATGAAGGACGGTTGATGACGGACGAAGACGAAACCGAAGCGCGTCGCGTCGTCCTACTCGGCGTCGAGAGTCGCGATCAGTTATTTCACGGCAAGCCGGCTGTCGGAGAAATCCTGATGATGAACGGTTCTCCGTACACGGTCATCGGCGTCCTCGAAAAGAAGAAGCAAAACGGAAGCTACGGCAGTGGACCCGATAATACTCAGCTCTTCGTTCCCTATGCTTCGATGGCGCGCGACTATCCGCCCGGCGAACGTCCCGGAATTTTCAAAGGATGGATCAACAACCTCGTCGTCGAAGTTGCCGACCCAACGCATCACGAGGAAGCGCTGCGACAGGTCTATCAAATTCTAGGACGCGAACATGGTTTCGATCCCCACGATAAAGATGCACTCCTCGTTTGGGACACTCTCGAAGGGTCGCAGCTAGTCGAGCGCATCTTCGACATCATGACTCTATTTTTTGGAGCGGTCGCGATCATGACATTAGGGCTTGGCGGCATCGGAGTCATGAACATCATGCTGGTCGCAGTCACGGAGCGCACGCGCGAAATTGGCGTCCGCAAATCTCTGGGCGCAACGGCCGACGACATCCGCAACCAGTTTTTCGCCGAATCCGCGGCCCTGATGGTAATCAGCGGAGGTCTTGGCCTCGCACTTGGTACCGGCATTTGCCTGCTGGTCAGTAATGTCGAATTGCCAGACATTGTGCCCCATCCCATTATTTCTCCCGTCGCAATCATCGCATCACTTTTTACGTTGGGGCTGATCACTATCGCCGCGGGGATGTATCCGGCGCAGCGCGCAGCGGCGCTCAGTCCGATCGAATGCTTGCGACAGGAATAACAATAACTAAGAACTTATGAAACAAGCTCCGCGGCGAGAACGACGAAACATACGAGGACGATGACGAGGCGACTCCAGTGAAGCTGAGAGAATTAATCCAGCAAAGTTGGGAAGCCCTCGCCCGCAATCGCCTGCGTTCCGTTCTCACCATGATGGGGATTGTCTGGGGCCTGACCACTGTTGTCCTTCTCCTTGGCTACGGACAAAGTGTGAGCGCCGGAGTGCTCAACGCATTCCTCGGCATCGGCAACAGTGTCGTCATGGTGTGGGAAGGTCAAACCAGCATGCAGGTCGGCGGAGAGCGTGCCGGCAAACGCATTCATTTCAAATACGAAGATGTCGAAGCCATCCGCGAAGAAGCTCCTCTTGTTCGCCTGGTTAGTGGAGAGTGGGACGATCAATTCGGCTACAAGTACGGTGACCGGGTCGTCACGGCGCAAACCAAAGCCGTGCAGTATCCCTATCGGGAGATGCGGAAACTGAATATTGCCGAGGGTCGCTACTTTGAGGAAAGCGATTTCACCGATCATCGCCATGTCCTGATCTTTGGACCCAACGCCTCAAAGAAAGTATTTGGCAACCGCAATCCCGTGGGCGAAGACGTCACCATCAACGGTCAGAGTTGGGAAGTGATTGGACTCCTCGGCCTGAAAATTCAGGACTCCTCTAACAACGGCCCCGACAACGAAAACGTTTTCATGCCTCTGGAAAGCATGAGCGACATCAACGACAAACGCGATCCGGAAACAATTGTCTTTCAGGCTGTAACTCCGTTGCAGCACAAAGCCGCACTGGAGCAAGTGCGCGAAGTTCTATCCCGACGACACAACTTCAATCCCAAGGATGATAAGACCACTCCTGCGTGGGACACGGTTGACGACTCGAAAGACATTCAAACTTTCGGACTCGCGCTTCAACTGATCTTAGGCTTTATCGGAGTGCTCACCCTCGGTGTAGGCGGCGTGGGAGTGATGAACATCATGCTTGTCAGCGTCACCGAGCGCACCAAAGAAGTGGGACTGCGCAAAGCTCTCGGCGCTCGCAATCGCGATATCGCATGGCAATTCCTGGTGGAGGCTCTCGTTCTAACTTTCGCCGCCGGAGCAGTTGGAATGCTCGTCTCCGTCGCCCTCGCGCACTCGATCCCGCCGATGCCGTTGTATTCCGCGATGTACAAGACTGCCAATCACGAAGGTGACATTTTTCTGAAGACTTCGAGCAGCGTGATGTTGACAGCTTTCGTGATCCTGGCCTTCGTCGGAGTTACCGCCGGCCTCTGGCCCGCGTGGAAAGCCGCAAGAATGCAACCCGTAGAAGCACTACGTCACGAATAAATACCAGCGTTTGAGATTTTGCTCTTCCCCGTGTCCGTCTGTGCCCCCGTAGTAAAGCCTTGGACCTCCCAACAAGAATTGTGCAAACCGATGACACTCGTGTGACAACAGCTCACTCCTCCGCCCACTAGCATTCGTTCTGCCGACACATGACTTCCCTGCTTCGGCTTCGCACAATCCAAGGAGGATTCTGTATGCAGCGTCGCAAAATTATTTCCACCCTGAGCCTCGGACTCGCACTGATGCTCATTTCGAGCCTGGCTATGGCACAGTATCAACTCACAAATCTTGTTTCCAATCAGGTCGGATCCGGCACGGCACACCGACCCTCTGATCGTGAATGCCTGGGGACTCGCCTACGGTCCCGGCGGAGCATTCTGGCTTAGCGACGCCGGTTCCGGATGGTCGACCCTATACAACGGACAAGGCGTCAAAGAGAGCCTGCAAGTCGTTGTTCCCTCCGCCTCCGGCGCGGGTCCAGGTTCGCCGACTGGAATTGTTTTCAACGGATCATCCGATTTTCAAGTCGGCGGATGGAACGCCTTCTTCCTGTTCGCGACCTTGGACGGAACCATCAGCGGATGGGCTCCCGAAACCAATCCCAACAGCGCCCTCATCCAGGTGACAAGGCCTGGCACGGTCTACACCGGACTGGCAGTGACCAACAGACCCTCCGGAAATCTTCTGTACGCCGCCGACGCCGCTAACAATAAAGTCGATGTCTATGACGGAACTTTCAACCTTGTGACGTCTTTCACCGACACAACCATATCGGGATTCACACCCTTCGGCATCCAGGATATCGGCGGGTTTCTCTACGTTGCATTCGCCAGCGCGACGGGCGGCCCCGGTGGCTACGTGGACATCTTCCAGGAAGACGGAACATTCGTCCGTCAACTCGTAAAAGGCGCGCCCCTGAATCAACCATGGGGATTCGCAGTTGCTCCCAAGAATTTTGGGAAGTTCAGTAACACGCTGCTCGTCTCGAACAACACCAACCACGGCACCATCAACGCCTTCAATCTTTCCACCGGACAGTTCGTCGGCACCCTGCGTGATACCGATGGCAAGAATATCGTCATCGATCAACTCTGGGCTATCGAATTTGGAGGAGGAACCCCAGCAAACGGCCGCACCAATCAACTGTTCTTTACAGCCGGACCAAAGAACAATCTCGCTGGAACGTTCGGCGTGATCGGTTTGAAGTAACCGTGGCTAAGAACAAGCAAAATTAAACGAGGCCGCCTGGAATAGGCGGCCTCTGCTTACTTGTCAATCGCGCCGAACCGGTCGACAACCACGCCCGCGCCATTTAAGATAAACGTCTTCAGTAGGACGATCGGCATCACGATGATCGGCACTTAAGCCGGGATGGCGGAACTGGCAGACGCAGCGGACTCAAAATCCGCCGACCTTCGGGTCTTGGGGGTTCGACTCCCCCTCCCGGCACCACATGTCGTAAACCGTGGTCAGTGCGAATCCTCTGAAAATCCCACCGATGTGTATCGCTCAGTCGGATGACTTCTCATCCCGCGGGCGAAATAATAGTCGTTATAACGACTATTATTCCAGAACGCTTCTCCAAAGTACCGCGCTCGGTGGCGGCCAATGCCTTCACTGCCACCCGGAATAACTGCAGCTTTTATATCCTCCGCTTTGACGTCTTTCAGGATGATCACTTTGTCAGGGTTGCATGAGTTCACCGACTCGGCGCACTACTTGGCGGAATGGGGATAAGGCTCACAGCGAAAACCACCACGTAGCGATTGTCCGGTAATGCGATGCTTTTCACCTCTTTGCTGCGATCGAGAGCGAACGAATATCCATAGAGATGAAATGGACGATCATCTTTACCGCCGTTGGCCGTGAGCCGATAGGGCATGGTCAAGGCGATAGACTCTCCGCTGAAATCACTCGGCACGTACCAATCACTTAGGCTCTGCGTGAAGGACGAGGTGGTGCCATCGGCATACGTGACTCTGAATACTTGCGAGTCCTGGCTACCCTCTACGCCCGTGGCGAGCAGTTCGACGCTGGAAAATTTTCCGGCGGGCAATGAAATGGTTTGGCTCGTGACGACGTTGGGCACGTTGGCTGAACCAAGATTGAATAAGTCTCCGTCCCACTTTTGCGTCCTGCCAAGCACATTGCTGGAGAGAGCGAAGCCCTCGCCATCCAAGCTAGTGTTAGCGCCAAATGTGGATCCGTCCATATAGAAGCCAGTTAGGTTAAAAGCTGACGAGATAGCTACTGGAATCGATCCGGTCTTGATGCCGCGCACGGAGACGCTGATCGTATCGCTATGCGACAACGCTCCAGAAACACCGGTAATTGTCACCGTCGAAGTCGCCGGTTTCGCCGAAGGGTTAGCACTGAGAGTCATCGTGCTGGCTTCAGTTGTGCTCGACGGATTGAATGTTGCGGTCACTCCTGCAGGCAATCCAGATGCAGTCAGGCTAACTTGCTCGCGGAAGCCGCTTCTCGGAAGGACGATAATATTCGTCGCGACACTTTTCCCTTGCGTAAAAGAGACGCTGGAGTTGGCGGGCGAGAGCACAAAGTCGCTCGCACCCGTCGAATGCGCCGGCAATACGTCGTAAAGCGGCTGCGCTGGTTCCACAACCGGGTTCTCGTCAGCGACCGATATGGCGAGGATCCGTAACTTATTATTGTCCGGTAGTTTTATGGTTTTCGTTCCGGCGGGCAGATCGATCGGATACGCGAAGAGATAGGAGTAGCGATAAGGCACATTCTTCCCCCCCGCGTTGTGATGATGCGAGCTGTACCATGCCAGATCAGCACGCTTGATGAAGCCAGGCTTGATGCCGAGCATGTCCCCGTAGTTGTCGGTCGATGTGTCATTCGAACTCCACCGGCGATCATCCCATTGTCCGATGAAGCCACTCCAATCCTGGATGTTGAGGTTTGCCTTGGAGCTACCAGCTTCGAAGGTTGCATTCTGATCGCCGTCGATCGACGCCGCCAGCACATAGAGGCGATTGTATTCGCCATCGGGAAGACGAATGGCCTGCCCTTTCGCAATCACAGCATTGGGCTGCCCGGTTTTCGCGGGAGATAACTGGAACTGCACATTTTTGAATGTGATCTGTTCAGGCAGCATTTCGGCCGGCAGCGCATTGCCTTTGCCGTCAAATCCGATGGCCGAGGAAACATCGTCGTTGGTAGCAGCAGCAAGATCATATTGCAGTACCACCGGCGCGGAACGCACGCTCGGAACTCTGTTCGTAGATACGGCGAGTTGAATCGCGAAAGTGCGCGGCTGATATGCAGAGAACGAAGTTAGAAGCGCGCCACTGTTGACGGTTGCGTTTCCGACTGGCTGTTCCTGTCCATTGACTTCACGGGCCGCGGTAATCGGAGCAGCGAATGAGACGCGGACATTGGCTTGCGGCCTGCCATCCAGTTCAACCAACCGAACGATGACTTCGTCACTTTGTTCCGCTTTCTTCAGCGCTAGAACTCGAATGCGCGAATTGCTGACGTTCATCAAAGAGAATTCAGAGCCGAGCGCTCCCGGATGCTTCGACGTTTCAAATGCGATCAGCGGATCGTTAAGACGTTGCCCTTGCCAGTCAGTTTCGGCGTGCCGCCAATCGCCGGCGTGTCCAGCGATGCCGTAAATAAATTCGTGATGTCCGATATCCTGCGTGGCTTGGTCGCGATAGCCACCTCTGGTGCCCGGAGTGCGAATCAGAGTCAGGCGGACGGTATGATCGTTGGGCTTGTCGGATCCATTCTTGCAGTCGGTGAGAATGGTCGCGCCGAACTCGCCACTCATGTCAGTCAAATCGATCCACTGATGCGAGGGGACTTCAAATTTCTTCGGCTGCGCGCTCGGCCGTTGGATGGTGCCGATATCCCAGTTATAAGTAGCCATCTCATTCGACGCAGTCAACGGGAAGGTTGCTTTCAAGTTTGACTGTTTAGTCGTCCAGTCGATCGAGTTTCCAAACTCCACGCGCCTCCCCGCACTCCCTGCCGCGAGACGGATCGTCTGCACAAACCATGAGCCGGCAGTTTCTCGCGCAACTTCCAGCGCCACGCGTGCCGGACCATTCTCCACGATTCGAATCTTCGCTGGAGCCCCGACGTGTGATTTCGGCGCCGCTTGCTCTTGATCCCAATCCATATTCCAAGCTGGCCAGCGCTCAGGATTGTCATAGGAAATAGCCAGACGAGCCGGAGCCGCCAACAGTTCCCTGCCAATCGACTTGTCGAAGATGCTGGCGACGTCACCGTCTGCGTTCAGACTTACGCGGTAGTATTCGTTCTCGAGAGAGTTTTCCGATACATGAAGAGTCGAGGCCGCAACCGCGCCTCCTTCACCACCGCTAGGCTGAACATCGTAAACGGCGTAGCCCGCGGACGGAACTTTGGCGACGAAGAGTATTTTCCCGTTCGAGATTTGTGATGCGACTTCTTTGCCATCCGGACCAATGACATGAATTGCTTTCGGTATGCCACCGGGAAAATTAACACTCGCTTCCACCACATCTTCGCGTGTGATGTTCAGATTGTTAAAGACGACCAGTGGCACACCTTTCGTCTGAGTATTTAGCGCAGCCGCGACGCCTTCAGTGGCGTTGGTGAACACGGCCGCAAATTGGTTCAGCGCAATCACATCGTCGTTCCAGGCAAATTCGTATGATTTAGGAGTTGCAGTTCCTGCGGCGATATCGTGGAAATGTCCGCCCATCTGTAGCGTCCAGGCATCGTTCAATCGCTGTAGCGGATAGGGCCTTGCGCCTAACCATTCGGCGGCGATCGAAGCCTTCTCTGCCGCGTCGGCCAGCAACTCTTCTTTGCGTAACCAACGTTTCTGGTAAGCCTGCGACGTCAGCGAACCAGCGGAGTGGTTCGTCAACTCCATTTCTCCCGTATAGCGTGGGAGTCCCGCAGCCTCGGCGGGCGAGATATTCAAGAACATTTGATCGGCTGTGGCAGAGATCACATGCACCGGGCCTTCGCCAACTTGGACCAACGGCCACTCCGCATGCGACTGTCCTTCAAGTCCCTCAAAGGGAAGTTGGTTCGGAGGCAGTGCAGCCTTGCCTCGGGTGACGATTGCCTCTAACAGTTTGACGGAGTCTTCATCCGGAGTGCCGCCGATATCTCCGGTTCCGTAATAGTGATAGTCAGTGAAGACGCCACTCACCTTACCGTTCTGTTCGACACGCGCGGCCCAATCGTCCTGATAGCGACTATGAGCTTGATCGCGCTGATATCTGGCTAATCCTCGGTGCTCGCCGCGCAGATCGAGGTATTGCTGAATTTGCTTTTGGTCGATCGATTGTCCGCTCTTCTGACTCTTTTGTAGTTTTTGCTGAAGTTCCTGGAGCTCCTTCTGCAGATCGTCCAAACCCTGGCTCGGTGGTAACGGAGGCAGAGGGCTGCTGAGGTCGGTGAGAATGCCGGCGCTGTAACTGCCAGGATTGAGCCCTGCGAGCACGGTTGCGCCGTCCGGACCAACCCAAACGCCGACGTTAAAGGGCGTGCCTTCCGGAGTTTTCTCCAGCGAATCTGGACCACCTGCGTTTGCGGACGATCCCCACACCAACTTCTGCGTTGAAAATCCTTTCACTCCTGAGTGCGAAAGAATCGTTGGTAGCGAAGCGGGAAATCCGAAGCAGTCGGGCAGCATGTATTCCGCGCTGCCTTTGCCAAGCTCTTTGCGGAACCAATTATTTCCATACAAAATCTGGCGAATAATCGCCTCTGCGCTGGGCGAATTTACATCGCCCTCCTCCATCGACGAGCCTGCGGGAAACCATCGACCTTCGTCGACATATTTTTTCATCCGTGCAAAATCAGCGGGATAATATTCCTTCATCAGACGATAGCGATTGGCTCCGCTGAAATTGAAAATGTAGTGCGGATATTTATCGAACAGCTTGAAATTATCCTCCATCGTCTTGCGAAGATATTCGTCGATCACCTGCGGATATTCCCACCGCCATTCCGTATCGAGGTGGGCGTACCCGACTACGTAAAGAGTTGGCTGTTTCGTTAAATCAGGCTTCTCTGCGGTCTCGGCTTGCGCCGCATTTGACTGACCGAATACCACCCCACACAGCATAGGAAGAAGAACGGCAACGAAGACGCGAAAGAGATTCCGCGACAGGACGATGGATTTCATGTTGCTCCTTACTGAAGTTGCCCGGTGAAGCGAATTTTCTGCCAAAGTTGCCCCCTCGTAAAGCGCGCTCCCGATCTTATCGCGTTGAAGAGTTCCTAAATGCATCCGGCAGGGAGACACATTCCTGCGTGCTTCTTGATGCCCCATAGAATTCTGAACCATAACATTACCGCGGGAGCAATCCTGCGATGCTTCATCGCTGGCGTTCGAGGATGTGCAGTTGCTGCACGGCGGAGAGATCGTTGGACACGCAGGCGAGAGAGGTGTTCAAACCCCGAGAATCTTTGCCGCCATTTCCGTTCCCTCGACGCGACTCTTAATTTTAGCGAAGGCTATCTCGCGTGAAGTGGAGGTGTCGTCAGCAAAGGGTGAAAAGCCGCAATCGTCGGTCGTTCCCAGCGACGCGATTGGGATGAATTCTGCCGCTTCTAGAACACGATCGCGCACAACGTCAGGACTCTCAATTTTGGGATTGATCGGATCGATCACACCAATGAAGATAATTTGATCGGGTTTAAACAAATCTCCTATTGCAGCCAACACGCGACGCCGATCCACTTCGCTGGCCAACTGTAGATAGAAGCGTCCAACTTTCAAACGAAACAACGCGGGCAGCAGACCTGTGTAGTCCACATCAGCACTATGCGTGGAATCATGGTCTCCTCCTGGGCAAGTGTGAACTCCAATCCGCTGTCGCTCAGTTGCATTGAAGCGATCGAGTACACGGTTGTTTAAGTCGATAAAGGTGCTTAGGACTCCACCGGAAGGATCCAGCTTCAAGGCCAACCTTCCTTCAGTGAAGTCGATTTGAACGCACGATGCACCCGATTCCAGACATTCGCGAATATCACGTTCGGCTTCGCAAATAAGATCCTCGAGGAACGTGTCCCGCGGATAATCGCTGATTCCACTTTGCGGATAGAGAAGACTCAATGCCGATGCCGAAATCACAGCCTGTTTCACCGGCCGATGAGCATACCGCTGACCGGCCTTCAGATAAGTAACAGCGTGAACACCATAGCGGAACGGCCCCGCTGTCAGCCTCGGAAGTTGCCTCGTGTGCCCATCTGCGAAGGGAATGACCACTCCGTCGGATGCTAAGTTACTGAGTCCTGAAAGAGGATACGTGGCAAAGCTCGGCTTGGTCTGTTCACCGTCGGTGATGACGGGTGAGCCCGTCTCTTCCAAACGCGAGATGGTGTCACGGAGGGCGGACTGCTCAACAGTTTTGAGCTGTTCCGCTGAGATCTTTCCAGCGGCATGAGCGCGCATGGCTGCCAGCAGATCCGTAGTGCGCGGGATGCTTCCAATTGGTTCAGTGGGTATCGACATTTTCTGCTGCGCTGCTCCAGCATGTGAGTTGGAAGATCGCGGTGTTACGAACCCGAGCAACGTTAATTGCTACAACGAACTCCCGGCAATAATCGAAAAAGACTACAGATGAGATCGCGCAGGCGGTGTAAGCTTTCCGTTTTTCCAAGGCGTGCAATTTAGGGGCGGCCCAAAGGAAGATTGGGGAAGCAAGCGAATGAGCGAGGTGTCCGTTACCGGAAGCGTCAGAATTGATACAACCGCCGTACCGAACAGCGAAACACCGCCCGCACTAAGTGAGTTCGATCTCGGCTACTACGGTTGGCGGGTAGTGCTCGCGGCGTGCCTCGGCGTGATGGCCGGATTCGGCTCGCTGTTCGTCTACACTTTTTCAGTTTTTGTAAAGCCCCTCGCAGCGGAATTCGGCTGGAGTCGCGAAGCCATCTCCAGCGGCTTCGCTGTAGCCGCTGTCACGCTCGGCCTGTGCTCCCCGTTTCTGGGGGGATTGATTGACCGGTTCGGCCCGCGACGCATCATCCTTATTTGCATGACGGTGTATGTTTGCGCCATAGCGTCGCTATCGCTATTGCATTTTGGGTTGTGGCAATTTTATTCAACCTGCTTCGTTCTCGGTGTCGTCGGCAATGGCGCAGCCCATCTCGCCTACTCGCGTTCAATTTCCACCTGGTTCCATCGACGTTTAGGGATGGCGTTGTCCTTCGTCATGGTGGGAGCGGGTTTGGGCGCGATGATTTTGCCAGTCGTCGCTCAATTCATCATCAGCCGGTCTGGCTGGCGGGCCGCCTATGGATGGCTCGGCGGGATCGCATTGCTACTCGGCTTGCCCCTTAGTTGGCGCTACATTCGCGAACGCGGCTCTTACGAACACAAATCTCCAGCTATGGCTCATACCGGAATGACTTGGCAACAGGGCTTGCGCTCATTTGCCTTCTGGATTATCACAGCCATACTCTTCGTGAGTTCGATCAGCATGAATGGTGCGATCACTCATCTTTCTGCCTTGCTCACCGATCGCGGCCTGACGGCCGAGAGTGCTGCTCTGTGCGCATCGATACTCGGTGGATCGAGTCTGCTTGGCCGGGTCGTGGTGGGATGGCTTCTCGACCGATTCTTCGGACCACGAGTCGCGTTTGTAATAAATATCATTACGGCGCTAGGCGTTTTTCTCTTAGCCCACGCGAGTAGCTTCCCGGCGGGTTGCCTTGCGGCTGCGCTCATTGGTATCGGCGCCGGAGGCGAAGCGGCGATCACGCCTTATCTCCTAACGCGTTATTTTGGGCTACGCGGCTTTTCTACACTGTACGGTCTCACCTGGACTTTCTATGCCGCTGCGGGTGCGATCGGACCGGTGATCCTCGGGCGCGCATTCGATGCGACGGGCTCCTACTCGTCTTTGCTCGTTTTTCTTGCGGCAGCGCTGGGGTTGGCAGCCGTAACGAATCTCTTGCTTCCACGATACTCCTCAGGTAAGCAGGCGTAGTCGTTCCAAGACAGAAGTTCAACTTCAGCGGTAGCTTTGAATCCCGCAATGGACATTGGTGTGCACACGTTCTAGCATTTACTGACTCATGGAGTCGCATCCCAAGTTCATCGGCCACATTCTCGGTCCCTACCGCATCGTCCAGCAAATCGGCTCGGGCGGCATGGGCGTGGTATATCGCGCGCACGATGAGCGATTGGATCGCGATGTCGCACTCAAAGTGTTGCCCTCTGGAACTTTGATGGACGAGACCGCGCGCAAGCAGTTCCGCAAAGAAGCACTCGCTCTCGCCAAACTGAATCATCCGAATATCGCGACCATTTTCGAGTTTAGTTCGCACGAGGGCGTGGATTTCCTCGCGATGGAACTCATCCCCGGAAAGCCCTTGAGTGAACGGCTGCACGGTGGAGCAATGCCGCAGACCGAAGCTGTACGTCTGGCTACGCAACTAGCGGATGGCTTGGCGGCAGCGCATGATCAGGGCGTAATTCATCGTGACCTCAAACCCGCGAATCTTTTCGTAACGCCAGATGGCCGCCTGAAAATTCTCGACTTCGGCCTGGCAAAACATACCCCCGCAGCCAGCGGCGCAGACGTTACGCACAGCATTACGGCGGATACAGGCAAGGTCTCGGGAACTGTCCCATACATGTCGCCGGAGCAATTGCGCGGATTACCCATCGACCCGCGGAGCGACATTTACGCGGTCGGAGCCGTTCTGCATGAAATGGCGACTGGGCGCCGGGCATTTCCGCAGACGCAGAGCGCGGAACTTATGGGCGCGATTCTGTATGAAACTCCGGCGTCATTACGATCAGTGAACAAGCATGTTTCTCCGGGACTCGAGAGCATTGTTTCTAAGTCGATGGCGAAAGATCCGTCGCAGCGCTATCAATCGGCGCGGGAGTTGCGTGTCGCGCTGGAAGGACTTTCCGCCACCACTACCCGTGATTTTGGGGGAGTATTACCGCCTGGCCCTCCCAAGAAATCGCAGATTGTAATCGCGGTTGTGGCCGCCGCAGTCGTTCTGGCAGGTTTGGGGATCGGCCTGAACGTTCTTGGAGTTCGCACCCGGCTGTTCGAGCATAAAGAATCTGCCGCAAACGGAGCATCAGAGCCTGTGGGAACACCAGTTCATGGGCGGCGGTCGGTCGCCGTGCTTGGGCTAAAAAATGTTTCCGGGCAGGCGGACAAGGCCTGGCTCTCCACTGCTCTCGCGGAAATGTTGACCACCGAACTCGGCGCGGGCGAGCAGCTGCGAACCGTCGCCGGCGAAAATGTAGCGCAGATGAAAGCCAATCTCGCGTTGCCGGATGCCGACAGTTATGGTCGAGAAACGTTGGCGAAAATCCGCGCCAACCTCAACGCCGACGAAGTTGTGGTCGGATCATACGTCCCGCTGGGCAAGGATCAGATCCGGCTCGATCTGCGGTTGCAAGACGCAGTCGCAGGAGAGACGTTGGCCTCGGTTTCGGCCAAAGGCCGCGAGGATCAAATTGACGATCTAGTGAGCCGGGCTGGTGCGGAGCTGCGTCAAAAATTGGGCGCTGGCGCGATATCGGCAACAGATGCCGCAGCTGTAAGAGCATCGTTGCCGTCGAATGCGGAAGCGGCTCGGCTTTATTCGCAAGGATTGGCGAAGCTCCATGCCCACGAAACTCTGGCGGCACGCGATCTGCTGCAAAGATCTTTGGCGCTGGAACCGGGTTTTGCGCTGGCACATTCGGCCTTGGCAACCGCCTGGACAAAACTCGGCTATGACCACAAGGCCGTGGCAGAGGCAAAAACAGCGTTTGATTTATCCGGCAATCTCGGGCGTGAGGACAAACTCGCCATCCAGGCGCGCTATTTGGAAGCGAATCACAACTGGGAAGGTGCGATCAGCATTTATCGGACGCTCGCGCAATTCTTTCCCGACGATCTTGAATATGGCTTGCTCCTGGCGCTGGCTCAAAATTCGGCGGACAAATCCAAAGACGCGCTGGTAACACTGCAACAGTTGCGACAGCTGCCTGCTCCGGCGTCGCAAGATCCACGACTCGATTTAGCTGAGAGCAGCGCTTACTACAACCTCTCGAAATACAAGGAAGCTGGCGAAGCTGCAGCGCGCGCAGCGGCAAAAGCGGAGGCCAGTGGACAACGCCTCATATTGGCGCAGGCGCTGCAGTGGGAAGGGTCTGCATTTCGTTATCTGGATCAAGGCGACAAAGCTAGCGCCGCCCTTCAAGCCGCACAGCGTTCTTTCTCCGACGCCGGAGACCGAGTGGGTGCAGCGAATGCAACCATGGGATTAGCCGTCAACCTCTATCAGCGCGGAGACTTGACTGGCTCTCGGAAACTCTACGAGCAGTCGCTGGCAGTGTTCCGCGAATTAGGCGCCCAGCGCAACACCGCGACCTGCCTGGTCAACATCGCAATCGGACTCTACGATCAGGGCGATCTCGCCAAGGCGCAGGAAATGTACGAAGAAGCGCTTAGCATTCAGCGCGATATCGGAGACAAAGATAGCCAGGCCAATACGCTCAACAGCATTGCCAACGTTCTGGCGGACAAGGGCGATCAAGCGGGAGCGAAGGCGAAGTACGAAGAAGCGCTGACCGCGTTCAGGGAGACGGGCAGCCAATTCGAAATTGCCATGACCATGGGCAATATCGGCGAATTGTATCTGGACGAAGGCGACTTACCGGAAGCAAAGAAAATGTTCGAACAAGCATTGGAAATCAAGCGCAACCTGCACAATCGGCACTCCGAGGCCTACACACTTTCCGCGCTGGGCGATTTGCTTCTGTATGAAGGCGATATTCCAGGAGCGAGGAAGAGCTTTGAGGACGCACTCGCCATCCGAACTCAGTTAGCTGAAAAAGGAACGGCCACACAGGATTCACTATCGCTGGCACGACTGACGTTAGAGGACGGGCATCCAGAAGAAGCATTGCAAGCAGCTCGCAAGGCTGCGGCTGATTTCCACGCGCAGAATCAAGCTGACTATGAAGCCGCGGCTCATACTCTGGCTGCACGATGCTTGCTCCACGCCGGACAACTTGCCGAGGCCAAGGTCGAAATTCAACAGGCGGAGAAACTAGTGAAGCCCGATGATCACGTAGCTCATCTTCCCGTGGCCATCACCGGTGCACGGATCGCAACGGCCTTCGGAGATTTGGCAGACGCCCGAAAGATTCTCGACTCTGCGTTGGCGGAGGCGACGAAGGCGAACCTGCTCTACTTTCAATATGACGCTCGGCTAGCTCTGGGCGAGTTGGAAATGAAGGCTGGCCAAGCGTCCGCAGGTCGCGAGCGTCTAAACGCATTGAAAAAAGAAGCCACCAATAAAGGATTTATGTTAATCGCCCGCAACGCCGGCGCCGCTGCGATGCGAACACCGTCATCACATTAGCGGGTGGCTCTGGTTCACTTACGATAGCGGTCGATTCTGAAACTGCGTTCTTCCCTCAGGAGGAGCCAAGAAAATATCGAGCCCGTCAGGTTGAATGCTCTTCTGTTCCATGCTCCGAAGAGCGGCGAGGCGGCTCCTCGTATAGCAACCAACGCAAACCGGGCGCCCCTCTTCGTCGACGGGAGAACGCCGGTTAAGAATCATCGGTTCATCGCAGAGACAACAGGCCTGAATTCGAAGGAAGTCCATAGCAAAATGTCCTTGTTCTCAGACAAAATAGCAGTCTCGCGGACACAGAGAAATACCGTGGATACCGTAGCTGGCGGGCACCTGCGTAAGATGAAATCAGGTCGCGCCGCTCGGTTTTGGAGCGGGAAACGCGACCTCGATCGGCGCTAGTGCGGCAAGTGGACGCCCAATGAAAATCACCAAAGTGTTCAAACACATGGCGCCCCTCACATTCGCCAAACTGATTTGGACCGAAATAAGGATCGATGACGTCTTCGGCCGCTCCGCGCAACTCGCTTACTATTCTTTCCTCGCCCTGTTTCCCTTCTGCATCTGTGTCATCGCCAGCCTAAGCGTGTTCGGAAATGCCGATCGCGGCAGAGCCTTAGTGGAGGTCCTGTTCGCTCGCGTATTACCGGGTACAGCCGATCAGTTGATCGACAAAACGTTTGGAGAAATTATCCAGTTCGGCGGACCGCTGAAAATGTCGTTTGGGATTCTCGCCTCTTTGTGGTCCGCATCCATGGGCATGAGCGCTTTGATGGACACTCTGAACGCCGCCTACCGAGTTAAAGAGACGCGAACTCTGGTCGAGCAGTACGCGACCGCAGTCTGCCTGACTGCGATCCTCACCGCACTCACGGTAATTTCACTGCTCGTCGCTCTATTTGGCGATCTTCTTGTCGGGGCTGACTTTGTCGGGGCGGGTTGGCTAAACAGAAGTATCGCGCTGGCCTGGGTGATTGCTCGATGGCCCTTAGCGCTCGGCACACTCTTTATCGCTCTTGCTGTCGTATATCACTTTGGTCCCAACCTCAGGGGCCGGGTCTGGCAGTGGATAACGCCAGGTTCAGTCTTTGGCGTTTTCCTTCTAGCTGCGGTTTCCGTCGGTTTAAGGGTTTATGTCCACTACTCTAAGACCTACAGCGCCGCCTATGGTTCACTCGGAGCCGTCATCGTCTTACTGATCTCCTTTTATCTCGCCAGCATCGCTATCCTCTCGGGCGGCGTACTAAACGGAGTACTCGAACGCCTGGGTAAAACGAACCCATAGGTATTTGACCGGTCCGCAGACGCTTCGTTGCGCGCGGCTACCCCGTCCTTTTCGGACTTTTCGCGAAAGAGCCTGCCTTGAGCGGAGCCGAAGGGGCGGGAACCCGTCAGATCGCAATCTTCGGCTTACCATTTTCGTCTGACCGCCCTACTTCCCCGCCTCCCCATCGATCTTCTTCAACATCTCCCCAATCTCCGGATTGGACATGAAATTCTTCCACACCAATCCCGTGCGGTAGTTCTCCACCATCACCACGATCGGAGCCTGATTGAGTCCCATATAAATCGGCGACACCCAATCCGCCTCCTCATTGAACGCATCGCGCGGACCATAGATATCCCACATCTGCGCTCCGAGATCGCGGTAGTAATGTTTGAACGCGGCCATCGAAGCTTCTGGAGTGTATGGAAAAGAGGCGAGCGCGCCAGTGGGCGTCAGCGTGCCCGTATCGTGCGCCGCATCGGGAGCGTGCGGCACATAACCCTCTGGACCGTCGCTCGCCGTGAGTCCCCAGGCGTTCGGGCCGTAGCCTTCAAAATGTTTTGGATTCGCAATCGAATACGCCAGATTGATCCGCGCGAGGTTGCGATTATTTTCAAAATACGATTTCGTGAATCGATCATGCAGACTATGCGGATCAAATCCCATGAACGAATACTGCGTAAAGAAGAGTGGACCACCTGTACCGACGCCGACATCAAGTTTGATTCCGTAGTAAGTGTTGCCATTGGAATAATGGTCCCCGTCATGCGATCCCGACCATCCCGCACGATATTGCATCGCGCGTTCGGATTGCGAAGCCCATCCCGTGTAATACATCGACGCCGGCACGGAATGCGTCGGCGAAGCAATCGCCAGAAGATAGGTGATCATCACCTCGTTGAAGCCGATGAGGTTGTGATGGATTTGAAACGCCCACTCCGGCGACCAGTGCCAGTAAAGAAAATCGCTGGTCGGGGTTTCACGATACCAGTCCCATTCGACTGTCTCCCACAGTTTCGTGATCCGCGCGTAGAGCGCCTGTTCGCTTGGGTTAGGGCCGTGGAAATACTGGCGCGCCGCAAGCAATCCCTGAATCAGAAACGAAGTTTCAACTAAATCGCCGCCGTTATCCAACATGCCAAACACCGGCATGGTGCGCCCGGTATTGCCGTCCATAAAATGTGACCACGCGCCGTGATAACGCTGCGCGTGTCCCAGAAAATCGACGATGCGCGTCAACCGTTCGACGCCCTGCTCACGAGTGATGAAACCACGATCCACGCCAACCATGAGCGCCATAATCCCAAAACCACTTGCGCCCGTCGCGACCATGCGCGGATCACCAGGGATATTTTCGCGCGCCATCCCAGAGTTGGGCTCCGCTCCCTCCCAGTAATAGTGGAAACAAGCCTTCTGCAGCATCGTGAGCAACTCGTCATCGCTCAACTCGCGGGTGGACGCGGTCACCACATTGGAAAATGCGGACTGCTGATAATTCCAATCGGATACGACGACCTTATATTGTGCAGAAACATTTGCCTTTCCGAGATAGTCGTCATAACGACCAATTCCCGGAAGCTGCATTCCCACCGGAGAAAAGCTCTCGCCATCGATAGACCGGTAAATCACATAGCGCGCCACACCCGGATTTTCAACCTCATCCCACTCGACTTCTACATGACGGTCGTAGCCAGTCGCGCGCACGTTGGTAGGTCCCGCGGTTGTTGCAAACGACGTAGACGCGGAATTCGATGCACCAGTGGGATCGTCGTCGATCCGAATCTCGTCAATGATCAGTTTGTGACGGACATTATCGGCTCGCCCCTGACCGAAAATGACAGTCTGCAGAAACGCAGGCGGAAACGGATAGGTAGACGCTGTGTGGCAATCCGACAGTGGTATTCGAACCTGCACCCACTTACCGGCCGGAACGTCGCCCGAATATTTTCCGAGATCGAGCGGTTCGCTAAATCTGCCCGGAGCTTCCGCAACTTCGAGCCCCTCATGCGCTGTCGAAAGAACGACCTGCGGCATGTCAGCGGCCGCAATCGCCTCCGGCGCGTAAATCCAAATATATAAATTATGGCCCGAATATCCCGGGGCACGATTGCGTCCACTTACCGTCTTGATCTCGGCGATCCATCCCCCGTCAGGCGCAGATTGCCAGTGCAAACGAATCGCATTAGGAGGAGTCAGAAATACTTTCGTCTCGACTGGCAGACTCCGATTCTTCTCTTCGAGGAAGCTCTGTCCCGAAGCATGGGCAGCACTGTAAAAGAAATAATCGGAAGTAAGACTGTTATCGAATAGAACGTGGCTGTAGTAATCGGACGCCGCGTTGGCCACCACCGGAAGAAGAGAAAAAGCGATTGCTATACTCAGAAGATGGGTTAGTCGAGGGCAGAATATTCGAAAATCGACTATCCGAAGACCGCGACGGCGGGAGGCAAGCGACTTACAAACTACACGAATCATTAGCGCGTCCTGAGGCTTCATCAAATGGAGCTTGCCGCGATTAGAACCGTCACCCTAGATAAAATTGTCATCCCGAGTGCAGCGAGGGATCTGCAGTTCGCCGCGAGATGCCAAAAACCAGCGCATCACCCACTCGAAATGATGAAATAATCCATTTAACTAACCGGTTAGTTAAATGACTATTTGTTGCATTATTGCAGCCAAACAGCGAGATTTAGCAGCCGAAAACCTACGGTCGAATGTCCAGCTTGGCTTCCGTCCCACTCGCCGAATCGGGGCTGATCCAAACACTGACTTTCGCAGGCTCGATCACAAACTCGTTGTGATCGTTCCACAGCGCAAACGCCTCCGCCGACAATTGGAAAGTCACTTTCTTAGACTCCCCTGGCGCCAACGCGATCCGCTGAAATCCCTTCAGCGCCCGCACCGGTTGCGCCGTGCTCGTCCCAACAAGTCGCACGTAGAGTTGGACAAGCTCTTCTCCCGCGCGTGCCCCTGTATTCGACACCGTGGAAGTGACAGTCAGCGATCCAGCCATCGCGCCGGCACCGCTCAAACCTTTTTTCAGCTCCGCGTTCAGATCAGCAACTCCAAGCTGGTTCTTACTGATTTCCGTGGGGCCGTAGCCATATGTGGTATAAGACTCTCCATAGCCAAACGGAAACTGAGGCGTATTCTGCTCGTCAAGATAGCGCGACACATACTTGGTCTCAACATCATGCGCGGGAGCAGTTAGATCCACCTTGCCCGGAGGCCGCCCCGTACTAAGCGCGTTATAGTAAAGAGGCTCCTGCCCAACGCTGCGTGGCCAACTTAGGACCAACTTACCCCCAGGATTCGATTCGCCAAACAATGTACGTGCTAGGGCCGGACCAGTTCCCGTCCCCGGAAACCACGCCGCCATGACTGCATCAACGTGCTCAAACGCCCAGGGCACCGTGAGCGGACGCCCGCTAAAAAGAATCAGCACCACAGGCTTGCCAGTATTCACGACAGCTTCCAGCAGTTCCTGCTGCCGACCAGGCAATCCCAAATTCGTACGAGAAGCCGCCTCGCCGCTCATCGCCGGAGACTCACCCAGCGTTAGGATCGCCACATCAGACTGCTTCGCCGCCGCAACCGCCGCCGCGATGTCTTCATCTTTGCCGTCTAATATCCCGGCACCCTTGGCACGTAACACATGCGCCTCTCCCAAACGTCGAGTCAACTCGGCAGGAAAAGACAACACACCGCTCTTCGGCGCGCTGGCCGCAGGAGGGGCCGGTGGCGCGGGTTCCGGGTCCGAAGGATTATCCGCAAGCGGCCCAATCACCGCCACCGTCTTCACGTCGCTCGACAGCGGAAGCAAAGGCTTCATTGCAGCTCCCATCGAACTCTTCGGGGTTACATTCCTCAGCAGCACGAACGACCGCTCGGCCACCGTCTGCGCCAACTGCAAGCTATCCGGCAAAAAGAACGACTGCCCGGCCGCCCGTTGCTCATCTACATAAGGATGCTCAAAAAGCCCGAGCGCAAATTTGACGCGCAACACTCGACGAACGCCCTCGTCGATCTTTGACTCTGGCACTGCGCCCGACGTGACGAGCTGAGCCAGATGATCGTGGTAGAAACTGCTCGCCATATCCATATCAACGCCAGCAAGAAACGCCTTACGCGCTGCAGCCGCGTCATCAATCGCAATGCCATGCGGGACTAACTCGCCGATCGATGACCAGTCACTAACTACCAGCCCCTTGAATCCCCATTCCTTTCGTAACACCTGCGTCAGCGTAAAAGGATTCGCCGACGACGGCACTCCATTCAGCGAATTGAACGCGCTCATTAATGTAGCGGTGCCCGCCTCCACCGCAGAATGAAATGGAGGCAGATAGAACTCTCGCAACGTGTGCTCGGATATCTCTGTCGAGTTATAGTCGCGTCCACCCTCCGCCGCGCCATAACCAACATAGTGCTTCGCACAAGCAGCCATTGTGTCGGGCGCATCCAGACGCGCGCCCTGATATCCGCGCACATACGCCGCAGCCATTGCCGATCCCAGATACGGATCCTCCCCCGCACCTTCCGCAATGCGCCCCCACCTTGCATCGCGCGCAATATCCACCATCGGAGAAAATGTCCACCGAATTCCTATCGATGACGCTTCCAATGCCGCCACATGCGACGCCTTTTCGACTAACGACGGGTCCCACGTCGAGGCCATCCCCAGTGGAATCGGAAACTCCGTGCGAAAGCCGTGAATCACATCCAGCCCAAAAATCAGCGGGATGTGCAACCGCGATTTCTCCATCGCGATGTGCTGATATTTATTAATCAGCGGAGTTTCAATCACATTCAGCAGCGCGCCGATCTGTCCGTGGGCGATCATGTCCTCGTAATCGGTACGACCCGTGCCAGGACCAGTTGCCTGTCCCGCCGAGTACTGCACCAACTGTCCAACTTTTTCGTCGAGCGTCATGCTGTGGAGGAGCGTTTCGATGCGCGCATCAAACTTCGGATCGTTAACTCCGACTCCAGCCCCAACTCCCACTCCGACTTTTGCAGAGGCCGTCCCAGCCTCCTGCGCCACCAGCGCCGGACTACCCGACACCGCAAAAATCCCCGCGAGCAACAGCGCGCACGCCTTCCGCCCCGCTTTTCGCACCACAACCTCGGGCTGGAAACTAAAATTTTGCGATCGCACAAACCAGGCAAATCGCGAAGACCGCGCCCGCCACTCCAAAGACTTCATGACCCCACACCTCGAACAAATTCGATTTTGTATGCAACTAAATCGCGTTAGTAGAGAGCCGCCGCATTGTATGAAATACGTTTTCCGAGCCGAAGTCAATAGCAGACAAGAATGTCAACACTCAAAAGCTCCGAGATCATCCGAGATCACGCTTGCCCCCGCCATTTCATTATGCGAGACTGCGCTCCGTGACCCCAAAGAAGTCTAAAGCAAGCAGCGACGTTACGGGACGTTCCGTCTCGAAACCCATGAGCCTCAAAAAGCTCGCGGAGCATCTCGACCTTTCCCCGGCAACTGTCTCGCTCGTCATTAATCGTTCCAGCGTCGCTGACTCCATCCCGCAAAATACAAAAGATCGCATCTTCGCCGCTGCCCGCAAATTCCGATACCGTCCTAACTTTTTTGCCCGCTCTCTGCGGACCCAGCGCAGCTTCACCATCGGCGTTATCGTCCCCGAAGTCAGCGATGGATACTCTGCCTCCGTCATGAGCGGCGTCGAAGACTACCTTCTCCAAGAGGGATACTTCTACTTCGTTGCCAGCCATCGCCATCGTGCCGATCTGATCGATGAATATCCTCGCATGTTTCTCGAGCGATCCGTGGACGGCCTGATCGCCGTCGATACGCCGTGGCATCTGAACCTGTCCGTCCCTGTCGTCACCGTCTCCGGACACAACGATGTGAGGGCGTCACCAACATCGTGCTCAATCACCTGCGTGCTGCGGACGTAGCGTTAAAGCACTTGCACCATCTCGGCCACCGCCAAATTGCATTCATTAAAGGACAAGCCTTCAGTTCCGATACCGAAGAACGTTGGTCGAACATTCAGCGTGTCGCGCATCAACTCGGCATCAAGATAGATCCCAATCTGGTGACGCAACTGGAAGGCGATTCTCCGTCTCCTCAAGTGGGATACAAAGCGATCAAGAAGTTATTATCAGCTGGGGAAAAATTCACCGCGCTTTTTGCTTTCAATGATATTTCCGCCATGGGAGCGATCCGCGCCATGCATGAAGCAGGATTGCAAGTTCCCAAAGATGTCTCCGTCATCGGATTCGACGACATACAAAGTGCCGCATTTCAGAATCCCAGCCTGACCACCGTTCGACAACCTTTACGTGAAATGGGAAGAATCGCTGCCGAAATACTGCTGAAGCGTATTAACCGACCCGGTTCCGAGCTTCACGACAAGCACGTCGTTGAGCCCGAGTTGGTGATACGGGAAACCACACGGTCGCTGGTGGTCGAGCCCCGAGTTCCGAGTAAACAAAGGCGTTAACCCACCTATCATTTTTCATACATTTCTCTGCATTCTCATATTCAAACTGGAATATGGGAAGTGCTATGTAAGTCCTTGACTCGCGAAAATCGGACGTGCTATACCAAACTCGCGAAAGTTTACTAAATCGCTTTTTCAGCGATTTAGTTATATGATTCGCAGGGCACCGAAGTCATCTTGAGCAGTAGAGTCAACGGTGAAAGTTTAAGAAAAGTTCAAGAACAGATTTCGAGGAAAAGTTTAAAAAAAGTTCACCGTAGAATTTTTCGAATCAAGATTGTTTGACTCGACAATAGTTCGACCCAAGATTTGTTCGAACCCGAGGAGATTTCATGAGGCGTTCCACTTTGGCAGTCCGCGTTGTACTGCTGATCGTCAGCATCGTTGCAACGACATCTTTAGTTCAAGCTCAATATCGAACGTCGATTCAAGGCGTCGTCACCGACTCCACGGGCGCAGTAGTTCCCGGCGCAACCCTCACGCTAATCAATCCCGCAACCGGCGAAAAACAGGTTCGGACCAGCGATGCGACCGGCGTCTATAACTTCAACGCCCTGGCCGCCGCACCCTTCACTCTGGAAGTAGAAGCCAAAGGCTTCCAAAAGAAAGTGCTCGACAACCTGGTATTGATCCCCGATCAGGCCAACGGTGTAACTGTCGAGTTGACGATCGGAGAAGCTTCTCAGACCGTCAACGTCGATGCCTCATCGATACCCGCGCTGGAGACTGAAACCGCATCGATCAGCGGAGTAGTATCTGACAATCAAATTCAGCATATGCCTTCTTTCGGACGGGATGTCACTAAGCTCGCTCAACTCGCGCCCGGCTCTTTCGGTGACGAGGCGCAAGGAAGCGGCGGTGGCAGCTTCAATCTTCCCGGCACTCAGACGGGTGCAGGTGCTTCCGGTGGATCAACTGGAATCTTCGCCACTGAGAACGGCGTTCAGGTTGTCGCCAACGGCAACCAGACTGAGAACAACGGCATTTCGATTGACGGCATCAGCACCACCAGCGCGGTGTGGGGCGGCGGTACCGTCATCACCCCTTCTGAGGATTCGGTTGAAAGCGTAAAGGTCATCACTAATAGCTACGACTCCGAAGACGGCCGGTTCGCTGGCTCACAACTTCAGATCACTTCCAAGAGCGGCACGAACGATTTCCACGGCAGTCTTTTCTTCACTACCCACCAGCCAAACCTAAACGCATACCAGCGCTACAACGGCGACGGCAATACGGTAACCAGAGACAATAGCAAGTTTGAGCAGTTCGGCGGCAGCATCGGCGGGCCAATCTGGAAGAATAAAATTTTCGCCTTCTTCAACTACGAGACGGTGCGCCAGCCGAACGTGGACAGCATCACTAACGCGTGGTACGACACACCGGCTTTTGATGCGCTGGCACCCGCAGGAAGCATCGCTTCTAAGTATCTAACTTTCCCCGGCAATGGCGTCGTGAACCACGGCATCAACGCTAGCGCCACCTGCGCAACTGCGGGGTTGGTGGAAGGTCTAAACTGCGCGACTGTCGCAGGCGGACTGAATCTCGGAACGCCGCTGACCACAGGCTTGGGAACCCAGGATCTTGGCTGGACCGCCCCCAGCGATCCTGGCTGCGGCGGTGCCGGCACAGGTTGCGGAACCCCGGGTAGCCCGTTGGGTACTACACCAGACATTGCGAACTATATCGTCTCTAACCCAAACACCTTCACGGCCGTGCAGTACAACGGGCGCCTCGACGCGGATGTCACCAGCAAAGATCGCATTGGGTTTGCTATCTATTGGGTTCCACTGACGAAGGAATTTTATAACGGGAACCGCGGCTACGATATTTTCCATCACTCGCAAATCAACGACGCATTTTCGGCAATTTGGAACCACACATTCTCCCCGACATTACTCAACGAACTTCGTGCCAACGCCGCCGGTTGGCGCTGGAATGAAGTCACCGATAACTCACAGTCTCCCGTCGGTTTTCCCTCGGACAATATTGATTCCCTCGGAAGCATATCCGTTGAGTCTTTCGGGCCCAATGTGGGCAGCATTCTCAACCAATGGACGTATAGCTATAAGGACGTCGCCACCAAGATCATCGGGCGACACACTATCAAGTTTGGCGGAGAGGCAACACGCCTGTTTTATCTGCAGGAGTGTGCGGGATGCGGCGTTCCGAACTATAACTTCTTTAACGTATGGGACTTTCTGAACGATGCGCCACACAACGAGGGCGGTGGTTTCAACCCTAGGACCGGGGTTCCAACCACGATTCGCCAAGATCAGCGTGAAAACATATTAGGATTTTTTGCCCAAGACGACATCAAACTCCGCCGCAACTTGACGGTTAATCTCGGAGTGCGCTGGTCCTACTTCAGCCCCCTCTCCTCCAAACAAGACAATATGCTCCGTGCAGTACCAGGCTCGGGAGCAGACTACTTGACGGGCTTGTCAATTCGCACTGGAGACTCTTGGAATGCTCAGAAGAGCAACTTCAGCCCCGAGCTGGGTTTCGCGTGGAGTCCTGAAAAGTTTCACGACAGACTTGTGTTCCGTGGCGGCTATGGCTTGAATTACAACCAGGAAGAACTTGCGATCTCGGCAAACATCAGCAACAATCCCGGATCGGTTGTGTTCCCGAACTTCGACCAGCAAACGCCGACTTCGCCTAATCAGGGTCTCGTTTACGCCCTATCATCGGGCACAAACAACCTGTACGGATATCCGTCGAACCCGAACGCAGTCTTGACTTTCGGCCCAAATGGCCTTCCCGTCAGCGGCGTGGGATTAGCGGTTCAGATCTTCCCGCAGACTCTTCCTACCATGCGCGTCCATCACTACTCACTGGACATGCAGTATGACCTGGGTCACAGTTTTGTTGCGTCACTGGGTTACGAAGGCAGCTTGTCACGTAATCTTTTCTTCCACGAGAATCCGCTCGCTGTACCTGCGACGTTGGGGTATACCTTCAACCCGCAAATCGGCGGCGGAGACTTTTGGAATGTAAACGGTCGCGCCAACTACAACGCCATGCTCGCGGAATTGAAACATCAATTCTCCCACCAGTTTATGGCCGATGTTCAATACACGTGGTCCAAGAGCATGGATACAAGTTCTGCTCCTTACTCAGAACAGCCTTACCCCTACGACCTAAGCTTGAACTACGGGCGATCTGACTACAATGCCACTAATGCATTTAAGGTTTATGGTATGTGGCAGCCGGTGTTCTTCCACGGTAGCAACAATTGGATGGAAAAAGTCGCCGGTGGTTGGTCGCTCAGTGGCATCTTCAATTGGCACTCGGGATTCCCTTGGAATCCGATCGTTAGTGTCATCGGCGGAAGCGTCTATTGCGCACAGTGCGGCTACGGCGGACTGTTCCCCGCAGGATACTTGGGCGGGGCTGGCACGAGCACGAGCAGCGACGCATTCAAAGGCCCGGTCAGTTCGAACTTCCCCTTGGCCGGAACCAGTCCGAATCAAGCTGGCGCGTATTACACAACGCCAACTTATACCGCCTACTCCTGCAATCCTGTCTGCGGTTCAGGAACTTCACTCCCACAAGCCCCGGGCGTATCCCGTAACTCTCTCACGCTCCCCGGATATCGGAATGTCGACATGACACTCTCCAAGGGTTTTGGACTCCCGAAGATGCCGTTTTTTGGCGAAGGTGCGAAACTGGAATTCCGGTTGGATGCATTCAACGTTTTCAACAACCTGAATCTAAATCCCACTGCCATCTCTAACAACATAAACAGCTCGAACTTCGGCACGATTTCCAACGCTCTCGGTGCTCGTGTTCTCTCGTTGGGAGCCCGGTTCAACTTCTAACCTTTAAGAGAACCTCAACCAATACAAAAAGGCGCACTCGAAACCGAGTGCGCCTTTTCTTTCTAATCTTGCAACTAATTAATTAGTTGCTCATTTGGACCAGTTTCACTTCTTGTCTACTTCTTCGCGTCAGCGGCCTTAAACCCAGCCTTCTCCATCCCGCGCTGCGCGTCTTTATTCTTCATGAAAGTCTTCCAGACAAATTCGGACCGCGCATTCTCCGCCATCAACATAGTGACGCCCATGTCGATCCCTATGACGTCGGGATTGTACCAATCGTGCAGCGGATTGAACGCATCCACAAACCCGTAGCGTCCCCAGGCTTTCGGATAGCGCTCGCGAATATTGCGCTGCACGATCATGCAGTCTTCCCGCAGAAAAGGAAGAGAGCCGGCAGTCGCGTACGGAACGACGCTGCCATCGATGTGTCCCAGCGGCGGAGGCCCTCCCCAAGCCTGATATCCCTCGACCGAGTCGGAGGCGCTGATGCCCCAAAGATGCGCACTGTAATCCGGAAATTTATCGCGCAGCGAAAGACAGAACCGCTTATGCGCCTCGGTCGCAATCATCGAGTTCGTAAAGTAGTCAGCATAGGCATCGCGCTTGTGCCGGAAATCAAACCACGCTTGCGAAAACTGATGAGTGAACAGCGGATCAGGCCCGGAAATATATTTGAACTCTTCATACTTCACTTCCGGACGGCTCCAGGCATTCCAACTATCCGCCGGAATCGGATGCGTGGGCGATCCCATGGCCAGCAGATAAATCATCATCAATTCGCAATAACGCTCCCAACGCGCGTCGAGAAACCCCTCCGGCTTCCACCCCATGGAGAGCGTTTTTCCGCCATCGAGCATCCACGGCCAATCGACACGTTCGTAAATTGCGGTGGCCAAATCCTGAATTTCAGCGTCGTTAGCATGATCACCGAATGATCGCTGAAATACTGTCGTGCCGTAAGCACCCCGCAGAGCAGCAGCGAAGTATCCATGGAAGAGAGTTCGCAGTTCCATTGACGCTCGCCAGTTTCGATGTCGATGAAGTGGTAGAAGAATCCGTGTTCGTTGTGCAGTTTGTCTTTCAAGAAGCGCAACGTCAGCCGCACACGGTCCCGAATCTCGGACGACTTTCCGTAACCGCGAGAATCGCCAATGCAAAGCGCAGTGAGTCCATAGCCAGTCGCCGCAATGCTGGCAACGCGCCGCGAGTCAGGACCAGAACCGTTGAGTCGAGCGCGATCCCGAACGAGTCCGGTCACGCTACTGGCTTCGTTCCAGAAGAAGGCAAACGCCCCGCGCTCGATGTCGTCGAGAAGTTGATCGTCAGATCCGGGATAAGGCTTGCGCGGCGGCTCGTCAAACGTCTTCTCGCGCGCCCAGGCAAAGGGAAAAGAAGAATACGACGAAGAGAGGATAGGAAACGCAGCCAGCCCGAGCGCTGTCATCTTCAGCATTTCGCGTCGCGAAACGGGCGGGCGTCGGGACATGACTGGCACTATTTTACCAGCAAGAAGCTACTTCTCCAGCACCGCCTTGCCGCGACGTGAATGCAAAAACGAGTGGCATTCCGCCGCAAATATCTCTACTCTTGCATGGCGCAATCGAATCGAAAACAGTTTCCACGGGACCCGCATTTCATGAACCGACGCTTTTCGTTCTTCACGCTTCTTTTTGACCGCCAGCCTTGCTCCTCCTAATCAGTCGCCAATCCTTCGCAGACGAATGGAAACCGCGCCACGACCTCGTCTCCCACACTGGAGTCATGAATCTGAACGAGCTTCCGCCGCCCAGCGAAGTGTTCTTCACCGGCCCCGCCTTCCCTGGCGCCCCCGGATGGCTCGACAGCCTCAAAGCCTGGCGCTCCGATCGCGCAACGCTACTCCGTTACGACGGATCGCAATACGATCGTGCCGACCTGCAATGGACGCAGCGAATTTTCTCGCAGGTACAAGTTCTGATCTGGGACCGCAGCCTCTACGATCCTGAAAAAGGCGAGTACACCGTCGATAAGTTTTTGTCAGAAACCGAAGCCCGCATCGGACCCAATCGACTCCGTGCTTGATCTGGCACGTGTATCCCAACCTCGGCATTGACGACCGCAATCAATTCGACATGCTGCGCGATCTCCCCGGCGGCATCCCCGGCCTTCGCCACATGGTGGATCAATTTCACAGACACGGCGTAAAAGTATTTTTTCCGTACCTCGTGTGGGACACCGGCACGCGCGACGAAGGCTCTCCAGCATGGACCACGATGTCCGATCTACTCAAAGACATTGGCGCGGACGGAATTAATTTCGACACGCTGGAAAGTGTTCCCGTGCAGTTTCGAACGTCGTCCGATGCTATGGGTCATCCACTCGCGCTCGAGCCGCAATTCCAGCCGCGCGACGAATCGCTCGCGTGGACCAACATCAGTTGGAACGACTGGGTGACATGGGAAGGCAAGCCGTATCCGTTTATTCCAATGGTCAGCAAAAATAAATGGATGGAGCCGCGCCACAACGCGCTCGTCACCGACCGCTTCACGCGCGACAAGACGGACAGTCTGCAACACGCGTTCTTCAATGGCGAAGGTTATGCCACGCTCGAAAATCTTTGGGGATTCTGGTATGAAAACGATCCGCGCGATGCAGAAGCGATTCTGCGATTCACGCGCATCGAGCGCGCGATGGCTGAATATCTTCTCAGTCCCGGATGGGAGCCGCACAGTCCTATGCTGCAATCCGGCGTCTTCGCCAGCCGCTTTCCACTTCACTCGTCAACTCTCTGGACCATCGTCAACCGTAACGAGTACGACGTCGTCGGATCGCAACTCGCGGTAGAGAATCGTCCCGGCATGCGCTACTACGATCTCTGGCACGGAACGGAAATCACTCCGACGCCTTCAAGAAACAATGCAGTCTTGAATTTCGACATCGAAGGCCTGGGCTACGGCGCGATTCTGGCCACGGATCAGAAGCCGTCCGCTGATTTGCAGAATTTGCTGACCTACATGGCCACTCGCTCGAAGCGTCCACTCTCCAGCTATTCGCAGGATTGGAAAGCAACGCCACAGACGCTGGTCGATATCCCGCCAACAAAAGCGGCGTCAGCAGCCCCTTCTGGCATGATTCGAATTCCCGAAGGCGACTACGATTTCCAAGTCAAAGGAATCGAAATCGAAGGTGGAAACGATCCAGGAGCGGATGTGCAATATCCCTGGGAAGACAGCGCGCGCCGTTACCACCATCACCAGATCCACGTGCATAGTTTCTATATCGATCGCACGCCAGTGACGAATGCAGAGTTCAAGCAATTTCTAGATGCCGCGCACTATCATCCGAAAGACGATCACAATTTTCTACGCACGTGGACGAATGGCAACTATCCTAACGGTGCTCAAAACCAGCCAGTGACGTGGGTTTCAATCGAGGATGCGCGAGCCTACGCGGCTTGGAGTGCGAAGCGTTTCCCGCATGAGTGGGAGTGGCAGTATGCCGCGCAATCCACCGACAGTCGCACGTTTCCATGGGGCAACGAATGGAACGGCGACGCCCTTCCGCCCATCGACGCGGGGCCATCTATGCGCGCGCCAACCGACGTAACCGCATTTCCAAAAGGCGCGAGCCCATACGGACTTCTTGATCTAGTCGGCAACATTTCTCAGTGGACCGACGAATTCCGCGATCCACACACCCGCGCCGCGATCGTTAGAGGAGCCGCGTCGTATCATCCCGCTGGATCCATCTGGTATTTTCCGCAAACCTACCGCCTCGACGAACATCAGAAATACTTGCTGATGTCGCCCGGCCACGATCGCTCCGGCACAGTAGGATTCCGCTGCGTAGTCGACGCCCAGTAATTTCGTGAAGACAACAATGCAGGAGTGGGACGGAATAGTGTGGGGACGGACGCCCCGTCCAGCCGAGCAAAGCTCGGCGATGTAGTCGTCGCAGGGTAACAGCAGCATCCCAAAGTTAGTCTTGGAGTCAGATGCAAACGAAACTACTGATGAGCCTGAGTGCCCTGTTCATGGCGGGATAGGCCTCATCGCCTCGTTCCTGCCTCAGGAGATCGCCACTCATTTCGGCGTTCGCAACGATCCGAGTCGTCGTTCTACTCATCCAAATTACCGGCGCACTGTATCTAGCTTTCGCGATTCTCAACTGGATGGCGCGATCCATCCTGATCGGCGGAATCTACAGTCGGCCTCTGGCATTGGCGAACTTCCTACAATTTGTCGTTATAACGACTATTTTTCTGAAAGCTCTGCGCGGCGGATTCCGTCCGCTAGAAATAATTGTCGGCGCGGCGGTATATTTTGTATTCGCCGTATGGTTTGGACGAGTACTCTTCACGAGTCCGGCTCAGTCCCGATAGAGAAGGGAAACACAAAAAAACGGGGCGTCGCCCACGCGACGCCCCACCTACCAGCAACTCGATTTACTGAACTCGATCTACCAAACTTGCTTACTTATTGTCGTTGAGCAAACCCGCGCCAAACTCTTTGCGCTGGATCACCGGACGTCCCGCTCTGGCTGCCGCCACTGCTGGCATCGCCGCTGCCGCTCCGTAGCGTTCGAGCAGCACGGGCACCATCGCGCCTTCCGCTTCTTTAACGAAAGTGAGTTTGCTTTCGCCCAACATATCAACGCGGACGAAATCTCCCAGCTTCACCTGTCCAGTCGCTACCAGATTGGCTAACGGGAACACGAGATGACGTTCGATCGCACGCTTCAGATGCCGCGCCCCATATTTAGGATCGGTACCTTCCGCCAGTAAGAAGCTCTTTACCTGCGGCGTGCAGTTGAATACAAACTGATGCGCACCGGCTGCCATCAGGACGCGCTGTTGCACCATCCCCAATTCGATTTCCAGGATCTGTTCCAGATGCTCGGAACGCAGCGTCTTGAACACAACAACCTTGTCGATGCGGTTCATAAATTCGGGAGCAAACTTACGTCGCGCAGCATCCACAGCAGAACGCGTAATTTTGTCGTCCAGTGAGTTATCGACTTGCACCGCTCGCGGTGCAAATCCCAAGCCACCATCCACCAGACCGTTCATCTCGGCAGCGCCGAGGTTTGAGGTCATGATAATGATGCAACTTGACAGATCCACGCGGCGGTTGTCGCCCAGGGTCAGCGTAGCTTTATCCAGGATGCCAAGCAACAACTGCCACAGCGAGTCCGAAGCCTTCTCGATTTCGTCGAACAGCAGGATTGAAAGCTTCAGCTTTTCTGTGTGCCACTGGTTCAACGCTTCCTGGGTCAGCAGCGGATGCGTTTCGCGATGTCCGAGGTATCCCGGAGGCGAACCGATTAACTTGGCAATCTCGTGCGAGTGCTGAAACTCGGCGCAATCAATCTTGATGCAAGCGCGAGCGTCACCAAAGAGAGACTCGGCGACGGCTTCCACAACGCGCGTCTTACCGGAGCCGGTCGGCCCCAGAAACAGCAGATTCCCCACAGGACGGCCCGGAGCGTTTAATCCAGCCAGAAACATCTGGTAAATCTCGGCCACCTTCTCGATCGCCGGATCCTGTCCCACAATCTTGCGGCGAAGAGCAGTCTCAAAATCGCGGGCGTCGTTGCTGCGGCGGCTCGGATCCAGCACGGTTGCGAGGTTCGTTCTCATCGTTTCGGGCCCCTGTTTCCTTTCTGGCGTTTGGGTGTTTTCTGCGTAACTACTCATTTTTGTCACTCGCTCTTCTTGTTACCGACGCTGAGGAGGCTTCCATTTCCTCGCTGCCCCTACTAGTGCAAGCCTCTAACCATCCCCCAAACGGGTTATATTTCCTTGCTTCTCTTCGTTTTAGATGCGCTTGGACGGGTTTCACTCGTAGCCGCCAAGTTCTTCACAGTTCCCCAACAGCAATTGTTTGCAGACTGCTGGAACTCCCTCAGACGCCAAACCCAGCGCCCCAAGCCGCTCGGATGCCCATGTCCGCTAAGCAGTAACCAGCTTGGCCTGACGTAACTGGCGGCTCTGGTTACTTCCGCCCGACAATCAATAGCAGATTCTTCTCTGGAGAATGCCCTTGTCATCCATCTCTACGACTGGACTATCGACGACTGCACTTTCAACGACTGCACTTTCGTCAGCTCGTCTCGCCAACGCCAGCTTCACGAATACTCAATCTTCCAACGCTGAGCCCTCGACCACGCGGCTATCAATCGCCGACGTCGTAGGCTTTCTGTTTCGCGTCGGACTGCTCGGCCTTGGTCTCTTTCTACCGCGCGCTGCTGCTGTGCAGAATCCGCACGCCGTTCAGTTGCTGCAGGTGAAAGCCGACACCACCAAGAAATCCGCCGATGCCAACGCCCCAGCGCCACTGATCGCGCCACCCGGCTCCGACATCTATACCGCCCAGCGCGGAGATAGCCTGCCATCGGTCGCCCGTAAGAATCTCAAGCGGACCAAGTATCTGACTTCGAGCGAATTGGCCGACGCCATTCGCGAAGCCAATCACAATCGACAGGGGATTTTCTTAAAACCCGGGGAGCAGATCATAATCCCCGGAATTCTCGAATCGCCTATTGTAGAGAGAACCGTCCCAGTTGCAAGAGATTTCGAAGCCCGCGCCATTTATCTCACCGGAGTGATGGCGGGCAGCGATCACGGCATGAGAATCGTCCGCCATTGGCGCGAAGTCGGCGGCAACGCGGTGGTATTCGATATAAAGGATAGCGACGGCATCATCAACATCGCGTTCGACCATCCGCTGGCCACCGGACAGCGGCATTACATCCCAGACCTGCCCAAGTTCGTACATTTCCTGCATTCCCAGAACATGCATGCCATTGCCCGCATCGCGATCTTCCGCGACGAGCATCTGGTTACAACGCATCCAGAATTGGCGATCAAGTCGCAACGTACGGGCCAGAGCTGGCGGGAAAACGGCAAGTTGGTCTGGACCGATCCCTCAAACACAAAAGTTCAGGACTATGACATTGCTTTAGCAAAGTTCGTATCGCAAGCTGGAGTGGACGAAGTGCAGTTTGACTACGTCCGCTTCCCTGCTGAAGGCGACCAGAAAGACGCATCATTCAACTTTCAGACCGAGCATCCCAAATGGCAGCGCTCAGAAGTGATTGCCAACTTCCTCGATCGCGCCTACGCCCAGATCCATCCGTCCGGAGTATTGCTCTCCCTCGATGTATTCGGAGTCATGGCCTGGCAGCGTCCGGTCGACCTATCGCACACCGGACAGGACATCGTAGCCATGGCCAAGCACTGTGATGTGCTGTCGCCCATGATTTACCCCTCACACTTCTTCGGTATGGACGGCATTGCGCACCCCGGCGACGCGCCCGAGCACTTTATCGGCGAGTCGATGGACCGCTTCAAACTCATCACCAAAGGCAGCAACGTCGTGATCCGCCCCTGGCTGCAAGCTTTCGCTTGGCGGACGAAAACATACTCGCCGGAGTATATAAAGATCCAGATTGAAGTCGCGAAGCGAGAAGGCGGAGTTGGCTTCCTCTTCTGGAATGCAAATAACGATTACTCCAAGCCGTACACCGCCATGCCGGAGATGCGCGCCGCCAAAGGCCGCTATTTCCGCGGAGACGAAGTCGGCGCCAAGACTGAAGCGGCGGGCACGCCTGTAGCCTCTGCTGCGACGCCGACCGTTACGCCAGTCAATGTGCCGGCTACGCCTTCAGAAAACACGCAAGGCGATTCACACCGCGCCCAGAAGATCTGGCGCCACTAAATCTCTGGCCCCCTTCTAGATAAATAGCGGATGGACTCACCCAATCGCGTCGTAGAGAAGGGGCTTGCCCCTCCTCCGCATGCGCGCGATAAGAATCTGCGGAATCCGTGGAACCGCCGCGACGCGGCGTGCCACGTCTCTACCCAGCGATTTTGCAAGAAAATCACGTCACGGAGAGAAAATCCAAAATTCTTTGTAACGATCCAGGCCGGCGGCGCACTATCCCGATAAGTGGAAGACATCGTCCTTCGGGGCGATGGGCCACAGTTTAGGATCGCAGCCGGGCAACTCCCGTTTGGGATCCAGTAAAGCGCCGGATACGACGGGGAAGCGGATCCGGCGCTTTGTGATTTTCCCCCAGGATCGCCGGTCGGGTTGTGCTTTTCCGGCCGCTTCGACCCTTACCACCCATCCCGATCAACAGGAGATACAACCTTCCCTGTGCGCGCTGCTCGCCCCATCCCGCCGACCGGACGCCTTCGCAGCAGCCATTTTGCGCTGCGCCAACCCACCCTGACCCTGGTCCCCGAAATCAGTCCCAGTTCCCCGCCCCAGGTGCTAAACTGTCTGCCACTTAGCCAAGTCCGGGGCAAGTTCTTGCAATTTCACTCCTTCGATGAAGCCTACGTTGAGCGTTTGCGCGAGGGAGATTTCCGCACGCAAGAGCACTTTGTCGCCTATTTCAGCGCGCTCATCCACGTGAAATTACGCTCCCGCCTGCAATCGCGGGAAGCCATCGAAGATGTCAGGCAAGAAACTTTCGTCCGCTTCTATGTCGCGCTGCGCGAAGGAAAAATTCGCCGTCCTGAAGGTGTGGGATCGTTTGTAAATTCAATTTGCAACAACGTCTTGCTGGAGCATTACCGCTCCGGTGGACGCGAAGACTCTTTGGATGAAGACGGTCAGCCAGAGATTTCTTCCGGCGCTCCCCATTTGCTGGACGCTTTCACCTCGCAGGAGGACGAAGACAGAGTCCGTAAGGTTCTCGATCAGCTTCCAGAACGTGATCGCCGTTTGATCAAGGAACTTTTCTTCGAGGAACGCGAAAAAGATCAGGTCTGTCGGGATTTTGGCGTAGATCGCGAATACCTCCGTGTCCTGCTGCATCGCGCCAAAAAATTATTCAAAGCGTTGTATTTGAAGGATGATTTGAAGGAAGACTCTGGGCCGAAATCCATCTCGGCCTGATGGCTCTGCAACGCCGGGTCGCGCCGGCGCACTATGATGTACGCGCTGTTAATTGAACGCTGTTTATTCGAAGTCAAGACGGTTGGGTAACACTTATGCGAGGGGGCATTCAACCCATGGACCACGATGTGGTGGTTCGTCAAAAAATGACGGAGAGATATCTGCTCGACGAACTCAATCCCGAGGTTCGCGAAGAATTTGAAGAGCATTTCTTCGACTGCCCGGATTGCGCCGTCGACGTCCGCGCGGGCGCATTGTTCGTGGACAAGAGCAAAGTAGTATTCGCTCATGCAGCCGCGGGCGCGCCTTCGGTTGTGCCCACGCCGGCCCCGGTGGTCCCCGGATGGATACGCTGGTTCCGTCCCGCATGGGCCGTGCCGGTGATGGCCCTGTTGTTGGCAACCGTGGGATACGACGCTCTCGTTGAGCATCCGCAGAATCAGCAGAAGATGCAGCAGATGCAACTTGCCATGAACACTCCGCAGGTCTTGCCCTACGGATCGATCAACGTCGGTGCTTATGGATCGGACGGTCCAGTGATTACCACGCATCCCGGCGCGGGCTTTCTTCTCTTCATGCGAATTCCTCCCGAGACCGGCTACGCGAGCTACACCGCGGACTTATTCAATCCCACGGGAAAGTTGGAATGGTCGTTGAACATTCCAGCGCCTCCCACTCCCTCGGCTACGTCAGCATCAACGCAAGATCAATGGTCAGTTCAAGTTCCGGCCGCTAACCGACCAGCGGGGAACTACATTTTGAAAGTGCACGGCATTACTACGAGCGGCGAAAGCAAGGTAGTCGGTCAGGCATCATTTGAATTGCAAATTCAACCGTGAGCTGTCTAGTAAAAACTGTCTGTTGAACGAAGATTAAAAACAGAAGATTGAAAAAAGTAAAGCACCAGCCAGCTCAATCCCAAGGAGCTAACCTATGTCAGCGTCGAGATCACTTGCAGGACCAAGCCCTGTCTTGGAGCGCTATCACGTCTATCACGCGGAAGCTCATCTGCTTAGCGGCCACATCGAGCATCCCATCAAGCAAACCATCGAAGAGTACGGCCACGTCGTCCTGGATAAAACGCGTCGGGAAGGCCTCTCGACACGAGAGGTCGGCGCAACTAGTCTTGAAGGCCTGATCTCCTTCAAACGTGGCCACACGCGCGTCCTCGGCAGTCGCCTCAACACAAAGACCGACATCTACGGCAACGACCACTCTGGATGGGTCACGCTTTCGACTTCGGTGCTCGAAGGGCTCAACGTTGTGGACATCCTCACGGCCGATCGCGTGGTCGCGCAGGTTTCCACCGAGCACTCGCTGACCAACGGCCACGTTCCCAAGGTGACATTTCTGAGGCACGCGATTCGAAAACTTGCGCATCGGTGGATTTCCCGTCGAAGTCGAACTCGATCTCGGAATCTGCGGAAGCAAACCGGAGCGCGATCGCTCCTACCTGCAAGACACCGGATTTCTCGACCGCGTCCAACGTCAGATGGGCAGCATCGCGAACAGCAAGGGCCTTCCTGAAAGCCTGGAGAAGCAGTACGATTCCAAGATCGCGTACATCGATGATCTGAAGAAGCGGGCCAATGGCCGCTCGAAAGGCGATGGGAACGGCCACCACAAGCTGCCATGCTCACTGGTCAAAAGCATCGGGCCGATTCCGATTCCGGGAGTCAAGACATTCGGGAACGTAATCTTTATTCCCGACTTCGGCACCGTCTATTTGGCGGAAGTCGAAGTAGGCGTCAGTCCGGGATACAGCGACTTCCCACATGGCATGTCGCGCGATGGTTCGCATCCCGAACCGAGCGACAGCAACTACTTCACGCTAAACATGTTCGACATGCACCTGGGATGCCCGGTCGGGGGCAAAGCCAAGGGGCCAGGTGTTTCTTCCAACGGACAAACCAATCCGTAGAGGTTTCGCTCCTTCTAAGTATTGTCGTCTGCGGGCTGGCTTGTGGTCATCGAGAAGGCCCGCAGGCGACTCTTGAAAACGCCGAGCAAACGTTCCGGCGCGGAGATCTCGAAAAAAGCCAGGAGGAAGCCGACTTAGGCTATAAGCGATTTCGTAGTTCTGACCCCGAGCGAGCTTGGAAGTTTAGGATTCTGGAAGCAAAGTCCCTCCTATGGCGTGGGATGTATCCGGCGGCGCTGACTCTTCTTAATTCTCCATCCGATCTACCCATCGACAAGAATTCACGCATCGAAATACTTACGATCAAGGGCGTGGCCCACGCCCGTCTGCACAATTTCTCCGAAGCACAAGAAGATCTCGATCAGGCATCGCAACTTTGTCGCTCGTTCGCAGAGGACGATTGTCAGGATGTCGCCACCGCTCGCGGAGTTGTCGCTGTGCAGAGTGGACAGAATAAGGCAGCGGAAGCATTTTTCGAGAAATCCCTACAGCTCTCCCGCGAACACAACGACCATTTCCGGGAAGCAACTGCCCTCCTAAATTTGGGACTGACCTCACTCAGACAAGAACACTTCGATGAGGCGATCGACTGGACGGAATCTGCGAATCAAATCGCTACGAAAATAGATGCCGGAAATACTATCCAGACGGCGCTCGGTAATCTCGGGTGGGCTTATTACAACCTCGGTGACTTCGAAAAATCGTTGGATCTGTCTCTCGAAGCAGAAAAACGTGCGCATAAAGTCGGCAACGTAATATTGCAGCTCTCCTGGATCACCAACGCTGGATATGTCTATGCGAGTCGAGGCGATCTCGCGCGCGCCAAAGATTCGTATCTCAGGGCACTCGAACTCGCAAAGAACACGGGAGGCAGAGCAGACATCTACAACGCCGACCGCGCTCTGGCCCTCGTCTGCGCAGAAAGCGGCGAACTCGAAGATGCAGAGAAGTATTCCGATCAGGCGATCACGATTGCCAGCAACGACCACAACCGTCTGAACGAACTTTATCCACTCTTAGTAAAGGGCATGATTGCAGCACAGTCTCACGACAGCGCGGATGCAGAACGCATCCTCCGCGAAGTCGAGCGCGACCCGAGCGCGAATCTGCCCCTAAAGTGGCGATCCGAACATCAATTAGCACGACTCTATGAAGATGAACATCATCTCGATGACGCTGATCGCGAATACCGTGCAGCACTAGCCACGTTCGAAACGGCGCGGTTGTCCGTGCAGCGCAATGATTCAAGGCTGCCTTTCTCTAATAACGCATCGCGAATCTACGATGACTATATTCATTTCCTCATCACACGCGGCACGCCGGACGAAGCCCTGCGCTGGGCCGACTACAGTCGCGCTCGAACCTTAGCTGAAGGATTGGGGTTGCTGGCAAATGGTCCGGCGAATGGACCTTCGCCCATGGACGCCTCAAAAATCGCCCAGCAATCCGGCGGGACGTTGCTTTTTTATTGGCTGGGTGAAAAGCATTCCTACTTGTGGACGATCACTCCACGAAAAACGATTCTCTCCACCCTTCCGCCTCGCGCTGAAATTGATGCGGCGGTCCAACGATATCGGAGCGCCCTGGGAGGGCCGCAAGATGTTTTAGCATCGGCTGATCCGGATGGACGCTGGCTGTATGACAAATTGATCGCACCAGCCCAGCAATCGCTAGCGGCGAACGCCTCAGGCGCTCGCGTTTTCGTCATCCCTGATGGCAGCTTGAATAATCTGAATTTTGAAACGCTGCTTGCTCCTGACAGCAATAACAACAAGACTCAGCAGTCCAACGGAGCCACAACGTCCTCTAGACCCAAGCTTCATTACTGGATTGAAGACGTAACGATTGCGAGCGCGAGTTCTTTGCGCGTCCTCGCCGCCGCGCAGGCAAATCCCAACAACCGAAGGAATCCCAAGAAACGCGACCGCAACCTCCTCCTAATCGGCAACAGCACTTCTCCCGATGACAAATATCCCGATCTCCCAAAAGCTGCCGCTCAGATGGATAGCGTGGCCCGCCATTTTCCAACCGCTAATGAGCAAATCTTCGCCCGCGAACAGGCGACTCCGTCCGCGTATATGAGCAGCAACCCCGAACGTTTTGCGTACATTCACTTTGTTGCCCACGGAACGGCCCGGCGACTGAGTCCCCTCGACTCCGCAATTGTGCTTTCGAAGTCCGCTGGTTCAGGAAGTGAAGCGTCGAGAAATGAAGCGTCAAAAAATGAATCATCTAAGGGTGAACCGACGAGGTCCGATCCCGCGATCAGCTCCGAAACCGAATCCTTTAAGCTCTACGCCCGCGACATCATTACTCGCCCCCTGCACGCCGATCTCGTAACCATCTCCGCCTGCTACGGAGCCGGTGAGCGAGCCTATTCTGGCGAGGGGTTGGTCGGACTCTCCTGGGCATTCCTGAGAGCGGGCGCTCACAACGTGGTCGCGGCTTTATGGGAGGCGACGGATACCTCGACCGAGCAACTCATGGACCGGTTTTACGACGAATTAGACAAAGGGTCCAGCCCAGATTTCGCTCTGCGCGCCGCCAAACTCTCGCTCTTGCGGAACACTGCCTATCGCGCTCCTTTTTATTGGGCACCCTTCCAGCTCTATACAGGATCCTAAAAAAGCTTGATTTAGACGCGGGCGAGTGAGGCGCTGACCAATACGCTCGTAAATCTTTGTATACAGTAATTTACAATGCATCCATTAGGCTGGTGGTTGCAATCTTAGAGACAGGAGGAGAATAAGGACGACGGAACTCGGAGTGTGCCCGGCCGATTTGAGGTTTCCGCCCGCGGCCTCTTGGCAAGCCTCAGCACGCCTTGATCTCACCTCTTATGCGCTTCAGGTACTCTTGCTTCTCCCCTCGAATCGTCGGTCCGGCGATGATGATTTTTCTACTGCTAGGGGCATGCCACAGCCAGACTACAACTCGGATCACCCTTGACCAGGCGATTGACTTGGCATTGGCGCATAATCATTCCCTGCTAGCAACACGAACCACCATTCTCCAGAATCAAGATCAAGAAATTACCGCAAACCTGCGGCCCAATCCAACTCTGGGATTCGATTCGCAGTTCGTTCCAATCTTCAGTCCCCATAATTTTTCCAACGATTATCTGGATCAGCTTCAACAATTCGATATAGGGATCGGCTATCTCTTCGAGCGGGGCCACAAACGGCCCCGGCGACTGCAAGCCGCGCAGGACGCCACGGCCGTCACGCGCGCCCAGGTCACAGACGCAGAGCGCACTCTGGCATTTAATGTTGGGCAGCAGTTCATCAGCGTGCTACTGGCCGAATCAACCCTCCAATTTGCGCTGGATGACCTGAAAGGTTTTCAGCAGACAGTCGACATCAGCGAACTCCAACTCAAATCCGGATACATCGGCGAAGGCGACTATCTCAAAATCAAACTGCAGCTGCTGCAGTTCCAAACAGATGTCTCTTCCGCGCGACTGGCAAAAGTGCAGGCTCTCGTCGGGCTAAGACAGTTCCTGGGATACAGTGCGGTTCCAGCCGACTTCGACGTGGAAGGCGACTTGGCGTATCAACCGGTAAAAGGAAACCTAGAAGACTTGCAGGCACGGGCGCTCCGCGAGCGACCTGATTTCCGCGCGGCTCAGTTGGGAATCACCGCCGCACAGAGTCAAATTCTTCTTGCGAAGGCAAATGCGAAGGTTGATGTGAATGGTACTTTTGATTTCTCCCACGTATCAGGTGCAAGTTCCGCCTCTCTCTTCGCCGGCTTTGATTTGCCGATCTTCAATCGCAATCAAGGGGAAATCGCGCGCACGACGCATGCGCTGACACAATCTCAGGAACAGGAACAAGCAGCCAGCGACACGGTCCTTTCTGACGTCGCTAATGCCTACGAATCCGTTCGGAGCAATGATGAAGTCGTGCGGCTCTACACTTCCGGCTATCTCAAGCAAGCGCAGGACTCGCGCGACATCAGCGAATATGCCTACAAGCGCGGCGCCGCCAGCCTATTGGATTACCTCGATTCAGAGCGCAGTTATCGCGCCGTCCAACTCGCCTATCGCCAGGCATTGGCCGCCTACATGACGGCAATCGAGCAACTGAAAGAAGCAGAAGGAACAAGGACTCTGCCATGAGGGATTCGGGGATGAAGCCTGAACGTATAAATGATCGGGCACCAGTCATGAGGAAAAAGCTATGAAGATTCGAGCTGATCGCTTCCGCGCTTGGACCGCACTGGCCGCTGCGTCCGCGATCCTACTGGTGTTAGTCGGGTGCGGAGGATCCAGCGACAAGCCGTCGGGTGATCCCAACGACACGAAGAGTACCGACAACGCCGAACTGTTCACCATCCCGCAAGAGCAGATGTCGCACGTGCAAGTGTTAACCATTCAACCGACGACGCTGTCGCGTACGCTCCGCCTGACCGGCGCCGTTGCCTATAACGGATTTCGCACCACACCCGTCATCACTCCGGTCAGCGGACCGGTAAGCCGCGTCGTGGTTGTTCCGGGCCAAAGCGTTAAAAAGGGCGAGCCGATGTTGTACGTAGCGAGCCCCGACTATTCGCAGTTGCGCACCAACTATCTGAAGGCGCGAGATGCGTATGCGCTGGCGCAAAAAGCTTATGCTCGCGCCCGCGATCTGTACGAGCACAAAGCGATCGCCGAGCAAAATCTGGAGCAAGCGCAATCCACCGAAGTGCAAGCAAGCGGCGATTTGGCTTCGGCTCAGGCCGCATTGCGCGTCATGGGAGTCGCCGATCCTGATGCACTCGTGACAGCTCCTCCTTCTTTTGAAGTGCCGGTTCGCGCTCCGATCAACGGAGTGGTCGTCGAGCAGGACATCGCTGCCGGCCAACTTCTTCAGCCGGGCACAACGCAATGTTTCATGATTTCGGATATCAGCACGGTTTGGGTTCTGGTAAACGTCTACCAAAAAGACTTGCCGTACGTGCGCAACGGCGATACCGTCGCGATCCAGACCGACGCGTATCCCGATACCTTTCGCGGACGCATTTCCTACGTCGCCGCCTCGCTCGATCCGAATACGCGCACCTTGCAGGCTCGCATCGAGACGAGCAATCCTGGGGAAAAACTAAAGAAGGACATGTACGTTACGGCGACTGTCAATGCGGGAGCGATTCCGGATGCGATCGCGGTTCCGGATGCGTCCGTACTCCGCGACAACGAAAATCAACCATTCGTTTACGCGGCTGCGGGATCAAACCAATTCGGCAGACGCCCCGTGACTCTCGGCGAGAGCTTGAACGGACAAACACAGATTACCAGCGGTTTAAAGGCTGGCGACAAAGTGATCGGCAACGGAAGCATATTTTTGCAGTTTGCAAACTCGTTGCAGAAGTAAGACGAAAACAACCGAATGATTCATCGAATCGTCCAAGCGGCACTGCGACAACGATTTCTCGTGCTGATGCTCACTGCCTTCATCACGGTGGGCGGCATCATGTCTTTTCAGCGGATGCCCGTGGACGCGTATCCCGACCTCTCCCCTCCTCAAGTCGAGATCATCACGCAATGGCCGGATCACGCCGCCGAAGAAGTCGAGCGACTCGTCACACTCCCGCTTGAACTGGAAATGAACGGCGTCCCCCACATGGTGGTGATGCGTTCGATTTCTCTCTACGGATTGTCCGACGTCATCCTCACGTTCGAAGACAGCACCGACGATTATTTCGCCAGGCAGATTGTATTTGAGAGGCTCGCGCAGGCAACCCTCCCCACCGGAGTGACTCCAACGCTGGCTCCCCTGTTCAGCCCAAGCGGGCTCGTTTATCGTTACGTGCTGGAAAGTCCAGACCGCTCGCCCCAGGAATTAAAGACTATTGAAGATTGGGTCGTCGAACGCGCCTATCGATCAGTGCATGGCGTCGCCGACGATTCCGGCTTTGGCGGCACGGTCATGCAGTATCAGGTGCTGCTTGATCCCGCTCGCATCTACGGCTATCACCTAACGATCCCGCAAGTCACCGCAGCCCTTACCGCCAATAACGCCAACGCAGGCGGCGGATTTTATTCACAGGGCGGCCAGTTCTATTACGTGCGCGGCATTGGTCTCGTCAAGAACACCGAGGACATTGGCAACATCGTCGTCGGCGCCAACAAAGGTGTACCGATCCGCGTCCGCGACGTTGGAGATGTGACCATCGGCCACGCGCCCCGTCTCGGCCAATTCGGTTATCAGAAAAATGATGACGCTGTCGAAGGCGTCATTCTGATGCTGCGCGGCGAGCAAACACAGAACGTTTTGAAAGCGGTTGAAGCCAAAACGGAGGACCTGAATCGCCATATTCTTCCGCCGGACGTCAAGGTCCATCCTTACTACGACCGCAGCGAATTGGTGGCTCTGACCACCGACACCGTCGAAGCGAATCTGCTTCGCGGCATGGTCTTGGTTTTGATCGTGCTGATTTTCTTCCTGGTCAGTTTCCGGGCCGCTGTCATTGTCGCCATCACCATCCCGCTATCTCTTCTGTTTGCGTTCATCGTTCTACACGCTCACGACGTTGCGGCAAATTTGCTTTCCATCGGAGCCATTGACTTCGGAATCGTAATCGACGGCACCGTCGTAATGATTGAAAACATTTATCGCGAACTCGCCTTGCGCGAAGGCCAAGACTACAACCTGAACGAAGTCATTTTGTCGGCCGCCAAAGATGTTGATCGTCCAATCTTCTATTCGGTCGCGGTCATTCTCGCCGGATACCTTCCCATCTACGCGCTGACTGGGCCGTCCGGCAAGCTGTTTCATCCGATGGCAGAGACGATGTCGTTCGCGCTGGTCGGCGCACTCATCCTGACGCTGACTCTGATTCCAGTGCTGGCTTCATACTGGTTCAAGAACGGCGTGCGCGAGAAACAGAATCGCGCATTTGAATGGATGAAGCAAAAGTATGCCGGCCAGCTCGATTGGGCTCTCGATCGTCCGAAGACCACCATGGTGATCGCGACGTTGATTTTCCTCGGCGCTCTATGTCTGGTCCCGTTCATCGGCGGCGAATTCATGCCACATCTCGACGAAGGTGCCATCTGGGTTCGAGCCACGATGCCGTACACAATTTCGTTCGAAGAGGCGAGCAACATCGCTCCTCAAATCCGTGACATATTGATGTCGTATCCGCAGGTGACGGTTGTTGGCTCAGAATTAGGACGACCTGACGACGGCACCGATGCCACCGGATTTTTTAATTGCGAGTTTTACGTCGGACTGAAGCCTTACAACGACAAGTCGTGGTCCGGCAGCAATAGCGACAAGAAGGAGTTGATCGAATCGATCAACAAGCGGCTGACAGCCTTTCCGGGAATTATTTTCAATTTCACCCAGCCGGCAGAAGATGCGGTGGACGAAGCGCTCACCGGCCTCAAGAGTTCGCTCGCCGTCAAGATCTACGGCGAAGATCTGAATGTGCTGCAAGACAAAGCCATCCAGATCAAGAACGCCTTAGCCAAAGTTCCGGGATTCACCGAACTCACCGTCGTCCGCGAACTCGGTCAGCCGAGTTTGCTGGTCGATGTCGATCGCGACAAAATCGCGCGTTACGGAATCAATGTCGCGGACGTAGAAGCCGTCATCTCCGCCGCCGTCGGTGGACAGGCCGTCACGCAAGTCATCCAAGGCGAAAAGCTATTTGATCTAGTGGTCCGCATGCAGCCGCAGTTTCGTAGCAGCGCGCACGACATCGGGAACTTACTCGTCGGCACACCAGACGGCCAGCAGATTCCTCTGAGTCAACTTGCGAACATCACCCAGGGCAACGGTGCATCATTTATCTACCGCGAAAATAATTCCCGCTACATCGGCGTGCAATACAGCATTGAGGGACGGGATCTGGAACGCGCCGTTCACGATGGACAGGCTGCGGTAAACAAATCTGTAACTCTGCCACAGGGTTACACAATGGCTTGGGGCGGCGAATACAGCCAGTTTCTCGAAGCGAAATCGCAGATGTACTTCATCGGTCCGCTGGCGATCGTGCTGATTTTCATGATCCTGTTTGCGCTTTACGGAAACTTCAAATTCCCTGTCACCATCGCTCTCGGCGTGATCATGACCGAACCTGTAGGAGCATTAGTCGCACTCAAACTCACGCACACTCCATTCAGCGTCTCGTCGGCGCTAGGTCTTCTCGCATTGCTCGGAGTGTCAGTCGAGACTGCCGTCATTCTCGTCTCCTACATCAACAAACTGCGCCAGGAAGGCATGGGCATCCGCGAAGCCACGCGCGAAGCTTCCCTACTCCGACTTCGCCCCATCATGATGACCGCGCTCGTCGCCTGCCTCGGATTGCTCCCTGCGGCGCTAGCCACCGGCATCGGATCCGACACGCAGCGTCCGTTCGCGATTGTGATCGTCGCCGGCTTGATCTCGCGACTCTTTATTGGATTCTTCGTCAATCCCGTTCTCTACGAAATGGTCGCGCGCGACGGAGACGTGCTTCAGGTATAGCTGCGCTTCTCAATTCGCCGGATCAATCGCTAGGGTCAACGAGGTTAAGTAGTAAGCGCAAACAAGTGCACATTTCAGTACACAGCGCCTTCGGCTGAAACCTTTAATCTTTACTGAAAAATGTGACGTTGTTACCGTTTTGCTTCGGATATACTCCGTCGCGAACGTATCCCCCCGTATACGAGATTTGGCCGATCTATTGCGTACAGATAGGCTTGGCTCCCAGGAATGTCCCGACCGTTAAGGCGTTCCACGCCTCCGAAATGGGCTTTCGTGTGCTGCCCTACTGAGTGAATTAGGGGTCGGGAAGTTTGGTAACGTCGAGAGTAACCACCTCCACCGTCTATGCCTTTGCGCCGGATGTGGATCGAATTAGCGACACGAAATCTCACCACCGACAGGAAGAAAAAATGCGAGAGATGATGATGAGCCTGATGAAAAATAAAAATAATGATAAGCAGAATCGCAAACACATCCTGGCAGCCCTACTCTCCGGTGCCGCGCTTTTGCTGATGACCGTTTCCGGACAAGCTCAGCAACTCCAGGTGTTGCACAACCACGTCCGCCCTATTGTTTCCAGTGGACAGGCCGTACCGCTGCGCGCGCTTCCCGCGACGCAACGCATGGATCTCGTCATCACTTTGCCGGTTCGCAACCAGCCGGAACTGACGAACTTCTTGACTCGCCTTTACGATCCAACGAGTCCCGACTATCGTCATTTTCTGACCGTGTCGCAATTCACCGCTGCGTACGGCCCATCGAAACAGGATTACCAAGCAGTCATCGATTTCGCAAAAGCAAACGGCTTTACGATAACCGACACGCCGTCAAATCGCAGGATCGTGGACATTAGCGGATCGGTCTCGCAAGTTGAGAAGGCGTTCCACGTTGCCATGACCGTGTATCAGCATCCGACTGAAAATCGCACGTTCTTTTCGCCAGACCGTGAACCGTCTCTCAATCTGAGCGTACCCGTATCGCACATTGGCGGGCTGAACAATTTCTCCATACCGCGCCCGATGCTGAAACGAGCCGCGGCGGGTCAGGCTATCAAGAACAACGCAGGTTCCGGTCCGGGTGGGGCGTATCTCGGCAGCGACATGCGCGCCGCCTACTATGGCGGCACGGCTCTTACCGGCGCTGGACAGTCCGTCGGACTCTGCGAGTTTGACGGCTACACCCTCAGCGACGTGACAAAGACCTTCGACGGACAAAACAATACTGTCGCCATCAATAACGTCATCATCGACGGAGCCTTTGGCGGTTCGGACGGCGACGACGCCGAACAAGTCCTCGACATCGTGCAGGCCGCCTCGATGGCTCCCGGTATGAGTCAAGTTCGCGTCTACATCGCTCCCGGCAACTCGAATATCGGCAAGGGCGATACCGATATGTTCAACAAAATGGCAACCGAAAATATCACCAAACAAATCGGCTGCTCATGGGGATGGAATCCCGACGATTTCGCTAAGGATGATCCGATCTTCCAGGAATTCGCAGCGCAAGGTCAGAACATGTTCGTCGCCTCTGGAGATTCCGGCGCCTTCACTGGAAACAACGGCACCGATCAAAGCTATCCGGCCGAATCAGTTTACGTTGTCTCAGTCGGTGGTACTGACTTGGTCACAAACGGAGCGGGAGGTACTTGGGCCTCTGAAACCGCATGGCCCGACAGCAGTGGCGGTCCGAGCGATAACGCTTTCGCGATTCCAAGTTGGCAAGTTGGCGTAGCAAATTCATCGAACGGAGCATCTGCCACAATCCGAAATCTTCCCGACGTCGCGGCCGAAGGTAACTTTGACAACTACGTTTGCAGCGACGGCTCCTGCGCCGGAGACTGGGGCGGCACCAGCTTCGCAGCTCCGCGCTGGGCAGGCTTTCTCGCGCTGATCAATCAGCAAGCTGTAGCTAATGGCGGATCGACTCTAGGGTTTATTAATCCCGCGATTTACGCTATCGGCGAAGGCACGCAGTACGACAGCGATTTCCATGACATCACTGTCGGAAACAATAACAATGGCCGAGGGAAATCCTACAACGCAGTCACTGGATACGATCTCGTTACTGGATGGGGAAGTCCGAATGGCCAGAATATGATTGACGCTCTGGCAGGTTCCTCCGCTCCCAGCTATACACTCTCGGCGTCCCCCAACAGCCTTACGATCGCGCAAGGCTCCAACGGGACGAGCACGATCACCATCGCTCCGCAGAACGGCTTCAGTGGAAACGTAACTCTCTCTGCAACAAGCCTGCCCACGGGAGTGACCGCGGCGTTCAGCGTGAACCCCGCGACCACCACGAGCATATTGACCCTAAACGCGAGCGCCACAGCGACCGCTGGAACTTCCACCATCTTCATCCAAGGCGTGTCCGGAAGCCTCACTCAGACAATTCCTCTGAGCCTTACCGTTAACCCAACTGGTGCCGCTCCTGCGGTCACCTTATCTGTGACGACACTAAAATGGGGCAAAGTGAAGGTCGGAACGAAGGCCACGGCGAAAACGATTAAGCTCACCAACTCCGGAAACGCGACCTTGAACATCGCAACGATCGGAGTCAGTGGAGACTTCACCCAGAACGTTGTCGGCAAGGGAAACTGCCTTAACGGCGGAACAGTGCTGGCCGGAGCGAGTTGCTCAATCAAGATCAACTTCACTCCGAGTGCAACTGGAGTTCGCACCGGTACGGTAACCATAACCGACAACGCTCCGAACACCCCGCAGACCGTAACCATGTCTGGTACGGGCGACTAACGGGAGCTGTTTTCTAAATCACTCGAACGGATGGGGCCGCGTCAGCGGCCCCTTTTTCTTGAATGGGATATGTGGGAAGGAATAGCAGTGACAAGATAGCTAAAATCCAGCCTGTGGATTGATTCCTTTGCCTTCGATGCACTCGTAAGCTTTGCCCGCCGCTAGATCCTTATATTCTTCGGTGCGACCGCTCGGCCAGTCGATCACCAGGCGATCAACCTTGTCCCGCTTACCCAAACCAAACGTCACCGGCAACTCAGATTGTGACAGATAGCTCGATCCGCCCTTCACAAAACGCGATTGGCTCGATCCGCCGTGAAAGATTCTTACGTACGCCCCAATTGCATCTCGATTCGACTTCGTGCCCACCAATCGAATTCGCATGCTCTTATTCCCCGCTGTCTGGTCGTTGCGATACAGATACGCGGGACCATTGTTCGTTGTGACCAGCAAATCTAAATCACCGTCGCGGTCAAAATCGCCGTAAGCAATTCCTCGTCCGACTCGAGGGTGATTAAAACCGCCTCCAACTTCAGCGGCCACATCGACGAAAGTCCCTTTGCCACTATTCAGAAACAGTTGAGGCGGTTGCGTGTATCCCACACCATTCACATTTCGTACCGTATCGTCGATATGTCCGTTCACGACCGCCAGATCAAGCGCGCCGTCCAGGTTTGCATCAAGAAAGACACATCCAAAGCCCAATTTATCTTTGGACGCAAGCCCCACTCCAGTCTGGATCGCGACGTCCGCATAACTCCCATTTTCAGATCGACGATACAGTCCCATCATCTCGTTGTCGAAATTTGTGATCGCAATCCCTTCACGTCCCGAATTGTCGAAATCGGCAACATCTACGCCCATGCCAGCGCGTGCTCGTCCCTCGGCGGAAAATGCGATGCCCGCGTCCACCGCGATATCCTTGAACGTTCCATTGTGCTGATTTCTATATAGCTTGTTCGGCTGCGTGTCGTTGGTGACGAGCAGATCGGGCCATCCGTCACGATCATGGTCGAGCAAAGCAACGCCCAACGATTTCGAACTGCTATCGAAGATTCCACTGGTGGCTGTTACATCTTCGAAGGTCCCGTTCCCGCGATTTCGAAATAACCAGCAGGTCTCCCCACGATAAGCCTCAGGAGTGCAATACGATTTGTGTTTTCCGTCGAGGCTGCAAAATACATCGTGATCGGGAGACCACTTCACGTAATTGCAAACGAATAGATCAAGCAATCCGTCCCGATCAAAATCGAACCATATCGCGGACGTGCTCAAAGCCTGCCGACCTCCGAGGCCGCTCGCTTTGGTCACGTCGATGAAGGTTCCCTTGCCAGTGTTCTTAAACAGGCGATTTTGCCCGACACACGTAATCAGAATGTCAGGATACCCATCGTTGTCATAGTCTCCAACGGCTACGCCCATCCCGTACATTTCGATATCGAGACGAGCACTCTGGGTGACGTCCGAGAAAGTGCCGTTGCGATTGTTGCGATAGAGCTTGAGTGTGCTTCGCTCGTGCTTGTTTCCAGCGTGACCCGGCCAGTCCATTCCATTGATCAATAGGATGTCTTGCCATCCATCGCGATCATAATCAAGAAATGCGCAGCCCGCGCCGAGTGTCTCGGGCAACAACTTTCCACCATATGCGCCGCTGTTGTGACGAAAATGAATTCCCGCGGAAGCAGTCACGTCCACCAGGCGGAACCCAGGATCGACGATTTCCGGAGAAGCTGCAAAGGCAGTGAGATTGAGCAACGCGCCCGAAGCCGATGCCAAACCAGCCGCACCGCAGAGTCCTCTAAGAAAAGACCGGCGATCCAGACCCGCGTTCATCGCTGCAAATTGAATCGGAGAAGAACGCATCACGGCAAATCAACCAGCCCATTGCGTATTGCGTACACCACCAACTCCGCAGCCTTGTGGATTCCCAAAGTCTCCATCATGTTGGCGCGATGGACGGCGACGGTGTTAGCGCTGAGATCGAGTACTGCTGCGATTTCCTTGTTCGACTTACCGTCCACAATCATCTGCAGAACTTCCAACTCCCGCGGAGTCAACCCCGCACTGCGCTTGCCCTTTAGCGCGGCCGGGCGTTTCAGCTGCGAATCAAGAACGGTTTCGCCTTTGACGACTCGCCGGATCGCCGCTCCCAACTCCAGGTCAACGGCGTTCTTCAACACATACCCTCGCGCACCCGCATCCAGCGCCTGCCGCACCAGCGTTTCCTCCGGATGCATACTGAGCATGAGCACCAACGACTGCGGCTGTTGCGCAAGAATTGTGCGCGTCGCCTCCAGTCCATTCATGCCGGGCATGGCGCAATCCATCACGATCACCCTCGGATGAAGCTCGGCGGCAAGCTTGACCGCTTCGAGGCCATCCCCCGCTTCGCCAACCACGGAGATATCCGTTTCATCTTCAAGAATGCGGCGAAATCCTCGACGCACCAAAGAATGATCGTCTACCAGCAATACTGAAATCTTATCCGGCATGTGAATCCAACTTCTCTCTTGGAACTCGTAATCGCACCAACGTCCCACCTCGCGCGGGCCGGTTGAATTCAACCGAGCCGCCCAGCAATTCTGCGCGTTCCCGCATCGCTACCAACCCGATTCCTTGTTTCGCCGCCTGCGCGTCGAAACCGCGACCATGATCTTCGACTTCCACTTCCAACGCATCCGCCAGAAATCTCAGACGCACCCACGCTTCCGTTGCGCCCGAATGCCGGGTCATATTATTCAACGCTTCCTGCACCACACGATAGACGTGAATAGCGGCGTTGCCATCCACAGGAAACGCAACGCCGGATTTCTCATAGGATACGTGAATGCCAGCCTGCCGTTCCACCACCGGCAGATACCAATCGAGCGTGCTCTCCAACCCGGTCTCCTCCAACATCACTGGATGCAATGCCTGCGAAAGACTACGTACTTTGTCGAGCGTGCTTTGCGTAATTTCACAAACTTCGCGCAATTCTGTGCGAAGTGGCGATCCTTCGGGAGCATGTTTTCCAGCGCGTGTCAGCATCGCCCCGACGGCCGTAAGAATTTGTCCAAACTCGTCATGCAATTCGCGCGAGATGTGCCGCAGCGTAGATTCCTGCGTTGAAATCAACTTCTGAGCCAACTCGCTTCGCTGTTCCGATAGCGCCGCTAACTGCGCGAACAATCGCCGGTTGGATCGAATCAGATAAAGACTGGTGAGCAGGATCGCGATCAGCGTCGCGGTGAGAAATAGATAAACCTGCCGCTGCACCCGATCATAAATTTGTCCGATCCGCATCGCCGCCTGCTCTTCACTCTCGTTGTTCTGCACCAGCAATCGAGAAACGGCGGTGCTCAGCGCTTCCTGCCTCGCACGCAGCGAAATCCGTATCTGCGTTCTCGCCTCGGTCTGGTTGGGATCTTGAGCCAACGCAAACGTCCGATCCGCCGCGTCCCAGAATTGCGTCACCGAATTCTGTAGATACTGTTCTTGCTCAGGAGTGCGGTTCACCGGCGCCACTTGCTGCTCGCGGCGCAGCGCGTCGTCCAAATCAGTGCGCACGCGTTGAAATTGGGCCGACCACGCCGTAAGTGGATACGGCTCATCATTGTCCAGCATGTCGCGCATCGCCAGCGCCAAAGAATTCAAATCGTTCTGGATGCGCAGCAACTGCAAAGAATCCTTGCGATTGCGATCCACTAGATTATTTTGCAGTTCGCGCAGACCGGAGATTTGCCGCGTGATATATGCAGAGTAAGCCACCACAGCGGCGAGCGTAATAATCAGTCCCAGAAATAATCCGGCAGTCGGAGACCGATGAGGAATACCCGCAGGCGATCGCAGCACGCTTCGAGAATACATCGGTGACTGCTCAAACGACGACCACTTAAACGACGACCGCTTAATTGACCAACCTCGCAATGGCAGCGCGCAGGTCATCGGCCTTGAATCCGAAGGGCCCCGGCTTCGCCTTATATGTGATGCGGCCCGTCGCATCGATCAGGTAAAGACGATCCGGCCATCCTGTATAAGCCTGCTCAGTTGAGTTTCCGAACTGATCAATCACCGCGGGAATTTCAATGCCGAGTTTTCGAACACACGCTCCGGCCACAAGCGCGCGTTCCTCTTCATCCTTTGGACTGGCAAACACTACCTGCTCCTTCACATTACTCTGCATCTGCCAAACATCGCTCGGATGCGCTTCCGTGATGTACACGATCAAGAAGGCGACCTTGCTTCCGTACTGCTCGTAGAGCTTGTTCAGAGCGGGCACCTCCCGCCGGAAAGGAGGTCAGGTGTAACTGCCAAAAATGAGCACGACGGGCTTTCCCTGCGCCGTCAAATTGGATAGCTTTATCGTGTCGGTCTTGTCGAGCCGAGTCAACGAAAAATCAGGTGCTCGATCGCCAACGTTCAGGTGTCCGGCGCGGGCCTGCATCCACAGCGTTTCAAACGGAAAGAGAAGAAACGGAACCGGCCCCGGCAACTTGGCCATGAATCTTCCGAACGTTTCCGGCGGTTGCCGCATGATGTGAAATAACGCCGCGCAGCACAGCACCCAAATCACGGCGACAAGCGCAAAGATTCGCAGTAGGACTCGCCGCACAGATCTAAATTTGCTCTTCATCCTGTCGAGTCCATCTTAACAACTTCGAAACAGCTGCCTTTAAGCCTAGAACAGAAACTTCAAAGCTACCTGAATCACCCGTGGACCCACGTCCGACTGCACTTGTCCAAACGTCGGCGATTCGATGTCGCTGACCGGTAACTTGAAATTCGTATGATTCAGCACATTGAACAACTCTCCGCGGAACTGTAGCTCCTTTGATTCCGATATCCGAATGTTCTTGAACGCCGAGAAGTCCCAGTTCACATATCCCGGTCCCTGCACCGCGTTCCGGCCCTCGTTGCCAAACACTTCAAAGCGGCCAAGCGGATCGGGTTGTAGTTGTTGGAACGCACTGACGTTAAACCATTCCGCCGCAGTCTTCGGCCCAGAATTCGGATTACCAATCACATTCGGCCGATTGCTCGAAAATCCGGAAATCTCAGGCGCTTGTCCCTGCAGCGAAACATCATTCGAATCGAAAACAGTGAACGGAGTTCCACTCATCGCCGTCACAATCCCGTTCAGTTGCCAATTGCCAAGCGCTTTTCCGTACCACGCACTCGAATGTTGCAGGAACGGGAGACTCCACTGATAGCTCAGTACAAACCGATGACGCGCGTCAAACATCGACGGTCCCCGCTCCGCTGCCAGATCAAATGGATTCTGTGCTAGATCATTCTCTCCTGCAGTTGGCTGCGGTGCCGAGCCAGTAATGTTGAACGACGAAACGTCATCAATCGAATGCGACCACGTATAAGACGCGAGAAACGAGAGTCCGTGGCTGAAGCGCTTCCGCAAGCTAGCTTGCAGCGCGTTGTAACTGGAGTTTGCTATGCTCGCGATCTCACCCACCGAACTGTAAACGCAGTTGTTCGGATTGGCTAACGTGCATCCGGAATACAAACGTCGCTGGTTCACATTGTTTTCGTTCGAGATCGGATTCCCGCTTCCATCAAGACCTGGCACATAGACCGCCGGATTCCCTTCGATAAATCGAGGCAGCCTGACACCAGTAGTCCCCACGTACCCTATCTGAAAAAGCCAATCTGCGCCGATGGAGCGCTGAATATTGAGATTCCAATCCTGAGCATAAGGCAGATGCAAATTCCGGGAAACGACCAGCAGCGTCATCGGCTGCGGAAATGCCGTCCCGAAAGGATCCGGGGTATAGAACGGATTCGCAAAGGAATTAACCGGGAACCCAATCTGCAAAGTCTTCAGATAAGGAGGCGCGCTGATCGGATCCTGTAGCGGTCCGCCTTCGCCCGTGTAGTAGGGCTCGTAAAATATTCCATACGCCGCGCTGACAACAGTCTTAGAATCGCCACGCGGATCCCAGGCAAAGCCGGCTCGCGGAGCGAATGCTGTCTTCTGAGTGGGAATTAATCCCGCAGGAACTCCCGGATCACCTGGATACAGTAACCCCGCCGGAGCCGTGGGGATCACTGTCGACTGCGCTCCGGGAACGAAAAGATTGACACGATTCTTGTTCTCGGTAGCCGGATACGGTAATTCGTATCGCACGCCGAGGTTCAGCGTCAGACGCGAAGTGACCTTGTAGTTGTCCTGCGCGTATAAATCCAACGCCCGGTCGCGGATCTCTCGGCTAAAATCGCCGCCGCCTTGTAGGAACACCACCGGATTTCCGGAAAGGTAATTGGCAAACCCATCGTTGTAGATGAACTGCTCGAATGACGGAATCCCCGCGAAGACAAAAAATCCGTTGGTGGCGATGCCCTGCAACGCGTTGATCTGGTCTCGCCGATATCCTCCGCCAAATTTCAATTCGTGGTGGCCGTGAATCCAACTGAGCGATCCGGAGAGATCAAAGGTGTTCTGATACGTGTTGCGCGGGCCCGTGATCGGATCGCCCACCGAAGCGTAGCCTCCGACTTGAATGAACGGCGGTCCGGCGGCCAACGGCAACGTCGGATCGTACTGAAAGCCCAAGTCCGCTGGCGACTCGTGATTCAAATGTTGATCAAGCAGGAATTCGTTTCGCAGAAACGAAAAACGCGCGACGCCAATAATCGTCGGAGAGAAGACGTGCGTCTCTTGGGCAACAAAATTCTGCGCCCGATCATATTCGCCGACTGGAAACCCCGGAACGTCTGCCCCGGAAGGCGAAAGAGGGTCGGTCGTCGGCCCGCTGCTGTACATGTAGCGGAAGTTCAGAGTATCGGCGTGAGTCAAGTAATGATCGATACGCAAACCGAATTGATTGTTGTTCTCGCTTAGGGTTTGAGTGGAGATGAATCCGTTTGCCCCGCTGTTCGGAAGAGGAAAGAACGGCAGCACATTCGTCGCAATCGGATCGATCGGAGTGAAAAGAGTCATCTGATTGAACGGTACGGGCGTTCCAAAAAAACTGAGCTGCCCATTGGGATTACTGCAGAGCCCAGTGCCTGGATCGAAGGCGGCTCCCGAAATGTTTGTGCAAAGCTCGCCGAAATTGCCCTGCCGCTCCGCCGAAGAAGGCACAGTCGCCGCGACAGTCTCCCCCTGCCGGTTGCGGAAGCCTTCGTAGTATCCGAAGAAAAACGTCTTGTCTTTTACAATCGGGCCGCCAAATGTCGCACCAAATTCATTTCGTTTAAAAGGCTGAACGGTCTGCGTAAAGTGGTCGGATGCGTCCATGACATCATTGCGAAGAAATTCCCAGAGCGCGCCGTGGAACTGGTTCGCCCCAGAACGGGTCACGATGTTGGTCGTCGAACCGGTGTTCCGTCCGAACTCTGCGTTGGCATTGTGAGTAAGAATTTTGAATTCGGCGATTGCATCGATCGGAGGTCTGAGGACGAATCCTGAATCCACCGCGCTCGTGTTATCCGCGCCATCGATAAGAAAGTTGTTTGACTCCGGACGTTGTCCATCAACCGCATATCCTTGATTCGCTCGCGCCGGACCACCCGCGTCCTTCAACCCAGGCGTCAATGGCACGACGCCAGTTTGCAACAGTCCTAACTGTGAGAAATCGCGCTCCACCAGCGGCAGATCGAGGATCTCGCGCTGCATCACTGTCTCGCCCAAGCTGCTCACAGTGCTTTGCACCATCTGAGCGTCGGCGCTGACCTCGACTTGTTGCGTCTCAGCTCCAAGTTTCAGGCGAACAATCACCGTGGCGTTTTGGTTGACGTCGAGCGAAATTCCTTCCTGCAGATATCTCTGATATCCCTTTGCTTCTGCGCGTATCCGGTAATGTCCAATCGGCAACTCGACGAGAACATACGTGCCGTTGCGGTCTGTGGTCACCGAGCGGGTCAGACCAGTTTCGGTCTGTTGCGCGCTCACGGCCGCGCCCTGCACAACCGCCTCGCTAGGATCCAAAACACTACCGCGAATGCTACCGCTGATTTGCTGCGCAGCCAGTTGACCGATTACCAGCATGCCAAGCAAGCCACATATCAGAAGGTTCCGTCCGTTCATTCTTCTCCCCGTCACTTTGGCGATTCGTTTCCGGCGAGCGAGAAATCTCCTCACCGCAAGCACATAGCTAGCCCGAGGCATCAGCAGGAAGAAATTTCGCGTCCGTTTAAGTCCCGTGATTATAGGGAGACGAATTTGCAGGTCAATAATGCGAAAGTAGTACAAGGAAGGAAATACCCAAGCAACGAGACGGACCGAAGCGTAGGAATTACCGATGGAAAATCACTGATTGAAGATCACTGCAGCAGAATTAGCGAATCTCTTCGGACACGAGAATGCGTGCAATCTTTTCCATATCGGAGCGCGATCCGCGAAACGCCCACAGTTGTGAGCGGTCTTCTATATGTCGAAAGCCCGTGTTCCCGCCAATCCCTGGTACGTGGTATTCCATTTCGCTGAACATCCCCCAGCGGCTGTTCACGCTGCAGGCTTGTGTGGAATAGCCGCGATTTTCGGGCTCGGTCCATGGAACATCGGCGTACTCACCAGAAGGATTGACAAAGAAATTTCGGACGATGAGTGCGTGCTTGTCACCGGCGGGATACAAATAGCCCATGCGACCCGTGGTTACCGATGCGCGCAATCCGATCTTGTGTTCTCCGGGGGCCCTCATCTTGAAACGAACCAACCGATCGCTGGCACTGAGTTCGTCCGCAGGCGCGTCAACCAATCCAAAGTAAATCCAAGGCTTGGTGCGGGAGTAAGTCGGAATAAAAAGTTCACCTTGATGCGGCATCTGCGTCAGACTCCACAGGCCGACCAGCGGAGAGTCATCGGGACTTCCATCCACAATTTTCAAACTCGTTATTAGCGTGTGTCCGGCGTACTGCACTGCCCCGCCCAGCTTCACATCGTCGTAGCGCAACGGATTCGGCGCGGCCGCAACCGATTTTGTGATCTCCAAGTCAACGCTTTTCTTCGATCGAAAACCCTGAATGTTAAGTCGATTTGTTAGCTGAATGCCTTGATCTGTTTTCCCCAGTTTGTAGTTTCCCGGATCAAGACTGCGCGGTTGCCAATATCCAGAAATGTCGATGTTAGGAAATTTGGGAAAGAAAAAATCAACTTCCGGCCCCAACCAGGTTCGATCTCCACCGGAGTTTTGCCAGTCGTCGCTGGCATAGTAAGCGCGCGCTGACTCCACGCTATCGAGCGCGGAGTTCGTCCACAAAAAATTCTCATCGCTGCCAGGAGCGAACACGCCGAGAATTCTGCCCCCATAGGGCAGGAGCAGAACGCGCGTTCCATCTTCCGTCTGAAAAATCTCAGGCGACTTCCCAACCGCTTTCAGCGTGGCTACCAGCTCTTGCAGCATTTGTCCGCCTTCTTAATTTGCTTTTGGTTCAGATGCCCGGAATGTAACCTTTTCCAAACGTGTTCGTGGACTCCGCTCTGAAATCGGAAACCAGAGACATGAGTGCCGTGGTGCCCCCATCCACAACCATCGTTTGCCCAACGATGAACGACGAGTCATCGGAGCACAAGAATGCCGCGAGTTTCGCAACGTCAATCGGAGCGCCGCAGCGGGCCACCGGAATCGCCTTGTATCCCGCTTCGGCAGCCATGGCCTCGGTGAAGCCAGGAATACATTTGAAATAGTTTTCGACTGTGATCCATCCAGGAGCGATTGCGTTCACCCGAATGCCCCTGTGGGCCAGTTCCACGGCTAGTGACCGCGTGTACGAGAGAATTGCTCCCTTGGTCGCTGCATAAACAGAATGTTCTGGAACGCCCTGTAATCCGTGGACCGAAGACATGTTGCAGATGACGCCTGCTCCCAGCTTCAACATTTCTTTCACAACCCTTTGCGTCAGAAAATATTGTCCGCGAAAGTTGATGTGGAACAGTTTGTCGAATTGTTCGGGAGTCACTTTCAGAAAAGGACGGTTCATGGTCACGCCAGCATTGTTGACCAGGCAATTTACTCCGCCTAGAAATTCACTGGCTTGATCGGCAAGTCGATCCACTTGATCGAGCGCGTCGAAATCCGCTTGGAAGGCCGTGGATTTTCTTCCCATCGCTTGCACTTGCTCAACGGCGGCCTTCACTCCGGCATCGCTCTGAACATAATGAAACACAACATCGGCGCCTTGTCGGGCAAATTCAATTCCGATTTCGTGGCCGATTCCAGTATCAGAACCGGTAACGAGGGCTTTCTTTCCTTGCAGTCTGGGAGCTGGTGGCATAACTTCAGGCATAAGAGAATCAACCAATCCTTGGAGTAGACGCGCTGACCATGAACGAGGCGATGAACTGGCCGATCGACTGGCCGCAGATAGCCCCAGAACGTGAGTGTGTGGCAGGGCACAATCTACGTCCCGGCTCGGAACGTTGTCAACAATAATGTTGACTATATTAACAGGGGTCAGCGATAATTTTTGAGTCTCGCATCAGATTCCTCCCATGAAAATTACAGCAGTCGAAACCATCTACATTCCTCGCGGAGTCAGTGTCCACGTTGGCGCCATCACCTACCTCTGGGTTCGTATTCACACCGACGAGGGCATCATCGGATTGGGGGAAAGCTACCCCAACGCAGAGGCGGAAGCATCCGTCGTGCACTCCCGGTTGGCGGCCGTTCTCCTCGGAAAAGATCCCACCTGCATCGATCGCCTGTGGGCAGACATGTTTCTTGCGGTCTCGTACGCCGGATGGGGCGGAGCCGAGATGCGCGCGATCAGCGCCGTTGATATCGCTCTGTGGGACCTGCTTGGCAAATCTCTGGGACAGCCCATCTATAAGCTTCTCGGCGGCGCGTCGCGGCCATCCATGCGTATCTACAACACTTGCTACGATCACGTGGATTTCAATAAGGAACCAGCTAAATTAGCGAAGGAACTCGTCGCCAGCAACGTTCGAGCGATGAAAATCTGGCCGTTCGATCCCATAGCAAAAGAGACTGGTGGAAATTATATCTCCGCCGATCAACTGCGCCGCGGTATCGAACCTCTGCGCTTGATTCGCGAAGCTTTGGGAGACTCAGTCGAAGTAGCCATCGAGTTTCACGGATTCTGGAATCTTCCATCGGCAAAGAAGATTGCCGCCGCTTTAGAGCCTTATAAGCCGATGTGGCTCGAAGAGATGCTGCCGCAGGACAATCTGGCCTCCTACGCGGAACTCGCCGACTCCACCAGCATTCCGCTGTGCCTGAGTGAACGGCTCATGACGCGTTGGGGTTTCCGCGAACTACTGGAAAATCGCGCCGCCGGCATCATCATGCCCGACGTTTCCTGGTGTGGCGGCCTTTCGGAGGCCAAGAAAATCGCAACGATGGCGGAGACGTACTACCTGCCCATCGCTCCCCACAATTGCGGTGGACCCATCTTGCACTTTGCGACGGCCCATCTCTCTGCAACTGTCACAAACTTCTTCATCATGGAAAGCGTACGTCGCCACTACAACGAAGAATATGACGGATTGGTAACGAAGAAACTCACACCCAACGCGAACGGCGAAATGCCCTTACCCACTGGTCCTGGATTGGGAGTTGATCTGACTGAGGAAGTCCTGAAGCGAAAAGACGCAATCGTAAAGCGAACGTCGCTCTAGATCGACAAGCGACGTTTCACACAGACCTTCGCCCCCAACGACCACGAATCCGACGGCGAAGTGATACCTCGACAAAACTTAGTTCGAGTAGCTCAGAACGAGCGGCGACTAAGCGGCTTCGGGTTCGTCGTTCAGCATGGCGAGCAACGTCCCCACGGGCACCTTGAGTCCAAGTTCAACTTGAATCGGACCCAGGTATCCTTTCCCCATTGCCTCAACTTCCATCTCAATCTTGTCGGTTTCCACTGTAAAAAGAGGATCGCCCTTCTCAACGTACTCACCCGGCTGTTTAAGCCAGCCAGTCACCGAGCCTTCTTCCATGGTGAGACCGAGCTGCGGCATAATAATTTTGTACGACATCGCTAAACCTTTCTCCTTGAACTCTTCAGCACATCATGAACTTCTCCGACGATGCGCTCCACTGTTGGAATCATCTGATTTTCGAGCACTGGCGCGAACGGATTTGGTACCGCCAGTGAGCAGATTCGCCTTGGAATAGAGTGCAAATCATCGAAGCAATCCTCCACTGCGATCGCCAAGAGTTCCGCGGCAAAGCTACAGGACGATGGCGATTCATCGATCACCACCAGCCTTCCCGTCTTCTTAATCGAGGCTGTGATCTTTTTCCGGTCCAGCGGGACAATGGTACGCGGGTCGATCACTTCGGCGGAGATTCCCTCTTGTTCCAGCGCTGCAGCCGCTTTGACCGCTAGGTCGACCATGCGCGACATGGCGATGATCGTAAGATCTTTGCCTTCCCGTATGATGCGCGCATCTCCCAGTGGAATCACATACTCTTCTTCTGGAACGACGCCCTTGAGGTTGTACAAAGACTTGTGTTCGATAAAAACGACGGGGCCGGGTTCGCGGAGTGAAGACTTAAAGAGTCCTTTGAGATCGTACGGCGTGGCTGGCAACACAACTTTCAATCCCGGCGTATTCGCAAACCAGTTGTAGAAAGTATGCGAGTGGTGCGCTCCCGCATTTCGCACGGCTCCCATCGCTCCACGAATCAGGACGGGCGCTTTAATCTTTCCATCCGACATGTAGGAAATATTCGCCGCCTGCTGAACGATCTGCGTAATCGCTTCGAGCGCAAAGTCCAGGAACACTTCGTCGACGATGGTTCGCGTACCCGCCATGGCTGCGCCAATAGCGACTCCGGTTGCGCCCAATTCTACGATACCGGTATCGCGCAATCGATCGTCGCCGAATTCTTTCCAAAGACCTTTGGTCTGGCGAAAGTTTCCGCCACGCGGACCAATTCCCTGTCCGATGTAAACGATCGAGCTCATCCCTGCGCATTTCCTCGCGCAGAGCTTCGACTCCCGCATCCGCATACGTAATTACACGGCCTTGCTCTGACATGCCTTCTCCTTGGCTAAAATACGTGGTCGTTCACGGAACTCGCCAAAGGTTCCGGACTCTTCTCAGCAAATTCAACTGCCTGATCGATGAGTTGTTCGATTTCCAGATCGGCAGCCGCCAACTTGCTTTCACTCATTCCTGAATCAAGCAGGCGCTTCTTCGCAAGCTTCACCGGATCTCGACCTCTCCAGTGTTGAACCTCATCGCGCGTCCGATAATCTGTTCCTGGATCGCCTTCGTGATGGCCGACGTAGCGATATGTCTTACATTCAATCAACGTCGGACCGCCATCGTTTCGAGCGCGATCAATGGCGGCCTTCGCAGCCTCATGCACCGCAACTACATCCTGACCATCGACCTCGACGCCGAGCATTCCATAAGCGGCCGCTCGACTCGCCACGCTCGTGTTCTTTGTAGCGCGGGAGAATGCCATTTCCGTGGCGTATAAGTTGTTCTCGCAAACGTAGATGGCCGGCAGATTCCAGACCGCGCCTAGATTGACAGCTTCGTGAAACGATCCACTGTTCACTGCACCTTCGCCAAAGAAACTGACGACGACTTGCCCCTTCTTGCCGAGCTTGGCATGGAGAGCGCCACCTGTGGCCAGAGGAATCGGCGCGCCGACAATTCCATTCGTGCCCATGAATCCCCACTCCGGAGCGTACATGTGCATACTTCCACCGCGTCCGCCCGAACTGCCGGTGGATTTCCCCCAAAGCTCCGCCAAAACGATGCTAGCCGGAACTCCCTTAGCCAGAGCGTGACCGTGGCCCCGGTGCGTGCTGAAGACGAGATCGCGTTGCTCGAGATGCGCACACACGCCAACGCCGACCGCTTCTTCTCCGACGTACAGGTGGACGAACCCGGGCAGGCGTGCATTGCGATACAGTTCCTGCACTTTGAGTTCGAACAACCGCAGTTCGAGCATCTTTTTGTAGTACGTCAGGAGCAACTCCTGATCAATTTGCTCGGCAACTTGTTCCGTCATACTTGAAATCTCCAAAATTCAGTGCGAAGGTCAAACAACTTTCTTAACACAAAGCTATTGCGCCAATGGTAATTTCAGCGACGCATGTTCCAACTGAGATCGATAGACTCCGGTGAATAACTCCACCACTCGGCGTCCAGCTTCTCCATCGACAAGCGGTGGCCGGTCGTCAATCACCGCCGAAAGAAAATCCGCCAACTGTAACTGGTGATAATGAGTCATCACGTTACAAGGACGCGCCCGGTCTTCCCGATTCCATATTTCAAGATTCTTCTCTTCCCCGGGAATCGTCCAAACATCATTAAAAGGCGGATCCATCTTTTCGGTCACCCCTGAAATAAAAGGTGATCCGCTATCAGTTTCCGCACCTACCGACGCGCCAGACGAGCCATGCACGTGGATCTTCCCATACAACCCAGGGCGTTGCGAGTTGCTCAGAACGATGGAAGCCATTCCTCCATCTTTAAAGCGCACCGACGCAACCACCGTGTCGTCCACTTCAATTCCTGGATGGTTGTAGTTATCCCAATAGGCGTGCATCTCCACCGCCGGGCCCATAAACCAACTGAGTAAGTCGAGATAGTGAGGAGCTTGGCTCACCACGACGCCACCGCCTTCACCCTTCCACGTCCCACGCCATGGATCGGAAAGATAATAGGCCGGTTCGCGCCAACCCAACATCGTCACAATCGCGAGCACCGGTTTCCCAAGTTTGCCCGCGTCGATTGCCTCTCTCATGCGCTGCACCGGCTCATACCAACGGCGCTGACTGATAACTCCCAGTTTGACCCCGGCGGCCTTCGCGGCGGCGATGGCACGATCGCAAGTGATCAAATCGACGGCCAGAGGCTTCTCTACGATGACATTAACTCCTGCTGCGGCGGCGGCTTCCACCGCAGCAGGATGCTGCGTGTGCTGCGTGCACACCGAGAGCACATCCACTTTTTCGCGCTTCAACATCTCGCCAAGATCTTCGTATCCGTTGACTTGGAACTTCGCGGCGAAGTCTTTCGCACGCTCCGGAGATACGTCGCACACCGCGACCAACTCGGAATTCGGCAAGGCCTTATAGGCGAGTGCATGCGTCGTCGCGACCTTACCGCAGCCCACGATCGCAGTTCTCAAGCGCGTTGTAGCTGTCTTCGACATATTCGTATTTCGAACTTCACGCTAACCAGCGTTGGCAATAATCAACTACTAAAACGAAACGCCGTCCGATTCGCCCGGACGATGACGCAGTTCCACATAAAACCCAACCAGCGCGCGCGTATCAAGCAGCGCCCAACGTGTACCTGGACGAATTCCAGTCCCTGACTGCAGTACTGTGACTGCTGACTTCTCCAACTCTTGCAGTACGGGCTCGATATCCTTCACCTCGAACAGAACGTGATGAATGCCACCACCAGTTTCGTCGAGAAAGTCTCGATAGGCATTGTGTCCTTCGAGCGGCTGAATCAATTCGACTTCAACGTCTCCCAATTGCACAAATGCTTGCCGCAGTTGAATCTTCTCTTCGACGCCGCGATAGTAATACTTCGCCTCCGGACGATTGGGCCATTCCACCAACCGAAACGGTCCGATGCCAAACAAAGAACTCAGCAACTTCGTCGTCTGATCACGATCTGCGACAACAATTCCAATTTGGACGAGCCTCTCCAGCTTCAATGCAACCGGAAGCGATGCAGTCAGATTCGCAATCATCGAGCCAGGTATCCTCCGTCGACTGGAAGAACGACTCCGGTGACCATGGACGAAGCGTCGGACGCCAGAAACAAAGTCGGTCCAACAATTTCGTCCGGCTCGCCGACACGCCCTAGAGGAATACCCGTAACCCAAGTCTCCATCAGTTTCTTGGGATCAAACTGTGGCTTCGCCATAACTTCCTTAAGGCCCGGCGTCATAAATTGGCAAGGCGCAATAGCATTGACACGAATTCCTCGGTCGGCCCATTCCAGCGCCAGCTGTTTCGTCATGGCGTTGACTCCGCCTTTGCTCGCGCAGTAGGCGTTCGCCCCGCGACCTACTCCCACCACACCGGCGATCGAAGAAAAATTGACGATCACCCCGCTACCTTTTTTCAACATGACGCGCGCAGCCGCTTGGCAGCACAGGAAAGTGCCGCGCAGATTGATATCCAGAACGCGGTCCCACGTTTCGAGAGGAGTCAGTTCCGCAGGATCATGCTGAGGAATGCCTGCACAATTGACTCAGGATATCGATGCCACCGAGTTCGCGCACCGTGGCATCGACCATGGAGGTGATGTCTCCCGGCACGGCAACATTCGCCTGTAACCCGACCGCGCGACGTCCCATCTTGCGGACTTTCTCGGCCGTACGCTGCGGATTCTCGATGTCAAGATCGCAGGCAGCGATATCGCAACCATATTTCGCGAAGCCGAGACAAATAGCCTCGCCGAATCCAACTCCGGCACCCGTCACCAGCGCCACGCGCCCGGTCAGATCAAATAGTTTTCCAAAATCGATATTCTTAATATCCATGATTCCGTCTCTGATCCGAACGTTGATCCGAACTCTGATCGAATCTAAATGCCCTTAGTAATATTTCTAGTGAGTCTTGATGCTAGCTGGCACGCTTTCGAACAACAACATCTCCGACGTGCCACTGGTTTCAAGCCGCACCGGAATCCCATCTCTCATCAACTGCATGCCAGATAATTCCGCCGTCTCGCTCCGATTCTTAAACGTGACTTTGTAAGTCACGGAAGCGTCGAGCCCGCGCGGCACAAAATGAAACACTGGCTCCTCAAAATTTGAGGTGCGGAACAGAGTCGCCACATCCCGCTTCCGATCAGGACTGCCGTATTCGAGCACAACCCATGGAGATTGCTCAAAATAGGGCGTCAACGGCGTGTGATGGTAAACAACGCTGTCGCGAAGGATCGGCCGCAATTGATTCTTGTAGAGTTCGACACCGGCACGAATCTTGTCACGCAAGATCGGATTCATCTCGGCTTGCGACGGAGAAATGCCACGGAAGATCGGCAACGACATTTCCACTAGACGCAGTTGGGATTCAAGATCACCGTCTCCCGCGAGATCCGGAACTTCCGTACCAAACGTCCGCAGCAATATCTCGGGTGGAAGCAACCATGTCATCCCATTCAAGATTTTCACGCCGCGAGGCCCACGCATCCAGTCGGACAATTCAGTATTGTCAAAGCGGCGTAGGATGCCCCAATCCAAGCGTCCGCCGCCGCCTGCGCAGTTCTGAAAAATAACTCCGGGAAATTGCTGTCGCAGATGATCGAATATTGCGTACAAATTCTCGACGTGACGCCAGGACGAACTTTCGACAAACCCGTCGCGCATCTGGTTCCCGTCTTCTTCGACCGACATGTTGTAATCGATTCGGAAAACGTCAAGATCGTACTTGCGGATGATCCGCGCGATCTCGGACTCCATCCATTTCGCAACCACCGGATTTCCAACATCAAGGTGACGGCCATTCGCAAAAAGTTGACCGTTGCGAGTCAAAATCCAATCGGGATGTTCCTTGCGAAGCTTCGAGGCGGCGCCAGCGCCCTCGATTTCGACCCACAATCCGAAACGCATTCCCTTTTGACGCGCATGTTCTCGAATCGGCCCAATATCGTTCGGCAACCAAGCGCCCGCGTACCAGTCGCCGACGTTTTGATACCAAAGATTCGGCTCGGGGCCGTACCAGCCCGCGTCAATCAGAAATGTTTCGGCGCCGACGTCAGCCGCCATGTCGATCTCGCGGTCAATTCCTGCCTCAGTCTCATGATCCACGATATATCCGCGATGATTCGCTTCCACATCGAAAACATGTTCAGACGGCGGCTTCGGAAGAATGTCCCGCCGCACGTGATTCAGCAGCGCTTCCGTGACGTGATCGAGATCTGACTTCATGCACAGGATATGAGTTTCCGGAGTCTTCACGGTCTCGCCCGGTTCCATCACGCGTTGCACCGGATCCACTGAACTGGGCCCCATCTCGAAAAACAATCGTGCATCGTTGACCGGTCTGTCGATGGAGTCGCTGCGATCCACCGGCGATTTCTCCACCTTACTCGTCACCCGAATTTTCCAGTTCGAACTCCAAGCTAATGAAGCGACAAACCACTCTCCAGTCGCATTATTGCGAGCAAAAAATGTCGGATGCCCCCAACCAGATTTTCCGCGCTCGCCGGCTATGATCTTCGTCTCGTTGACTACGGGATCAAAGCGCCACGCACCTTCGTATCCCCATTTGCTGTACTGCGCATATCCCACGTCGTAAACATCTTCCGACGCCGCTGGCAGCTTCTCGACAAAATTTGGTGTGTGCCAGAGCTGTCCAGCCCACGGAGAAACATTGGAAATAGCGGTCGGCCGTTGCCCCGTATTCACGATTTCCAACCATCGAACCATTACGGGACTGCCATTCAACAACGTCTGTACCTTCACGCGAATCGGACGCGCACTGCTTTCCAACTCTACCGTGACCAGCAATCCATCAGGATTGTGAACCTCGGACTTAGTAACTCCGATCCACTTCCATGTTCCGGAAAGCTCCTGGCCCTTCCATCTCGAGTTTGAAAGCGTCGACCGGAAGAAGGTCCATCTGGGAACGCTCCGCATCGATCTGGATATCCGCGATGATCTGACCGCTGGAATCCCAGTAACGGCTCACCCAGCGACCATTGCGCAGCTCCTCATCACAAACCGTGAGACCAGAAGAAAAGCGAACCCCGGGGAATTGCCCGCTGCGGATAAAGGCAGAGCGCGGGCCCGGCTCCGTAGTCGCGCCCGCGAGAAAAGAGGATTGCAGAAATAACGCAAGGAAAGCAAAAACAAACGTGATAAAAGTTGCGCCAGTCCGTTCGCATGAAGCGCCCCGGAGAAACTTCTCTGTCGGAACTTCCATCGCGCCTGCCCCCTCAGCTAACTTGCGGTCTGCCATCCCACACTTTCTTTTTCTTTGCCAGTGACCCGTCGAGAACAGTGCCGCAACCAACCATTTAGCCTTGCTTGCCGAACCAGGGCATCTCGACGCGTTCAGCGGGGAAATGATGTACGCGACGGAAGACTTCCATAATTCGGACCGGTTTAAGTTGCGGAGTTAGGAGCCCAGAATCGATGAATACTGAAGCGATACTCTCAAATTCTCTGGCACGTAGATCCAGAAGAAGGGTTGCAAAACCTTGGCATCCGCGTCTTCTGCACCGTTCTCACGGCCTTTCGCACCATACTAAACTCAAAACCCTATCGTCAACACTTTTGTTGACATAATTTCGTGCTCAGAAGTCGCGTTCAAGATGTTAAGTGAGGTCCGGTACGTTGCGAAACGACACCGTTGTAAACGAATGTAAAGACTATGCACGACCAGCGTAACTGAGAATCCCGATGGCTAACACGAGCAGGCTCACCCCAGCAATCATCGTCCGAATCGGACGCGTGCCAGTGCGTTTCCATTCTCCAGTCAGCACGCCGAACGTCGTGCTGGCCACGACGATCGCGGCCAGGAAAAGCGGCCATCCGATCGACGTTCCTAAATCGCCCAGTTTCAGAGTCGAGATGCTGTAGAGAACGATGCTGCCATACCAAAACAATCCCATGCTCGCCGACGTCAACCAGTAGTACCAAGTCCCCGGCAAGGCCAGTGACTTCACGTTGCCATTCTTCCGCATCAGGATGTAGCAGTAAATGACGCCCGGAAGAAATCCGGCGTACAGGCACGGCAACCATACCGCGTTCGACATCATGGCGGGACTTGCACCGTGCTGCAGTGCAGCCTTTTGGATGCTTCCTCCAAACGCCAATCCGAGGTTCAGCATCGACCCGAGAATTCCAGAAACAAAGGCCAGGATGTAGCCAGCCCAAAATCCCTTTCGGTGGTCGGCACTTGCCTCTTGTAGAGCGGCTTCCCTGTGTTTTCCTGCGAGTCCGCAGAGCGCCACGCCGAGAATAATTACCAGGATGCCCAGAATAATCAGGCCGCCTTGACGGGTCATGATCTGGTCGGAGTGCTGCGCGACTAACGGTGTGAGTGCGCCCACCGCCGCCGATGTTCCTAGGCAAACCGCAAATGTGATCGCCAATCCAAGCCGGGTCAGTGCCAGTCCGAAAAATACTAGCGACACGCCCCAACTGGCGCCGAAGAAGAACATGGCGGCTAAAGTTCCCCACGAAATCGAGGAGTAAGTCGTCCACAGCTGCGGCACCGTAAACAGAGCAATGATTGTAGGAACGACAGCAACGCCTAGAAAGGAGAACGCAAACCACGTGTGCTCCCACTGCCACTTCTTATTGAGCTTCATCGGAAGCGCGTACGCCGCGTTTATGATCGCAGCGAACAGCACCAACAGGAGCGCCTGCACAATGTTTGAGTTCATTTCACTCCTGAATAAATCTGAGGATCCCGAACGACGACGACATCGAGTGTAGGAAGGCTTTCCGGGCTGGAAATGTAGGGGTTCAAACCGAGCCATTGGAGCACTCAGCCTTCTTTATGTCAACAACATTGATGACATCGGTAATCGACATCGCTATCCAAAAATATGATTTCTTGGAGGGACATCACAGAATGCTTCCATCGAGGCACGCCCTTCAGGAAGGAGAAAGGCTCTCTTCCATTTCGTTCGTCCAATCGCCAGTTGGAAAACCGGGGAAGGCCGAACTCTGGACGAACGTCCGCATATATAGACCGCCGAAGTACCGCTCCACCTCGTCTTCAATGCTATCCAGAGGCGTCTTCAGTACCATGCGGACATATTCTTCGTGGTTGTCGCGCCGCTTAGCCAGTGGGATACGCGTCGAGTAGCTCCGCGCAATAATGAAAATGTAAGGATTCATCAAAAGATTAAGCGTCCGGTACAGCAGCGGTTGGTTGGACGCCTTCCAAATCGTGCGGTGGAGCTCCATGTCCGCGTGAAAAAACTGCTCTTCGTTGCTCTTGGCCGCCGCCGCCTTCAGCTTCTTCAGCTCTCGATTCAACAACTCAGGGGCATCGATCGCAGGATTTTCCCGCATGTATCGGACGCAAAGACCTTCGAGTTTTGCCCGCATCCTAAAGATCACGCCGATCTCGGCCATCGAGATGTCGCGAATAAATGTACCGCGCCGCGACGTCGTGACTACCAGACCATCGCGCTCCAGGCGCAGCAGGGCCTCGCGAACGGGTCCGCGGCTGACTTCCAATTCCCGGGCGAGATCCTCTTCGATAATGCGCTGCCGGGGGCGGAGCTTTCCCGCGTGGATGGCTTTACGTAGATGGGCTTCCACCCTCTTGCTGGCGGAAACTCCTCGATCTGGTTTGGCTAGCTGAGTCTTCTTAGCGCTCATTCACAGTGATCGTACAGAGTGGTCGTAGATATATAAGCTGGATTTGTTCAAAAGGCAAGAGCCGTCATTCGTGACCGTTCAAGGCGGCACGCGAACACCACAACTTTATCACGTTGTCGACAATGTGGGCGACACCGATTCGGCAGACACTCTCCGTCGAAACTCTGCCGGACTCTGCCGAAGTCTGCCGAAATCCCCCTGCTACGCTGTTATGTAGATGAATTCCAATTCTTGTAGACATTAGTGTTAACAATTTTCCCTTGACACTGGCCTTCACATGAGTTAACTTCCGCGACGGTCATGAGAGTTTGTAGCGCCACGTCCGCGTGCGACAGGAATCGACCAGATTTCGCTAAAAACTCCACGCTTCGCACCGTCCCCGACTCAGGGACACATTTCCAACTGAAAGCGCAATCGTCTTTAGGAGGCTCCACGATGATGTCCGCCCTATACCGTTTTCTGACGCTAATCGCAGTACTTTCCCTGGTAAGCACGGGCATGTTGCACGGACAAACCGCAGTCACCGGAGCTATTTCGGGCTATGTGAGCGACGCTTCGGCCGCGGCCGTTCCCGATGCGACGGTGGCAGCAACCAATACCGCCGATAATGTCACCACGTCGACAGTCACGAATAAAGATGGATTATATCGATTCCCCAGTCTGATCCCGGGAACATACAAGGTAACGATCACGAAACAAGGCTTTGCGGAATTCACAAGAGAAGCGACCCGCCTCGACGCCGGCTTTAATCTTCGTATTGACGCCTCGTTGCCCGTCGGTAGCGTGACAACCAAGGTGGAAGTTAGCGGCGAGGCACCTCTTGTCCAAACGGACAGCGCAGAAGTCAATCAGACCCTCCAAGCAAGCGAAATAAAGGCCCTCCCGACCTTTGGCCGGAACATCACACGCTTGTCGTTGTTGGCCCCGGGCGCGTTTATGGCTAGCGGTCAATTGGATCTTCATCCCGAGAACGCCGGCGAAGACTTTAACCTCAACGTCAATGGAGGTCAGCCGAACAACAACAGCCACACGCTGGACGGAGTTGACAACACTGAGAAAATTCAGGGTTTGACCCTGATTGTGGCTTCGCAAGATTCCGTGCAAGAAGTAAAGATGACCACCAGTAACTATGACGCGGAGTATGGCAAAGTCAGCGGTGGGCTTTTCCAGGTAACTACGAAGTCGGGCACGAACGCTTTCCATGGATCCTTATTCGAGTATTACCGTACCGCCGGTTTTTTCGCGGCCGATCAGTTCTCTCAACATTTAACCGGTGTGCCTGGCAATCGCTGGAATCAGTTCGGCGGCAGCGTCGGCGGTCCGATTATCAAGGACAAACTATTTTTCTTCGGAGATTACCAGGGGATGCGGAACGCCTTTCACACCTCGGGTAATAACACTGTGCCTATCGATGCGTTCAGAGAAGGCGATTTTAGCTCTATCGCCGCTACAGATCCGATCTACGACCCCGCAACGGGAAACCCGGATGGAACTGGCAGAACCCAGTTCGACTGCGACGGCATCCTCAACAAAATCTGCCCCGACCGGATTAGCCCGGCGGCAACAAACCTCCTGGCGCTATTGCCCGAACCGACCTTACCCGGAGTGCTCAATTCGAACTATCAGGTCTCTCGGCCAGCTATTTTCAATCAGAATCAATTCAACACCCGTGTGGACTACTTCGTTACCCCGAAGACAGTAGTGTTCGGGAAGTTCAGTTACTTCAATGCGAAGTTCTTCACCGACAACGCCTACGGCCCTATCGCCGGCGGCCCACCGCTCGGTGGCGCGGTGAACTCAGGCAACTCGTCCGATCATGACAAGAGCGCGATGGTGGATTATCAGCACACCTTTTCTCCGTCGCTGCTAACTGATGCTCGTTTCGCTTTTACGCGCATCATCATTTCCGAATTGCAGCTGGATTCAAATTTGGATACAGCGACCACTGTAGGAATTCCGGATATTAACCTGGGCACCGTCTACACCTCTGGATTGCCGCAATTCACTATCAGCGATCCAACGTCCGGCTTCGCTATGGGAGATTTCGGGTTGCCATTCTTCGAACGCGAGGCTGACTTTCAGTTCTATAACAATTGGACCAAGACGGTAGGTCGCCACTCCTTTAAGTTTGGTGGGGACGTTGAAAAATTCTTCGGCATCCGGACAGACGTCAGTGGCCGAGGCGCTTTCAATTTTTCGCAAAGTCTCACCGGGCTCAATCAGACCTGTCCCCCGACAGGCTGCACTACGACCGGCTCTGGATTAGCGGCGTTCGAACTCGGCCTCAGCAGCAGCTTCGGCCGAGATATCACCCTCGTTCAACCCCAGGAAAAGCAATGGAGATGGGCTTTCTACGGCCAGGATAACTGGCGCGTAAACTCCAGGCTGACGCTGGTGCTTGGCCTTCGATGGGACTATTCAACACCGATCTTCAGTCAAGACGGCCAAAGCATAGGGAACTTGGATCTGAAGACTGGCAACGTATTATTGACTAACTTAGCTGGCAAGTATGCCGGCGTTACTACATCCAAGACCGAGTTTTCGCCGCGTATCGGCGTGTCGTATAAGTTGATGAAGGATACCGTCCTTCGTGGCGGTTTTGGCCGTAGTTACTTCAACAATCCGGATGGCGCAGGCTTCGGCACACAAGGCTGCTGTTATCCGATCAAGGAAAGCCAGTCAGACAACCAGGCCAACCCCTTCGCGGCTCTTCCCTACACTTTGGATCAAGGTCCCGGCCTTCCCGCCCCACTTCCTCCTTACCCGTCGAATGGGCAACTTCCACTCGGCAATCTCAGCGACATCTTCCCCGGTGTCGGCCCCTATCCGCACAGCTACAACGACTCCTACAACGTGACGTTGGAGCATGCGCTTCCACACGAAATTACGATGTCGGTCGCTTATGTGGGCAACCACGGCCGTCACCTGTGGGATAACGTCGACGTAAACGCTCCAGTCCCGGGGCCCAACGTCGGTGGCACCTTCAATCCAAACCGGCCCTATTTTGCTCAGTTCGGCTGGACTAACTCTGAAACCCAACGCAACAACCAGCTCGCCGGCTATCCAGAAATGAAGAGTAACTACAATTCACTCCAAGCTCGCGTGGAGAAGCGCTTCCATGCCGGCCTGTACTTAATGAGCAATTTCACCTGGGATAAATCGCTTGATCTGGGAACGTTTGGTCCCCAGAATATCTTCGACTTTGCCAGTAACTACGGTAATTCAGATGCCACCAGACCTTGGGCTTGGGTCAGCGCGTTCAACTGGGAACTCCCGTTTGGTCGCGGCCGGATGTTTGCCAACAGCCTGAGCCGAGGGGCTGACGCTGCTATCGGTGGCTGGGCTTTCAGCGGAATCGTCAACTTGGAAGCTGGTCAGTATTTCACCCCAACCCTGGCAGATAATTCTTCTCTGAATTCCACCATCGCGCTACGGCCGGATCGAATCGGGAGCGGAAGAGTATCGAACCCCAATCGAAACGAGTGGTTCAACCCAGCTGACTTTACCTTCGTGTCTCAACCATTCACCTATGGCAACTCCGGTCGCAATATCTTGGAAGGACCGGGCTTCGACTCCCTCGACCTATCGTTGACGAAAACTTTCGCCCTCACCGAGCGAGTTCATCTGGAATTCAAGTGGGATGCCTTTAATGCGCTCAATCATGAAAACCTTGGAAACCCTAATGCAAGCATCACTCCAGGTGTCCCGATAGACCAGGGACAGGCTGGAAAAATCACTGGCATCGTGGACTTCAGGCGTCGCATGCAGATTGGCGCTCACTTAACCTTCTAACTTCTCTCCCCTGTTAAACAGACTTGCCTCGGCAATCAGCCGAGGCAAATCTGTTTGCGGGCTACTCATCTTAGTAAGACTTTCGCAGCCGAATTCCAATTCTGATAGCACGAACAAGATTCAGCTTCATCCATGAGGCCCCTTCCGATGAGAGCGTTTCGATATGTAGCCTTCCTGATCTTCTGCCTCGCACCTTTCGCTATTAGCCAAGTACGGATCACAAAGTCGTCCGCAGGTTGGGACCTAACCAACGGACACGTCTCTCTCTCTCTGTCCCACTCGGGGGACGCAGTCCAGCTAAAATCCTTGCGCCTCGATGGCGGAGCAGAATGGGCGGTAGCAGGCACTCCATTGGTCGCGGCCCCTGATAAAGGAGGCGCCTCATATCGTTACGTCGACGATAAGGTTTCGGACTTAACCAAAGACGGCAAGCAACTTACTCTAAACTTCCAGTCGGATCGCGGAGGCCTCCTATCTTTAGAACTAAAACTCTATCCAACAGGTGCGGTGCTTCAGACGTTCGTTAAAGTCGAGAACAAGAGTACTCATGACCTCGCGCTCAACGCATATATCGATCCGCTATTTCTGACTTTGAAGAATCCGGCGGGAGGTCTCAAACCGTATTCGTCTACCAAGGGCGAACACGGATTTCACTCCAGCGACCCGCTATCTCAGAAGCGCGATTTCCCCGATTGGCTGGTGCTCGAAAATGCAGCGGAGGGCGAATCAATGCTCATCGGCGGTGAACCCGGACTCGGTGTGCTCGGATGGAAAGCGGAAGTCGAAGCCTCGACCAGCGGCACTGCTGTACGCGCCGGTACCATCCTTATCAAAGAGAAAAAGCGGGACAACGACGGCAAGCAACCCGTCTCCGCTCCAACCTTCGAACTCGCGCCCGGAGCAGTCGTTGAAACTCCGATCAGTTTCTTCGCGCTCTCGAAAGGTGACAGCGACAACGCCGGCAACGAGACATTTCGCTATTTGAAACAATATGTATTCCAGGCGCCACTGCCCGATTCCCCACTCGTTACCTACTGCATCTGGCTCACGGAAAAGAACAGCGAAGAGCTGTTGCTCAAAGAATTGACTCTGGCCAAGCGCGTTGGATTCGATGTCTTCTATCACGATGCGACTTGGTACGAAGGCGCGTCCCTGGTTCCAGGAATGAACGACTGGAGCCTCGGCATGGGCAGCTACAAAGAGGACAAAGAGAAGTTTCCGCACGGGATGAAGAATTTCTCTGACGCAGTCCATGCTTCCGGATTGAAGTTCGGGCTCTGGGTCGATCCCGGCAACGTCGATGCCGCACGTGTTACTTCCGGCGAGATCCCGGAAGAATGGCTCGCGATGATTGACGGGAAACAAATCGGAACGACACATCCCTCGCTCGCGATTACGAAACAGTTGTGTATGGGTGATCCGAAAGTTGTAGCGTGGATCGAGAAGCAACTCGGCGACATCATCGAGAAGTGGCATCTCGACTGGATTAAATGGGATCCCTCAACAACCGTGAGCTACGAATGCACTCGCACCGATCACGGCCATGGAAAAACCGATGGCGCCTACGCGGCATATCGAGGCCGCATGGAAATCATGCGCTATCTGATGGAACGCTTTCCTAATCTTTCCGGATTCGAATGCGATCCCTCGTTGCAATTCGCGAGAACTAATCCGGGCCCCCAGAGCCTGCTTCCCGGCGGATACACGAACGAATTTATCACCGGCCCCATGGTCAGCCCCAACGTCTGGGGATCGCTCGCGACGGCGGGTCAGGGCGATGCCGGTGGCGATTACCTGACCGCCCGTTGGTATAGCGCTTCGTCACTCGATTATTATTTGCGCAAACATTTCACCCACGGAGTCACCTTCGGCAACATCAACGGCATGTCCTCGCAGTTCCTATCTGCAGCGCCGCCGGGCTTCATTGAAGCGTTCAAACGCAACCTATTATTTTTCAAACAGTATCGTCACCTCTTGCTTGAGGATGTCTACCATCCCAAGGTCGCGGCACCCGGTTGGAGTTCCATCCAATACGTGAAAGCGGATGCGTCCGAATCAGTCGTCTATATTTTTCGTGATAAGTCTGACGCCGCCGACGCAACAGTCCAAGTGCGCGGCCTGGATCCGAAGGCCAAATATCGAGTTACTAGCCTCAATGATCGCCCTGGCCGAGAGAAAGATGTAACTGGTCAGGCTCTAATGAACGGCATCGCAGTGCGTCTTCCGGACGAATGGCTCGCGAAAGGAGACGGTGCTATCGCGGAATTTGCTGACCAGCAGCGCATCGGCTCAGATATTCTATTGTTGCGTCGAATTCCATAGATAGCCAGTTCTCGATCGCGAGTTCTGAGTTGCCAGATCACCACGAGGGTAATATTGTGAGGTCGGGCCAGATTCTCCAGCACCCTGACTCACACCTGATGAACCTTTCGGCCATGGACTCCGCTGCCACCCAAAAGCCCGGCCTGGCGCGGCAACTCGGCCTGTTCGATGTCACCATGCTCGTCATGGGCGGCATCGTCGGCGCTGGCATCTTCATCAACCCCTACGTGGTCGCGCAGCGATTGCATACTCCGGCGCTAATCCTAAGCGCTTGGGTTTTCGGCGGCATTATTGCCATCGTCGGTTCTTTTATCTGGGCTGAACTCGCCGCCACCTTGCCTGCAGTGGGCGGACAGTATGCGTACCTGCGCGAGGCTTATCATCCCGCCGTCGCCTTCCTTTATGGCTGGGTCTTACTCCTCGTAATACAAACTGGAGGCATGGCGGCGGTGTCGATCACATTCGCCCGCTACTTCCTCGAACTTACTGGTTTGCAAGCTCCAGACTGGTTCGTCGCTGTCATCTCTCTCAGCCTCTTGACGCTAGTCAACTGTCTTGGTGTCAAGACTGGAGGGCGAACCCAGAGCATACTAATGGTAATGAAGGTCGTCGCGATCGCTGCTCTGGTGATTGCAGGGTTCATGTTAGCGGGCAAGCACACGACGATAACAACCGCAGCCGAACGCCATTGGTCGTTGACTGCCTTCGGAACAGCGATGGTGCCAGTCCTTTTCGCCTATGGTGGATGGCAGACCGCAAACTTTATCGCCGCTGAGGTGAAGGACCCCCGCAAGAATCTTCCTCGAGGATTACTGCTCGGTGTGCTTGGTGTCGTGATTCTCTACACGGCGGTAAATTGGGTTTGCGTGCGAGCCCTCGGTCCCCAGACCCTCGCTGCAACGACCACGCCCGCCACTGCCGTTATGCGCCTGGCGTTGGGATCGGTTGGCGCAAGATTCATCGCAGCTGCCATCGCCATCTCAACTCTTGGATTTCTCAGTCAGTCCATCCTGACCGCGCCACGCGTGTACTTCGCCATGGCAGACGATGGCTTATTCTTTCATGCCGTCGCTCGTCTCAACGCTCGAACCCGCGTTCCGGTAGTTGCAATTGTCATGCAAAGTGTGTGGACGATCGTAATCGCGCTTTCCGGTCGCTATGACCAAATCTTGAACTATGTCGTAGCGATGGATTTCCTATTTTTTGGATTGACTGCAACCACGATATTCGTGTTTCGCCGACGCGCGCGCATGGATGCGTTGACCCCAGCATCCACATATAGAGTTCCGGGGCATCCTATAACGACGGTCTTGTTCGTTGCGATCTGTTGGTGGGTAGTCGGCAACACCATCTATCGTTATCCTGAGAACAGCCTAGTAGGATTTGCCCTCCTGCTCGCGGGAGTTCCCGTGTATTGGTTCTGGAGTCGCCGGTCGGCGGCGCTGTCGAAAGACATGTAACTGGCGACCGGATCACGGATATTGGTTGCACGACTTACTCAAGGAGTAGTGGATGAGCGTATTACCTGAGGAAGCAGTCTCACGCTATCTGGCGTGGGCCAAACTCCACTCGAACGCACGGTTCAACCTCGCATCGAGTGGCGTGGTGGACTATCCATTGGCGGAGTTACCTGTACGCATTCAAGACCTTGAGATTGGTGGAACTGGTCCTTACGGATATAAGCCTTTGCTGCAACGCCTGGCGTCAAAAGCGGGAGTGCCCGAAGAATGTGTCGTTTCCACGCTCGGAACTTCGATGGCCAACTTCATCGCGTTGACCGCGCTCGTCCATCGAGGAGATGAGGTTCTGGTCGAACGCCCTACCTATGATCCCCTCCTGACGATCCTGGATCACATCGGAGCAAAAGTAAATCGCTTTGAACGCCGCGCGGAGAAGGGCTTCCGCCTCGGACTTGGAGAAGTCGAACGGAAGCTCACTCCTCGTACGCGACTGGTCGTTTTATGCAACCTTCACAACCCGAGCAGCGCACATACAGACGACCGCACGCTCAAACAGTTAGGCGAGATGGCGGCCAGCGTAGGCGCCCTCGTCCTCATCGACGAGGTGTATCTCGACACTTTGTTCGACCAGGGATGGCACTCCGCTTTTCATGTAGGGCCAAACTTCGTGATCACCAGTAGCCTTACTAAGGCATACGGTCTTAGTGGCATCCGGTGCGGATGGATTCTTGCACAACCGGACTTAGTACGTCGGATGTGGCAGATCGTCGATTTCACTTACGGAAGCCCTGTTCATCCCGCGGAACTCCTAAGCGTGATCGCTCTAGACAACCTCGGGAGGATTCGCGATCGAGCCCGCGCTCTACTCGAGCCCAACCGCGCACTCGTCAACGACTTCTTAGCACAACATGCTGGACTCGCAAGCGAACCCAGCATGTTCGGGACTACTATTTTTCCGCGCCTTAGGGACGGCAATGCCAGTGATTTCGTGACTCTTCTTCGGGGGAAATATGAAACCAGCGTGGTTCCCGGAGATTTTTTTGAGCAGCCACAACACTTTCGAATCGGATTCTGCGGACCCACAGAAACACTGCGGGGCGGACTAGAGCGACTGAGTGCAGCACTTAAATCGTTCAGCTAACGGACCCTAGTGAGAAGCTGGATGGCGCCGCTCAGTCGGCTTCGAGTCTTTCATCACGATGATTGGATCCCAAACGATCGGATCAGCACGATTCGATCCATTGTGTTTCACCACGAATCGGATCTTGTCGCCTGCCGACACCTTCAAGTCCAACAGCTTGTAACTGATCGGATCGTCGTAGTGAGAAGAGACCTCGGCCCAACCCTCTGCCGGCCAAACTTGGTCGGAATTCTTCAAAATACGAACGAGGCAGGAGGCCTGATTGTCGGCACTCGGATCTTTTCGAATCACACCATGAGTATCCACAGACCCCGGCGAGGGCACGATAAACGTCCGCGAGAGATCATAGTTTGCGGAAGGTTGCATCCAGATTCGACCGATCCGGCCGAGCCCGGATCCCGCCCAGCGTCCTTCATACCCGCCCTTATCCCAGACTAACTCTCTGTAACTACCGTCTTCCAGCATTTCTTCGTAGGCCCAGTGGTTGATCCCTTGCGCTGGTGCGAAGCCTCCTAATGCCTCGTATGTCGGCGGTTCGCCCACGATTTGTTCCGCGGACACCGACGCGCTGCGATTGCCGTCGCCATCCACGGCGACGACATCATAAGAGAGATCGATCCCTGATCGAGCGCCCGCAGAATGATCGAAGAAAAATGTTCCTTTCGCTGCCTTAGCTATTAGCTTTCCGTCCTTGCGAACCTCGTAATAGGAAATCCAATTGTCGTCTGTTGCGGGCGACCAGGATATCTCGACACCTTCTATTCCGAGGTTTGACGCCGAACGTTTCTGCACATGAGATGGGGATGTTGGCGGCGTGTGGTCAGTTCCTGACCCTGGATAACGCGGCAGGTTAAAAAAGATTATTTCTCCCGGCAGAACACCGTCGAGGCGAATGCCATCCGCCATCAACCGGGCGCCAGTCTCCTGAAGATGCAAGTGACTCGCGCTCCCCGTAACGTCGTACTTCTCCGCGGCTATGAGTCCACGCGGATAGATAACAACTGGGGATGCGGCAACATCAAGCTGAACGGCCTTTGCCAGCCGCGCGTATTTAAATCCCATCGCATCGGGATTGCTCTTGCTCATATCCAATTCAGCAGTTGCCAGCACGACGCCATCCTCCGCACGAACGAGCGACAACGTGTACGTGCCAGCATTCGCTCCTGGATCAAATTGGCCCAACTCGGTAATCGTCATCGGCTGGTCAACCTGAATCGCCATTCCGAAAAACCGATCTGAGGCTTGTCGTTCCGCTCCAACTTTATCAATCTTGGTGACAAATGATTGCTCGCTCGATTGCGCCTCGTACTTGACGTTTAGTGGACCGAACACCTCACCCGGAACGCCGTAAAATCCATAGCCGCCATCGAATGGATCTTCGTATATCCCGGTATCAAGATGGGCGGCGGAAGTCGTAGTAACGACATTCATCGCCCCAGCATCTCCTCGATACTTGTCTTTATCGCGATCGTGTGGTGATTTCTTCAATAGCCGACTGGTTACATAGTAAGTCGACCCTCGTTTCGCATGCTTAATGAAGATCGCTCCCTTCGATCCTTCTCGATTCATTCTTTGGAAATACCAAACTGCATCGTCGTGTTCGATCCTTGGGCGGAACACGTGGCTCCATCGGCCAACTACGCCTTGTGCGGCCAGATAGTGGTAGATCTCCCAATCTTTACGGATCGATTCAACGTCTGGTCCATCTCCCGGATCGCGATACCACGTCGGGTCCATCGTCAGATGAGTTCGGTCAGACGCGGCGTTGTAGTAAGTGTGATCGAAATCGACGACGTTATGAAGTTTGTCGGGTGAAACCAGCAACGACGTGTAGTACGAACTGTAGGGTCCAACGCCACCGTCTGTGTATTCACCGGAATCTGCTAGTCGGGCGATGTCGTAGCTAATCCACCTTCCTCCTCCGTCGCAAGCATCAATGCCACTTTGCGGATGGTTCGTTTTGAATCGCTCCAGTACCTTTCTGAAATTCTGGTCGGCGGCAAGGGCGTCTGTATCATTTGCACTAGCGGCCGGCGCGATATCATAACGCCACTGGTAGTCTCCCCAGTCACTAATACTCTGGTCGAGTAACCTATTCTGCCAGTCCCCAGTCGCCGAAATTGACTGTTCGAGAGTATCTTGTCCTGGGATTAGCCATTCGGGATGCTGCTGCCCAACTTTAGACATCTTAGTTGCCAGGAACGTCGGATACCAAAGCACCCATTTCATATCATGCTTTTTCAGGTAGTCATTGGTCCGTTTCCAATCCGGTCCATTCCACGTACCCCACTTGTCATACCATCCAGCGTCGTCCCATAAGATGTCGGTACCTGTCTCTCGCAGCAGATCCACATAGCGAAGATCAAGCGCGAGCCTGCGACCCCAGTTATCGGCGCTAGGAGTACCTCCATCGCCGACCCATGGCTCCGGCCAATCGACCGCCCATCGCGTTTTGGCAAAATAATCGGGATTCGTAAACTCCCACAGATATTCATATTGCCAGTCCAGCAGTTGATTCCCGAGTTCGTCAATTCCGCCGGAGAAGGTAGCGTTAAATGCTTTCGGCGTCTCGATCCGTTCGTGAGGGGCAATATCTTTGACGAAACCTGCCAACGCGAGGCTTATCGACAACGAAGGATCCGCCTGGCTGTCTACATCGAATCGCCAATGTCCGAGATAGTCCCAGCCCACAGCCAATCCCTCATTCGCTTTCTCGTCATGCAAAAATGCAAGGGGCAAAAAACTACTGTAGTTACCTGGCTGGATCCCGCCGTTCGAGTCTAGAGTACGCTGGTAAGTCGCCGTCACGGACTCGGTCTTCAGCAATTGACTCCCGTTGTAGTTCCCGCCGCCTGTGATGTAGTTGAATTGCAAGCCCTGCGTATGGGATTTCAGTACGCGTGCATGCATGAAGTCAACGTTCGAGATACGAACTGATGAATCGGATGAATTAGTTATAGTCATCCATTCGCGAACCACAGATGTTCCGGGATAGATCACGAAATGTTTAGTGAGCAGCAGCCCACTTGCGTCCAGCTGGACGTCGAGTTGTAACTCGCCCTGCTTACCCAGCTCTATGCTCTGTCCGCGAGCACTCCACCGCCAATTCCCGTCGGCGACATCGTGGTCATCAACGAAGAATCGGATCTCTTCGGTTGGATTGCTTGCATCCTGATATTCCCGTCCAGACACCTTGCTGCGAAAGGAGACGAGCGAGAACCTGCCCTCGGCTAAGCGAACCCTTTGCTCAACGACTGATGTTCCCAGAACCCAGTCACTCCCATCGTGACGGATGTAGGCGTCTTTGCTCGTCTGACTTTCTTGCGCACACATCCTCGATCCCCACGGCAGCAGCATCAGTGGGATCATTATTCTGTAAAACCAACTCAAGCTTCGCTTTGATTCTCGGGTTTCCAAAATCAGCCGCGGCCCGGCCACGCGATGATCGGCCAATGTGTCGTCTCTTCAATCTCGAGGAGCCGGTTATACTTCGCGAGTCGTTCGGACTGTCGGATCGACCCATTCTTGAACTGATCGGCCTGCCATCCTACGGCTAGATCTGCAGCCCAGTTGTCCTCGGTTTCACCGCTGCGCACGCTCAACGTTACCGCCCAACCCTCCAAACGTGCCTGTTTATAGGCCTGCAATGCCTCTGTGAGTGTTCCAATCTGATTGACTTTAAGCAGCAACGCGTCACAAGCCTTGCTCTCGATCGCTCGGCGTATGCGGTCAGGATTGGTGCATAGTAGATCGTCACCCAGAGTAAGCGCACGTCCCGCGATCACTTGACGGAGCCGAGGCCAGCCATCCCAATCATTCTCAGCAAGTCCATCTTCCACACTCAAGATCGGATATTTATCGACCCAGTCAGAAATTTTCTGGATCATTCCGGTGTTATCTAGAACATCTCCATCCAACAAATACTTGGAGTCTCCGTAGAAGTGAGTCGAAGCCACATCCATTCCAATCGCGACATCTTTTCCCGGAACGTAACCCGCAAGCTCGATAGATTCAACCGCTAAGCCCAACATCTCGGCAGCCGACTTACACGGAGGAGCTAAGCCACCTTCGTCCGCAGTTAGAAGACGCATCCCATATTTTCGGAATACCAACCCGGCGGCTGCCTGATACACATCGGACGCCGCAACCAGCGACTCATCGATGGCGCGTGCCGCCATCGGGATGATCAACACATCTTGTATCGACACCTGCTGACCAGCGTGCTTCCCTCCGCTGAATAGATTAATCGTAAGCCGGGGTAGGGTCTGTGCGGTTGTGCCTGCCATATCGGCGAAATGCCGATAGAGAGGAACTCCGCGTTGCAGTGCGCTCGCCCGCGCAAATGCCACCGATACGGCGAGAATCGCGTTCGCTCCGATGCGCGATTTATTCTCAGTCCCATCAAGCGCCACCATCGCTTGATCCAGATCAGACTGGTTAGGAAAATCGCGACCCACTAATGCGCGGCTTAGCTCGCCACCGATATTCGCCACGGCGCGTTGGCATCCCAATCCCTGATAACGTTTGGCATCACCATCGCGCAATTCAAATGCTTCTGCACTTCCCGTGGATGCCCCCGACGGCACCGAAGCAGACGCGGTGATTCCACCTTCAAGTACACAGGTAGCCAGCACCGTCGGCCTGCCGCGACTGTCAAGGATTTCTCGTCCCGAAAGTTTTTTAATTTTTGGCATAGGTTTCAATTTTGTTCGTGAACTCCGCGATCAAGTCGGCTACTTTGGTGGGAGGATTTTCGATTATCGACAACACCACCGCTCGCTGGCGCGAAGCTTCTTCGGATGTCAGATACTCCAGGGGCGATTTTCCCGCGACCCGCGCCAACAGGCAGCCGAGCGTATGGCGCACGGCGCGCGCCTCTAAGGCTCGAGACCAAGCCAACTGGTCAATCTCCGCCCAATATACCTTCCAAAACAATTCCGCAGCATTCGCCAGGCGTTCACGCACTCTCGGCAGGTGATTTGCCTTGCTGAGGAAATGTGTCAGAGCGAACCCCACGTCGAAAGCCGGATCTCCAAAGTGGACGACCTCATAATCCAGAAGAATCAACTTACCGTCATAGATCAGAGTATTCTTCGGGCTAAAATCCCCATGCACAACACTATGCTTTTGCTGAAGTGTCTCGCGCGCCAGCGTGTTAAGAAATTCGGCGGCGCCGGCGACCTTTTGAGCAGTGTAAAGATAATACGGTTCCAGCCGTAGGTTCTCGAAGTAAGTAGTGTCGGCAAACGTTTGGGAAACTTCCGACGAGGCATCGGATGACTTGCGATGTATTGTGCCGAGCAGCAATCCAAATTGCTCGAAGTGATCGGAAACAACCTGGCCAGAAAGCAAAACCGATTTCCAATTTAGATGTCGTTCCGGAATCGCCTGCATCCCCATCAGATGTTCCCTTAAATCCTCAAAGACAAAGCCGGGAGTGGTTCCTGGAGGAGCCGAGTGATTCAGCCATCGTAATGCCTTCGCTTCCACTGCAATTCTTTCAGGACTGCTAAACCAATCCGCGCTCACTCTGAGTTTCGCCAGCGCCTGCTTCAAAACCCAGGCTCGTCCATCGGGCCACGCCACTCTTACAGTACGATTTGAAACACCACCTTCAAGCTTTTCCAATGCAACTGATTCGCCTGCCTGCGAATATCCGTGCGCAATGAGGTATCCGCGGAGCGCGTTAAACTCTTCGATATCAAATTCCATGAGTCGTCTTGAAAATTTTCAGAAATGAATCGATTCGGCCCCGCGTCAGTCTACAATGTCAACAGTAGTGTTGACAATTAAACAATGGATCGGTTAGTCTTCGCCCGATCAAACCGAAGCTCAAAAGCTTGCACGCGGCCACCTGTGGAACGAACTCCATAAACTAGCAACGAGGCCCTTCATCTCAACTATCATCTTAATGATGACGCTCGACGACCATCCAGCCACTAGATTGAAGCTTTTGGCAATCGGCGGTCGCGATAACGGTTCGGAATAACTGTCCAAAATAACTATGAGTGGAAGACTAGCAGGAAAGATTGCTTTAGTGACCGCCGCCGGACAAGGCATCGGACGCGCTACAGCGTTGGCCTTTGCCGACGAGGGCGCTGTCGTCTGGGCGACCGATATTAACGAGGAAGCGCTAAAAGGCCTTGGCGAGAATCATCCAAACATCCAGACCCGCAAACTCGATGTGCTCCAGTCGAAAGACGTTTTGAATCTCGCGGCCGAGATCGGAACAATCGACGTGCTCTTCAATTGTGCTGGCTACGTTCATCATGGAAGCATCCTGGAGTGTGAAGAAAAAGACTGGGATTTTTCCTTCGATTTGAACGTCAAGTCCATGTATCGCACGTGCCGCGCGTTCCTTCCAGGAATGCTGAAAGCCGGCAAAGGAAGCATCATTAATATGTCTTCCGCAGCGTCCAGTATTAAAGGCGCGCCGAACAGGTTCGTTTATGGAGCGACGAAGGCGGCCGTAATCGGGTTAACGAAAAGCATCGCAGCAGATTTCATTCGCCGCGGCATTCGTTGCAATGCAATTTGCCCGGGCACTGTGCAGTCCCCTTCGCTCGATGAACGAATCGCTGCACAAGGCGATGTGGAAAAAGTCCGCGCCGAATTTGTGGCGCGGCAACCGATGGGACGTCTGGGCCGTCCCGAAGAAATTGCAGCGTTGGCCGTGTATCTGGCCTCCGACGAATCGAGCTTTACCACGGGACAAGCGCACTGTATTGACGGCGGCTTTTCCTTATAGCTTCGCAACGTAAGATTCCTGATTTCATGCTTAACGTTATGGAGAAGAAATGAAATTACTGCGCTACGGTCCACCGGGCCACGAAAAGCCGGGCGTATTGGCGCCAAGCGGCGAGATCTGCGATTTGTCGGCGGTAGTTTCCGATCACGCCGGACAAGACTTGCTTCCGGAATCCATATCAAAGCTGCGAGCCCTGGACATTGCCCGTCTGCCGCGCGTTGCCGGGCAACCACGAATTGGCCCCTGCGTCGGAAACGTCGGCAAATTTATCTGCATTGGACTCAACTATTCCGATCACGCCGCCGAATCGGGCATGGCAGTTCCCGCCGAACCGATCATCTTTATGAAAGCAACGTCGGCCATTTGCGGTCCTAACGACAACATTGTTATCCCCCGCGAATCGAAAAAGAGCGACTGGGAGGTGGAACTCGGTGTGGTAATTGGCAAGCCTGCGAAATATGTAGCCGAGGCAGACGCCCTATCGCACGTCGCCGGATATTGCGTGATCAACGATCTCTCCGAGCGGGCATTTCAATTGGAAGGCACTGGACAGTGGGTGAAAGGCAAGAGCGCTGATACGTTCGGGCCCATCGGTCCGTGGCTCGTGACGTCGGATGAAGTTCCTGATCCGCAAAATTTGGATATGTGGCTTGAGGTCGACGGTCATCGCTATCAAAACGGATCGACCAAGACCATGGTGTTCGGCGTGGCTTATCTCGTGAGTTACCTAAGTCGTTTTATGAGCCTGCAACCGGGCGACATTATTTCCACCGGTACGCCTCCGGGAGTCGGGCACGGCGTAAAACCCCCCGTTTATTTGCGCCCAGGCAATCGCATGCAACTCGCAATCACTGGTCTCGGACAGCAGAATCAAAACGTCGTCGCCGACTAGCAAAGCGGATTAAAGAATCGAAGTAACGGATCCACCGATCGCGATGCCGAAACCTCCGGCCTTACGAACGACGAAACAACGGGTAGCGCATCAGCGAACCTTCTTATACATGACAATCGCCGCTCCGCGCTTGTCTTTGATCTCCACATGCAGGCCTTGCTGCATTAAGTCTTTCCCGGAAGCTGTGGTTGGCGTCTTCAGATCAAGATCGGTCACCTCGTAAGTGGCCGCGGGATCGAGTCCCCGCAACGGGAGGGTCTTTGCAGCCTCGCCATTCTCCTCGCGACGGAAAGCCTGCACCATCCCATCCCCTTCTTCAGGACGATTAAATTGCCACGCCGCCCACTCGAACGCCGCGCTCAATTCCTTGCTCGGATCCGTCTTGCAATCGGAGTTCTCGCTGCACGGCAACATGGGATAGTAATCGCCATAATATAAAGGACGCACCAACTTGAGCTGCGAGACCATGGTCCGCATCCAATCGTACGGAAAATCTGCAGGAATAAATTTTCCGATCTGATTCGGATACCCAGCGACATTAAATAGTGCGAACGCTAAACCAGGAGCCATGCCGCTGCGGAAGTGGTAAGTATCGCTCGGCCGCACCTGCAGCAACGTTCCAAAATGCGCTCTCCAATATGCGAGCCCTTCCGTACTCATCTGTGCTCCGATCGGATCCGCATCTGGAGAAACCGGATAGTCCGCGCGACTCAAATCGACTGCGCGCGAAATCGTTTCGAGATCTCCTCGTTGAACAATATCGAGAATCAACTTTGGATGCCGTCGCCGCAGCTCGTCCCAAAATTTCAGCAACCCTTCCGCGTAGCGAATCTGCGTGCTCCCTTGCCGATCGACGGTATCAGCCTGGTCCCAGAATGGTGCCAGCGCAAAATTGCAATCTTGCCGATAAACGTCGATGCCCTGCTTGTCGATTAAGTCCGACATCGCGTCGATCATGTATTGACGCGCCACCGGATTTCCGAAGTCAAACATCCGAAACTTTACGATCGGCCGCTCGGTACTTCCTTCAAAATGAGTGGTGACTTCTCCAATAAACCAATCGGGATGCTGAATGGTGAGCGGAGTTCCAACCACCGCGCGTTCCGGCTCGAACCACAACAGAAACTTCATCCCCTTCGCATGCGCCGCATCACTGATCGACTTCAGTCCAGTCCCGTCCGGATGAGGAATCTCATTCACTCGCCAATTCCCCGCATGCAGAAACCAATCCTCCTTGCCAAATACCTGGAACTCATCCACGGGACGATCGGTGCCGTACCAGCCAGCGTCCATCCAGAAATTTTCAAATCCGATATTTTCTTTCGTAATCTGCTCGATCAGCTGCAGGCTCGTCGACGTCTTCATGCCGCCCCATCCCAGGTGCGAAACGGGCAGAACGACAGGCTTTCCGTCATACAACGGCGTGTGATATTTCAGAATGTGGCGCCGCAACACGTTGTGGGCATCGATATCATTTCCTTCCCATGGAAGAAGCAAAATTTCCGGTGTGCGAATCTCCTCGCCAGCGTGCAGCGAGAGATGTGTCCCGGGCATACCGGCGCTCACGGCTATGGTCGGCTCGGTCGCACGAGAAAAATTAATCGCCCATTTACCAGGCCATCCCAAAGCCCCGATCAATCCATGTCCCGAGGTCTTGATGTCGAAGAACGGAATCGTCTCGACCGTCTTGCCGCCGCTCTCGCTCGAAATCTGAAACGACTCGAGCTGATTCAACGACTTCTTCACCAACGAATACGTGTCCATAACTCCGCACCCCTTGGAGTAAAGAACCGTTGGGATGCCTTCGCCCGCGACCGCGAAGGAAGTATCGAGCGCCTGAACGTATTCCAATATTGGAGCATCAGCCTTGCCATCATTCTTAAAGTAAGCAGTCCACTCCACCACGGGAGAGTTCGCAAACTCGAACGCTTCCAGACGGACTTGCAATCCCGTCTTCGGATCGGCCCATCGCACGATGTGCTCCGTACGCACACTGTCCAACTGTTTTGTCTCGATCGTCTTGGGCCACGCTTTTAAGAGAGCGCCGGAACCCTGCCGGTCATACGCGAACGAAAACGGCAGCTGTGCGCCGTCGTTGAGTACGTGTTCCCTGAGCCACGAATTTCCCGCAGATGGGCCGCCGACCTTGGGTGTTTCCGCGGCGCTGCTGCTCCCCGCGCGGAAGCAGAGCCCGAGAATAAGCCCGAGTATGACCGGAAAAAGATTGCGGAACACACGTCTCCTGCAAACTCCAGTTGCAGGCTTGGTCATGATGTTTTGGGCGAGCGTCGTTTGCGGCGCATCACCGCTTGGCGCATCACCGCTAGAATAAGTCCGAAACTCCCGCGTCGATCTCGTCTCTTCCCTATGCATCGATAGATTGCTCCAGATTCTTATTCTTCCAGCGGATGGTTAATCGGTGGTAATTGCAGCGATCGATTATTCACCCCGATTTTCTCACATGTCAACACTATTGTTAACATTAGATGCTCTCTAGGAAACGCCTGGCGCGTTCTCTCGCAGCCTCGATCTTTTTGGTTCATAGGTTGAAAGACGGACGGCCGAAGCCGTGAACATCAAGCGGAAGGTTCCGCCGCGCGGAAGTCGCGTCCTTTGCGCTCGGGTCCGAGTGCGAAGATGATCAGGAGCGCGCCGATGACAGCTCCTTCAAAAAGAGCGAGCGCCGCCGGATATCCCAAACGTTTTTGCAACGCATATTGGATCGACACCGCGGGAGATGCAATCAGAACTCCCAGTTGGTATACAAAGCCGGGAAACAGGCTCCGGATCGCATCCGGCGCGAGTTCATTCAGATGCGCCGGAATAATAGCGAAACTGCCTTGCACGCCGCTCTGCATCAGGCATGCTCCTATGATCAATGTCATCGTCGTAACGCCAAATGCCCAAGGGTAAAGCGCGAGGCAAGAGACGCCCAGCGCGAGCGTTATGGTTCTGCGCCTTCCGAATGATTCAGAAAATTGACCAAACAATAAAGAGGCAGCAATCGCGCAAATATTGAACAGGATCGCAATATTCGAGATCGCGGATCGCGTAAATCCGTGCGCCGATTTCAAGAAATCCGGATACAGGTCCTGCGTGCCGTGCGACAAGCAGGACATCCCAACCATCACCAGCAACAAATAGACAAAGCGCGTTCGCTGTTGCCACAGCACGCGAAACATCATCCCGATCGAGGTCTGACGATGTTGTTGCCAGGCGGCGGATTCCGGCGCTCGGAGCGCGAGAAGCGAAATCAGGATTGCAACCGGGAAACCCACACAAAACATCGCGCGCCAGCCAAAATGAGGCTGCACGGTTTCCATCGCGACCGCCGCCAGCAAGTATCCGCCGGGATATCCGCTCTGCATCAATCCGGAAATGAATCCTCTTCGCCGACGTGGTGCGCTTTCAATCGCCAGGGATGCGCCGACTCCCCAGTAGCCTCCCATGCCGATCCCGTACAGTGCTCGCATGACTACAAACACGGCATAGTTGGGAGCGAACGCGCTCAACAACGTCACCGTGGAAAAGAAGATCACACACCCGATGAGCGGACGCCTCCGTCCAAAGCGATCAGCGAGCGAACCAAAGATGAGTGCTCCAACCGGTCGCATCGCCAACGCAATTGAGATGGTCCAGACAATGGATTTCTTTTCAACGTGGAAGTTGGCGGCGAGTGTCTCCAGCAGGAAAACAACAACGAAGAAATCAAACGCGTCGAGCACCCAGCCGAGGATCCCCGCTGAAACCGCGTATTGCCAGCCTGGTGTAACGTCCTCGCGCTCCGGCTGAACCGGGTCTTCTGCGCTGATCATCAGTTTTCTGTCGGAAAGCGTTGAGATGTGGATGAACTGCTTCGCGAATCGTACATCGGAAACGAGAACTTGCAAAACAAATATGGTAGGCCCGAATGGACTCGAACCATCGACCTCCTCCGTGTCAGGGAGGCGCTCTAACCAACTGAGCTACGGGCCTACATGTGTTGCGGAATGCTTTACGTCTGGCGATACCGCTTGAGGAATATGCCTACCAGAAGGAATTTTACCACGCGATCCACTCCGTTTTAACTTCGGCGCTCATCATCTGGACCTCGGCTATATAGACGTCGCTCTCACCTTCCCTGCAGATCTCTTCACCTCTTCTAAAGATAGCGCAGCCACCAATCGCTTCTCTTCGTCTTAACATCCGCAAACCAGCGACACGGAAAATAGAGAAGCACAATCGCGATTCCCCACACCAAATAAAGTAAAGGTAGTCCCCACGTATATCCCTCCGGCGGCTCGGGATTTCCCATCGGATGATTCGTAAAGAGCCACGGACTGACAAATCCAAGCCGGATCTTCGACACCACCAATGCCATCGTGTGGATCAGTGGAATGTGCAGCATGTAATAGAAGAAGGGCACGCGTCCAAAAACGACGATCGCTCGAGCCATGACACCACGCATACCTTCGAGCAACGGGATCAACGCGATGATCGGACCGAGCGTCATCAAAATAAAACTCAGCGACGCCGGATATTTTGTGCAATTCAAAAACGAAAGCCCCGCCGGCATCGGCGGCGCACCATTCCTACCCTGCGCAGCTGCATGCCACGGACGCGGATCACCATACAAATTGAAGCCCCGCAACAAGAGAAACAGGACAATCGCTGCGAGTCCAATCGTCAGGCAGAGACGATTTCGACGCGCTGGCTCCGCGATCAGAATCTTGCCGAACGCATAGCCCGCCGCCATCACACCGATCCACGGAATGATCGAGTACAGCACCGTGAGAAAAGGACCATCCGCTCCAAACTGAATCGGACCTGCAAAGAACCCCACGTAGAAAATCTTCCAGAGGCCGGATAGTTTGTTGGAGTCCAGCCCGTCCAGAAGCGCGCCCATATGCGGATCCATCAAGTTGTGCGCGGCGATAATTACCACGCCAATCGTGCCAACGACTGACAGCGGCAGTTTCACCAACCCCGCCATCAGGATCATGCAGCACCCAATCACCCAGATGACCCCGGCGAGCTCGTAATGCCTGAAATCAAAATTGAAAGTCCACGCCACTCGCAGGTAAGTGAGTTCAAGAAAGATGAGCCACGCGCCGCGAATCAAAAGAAACCTTGATGTGTCACTGTGCTTTCGGCCGTAGAAGTAAACACTGGTCCCTGCGAGAAAGATGAATGCCGGCGCGCAGAAGTTGGTAATCCAGCGCGTGAAGAATAATCCAGGAGTCGGGCCGCCCGCAGGCACGCCAGAAAAAACCCGCACGTGATCGATGGCCATCAGAATCATCACTGCGCCACGAATCAGATCGATAGACTCGATGCGGTTTCTTACCGCAGCGCCAGCTACGATGGGGTTAGTTAGAGGAGCACTCATGACTTTTCTCCATCACAAGCTAAACATCGTCGGAGGTCGTCCGGCGCATCATCCGCCACAACGACGTTACGGCTGCGTGTAAAGCGCCCGTTTCAGAAATTCCCCCGCGCCCGCGCGCCCCAGAAATTTATCCTGTTCCACCACAACTCGTCCGCGCGAGAGCACAACGTCAGGCATTCCCGTGACTTCGATTCCCTCGAACATCGAATAGTCAACCCGCATGTGGTGCGTCTTCGCGCTGATTGTATGTTTGCGATTCGGATCGAAAATAACGAGGTCCGCGTCGCTTCCCACAGCGATCGTTCCTTTGCGCGGATAGAGGCCAAACAATTTCGCCGGAGTTGTCGAAACCAGTTCAACGAATCGGTTCACGCTGAATCGTCCTCCAGCGACGCCGCCGGAATATATCAGGCTCATGCGATGTTCGACCCCAGGGCCGCCATTTGGAATCTTTGTAAAATCATCGCGACCGAGTTCTTTCTGCTCTTTGAAACAAAACGGACAGTGATCCGTCGAAACGACTTGCAGGTGATCGCGCTTCAATCCGTTCCACAATTTTTCCTGATGCCACTTCTCCCGCAGCGGAGGAGTAAACACATATTTCGCTCCCTCAAATCCCGGAGCATCCATGTTCTCTAACGACAGATAAAGATATTGCGGACACGTCTCCGCATACACCGGAAGCCCGCGATCCCGCGCCTCGCGCACCTTTTCCAACGCTTCGTTGCAACTTAGATGGACGATATAAACTGGCGCTCCCGCCATTTCGGCCAAAGCGATTGCCCGCGAAACGGCTTCCGCTTCCGCCGTTACGGGACGAGTCAACGCGTGATACTTCGGAGCCTTCTTCCCCTCCGCCAACGCCTGCTGCACGATCACGTCAATGGCACCACCATTTTCGGCGTGCATGCAAACGAGTCCGCCATTTTTCGCCGTCGCACGGAAGGCTTTGAAAATGCTCGCATCATCCAACATAAACACGCCGGGATACGCCATGAACAACTTGAAACTCGTAACCCCTTCGCGCGTCAACGCGTTCATTTCATCAAGCTGCGCGTCGGCAAGTTCCGTGATAATGCAGTGAAACGCGTAATCGCAGACCGCTTTGCCGGAGGCTTTTTGCATCCAGGCATCGAACGCCGTTCGCAGAGTCTGTCCTTTATATTGGATGGCGAAATCAATCAGCGTCGTTGTTCCGCCATACGCCGCAGCGCGCGTTCCGGTTTCGAAATCATCCGCGCTCGTCGTGCCGCCGAAAGGCATATCGAGATGCGTATGCACATCGATTCCGCCAGGAAAAACATATCGACCCGCCGCGTCAATAATCTTTCCCGCATTCTCGCGCGGAAGTCCCGCTCCGATCGCTGAAATCTTTCCCTGATTGATCGCCACGTCGGCAGTGTAAGTATCCGTTGCGGTCGCCACTCGACCGTTCACGATGATGGTGTCAAAGCCCATGGACGCATTTTCTCCTGCAACAGCGAAGCACAGATTTTATGCTAAACTCCCGATTCCTTAATAGAATTGTCACCATAATAAGAATTGTCATCCCGAGCGCAGCGAGGGATCTGCAATTTTGCCGCGAACCCGCAGATTCCTCGCTGCGCTCGGAATGACAACATTAGTTGCCGGGGAGTCACCATGCAGTTCGGCATCACCATCAAGCCCGACATGTCCGTAGAGCGTATCGTCGCCCTCACGCGCCAAGCGGAATCAGCGGGATTCGAATATGGATGGATCTTCGATTCGCACGTCCTCTGGCTCGAACCGTATCCCATGCTCACGCTGATGGCGGCCAATACAAAGAAGATGCGCCTCGGCACCTGCGTGACGAATCCCGCAACGCGCGACATCACCGTAACGTCGAGCCTCTTCGCGACGATGAATCTAATTTCCGGCGGACGCATGCAACTCGGCATCGGACGCGGTGACAGCTCGCGTCGCGTTCTCGGGAAAAAACCAGTCACGGTCGCGGAGTTGGGAGAATCCATCCACGACTTTCGCAATCTGACCGGCGGTAACGAAATCGATTACGAAGGCGGAAAGGCGCGCCTGACCTGGGCCACCGGCGGTGTTCCTCCCGTATGGGTTGCAGGATACGGCCCCAAAGTCCTCGAGCTCGCAGGACGAATTGGCGATGGCGTCATCCTGCAATTCGCCGATCCCGATCTGATCGAGTGGTGCGTCAGCTTCGTCAAAAAAGGAGCCGAGGCCGCAGGCAGAGATCCAAAGAAAATCGAAATTATGGCAGCCGCGCCAGTGTGGATCTCCGACGATTTGAAAGTCGGACGCGAACATGTGCGCTGGTTCCCTGCTCTGGTTTCGAACCACGTCGTCGATCTCGTGTCGCGCTACAAGCCCGAAGAACTACCACCTGCACTGACTTCGTATATCCGCGACAAAGGCAAGTACGACTATCTCCACCATTGCGAAGTAGACAGCAGCAACGCCAGTTTCGTTTCGGACGAAGTCACCGACCGCTTCTGCCTGCTAGGCCCCGCCGAAGCGCACATCGAAAAGATTCGCAGTCTCGCCCGCGCCGGAGTAACGCAATTCAATATCTATCTGATGTGCGGAGACGAAGAAGACACGCTGGAGAAATATAAGAAAGAAGTGCTACCCGCATTTCGCTGAAAATAATAGTCGTTATAACGACTATTATTTTTGGTCACCAGAATAAGTCGATGAACGACCATTCGCGATAGTTTCGTTTATCCTGCTCTCATGGAACCGACCATCCAAGGCGCAATCCCCGTTCTCCCCGCCGCCGACGTCTCCGCATCTCTGAAGTGGTGGACTGAAATCTGCGGCTTCAAAGAAACGTTTCGCGACGCGACTCCTCCCAACTATGCCGGGATCAACTGCGGCGAAGCCTACCTCCACATCTCCGGCATGAACGACAAAATCCTCGCCCGAACCATCGGCGACCAGACCATGGTCCGTCTAGCCGTGCAGGGTATCGAGGCCCTATATGCCGAATATCAGGAGCGCGGCGGCAAACTCCATCCCAACGGCCCGCTGCAAACCAAGCCCTGGGGCACCAAAGAATTCGGAGCAATCGATCCGAATGGTGTGTGCGTTACATTTCAAGAGTGAGAGGAATGGCCTATGTGGCGCGGACACTCCTGTCCGCGTGTTAGCAGCAGTCCTGCCGTTGGTTGAAGTCGAGATGAAACCACCGCCTTGACCCAAGCATCGGGGCGCGGTACGTTGAGCGTATAGCATTTCTAGCGGGGAGAAAAAGGATGACCGGAATCCAATTTGTAACCGACGAGAAGGGACGCAGGACGGCGGTTCTGATCGATCTCAAGAAGCACCGTGCCATTTGGGAGGACTTCTGGGATGGCCTAGTCTCCGAATCGCGGCGTAAAGAGAAGAGCATTCCCTACGAGGAGTACCGAACCAAACGCCTGAAGCACAATGGCCATCGTGGCTAAATACTCGCTCGAAATAAAGTCCGCTGCAGCGAAGGAACTAGATGCGCTTGACAACGCGCTGTTCGCCCGCATCGATCGAAAGATCATGTCCCTTGCTGAGAATCCTCGTCCTTCGGGATGCAAGAAACTGAGAGGGTACAGAGACCTATGGCGCATCCGCGTGGGTGACTGGCGCGTTGTATATATCGTCGACGACTCCAAAAAGCGCGTGAGTATAACGCGCGTCGCACATCGCAAAGATGTCTATGACTAGGGTATAGAGACGCCGAGAACTTAATTACCAGAGGCATTTTATGTCCGGAAGTAATTCATCCCGACTCGCCAAAGCAATGCGCCTCAAGCGCTTCATTCGATTCTCAAGACGGTTTGAAGAGTCGAACATAAGGGGTTATGTGCTGGACGTAGGACCTCGTTTTTTCCTGATTTCGCTCGTTAGTGATCGTATTCGGTTCGATGGATTCGAGTGCTTTCGTCTCGCCGATGTGAGAGGCGTTGGTCCTGACCCGTATAGCGAGTTCGCGGAATCCGCGCTCAAGCTACGGGGGGAGCGCAGACCTAAAAAACCACGAGTCAGCGTTAAGTCCACTGGGGACCTATTGCTTTCAGCCAGCCGTGCGTTCCCGCTCGTGACGATTCATCGGGAAAAAGTTGATCCGGACATTTGTTGGATAGGGCGCGTGCTGGGTGTGGAGCACGGTCACGTTTCGCTACTAGAAATCAACCCAGATGCGAGCTGGGACGATAACGCCACTAAATTCAAAATCTCCGAGATAACTCGTGTGAACTTCGGTGGCGATTATGAGAATGCGCTGTTCTCAGTTGGGGGGGGATCCGGCCTCAACGGTTTGAGTTTTCGTCACCCTTCTTTCTACCTAACCTCATCAACCCGTAATACGCCACAAACGCCACCGCAAATCCAACAAACCACGAATAGTCATACAAATCCCGCACCGCAGGAACGACCAATCCCACCAGCGCCGTCCCCGCTCCCAGAGCCAGCGCGAGCACCGCGAGCCAATTGAATCCGCGCGAATATTCATAGATGCCGTTGCGTAGATAGAGATCATCCACCACCAGCACTCGTCGGCGGATCACGAAGTAGTCGCAGATCATGATGCCCGCCACTGGACCAAGAAACGCAGCGTAACCGCCGAGCCATCCAAAAATAAACGTGCCGTAGTTGGAGAGGAGTTTCCACGGCATCAGCGCGATTCCCATGAAGCACGTAATAATTCCGCCGGTGCGGAAATTAATCTTACGCGGCCACAGGTTCGAGAAATCATTTGCCGGAGAAACCACGTTAGCCCCGATATTTACATTCAGAGTCGCCAGCAGAATCGCGAGCAACGAAATCACCACGGCCACGGGAGAATGAAAGCGACTCAGCAATTGCACTGGATCCCAGATCGCGGTGCCATAAATCACCACCGTCGCCGACGTTACCAGAATTCCAATCAGTGAATAGAGAGTCATCGTCGTAGGCAACCCGAGCGCTTGTCCGATCACTTGTTGCCGCTGACTTTTTGCGAAGCGCGTGAAGTCGGGGATGTTCAGCGACACCGTCGCCCAGAATCCAACCGTCCCATTCAACGCGGGAATCAAGAATTTCAGAAAATCAGAAAAAGTTAGAAATCTCGATGGAGCGGACAGCATCGGCCCGAATCCTCCCGCCGCTTTGTACGCCCATCCCAGCAACAAAAGTCCGACCGCCAGCAGAACGGGCGCGCTGATCCCCTGCAACACTCGTATATATTCGATGCCTTTGAGAATCACCAGAAAATTGATGAGCCAGAACGCCATGAAGCAAATCGCCGTCCCATAGCCGACTTTGGCCCATCCGGGAGCGAGGACGATGAGCAAAGTATTAATCGCTTCGCCGCCAATCCAAGTCTGGATGCCGAACCATCCGCAGGCAACGAGCGCGCGCAACACGGCGGCGAAATTTGCGCCGAGCACTCCAAACGACGCGCGCGCCAGCACCGGAAACGGAATGCCATAACGCGCGCCCGGATGCGAATTCAGCAACATCGGAATCAGCACGATCGTGTTGCCGATGAACACGGTGATAACTGCCTGCTTCCAGTTCATCCCTCCCTGAATCAAACTGGCCGCCAGCATGTAGGTCAAAATATTGACCGACATCGATACCCAAAGCGCCGCAAAACTGTAAGTGCCCCAAGTGCGGCGCGCAGGAGTCGAAGGCGCGAGGTCTTCGTTATAGAGCGGACTGGTTTCGATATTTGATGGCATGGCTGAGGACATATTCTTGTCGCGTTCCTAAACCCAATTGTCATTCTGAGCGAAGTGAGGACATCCGCGAAGCGGATATCCTCGCGCAGTCGAAGAACCCCATACAGCTCAATTTCAAGATCGGCGTATCAGGGAGTTCTCACTGTGCATCGGACGAATTCCCTTTGGAAGAACCGCTGCACTGGCGTTGTAGGGGTCCTTCGACTCCGCATCCCGATCCGCTTTGCGAATCGGCATGCTGCGCTCAGGATGACCTTCCTTAGTGGGTCAGCACATTTCAGTCCGAAGCCGTCGGATTCCCCGATTGCGTCGTAATCGCCCCATACGTCTCCGGACGCCTATCACGATAAAACTGCCAGACTCTTCTCACTTCCTGAATCATTTCAAGATCGAGATCGGCCACTAGCAATTCATCTTTTGTGCGGCTCGCCTGCGCGATAATCTTTCCCCGCGGATTGCAGAAATAACTCTTGCCGTAAAACTCGCCGATGTTCCATGGCTTCTCGCGTCCCACGCGATTGATTGCGCCAACAAAATATCCATTGGCAGCGGCATGTGCAGGCTGCTCCAGCTCCCACAAATATTCGGAGAGTCCCGCAACCGTCGCCGAAGGATTAAAAACAATCTCCGCCCCGTTCAATCCCAGAATGCGTGCGCCTTCCGGAAAATGTCGGTCGTAGCAGATATAAACTCCGACGCGCGCAAACTTGGTTTCGAATACGGGATATCCCAGGTCTCCCGGGAGTGAAATAAAATTTCTCCCAAAATCCCGGATGCACGTGCGGAATATGATGCTTGCGATACTTGCCGAGATATTCTCCATCCGCGTCGATGACCGCAGCGGTATTGAAATACAGTCCCGGCATCTGCTCTTCATACACGGGCACAACGATCACCATGCCATGTTTCGCGGCGAGTTTCTGCATTAATTTTGTCGTTGGCCCATCGGGAACGCGCTCGGTCAGGTCGTACCAGCGAACATTCTGCTCAGCGCAAAAATAAGGACCGTAGAAAAGTTCCTGCAGACAAAGTATCTTAACTTTCTTCTTCGCCGCCTGTTCGATCAGCTTCAGATGCTTATCGATCATCGCCTTCTTGATCTCAGCCAGCGGACGATTCGTGCTGATCGCATTGCTCGCCTGGATCAAACCACAGCGCACATTCCGGGACATGGACGACCTCCGAGAGCGCTAAATATATCAGACGACGCAAAGAACAAAGGGGGACAATTCTCCTTCGTGAACCTTCGTGTCCTTCGTGGTTAACGCTCTATCGCAGTGCCGTAAATAGCGCGTCTTTCCAGCGAGCGTTGTCCATGGTCCAACAGATTTTGACTTTGCATCTCTTCTCGAGGACTGGCCTCCACACCGCCCGATTCCGATCATCGTCCGCGACATTGAGCCGATCAACGACCGTCATGCCCCGCGTCAATTCACTTTGCGTTTCGACATCAACGTAATGCTCGCTCCAATCGGTTCCGATCGTCGGATCCAGCGCAATCGCCATGGCAATCGGATCAGGCAACGAAATTCCATCTTCTCCCGTTTGCGTTTTGTAGGCGGCACGAGCGTGGCTGTTGCATTCCACTGCAAACTTCGCGATCGGATTATTGAACGCGAGAATGCGCGCGATATCGTCTTCGCCGATCACAGCGGCTCCGCGAGAGAGATGCCATCCCACAAGTTCAATCGGCATGCCGCTCCGCATCACCATGCGCGCGGCTTCCGGATCAACCCAAATATTGTATTCAGCCGCAGGAGTGACGTTGCCCTCGCAACAAGGCGCTCCACCCATAAGGACGCAGCGTCCAACCTGCGCGGCTATGGACGGCCTCTTCGCTAAAGCCAGAGCAATATTCGTGAGCGGCGCAAGTGTGACAATCGTGACTCCCGGATTTGCTTCGACCGCAGCGATGATCGCATCGACCGCATGCACGCCCTCCGCAGACTGACGAGGCGCCGGATAGTCGTGATCACCGAGCCCGTCGCGTCCATGAAACCAGGTTGCATTTGCATAGGTGCGCAGCAAAGGCTTGTCTGCGCCGATGAACACGGGCACTTTCGCTCCGCAGAGTTCCACTGTGTACAGAGCGTTACGAGTGGATTGCAAAACAGGAACATTTCCAGCGACGGTCGTGATCGCAACCACGCGAACGTCCGGCGCACGCAGAGCCATGATCAGCGCAACGGCATCATCCGAGGCAGTATCGGTATCGATGAGGAAAGAACGCGGCACGCCGGTAGGATAGCAAGATCACAAATAAACTCGCAAAACACGCGTAGGGACAGCCGCCCTCGACTGTCCCTACGTATTTCGTCTCGTGCGTCTTCTTTTAGTGCGTGAACGTGAAGCTCACACCAGTTGCCAACTGCAGATCGTTCTGTTTCGTGCCAAACGGTGGATTACTCACGTAGATGTCAGCAAACGAATTCTGCCAACCCAGCCACTTGTTGAGCTTCGTCACGGTACCGAAATTAAACGTGCCACGGTATCCGCGCGCATCTTTGAAAGTTCCGTCCACCGGATTTTCAATCTTGGTCGACGTCAGGCCTGGATAGAAGAAGAAGCTCTGCGTTACAACAGTTCCCTTCCCAACCTTATGCATAAAGGCATCGCCGAACGTCAAGCCAGCGAGACTATCGCTTCTGGACTCGACGAAAGTACCAAGTGGCGGGGGATTAGGATTCGTATACGCAGCGTAGCTTTCATGCGTGTAGTTAACGCCAGCCAGCAAATCCAAAGTGGTCGCGGGGCTCTTGATCGCATGCAAGCCGATACCGCCGCCGCCAATGGCGCGCAGATCAAGAAACTGCAGAGCGTCGTGATAAAAATCTCCGTTCACAAATCCAAACACGCGTGGACTGAAATCGTGATCGTAGCGGATGCCGCCCCCGATCGCGTTGGCGGTGGTGTGCGGCGACGCCGTGGAAAGGTCATTGGTCGCATAAATCTGATTCGTATAGAGCGTCAGCTGATCGTGAAATCCCTTACGCACGGCGTTGAAAGCAATATTAAGGTTCTTGGTTTCGCTGTTACCGCGCGTCACGGCAAATCCTAGATTGAGGCCGCCATTCCAACCTTCCAACAGTCCTGGATGCAAACTCTTCTGATACGCGGCTTCTTCCGCCGGACTCCTCACCAGCGTCACCGATGCTTTCGGCGCTTCAACATTGCCGGCCGTCTTGGTCGCCACCACAACATCGTCGCCCGACGTTGTCACCGGCCCGACCACAGTCTTTCCGCCGAGGGTGACATTCAAATCTCCAGTCGACGTAATACTTTGGATCGCGTCAAACTTCACCGTAATATCGCCAGCGTAATCCGTCTTAATTACCAACTCTTTGCCGTCCGACTTGGTAATCGAACCAGTCAATTTGTCGCCATTCTTCAGGACGACTTGATCGGCGAACGCCGCAACCGCCATTACCATTGCCAGTGAAAAAACCACCGAAAAAAGAAGACCTACCACAAATTTATTGCGCACAAAAATCCTCCTGTAATTTACGAAATCCGTGATTGCTATCTCTTGATTGCCATCTATCGACAGACTCGGCTGACCTGACAAAATCGCCGATCCAAAATCCCGAATAGGTCCCTAATAGAAAGACGAAATTCCCACTTCCAACTCGAAGGGACAACGGTATTCCCTGGGTGAAAAGCGCGTTACAGAACTATCCCTGTGGCCAGAATGTATTGGATTTGGATGCTGAAATTATATCGAAGAGCTGCCGACTTAGGCCTTATTTTCCGGATTGTTATCCGGCGTAATTTTGGGAGTCGTGTCTGGCTTGGCGTCGGCTTTGACTTCTGCCGGAGCATCGTGATTTTTCATCCCATCCTTCAGCGCGCGGATGCCTTCGCCGAGACCTTTGCCCAATTCTGGTAGTTTCTTGGGGCCAAATACCAGCAACGCAATGGCAAAGATGATCAACAGGTGCATGGGTTGAAATAAGCCTTCAAACATAGAGCCTCCGGAGCAGTCGCGCGATGCCAAACTCGCCCGCGACCGCCAGTCAAGTGTAACCCAACCTTATGCCAATCGTCTCCATCGCCATTTCGACGAAGCCGCAGATTCACCAGCAAGAACTTAAGCTGGGCACTGGTGCATGTCCCTCGAAATTACTTCCGTGACCTATCCGCAATAGCGTCGGCAGACTACTTTTGCCACAGGGCAATTCTCGCTTCAAAACCGCCGGGGGACTTCGTGAAGGGCTTCGTAAAATCGAGATTTTGTTTCTCTGGATTCCTCTTATTCTTGACGGCTTTTGCATCCGTCCAAGCCCAACAGGTACCGGCGACTTCCGCTTCCGACACCATATTCTTATGGCTCGCAGGGGGACTGTCGAACGCACGCGTTCAACGTCTAGCGCTAACGCAAAACACAGATACAAACCACCAGTCCTGCCGCGCCACCACGCAATGCACCCGAGCGCTCGTGAAGGCTGGAGCCGACTCAACCCTGATCCGAAGCCTGATTCCATCCGGCGCTGATCGGCATCTGGAACAGATCGCAAATCAGAAACCGGCGTCCGCTTGCGGATGTTCCGCTCCATCCACTGACTCCGCGGTTGAGATCGCGGCTTTCGTCCACGATAAGAATTACCCCGCCTCCGAAGCCACGATTCGCGAACTGCTGCAAAGCGACAACGACAATTTCTTACTGCATTTCGTCCTCGGAACCGTCCTTCGTCGCGAAGAACGTTTCGACGAGGCACTCGACGAATTCACCGAATCGTCGCACCTGACGCCCAGTTTCCCCGAGACGCACAGCCAGCTGTCCTATCTCTTCTACCGTGCGGACAATGCCGACGACGCGCTCGCCGAAGCACGTACCGCACTTAGCATGGATCCCGAAAACGCCGAAGCGTATCGCTATCTCGGACTCGCTCTTTATTCCGACGGACACTTCGATGCCGCGCTCAACGCTTTCAACAAATCGTTGGAGCGCGAACCAGCGGTATCTCCGGCGAATGCCGACGTGTATTTCGACATCGGCATCACCCATCGCGATCAGGGAGATTTGCGTCGCGCCGCCGTCGCCTATCACCATGCTCTAGCGATCCGTCCCGACTATTGGGAAGCGCACAGCAATCTCGGCGTCGTTCTTCACGACCAGGGAAAACTTGACGAGGCCATCGCGGAGTATCGCGCCGCCAAGAGACTCAACCCAGATGAAGCGAGCGTCCGCAATAATTTAGGCAACACACTTTGCGACAAGGAAGATTTCGATAACGCGATCGTGGAGTTCAAGGAGCTCTACAAGAAGAATCCGGAGTGGGAAGGCGGACACAACTGCCTCGCTCGCGCCTACATGTCCAAGAAAGATTACCCGTCCGCCATACAGGAATTGCAAGCAGCGATCATCGCCAATCCAACGGGCGCGGCGGAACATCGTGTGCTCGGACAAGCGCTTCTGCTCTCCGGAAAAGATCGGGAAGCGGTGGACGTTCTACGCAAAGCGGTAACGCTCAATCCTGAATCTGGACTGGCACATCATTACCTCGGCACCGCGCTCGTGAACGTCCAACAGATGGCGGACGCCGAAAAGGAGTTTCGTGAAGCTCTGAAACTCGAGCCGAGCGCCCAGAATCACTACTCGCTCGCCGCCTGCTTAATGGCTTTGAATCAATACGAAGAAGCCCTCGGCGAACTCGAAATCGCCTCCCGCATGGACCCCAGCGAAGACATTTACCGGACCCGCATGCAGGAAGTCGCCCGCCTGATCACAGCCTCCAAATAACCATCAGTACAGTGTGCCCATGTCCGATCGGACATTAGCCAGTTGGACATCGCCCCGTGCACTGAAGTGTGTCGCGTCCCGCCCCCAAGAAACCTAGAATGAAGGTAGCAAAAGCGGCGTCCAGCGGGCGCTCTCGGGGTCATCATCCATGGAAGCCAGCGCAACCAAGCAAGCTCGTGAAAAGTCCGTCAACTCAGCCACAGTGTCGAGTCCAGTTCGGCAATCTCCGCAGGCGCTATCACACCAGGGTGTCGCGATCGATCGCAAGCCCGTCGGTTACGGCCTGCCGTGTTCGCGCTGCCATGCATACTATCCCGCGGACATGAATGCCTGTCCGATCTGCAAATCGGTCGAGCGAGTGTCCCCGACCGAGCCCGTCCTGCATTCTATGGCGGCCGCACCAGCTCCGCAGCCAGCGCCGAGCGCACCGATCGACGACGACCGCGAGCGCTTCCTGAAGGAACTCAAATCGCAAGCCTTTGCATCGCATACTCAGATCAACGCCGCAGCTACTTTCCGCTGCGTCCTTGACCATCAGCATAGCGGAGCCACCGAGCCCGCCGCCGTTTGCCATAGCTGCTACGGAGATGTCCGACAGCAAGCCGATCGAATGGAAGCTGCTCTGCACATGGATCCGAAAGATGCAGCGAAGATTGTGTACGAAGCCGTCTGGGCCGATACGTCGGACCCAAACACAACGTATTTGAACGCTGCCAACGCTATGCTGTCGGAGCTTCGCAAACGCGCAGGCATCGGCCTGATGCTAGGCTCACACCAACCGCTGGCGGACTAGGAAGTCCCGTCCAAGGTTGCAACTTTCCGACCCGTTCTACATCATATTTGTGGAGACATAAATATGACTGAGAACGCAACTAGCTCTACCGCTACACCCTCCGCCGGAAAAGTCACCAAGACCGACGCCGAATGGAAGCAGCAGCTAACGCCTGAGCAGTATCAGGTAGCCCGCGGCAGCGGCACCGAACGGGCCTTCACTGGCAAGTATTGGAACAAGCACGACGACGGCACGTACCATTGCGTCTGCTGTGGCACGCTGCTCTTTGGATCGGATACGAAATTCGATTCCGGCACGGGATGGCCCAGCTTCTTCGCCGCCGCGGATCGAGCCAACGTCGCCGAACATACCGACACAACTCACGGCATGACCCGCACTGAAGCGCGCTGCGCTAAATGTGACGCGCACCTGGGCCACGTTTTTCCGGATGGCCCTGGACCCACCGGCCTGCGCTACTGCATGAACTCAGCATCGCTCGACTTCAAGCCAAAGAAGTAAGAGAAATGGGCACATCTGAAACGCACATTAACAGGATCGTCACAAAAACAGAAAACGATGGAGTTGCCGGGCACTTTCACCCGGCTGGACGGGCTAAATCCCGTCCCTCCATCGTCGTTCCTGAATTCTGACTTCGAATTCTAACGTCGTTTAATTTTTTCCCAGTCTTGACGCGCGAGTCTTGACGTACAAAAGACCGAGCTCTACGCGTTGCCCGCAGCCGCAGCCATCGCCTTCGGCGCTTCCTGCTTGTTCTGATTCTTCTGATCTTTCTTCTCAGGATTGCGCACTTCCACGCCACCCTTGAGGATCGCGCCCTCTTCGACGCTGATGCGGTGCGTGATCACATCGCCGGACAGCAAGCCTTCGCTGCGGATGTCCAAACGGTCCGAACATTCCACATTGCCCTGCACCTTGCCCATGATGACGACTTCTTTTGCCGTGATGTTCGCGGCAACGTTTCCATTGCGGCCAACTGTAACCCGGTTGTCAGGAAAATTGATGGAGCCTTCAATGCGTCCGTCGATGAACAGCGATTCCGCGCCCGTCACTTCGCCTTTGATCACGAGCGAGCGGCCAATGTTGGCCTGGTCCATCGGTGAGGTGGCTGGCTTCACCGGAGTGTAGCTGTTAGCGGGAGCGGCGTTGGGGGTGTACTTCGGTTCCGGAGACTGCAACATGTATGAACCTCACTTGAGATCCGCAGCCACAGCGGGAGTTGGCCCTGGGATGCGGTTGATGGCTTTAACGGCAAGCTTTAACGGCAAAAAGAGAATCGCACGGAAGGACGTATTACGGTAGGTAACCGAAGTGTGTGGCCTGCGGCGGTTCACCCTTGAGCTTTTAGCGATTAGCCGTTACCTGTTAGCTAAAACTAGAGCGGTCACGACGGCGTTTCCCAGCCTTCGTCTTTCATCTTTCGATTCGTCCAGTGTTGTAAGTGTTCAAACAGCGTCGGATCGATGACCACGAATCGCAGACCAGCTCTGCCTCCCGCTTCGGCCCACACCACTCGGCCTTTCGCGCGGATCTCCGTTTCACTTTCCGGCAACAGAAAGCTCACATCGACCAGTCCCGCGAATCCGGTGGCATCACTAACGGAATCCAGTCCCATGCCTCCCGTGCTCAGATTGACGGCCTGCACCTGCAACTCTTTGCCCTGCGAATTCTTCAGCATCACCGAAATATTCACTTCGGCGCGGAAAAATTTCTGCTGATCTTCACTGATGACTCCCAGCTTCGCTGCACCCTCACCGGTGCGCGCGTCAATTTCATATTCCCGCAGCTTGCGGCTCAACGTGCGGCGCGAAATGCCAAGCTGATCGGCGGCTTGGGCGCGATGTCCACCGGTCTGCTCCAGCGCGCGAATGATCATCTGCTCTTCCATGTTGTCGAGATTGCCGAGCGGCACCGCTCCACTGGCGCTGGCCGACGCAGCCATCGCTCGCTCAACGCATAGTTCGCTTCGAACTTCCGCGCTGGTAATCTGTGGATCGTCCGTGGCCATCGCAAGTTTCGCGACCAGATTTCTCAACTCGCGAATGTTGCCGGGCCAGGAATGCGCCTGCAGAATCGCCAGAGCATCCGCCGCAAAAGTCTTCTTTGCAGCTTTAAGCGAAAGAAAGTGCCGCGCCAGCGCCGCAATATCCTCAGGACGCTCCCGAAGTGGCGGAACTCGCAGCTGAAATTGACACAAACGGTGAAAGAGATCTTTGCGGAAGCGGCCTTCCTTCACCGCTGCCTCAAGGTCTTGATTGGTGGCGGCAACCACGCGCACATCCACCGTGATTTTTCGATTTCCGCCCAGGCGGTAATACGGCTGCCCGTCGAGGACGCGCAGCAATTTCACCTGAATCTGCGGTTGCAACTCTCCAATTTCATCGAGGAAAATCGTGCTCTTGTCTGCCAACTCAAAGAGACCTGGCTTCGAAGAATCGGCGCCGCTAAACGCGCCCTTTTCATAGCCGAATAATTCGCTCTCCACCAGATGTTCAGGAAGCGCTGCGCAGTTGATATCCACCAGCGCACTCTTATGGCGATAAGAAGACTCGTGAATCGTACGTGCCACCAACTCCTTGCCCGTGCCCGTTTCTCCAGTGACCAGAACAGTTTCCGTGTGCCCAGCAACACGATCCACCATGCCCATGAATTTGTGCATGATCGGACTAGCGATCAAGAATTGCGTGCCATCAATTTCGCGACGGGCCAGCGGAAGCGGAGTCGCAGCTTTCGCGTTCGCGGTTTGTCCCTGCACACTCTGCGCCGTACCCGCGTCGCTTGCGGAAGACGTGGTAACTGAAACAGCGGCCGCGGTTTTCGACGCCAGTCCTAGAATGGCCGAAGGAGCCCCACTCGAGTCGCGCAGAATCGTCAGCGAAAGTTGAACAGTGACGTCTTCTCCAGATTGAGTGCGGCAATTCAATTCGCCCTTAAATTGTCCGCTATCCAGCGCCTCGACAATCGCGCGTCGCGCGGGAAATCCCTCGCGCCCAACGCCGAAAAAAACGCCAAGGCTGCGTCCAACTAAGTCCTCCGAATCGAAGCCGTACTGTTTAAATCCCTGATTACAACCCGTAATTTTTCCGTACAAATCAGCCGTGAAAAGCGCGCTCAGGCCAAGGTTTCCAGCAAGAAGCAGATCGCCCTCTGGAACATCCGCAGTCGCCACCGTCGGCGAAGCGGATGGAGCGGACGGAAGAGTCGAAGCGGCGGCAGCGCCCTTGGATCGGATCTGGCCGCCTGCTTTCCGGCGCTCGATTTTCCCCGTAGATTGAGGCGCAGCCGCGTTTGGCGACGGATTTGGCTGCGAATTTGGCGGTTTTGATGAAATCGACATTCTTGTGCTGTAAGCGCGGGGGACGTCCTGCTGCGCTAGGGTCGTCGGATCCGACACGTGGAACAACCAACAACCGCGGTTGGACAACAGCGACTGAACAACGAAAGTCTGCTGCTGCAAGTCCGCGCCCTTCATCCTGATGCTGCCACAACCGAAGGCCGTTCGCCTGACCGTTCGACACATCCGTCCACACCGAAGTAACTCCGGTTGCAGCAATCGCTACACAGCTTCTTTCAATCCGCGCTCTGCCTGCCTCGTTGCAATCGGGCAACTTTCGAGTCGTCGAAAATTAACAGTTACCTCGGTAAGTATCTGAGTCTCAAGCCCTCCACTAACATTCCCTATAACTGGAAAACCAGATTTAGGGACGCTCCCGGTATTCATTTTTACGAGCGAGAAACTGGCAAAACCGGAATCGTCCTTGGATAGGTGTCTGGAGATAAAACGTCTGGCGATGTGCATGCAACACTGCACTCGGCGAACGTGCGTGAAGTGCGCTGGGCAGAATTTTTCGAGTCAGGTATGTCTACTAGGGCAAGACTATTTATCGGAGCAACGGCGGCCCTCGGCATCCTGGCGCTGACTTATGCGCTATGGCACTGGCAAAGTGTGGATCTCGCTCGTTTCATTTGCTACTTGCTCGTCGCCGTTCTCGCTTCCAGTCTCAAGATTCAACTGCCCGGATTCGACGGCACCATGTCCGTCAATTTCCTCGTAATCTTGCTCAGCGTACTCGAACTCAATCTTCCCGAAACGCTGATCATCGGCTGCACCGCAACCCTAGCGCAGTGCCTCTATGGCTCGCGCCACAAAATCGTCCCCATCAAAGTGCTGTTCAACGTCTTCAGCATGATGGCAAACGCGATCACGCTCTCGTTCCTCACGTATCACCAACTGAACAGAGTGATCGGTACCGCAACGCTGCCCTTGTTGATCATCACCGCTCTGACTTTTTTCGTCGCGAACACTGTTCCAGTCGCTGTCATCATTTCGCTCACTGAAGGAAAATCCGCCTATAAGGTCTGGGCCGATTGCCACTTCTGGTCGTTCCCGTTCTACATCGTGGGAGCCGCAGTCGTTTTCGCCGTGGGCTTCATCAGCAAGCAGGTGGGATGGCAGACTTCCCTCCTCGTCCTCCCGCTCGTCTACTGGGTCTATCGTTCCTACCATCAATACCTAGCCAAATTGGCGGACGAGAAAAAGCAAGTCGAGATCGAGAAGAAGAACGCCGAAGACGTCGCGCTCCTACACCTGCGTACCATCGAATCTCTGGCTCTCGCGATCGAAGCGAAAGATCACACTTCGCATAAACACCTGCAACGCGTCCGCGTATTCGCCGTGGAAGTCGCGAAAGAGCTCGATTTTTCAGAAAACGAAATTGAAGCCCTGCGCGCTGCTGCTCTGCTCCACGATATCGGCAAGCTGGCCATTCCCGAACACATCATCAACAAGCCGGGACGCCTTACTCCGGAAGAGTTCGAGAAGATGAAAATCCACACCGTCGTTGGTGCGGAGATCCTTCAGCGCGTCGCGTTTCCTTACCCCGTAGCTCCGATCGTGCGCTCGCATCACGAACGCTGGGACGGAACTGGATATCCCGATGGCTTGAAGGGCGAGGCAATCCCCGCTGGCGCACGTGTGCTCGCAGCGGTCGATTGCCTGGACGCCCTCGCATCGCATCGTCAGTACCGCAATGCCATGTCGCTCGATGCCGCGATGGAAAAAGTCGCCTCGATGTCCGGCTCAGCCTTTGAACCGAGGACAATCGAAGTCCTGCGCCGACGTTATCGCGATCTGGATACTTTGGCGCAGTCTGGTTCAATTTCGGCTGCTGCTGACGATGCAACTTTTCCCTCCAACATCACGGTCCAGTCCGGAGCACAACCCGCCGCTGGATTCGAGCAGGCTCCCGTCACCGGCCTGGGCAGCGAAACAGATTTCTTGTCGTCCATCGCTTCCGCTCGTCAGGAAGCGCAGACCATGTTTGAACTCAGCCAGGACCTCGGCAACTCACTGAGCCTCGGCGAAACGCTGTCCGTGCTTTCCATGCGTTTGCGGAGAATGGTTCCGTACGATTCCATGGCCGTGTTTTTGTTGAAGGACGGTCGACTCGTCCCCGAACTCGTAAGTGGAGACAACTTCCGCCTGCTCTCATCGCTGAACATCGCCGTCGGAGAAGGTCTCTGCGGATGGGTGGCTGACAAGCGCAAGCCAATCCTCAACGGAAATCCCGACGCCGAAGCCGGATACATCAGCGATCCCGCGAAATTCACTACGCTGCGTTCGATTCTTGCCGTGCCGCTCGAAGGACTCAACGGCGTCGTCGGCGTGCTCGCCATGTACCGCACCGATCGCGACGCGTTTTCCACCGACCATCTGCGCATTTTGCTCGCTGTTATTTCGAAGATCGCGCTGTCCGTCGAAAACGCTCTCAAGTATCAGCAGGCCGAAGATTCCGCCACCACCGACTACCTCACCGGATTACCCAACGCGCGTTCACTGTTCGTTCACCTCTCGCGCGAACTGGCCCGTTGCCGTCGCACCGGAACTTCGCTCGCGGTCATGGTTTGCGATCTCGATAATTTCAAACAGATCAATGATCTCTACGGACACCTTGAAGGCGACAACCTACTCAAAGATTTTGCCGGACACCTTCGCGAAATTTGTCGGGGTTACGACTACGTCGCCCGCATGGGTGGCGACGAGTTCGTCATCGTCGCTCCCGGAATGAGTCAGGAAGCTTCCAATGAAAAGAGCAGCCGTCTGAATCAGCTCGCTTCTGACGCTGGAAAGAAAATCACCGGACGTGATCTGATCGGCCTGAGCGTCGGCACGGCATTCTGTCCCGAAGACGGATTCGATGTCGAACGCCTGCTCGCCGAGGCCGATCGCCGCATGTACTCCATGAAGAAACTTCATCACGCCGAGCCCGGAACCGATCCCGACGCGAAGCCACCGAAATCTCGCGCGCATGGGGCCACGGTCAACTAGCTCTTGGATTACGGCTTCGATGTTTTGAAAACAATTTCGCGTGAAACAGCAGTAAAACCGTCTGCGAAAAATATTAGTCGTTATAACGACTAAATATTTCCGAAAAAATGATTAGGAAGCAAAATCGTTGAAAATCTCACGCCTAATTCTGGGAAAACTCGCAGCCATCGCCGCACTCGTCCTCTTGGGCGGATTACTGTCGGCCACGCTGGTCCGTCTCGCCCCAGGTTTCGACTCCGACGAACGCGAACTCGACCCTACTCTGAGCGCTGAAAGCATCAACGCGTTGCGCCAATCGCACGCCAACGAACACAACATATTCAGTTTCTATACGGGATACCTGCGCAACGCGGTCCACGGCGATCTTGGCACTTCGCATGCCCTTGGACAACCCGTCCAACAACTCTTACGCGAACGTTGGCCCGTCACTCTGCGCGTCGCGGGCATCGGCCTTCTGCTGGCATGGTTGCTCGCATCGACTCTCGCTTTCAGCGTTTGCCTCTGGAAACGGGCCGCCTTCGAAATTCTCGGAACGACCGTGAGCGGCGCTTTCCTCTGCATCCCCGCCGCAGCCTTAGCTCTGCTCTCCGTGATCCTCAACGCCCCCGGATATCTCGCGATCGCCCTCATCGTTTTCCCCAAAATTTATCGCTACACCCGCAGCCTGCTCGCGAAGGCGTATTCCTTGCCGCATATCACCGCCGCCCGCGCCCGTGGACTCAGCGAACTTCGCATCATCGGCTGGCATGTGCTTCCGGTCGCCGGTCCGCAAATGATCGCACTCGCGGGAATCACGATCAGCATCGCCTTGGGCGCAAGCATTCCAATCGAGGCCCTCTGCGGACTTCCCGGCATCGGCCAACTCGCCTGGCAAGCCGCTTTATCCCGCGATCTTCCCCTGCTCGTAAACCTCACCGTGCTGGTTACGCTTGTAACCTTGCTGGCCAACTCGGCCGCCGATGTAATGATCTTTATGTTGAAGCCCCGAGAAGGCACGGACCGCGCGAACGCTGCGGATCTAGCTCAAGCAGCGACTTCCCCTGCATGAAAGCCGCTCGCAACCTCGCGTGTCTCGTAGTCGTCGCCGTGTGCGCGCTTTCGCTCGGCGCAAACTGGCTCGCTCCCTCCGGATACGCCAAACAATTCCGCGAAGCGCCTAGCGCGCCGCCATCCCATCAACATTGGCTTGGCACCGACGAAGTTGGCCGCGATCGTTTTGCGCGCATCCTCTATGGGACGCGCATCTCCCTGCTACTCGCTCCCGCTGCCGCGCTCGTCTCAACCGCACTCGCTGCTCTGGTAGGCGGACTCGCCGGATACCTCGGCGGAATCTGGCTGCGCCTCGCCCGTGGATTTACAGATTTATTTCTCTCTTTACCCTGGCTTTTCCTGCTGATCACCGTGCGCGCGCTCCTGCCCCTAAACGTGTCTCCGCTGGTCTCAGTGCTGATCACATTCCTTATTCTCGGCCTTCTCGGATGGGCCGCATCCGCCCGCGTACTCTCCACCAGCGCCGACGCGCTGCGCAATTCCGATTTCGTCTTGCAAGCTCGCGCTTCGGGATTACACGGGCCGCGTCTATTTTTTGTTCACGTTCTCCCGAATCTCAAACCCGTCCTCTACGCACAATTCTGGATTTCGATTCCCGTGTTCATTTTGAGCGAAGCCAATCTCGGCATCCTCGGATTAGGTGTCGCCGAACCGCTGCCTTCATGGGGAAGCCTGTTGCGCGAACTCGAAGGCCTGATTTCGTTCCGCGAAGAGCCGTGGCGACTCGTCCCTCTTCTTTTGCTCATCGTTGTTTTGACTTCGTTTCAAGTGCTCCTATCGAACGAGGAGGTGACCGCATGACCGGCCGCCCTAAATTCCAGACGTTTTCTTCTCTCACTTCTCCTGAGTTCCTTGCTGCTCGCTGGCTCGTCGTTTGCGCAGAGCGGAGGCGAATTACGTTTCTGTCTGCGCTCGGAACCGAAAACGTTCGATCCACTTCTGGTCGATGACGACTCTTCTCTGTCGATTCGCTACCTCACTGGCGGCGTGTTGATCCGCGCCAATCGCAAAACACAAGACCTCGAACCGGAACTCGCAGAATCGTGGAAGATTTCTAAAGACGGCAAGCAAATCACGTTCAAGCTCCGTCACGGAATCACATTTTCCGATGGCAGTCCGTTTTCTGCCGAAGACGTTGCCTTCACCATGAACCGCCTCATGGATCCCGCGCTGCATTCTTCCACCGGCGACGCATTCCGCTCCGGAACCGGAGCTGTCACAACGAAGACCATCGCGCCCGATCAGATCACCATCATCTTCCCTGCGCCTATCGCTGGCATTGACCGCCTCTTCGATCAGGTTGCCATCATGTCCGCGCATTCCGCAAAAAAAGAAGCCGCGGTCCTCGGCCCATTCATGGTCGCGGAGTACAGAGCCGGATCAAGCGTGCTTTTGCGCCGCAATCCTAACTATTGGAAAAAAGATTCTCAGGGACGCCGTCTGCCCTATCTTGACTCCATCCGCCTCGACATCCAATCCAATCGCGATGTCGAAATGCTACGCTTCAAGCGCGGCGAACTCGATCTGATTAACGTTCTCGATAGCGACTACTTCGACCGCCTCGCATCCAGTTCTTCAGGACTCGCGCACGATGCCGGACCTTCGCTCGATTCCGATTTCCTGTGGTTCAATCAAGTCGCGACCGCTCCCATCCCGGAGTACAAGCGCGCATGGTTTCGCTCCACGAATTTCCGTCTTGCGATTTCACAATCCATCAATCGCGACGACCTTAGCCGCGTCGTGTTCAATGGACACGCGCAGCCCGCCGTCGGCCCAGTTTCGCCGGCCAACAAATTCTGGTTCAACAACAAACTCAAAGCCGAAGCCTATCGGCCCGACGCCGCGATCAAGCGCCTGCAAGCGGAAGGCTTCCACCTCCAAAACGGTGCCCTGTTCGACAAAAGCGGCAATCCGGTCGAATTTTCTATCGTCACCAACGCAGGCAGCAAACCGCGCGAACGCATGGCTGTCATGGTCCAGGAAGACTTGAGCAAACTCGGAATCAAAGTCAACGTCGTTACGCTCGACTTCCCTTCGCTCATCGAACGCATCCAGCAGAAATTCAACTACGAGGCAGCCATGCTCGGATTCCGCAATGTCGATCTCGATCCCAACGGACAGATGAATATCTGGCCGAGTTCCGCCGAGCAGCACGCCTGGAATCCCCAGCAGAAAACTCCAGGAACGACGTGGGAAAAAGAAATTGACGGACTCATGCGCGCTCAAGCCTCAACGGCCGACCCCAAGAAACGCAAAGAAAGCTTTGATCGCGTGCAGGAAATCGTTTCCGAACAAGCGCCGATGATTTACTTGGTCAATCAGAACGCGTTGTCAGCCGTATCAAGTGCGGTCGAAGGCGCGAACCCAGGAATACTTAAGTCCCCAAACATTTTGGAACGCCGAACGGATAACCGTGAACGCAACCACGCGCGCGAGCCGATAATCGGCGAGACCACGAACGGGAAGAGCACGACTTTAGTCGTGCCACTCATAGCCGCACTAGATGGGCTTTAGCCCCTGAGGGACTGTACAACGCACGAGAGACATGGAATGACATCGCCCAACACATCGCCGGCCTTGCTCTCCGCGCAAATCACCGTGCGCTATGCCGGCAAGGCCCCGGTCCTGCGAAACGTCTCGCTCGATATCGCGCGCGGAGAAGTCGTCGGACTCGTCGGACAAAGCGGCTCCGGCAAAAGCACTTTAGCTCTCGCCATCCTCGGACTCCTGGGCCGCCAGCGCGCGATCGTAGAAGGCAACATCCTTTTCCAAGGCACAGATCTTCTCTCGATGCGCGAACGCGAACTGCGCAACCTTCGCGGACGATCCTTGAGCCTCGTCCTCCAAAGCCCACTCGCATCGCTGAACCCGGCACTGGAGATCCGTACGCAACTGCGAGAAGCCTGGCGCGCCCACAGCGTCACCAGCCAAACAAACGACGACTGCGAGCAGGCCATTCAGTCCGCACTGAAAAGCGTCAGCCTGCCCAACATCGACGACAAAAACGCAAACGAAGATTTCCTGCGCAAGCGCTCTTCTCAACTTAGCGTCGGACAGGCGCAGCGCGTCCTCATCGCAATGGCCATCCTGCATCGTCCCGCACTGCTGATTGCGGACGAAGCCACCAGCGCGCTTGACGTCATCACTCAATCTGAAATTTTGCAGTTATTCGCGCGGCTGAATGGCGAAACGGGAATGTCGATCCTTTACATTTCACACGATCTACCCTCGGTCGCCGGACTCTGCCAGCGCATCGCGATCCTGCACGAAGGCCAAATCGTAGAGAGCGGATCAACCGAACAAATTTTCACAGCACCCGCGCACGCCTACACGCAACGGCTGATGGCAGCACTCCCTAAACTTCCCGCGCGCCGCGAAGCCAAAGCGCACTCCGCCCAATAGATTTCTAAGATTAGTTTCTTTCTTGGAAGTGGTCCCGATTAGACTTTGGTGAGTTGTTCCGCTACCTCAGGAAGTTCGGCAGCGTGCCATGCGTCAAAACCGCCCGAGACGTTGACCACGTTGCGATATCCGGCACGCTCCAACAAGCTACAAGCAATCATGCTGCGATACCCACTCTTGCAGTGCACCGCGACCTTGCGCTCCCGATCGACCGTTGGCAGGCCCTTTGCAAAAGTATCCAGCGCATGACATCCCACACCCTCGATGTGTCCCGCGTGCCATTCGCCTTCGCGCCGCACGTCGAGAACATCGCCACGCGCCAGTTCCGCTGCCCGCAGTTTCTCATTCAATTCTGTTGGAGTCATTTGCGCAGTCTTCAGCAACGAAAAGCGAGCGCGCTGCCATCCTGCCACGCCGCCAACCAGATAGCCCCGCACGTCTTCAATGCCGACTCGCGCCAATCGCAGCCGCGCTTCTTCAATCTGCTCGTCCGACTCCGCGATTAAAACCGGCTTCGAATGGATCCCCAATATCCCGCCCGCCCACGAAGCAAATTGTCCCGAGAGCGCGATGTTGATGGATCCCGGAACATGTCCCGCAGCAAACTCATCGCCCGGACGAACATCCACCACGTGAGCATCCTGCGCCAGCAACGCCGCAACTTCCGCCGCCGACAGCGCCGGAAGCGCAGGTAATTCCGTCAACGTGGACGCTCCCGACCGATTGATCTCTGCATCCTCCAGAAAATATTCAGGACGCGTCGGAAGATTCGTCGTCAACTGCGCGATAAATTCGTCTCGACTAGGAATCTGCAACGCGTAGTTCGTCAGCCGCTCGGTTCCAATCGTGGACGACCGCTCCGCCCGCATCGATCGCCCGCATAGACGACCCTGCACCATGCGCGGGATACACCAGTCACCGCGTCAGGAAGCGTCAGCAACTTTCTGTGCAAACTGTCGTAAAGAAGTCCAGCCAGTTGCTGCGGCGTATGCGATTTTGCAAGATCAGGACGCCCAACATCCCCGATAAACAACGTATCTCCAGTAAATACGACGCTCGGCTGGGCCGCATCGCTGCCCGAAGCATTCTCCGAATCGGTGACCACCAAACAAACGCCCTCGGGCGTATGCCCAGGCGTTTCGAGAGCGCGAACCCGAAGCGCGCCAACTTTCACTTCAAAACCGTCGGTCAGCGGCACATGCGAAAATTCCGCGTTGGCTTGCGCTCCGATATAGATCGTTGCGCCGGTGCGGGCGGCAAGTTCTTTATGTCCAGAAACAAAATCGGCGTGCAGATGCGTTTCGAAGATGTACTTGATTTTGAGATTATTTTCTTCGGCAGCCTTTAGGTAAATATCAACATCGCGCTGCGGATCGATCACCGCCGCCACGCCCTCCGACCCAATCATGTAGGACGCATGCGCCAGACACGTCAGATAAAACTGCTCAAAATACATGCGGAGTCTCCCGGCAGAACGCAGCCACCTGCAAGGCCACCTGCAAGGAAAGATTATCATTCTTGTCCGCCGTCCCGTAGTCCTACGCGACGCAAGAATTTGCCCCAAAGTGCAGGGCCGACTCGGGTTCCAAGAATCCTTCCGACCCGCTATTCTTTGATTTTCAGGCCAATTCTTAGGCCGCAGTTTTTGCACGGCACCCTCGCAATCGTGCAATAAATCCTGATTCCTCTTTGGATCACCACCGTCCCCGAAATAGTGATCCGCACAATTGGATTTCCTCATACCCGATGCGCCCGAGCCATGCGACAATCGGCATTTCCAGACTCATTTCCAAACCGTTGAGCGGCCTAAGGTTACGGGGCACACCGTTTGCGTACTCCTTTTGTAACTTGGACGCCCACAGCAAGACGGCCTACAGTCAATCAGATGGCGGCCAGCTGGCTCGCAATGAAGATTTCGGCCCCCAGCGTGCATCAAATTGGTTTGAGTCGTGTTGGTATTCATCAGAGCTTGTTACAGTGACCTTCGAGCTAGACAAATTAAGCATGACGCAACCAAGGCAATCTCGGACGGCAATTTTTGTCACCGCAATGGCTGCGCTCGCCGTCGCATTGATCGTGGGACTTCCAGTCCAGTCGTATGCGCAAACCGGTTCTTACGTCATCGCAGCTTCGTCCGTCGCCGTGAGTCCGACCGAGGCCGATTCAACCGACGCGACCGACGAATCAATCCTGACCATCAAGAAGCGCGTCAACGAAGTCAACGTTCTTTTCATCGCGACTGACCGTCACGGCAAATTTGTACGCAATTTGAATCAGGCGGATTTCACGATCTCCGATGATCACAAGCCCGTCGAATCCATTCTTAATTTTCGCCGCGAAACCGATTTGCCCATCGAACTTGGCCTGCTCATCGATGTGAGCGGCTCAGTCCAAGGGCGCTTTGGATTCGAAAAAGACGCCGCCACTGGATTCTTACAACACCTGATCCGTCCTGACTTCGATCGCGCCTTCGTGGTTGGATTCAACAAAGAAAGCCGCCTGACGCAAGACTTCACCGACAAAGCCCCACTGCTCGCAGCCGGAGTCGATCGCCTCAGCAACGGCGGCGGCACCGCTCTCTACGACGCAATTTACAAAGCGTGCAAAGAGAAGCTTCTCCGCGAACATTCCGACCATCCGATTCGGAAAGCGATCGTTGTGCTGAGCGACGGCGAAGACAATCAGAGCGAATACACTCGCGCCCAAGCCATCGAAATGGCGCAGCGCGCCGAAGTCCTGATCTATGCCATCTCCACGGACGATAGCGGCCTGATTCTGCGTGGCGACAAAGTTCTCGAAGACCTCGCTTCCGCCACCGGTGGACGCGCTTTCTTCCCCTACAAGATGAAGGACATCACCCATTCCTTCGCAGCCATCGAAGACGAACTGCGCAGCCAATACGCCGTCGTCTATAAGCCGTCGGACTTCGACGCCGATGGACGCTACCGCTCCATCGAAATCACCGCTCTAAAGAAAGACCTTCAAGTCCGCGCCCGCCGTGGATACTACGCACCACAGCAGTAACAAGGCCTTACGTTTCAAGGTTCGAAGGTTGAGGTTCAAGGTTTCGAACCTCGCTCACCTACTTTGCAGAACTTCCGTTGAAACTCTGAAACCTTGCAACTTTGAAACCTGCCTCCTCTTTGAAACCTGGCCCTTCTATGCTAACGTCCCATAAATCCGCCGGAGAGACTGGGGTTGCCCCGTCTCCAGCAGCGCCTAACGCAAGGAGTTTCCAATGGTCTTAGCCGTTCTCGCCGTCATCGTGCTGCTGATCGTGTTCACGATCGCGATGTACAACAGCCTCGTCCAGTTGCGCGTGCGCTCGGAATCTGCCTGGTCCGACATCGACGTACAACTCAAACGTCGTCACGATCTCATTCCGAATCTTGTCGAGACCGTCAAAGGCTACGCGACCCACGAAAAAGACACGTTCGAGAACATCGCAAAGTACCGCTCCATGGCCATGCAAGCCACCGGCCCCGCGGATAAAGCCGCCGCCGAGAATCAACTCACGGGAGCGCTCAAGAGTCTGTTCGCAGTCGCCGAAAACTACCCCCAGCTGCAGGCGTCGCAACAATTCACGCAGCTGCAAAGCTCGTTGAACGAAACTGAAGATGCGATTCAGAACGCGCGTCGTTACTACAACGCCGTGGTTCGTGACCTGAACACCAAGATCCAATCATTCCCAACCAGCATTCTGGCGGGCATGTTCGGATTCCAACAAAAACAGTTCTTCCAAGCCGACGCCGCCGATCGCGAACCAGTAGCCGTAAAGTTCTAGCCATGCCACCGCCACAATCAAGTAAGCAAGGCTCGTCTAAGCAACGCTCGTCTGAGGAATGCAGAACGGGTCTTCCCCCGTGCCCCTCCGTGCCCCCCGTGGTTAAGATTTTGCTTTTGCTTTGGATGTCGCTTCTACTGACCACAGTAAAAGCCCAAGCCCAGCCTCATAACTGGCACATCACCGATTTCAAAGACACCATCTCCGTCGCCGCCGACGGCACCGCACTCGTCAGCGAAAAAATCACTCTTGAATTTGTCGGCCAGTGGCACGGCATTCACCGGACCATCCCCATCGAATATCCCGGAGCGCAGGGCACCAACTACGCGCTGTTTCTCAAAGTCCTCAGCGTCACCGACGAAAACGGAAACAAGCTGAAATACGACTCCAGTAAGTCTGGCGCCTTCCGCGACCTCAAAATCTACATCCCCGGAGCCGTCGACACGACGCGTGTCGTTAACATCGATTACACCGTCCGCAATGGCGTGCGCTTCTTCGATAACTACTCCGAGTTTTACTGGAATGTCACCGGCAACGACTGGCCCGTGCCGATCGACCACGCGTCCGCCTTCGTCACCTTCCCCGAAAACGCCGCTGGAGGATTGCGCGCACAAGCCTTCACCGGAGCCTACGGTTCGAAGCAAAGTGAGGCCGACGCGCAAGTTGAAGGAGCAAACGTTCTGTTCGAAACCACGCGTCCCTTGCCGATGCGCGGTGGCATCACCATCGACGTTTACGTTCCGCAAGGAGTATTGAAGCCGCCCTCCGCCATCACAAAACTGTTCTGGTTTCTCAGCGGCAATCCAGTTGTGTTTCTGCCCCTGCTAACTCTGGCCGTGATGTTCGCTCTCTGGTATTCCGTCGGACGCGATCCCGATCCCGGAGTCTCTGTCGCTCCGCAGTATGAGCCGCCCAAAGGCATTTGCCCCGCCGAGGCCGGAACCTTAATCGACGACACCATTCATCCCCGCGACATCACCAGCACCATTGTCGATCTCGCTGTCCGTGGATACATCAAGATCGAAGAAAAAGTAGATACCTTTTTGGTCTTTCACCATAAAGACTATTCCTTCACGCTCCTCAAGCCGCGCGAGCAATGGGGAACCGATCTCACTCCGCACGAACGCGTGATGCTGGATAATATTTTCCTGGCAGGAACCGAGACGCGTTTATCCAGCCTTAAGAATCGCTTCTACACCGCGCTTCCAACCGTGCGGCAAGACATCATGGCCGGACTCCAGAGCAAAGGCATGTATACGCTCGATCCCGACTCTGCGAACGGATACAGCGCCGCCGCCGGAATCGCCATCGCACTTCTAGTGATCGCGATACAGGTCATGGGATGGATGAACCTGTTCTATTCCGTTCCACTGCTCATCATCAGCGTTGGAATCTCTGTGCTGATCTGGTGGCTGTTCGCGCGCCAAATGACAGCGAAAACGCTGGCCGGAGTACGTACGCGCGTCGCGATCCTCGGCTTTCAGGAGTTCATGAATCGCGTCGATGCCGACCGCATCAAGCGCATGCCACCCGACACCTTCGAAAAATTTCTCCCTTACGCAATGGCCCTGGGCGTCGAACATCACTGGGCCCAGGCCTTCGATGGAATCATCAAAGACCCGCCAAGTTGGTACGTCTCCCCCAACGGATACGTTGGATTCAGCCCGCTGTTTTTCTCAAGCTCCATGCACAGCATGGCGTCCGATATGCACCAGGTATTCGTCTCCACCCCGAGATCCAGTTCCACCGGATCAGGCTTCAGCAGCGGTGGAGGATTTGGAGGCGGCGGATTCTCCGGAGGCGGCTTCGGCGGCGGTGGTGGCAGCGCCTTCTAATTCGCGCACGCGGACTTCGCTGATCGGGCCGTGTCGGTTCGGTCAGCGTAGGGACCTGTGTGGGGAGGACCTATGTGGGGACGGTCTATGTGGGGACGGGCGCCCCGCCCGTCCAAGCCAAGCGCAGCTTGGCCTCTACCGCGAGAACAACAGTCACCCAATATCCCCGAGAGCGCTTCAAACGCATGTGCCACCGTGGAGGAGCCGGCCTTCAGGCCGACGTTGAGAACAGACGCAGAGGGCTTTAGCCCCCGTGCCTTCTACCCCACATCGGCATCTTCCAGCCGACACTCCTCCGCTGACTTATCACTTCGCAGCCCCATAAACACCGGCGCCCGTAGCTTCGTCCCACCCTCGCCACTCTCATGCGTCCATTCCGCAAACTTGATTTCCGCCACCAACTCCGGACGCACAAAATGCACCTTCTTCAATCCGCCAATCTCGCCGTAAAACGGATTCTCCTTCGTCTCAAGCGACCGCAGCCGAGCGAAAACATCTCGCAGCGCCTTCTGATCAAACCCCGTCCCCGCCTGCCCAACATGAATGAGTCGCTTCTTCTTGTCGTAAAGTCCAAGCACCAGCGCTCCGAAATATTCGCGACTTCCCTCCGGATCGGTATATCCCCCAATCACACACTCTTGCCGCCGCGTGATTTTAATCTTGAGCCAGTCGGACGATCGCTTCTCTTCGTAATAGCTGCTGCGTTTTTTTGCGACGATGCCTTCCAGCCCGCGCTGCTTCGCAACTTCGAAAAGATCGACACCTTTTTCCGCATAGTGATCTGAAAAATGGATAATCTCGCTCGCCTTGATTTGCTCTTGCAGTAGTTTCTTGCGTTGCTCAAGGGGAGTGTGGTGCAGATCGGCACCATCCAGATAAAGCAAATCAAACGCGTAATAAATGACCGGAACACCTTCGCGTCGCGGCAGGCGATGTTTGCCCGGCTGAAATCCCGTTCGCTGCTGCATCAGACTGAACGACGGACGCCCCTCTTCATCAAGCGCGACGATCTCTCCGTCGATCACTGCGCGATCCGCCTTAATGAACTTTGCCAGCGTACCCAACTCGGGGAATTTGGCAGTGAGGTCGATCTGATTGCGCGAGACTAAACGCACGCTCCCATCTTCTATGAACGCAATCGCACGATATCCATCCCACTTGATTTCAAAAAGCCAGTCGGGATTGTCGAACGCCTTGGCCGCAATCGATGCCAGCATCGGATGAACAACCGTTGGCATCGCTTTCTTCGAAGCATCGCCAGAGTCTTTTGCCAAAGGCTTTGCTTGGTTTACTTTGGAAGTCTGGATTTCAGGCTTTTTTTTTACAGCACTCCGCGAGGCTTCGCCTTTCCCCGTGTCCTCCGGGCCCCCCGTGGTGAAGGTTTTCCGTTTCGAGTCGGCCTTAGCAATCGCGTCCGCCAGCCACGCCGCCTTCACCTTCCCGCGTGTTGCAGGACGACTCGTCTTCCACTCCGCCGATCCCGCATCCCCGGCAATCTGCGCCATCGTGCGATTGGTCAGCACGGACGTTTCAAATTTGTCGATATCAAATTTCGGCACAACATCGTCATCTTTTTTCTTGATCAGCAACCACTCGTTCCCTTTGCTCCCCGGACGTCCCTTGATGTGGACCAGGGCAAAATCACCTTTCAGCCGCTTCCCCTTCAGCCGAAATTTCAGGTCGCCTTTCGCCAACATTGCGATCGCTTCTTTTTCCGTGCCCGGCAGATACTTTCCATCGACTGGAACTGGCGAGAGCGGTTCCCAAGTGCCTTCGTCCCAAACCATGACCGTGCCGCCACCGTAATTGCCTTCCGGAATCGTCCCTTCAAAATCAAAATACGAAACCGGATGATCTTCAACATGCATCGCCAACCGCTTGTCCGCTGGATCAAGCGACGGCCCCTTGGGGACAGCCCACGATTTGAGCACGCCCTCCATCTCCAACCGAAAATCGTAATGCAGCCGCGACGCATGATGACGCTGCACCACGAATCGATGCCCCGATTTCTTCTCGATCTTCGGTGGAGGCTCCGGCGTTTCCTCAAACCGCCGTTTCCGTTTGTATTCCTCAAGAGACATGCTCGCTATTGTAATTCCGGCGAGTGGGTATCAACACATCGCGACAGAACCGCTATCCGCATCACAAGACTTCTCAAAATAGGATTGTCATCCCGAGCGCAGCGAGGGATCTGTCGTTCGCCGCGAACTACAGGTCCTTTCGCGCCACGATCAAGCCGTATACTGTTTCCGCTTCGAGGAACGCAGATGATCATCACTGAACGAATCAGAAACTCTCGCGCCATTCCCGCCTTCATTCTCTTCACCGTCGCATTCCTACCTGCGCAAACTCCGCCGCCGGCCTCCCCCACACTCCGAGCGAAAATAGACGCAATCGTCCAACAATCCTTAACCACGACAGGAATCCCAAGCGTCTCGCTCGCCATTGTTCAGGAGGGAAAAATCACCTACACGCAAGCCTACGGCGACGGACGAATCGGTCCCCATACGCCTGCTACGCCTTCGATGCGCTACAGCATCGGCTCCGTAAGCAAGCAATTCACCGCCGCCGCAATTTTGCTTTTGGCGGAGCAAGGCAAGCTTTCACTGGACGATCCGGTTTCTCGCTTCGTCCCCAACCTCACCCGCGGAAACGAAGTAACGATTCGCCATTTGCTTTCCCACACTTCGGGATACCAGGACTACTGGCCGCAGGATTACGTTCCTCCCTTCATGTTGCAGCCCATTACGGCCGACAAGATTCTCGATCAATGGGCGCGCAAGCCGCTCGATTTCGATCCCGGAACCGAATGGCAATACAGCAACACAAACTTCGTAATCGCAGGACTGATCGTCGAGAAAGCCAGCGGAGAGCCGATCCTGCAATTTCTGAGTGAACACATTTTTGCGCCGCTCGAAATGAAAAGCGTCGTCAACATCGACCAGAACCGACTCACAGATACCGACGCCACTGGCTACTTGCGCTACGCCCTTGGCCCTCCGCGAGTCGCGCCAAAAGAAGGTAAAGGATGGCTCTTCGCCGCCGGTGAACTCGCCATGCCCGCCGAAGATCTAGCAAAATGGGACATCAGCATGATCAATCAGACCGTTCTAAAGCCCGCGTCCTACGCGCAAATGGAACAGACCATCGTGCTGAAAAATGGCTTAGGTACAGGCTACGGACTCGGCGTCGACGTGCGCCGCATCTTCGGCCAGCGTGCGATCGAACATGGCGGAGAAGTATCTGGATTCACCTCGGACAATCTGGTTTTTCCTGATGCCCGACATTGCCGTCGTCGTCCTGGTCAACGAAGATTCCGTCGGAGCCTCGCAAGACATATCCCGCAACATCGCGGAGCTACTCTTCCGCGAAGCAGATGCGAGCAAACAGGAAGAGCAATCGCGAGAAATATTTTCTGCGCTGCAGCAAGGCAAAATCAATCGCGCCCTGTTCACCGACAATTGCAACAGCTACTTCACCGAGCAGGCGCTAAAAGACTTCGCCAGCAGCCTCGGACCGCTAGGATCGCCCTCAAAGTTCACCCAGTCTGCTCGGCAAGAACGCGGCGGGATGACGGCCCGATTTTTCGATGTAACTTTTCCGAACAAGACGGTAGAGGTGTGGGAGCGCATCATGCCCGACGGCAAGATCGAGCAATATCAGGTGGGAGCAAAATAGCCAGAATGAAACGCGAATATCCAGATTCTCCGTTAGTCGGCGTGGGCGCAGTGATCGTCCGCGAGAACCGCGTCCTTTTAATCCGCCGTGGACAAGCACCTTTGCTCGGCGAATGGTCATTGCCGGGCGGCGTCCTCGAATGCGGAGAAACTCTACGTGAGGCCGTCATCCGCGAAGCGCTCGAAGAGACGGGATTAGTCGTCGAGTCCGAAGAGATGCTCGGCGTATACGAGCGCATCATCCCAGACGATCAGAAGAAAGTCCGCTATCACTACGTGCTGCTCGATTTCCTCTGCCGAGCCGTAGGTGGAGAACTAAAAGCAGGAAGCGACGCATCCGACGTCCGCTGGTTCACGCAAGAAGAATTACCGGCACTAAATCTGGCGTACGACGCAAGCGATGTAGTGAAAAAAGGATTGGAACACAAGCCCAAGAAATAATCGTTAGCATTGCTAACGAATTTATTTGGAGATTTTTGCGATGCGAACTCCCGCCGCCACCTCCGGCACGCCCCACCCCTTGAAAGAAGAGCGTGCCGGAGATCCAATCGCGAGACTTCCAGGAGGATACTTCTTGCTCGCTGATGGAAGAACGCACGATTTATTCTTCCTTGCACCGAAAATATTGCTAGCATCATGTGGGACTTATCCGAGTCCCGCCATGCTGAAGCCCGTCCAACCCGGCCAGAACGCTGCCGCCATGGCAGACCTATATGCGCGTAGCGGAGCGGCGGCCTATGGACTCAGTTTCGACCACTTCACGGCAATCCTCGATGAAATCGCGCGCAAACATTTTGCCTCCGACTCGGAGTCAGCTGTCCAGCCGCTTTTCCTCGACAGTCTCTAAACCAGTTTCGGAACGAACTATAAAAACTATAAAAGAAGAACAAATCACATTTTGCTCCACCCTCCGTGTCGAAGAATTGGCGTTGGCCCGGGCCTGTGCCGAAGGCAACGAGCGCGCGTGGCAGGACTTCATCAGCCGCTACCGCCAAAAAATGCACAGCATGGCGCTGCACATTACGCGTGATAGCGCACACGCCGCAGATCTCGCCGATTCGCTCTTCGCAGATTTGTACGGCGTGAATGCGCGCGAGGGAGTCCGCAAATCAAAGCTTGTTTTCTATACCGGACGCGGTTCCCTCGAAGGCTGGCTCCGAACCGTGATGGCGCAGGAGTTCATCAATCGCTATCGCAAACAAAAACGCACCGTCAGTCTCGAGGAGCAGGAAGAAGAGGGTGTGCAGTTCGCCGCCGCCGTTCCCGAGTCGCCCTCCAGTTCGGACCCGCGTCTGGAAGCGGCCACCGACGAAGCCTTGGCCGAGCTTTCGCCCGAAGACCGATTCACCCTCGCCTCCTATTATCTCGATGGCCGCACGCTGGCCGACATTGCGCGCTCCCTGGGCCTCCATGAATCCAGCATCAGCCGCCGCCTGGATCGCCTCTCGGCAGGCCTCCAGAAGCGAATTTTGGCGGGCCTGCGGGAACGCGGCATGAGCCACGCCCAGGCCACGGAAGCCTTGGAAACCGACGTGCGGGATATCCAGTTAAATTTACGTTCCCGCCTGACGCAAGATTCCGGGTCTGCAACGTTCTCTGATAGTAGAATTGCGACCCGAAAGCCGGGCGACGGAAAAACAGGCGGCAAAAGATAGATCGGAAAAGAGCAGCCCGGAAAAGATAGGGAAAGTATTAACGTAATAATTACTAACTAAAGAATAACAATAACGATGACAGAAGTGCCAAAATTCGTGCCCGGAATCGTATGTGACCGGCTGCAGGCCGCCGCGCCGCAGTCCGTGTTTGGGCAAGCTCATCCCGACGCCGACCTGTTGGCTGCCTTCGCCGAGCAGGCGATTTCCGCGCCCGAGCGCGACAGCCTCTTAACGCATCTCGCGAACTGTGGTGATTGCCGCGATGTCGTGGCTTTGGCCCTTCCTGCACAAGAGATTCGGGGCATTTCGATTGCAGCCGAAAGCGATCCCGTTGGAGCACAAGCCAGCGCGACAAAAACGGCAACGGAAGTCGCAACTAAAACTAAGACCCGTAATGGTTGGCTGTCGTCACTCACCTTTGCTGCGCCAACTTTTCGATGGGCTGCAATGGCTGCGGGTGTCGCAGTCGTAGCATCGGTACTTTTGATGCGCCCGTCGCTGCATCCGGAACGACCAACTATCGCACGCAACGATTCGCCAGCACCTCAGATTGCGCCACCGCAGGTTCTAGCCAAGACCGAAACCCAGCCGTCGCCAGGCACGCAAACATCCAAGAAATTCGAAGCCCCCTCTGCGACTAACTCGGATCCCGGACAGCTGATAGCCGAAAATACAATTGCACGCGAAGCGAAGGATCTCGACCGGGCAGTTGGTGATCGGGCAGTCGGCAAATCGAACTCAACATCGATCAGCGGGGCGCCGATGACGCGAAATGATACGTTGTCCATTGAACGTGCGAAGCCCGCCTCACCAGTGAATCTGAGCAATTCACCCGCACTCGATTCGATGTCCACCGCAGAAATCGCCGCAAAGAGCAGGGGCAGGGAGACGTCAGATTCTCGCCGTGCCGAAAGTGCAGAGCTGGCACCAATTCCCAACGCCACATTTGGAATCGTCGGCGGAATTCTGCAACGCTCGCTGGACAACGGGCAAAGCTGGAAGAACGCTTTGCACGCAGACCATTCGTTGCTCTGCTATGCCAGCAACGATCGCGATATCTGGACTGGCGGCGAGGCAGGAGCGCTTTTTCATTCCTCAGATGGCGGAGTTACCTGGATCCGCGTGCAGGCTTCCGTCGGCGCGCAGACACTGATCTCCGAGATCACTCACATTGATTTGCGGCGTGCTCCCGCGAATGGGCAGCTGGCGTCAGTCGTCATTACGACGGCAAATCAGGAAACCTGGAGCAGCGCAGACGGCGGGACCACCTGGGAGAAAAAGTAATACGCTTGCCTTCCGTGCCCGGTCGCACACTTTCCTGATGACGTTCCTCGCATTCCTTGCAGATAAGTAAACGGATGGTTCATCGATCCGTGTAACTCCCTATCTGACGACATTACTTCCGTACATGGCCCCGTGGTACTTTTTTTCCGTCCTAGCATTACGTAAGTGACATTTACACGCCTTCCAAAGGGACATAGGATGACCAAGTAGTTTGGCAGTTCTGGGGGAGGGCTGCCGAGGGACGTCCTGAGCGTAACCGCTTAGGACGTTTTTTCATTTGTCCTGGAAACGCCCCAACCTTACTCCTGAGAGCCCGTCAGACACGCGCTGCCAGTGCCCTTCCGCCCGCTTTGTCCACAAAGACGGCATCGACCACCGCGACGATCTGTTCCATATCTCCCTCCAGGTCGAGCGTAAAGCAGGCCAAGTCCATGGCTGAAAGTGCGGGATATGCAACGGCCAGGGTCTGCCATGCGACATCATTACCAAGGTCAATTCCGACGATCTCATCGTAGCCATATCCCAGACAGCGCATCCGGCATAGCAAATCGCTAAGGTGAACCAGACAGACCAGCGGTCCTGCGGTTGGCAGAAGGGCCGCGTCGTGATGGTAGGCCGCCGCTTCTACTAACTCTTCCGGCAGCCCCCAGTGTTCGCAAAGCAGTTGTCCGGTATCGCAGTGGTTGAATCCAAGAATTTGCTCTTCGATCACATTAAGAGGCAAATGGAGTTCCGTCGCCTGCCCCAGGCATTCTCGAAACTGCTGCGTGTATAAAACCGAATTCACCAGGAACCCCACGTCGTGCAACAGTCCCGCAAGGTAGGCCTTTTCAGGATCGGGATACTCAATCTTTTGCGCCATTTTTTGTGTAGCCAGCGCGCACCCCAGGGAGTGTCGCCAAAACGCATCCGGTTCGATTACCCACTTGCTGTTCGGGACCACCCGATTGACGCACAGCCCGATCAGAATCGAACGTATCTTCTCCAGCCCCAAAGTCATGACCGCCGAACGCACAGTTTCAATAGGACGACGTCCGAATAAAGGAGAGTTCGCCAGCCGCAAACATTGCGCCGCGATCGAGCCATCGTAGGAAACGAGTTCCACTACTTTATCGATCCTGATTTTTTCCGACGGCAGGCGCAGCATCTCGAGCAGCGGTTTCAGGATGGCAGGAGCCGTCGATATCGACTCCATCTGCTTGATTCGCTCTTGAAGTTGTATCCGCAGTTCGGGGTTCATTTTTCATCTCCACCGCGCTGCGCAGCAGTCGGCTTCAGATATCCTGTGGTCCCAGGGAAATGCACCAGTCGAAAGGATTCGTCCACGTGAAAGAGCGACTCCGCATGCCCCAGGAAAAAATATCCACCCGGCAATAAATTCGCATAGAGACGCTGTACAACTTTCTGTTTGGAGGCCAGATCGAAGTAGATCAGCACATTGCAGCAGAAAATAACGTCGATGCCTCGACCGATCCCCATTGTCGAGTCATCACTCAGGTTTATGCGCTCAAAACGTATTATCGACTTCAGCAGCTCATTGGCCCGAAGTTTTTGTTCACCAGCATCCGTAAAATATTTCTCGCGCAATTCGAGGCTGGTGTTCCGGAGTGAATATTCTCCATAAATGCCAGCCCGTGCGGTTTCGAGCGAGTTGTCATTGATGTCGGTAGCTAGAATGTCGCAAGACCAACCCGCTAGTAACTTATCTTTTTCTTCCAGAAGAAACATTGCCAGCGTGTGCGGCTCCTCTCCAGTCGAACATCCCGCAGACCAGAAACGCAGGCGCTTTGGTAAGGCGGTGCTCCTTCTCTGTAGAATCTGCGGCAAAATCACGTTGCGCAACGCTGCCAAATGCGCCGGATGACGGAACATGTAGCTCTCGCCGATCGTGATCTCGTTCAGCAACAGCCGTAGCTCAACATCACCGCTGGAGGGTGCGACCAATCGATCCATATATGCTGCCGGGCTCGCAATCCCAAGCGCCAGCATTCGGCGTGTGCAACGCGCCACCAGGAGATAGAGCTTTCCCGAGGAGTGATAAATGCCCGAAGTCTTGTAAATCAAGTCGCGAATTTTCCAATAGGCCGGGTCGCCCGCATTTTGCGCAGGACTCGCCGCGAGTTTCGTAGTTGCACCTGCAACGGGCATTTTCTCGTTCCTTGTCTCACGCTTTTCGGCACCGACCACCGACCCAAAGTTTCTAGCTTCCGCGAGCTGCAAGCGCGAGCCCTCTTCGCACCGCCACGCGACGCAACACCTGTGATCCCATTTGATCAAGGGAGCAAACACGATCCGCGAGTCTCGCGGCAACTACACTGCCCGGCATTCCCCAGACCACCGAGGACGCTTCATCCTGCGCAATGATCTCTCCGCCCGCCTCTCTCACCGCCGCCGCACCGCGCGTGCCATCTGTACCCATGCCCGTGAGCACCACTCCCAACACACTTGCCCCAAAAGTTTGTGCAGCCGTGCGAAACAAGACGTCCACCGCGGGGCGACAGGAATTCTCCTGCGCCTCACGATTGATCCCAAGTACGAATTCGTTTCCCTTCCGCATCACCGTCATGTGGTGCTCGCCCGGAGCAATCCATACCTGTCCGCGCTCCAGCCTTTGCCCTTCTTCGCCCTCCCGCACGGCGAGTGGACTAAGGGTGTTAAGACGCTCAGCGAAAAGTCTCGTAAAGAGTGGCGGCATATGCTGCACAATCACCACTGGGACGGGGAAGTCCGCCGGAAGCTGGGAGATGAGCGAGGTCAACGCGCTCGGCCCTCCCGTCGAAGACCCGATGGCTACCAAGTCAATCCGCGGTTGGAGAGATTGGAGAGGCCGGAGAGGTCGGAGAGTTTTGAGCGGAGCAATCGCGAGTTGAGCGATCGGTCCTCGCCCCCGAACCACGCATAGCGCCTTGATCTTCTGGATCAGCTCTTCGCGGACCTGTTCGTTGGGCCGTCCCGAACCTGCCCACCCACCAGGTTTGGTGACGTAGTCGCTCGCACCCCTCGCCAACGCATCGAGTGTCTGCGCGGCGCCGCGTTCGGTAAGAGTGCTGAACATAATCACTGGAAGTTTCGGATACAGTTTGCGAATCTCATCCAACGTTTGCAGGCCGTCCATCTCAGGCATCTCAATATCGAGTGTCACCAGATCAGGATTGGTTTCCCGGATTTTCGACAAAGCCTGAATCCCGTTCGCCGCTGTACCAACCACCGCTATTTCTGGATCGGACGCCAATGAATCCGCGAGTACCCTGCGGACGACGGCTGAGTCATCGACGATTAGTATCCGAATTGCTGTCATGAATCCGTTCCAACATGTCACTGCTCAAGTTTGGAAAGAAGAACGAGTCTTCGGCTAGGCGCTTAGCGACCCGCAGCATGTCCTGCTGCCCTTTCAGATTCCTGAATTTCAGTCTCTTCGTATGTTGGCTGCGAACTCTCCGCACCAACCTTGAAGCGGCCTACCAGTTCGCGCAACTGACTCGCCATGCGCGCCAAGTGCTCACTCGCAATCTGCGATTCCCCCACGTTGCTCGACGTGTCTTGCGCCGCCTCTGCCACTCCTTGAATGCTGCTCGATATCGTGCTCGCTCCGTGCGCCGCCTCGGAAACATTTCTCGCCATTTCGTTCGTCGTCGCGCTCTGTTCCTCCACCGCCGTCGCGATCACCGTGGAGATTTGGCTGATCTTGTCAATCACATCCTTGATCGTTCCAATCGCCGCGACCGCGCCACCCGTATTCTCACGGATCCCAGCAATCTTTAATTTGATATCTTCTGTCGCCTTGGCTGTCTGCTTCGCCAACTCTTTGACCTCATTCGCCACCACCGCAAAGCCTTTTCCCGCTTCGCCCGCCCGGGCCGCTTCAATGGTCGCGTTCAGTGCCAGTAAATTCGTTTGCTGGGCAATCGATGTGATGACCTCGATCACTTTTCCGATCTCCACACTCGAATCGACTAGCAACGAAACCGTTCGCGTCGCGGACTCGGCAGCCTCCACAGCTTCGCCCACGACTTTTGCCGCTTCGGTCGCGTTCTTTGCAATCTCTCCAATCGTGGAATTCATTTCATCGGCACCGCACGCCAGTGTCTGCAGATTGGAGTCGATCTGGCCGCTGGTTTCGGACACTACCCGCGCCTGCGCCGTCGTCTCTTCTGAATTGGTAGTAATCTGCCGGCTCGTTGCCGACAGCTCTTCACTGGCCGCCGCTACCTGCTCCGCCGTGTCCGCCGTGGAACGGATCAACTTGTGCAGACGACTCTGCATCTGGTTGATCGCCCGAGTCAGGTCGCCTAATTCGTCGTTTCCTCGAGTCATCGTTGGAGGGTGGGTAAGGTCGCCAGCCGCGATCGCCTCCGCCTGAATCAACACGGATTGCGTTGCGGCGGAAATGCGCCGCCCCAGGAAGATCGCCATGAAAGCCCCAATCGCCAGAGCCAAGAGCGTCATGCTCGCGAGCCTCGCGCTCATCGTGTGGATCTCCGAATTCAGACTCTCCCGATTTTCGCGCAGCACGTCGGTGTAGGAATTCACCATCGCGTCTAGCGATTTCCTAATCGCCAGATCGTCGTCCTCCGCCCGCTTCGTAAGTTCGTTGCCTGCCCCCGAAATCGCATCGCGCCTAACTTTGCCCACTCCCCGGATCCCCGCCACTTGCGTCTTCCTTAAATCCGCCAGTCGGCTGGTCGTCGCCGTCAATCGATCGCGGTTCTCGGGAAGCATCCCCGCCGCGCCCAATTCTTCCAACCGCGCAACATCGCTCGCAACGTGGATCCAGGCCTCATTAAAAGAAACTGTCGCCGCGTCCCTCGGTCTCGCCCCGCGGCCTTCCAGAACAAGCTGCCTCGCTTTGTTTTGTGTCTGCGTGAGATCGCGTTGCAAATCTTTCAAAGCGACGATCGTTGGGATGCGAATCGTGAGGGCGCCTTCTCGAATCTGCCGCATCGAGCTTACTTCCCAGTAAGTCAGGACGGTGCTCACGACCATCAGCACAAGGACGCACCCAAAACCGGCGCCGATTTTTTTCCCCAACGTCAATCTCATCCGGCCGTCCATCCGATTCCCGCGACAGTTCCTGCGAGAATCATTCCCATCGCGCGTGTTCACTGCGGCGCTTCGACCGCGCATATCTGCTCGATATCAAGTACGTGCACCAAATCGCTGTGCAGTTTGCAGACTCCCACAAGCGACCACTGCAATCGCGGCGAAAGTGTTTCGAGCACAGGCAACAGCTCGGAATTCAGGCCGTCCGCTTCCACCACCTCGCCAGCCTGGTCTGCCAGTAAACACAGAGTCTCTCCGCCAGAGCGCACCACCAGGCCGACTGGAAGCATGTCCGCTGGACGCTCCGACAACTCCAACATCCGCCGTAAATCGAGCGCGACGAGAACTTGTCCCCGTAAGTTCACTAATCCCATCACCGCATGTGGAGCGAGAGGGACGTTTCGCAATTCGCGACACGCAATCACCTCTTGGATCTCTTGCGATCGGATTCCAAACAGCAATCGATCAAGAACAAATGTGCAGTACTGCTGCCCTGCCGTCGTTTTCAATGAGCCCAATTCTTGAGTGGCCATGAACTCACACTCGACACCCACTCGCCGATTCATGTCCTCCGCCCGGGAACCACAGCGCGGATACATCCAGCACCTCAGTGACGCGATCTTCAATCACAACGGAATGTCGGACGCCCGATCGAGCGGACGGAAACTCTGCGTCCATCGTGCCTTCAACAATGTCGAGAATCTGATTCACCACCAATCCGAGCGACTGCCCCTCACTTTCCAACACTAAGAATGACAACGTGGAGGAACCGATCAAGGAATGTCGATCCATATCAAGCATTGCGGATCGTTCCCGCAGCCCATCGCCCAACCAGACAAGCGGCAGAATCTGTCCGCGATACTGCGTCATCCACCGTTGTCCCGAAACCTCAACTTGCGAGACGGAAATGCTTTCCAGTCGCGCCACACTCTGCAGCGGGACCGCCAGCCGCTCTCCATCTCGATCCGTGAACAGCACCAGCTTCTCTCGCCCGATCCCTTCATCCGGAAACGATGGCGTCGCCGACTAATAAAGTCCAATGCCTGTGCGTCAATGCGTATGTTTGACGCCTGGGCTATACCGGAAACGTCCAGAATCAACACCACCTCGCCGTCTCCCATCACCGTCGTTCCTGCGTAGACGCTGAGGTCTTTCAAGTGTCTCCCTAGCGGCTTGACGACGATTTCTGCCGTGTCGTTCACTTCGTCCACCACCAGCCCATACCGCCTTCCATCCGCTTCCAGCACAATGATGTTGACGCGGGAGCCGCCCGCATTCGAGCCAGACGCCTCATCGCCAGCCGCTCCCGCAAGGCAAGATCTGGAGTCTAACCAGCCATCCGAGGCCGCCCTAATTTGCAGCGCTTCGGTCAGCTCGACCAGCGGCAAAAGGTTCTCACGCAAGCGACACACTGGCGCGCTTGCGCCTGAGATCGTAGAGATACGCGCCCTCACCTGTTTGCGATCAAGCCCAATTACTTCCCTCACATTGACCTGTGGAATCGCATAGCTCTGGCCAGCGCTCGTAACAGTTAATGCGGGGATGATCGCCAGGGTCAGCGGGATCTTCATCCGCACCGTCACTCCATGGCCATCTTCCGATTGCAATTCCACCGTGCCACCGATTTTTTCGATGTGCGTCTTCACGACATCCATGCCGACGCCTCGCCCCGAAACATTCGTCACCTTCTCAACCGTCGAAAAGCCCGGCAGAAAAATTAAATTCAGGATTTCGCGATCACTCATGCGTGCAGCATCGTCGCTCGTGATCATTCCTTTCTGCAGAGCCTTGCCGCGAATCTTCTTGGAAGAAAGCCCCGCCCCGTCGTCGGAAATCTCAAGATTCACGTATCCACTCTCATGAAACGCACGCAAGAGCAGACGTCCTTCGGGATCTTTTCCCGTCGCCTGACGGTCCTCCGGACTCTCGATCCCGTGGTCCACCGCATTCCGCAACAGATGCGTCAGCGGATCCTTAATAGCCTCGATCAAAGTCTTATCCAGTTCGGTTTCTTGCCCCTGTATCTCGACCCGCACTCGCTTGCCGCACGCCAGCGCCAGATCGCGCACGGTCCGCGGAAGCTTGCTCCAGACATTGCCAATCGGTTGCATGCGCGTCTTCATGACGCCTTCCTGCAACTCGGTCGTGATCAGATTGAGCCTTTGACTGGCCGCGATCATTTCCTGATCGTCCAGTTCCCGATCCTCCAGCCCGCCGGCAAATTGCGCGATCTGGTTACGAGTCAACACCAATTCGCCCACCAGATTCATCAAGCGATCCAGCAGACTCACATCGAGACGGATCGTCCCATTAGTCGTCCCATTAGTCGCGCCGTTCGCGCCACTGATCGAACTGTCGCTCGCACTCTGCCCTCGAGCCGCCATCTGCACCCGTAACGCATCGACCACGTCGGAAGCCTGTGCCGCTCCGTGCTCCACCAGAATCTCGCCGAGACGACGAGGATCCCCTTCATTCTGCTTTTGCGTCGCCAACAGAATCTCGGCCGGAGTAACTCCAGCCCGCTGCATCAGAATGTCGCCAATTGAAATCGGGACAGCAGAAATATCCGGACTACCCTCCGCCAGATCTTCCGTTTCGACCGCATGAACCTCTGCTTTTCGTTCTTTGCGCAATGCGTCTTGCAGCCCCGCCGCCTTATCTGGTTCTTCGTTGCGAAAGGGCCCCCGGATCACCTGCAAGCGATTCAATTCGCGGATCAGTTCGCGATCGTCCCGTTCCCCTTCGACACCACTCTCTGCGATGCTAGCCAGTATCTGGCGCACGGCATCCACCATAGCCAGCAGACCGTTCGTGATGTCCCGCCCCAATACGAGGTCGCCGTCTCGTAATCGCCCAAGCAGATTTTCGCCCGCATGCGCTACGGCCCCCAGTTGTTCGAATGCCAGAAAGCCCGACGTTCCTTTAATGGTGTGGATGGTGCGGAAAATACTGCCCAGAATTTCGCGGTCGCTCGGATCCTTCTCCAAAGCAATCAACTCTCGATCGAGGCGATCGAGGTTTTCGTAGCTCTCCACCAGAAACTCTTTCACGATGTCGTCGGAGATATCCATGGCGAATATCTCTTCTATCGGCGGAATATTTGTTGCGGTTCAGCACGGAGGTGCCGGGTCCGAATGGCCGGATTCGGCTGCCGTTCAGATATGGCCCAATTGATCTCGAACTTCCAGCATCAAAGCTCAAGCCCAAATCGTGATCGCATCTCGCGCCAACCATGACTGGTCACCCGTAACTCGCGGCTGTCGAGTTCCGGAACCACCCATCGCTTCTTCAATGCAACCCCGAGCAGAGCCGCTCCCAACGCTCCGCCTACATGCGGACGCCTCTCACTCCAATCCAAACACGCACTCGCGAAACGGCGCCTCAAGTTTCGCGTTGCTTCCAGGTCGATGCCCAGAGAAGCTAGCGCCCTCTCACCATCGAAACTCACATCGTAGGAACCCTCGTTTTCTCTCGCTCTACGATTATTCTTACGATCACCTTTCCCATTCGAACCATTCGTCAGCCACCCCAATGCCGTCAATCGATCGTGGATCGCCACTCCCAAAGCACCAGCCATATGGTCGTAACAAGTCCTTGCCTCGCGCAGCCGACTGGGAGTGCTGGGCTCAAACTTTTCACGCCCGCCTCCAGCTAGCACGCTAAGTCCCTCCAGAGCACTCGCTACATCGGGTCCGTCCAGACTGAAGAAGCGATGCTTGCCCTGAACCAGCACCCGGACCAGATTTGCCGCTTTCAACTTCCCCAGATGCACGCTTGCCGTCGAGGGACTAACCTCGGCCACAACCGACAACTCTGTACTGGTACGAGCATGGCCGTCCATCAGGCAATACAACATGCGAGCGCGCGCCGGCTCGCCAATCGCAGCGGCAATTTTCGAGACTGCGGCATCAGCATGGCTTTTGACATTCATACTTGCATCATAAACGAAGTGTTGTTGTACGACCACCGTCACAATACTGACTGTGGATTCTCCACGAACATCAGCGACTCAGATCAATCGCCGGCACGCGCTCGGAATCATCCTCGCATCCGGTGCCGCCTCCCATCTCGGTTTCGCACCTTTCATCGCAGAGGCTGATGAATCGCGGAATCCACCCATCATCAGGAGAAACCTCATGACCATCACCTGCTTCATCCGATATGAAATCGATCCCTTTCAGCGGGATGCCTTCAAACAATATGCGGAGAACTGGGGCCGCATCATCCCGCGCTGTGGCGGCCATCTCGTCGGATACTTTTTGCCGCATGAAGGCACGAACAACATCGCGTGGGGTCTGATCGCATTCGATAGCCTCGCATCGTACGAAGCTTACCGCGCTCGATTGAAGTCCGATCCGGAAGCGCGAGATAATTTCTCCATGGCGCAATCGAAACGCCTGATACTCCGCGAGGAAAGAACTTTCGTGGAAGTAGTCGAAGGAACATTTGGCTTGCCCTCCACATTAGCCGGAGCGAAGTGACCTCTCTTATGAAAGTGAACTCACAATTCGAAAAAGGAAATGTCTTCCGCGCGCTCCACGCACGCGATCGCGCATTTCTGATTCCCAATCCGTGGGACGTCGGCACTGCGCGCCTGTTGGCGCATCTGGGATTCGAAGCGCTCGCCACCACCAGCGCCGGGTACGCCTTTTCCGTCGGACGACGCGACAACACAATCGCTCGCGACGAGATGATGACGCACGTGTCGGCGATTGCATCCGCCACCGACCTACCCGTCAGCGCCGATCTCGGCAACGGCTTCGGACACGATCCGGAAACGGTCGCAGAAACAATTCGGATGGCAGCAGCCAGAGGACTCGTCGGTGCATCGATCGAAGATGCAACCGGCCTTGACGCAACTGGACAAGACGCAACCGGAGATCAAAGCACCGGTGCGCACGCTGAACCAATTTACGGAAAGGAAGTAGCAGTCGAGCGTATCCGTGCGGCCGCCGAGGTCGCGAGATCTCTCTCGCTTCCGTTCACCCTGACGGCGCGCTGTGAAAATTATCTCGTCGGACGCCCTGACTTGAAAAATACGATCGAGCGGTTGCAGGCCTATCAGGAAGCAGGAGCCGACGTTCTATACGCTCCTGGTCTCACCAGTAAAGAAGAAATCAAATCGTTAGTCGAATCCGTGGATCGTCCAGTGAATGTCTTAATGGCGCTCCCAGGCGTTTCGCTGAATCTAACGCAACTATCCGAAATCGGAGTAAAGCGCGTCAGCGTCGGCAGCGCATTGTGCCGTGCAGCTTTGACTTCGTTCCTAAACGCAGCCCGCGAAATGCAACAGCACGGCACTTTCTCTTTCGCGGAAAATTCCGTCAGCTATCGTGATATCAGCGCAATGTTCCCGTAAGTGCTCCTGCCAATAAAAAATCGTTAGCAATGCTAACGATTTTTATCTTGCCTGACCTCGCGGTAATACGCGCACTCAAGTAGAGACGGGGCTTGCCCCGTCTCCCCCGGCCGCAACGTATCTTTCGATCCTACAGCCCCGGCCCGTCCGGATACGTCGGCAAATCCGCCGGCCTTCCCGGCAGCTTCTTCGGATTCGCCTTGATCTGATCCATCAGCATTTGCACCGCTTTTTCGAGCTGCGGATCCTGCCCCTTCAACACCAGATCCGGCGGATTATCTACCACCACATCCGGCTGCACGCCGCGATTCTCAATCAGCCACTTGCCATCGAGACTCGAAAGCGAAAACTCGGGACGCGTAATATACCCACCGTCCATCAGCGGCATCTCGCCACGAATTCCGCGCACTCCGCCCCAGGTCCTCTCACCAATGAGTGGACCCAGTTTGTAAGCCTTGAAGAAGTAGCTGAAGAAATCTCCATCGGACGCGGCATAGTGATTGGTGATGCAAGCCATGTATCCATAGAAAACATTCTGCGGAGTCGTACCGGACTCGAAGTTTCGTGACGGATTCATAGCCACCAACATGCGCCGCAACCGCGAGAAAATCAGCTGGTCCACGAACCCGCCGCCGTTGTAGCGGACGTCAAAGATGATTCCCTCTTTCCTCATCTGCGGAAAGTATTGCTTCACGAACTGGTTGAGTCCTTCATCGCCCATGTTTGGCAAATACACATAGCCGATCCGCCCACCGCTCGCCGCATCCACTTTTTTGCGGTTGGTCTCAATCATGTTCAATTCGTGCAAACTAAACTCATCGCCAATCGGCTTCACCACGACTTTGCGCGCGCCATCGGCGACGGGCTTGGAGTTGACACTCAACGTGACAACGTCGTTCGCCGCATTCACCAGCAATTCGTCAGGCGTCTGTGGAGTCTTTAGCGCTCGCCCATTAATCGCGACCAGATACTCGCCTTCCTTGACGTTGACGCCCGGCTCGGTCAAAGGAGATCGCACGCGCGCGTCCCAATTCTCGCCGGTAAATATTTTCTTGAAGCGATACATGCCGCTCGCAGGATCAACTTCGTAATCGGCTCCCAGCAATCCAACGTTCACTGGATGCAGATCCGGCATTTCGCCTCCGCCCACATACGTGTGCGAATTTGACAATTCCGAAATCATCTCGCCCATGATGTAGGTCAACGAATAGCGATCGCTCACGTAAGGCAGCAATTGCGAATACTGGTCTTTCATCTTCTGCCAATCAACGCCGTTCATCGAAGGCTCAAAGAAGTAATCGCGCTCCTGCCGCCACACTTCATTGAAAATCTCTCGCCACTCTTGCGGGGGATCACTCTCAGCCTTCAGCCCACTCAGGTTCAACGACCCTTCTCCAACCTTGTGCGGAGAATCGGGCGGTTTGGCATCGATGATCCCGAACGGACCATCTCCATCCGCGCGGTAAAGCAGCTTCGATCCATCTCGGGATAGTGCGAACCGATCCGTACCATCCAGCAACACTTTGTCTTTACGCTCTTTCAAATCGTAAGCGTGAATTGCCGGATTCTCCCCCGGCAGCGGTCCCGACAATCCTTGAATCGGAGAAGTCGAATAGTAGATCGCGTCCTTCGACGCATCTAATCCGCGAATTACGGACGGAGGAATTGCCAGCGCGACGATCCGGTCCTGAAGTCCGTCCAGATCAATTTTGAAAACTCGCGGCGGTTCTTTCGTCTCTGTCTGCGCCGCCTTTTCGTCGCTTCCCGCCTTCTCTTCTTTCTTGCCCGCTGGCGGTTTCGTGTTCTTCTTTGTATTCGATTTGTTCTGCGTGTCCGGTACAGGAACCGACGCTGCTGGCTCCTCCGCGCTCACTTTCACTTCATCACTCAGTGCAGGAAACGGAGAAGGTTCGTCCGCCGTCAACGTAGCCACATAAACGCGCGTTGTCTTAGGATTCGCGAATTCAAAATCAACATTCCCTAGCACTTCGTTAAAGTCACGATCGGAGAGGAAATACAAATAGCGTTTGTCCGGATCAAACAGGCCACCGAAACTATTATTGAGCGGCGACGTCACCGCCGTGATCTTGCTGTCAGCCAGGCTATACAAATAAACCACCGAGTAACCTGTATCCAGATTCTTGTCATACACGATCCACTTGCTGTCCGGAGACCAGTTGTAATTCTGAATCTCGTTAAACTTCCCGCGATCCACCTGCACCGGCTTCTTGTCCTTGATATCCACATACCAAAGCTTCAAATCCTTGTCGCCCCAAGCAATCTTCGAACCATCCGGTGACCACGTCGGTTGGAACATGAAGCCCTTGTGTCCACTCGTGATTTGTTCTTCCGGAGCGAGTCCGTCCTGCGACGTGATGTAAATTTCATCTTCGCCCGTTCGATCGGACACATAAGCGATCCACTGCCCGTTCGGCGACCACGCAACTTTTTGTTCGCGCACTCCCGGCGAGCGCGTCAAATTGCGGGTGCTTCCATCTTTTGCCGGGACCGTAAACACTTCGCCACGTGCCGCAAACACAGCTCGCTTGCCATCCGGGGAGATATCAAAATCCGTAATCTGCCTGCCCGCGTTCACCCAACGCTTCATGGACTGCGTGTGATCGCCGTTCACATACACAGTCAGTTTTTTCGGATCGCGCGTCTGCAAATCAAACGTGTAAAGGTAACCGGCATTCTCAAAAATAATTCCGTCCGGACCAAGACTCGGCCACATGACATCAAATTCCGTGAACTTCGTAAGCTGCTCTACCTGCTTGCTCGCGGTGTCATAGCTGTAAAGATTCAGGCGATGTTCAGGGCCGCGGTCGGACGTGAAATAAATGGTGTTGCCACGCCACATCGGAAACGTGTCCGTGTAATCCGTATGCGGGATAACCTGATCCACAACATTATTCTTCAGATCGTAGATCGTGATGTCCTGTGCCAGCCCACCCGTGTAGCGCTTCCATTGGCGGAAGTTTCTAAAAATGCGGTTGTACGCGATCTTGGTCCCATCAGGGGAATAGGAAAGCAGTCCGCCTTCATCCATAAACATCGGCTGCGCCAAACCACCCTCGACGCTTACTGTATAAGGACGCTTCGTCCACCCATTCGACGCATCGCGCCGCGACAAGAAGATGACGCTCTTGCCATCCGGCGTCCACCCAGAACCTGATTCAGGATGCCCATGCGGTCGCTAAGCGGCTGCGCCTCTCCTTGAAAGAAAGTCAACTGCTTCGGCTGTCCGCCCTCGGACGGCATGACATACACATTGAAATTTCCGTCGTACTGCCCCGTAAACGCCAGCCACTTTCCATCCGGCGAAAACTTGGGAAACATTTCGCGCCCCGGATGCGAAGTGATCCGCCGCGCCGTTCCGCCCGCGCTCGATGCCAGCCACAGATCCCCGCCATACATGAATGCAATCTTGTCTTTATAGATGTCGGGGAAGCGCAGCAACCGGCCTTCTCGCATTTCCTGCGCGGATGCCAGGCATGCAGTTCCAAGCACTACCAGAACAACGAGAGACACAACGCAATTTCGGAGAAAAGTCATTAAGGGGGTCCTATTCAAGTGTTGCCAGCGTGGATTTTTTGCAGTCGCTATTTTGCAGATCAGAAATCATTTCGGCCAACGGGATTGTAGCAGCCCACTACCCTTCCGGTCGGTTAGACGTTCGTTGACTCTGATTGTTACCAGGCGGTTGTAGCTGGACTCTAATTGTTACTGGGATTTTGCCCGATAGCCGCCTCGCGCACGGTCTCCTGGCACGCCTGCGCCGCGGTCAACACATTGTTAAAGCCTGTATCTGTGCGAAGTTTCGCCAGCAGTGGATCGTTCAGCAGATTCGCATAAGAACAATAATTTTGCGCCACCGCGCTCTGCAGCAGATGCAATGCCGCCTGTTTCTTCCCGCAATAAGCCAGCAGCGCTCCCTGGTAATACCACGTCTCCGGATCAGGATCAGTCGGCAGACTGGTCTCCGCCACACTCGCGATCCGATCAAGGTCCGCTGCCGGACGCAACTGCAAACACGACTCCAACAGATCGCGATGATAACGCGGAGTCGTCGGCATGCGCTTCACTGCCTCGCGCGCCTCTGCAATTTTTCCCTCGCGCAAAAGAATCGACGGCATGGCATATGCCGCCCACTCCGATCCCGCGTCGAGCCGGACAAAATCCGCCGCGCGATCCATCTTCCCTAATTCCATGAACGCCCAAGCACACGACCGAAACGCATAATTTCCCGGATCAAGCGCCAGCGCAGTGTTGCATTCACCCGTCGCCTGCTCCAGCATCCCCGCATACCGATACACATATCCCATCGTGAAGTGGGCCTGCGCACTCTCCGGACGCCGCTTCACCAGCGCCTGCGCCGCCAGATAAGCTTTGCCAAGTTCGCCGCGCTCCACACGATTCGTAATCAACTGCCCTGCAGCAACCACCCGATTCGGATCCAGTGCCACCGCCTTCTCACACGCCTGGTTCGATCGTTGAAACATCGCTTCGCCGCCATCCGAATAGTCGGCGTCATAATATGCGCGGAGACCCAACTGCTCCCAGGCCGGCGCATATGTCGGATCCACTTCCACCACATGCTCCAGCACCGAGATCGCATCCTTATTAGGACCGGCATCATGCGGCAGCGCCAGGCTGTGCAGATAAAGATCGTAAGCCTCAGCATTCTTCGGACGCGTGCCCGTATCCAAATATCCACCCGACGCGCCCAGCGCGGGCAGCAATCCCTGCCGCATCTGCGCCGCCATCTGCGCCTGCAACGCAATCAAGTCTTGCGCCGGAGCCGTCACATTCGTCTGCCACAAAAGCTTGTTGCCCTCGACCTGGATCGCCTCCAGCGTAATAAGAAGATGATCGCCCTGCTTCAAAAAATGCCCTGTAAGAATGTTCGCGACCTTCACTTCACGACCCGCCTGCTGCGGATCGACATCCAGTCCCACAAACTTCCGCGTCATCGCCGAAGGCCGCACATCCAGCGTCCGCGTGTACGTCAGCGTATTGGCAATTTCGTCCGCCAACGCGAAGCGCAAGAACTCAACGCTGATGTCATTGTTCATGTTCTGCAGCGGCAACACCGCAATCGTGTTCTTCGGAGCCCCAGCTCCCGCAATCTGCCGCTGCTTAAACCACCACGCCCCCACGGCAATCAATACCGTCAGCAGACAGCGCGCTCACTCCGATCAGAAGATACGTCGAAAATTTGCTGGTCGCCTGAAACGTGCTGGTCGCCAACCGATACGGCAGCGCCGGACGTCGCGCCCCCAGCCTCGTCACTCCCGATTCCGTCTCTTTGCGCAGCGACTGCAAGTCGCCCTTCATCGCCAACGCATTCGGATACCGATGCGCCCGATCCTTCTCCATCGCGCGGCCGATGATGCCTTCCATATCCGCCGGTATCGTCGGATTCAAACTACGCGGCGAAATCGGTTTCTGATTCAGCACCGCATCAAGCGTCGTAATCACATTGCCCGTGGCAAACGGCTTCTTACCCGTGGACATTTCATACAGCACGACGCCCAGCGAAAACAGATCACTGCGCGGATCCAGTTCCTCCCCGCGCGCCTGCTCCGGAGACATATAAACCGCCGTCCCCGGAATCACACCCACCGCCGTCAGCGAATCTTCCAGCGCCTCGCCCGAACTCGCATCACGCGCCGATTTCGCCAATCCAAAGTCGAGAATCTTCGTCTGCCCCGTCTGCGACACAAAAATATTCGCCGGCTTAATATCGCGATGGATAATCCCCTTCGCATGTGAAGCCGCCAGCGCATCCGCCACCTGGATCGCGATGTCCAAAATCTCATCCGTCTCCATCGGCTTCCCGCGGATCCGCTCCTTCAGGCTCACGCCCTCGAGCTTCTCCATCACAATGAAGGGATGCCCCCCATTGTCCTCAATGTCGTGGATAGTGCAGATTCCAGGATGATTTAGCTGAGAAGCAGCGCGAGCTTCGCGGACGAACCGGTCCAGCGACTTCCGGTCGTGGACCATCTCCACCGGAATAAACTTGAGGGCAACGTGACGAGCAAGGCGCGTGTCTTCCGCCTCGTACACCACCCCCATGCCACCACCACCGAGTTTTCCAACAATGTGATAGTGGGAGACTGTCTGGCCGATCATTCCGGGCCCTCAGTACCGTCGGCGGCTATGTTAGGCCGTCAACGAACGCGCGGTCAACCCTCTTGGATGCTTTGCTTTCGACGCGACGAAAAGAACGTCTCGGGAGTGGCCCACTTCTCGCTTTTCGAGAAGGCGCCCGTCAGACCGCCACTTCAGCACATGTCATCCAACAAAATCTGTCATCCTGAGCGAAATGAATCTCGCGATAAGCGAGATTCATGGAGTCGAAGGACCCCATGCCCCCGAACATCTGCAACGGCAATGCAGGGAATTCTAACGATGGTGCCATGAGAAGAAAGCCTCGCGGCGGGTGGCCCAGCTTTCGTCAGCACCAAAAACAAAGCGGGTGCCTGTGATCTTTCAAGAGGTTGTCCATTCGATCGGAACCGGAGACGCTGATTGTGACGAGCAATCTAGTTTCCGAGGACAGACCGAATGGACATCCACAAGAATGCCCGACTTACTCTTCATAGTCGAGAGTCGTTAGTCGAAACTGTCATTGGCGGCTTGGGTTTCAGCCGTGCCGCAGCCAGCTTTCACGTCACTCCAAAAACCGCAGCGAAGTGGGTTCGCCGTTATCAGAGCGAAGGTGTTGCCGGATTATGCGACCGCTCTTCGCGTCCCCATCGCAGTCCAAGAGCCACTTCGTCTAGTCAGCAGGGGTTGGTGGTGGAGTTGCGCCAGCAGCATCGTCCGGCCTATCACATTGCACGAAGCACTGGACTCAGTCCGGCCACCGTCAGCCGCATTCTGCGTCGCGCTCGTCTCAGCCGTTGGCGCGATCTGCATCCCCGGCCGCCGGTCGTGCGCTATGAGCATCCCTTCCCCGGCGATCTCCTCCATCTCGACATCAAGGGCATGACCCGCTTCCAGCAGGTCGTTTGGCGCGGCGATGGTCGCCGCCGCGGTCAACACAAACATCCTGGTTGGGAAGCCTTGCACATCGCCATCGACGACCACTCTCGCATGGCCTTCACTCGCATCCTCCCCGATCAGAAGACTTCCACCACCATTGCCTTCCTCAAGGACGCGGTGGACTTCTTTGCTCGCCACGGCATCACCATCCGCGCCTTGCTCACCGATAACGGCAGCAGCTATCGCTCTCACCTGTTTCGCGAGGTATGTTTGCAGATGGGCCTGAGACACCGCCGCACTCGTCCTTACTCCCCGCAAACCAACGGTAAAGCCGAACGCTTCATCCAGACCGCTCTGCGCGAGTGGGCTTACTCGACTCACTGGCCCGACTCGGAGCAAAGAAACCTCGCCCTCGCTGCCTGGACCGACTACTACAACCACGCCCGTCCTCATGGTAGCCTTCACTACCAGCCGCCCATCAGCCGCTCCGATACCGGTACAACGTCTTGATCATCTACAGCCACCCGCCTATTTCAGATATTGAGCCATCGCATCCCAATAGTTTGACTTCCATCCGGCGGCCAGATGTTCAGCTTCTCCAACCGGAAAGCCAGTGTGATCGAAGACAATTTTTGTTCCGGTGCCTTCGGCTATCAAATCAAATTTGGCGATGGAGTAGGCGTGCGCAGGCCAACTTGCGGAACGCCAGGCCTGAACGATCCTCTTTCCGGGTTCGAGTTCAAGCTGTCTGCCGGAGATGTATCCACCGAACAGTTTGATCGGCCCTCCGAGCTCTGAGCTGATTTCTGCCGGCTTCGAAGTCAAGTCCAGGGCTTTCATTGCTCCACTGAGCAACTGAACCTGTTGAAACTGTTTCGGATCCGTCAACGCATCGTAGACTCGCTTCGGACTTGCGGCAAAGACAGGCTCTTGATGAATGGCTTCTGCTGAGTGACTGATTCCATCGTCGGGTGCCGCGAAAGCACTTTTCGTACCCAAAGCGAGGCCGCCAACTGCCAGTGCAACACTCGCCATGGTCTGACGCCGAGTCAACGTACGACCAGATAACGGCATTTCCTCCAACGATTTCGTCTTCATATTCACTCTCTCTTTCCCTTAACGGTCCTCACGAATACTTGGTCCAGAGTCATCTAACCAGCAAGGGTAAATATGTTCAAGATAATATTTTGATCTTAGTGCATGATGATCTTGTTGTTTCAGGAGACCGGATGCCATACCCACCCTCACACCGCGCGGAAACGAGAAAACGAATCGTGGACAGCGCACGGCGACTCTTTAATCGCCATGGATTCGAGAATGTTTCCATCGCCCAAGTCATGGCCGGGGCCGACCTGACGCATGGTGGCTTTTACTCCTATTTCAAAGCGAAATCCGAGTTATACACGGAGGTTCTAAACTGCTTCTTCACTGATCCGGAGTGGAAGAACAATTGGGATGGCGTATCGGTAGACATGGCATCAAGCGATGTCGGCGCTCAGGTCGTTAACGCATACCTGTCTCGCCAACACTTTGAGAGCGTGGAGAATTCCTGCCCAATGATTGCTCTGCCGAGTGACGTGGCACGAAACGGTGTTGCAGCGAGAAAGGCGTTCGAAAAGGTGTTTGAGGCAATGGTGTCCCTGCTAGAGCGCAGCATACCGGATGATGGCCAGGAGAGGAGAAACACAGGCGGGTGGCCCAGCTTTTCGTCAGCACCAAAAACAAAGCGGGTGCCCCACTCTTCGCGGGTTTTTCGCGAAGGGTGGGAACCACGCTGATCGCACCGTAGGATTCTACCCTTCACGCCGCCGGCGCTCGAAACGAAATCTTTCCCCAACCTTCATTCACCCGCACCGGACCAGCTTCATCCAGAAGGTAAAAGCGGTAACTACTCCATCGCCAGTCCTCCGGTGCCGCGACCAAACCCCGCTCCACCGGATTCTGATGCATATACTCGAGTTTCTCAGTCCGCTTCTTATCCGTTCTTACATTGAAGTCGTAAAACCGCGCCTGCCAGAACGGCATGCGCTCCGGAGAGTCTCCAAACAACTTACTCTGCCGCGGATCGTGCCTCTTCACTTTCGGCAACAACGCCCGCGCCGTGCGTTGCTTCCATACCTGCATCACGGTGGACGGAGTGCCCACCTCCGGTTCGCTGATTAGAACGTGAACGTGCTCCGGCATGATGACATACCCGACGACGACGAAGCGATAGCGTTTGCGAGTTTGCTCCAGCACAGACAGGACGCAATCGCGGCTCCGCGCGGATCGTAGTAACGGCATGCGCCTATAACAAGAAAAAGTGATAAAGTGCAGTTGATTTGCGCCGTAGAAGCGATGCAATCCGCGTGGCATGATGAGGCTTTCAGCGTATCAGCAGCATCGCGTCCCACCCCTTCGACTCCGGTCAGGGCAGGCTCTTGCAAAAAACGCAAGGACGGGGCACCCGCATTTTCTTTTTGGGGAAACAAAGAGCACATGAAAGAGAAGCCCGGGCCACCCGCCAACACAGCCAAAGCAGTGGGGGCAGGGACACTATTGATCGGCGTCTCTAACCCAGAGACCCTTCCGGTCGCCGCTCCCGTCGGCACGGCCGCAGGTTTTGTTGTGCTAGTAGGTTGCCCATGGTGAGCATTATTGCGCTACTGCGTGAACACTTCGCTTTTACAACGACTCGTAATAAGGAAGTTCACTATTACGAGAGGCCTATATTTCAGTCCACGTATTTCCGTAGCTTCACCACGGCCATAGTTTGCGCCGAAATTATTGGAACGTACCTGTGTGCGCGGTATTGGTCGGCTCTGCCATGGATGAGCCGGTTATTCCTTATCGTGACCCTTCTCAGCCTGGTCGGAGCTTGGGTGCGAGCGATCGCGAATCACCGCAAGATGCGGGAGCGATTCGGGGGCCTTGATCTGACTGGGCTGCCAAGTGAACTATTGAAAGAGGCCGCAGGAGAGACGAATTTTGGCCTTGCGCTCTTGAGTAGCATCACGCTGATACTGATCTTTGCGTGGGCTTTCACAATTGCGCACTATGAGATCATCATCTCTAAGGTTTGTCATGGCGCTCTCCGATGAACGCTGAAGTATTTTGATCCGCGAACTTACTGGAGACGATAGGCGGGTGGGCCACTTTTCCGCCGGCGGGTGGCCCAGCTTTTGTCAGCACCAAAAACAAAACGGGTGCCCCTCGATAAGAGCGAAGGCACTGTCAAGGACAAAGATATCCTGTGGCGGGTGGCCCGGCTTTTCCCGATCGCGCCCGTTGAGCGGATGCCCCATCCTTCGCGGCTCTTTTGTCTAGTCCCTAGACATCGTTTACATTTCGTCCCGGTACATCCTTTACAGTTCTGGGTGAAGGTGCGACTCAGGGAGCCAGCGCTCGATGATCGTCGAGCGCTGGCTCCCTGAGTCGAGTTCGCGGATCAAGGTCGTGCAGTAGAACACCAGCATTCGCTGTTCCACCCGAACGACTTGTACTCGCTCTCCGGACAGCGCTTTGCTGACCTTCCACTTCCGGCCCTGGATATCGAGCAGACCATGACAGTCCAGTTTCAACACCCACGCGCCCGCCGGATACTCCCAGCGTGGTGGATGCGGATCGTAGCGTCGTGAACTTGGCCGCCACAGTGTGGCCGGCGTCTGCATCCCCAGCGCTTCATGCGGACGCACATGGTTATGTTCCCAGCGATACGCGTCCAGCCAGGCTTGCGTTTTCTGCTGTGGCGTACCGCGCCGTTCCAGAGCCCGCTGCAGCGATCCGTGAAAGCGTTCCACTTTCCCTTGCGTTTGCGGATGTCGAATGCCGCTCCAGTGCAACCGTATCCCTTGCCGCATCAGCCACAACGACAGATGCGTCTGTCCGGAAGGCGATTTCTGACTCCACCACGGCGTGCCGTGATCCATCAACATCCCTTCCGGCACTCCGCACCGTTGGAAAGCCTCTTCCAACTGCTCGCGCACCAGTTCGCCGTGCGTAGTGCCGTTGGCCGCCAGCGCAATTAGGTAGCGGCTGTGATCGTCGAGTACGGACAACGGTCCCACTGATTGCGGCCACCCCTTCGGCCCCTTGAAGTCCATCTGCCATAGTTCGTTGGGCTGGCTGCGCTCGAAGCGCTGCGTGGCTGGGGCGCGCCGTTCTCCTTCGCGCACCAGATCGTGACGCAGCAGAATGCGATGGATCGTGTTGCGAGGCAACTCCACGCCCTCCCGTGCCAGCAACACGCGTAACTTGCGTGCCCCCCAGTCGGGATAGCGCATCCGCATCGCGACCACCCGGTCCTCCAATCCAGCGTCCGTGCGGCGCGGGCTGGAATGCGGCTTGCGACTTTGTTCCGCAATCCCCTGAACTCCCAGCTCGCGATAGCGTCGCAACCATAAGTATCCCGTGGGACGCGAAATCTCGTAGGCGACGCACAGCGCGCTCAGCGGCAACGACTTTTGCATTGCCTCCACCACAAAGCGGACACGTTGCTCGTGAACATCCATCGTTTTCCAGGCCATCGCTTCTCACCCCCGCGCCTGCTACACGCGCGATGGAGTGTAAAGGATGTACCGGGACACTCTGTAAAGGATGTCATGAGACCGAACAGGCTCTTTGCGAAGGGTGGGAACCCATCGGAGCGCATCGTGGGATTTTACCTTCACACGCCAGTCGTTCAGTAGGTTATCTTTGCGTCGCCTCAAGCAGGACTAGCGATGAACTTCTTTTCCCCGACTGAACAAACCGAAGCGAAGATCAGAATCCCACTGCTCAATCGGAGGGGCACCTGTGATCTTTCAAGAGGTTGTCCATTCGATCGGAACCGGAGAAGCTGATTGTGACGAGCAATCTAGTTTCCGAGGACAGACCGAATGGACATCCACAAGAATGCCCGACTTACTCTTCATAGTCGAGAGTCGTTAGTCGAAACTGTCATTGGCGGCTTGGGTTTCAGCCGTGCCGCAGCCAGCTTTCACGTCACTCCAAAAACCGCAGCCAAGTGGGTTCGCCGTTATCAGAGCGAAGGTGTTGCCGGATTACGCGACCGCTCTTCGCGTCCCCATCGCAGCCCAAGAGCCACTTCGTCTAGTCAGAAGGGGTTGGTGGTGGAGTTGCGCCAGCAGCATCGTCCGGCCTATCACATTGCACGAAGCACTGGACTCAGTCCGGCCACCGTCAGCCGCATTCTGCGTCGCGCTCGTCTCAGCCGTTGGCGCGATCTGCATCCCCGGCCGCCGGTCGTGCGCTATGAGCATCCTTTCCCCGGCGATCTTCTTCATCTCGACATCAAGGGCATGACCCGCTTCCAGCAGGTCGTTTGGCGCGGCGATGGTCGCCGCCGCGGTCAACACAAACATCCTGGTTGGGAGGCCTTGCACATCGCCATCGACGACCACTCTCGCATGGCCTTCACTCGCATCCTCCCCGATCAGAAGACTTCCACCACCATTGCCTTCCTCAAGGACGCGGTGGACTTCTTTGCTCGCCACGGCATCACCATCCGCGCCTTGCTCACCGATAACGGCAGCAGCTATCGCTCTCACCTGTTTCGCGAAGTATGTTTGCAGATGGGACTCAAACACCGCCGCACCCGTCCTTACTCGCCGCAAACTAACGGCAAAGCCGAGCGCTTCATCCAGACCGCTCTGCGCGAGTGGGCTTACTCGACTCACTGGCCCGACTCGGAGCAAAGAAACCTCGCCCTCGCTCCCTGGACCGACTACTACAACCACGCCCGTCCTCATGGTAGCCTTCACTACCAGCCGCCCATCAGCCGCTCCGATACCGGTACAACGTCTTGATCATCTACAGGTACCCACCCTCCGCAAAGAGCCGCGAAGGATGGGGCATCCGCTTCGTTTTAACGCGAACAAAAACCTGGGCCACCCGCCCTGTCGTTGATATTCACCACCCGACTCTCCTTTTCTGCGACGGTTGCTAGTGGCCGGGATCGGCCTCGGCCTTAGACTTCAGCGTGAGCATGCTGATGTCATTGAGCCAATCGGCGATCTGATCTTCCTTTGGCCCTTCCCAGTCATAGGCATCGTTCAGGAGCAACATGGTGGCCCAGTCAGCAAGCTGCTCTGTGGATACCTCTCCCCGAGCGTGTTTGTCCATGGCTGCCTGGATGTTCTCTAGCTCGATGCGGACCCCTGGCTGAGGAAAGAGGAAGTGGGAAGTTAGTCTGCGTTCTTCGGGTGCGAAGTTGACCTCCAACATCTGACCAAGGCAGCGTTGCAGCTCTTCTAGGGAGATTTCCAGCCGAGCAAATTGTTCCAGCGCCCGCCGCTCACGGCGCTTGAGCGCTCGCCTCTTGATTGACTGACTATCGTTACTTGGGATCGACATGGTTTAGCTCGCCCGCCGCGTTATACCCTCTCTGTAACGCCGTGCCAGGTACTGAGTTCCCACCCGCGTCAATAACGCTTTCGTAGGTCGCGCGCGCGCTGCCACCAGCTCTGCCTGCAACTTCTCTGGTTATTCTGATAGAACCATCGGCCAACTTTTCCACGGTAAAGCTGTCCGCCGCCGCTCCTCGGGCAAGCGCCCTTTTTACCGCCTGTTTTTGAAGCTCGTTGACTGCTCCGTTTTCAAGCGCATCACGAATGGCTGCTTTGCCACCGCTGGCTACAACTCCCTCAGCAGCCGCTCTGCCAGCTGCTCCTGCTGCTCCCTCGGCAGCTCCCCGAAGTAAGGCGGGTGGGCCACTTCTCCGCCGCGGAAGTATAACCCGACTTCGGCCTTACGATTTCGGTCCCGAAACAAATCGACGGGTGCGCCCCTTCTCGGCTCTTTCGAGAAGGGGCCCGTCCAAACTGCCGACACCGTCGCCTCTAAGCGGCGGGAGGTCGGATCCTCATCTTCAATACTTCCCACCGATTGATCGCGACCGGACCAGCCTCCGCCAGAAAGTACGCTCGGAAACTGCTCCAACGCCACAACTCCGGCGACGTCACCAACCCACGCTTCACTGATTCCGATAATCAAAGACCGCGCTTGCAACCGCAGTGACGGGCCCCTTCTCGATAGCGCCGAGAAGGGGCGCACCCGTCGTTCTGTTTTAGTGTTGATGTCGGCTGTCGACTAGAGTTACCCTTCCGCCGGGAAGATGGGGCCCACCCGCCCGACCCACCGGGTCTCTTACCTCAGTTTGGAGTGGATATGAAAAAGCCCGGGAGACAAGTACTCGCAGAAGAAACTCTCGTACTGAAGGTTGCTATCACGCTTGCGCCGGTCAGCCTTTTGCTTTTGTACCTTCCTGGACACAAGCCGATAGGATTGGCTCTTGGACTAAGCTTGGGAATAGGATTGAGTCAGATAGTCCCGCCAAGGAAATCTCTGCGGCAGGTTCTCATCTGGATCGCAATTGCCATCCTTATAGGCTTGGTAGCTGCCGCGCTTCCTCTCTGGACGTGGTAAGTTTTTGCTCTGATTGTCCGGAAATAATAGTCCCCTTGATTCCTATCAGAACACCGGGTGGGGGAGAGTACGCATCAGTTACTACCCGACGAGTAAACACAGGCGCCTGTCGTTTTCGTCACCAGGCGAGACTCCGCCACCTAAATTAAAGCTCCAACCCCTTCCTGCCGATTCTATCCATGTAACCGCAGCGCACATCTTGAAGCACGTATCTTCGCGTACACGGGACAGGCACTTACGGGCCATCGTTAATCACCTTCCTGGTCTTATGATGGGGGATAGGAGTCAGGCTCCCCACCATCTCGCCTGCCTCGGAGGCGTGGATGAGCGGCCGTTCGTTCTCTGAACCAGCGTTTCAGTCAACGCTGAAGTCCAAAGTGAAGACGACGCTCGACGCAGCGGAGGTCAGAGGCCCAAAATCCATGCAGGTCCTGGTGGTTGACGATTCCGCGATCTATCGCAAGCTGATCGGCGATCACTTGCGCGGCTGGGGATTCGACGTCACCCTGGCGGAAAACGGGACCGACGCCTGGGAAATCCTGCAGAAACCAGACTCGCCAAAATTAGCCTTGCTCGATTGGGTCCTCCCTGATCTGGATGGGATCGAGCTATGTCAGCGCATCCGCCTCGCCGGAGCTTCTGGTCCGTATGTGTATGCGATTCTCCTCACCAGCAACGAGGGTCGCCAAAATATGCTCGACGCCATGACCGCCGGAGCCGACGACTATCTCGTCAAACCTTTCGACGAGTCGGAACTCAAGGCGCGCCTCCTCGTCGGCAAGCGCATTCTCAACCTGCAGGAAGAATTGGTTTCCGCTCGCGAATCCATGCGCCACGCCGCCACCCACGATAGCCTCACCGGACTGATGAACCGCGGCGAAATTGTTGCCATGCTGCAGCGCGAACTGGAACGCGCGCGCCGCGAGCACACCCAACTCAGCGTGATTCTCGGCGACATCGATCACTTCAAGAGTGTCAACGACACGCACGGCCACCTTTTCGGAGATGAAGCGCTCCGCGAAATCGGCCGCCGGATGCGAGCCCAACTCCGCGTCTACGACGGCGTTGGACGCTACGGCGGAGAAGAATTTCTAATGATTCTTCCCAACTGCGACCTATCCAACGCATTGATCCGCGCCAACGAACTTCGCGAAATCGTCGCCAACACCCCTGTCATTTGTGATGGAGTAGAACGATCCATCACCATGAGCATGGGAGTCGCAGTCTCCAACATTGATGCGAAGAACAATCTGGAAGCATTGTTAAATCAAGCCGACATCGGTCTCTACGCCGCCAAAGACAATGGCCGCAACCGCATCGAACACTCCGCGCCCGTCCCCAAAAAATGTGCGGCTGCCCGGGCTCGCAAAAGCTAAACGACTCCCCAACATCTCCTTCCGCTCAAATCCTTCGCACGGATACCGGTTCCCGCGCAATGTTAGACTCGCCCTCAGTCGCCGTGAAAATGTCTTTGGATCTTTCAACCCGCATCAAGCGCTTCGCCCGCGACGCTGGATTCGATCTCTGCGGCATCGCTCCCGTCCGCGATTTCGCGGAGTTACAAGCTTTCCCTGCCTGGATCGCCGACGGTCAACATGGCGAAATGAGTTACCTGGCATCGCGCGATGACGCCGGAGAACTAAAGCGCGCATCGCTCGCGCGTGTCGCTCCCTGGGCGCGCAGCGTAATCGTTTGCGCCATCAACTACAACACGCCGCATCCCTACTCGACGCAGGCGCAGACGGATCCAGAAAATAACGATCGCGGATGGATCTCGCGCTACGCCTGGGCTCGCGAGGATTATCACGACTCTGTTCTGCGTCGTTTATTGCTCATCGAAAATGAACTACGTGGATCAAGCCAACCGCGCAATCTCGCAGATGCGGCGATGCAACTTCGTTCGTATGTCGATACCGGCCCTCTGATCGAACGCATCTACGCCAAATACGCAGGCATCGGATGGATCGGCAAGAATACCTGCATCATCAATCAGAAAATAGGATCGTGGCTTTTTCTAGGCGTCATTCTGACGTCGATTGATTTCACGGAGGATAATCACGCGCCTGAGCATCCAGTATTCGACCTTCCCGCTCCCGATCGTTGTGGAACCTGCGCACGCTGCATCGCCGCCTGCCCCACGCAGGCAATCACAGCACCGGGAGAATTGGATGCACGCCTCTGCATTTCCTATCTCACCATCGAGAAGCGGGAAGAACTTCCGGAAAACCTGCGCTCGCTCATGGGACGCCACGTATTCGGATGCGACATCTGCCAGGATGTCTGTCCCTGGAATCGAAAGGCACCCGTAACACCTGCGACTGAATTCGAAGCGCGCGAGGGATTGGTAAATCCCAAACTAGATTGGCTCGCCGAAATGCAGCCCAAAGAATTCCAGGAAACCTTTCGCGGATCTCCCCTCAAGCGCGCCAAACTCACTGGTCTCCGCCGCAACGCCGTGATCGCGATGGGAAACAGTGGAGATCAGAAGTTTGCTCCGACGCTAAAGAGACTCTCAGAAGATTCCGATCCAGTTGTCGCGGAACACGCCAAGTGGGCAGCCAAGAAAATTACAGGAGGGCCGGGCATCCTCGCCCAGCCACTAAACTGATCGCACGATCCGTGCTGCCTTTGATCCTCACGTGATCCATTTACAATCGTCCCTGATTTTCCGCGCGGAGGATTCCATGTTCCAGAAAGATCTGCTCCAAGGCAAACGCATTCTGATCACCGGCGGCGGCACTGGCCTCGGAAAAGCCGCCGCTGAGCGCTTCCTCGAACTCGGCGCAGAAGTCTACATCTGCGGACGCCGACAAGATGTTCTCGACGCGACCGCGCACGAACTGCGCGACCGCACCGGCGGAAAAATCCACGCGCTCCCCTGCGACGTCCGCGACGCGACTGCTGTTGAGCAAATGATCGATCGCGTCTGGAAGGATGGCCCGCTCGATGTCCTCATGAACAACGCCGCCGGAAACTTCCTCGCGCGTACCGAAGAACTTTCTCTCGGAGCATTTCAATCCGTGATCGGCATCGTTCTGATGGGAACGCTGCACACAACCATGGCGTGCGGAAAACGTTGGCTCGCATCGCAGCACAAAGGAGTCGTGCTCAATATCACGACCACCTATACGACCACGGGGTCGGCGTACGTCGTTCCATCGGCAGTGGCAAAGGCCGGAGTGCAAGCACTCACTCGCAGTCTCGCCGTCGAGTGGGGCAATCGCGGCATCCGCATGAACGCCATCGCTCCCGGGCCGATCCCAACCGAAGGCGCATTCTCGCGACTGCTTCCGCGCCCCGATCTCGAGACCTCCGCGAAGACGCGAATTCCTCTCGGCCGCTTCGGAACCACCGAAGAGTTTGCTAACCTTGCCGTCTTCCTCATCAGCGACGGCTCCGGCTATATCAATGGAGACACCGTGACGATGGATGGTGGGGAGTCCTTGCAAGGCGCGGGCGAATTTACAGCTCTAGGACGGGAACTGACAGAGAAAGAATGGCAGATGATGAAACCGGTGCCGAAGAAAACAGCGCCGAAGGCGTAAATGAAAGCAGAATCAGATTTGTCCGTAAAAAACGAAAGCGCCCGGACTCGTTAGAGTCATCGGACGCCCGTCGAACAGCCCTCCCCCGAAGTCTGCTCACTTATGACTCTACGTTGGAACCGCTAAACCGGGAATGGCACGAACGGGTGGCTCCCGTAGGAAAGGAGGGCCATCCAGAATGCGTGCGAGGGCGACGGCGTAGACGTGCTCTCGAATCTGCCTTTAACTGTAATATTTTCAACACTTTAAGAGATCGCTTTTACCCGTCTTCCGGACGCCCTTTGTAAGCATTCGTAACCTACCCGCCAGTCCTTTTCCCGCTTGGGAGCTACCGACAACCTAGACCCGCCTGAGTTGGCAGAACGTTCGAGAGTTCCACCAAATCGGCCCGTCCAGATTTCGAGGAGGTAACCCTGCAAAATAACCGTGAGGATATAATGGCGCGCACCCATGGCGCTTACCTCTGGCACAAATCTTGGCCCCTACGAGATTATGGCTCCGCTCGGCGCTGGAGGAATGGGCGAGGTGTATCGCGCACGCGACTCCAGGCTCGGTCGCGAGGTCGCGATCAAAGTGTTGCCCTTGCACTTGAGCGAAAATCCAGAAATACGCGCGCGCTTCGAGCGCGAAGCCAAGGCGATCTCGGCACTACAACATCCCAACATCTGCGTGCTCTATGACATTGGCCGACAGGATGGCATCGATTTCCTGGTCATGGAGTATCTCGAAGGCGAAACTCTCGCCGCGCGACTCGCGCGCAAGCCGATGATGCCCGATGAAGCGGAGCGGATTGGAATCGAAGTCGCCGACGCCCTCGACAAGGCACACCGAAGTGGGATCATCCATCGCGATCTGAAGCCCGGCAACATCATGCTCACAAAGTCCGGCGCCAAGTTGATGGATTTCGGCCTCGCCAAGCAGGGCTTCGTGGCGGGTAGCCAATCGGGAACACCAACTTTCTCCGCAGCCGCAACTTTGCCGAGTATGGCCTCACCGATCACAGTGGCTGGCACAATCGTCGGCACCGTGCAGTACATGAGTCCGGAGCAGATTCAAGGAAAAGAAGCCGACGCACGCAGCGACATTTTTTCTTTCGGCGCAACGCTTTACGAAATGCTGACCGGCAAGCGCGCATTTGAGGGCAAGAGTCAACTCTCAGTCGCAAGCGCTATTTTGGAGAAGGAACCCGATCCGATCTCGGCCACGCAGCCGCTCACTCCTCCCGCACTGGAGAACCTGGTCCGATCTTGTCTGGCGAAAGAGCCCGACCAGCGTTTGCAGAGCGCTCACGATCTGAAATTGCAATTGCAATGGATCCTTGCGGGCGGCAGTCAAGTTGGCGCTCCAGCAGCAGTGGTGTCACAGCGGAGAAATCTGCAAAAAATACTCGCGGCAGCGACAGCTTTAGGATGGACGCTGGCGATTGCCGCCGTGGTCCTGGCTGCGATGTACGCCAATCGGTTGACGTCGGCACAGAAACTCGTCCGCGCGCAGATCGATCAGCCAGCCGGGTATGAGTTCGCGATCGCGGTCGACGGCGCTCCAGTCATCTCTCCGGACGGCCAACAGATCGTATTCCTCGCCTTGAAAGACAGCCGTAGTTTGCTATTTGTGCAACGACTGAGTACTGGGAAAGCTGAGCCAATCGCGGGCACGGAAAACCCGCTGTTTCCGTTCTGGTCTCCCGACGGAAAATATCTTGCTTTCTTCTCCAACGGAAAACTGAAAAAGGTCGAAGCCACTGGCGGACCGGTGCAGTCCTTGTGCGACGCCCCTGAAGGCCGCGGCGGCACGTGGAGCCAACAGGGCGTGATTCTGTTCGCACCAAACATCAGTGGCCCATTGCAGCGCGTGTCCGACGATGGCGGCAAGCCCGAGGATGCTACTCCGGCACATAATGAAGACAAGAATTTCACCAATCGTAATCCTTATTTTCTTCCCGATGGAAAACACTTTCTTTTCGTCCAGCGCTCGTCGACCGATAGCGGAAGTGTATTGGCAAGGTCGCTCGACGGTAGTGAATCCAAACAGATCTTGCCGATCGGCTCGAATGTCTCCTACAGCAACGGCCATTTGTTTTACATGAAGGAAGGCACGTTAATCGGCCAGTCGTTCGACGTGGCGGGATTGCGTTTTACGGGAAAGCCTGTCCCCATCACAGAATCTGTCGATTATTACGACGCGCGTAATGTGGGATATTTCTCTGTGGCACAGGATGTGCTCGTGTATCGTCACACCGCGCTCCAGAATCGCGAATTAGTTTGGCTGGACGCCACGGGAAAAATATTGGACAACTGGGGAGAACCAGCGCCCTACAACGGCGGAAGTTTCACTCCCGGAAGCCATATGGCAGTGTTGTACCGCGCCAATCTTTCTGGGCCTGGAAACAGTCTGTGGCTCGTCGACACGGATCGCAAAACCGTGACGCGACTCACTCCGGATTCCGACGCGAACCAGCGTGGAATCGTGTCCCCAGACGGCAGGAGCATCTTGATCAGCGCAACTAACGGATACCACAGTACGCTGACCCGGCGATCGCTGGTTTCTTCCAGCACAGAAGAAAAAGTGACAGAGTCCGGCGATTGGATTACCGTGTCGAGCCAGTCCAGCGATGGGCGATACGCTCTGGTTGCGCTCCAGGATCCCAAGACAGGCTTCGATATTTATTCCGTGGACTTGGCAGGCGATCGTAAGGTTCTGCCCGTTCTAAACAGTCAGTATGATGAGGCCGACGGCGTACTGTCTCCCGACAACAAATGGCTGGCCTACACCTCCAATGAAAATGGCAGCCGGGAACTTTACGTAACCTCGTTTCCCGGTGGCGGTTCGAAATGGCAAATCTCGAATGGCCTGGCCTCCGACTTTTCGGACAGTTACGTGCGCGTTGTCGACTGGTCGCCGGATGGCAAGAGCATGCACTTTCGCCAGGGAGATAAGATCTATACCGTTGAGGTCACCAGCAACGCGGGCAATCCGCAATTCTCCGCCCCGAAAGAAATGACGACCATCCCCCATGAGGTCGAACTGATTTCCATCCTGGGAGACGGAAAACGCATTCTCGCCACACGACCCGTTGGACAGCGAAGCAATCCGCCTATCGATCTCACCCTAAACTGGCGACATTTGCTGCCGTGATCGCCGAGCAAAAAATCTAGGCCTGTCATCTCGCTAAATCTGTCATCCTGAGCGTAGCAAATACTTCACGAAGTGAAGTGTTTGCGCAGTCGAAGGACCCCTACTCCCCCAATAGGCGCGCGAAGATAGCGGCCCTTCGCTGCGTTCAGGATTACACGAGTGGGACTGAAGCCTGGTGGGCCCGGGGTGACTCGAACACCCAACCCTCGGTTTAGAAAACCGATGCTCTATCCAGTTGAGCTACGGGCCCATGCGGAATGGGATTCCACGTACAGATTATAGGGGATACATTGCGACCAGAGCGATAGGGCTCAACCGAGGTTCAGTTTCCTCGCTCGTTAAAAACAAAAAAGCCCGTCCCCAAAGGGACGGGCCTTCGAACCGAAGCTATCTTATCCGACCTTACTGGCCCGGACAGACAGTCGTTTTGTCATGCTGGAATGAAAGCCAGCTATGAACCGAAGTTGCCTTCGGCGCTCCAAAATAACCGAGGAACACGAGCGACTGCAGGTTGTATGTAAATCCGTTGAGTGTGTATGGAAACCCTCCGTAGTTTGGATTGTTCTCCAGAGGATCGCCGACTTCGAGAATGCCGTTGTCCTGGCAGTTCACCGCGTTGTCCACAAACGGATCATCCACCCACTCGCCGATCTCATGCGACAAAGCGGAAACATCCTGTGCGAATGATCCCACGCTGTCTTCATAGGTGGTGTACGAATACGTCTGACCGGAGGGTTGTCCACTGTTCGCGCTGTGGTAACCACCGATGCAGCAACCGCCGCCCTCGGTGAGGTAAATGTCATAGCTGATGAACAACGGCAGAACGCCTGGGTTCAGCTGCTTGAATTTCGTGATGAAGGTCTGCAACTTCGCGTCAAATGCGTCGATATCGTACGTGCCGACAACACCGCTTCCGAACGGATTGCTGAAAACTCCACCTAAGTTCGCATTCGAAACCGTGATCGTCTGTTCTGCGAGTACCGTCGGCTGTCCCAGCAAAACGTGGTATCCGGAGTTCGCTTTAACGTGCACGTACTTCCAGAAGTTGCCACGCTGGAAGGCATCGATGTATTGGGTGGTTCCAAGGTTCGTACCGCCCTGCGTGAAGTTGACGCCAGGATTGAAAACCGGAGAAGCGATGACGTTGTTAACCACCGTCAAGCCGTTCGAGACTTTCGTCTTGGACGGATCAAAAGTGTGGTTGCCATTCGCTTTCGGATACACGAATTTAATCGGAATCAGATAGACCGGAATCGTCGTGGAAACGCCGCCCTTCGACGGATCGGTACCCACCATCGTGTACGTGATCTTGTCTTTCGTCAGATCCGTGAAGCTACCGTTCCACTGTACGAGATTCGAGGTCGGAGTGTGGGCGGTGGCGAAATTGTGATTCGGCAAAACCTTGTACATCGGCTTCGCATCAAGAATTTCCGGATATTTCTTTTCCTGGGCGAAGGCAACGCTGGCACATGCCAACACGAGGGACGCGGCAAGCAAACCCGCTACGGTATTACGTCGATTCATTGTTTACTACTCCTGGAAGATTTTGGAGAACTCTGATGTCACAGAGAGTCTAGGGGGACAGAACAAAATTGCACTGCCAGCTATTCTGGTCGCGTGCCGCTTGAGAGTCAAGGGACACCGAGGTTTTATTTCTCTCTACCGTTCACCAAAAGCCAACAGAACCGCAAAGAATTGCAACTTTGAAAGACCGCCAAACTCTCCCTGCAGAAAAGATTTTGCTCGGTTTACCCCGTGTTCCTCCGTGTCCCCCGTGGTAAAGATTTTGCCTTGTTTGCCCAGGTCCCCCGTAATTAAAGATTTTTGCCCGCGCCAATAAAAAGCCCGTTCCCACCGGGAACGGGCCCTCATCAACAACTCAATTTACTCTCTTACTGTCCGGGACAGAAATGCGTTTCGTCATTCTGGAATGCATACCAGCTATGCAGCGACGTGGTCTTCGGCGCTCCAAAGTATGGCAGGAATACCAGCGACTGCAGGTTGTAGGTAAATCCGTTTAGCGTGTACGGGAACCCTCCGTAGTTCGCTAGACCTTCCAGCGGATCGCCCACTTCCAGAATGCTGTTGTCGCGGCAATTGACGCGGTTGTCTACGAACGGATCATCCAACCACTCGCCGATTTCATGTGACAGAGCAGAAACGTCCTGTGCAAACGCACCCTTGGTATCAACATAGGTCGACACCGAATACGTTTGCCCCGCGGGCTGCGCTGCAACGGCGCTGTGGTAGCCACCAATACAGCAACCGCCGGAGGTCAGATAAATGTCATACATAATAAAAATCGGCAGAACATTCGGAGTGATCGACTTGGTCGCCTTAATCCAGTTTTGAACGTCCGCATCAAAGGTGTCGATATCAAACTCACCCACAACGCCGCTTCCAAATGGATTGTTCACAACGCTGCCCTGTGCCGGAGTAACCGTCAGCACTTTCTCTGCGAGCACTTTCGGCTTGCCCAGCAAAACGTGATAGCTGCTGTTCGTTGCCACGGTGGACCAGAAGTTTCCACGCTGGAAGGCGTCGATGTACTGCGTCGTTCCGAGATCCGTGCCGCCCTGTGTGAAGTCCACACTTGGATCAAACAGCGGCGATGCGATGATGTTGTTGATCACCGTCTTACCGTTGCTCAGCAACTGATTCTTCGGATCGAACGAGCGGTTTCCATTGGTCTTGCCATATTTGAACTTCACCGGAATGATCACCACCGGAATGGTCGTGCTGACATTGGTCTTCGTGGGATCTGTGCCGATCATCACATAGCTGATATTGCGGCCGGTGAGATCTTTGAAAGTTCCGTTCCATTGGACGATCGGACTGGAGGCTGGCGCCTCGGTCGCCTTGGCGTTGTGATTCGGCACCACTTTGTACATCGGCTTAGCATCCAACACATCCGGATACTTTGCTTCCTGGGCAAATGCAATGCTGGCGCTCGCCAGCACAAGAGACGTGGAAATCACACTGACAGCAAAACGCTTAATCATTCGTTTGTCCTGCTCCTGAAAGATTTTGTGATGACCCTTTACCAACGCGGGCAATGGGAGAACTGCGAGGCGCTAAAAACTAGCGGTGCCGAGCATTTTGTTTTAGTTGAGTCGGCAAGTCAAGCGGATTACAGAAATACTTTGTCCTAATCTTTCAGTGGCACCATAACTTGATCGCCACGGCAAAAAGTTGCAACTTTCAACAGCACTCCCGGACCTTGCGGCATCGTCATCACTGGACCGTAACAATAAACAGCATGTCCGTTGGCGGCAAAATACCACTGGCCACCTTTTTTCTTTTCTGGTTGCTGGCTCGGAGTAGCGTTAAGTTGAGCAGGTGGAACCAACTTCGGTACGGGCAGGGACAACGCCAAAGCTAGGGCTAGGGCCTTCATGGTTGTGCCTCTCTTGTATCTCCATCTACATCACGACCCCACAGAGAGCCGTATTCCACAGAACCTTTGTTATTTTTTTCTTTTGACTGTTGTTTCTTGGGAGCTTCAAGCGATGCAGTAGTTAGTTACTAGTCAAGATAGTTTTCATCGAACGCCAGATCTCAGAGCGCCGGATAGAAGATAACCACGGCACTTTGCCGCTGCCGATCAGATCACTCGCGTGGAGCGCCGGACATCTTCAAGGTCCGCATCTGGTTTGCTCGGAATTCCCCTCGTGGCATGCGCCGACTTGCTCGGCTTCTTAGCATCTTTGTCCAAAGTCTTGGCGCCGGTTGCAGGGATACCCGCATCCGCCGGATCTTTGTGCTCCGCCTGCAAGGCAGCTTTATGCTTGTCGTCCTCGCGCGCCAGCCTTTCCTTGAGCGTTGCCAATTGCGCACTATCCCTCAAGGTCTCGCGGAGCAGACTGCGCTGAGATTCAATGGTCTGTCCCTGCTCAAATACCAGCAGAGTCAAAATGCCATAAGAGACGATGAACAGAATCACCAGCAACGGCAACATAGCCGCCGACTGCTTTGTTTTCGTCGCGGAAGTTTCAGCGCTGTATACGACGCTCAAGATGTGCCCCCATGAAGCCCGTTCCATCCAGACTTCATGCTCCAATAGTGCACCCATCAAACCATATGGAGAGCAACCCGTAAGCATCTGATATACATAGCTTTATCGGAGAAAACCAGAAAAGCGCGACAATCGCGGGTGCAACCATCTGCACTTTATGGGCAGGGGTAATGAGCCTTAGTAACCAGAAGCAACCTGAAAACATCAGCCAGTGGAGCGCCGGGCGTCCAACGCCCGGCCCCATCACCTTGAAACCTTGAAACTCGGAAACCTTTGAAACCTGGCCTAATCAGCTTTCAACACCACATACTTCCGTCCCGCGTAAAGCCGATACCCATCTCCGTCTTTCTCAAACTTCAGTGGAACCGGATGTTTGAGCTGGTCATCATTCTGGCTGGCGACAGAAAACAAATCCGTGGACGCCACGTTCATCACCAGAAACTTGCCATCTTTGAAACCGAACCCATACTCTCCAGGCTCCAGCGTCGCGCCATCGAATGTCAGCTTGGTTTCCGTGATAAAGAAGCCCTGATATTTTTCCGCAATCGCGGTCGAATACCCTGACGTATCCACCAGCCCCGCCAACACGATTTTTCCAGCGGAGTTCTTGAGCGCCGCCGTATTTCGCGACTGCACGGTCGCACTCTGTCCCGCAAAGTAGTAGTTAGTCGGCGAGAGTTTCTTGGCCTGCTCTGCCGTGAGAACCTGCGCGCTGGCCTGCGTCAAGGCAAGGGTCGCCAGAACAAATATCCACGTCATCATTTTGCGACTAAAGTTCATAATTAAAGATCCTTTTTGAGTCGGGATTCGCCGGCCCTGCGCTGAGATCAGCGATCAAATTCTAACCAAATCCAATTCTCGACAAATTTGGTTTGACCGCAACATTCGGATAGTCCGCGCGGCACGACTCCCCTATCTTAATCGCATGGCAACCAATGCGATACTTTCAGAGGACGGAATGAAATCAACTTCACAACAGCGCGCAGTGGCGACTCCAATTCTGGACTTTCCAGTTCTCGACACTCCAATAAAAGCCCGCCGCTGGCAGGCTGTCGTCGATCGCGACTCCTCCCTTGACGGAGCTTTCGTCTTCGCCGTATCGAGCACCGGAATCTTCTGCCGTCCCTCGTGTCCCGCGAAGCGTCCGCGTCGCGAGAACGTGCAGTTTTTCGATCAGACCCTCCAGGCCGAACGAGCCGGATATCGCGCTTGCCTCCGCTGTCGCCCCAAAGCTGTGGATGGAAATCCCCAGTCCTCGCTGGTACAAGCAATTTGCCGCTACATCGAACAACATGTCACCGATCTGCACACCAAAGATCGGCTCACGCTCACGACGCTCGCAAAAGAATTTCGCCTCAGTTCGTTCCACCTGCAGCGCACGTTCAAAGCTGTCCTCGGAGTGTCTCCCAAAGCCTACTTGGACGCCTGCCGCTTGCAGCACGTAAAACATAATTTGCAAGCTGGCCACTCCGTCACGACGGCACTTTACGCCGCCGGATACGGCTCCAGCAGCCGTCTCTACGAACGCACCGCATCACAACTCGGCATGACGCCGGAAAAATATCGTCGCGGCGCGATCGCTGCAGTCGTCCAGTACACCGTCGCCAACTCACCCCTCGGACGCATGTTGATCGCCGCCACCGACAAAGGTATCTGTTCTATCCAATTTGCGGATTCCGACGACCAACTACAACAAGGGCTGATGCGTGAGTTCCCCTTCGCCACCCGTCGACGCGATGATGCCGCGATGACGCAGTATCGTGAGCGGCTCACCGACATCATCAATAATGGACAAGAAACCAGTCCATCGCTCCCACTCGATATCCGAGCCACGGCCTTTCAACGCCGCGTCTGGGAAGCCTTACAAAGAATCCCGCGCGGAGAAACACGTTCCTACAGCGCAGTCGCCAAAAAAATAGGAATGCCTAAAGCCACGCGAGCCGTCGCCAGAGCTTGCGCCACGAATCCAGTGGCCATAGCGATTCCCTGCCACCGCGTAATCCGTGAGGACGGTGATTTAGGCGGCTATCGTTGGGGCATTCAACGCAAACAACAATTAATAAACCTGGAAAAGTCCGAGTAGAGACGGGGCTTGCCCCGTCTCCCGTCCGGATTCGCCGAGCGACGTCAAAGCCGTAAGCTGGGACAGCCACTGCAGAAAAATTCGTTAGCATTGCTAACGAATTTATTCTAGCCACAGATTCTGCGGTGCGCTGACAGTGCTCGCGTCTTCGTGATATCGTTCCTTTGTCAAACCGCCCAGGAGACCCCCGATGCGCATCCTCCGCACCTCTTCCATCTTTCTTCTAATCGCAGCTTTCGCAAGCCTGTCCTTCGCGCAAGTTCTCCAACCCAAATTGACTACACAAGTCAGCGGCACAACCGCAGGATTAATCGCAGTCAGTCCAGTGAATGCGAATGTCGTCTGGGCATCGGGCCGTCACGGAACATTTCTGCTGACGACGAACGGCGGGAAAACCTGGAAGAGTGGAGTCGTCCCTGGAGCCGCGTCCCTTCAATTTCGCGACGTGCAAGGCGTCAGCGCAAAGGTTGCGTATCTGCAATCCATCGGAAACAACACCACCGATTTCCGCATTTATAAAACAGTCGACGGCGGCGCCACCTGGACCATGCAGTTCAAGAACGAAACTCCGAATGCCTTCTACGATTGTTTTGCGTTCTGGGGATCGAAGCGAGGAATCTCGCACAGCGACTCTGTGAACGGAGTTTTTCCAGACCTGCGCACCACCGACGGAACCACTTGGCAGAGCATCAGCGCGAACATGCCGCCAGCTCTACCGGGTGAAGCGTCATTCGCCGCGAGCGGTACATGCGTAGCAACGCAAGGCACGAACAACGCCTGGATCGCGACCGGCGGCGCTTCGACTTCTCGCATCCTCGCGACGACCGATGGAGCGAATACCTGGGCGGCCTACACCACTCCGATCGTAAGCTCGCAGAGCGCGGGGGCCTTCACCGTGGATTTCCGTGATGCCTCGAACGGCATCGTAGGCGGTGGCGACCTCGACCCCAGCGATCCAGATAACGCCCGCACCGCAATTTCAGGCGATGGCGGAAAGACCTGGACGCTTACCAACGCCCCGCCTGTGACCGGAGCCATTTTCGGCCTCAGCTACGTCCGCGAAATCGGAACCTGCAATCGTCCCATCTGCACACAGACCGCACGCTACGTAGTTGTAACCGCCAACTCCGGAGGAGCCGCGTGGTCTCCCGATGAAGGCACAACCTGGTACGTGCTCCCCGGCGTCACCGGAGGATGGGCCGTAGCCTTCGCAACTCCCGGCGCAGGATGGCTCGTAGGCGAGAACGGCGAGATTATAAAAATCAGCTTCTAGACGGCAGAGAATTGCTGGCGTGGAAAATTTGCCCGTGTGGAGCGGACACTCTTGTCCGCTGCCCTTGACGCAGTTTTTGACTTTAGTGGAGAGTGTCGGCACTTCTCGCTAAAAAAACCCGAGCGAAGATTTCAGATGGTGCAAAGACAATAAATAAAGACAACAATAACAACAATAATTAAGGAGAACCTCATGCCTACCAAATCCTCATCTCGGAGCAAAGCGGCGAAAAAAACGTCAGGGCCACGAAAACGCAAAGCAGCAGGGAAAAAAGCAGCGATCAAAAAGCGCACAAGCGGACGAAAAGCAGTCAGGGCCAAAACAAACCGAACCGCCCGACGAAAAGTGGCAGCGACTTTGAAACGCGCCGCTAAGAAGCTCGCCTGATGCCTGTCACCAAAATTCAAGCGCATCAAAAACACATGTCATCCTGAGCGAAGCCGGATCACGCGCGAAGCGCATGATCCGGCGCAGTCGAAGGACCCCTACAAGTCGTCACGATCACGTCCGCCGCAAGGCATTCTCCCACGACATCACAACGCATAGGTGCAGGTTGCCACAAAGAAATACTCAGCGCGATCGAGTAATACTTTGACACAAGAGATTTCTTGGAAAGCCGTGTGTCCATTTTCTGAGTCCTTGCTCAGAATTTGAATCGAACTGTGACTTGCCACCGCGCACTCACCCCACAAAATGTCATCCTGAGCGCGGCATTGAGTTCACGAAGTGAACTCAATGCGGAGTCGAAGGACCCCTATTCCCTCCACAGGGCTAAACGCTAAATCGTCGACCGGATCCCACGCGACCTCATCCTGGGAATCAATACTCACAAAGACGTGTGATGGCCATCACAGACATCCCTCTTACGAAATGCGAAACTCCTCAATTCGCACGAAGCACAAGTGCGCCCGTCCCAGGACGAATCGCAATGTTGGCTCTTTGATAATCATTGACGCAAAGCGGATGGGCGACCGTGCAGCCCCAAACCAGCCCAAAATGGGCTAAAAACCGCTAAGCCCTTATTCGGCAATATTTTGCGATTAAGTGTCTTAGATCCAAGATTTTGGCTGGAAAATTGTCGGTAGAGTGCTGATTCTTATAGAGAGGGGGGTGGGGGGTGGTAGTAAACCGGGACTAATACCTTCGCAGTAAACTACTCCGCCTGCTTCGTAATATTCAGCAAGACTCCAACGCACATCAGCGTCACAAATAGCGATGACCCGCCATAAGAAACGAACGGCAGCGGAATCCCTTTCGTCGGCATCAAGCCCAGCACCACGCTAATGTTAATGAAAGCCTGCAAGACGATCATGCTGGTGATTCCGACCGCGAGAAAGCGGCCAAAATTATCTTGTGTGCGCAGGGCAGCGCGCGTTCCGCGCCACAGAAAAATCGCAAAGAGAACGACGACGGCCAATGCTCCCATTAGCCCCAGTTCTTCGGCGGTTACGGCAAAAATAAAGTCCGTGTGCGGCTCGGGAAGATAAAACAGTTTCTGCTTCCCTTCCATCAAGCCGAGCCCAGTAATGCCGCCAGTAGAAACTGCGATCAGCGATTGAATAATATGAAAACCGAATCCCTTCGGATCAGCGTAAGGATTCAGGAAGGCAAGAATGCGATCTCTGCGATAGGACACGTGGAAGATCAAGAAATAGAGTGGGAGCAAAGAGGCCGCGAGAGCGTATCCAAAATAGCGAACTCGAATTCCAGCGACGAACAGAATGCAAGCTGTGATCCCGGCGCAGGCGATGGCGGTCCCAAGATCTGGTTGGAAAACGATCAATCCGAGAAAAACCGCTGTGGGCGCGACAGCGGGCAGCAGCGTATGGCGCCAGTCGTCCATGGCTTTGGTTTTGTTCTCCAGAAACCACGCTAGAAACAAAATCAAAGCGGGCTTCGCGAGTTCCGAAGGCTGCATGCCAATCGGCCCGATGTGAAACCAGCGATGCGTACCGTGCGAGCGGTCAAGAAAAAATACCGAGATCAAAAGAAGAGTCGTGATTCCTAAGAAAGAAAATACCAGCGCAGGATGTTGGAGCCGCTTGTAGTCAACACGCATGGCCACAACCATCGTGAGCAATCCCGCGACGGCCCACACCAGTTGCTTAAACAGGAATTCGTACGCCGATCCGTATCGCTCTTTGGCCATCACCGCCGACGCGCTGAAAATCATGACCAGTCCAATAAAAACTAAGATCGTGGTCACCGTAAACATCCAGCGATCGACACTGACGCGCTTAGCCATGATGATTCCATTTCACCACGCGGAATTGGCGACGAGGAGAGTTTCGTCTGTGGATTTGAGTAAGAAGATAACTGAGTTGGTTCCAGGCAGTGCCGAGCGGAAAGGAAAGACGCTAGACAGCCCTAGCCAGGGCGAGCGAATGCACCGCCTCCTTAAACACGCGTCCCCTGTGCTCGTAACTTTGGAACTGATCAAAACTCGCGCAGGCGGGCGCAAGAAGAATGACATCCCCCGACTCAGCGGACTGACTAGCCCGACGCACGGCGTTTTCCAAAGTATCCGCGCTCACAATCTCGGCTGCACCCTGAATCTGCGATTCGATTTTTTCGGCAGCCGCCCCGATCGTGTAAACGCACTTCACCCGCTGCCGCAGCAAGTCATGGAGAACGGTATAGTCACTCCCCTTGTCCTTGCCGCCGAGAATCAAATGAATATTCGAGGGGAACGATTCGAGAGCCTTGATCGTAGCGTCGACGTTGGTAGCTTTGGAGTCGTTGTAATAATCCACACCAGCAATTCGAGCTACAAACTCGAGCCGATGTTCGACCGCTTTGAAATTATGGACGGCCTGACGAATCTGCTCCGGCTGACAACCAACCAACATGCCAATCGAGACACACGCAAGCACGTTCTCGAGGTTGTGCACGCCTTTGAGCGCGACTTCCGCCACCGGCATGATCTCGCGCTCGCCAGCGCCATCACGGAAATAAATCTGAGAGTCGCGAGTGAAATGCTCCTCGCTCAACTTCTTTTTTTCGGCTGAACCAAACGACCTTACCGCGAGTGCGCCCCGACAACGCCGCCGTCGTAGAATCATCAGCATTCAAGACCGTGAAATCTTCAGGACGCTGGTTTTCGAAAATGCGCGCCTTGGCATTTACATAATTGTCGAAAGTCTTATGACGATCAAGATGATCGGGAGTGATGTTCAGAATCACAGCAATTCGGGGACGGAATTCAACGACGGTTTCCAGTTGAAAGCTCGATACTTCAAGCACGGTCCAAGTCGTAGGGCCAGCCTGATCGACAAAACTAATTGCGGGCGTCCCGATATTGCCACCCACGAGCGTCGGGAAATTACCCGCGGCGATAATCTCGCCGGCCAAAGAAGTGGTTGTCGTCTTGCCGTTGGCTCCGGTGATTGCAGCAATCGGACCGGCCAGAAACTGCGCTGCCAGCTCAATCTCGCCGATCACCGATTCTCCCAGACTGCGCGCCTGCACCAACTGGGGAGCGTCAAACGGGACGCCTGGGCTGACCACGATCAAGTCCTGTCCGCGAAACGTACGATCTCCGTGGCCACCGGTTTCAACCGTGATCCCGTGATCCAACAACAGCAGAATTTCGTTGCGCAATTCAGCTTCAGGCTTGGAATCCGTAACCGTAACTCGTGCCCCGCGCGATTTCAGAAACAAAGCGGATGCCACTCCCGATTTCCCAAGACCGACGACCAGCACGCGTTTGTCTTTCAGTTCCATCAAAATTCATTTCACCACAGAGGCACAAAGACGGTAAGTTTTTTATCGTAATTTAAGCGTCGTCAAGGCAAACAACGCAAACACCAGTGACGCGATCCAGAATCGCACAATCACTTTCGATTCCGACCAGCCCAGCAATTCAAAATGATGATGGATCGGAGCCATCTTAAAAATACGCTTTTTGCGAAGCTTGTACGAACCAACCTGTAGGATCACCGATAGCGCTTCGATGACGAAAATCCCGCCGATAAATGGCAGCAACAGTTCCTGCTTAATCATGACGGCAACTGTCCCGATCGCGCCGCCCAATGCCAAGGACCCGACGTCGCCCATAAACACTTCCGCTGGATGCGCGTTATACCAAAGAAAACCTATTGAAGATCCGACCATCGCTCCGCAAAAAACCGTCAACTCGCCAATCTGCGGCATGCGCTGCAATTCGAGATACGTCGCGAAAGTCGCGTGGCCGCTGAGATACGTGAGCACCGCAAGCGCTCCAGCCGCGATCACAGTGCAACCTATAGCGAGACCGTCGAGTCCGTCGGTCAGATTGACCGCGTTACTCGAACCCACAATCACGATCGCGACGAAGGCAACGAACGGAAGAAACGCCAGCGGCCAGAGCTCCGGATAGGCCAGTAATCTCTGGATCACCAGGTCAGGATGGATTTGCTTAAAAAACGGGACCAGCAGCCTTGTCGAGTATTCTCCGCGATGCTGCAGGGCAATCAGCGCGATCGATATCACGATACTTGCGAGGATTTGATAGCCCAGCTTTGCACGCGCGGTCAATCCGAGATTGCGGCGGTGAACGACTTTGAGATAGTCGTCGGCAAATCCAATGGCTCCAAAGGCCACCGTAGAAAACATGGCGATCCACACAAACGGGTTGCTGAGATCGGCCCAAAGCAAAGTCGGCACCAGGATCGCGATAGCAATGAGCAAACCGCCCATCGTCGGAGTGCCGGCCTTTTTCTGATGAGCCTGCGGGCCTTCTTCGCGGATATACTGTCCAATCTGAAATTCGCGCAACCGGCGAATCACAATCGGGCCAACGATCAGGCCGGTGAAAAGGGCAGTGAGGCTGGCGAATGCGGTGCGGAAGGTGAGGTAACGAAAAATACGGAACGGCGGAAAGTAATGGTAGAGCTTCGAATAGAGCAGCCAGTAAAGCAATCCGCCTCCGAAAAACAGCTGTCAGCTCTCAGCCGTCAGCTCTCAGTTTCTCCGCCGTCGCGGATGAAATTATTCTGAAATTCTATTGCTTCTTCTCTTGCCACTTCTCTAACGCCTTTTCCAACTTGACGCCACGCGATGCTTTGAGCAACACGACATCTCCGTCTCTTGTCTCGCGTGACAGCCACGCGCCGGCTTCTTCCGGCGTAGCGACGAACTCCGCTTTCATTCCGGCTTCGCGGGCTGTTTCCACCATCGGTTTCGCTAGCCCTCGCACGCCGAGCAGAAAATCAAGTTTACTTCCCGCGATGTAAGTTCCGCATTCGCGATGCAGTTTCTCCCCGGTCGCGCCGAGCTCTAGCATCTCTCCCGCAACAACAATTCTTCGCTTCGCCGGCATCGCTGCAAGCGTGTCGACCGCCGCCATCAACGCCTTTGGACTTGAATTGTAGCAATCGTACAGCACGGTGATGTTGCCCAGTTGGACGACCTGGCCGCGCTTGTCAGCCGCCTTCATCGACGGAAGCGCCGCGGCGATTTCCGATGGAGTAATGCCATGCTCCAGCGCAATCGCGGCCGCAGCAAGGACGTTATACACGTTGTGTTTTCCGAGCAGGGGACTCTGTACCGACTGGCGCACCTCATGGCTAATAAGATCGAATCGTGTCCCTGCGGCGCCAAGCGCCTCGATGTTTTCCGCTCGCACATTGGCAGTCGTCTTCAAACCGAACATGATGACCTTGCCCTTGAAGTCGCGGCCGAATTGAGATACGAATTCGTCGTCCGCATTCAAGACAGCGGTGCCCCCATGGGGTAGGTTCTCGATCAGCTCATATTTCGCGCGAGCGATTCCTGCAATCGAGTCGAAGCTTTCCAGATGGACGGGCGCGACATTCGTAATTACCGCTTGATTCGGCAATGCGATCCGCGCTAATGCTGCAATTTCGCCGGAGTGCGACATCCCCATCTCGACGACCGCGACATCGTATTCCGGTTCAAGCGTCAACAATCCCAAAGGAAGGCCAAAATGATTGTTGAAATTGCCTTTGGTGCTATGCACACGGTATTTGCTCGCGAGCAGATGGGCCATCGCTTCCTTCGTCGTCGTCTTGCCCATCGATCCAGTGATGCCAATGGCCGTCTTGCTCCAGATTTTTCGGACGGCTGTCGCTAGCGTCTGTAGTGCGACCAGTGTGTCGTCGACTCCGAGTAATCCAGTGGAATCGGAATACCGCGCCAAGTGTGCATTCTCGACGACCGCGCCAATTGCTCCACGACTCAGCGCCTGCCCAACATAATCGTGGCCATCCAGTCGTTCGCCCTTCACGGCAAAGAAGAGTTCTCCGGGTTGCACGCTGCGAGAGTCGATGGAGTATCCCAGCGCAATCGCCGATCCGTCGAATTTGCCTTTGGCCGCGAGGAACTCCGCGATTCGAGAGATAGAGAGTTTCATACGCTGGCCCCCGCAATCCCCGCTTTGGCGGCGCTGTTGCAGTCGTAACCTGACGCTTTCAGAGTTTCACGCGCCACGTCAACGTCGTCGAAAGGAACTGTTCCCTCTTTTGTCGTCTGTACTTTTTCGTGCCCCTTGCCTGCGAGCAGGACGATGTCACCCGGAGAAGCATGCTGCATTGCGAAAGCAATCGCCTTGCGACGATCTGGCTCCATGGAATACTTTGCGCCAGACTTCTGCAGGCCGACCACGGCATCGTTCATTATCGCTAGAGGATCTTCCGAACGCGGATTGTCGGAAGTGAGCACGACAAAGTCGCTACCCTTGCCTGCAGCTTCGCCCATCAGTGGACGCTTGGCACGATCGCGATCTCCGCCGCATCCGAACAGTGTAATGACCTTTCCCTTGAGCCCTGCTTGTGCCACAAAATCACGAGCGAGCGCAGTCAGATTGCGGAGAGCGTCGTCTGTATGCGCGTAGTCTACGACAACCGTAAACGGCTGGCCGCAATCCACTCGTTCAAAACGGCCCGGAACGCTCGCGAGATTAAAAATTCCTTTAGCTATTTCTTCGGACGAGCAATCACGCGCATACCCAGCGACCGCAGCTGCGAGCACGTTGTAAACATTCACATTCCCGATCATCGGAGTCCACATGGCAATCTTGTCCGACGGCGTCACCATCTGAAAACGTGTGCCCCGAGGCGTGATCTCCAACTGCTCTGCGTGAAAGTCACCCGCCGAAAATCCGTAAGATAAAGTTACAGCGCTTTTCTTTTTACAGAGCTTCAAGAGTTGCCGACCATATTCGTCGTCGGTGTTCACCACCGCGGCGCGCGGCGGTTCTGTCCCGCAGCCCTCAAAGAGGATCTGCTTGGCGCGGAAGTATTCCTCCATCGTGACGTGGTAATCAAGATGATCGCGCGTCAGATTAGTAAAGACAGCCACATCAAACGGGATTCCGAAAACTCGCTGCTGCTCTAACGCATGTGAAGATACTTCCATCACCGCTTCTGTCACACCGACGCCGAGCGCATCGGACAAGAGCCGATTCAACTCCAGTGATTCGGGAGTGGTGTGCGGGGCCGGAAGAAGTTTTCCCGCGACATGATATTCGATGGTTCCAACGAGAGCAGTCTTGCGTCCAGCCGCATGAAGAATCGATTCGACCAGAAATGCCGTGGTGCTTTTCCCGTTAGTTCCAGTAATTCCGGTAATTGCAATTCGTTCGGCGGGACGTTTGTAGAAATTCGCGCTCAATCGCGCAAGGGCACGGCGTCCGTGCATTACCTGCGCCCACGCAACATTTGGACGCGGCGCTTCAACCGCTGAGTCTGTGACAATCGCAACCGCTCCCGCAGCGATTGCTTGATCGATGAATTTATTTCCGTCGCTGGTCTCGCCCTTCATCGCGACAAACGCAATTCCCGGACGGACGCGCCGCGAATCGTATTCCACACCGGCAATGCCCGCATTCCCGCTCTGCGAGAGGACTTCGGCGCCTTGCAACAGTTGTTGAAATGTCATTGGAGTCGATTATAAACAGCGAAGGATCTGGAATTTCCCTGTGTAACCCTGTGCCCTTGGTAGTTAATGTCTACGACGAGGACAGCGGACAAGGTGGTCAAGTCCTATTTCCCAAAATGCACGATCACCCGCGATCCCGACGCTACGTGCGCTCCGGGCTGTGGTGATTGCTCGCGTGCCACTCCGCTGCCGATGGCATCGAGATCCAGACCCGCCTCTTGTGCAGCTTCTAAGGCGACACGCAAGTTTTTTCCCAAAAACGATGGGACCGGAACCCCACCTTCTTCAACGTCGAGCACGACCGTTCCGCTCGACAGCATTTTGGGCGTTGCGGCAGAATCAGAATTCTGCGGTGTCCCAACTGGCGATCCCGCACTCGGTGATCCCGCCCCTCCTGGCAACGCAGCTTCGGCTACAACACGACTCGGCTCTTTCACCGTAGGTTCTTTCACTGCCTGCGAAGCCGGGACAACATGATCCGCAATGCTGCTCTGCTTTGATGTTGGGGCAATTGCAGGCGTGTCACTTATCTCAGCCAGGTCTAGACCGGCGCCCAAATGATCCGGAGAGCTCTCGTCCAAACTCTCGTCCGGCACATCGCGGAGAGCGAGGAGCGTTTTCCGATTCGCAGGGAGCTGGATGTCGTGAGGAACGTGCATATACTCCAGCACCTGCTGCGTGATTCGTTGGAAAACCGGCGCCGATACCTGGCCTCCCTGATGAAGGCCAACGGCCGAATCCAAAATCACCACCACCGCAATTTGCGGATCATTGATGGGAGAAAATCCTGCAAACGACGCAACGTAATTTTTCTTTGAATATGCCCCCGTTGCCGGATCCACCTTCTGCGCCGTACCAGTCTTGCCTGCAGAACTGTAGCCTTCGAGAAGAGCCTTGCGTCCGGTTCCGTGCAGTACAACTCCCTGCAGCATCTGCCGCATTTGTGCCGCGGTCAGAGAAGAAACCACGCGCGTTCCTTCGCCCGGATGAAACACAACCGTTTGCGGGGTATTCTGCGGCGTGCTCTGCGGTGGTATCGTCCCCGACACTATGTGCGGAGGGACGTGCACTCCATCGTTCGCAATCGTGGAGATTAACGATGCGAGTTGCAGCCCGGAAATTCCGATCTCCTGCCCCATCGAAATCGAGCCGAGAGAAACTTTCGACCAGCGCGATACTGGCTTCGAAAGGCCAGCCGTTTCGCTGGGGAGTTCGATCCCTGTTCTCTGACCGAATCCAAAGGCGCGAATGTACTTATAGAAGCGATCCTCGCCCAAGCGAAGCGCGACTTTGATCGCGCCGACGTCACTCGACTCCGCCAGAATGTCCGCGACGGACAACATGCCGTGCGGCTTGCTGTCTCGGATTCGCATACCGTTGATCACGATCGATCCCATCTGGCAGTCGAACATTTCGTCGGGACGCGTGATCTTTTCTTCCAGCCCGGCGGAGATTGTCACCATCTTGAAGGTCGAACCGGGCTCGAAAACGTCGCTCACAGCACGGTCTTTGAGCGCTTCGTTCTTAATTTCCTTGCGAATATTTGGATTGAATGTCGGCCGATTCGTCAGCGCCAGAATTTCGCCAGTGTGCGGATTCTCCACGATCACCGTGCCAGCGATGGCATGAGTATCGTCCATGCCACGTTGCAACTCGCGTTCCGCGATGTACTGGATATTCTGGTCAATCGTGAGAACAAGGCTATCGCCAGACTCCGATTCTTTTTCAACGCTTGAGTACCAGCGCTTGTGCGCGTCTACAGAAATCATCAGCTTGCCGGGCTTACCCTGCAACTGCTGATTGTATTGCCGCTCCAGGCCGCTGAGTCCCTGGTCGTCGGTGCCGACGTATCCCAGAACTTGCGCAGCTAAATCACGTTTCGGATAAAAGCGCTTCGCCTCTTTTTGATAATGGATGCCCTGCAAATTCAAAGCGCGAATGCGCTCGATTACTTCGGCATCAGCCTTGCGCGCCACCCAGCAAAATTTGTGGGCGCGGCAATCGGCCAGCAGAGTTCGCGGATCATCCTTCGTAATGCGGCTGATCAGGCTGATCGCATTGGCGAGATCGGGAGCTTCCGAAGGCACAACGAACGCCGAGTCCACTTGGATGGACATTGCCAATTCACGTCCGGCTCGGTCAAATATGACTCCACGTTTCGGGGAGAGATCAAAACTGCGCTGCTGTTGATGCTGTGCACGGCGCTCGAAGTCGCCGTAACAAAAAATTTGGAGATAGACCAACCGCACGCAGATCGCGAGCAGCCAGAAACAAAGGAATCCAGCCAAGAGATAGAGCCTGAATCGTGCGCCGTTCGTGGAGGTACTTGCAGCCATTTCAGTTCCCAGTTCTCGGTTCCCAGTTCTCAGTAAAAAGCTCAAGACTGAGAACTGAGAACTGGGAACTGAGAACTAATTCGTCATTACTGCAGAATGACCGGAGTTACGCTGGCCATGACCGGCGTCGCGCTGTCGGAAGTTGCTTCGATTCGCAATACCTGACCGGGCTGGGGTGGTTCCAATCCCAACTTGCGCGCCGTCATATCAATCCGTTCCGGATCCCGCAATGACGCATCTTCCAGCCGGAGAGTGCGGTTCATTTCTGTCAGGCTATCCCGTTGCGAACGCAACGCCTCAATCTTGTATCCATATTCGATCGCACGGAAATGCTGCAGCGCGTATCCCATGACCAACAAAAACAAAACGCACAAGGCGAGACCAAACGATCTCATTTCGCGTGCGCGACGCGGGTCCTCGACCTTGACGAGGCGTGAGTTATCGATACTTTTGCGGAAATAAATTTCCGGGGTTCCTAGCCAGCACGACTTACGGCGACTGGAAGGAGCTGCGCTTTGTACGGCCAGGGCGCTCATGATCTATGCCACTCCAAAAAGTTGGGAATCGTACTCTTTAATTTCATTTTCCTGGGTGGAAGCGAACCAGGTATCGATCGCCAGTGGTTCCATTGCCAACGCTCGGTTGGATAGCGTGGACTGCGCCTTCTCCTCTGCGCGCTCCACCCTAGCCATCAGACTTTCGATAAGAGTTCCAGTGAGTTTCATTTCAATCTTCCAGTTTTTTTCAGACTCGGCCTTTTTGTTGACTTTCTTCTTTGTTGCTTGGCCGCTCCGAAAGAACTCCACCACAGAAGTTCCTAAAGTCTTTACCCCGGCGCGTCTTCACATCACCGCACCGGGAGCCCGGCAGTTTCTCCGGGGCTAAAATCAAATCTTTTCAGCGACCCGCATCTTCGCGCTGCGCGATCGCGGATTCCGATCAATCTCTTCTTCGCTGGCCGTCATCGGCTTCTTGACCAGCAACTCGTACACACCCTGCTTCGCGCCTTCGCGAAAAGCATCCTTAACGATCCTGTCTTCGAGCGAGTGAAAGCTGATCACCACCAGCCTTCCGCCAGGTTTCAATATTCCCGGCGCCGCTTCTAGAAGTACCGTCAGATCGTCCAGTTCATGGTTTACGAATATTCGGAGAGCTTGAAAAGTTCTGGTCGCCGGATGAATCCGCTCATGTTTCATTGACCGGGCCGCGGCCGATACTACTTCGACAAGTTGCTTCGTCGTGCGTATCGGCCGCGACCGGACAATGGCTCTGGCGATTCTCCGCGACCTCCTTTCCTCACCGAATTCGTAAATCACATCGGCCAGCTCGCGCTCGTCGATGTGGTTTACCACTTGTTCGGCAGTCTCGCCGGACATCGGGTTCATCCGCATGTCCAACGGTCCTTCTGCCTGAAAACTAAATCCGCGTTCCGGATCACCGAGCTGCAAACTGCTCACGCCCAGGTCCGCGATAATGCCGTCAACGGATGCTGGAGAAACTCGCCCGCCCACTTCCGCAAACGACCCATGCATCAGAGAAACGGTGGGCCAGTTCGCCCCCTCGCCCGTGCTTTTACTAAGTGCTGATGGCTGAAGGCTGACGGCTGCCCGTTCCAGCGCCGCCGGATCCTTATCGAAGCCAATCAAATGTCCCGGTGCGCCGAGGCGTTTTGCGATTTCGTAACTGTGCCCGCCCAAGCCCACCGTGGCATCCAGATAAGTTCCACCACGCTTTACGGCTAGAAAATCGATCGCTTCTTTTAAAAGAACCGGGACATGGCCAATCGCTCCATGCCCACCCCGCTCGGGGGTGTTTATCGAATCCGAATCCGTTTCCACTTCTCGCCCAACCACTAGATGCCCAGTTCGTCGAGTGTCTTCGTGTCTTCATCCGTAAAGGCCTGCTCGTCGATCTCCTTGGCGAACGCTTCCAGGTTCCGAACTTCCAGGAAAGTCAGATTGCCGAGCACTGCCACTTCCCCGCGAATCTGCGCCGACTCACGCAAAATCTGCGGGACCAGCAGGCGCCCCTGCCCGTCCATCTCCACGACTTGCCCGTAATAATTCGTGCGATTCAAGAACTTTTTCTTCGTCGGATTGAACGTGGACAACGAGGCCAGCTTCTGCTCGATCCGCTCCCACTCCTCGAACGGATAGATTTGTGCAGCGATTCCGTCCAGACTCGTGATATAGAAACGTTGGGCATATTTCTCGTCGATCACGCGCTTGAATTCCGCCGGGACCTTTAATCGGCCCTTTTCGTCGACGCGCGTTGGATGATTTCCGCGAAACATGTGCCCTGCTGGTTCTGGGGGTCCGTTTTCTTGTAGCTGCTACCACAGCCACGAACACGAGGGAGGTAGAAGCGGTCATAAATGCGGTGGATTCGGGTGCGTTGGGCTCGTTTTTTTCGGTGTCAGTCTCTAAAACCACTGGCGCCTCGAAACTTAGAGTGTTTTACCCACGACCTCTATAAACTACTCCACTTTCGACCACATTTGTCCACATCCTACGCCTAAATCGTTTGTTGTCAACAAGAAAGTTCTGGGTCGACGACCGATTTAGGAGCTGATTTTTGACTCACTGTTCCGAGCGCGAAATGTGGGGGTTAACCAGACGGATGACCACAAGCAGTTGCGTTTACGCTTTAGGTGCCTTCGCCATTCATTCGCTTAGATTTTTCTTGCATTTTTCGCAGAACGGAGAATCTCTCTGGGAAAAATCCGCTTCCGACGAGCAACTAATTAATTAGTTGCTCGTTTGGGAGTCAGCGAACGAGTCAAGTTTGTCGTTTACCAATCCCACCGTCACCATTCCCGAGTTTGACTCGCTGCGATACACTACTCCCGCATTTGTAAGCGGTGATGAAACAGGAGACACGATGAAACTGAATACGACTCGGATCTGGCTGGGTGGCATTGCTGGCGGGGTGGCGTGGACCGTGTGGAGTGTCTTTATTGGGATGCGACTTGCTCCCGCTTATGCAGAGATGCAGCGAGTGGGGCTATTCCTCAAGCAGCCGCGCTATCCGCTGTTCGCAGCTCATTGGCTGCTCATCATATTTGTGATGTCGATTCTGATTGCGTACCTCTACGCATGGACTCGCGCCACCAAAGGCCCCGGGCTGAAAACCGCGCTCAAGCTTGGGATGATCGTCGGATTCTGTGCTGGCGTTCCCGGAAACTTTGCGCAATCTGCATGGTCGCCCGTCCCACAATTCATGCCCCTGGGATGGATGCTTGATATGTGGGGAGGCGCGATCCTGGCTGCTGTGGTCGCGGGCGCCTTGTACAAAGAGTAAGAGTAATTGAGTAGAGACGGGCAAGCCCCGTCTCTACTCAACTTATTTCGTCGGTTCCACGAATACGGCCGTGCCGTACGCCAAAACTTCCGTGACGCCCTGCATCACTTCAGTCGCGTCATAGCGCGCTCCGACCACGGCGTTTCCGCCCATTTCTGCCGCATGTTGCAACATCAGGTCGAACGCCTCGGCCCGCGCACGCTCACACAAATTGGTCAGCAAAGTAATGTTGCCGCCGACCAGCGTTTGCAGACTGGCTCCGATGTTTCCAAAGATCGATCGGGAGCGCACCGTGATGCCGCGCACGACTCCCAGTGTTCGGACAACGCGAAATCCATCCAACTCAAACTGCGTGGTGACCATGTTGTGCAGGACGGCGCGTCCTGCAGTCGCGGAATAATTACTCATCTCTCTTCGGCCTCCGGTATCCCGGCCTCCAGAAAATCCTAGCCACTGGAGAACTCGCTATAGCGCCTTCATTCTAATTGAGCAGCGATCACAAATTCCGCGGCGGATAAATCCCAGGTAACACGCAACACGTTCGGCTTGCAGCACACCTGACAATCCTCGATATAAGTCTGACGTCTACCAGCGGACTCGTCCACCGAAGTCTCGTTCCACTCTCCGCAGCCGCCGCAAACATATCCGCTGACCATGGATCATTCTAGCGCCGCGAGTTTGGCTGAACTCGCCAGTGGAGCGACGGACGAAACCTTTACCACAGGGGACACAGAGGAACACAGGGTAAACTTCTAGAGCCTCTAGCGTTTGGTTTACTCTGTGTTCCTCTGTGTCCTCCGCGGTGAAGATTTTCGCTCGGCACTCTATCGCGTCGGGTCTTAGTCAAGTTCGGGGATCGGGTCGGTTTGTGTCTCTATATAATCATGTTTCTTCCAACGAACCCCCGGAGGCTTCATGTTCTCGCGCCGTCGCTTTCTCCAAACTACTTCGCTCGCCGCCGGAGCAACCGCAGCTCTCCCTGCGCTCGCCAGCGCCACCGAGAATGACAAGTCACTGCCGCCCGCGATCGCTGCCCTCCGCAGTGTCCGCGGAGAAGCCAAGCCCATCACGATAGAAGAGCGCACCGAGCGCCAGGAAAAAGCGCGCCGTCTGATGCGCGAAAACAATCTATCCGCCATTTTATTGCCGCAGGGTACTTCCCTCAATTACTTCACCGGCATTCGCTGGGAAGGCGGAGAGCGATTGTTCGCGATGGTTCTGCCTGCAAAAGGTGATGCGTTCTATGTCGCGCCCGCATTTGAAGAAGATCGCGCCCGCGAGCAAATTGCGCAAGCGCCCGACGGCGTGAAGCCGGACCTTCGCGTCTGGCAAGAAGACGAAAGTCCCTATGCCCGCGTCGCGCAAGGCCTCGCCGACCGAGGCATCGCAAACGGCACCATCGGACTCGACGAGACAACCAAGTTTCTCTTCAGTAACAATCTGAGCAAAGCAGCAACCGGCGCTACCTTCACGAGTGCGACTCCGGTCACCGCGGGATGCCGCATGATTAAGAGCAACCACGAAATCGAGCTGATGAGGCTGGCCTCGAAAGTTACACTCGCTGCCTACGAAGCAACTTTCCGCTCGATGAAAGTAGGCATGACCCAGAAAGATGTTGAGGAGATGTTGGAACTCGCCCACAACAAACTTGGATTCGAAGGTGGCGCAGACGTGCAAGTCGGTGAGTTCTCCGCGTTTCCGCACGGATCGGTCGCCCCGCAAGTTATCCGCGAAAGCACAATCGTAATGATGGACGGCGGTTGCGCCGTGGAAGGCTATCAATCTGACATCACGCGCACATTCGTCCTCGGCAAAGCCACGGACAAGATGAAACAAGTCTTCGACATTGTGCACCGCGCCCAGAGTGCCGCTCTAGCAGCAGCGAAGCCCGGAGTCGTAGCCGGTTCCGTCGACACCGCAGCCCGCAAAGTGATCGTCGATGCCGGATACGGTCCCGACTACAAATATTTCACCCATCGCCTTGGACATGGCATGGGCATGGACGGCCACGAGTGGCCTTACCTGGTTCGCGGCAACACAACGAAACTGCAGCCGGAGATGACGTTCAGCGATGAACCCGGAGTTTACATTCACGGAGAATTCGGCATCCGTCTGGAAGACGATATGCACATCAGAGAAAATGGATCGGAATTATTTACGCCGCAGAGCGCGTCGCTGGAGAATCCATTCGGGACGCCTTAGAGTAGGCGGAAAAGCCGACCAGGGAAAATCAGCCGAGAAAATCTATTTCAGCGGCACGCTATAGTGTGAAGCGATCACTTGCCAGGCATTTCCAACTTTCATCCAAACGTCAGTGAGCCGATCGTGATATTCGTACGGCTTGTGATTGGATTGCCCAACCTCGTGATAAGCCCCGGTCACCACCGCGACATTTCCGTGCACTCGCACCCGCAAGTCTGACAATTCGGCAACATCCACATGAACGGAGGGGTCGGCGCTGTGCGTAATGTATCCGGCTTTGCTGTATGTATTGCCGTCCTCAACGGTGATCACGAACTCGTCGGATAGCAGCGAAGACAAGATATCGATTTTCCGATCCTTGTAGGCAGCAGTCCATTTCTCTTCCAACTTCCGCACTTGAGTACTGGCGCCCGAGGAATCCTGCGCCGCCGTGCGGAGCGTCAGCAAGAAAAACAGACAAAAAACTATCTGAGATGTGACACGCAAGTTGATGCGAATGCCCATGAAACCTATGTCATACCAAAGGGCCAATGGGAGCAAGTTCCCAATGTAACCCTCCCCGTTTGCCGATTTCGTGCTCCGACCGCCCCTAGGCGCGGCGAGATCATTGGGTCGGACGGCGTGTCGGACGGCGTGCCGGATCGCTATTCCTCGACCCATTCGCGCATCCGCCGCAGCACCGAAGGCGGCGCATCGACTTCGAGCAAAACAGCTCCGTCCTGGTACTTCCGCGAATAGATCCGCGCTCCAGCCTCCAATTGCGCCAGCGCCTTCCCCTCTTTTTGCGGGATGCGCAAGCGAACTCGCGTCGGCCGATCTTCTTCCAGAAGACTATCAATGCGTTCCAACAGGCTGTTGATCCCGATGCCCTTTGCTGCGGAGACATGAATCGTCCGCTGATCATCGCGGAGAGATTCACGCTGCTTGGGCAAGAGCAAATCAATTTTGTTCATCACCCGCAAACGCGGCTTCTTGTCTGCCTCGAGTTCTTTGAGGACGCTTTCCACCTGTGCGTCCTGCTCCGCCGAGACGGCACTGCTTCCATCTGAAACTTGCATGACAAGAGTTGCGCGCTGCACTTCCTCCAGCGTCGCGCGAAAGGCAGACACCAGAGTATGCGGAAGATTCCGAATGAAGCCGACTGTATCGGAGAACAAAACCTTTCGTTTGGATGGCAACTCCGCACCACGAATCGTCGGATCCAGCGTGGCAAACATTCGCGACGATTCCAGGACCTTCGACTTGGTGAGAGCATTAAACAAAGTCGATTTCCCTGCGTTCGTATATCCCACGAGCGCGACCGTGGCCACCGGGACAGCTTCGCGCCGTTGCCGCTGTTGCGCCCGCACGCGGCGCACATTTTCAATCTGTTCCTTAACGTGCCTGACGCGGCGATAAATTTTCCGCTTGTCCGTTTCGAGCTGCGTTTCACCTGGCCCTCGAGTGCCGATCCCGCCGCCGAGCTGAGACATCTCCACGCCGCGTCCAGCGAGTCGAGGCAGCATATATTCGAGTTGCGCCAACTCAACCTGCAACTGACCTTCCCGAGTGCGCGCGTGCCGAGCAAAAATGTCGAGAATGAGTTGGGTACGATCGATGACGCGTGTATTTAGGACACGTTCGATGTTGCGCTGTTGGGAAGGCGAAAGATCGTGATCGAACAAGACGACGTCAGCGGAAACCGACGCCACTGCTCCTGCAATTTCTTCGAGCTTCCCTTTTCCGATGAGAGTCGCAGGTTCAGGCCGATCACGGCGCTGCGTAAATTCTCCAACGATAATCGCACCCGCACTCGAAGCTAGCGTCCGTAACTCATCGAGCGATTCTTCGGAGCTGAAATCCGGAGCGTCGGGCGGCAGTAACGACGACGTAGATGGAGATGCGGAGGAAGAAGATGAAGGTGCGTCCGAGGAAAACAAATCGTCCGCGATGGTGGCTTGATCGCGGGCTGCCTGCGCACCGGCAGGAATGTTCGCGGCGTTCTTTTTTCCGCGATGACTTGGCTGAGCACCCGCACCTTTCGCACCCGAGCGCCCCTTGGTGCGGAACTCCACCCCCACCAGGAACGCGCGCTCCTGCTGCTCCGAAGGATTCAGCACCGCCTTAGCTTCTTTGCGCGAACTGCCCCGGCTGCTCAATCTCGATTCATCTCCGCGCAAGCGAACTCACTTCACCCTTCGGTGCCCGTGCCGGACGCGGAGTTAGTTAGGGGTGGCGCGTCCGTGTGCGACGACACCGGCGTCACCGCGGTTGGCCGCGCATCTGAATGGCTGTGCGATCCGCGCGCGATCACGACTGTCGAAATCGCATGCTTGAAAATGAGCTGCTCCTGATTACTCGTTTCGAGCACGACCGAGTACTTGTCAAACGATCGGATTCGCCCCGTCAGTTTCACTCCACTGACCAGATAAATCGTGATGTTGTTCCTTTCCTTTCGCGCTGTATTGAGAAAGGAATCCTGAATGTTCTGCTGTGCCGGCTTGGGTTCCATTTGCCGATCTCCTTGCTTTCGAGTTCGATGCTGCACCGAAACCTGGGGAGGTAAAAAAGCTGCAGCTCCGCGTCGGCTCTACAATACGGCCTTGTCCCGCTCTTTTCAACTTTCTGGCGAATAATTATTCAAACGGCCATTTCCGGCTACCGGCGCGTCTTTAGACCCATTTTTCCTCTCGGTCGAACTACTGAATCCCGTTGGCTGCATTGTTCCTTCGCCCACCCTGTTTTCATTTCCTCAGGCTGCGATCTACAATCCTCGCTTCCGGAAAAGAGTTTTTAGAATAGGAGCCATTCACGTGACCGAAATCAACCTGCCCACCGACGTCAACACAAACCTGCTCATGCTGTTTCGTTGGCTGCATTTCATCGGCGGCGTCACATGGCTCGGACTTCTCTATTTCTTCAACCTGGTGAACGTCCCGTTCATGAAGGAACTCGACTCCTCCACCAAAGGAAGAGTCCTGCCCAGCCTGATGTCTCGCGCGCTGTGGTGGTTTCGGTGGGCCTCGGTGCTCACAGTTTTAATGGGCCTCGCATATTGGGGCAGCATCGTAGCCTCCGACGCGAAAAACGGCGGCGCAACATCGGCGGTTCCGATGGCCAGCTTCTTCGCGATTTGGACCGTAGTTTGGGCGATGATGTATGCCTGCACGATTCCCGGCAAAGGCGCGTTGGACAAGGGTCCGGTGCTAGCCCCCATTTATGCGGTGATCGTACTAGCGGCCTCGTACCTGTTCTTGCGTTTCAATAATCATGGATGGGAAAGCAATCGCCTGCTCGCCATCGGCATCGGTGGCGGGATCGGTTGGGTCATGATGCTGAATGTCTGGGGAGTGATCTGGCGTACGCAAAAGAAAATTATCCAATGGACCGCCGACAACGCGGCGAATGGCACGCCCATACCAGGCAAAGCGAAATATTTCGCGCGCCAGGCATTTCTCACCTCCCGCGCAAACTTTGTGTTGTCGTTTCCCATGTTGTTTCTGATGGGCGCCGCGAGTCACTATCCAATGTTCGGCAGATAAAAGTGGCCGGCCAATAGTTAGAAGCGTCTCGAAAACCATGCGCGATTTCATCGACTCATTCGTGGAGTGGTCTGGCGCCCGTGAAGACTGGCGTCCCATTTCGCGCTGGGCCATTGTGGCGTGGCTGGTCTTTTACGTTCTCTTCTCTATTTACGCCTTCCGCGCGCACGGCGGATTTCTGGCGATCGACTCCGCCAACCTCGTTGTCCATGAGGGGGGACACCTGCTCTTCGGATGGTTCGGCAGGACTCTCGGTCTGTGGGGCGGGACGATCCTGCAATGGCTTGTCCCTTTATTGCTGGCGGGGTACTTCTTTCGTGAGCGGCAAGTCGCTGCGTTCACCTTCTGCATATTTTTCTTTTTCGAAAATTGGCTTTACACCGCAACCTACATGGCTGACGCTCGGGCGATGGCGTTGCCACTCGTAACGGCGGGCGATTCCGAATACATCGAGCACGACTGGAACACGATCTTCTCTGGCCTGGGACTTCTACCCCATGACACAAAAATCGCTGCGGTTGTCAGTTTTTTGGGATGGTGCGGAATGCTGGCGAGCGTTGGATGGCTAGCCGCACGTCTGCGAACGAAACAAACTCCGATGGGGTGATGGAGTGACGGGTGGTCCCGACCGTCAGTACAAAAAACTACATTTAGTTCTGGGGAGTCGCAGCCTTGGTAGCCAAAGTCCAAGGCTTGCCGTCAAAATGAGCCGGCAGCGCCAAGCCAAACAGCTTCAGGATCGTCGGCGCGATATCGACAATCGCAGGCTTGTTCTCGATGAATTTATGACTGGAAAATAGAACTCCTGGAACGAGTCGCGGATCAATACAGTGATCGCCACTCCAGGCCTTCGTGTTGTCCTCAAAAATCTCGCCAGTGACTTTCCCCATCACCGAGTCCCAAGACGCGCGATATCCAGCGGCGTAACCGACGAGAAGATCCGGGGCGTTCTCCGAATATGGTCCGCGATACACTTCGCCGGTAATAAATACCCCGGTGACACCGACTGTTCCAGACGCGGGATCAACCAGTCCGTTCAATCCTCTTTGCAATTCGTCTTTCAACGCGTTCACTTCGGATGGGTCGACGATCCCTTGCTTCTCGCGGCCTTTAATATTCAGATAGAGCCCGTTAAGACCCATAGTGTAGGCGCGCGTGCGCGACCAATCCACTTGATCAAACCAATCGCCGCTCTCAGTCTTGCCTTCTTTGAGCGCGAGGTATCCGTTCTGATGCAACCACGCGTTCAGGTTCATACAACGATTGAACGACTTGAACCCATGATCGGAAATCACCATCAGCAAAGTGTCGTCATCAATCTTTTCCATGACGCGGCCGATGAGACCATCCATGCGCTCATATAACTCCTGGATCACCGGCGGGTGTTCACTGTGAGGAACATCGCGAGCCGCGGGATGATCTTCATCGAGGTAACGCCAGAACATGTGTTGGATACGATCGGTCGTATCGAAAACGCAGGTACATAGACCCTGCTTCGTTTTATCCAACGCGTCGAAAAGCATCTTCTCGCGGTCCATGTGATTACCGTATGCCTGCGCCAGAAACGCGTCGTCATCCAGCACGTCTTCGTTCAAAGCCCAGGTATCTTCCGCGAGACCGAGTGTGGCATAGGGACCAAAAAGCTTTGCCAGATAAATCGAATACGTCACTGGGTGAGAGATTGGGAGATCGGGATGTCCGGGATCAATATTTACCGGCGTCACATAGACTTCAATTTCCGGCGATAGTTCTTTGAGATAGAAACGGCAGATGCCGTGAGCGGTAAACCCCATCCCAGCCTTGAATTCCGCGGCCATCCAGTCGGAGTATTCTCCAACCTTCATGGTGAATTTTTCCGACCCCACCGTGAAGCGCGCCGATTTCGAATCCGCATCTGGACGAATTTCGTAATTCATCCGCATCTCGCCTGCGTTTTCTTTCAGCGGATTGTCCGGTCCCGGCACGTACGTGCGGCAGACGCCATTCTTGCGTTCGATGGGAACGCGCACTCCACCTTCGCGAAACTTGTCACTCGTGATACGTGTCGTACACAGACAAAACGTTCCCTGACTGCCCTTTAAGTCAGGCACGCACATGCCTGAAAGCAGCACGCCTTGAAACTTCTCTGGAGGAAATGTCACTGGAACACGAATCACCGAACTAAATATCCCGGCGTTGCCGAGCCAATGCCAGAACGGGGTGCCCTTGCGCATCGCTTTAATTTCGGTTTTGCCAAACGGAATCGAATATTTGCCGATCTTGATATGCCGAGTCGGTCCCTTAATTTCCGCCGACGATAAATAAGGAAGATAGCTGTTCGCATCGCGCGCCAGAAAATCGTAGATATTGTGCTTTCCGGGATTCACTCCGGTCATGAACGTCGACCATGCCACCGGAGAAATCGCCGGGAACGTCGTGCGCAACTTACTGAAGGTACCCTTGTCCCGCAACTTCGAAAGGTTCGGCAACCTGCCTTCCTTCATAAAACGTTCGGCGAGTTCTGGATCCATGCCATCAAATCCCAGGATCACCGCTCGATCAAACGTCGCCTTTCCGTAAGCATTCCGTCGCCGAAGAAATCGAAATAACTGCCGGAACGGCCACGTAGCCAGCGCATAAAATGAATACAGAAACGCAACAAAGATCGCCCAAAACGAAGACAGAACCGCGAATCCCGCGCCTGGCCCGGCGTAAGCATGAGCGGCCGTCGGGAACAGCACTACGGCAATCAGCACGAAGCAAAATGTGGCGCGGGCGCCCCCGCCCGCGAAATGCCTGCGCAGAAAGTGCAGAAAATAAGCCGCGGATCTCCTCATATTTGGATCCCCAATAATTCCTTGAAAATAAATCCCGCGACCATCGACAGTATGAAGAACATCCAAATCCAGTTCATCCCATAACCCGCGACTTCAATATCGCGATCGGGATAGTTGATCGAAATCGAATCGATCGCACTATTCGGCGGCAAGGACGGTTCCGCCGACGTAAACATCCGCTCCCAGAATTTTCCTCGCAGCCGGACAGTCGATATCCGGGGTATATCTTTGCCACTACCGAAAGAAACTGACTTCGTAACAGTCTGTCCTGCAGCCACGATCTTAATTTCGTACGTTCCGTCTCGCGAACCGGCGAGTCTCCACACAACATCATTCTCACCAGCGATATGCACCGGCGGAGCAGTCATCATTATTTCAGGAGGCAGATCGAGCGCGATATCGTTCATCGCGTCAGCCCCCGTTGCCTGCACGGTCAACAAGAAGGGCGCGGCGACGGGTAGCGGAGTTTGTCCAAGATAGCGATCAATTTGCACCATCAGCAACGTGATCGGGATGATCACGTAGAGCAGTGGCTTGAACGCCAGCTTAAGATATCGCCCTGTACCACGAAGGATCTTTCCATACGATCCCATGACTACGGGAATCTGATCTCGATATAAACGCACCGCCAGCAAGTGCGCCTTCAGTTGATCTTTGGCAATTCCAATTGCTTTTTGGTCGGATGTGTATCCGAAGAGCACGACCATCACTAATCCGATGACCAGCGACACGACAATCACGATTGCGAGCGGACTTGTCAGTACCGCAAAATAATTCGTTAGCAATGCTAACGAATTTTTCGGGAGGCTAATCACACCAGCCGCAACCATGCTCCGGATCGAATTGGAAATCGAAGCCAAGTTATTCGATATACCCTAATCCGCGGAGACGTTTCTGGATTTCTTCCTTCGACGTGCTGCTCTCGTCGGGCAGAATTTTCTTGGTCTCTTTCTCCAGCATATGGATCACGAACTCGTCGATGGATTCGTATCCTGCCGCATCCGAACACTGCTTTACCCTGTCGTAGAGTTCGCCTTCAATCTTTACTTTGTGTGAACCGAACATAATCGCTCCTGATCGTGAGTCATGTCGAGAATTACGTCGAGCAAGATCGCGTTCGCTCGCCGCCAATCTCCATACAATCTTGTCATCCCGAGCGAAGCGAGGGATCTGCACGTCGCCGCAAGTTGCAGATCCCTCGCTGCGCTCGGGATGACAAGTCTCAAAGCTAGTTACCGCCCTTGAAACACCGACTGCCCCTTCATATCTTTCGTCTTCGCTATTCCAAACTCCGACAGAATCGTGGGAGCAATATCAGTCAACGCCGGAGCCTGCGCATCAATCTTGCGGTTGCTCAAGAGCACGCCCGGAACTTTCGTGAAATCCATGCAGTGATCGCCGCTCCAGGCGCTAGAATTGTCTTCGAGAACCTCTGGAGGAAACGCACCCAGAATCGTTTTCCACCCGGCACGATATCCACGGTTGTATCCCATCAAAGCATCCGGTCCCGACTTGGCGTAGGGCCCCTGATAAGCCTCGCTCGCGAAATCAATCCGCGTAATGATCTGGGATCCGTCTTTCGGGTCACGCTCCGCCAACAGCTTCTGCCGGATTTCCTCCAACAAAGCATCGGCCTTCGCTCCAGGCTCGACAATCCCGTCGCGCTCACGGCCTCGAATATTCAAATACAGTCCGTTCAGTCCCAATCCGTAGGCGCGGGTATGGGTCCAATCCACGTCGGTGAAGGGTTCGCTGGAATCCGCGCGGGCACCCGGTTTGCGGGTGATGTAGCCGTTGTTCAATAACCACGTATTCAAATTGAAAGAATGCCGGTAGGGCGCGAATCCATGATCTGAAAGCACGAGCAGAGTCGTGTCGCTATCGATCTTCGCCATAACCTCACCGAGTACCTGATCGATCTGTTCGTAAAACTCCTCGAGCGCACCGCCGTATTTCGCGGCGAGTGCGGCGTCATAAGAAGGATGTTGCGGATCGGTCAGCCGCCACATCATATGCGCGTTCAAATCGAGGCTGGAGAAATAAAAAAAGAACAATCCGTCTTTGAATTTCGGGAATTCGACATCGAACGCGCGCCGATGTTCCGCAAGCACCGTATGCGATTGTTCGAGAAATTCTTTGTCGTCGAGCACCCCGTCGTTGAGCGCCTTGGTATCCTCAGCAATTCCCTGCGTGTGAAATTCGCCAATCTGTTTTGCCAGGTCGCTTGAATAACTGGCTGGTGTGGAAATTGGCAGCGCTGGATTCTTCGGATCGATATTGATTGGCGAAACATACAGCTGAAATCGCGGATGCGCTTGCTTCAAATAAAAGCGGCAGATTCCCTTCACATTTCCGATGACGGGCATCAACTGGAATTCCACGGGGAGCCATCCACTCCACTCGCCTTCTTTCAAAACGAACTTCTGATCCTGGAAGCTGATGCGAGCCACCGATTCCAACGGATCAACGTCAACTGTAAATGGTTCTGTAGCCGGAGCGGCATTCTTGTGAAACGTATTGTCCGGCCCGATCAAACTGCTCGCGACGCGATTGTTCTTTACTTCCACCTGCACCACTTCCCCGCCCTCAACTGCGCCTACAGCAGCCGTCGGATCGTCGGTATAGAAAGTGAATGTGCCATAACCGCCGCGCAAATCGGGCGTCCCCATGCCGGAAAGAGTTTTGCCCTTCGCCGGGATCGGGGGAAAATTCGCGGGCATGCGGTAAATATAGTTCGGCACATCGTGCTCGTCTAAAATCTCCCAGAAGGCTTTCCCTTTTCGCAATTGTTCGGCTGTCCCATTGCCTAGTGGTACCACCCAACTTCCAACAGTAAAACTATGCTTGGGACCTTCAATCCGCGATGTCGAAAGATATAAGTCAAACGTCTTGGGATCGCGATGAATGAAATCAAAAATTCCATGTCCGCCAGCGTTCATTCCAGTGATCAGATTCGACCACGCGACCGGACTCTGTGGAGGAATGCTAGTGGTCAAACGCCGAAACGAGCCCTGCTCGGCCAGTTTGGCGAAGTTCGGCATCTTGCCTTCCGCCATGAATTTCGTCAGCAGGTCAGGATCAAGACCGTCGATCCCGAGGATTATCATCTTCCGGGACGCGGAGGTTCCGCCCCGCGCGCGTTGGCACGAGAGCAACATACCCGTTCCCAGCGCACACAGCGCTAGCAGGCATACACCCAAAAGGCGTTTCCTGAAGGGCGCCTCCGCCGCAAATAGTTTTGAAATTACGGTCCGCAAATATTGGTCCGGCTTCCTGAATAACCTTCCCGGATTACAAAGGATGGCGATTAGCGGATCTCCAAAAGACTGGAGATTCCGACGAGCAGATACACAGATTGTACGCGGATTTGAGCCATGCCTTCAAGACGCGCGTCGGCAGCGGACTTGAGAGAGGAGGGTCCAGAACGATCTAGCTGCAGCCGTTTTCCCATGCATTTAGAACTCTCCAAGTAGTCGTTTGGCGATCCACTTTTGATCAATAGCCACGCAGCCTTTACACTTACTTGCATGATTCGAAACTTCATCGTCAGCGTGAGTCTTCTGCTGGCCAGTCTTTCTTTCACGGTAGCGGCCACGAAGCCGAACCTCGTACTCATAACCATAGACTCTACCCGCGCCGATCGCATGGGATTTCTCGGCGCGAAAGGATCGCTCACTCCCAACCTCGATCGACTCGCCGCCGAGAGCATCGTCTTCGATCACGCATCCGCTCAGGCTCCCGGCACTGTTGTTTCGCACGCTACGATTCTTTCGGGATCCTATCCGCAGACGACCGCGATGAGCGAGATCGGCGGCACGCTGCCATCCTCACTTCCTTATCTTCCAGATCTCTTGAAGTCGCAGGGTTACCGAACGGCCGCTTTCATAGGCTCGATCAGTCTAGATCCTCAAAATGGACTGGCCCAAGGTTTCGACCGAGGATTTCAGACCTACGACGCTGGCTTTCGGCCTGCGATTCCAGGAGATGCTCGCCCCCCGATCACAGAACGCCGGGGAGCCGAAGTCGTGGCGCGCGCGATCGCGTGGCTCGACCACAACGCGTCCTCAGGGCCAGGTCAGTTCTTTCTCTGGATTCACATCATCGATCCAAGTGTCCCAAGTTCATCGTATAACTCTGCGATCACAGCATCTGATGCTGCTGTTGGAAAACTGATTGCCGTTCTGCAGCAAAAGAAACTCTACGCCAACACCGCGGTGATCGTCACTGCCGACCATGGCGAGAGCCTCGGCGCGCACGGTGAAGACGGCCGCGGAATCTTTCTATACGACGAAACGATCCACGTTCCTCTGCTCATAAAATTGCCCGAGTCCCAGCCCGCTTCAAAGCCAACCACGACGCGTGTAGCAACCAAAGTACGCCTCGTGGATATCGCCCCGACCATGCTCGAAATCGCAGCCATCCCGATTCCTTCGCAATTCCCTGGACAATCTTTGCTGCGGATCGCCAAATCTGGCGGAGGCAGTTCCGCCGATCAACCCGTCTACTCGCGCGCCGATCTCCCCCAGCGGGGCTTCGGATGGAGCCCTCTCGAATCCTGGCGCGCCAGCAAATATCTTTATATCCGCGCGCCGAAGCCTGAGCTTTACGATTTGACCGCCGATCCCGGCGCGACTCATAATCTCGCGCAGAGTTCGAAAGCCACCCTAGATACTCTGGCCGCTCAACTCGACAACTTCGATCGGCGTTTTAGCGGAGAAGCGAGCAAAGGCTCAGCGGAGTTAAGTTCCTCCGAAATGCAGAAGCTGGCCTCGCTCGGATACATCGGTCTTCAGAAATCAGTGGGCGCGGCGGCGGCAGTTACGGGAACTGATCCTAAAGACAAAATTGCGATTGCGAATAAAGTAATCGCAGCCGCGTCATCGAGAAATCAAGCGACGCCAGATCGTGCAATAGCCACGCTCACGCCGATCGTTGCCGCGGATGCGAACCTCTACCTAGCGCAGTACGCACTGGGCGCGGCCTTGGCACGTAAGGGACAATTTGCGGAGGCCGAGAAGCACCTTCATAAAGCGATCGAACTCCAACCCGATTCCGCGTGGGCGCACTACGAAATCGGAGCGACCCTTCTAAAAACCGGAGACTTCAAGACCGCCGCCATCCATCTAGAAATCGCCGCCGGACGCCTCCCAGCCTTCGCCCCAGCACACATCGCATTGGCCGAAGCCTACGAACGCACGGGCCGTAGTGAAGATGCGAAGCGGGAGCGAAGCAAGGGCGGGCAAAAGTAAATCTCTAGAGTAAAAATGCCGTCGAACTTATTCAGGAGTTTGCGCTTTCAATTCGGCGGCCTTGGCGCGTTCCTGATTTCCATTCTCAGCCTGCCCAAGCTTGTCATAAGCGTTAGCGAGCGCTTCATGAGCGGCAGCCGAAGTCGGATCAACCTTCACCGCGCGCTGCAGCTTCGGCAACGCGTCCTCCGGATGTCCTTCGAGAAGCAGCAGTTTGCCATACGTTAGATTAGCCTCGAAGTGATCTGGGTCCAACTCCAGAGCCTTCTCATATTCCTTCGTCGCCTCCGGCAGTTGCTTGAGTAGCGTGTAAACCGCGGCCAGATCGAAATGCATCAGTGCTGAGTTCGGCGTACAGACGATCGCAGCCTGCATCTCACGCACTGCGGCTTCACGGTCACCGGTCTTCGCAAGCAGCAATCCCAACTCGTAGTGCGCCATTCCGGAATCTGGCATCTTTTCTGCGGCGAGGCGAAGGATCGGCAAGGCGTCTTCATACTTTTTGGCGCGGAGCAGGTCGCGACCCAACTCGAGATACGCGCTCCCCATCTGCGGTTCCAACCGGACCAGCGCGCGCAGATCCGCAATGGCCTCGTTATAGCGATCTTCTTCCATTTCCACGAGTGCACGATGAAACCTGTTCGCGATTTCAATCTTATCTTTTGGATCAATCGCCGATGTCTTATCGCTATTCACCGACGAGGCGTCTGCAGCGAGATAGCCGAGCGCACGAAGCTTTTCTTCCTGTGCGGGATCGAGTTTCGTTTGCTGCACTTTGGCGCCGCGAGTTCCTCGCTCGAAATCGTCCAGCAAATTGTTCAAGGTTCCGGCGACGGCTTTGGAGGAATCCGCAAGATTCTTCAGCGCTTTTGGATCTATTGATTCGTCGTACAATTCGCGCCTCGGTGCCTGTACATAGAGGTATTTTCCCGTTCGCAACGAACGCAGTTCCGCCCATCCGAAAGTTCGGTGTCCGTAATTTGTCTCGGAATAGATCGGCGGATCCTTAAGCCTCATCGCGTCGCCAGCTTTTGAAGTCGCCGCGCTACTAGGTGCAGCGGCTTGTCCTGAACCGATCTTCGCGCCATCAGACTTACTCGCGTCGATGAACCGAAACAGCGAAGGCGCCTGCATCGCCGCCGGAGCCGCTATTCCCGCCACCTCTAACAACGACGGCGCGATGTCCGCTAGCGCGACACGTTCCTCCACGCGCTTCCCGGCAAAATGGCCGGCAGGGAGTTTCAACAGCAACGGCACATGGATCGTCTCGTCATACAAAAACACGCCGTGCCGTTCCTCGCCGTGTTCACCAAACGCCTCTCCATGGTCAGCCGCCACGGCGATGACTGTTCCTTGCAAGAGACCGTGGTTTTGCAGCACGTCCAGCAAACTGCCAATCACCGAATCGGTGTAGGCGATCTCTCCGTCGTATGGAGCCGCTTTGTATTTTGTCTTGAACGGCTCCGGCGGATCATACGGGTCATGCGGATCGTAGAAATGCAGCCATATAAAAAATGGCCCCTGTCGGTTGTGGCTCAGCCATCCCGTCGCGCGATTGGCTACCTCTTCTGCTCGTCGTTCGATGCTCTTGTAACGGTCTTCTCCCGGCTTCTGCCGGTGAAAATCAGCGTCGTAAACGTCGAAGCCTCGCTCAAACCCCGGGGCCGTCGAAGAGGGATTCAATATCTCAGCTCCAACAAACGCCGCCGTGTTATAGCCGTGCGCGTGCAGCAGGTCTGGCAAATAAGGAAGATCGTCTCTTAATCTGGACCCCAAATCCTGCACTCGATTGAATTGGGGGTAAGTTCCGGTAAGCAGCGCTGCATGAGAGGGCGTGGTTAGCGGTACCTGCGCATAGGCCCTTGTAAAAACCACGCTTTGTTTGGCGAGCGCATCGAGATTAGGAGTCAGTCCGCGTTTCGAGCCGAGAAATCCCATGCGATCAGCCCGCGTGGTATCGATCGTAATGAGGATGATATTCGGGCCTACGGCAAATGCCACGGCCGAACTCATAATCAGCAGAGAAAAAAGAAGCAGCTTTTGATACATGCGGGATTCTTAAAAGTGTAGCACTGTGAGATTGGATGCCCGAGCCTGCTCCAGCAGACGTTGCAATTGCTATTGGGAACTTTTCCCCTTCAGTTCGGCGGCCTTCTGTCGTTCCCGTGTCGCACTCTCGGTCTCTCCGAGCTTTTCGAATGCCAGCGCCAGAAAATAATGCGCTTCCGCTGATTCTGGATTTACTGCAACCGCATGTCTTAGCCTAGCGAGTGCGGCTTCGGCGTCTCCCTGCTGAAGCAGCAGCTTCCCGTACGTTAGGTTCGCATCGAAGTGATCCGGATCAATTTTCAGGGCTTTCTCGCACTCTGCCATCGCTTCGCGCGTATTTTTCAAGCGGGTATTCACGGCCGCGAGATAGAAGTGCAACGACGCGGAGTCCGGCTTGAGCGTCACCGCCGCCTGCATTTCGGGGAGCGCGGCTTCCCACTGTCCGGTGTTGATCAACGCCAGCCCAAGTTGATAGTGGGCGGCTGCGGAGTCGGGGAGCTTCTCCACCGCCTTCCGCAGCAACGGCACTGCATCCTGATACCGCTTGTGCTGCACCAGCGCCGTGCCAAATTCCAGGTATGCATTGGAGGCATCCGGGTCGCGGACCACCTTGTTTACTGCAGCCATCGCATCGTCGTAGCGTTGCGCTTCGAGAGCGACCAGCGCCTCTTGCAACAGGTTCACAATTTCCACTTTGTCTTTCGGATCGACTTGCGGCTTCTCTATACGATTTTCTTTGCCTCCATCGGAAGCCAAATATCCGAGGGCGTGCAGACTCTCTGCCTGAGCCGGATCGATTTTCGTTTGTTCGACGCCGTCACCAGTCGTCTCATGCCGAAAGCTGGACATTTGTGCGTCGAGTGTGTCGGCGACGGCTTTCGATGTTGGAGCGATGTTCTTCAGCGCTCCCGGATCGACTGTCTGATCGTACAACTCTTGTTTGGGCGCGTGGACATACAAATATTTTCCCGCTCGCCACGAGCGTAGTTCGCTCCAACCCAGCGTGCGGTGCGCGTACTCAGTCTCCGAATAGACGGCGCGCTCTGTCTCGTTGCGTGAATGCACATCCATCAGAGTAAAAAGTGACCGCGCCTGCATCGTTGACGGGACAGGAACATTCGCTGCCTGTAGAAGTGTGGGTGCGACATCCGCAAGGGCGACCTTTTCGTCGATCCTCTTACCCGCAAATTCCTCAGTCGGCAGTTTCAGAAGCAGAGGGACATGAATCGTCTCGTCATACAAAAGCAGTCCATGCCGCGTCTCTCCGTGTTCGCCAAATGCTTCGCCATGGTCTGCGGCAATGGCGATCACCGAATTCTCAAACAGTCCTCGCCTCTTCAACACTTCCATGACGTGGCCAACTACCGAGTCGGTGTAGGCAATCTCTCCGTCGTAGGGAGCGGATTTGTAGCGGTCTTTGAATAGCTTTGGCGGATCATACGGATCGTGGGCATCGAAGAAGTGCAGCCAAACGAAAAAGGGTTTGCGTGGGTCGCCGGTCGTTTTCTGGCCGGTCGAATTTTGGCTGATCCAAGCCAGCGCGCGCCCAGCCACATCCTCGGCCCGGCGCTCCTCGCTGTGATAGCGGTATTCTCCCGGACGGGCCAAATGGAACTGAGCGTCATAGACATCAAAGCCGCGATCAAAGCCCGGCGCTCCGCTGGTGGGATCGAGGATCATCGACCCGATGAATGCGGCGGTTTGATACCCCTGCAACCGCAGTAATTCGGGCAGATATGGAAGGTTGGTTGCCAGCGGATCGCGGAGGACCTCCACATGGTTGAACTGTGGGTACGTGCCGGTTAACAGAGCCGCGTGCGATGGAGTAGTCAACGGAACCTGGGCATACGCCCGCGTGAAAACCACGCCCTGCTTCGCCAAAGCATCGAGGTTCGGCGTCAGACCGCGCTTGGAGCCCAGAAAGCCCATGCGATCGGCTCGAGTCGTATCAAGGGTGATCAGAATGATGTTAGGGGGATTGCGCTTGGCGGCGCGGCTATAGGCCCGCTGAGACAGAGCTGCGGAGCCAAGAGCAGCATCAGAACAAATAACGAGCAAAATCTGCCGCACTGCCTGCATAAAAGGGACGTTTCAAAAAGTCTAGCATACGGCCCAAACAAGAAAAGGCCGACCTTTTCGGTCGGCCTTTTCAGTCTTGAACTGGCGATCGGTTTAGAAGTCGAACCGGATGGCCAACTGGGTGACGCGCGGACCGCCGGATTGCTGATTCGTGAACGTCGACTCAGACTTTCCGAAGGTGGTTGGGCTGTTCAGATCGAAGTTCGGTGCGGCAAAGTTCGGGTGGTTGAGGATGTTGAAGAAGTTACCTTCAAACTTCACTCCCATCCGTTCGTTGATCTTGAACGTCTTGCCGAACCCTAGATCGATATTGAAGAATCCAGGTCCAACCAGCGAGTTGCGCTGCATTTCGCCTTGGTTACACCACGCGCCACCGTTCTCAGTGAGCGGGCAAGGCAACTGTGCCGTGCCGAGCGCCGCAAACGACGGATTGAGTTTCGTGGTCGGATCCGAAGGTGTTAGGTAGGCTGTGGCCGGGCTCACGTTGTGATTGATGGCACTGGTAATAGAGCCTGATCCGATGTAAACGGATCGATCGTTGCGTTGCGTATCTCCGTTGCTGTCCACAGCGCTGTTGATGATCGAGAAGTTTGCGCCGCTTTGTACCGACGTGATTCCCGAAACGTTCCAGCCGCCGAGCCATCGATTCGACCGCATGAACGGCAGATCATAAACAAAGCTGCCAACAACACGGTGCTTCACGTTGAAGTCTGCCGGGCCGTAGTCCAGCTTTGGATCAAAGCTGTCCGTAGGATACGCGTTGGCGCCAGCGTTCTTGGTCGTGAATGTGTCGCTGACATCGTCCATCGCCTTGGAGTAGGTGTAGTTGGCGTTTAGCTGCAATCCACCCGAAAAGCGCTTGGTGAGTGTCGTCTGCCATCCGTGATAGTTCGAGTCGCAGCAATTGGTACGGAAGCCGATGGTGCTGTAGGCAGGATTGATCGGTGTGGAATCTCCACCAGAAAGACGGCCATCGAAGGTGTTACGACCTTCAATGTCGGTCAATTTGTGGCCGAAGGTACCCACGTAGTTGGATTCAATCACCATGTTCTTGCCGAGGCTGTACTGGAAGCCAAAGTGCGCTTGCTCGTAGTAAGGCGTCACCAGATTCTGATCCATGGCTCTGATCGACGGGGTCAGCGGTGAACTGGCGAACGTCGAAGTACCGGTGAAGGGGAAAGTGAAGATTCCCGCTGTCTGCGCCGGAGTAATGAGAGCTTCACCGACCGCTGCTCCGAGAAGTCCGATCGCGAAGTACGGCGGATTGAAGCGGATGTTTTCAAAGATGTTGTTGTAGAGACGATCGTAGTTGATGCCGAAGCCACCGCGAACGACTAGCTTCTGGTTGCCCATTGTGTCCCAGGCAAATCCGAAGCGTGGTCCAAAGTTGTTGAGATCTTTGTTCCACAAGTCGTGATTCCGCTGTTGCACCGCTCCTGAAGCGAAGAGCGCAACGTAGGGGTTATTCACCGGGAAGAAAGGATTGGTGCTGGTGGTCGGAATCGGTGTAACTGGAGTTCCCTGGTAGAAATTGGCATCCAGCCCAGGCTGGAAGTTTTGGGGTGGTCCAAAGTATTCCCAGCGCAAGCCGAGGTTGACAGTCAATCGCGGAGTGACGCGCCAATCATCCTGCCCGTAAATCGCCACTTCATTTGCGCGGAAACCACGATAATACTCAGGCAACTGGCCGGTAGTCGGATTGAGCGAAGCCTCAGCATAGGTGATTGATCCGTAGCCGTAGCCGCCGCCCAAAACGTTATTCTCAAGTTCGTTGGTAAAGGTTCCGTCGGTGAGCAGATCCTCAGTACCCTGAAACCCGACTAAGCCGTTCTTATCAGTATCAAAGCTGCTACCGTTGCGCGTGCGACGATACTCCGCGCCGAACTTGAGGTTATGTTTGCCTTTTGAGACGGAGAGATCGTCTTTATAGACAAACTCATTTTCTGTAAAGAACTGCGGCAGACCCGAGGTATTTCCGAATGCCACCTGGCTCGCGTCAAAATAGGAGAAGGTAGACGGCATGTTCGGCTGCGTATCCGGGAAGTTCGCCGTGTGTCGAACATAATCGACGCGCGCCTGGTTCAGGATGGTCGGGCTGAATGTGTGAGTCCAGGTCACGCCGGCGTTCATCGCTCGACCGTGGTTAAAGAGAGATGGTCCCAACAACCGGTCGCCACCGCCGAAAGGAACGGTAGTATCAGCATTGTCGTAGAGGTACGCGACGTTTAGCTGATCCTTGGAACCCACCTTCTGGTCAAATTTAACAGTGTAGCGAGTCTGATTCAGGCTCGTCCCCTGTCCGACCGTGGTAGTTCCGTAAACGTCCGTTGGATACTGCTCAGGCGTAAAGCAACCAGGTGCGGGATTGGCAGGATTGCAAGGAACGCCACCGACGTACCCAGCCGCAACCAACCCCGTATAAAAGCCACCCGCGTTATTGGTCGTGTTTTGGCAATTTGCGGATCCAGAGACGCACAACGCAGGTGCCTGTGCTGCTACTAGGCTGTTATAGACACTTCCGAGAGTCGCGCTTCCCGGCAAGGCCCCTGGGCACGTCCCCCCTGTCAGGATGTAGCAAATACCCCCGGTCGAGGTCTGCTGACCGGTGTCAGTTTCTTGAAAAGTTTCGAAAGCACCTGAATTGACGAAGTTCTCAAAATCCGTCGTATAAGCAAGTGCTGTTAACGGATTCGAGGTACGCAGACGATGGATTTCGGTGGTGAAGTAGAAGAAAGACTTGTCCTTCACAATCGGTCCACCCACCGAACCGCCGAACTGGTTTCGGATGAGGTGATCCTGCTGTCCCGAGTTGTTCGAGAACCAGCTGTTCGCCGCCAAATCCTGAATACGGTTGTATTCGAACAACGAACCGTGCCACTGGTTGGTTCCGCCTTTGAGCACTGTATCTGTAACGAAGCCGCCAGCCTTGCCATACTCTGCTGGAGGCGTACCCGCTATCACGCGGTATTCTTCGATCGCATCAGGGGAAATCGTGGTGTTTGATCCACCCATACCAGAACCAAGGCTTCCGCCACCGCCAAGGCCTTGATCGTTATTGTCGAAACCCTCTACCATGAAGTTGCCGCTGCCGCTGCGGGTGCCATTGACTGCCGCGCCGCGGTCAGTAGACAAGCCAGCTTGCGCCGCAGGCTCAGCTCCGGCCACCAGCGAGATGAAATCATTTGAATTTCGCGCCTCGAGCGGCATATTCGTCCAGACGTTGCGATCAACGTTCTGCGAGAGCGACGAATCTTCCGTCTGGATCAACTGCACCCCAGCCTCGACGGTGACTTGATCGGTAATGGCACCGACCTCGAGTTTGATATCGCGAGTAGTAATCTGACCTACCGTCGCAACCACATTCTGCACCTTGACGGACTTGAACCCTTTGGCCGCGATCTCCACTGTGTACGAACCCACGATGGGCAAAGCGGGGAAACGATAGGTTCCTGCTGGCGTCGTAGTGGTAGTACGAACTTCGCCGGTTGCGCTATTGGTCAACTTGACCTCAACGCCCGAAACCACTGCGCCGGTTGTGTCAGAGACCTGACCGGTCAATTCTCCGTTGCCACCTTGCGCGAATGCTCCCACGCTGAGGGCCAGAACACTGATCGCGAGAACAACGAACGCGAGCGAGAAGCGTATCCAAGTGCTGCGAAATGCAGATGCCATTCGATCTCTCCTGTTTTACTGTGAAACTGAATCTGTCGACCAAGTTCGGATCTCGCTTCGGGAGGGCGCAACACCCACACTCAATCCCGAAAAGAAGTCCCGGTCTAGCGGTCTGTTAAATGCAATCCTCATTCCAAAGATTGGCCAAATAAATCCCATATATATCAACAAGATAGAAATCGATAAAAATGCCTCTACACTTTACCGGATGTGTATGTCTTAGTTATCTATGAAATCATGTAGATTGTCTTTTGAGCGTGTCTTCGGTACTTGTAGCGCGGTGTCAGGGAGTCTCATGAGCTTGCCGCACGATCCATCAGACAACCGCTTGGCTGGGAGCGCGATTCTTCAGCGAGGCCTGTCCCGATTCAACCTGGGGCAGTTTTTCGACGCGCATGAGGACTTGGAAGAAGTCTGGCGCTCTATCCTCCACGAGAATCCAGCTCGACGCCACCTACAAGGATTCGTGCAGCTAGCTGTGGCTTTCCATCACGAATCGACTGGCAACTTTGTGGGAGCGCGATCAGTTCTGGAGCGTGCAATGAACAACCTGAGAGGCGCGGAGAGTTCGTTCCCCGATTTCGACTTCGCTCTGCTCCGGATGAATCTGGCGGACTGGCAGAAGTATCTAGCGGCCGGAGCCCAACGTCCGAACGCACCACAAATCGTAAGCCGAAAGACTCGCTTATGAATTGCGCGGACGAACGGACGCTCCTGCTAAAATCGCCGCGAGTGAAATCCGCGTCGACATCTCCGCCAACTATCCCGCAGACGACTGAGCCTGTCCCGCTTCTCGACTTGCGGCGCCAATACGTCGGACTTCGCGAAGAAATGCTGGCGGCCATCGCGCGCGTCTGCGATTCGCAGATTTTTATTCTTGGTCCAGAGGTCGAAGCCCTCGAGCGCGAAATCGCCGGGCTCACGGGATCGGCGCATGCCGTTGGCTGCGCATCTGGCACGGAGGCGCTCTGGCTCGCCCTGGTCGCAGCGGGCGTGAAGCCTGGAGACTCCGTCATAACGACGGCGTTCAGCTTTTTCGCGTCTGCGAGTTCGATTGTTAGGGCCGGCGCCACTCCCATTTTTGTGGACGTCGATCCCGGCACGCTGAATCTTGATCCGGCATTGGTCGACAAACGGCTCCGCGAAAAACGCAGCCAAAAACAGGATGGTCAAATCCGCGCAATTCTTCCTGTCCATCTTTATGGTCAATGCGCTGACATGGACGGGTTCGACCGCATCGCTCGCGAGCACAAAGTCGCTATCGTCGAAGATGCTGCCCAGGCCATCGGCGCAGAGTGGAACGGACGCGGCGCCGGATCGCTCGGCGTCACGGCCGCGTTCAGTTTCTATCCCACAAAAAATCTCAGCGCCTATGGAGACGCGGGGATCACGACGACGAACAATCTGGAAGCCGCCGAGCACATGCGGAGACTGCGCAATCATGGCAGTCCGCGCCGCTACTATCACGATGAGTTTGGATGGAACGGACGCATCGACGCGATCCAAGCTGCCGTACTTCGCGTCAAACTACAACACATTTCGGATTGGAACCAACGGCGGCGGCAGCACGCGGCGACTTATGATCGGCTCTTGCTCAGAGCCGGACTGATTTCGGAGTCAACTTTGGAGAACAGTTCTGGGCAAAATGATGCCCCAGTCCGCGTGCTAGCACGAAGCCCGCAAGCGAAACATGTCTTCCATCAATACGTGATCCGCGCACAACGCCGCGACGACCTGCGCAAATTTCTCGCCGACAGAAAAATTGGATCGGAAATTTACTATCCTCTTCCGCTTCATCTGCAACCAGTCTTCTCGTATCTAGGATTGAAAGCCGGAGACCTACCCGTGTCGGAGCAAGCCGCCAACGAAGTGCTAGCGTTGCCGATGTTTCCTGAGCTGACCGAGACGGAGATTCAGTGGGTCGTCGAAAGCATCGCCGACTTCTATTCGTAGTCACGTCGGCAAAGTGCGTTTACCACGGGGAAAACAGAGGGACACGGGGTAAGGCGAAAACCAAGAAAATCGAGCGCTTTGGCTCTGCCCCGTGTTCCTCCGTGCCCCTCTGTGGTGAAGGTCTTGCTCCTGCTAGCGTCGCCGTCCAGTTTTTCTTGAAGGAGCTTTCCGCGCAACACTCCGCACCGGTTCTTCCCCCGGAGCCAGTACACGCCGCACGATCGGAGTATTCAACTTATATTTACGCTCGATGATTTTGCCCTCGTCATCTTTCGTACGAATCACGAACACCGGCAACAGTCCTTCTTTGTCGAAAGTTTCCTGCGAAAGCGTTACCGGCAACACGCCCTCGATTCGCTCGCGATACGCCGTTTCATAACGATGGTGCCGCACGTTCCAGGTGAATACGCGGATCTGGTTGAAGTCGAACGGCAACCCATCTTTCGGCTCGCTGAGCAGAGTCAGATACTGTGGAACTTTTTTGTCTCCATCCTGAACCTGATCAAGGACAAAGAATGCCACGATGCGCTGACCTTCCGCATACTGCGCAATTTCGAGCGGGATATCCACATCGATCATGCGCGACAGCACCCATCCCACGCGATCGTGCGAATCGCGCACGAGCCACCAGTCTTCCATCACGGCGTTCGGCGTGACTACGGGCTCGGGAGAAGTCGGGCCAGTTGTAGTTGCAGTCGCAGCGGGCGACACCGGAGTTGTCTTTTTGTCTTGTGGCTTGGTGCCCGCGACTGAATGCGGTGGGACTTTCGAGGGTGCGTGCTGGACCGAGCGTGGCGCAGGCGCAACCGTCCCCGGCTTTGCTGCCGTACCGCGCTTCAACAACGCCAACTTTTCTCCGGCGGAGATTTGATACAGGTGTTCTGTGTCGCGTCCCGGCTCGACATGGAGATTCGTATCGTTGCGCGTGACGCCCTGCGCCTGCACAGGATCGTTCTGATTGTCCGCAGTCAACTTCTGAATCTGATCGAACACTTCCTGACTAGCCAGATAACGCTGTTCCATCCATCCCACGGCGCCGGTTGATGTACGCACCTTGACGAAGTGGCGATCGCGATCAAGCACCTCGACGCGCTCGCCGTTCTTCACGACTCCAGCCTTTTCATAAACCGCCGCAACATGATCGCGAAGGATGGCTTGAACTCCAGACACGTACCCGATCTCGAGCACGCGGCCATGGCCGCGATTGCAGGCGGAGAGGAGCATGACACTGCTCAGACACAGCGCAGCCGTCGCGGATCGAATCTGAAATTTCAGGGTGAAGCTCAAGGGAATCAGGGTTTTACTATAGCGCGGAGTGATGGCGCTGGAAAGAGAACGCAAAGAGACCGAGCCGCTTGACGACGAAAAGCCCAGGTCTCCAAAATCGCGAGACCTGGGGAACTCGCTACGGATTAATACTCAACGTTGCCTTAGCCGTAATGGTCGTACCCGTGTAAGTAGCGATCAACTGATAGGTGCCCGCCGTCTCGCTGCCATCACCGGTGCAGTACTGACCCGGACCGCCGCCAGTGGGGCCGGTTATCGCGTAAGCACACGTCACATCGGTCGAAGCAGTCCCGTTCAGGAACGCGGTCAGCGTTGCGGAGCTACTTATATCAGTTGTGCCGTTCACCATAATGATATACGGCACGGGAGTCGTCCCCGTCAGGGGAGTCACAGATTGGGACGAAGGCGTGATGTTCATGGACGAGACAGTAATAAACACAGTGGCGCTAGCCGAGTTGGTGACACTCTGCGAACTCGCAGTGATTGTCACCGTGCCGGGCGCGACTCCAGTCAAAACGGCTCCACCGGTTCCGGTAACTGTTGCGATCGTAATATCGCTACTCGACCAAGACACGCCATCGGTTAAGGTCATACCTTGCTGATCACTGTTTACACCAAACGCGGACAAGCTCGTGGTCTGTCCGACTTGGACGCTGGGTGCAGTCGGATTAATTGTGATTGAAGTCAGCGTGGCCCTGACGAAGAACCCTTGGCAGCTGGTTCCAAGCGCCACTGCAACAAATGCTGTAAAAGCAAGCGTCAGCGCTAGTTTGCGCCCGGAAAGCATGCTGGTAACCATAAGTGATCGCCTCAGTTAGCCTGATTTTAGCAGAATGCGCCGTATTGGCTCGACGCCCAATAGTGCAACAACAGGTGCGCGGCTTCGGTCACTTCCACGCCGCCCATCGATTGGTCGAGGCATCCCTAGAGTGGTTCCTAGAGTAAAAGAACGGGCCGATGTTGGGAACTTGCGCAACGTTTTGTAAAGATGCAATGCCGCCGCCACGCATCCGGCCCTAAACCAATCCTATTTCGCCTCGCCCTATTTCGCCTCGCCGCGCGAAACAGGGCAAGCCAATGTGTACGGGAGATTTCGTATGGCTGAAAGGTTTTGCCGTTCCTGACGACTGAACGCTGATGGCTGACAGCTGAGAGCTACTTCCGCTTCTTCCCGGCATTGGCAATCCGCTGATCGATGGGCTTGCGCGATGCAAAGCCCTCATCCGTTCCATGCCAGTGCGTGATCGAGGGTTCGCCGAGTTTCCAACAGAGAAGGAGGATCTCGCCTTCAACTCGGCAGGGGAAATCAAGCAAGCCAATATCGATATCTTTTACCTGGACACCGGTCGCATCGATTTCCGCTAGCGCATCTTTCACGCGCCGAATCGCGCGCGCGCGTTCCGCCTTGCGCTCCGCTAGATGGACAACGTTCAACAGCATTCCACCGTTCAGAAAGACACGGTGCGCCGTCTCCTGAAATTCGTTGTCCACATCTTCGATCAGCTTCTTGCCGTTGATGGCCTGCCGTAGCAGCGACTCCAAAATCGGCAACAACATCTGCGATTCATCGAGGGTAAACGTTCGGTCCGACATGTAGCCCTATTCTACCGGAGGCGGCGCTGAAGCGACGGAGCGCCGAGCGTTGTCGCCTCGCCAAATCGCTCACGCCGCAGGACACACCAGCGTGCTATTTTCAAGACTCTGTTACTTCAAATCTACGTTTCATAGAACCGATTTCACGAAACGCGAAACATCAAAATGGATCGCCGCCCACCTTCGCTATCCGAATCGACGCCGCGCAATGTCTACGTCTTCGGCGTTACATCGTTCCTGAACGACACGGCCAGCGAAATGGCGTACTGGGTTCTGCCAGCCTTCCTCGCGTCGCTCGGCGCAGGACCCGCGCAACTCGGAATCATCGAAGGCGTCGCCGAAAGCGTCGCATCGTTCGTCAAACTTTTCTCCGGATACTTAGCCGACAACGTCGAGAATCGCAAACCAATCGTGGTCGCCGGATACCTCGTCGCGAACGCCGTCAAGCCCGTGCTCGCACTCGTTTCGTCGTGGTGGCAGATTTTAGGAATTCGGTTCGCCGATCGCTTCGCCAAAGGCGTTCGCGGAACCGCACGCGATGTGATGGTCGCCGAGTCGGTCGACAAGTCAAGACTCGGCTCCGCCTACGGATTAATTCAAGCGATGGATTCCGCCGGGGCCATTGCGGGTCCGCTGTTAGCACTAGCCTTCATCGGCCACTACGGCATGCGCGGAGTCTTTGCCTTCGCCGCAATTCCCGGTGCTCTCTGCGTGTTGGTAGCGTGGCTAGGAATTCGCGAAGTCCGCAAGAACGTCCAGCAAAAAGAAGATGACAGGGACGGGGTGGGGTTAATTGTGGGCACCGGCACCCTCGCCCGTCCAAGCCGAGCGCAGTTCGGCCCGTCCACAAAAGCGGAATGGTTTCCCAAACTCCCGCGTGCGTTCTATTACGTGCTCGTCGTCGTCACACTCTTCTCGCTGGGAAACTCCAGCGACATGTTCCTGGTCCTGCGAGCCGGAAACATCGGCATCCCTGCGTCACGCGCGCCGTTACTCGGACTCGTCTTCAACATCATGTTCACCTTATTCTCCTGGCCCGCCGGAAAATTCAGCGACCGCTTCTCCCGCTCGGCCATCGCCGCAGCTGGATATTTCGTCTTCGCCATCGTTTATTTTGTGTTCGCGCTCGCACCATCGCAACTCGCAATCTGGTTGACGATGGCGTTCTATGGATTGTTCTACGCGCTGACCAACGCTGTACTCAAAGCACTGATTGTCGAAAGCGTGGAAGTCAACGTCCGCGGACGCGCGTTGGGAATTTATTCGTTCTTCACCAGCGTGACTACACTTCTCTCCAGCGTCATCACGGGCGCATTGTGGAAGATCTACGGCCCCGCCGTCCCATTTTATTTTTCGGCAGGAATCGCGACCATCTCAGCGATCGCGTTATTGTCGCATCGATCGACGTCGGTCAACTCCGAAATGGCCCGGTAGACCCAGGACTTGCTAGGTCTCACCGTTGAAAGGGAAACAAGGAAACAAAAGAGTCGCCTGTTTAAACCGCCGCTCTCTGGCGTTGCCGCAATCGAAGATACGCAATCAGCACGAATACCAATCCCGCGAAACTGTCGAGCACGACATCCTTCCAGGTTCCAGTCCGTGACGGAATAAAACTCTGATGCCACTCATCCATCGTCGCGACAAAAACAGTGCCGAACCATGCAAAGATCGCAGCTCGCCGCAAAACATCGCCGCCATGCAGTGTCACGCGCCATCCGCGCAACAGTAAAACGCAGAGCATTCCGTATCCAACAAAGTGACCGGTCTTGCGCAGATAGTGATGGAAGATTAAGAAGTCGTAGAAGTTAATTTGTCCGCCGAATATTTTCGACAGCAGCAGGTACAACATGCTGCCCGTATTCTGCGAGGAGAAATAATCAGTCGATTCAAACGTGATGAGGACGATCCAGACAGCCGCTGGCCACCAGGCACGCCATTGGGGATATTCGGGGCGAGACGAAGTCAATTCGCTCTTCCCTTACTCGACCGCGTAATTGGGAGCTTCGCGAGTGATCATCACATCGTGCACGTGACTCTCACGCAGCCCTGCTGAGCTGATGCGCACAAACTTCGCTTTCTGTTGCAACTCCGCTACAGTCTGGCATCCGCAATATCCCATGCCTGATTTCAAGCCGCCCACCATCTGGTGGACGATCATCGACACTGAGCCGCGATATGGGACTCGCCCTTCGATCCCTTCCGGCACCAACTTGCCGAGGCGATTGGAGGCCTCGCCCATCGATGGCATTGCAGTGGAAGAATCGCCATCCGTATTTTGAAAATATCGCTCGCTCGAGCCCGCCGCCATCGCTCCCAGCGATCCCATGCCTCGATACGATTTGAAGGTGCGGCCTTGATACAGAATCAACTCGCCCGGACTCTCGTCCGTTCCCGCGAACATGGATCCAATCATTACCGCGGAAGCGCCCGCCGCGAGGGCTTTGCTAATGTCGCCCGAATATTTGATCCCGCCGTCCGCAACAATCGGAATGCCCGACTCCCTCGTCGCCCGCGCCGCTTCGGCAATCGCCGTAATTTGCGGAACGCCCACGCCAGTCACAATGCGCGTCGTGCAAATCGATCCGGGGCCGATCCCAACTTTAATTCCATCCACTCCCGCGCGCATCAGGTCCAGAGCGCCGTCGTACGTTGCGACGTTTCCCGCGATCAAATCAACTTTCGGCAATTTTGCTTTCACCAGTCTTACCGCTGCCAGCACCAACTCAGAATGTCCGTGCGCGCTATCAATCGCCAGTAAGTCGACTTTCGCTTTCACCAACTCCTGCGCGCGCTCCAGAAAATCGCCAGTTGCGCCGATCGCCGCGCTCACACGTAGGCGTCCCTGATCATCCTTGGCCGCGCCGGGATACTTCAGTTTCTTTTGGATGTCTTTTACGGTGATCAGTCCCTTCAGGTTGTACTTGTCATCGACCACCAGAAGTTTTTCGACACGATGCTCGTGCAGAATTTCTTCGGCTTGTTCGAGCGTCGTCCCGACCGGCACTGTGATCAACTTTTCCTTGGTCATCACCTTACTGATCGGAATATCGAACCGCGTTTCAAAACGAAGATCGCGATTAGTCAGGATGCCAACCAACTTGCCTTTCGACGTGATCGGAACACCCGAGATTTTGTACTTCTGCATCACTTCGAGCGCGTCGGAAACCTTCGCGTCTGGCGACATGGTCACCGGATCCACGATCATCCCGCTCTCCGACCGCTTCACCTTGTCCACTTCGTTCGCCTGCTGCTCGATAGTCAGGTTGCGATGGATAATTCCCAGTCCCCCCTGCTGCGCCAGCGCGATCGCCATGTGCGATTCCGTAACGGTGTCCATGGCCGCACTAATGATTGGAATATTCAGCCGGATATTGCGCGAGATCTGCGTCTGCGTACTCGCAGTGGAAGGCACGACTCCAGAATGAGCCGGCAAAAGCAAAACGTCGTCAAAAGTGAGGGCTTCAGGTACCGGAAAATGAATCATAAGTTTTGTGTTGACCTTCTATTGTAGGGAGCGCTCGCGTATCCCGCAAATGTTGGCGATTGGTAGCGAACTTCTTTAACTGCTAAGAAGCCGCAAAGCGCAGTTTGCTAAAGGTACCGAAACGCGATACATTCCCGGTTGATTCCTTGAGTTTCGGCAATCGTGAGCCACTATCTTTATGAAAAATAGTTTACTTCTTCGCGGTGCAACCGCTTCCGTTCTGGCTTTGTATCTCGCTGTTGCTCCTTCAGTTTTAATGGCACAGCAATCGTCCGCTGATGTGCCAACCTTCACTATTCGAGCGAACACACGATTGATTGTCGTGGATGTCGTCGTCACTGACAAAAAGGGTCAGCCCGTTACTGGCCTGAAACCAGAGGACTTCACGGTCGAAGAAAACGGCAAGAAGCAAAAAGTATCTGTTTTTGTTCCGCCGGGAGTGGTCGCATCAACAAGCTCTCAAGCATTGCCTCCCGGAGTATTCTCCAACCATCCGGATCAACTCGTTCCCAAAGGGCAACTCACCGTGTTAGTTCTGGACGCTACGAATTCCCTGTTCACGCAACAGGCTTACGCACGCTCGCAGATGCTGAAGTATGTAGTGGAGCAGGGGCAATCGGGCCGCGCTATGGCTGTGCTTACTCTCACGGACCGATTACGCGTCCTTCAACAATTCACGAGCGATCCGCAAGTTTTGATGACGGCGATCAAGAATTTCAAACCGCAAGAACCGACTTTACAAGGCACTGCCCCACCGCCAGAATCCGGGATCACCTCCGACATGGGAGGAGGGGCTCGCGGCGGTCAGATCGCTGCTCAAATCACCGCGGCCAACGCGGAGATTGCAAGCTTCTCGAATTTACAAATTGGATTCGACATCGAACGCCGAACTCTCATCACGATCGAGGCGATGAGAACACTGGCGCGCATGCTGGGAGGATTACCGGGACGTAAGAATGTGGTCTGGCTCACAGGAAACTTGCCGTTCGATTTGATCCCAGAGGACCGAAACGTAAGCGACGCCGAACTGCTGGCCGATCTTCCCGGACAAGGTCGCCAGCGATCTGCGGCGGTGAATGGCGCAGGTTCTCAGGCCGGGGAACAACGAATGCTGCATGGACAAGAAATTCGTGAGGCGGAAAGCAGCCTTGCCAGCGCCAACATTGCAATCTATCCCGTCGATCTGCACGGTCTGGTCGGCGGGGCGGAAAACTCTGCAACGTCATCGATGGCCCACAATCGCGATATCCACGGCGCTGGCATCGCGAACGCAGCGATTTCGCAATCGGACAGGATCGAGCCTAGTCAGGGTACGATGCGAGAAATTGCCGATCAAACCGGTGGCAAAGCTTACATCAACGAAAACGAAATTAAAGAAGGAGTCGCCCTAGCCGTCGCTGACGACAAAGCCTCCTACACTCTGGGGTATTATTCCGACAACAAGAAATGGGATGGCAAGTTTCGTAAATTAAAAATCAAAGTAGAAAACCACGATGCAGAAGTTCGCTATCGCAAGGGCTATTTCGCCGTGGATCCCACGCAAGACAAGAACTGGAAACCGGAGCAGGAAGTCGCTCAGGCAGTACAGTTTAATGCGCCCGCTACGCAAGTTTCCTTCATGGCGCAGACCAAGCCTACCGATCCCGGCAAAGCTCGCGTCGTTTTTCTGGTGGATGCTCATACGCTCTCCGCGGAAGATTCCAGCGGGGGTAAGAAAATGGACGTTGCGTTTTATGCCAGCCTCTATGACTCGTCCGGCAAGAGTCTTGGAACGCGGAGCATCAAAGTGGACAAGACCTTCGACGCTGGCACCTATCAACAAGTCGTTGATCACGGGATGATGGTTCCGATTGATCTGGACGTTCCGGCCAGCGCGACCGAACTCCGCCTTGCCGTGCTAGATAACAAAACTGGTTTCATCGGGACGGTAAGCGGGCCGCTCGTTCACTGACTAGGAGATCAATCGCGGCAGCGAACCATGCAAAAAAAAAGGGCGCCCGTTGCGGACGCCCTTTTTTATCTGCTAAAGCCAATTGAAAACTACTCTTTCTTGTCTTCCGCTTCTGTCTGCAGAGCCTTGTCTTGCTCCATCTGTGCGTCCGCGCTTTCCATGGCTTTGCGGTTTTCTTCGGCACGCTTGGCGCGGACTTCAGCGCGTTTCTGGCGCTTCTCATCCAACACCTGTTCACTGCCCAGCAGTTCAATGAACGCTGTCTCTGCGCCATCGCCTTTGCGCCATGCGGTGCGCACGATGCGTGTGTATCCACCCTTGCGATCACCGAAGCGCGGAGCCACCGTATCAAAAAGTTTGGTAACGGCTTCATCCGTCATCAAATAAGCTTTCGCCTTTCGACGCGATGCCAAGTCGCCCTTCTTGCCGAGGGTAATCATTTTCTCAACCGACGGACGCACGGCCTTCGCCTTGATCACCGTCGTCTCGATGCGCTCTTCAATGATGATCGAAGTCACCATGTTGCGCAGCATTGCGCGACGATGGGAAGTGGTCCGTCCTAGTTTGTATCCTGCAACTCTGTGACGCATGTCTCAACCCCTAAGTTAATTCTCAGTCGGAACAAGTCGTGGTCGATAGTCAATAGTCGTTGGTCGTTAGCTAGCGACTAGCAACTAACGACCAACGACTGATCTTCTCTACAGATCGTTGTCGCCGTACGCTGAAGCCGGCAGAATCTGGTTTGAAGTCGGACCCGGCACCGCGTTTCCGTGCTCGTCAATCTTCATACCCAGGCTCAAGCCCATCGAGGAGAGGATCTCCTTGATTTCGTTCAGCGACTTGCGTCCAAAGTTTTTCGTTTTCAGCATTTCGGCTTCGGTCTTTTGCACCAACTCGCCGATCGACTGAATGTTCGCGTTCTTCAGGCAGTTGTAGCTGCGGACCGAGAGTTCGAGTTCCTCAACCGAACGGTTCAGGTTCTCGTTCTTGATCTCGGGACGACGCTCTTCGCTGGCCGACGCGGTCTCAATTTCTTCTTCAAAGTTGATAAAGATGTTCATGTGATCTTTGATCAACTTCGCAGACAATCCAAGCGCATCACCCGGAGTAATCGAACCGTTGGTCCAGACTTCCACCGTCAACTTGTCGTAGTCGGTGATCTGTCCCAAACGTGCCGCTTCAACCGTGTAGTTGCACTTGCGAACCGGCGTGTGGACGGAATCAATCGGGATGAATCCAATACCGAGATCATCTTCGAAATTCTTGTCCGCTGAAACGTAACCACGTCCGCGCTTCAGGCGCATTTCCATGTCGAGCTTGCCACCTTCGCTGACCGTCGCGATGTAGATGTCTTTGTCGAGAACTTCGACATCGCCATCCGCTTCGATCATGGCGCTGGTAACAACGCCCGGCTGGTCTGCGCGAAGGTAAATCGCTTTCGGACCATCGCCCGCCAGTTTGAACGGGACTTGCTTCATGTTCAGGATGATGTCGGTCGCGTCTTCCACCACGCCTGTGATCGATTGGAACTCGTGCAGCACGCCATCAATCTTGACCGCGGTAACGGCCGCGCCTTCAATCGAACTCAGCATCACCCGGCGAAGTGCGTTGCCGATGGTGGTACCGAATCCGCGCTCGAACGGCTGCGCCCAGAACATCCCATATTTGTCGGTAAGCGAATTGACATCGCTTGCCAGTCGTTTCGGTTTTTGAAAACCTCTCCAAAGCATGTGTTGCTCCTCTCGGCCATTTGGCTCAATCCTGCTCCTGAGCGGTCCAGCTCAGGTAAAAACCAGGAAAGGCTGATCGGCACGAATCGTGGACCGAAAATCAGTCGCTGGTCGTTTGTCGATGGTCGTTCGTGGCCTGTTGCTTTGCCAACGACGAACGACCAACGACTATCGACTATTTGCTATACAACTCAACAATCAGCTGCTCGTTCACCGGCAGTTGAATATCTTCGCGTTTCGGCAGCGCAGTGACGCGGCCTTTGTAGTTCTCGCGATCGATGTCCAACCACGACGGCGCTGGCTGATGACTGGCAAAATCCTTCGCAATTTCCAGGATCGGGATCTTGCGGCTGCTCTCGCGAATCTGGATCTCTTCGCCCGCGACCACTTCGTAGGAAGGAATATTCACCTTCTTACCATTCACCTGAATGTGTCCGTGACGCACCAACTGGCGCGCCTGGCGGCGGGAGATACCGAAGCCCATACGGAACACGACATTGTCCAAACGTCGTTCCAACGACTCCAGCAGGATCGCACCGGTCACGCCTTTGGATTTGACCGCGTTCTCGAAGTAATTTCGGAACTGGCCTTCCTGGGTGAAGTAAATGCGCTTGGCTTTTTGTTTTTCACGCAACTGCAGACCGTAGCCTACGACTTTGGTCTTCTTGTCTTTCCCGTGTTGTCCGGGAGCGAAGTTGCGTTTTTCGATGGGACACTTGTCGCTAAAGCACTTCGTGCCTTTGAGGAAAAGCTTGATGCCTTCCCGGCGACATAAACGACACACTGCATCTGTATAACGGGCCAAGTTGTTCTCCTTAGTTAGATGACCGGTTTACAGGTTTGGCTTCACCCTTCGTCCCGGACGAAAATTCGGTCGTTGGTCTTTGGTCGCTAGTCGGTGGCTGCTGTCGTTCGTTGCTGTCGTCCGTTGCTGTCGTCCGTTACTAACGTTCGTTCCTAACGACCAGCGACTACCGACAAACGACGGTCCTACACTCTACGGCGCTTCGGCGGACGGCATCCGTTGTGCGGAATCGGAGTGGTGTCTTTGATCGACCGCACTTCAATTCCTGACGACGCCAACGCTCGGACTGCGGACTCACGTCCCGATCCCGGACCGCTCACTCGCACATCGACCGTGCGGACACCGTGATCGCGCGCCATACTGGCGGCGTTCGAAGCTGCCTGCTGCGCGGCGAATGGAGTTCCCTTACGCGATCCGCGGAATCCCAGCGAGCCTGAACTCTTCCACGAGAGGACGTTGCCGCTCATGTCTGTGATCGTCACGATCGTGTTATTGAAAGAAGCCTGCACATGCACGAGTCCGTGTGGAACGTGCTTGCGCTCTTTCTTCTTAAACGTCTTTTTCTTGCCTTTTTTCTCGGGCGCCGCGGCGCCGCCTGCTGCTGCTGGTTTTGCCATGTATGAGGTCTCAGTTCTTAGGTCTCGGGTCTCAGGAAGATCTCGATTTTACTGAGACCTGACAACTGAGAGCTGAGACCTGATTCTTACGCTTTTGCCGTCTTCTTCTTCATCGTGACTGTGCCCTTGCGCGGACCTTTACGGGTACGTGCATTGGTGTGCGTGCGCTGCCCGCGGACTGGCAGATTGCGACGATGGCGGAATCCGCGATACGAACCGATTTCGATGAGACGCTTGATGTTCATCGAAACGTCCTTGCGCAGATCGCCTTCCACTGAACCCTCGCCCTCGATCACCTGGCGGATGCGGTTGACCTCATCTTCTCCGAGGTCGGAAATCATTCTCATCGGATCCACGTTTGCCGCGTCCAAAATGCGCGCTGCGCGGGAGTTGCCAATGCCGTAAATGTAGGTGAGCGCGATGTTCGCGTGCTTGTTTCGCGGAAGATCGACGCCTGCGATACGTGCCATGAATCCCTCTCTTATTAGCTGTCAGCCATCAGCCGTCAGCTCTCAGGTACTTCAACTACTTGATTCACTTCCAATTTTCCACTCGACGATTTCGAACTACTAATTAATTAGTTGCTCGTTTTCGCCGCAAAACTCATTTATCCCTGACGTTGCTTGTGTTTGGCAGTCTCGCAGATTACGCGAACGACTCCCTTGCGGTGGATCACTTTGCACTTGTCACAAATTTTCTTTACCGATGCTCTTACTTTCATAAACCCTCATTTCGCGACGGCTGACTCTGCCGTCAGGCTGAGCGGCGCTCAGCAAACTTATTTGTAGCGGTACACAATCCGACCGCGATTCAGATCGTACGGAGAAAGCTCGACGGCAACCTTGTCTCCTGGCAGAATTCGGATGAAGTTCTTCCGCATCTTGCCGGATACATGCGCCAGTACCTGGTGTTTATTCTCAAGCTCCACCTTGAACATGGCATTCGGCAGCGGCTCGACGACCACTGCCATTACTTCAATCGCGTCCTCTTTGCTCATCGACTCCTTAAAAAGCTATCAGCCTTCAGCCGTCAGCTCTCAGCTAAAACCTTCACCTCAGCGCCTTACCTGATAGCTGACGGCTGATGACTGAAAGCTCTACTGGGTCAAAATCACTGGCCCCTGCCGCGTTACCGCTACGCAATGTTCGAAGTGCGCGCTGTAACTGCCGTCGAGCGTTACGGCCGTCCATTTATCGCTCAAAACTTTCGTCTCGGGACGTCCCGAGTTCACCATCGGTTCAATCGCGAGGACCATGCCTTCGGTCAACTCCGCGCCCTGACCCTTTTTGCCAAAGTTCGGAATCTGCGGCGCTTCATGCAGCTTCGTCCCGATGCCGTGCCCTACAAACTCGCGAACCACGCTAAACCCGTTCGCTTCCACATGCTTCTGGATCGCCGATCCCACGTGCCCTACTGTATTTCCAATCTTGACTTGCTCGATGCCCTTGTACAGCGAAGCCTCGGTCACTTCGAGCAACTTCTTCAACTCGTCGGTTAGCGCTTCGCCCACCGGAACCGTGATCGCCGCGTCTCCGTAATATCCGTCGCAAACCACTCCGCAATCGATGGAAACGATGTCTCCCGTTTTCAGCGCCCTCTTTTCAGACGGGATGCCATGCACAATCTCTTCGTTGATCGAAGTGCACAACACACAGGGATAACCGTAATATCCCTTGAAAGCTGGCGTCGCTCCCATTTCTGCGATCAGCGACTCGGCAGCCTTCTCCAGATCCATCGTCGTGACGCCCGGCGCCACCAACGACTTCACGCGGTTCAAAACCTGGCGGACCATCTTTCCGCTGCGCCGCATCTTTTCGATTTCTTCCGGCGTTTTACGGATGACTCGATCCTCACCAAAACTCATAACCAACTCGATCTTAAAAAATAATATTCGCCAACGAAAATTCAGTCGGCGACTAGCATTCGCCCTTGCGATGACTCTCGATCACCGCAAAAATCTGGATCGTTACTTCAGCCATCGGCCGATCCGCATTGATGGCTACCAACCGACCTTGTGCGCGGTAGTAATCCGCTACCCGGCGAGTCTGGTTGTCGTAAGCCGCCAACCGCTCTGAGATCACATCCTCGCGATCGTCATCACGGATCACGAGCTTCGAGCCGTCCACATCACACACCGCATTGACCTGAGGTGACTGCGAGTGAATGTTATAGAGTCTTCCGCAGGTGGGACAGGAACGCCGCCCGGTAAGCCGCTGTATCAATTGAGTATAATCCACCAGCAACTGGATCACAACCAGAGGACAGGTGGGCGACTCACCCGCTTGCTTACTTGCCTTGTTGTCAAAGACCTCTTTTTCCAGGAAGGCATCCAGCCATCCTGCCTGAGCAGCCGTCCGAGGAAAGCCGTCCAGCACAAATCCACGCTTACAATCCGCCAGCCGCAATCTGTCGGCGACGATGCCGTACATCAACTCGTCTGGAACCAGCTCGCCGCGTGCCATAATCGCCTTGGCGGCGAAGCCGAGTTCAGTGCCGCGCGCTACGTGATCTCGCAGAAGATCTCCAGTGGAGATCTGCGGGACTCCGTAACGGTCGACGATCTGCCTCGACTGTGTGCCCTTCCCGGCCCCTGGAGGCCCAAGAAGAATCACCGTTCCTATATTGTGCGCGGTCTGGTTGGCCATCGAAATGGCATCTCTTACTCGTATTTCCTACCGCGGAAATATCGTCCAACTCCGCGCCTGCTAAAACCTAGTTCTCAGTTCCTAGTTCTCAGTTCTCAGAAAAATCTCCGCATCGCAGCCCTTACTGAGAACTGAGAACCGAACTGAGAACTTGCTTCTACTTACCAGGTACGACGACCACGAATTCTTCCGCTGCGCGGAGTGAACCCGTCATAGTGCCGCATGATCAACTGCGCTTCGATCTGTGTAACCGTATCCATCGCGACGCCGACGACAATCAGCAGCGAAGTTCCACCGAAGTAGAAGTTCACTCCCAATCCGTTCGTGACCCAAGTCGGCAAATTCTCGAAAATTCGCCCAACTAACGGAAGATGGTTCAGCTTGATACCGGCAATCATCCATTCCGGAATCAGCGAGATCAAAATCAGGTACAGCGCACCGACCAGCGTGATCCGCGTAAGAACGTCGTTGATGAAATCCGAAGTGCGCTTGCCAGGACGAATGCCAGGGATGAATCCTCCCCACTTCCGCATGTTGTCCGCAACTTCGTTCGGATTGAACACGATCGAAATATAGAAGTAGGCAAAGAAAATAATTCCCAGGCAATAGAGCAGAGTGTAAAGCGGTTCGCCCCACTTCATCGCGTCCAGAATCGGACCAATCACGCGATTGTTATGGAACGCCGCACCCAGCATTTGCGGCAGTGCGAGAATCGATGATGCGAAAATCACCGGCATCACGCCGCCAGCGTTCACGCGCAAAGGCAAGTGCATGGACTGCCCGCCCATCACCTTGCGTCCAACGACACGTTTGGCGTACTGCACCGGAATTCGGCGCTCACTGCGTTCTACGTAAACAATGAATGCCACGACTGCAATCATCAGAGCCAACAACATGATGATCGCGGGTGCAGTAAATACTCCCCAGGCATTCGTGCTTGCTTTCTGATAAAGATCGATGACGCCGCGCGGAAGTCCGACGACGATACCGGCGAAAATCAGCAGCGACATTCCATTGCCAATGCCGCGCTCGGTAATCTGTTCGCCCAACCACATGATGAACGCGCTGCCCGTAGTGAGGGTGAGCATCGTCATCAGGATGAAGCCCGGTCCAGGAGTCGTGACGAAGTCGCCAGCTTTTTGCAGGCTGATCGCGATGCCGAACGACTGCACCGCGCTCAAGATCACCGTGAGATACCGAGTCCACTGGGTGATCTTCTTGCGGCCCATCTCACCCTCTTTTTGCAGTTTCGCCAGCGGCTCATACACAACCGTCAGCAATTGCAAAATGATGGACGCCGTGATGTACGGCATGATGCCTAGCGCGAAAATCGTCAGACGGCGCAAATTACCACCGCTGAACAGATCGACAAAACCCAACACTGAGCCTTTATTCTGCTCGAAAAATTGTGCCAGCCGGTCGCCATTGATTCCAGGCGTCGGGATGTGGCCGCCGATGCGATACACCGCCAGCAAGCCGAGCGTGAACAACACGCGCTTCCTCAGGTCGGGAATCCGGAAAATGTTCGCCAGCTTGGAGAGCATTACTGCAGGACCTCAAACTTGCCGCCGGCCTTGGTGATTTTTTCCTGCGCCGACTTGGAGAATTTATGTGCGTGTACGGTGATGGCAGTCTTCAATTCGCCGCTACCGAGAACTTTGACAGGATGGCGGCCGCTGATCACTCCAGCCTTCTTCAATCCTTCAGGCGTGAGTTCGATGTCGCCGAGAGTCGCCAGACGGTCCAGGTTCACCACATCGTATTCCTCGCGGAAAATGTTGGTGAATCCGCGCTTCGGAACTCGGCGATGCAATGGCATCTGGCCGCCTTCAAAGCCGCGCAACAAACGCGATCCTGAGCGCGAACGCTGTCCATCGTGTCCGCGTGTCGAGGTCTTGCCCATGCCGGATCCCATACCACGTCCGACGCGCTTCTTCTTTTCCGTCGATTTTTTCGGTGCTCTGATCGTTGAAAGATTCATAGGAATTTCCTGGTGTCAGGTCTTAGGTCTCAGGTCTCAGGAAAATCCTCGATGCTTCGGAGAGGTTTTCCTGAGACCCGAGACCTAAGACCCGAGACCTTAATTTACGACTTCCACCAGATGCGGGATCTTCTTGACCATGCCGCGAATCGCCGCCGTGTCCGGCCGCACAATCACCTGGTTCAAACGTGTAAAGCCCAAACCTTTGACGACTCTCTTCTGTGTCACTGGAGCGCAGATCGCCGACCGCACCCACTTCAACTGAATCGTGCCCGCTACCGCTTTCGATGTCTTGGTTGTCATTTGATCTTACAACTCCTCAACCGACTTGCCGCGCAACGATGCAACTTCTTCGCGGCTCTTCAACTTCTTCAACGCGTCGAATGTTGCCTTGATCACGTTGTGCGGATTCGTCGTGCCAATCGATTTCGTCAGCACATTCTGAATACCGACCGACGTCATCACTGCACGCACTGCGCCACCAGCAATGACTCCCGTGCCTTCTGGCGCCGGTTTCAGCAAAACCATACCTGCACCAAAACGTCCCAACACCGTGTGCGGCACTGTGGTCTGCGTCAGGTGGACGCGCATCAGGTTCTTCTTCGCCGACTCAATCCCTTTGCGGATGGCCTGCGGAACTTCCTTCGCTTTGCCGGATCCGAATCCCACAACCGCAGCCGACGGATCGCCAATCACTACCAGCGCGGCGAACGACATGTTCTTGCCGCCCTTGACCACTTTCGTGACCCGGTTAATGGAGACCACTTGGTCCTTTAACTGGAACGAATTCGCATCGAGTTTCTTCGTTACTCTAGGCATTCTGTTTTTCCGCAACTCTCTCGTTGTCGCCGTTCAAGCCTCTCCGTTTCAGGTTTAGCTGAAAACTGATGGCTGACGGCTGACAGCTGATTTAGAACTGCAATCCCGCTTCACGGGCCGCATCGGCCAACGCTTTTACGCGACCGTGATAAATGTAGCCGCCACGATCGAACACAACTTTCGTGACGCCTTTTTCTTTCGCCAGTTCGGCAATCTTTTTGCCGATCTTTTTCGCCGAAGCCACGTTTCCGCCAGCGACGCGTTCGCCCTTGCGATCGTCGGCCGTCGAAGCCGCAACCAGGGTGACGCCCTTCAAATCGTCAATCAACTGGACGTAAATGTGATTCAACGACCGGTACACATTCAGCCGGGGACGCTCTGGCGTCCCCTGAACCTTCTTGCGGATCCGATCATGTACCCGCTGCCGCGTTTGATTTTTTGCAGTAACTCTTAACATGTTAAAACCCTCAAACCCTTCAGTCGTTCGTCGTTCGTCGATAGTCGATGGTCGTTCGCGAGTCTCAAGTGCCAACGACTAGCGACTATCGACCGACGACGCCTTACTTGGCGCCCGTCTTACCAACCTTCTTCTTCAACTTCTCGCCCGCGTACCGCACACCCTTATTCTTGTACGGATCGGGCGGACGCAGCGACCGCATTTCAGCGGCGACCTGTCCAACCTTCTGGCGATCGATGCCATTCAACGTCAACTTCGTCAGCTTGGCGTCCACCGCGCAATCGACGCCGGTCGGCAGCGGATATTCAATCGGGTGCGAATACCCCAGACTGAAAACCACCATCCCTTTGCCCTTCATCTCGGCGCGATAACCAATACCTACAATTTCCAGATCTCTGGTCCAGCCCTTGGTCACACCTTCGACCGCGTTATTCAACAGCGCGCGCGCTAATCCGTGGACCGCCGCATGCGCATCGTCCTGGCGAATCGCCAGCAGGTTGCCGTCCTTCTGCTCCGTGGTAATGCCGGACGGAAGAGATGTATCCAGTTTGCCCTTCGGCCCCTGAACCATCACCGTATTGCCTTCAACTTTAACCGTCACGCCCTTCGGGATCGCGATCGGCTTTTTTCCAATTCGTGACATAACTTTTTAGCTCTCAGCTCTCAGCCTTCAGCCGTCAGTTACGTCCCAGCGCTTTAACTGACGGCTGAGAGCTGATGGCTGATAGCGGTATCTCTACCAAATATCGCAAAGCAATTCGCCGCCGAGGCCTTGACGACGAGCCTGGCGTCCTGTCATCACACCCTTCGGCGTGGTCAGGATATTGATTCCAAGTCCGCCCAACACGCGCGGAATCTCGGTGCGGCGCACATAGACGCGGCAGCCCGGACGCGATACGCGCGCCAGATTCGTGATGACCGCCTCATTGTTGCTGCCGTACTTCAAGTACACGCGCACAACTTTGTGGCCTTCTTCTTCCGCCGGCTTGAAGTTCGCGATATAACCCTCTTCCTTCAGGATGCGGGCAATCTCTGTCTTCAGCTTGGAAGCTGGTATGTCAACTTTTTGGTGCCGCGCACGAATCGCGTTGCGGATTCGCGCCAGCATGTCTGCGACCGGATCGGTCAACCTCATTGTTCGCTTCTCCTAAAGCCGCTCGTTCGCTCCGCTTCTTGCCGGAGAACCTGTCAGCAGCTTACTTCTGTTGGTCGTTAGTCGTTGGTCGCTAGTCGTTCGCGATCAATCTCTAAAAACCGGTACATCTAAAACTTGCTTGCGTTGCGCTCGCCGTCTTAGTCATCCAGAATCGCGAACGACCAACGACGAGCGACCAACGACCTTTTCTACCAAGACGACTTCGAAACTCCGGGGATCTCGCCCCGCAGCGCCAACTGCCGGAAACACAAACGGCATAGGCCAAACTTGCGCAAATAAGCCCGTGGACGTCCGCAGATCTTGCAGCGATTATGCTTGCGTGACGAGAACTTCGGCTTCTTTACGTTTTGCGGCTTGGTCTTGCTCTCCACGCCGTCTTTCACTCGCTTTGCTGTAGTGGCCAAAATTCACTCCTAACTTCTCTGAGCCTTCAGCATTCCGCTGCTAGCTCTCAGTTAATTTCCGCTGTGCCCGATTCCTACTGAACCCGATTCTTACTGAACTCGGAACGGCAAACCCAACGCCTTCAGCAGCGACCGGCCCTGATCGTCGGTCCGCGCCGTCGTCACGATGGTCACGTTCATACCCTTCAATTTATCGACCTTCGAATAATCAATCTCCGGAAAAATCAACTGATCGTGCAGACCCAGCGTGTAGTTGCCGCGTCCGTCGAACGACTTCGTCGAAACTCCTCGAAAATCTCGCACACGCGGAAGAACAATGCTGACCAGACGATCAAAAAATTCGTACATCCGATCCCCGCGCAACGTCACCATCGCGCCAATCGGCATACCTTCGCGGACTTTGAACGCCGCAATGGATTTCTTAGCCTTCGTCGTGACCGGCTTCTGTCCCGTAATCTGTCCCAATTCGTTGACTGCGGGATCCATGATCTTCGCGTTCTGCGTTGCGTCTCCAACGCCCATGTTCACGACAATCTTGTGCAGTCGCGGCACGGCCATCGTATTCGTCAGCTCGAGTTCCTTCATCAGAGCTGCCGAAACTTCCTTCTCAAAGCGCGCGCGCAGACGTGGCCGCTCTTTCGCAGCATGCTTCGGAGCTTCCGCTCCCGGCTTATCAGCAACCGCGACCTTCTCAGCCTTCGGAGGTCTTACCTTCTTCGGCTCGTCGCTTCTCTGCTCGTTCTTGTGATCGCTTTTCGCTTCGTCTTTTGCCATACGCCTTTTGCTGCCTTCTCTCTTACGGTTTTCGGATTGTCAGGCCGCTGGTTCTAGTTCTGGCCTTGACGTGTACCGGTTCGTAAGCTCAAGTTTTCTAAACTGCCGTCCGCACCAGGAGCACTACCTGATTGCTGATGGCTGAACGCTGACGGCTACTTGTCGAGCGTCGTCCCGCACTTCTTGCAAACCCGCACCTTGCGATCGCCACGTACTTCGTGGCCGATTCGAACCGGCCCGCAAGTTCCACAGACTAGAGCAACGTTGGACAAAGGAATCGCGCGCTCCTGCTCTGCAATTCCACCCTTCACGTTTTTCTGCGGATTCGGGCGCACATGTTTCTTCACCGTCATCACGTGCTCGACCAGCACTTTGCCTTCATCCGGAAACACGCGCAGTACGCGCCCTTCTTTTCCCGAATCCCGCCCGGTCATTACCTTGACCGTATCGTTCCGGCGGATATGAACTCGCTTGTGTTCTGTCGTAGTTGCTGTAGCCATTTCGAATCCTCAATCCCTTAACTGTTTATGGCCTCGCCGTCACTGAGACCCGACACCTGCGACCCGAGGCCCAAAACTTAGATGACTTCGGGTGCCAGCGACACAATCTTCAAAAACTTTCGGTCGCGCAGTTCACGCGCTACCGGACCAAATACGCGCGTACCAACCGGCTCGCCCGTCTCGTTGATCAGTACAGCCGCGTTCTGATCGAAGCGGATGTAGCTGCCATCGCGCCGTCGAACTTCTTTGCGCGTTCGGACAATCACCGCCTTCACCACTTTGCCCTTTTGCACCTGGCCGTCCGGCGAAGCTTCCTTCACGCTGGCGGTAATAATGTCGCCCAGGCTCGCATGCATACCGGTCGAACCGCCGAGGGGCATGATCATCTGCAGCTTGCGCGCGCCGGAATTGTCGGCCACTTCAAGCATCGATCTCATCATTACGGACATGGTTGTCTCCTCGTTCGTCTCTGCGTTGCTTACCGGTTCGTGTTCGAAGTCGCGGCCGCTTCAGCTTCCGTCTCCGGAGCCAGCGAAGTCTTCCGGACAATGTCTTTCAACGTCCAGCGCTTCAACTTCGACAACGGTCGCGATTCTTCAATCTTTACCGTATCGCCGGTGTGCGCTTCATTCTTCTCGTCGTGCGCATAAAACTTCTTGCGGATCGAGATCACCCGCTTGTACAACGGATGCGCCTTCTTCCTCGTCACTTCGACCACAATCGTCTTCTCCATCTTGTTGGATACGACGATGCCGATCAGCTCTTTGTGATGAGGAACGCGTTTTTCTGGTTGGGCTGTAGTTTCCGCCATGTTATTTCTTCTCCGTCTTGCTGGTGGACAGTTCCTGCTCACGCCGGACCGTCTGCACGCGCGCGATGTCCCGGCGCAGCCCGCGAATCTTTTTCAGGCTCTCCGTCTGTCCCATATTCATCTGGAACTTCAGCTTGAAGAGCTGGTCCGCCAAGTCCCGCTCCTGGTGCTTGAGCTCGACGTCGGTTAAGTTGCGAATCTTTTCTGCCTTCATAATTTAGCTCTCAGCTGTCAGCCATCAGTTCTCAGTAAGAACCTGTTGCCTGACTTCTAAATAAAGTCGCGTTTCACAAACGTCGTACGCAACGGAAGCTTGTGCGACGCCAAACGCATCGCTTCTTTCGCGTCCGTCACTGAAACGCCTTCCATCTCAAACAAAATCTTTCCCGGCTTGACCACCGCGACCCAGTGATCCGGAGCGCCTTTGCCTTTACCCATACGGGTTTCGGCCGGCTTCTTGGTCACAGGCTTGTCCGGAAACAACCGGATCCAGATCTTGCCGCCGCGTTTCACAAAACGAGTCATTGCAACGCGGCTCGCTTCGATCTGCCGATCGGTGATCCATCCTGGCTCAAGCACCTTCAGCCCAAATTCACCGAAAGCCAGCGTGCTTCCGCGCCAAGCCTTACCGGTCATGCGCCCGCGCTGTTGCTTGCGGTACTTAACTTTCTTCGGCATCAACATAAATCAGCTCTCAGCTTTCAGCTCTCAGCCTTCAGTCGCAGCGTGAGCTTCACTTTTACTAGTCTTAGAAAGCACCCGTTGTGGTCAGATCGCGTGCCGGAGTCGCTTCCCGCTTCTTCGCCGGAAGAATCTCGCCCTTGTAAATCCAGCACTTCACGCCAATCACGCCGTACGTAGTACGAGCTTCAGTGAATCCGTAATCGATGTCGGCACGCAGTGTGTGCAACGGCAACCGCCCCTGCAGATACCACTCGGACCGCGCGATTTCGTTTCCATTCAATCGTCCACTGACGCGGACTTTGATTCCCTTGCATCCGAAACGCAGCGCCGAGTCCACCGACTTACGCATCGCACGCCGGAAACCAACGCGCTTTTCAAGCTGCAGCGCGATCGACTCTGAAACCAACTGCGCATCCAGTTCCGGCTTGTGCACTTCCTGGATATCGACATGCACTTCGCGGGACGTGCGCTTTTGCAAGTCCTGCTTCAGCTTGTCGATCTCCGCGCCCTTGCGTCCGATGATGATCCCCGGACGCGCCGTCTTCACAATGATCCGCAGCTTGTTGCCCGGACGTTCAATTTCGACCGAGCTGATGCCCGCCGACTTGAGCTTTTCCTTCAGCTCCGTCTTGAGCTTCCAGTCTTCCAGCAACAGCTTGTCGTAGTCCTTCTCGACAAACCAGCGCGACTTCCACGGCTTGGTGTATCCCAGCCGAAATCCGTAAGGATGTACTTTCTGTCCCATCTTTTATGTGCTCCTAAAGTCCTTGCCCTTATCGGTCGTTGGTCGTTAGTCGCTGGTCGCTTGCCACCAACCCTCGAACGACTATCGACAATCGACCAACGACTGCTCTACTTCTTCGCAGTCGCCTTCTTCGCAACCACTTTCTTCTTCGCCGGCGCTTTCGCTTTGGCTTTCACTTTCGGCTTAGATGACGACGATGCGCCCTTCGCTGACTTGTCGCTCGCTCCAGATGCGGTTCCGACTGCCGCACCGTTCCGGTTCTTCTCCGCCAGCACGATTTCAATATGCGCAATGCGACGGACGTAGTGATACGCGCGTCCCATCGGTGCTGGACGAATCCGCTTCATACGCGGACCATCGTTCGCCACCGCGTTCTTCACATACAGGTTGTCGAGATCGACATCCAGACCTTTTTCGGTGCTCAGAAAATTTGCGTTGTCGATTGCCGACTGCAATAACTTGGCAACCGTCGCGGCCACGCGCTTCTTCGTAAATGCCAGCGTGTTCCGCGCTTCTTCCACGCGCCGTCCCTTGATCAGGTTCAGCACCAGCCGCGCCTTCTGCGGCGAGACGCGCATGTATCGGGCTTCTGCTCGAAATTCCATCGTCGCGTCTCCTACGCCTTCGGCGCCGCCGCTCCAGCTCCGCCGGGCGCGCCCGCCGGTCTGGCTGCTGATTCGGTCGCCGCTTTCATCGAGTGTCCTTTGAACTGACGGGTAAAGCTGAATTCACCCAGCTTGTGTCCCACCATGTTCTCGGTCACATATACAGGGATAAATTTTCTTCCGTTGTGGACGGCAATCGTGTGTCCCACCATCTCCGGAATAATCGTCGAGCGCCGCGACCACGTCCGCAGCACTTTCTTTTCGTTGCGCGCATTCATCCCAGCCACCTTGGTCACCAGGTGCGCATCAACGAACGGTCCTTTTTTTGTTGAACGTGCCATAAAGTCAGTTCTCAGTTCTCAGCTCTCAGTTCTCAGTGTTCCGGACTGAGGCTTCTGGTATTCCTTGAAACTCTGAAACTTTAAAACCTTGCGGTTAACTCTTTTTCCTGCGGTTCACGATGAACGCATCGGTCCGCTTGTTGTTACGCGTCTTGTATCCGCGCGTCGGCTGTCCCCATGGAGTTACAGGATGACGTCCGCCTGAAGTCTTACCTTCACCACCACCATGAGGATGGTCAACCGGGTTCATCGAAACGCCGCGGTTATGCGGACGCTTTCCGACCCAGCGCGTGCGTCCTGCTTTACCCCACGTCACGTTTTCGTGGTCCGTGTTGCCCACCTGTCCAATTGTGGCCAGGCAATCGAGCAGCACTTTGCGCGTTTCTCCGGAAGGCAATTTCACTAGTCCGTAGTCGCCTTCTTTTGCGATCAACTGCGCCGAACCACCTGCGGAGCGCACCATCTGCGCACCCTTGCCAGGCTTCAATTCCACATTGTGGATCGTCGTGCCTGGCGGAATGTTCCGCAGCGGCAACGCGTTCCCCACCAGAATGTCGGCTTCGGGACCGCTCACAATCTTCTGCCCAACTTTCAATCCATCGGGCTGAACAATGTAACGCTTCTCGCCATCGGCATAGCTCAACAACGCGATTCGTGCCGAGCGGCCGGGGTCATACTCGATCGTTACCACGGTCGCCGGAATCCCAATCTTGTCGCGCTTGAAATCAATCGTGCGCAGCTTGCGCTTGTTGCCGCCGCCGCGAAAACGCATGGTCGTGTCGCCGGAGTTGCGCCGTCCACCCGTCCGCAACTTGCCCTCAACCAGCGGCTTGTGCGGCTTCTTCGACGTGATGTCATCAGTGACAAGCGTCGTGCGGTAGCGCAATGTCTGTGTTGTCGGTCGATAAGTCTTAATCGGCATATTAGCTCTCAGCTTTTAGTTCCGTCAGCTCTCTCAGTGTTGACCATCGGCGTTTAACTGATGGCTGACGGCGACGAGCTGACCAACGCTTTCCTACAATTCTGTGCGTACTCCGGCATCTTCTCGCCACTCTTCAAGCGGACATATGCCTTCTTCCAGTCAGGACGGTAGCCGGTAAACTTGCCGCGCCGCCGTTCTTTTCCGGGATAATTTGCCGTGCGTACCGATTCCACTTTCACTTTGAAAATCGATTGCACCGCTTCTTTAATCTCAGTCTTCGTCGCCTTCGGCGCTACCTGGAACACCAAAGTGTTCTGGGTCTCTTTAATCCCAAGACCTTTTTCGGTGATGACTGGCTTCTGAATAATCTGATATGCGGATTTCATCAGGCCACCTCTGCCTTACGCGAACGCCGCGCGGGAGCTTTTTTAGCTTTTACTTTTTTCTCTTCCGCAGGCTCTGCGTCGTGCGTACGCTTCGATGCCGACTTCTTCAGCGAATCCTGCAGCTTCTCCAGCGCCTGCTGCGCGAACACCACATGCGTGTAGCGCATCAGGTGATACGGATGCACTTCGTTCGCCTTCACCAGTTCCAGTCCGTCGATGTTGCGCGAACTGAGTGCGAGGTTTTTATTCTCCGCAGTCGAAAGATCGACCAGAAGAATCGTGCCTTGCACCTTCAGCTTGCCCAGCGATTCCTGAAACGCTTTTGTCTTCGGCTCTTTCACTTCGAAAGACTTTACGACGATCAGCTTGCCATCGGCGAACTTCGAAGCCAGCGCTGAACGCAATGCACCCAGCAACTTCTTCTTCGGGAAGGCGTAGTCATACGAGCGCGGTTGCGGTCCGTGGACCGTGCCACCGTGGCGCCATAGAGGAGAACGGATCGAGCCGATACGCGCTCGCCCCGTGCCCTTCTGCTTCCACAGCTTCTTGCCGGAACCCGAAACGCGCCAGCGGTTCTTGGTGGCATGCGTACCCGCACGCGCCTTGGCGCGATAGTGCGTGATCGCTTCCCAGAGCAGGTCTTCGTTGACCGCGCCGAAAACTTCGTCGGCCAGTTCCATCGACCCAGCCTTGGCGCCGCTCAAATTGTAAATATCAATAGTTGCCATATTTCTCTCGTCTTCGTGCTGACCGCTAACGACTAATGACTAACGACTAACGACCGATTTACCCCTTCTTGGCTGCGCGCTTCGCTGCCTTCAAAGGATCAACCGTGGCCGAACCCGCAAATCCACGACGCTCTCTGGGCGGTTTCTTCGCTTTATTGATAATGATGTAGCCGCCGTTCGAACCCGGAACGCTGCCTTCCACCACCAACAAATTCTCTTCCTTATCGACGCCCAGAATCCGCAGGTTGCGCATGGTGATTCGTTCATCGCCCATGTGACCCGACATCCGCATGCCCTTGAATACGCGTGATGGAAATGCCGAGGAACCAATCGAACCCGTAATTTGGAACATCGAACCGTGCGATTTCGGACCGCCAGCGAAATGATGACGCTTCACAACGCCCTGAAATCCGCGACCCTTGCTCACTCCAATGATGTCAACGAATCGCTCGCCTTCAAAAATATCAACCAAGACGCGATCGCCAGCCTTCAGCGCATTCGTCTCTTCGCCGGCGGCTTCGAGTTCCACACCAACCTCGCGCATGAACTTCACAGGCGGAAGATTGTGCTTCGCGAAGTGTCCCTTCATCGGTTTGCTCAGGTTTTTCTCCTTCACAAACTCGACCAGGCCAATCTGCGCGGACTCGTATCCATCTTTAGTGCTGGTCTTGTGCTGCGTAATCACGCAGGGACCCGCTTGCAGCACCGTCGCCGGACGCACATCACCCTTCGAATCGAAGAGCTGCGTCATGCCGACTTTCTTTCCCAAAATTCCCGTGACTCGTGCCATTTCTTTCTCCATTCCCAGCTTGGCTCGCCGAATCATTCACCGGCGGCTATTGGCTGGGTGCTACTCAGGCTTTTCAGCCATGACGTCTTACCTGACGGCTGGTGGCTGACAGCTGATAGCTATTTATGTTCCTTACCGAATGCCTTAATTTCAACGTCCACACCTGCCGGCAGATCGAGCTTCATCAACGCATCGACTGTCTGCTGCGTCGGCTCGAGAATATCGAGCAGGCGCTTGTGGGTGCGGATTTCAAACTGTTCCCGCGACTTCTTATCCACGTGCGGAGAACGCAGCACGCAGTATTTATTCTTCATCGTGGGCAATGGAATCGGTCCCGCAATCTGCGCGCCCGTCCGCTTTGCCGTCTCCACGATTTCGCCCGTTGACTGATCCAAAATGCGGTAGTCGTAGGCTTTCAACCTGATGCGAATTCTTTCTTTTCCAGTCACGTTTCACTCTCTTTACTCCTCCCGGCTTTTCCGGGAGGAAAGATCTGGCGGCAAGCTGCGAGCCGCTTTAATTTCGTTACTTAATAATTTCTGCGATCGTACCTGCTCCTACCGTGTGGCCGCCTTCTCGGATGGCAAAGCGCAATCCCTTTTCCATCGCCACGGGCGTGATCAGTTCAATCACCAGGCTCACGTTGTCTCCCGGCATCACCATCTCCGTGCCTTCCGGCAACTCGGCGATACCAGTCACGTCTGTCGTTCGCAGATAAAACTGCGGACGATAGCCCTTGAAGAATGGCGTATGTCGTCCACCTTCTTCTTTCGTCAAAATGTAAACTTCCGCCTTGAACTTGGTGTGCGGCGTAATCGATCCACCCTTTGCCAGCACCATGCCGCGCTCGACATCTTCTTTCGCAATGCCGCGCAACAGCAATCCGGCGTTGTCTCCCGCCAGACCTTCGTCCAATTGCTTCTTGAACATTTCAACGCCGGTCACAACCGTCTTACGCGTTTCGCGGAAGCCGACGATTTCTGATTCCTCGCCAACCTTCACCTTGCCACGCTCAATACGGCCCGTAACCACTGTTCCACGACCTTGAATCGAGAAAATGTCTTCGATCGGCATCAGGAACGGCTTGTCCAAATCACGCACTGGCTGCGGAACCGACTTGTCCACCGCTTCCATCAACGCGTCAATCTGCTTTTCCCACTTCTCTTCGCCATTCAAGGCGCCGAGTGCGGACAAACGAATGACTGGAACATCGTCGCCCGGAAACTGATAGGCCTTCAACAGTTCGCGGACTTCGAGTTCAACCAGCTCCAGCAGTTCAGGATCATCCACCGCATCGCACTTGTTCAGTGCGACGACGAGGTAAGGAACTCCGACTTGCCGCGCCAACAGCACGTGTTCCCGCGTCTGCGGCATTGGACCATCGGTCGCTGCCACGACGAGAATGCCGCCGTCCATCTGTGCCGCGCCGGTGATCATGTTCTTGATGTAGTCGGCGTGGCCCGGACAATCGACGTGCGCGTAGTGACGGTTCGGCGTTTCGTATTCCACGTGGGCGGTGGCAATGGTTATGCCGCGCGCCTTTTCTTCCGGAGCGTTATCGATCGAATCAAACGACCGAAACGTGTTCTTCGGGTTGTGCTTCGCCAAAACTTTGGTGATCGCCGCCGTCAACGTCGTCTTCCCATGGTCAATGTGACCAATCGTCCCTACGTTGCAGTGCGGCTTATTCCGCTCAAATTTCTCTTTCGCCATTTGCTCTTAGCTCCGTCCTAAACTCTTAACTCGTTCATCAACCACAAACTTATCGTGCTGGCGGCTTGCCTTGCGTCTTGGCAATGATTTCTTCCGCAATGTGGCGCGGCGCTTCTTCATACCGCGCAAAGTGCATTGAATATTCCGCTCGACCCTGGGTGGACGACCGCATGTGCGTCGCGTACCCAAACATTTCAGCCAGCGGAACGATGGCCTTGATCACCTGCGAACCCGCGAGGTGCTCCATGCCTTCGATACGTCCCCGACGAGAACTCAGATCGCCCATGATCGTTCCGGCGTAATCTTCCGGCGTCACTACCTCGACCGCCATCACCGGCTCCAACAGCACGGGAGAAGCTTTGCGAGCCGCTTCCTTGAATGCCATCGATCCCGCGATTTTGAATGCCATTTCATTTGAATCGACATCGTGATAGCTGCCGTCGTACAGCGTCGCCTTCACGTCAACCATCGGATAGCCAGCGAGAATTCCGCCTTCCAGCGCTTCGCGAATACCCTGATCGATTGGCTTAATAAATTCTTTCGGCACCGATCCGCCCGTAACATCGTTAACGAACTCGTAACCCATGCCAGCGGGCTGGGGGTCGAGATAGATCTTGGCGTGACCGTATTGCCCCTTGCCGCCCGTCTGCCGGATGTACTTGCCTTCCGCTTCCGCGTGCTTGCGAATCGTCTCGCGATACGCAACCTGCGGCTTGCCGACGTTGGCTTCCACCTTGTACTCGCGCATCATGCGATCGACGATGATTTCGAGATGCAACTCGCCCATGCCGCTGATAATGGTTTGTCCGCTATCCGGATCAGTGTGGACCTTAAAGGTAGGATCTTCCTGCGCCAGTTTCGCCAGCGCCATGCCCATCTTTTCCTGATCGGCCTTGGTCTTCGGTTCGACCGCAACCGAAATTACCGGCACCGCAAAAACAATGTTCTCCAGCGTAATCGGATGGCGCTCGTCACAGATCGTATCGCCCGTGCTGACGTTCTTCAATCCGACAACCGCGCAAATATCGCCCGCCAGAATTTCCTGAATGTCTTCGCGCTTATTGGCGTGCATCTTCAAGAGGCGGCCAATGCGCTCGTCTCTCTGCGTGCGCGAATTCAGCACCGCTTCGCCGGATTTCAATTGTCCCGAGTACACGCGGATGAACGTCAACTGCCCGACGTACGGATCGGCCATGATCTTGAATGCCAGCGCCGAAAAAGGCTCTTTGTCGTCAGCTTTGCGCGAGATCGGCTGTTCATTATTCGGATCGAGGCCGCGAGTTTCTTTGGTGTCGAGCGGTGAAGGCAGGTAATCAACCACCGCATCCAGCAAGCGGCTGCACACCTTTATTCTTAAACGACGTACCCACAACAACCGGGAAAAGCTTCAACGCAATCGTCGATTTGCGCAGCGACTTCTTCAACTCGGCGGCGGAAATGGTCTCGCCTTCCAGAAATTTATGCAGAATCTCGTCGTCGTTTTCTGCGACGGTTTCAACCAACTGCGTATGGAACGCCTCGGCTTTTTTCAGCAACTCAGCCGGAATCTCTCCAACCTCGTACTCCGCGCCGATCGTCTCATCTTTCCAGATGATGGACTTCATGGCCAGCAGATCGACCACGCCAACAAATTTGTCTTCTTGTCCGATGGGGATTTGGATCGCGACGGGCTTGGCGTTAAGGCGCTTGCGGAGGGTATCGACGGCGTGCTCGAAATCAGCACCCATCTTGTCAATCTTGTTAATAAAACAAATTCTTGGGACGCCGTATTTATCGGCCTGACGCCAGACTTTTTCGGACTGCGGCTGCACTCCGTGGACTGCGTCAAATACCGCGACCGCGCCGTCGAGCACGCGCAGCGACCGTTCCACCTCGGCCGTAAAGTCCACGTGGCCGGGCGTATCAATAATGTTGATGCGAATGTCGTGCCAGGTGCAGGTCGTCGCGGCGGACGTGATCGTGATGCCGCGCTCCTGCTCCTGCTCCATCCAGTCCATGATGGCCGTGCCTTCGTGCACCTCGCCGATACGGTGCGTCTTTCCCGTATAAAACAGGATGCGCTCCGTCGTCGTGGTCTTACCGGCATCGATGTGGGCCATGATGCCGATGTTCCTGCAGCGTTCTAGTGGGACTGTTCGAGGCACTTTATCTCTCTAATCTTTCCGGGGCTCGCTTTTAGCTTTTAGCTAATAGCAACTAGCTTTTAGCGAAACCCTCCTGTTGCAAGCTAAGGGCTAACGGCTAAAAGCTGCTTTTCCTACCAGCGGTAATGCGCGAACGCCTTGTTTGCTTCCGCCATGCGATGCACATCTTCTTTCTTCTTGATGGCAGCGCCTTTTCCGTTGGAGGCGTCGAGCAATTCGTTCGTCAACTTGTCGATCATTCCCTTTTCGCCGCGGCCGCGTGCATAGCTCACCAGCCAGCGGATTGCCAGGGACGTTCTGCGGTCCGGACCCACTTCGATCGGAACCTGATAGTTCGCTCCACCGACGCGTCGCGTCTTTACTTCGAGCAACGGTTTGGCATTCTCGACGGCCTTGGTGAATAGCTTCAAGGCTCCATCGCCGCCGCCTTTTTCTTCCAGCTTCGTCAGCGACTTATAAAAGATGCCTTCGGCAGTCGATTTCTTTCCCTGCCACATCATCGAGTTGATGAACTTCGTCACCAGATCCGATCCATAAATAGGATCGTTCTCGACCGTCCGTTTAGCGATGTGTCCTTTTCTTGGCATGCTTCTCAGCTCTCAACTCTTGATTTCTAAACTTCTAATTTCTCAACTTCGATCTCGAAAACTATTTCCCACTACGCCTTCTTGGCGCGCTTCGTACCGTACTTCGAGCGGCCCTGATTACGACCCGCAACGCCGGTCGCATCCAAAGTTCCGCGTACCACGTGATAACGCACACCTGGCAGATCCTTCACACGGCCCCCGCGGATCAGCACAATTGAGTGCTCCTGGAGGTTGTGTCCCACGCCTGGGATGTAGGTCGTCACTTCAATTCCATTCGTCAAGCGAACGCGCGCCACTTTACGCAAAGCCGAGTTCGGCTTCTTTGGCGTCTGTGTGTACACACGCGTGCATACGCCGCGCTTTTGCGGACAGGATTGCAGCGCCGGACTCGCGGTCTTGTACCGGGTCTTCTCGCGCCCGAATTTCACAAGCTGATTAAAAGTAGGCACTCTCACCACTCCCAGACGCGTAAACCGCGTCTTCTACTACTAATTTCGCCGCGACCACACTTTCACCGTCGAGACAGGACTTCGCCCATCCCAGGTCTGGCACAGGCCGTCGCGCGCCCAGCCATACTCTCCCGCGCGCATGGCGCGTGAGAATTCTTGCAAATTTCCTGCTCAGACTTAAATCGCCGACGACGGTGACGCCACGCCTAACCTGTTTCCGATTAGAAGGCGTTCCGTTTCGTCTGCATCCCCCTGCATAGCCTCGCGTGACCCGAATTTTCTAGCGGGCGCGATGGTTTTCGCAGGATGTTTCAGCGAGGGCGTTCCCAGCCAAACCGCAACCGGATACGTACTTCTTCAAAGCTCAGCCATTACTTTTTGGGAGACCATCGCCAGCGCAGGTCGCGCATCCGACAGAACTACCGCACACAGGCAAGCCAGACTGTACTCGCGGAACTGTTTGATAATAACAACTCGGTTGCACATCGTCAACCACTCTAAGACGCATCGAAGAAAATAAGAGAGAAACAGGTTTCAAGGTTTCGGTGTTTCGGAGTTTGTTTCAAGGTTTCAAAGGCTCAACATCGGCAAAATTTGGCCCAAATCCGCGGCTAGCAGATGCTTCTTTTCGTCCTGCTTGAGCCGCGATTGGAAACTTTGAAACCTTCCAACCTTGAAACCTTTGACCGTTCACTCTACACTGACAGTTTTCCGCTTACCACCATTACGCTCGCGTCTGGCAAACGGACGCGAGGAGGATTCATGCATCGTTGTAGTCCCCGTCTTCTTACACTGGCAATAACAATGACGCTCGTCGTCGCCCTGACCGGTTGTCTTGGAAAAGGCAACAACAACGCCGGCAACGGAGGGGTGCAATCCGTGACCCTGAGTCCGGGCAACATGTTTTCTCTCGACGTAGGCGGCAGCCAGACCTTCTCGGCAACTGCCAGAAACGCCGCTGGAGCCACAATTCTCGGCCTGAACATCCAATTTGTTGTGGTCAGCGGAAGTCCCAATGCTGCCGCCCCGCTCTCCCTCACCGCCAGCGGAGCAGCCTGTGCCGGAACCTGGGACGTGACCGGAACTCAATGCACCCCGGGAACCCCCGGAATCGCGCTGGTCACTGCGGTCACGGAAGGTGTTTCCAGCCCTACAACTACGGTCTACGTTCACCAGCACATCGACAGCATCCAGATCACACAGGCGGAATCGCAGCCTCCTCCCCATGATTGCTTTTCCCAGGGAGATATCTGGCAGTTCCAGGGACTTGCCTACAGTAATGGAGTCGATATCACAAACACTGTCGGCCCCATGAGTTGGGCATCCACCAATTCGGGGGTGGCTGTACCGGATACCAATCTCCCGCTACTGCAACAAAATCAGGTCCAGATCACCGCCAAAGATCCCGGGATTACACAGCTCTTCGCCAGCGCCGCAGGAACTACCAGCAACCCCTTTGCCTACACAACTTGCCTTGTGAGCTATGTGCGGCTTCAGATTCAAGGCTCAGACGGAAACTCTTTCACCACGAATAATGGTGGGGCCGTATCCCTCAAAGCTACGGCAGTCGACACTCTCGGTGTCCAGGTACAGAATCCGCCCCTCACCTGGAGTACTTCCAATCCCGAGGTCGTATCGTTCACCACGGCCAGCAATAGCACCGGGACCAATAGCGCGACCGCGCGCTCCAATCTAGGAGGCGCGGCCGTCACCGTGTCCTGCACGCCGCCAACCTGTAATACCGGAGTGATTCCGTCACTACCCGTGTATGCCAGCAATGGAAAGCTGTTGAACGGACAGACAGGCTACAGCGCGATTTCAATTGACGTAACTTCGACCACCAAGCCACCGACTTACACCGCATGGGCCGCCACCACAGGGTGCGGGAATCAATCCGGTTGCACGAGTGCGATGTTCTCCATCACCCCGAACACCACCAACACCAGTCCCATCGGAAGTATTCTTAGCGTCCCGCGGACTCCGAATTCCATGATGTTCAATTACCAGACGGCCTCGCGCGTCTATCTCGGAAGCGATCAGGGGTTGATGTACTCCGATGTCAGTGGAACCAGCCCGACTGTGACGACGGTCTCGAACTCCACTACTCCCTGCAACGTTGCGTTGTGCGGCAAAGTGCTAACCATTTCTAACGATGGAAAACTAGTCGTCGTCTCCGACACGATTACCGTGCCGAGTCAGGTGTATATCTACAACAGCGCCGCAACCTCGGCGGCGCCGATCGACCTCATCATTCCCGGAGAGTCCGCCGTTTCCGCCGCCTTCTCTCCCGACCAGCTGAAACTGTTCATCATCACCAACACAGGCAAGATGTATGTCTACTCCACCGTGGACGCGCTTACATCAGTTCCAATCGCAACCACCGCAACCGACGTAAAGTTCGCAGCGGATGGGAGCTTCGCTTATGTCGCGGGAACGCCTGCACCGGGAAAATCCGTTTCTGGTTACGCCGTCTGCAACCCGCAAGTAGATCTCGGAAGCGTCAACACTCCGGGAATTCCTCTACAGCTCTTCCCTTCTCCAGACGGCCAGCACGTGATTGCGCTGGATCCTCCGAATATCGATATTTTCTCGAGTTCGGACTCCCAAATCGTCGTCACGGATGGCGAGTTCTCATGTAACAATCCAGTCGCGTCGCTGGGCGGATTGAGTTCTTCGAACCTCGGACAAGGTCAGTTCATTCCGATTTACACACGGCTGGTAGGTAACGGCTCGCAGGTAATCGTCGTCGCTCAAAACGTCCCTGCCGTGCTGTTCTTTGACGTGACGAACGGAACAACTTCCTCCGTTCCGCTTTCGCGCGACGGATTTGGCCCCGCCTTCCCGCTCGCAGCCTCGGCTTCGACCGATGGTAGCCAGATATATGTCGCCGCCTGCGATCAGTATCCAAATAACGATCCCACGCAACCTTGTTCTGCCGGATCCGTTCACGTAGTTGCCGTCGGCAATGTCAACATAGGACAAGGTGATTTTCTGCAGGTCCCCTATATCAATATCAACGACAACAACAACACCAACATGTGTAATGGACAAGGCGGCTCCGCGCCTCTCTGCGTTTCGGACCTAATCGCCATCAAACCGCAGTAAGCTGGGAAGGAAGCTCGCGTAGGGACAGCCACCCCCGGTTGTCCGCCGAGCGCAGTTCGGCCACGCTCTTCAAGTCAGCGACATATGCCGCTGCTGAGAGAATGAGGGTTCGAGACTCAACTTAAGATTTTGTGGGATTTGCTTTTCGGACAATCGGCGTGCAATCCATAACCTAAGCGCTTAGGTTACCACTCGATTTTGCCGTAGCTGAGAGCTGACGGCTGAGCGCTGTCCTACGTCCCGACTTCTTTCCCTACGCTATCCAGCACGCCATTAATAAACTGTACCGACTCGGGAGAAGAAAATTTCCGCGCAATTTCCAGCGCCTCATTAATCACAACCGCCCGAGGCGTCGTGGGATACGCCAGAAATTCCGCCACCGCTCCACGGAGCACATTGCGATCTACGGTGGCCATCCGATCCATGCGCCAGTGCTGCGTGTGCTTTCCGATCAGTCCATCAATCTCCGGCATACGATCAAGTGCGACGCGAAACAAATCATTCGCGAAGCCGCGAACTTCTTCATCGACATTCGACCGCTCCGCCCAAAACGTTTCCCGGACAAGCTCCGGCGTCTGCTTCCCCATATCCGACTGGAAGAGCATCTGCAAGACAAGTTCGCGGGATTTGCGGCGGGTACCCATGGGGCGTCGTTGGTCGCTCGTCGTTGGTCGTTCGCGGTTCGCTTTCAGTGTACAGGCTCGGGTTACCCGGTGAGGGAGATCATTGGAGCAGGATCACTACTTTTGCTTGATACCCTTGGCTTTGTTCTTGCCCTTGCGAACGACGAGCGACGAACGACCAACGACCGCCTTCCGCAGATTCGCCATCTCCACCGCCGCCATCGCGGCTTCGAATCCCTTGTTCCCCATTTTCAATCCGGCACGATCGATCGCCTGTTCCAGATTCTCGCAAGTCAACACACCAAAAGCATGGGGGACGCCAGTCTCTTGCGCGGACTGTCCAATCCCGCGCGTGACTTCGTTCACGATGACGTCGTAATGCGCTGTATCTCCGCGCAGCAGACAGCCAATACAAAGAATCGCGTCGTATTTCTTAGTATCGGCAAGAGTCCGCGCAGCGAGCGGGATTTCGAATGCTCCGGGAACACGCACAAGAGAAATATCTTTCTTCTTAGCGCCGGAGCGAATCAGCCCATCGTATGCACTAAGAAAGAGCCGCTCCGTAATAAAAGAATTAAATCGCGCCACAACAATCGCAAAGCGCTTGCCGAGAGCGCTGAGGCCGCCCTCAATCGCAGGGATCGCCGGATCAAGAATTCGTTCGAATTTGATTTTCTTAGTCGTAAGTTTTTCTCTGTGCCTTTGTGTCTCTGTGGTGAAAGTTCTTAGCGAGAAGGCCGTACCCCGTGAACCCCTGTGCCCCCTGTGGTGACGCCCTTGACGTTTACTTCCCCGTAAACGACGCCGCCCGCTTCTCCAAAAATGCCTTCGTCCCCTCAGCCTTATCCGAAGTGGCGCAGCACATCCCAAAGAGTGCGGCCTCGAGAAATAATCCCTCCGCCAAAGTCATCTCCATCCCCTTGTTGACCGCCTCCATCGCATACTGCACTGCCAGCGGCCCATTCGCGATAATCTTCGCAGCAATCGTTTCTGCCCGGGGAATTAAATCGGCGGCTGCGACCACCTCGTTCACCAACCCGATGCGATGCGCTTCCTGCGCGGAGATCATCTCCCCAGCCAGCACCATCTGCATCGCAAGGCCCTTGCCGACGAGACGCGGCAACCGTTGCGATCCGCCATACCCCGGAATAATCCCCAGCTTCACTTCCGGCTGCCCCAGCTTCGCGTTCTCGCTAGCAAGACGCATGGTGCAAGCAAGAGCCAATTCGCATCCACCGCCGAGTGCGAATCCGTTAATGCAGGCAATCACCGGCTTGCCCAGATTTTCAATGAGGTTGAGAACACTCTGTCCGCGGTGCGCATATTTCTTCCCCGTCACCGCGTCCTGCGTAGCTAGCTCGCTGATATCAGCGCCCGCAACAAAAGCCTTCTCGCCCGAGCCAGTGAGAATCACGACGCGGATGCCCTCATCGTTCTTAATGTCATGAAACGCAGCGCGCAGCTCCTCCATGGTCGCCATGTTGAGCGCGTTAAGCACCTTCGGACGATTGACGGTGACATAAGCAATTGCGTTTTTCTTTTCGAGAAGTATGTTTTCGTAGGTCATAAGATTGCTTTCTTACTATGCTGTCGTGCAACGATCAACCAAATATCACTTCAAAACCTCTTGTCATCCTGAGCGAAGCCAAGTCAAGAGCACAGCGATTGACTCGGCGCAGTCGAAGGACCCCTACACCATCTCCAGCATAATGGATGCTGCAAGGCATTCTCCCCGCAAACCCGGAGTGAGAATGCCTTGCGTCATCATCGGCGGCGCAAGTCGAGTAGGGGTCCTTCGACTCCACGAGAAGTTCACTGCGTGAACTTCTTGCTGCGCTCAGGATCACAGTTCAAATAAGAACTCAACGAATCGTGATGACCTAGACTTCTGGCCTAGAACTTCCCCGCAACCGGTTTCTCCGGATTCGCATAATCATAGAACCCGCGCCCCGATTTTCGCCCATACCATCCCGCCATGACCAAGCGCTTCAGCAGGGGAGGCGATGCGAAACGGCGTTCTTTGAATTCGTCATACATCACATGCGTAATGTAGTAAGTCGTATCAAGCCCGACAAAATCAAGCAGCGTAAACGGACCCATCGGATACCCGCAGCCCAGCCTCATCGCGTTATCGATGTCCTCAATCGACCCAACGCCTTCTTCGTACGCGCGGATCGCATCGAGCAAATACGGCACCAGCAGCCGGTTGACGATGAATCCCGTCTTGTCGGACGTGCGCACCGGAACCTTGCCCAACTTTTTCGCAAATTCATAGGCCGCGTCGTAAACGTCAGGAGAAGTTGCAATCGTCTTCACGACTTCGACCAACTTCATCAGCGGCACGGGATTAAAAAAGTGCAGCCCGATAAATCTCTCGGGACGCTTCACCGACGTCAACAACTCCGTCACCGAAATCGATGAAGTATTCGAAGCAAAGATCGCGTCCTTTTTGACGATGTCATCGAGCGACGCATACATCTTCTTCTTGTCCTCGACATTCTCGATGATCGCCTCGATCACAATGTCGCAATCGGCCAAATCCGCTTTGTGAGTCGTCCCTTTGAGCCGCGCGCGAATCTCGTCCTTCTGTTGCGGAGTTATCCCACCCTTCTCCACCGGACGATCAGCAAACTTAGCCAGCGACTTCTCAATCCCGGCAAACCCCTTGTCGAGATACTTTTGCTCGACTTCGAGCACGGTCACGTCAAACCCGGCAGTGGCGCACACCTGCGCGATGCCAGAACCCATGAGACCACAACCTAAAACGGCGACTTTCTTGATTTCCATAGGAATGCTTTCTTGGACAAAAATGGCTTAAGAATAAATGTAAGCAACATCAGACATCTTTATCGCGAGTGCCAGCGCCTCGGATTGCGTCTGCCGTGGAAGCAGGCGATCACCACGATCCGCTTCTCCTGAATCTCGAAAAATAGCCCGTAGGGAAATCGCCATACTCCCGCGCGGCGACGTTCCAGGTGCAGGACAGGAAACTGCAAAGCATGTTCCGCGATAGCATCAACCGTATCATCGACTGCCAATGCGAAACGCTCCCCAAGGTGTGGGCGAACGTTGTCATACCACGCTCGCGCTTCCAGCAAATCTTCATTCGCTTCGGGGGTCCAGACAACCGGAAGTGTCACGGTTTCTTAAACAGCCCCGCCCTGACCTGCTGCCACGGGATGACATCGGAAGGATTCTGCGCATGTCGAGTGATGCGATAATCAAGCTCCGCCCGTTGCGCATCTGTCAGCGATAGCGCATCCACTTCCAGGCTCTCCCAGACAGTGTCCAGCAGTTCCGCCTTCTCCGCAGCGGACAAGCTATTGATTTGGCTTCTCAAGTCGTTCATGCACCTACAACGCTAGCGCGGTTTCTTCGCTCTGGCAAGCGTCGACTCAGCTATAACGATTAGTTAGGAACCTGTGTATCCTGAACGCCGCAAACATCAACATGGCGTAAAACACAGTATTTGCGCCGTAGATGACGATATACCCCAGCGGAGTGATACTGGCAAACCATCCCCAGGTAGCCCACAGAATAAGTAGCAGCCCGGGATACATAGCGAGGAGCGATCCTCTGGTTGAACCCAAAGCGACGAAAAGCCAAGGTATCAGCGATTGAAATACGAATCCGAAGCATAGTGCCCAAGAAGCCGATAGCCCGCAACTTCGACTTGGAGGCCCAAGCTGTCGTAACCACGCTGATGTTCTCCTCGCTTACTGAAAGCTCTCCACCACCATGGCAATCCCCTGCCCGCCGCCGATGCACGCCGTCGCCAGCCCATACTTCTTCTTACGGCGCCGCAGCTCGTAGAGAACCGTTATCACCAACCGTGTCCCGGTCGCGCCCAGCGGATGACCCAGGGCAATCGCTCCGCCGTTTACGTTAACTTTCTCGCGATCGAGCCCTAACTCTTTTTCGACCGCTAAATACTGCGCCGCGAATGCCTCGTTCACTTCGATCAGATCGATGGAATCCAGAGTCATGCCGGCACGTTGCAAGGCAATCTTCGTCGCCGGAACCGGACCGCTGCCCATAATCTTCGGATCGACGCCCGCGATTCCCCAATTCACAATTCGTCCAAGCGGACTAAGATTTCTTTTCTGTGCCTGCTCCAGCGACATCACCACGACTGCTGCTGCACCGTCGACGATTCCGCTCGCGTTCCCGGCTGTGACCGTTCCGTTCTTTCCAAACGCCGCTCGTAACTTCGCCAATCCTTCGAGCGTTGTCTGCGGACGCCGATGATCGTCCTCGGTCAGCATCTCTCCCGTCGTCTCGCCCTTCGAATTGCGCAACGGAACTGGCGTCAGCTCTTCTTGAATGCGTCTCGCTTGATACGCTTCGTCAGCTTTCTGTTGCGAGCGCAATGCAAATTCATCTTGCGCCTGTCGCGGAATACTCTGCTGCTCGGCGTAGAGTTCGGCCGTGTTCGCCATGTTGAGTCCACAATAGGTGTCGAGTAATGCGACCATCAGCGAATCTTCCAGCTTGCCGCCTGGAGCGAGCGTAAATCCGTCGCGTCCGCGAATCGAAAACGGAGCCTGCGACATGGATTCCATTCCACCCGCCAGCACCATCTTCGCTTCGTCCGTCTGGATCATCTGCGCCGCGTTGACGATCGCCTGCATCCCCGACCCACACAGTCGATTCACCGTCAGCGCCGGAGTTTCAATCGGCAATCCCGCGCGCAATCCAACATGCCGCGCGCCATAGAGCGCGTCCCCGGACGTCTGCTGCGCGTTTCCAAACACGACATGATCGAATTCTTTAGGATCAATTCCCGCACGCTCGATCGCAGCCTTCGATGCCACCGCGCCGAGTTCTTGCGCCGTATAGTCTTTGATTTTTCCGCAATAGCGTCCAAAGGGCGTACGTGCCCCGCTAACGATAGCGATGTCTCCAGGTTTCAGCATGAGAGGAGATTTTATCAGGGTGGGATGGGGAGAGTCGTTGGTCGTTGGTCGTTGGTCGTTAGTCGCTCGCGAACCGGATGGAGCGACGACCTCCGCACCCGACCAAGATTAGAATTCAAATTTCAGAAAAGACAGCCCTAGAGTTTCTTTGCGCTCTCTGCGGCGAAAGTGTTGGACTTACGCCACAGCCGCCGACGAAGCGAACTGCGGAGGCTGCGTCACAATCTTCCCGGCCCCTTGCACCACAGCCTGCTCTAGCGCGAAGTCCGCGCGGTTGGCTACTTCCGTCACGATGTCTACTGGATCAAAATGCTGCCGCATCACCGACTGCGCCAGACCCGCACTGAATTCCACTGGCTGATTTTTTCCAGGGAAGCGCACTTCCGATAACAATCGTTTCAATTTCTCGACCGCGAGTAGTGCTTCCTTTTCGCCAGTATCTCCGAGAACCAAAGCGACCGTTGTAGTCTCATAGCGAAATGCCAAATCGTTCGATCGGATATTGGCGGAGAACAATTGTCCAATCTGTTCCATTACAGCGGTAACGGTTTGCTCTCCGTATTCTTTGATCAGCGCGCTGCGTCGTCCAAATTGCATCAGCAGAATGGTTACTGCTGTTCCTTGCTGCAAACCGCGCCTCGTTTCAGCCTGCAACAAATCTAGATAAGACGCTCGCTTCAGCAAGCCGGACTTTTCATCCGTCACCGAAAGATTTTTCACCAGGCGACGTAAACCCGCATTGTTGAGTGCAATCAATACCTGATCGCTCAGCGTTCGGATGACCAGTACTTCAGAAGCATTCCAAACACGCGCTGCATTCTGCGTCAGGATCAGGACTCCAATCTGATCGTTGCCCTCGGTGAGTGGCAACGCCAGCAGCGATTCAACCTGCAATTCCTCAATCGCGCTGCGGACAGCGAGCAACTCCGGAGCATTCTTGGCGTCTCCGATCGTCACCGTCCCGCGCGCGACGGCCAAGTCCTGCAAAGTTTCAACCAGACTCACAAGCGCGGCGGAACTCACAGGAATTAGGCCTTCCATGTGATATTCCTGCACGCTCGAGGGAGGCAATCCGGGCTTGCGCAACGCCGCAATGCAGCGCGCTGTTTTCCAGTTCGCTCCGATTTCGTTCGCAGTCGTTTTCAAGACGCCTTCAGCATTCCCTTGGTGATAAAGTTTGCGCGTAATTTCCGCGACCTTGGTCAGGCTACTCACATCCGACGCGTCATTTGCCGCCGAAGTGGCAGCCGCGGCTGCGACGGCAGCTGCAGTCGGCACTGAAGGTTCAATCGCTGGCACCGGCGGAGGTGGAACGGCAACTGCCGTCGATTTTGCATACTGCGGCTCAATGCCCGCCGCAATGTAAAGCTTGTGCAGATCCTGATTGCGTTCCTCTTCGCGCGGAAACAATTCCTGAATGCGCTGCAATCGCTCGATTGCTTTGGAGCGCATTCCGTACTGCACCAGAATTTCCGCCTGCAACATTAAGTCCTGCAGCGCGGCCGCACCTAACGTCGGCTCCGCAATCTTTACGGTCTGCTCTTCTTTTTTTACCGTCGCGAAGCGCGAAGCGATTACGTTGAAACGCTGATCGTCAATTTTTCCGCGCAACGCTTCCAGCCGCTTCTGGTGTCCTGGCTCATAGGGATCGACTTCCGCTGCGCGATCCAGGCATTCACCCGCCTTTTGGTAGTCGTGCTTGCTGCAATACAGTTCAAACAACTTGACTAGCACCTGCGCGTAGTCGCTTTCACGATTCGATGCGTTGAATAATTCGGCGAGAAACTCCAGCATCTCCGCCGTGGGACGATGCGATGCCAGCAACTCCTGCATCGTGGTGATGAACGATCTTCGCTCGCCACGCCTTCGCTGAAAGGCTTCCAGTTTTCTTGCAAGTTCAACGGCTTCGGCATCTAGCTCGGAATCAATCATCTTTCCGATCAGATTGACCACTTGATGCATGCGTGCCGGATTCTGCTCAAACATCTGCCAGATCAGCGGCTCGCTTTCCAAACAACGATCTGCAGACAACAGAGCCTGCGCGTAAAGGTCACGCAGTTCGATGGCCGCGTCTCCGGAATGCACCAGCGGCTCAAAAATAAAAATCGCCGCGCCAGCTTCGCCTCGCGTCAACAGGCTCTTGCCGTATGCCAATGCAACTTTTGGATCCGTGGGATTTTCGGTATACGCGCGTTCAAACCATGCGCTGGCATTTCCGCCGGAGAGTTCTGTGAGTTCCGCCACCTGCAAGAACGCCTGGGATGCCATCACGTGCTCGCCCAACTCCGCCGATAATTCGGCGACGCGCAGATGATTGCCCTGAGAAGAGTCAAGACTGACGATGCGTCGTAGAACCAGCAACGCCTCTTCTTTCCGCCCTTGCCGTTGCAGATCTTCCAGCGCATTTTCGTACGTGCCAACCGCCAGCTTCTTATTGGAGTGTTCCAACAACTGCCCGAACCGCACCTTCTGTTCCCATGTGGGATTGGTATATCGCGCCAGTTTCTTGTAGGTCAGGCTGGCTCTGGTGGCATCGCTGGACGCCACCTGCCGCTCGAACAACTCGCCCAACAGCTTTACTGCCTGCGCTCCTTTATTTAGGGAGAGGCAAAGGTCGGCCGCCATCTGGCGCACGTTGTCATTTTGCGGATCGGCTTCCAGAATCAACAGGTATTCCGCCAAAGCATCGGCCGTCTTCCCCTTTTGCAGGAGTTTTTCCGCTTTTTCGACGCGGCGGACGATCTCGGCACGATTTGGGGCTTCGGACATTAGACAGTCTTTGGGACGGGGAGTTCCGCTCTGATTCTAGGATTCGCCCATCCCCCCAGCAACGCGCTTCGCCCTTCGCGGGATTACGAAGGTCATGCGATCGCGCCGGTTCGGGAACCGTTCCAGAACCATGCAAGAACTATTCAGGAACTTAGGGTCCCAATTCCGCTGGATTTTTCCCACCGCCACGCCGATGTAGACAATGAGATCGCTTACACCCCGCGCTCCTGGAACAGGACGGGGCACACTGATGAATGCCACCACAAATTTCGACCTTACCGTCGCCCCCTCACCTCCTATCCTGAGGCGTCGCCAAACGCGGATCCTGTGCACTCTGTTCGCCTGCCTGATGGCGACGCAAGCGCTGGGGTTTCTCGTTCTAGGAACTAGCCGGGCCGGTCTCGGCCTTTCAGGATGCGTCCTGGTTCTCGACAATCTTGTCGCTCTTGTGTGTGCCTGGAAAACGTTCCGTCGCGCTGACGGGATTACCGCTCTATTTTGGTTTCTGTTTACCGGAGTTCTAGCCATTTTGCTGGTTCCGACGACGCTTCAGGCCTTCGACACCGTCTTCGATCAGGCGCTCCTCACGGATTCGACTCGCGGCGTTCTGTACTGTCTCTACGGCGCTCCGATCCTCATGATGCTCTTCGTTCCCGAAACGCATCGACGTTCGCGCGTGAAATCCGAAGTGTTGCTCGATCTCTTCCAAGTTGCAGTCGTCGTCGGACTCATCTACTACACTTTCTTTTTTCTTCCTGTACAGCGGATGTTGCCCGCCGACGCCCTTCTGCGCAATGTCAGCATCAGCGACGAGCAAAGTTTGCTTCTGCTATTCGCGGCGCTGGTTCGCCTGCAGTTCGCCCGATTACCGCAAACCCGCGATCTCCTGCTTCGACTCGGAACTTTCCTGGTCGTCTGCGCGCTCGCAACCCTTGTCGGAGACTGGATCGATATTCACCTTCACGCCATCGGCCCGTGGTTTGATCTAGGATGGGCCATCCCCAACATCTCGGCAGCGCTCATCGCTTTCACCTGGTTCCCTTCCGCTGAAGCACAATCGAAGCAGCCAGCCGCTCGTTTCGCCAGCTTCCTCGGCACCAACCTGATCCTGGTCGCCATGCTCTCGTGCAGTGCCATGTTGTTGGATCGTTGGAAGCAGGCCTACGGAGAAACGCTAGCGAATGCGGCCATTGCGGCTTCGCTTCTCGCCTTCACCCTGCGCTTGGCATTGACGCAATTTCACCAGCAGCAGGAAATCACCCAGCGCGAAGCAGCCCAGCGCCAATTGACCGTGGTCAACCATCGAGTAGGTCGTCTGCTCGACGACGCGCGGCGCCAGAACGCCGAGATCACCCAAGTGAGCGAGCTTGGCGGCCTCTTGCAAGCCTGCGTTTCTCAAGAAGAAGCATTTCGGCTCATTCCGGAGCGCCTGCGCCGGTTGTTTCCCGGAGCTTCCGGAAGTATCGGCCTGCTCAGCGCTTCGAAGAACCGCGTCGTGTCCGCCGCCACCTGGGGCATTCGGCCAACGGAACAGATCTTTTCACCCGACGAATGTTGGGCTCTTCGCCGCGGATCAACTCATACTCATCCCCGCGGAAATACCGCGTCCCGTTGCCCACACATCCTCGGAGATGGCGACTCCATCTGCATTCCTCTGATCGCCAACAGCGAGGCGATCGGAACCCTGTCGATCGAGGAAACCGACCTCTTAAATCCACCTCCCGGCGCGAGGCCCGAAAATAATAGTCGTTATAACGACTATTATTTTGGGGAAAACGCTCACGTCGCCAACGCTCACGCTAACGACACGCTGGATGCCGAAGCTCTCGCCCTCGATCACCGGCGCAAACTCGCAATCGCCGTTGCCGAACATATCGCGGTGGCCGTCGCCAATCTAAAACTACGCGAGTCTCTACGTCTTCAAGCGGTCCGAGATCCGCTTACTGGACTTTACAACCGTCGCTACATGCAAGAGTTTCTCGAACGCGAACTCCATTGCGCCCGGCGCAAGCATCGGTCAGTGGCCGTCATGATGCTCGACCTCGACCACTTCAAACGCTACAACGACACCTACGGGCATGCCGCCGGAGGCCGCGCGCTGGCCGCAGTTGGAGAAACGTTGCTACGCGCAGTGCGGGCCGAAGACGTCAGCTGCCGCTACGGAGGAGAAGAATTCGTTCTGATCCTGCCAGAATGCTCTCTCTACCAAGCCACCGTCCGAGCCGAGGAAATTCGCGCACGAATCAAGGCTTACCCCCCTCGACCCAATCGTAAGAATCCCGAGGGTAAGAATGAAAAGAAGATGAGACCGTTAAACCTCTGACCGTCTCAATTGGCGTCGCCGCCTTCGACGAAACCACCGATCAAGTTGACCTTCTTCTCAAATTCGCCGACGAAGCTCTCTGCGAAGCCAAACGAGCCGGACGCGACCGCGTGGTCGCTGCCCGTCCCGCAGCCCCACTCCCGCATTCCGGTCTGGACGAAATAGTCCCCGCCTCGATCGTTTAGCAAACGGGCAACAAAACCACGCAGGGACACCCGCCCCCGACTGTCCAACCGACCGCAGCTTGACCGACCCCTCAACATTTTCCGCACCCTCGCTATCGCCTTCTGATATACGAGTACGAACGCTCATGACGACCGCATCTCCGAACCCAGTATCCCCCGACACCGACGCTGGCAAAGAATCCGGACTCCGCCGCCAACTCACTGCCGGACAAATGACCATGGTCGCCGTCGGCGGCTCCATCGGTACCGGATTGCTGCTCGGCACTGCCTCCGCGATCGAACTCGCTGGTCCCGCCGTGATCTTTAGTTTTGCCCTCGCCGCCTTCATCAGCTGGACAGTCGCACTAGCTCTGGGCGAACTCGCAACAACTCATCCCGCCGCCGGATCCTTCGGCGTCTACGGAGACCTCTATCTCAACCAATACGCCGGCTTCATTTCGCGCGCCGGATATTGGCTCGGCATCGCGGTTTCTATCGGAGCCGAAATGGTCGCCTCCGCAACCTACATGCGGCTCTGGTTTCCGCACGTGCCCGCCACCGTTTGGGTCTTTGTCTTCTCCGCAATTCTCCTCGCGATCAACTATCTCTCGGTCCAGCACTACGGACGCTTCGAATTCTGGTTTGCCATGATTAAGGTCGCAGTCATCGCCGCCTTCATCGCTCTCGGTGCCGCATTGCTACTCAGCGGACGCGTCGCGCCTCAATACACCAATCACGGCGGATTCTTTCCCCTCGGTCATGCCGCACCGCTCCTCGCCATCACCTTCGCCATTTACGCCTTTGGAGGTGTGGAATTTGTGGCCGTCGCGTCTGGCGAATCCGCCTCCGCAAAAGCCATTGGTAGCGCGGTTCGGATGACATTCGCGACGCTCACCATCATTTATCTGGGATCGATCATCATCCTCGTCGGAGTCATGCCCTGGAATCGCGCGGGCGTCACAGAGAGTCCCTTTGTCACCGTCTTCCGCTCCGTAAATATTCCCGGCGCGGGCTACTTCATGAACTTCGTAGTGTTAACCGCCGCCCTCTCGGGTGCCAACGCCGCACTCTACGTCTCGTCTCGAATGTTGTTTTCTTTGGCCCGCACCGGTTGGGCTCCACGCGCGGTCGGACGCCTTAGCAAGAAAGGAACACCGACACTCGCTCTTCTTCTCTCTTCCTACGGGATCGTCGTCGCCTTAGTGCTCGAACGCTGGGCTCCCGCTAGGGCCTTCGAATACATTCTCCGTGGCGCATTTTTCGGCATGATCCTTTCCTGGATCATCTCTCTCGCCGCCCACATCAGCTTCCGCAACCACATAGCCCCCGCCGAAGTGGCTAAAATTCCCGCCCGCTCCCCGCTAGGAAAATGGGGATCAATCCTCGGACTCACTGTTGTCGTTGCCGCGGTAGGAAAAACCTGGTGGGATTCCCGCATCAACCTGATCGCCGGAGTAACGTTCCTGATCGCCCTAACCATCCTGTATTACGTGTTGCGTCCAAAAGAAAAATCTTCACCCTCACTCGAAATTTAGAGAAAATGTCATCCTGAGCGAAGAGGATGTTGCGCGAAGCGCACCATCCACGCAGCCGAAGGACCCCTATTCCCTCCTCCGAACCGCAGTCCCGTCCAACATTCTTGATCGCCTTACTTTTCTTCTGCTATGCTCGGCTCAATCCCGGCTCAAACCGATCGGCGAAAGTTTTCTTGCAGAAAATTCCCAAACAACGTCACCAATCTGCACTACTCCGCTAGCGTCGGCGCTGGGACGGGGGACGCAGGACAATTCAAGGAGCAACGATGACTTCCGCCACAAAATTTAACGTAATCCCCGGCACCGAACGCAACGCGCCCACGGGCGCGCGGATCATCCACGATTGCCATCCCGACCAAGTCATCGAAATCTCGGTTCGCCTTCGACCGAAATCAGAATCGAAGTTTCAGGAACTGCGACGCGCGCTGGAAAAACCCGGATTCAATTCGATCTCGCGCTCTGAATACGCGAGCACCTACGGCGCGAGTCCCGCCGACGTCGAACTGGTAAAGAAATTCGCAAACGAATTTGGACTGACGGTCCGCCACACGGACAACGATCTCGCACGCTGCACTGTCATGATTTCCGGCAAGATTAGCGACCTTCAAAAAGCGTTTCAGGTGGAACTCAAGGAATACAGCCATCCGCACGGAAATTTTCGCGGTCGCGTTGGTACGATCAGCGTTCCTTCGGATTACTCGAATATCGTCAAAGGAGTTTTCGGCTTCGACAATCGTCCTCAAACTGAAGCTCACTTCAGACGGAAAATTAAATCTTCTGGCGTCAGAGCAGCCGCCGTCTCGTCCTCGCACGATCCCAATGACGTAGCGCAAATTTACGACTACCCCGCCGGGGATGGAACGGGCCAGTGCATCGCCCTAATCGAACTCGGAGGCGGCTTCAAACTCGACGACCTCAAGACGTATTTCGATGCCAGGAAAATAACTCCACCGCAAGTCGTCTCGGTTTCCGTCGATGGAGGCAAGAACAGTCCGACCACTCCCGACAGCGCCGACGGTGAAGTGATGCTCGATATCGAGGTAGCTGGAGCCATCGCTCCCGCCGCAAAGATCGTTGTCTATTTCGCACCCAATACCGATCAAGGATTCCTCGACGCTATCACCACCGCGGCACACGACACTACGAATTCACCCTCGGTCATTTCCATCAGTTGGGGATCCGCCGAATCGCAATGGACCGCGCAGGCTCTCACGAATTTCGACGAAGCTTTTCAAGCAGCGTCGGCCATGGGAGTAACCGTTTGCGTAGCGTGCGGCGATAACGGATCTTCCGACGGCGTGACAGACGGCACCAACCACGTCGATTTCCCGGCATCCAGTTCGTTTGCGCTAGGTTGCGGTGGGACGACCCTCAACGCTTCCAACGGAAAAATCACAAGTGAAACGGTTTGGAACGATCTGCCCTCCGGAGGAGCGACCGGCGGTGGCGTCAGCGACATCTTTCCGCTTCCAACCTGGCAGAATGGCATCGGCGTTCCCAAGTCCACCACCAAAGCTGGAGGCCGCGGCGTGCCGGATGTCTCCGGCGACGCCGACCCAAATACCGGTTACAACATTCTGGTCGACGGCGAGACTGCCGTCTTCGGCGGTACAAGCGCCGTAGCTCCGTTGTGGGCAGGACTGATCGCTCGAATCAATCAACAACTTGGCAAACCAGTCGGATTCTTGAATCCGCAGATCTACGCGAACGCGGTTGCGACTGCCGATTTTAATGACATTACCCAGGGCAACAATGGATCATTCAGCGCCGCTGCTGGGTGGGATCCTTGTACAGGATTAGGAAGTCCGGACGGAGCCAAACTGCTGGCATCGCTCACTCCGGCGACTCCGTCCAAGTAGGCTTGACCCAATCCGAAGCCGTCTGGAAAATTCGCCAGCCGATTACAATAATCCTCATGTCCGACGACCTTCTCCGCCACCGCTCCGAATTTCCCATCCTCGAGCGCACGAACTACATGATCTCGAACTCCCTCGGAGCCATGCCCCGCGCCGTATATGACGCGCTCCACGCCTACGCCGATATCTGGGCGACTCGAGGAGTGCGTGCGTGGGAAGAACGCTGGTGGATGCTAGCCCTCGAAGTCGGCAACGAACTCGGCGCATTGATGAACGCGCCTGCAAATTCCGTTTCTCTCCATCAAAACGTGACGACATGCCAAGCCGTCGTCGCGTCTTGTTTCGATTTCACCGGAAAGCGCAACAAAGTTGTTTACACCGACATGAACTTTCCCAGCGTCATGTATTTCTGGGAAGCGCAGCGCCAACACGGCGCGCACGTCCACATGGTTAAGACGGACGATGGCATCACTGTCCCAACCGATCGACTCCTGGATGCCATCGACGAGAACACTCTAATCGTCCCCGTTTCGCACGTAATTTTTCGCAGCTCCTACATTAACGATGCCAAAGCGATCATCGACAAAGCCCACAAGGTTGGAGCCCACGTCGTCTTAGACACGTTCCAGTCTCTTGGGACAGTCCCCGTCGATATCCAGGCGCTCAACGCTGACTTCGCCTGTGGAGGCGTTCTGAAATGGCTGTGTGGAGGACCCGGCACGGCCTATCTCTACGTTCGTCCCGACCTCGGCAAGAAGCTCGAACCAAAACTCACCGGATGGTTCGCACACGAAAATTCTTTCTCTTTTCAAACCGGCCCAATCCGTTACGCCGAGCCGCCCTATCGCTTCATGAACGGGACTTCCCACATTCCATCGATCGAGGCGGCGCGCCCCGGCCTGAAAATCATCAAAGAAGTCGGCGTCGACAACATCCGCGCGAAATCGAAACAGCAAACCGCGCGCCTCATCGAATTCGCGGATCGCCAGGGATGGCGCATTAACAGTCCGCGCATCCCCGAGCAGCGCGGAGGCACCGTCTCCATCGACATGCCTGATTCGCAACAGGTCAGCCGCGACCTGCTTGCCCGCGATATTCTCGTGGACTGGCGTCCCAAAGCCGGAGTTCGCTTCTCTCCCCATTTCTACAACACCGACGCCGAAATCGACGCTGCCATGGCCGCAGTTGTGGAGATTCTAAAGACGCGCTCAGTGCCGGCGTAAAACCTCACGGAATTCCTGTAGAGACGGGGCTTGCCCCGTCTCAGCAGTCTTCTCGGCGGCCGGGCGCGCCGGATAATCGCAAACTCGGTAACAGTTACTTACCTCCGTAAGCCGCTCCCACGCGTTTCTCAGTGTCCAACCCCCCGCAGATTCATATCCTCATATCAGATCCTCATTTGGATCCTCCGAGGTCCCCAGGAACGTTGTGCTTGTCAATCTTGCGCTCTCCATCTCGACTGGCATTCCGATCGATATTCCGATCAATCGCCTAACAATTCTCTCTGCAGTTGCCATTGTCGGGGGCCTGTATTTCGTCTTTGCCGGATTCCAACTCCTCGCTCGCAAGCGTCTTCTGCTGACCACCCCGACGTCGCCGATCCGCAACGCCCCGCTCGGCCTCGTCGAGGTCAACGGATTCGCCGCCGGTCCCAACACGGTGACCGCACCCATCAGCGGTACCCCTTGCTTTCTTTACCGCACCACCGCGTGGCTGCACCTCGAAAAAAATGAGTGGGAAAAAGTCGCGGAGGAGACGTTACACGTGCCGTTCTTCATCGTGGACGCGAGTGCTAAGGAAGCGAAGCAATCCGACTCGAAGAGCGAAGATGTAAAGCAAGACGACGTAAGAGAGAATTTGGAAGGCCAAAATGGCGAGGATCGGTTGCTCATCGAACCCCTCGGCGCCGATCTCGACTTGCAACTCGACCTGCGCGAAGAATATTCGTCGCTCTTTGTTGCTTCAGGTTCCGACGATCTCCCGCCTCGTGTCATAGCTTTTCTTTCGCGACACCGGATCGTTCCATCGCGCCGCCTACGAATCGAAGAACGATCCATCAAGCCCGACGATTCGTTGTTCATCGCCGGAACGCGCATGGAAAATCCCGGTGTGGTCGTACGTTCTCCGAAAGTCCGCGCCGAAGTTAGCAAGCCTCACGAGAAAAATCCTCCGCCGCTGAATGCGGCTCCTCAGATCATCCGTCTCGCCGCTGGCGCGGCTCCCTCGTCAACTCACGAGATGAGCCAACAAGCAAAGATCGCCGCCGCTCTGAATCGCGCCGGAATCACGCGACCAGAAGCTTGGTCCGCTGCAGGCGTTTCTCGGCAAAATATTGCCGTGGAAGAGAACGCGCCGCCCGAACCGGACACTGTCTCGACCAAAGTTGCCGTCGGAGACAAGAACGACGAATCGGGTTCTGATCGAAATCCGTCGGTCGTGATGATGAAGGGACCTGACGATGCCGCCTTTGTGATTTCTTTTCGCAGCCAGAAAGGGATGGTCATCTCACTGGCTTGGAAATCCGCCACGATGATCGGAGTAGGAACCTGCATCATGTTTCTCGGCGTCTACGTCCTTCTCGATCGAGTGAAGAGTTAACGCGATGGCGGAGCCCGGTAGCCAACTCCTCAACGCCACCAACGAAGCCCTAATTTAGAATGTCCACTGTGACTGAATCTGTCCGGATCGGAATTATTGGCGACTTCAATCCAGAATTCCGCTCCCATCACGCCACCAACGACGCGCTGCAACACGCGGCCCGGAAGCTCCAACTTAAAGTGGAGTCCGCGTGGATTCCTACACCATCGCTCCTTGAACCGAGCGGCAACACCACTCTCGATTCTTTCGATGGACTATGGGCGTCTGCCGGCAGTCCCTACAAGAGTTTCGATGGAATGCTCAAAGGCATCGAGTTCGCCCGCGTCCATGATCGTCCATTCTTAGCGACGTGCGGAGGATTTCAGTACACGCTAATCGAATGCGCCCGCAATGTCCTTGGAATCCGCGACGCAACTACCGCCGAAGAAGATCCGAAGGCGAAAAATATCGTCATCTACCCCGTGTCCTGCGCCGTTCCAAACCGCGATCCAAGGGCGCCAAAGCTGTCGGGGAAAATTAACGAGATCCGACTTCGTCCCGGCTCGTATCTCGCGGCCTACTACGGGAAAGAGACAATCGAAGAAGAGTTTTTCTGTAACTACGAACTCAATCCCGAGTTTGAGTGGATGTCGATGGAAGCCGGATTCCCCATCGTGGCTCGCGGCCCCAACGAAGAATGCCGCGCCATCGAATCGCCCGCGCATCTTTTCTACATCGCTACGTTGTTCCAACCGCAACTCACATCAACCGAGACGGTTCCCCATCCGCTAGTCGTGGCTTATCTACAGCACGTAGCGGACTTCCGGAGAAAACGTCTGGACGACTCGATCTTGGCATAAGAATCAAGGCGCAAGAGTTAAAGACAAAAAACTTTCAAAGATTAAATTTAAAGATTTAAAAAGATGACGTCCCGCGATCCCAGTTCTCTCAGCGTTTCGTCAAGAGACTTTCCAAATTCTTTCGGTAGGTTCGGCCGATTGGCAATTCCTTACCGTTGCGCAGGACCGCTACCTATTCTCCACCGCCGCAGCTTTGCAACTCGGCCACCGCATCTAGGTTGACAATGATCGACCTGTGGACTCGAAGAAAAGTGTGCGATGCAAGCGTCTTTTCGAAACTACCGATGGATTCTCGAACGGGATAGACATTCTGCCCTGCGTTGACACGAACGTAGTTTGCCGCAGCCTCAATCCACTCCACTTCGGAGTGGCGCAGGAAAACGATCTTGCCTTCACATCGGATCACCAACCGTCCACGCTGGCCGCTGACCTGCCTCAGAAGAGACGTCAGTTTTTCGTTGTCGACAGATTCCTTTCCCGCGGCCATGGCCCTTTTGACATGTGCTAACGACTCAAGAAAACGCTCCCGCTTGAAGGGTTTGAGCAGATAGTCGACGGCGTGCGCGTCAAACGCCTTCACCGCATATTGGTCGTAGGCAGTAACAAACACGATCGCAGGAAGATGAACCTGCGCAATCGCTTCCAGCACTCCGAAACCGTCCGTGCCTGGCATTTGAACGTCGAGAAACACCAGATCCGGACGAAGCTCTGTGATTGCTTGAATCGCCGAAAGCCCATCGGCGCACTCGGCCAGCACGTCGAAATTGCTGTCGGGCTTCAGGAAGGACAGAATCCGCCGCCGCGCCAGTGGTTCGTCGTCCACGACTAAGGTCCGTATGGTCATTCGGTATTCGCTTCACTTTTCACTTCAATATTGTTTTCTTCGACTGTTTGCGCTTCGATCTGCCTCGGAAGCAGGCGCAACGGGATGGTAATTGTCACGACGACTCCGCCACTCTTTCTGCCAGTCATTTCGAACGAACAGCCTTCGCCGTAGAGTTGTCACCGTTCCCCCGTTGTAGTGGAAACCGTGAGAACCGGTTGCATCGATGTATCCCCCAACAATGTCACCGCGAAGATTCAGTGAAAGCGCAAAACTATAATTGGCGCCGACTACTCCGTTGGGATCTAGCAGGCTGAAGTTTCTACCGTCGAAATAGATGGCGTGGTTCGTGCCATCAGCATCGATCGAGGCTCCGACATATTGCCGAGCATCGTTTACAGCGATCAGCTCTGTTTGGGGAGCGCCAGGAAAATCCACAGTCCCGTAGTTGTACTGAGCGGAGCAAGACGCGACCGCTAGGGCGAGAAACAGAATTGTTATGCCAAATTTCTTCATAGTGTCCTCCGGACGAATATCGCAGCACCGTTGCGCTGCTTGCGATGGAGGACTCTAGCAAGCCGCCGTTCCCCACAACGGTCCCCAGGGACGAATACCCAAGATGAGAGGACGAACGTGGACTGGCGCGCGACCGACACCGACCGCAAACTGGTCGAAAGAGGATCACCTCCATTTCGCCAGAGCCTTTACACTTCATGATTGAGAGAGATCATGCCATCCAACGAACCTTGGCTCCGCAGTACTAATACGGACACGCCCGCGGTCGGGCGCGCCGTCTTGCATGCCCTACAACTCGCAGACGAAGATCTCAACAAGTGGTGCGGAAACCTGTCTGAGGCGGCGCTAAATGCACGGCCATGCGGGGTAGCACCGGTCGCTTTTCACATTCGCCACATCGCGCGTAGCATCGATCGACTTCTGACGTACGCGGAAGGTCGCAGCCTCGACGAAAATCAGCTCGCTCAACTGCGATCCGAAATCGACCCGGGAGCGACACACACTGAATTGTTTGCGGAACTAACCGAGGCCCTTAGGACCAGTGCAGCGCGAGTGCAAGCCCTATCGGGAACAAATCTCGAGGAACCGCGCGTGGTAGGGAAAAAGTTGTTGCCGACAACTATTGGGGGACTGCTCGTCCACATCGCCGATCACACCCAGCGGCACGTCGGACAGGCGATCACCACGGCAAAGATTGTGAGAAGCTGACACGCGTGGGAAAGAGGACATTAAATCAGCGGGGATGATTGCAACTTGGCAACCAGCTTTAGCGGCGCTTACTAGACATTCGATATTCTCGCGCCATGTATTGTTGATCGAGCGCTTGACGTATCAGCGTTTTGATGACGGCCTGCCGACTGACATTGAGTTCTTTGGCCGCTCGATCCAGTTCCTCCAGCATACCGGATGCTAAGTCAACATTGACCCTCTGGATCGGACCCATCATTCGTCCTGCGTTGGTGAAGAAGCGCGATACATCGGCGCCTTTGTCCGCGAGACGGGCGATGCCTTCAGCGGTCACCGGCTTCCGTGTTCTACGAATGTTCTTCATAAAGTAGTCTCTCTGTTTTCGTAGCTTGCCAAAGGGTCACCAAATGGTAGAACTCCCCTTCGGCATCCTCACGTATCTCGAAAATCACAACATACAGTTTGTCTGCAACCCACCCTATCGCACGATACTGCTCGGGCCAGTCAGATCTCTGATCCAGGTAGTATGGTCGCGAAAACACAAATTGCGCTTCTTCGAAACCGATACCTCGCTTTGGATTCGCCCTCAGACGAGCGCTCTTTCGCTTATCGAAGTGGAAGCGCATCGGTATAACAGTTATACCATATCCTGAATGGCGATAGTGGACTACTTCGGCTGCCTCAGAACGTTAGGAGACAAACACGTAAAGGGCTAGCGAACTATGATTTAGCGCCCACGAGGCTGGCCCAAACCGCACTACATCCCAATCCCAGATCCCAGCAAGCTATACAACAGCACCGCAAGAACGATCAGGGTGAATACGACGTACATCCGATCGCGCTCCAGAGCGAATGCCACGACAGAAAAGGCAACACGAACAATTGGCGTCGCAATCAAGAAGAGCAACCCGAGTTGGATAAATCCTCTCCCACGTCCGATCCGAACACTTTGAAGAACGCCAGGGATCGTTCGAAACTCTGCCGGTTCACCATTAAAGATCCGATAATTGGCAGTTTCGAAGGCGTGACGGGAGAGATAAATCACCGCTCCCCAAACCACGACAGCCGCCGAGAGTATCACTCCCCCTCGCAGGAGATTTCCTAAAATCACCTCGATGCGATGGTCGTTCCAAGGTTCAGGGGCCGCACCATGAGCCATATCTAGTGACGTGGCAGCCCCCGCGTCGGAAGCCTTCGCCTCCGATCGAACCGGGCGCGGGTCAGGAGCGGGCGCTTGAGCAATGTCCATCAAATCCCTCCCCAGAATCCCTTATAGAGCATCTGCAACCCCAACACTAAAATCACGATGGCGAAAATCAGTCGCAGCATTTTCGTCTCTGCCTTCACCAAAATCCGACTCCCCAACAATGAACCCGCTAGCACTCCCAACATCACAGGCATCGCAAGCCCCGGATCGACATATCCCCGACTCAAATAAACGCCAGCGCTGGCTGCGGCCGTCACGCCGATCATGAAGTTGCTGGTGGTCGTCGAGACTTTAAACGGAATCCTCATCGCCTGATCCATCGCCAGGACTTTTACAGCGCCCGAACCGATGCCCAGTAGTCCCGAAAGCGCGCCCGCGCCAAACATCAAACTAAAACCTGCAGGAACATTCTGCACGTTATAACTGCGCTCTCCCCCGATATCAGGGAAGCTGCCATTTAATTTCAAGCGCGTCGCGAGCGGATCCGGCGGCAGTTCCCGCTGCGCCTGCGGGCGCGGTTTCCGCGCGAGGAATGCCGAATAGAGTAGAACCCCACCGAAAATAATGGCCAGCGCGCTAGTTGGAATCCACGTGGCCAGGAACGCTCCCAGCAACGCTCCAAACGTGGTCGCAATCTCCAAAAACATGCCAATCCGAATATTGGAGAAACCTTCCCGCACATATGCCGCAGCCGCCCCTGACGAAGTCGCGATCACCGAGACCAGCGACGCTCCGATGGCATAGCGGATATCCACATGGAAAAAAATCGTGAGCAAAGGGACGAGAACAACACCGCCGCCGAGGCCGGTAAGTGATCCGAGAAGCCCCGCAAGGAACGAGACCATCGCGACCACTGCGGTGAACTCGGGAATGGTCATCGGCAACTGACCAGTGGAGAGAAAGTCATGGAATGATCGTCATTAATGATCGCCATCGAATTTCTCTTAGGGTAACATCTCCTTTCCAAAGAACATCTCTCGGTGCCATTGAGGTCGAATCACGAATGCCATTGCGCAGAAAATTACATATGAGTGTGCCGAGGCAATTCTTGCTGGGCGTCTTGACCATGGCTTTTCTCGCGGTAGCGTGCAGGCCGTCGCAAATAACAGCGCAAAACATGAGTTCCACGAACACTGAATCCTACGCGATTGAAATGAGCGGGGCTAAACAGTGGATGGACACCGGCATCGACCTGCGGACTGGCGAAAAATTGCACATTACGGCCGAAGGTACGATCACTTACGCGAAGGGAAATCAGTTTGGCCCGGAAGGGATTCCGCGCGGTTACGCCGATTTGATTCATGAATACGCCGTTCCCGATGGTGGCCACGGACAGTTGATAGGACGCGTAGGTTCAGGAGATGCATCCTCTGCATTTCCGATTGGTACAAATGTCACGTACACCGCTCCCGTGGCGGGACGTTTGTTTCTTGGATTGAATCAGAGCGTGCGAGATGCAGCAGGAGCCGAGGGACTTTTTCAGGTAAAAATCAGCATCATCGATCGAGGACTGGCTACCTCCGAGGCGATCGTCCCCGGCGGCCCTGCAGAGACTCTGGTTCCGGCGATCATAACGAAACTTCTCAATTCCATTCCTCGCCGCGTGACCGATCAGAACCACAGCCCTGGAGACATGGTGAACATCCTGATCGTTGGAACCGAAGCTGAGGTTGTGAAGGCTTTCACCGCAGCAGACTGGGTGAAGGTGGATAAATCCGTAGAGGGCACCGTGATCACTGGCCTTCTCGATACTCTGGAAAAAAAAGACTACCTGACCATGCCAATGAGCACGCTGTATTTATTCGGGCGCGCGCAAGACTACGGCTTCGCCCACGGAGAACCCGTGCGAGTGATGATGTCGAGAAACCATCTGCGGGTCTGGAAGTCTCCTTACAAGGTAAGCGGTCGTCCCCTTTGGTGCGTTGCAGCTACACATGACATCGGATTCGAACGCGATCAAAGAAATAATGGAGTCACCCACAAAATCGATCCGGCAATCGATGGCGAGCGGGAGTACGTAAATCAAACTCTGTCTGCGACCGGACTCGTGTCCGCGCGTAGCCACGTGGTTCCCACCCAACCCTTGAAGACCGCAAAGACCGCAACGGGCGGCGAGTTTCACTCTGACGGCCGGATCCTCGTGCTCGTATTAAAGTCCGGCGGCACAGAAGATTAGCGATATCGCTTTCTTGCAACGCGGATCGCTTTGGCCCGCTGCGCCCCGAGGACGAGTGATTGGGCGTTAGTGTAATCGCGATTTTTCGGCAACTACGGATTGATAGAGATAAAATTCGTCACCGAGATGACGAGAAGATTGATCTGGGTCTCCGAAAAGACTGGCGGCGTCTATCGTAAACGCCCCGCGTGTTCCGAATGCGACTGGGTAGGTGAACCTCGTCAGATCCCACTAACAAAGCCAACGGTCCGAAAACAATCTGCACACGAAGAGTTCAGCAGCCATGAATGTGCTGATTCCGTAGAAGCCGTCAAGCAGAACTAGAGTTTGCCAACCCGAGGTCGATGCGGGGGGGGTAGTTAGCGTAATCGCGATATAACGCCAACTATTGCTGGCGAGCAGGCAGCTGGCCGTCACTTTCAGAAAATTTCTTCTGGAAAACGCGCCACATGGCAAGACCGACAAAGTATCCAGCTACAGGGCACAGCACTAGATTCACGGCAACGTCCAAAACGTAGTAAATCACGCCATGCGGACACGCTGTATCGCGATGTAGATCCGATGCGGTGAATACGACAAACATCAGGCCGCCCCATCCGATGACCCCCACGCGTAGAACGAAGCTCTTCTTGCCTCTACTTATCCATCGCCATCGTTGCCAGTGTTCCCGCTGTGCTGGACTGGGTGAGCCGAACAGTGAGCTGAGTTTCATCTAACCCTCAAACAGCCTGCATTTTAATCCGCTGCGAGTGAATGGCAAAACGGAAAATCAGAACTCCTTGGGGTCCTCCTTGGCTTTAACAGATGGGATGAGAAGGCCGGTCTCCGGCGGGATGCTGTAGGGCGGGTGGGCCACCTCACCGCCAGTAACTACACTTCGGTTCAACCTCGCGATATCAACACGGAACAAACCGACGGGTGCGCCCCTTCTCGGGCTTTTCGAGAAGGGGCCCGTCCAAACTGCGGACATCGCGGTCTCTGACGAAACCGAACCGTTGCCTTCATCGCATCACCTCTTCGCGGCGCACCAAAGTCTTCGCGCGCGCTGTATCGCCGTCATCAACTTGTTCTACAAAATAATAGTCGTTATAACGACTATTATTTGGAAAGCCCGACCGTCGCGATAGAAATAACGAAAGAGTCCGCCCCCAATAAGAATGAAGGCGGACTTTTTCTCTTCTACTTTGCTCTCTTCGAGTGTCGATGCAGCCCTGCGGAATCTAGTTAATCCAAATCGTCGGAGACTTCTTCGTCTTCAGCTCCGCATGTTGCTTCTTCAGTTCGCGGGCCGCTGCGCCTAGCGAAACTTCATCCGCCTGAGGAAAGTCCGACGCGCGTCGTTCTCCTTGCGCGGCCGTGTAGTTCCCGCCTCCCACTACACTCTGTTCCGGCGACAAGGCCGTATAAGACGCGTGCGCCGGGTGACTTGGCGATGAGAACGATCGCGGCTCGCTACTAATCGTGCCGTACTGCGCAAATGCCGCGCTAGCTGAGAATAGGCAAAAGGCAAACAACATAGCTTTCATCTTCATCGAAGGGTCTCCAGTTGCGGAGGAACCGAGGGATCATTCGCGTAGATCAGGCGGCGAATGTTTGGCTGCTCCACTTGGAATAGAAGCAAGCCCGATACCAAGTGTGACCATGGAAAATGGCTGATATTTGAGCCTATTTCGTGCCAAGAGCAATTTCTTGCACATTTTGGGAGGGCCATTGGGATACCCAAAACTGCACGCCCAAAAATAGTACAATTCTGGCTTTCGGCGCAGCTACGCCTCTGAAAGGATGCCGTCCATGCTCTCCCCTAACAAGTTGTCCCACAAAATGCATCTCCCTAAGACGAACGCTCGCATCATTGCGTCAACGATTGCCATCATTTTCGGACTAGCTCTGTGCACCTCCGCTTTTGCCCAGCAATACCAAATTCAAAAAGCGGACTACGGCTACGGACATCTCCGCGTTGATGTGACCCAGCGGCTCCGAGACCTCGCCCGTAGCAATGCCACGTTTCGCATGGGTAACAGCACATTTGGAATCGATCCCGCCCCAGGTCGCGTGAAGACGCTCCGCATCATCGCTCGCGGTCCCCGCGGCACCAGCCGAACATTTGAATATCGCGAGGGCAGCATCGTCGACGGCTCGCAGTTCTCAGGGTGGGGTGGCGGCAACTGGGGAAATAATGGCCAGTACCAGATTCTTGGCGCATGGTACGGCACCGCCCGACATAACGTCGACGTCACACAGCGATTGAAAGACCTCGCCAGGACGAATAGTTTCTTCCGCATGGGAAACAGCACGTTCGGCGTAGATCCAGCCCCTGGAGTCGTGAAGACACTGCGAATTTGGACACGCGGTCCAAACGGAGCCGAGAAGATGTTCGACTACCGCGAAGGCAGCCTGGTGGACGGTGCGCAATTCAGCGGCTGGGGCGGAGGCAACTGGGGTGGCGGCGGTTGGAATGGCGGATGGAACGGCGGCATTCGCCCCCCGGTGCCTCCGCCCGTAGTCTCGCCTCCGGTTCGTCCCCCGGCTGGCGGTGGCCGACTCAACATCATCAAAGCAACGTACGGCGCACCTGGCCGTACCCAGGACGTTGCGGCGCGGCTGCAAGCGATGGTTCGACAAGGCCGCCTGAATGTCACCGTCAACAACACTACATTAGGGGTTGATCCAGCACCCGGGGCCTCAAAGACTCTCAGGGTAACTTACTCATCCGGACGTGGAAAACAACGACAAACTACCGTACCGGAGAACGGCCAGCTGAACATCCCATAACCACAAACGGCACCACAAACCCTTACATTTAAGGGGGATACACGACCATTGGCCGGGAGTTCCGCCGCATTCGTCGCGGCGTGAACCCCGGCATTTTCCTTTAAACCCTTCCCGCTGGGCTTGCCCCAGACGCCTTTTCGCACACCCCTTTGGTAACCACCGCTTTCACTCCGCTGTAACCGCTAAACCTCTACAATAGAGATAGACAAATAGATGAATTGTGGAGCGTTTGCAGTGGACACGGTTACACGGAATTACGAACGACGAAAATTGATGATGGAATTGCTGGAGCGGAAAATCCGCCTCCGGGCTCAGCAGTTGTACGATGAGCGCGGACAGGCCGAAGGCCGCGCACTCGAAGATTGGATCCGAGCCGAATCTGAAGTATTGAAGTCTACGGTGTTAGCCCCGATGTGGAATGCTCGCCCCGACCGCGACCTAGCAACGGTCTGACCTGATCCTCCTCGCTCAGTCATCTCAAAGCAGAAGTTCTCGCCCATCAAGAAAAATCTTGTCATCCCGAGCAAAGCGAGGGATCTGCAGTTTCTCGGCAAGATCCAGATCCCTCAATTCGTTCGGGATGACAAGCGGAGCGCGAAGGCCCCTATCCGCGGGATAAATTTCGAGGATGTGCAGTTCCCCGGCCCTACTCACAGTGACAAGCTTCAAACGAATCTGTTAGCGTTCTGCGTTGGCTTGGAAGTAATTTCCCGGAGGGTTCTCTTGGCATCTCGAAAATGGGCTCTGGTACTCGTTCTCGTACTAACGGCAGTCCTCTCTATTCAGTTATCCCTGCAGGCGCAACAAATCTCCCCGGCAGACGAAGCAACACGCAAGTTGGCTGTCGACATCTTTAAACAGCTGATCGAGATCAATACCACGGACTCCATCGGAAATGTCACCACTGCCTCCGAAGCGATGGCCAAGCGCTTTCGCGATGCCGGATTCCCCGACAGCGACATCCAGATTCTCGGACCGAACGACCGCAAGAAGAACATCGTCGTCCGCCTTCACGGATCAGGCAAACACAAGCCCGTCCTCCTCATCGGACACCTCGACGTCGTCGAAGCGCGCCGCGACGACTGGACCACCGACCCATTCCAGTTCATCGAAAAAGACGGCTACTACTACGGACGCGGCACCAGCGACATGAAAGATGGCGATGCCATCATGACAGCCACCCTGATCCGCATGAAGCAGGAAGGCTACGTTCCCAGCCGCGACATCATTTTGGCCATGACCGCCGACGAAGAAGGTGGCACTTCCAACGGAGTGGACTGGCTGATTAAAAATCATCGCGACCTGATCGATGCCGAGTTCGTTCTGAATCACGATGGCGGTGGAGTACTCGCCGACCACGGCAAGCCCATCATGATGGAAGTTAACGCAACCGAAAAACTCTACGGCGATTTTGTGCTCACCGCGACGAATCCGGGCGGACACAGTTCTCTGCCTCGTCCTGAAAATGCCATCTACGAATTAGCGAATGCCCTCACAAGAATCGAACGTCACCAGTTCCCGTTCGAATTAAATAACATCACCCGCGCCTATTACGAGCAGCAAGTCAAACTCTCCAGCGGACAGCGCGCCGAGGATCTGAAAGCAATTCTCAAAACACCTCCTGACATGGACGCCGTCGCCCGCCTCTCGAAAGATCCCATCGACAACTCGACCCTGCATACCACCTGCATCGCGACGCGACTGAGTGGGGGCCATGCCAACAACGCCCTCCCACAAATGGCTCAGGCAAATATCAACTGTCGCATCGAGCCGGGACACTCCCTGGAAGAAATTCGCCTGACCCTAGAAAAAGTTGTCGCCGATCCCAAAGTGAAAGTCCAGTTCCACGAGAACACCAACGAGATTCAGGATCACGGCTCTGACCGCCACAGCTACGTGCCCCCTGCTCCTAGAAAAGACGTTTTCGATCCGCTGGAAAAAGTAGTCGCCCAGATGTGGCCCGGAATCCCGATCCTCCCCAACATGAGCACCGGAGCCTCAGATGGCGTGTACACAAACGCCGCCGGCATGCCAACCTATTGCGTCTCCGGAGAGCAATACGACCGCGACGACATCCGCGCCCACGGAAAAGACGAACGCATGGGAGTGGTCGCCTTTGCTCGTGGAGTCGACTTTTATTATCTGTTTTTGAAGGGCGTCACGGCAGAGTAGTGGATTTCCCTACTCACGAACACGCGAACGTCTTTACTTTGTGTAAGTTAGCTGACTATAGATAGAATTATACAAATTGCGAATAAGTGTAATATTATTTGCCTTTTTGTATTTATGTATCTATATTTGACTCATGCTCTTTCGTTCGGGTCACCTCGCCAAATCCGAGCATGACGTCATCGCTCGCATCGAAGATGCTCGCCGATCTCTCAAGTACAACCTCGCCACTCCAAGGCGATGGCGGGGACTGCTGCGCCGCAACACCTTAGCGCGCGCGATTCGGGGCTCCAACAGTATCGAGGGTTATAACGTAACGGCTGAAGACGCGATCGCTGCGGTCGAAAGCGAAGAGCCTTTGGACGCCGATCGTGAGAGCTGGCTCGCTGTGACCGGCTATCGCACTGCCATGACCTTCGTTCTTCAACTGGCCAAGGATCCAAAGTTCCAATACAGCGAAGGCTTCATCCGCAGCCTGCACTTCATGATGCTGCAACACGATCTCTTGAAGAACCCCGGCAACTGGAGACAAGGAACAATTTATGTCCGCGATGAAGCTAGGGACGAAGTGGTGTACGAAGGTCCCGACGCAGAAATCGTTCCAGCACTAATGTCGGAAACGATTGACTACCTGAACCAAAAAGACGCATCCCCGTCTCTTATCAAGGGAGCGATGGCACATTTAAATCTCGTCATGATCCATCCTTTCTCTGACGGAAATGGACGCATGGCGCGATGCCTGCAAACCCTGGTGCTGGCGCGCGAAGGAATTTTGGAATCTGAATTTTGTTCGATCGAAGAGTATCTCGGCCACAACACACAGGAGTACTACAACGTCCTCACCGCGACGGGCAAAGGCTCGTGGCATCCCGAAAACAGCACCGCAGCCTGGATACGATTCAACCTCACCGCCCACTTCCGCCAAGCAACCACTCTTCTCATGCGCACCAAGCTGATGGCCAATCTTTGGGAGGAACTGGAACGCGTGGTCACTAAACTGGGCCTGAATGAGCGCGTGATCAATGCCATAGCGGACGGCGCGATCGGCTATCGCGTAAGAAACTCCAGCTATCGAAATCTGGCCGGCCTCAGCGACATCATGGCCAGCCGCGATCTGAGAGCCGCAGTCGACGCCGGGCTCCTGATAGCAGACGGGGAGCGGCGCGGACGCGTGTACATCGGCTCGCCCTCCATGAAAGCGCTGGCCGATAAACTCAGGCGTGATCACATCAAACCCATTGCCGATCCCTTCGTCTCGATTAAAGAGTAGCCATTTTCTAACGATGCGATGTTGACATTCGCCTTACATTCGCCTATCCTGCCCGCATGGCGATCACTCGGCGGCAGCACGAGTTATACGACTTCATCTCGCGCTTCGTGGCAGAGAACGGATACTCCCCTTCGTTCGAAGAAATTAAAATTGGGATGGGTCTGAATTCTCTGGCGACGGTCCACAAGCACGTCACCAATCTCGAAACTAAAGGCCTTCTCACGCGGGACTACAACCGCAGCCGTTCGATCGACCTCGTGCCGCCCAAGGGCAAGCTCAAGCAGTCGATGTCCGTTAATACTGGGATGGTGCTTCCACTTCTCGGAAGGATCGCGGCTGGTCAGCCGATCGAAGCAGTCCAGAATAACGAAACGATTTCGCTCGCGGATTTTGTTCGCTCAAAAGAAGTGTTCGTTCTCGAAGTGCGCGGCGAGTCTATGCAGGACGAAGCAATTCTGAATGGAGATTACGTTCTAGTAGAGCGAACCAAAACCGCCCACAATGGCGACATCGTTGTCGCATTGCTCGAATCTATCAGACGCGACTCTCAAGCGCTTCTTCCGCGAGGGAGACAACATTCGGCTACAACCCTCGAACGCGGCTATGAAGCCGATCATCGTGCCAGCCGCTACGGTAGAAATTCAAGGCCGCGTGATCGGAGTCCTGCGGAAATACTGAGAAGCAGCTTTCAGCCGTCAGCATTCAGCCATCAGTAAAAACGCTTGAAGCGCCCGACGTTCCCGCCCGGCCAAACAAACTTTCGCGAACGTATTTCCCGTCCTGAACTTCGTCCAAAAATAAAATCGTTAGCATTGCTAACGATTTTTTTCAAAACCTCGTGCACGTTGGTCACCTGTTAGAAATATCGTCAACAGAGAAAGAAAAAGGCCCGGACATTGAAGTCCGGGCCTCTTACGTTTTACCTGATGGCTGACAGCTGATGGCTGACGGCTAAATGCTGACAGCTATACCAAATGCCGATCCAGCGCCTTCTGAATATCGTCCTTCGAGCGATATCCGACCAGCTGTTCCACGACTTGTCCCTTTTTGAAAACAAGCAAAGTCGGAATACCGGTAACTTTATAGCGCATGGGAGTCGCGCCGTTGCGATCAACGTCCATCTTGCCGACTTTGACCTTGCCCTGATACTCGGTCGCCAGCTCCTCAACAATCGGAGCAATGGCGCGGCACGGGCCACACCAGGTCGCCCAAAAATCGACCAGTACAGGCGTCTCAGACTTCAATACATCCGAATCAAAATTAGCGTCGGTAACCTCGACGATGGCGTTGCTTGCCATTGTTCCTCCAGTTTGTGATTCCCCAGGCGACATCAAGGTCTCCTACGGGGCGGGACATCTATCCTAGCACTGTCATTGGATGCTCCCCAACATTGAAAGTCGCATCAGCCTCCACCGCCTAGCCGGAGCCCCTGGGATGACCGTAGAATGAATGTCTTACGACATTCCTACAACATGACGACCGCCCTCATACCTAAGCGCAACGACCTAGACAACCTCCGCGTCGTTTTGGTGCAGACCCGCAACCCCCTGAATATCGGCGCGGCAGCCCGGGCCATGAGCAATTTCGGAGTCATGAAACTGCGGGTCGTAAATCCTTACGAAGCGGCCTTTCGTGAGGCCCGGTCGGCGGTCGGTGCCGCCGAACTGTTGGCAAAAGCCGACAAATTTCGATGACGTGGCCGAAGCGGTCGATGACTGCAAACTCGTAGTTGGAACGACAGTCGCCGGATCCAAGCGCGACTTGCAGCATCGCCTCCTCCGATTAGAAGATGCCGCCCGAACCATCAAACGCCAACTGAAGACTGCTCCCGTCGCAATACTTTTCGGATCGGAACGCTACGGTCTGTCCAACGAAGAATTGAGTCACTGCAATTGGTTGATGCGAATTCCAACCCGAGAAGAACACGGCTCGATGAACTTAGGACAGGCCGTCGCGATATCCCTGTACGAGATCATTCGAGACTCGAAAGCTTCCGCGGGGAAATCGCAACCGCCAGCCAGGAAAATCAAGAAAGAAAACACCGCGGCGACCGCAGGAAGTATCGAGCGCATGACCCATGATTTCTTCGAAATCCTCGATGCCAGCGGATACGTGAAGCCTGATGCCGAAGCTCCCACCAAAGAGAATCTACGGCGCATGATCCGGCGCATGGAAATCAATTCCAACGACGCGGATATGTGGCTCGGAATGCTTCGCCAAATCGCCTGGAAATTGGGCACGAAAAATCGCGGAAAATAAACCACGAACTACACTGATCGCCAAAAATTAAGCTAACTAAACAGAACAACTCCGGCGACCCTGTGTCTAGCGAATCTAGCCGCTTTCCTTCGTGATCCTTGTGTGCCCTTAGTGTTCCTTCGTGGTTGCCCTTGCCTTGCTAACGCTTGCGACTTTTCCAAGTCCAACTCATATCGGATTCAAGCCGCACGTTCGCCAACTTCAAACGTTCCTTGATCGCAGTCGCAAGATCCGGTTCGAAGAGGTTCTGCCATGCACGTGCTACTCGACACTTTCGCACAAACATTACGGACTCTCTGGGCGCACAAGCTGCGTTCTTTCCTCACCATGTTTGGCATCGCGTGGGGCGTCGGATCCCTGCTACTTCTCGCGGGAGTAGGCGAAGGCTTTCGCAATGGGAACCGAAAGCAGTTGGAAACTTTTGGCAAGAACATCATTTTCTTTTTTGGCGGACGCACTCCAGCAGTTGAAGGCAGTTTCAATTCGATGAAGTGGTTCAACCTGACGTATGACGACTACCTCGCCATCAAGAACGAATCGAAACTCGCCGTCAACGTTTCACCTCTGATCGCGCGCGATGACATTCGAGCCGTGAGCGATTACACGAGTACCAACGGGCAGGTTTCGGGAGTGCCAGCTATCTACAACCAGGTGCGCACCATTCCGCTCGCCGTCGGCCGCTGGATCAACGACGACGACAACGAGCAGCGTCGTCGCGTCTGCATTCTGGGCCGCGAAATGACACGCAATATGTTTCCCGGACGTCCCGCTGTCGGCCAGTCGATTCTGCTGAACGGAGTTCGTTTCGAAGTAGTTGGCGTGCTCTCGATGATCGGTCACGAGGAACACAACGCCACCAACATCAGAATTTTCGTTCCGTTCAACACCATGCGCGAATTGTTCCCGCTGACGGGCGACAATTCCAAGGAAGGCAACGCGATTTCCTTTATCAACTATCAGCCGCGCACGTTCGATGAAAATGAATCCGCAAAAGATGAACTGCACAGTATCGTCGCCCGCAATCACGGTGGATTCAATCCCAAAGGCACCGACATTTGGGAAGAGTGGGACACCATTAAGAATCAGAAAACGATGGGCAAGATTTTCACCGCCATGGATTGGTTTCTTGGCGGAGTAGGCCTGATCACGCTCGCACTCGGCGCGATCGGGATCGTAAACATCATGCTGGTCGCGGTAACCGAGCGCACCCGCGAAATCGGACTCCGCAAAGCTCTGGGTGCGACCAACCGCAGCATTCTGTTTCAGTTTTTTCTGGAAGGCGCATTCCTCACTCTGCTCAGCGGCGCAATTGGAGTCGGTGGCGCGATGCTAGTCATCCGCTTGCTCTCAGGAGTGCAACTCCCGCAAGGGTTCGACACCCCGCGAATCGTACCTGTATCAGCAATCGGAGCGGTGCTCTCACTGGCGTTGGCGGGAATCACGGCAGGCCTTTATCCAGCGCAGGAAAGCCGCGATGCTGGAACCAGTAGAGGCCCTCCGCCAGGAATAAAAGTCCAAGTGTGGCGCCGGGCGCCCTCGCCCGGCCTTCCAAAATGCGGCGAGCAAGCGCTTTGAAGCACCAACGGAATTAAACGACGACAGGGAGCGAGGCGAGAAAATGACCAACGATCTGCTACGCGAAGCCTACGGAGCCATGCAGCACAACCGACGCCGCACCACGTTAACCATGCTCGGCATGGCCTGGGGAATCGCAACCGTCGTCATCCTTCTTGCCTTCGGTTCCGGATTCGAGCGCGCGATCAACATGATTTTCAGTTCCTTCGGCACCGATGTTATCGGAGCATTCCCCGGCCGGACCTCGCTACAGGCGGGCGGTTCCAAGGCTGGCGCGGAAATCCGACTGAAGCTCGCCGACGTTGACGCTATTCGAAACGAAGTCCCAATGATCAAGGGAGTTACTCCAGTTTTCGACAAGAATGGCGCCAGCGTTCAGCATGACACCCGCACGTTCACGAACCTCAATCTCACCGGCGTCTATCCTGTGTACGAACGCATTCGAGATTTCAAGGTCGCAAGTGGACGAGGAATGAGCGAGCTGGATCTCGTCGAACATTCGCGCGTCGCGGTCATTGGAGACGACGCGAAACAACGACTCTTTTCCGGCGAACCCGCGCTCGGGCAAAATATTCGGATCGCAGGATTAAGCTTTCAAGTCATCGGTGTGTATCAGCACAAAGTGCAAGGCGGCGATAACAACGACAACAGCATGGTCGTGATCCCGTTCACCACCATGGGCGATCTCTACGACACGCAATACCTCACCGGAATTTTCATGGACTACGAGGGGCAAGATCACCAGCAACTTTCACGCGTCGTCAGAAATGTATTGGCAGGACACCACAACTTTCGCACCGACGATCACCGAGCCGTCTTCATCGCCGACTTCAAACAGGACTTCGATGAATTCGCAGTCGTTACGAAGGCTCTGAAAATTTTGCTCGCATTCATCGGCGCGCTGACTCTGGGCATCGGCGGCATCGGATTGATGAACATCATGCTGGTCTCTGTGCAGCAGCGCACGCGCGAAATCGGGGTAGAGAAAGCGCTGGGCGCGCAACGACGCCACATCCTTCTGCAATTCTTGGCAGAAGCAATGGCCATTACGTTCGCCGGAGGCATCGCGGGAATCGGGATCGCGTACTTAATTTCCTGGGCGGTTGGCGCTTTGCCGCTGATGAGTGCGTTCGGAGAAAACCTGCAAGCAGGTGACATCCATCTACACATCAACGTCGCCAGCCTGGCGCTGGCAACAGGCATTCTCGCCGTCGTAGGAATGCTAAGCGGAATGATCCCCGCGATTCGTGCAGCAAGGCTCGATCCCATCGAGAGCCTGCGCTACGAATAAACTGCGGCGCATCGCCACGATTCCGTCGTAGAGACGGGGCTTGCCCCGTCTCAATCCCTCCACTATCCATTGCTTGCTCGAATCGCATCGCACACTTGACTTGTCATCCCGAGCGAAGCGAGGGATCCGCAGTCCATCGCACCTCAACAAATCCTTCGGCCAAACGGTCAAGCGGCCTGCCGCGACCGGCCCATCGCACCCGCGACGACCGTGCCCAACACGAGCAAACTGATTAACGAAATCACGCCCAGCGAAATCGCACAATAAATACACCAAACGCCGAGCACCACCGATTCAATGTGCGCCAGATAAAGTGCGAAGGCCAGCCCGCCCAACGCGGCTACCAGCATCAATCGATATGCCTTGCGAAATGCGAGCACGCCGAGCAGCAAATATCCGACGATCCCAATTACCGCCACCGGGATGCCATACAACATCGCGTACGGACTGTGATTCACAATCCCACAATCCCATTTTTCGTTGATGCTGCAAGGCGAAGCGTCAGTCCGATAATGTTCACGCAGCGCAAGCGAGGAAGCAGTGATGCCAAGAACGGCCAGAATGATCAACACCCATCTCATGCGGATCTCCTGCCTCTAGCGTAACGTATTATTTCGATGTCGCATTGTCTGCGAACTACCGGAATCAGTCGTGATACCGCTGCTCGCCCGCCGGAATCGCCACTCCAAGCCGATTCTGCGTCGGCGGCAGCGGACAAGTCGCATACGCTGTAAACGCACACGGAGGATTCACCGCCCGATTGAAATCCAACCATAGTTCGCCCGGCTGACTCACGCCATGATCAGGCAGATCGGTGTAAAGAAAACGCCCCGATCCATAGGTCTTCGTCTTGCTGGTCGCATCCCGCAAAATAAAAAATAAATCTGTCGACTTCGGATCCTCCAGCACCGGCTCCAGTCGCACCACCTGACCGTCGATCGTAAACTCGGCTGCGCCAGGCGCAGGAAGATGTGTCGTCGTTCCAAGTACAGTAGGGATGTCCAGATTCTTTGGTGGATTGTACGGAATCCACTTCGCGTGAATGCGATACGCTGCATTCGGTTCGTACCAGCGCAATCCGTGGAAGCCCACGCGCGTTGGAGCCTGCGGATCTTTAATTCGCAATCCGAATTGCTCGTCGCGGTGGATCACGATGATCGTGATCGTGCCCACCGTAATCTTCGAAGCGTTCTCCACATCATCGGCGCGCAACGCTTGCTCTTTCGCCGGTTGACCATCCACCATCAGGTCTTTCGGAAAACCCCCCGCCGGCGGTAAGAGTTTCAACTTGCCTTTATCGAGCCGCACGATCGCCACGTGCGCAGGGACTTTGGCCGCAATTTGCACGCGGTTGTCGTCCGCCGAACCAAATCCGTTGTCGCCTTCCTTGAGCCAGCCCAAGGCGATCAATGACAGCCAACCTTCAGGAGCCTGCAAACTAGTCGCCCGATCCGCACGCCACTTCAGCAAATCGCTCTGCCACGAAGATGGATCATCCGCGCCGACGGCGATCGACTGTAGACACAACGCGATCGAGGCGCAAAACACAACTAACGAGAACTTTTTCTTCATCCGCAACTCCGATTTCGCATATTTACTCGGGACGCTTCCAAATCTGTCTTACATCCAACATCCACGAAAACGCTACACAAGATAATACTGCGGCTCACGGTCGCTCGCAGCAGTTCCGTTTTGCCTGCAATGCTCGCAAGGATTGTCCTTCAGCAACTCATGCACATGTCGTACCGCTTTAAGTGTCGCGGAAAATTTCTCATCTTCTTCGCGAAATACACGGTCCGTCAGGAAACCAACTATCGAATTTTAGATTCGCCATCGCCTTCGCAAAGTCGGGACGAATACCGCAGAGCAGAACCGTAATTCCCTGCCGATCCATGTCATGCAGAAAATGTTCGAAACGTTCCAGCGCGACCATGTCAGGATGACGAGTGCGTTTCAATCGGAGCACCACGAATCGAATATTCTCGTCTGTTGTGCGCCTCTTCAACTCTTCGAAACAACGGTCCAACTCCGGTGCCGCTCCAAAGAAAAGTTCCCCTTCCAGGTCGTAAAGTAACATCGCCGTACAACGCGGATCCTCAGCCAACCGCTCTCGCACCACACGTTCATTGCTCACCACCAGTTCGGACCAGCGCAACAATGCAGCCCGCGGAACAAACAAGAGAAACGAAAGAGCGACGCCGATCAGGATCGAAAACTCGACGCTGATAAAAATTGCGGAGAAAGCGGTAACGAATACCAACCCCGCATCGAAGCGTGATGCGCGGACCGCGTAGCTCATCCGCTTCCAATCGATCAATCTTGAAGCGGTCACGAGCAGCAATCCAGCCAGTGCGGCCTTCGGAATAAAACGAGCCGAAGGCGCAAAGGCGACCACGACCGCCGCAACCGTACCAGCCGCGATCACGCCAGAAAAGCGGCTCACCGCGCCAGCCTGATAATTGATCGCGGATCGTGTGAGCGATCCCGAACCTGGCAAGCACTGAAAGAATCCGCCGGTAAGATTGGCGAGACCTTCCGCCATACATTGCCGGTTGTAATCGAGCGGTTGACGCGTGTATGTGGCAATCGACTTCGCGATCGCCAGCGCTTCGAGCAATCCGAGGAATGCAATCGCCAGCGCGCTGCCCGACAATTGCTTAACCCACCAGAATTTAATCTCCGGCACATGCGGAATCGGCAGACTGCGCGGAACACTCCCCACCACCGAGATCAGCGTCTTGCCATCGACTCCTGGCGTTGACCATCCACACTTCGCTGCGACGATCGCCGCAATAATCAGCGCCAGCAACATATCAACTTGCGGCAGGTGATATTTTCTCGCCAGCTTCCTGAGAATCACCACCAGCACAATGGTTCCCACACCGATTCCAAGCGCTCGAGGATTGACATGTCCGCCGCTTAGAGTCAGCCATATCCGATAGAGCACATGCTGCTGGCCCGTGCCGCGATCGCGCAGACCGGTGAGGTTTCCGAGTTGACTGAGACCGACCAGAGCACCCGCTCCCGCCATGAATCCGATGACCACTGATTCAGAGATGTAGCGCGTCAGATCACCGAGTTTAAAAACCGCGATCATGATCTGGATGCTGCCAATCATGATTGCCAAAAGAAAAGTCGCTTGGTACGCGTCAAAACGTGCATCCGGATCGAAGAAAGCGAGCGCACTAAAGACAACCAGAGAAATCGCATTCGTGGGCCCATTAATCAAATGCGACGAGGAACCAAAAATTGACGCCACCAGCGTCACCACAATCGCCGAATACAATCCAAAGCGCGGATCAATTCCCGCAATCAATGCGTACGCCATCGCTTGCGGCAACGAGATCGCCGCGACCGTCACACCCGCCAACAGGTCTTTGCGCGCGCCGTCCCAAGTGTAATCGAGCTTCATCGCGCCTCTCCTTGCGGCAGATGTGAGGCGTCCACCGCAACATTCGCGTCAAAGATGCCGTTGTCGCCAAAGAATTTCTGCTGCGCATCCTCCCAATCTTTCGCGAGAATCGTTACCGGAAAAAGATCGAGTGGCGGCAAATCGCTCGCATGTTTTTTCAGGATCTCCGCATTGATGGGCCGATACCCGTGTCGGGCAATCGCCTCCTGTCCCTGATCTGTGTACAGAAATTCGAGATACGCCTTTGCGAATGTTTCCGTCTTGCGCTTCGCGACGTTGGAATCCACCCATGCCACACTAGGTTCCGCGCGAATGCTCACCGGCGGATACACAATTTCCAACTCGCCTTTGTATTCCGCAGCTTCGAGAATTGCTTCGTTCTCCCAAGTCAAATGCACGTCCCCCAACTTCTCCTGCGTGAAGCGATTGGTTGCATCGCGCGCGCCCGTGTCCAGCACCGGCACATGCTGATACAACTCCTTCAGATATTCGGCAGCCTGCGCCTCCGTCCCGCCGCGATAAATCACCGACCCCCACGCCGCAAGAACACTCAGCTTTCCATTGCCTGAGGTTTTAGGATTCGGAGTGATCACAGCCACTCCGGGACGAATCAGATCGGGCCAGTCTTTAATCACTTTTGGATTGCCTTTGCGAACGACGAAAACAATTGTGGACGTATAGGGTTGCGAATGATTCGGCAAGCGGCTCGCCCAATTCTCGGCAATCATTCCGCGCTTGCGTAGCGCATCAACATCCGAAGCCAAGGCTAGCGTCACCACATCAGCCGGCGCTCCATCAATCACCGCGCGCGCCTGGCGGGTCGAGCCGCCGTGTGACTGTTGGATCGTCAATCGCTTCCCTGTCTCTTTGAAATATTTATCGACGAACTGCCGATTCAAATCCTGAAACAGTTCTCGCGTCGGATCATAGGAAACATTTAGTAATTGTGAAGCCGGGTCTCCTCCGACATTCTTGACAACCACAAGGGTGATCGCGATGGCGACCGCCGCGAGCGCGAACGTATTGAGCCACGCCGTCCGCATCAGTACTTTCCTCGGGCAGTATCCGGCAAACACGCTGTTGCAGAAGACCTAAGTAAAAACGGAACGGAAATGACGGATACGGACAAGATGCACAATCCTTCTGGGGGAACGAATTAGGACAACCGATGGGAAATAAGGAAAGCGGGCAGGCAAGCAAATCACCCGATGGACGGGCTTTCCACGCCCGCACTCCCTTTCGCATTCTAATAAAGCATGTCTATCAACACAATAGACATTTATGGAGCTTTCACCGGAGCCAAGCCAACAGCAACCACCGAAAAGAACAAGGTAGAGCGCGATTCGCGGTTTCCCCTCTGTCCCCCTATGGTAGAGAACTTGCTCTTTCTAAAACCAGCCGAGTCCCCATGTAAGTCCCGTATTTGCATCACTTAGCCTTCTCAAGTTGAAATCTCTCACGCCTACCGTTTTCTACCGATGGATGGAACTCCCCTCTCGAACTATTTTGAAGAAGCGTTAGACCACAGAGGCATTTTTCTTAAATCGAATTGAAGGAGATCAACCATGAATAAGGAACAGGTGGAAGGCAAAGTCGATCAGGCCGTCGGAAAAGTGAAACAGAGCGTCGGCGAAGCCGTCGGAAACCAGAACCTCGCCAACAAAGGCGTCGTAGATCAGGCCAAGGGCGCAGCGAAAGAGACTTGGGGAAACGCGAAAGACGCCGCCAACAAGATCGCTGACTCGAAAAAAGACGCCGCCAACTCTCAGGCCGATCAGAAGCGTGGGCAGATCAGCCAATCGATCGAGAACGCAAAAGAAAAGGTCAAGGACAAGATCGAAGACTTCAAAGAACGCCACTCCGCTTAATAGCGAGAGTGAATAAAAGAGGGCCAGGTTTTTGGACCAAAGGTAGCCCGGCGTCGTCCCTGGAAGCGACGTCGGGCCATATGCACAACTGCATTTTGCTCGCCTCTGACAATCGCTCTTCCGAAAGGATCCCTCATGCCACCGTCTACCGTCGCACTCCCAAGAACCATAGCTGAACGTCAAGTCGCCGAGCGCCAAGTCGCGGTGGGCGAAATTCCCGGTGCACTGCCCTATCAAAACGAAGCGCGCTCATCTGGCATATCCTGGCCAGCGGTCATCGGCGGAGCGGTTGTGTCAGCCTCACTTTCGCTCATTCTTCTTTCACTCGGAACTGGCCTCGGATTTTCCGCGATTTCGCCGTGGTCGAATCTGAGCGCAACCGCAGCGACCATCGGAAAGACCGCGATCGCGTGGCTGATCGTGACGCAGATACTTGCATCCGCACTCGGTGGATATCTCGCCGGACGTTTGCGTACGAAGTGGGTCAACGTGCATACCGACGAAGTTTATTTCCGCGATACCGCGCATGGTCTTCTGGTCTGGGCCCTCGGGATGGTTGTCACCGCAGCATTTCTCGGATCTGCCGCCAACTCGATTGCTGGAAACGAAGCGCAACACGGGACGAACTCGAACGGTTCAACGCTGAGTTCCGAAAATACCGTCCTCGCAGCAAGTCCCAACGCGTATCTGATCGATACCATGTTCCGTTCCACAACCCCGGTCGCAGAACGCAATGACGCAACAGACCGTAGCGAAGCCGAAAGCATCTTCACCCACGGATTGCGTCAACGCAGTCTGCCACCGTCGGACAATACGTATTTGGCGCAGTTGGTTGCGGCCAGAACCGGTGTGAGTCCAGCGGAGGCGGACGGTCGTGTAGCGAATGCATTCGACGAAGCTCAACGAAATGCGGACGCCGCGCGCAAGGCGCTCGCACATCTTTCGCTGTGGCTCTTTGTCGCGCTTCTCACTGGGGCGTTCGTCGCGAGCTATGCCGGCACGATCGGTGGCAGGCAGAGGGATCGCGTACAGGCATAAACAGGGCTTGTTTCATTTAACTAACTGGTTAGTTAAATGAATTCATTTCGAACAGTTGATGCATTGAAACCTACTTAAGGAGGCTTTTCATGCGTTCCATTTTGCTGCTTCTACTTGGAGTTCCAATTCCAATCGTGATTCTGATCGCGCTCTTTAGCCACTAAGAATTGCCACTCAGAATCGTTCACGATCTCTGATCACTTGAGGGAGCCTGGCATCAGGTTCCCTTTTTTGCTTTTCGCGAAGTCGACGCGCAGCAACATCCAGCTGATCGTTTGGACTCCATTTGCCAACCGTTGTTCTCGGCATTATGTTCTGTAGGGAGAAAAAACTTATGCCGAGCCGGTCTTCACTGCCATCGTCTCTGTGCTTGTCGTCGTCCATCACGAAGGTCTGCCTCTCATCCCTGCTCATTCTCGGCAGCGCACTCTTCGTCGCCTCGCAAGCCAAGCCGGTTGATGCCGAGGGCCATCAGTGGTGGCAGCACGCCGTGTTCTACGAGATATACCCGCGTAGCTTCGCGGACAGCAATAACGACGGAGTCGGCGATCTCAACGGCATCAGTTCCAAAATGAGTTATCTGCATGAACTCGGAGTCGACGCCATCTGGATCTCTCCCTGTTTCCCTTCGCCACAAGTTGATTTTGGCTACGACGTATCGGATTACCGCAACATCGATCCCATGTACGGAACTCTCACGGACTTCGATCACATGGTTGCGGAGGGCAAGAAAAGCGCTGTGCGTGTCATCTTGGATTTCGTCCCAAACCACACCTCCGATCAGCATCCGTGGTTCTTGGACTCGAAATCTTCCCGCACTTCGGCACATCGCGAGTGGTACATCTGGCGCGACGGCAAAGCTGAGGGAAAAGTCCCCAACAATTGGATTTCACTTTTCGGCGGGTCCGCCTGGAAACTCGATCCCACTACCAACCAGTACTACTATCACTTCTTCTACGCCCAGCAACCCGATCTAAACTGGCGCAACCCCGCTGTAGAAAAAGAAATGCTCGATACTACTCGCTGGTGGTATCAGCACGGAGTTGCCGGATTCCGCCTCGACGCCGTCGACACTCTGTTTGAGGATCCCGAGCTAAAAGACAACCCGGTCGACCCAGGAACAAATGCTCAGGGCGATCCCAACATGCAGCACAAATACAACACAAACTTGCCGGAGGTCCACGACGAGCTGAAAAAGCTGCGCAAAGTCGCGGATGAATCCAACGCGGTATTAATTGGCGAGACCTACACGTCGGACGTTGCCGCTCTGGATCGCTACTACGGAGACGGCGGCAACGAACTCCAGATGCCGATGGACTTCATGTTCACCACCGTCAACAAACTTTCTCCTCCAGAATTTCGCCGCCAAATCGCTGCCGTCGACAGCGCTCACGGATGGCCCGTATTCGTCATCAGCAATCACGATATGGCCCGCTCCTACAATCGCTACGGAGATGGCAAGAATAACGACGCGATCGCGAAAATGATGGGCGCGTTTTATCTGACGCTGCGCGGCACTCCAGTTATGTACTACGGCGAAGAGATTGGGATGGAGAACAACGATCCGACCCGTAAAGAAGACGTGAAAGATCCAATCGGCCGCACCGGATGGCCTCAGGAAAAAGGCCGTGATGGAGAGCGCACTCCGATGCAGTGGAACACCGCGCCCAACGCGGGATTCAGCAAAGCTACTCCATGGCTTCCAACTCCGCCGAGTTTCATGACCCACAATGTGGAGAGCGAATCGAAAGATCCAAACTCTGTTCTGAACCTCTACAAGAAAGTTCTCGCTCTGCGTCACACGAATCCTGCGTTGCTCGACGGGAAATATATTGCCCTTAATGAAGATGATCAGAACGTGATGTCGTACCTGAGAATTTATAAAGGAAAGGCGGTCTTGGTCGCATTAAACATGTCTGCCGCTCCGCAGAAAGCGACCTTCAACCTGGCATCGCAAGGATTCGCGAAGCCTTCATTGAAAACGTTAATAGCATCGTCAGCCGCCGCCGCGACAAACAATGAAGTCATGCTGGAACCCTACGGCCTACTAATCGCCGAACTAAATTAAGTTTGAATTGTGCAATAGTGTGGCACCGGGCGCCCTCGCCCGGCTAAGGCGAATCCGCGAGCTAGGGTGCTGACTTCGCCGGAAAGTTCAGCAAAATCGTCAACGGCGGCACATGCTCCGGCTTCACATAGCGATTCACTAGGAACCGCTTGCCGTCCTTCGTCACGTCATACGTAAACATGTCAGTACTCGAAATCGGAGCCCGTCCGTACACCTGAAATAAAGCGGTTGGAGTTCCGGTCACGAACGTGCTTGTTGCATTCACGGACACCGCCGTTAGCATCCCGTTCTGCCCGATATAAAAAATTTCTCCACCATCCCCACGCCAGCGCGGCTCCGTCCCGCCGCCGCGCGACACTTGCCACTTACCCGCCGCCCCAGGAAACGACGTCACATATATTTCCCAATTACCCGACTCATCCGACGCGTACGCCAACCATTTTCCATCGGGAGAAATTTGCCCATTCCTCTGGCTCGCCTTGCTAGTCAAAAATCGAGTCGGCTCTCCTCCACCCACCGGCAACAATTCTAGATATTCGCCAGCAGATCCCTGGCGCGTATACAAGATCTGCGTGTCGTCGAATGACCAGGAATTGGGCACGAGATCGTCCAAGCTGGATTTTGGAACCGCGAACGCCAATTTCTCCTTCTCCAGGCCAGTCGATGGCTTGAGATACAAATTCACTCCGTCGACATCACTGCGATAGGCCACCGTTTTTCCATCGCGCGACCACACGCCGCCAACTTCCTCCGCAGGATCGAACGTGAATCGCGAGTTACCAGCTCCAGCCGTGCTCTCGATCCAGACGTCCACGTTATTCGCCTTCTGGTCGCTGATATCGACTGCTACCCTGCTCCCATCTGGAGAAAGCGTCGGATTTGCGATGATGCCAGGCTCCCCGATGTGCCCCGCTTCCTTCCCTGCACGATCCATCCACGTGAGCAACGATTCCGCCGCGCCGACGCTGGTGTTGTAAATCAGCGTGCCGTTTTGCGCGACCGTAAATGCCGACCAGGTAGTAGAGGGTTGATATCCGACGGAATTTGCGAGCACGCTTGTGCTCCCTGATACGGTGCCTGCGGATTCGTCAAATGCGACGCTGACCAATTGCCGTTGATTGTCCACGTAAAATAGATTGTGCGCATCGAAGCCAAACGTGGAATGACAGAGCACGACAAGTTTCTTCTGCTTGGCTTCAAGAGAACTGAGATAGACACCGCTGACGCGATCGTCCAGGATGTTTCCAAAGACACCCGACCAAAATAGAAAGTGATCCCCGTCGGGGAGAAACTGCGCCCACCGGTGGCTTTCTTCCCCCGCCAATCGGATGCTTTGCGTAACCGGTGCCATCCCCGTACCATCGGCATTAATGCGCAGAATCGGGCTTTGCGCATCCGCGCTGTAAATAATTACGCCCTTGCTTCCCCAACTTCCGCCTCGTCCGGCCAACGCGGTCGCCAACGCTTGCGGAGTGCCGCCCGAGACCGCGATCTTCTGCAACTTGCCGTTCGCGAAAAATCCAACGTAAGCATTATCCGGCGACCAGAAGGGATAACTCGCTCCCTGCGTTCCTGCCAATGCGGTCACGTTGGAAGATCCCACGCGCTGCACATAAAGCATCGGTAACGCCGACGACTCTTCCGGAGACACAAATACCAACATCGAACCATCGCTCGATAGCGCCATGTGGCTGATGCTCATTTCGTCCGGTACCGCCAAGGCAAACTGCATGCGCGTCATGGCCGCCGGACGCCGCGCCACATACCAGGTCGCTCCCGCCACGGCGACGAGCGCAAGCGCGGCTAACAGCCAGCGCAGAATTGGGACCTGACGCGGGACCGAAGTCGCGCGCCCCGAAATACTTGCTTCAGTCCCAGAGAGCGCGCTGAGCGCAAACGATAAATCCCGCGCCGACTGGAAACGCTGGTCCGGACTTTTCTCCAAACATCGCCGCACAATTCGCTCCAGCGTCGGAGAAACCATCCGCACCGGACCCGACAACTCTGCCGGATCATCCTTCAAAACCGCGGTCATGGTTTCGGCCGTCGTATCACGGCGAAATGCGCGCACTCCCGAAATCATTTCGTAGAGCACAGCGCCAAACGAAAAAATGTCAGTCCGTGGATCGGCCGCCTCGCCGCGCACCTGCTCCGGCGCCATATAACTCGCCGTCCCCATCACCATGCCCACGGCCGTGTGTCCGCTGGTGAGAGTAACTTCGTCCGGCTGCGAGCCCGGTTTCTGTGCCAGCTTCGCCAATCCAAAATCGAGGATCTTGATGCGTCCGTCTTTTGTTACGAACACATTTTCCGGCTTCAGATCGCGATGGACGATGCCCTTTTCATGCGCCGCCGCGAGTCCATGCGCGATTTGCACACCGTAATCGATCGTCTTCCGTTGCGGCAGAGCGCCGTTGTCCAACTCCGCGCGCAAACTGTTGCCTTCCAAAAGTTCCGAGACGATGAAGGGCGTGCCATCATGCTCGCCTATATCGTGGATCGCCAAAATGTTGGGATGATTCAGCGCCGCCACCGACCGTGCCTCTTGTTCGAAGCGGCGTAATCGATCCGCTTCGCCAGAAAACGATTCGGGGAGAATCTTCAGAGCAACATCGCGCCCAAGCCTCGTGTCTCTCGCGCGATACACTTCGCCCATGCCGCCCGCGCCAATGGGAGCAATGATTTCGTACGGTCCGAGTTTGGTACCAGCAGCCAGAGCCATGTTTCAAGTTTTCCAACAGCAATTCAAATGCGTCGCAGAAAAACCGCGCTAAAATTTATACCATCGCTACTTCAGCGTGTCGCTGCGATAAAGCTGCCCCAACAACGTGCCATACGTAAACGCCATCCACTTGCCATCGGGAGTGATACCGCTAGGGAGATACACCGGCATCAATCCCACTTGGTCTTTCGGTTTCACAACCTGCCAAATCTCTCGGCGTCCCGTATCCAAATCGATCTTCGAAAGATTTAGCCCCGTTTCCGTTGTCACTTGTGTAAAGACATGTTTGCTGTCCTCAAAGAAGGCAATCGGAAATTCTCCCGTTTGAAGTCCAGGTACTGGTTTGACTTTGCCAACTCCCGAGACCGATCCGATCGCCCAAGCGTCGTTTCGGAAAGCGAAATAAGAAAGTCCGTCCGGCGAGATGCCCGCCCACCGAGTTGACCCCGTCGAAACCAGCCTCGGTGTCCCACCGTCAACATCCGTAACGTACAAGCCCGATTGCCCCGACTGAACCGCGTACAGAAAAATACGATGTGAATCCGGAAACCATACCGCCCAACTCGGCTGGACACCCTCCCAACGGAGCGAGCGAGTCTGTCCCGGTCCGACTGGAACAATCTGCACGCGGCCTTCGCCTGCCATCAAAATCATCGCCCATTTTCCGTCTGGAGAAATGCCCGTGCCAAAACCGCCCCCGCCAATTCGAACCGCTGGAGAACCATCGGTTTTTCGCAAATAAACCGCATAGCCGTTGCCCGCTTGTCCGGATTGATCGGTGAACAATATCTGGCTTCCATCGGCCGTCGGAAACGGCATTGACGGTGCATCGAGCCAACTCAGATCGTGTTCCTGCTCCGAGCCGTGCTCTACAGCCACCATCGATACCCGATGGTCTTCTGTAGAAAGCAATACGCGACCAGAGGCCGCGACGTCATGAATCCGTGTCGGCGCGGTACCGCAATAGACAATCCTCTGCTTCCCTGCAAGCGTGACCGCATGAATGCAGTATTGCTCGCCCGATTCCGCAGCAGAGAACCAGACCTCTTTGCCGGACGGCGCCCACGCCAGCCCTTCTTCCGATTCCCATCCAGCTGATAGCGTCCGTAACTTCCCTGCGCGGTCCACGACTACGACCTCGCCCCTGTCATCAGAATTCGAAGGATGCTTAAAAAGCGCTACCAGCTGCCCATCGGGAGACACTCTCAGATCGCTGAGCCAGTTCGAACCATCGATCAACGCCTTGCCCACGGGATACTGCAATTGCCAATTACCCTTCGCGCGATCAATCACCGCGAGGTCGTTCCCATCCGGCGACCAGTCCGCATCGAAAACATCCTCCAACAACTCCCGCGGCGCTCCACCGCCCATGGGAGCGGTCGCCAACGTTCCGCCCGATTGGTAGTGCGCCTGAAATTGTGGTCGGACCAGCAAAGCCATCTGCCCCTGCCGCGAAATCGATAACAACAACGCCCCGTGCAGTCCGACCGCGACCGACTCCGGATAGTCATCCCGAATTTCGTATGTGTCAGCCGGTGCGCCATTTAAGCGCGCAGCGTAGAAGACAGTCTTTCCGTCTGGAGCAAGACGGGCTCGAAGAACTTGTCCGCGGTGAAATGAAACCCGTTCAAACACTGGGGGCGCTGCGGGATGAGGCCGCAGATACCATGCGATCGCGCCGCCCAGCGCAAGTCCGATCAACGCCGCGGCGGCGATAAGCCCGAGACCTCGATGTCTTCCAACGCGTTCCGCAATCGCAGCATTCGCTGCCGTTCGCGAAGTAGAAGTCGTCCCACTCAACGCTTCCAACGCAAACGCTAAATCTTTTGCGGATTGAAACCGCTGCTCCGGTTGCTTCTCCAAACAGCGCCGCACGATGCGTTCCATCCCCGGAGAAACAGGATGTGCGATGTCATTGATCTCCGGCGGATCTTCCTTCAGAATCGCCGTCATTGTTTCTGCTGTCGTGTCGCGGCGAAACGCGCGCTGTCCCGAAACCATTTCGTACAGCACCGCGCCGAACGCAAAAATATCCGTGCGCGAATCCACGGCCGCGCCCCGCACCTGCTCCGGAGCCATATATCCAGCCGTGCCCATCACCATGCCCGCTTCGGTCGCGGTGCTGGTGAGGGTTAACCTATCTGACGTCAAACCATCCGCCTGGGCCGATCCACCTTTGCCGCCCTGCGGATTCGCCGCCAGCTTCGCCAATCCGAAATCAAGAATCTTCACTCGCCCTTCGCGCGTGATGAAGACGTTGTCCGGTTTCAAATCGCGATGGACGATATTTTTTTCGTGCGCTGCCGCGAGTCCCTGCGCAATTTGCGCCGCATAATCGGACGCCTTGCGCGAACTTAGCGCGCCGCGATCCATCTCCACCCGCAAACTGCTGCCTTCGAGAAGCTCAGAAACAATGTAAGGAGCACCATCCTGCTCCCCTATATCGTGGATCGCCAAAATATTCGGATGATTGAGCGCCGCCACTGAACGCGCTTCTTGTTCGAATCGTCGAAGCCGATCTGCATCGCGCGCAAACGACTCTGGCAGCACTTTCAACGCAACATCGCGTCCGAGGCGCGTATCCTTCGCGCGATACACCTCTCCCATTCCGCCAGCGCCAATCGGAGAAATTATTTCGTAAGGACCAAGTTTTGTGCCGGCAGCTAGGCTCATTTCTTCAACTCCGCCGGCCAATCGGTCATGATTTTCAGCGGCGCCGACCCTTCTTCTTCCGCCAGGTTCACCAGGAACCGCTGCCCATCCAGCGAGACGTCAAACGGCGACCCGATCCCGGGCATACTTGCATGGAACAATCGCTGTCCAGGGCCAATTTCAAGTTCTGAACCCTTCACCGTTACAGAATAGGCATAAATTTCGTCTTTCAAATTCTTGGAGAACAGTTCCTTCCCATCCGCTCTCCACGCGGGGAACGACGCGAAGCCAGACGACACTTTCCATTTCCCTTTTCCTTCCGGGAAACTCGTTATGAAAATTTCGTTCTGCCCCGACTCGTCGGAAACATAAGCCACCCACTTGCTGTCCGGCGAAATTCGATAATTGTTGATATTCGACTGCGCCGATGGCGGCTGCACAATCGCCACGCGCTTTCCATCACCCGTGAGCGGAGTGATCCAGAGCGAGACGTTCTTCTCACCATTGCCCCATGTGTAGGCCAGATATTTTCCGTCCGGCGATATAGAAGGATGGTGATAATTGTTCGATTCCGCAGTGATCGTCTTCTCTGGACCGCTTCCATCGGACGCCTTGCTCCGAACTTCGACGGTGCCTCCGCCTTGCGCGACATTGTTTAAGAACACGAGCGACTTGCCGTCCGGCGACCAGCTGGTTTCCTCAGCTGTTTGCTGGTCGAATGTGACCCGCGTCTTGGTGTTGTGATCCAGATCGAGCGTCGACACGCCCGACGTCGGGTTCCCTGCGATAAATGCCACACGTTTATTGTCCGGCGACAGACGCACGTCAATGATGGAATTTTCCCGCACGTCGTAAGATCTGAGTTCTTTTCCTGAGCGGTCCATCCATACCAATCGAGTCTTTGCCGAAGCCGCGTTTCCGACTTCGTAAATCAGCTGCCCATTTTGCGAGACCGCGAAAATGCTGCGCCACACTCCCACGTCGTCTCGCAGATTGCTCACGAGCGGCGTCGCCGTTCCCGATAATTTACCCGTCTCCGGATCGAAGGGCTGCGCAACCAGCGCCGTATTCGCGCGATACAGCAATCGTCCTGCCGCATACTGCGCCGCAGAATCCGACGCCACCACTAAATGAATTTCGCTGCTATCCACCGACCCAAAATAAATTCCGTTCTGTTTGGCGTCACCTCCAGTGTGGCTAGCCGCAAGAAACACGAAGTGTTTGCCATCCGGAAGGAACCAGGGCCAACGATGAGTTGTATGCTTGGTTTTATCGAGCACCGTCGCGGCCGTCGGAGTTCCACCCTGCGCGCTCACTTTGGAGAGTGCGCCTACGAAGTTGGCCGCGTACACAATCGTGTCATCCGCGCCCCATGTGCCGCCACGCGAATTCGGTGCATCCGCCAGAGTCGTCACCAGACCGCCGGTGGCTGACACCTTGCTCAACTTTCCATTGCTGAAAAATCCGACATACCGCCCATCGGGAGACCAGAAAGGATGCATCGCTCCCTGCGTCCCCTCAATGCGCTGCGCCGTATCGCTATCGAGCGACCGCACCCACAACGCGATGTCTTCGCCAGAATGCGCGACGAATGCGATCTTGTCGCCCTGCGGCGACAGCACCGGCATCCCGCCATTGTCCCCAGTCGCATCGAACGAATATTTGTCCGGCGGAGGTATCTCGGCGTGTAACGACACGCGATCGTCAGAACCTTTCGACCAGCGATATCCCGCGAGTCCCGCCAATGCGATCAGCGCGAGAGCCGCAACTGCCGCCCACATCAACCATGATTTCTTAAATGTTGAGGATGACTTGTCTTCGTCCCCAGAGAGTTTCGGAGCATCACCCGCCGCATCGGAGACCCACCGCAGATCCATCGCAACGTCATGTGCCGACTGAAAGCGATCCGCTGGATCCTTCGCCAGACATCCACTCACAATTCGATCCAGCATCGGCGGCGCCTGCGGCTGGAGAACCCGAATCGCTTCCGGTTCTTTATCCAAAATCGCGGACAGCACACTCAGCTGCGACTTCCCTTCAAACGCCCGCCGACCCGTCACCATCTCGTACAGCACACAACCAAAACTAAAAATATCGCTGCGCGCATCCACCTCGACTCCATGCAACGCCTCGGGAGCCATGTACTGAAACGTCCCAACAATCGATCCCTTTTGCGTCAGCGGAGATGCAGCCGAAGTCAGCGACGCAAGATTCATCGTTGGAGTAGAAGGCGTCAGCGGAGACTTCGTACTTGCCGCAATCGCCAGCTCAGGCTTCGCCAATCCGAAATCCATCAACTTCGCGCCGGACTTCGTCAGCATCACGTTCCCCGGCTTCAAATCGCGATGGATAATCCCCTGCCGATGCGCATTCTCCAGCGCCTCAGCAATCTCCGCCCCAATCTTCAACACCTGATCGAGCGGCAACGGCCCCTTCGCCAACCGGTCCGCGAGCGTCTGCCCCTCCAGACACTCCATCACCAGATAGTCCACGCCATCCTGCGAACCAACATCAAAAAGCGTGCAAATATTTGGATGAGACAACGCCGAAATCGCCTTGGCCTCGCGGTCAAAACGACGTTTCAATTCCGGATCGGCAGAATGATGGGAAGGCAGAACTTTGATGGCAACCGTGCGGTCGAGACGCGTATCTTTCGCGCGATACACCTCTCCCATCCCGCCCGCGCCAAGCGGCGTGAGAATTTCGTAGGGCCCAAGCTTCGTGCCAGAGGTAAGCGACATCCGTGCGCGCAATTATATTCCCCACAACAGATTGTGTGGTGACGGGGCTCTGCCCCGTCGGAGCGCGAAGAAGCCTAGCCACGTCACCAACTCACCGTTACGCGCCCCCCGTCATTCGCAGTGAACTCGACGGACCGTTGCTTCACTTTCACATCTCGCTCAGATGTCTTTTGTAGTGTGGGAATCTCCTCCGCTGCATACCACTTCGTGCAGGGCGGGTTTACATCCGGAAACATGAAGAGCGGCAGATGCGGAGCTGTCCATTCCTCGCAATCAGAAACCGCTGGCCCTCCTCGGCCATCTCCGATCCAAAGGAAGTACGAGCGCCGCTGGCCATTCTCAAATTTAGTAATTACAAGATGGTCGATTCGTTTGGGCCGGTAGGAGTTCGCGTAAACATACCCACTCTCTGCACGTCCGTTCTCTGCGATTATGGCGAATGGTAGTAAAAAGAGGTTGGCCTTCAGGATGACTGCAACGACGACTACCGTCACGAAGATTCCAACCCCGATAGTCGAGCGTTTGAGCAGGTGATTCATAGTGATGCATACCACTCGGACATCATATGCGTAGCAACCCGCCCTTTTTAGATGGTGAAGCGGTTCAGACCTCCGATAAGTGAGTCGATTGGAATCCGGCTCCAGCATCTACGGCTATCTACTACCATGCGCAAACAACGACCTAAAGAATATTAGTCGTTATAACGACTAATATTTTGGAGCTCGGCTCAGAGTCGTGCATCCCATAGACGATTTTCACTCAAACTTTCGAAACTCAATTCACCGTCTGAGTCAATGACACAGAACTCCCGTTCAGACTCTGCCCGCCGTTATAAGTCGCCTGGATAGTATGTCCGCCAGAAGCCAACGCCGACGTCGTGAGCTTCGCGATTCCTCCACTTGTGGGCACTGTTTTTAGGACTGTGGTTCCGTCGTAGAACGTGACTGTACCCGCGACCGGATCACCGAAATTGGGAACTACGGTCGCTGTGAACGTCACAGACTGGCCCACGTTTGACGGATTCAGCGAAGAAACCAGAGTGGTAGTGGACGCGTCTTTGCCGATGACCTGTTCTACCCGGTTCGAATTGCTGGCGGCGAAAATCGAGTCGCCTTCATAGACAGCCGTGATGCCCTTCGTTCCAATGCCAAGTGACGAGTAAGACAACGTCGCTGAGCCGCCGCTTAATATTCCAGTTCCTAGTGTGCTCGAGCCCTGTTTGAACGTGACAGTCTCTCCGTCGGGAGGAGCGCCGCTGCCGGAAGTGATGGTCGCGCTCAATACAATTGTCTGACCGTAGGCCGAGGGATTCGGCGTGGAGTTCAGCGCCGTTGAAGTGACTGCAAGCACCAACTGTGCCAAGGGCGCGGAGGCACTTCCACCATCGTTGGAGTCGCCCAAATAAACTGCAGTGATGTTGTGAGCACCGGGGAGTAATTTCGTCGGGATGTACGTCGCCGAGCCAGACGTGAGTCTTACACTTGCCAAAATCGTCGTGCCGTCGAGATATTCGACCTTCCCTGTCGGAGTTCCTGACGGATTTCCCGTCAGTGACGAAACCACCACCGTAAGCGGTACCGACTTACCTTGGATCGAAGGATTGACGGCAGAAACAAGGGTGGTCTTGGTAGCAGCCGGGCTTGTGTTAATGAGCACACCAATTGCTCCACTGTCACAATTTCCATCACTGAAGCATTGATTCGCCGTCAGCAAGTCCGGCTTAGCGTCTCCGTTGATATCGGCAACCGAAACGAATTGCGTGTTCTTCCCGCCCGAGTCGAAAGAAGTCGCCGCTTGAAACGTTCCGTCGCCGACACCTAACAGGATGCCAACCACACCGTCGCCACAACTGTTGGTGTCACATTGCGTGGCCGCGACTAGATCCGGCTTGCCATCCCCGTTTACATCGCTGATCGAAACCGAAAGCAATGGATATGCCAGCGTGTATGGTACGACCGGCTGAAATGTTCCATCCCCGTTTCCAAGCAAGACTCCGACTGCGCCGGTTGGGGAGAAGAAATAACCAGTGTTATTACCGACGACGATATCCAGTTTTCCATCATCATTGACGTCCGCAATTGCGACGGAATCTGAATTCCATCCTCCGGGATCGTATGCCGACGGTGCCTGGAATGTACCGTCTCCAACGCCAAGCAGCACACTAACAACTGATGCGCTACCCTGCTGGCAAGGCAGCTGGAATTGAGATGAAAGAGGACACCAGTTCGCAACGACAATATCCGGTCTTCCATCCCCATTTACGTCCGCTACGGCGAGGTCCATCGCGAAATCTCCCCCGGTGCCATAGCCGACCGCTGATTGGAAGGTCCCGTCCCCATTGCCCAGTAGAACGGTGATCTGTCCTTCCGAAAAATCAATACAGTCCCCTCCAGTCACGCACTCGTTGGCTACCAGCAGATCGGGTTTACCGTCGTTGTTTACGTCTGCCACTTTCAGCGAGCGAGCAGCGGTCGCACCCGAATCGTAGTTAAGCGGCGACTGAAACGTACCATCGCCATTGCCGAGCAATACCGCCACGTTTCCTTCCTCACTAGAACTGTCACAGCAAAGTGTTGCCACCATCAAGTCAGGCTTGCCATCGCCATTGATATCTGCCACTGCGATGGAATAGGTCGTTAGACTCCCCGAATCATAGGTAACTGCCGGCTGGAAGGTTCCGTCTCCATTACCCAGAAGGACAGCAACTGTTCCATCTCCATCACATTGGCTCGAATTCCCACACGCATTGAGTGCAATGACATCAGCCTTACCATCACCATTCACGTCGGCTGCGATAACGACGCTTGCGACGCTCCCTCCGGAACCGTAATCCGCTGCAGGGGCAAAGCTCATTCCAGCTTGCGCTGTCCTGGCATCAGCTTGCATTTTCCTGTTACTACGATCGCTCTCGGTACCGACTAGCGGATGAAGGAATCTCGGCGGAGGAAGCCGATTGGGGTGGCTTGTCGGTTGCACGGGTACCGATGATGTTTGAGTTGATGATGTCTGAGTTAAGGATACCGCCGGAAAGAGTAGGGACAATAGAAATAGGAACTGGCAGAAGCGTAAAAGACGAAAGTAGGGCATGTATTTTCCTTACCGGGGAAGTTTAAAAAGGGAGGATACTTCGCGTTGATGCTAAGGTTTCTCGCGTTGGATTGTCAACCGTAGAGTGTTGGCGGTGGGCGACTTCTTCGTAGAAAGTGGGACCTTACTATTTGGTTTTCGGCTTCTCCCCTTGTTCTAGATGCGCGATGATTAGCTCTAAGGAGCGTCGGAGATCCTTCAGTTGGGACTCCAGTGATCGTCCCTTACTGTTGGCGGAATTATGGACAAGCATCTTCGCAACGGTGAGGTCTGACATCTGTCCGTCAACCTACTTATCAGCAAAGATCCGGTCAATCGGGGTTTCCCCGAATTCATAGAGCGTAAAAAGCCCTACCGAAGTGTTTAGGCGGGTTTTTGATTGGAGGCGCGGGTCGGAATCGAACCGACGTATAAAGGTTTTGCAGACCTCTCCCTTACCACTTGGGTACCGCGCCCCGACACATCGCACAACACCTTCACAGTAGAACCACTCCGCCGCTCTTGTCCAGACGGCCCGTCAACCACCATGCAAACTCTGATCGCGAAACGTAGTCGCAGGACCGCACACTATCCTACGTATAATCGTCGGGGCAATCGGCGATGGCAGCGCAAATTTTCCTTGGCGGTTCGTTTGACACCTCGCCATAATGTCTAGCTCGTCAGAAATACTCGGCTCAGAAATTCTTGGCTCATAGATACTCGACTCAATGAATGGATCCAACTCAAATCGCGTCCGCTTCGGGCCCTTCGAGGTTGACTTGCGCACGCGCGAGGTTTGGAAAGATGGCATCGAGCAGAAGATCGTCGGCCAACCATTCGAAATTCTTGCGCTCCTAATCACACGTCCCGGAGACCTCGTAACCCGCGATGAACTCCGTTCTCGACTCTGGGTGAAGGATACATTCGTTGATTTCGATCACGGCCTCAACGCGGCGGTCAACAAGTTACGCGAAGCTCTCGGAGATTCAGCCGATAATCCGAAGTTCATTCAGACACTCCCGCGCCAGGGATACCGTTTCATCGCACCCGTTGCGACCACGGATGGTCAGACGTCCACTCCCGCATCCACTCTTCCGCCTTCTGCCGTTGCTCTTCCTTCCATCGCTACTCATCCGAAACGCAGCTGGCCAAAATTCGCCACGGCTGCATTGGTCGTCGCGCTTCTCGCAGTGCTGCTTACTTATAGCGGCTACAGCTATCTGACGCGTCCGCGCAGTGTTCCAACGGATCCGCTCAAGCCCGTGCCGTTTACCACCATGGCCGGAAACGAATGGGCCCCCAGTTTCTCGCCCGATGGAAACTCCATTGCCTTCGCGAGGACGGAGGCCGCAGCCAATTCCGGGGCCGATATCTACGTCCGCCAGATCGGTAACGATCACGCTATTCGTCTCACGAATCACAAAGCGTGGTTCGTTGCGCCCAGGTGGTCTCCGGACGGCCGCAATATAGCCTTCGCCATGCACGGTGCTGCTGGCAGGGGAATCTACCTCATGCCCGCTCTGGGGGGCCCCGAACGACAATTAGTTGCGATCGACAAGCATAATTATCCCTGGAGTTACATCAGTTGGTCCGCCGACAGTAGGCGCATCGCCTTCGCCCAGGCGGATTCTCCCTCGGTCTACCACATCCACATTCTGGAGGTGGAAACCGGCGAGCAAACAATTCTGCCTGTCGCTTCGCCGGATTGCCTCCTCAGCGTTGAACCCGCGTTCTCGCCCGACGGTAAGTCACTCGCCTACGCTTGCGTGCTCATCAGTAGCGGCGGCAACCGAATCTACGTGCAGTCGCTCGACGGTATCACCGACGATGTTCACAATAACGCCCGTCACAACAACGGCGATCAAAACAGCCCTCACGCCAGCAATGTGACGCCACGCGAAATCACCTCCATAAGAAGCGATGCCTTCGCCCTCGACGGTGTGACGTGGACAGCCGACAGTCAGTCCATTCTCTACGGGAACCAAGGCACACTCTGGCGAGTCTCAGCCGCTGGCGGAATTCCGCAGCGGGAACTTCCCCTGGCACATGACGCGGAAAACGCGACCGTTGCGCTCGTCGGAAATCGATTGGCTTACGTCCAGACCACCTTCGACCTCATCGTATGGAGTCTCGATCTAGCGACTCCAGTCCGACCCGCGGGTCCCCCCGTTAAGTTGATCGCGTCAAAATGGCGACAGGGCGATCCGCGCATTTCACCAGACGGCAAACACATAGCGTTCGAATCCTGGCGCTCGGGAAGTCATGAGGTTTGGGTATGCGATCGCGACGGTTCGAATCCCATTCAGGTCAGTTTTTTCGGGAACACCGTCACCGGCACGCCGCAGTGGTCACCCGACAGCCGCATGATCGCCTTCGACTCGGCCACGTCCGGACGAAGCCAGGTTTATGTCGTAAGCGCCACCGGAGGACGTCCCCAACAACTGCCGACTGGCACGTCCAGTGCCTCCACGCCATTCTTTTCCGCCGACGGACGTTGGATTTATTTTTCCACCGATCAACCCGCGGCGATCTGGAAGGTTCCTGTCGAAGGCGGGCAAGCGGTCCTTCTAACGCGCAAGGGGGCCTATCCGCGAGAATCAGTCGATGGCAAACGCCTGTTTTACGTCGTCGGCCGAGATCCCAGTACTTTGTGGTCGGTTTCGCCAGACGGCGGCGACGAGCACATCGAGGAGGGATTCCCAGCACTCTGGTTGGACACTGCTTGGACGCCTGCACCGGGTGGAATCTATTTCGTCCCTGCGATCGGCACCCATGACGCACTGAATTTTTTTGACTTCGCCACCCGCCAGGTTCACAAAGTCTCAGACCTTCCCGTTGGCGCGGGCTGGGGAGGACTTGGAATCTCGTCCGATGGCCGAAACCTTCTTTACACTGCCCCTGAGCCCGGAGACTCGAGCATCATGCTGGTGGATGGATTTCGTTGAGAGTGTCAGCGAGCGATTCGCAAAAAATGACAAAAGACAATCACCAGGCAATACTGAGTTCCGGGAACGACGCCTTTAGCGGCCCTGTGCCGACAGCCGCAGGTGAAAACATCGACGCGTCTTGCGTCTGCCCCAACTGCTCCACCGAACTACACGGACATCGCTGCAAACTGATTTGCGGAAAGTGCGGCTACTACCTGAGTTGCTCAGATTTTTATTGATTTCTGCTGGATTCTTAAATCTTTCGTCCGCAGCTATATTCATGGGCAGGCGAGACGCCCCTTCGCTCCACAACCTCGCGAACGACGAACGACCAACGACCAGCGACGAACGACGCCCTTCCCCTTACAATAGACAAGAAATCAATACAGAAACCAGGAGCTACAAATGGAACGCAAAGCCAGTGCAGTTTGGAAGGGTGGACTCAAAGACGGAAAGGGCTCAGTCTCTTCCGCCAGCGGAGTGCTGTCGAACACACCGTATTCGTTCACCACGAGATTTGAAAACACTCCGGGAACGAATCCGGAAGAATTGATTGCGGCCGCGCACGCTGCCTGCTTCTCGATGGCGTTGTCCGCGCAACTGGGCGGAGCAAATCTCACGCCCGAGAGCATTAACACGTCCGCCAACTTGACGATGGAAAAACTTGACGCTGGATGGACGATCACTGCCGTCCACCTCGATGTCGTTGCGAAAGTCCCAGGCGCAACTCCGGAGTCCTTCAAGACCGCCGCCGACAATGCCAAAGCCGGATGCCCCGTCTCGAAAGTCCTGAACGCCAAAATCACAATGGACGCAAAACTCGCATAGCTTCACTTAAACAATAATTTGTCATCCTGAGCGAAGCGAAGGACCTGCTGTTCGGCAGCGTCGCGAGATAGCAGGTCCTTCGCTTCGCTCAGGATGACAAGCAAAGAGAAGTTACTCCTGCGCCCGCAAAATCTCCCGCAGCCGATGGTTGAGTTTCACCGCATCCTGCGAAGCGTGATCGATCAATTCGACCCAGCGACGCGAACTCTCCGGCGCTCCGGCCTGCGAAATCAAATAAGTTCCCTGCACGATAATTTCGAGAGCGTTGCTGAGATCGTGCGACAGCGCACGGAGTTCCTTCGTCAATTCAGCAGGAATTTTTTCGGGAGTATGACCCATCGATCTCACAAGGCCCGGCGACCACTCAAACTGCACTCCAGTTTGACAGCCAGACGCCAGCCAGTAGATAGTAGTGTAGTCGCCCTTTTGCAGGGCTCCTGTCGATTTTTTCCTGAGATGCGGATATGGCGGAACTGGCAGACGCGCTAGGTTCAGGACCTAGTGGCCGCAAGGTCGTGGAGGTTCAAGTCCTCTTATCCGCACCAAAAAATCAGCTCTTAGCCGTTAGCCATTAGCTCCAGCCAAAGCCGTAGGCTCCCTGCTATGAGCTTGCCCCGGCGGACAATCGGTGCGAAGTTCGAGTCTGGGCAATTCCATACTGCCGGATCTTGTAAAGCAGCGCCTTGTAGCTGATCTTCAATAGCAGCGCTGCCTGTTTCCGATTCCAGTTCGTTTCTTCCAGCGCGCGGGAAATCGCTTCTGCTTCCGCTTCATCCTTCGCGGTCCGCGATAGCGACTTCAATCCACCGGCCTCGGCTCCGGCAGCCGCAATTCTGCCCGACATGTCAAACTGCTGTCCGCCACCACCATCAGGACGGGGCTGCAATTCCGACGCGGCCAGCGTTGCGTCTCCCAATACCAGATACCGTTTGATGAAGTTGCTCAGTTCGCGCAAATTGCCAGGCCAGGAATGCTTCAGGCAGGCATCCATTAATGCCGGCGCAAGCGGGAGCGGCGCACGCGCATACGACTCCGACATGCGCGACATGAAATGCTTCAACAGGATCGGAATTTCTTCCTTGCGTTCCCGCAGCGGCGGCAGCGACATCGTAAACGCGTTCAGCCGGTAATAAAGATCTTCGCGCAGACGCTTGTTTGCCAGCGCTTCCGGAATATTGATGTTGGTCGCCGCCAATATGCGGACGTCCACCTTCACCATAGTCCGACTACCGAGTCGTGAGAACGTCTGGTCCTGCAGGACGTGCAACAACTTCGCCTGCAACAGTGGCGGCATTTCGCCGATTTCGTCCAGCAGGATCGTTCCTTTATTGCAAAGTTCGAACTTGCCCGGCTTTGCGTGGGTAGCACCCGTGAAAGCTCCCGCTTCGTATCCAAACAATTCGCTTTCCAGCAGGTCGGCCGGGACCGCGGCGCAATTCACTTTCAAGAACGTGCGATGCGCACGCGGCGAAAGCTTGTGGATCAACCGCGCCAGCACTTCTTTACCGGTTCCACTCTCTCCAAGCAACAACACCGGGATATCAACATTCGCAACCAATGCAGCCTGCGAACGAATCTTCTTCATCGCCGGACTGGCCGCCACGAAAAACACATCATCGCAAAGTTCTTCGACTTCGCCCGCATAGCTCTCGCCCTTAGCGGTGCCGATGCATTGGCCGATCACCGCATCCAATTCCGCTTTCTGAAACGGCTTGGTCAAATAATCGATAGCGCCCAGGCGCATCGCCTGCACAACCTTGCGCGTGTCATTCACGCAGGACAGCATCACCACTTTCAATCCCGGCTTCAGCTGACGTAATTTTTCCAGCGTCTGCAGTCCGTCGATGCCGGGCATCAACAAATCGAGCAACACCAGGTCGGGACTCAACCCCTTTTCGACGTGCTCCACCGCTTCTTCGCCGGTGCTGGCAGTCTGAACTTTGTGCTCATCCACCTCCAGCAACGTACGGATGTAACGCAGCATTCCCGGTTCGTCATCCACCAGCAGGATGTTGGCAACTTCGCTCATTTAGTTCCTCGTTTTGTCTCTCTTGGAGGACTGCTCAGAATTGGTTTTAGGGGAATGATGAAAGAAAATTTACTGCCTGCGCCGGGTTCACTCTCCACCCAGATTTTACCGCTCATCCCTTGGAGCAAGCGGCGCGAAATTGCTAGACCAAGCCCCATTCCCTCCGAGGACTCACTTCCCGGCAGACGAAAGAAATCATCGAAAATCTCCAGATGAAACTCCGGCCGGATTCCCGGACCCGTGTCCGAGACGCTCACCTTCACCGCGTTCGGAACATTCAACGCCTGCCGGCGACGCTCGCCTTTAACTCCCGACTTGCTAGCACCCCGGCGCTCCCACATATGCGGCTCAGCGTGCAGCCAAACTGTCCCACCCTGCGGCGTGTACTTCGAAGCATTCTCCAGGAGGTTCGAAACCACTCGCTGAATCTTCGGACCATCGAACGCAAATGGCGTCAACTTGTCGTTAGCCAGGAAGTACAGCGCCAACCCTCGCTCCTGAAACGGTACCGACCACAGCTTGCACACTTCCGAAAGGCACGCGTTCATGTCGCCGTCGATGTACTGCATGCGCATCTCGCCGGTTTCCAACACGCTGAATGTGAGAAAGTCTTGAATGAACTGCTGCAGGCGCTGCCCGCTGGAAAACATGTCGCCCATGACTTCCTGCTGGCGCTCGTTCAGCGGTCCTAATTTTTGGCTCCGCAAAAGATCAATGTAGCCATTCAGAATCGACAACGGAGTCTTCAGATCGTGCGCGGCAGAGGCCAATGCATTGGTCGTCTTGCGAAAACGATCGCGCAGCTGTTCCAGTTCACGCGCCGCATCCTCGGGCAAATTAGCCCCGGAAACAGGCTCGGAAATGGGTGTGCGAACGGATTCCGGCATCCCACTTTTCGGGCTTGCTCCACTGGGAGCTGTGGCTGGGCTTTTTTCGGGTATCGAAGCCATTGGGAAACCAGATCACTGCAGTTTCGGGGAGAGAAACTGGCTACCGGTAGAACGAGGGATTAGCGTGATCCTATGTCACGTGCCCCGGAGTGTCAATTGGAAATAGCCCCCAGAAAGGTACCAAAGCGAAAAACGTTGCACTTTCGAGTATTGACCGACAGTCATTGACCGGGAAGCGAAGTATGCAAAGTTTTTATCAGTTTCCGTGTTGGACGCGATGTTTGCAGGTATCATCGGTCGTCGTCGGGTGCGTCCCAAGTTTGGCCCGTGGTGTGCGGCTATTGCCCCCGTAATGTAGCTTCAACGCAGTCTCAAAGGTGGATCTGATCCGTGGCTCGCAGCCTGACAAAGAAAGAAGAACGCAAATGGGCCCGGTTGCAGCTTGCCATCCCCGTTTTCATCCGCACCCGTCAAACCGGCGGCAAAGATTCCCTGGAGTTCGCAACCGCAATTAACATCTCCGCAGGGGGCGCTTTGGTGGTAGTCCGCCATTCCTTGCCCAAATCAGCGGTGGTTTCGCTGGAAATCCCCAGCGCCCCCATCGGCACTGGTCACGGATTAAAGACTTCCTCCAGAATCCTACAGGCCAAGACGGTTTGGGTCGGTCACCTGGATAACTATCACCTTTTAGGTTTGAAATTCGCTCGCCCTCTGAGCACCGACGCCGCAGCCGTGTCCGGCAAGAATTTGAGGAAAGCTAGTTCTGCGGTGTGAACTATTTTTCCGTTCTGTACTCGGTTTCCGCATGGCACTTTGGTGCCATGCCAAACCTTCCCCCTCACGGCCTATGATCTTTGTAAGCCATTCATACGTTGAGCATTAACCACTGCCCTGCGGTTCTTTCGATTCTCTCCCCCAGTTTGGCGATGCAGATGCACTTTTAGTGCATGCGGGTGGTCACTCCACCGCAACGGGGTATTCAGTCTTATGACGACACTTTCGGTAAACTCTCTGGCGCAGTCGCTGGGCGAGGTTCCCCCTGACAACATAATTTTCGGCCACTCGGATGCCATGCGAGCCATTCGTTCGCAGCTCGCGAAAGTCTCCGCTGCCAACGTTCCCGTCCTTATTACGGGCGAAAGCGGCACCGGCAAAGACATCATCGCCCGCCTCATCCACGGCCTGTCACCTTGGAAGACCGGTCCGTACGTGAAGGTAAATTGCCCGGCGATCCCTGGCACTTTGCTGGAGAGTGAACTCTTCGGATACGAAAAAGGAGCCTTCACCGGCGCTTTCGGATCGAAGCCCGGACGGGTCGAATTGGCCCACCGTGGGACATTATTTCTCGACGAGATTTCTGAACTCGACCCTTCGCTGCAATCAAAGCTGTTACAGCTCTTGCAGGACGGCCAATTCTGCCGCATCGGCGCTCAGGAAGATAAGAAAGTTGAAGTTCGCGTCGTATGCGCGACCAATCGTCATCTGGAAGCCGAAATCGAGTCCGGAACGTTCCGCCAGGATCTCTACTATCGCATTAACGTAGTCAATCTTCGGATGCCGTCTCTCCGCGAGCGCCGCGGCGACATCGAAGACCTCTGTACCTATTTCCTGGAATTCTACAATCGCAAATTCAACTGCCGCGCCCGACCTCTGTCCAACGAAGTGATGGCGGTGCTCCAGAAATATCACTGGCCCGGCAACATTCGTGAACTCGAAAATCTGATCAAGCGCTACGTGATCCTTGGCCAGGAAGAAGTCATCACCAACGACCTGGTGGCACGCGAGCCCGATTTTTTCAACGCGGACATCTCACTCGATGGCCCAATTTCTCTTAAGAAGTTGACCCGTCAATGTGTTCGCGAACTCGAACGCAAAGTGATTTTGAAAGTCCTGCAACATCACCACTGGAATCGCAAGCAAGCAGCTCGGACACTAGGCATCAGCTATCGCGCTCTGCTCTACAAGATCCGCGATGCCGGATTGCCCTCCAACCGCGCTCTGCGTCTGCAACAAGCAGAAAAGAACGCCGCCTCCTCAAATCACGGCACGCCAAACAGCGGAGCAGCAGCCGACTAGGGCCGACTGGGATTGCTCGGGTGTAAACGTACCGCAAGAAACAGGGGAAACCAAAAACTAGCCTTTGGTTTCCCCTGTGTTCCTCTGTGCCCCCCGTGGTGAAGCCGTTGCTCTTGATTTCCAAAGCATCACCCAGCAAGTCGCCCCGATAGTTCCCGCAGCGCCGCACTCCACTCATTCAGCCCCTCAGCCTCAAGCCACAAGTCCTTCAGCTCGGAGTTCGTGCGCACTCGATCCACGGCGCGGACGGCCAAATCAATCATCTCGGCTTTGGGAGCCCCTTCCACCTTGCCAACCCATTCCTCGATCTGACGAGGCACCGCCAAGCTCGGATTTCCCGCCGCCGCCGCAACCACTTCGGCCGCAACAATCGTGATGCTGCTTTCGGCAGCGTCGAGATACGCCTCATCGTCGGCAGCGCGGATCAGGACCTTCTGCAGATCCTCGGGCTCTCTCAAATGCAATGCGCCCAGAAAATTCTGCGCGTCCTCGTTTTCGAAATTGCCCGCACCCCATCCCGGCATAAGTTCCTCAAGCCGAATTATAGATCGCACGGGTTGGACGCGAATGCACTCACGTATCGACAGCCAGCGCTAGCCTGCCGAGCGAGCATATGTCAGTTCTCTAGCCAAGGGTATTGCGTATTGATACACTGTACAAATGCTGAAAAGCTATCGGCACAAAGGCCTCAAGCAGTTTGCCGAAACAGGCTCAAAAGCAGGCATTCAACCCGAACACGCAAGTCGGCTGAGAAGGATATTGTCCGCTTTGGACGCGGCTACCAGCGCCTCTAACATGAACGCCCCTGGCTACGCCTTGCATCCACTCAAAGGCGATTTGGAAGCCATTGGGCTGTAAAAGTGAGCGGCAACTGGCGACTCACATTTTCTTTCGAAGACGAAGACGCGATTCTCGTCGATTACAAGGATTACCACTAGGAGCATAGATATGCTTTTCAATCCATCCCATCCCGGCGAAGTTTTAAAGGATTACCTCGGCGAGATGACCGTGAAAGAGGCGGCTGAGCGACTCGGCGTGACTCGACCGAACCTCTCGCGCATACTCAATGGTCGAGCGGGTATTTCAGCGGTGATGAGCGTGCGACTTGCCAAAGCGATGCCTCACACAACTCCCGAGTTCTGGCTCAGGATGCAGCTCAACTACGACCTTTGGAAGGCAAAAAAGAGCAGGCTGCCAAGGATTAGGCCGTTTTCGGTACGCCAACAGAAAGACCATCTTGCTTCTGCTTGATTCGGCGCGACTGACCGGTAACTGAATGTAGTCACAATACGACCACACTCAACAAGAACAACTCACCCTCCTCACGCCCAATAAGTCCGGTCCAGCGTCCGGTACTGAATCGCCTCCGCAATATGCTTCGGCTCCAACTGCGGATTCCCATCCAAATCCGCAATCGTGCGCGCCACTTTCAATATCCGATCATGTGCTCGCGCACTCAAGCCCTGATGCGCCATTGCTCGTTCCAGCAATCGTTCGCAATCCGCCGACAACTCGCAAAACCTGCGGATCAATTGCGTCGGCATCTGCGCATTGCAGTAAACCTTTTCGCGCGAAGTAGAAAAACGCGAAAGTTGAATGCCACGCGCCGTTACCACCCGCTCCAGAATCTTCGCGGATGTCTCCGCCTCTTTAGTACTCCGCAACTCTTTGTAATTCACCGCCGGCACATCAATGTGTATGTCAATCCGATCCAACAGCGGCCCCGAAATCTTCGACACGTAGCGTTGGATCATCGGCGGCGTGCAGTGACACTCCCGCGTGTGGTCATTATGAAATCCGCAAGGACACGGATTCATCGCCGCTGCCAGCATAAAGCGCGCGGGAAATGTCAGCGACATTGCTGCCCGCGCGATGCAGACCGTTCCATCCTCCAGCGGTTGCCGCATCACATCCAAAACATTGCGTGGAAACTCCGGGAACTCGTCCAGAAACAACACGCCATTGTGAGCCAGTGAAACTTCCCCCGGCCGCGGAATCGCCCCGCCACCAATCAGCCCCGCGTCGGAAATCGTGTGATGCGGCGCACGAAACGGTCGCAGCCCAACCAGTCCAGCATTCGCGTCAAGCACGCCTGCAACGCTGTGAATCTTGGTCGTCTCCAGCGCCTCTTCAAACGTAAACGGAGGCAGAATTGTCGGCATCCGTTTCGCCAGCATCGTCTTGCCGGATCCGGGAGGGCCAATCATCAAAATGTTGTGCCCGCCGGCGCAAGCGACTTCCAGGGCACGCTTCGCAGTCTGCTGGCCCCTCACATCTTTGAAGTCCACCGGAAAGTACTGCGCTTCGCTGAGCAGCTGGGCAGTATCTATCTGCAGCCGCGAAACCCCGTTGCCCGAGTTAATAAAGTGAATGACATCCAGCAACGACTTCACGGGATAAACTTCGACATCGCCAACCATCGCAGCCTCGCGAGCATTCACTTCGGGGACGACCATCCGCTTTACCTTTGCGCGGCGCGCCTCAATCGCGATCGGCAGCGCACCCCGAACTCCCCGAACCCTGCCGTCCAGCGACAGCTCTCCCACGAACAACGCATCGGGAATCTCTTTCTTGTTCAACCCTCCATACGCACCAAGAATGCCGAGCGCCATCGGCAGATCAAATCCCGACCCCTCCTTTCGGATGTCGGCAGGTGCCAGATTGATCGTGATCTGGGTTGGAGGTATGTCGTACCCGCAGTTCTTCAGCGCCGAACGCACTCGGTCTCGGCTTTCCCGGACCGCGGCGTCCGGCAATCCAACCGTATGAAAATGGTCTTCGTTCATCTTGATACCCGAGACGTCCACTTCCACCTCAATGATGCTCGCATCGACGCCATAGACAGCCGCACTCAGAGTTTTATAAAGCATAAGGATACGGTTCAACCGACCTCCGCAGAACTCGCGGACAAGCCAGTCCCCGTCCAGATCGTAGCCGACACAAAATACCTCGTCTGTGACGGCCGTCACTGGTTACCGTGATGGAACGTGACCGAACGTTCCATCGTGATTCGCCAATTTCGGTGCTAGGCTAGGTCAATCTGGCGGAAAATCTGCGACGTTTTCCGGCCGGGGATTCCAGTACCTGACCCGATGCCCGATAAAGACTTCAATTCAAGACGTCCTGACCCTCCTTCGAACCGGTTGGAGCATGAAGAGAGCCAGCTTTGGCGCTGGGCTCTCGGTCTGCTCATTCTGCTCGCCGCAGCCGTCGCCGCGTTGTCGTGGGAGCAACTTAAAGACCTGCCGTACCGTCTTTGGGCGATTCCCTCTGGCCTATTCCTTCTAGCCATCTTGTTCGCCACCTACGCCTTCGGACGCAAACGCGAAGTCTCAGAACTCAAGCAAATCCTAAAAGGCTTCCAGGATCGCGGGGGCGTCACTCCTTCGGAAGAACAACTCGATCAACTCGGCCAGCTCATCATGCGGTCGCAGCGCAACTTCAAAGACCTGATCGACTCCCTGGACGACGTCGCCCTGGCCATCTCGCTCGACGGCACGCTCCGCACCGTCAACCGCCGCACCACTGAAATACTTGGCTCCACGTACACAGATCTGGTGGGTCATAAGCTGGAAGAATTCCTGGCCGTGCCCTTGCGCACCGAAGACAGCGGAACCCTCACGCGATTCCTCGACAAGCGCACCTGGTCGGGAGTGGTCGAAGTCCACCTCAAGAAAGACTCCCGCCGTCTCTTCTACGATTGCGTCGTCAACGCCATCGTCAAGAATGGAGACGTCGCGGGAGCCAGCGTCCTCGCTCGCGACGTCACTGCGAATCGTGACAAAGAACAGCGCTTCTCTCAACTCTTTGAGTCTCTGCAGGAGGGCGTGTACATCAGCAATACTGATGGCAAGCTGCTCGAAGTAAATCCTGCACTCGTTTCGATCCTCGGATACAAGAGCAAGGACGAACTGCTCGACCTCCCGCCAGAACAACTCGGCATTAATGCAGCCGGAGAACCCTTGCTAGGACGCAGCGGTAGCCAGAGTGGAAGCACGCAAACGCGAGAGTTGAAGCTCCGAAAAAAAGATGGCGGCATCGCCGTGTGCGTGGACACCTCGAGTGGCGTCATCGAAGGCGGAAAAGTCGTCCGTTACCACGGCACGCTCGTGGACGTCACCGAAAAGCGCGCCCTCGAACGTCAGTTGCGCGAGCAGGAAGAATTTCGTCGTCACCTTTTGGAAAGCTTCCCCGATTTAATCTTCGTCCTCGATCTCAAAGGCCAATACACATTCGTGAGCCCGCGCATCGCCGAACTCCTGGGATACGGTCCCGAACATCTGATCGGCAAGAGCGTAGACGACGCGACCAGCACTTCACCCGACTTGGCCGCCTTGTATCGCTCCGTGGCCGCTGGCCATAGCCCCTTAATCTCCAGTGAATACGGATCACAACACAAAGACGGTGGATGGCGCACCATGCTCGGGGTCGCCAGCCCTCTGCTCAACGCGTCCGGCAAGCCGGCGGGCGTCATCATCTCCGTCCGCGACGTCACCATGGAGAAGAAACTCGAACAGCAGATTATTCAAAGCGAGCGCCTCGCCGCCATGGGACAAATGATCGGAGGCTTTGCCCACGAACTCAATAATCCGCTAACCACAATTTTGGGGATGTCCGAAATACTTCAGGAAGGCGACACGAACGAGAGCACTCGCAAACAACTTACGATCCTGCATCAGCAAGCGCGACGCGCGGCCGAGATCGTTCAGAACCTGCAATACTTTGCTCGTCCACCAGCCCCCGGACGCAGCCCCGTCAATCTCAATGAACTTGTCCAGCGCACCGTGCAGATGCAGACCTATCCTCTGCGGAAGAGCAACATCGCTGTGGATTTTCTACCCGAACCAACCATCCCCGCGATCGTTGCCGACCCCAATCAACTGATGCAGGTGTTCATGAATTTAGTTTTGAATGCCGAGCAGGCGATCCGCGAGAGTCGCGAAAAAGGAACAATTCGAATTCGCATCGCGCGCAATCCTGAGACGGTGTCTGTCGTATTCCAGGATGACGGCCCCGGAATCCCCCCAGAAAATCTGGCAAATATCTTCGATCCGTTCTTCACGACCAAGCGTCCGGGTCGCGGCACTGGTCTCGGCCTTAGTATCTGCAAAACCGTCCTTCGCGAGCACGGCGGAAACATCGAAGCCGCCTCCGCCCCCGGCGGCGGCGCAGTATTCACCATCACTCTCCCGATAGGACAAATCCCCGAACCCGCATCAGCCGTGAACTAGAAAGGCGTAGTGACAGCCGCCCCGGCTGTCCGCGAGCGCGGCTCGCCCTCTCACAAATTTCTACCGCTCCACCGCCATCGCCACCGCATTCCCTCCGCCCAGGCACAGCGCCGCAATCCCGCGATGCACATCTCTCCGAATCATCTCGTAGATCAGCGTGACCAGCACCCGCGCGCCGCTCGCTCCGATCGGATGCCCCAGCGCCACCGCTCCACCGTTCACATTCACTTTATTCATATCGAGCCCAAGTTCACGGCAAACGCCAAGAGCCTGCACGGAGAACGCCTCATTCAATTCGTAAAGATCGACGTCATCCTTCTTCCAACCCGTTTTCTCCCAAATCGTCTTCACCGCGCCCACCGGAGCCATCATCACCCACTTCGGTTCCACTCCGCTCGTCGCCTGCGCCACAATTCGGACCATCGCCGCCGCACCTAGCTCTTTCGCGCGACCCGAACTAGTGATAACCAGCGCCGCCGCTCCATCGTTCACTCCCGGAGCATTCCCCGCCGTCACGGTTCCATCTTTCTTGAATGCCGGCTTCAATCCGCGCAACACCTCGACCGTCGTGTCTTCGCGCGGACCTTCGTCCGTATCAAAGATCGTCGGCGGCTGACCTTTTTTCTTCGCCGGAATCTCCACGCCCACAATCTGGGATTTAAATCTTCCTTCCTTCTGTGCTGCAATCGCTTTGCGATGCGAGTTCACCGCATACTCATCCTGCTCCTCGCGAGTGATGCCATATTTCTCCGCGACGTTCTCTCCCGTCATCCCCATGTGATAGTCGTTGAAAATATCCCACAGACCGTCGTGCACCATCGAATCGACGAGCTGCCCATTGCCCAACCGATATCCCTTCCGCGCGTTCGGCAAAAGATAAGGAGCGTTCGTCATCGACTCCATGCCTCCCGCAACTACGATGGAACTGTTCCCCGTCTCGATTGCCTGCGCCGCAAGTGCAACCGCTTTCAATCCGGAGCCACAAACTTTGTTGATTGTCATGGCACCTACTTCAGGAGCGAGTCCGCCAAAAAGTGCGGCCTGTCGCGCCGGATTTTGACCAAGCCCCGCGGCGACGACGTTGCCCATGATGCACTCATCCACCTGCTGCGGCTGAAGATTCGCACGCTTCACTGCTTCGCGCACAGCGACCGCGCCCAGTCTTGGGGCCACGACATCGCTTAAACTTCCCTGAAATTTTCCAATCGGTGTGCGGCATCCCGCAATGATCACAACCTCATTCGAACCAGCCATAGACGCGCTCCTTCAAGCGATACGTACCTTTTGAATCGTCTTTAATTATAGATGGCAGAGCGCCCCACGAAGTTTCGGGAAACACAATCGCGCTCGCATCGTGCTTGAAGCTTTTCCGTTCGCGGATGACGAGTGATGAAATGGAATTAGCGAAATTGAAGATGATGATTTTCCGATCGTGCCCGCCAATTTCGATACGCCGCAAATTTTTTCTCGCGCTCGACACGCTCATGTGACTTTCGTACATCGATGCATGCGTCGCTTTTGATCATTTTTCTCTTGACTTCGTTCTGCACGGGCTCATACATTCAACTAGTTGCAACAATTCATCGTTGCAAAAATTCCATGAAGAATGGAAAGGGAGAATTAATCTATGGCAACCAAAAAGAAAGCAAAGAAAAAAAGCAGCAAAAAGCACTAACCAACGGCAACAAGTAACAGGCAACGAACAAAGGGGACGCGATGAGCGTCCCCAAAGTTTTTTAGATAGGTTTTGCTAGTGTGACGGTGGGCGCCCTCGCCCGGCAGAGATTGAAGATGAAGTCACTCCCACCCTATCTCTACTGAATGCGCGACGGACCACGCGAAGCGGATTTCTTCGCACTATCGAGCCCTCTCTTCAAGCTGACAATCTTCTCCGTAGCCGGACAAAGATTGCGATACGAACAAAAAGCACAATGAAATCCAGGCTTCGCTTCAAACTTCCCGTCTGCAATCCCTTCAGCAGCCTCCAAAACACGTATCTTTGCCGCTTCCAACTGAGCATCCGTCCGCGTCGTAAAAATCGGCATGTTGTTTTCCAGATTATGGAAAATCAAATGTTCAGCGCGTTTCCCGAACGCCTCTTTCGCCGCCAATGCATAGAGCGACAGTTGCAGACTCTTGTCCGTTTCTTCCTGAGATTTCGGTCTTCCAGTCTTGTAATCCACAATCGCAACCGTATCGTCGCCCGTGCGATCAATACGATCCACGCGGCCCCGAAGCGTTGCGCCGCCGAATTTCAATTCGAACTTCCGCTCCGTTTCGAGCACTTCTGGCGGCTTAACATTTCTTGCGACCTCCAGAAATCGCCGCAGCTGCTCCATACCCTGCTTCAGATAAAGTTCGTACTGATAGCGGTCGGCCACGCCCGTAGACGCCAAGTCAGCTCGGAACTGCTCCATCAAGTCCTCGTCGCTGATCTCGCGTCCGTACCGAACTGCATCGTAAAACGTATGCAGGATGCGGTGCATCGACGCTCCATATTGCAAAGCTGCCGGGACATCTTTCGGCAAATTCCATTCCCGATCGAGTTTGAACTTCAACGGACACAGCTCGTAAGTTTCAATCGCCCCTGCACTCAATCCAGTAAAAAAATCCGCCGACTGCGGCATCAACAACCACGCGGCCACAGTAGATTGCTCGATCGCGATCCTCAATTCCTCTTCCTCGCCAAACAGGCTGTCTTGCATCGCCTGCGCCGAACGGATCGTCCAGAATTTCGTACACGCCCCATTTGCCATCAGGTCTCGAAGAAACTTTGTCGGCTTCGGATCCTTCTTGCTCGTACCCTGCTTGGCATAAACCGCCAGCGTATCTTTAGCGCGCGTCATCGCTACATAAAACAGCCGCCGCTCCTCTTCCTCGTGGAGCCGCTTGTCGTCATTGGACGTTGTGCCCGACGTACGAAGCTCCGCCGGAAACGCAATCAACGGCTCGCGATAATTAATCGGAAACGAAGTGGACGATCCGCGAATGATAGCGACGTGCCGATACTCAAGTCCCTTGGCAGCATGCGCCGTAAGAAGTTGTACGGCATCGTCCGCGGTGGTCGGGAGCGGAATCGATCCGCCCGCCTGATCGAAATAATCCAGATACTCCAGAAACTCCGAGACCGTTCCGGCCTCGACCATCGCTTTGGTCTGCCACATCTCGACAAACTTGACGAACGCACTTACAAAAGGCGACTGCGGCAAGCGAAAGTGCCGGATTACCGCATGCACTGCCCGATCCGCTCGCAGTTCAACCCGCTCATCCGCTTTCTGATCCGGATCACCCTCGACTTCGCGATGAGCGTTTTGAACCGTCTCCAAAACCGCCGGGCCGTTCGCCAGGTTCTTCAGCACCGCCCGAAGATCCAGTTCCCGTCGCATCGCCATCATCGCCGCCCGCAATTCCGTGGGATTAATCCCAAATTGCGGAAGCGCCGCTATCCGAAACAGACTCGCCGCGTCGCTCGGAGACACTGCCGCCGTCAAGCACGCCACGATATCGCGCACCTCTGGCGTGTCGAGAACATCCAATCCTTCAATCGCAAACGGAATTCCTACCTGCGCCAGTTCGTGCACGAGTTCATCGCGATTCCCGTGCCCGCGATACAACACTGCGAAATCGCTCCACTTACACCCCTGCTGTTTGTGCGTCTGCTTAATCCGATGCGCGAGATCCACTGCCTCGACTTCCTTGTCTCCCCACGTGACGATGCTGACCGGCGTCGCAGGGCTGGGTTCACCCTTAACTTTCATCTCTTCATCACGCTGCGATTCCAGCGGAGCGCGCTGATACGAAATCGTATTCCCCTCCTTGCCCAAACACCGGAGGATTCTCATTCACAATCCCAAACGCGCAGCGCAGAATCGGAGTCAGCGACCGGCGATTCTTTTCCAGCGCCACCAGTTTCATCGCCGGAAACTTCTTCGCGAACAGCGTGAAGGCCTCGCTCGAAGCTCCACGGAACATATAAATCGCCTGGTCCGGATCGCCCACTGCGAACACATTCCCCTCTGCACCAACCAGCATCGAGAAGATTTCAATTTGTGCGAAGTTCGCGTCCTGGAATTCATCCACCAACAGAAAACGCGTCCGCAGCCTCTCTTCTTCCACCAGCGCCGGATCCTCTTTCAAAAGTTGATGCGCTTTCGTGATCATGTGGCCGAACGTGCCCAGGTTCTTTTCCGTGAGCATGTCTTCTACCGTGGTAAAGACGCGCGAAATCTCCTGACAACGCTCCAGGATCTCTTCATCTTCCAAATTGTCTTGCTTCTTCGATCCCGTTACCCGAGGCAGCGGAAACTCTCCACGCTCAAGACCCTGCACGTAACGCGCATATTCTGCCGGACCGACCAGTTCGTCCTGACACCGGCGCATGAAATCCAGCAGACTATTCAAGAATTCCCCTACGTTGGCCGCGCGAACAAAATGCTTCAATCGAAGTTCGCGAATCCGCCGCCGCAGGTACACCCAGAGATCTTTTTCGTCGAGCACTCCGAACTCAGCTCCACGACGATGCAGCAGATTATTGCAATAGGCGTGAAACGTCGAAGCCTGTAGCCCATCGATGTTCGTACCCTTCAACTCTCTGCGGACACGCCCCATCATTTCGGCAGCCGAATTTTCCGTATAAGTGAGCGCCAGAATTTCGTCAGGACGCGCGTGTCCCTCGCGAATGAGATTCGCAATGCGCTGCGTAAGCACAGTCGTCTTGCCCGTTCCCGCACCCGCAATCACCAGCATCGGCCCATGCACGTGCTCCATGGCCTGCTGCTGCCGTTCATCCAACACAATCTTTTTAGGAATCGAAGCCGACGAACTTTCTCGAGGAGTCATTTTTCGGAGAATATCAGAGATGATTGTGGAACGAGGATTCAGATAAGTTACAAGGTTCGTATCAGGGTATCGCTTTAGCGATACCGCAATTTCCCGCGAATTGAAGCCCCTTTAGGGGCTGCCTCAGCCAATTATCGTAACGCTTCCATCGCAACTGCTGTCGCCACGATCGCCGCCGTTTCCGCCCGCAGAATCGTATCGCCCAACGACGCCGCAATCCACTCCTCATCGTTGAACCATGAAAGCTCGTCGTCCGTCCATCCACCCTCGGGACCAATCGCCAGCACCACTTCATTTAGTGGAGACCGCAAAACATCCGCCAGCCGGACTTCTCCGTCCGCTCCCGCCAGCGTCTCATCCAGCACGACACGCGTTAGCTCGTCGTCCGGCAAAACTCGCGTCAGATCCTTTAGTTTCATGGGAGCCGAAATTTCTGGCACCTCCGATCTTCGCGATTGCTCGGAAGCCTGTCGCACAATTCGCTCCCACCGCTCGTGCCGCTTCGCCGCAGCAGTAGCCAGATGCGCATCGGTACGCCGCGCAATCACCGGAATAATCCGCGCGACCCCGATCTCCGTACACTTCTCAATCGCCCACTCCAGGCGATCAAATTTAAAGATGGCCAGCACCAGTGTAATTTTGGGAATACTCAGCCGCGAGGACCGCAGCTCCTGTCGTCTCACCGAGCGCAAACTCAACCCGATCAAAAGAAATCGTAGTAATCGTCCCGCGCCGGACTTCATCCCCGGCCGCAATGTCGAACTCCTGCCCAACTTCCGCTCGCAACGCACGCGCCAGATGCGCCGCATGTTCTCCAACAAGCGCCGCCGAATCTCCACGAATCTCATCGGCGATCCATCGACGACGTGTCATAAGTTCAGTCTACAGCCGTCAGCGGTCAGCGATCAGCCCGTCAGCAATCAGTAAGTGCAAAACCTTTTTCGCAGACGCGACGCTGAGAGCTTCGATTTCGGGGTAGCAAGATCGATAGCAAAAATCGAGTAACTAATTAATTAGTTGCTCGATTTTGGAAAACGCATCCCCACTAGATTTGTCATCCTGAGCGCAGCGAAGGACCTGCTTCTCAATCCACCACTGAAACAGCAGGTCCTTCGCTTCGCTCAGGATGACAAAATGTTTTTGTAAATATGTGCTCGGACGGCGACGCGCTCTTCCTGAGACCCGAGACCTAAGACCTGAGGCCTGCCTTCCGAGACCTGCCTTACACAAACATATCCTTAACCCGCCCCAACAAAGTCCGATTCTCGGGCTTGTTCTCCACCGGAGAAAGTTGTCCCAACTCTGCCAGCAATTCGCGCTGACGCTTGTTCAATTTGCCGGGCGTTTGAATTCGCACTTCCACATAGAGATCGCCTTTTCCATGACTATTCAGCACCGGCACACCTTTATTACGGATGCGAAACGATGTCCCCGATTGCGTTCCTTCCGGGACCTTCAACTTGTGCTCACCTTCAAGTGTCGGAACCACAATTTCAGTCCCCAACGCCGCCTGCGGAAATGAAACTGGGACTACACAGTGAAGATCGTTTCCCTGGCGCTCAAAGAACGCATGCTCTTTCACATGCAACACAACATATAAATCGCCCGCAGGACCACCAAACGCTCCCGCTTCACCCAATCCCGTGAAGCGAATTCGCGTGCCGTCTTCGACTCCAGCCGGAACGTTCGCCTCAACTGTGCGTTCGCGCACCAGCCGCCCTTCGCCTTTGCACTTCATGCAAGGATCGGTAATCACGCTGCCCGCACCCTGACAGGTCGAACACGTTCTCGCGATGCTGAAAAATCCCTGCTGATATCGCACCTGCCCGCGCCCATTACAGGTCTTGCAAGGAACCGCGGCCTTGCCCGGAGCCGCACCCTGTCCGCGACACGCGTCACACGTTTCGTGACGCCGTACTTTTACCTGCTTCTCGACGCCGAAAACCGCTTCTTCAAATTCCAACTTCAAATCTTCACGGAGATCGGCCCCACGCTGCGCCCGGCTTCGGCGACGTCCGCCTTGACCAAACGCATCGCTGAAACCAAAAATGTCGCCGAAAATATCGCCAAAATCTTGAAAGATCGTCGGATCAAATCCGCCGCCGCCCGAACTACCACCCACACCGGCGTGCCCGAAGCGGTCATACAGAGATCTCTTCTCGCCGTCCGCGAGAATGGCATACGCCTCCGTAATCTCCTTAAACTTATCTTCCGCCTCAGGATTATTCGGATTGCGATCGGGATGGTACGTCATCGCCAACTTGCGATAAGCGCTCTTGATCTCCACTTCCGTAGAAGCGCGCGTGACTCCAAGTACTTCGTAAAAATCGCGTTTTGTATTCGCGGCCAGAACTCCCCCAACTTTTCGTCAAATAAAAATCGCCAAATAAAACCAGGACCACTCTACTGAAAGCATCAACTTATACCGCACGCTTGCGGGGCCCACGCTTCTTAAACCGTTAATGCCCGATCCCTTATAAAACGCTCGGACCGCCATCGCTATTCGCACCGTCGTGACCGCCGGCACCACCGTGGCCGTTCGCGCCACCGTGGAAGAGCGGCCCTTCAGGGCCGCGTAACCGTCCACAATGGAGGGGCTTTAGCCCCCGTTTCGCGCCACTCTCACCATCGCCGGACGTAACAACCGCTCTTTATACTTATACCCGCGCTGAAACTCCTCCAGCACCTGCTGATCGGGAGCGTCCGTCGTGTCCACCATCTCCACCGCCTCATGCACCCGCGGATCAAACGGCTGTCCCACCGCCGCAATCGGCTGCACTCCAGTTTTCAACAACGCGTCCTGAAATTGCCGATAGATCAGCTCAACGCCACCGCGAAAATCCGACGCAGCCGCATTAGCCTTCAACGCACGCTCGAAACTATCGAGGACCGGCAAAAAGTTTTTGATGACATCCGCCGCCGCAAATTCGCGGAACTCCTGCTGCTCCTTGACCGCACGCTTCCGAGCGTTATCAAACTCCGCCTGCAAGCGCGCCAGCCGATCCAGCAAAGCATCGCGCTCCGCTTTCAGCTTCTCCGCTTCCGTCGGCGCAGCAGGTTCAACGATCTTGCCTGCAATCGACACCGGACCCGTCTCATCATCACCCTGCACAGCCGTCACCCCACGTTCAGCGTTCGCATTTCGCGAATCGCCTCGCAAATCATTTCGCAAATCAATATTCTCTTCGCTCTTCCCATTTCCTCTACGCATACCGCTCCCTACTCCGATTCATTCAAAAGTTTGTCAAATAGCCGCGCGATGTACGACACGGCCGACATCGTATGCTGATAATCCAACCGCGTCGGACCAATCACCGCCAGCGACCCAATCACTTCTCCCCCAACCCGCGCCGGAGCCCCTATCAAAACGAAATTCTGCAAATTCGACGACGGAAGCGCTTCATCCAACCCAATCACCACACGGACTGCTTCCTGTCGCGTATCCAGATACGCTCCCAGCAGCTTCACCACTTTTTCTTTTTCTTCCAACGTCCGCAACATTTCCTGCAAACGCGACCGGTCTTCTTCCCCGGACACATTCGTCACCAGATTCGTGACCAGGTTCGCCGCGCCTTCCACAAAAACGGCCTGTGTCCCTTCGCTCGATGTCAACGCGCCCTGCTGGTACAGCTGCTCGATCGACTTCATCAGCCGGTCATACTCGTTTCGTTCCTGCTCCAGCCGCCGCGCCAGTTCCGCGCGCATGTTGTCCATGGTCCAACCGCGAAAGTTTTCGTTGATGTAGCGCGCAGCCAGATCAAGATCGCTCTGCGGAATATCCAATCGCAGCACCCGATCCCGCACCACTCCAGACCGCGTAACCACCACCGCCAAAACTTTCTGATCGCTCAGCCGCGAAAAGTAAACATGATCCAGCGCATTCCGCGGACCGCTCGTCGCCACCGTCACTCCCACGCCATGCGAAATCAGCGCCAGCACATGCGACGTCCGCTCCATGAACTCTTCAACATCGGTCACGCCCGTCAGCGTGTCCTGAATGATGCTCTGATTCTCATGCGAGAGATGCGTCTCGCCACTCAACCCCTCAACGTAATATCGATACGCTTCAGCCGTAGGAACGCGTCCCGCGGAAGCATGCGGCTGATCGAGGAACCCAGCCTCCGCCAAATCCGCCATCACATTTCGGATCGTCGCCGCACTCAACCCCTCGCGACTAGCCCGCGCAAGCGTGCGCGACCCCACCGGCTCCCCGCTGGCAATAAACGTCTCGACGATGGCGGTTAGAATTTCCCGTTCCCGCCCGCCCGCTGGCCCTTGTGGCATATCGATTTCTTCTGGCTCTTCTAGATGTTGCTCATCTGCGTTTAAAGCACACGCCCTTTAAAGCAAAAGAGATACAGAGACATGCAATGTCCCCAGATGATTATATTTCAATCACCCCATTCGGAGCTGGAACGCCCCCATAAATACTTTAGATGCAGTGGCTTAGAATTGGACTCGAGCGTGGCCTGACCCACTCTATATAAGCGAATCTACCAAGAAATCTCGCATTTCCAGCCCCTACGGCCTCTTCCCCGGAACCACCCGAAACTGCCGCTTCCCTTCAATGCGATACGTCGCAAAGTCTGCCTGATCCACCGTAAGAATCATAGACAGCGACTCGCGCTTCGCCAGATACACGAGAGTCGCGTCTGCAAAATCCATCGGACGATCCCAGTAGCGCGACATCAATCCGTGCAGATGCGTGAGTTCCGCATTTTCAATGGCACCCACAACCACCGCTCCTGAACGGACAAACTTCCAGGCAGCCTCCATCTCCGTGCGCGAATCGCCCACTAGATGAAACAGTTCAGTGAGCACGGCCTCAGATGTCAGCAGTGGCAAGCGCATTTGCCGGAACGCCTCGACGCAAACGCCGTGCCAACGATCACTCCGGTCGAGCAGTGCCAGAATCGCACCCGTATCGATGAGCCCATTTGGCGTCTGAACAGCCTGTCTCTGCATTTATTTTCTAGATTCCCGCAGGGAAGATTCTCGATCGGGCCCAGATAGTTTTTAATGTGCCTGCCGCTGCCGCAGCCTCTTGCGCACCGCATCCCGCGCCGTCTCCGCCCTCCGAGGATTGCCGCCAGCGACCGCTCCTATACAAGCCGACGCCGCATCATGGAGTCGGCGCTGCGCCTCGTCTTCCGACACATCGGGATCGCCCTTCTTCAGCCAGTCGCGCACGGCAGTCTCCAACACCGCCGAAACCGGCACCTTCCGCAGCCTAGCTTCCCGCTCCAAATCAGACTTCAGTTCGCCCGCAAGCCGCCAACTATAGACCTCAGTCTTCATGCACTACAGTGTAGTGCATTCTATCCCTGGATGCAAATAGCAGTTACCTGCCACACTAGGCTGGCACCCAGAAAAAATCGTTAGCATTGCTAACGATTTTTTGCGGCCGAAGAAACCGGTGCCACGCATTGCTCTGCGTCGTGAAGTACGGCGTCGAGCGCAGCAGGGCAACCAGAGCGAGCATCCCCGAAAACCATGGCTGACAGAGCCGAGCACGGCGCTTGTTGTATAGTGCCCTACAGTTCCTCCTTATTTTTAGGATTTGCTGATTCGGGCCCTGCCATGCGCGAAACCGATACCATCCCGGCGTCTGTGAGCGACATGGGCCCCGAGATCTCTCGCCTGCTGTCATTGCAGGCCGAGATTGGAGTTGCCCTTCTTTCCACCGACTCTCTGCCCCAAATGCTGCACCGTTGTGCCGAGGTGGTCGTCGAAAAACTAGACGCGGCGTTCGCCCGCATCTGGACGCTAAGCACCCACGACAACATCCTAGAACTGCAGGCAAGCGCGGGACTCTACACTCACCTCGATGGCCCCCACAGCCGCGTCCCGGTCGGCAAATTCAAGATCGGGCTCATCGCCCAGGAACGCAAACCTCACCTCACCAATCGCGTCGTTGGCGACCCTAGAATCGGCGATCAGGAATGGGCCAAACGCGAAGGCATGGTTTCGTTCGCCGGGTATCCGCTTGTCGTCGAGGACCGATTGGTCGGCGTCCTCGCAATGTTCTCAAAAAAGACACTGCCCGACATCACTCTCACCGCACTCAACTCCGTCGCCAATCAAATCGCGTTGGGCATTGAGCGCAAACAAATCGAAGTCCGCGAGCGGCTGCAAACTGCCGAGGCCATTGCAGCCAACGCAAAATTCCGCGCAGTGTTCGACCAAACCACCGTCTTCGCCGGCATCATGACCGCCGACGGTATCGTGCTGGACGCGAATCGCCTGTCCCTCGAAGCCTGCGGATATCGGGCCGACGAGGTCCTCGGTCGATTCTTCTGGGAAACAGGCTGGTGGCACAACTCTAAAGAAACGCAAGAGAAGATTCGGACTGCAACGCTGCAAGCTGCCAAAGGCAATTTCTATCGCGAGGTCCTTCCCTATGTCTGGGCCGATGGCACGGAACGCGTGGTTGACTTTGCCCTCTTTCCGATCAAAGACGCCGAGGGACGAATCATGTTTCTTCATCCCACAGGCGTGGACATCACCGACCTGAAGCAAGCCGAGCTTCAGCAGAAACTGAATTTCGAAAGATTCCGCACCATGGCCGACGCCATGCCTCAAATGGTGTGGACCGCGCGGGCCGACGGTTTCGTCGATTACTACAATCAGCGTTGGTATGACTACACGGGGTTGACACTCGAGGAGACGCAGGGTTGGGGATGGAAACAGACCCAGCATCCCGACGATGTGCAGCGATCAATCGACATGTGGTCCGCCGCGCTGGTCAAAGGTGAGGTCGTCGAGATTGAGATGCGCTTCTTACGAGCCAGCGACAAAACCTGGCGGTGGCACTTCACGCGCGCCGTCCCCGTTCGCGACGAGGCTGGGAGAGTGATTCAGTGGGTCGGCACCTGTACCGACATCGATGATCGAAAAGTCGCAGAAAGAGCCGCGCGCGATGCCGCAGCGGAATTAGAGCGCCGCGTCGCCGAGCGCACCGTCGCCCTGCGAGAAGAAATCAGTGTCCGCCAAAAAGCGGAGCAGGGTCTCCGGCAACTCACCGGAAGACTGCTCACCTTGAGAGATGACGAGCGGCGCCGCATTGCGCGCGATCTGCACGATAGCGCTGGTCAACTGCTGACCGCAACCACGATGAGCCTCGCGGTAGCCGGTAAAGATGCGAGTGTGATGAGTCCTGCGGCGATAAACGCGCTGACCGAAGCGAGCAATCTTGTGCAACAGACCATGAAAGAAGTTCGCATCGTGTCGCACTTGTTGCATCCGCCACTGCTCGACGAAGCGGGATTGGGAGCCGCGATCCGCGAGTATCTTGAAGGTTTTTCCAAACGCGGAGACATCGAGGTCGAATTAATCGTCTCCGAAGATTTTGGACGCCTTCCCGTCGATCTGGAAACGGCCGCGTTTCGAGTGATTCAAGAGTGCCTGACCAATGTTCACCGGCATTCTGGCAGTAAAACGGCAACTGTCGAACTTTCGCGCACCGCAAACGAGGTCCGTGTGGAAGTTGCGGACAAAGGTCGAGGAATTGAGAGTCAGAAATCAGCAGGCGTCGGCTTGCGCGGAATGCGCGAGCGCGTCGCTCAATTCGGAGGACAACTCGAAGTGAGTTCCACCGACTCCGGCACCACAATCGTCGCCAAACTACCCATCCCAGAAGAATCTACAAAATAATCTCTGCGCACCACGGCGCGATATACTTCGCGAGCATGGCGATCAAGCCTCACGTCGTTGTAGTTGGCGCTGGAGCATTTGGCGGATGGACCGCACTCTATCTTCTTCGCAGCGGCGCACGAGTTACTCTTTTCGATTCGTGGGGTCCGGGTAATTCGCGTGCATCGTCCGGCGGCGAAACGCGCGTCGTACGGGGCGCCTACGGCCCTGATCAGCCTTATACAAAGTTAGCCGCTCGCGCCATCGAACTCTGGAAGGAAAACGACGCACGCTGGGAAAAGAAGAATAAATTCTTTTTCCCGGTAGGAGTCCTCTGGATGGTCGAAGGCGACGGCCATTTCGAACGCGGATCACTCCCCTTCCTCAAAGGCGCTGGGATTCCCTTCGAACAACTCGATGCGAAAGAACTCGCCCGCCGTTGGCCGCAAATCAATTTCGACAAAGTTGAATGGGGAATCTACGAGCCTCAAAGTGGATACGCCCTCGCGCGCGCATCCGCCCAAGCTGTAATCGAGCAATTCATTGCCGAAGGCGGTGAGTATCGTCAGATGGCGGTTTCCGCTGACGATCTCGACAGCGACAAACTGGACATTCTCAGACTTTCAGACGGTTCGACAATCGCTGCCGATCGCTACATTTTCGCCTGCGGTCCATGGCTCGGAAAACTCTTTCCGACAACGGTCGGTCCGCATTTTCTCTCCACGAAGCAGGACATTTTTTTCTTTGGCACTCCCGCTGGCGATTCGCGTTACAACGAGGGTAACGTCCCGGTGTGGGCCGATCACAGCGATCACTTCATGTATGGAATCCCGGGCAACCAGGGACGCGGATTCAAACTAGCTGACGACACTCGCGGCCCAGAGTTCGATCCCTCGTCAGGCCAACGCATGGTGAGCGAAGAAAATCTCGCTGCCGGGCGCCGCTATCTTGCCTACCGTTTTCCAGGGATGAAAGACGCTCCGCTGATCGAGTCACGCGTCTGCCAATACGAAAACACGACGGATCACAATTTCATTATCGATCGCCATCCACAAAACCCGAAAGTCTGGATCGTGGGCGGCGGATCCGGCCACGGCTTCAAACACGGCCCCGCACTAGGTGAGATGGTGGCACAGCTCGTCCTCAAAGATGGGACGGCCGACGCAGTGTATCGGCTAGCCAGATTCGGCCTAAGGTAGGCGTTCTACCTCAGGTGAAACGTCTCCAGCGAAATGAGAACTACTGAATCTGAATCACGCTCGCCGGACTCGTGGCCTTCAGTTCTTCCGCGCGCGCGACGACCTTCCGCGCAAACGCGAACAACGACTTCGCATGCGGTGAATTTTCCCCTTCGAGTACGGAAGGGGAGCCACTGTCGCCCGACTTGCGAATCTCCGGATCAAGCTCAACGCTCCCCAGGAAAGAAATGTCGAACTGCTTCGCTGTTTTCTCCGCCCCACCCCGCGAGAAAATATCGATTTCCGTCTGGCAATGCGGACACACGAAGTAGCTCATGTTTTCCACCATGCCAACGATGTCCACTTTCATCTGGCGAAACATTTCGATGGCCTTGCGTGCATCCTGCAACGAAACGTCGGACGGCGTCGACACCACAATCGCTCCGGTCAGCGGCACGGTCTGAATCAATGACAGCGCGACGTCTCCTGTGCCCGGTGGGAGATCGATGATCAGGTAGTCGAGTTCGCCCCACTGCACCGATCCCAGAAACTGCTTAATGATCGAATGCAACATGGGTCCGCGCCAGATCAGCGGCTTGTCTCCAGGATTAAGAAACCCCACCGAGATCACTTTCAGTCCGTGCGAATTAATGGGCGCAATCTGATTCTCGCCCATCACTTTCGGCTGCTCGTTTGTGCCCAACATCAACGGAACGTTAGGACCATAGACATCGCCATCAAGCAATCCAACTTTGTGCCCCATCTTGCTCAGGGCAATCGCTAGATTAACGGAGAGCGTCGTCTTGCCGACTCCACCTTTGCCAGAACCAACGGCAATAATGGCATTAACGCCCCGAAGTGGTTGCGGTGTCGGTTGTTGCTGGCCAGGATGATGGGAATGAGCACTCATGCAGCGATTATACGGGAGGAGAAGAAGCCGTTAGCCTTAAGCCGCTGTCAGCATTTAGCCTTCAGCCAGAACGATGCCAGGTTTAGCTGAGTGCTGAGTGAACTGCTATGTGCAGCCCTTCAAACCTTGCCGCGAAACATCCGATACATAAACACAAAGTAGCCAACCGCGAGCACAGCAGCAAAGGTCCACCACACTAATCCAACACTTAATCCGTGGATGCCTGCTGCAGTGTTCGAGATCGTGAGATCAAACTGACTGTCGCGCGCAGGCAGTACCACCGGATAGAGAGCAAATGCGGCGCCAACCAACAACGCTGTGATATATGTGCTCGAAGCCAGGAACGCCAGTTTTTCTCTTCCGCTAGGACCCGCCCAGACCATGACGCCCAGGCTGGCAACAACCACCAATGGTATGAGCAGTCCGATTTTATGGTTGTCGTAATTCACCATAATTTCTGGACGTATGAAATAGGTTGCGATGAGCGTACACACCGTCAGGAAAAACTGAAGCGGCCAGCACAGCAACGCAAATCCACGCGCCCGCCTGCCCAGGTCCTCGTCAGTTTTGAGCGCAACGTAGTAGGAGCCGTGAGCGGTCAGAGTAACCAACGCAACCACTCCAATCAAAACCGTGTACCAGTCAAGAATCCCAGTCTGCGGACCAAGCTTAAAGTTGGTCCACAACGGCTCGAAGAAGTAACCAGTCGCATCGAGCGGGACGCCGCGCATCACGTTTCCCAGCGCCGCGCCAAAAAACACGATCAGCAAAATACTGGACAAACTAAAAACTACATCGAAGAAATTCTTCCAAACTTCATTTTCGATATGGACACGAAATTCGATACTGATCCCACGCAGAATCAGCAGCCACAGCACCATCATGAGCGGAAGATAAAATCCGCTGAAGCTGGACGCGTAGAGTTTTGGAAACGCAAAGTAGAGTGTGCCACCCGCAGCAATCAACCATACTTCGTTGCCATCCCACACCGGACCAATGGCGCGGAGCACGCGACGGCGTTCTTCGTCCGTCTTGGCGGCGATCAGATAGATCGCGCCCGCTCCCAGGTCGAAGCCATCAAGCACGACATAAGCCGTGAGCATCGCTGCGACAATCCAAAACCAAAGACCCGCCATTGCTACCTTGCCTCCGCCGCCGGATGGAGAGGGGAATCGTGTTCATTCGCCGCCAACGGCCCCCGCTCAATCTCGCGCCAGATCATAAATAGAAACAGAATGCCTAACACAGTGTATAGGCCCATGAATCCCAGAAGTGTAAACATTCCGCTGCCCGCTGAGACCGTCTTGGAGAACCCGTCTTCCGTTCGCATGAGGCCGTAAATCAGCCATGGTTGCCGCCCCAATTCCGCAGTCATCCATCCCGCCGTATTCGCAATGTACGGCAGAGGCGCCGATAGCATCAAAATCCAGAGCATCCAGCGCGTGTTGAACAGCTTGCCCCGTAGCAGTAAGAACAGAGACACGGCCATCACGGCGACAAAGAATGTACCTAGTCCAACCATGATGTGGTAACTGTAATACAACAACGGGATGTTACCCGGCCAATCCTTTTTAGGAAACGCATCGAGCCCGCGAACGTGCGCATCCCAACGTTGATAAGTAAGGACGCTCAGCATTTTCGGAATTTCAATCGGGTTGTCGATTTTACCTTCTACTTCGTTCGGCTGACCAACGATCACTAGCGGCGCGCCGGGTTGGCTGTGAAACAATCCCTCCATCGCAGCTAATGTCACGGGCTGCAACTCGGTGACCATTTTCCCTTGTCGATCGCCGCTGGGGAAAATTTGCAACAAGCTGAACAGGCATCCAGCGATCACCCCAGCCTTTACAAAGATGCGAGCATGCGTCGTCCATTTACCCGATAGAAGATAAAACGCGCCTACCGATGTCATGATGAATGCGCCTGTAATCGCCGCCCCTCCCATGTTGTGGATGTACTGCCATCCCGCCCAAGGATTCAACACGTAGTCCCAAAAACTCCGTAGCTGCAAACTTCCGTCCGCTGCCGTGTAATATCCGACGGGATGTTGCATGAAAGCGTCGGTGACAATAATGAAATAGCCCGAGAGCCACGATCCCACAAACACAGCCACAGCAGTGAGCCAGTGAACGCGCGGACTTAATCGCTTCTCGCCAAATAAAAATAGTCCGAGAAATGCGGACTCCAGAAAGAATGCAAACATCCCTTCCATCGCGAGAGTCTGCCCAATGACTCCACCGGCAAACGTTGAGAAGTGCGACCAATTGGTACCAAACTGAAATTCCATCGGAATTCCAGTCACCACTCCCAACACAAAGTTAATGCCAAAAATCCGCGCCCAAAATCGCGCTGCTTCGTGATATGCGGGATCATTACGTCGCAAAGCGATCGTTTTCAAGACAACAATCAGCAGCGCTAGTCCCATCGTGAGTTGCGGAAATAAATAATGGAACGTCGCAGTGAACGCGAAATGCAGGCGGTGAACGAGGAGTGCGCCATCCATAAGTCAGGTCTCAGGTGTCAGGTCGCGGGTCTCAGGTGCCAGAACGCAACTGCGCTTCTTATCTCAAATCAAAGTTTGTCATCCCGAGCGACGCGAGGGATCTGCAGTTCGCAATAAGATACCGATCCATCGCGTCGCTCGGGACGAAAATACAACAATGAAAACTACGTATCCCTAACCCCGTCCATCTTTTCTGCGCGCCGTCTCCGCACGTCGTATCTCGCGTCGACGCGCTGCATCTTCGTAGCGGCGCTTTTCATCCTCGGTTTCGGGGATCACCGGCGCAACCGCCATACGATTTCCTGCCGCATCCACGGCAACGAACGTCAGATAGGCAGAACTAACATGGCGACTCTGCTCGGCGCGATAATTCTCGACCCACACCTTTACTCCGACTTCCATCGAGGTATGAAAGACGCGATTGACGGACGATCGAAGAATCACGAAATCCCCGACGCGAACCGGCACAAGAAAATCCAAATGATCGATCGACGCCGTCACCACATACTGGCGCGAGTGGCGATGCGCGGCCATCGCTCCTGCAAGATCGATCCAATGCATCAGGCGTCCGCCAAGCAATGCATTCAAGGGATTCGCGTCGTTCGGCAGAACAATCTCCGCCATCTCGGAGATCGAGTCATGCACCGGACGCGGCCGGCTCAACTTTTCTTTTTCTGCATCATTCATAAATTCAGAGACACGACTTACGAAGCCATGGCAGTTGTCTGCCGCGCGCGATATGTTTGCAAATACCGGTTCGCCAGCCTCATCACTCGCGGATCCGCCGCCGCATCAATCCAAACTTCGGTAACGCAATCGAAAATCAATCGCCCATGTTCAATCGGAGCGTGACCCAACTCGCAAACGAATGAAAGTGTCACCTGCTCGCTGCTAAAACGAGCCACCGAAAAACGAATGGCATCCCAATCAGTCGTGGCAGGCAGATGGGGACACTGAGTCGCGTACCCAAGATTGCAAAATTGACGGCTGTGCAATTCGGATGCCGTCATCTCACGTCCGGACGCAACGCAGTTCCCAATCCAACCCGCGCCCAGCGGCAAACGCGCCGGATGCGGCCACGATCCATCATTCACAATTTCAAGCGGCACAAAATAAGGGCAGGCCAAATCGCATCCTCTACCTTAGAGAGAGCAATTGTAACGCGCCACGCGGACGCGACGCATGATATGAATGGAATCAGCGGTTAGCATTTAGCCGTTAGCTCTTAGCTGAAACTCAAACCCCTGAGACCCGAGACCTAAGACCCGAGACCTGCCCCTATGGACCGCATCGCCATGCTCACCGAAATCCTCGCCGCGAATCCTGCGGATTCTTTCGCCCGCTACGGACTCGCCCAGGAATACTCCAACGCCGGACATATCGATCAAGCAATCCAGGAATTCAAAACGCTGATCGAGAAAAATCCCGACTACACTCCTGCCTACTTCATGGCCGCACAAACCTTCGCGAAAGCCGAGCGCATCGACGAAGCAAAAAGAATGCTGGTCGATGGCGTCTCCTCCGCCCGACGCACAGGAAATACCCACGCCCAATCCGAAATGACCGCCATGCTGGAAGAACTCAGCAGCTAGAACTCGAAGCACTGAACCAACTCACGTAGGGGCGGTGCCCAGCGCCAGCCGGTGCTACACTTTTTTGTTCGTAGGAGGTAGCATATGCGCCGTCTTTTTCTTCTCGGCTTTTTCCTAATAACGATTCCTATCCTCGCCGCCCCCGCACTCGCGCAAGCCAAGCGTCCCTTCACATTTGATGACATGATGAAACTGAAGCGTGTTGGCGAGCCCGTTCCTTCTCCCGACGGAAAGTGGGTTCTGTTCGCCGCCCTCGATGTGGATCTTGCAGCGAACAAAAAGACCTCCCACATCTGGATCGTCCCGCTAAACGCAAACACCGTGGCGACGGGCGACTCGCCCGCTCAATCCGAGCGCATCCTAATCCCCGATCAGGACGGCGACCGCCCCCGCTGGGCTCCAGACGGCAAGCGCTTCGCGTTTATTTCGAATAAAGAAGACGGCTCTCAAATTTGGATTGCTGCGTTCGACAGCGCATCCGGTACTGTTAAAGCCTCGACGAAGCTGACCTCAATCGCGACCGAGGCGGGTGGCGAACTCTGGTCGCCGGATGGCCAGAACATTTTGTTTACGTCGGATGTCTATCCTGAGTGTGACGGGGCGCCGCGGCCGGAAGAGACCTGTAACGCAAAGAAGCTCAAGGATGCCGAGCAATCAAAGATTAAAGCTCTGATCTTTGATCATCTGCTCTATCGCCATTGGAACGCATACAAAGAAGGGAAGCGCACGCACATTTTCGTGGTCCCAGTAGCCACCATCGATACCACTTTGGATGGACGCACGATGCGCATGACTCCTCCCAACGAACTGGCACCGGAAGGCAATACTCCTCGCGACCTAACCCCCGGCGACTACGACTCTCCGGTCTTTTCGCTCGGAGGACAGGACAACTACGCCTTCTCGCCCGACGGACAAGAAATTTGCTACACCTCGAATCACGACAAAGTCGAAGCCACATCCACCAACAACGATCTCTGGATCGTCCCGGTGAATGGAGGGACGGCGAAGAACATCACCGCCGACAATCCCGCCAGCGACTCGACTCCACTCTATTCTCCGGATGGCAAATACATCGCCTACCGCGCCCAGAAACGGCCGGGATACGAGAGCGACCGCTTTCGGCTGATGCTGTACGACAAGAAAACTGGGGAGAAGAAGAACCTGACGGAAGATTGGGACCGCTGGGTAGGAACCTTCGTGTGGATGTCGGACTCGTCGCAAATCCTTTTTGCCTCGGAGAACATGGGGCGGCAGGCAATTTATGTACGGGACATCGCACCGCACAAAGTTCCGCCGATGGCATATGCCGAGTGTGAGTTGTGCACCAGTGTCATCCACAAGCTAGCGGTGGACCGGCGGCTACAGCGATGACATCACGTATTTACGAAAGACGGCGATCTCGTTGTTTACCCAGAATGACGGCGACGGCTCCGTCGACGATTAGGCACATCGGGCCGGTGGAAAATCTGACGTGGCTTCCGACGCCTAAGAGATGCACGGATGTGCCCTTCGTATACAAACCGACCGGTTGAGTCAACTCAACGACACCATCCTCTCCCAAGTCGCCATGTCCCCCATCGAACCCTTCTGGTTCCCCGGCGCCTTCGGCGACAAAGTCCAAGGCTTCCTGGTCAAACCCCCAAACTTCGACGCCACCAAGAAATATCCGCTGAAGTTCATCATCCACGGCGGCCCCGAAGTCCCGATGGGCGATCTCTGGAGCTATCGCTGGAATGCCCAACTTTTTGCCGCACCAACTTCGTCAAGTCCGGGATACGTGGTCATCATGATCAACTTCCACGGCTCGCCTGGATATGGACAGAAGTTTATCGACGAGATCAATGGCGACTGGGGCGGTGCTCCATTTGAAGATCTGATGAAGGGACTCGACTACGCGGAGAAAACTTTTCCTTACATCGACAAAGACCGCGAGTGCGCGCTGGGCGCAAGCTACGGCGGATACATGGCCAACTGGGTTCTCGGCCACACCGACCGCTTCAAGTGCATCGTCACGCACGATGGCATGTTCAACACCGACTCCGCCTGGGGCACGACCGAAGAACTCTGGTTCAATAATTGGGAGTTCAAGGGTACGCCATATACGAATCCAGAAATGTACGAGAAGTGGAACCCGCGAAATTTCGCCAAAAATTTCAAGACTCCGACGCTCGTCATCCACGGACAACTCGATTACCGCCTCGACGTCAGCGAAGGCTTCCAACTTTTCACCACGCTACAGACCATGGGCGTCCCCTCGAAGATGCTCTACTTTCCCGACGAAGGCCACTGGGTGATGAAGCCGCAAAACTCCCAGCTCTGGTACAAAACCGTCAACGACTGGGTCGATCAATGGACTGGAGCCGGTACGGGTACGGGTACAAAGAAATAAAAATCCTAGGGTAGGGAGAGCCGCCCTCGGCCGTCCCACTTCGGCTCATGTGGCGCGGGCGCCCCCGCCCGCGTTCAGAAGAAAAGGCCACCGTCCGCGCCCTGATCGAACTTGCAGCTTCTCCGGTCTCGAACAATTCCATCGTCGATCGGACTTACGAATAAGGAACGGTCCTCTTTCTCGTCGCCCTCTCTATCCTCTCGAAGAGCACTCACGTCCCACCTCTCACTTTTTTTCGAATCACTTTTTTTCGACTCAAAGCCGGGTTCAACTGATTCCCGCGGGGCAGCAATCAGCACCGCAGTGGAAGCGGTCGTCCTTATCGCCGACGACGGCAAGACAAAATGACGACCTCCCGGCGATATCGGACCCCTCGGCCTTGGCCCACCGTTTTTTGGAGGCTGAAACGAAACGATCGCCGCCACGCTCTCCATTTGAAACTGTGCCGCGTCGCCTCCTGCATTCACGCCCACGAATACGTCGCAAGGTCCCACACTCCCAACAATAGGCACGAGAGCGGCTAATCCATACTGATCACTCATTACCTGCGTTTGCGAAGTACCGAGAATCACAGGCAATCCGTTCGCTCCGATGTCATCTCGCAAAGCTCCCCCTCGAAAAGATCCTCTGTGCAAAGATCCGTCGAGCGAAACTGCATGTCGCGAGACGTTCTCGCCGCCACCTGGCAACCCGCCCTGACCCGATCCGCCCCGCGACAGCGTCGTCTCAAACACCACGTTCAAACCCATCACCGGATTCGCAATCACCGATCCATCCGTCACCCGCACTACCAGCGGCTGAAATGACTGGCCAATCGGCACAATCTGCAATGAGCCGCTGACGGTTTCCAGCGTCCACAATGTGGATGGCGTGGAAAGCAGCTTGAATGTCTGACACGGAACATTGTTCGGAGCAACACAGGCGCTTACATGCACTTCGGAAGTTTGATTCGTGAGCTGCACGTTGACTCGTGCGTACCCAGCGCTGCTCGTAAAGGCCGTGGGTGCGGAGAGCGTCGCTGTCCCCTGTGTGATTGTGAAGTTCACCAGAACATTCGCAAGCGGCACCCCGAGATCGAGTGCTTCCACGGATAGCGGTACCGCGAGCGTCGCTCCCTGCGCTATCCAGCGGGTCGGCATTAACGCGACCAGATCAAGCGCGGACGAAATTCCCACCACGGTCGCAAGTTGCGTCTGGGGCGATGAGTAAGAGTTCGGCGCAAGCGCGATCGTCACCGTGCTTGCCCCAACGACAACAGGCGTAACAAAGCTGGATGATTCCCCGGATTCGTCGCTGAGCACCGAACAAGAAGATGCCCCACCACAAACTGAAAACTGCAGACGATTGGTTGCGCTCCATGCAATCGTCGCGCCGCTCACTGGTGTCACTCCATCAGCCGCAACGGCTCGCACACGCATCGCGGTAGCCGCCTGCGCCCCAATTGGCGCTGCCGGTTCCAGACCTTGCAGCATGACTAACAGGTCCGTAGAAACAGCTCCATACGTCAACGCACCAATCATTTGCGAGAACGCGCCGCTCACTGGATCCGTGACTTGAATAGTCGCGACTCCATCCTGCGCGGCTGCCGGCACAGAGACTGCCAACTGACTCGCTGTCGCAGACAGAATGGTGCTTTCACTATCGGCCACACTCGCCTGCAGCCCCGGCCTGAATCCCGTGCCGTTGAGAATGGCCACACCACCCGCCAGACTTGCTCGCGCAGGCGTCACGCTATCCGAATAGAGCAAACTTGCGCGATAGAAATAATCAGGACGTCCATCCCCGCGAAAGTCGGCCACACTCACTCGGTACATTGCGGACGTAAAAAATTGCGCGTCGAGCCGGGTCATTCCCCATGTCGTCGAATTGAAAGCCGATGGAGTCGACGCGGGCGCTGGATTCCCGGTTTCATCGCTCAGTTGCCACATCCCAATCACCGGCGACAACTTGTTCTCGGTCGGCGCCCCTGTTTCATCGAGCGCGACTACCGTTACCGACGCTGTCCGATTCGTTTGCGCGGAAAATTCGAAGAAATCCTCGCTACCGTATCCGGAGATCCATGAACCCCACGCACCGCCCTGAGGCAGTGCCGCCGGACTCACATAGCTCGATCCACTCCCCGGATGCGCTTGCGCGATTTCACTCCGTGACATCAGGATGTCCCGCTCCGCGTTCGATCCGTTCGTGACCGTGACCACCACCGGCGCGAACCCTCCCGAGGGCGTCACTTGCGTCGGTTGGTAGGGACCTACTCCGACGGCCCAGATCGCGTCCAACGCTTCTACTGTCAGTTGATACTCAGCAATCGTTTGGCCGAGAGGAATTGTAAGTTGGCCTAAATCGTAAAACCCTTCGAGCGTCGCATCATCCGATCCCCAACGGTCATAGCGCAACCCGTTCGCGTCTACGTATCCGTCAATGATGTTGCCAGCGTTCCCATGAAACGCGAATCCGGAAACCGAGGTCACGACGAATTGACGCGATGGCTGTCCCGAAATATCGAGCAGGCGCGCAACCACGTTCGCCCCTTGCATCTCCTGCTGAGCGTTGCCGGAGCTATCAGTGAAGTACACGCTGCCGAAAATTCTGCCACTCGATAGCGGAACGCTGGGATAAAGTCGCGCCAGCGAATTCATGTCATCCATCTTCGGGACGGCCGCGTCGGGGAAACAAATTGCGATGGGCACACACGAAATCGGGTCCTCAAAATGCATCACCGGGAACCCTTCGAAATCGTCGCTAGTAGGCACTGGATTACGCGTCAACACATTGGGATTCGCCTGCGACCATCCCAATCCCAAAATTCGTCCCAGCACTCGCACCAACCGATATTGCACGTCGGGCAGTTGCTCGTTAGTCGATGCACAAACTCCGTTGATCACAACGAACGCATGAACAATATTTCCCGCCGTTGAAAAATTGTCCGGGCCGCCATACACCGCGTTGGTGAAGCAATCGGCTAGCCCACCCGCACCAACTCCCAATAACGCCTCGGTCACCGACCCGTCATAGTCATAGACAATTCCAACCGGGAGACTCGTAGAGGACGATGTAATGTCCGCCGGAGCGGTGATCACTCCGTTCGCCTGCGCCACGATATTGCTGCCATTGACGTCCTCGGAAAGATGGCCTGCCAATGACGCAGTCACCGCGACGCCGGGAACGCTCGTCCATGCATCGAAGGCCGCGGCCACTAACGCGTCGGCGTCCGCGCCCGCGAGAATCGGACTGAGGTCTCCTTGATCCGTGAAATATTGCACCGATCCATTCAGCCAAATCAAAGACTGCCCTTTGATTCCCGGATCGTATCCAGAACCCGCGACAAACGCAGGCCCTCCCGCGTGACAAATCACCGCACTCGCTATCAAAAACAGGGCTACCCCTAACCGAACCAATATTCGCGAAGAAATTCTGGACACACTCATAGCGCTAGTCTTTCTGGAGGGTTTGAACCGTGAACGGTCCTGGGAATAACTCAGGCTACCCGATTGCAAAGCGCAGGTATGTGCGCGCCATCACCGTGGAATTGTGATGAATACCTGTGAATGGTTTTTTGGTTTCCTTAGTGATCCTTAGTGCCCTTGGTGGTAAAAGCTCTTGATTTTCGTTTTAGATCAAATTGACCATGGTTAATGACCATAGTATGATCTTGTCAGGGTAAAAAGATGAAAGAAATCGCCATTTCCAAATTCAAAGCGACCTGCCTCGCCGTTCTAGAAAACGTCCGCAAAACCGGCAAGACGGTTTTGGTAACGCGCTTTGGAGAACCCGTAGCCGAAGTTGTTCCGCCTCGCTCTTACAAAAAGCAGAAGCATTGGGTGGGTTCGCGCGCCGGAACCGGCAAGATTCTCGGAGACATCGTCTCCCCCGCCAGCGACGAAAACGACTGGGAAGTCTTGCGGTAATGAACCTGCTGCTCGACACTCATATCTGGTTATGGAGCGCGCTTGATCGATCACGCCTGTCCAATCGTGTGATCACCGCGTTGGAAGATCCGGAGAACCGGCTGTGGCTCTCTCCGATTTCTCTGTGGGAAGTCCTGACTCTGTGCGAGAAAAATCGGCTCGCGCTGTCCCCGACTCCGCAATCGTGGATCGCAAGCACTCTGGATGCGGTCCCCATGCGCGAGGCTCAGGTCACATATGAGGTCGCGCAAGAAACCGCGCGAGTCCAACTTCCGCATCGCGATCCCGCTGACCGTTTTCTAGTAGCAACTGCTCGTGTCTTCGATTTGACGCTGGTCTCTGCGGATGAAAAGCTGCTCAAAGCCCGACAGATATCGGTTCTGGCGAACCGTTAGAACGGGGCAGCCTACCGGGCAAGGCGTTTGTTCGCCTTCTTGACCGACTTCCGCTGCGCCTTCTCGTATTTCTTCATTGCCTTGTTCTGCCTCTTGTTAGCCTTCTTCAACATCTTCTGTTGCTTTTTAGCGGCAGCTCTACCCTGGCGCGCATTTTCCTGAGGACTAATCCTCTGCGCCAACAGAGGGGTCGAGCCAGCAACACACAAGGCCACGAACAGCATGAAAGCGGAAATTCGTTTCATAACGTCTCCGAACCAACTTCGAAACATGTCTCAGAATGAACGTTTAACGCTGCCGATCTTGCTTTGATCTTATACCGAATCCGTAACCGAATCGAAGGGCCACCAGTTACTTCTGTAATCCGCCGCGCCACAGAAAAATCGCTTAGTGAATCGTCTTCGTCTTCCGCGACATATAGTCCATCAGCAAATACTGTCCCAGCGTATAAGGAGTCGTGAAGTACGCCTTGCCGCGGCACATCTCCGTCACCTTCTGGACAAACTGCACCAGCCCATAATCCGACGCCAGCATGAATGTATTGATCAGCACTCCTGCGCGCTTGCACTTCGAAACTTCTTCCAGCGTCTGGCTTACGACCAGCGGGTCAAGTCCAAACGCATTCTTATAAATTCGTCCATCTTCCAAGGTCAGCGCCGAGGGCTTGCCGTCCGTGATCATCACGATCTGCTTCATGTCCTTGCGCTGCCGCTGCAAAATGCGCTGCGCCATCCGCAATCCCTCACGCGTATTCGTGTAATAAGGACCAACCTTCACTCTCGCCAACTGCGACAGCGGAACCTCCTCCGCCGAATCATGAAACAACACCAGCGACAACGAGTCGCCCGGATACTGTGTCCGAATCAGCTGCGACAATGCCATCGCAACTTTCTTTGCCGGAGTAAACCGATCTTCGCCATACAGAATCATCGAATGCGAACAGTCGAGCATCAGCACCGTCGCACACGAAGACTGATACTCACACTGATGCACCTGCAGATCACGATATTCGAGATTAAGCGGAAGCCCCAGCCCTTCGCGCTGGATGGCCGACGAAATCGTGGCCGTAATATCCAGATTCATGGTGTCGCCGAATTCGTACAACTTCGTAGCGCCGCTGGATTCGATACCCGTCGCCATGTCACGCGTGTCGTGGCGTCCGAAACTTGATTTGCCCAGCGATCCCAAAAGATCGCGCAAAGCTTTGAATCCGAGGAAGTCGAGACTCTTGTCTGTGATCTCAAACTTTGCCTGCTGCTCACCCTCGCCAACTTGCCCACCGACGCTCGATTGTTTCGAAGGATCGTGCGGCTGCGCGATGGAAATATAGTCTTCCTGCTCCATGCGCTCGATCAACTTCTCAATCAGTTCTTCGAGACCGCCCTCCATTTGCATCTGCTGCATACGGTCGCGCATCTCTTCGTCAAACATCTCGCCGTTGAGCAACGCTTCTTCCAGCGCGCGACGCAGATCGTCAAGCGTCTGCTCCCCTTCCGGCAGTTCATTCCAGAAACTATCGTCAAATCCACTCTGCAAAAAATAGTCCGACAGCGCGCTGAGCAGGTCTTCCATGCTCATATCGCCAGCAGCGTCGGGAACGTATTTTGAGTAGCGAATGCGTTTCATAAGGACAGCTTTCAGCCGTCAGCCATCAGCGTTCAGCTAAATCTCTCGAAGTCCCATCCGGATTCGATCGCAAGGCCTTGACCATTCACCGCGACGAATCCGTTTTCACTGACGGCTGACGGCTGATGGCTGAAGGCTGAAGGCTGACCGCTGACGACTAGTTAAACCCTCTCTTCCGTCCAAACCCCGGCTCCTCCGGCTCATACACCCGTTCCTGCTTCTTAGGAGGCTTCTCTCCTGCCGTGAACACACGTTCTTCGTTGCGTCCAATTTTCTTGTGCGCGTGCAGGCCTTCGAGGATGAACTCGGCCGCCGACACCTGAATTTCCGGCGCATCTTTCGGACCAACATTCAGCTTGCTCAACTTATCCATCAATCCCTGAATCTGCGTCAGTCCCGCCAGCACTTCCTGCGCGCCTGCAGCGTCGCCAAGCTGAATCTCTCCGCCAAGATCGAACCACTGCACGACTTGATTCATGTTCACGCCATGCAGGTAGGTATCAAACGTCTTCGCAACTGCGGTTCGAATCAGTTCGCGGCTCACATGATCCGCGCCCTTCATCTCGCCCTCATACTCCAATTCGAGTTTGCCCGTGATGGCAGGCAACGCCGCATAGATATCGCTGACGCGCGGGACAATTAATTTTTCCTGATGCGCCAGCGCTCGCCTCTCAGCATTCGACACAACATTTTCGATCGCTGAAATTGGAAGCCGCTGGCTCACACCGGACCGCTTGTCGATCTTCTTGTCATCGCGCGCTGCAAAGGCAATCCGCTCGACCACTTCGTTAATGTATTTCGGAACGCGAAGCTCCGAACCTTCGCGCTCAATCCACGCTTCCTGCGCGGTAATCTCGATCCCCTCGTCCACCGTCGCGGGATAATGCGTTCGAATCTCCGATCCAATACGATCCTTCAGCGGAGTAATAATCTTGCCGCGCGCCGTGTAGTCTTCCGGATTCGCGCTGAACACAATCGCAACATCGAGCGGCAGACGAATCGGATATCCCTTAATTTGAACGTCGCCTTCCTGCATGATGTTGAAAAGCCCCACCTGAATCTTGCCCGCGAGATCGGGCAATTCGTTGATCGCAAAAATCCCGCGATTCGCGCGCGGCAGCAATCCATACAGAACAGTCAATTCGCTGGAGAGTTCATGTCCGCCGCGCGCAGCTTTAATGGGATCGATATCGCCGATTAAATCCGCGATCGTGACATCCGGCGTCGCCAACTTTTCGACGTAACGGCTTTCAGGAGTCAGCCATGCAATCGGCGTCGCGTCTCCTTCTTTCGCAACCAACTCGCGACAGCGCCTGCAAATCGGAGCATACGGATTATCGTGAATCTCGCAGCCCGCAATGTAAGCCATCTGCGGATCAAGCAACGTCGTCAACGCTCGAAGAATTCGACTCTTCGCCTGTCCGCGAAGTCCCAGCAGAATAAAATTATGTCGCGATAAAATTGCGTTTACGATTTGCGGAACTACCGTATCGTCGTATCCAACGATGCCCGGAAATATCGGCCCGCCTTCGCGCAGCCGGATCATCAGGTTCTCGCGCAGCTCATCCTTAACCCGCCGCGATCCCAAACGCTTTTCAGTAAAAGGACTCTGCCGTAATTCACCGAGAGTCCGTGCGGAACTCATGGAAGGGAACCTCCGAAGGAAAAAGCCTTGAGCAGATTATACCGCCGGGGAGTAGCAGTCAGGTTTCAGCCGTCAGCCGTCAGGGTTTCAGTCATCGGCCATCAGCTCTCAGCCATCACGAAGATCGGTTTACCTGACGACTGATGCCTGATGGCTGACGACTGACTGCTGACAGCTAAATCAATTCCACTGCGCCTTCGATGCCCGTCGCAAGCCCGGAAGAATCGCGTCGAGATATCCGATCACCGCTTCTAAGCGTTTCGTCTCGGACAAAGTAGACAGCAGATTTTGTTTGAAATCGAGATCGAGCGGCAACGATCCCGCGAGCAGAAATGAAAGGCTGGCTACCCGACCATCGGGGCCAGTCGGATTGGCACCCGATAACTTCGTAATCTCCGCGTGCAACTGCACCGCCTGCCTCACGATCTGCGGACTAGGCCGATCCAGTTCATCTTCCACCACTGCAATCTCAGCCCGCAAAAATGCCCGCTCGTCGTTCACTTGAATCACTTCAAACCGTTCGACCCCGCGCGTCAGGATGTCCATACGTCCGTCTTCATATTTTTTCGTGACGGACACAATCTCCGCCGTGCATCCAATTTCGGCAACTCCTTCGGACGACGCCCGCACAATCCCAAACGGTTTTTTCTGCGCCAGACATTCCGCAATCATTTCCTTATAGCGCGGCTCGAAAATATGCAGCGGCAACGGCACTCCCGGCAGCAACACCAGTTCAAGCGGAAAGATGGGCAGTAGCGAACTCAAGCGGTCTCCCTGAGAATTGATCTTACGCCATTGGAAAGTTCTCAGTTCCCGGTTCTCAGTTCTCAGTAAGAACCTATTTTCCATGGGCCTGTTCTGAGAACTGAGAACTGAGAACTGGGAACTGAGAACTCCCCGTTTGACTTGCCTCATCCCGCGCGATACAAGAACGCAATGAGGATGAGCATGTCCCAGAAAGAGATGTCAGGAAAAGTCGTAGTCGTCACGGGAGCATCCATGGGGATCGGCGAAGCAATCGCCAAACTCTTTGCCGACAAAGGCGCGAGCGTCGTGTTGCTGTCGCGCGACGCAAGCCGCGCCGAATCTGCCCGGCAGCGGATCGGAAACTCCGACCGCACACTCGCTCTCGCCTGCGATGTGCGCAATCGCGAAGAGATCGACCGTGCCCTCGCAACCACCCTGCAACGCTTCCAGCGCGTGGATGTCTGGGTTAACAACGCTGGCGTCGGAATCCGCGACACCGTCGCCGACATGCAATCCACCGCGATTCACGAATTGTTTGACACGAATTTCTTCGGAACCATCGCCTGCATACAAGCCGTCATTCCCACCATGCGAAAAGCTGGCGGTGGATCCATCATCAACATCTCCAGCGTTGCAGGACATCTTCCGGTTCCGTTTATGTCGCTTTATTCCGCCAGCAAATTCGCCATGAACGCTCTCGGCAAAGGCGCGCGCCTCGAACTGAAGCGCGACAACATCAACGTGCTTACTGTCTGTCCCGGATACGTGCAAACTGGATTCGGTGAACATGTCGTTGCCAATCGGCGAGATCACGTCCGTCCAAAAGCCGTTCGTGGAGTAACGTCTGAGCGGGTCGCAGAAGCAACGTATCGCGGCTATCGCTCAGGGAGACGCGAGATCGTCGTGCCCTGGACCATGATCCCAGTCATCAAGCTCTACCAACTATTTCCTGGCCTCGTTGAATGGGGAATGTCGAAAGCCATGAAGAACTCGCGCCAGTAGTGCCGGATAACATTCGCGTCAGGGTCAGCAAAATGCAGTTCGCATCAGGGCGTGCCTTCAGGCACGCCGCAAATCGAACAACGCCACGAACGGGAAGGGCACGAGTTCACTCGTGCCACCAGGCCCGTAAACTACACGCGCTTTAGCGGCCGAGGTCAGCTTCGAACCGCTCCCGAAGTTTTCCACCAAAAATAATAGTCGTTATAACGACTATTATCCGGAGCCCTCGTAAGCTTTGTGGGACTGATGCGATCACCCTACGACCCGCGAGCTATGACCCGCAACCACGATTCTCCATCCGCCGAAAAGTAAAGAAAAGTAAATCCCGCTCACTTTCTCAATCACCACGCATCCAATGAAACAGGCAGAACTGCAGTCCTTCACCCCCTCCCATGAGTCGTTTGCACGGCGGCTCCGGGGGTGGAGGCTGCTGTTGATCGCAATGCCGCTCTTTTCGTTAGAATAGGCCTATGAGATACCCGTCCCGGCCTTCTTGGTTGGCGTTTCCGTCGATTCTTTCTCTGGCTGTGCTTGCTGGCGCGCTTTTGTCCATCTCTCCTCTGGCTCAAGCTCAGGAAGGCGCCCTCGACAAAACCGAGCCTAAGGGAATCACCGTCGAAGAGATCATTAAACGGTTTTCGCTCAAGGAAAAAGAGTTCAAGGCCGCTCGCGATCAATACACCTTTCGCCAGGACGTAAAAGTGATGACGCTCGACGGCGACACTCCGGACGGCGTGTATCAACAAGTTTTCGACGTCTCTTTCGACGATAAGGGAAAGAAAATAAAGAACGTCATTTTCGCGCCTCAGCCCACACTCCAGCGCATGCAAATGACCGAAGAGGATTTCGACGACATTGAGAATCGCCTGCCCTTCGTCCTAACCTCCGACGAAATCGGGGAGTACGACATCCTCTACGTAGGACAGCAGAAGCAGGACGAACTCAACACCTACGTTTTCGATGTTGCCCCGAAAGAAATCGTCGGTAAGAAGCGCTATTTCCAGGGCCGCATCTGGGTCGACAATAAAGATTTCCAGATCGTCGAAACCTACGGCAAGACCGTCCCGGACATCCGTAAAAAACACGGCAAAGAAGAAAATCTATTTCCGAAATTCACGACTTGGCGCGAACAAATCGACGGCCAATATTGGTTCCCTACCTACACCCGCGCCGAGGACACTCTGAAATTTTCTCTTGGGGATATCAAAGTTCGCGAAGTGATCAAATACACCAACTACCGCCGTTTCGGATCGAAATCGAGGATCACCTTCGAAGGCAAGGAAATTGAGAAGGCGGATCCGAAATCAGAAGACTCGAAGCCAGCCGATCCACCGAAACCCCAATAGAGCATTTTTTTAACAGCGCGAGTAGTGTCTCCCCGCACGAAGCGATAAACTTGCGCACATGCGAGTTCCGGATGCATTGCCAGCAACAACTAAAGCCATCACCGTTGTTCTCACCCTGATCGTGTGCTTCTCCATGTCCGTCTCTTCACGCGCAGAAGACACTCCTAGTTTCAATTCGCACGAAGTTCATCCCGACGGCAGCATCACATTCCGTTACAAAGACCCACTGGCCGCCAAAGTTTTGCTTCATCTCGATGGCGTGGCCGACGGCATCCCAATGACGAAGGGCAGCGACGGCCTCTGGAGTGTCACCACCTCAAAACTCGCTCCTGACATCTACGGATACATTTTCGAATCCGACGGTCTGTGGCGCCTTGATCCGCAGAACACGATCGTTAAGCCGAACCTCCTTTATCTCGGAAACGCAGTAACAGTTCCAGGCGCCACTCCGCAGCTCTGGCAAGCTCTCGACGTCCCTCACGGAGTCGTGCATCACCACTTCTACACCTCTAAAGTCGTGCTCGGCCTGCCCGACGGCCAGAGCGACTATTTTGTGTACACGCCTCCCGGGTTCGACGCGAAGAGCAAGAAACGTTATCCAGTGCTTTATCTCCTTCATGGATGGAGCGATCTAGCGAACGGATGGACCGAAGTCGGAGAGGCAAATTTCATTCTCGATAACCTGATCGCTCAGGGCAAAGCGAAGCCCATGCTCGTTGTCATGCCACTAGGTTATGGCGACATGAAATTCGTAAACGGTGGCGGCGTCGATTGGAAGGATGATGCCGCAGTGAATCGTAACGTCTCCCTTTTCACTCAGGCCCTCTTCACCGAAATCATGCCGCAGGTGGAGTCCGCCTACCACGCTTCAAAGAAGCGCGAGCAGAGGGCGATCACTGGCCTATCCATGGGAGGGTTAGAAAGCCTGACGATTGGATTGACGCGTCCCGATCAATTCGCTTGGGTCGGAGGATTCAGCTCAGTAATCGGCCGTCTCGAAAAAGAGAACTTGTCATCGCTCACAGGAAACTCCGCAAATCTCCACCTGCTCTGGATCGCCTGTGGAACCGAAGATGATCTAATCAAACCAAATCGCGATTTCATCGCATGGCTCAAGTCCGAGAAGGTTCCAGTCGTAGCCATAGAAACTCCCGGCATGCACACCTGGATGGTCTGGAGAAATAACCTGGGCAACTTTGTACCCTTGTTGTTTCAAAATAAATAACAACAAATAAAATTTGTCATCCTGAGCAAAGCGAAGGACCTGCTGTTTCGTGGAGCGGCAAAAACCAGGTCCTTCGCTTCGCTCAGGATGACAAGTTTGGGGTGAAGAACTCTCAAATCCCATCAGTAGAAGAGGTACTTCCTCCACTTATCATCCGAGTGTCCCATCAATCTCATGATGTGGCGGCTAGTGTGGAGATTAAACGACCGTGGCTCGCGCGACGGCCTCATGTTCGCTTCGTGAGGTAGTTGGTTTCCCTTGCGGCGATTACACGAGTGACAGCACGCCACCAGGTTCTCCCAGGTCGACAACCCGCCGCGCGACCGCGGAATCACGTGATCCAGCGTGAGTTCACCGGACGGAAGCGCGACCGCGCAATACTGGCAGGTGTTCCGATCGCGCAGCAAGATATTTTTTCGTGACAGCGCGCGCGATTGATGCGGAATGCGCCGATACTCCAGCAACCGGATCACCGACGGCACCCGCAACGCGACTCTCGCCGCGTGCAGAAAATGCCCGTTCTCTTCTTCGGTCATCGCGACGCCCTTCAGCACCAGAACAATGGCCCGCCGCGCCGCGCAAACATTGATCGGCTCGTAGGACGCATTCAACACCAGCACTGGCTGATGGAGCGCGTGCGCATCGTTCTCCTGATGCATGCCTGAGGCGAGCATCGACGCCGGAAGGTGCGACCGCATACTGCCGCCGAAATTATGGAGTCGCAATGACATGGAAATTATCCGTGAGCCGCAGCGCCCACGCGACCTTCGCTCCCTTCTTCGGACAGACTGTCCGATAAAAGACCGTCCGATGAATTTCCGTTCGATAAGTCGTCTTGCGCGTCGTTCGGCAACATGAACACATCGTTCAGCTTCAAAGTCCGCGCCACCGTCGCCACCCAAACACGCGCCGCTCCAGCCTTTCGCAAAACCCGAGCACACTCGGCGGCCGTGGTTCCGGTGGTGTAAACGTCGTCGATCAACAACACTTCGCGATTCAGAATCCGCCCCGGATCGCTCACCACAAACGCGCCCCGCAGATTCGCGCGCCGCTGATGACGCGTCAGCCCGATCTGGCTTGCGGTCTCGCGCTTGCGCAACAACACTCCCGCGCACAATTCAAATCGCTCGGGACGCGACAACTGTCCCAGCGCCGCCCTCGCAATCATGTCGGCCTGGTTGAATTCGCGTTGCGACAGTTTCCTCTTGTGCAGCGGAACCGGAACCACCGCAATCCGACCATCCGGCATCGCCTGTTCGAGATTCGCAATCGTCTCCGCCAGCATCCGTCCCAAAACCGCGGCCGCAGGACGCACTTGCTGAAACTTCAGCAGATGCACCAGGTCGCGCAATCCACTGTCATAGCTGCCATAAGCAACCGCACGCTCAAATGGAAGTCGGGCACGCTGGCAAAGTAAGCAGCGCGTTTCCTTCAGAGAATTTTCTAAAGAATCGACGGCAGACTCCACTGGATCCGTCACTCCGCCAAAGAATATTCCCGACCGCAGCGTCTCACCGCAAACCGTGCAATATGTTCCGTGGAGCGGTCGCAGCGCGAACAAGCAGCTTTCACAAACGGGAAGTCGGGAAACCCTGAGAAGAGGAGCGTCACAAATGCGGCAATCAGCGGGGAAAAGAGTGAAGAATAAAGTCGCAGCAACTCGCCGCGTCCATCCAGCGAACCCATGATTCGCCGTTTGGCCTTGGGCAGCTCGTATTCGAAAGCCGATACTGCTGAAGACGGCCTCCTGCACCCGGCGAGCCGACGCGGATCCCATCGTCTTCGCTCGGTCTGTACTTCTGACTACTCTTCCGCCAGTATAGCCGCGCCCCACGCCCTACGCAACGCGGGTATCCGATCTTGAACCGTCCGATTGCTGCGCCTTCGCGCGCTCATCGGATTGCTCAGAGGATTGCTCGCAGAACTGGTCAGACGACTGCGGAGATTGCAACTGCGGAACCCGCGAACCCGAAGACAGCTCCCCCTGAGACTCTTTGCGCGAGAACTGACTGCGCTCCAAAGCTTCGACCGTTTGAAACACATAGAGCCTCTGGTCGCAGCGTTCACAGCGCACGGTCTGCATAAAAAATAGAGGGAGCACATGCTTTTCGAAAACCCCCCGAGCACGCGAATGGTACGCTTCCCGTCCCCCGCATCCGCGACAATGGAACTCATCCCAGAGCAGACTCCACGAAGGCTTGGAATATCGAGCCATACAATGCCTCCTGAGCAAAACAGTTCCAACCCAAAGCTTGCTAAACCAAAGCTTTGCTAACCCAATCTTTGCTAACCCAAAGTATGATGCAAAGTTCTCAGCAAAAGAGCGGCCTCGCTTCGGTCCATTATTTCAGACAATTTTCGAAGCAATCTTCTGAACAATTCGCTCGTCCGCAGCTACACTTGTAATGCTCCCTTTCCGCATGGTAAGGTGCGCCGTCGCTGCTAGTGTGAATCGACTGTGAATCGACGATGAAATTTATAGTTGTCATGAGGATCCTATGAGCTCTCCCGCGGGCGGCAGCCCCGGAACCACCCCGAAAAATCGTCCTTACGTTCCAGAAACTATGGAAATGAAGGAGTTCACCTTCCGGGCAATATTTCTCGGTTTGATCCTTACGGTTGTCCTGGGAGCGGCCAACGCCTATCTCGGTTTACGAGCGGGAATTACCATCGCAGCCACCTATCCAGCAGCGGTCATTTCCATGGCCGTATTACGCGCTTGGAAGGGATCGCTGCTCGAAGAAAACATCGCCCGAACCGCCGGATCCATCGGAGAAGGTATCGCCGCCGGAGCGATCTTCACGCTCCCAGCATTCGTACTCGCGGGAGTCTGGCCATCTTTTTGGTCCTTTGATTCCTATTGGAAATCAACCGCGCTCATCATGGTTGGAAGCATCCTCGGCGTGCTCTTTATTTCCCTGGTCCGACGGGTGATGGTCGAGGATCCCGAACTTCCCTTCCCCGAGTCGGTAGCGGCTTCAGAGATTCACAAAGCCGGGCAGCGAGGCGCCCAGGCTGCTAAGTATCTGTTCTGGAATATCGGAGTTGGCGGACTGGTCTATATCCTTGGAAGCTTCGGCCTGTTCGCCGCCAGCAAGGATTTCCACTTCGCCGTTGGTAGCTTGGGACGAAGCCAAGTCCGGCTCGGTCTTTCAGGCAGCAAGAACATCGTAGCGGCTGGTGGGATCACCAATGTCGCTGGCCCGAGCGTCAGCCCCGCATATTTGGGTGTCGGTTACATCATCGGGCTTCGCCTCGCGTCCATCCAATTTGCAGGCGGAGTTCTCGCTTGGGGATTAATGGTTCCACTCCTCATTTATTTTCTCGGACCGCAGCTCAAACAGTATCTCCCGTCCGACACCCCGGATGACTGGGCGAACATGGCCATCGCGGTCTGGAAGTTCGTTGTGCGTCCCATCGCGGTTGGCGGAATGTTGGTCGGAGCGGCGTATACGTTGTTCAAGATGGGCAAGAGCTTGACGGCCGGCCTCGGCAAAGCCCTGGGTGACTTGCGGCAAACCGCGGACCAACGCGCCCAACTTTCGCGCACCGAGCAATACATGAGTTCGAAAGTTGTCTTTGGTTTGATCGCTCTCACGTTCGCGTTCATGTGCGGTCTCTATGTACATCTAACCGGCCTGGTCTGGCCCGCCATTTTCGCGGCGGTGGTAATGCTGCTGGTCGGATTTTTCTTCGCAACCGTTTCCGGTAATCTAGTCGGCTTCATCGGCTCATCGAACAATCCGATTTCCGGTCTCACCCTTTCGACCTTGCTGATCGCCGCCCTGCTCATGGTTTCGCTCGGCGTGTCGGGAAAGTCGGGAGTTTTAGCTGTTCTCAGTGTGGCCGCAGTGGTTTGCGTTTCCTCAGCCGTCGCTGGCGAATTGCTGCAGGATTTCAAAGTCGGACACATTCTCGGCGGCACTCCCCGCAAGATTCAGATGGCCGAATTGATCGCCGTAGTCGTTGCGAGTCTAGTGATGTATTTTCCGCTCGCGCTCTTGAACAACTCTTTCGGATTTGGAAGTCGTGATCTCGCTGCGCCACAGGCCGGACTCATGGCTACGCTCGCCGTTGGAGTAGTAGGCGGAGACATGGCGTGGCCTCTCGTTGTTGTCGGCATGTTCATGGGCGTCGCCATGATCATGATGCAAGTGCGTAGTCCCATGCTGGTAGCAGTGGGAATGTACTTGCCCTTCGAGACCACCTTCGCAATCTTCCTAGGCGGAGTTTTCCGCGCATTGGGAGACCGGCTTGCCAAGCGGCGCGGTTTCAATCCCGCGCAGATGGCGCGAGTAGAGAACGCTGGCGTCTTGACCGCTTCCGGTTTGATCGTTGGAGAATCCCTGATGGGGCTAGTTTGGGCTGGGATCGTAGCCGTCGCCAAGATCCGCAATTGGACGATCCCGCAGATTTTTTCTCATTATCCACACGTCACGCCGTTCCTTTATCCGCTGGGTCTGGTCGTGATGGCAGGATTGGCTACGTTGATGATTCGCATTCCGCTTTCGAGTGCAGGAGATCCCAGCGAACCCGCCCCACCCGTTGGAATGATGTAACGTGTTTGCCTTGGAGCGTGCGGGAAAGTCCGACTGTATGGTGACGGGTGTTTGTGTGGGGACAGGGTTTGGTGTGGGGACGGGCGCCCTCGCCCGTCCAAGCCGAGCGTAGCTCGGCATCGACCACAACTCTGGAAGTTTTCAGGGGCACTTAAGCCGATAGTCCTCCAGATTTCCGCCAAATGTCGATCGCCGAAAACATCGCGCAAATCCAAACTCAGATCGCAGCCGCAGCCCGTCGCGCCTCCCGCAATCCCGAAGAAATAACCTTAATGGCGGTCAGCAAAACGTTTCCGGTAGAAAGTATCCGCGAAGCCTACGCTGCGGGGCTTCGAGTCTTCGGCGAAAATCGCGTCCAGGAATTCGCAGGGAAAAAAGACGCCCTGCGCGACCTAGCCGACGCCACTTGGCACCTTATCGGACATCTCCAAACCAACAAAGCCGCAAAAGCCACCGAGCTATTCGACGCCGTCGACTCAGTCGACTCCCTACGAATGGCGGAAAAACTAAACGCAGCTGCAAAAAGCGCAGAAAAGATTCTGCCCATCCTGATCGAAATCAACGTTGGTGGAGAAGCAGCAAAAAGCGGACTCGCGCCCAACTCCAGCGAATTAAACCAAATTCTGCAAAGCGCAGCAAAGTGGCCGAACTTGAAAATTCAAGGACTGATGACAGTCCCGCCCTACACAGAAGACCCCGAAGAATCGCGACCGTATTTCCGACAACTCCGCGAGATTCGCGATAACATCGCAACTCGCGCGCTGCCGAAAATAGAAATGCGAGTGCTCTCCATGGGGATGTCGCACGATTTCGAGATCGCAATCGAAGAAGGATCAACCTGCGTCCGAGTAGGAACCGCAATTTTCGGAGCAAGACCAAAACCCTAACCACAGGGACAGAGAGACAGCAGTGTAAATCAAGAAAATGGTTTGGCTTTCCCCGTGAACCCCCTTGACCCGCGTGGTAAAAGCTCTTTGATGGTACCGATCCGAAATTCGCCCCCCGGCACAACCTTCGCCATCAAAGTCCACCCGCGCGCAAAGAAAACCGCCATCACCGGCGAAGTAGGCGGCGCGCTAAAGCTCTCCATCACCGCCCCTCCCGTGGACGGCAAAGCCAACGCCGCCTGCATCGATTTCTTCGCAAAGCTTTTGAACCTGCCTCGTTCCTCCGTTACTATTGCAGCCGGAGAAACCAGCCGCACTAAAGTGATCCGAGTGGTAGGCAAATCGGCCGAGGAAATAAAACGTGTATAAAACTCCCCATGTCATCCTGAGCGCAGCAGAACGATCCGCGAAGCGAATCGTTCCGCGAAGTCGAAGGCCCCCTACCTCACCCGACTGTCGCTCTCGACATCGTTCACAGCATAGACTCCAATCGGTTGGAAAATGTCTCAGGAGCTACACGTGACCTTCTCCGAACGCTTTCACGAAATCCGCACCGGATTCGAACGCCCCTTCTGGGTCGCAAACATCAGCGAATTATTCGAACGCCTCTCGTACTACGCCGCGTTCGCCTCACTCGCTCGCTATCTGCACGAGACGCTCAACTTCGGAGTCGAGCGCGCCAGCAGCCTCACGGGATTATTCGGAGGCCTCGTCTGGTTCCTGGCCGCATTCGGAGGAACACTCGCCGACCGTCTCGGCTTTCGCCGATCGTTATCACTCGCCTACTTGATCCTGAGTTGCTCCTACTTCCTGATCGGATCCATCGGTTCCCCCTGGTTCGCTCCGGTCCGTGGAGCAGTGCCGCTCGTCGCCCTCGTCACCGTTTTACTGATGCTTCCCGCGCTCGGCGTCGCGCTCGTGAAACCCAGCGTCGTTGGAACAACAGCGCGAGCGTCGAAAGATAACGTCCGTTCCATCGGCTATTCGATTTACTACACTCTCGTCAACATCGGTGGCGCGGCGGGTCCTTACGTGGCCTCTTACGTCCATCGGCACATGAGAGTCGAGAACGTATTCCGCGTCGCGGCCCTCAGCGTCTTTGCGATGTTCTTCGCCGTCCTAATCTTCTTCAAAGAGCCTCGTCGCGCCGACGAGCCCTCCGTCACCTTTGCTCAGGCTGCTAAGAATTTCTGGACCGTGCTCTCGAATCCCCGCTTCATGCTCTTCCTTCTTATTTTTTCGGGATACTGGGTCGTGTACTGGCAGGAGTTCATTATCCTTCCACTCTTCATTCACGACTACATCAATCCCAACACGGACACGGAATTGATCCTGGTCACCGGACCGCTCACCGTCATCTCGTTGCAGATGATCTTCAGCCTGCTCTCGCAAAAGATGCCTGCGTTTCGAGCGATTACTCTGGGCACGCTCATCTCCGGACTGGCGTGGATTCTCCTAATCATCCATCCCACAGTCCCGATGGCAATCGCAACGCTGATCACGGTTTCAATCGGAGAAATCACGCAATCTCCGCGCTACTACGAATACGTCTCCCGCCTCGCGCCTCCCGGACAGCAAGGGACCTACATGGGTTTCGCGTTTCTCCCTATCGGCATCGGCTCACTCATCGGCGGCAAGTTTGGAGGAATGCTGATCCACCACTTCGGAGAAGTAACGCACCAACCCTCGCGGATCTGGTGGTCAGTCGTGGCAGTGGGCGTAGGGACTGCGGCGCTGCTTTGGATTTACGACAAGACGTTGCGGATCGATGGCTCGACTCCGGCACAGTAAGAAAAGAAGTAAGAGAGCATGCCCACGCGCAAGACCACACCCGGCTCCGTTGCAGACGAAATCCGTCGCGAACTGAAAAACGGCGGTTCGGCCGAGCACGCCGCGGGCGTGCAATGGTTCTTCAAAGAAGAAATCCAGTCACACGGCTGGTACACGGCCGCGTTACGAAAAGCCGCAACACAAGCCCGGCGTAGTCTCGTACTGGAACACGGAATAGATTTTGTAGTCCGGGTCGCCGACCAGCTTTTCACCGGACGAAATCTTGAAGAGAAAGTGTTTGCCGTTTTCCTGCTCGAAAAGCAGACGCAAACTTTGGGCGACCGGGAATTCCATCTCTTTGCTTCATGGCTCGATCGCGTATCGAGTTGGGCCGATCACGATTCGCTGGTGCACGACGTCCTCGCGCCGATGGTGGTCGATAAGCCTGCCCGATGCCGCCTGGTTTTTCTGTGGGCAAAATCTCCGAATCGTTGGCGGAGACGCGCGGCCTGCGTAGCACTGATTCGCGGAGCACGCGAACATCTGTTCTTCTCACAAATCGTACGACTCTCGAATCAATTACTAAAAGACGAAGACGACATGGTGCAAAAAGGATTGGGCTGGTTGCTGCGGGAGACCGCCAAGGCTGATCCGAAGCGGACAGTGCCGTACCTGATGAAGATCAGGAATAAAGCTCCGCGATTGGTCTTGCGGACGGCTTGCGAGACTCTACCAGTCGCGACGCGGAAGAAAGTGCTGAAACAAGCTCTGAAACAAGCGTGAAACAAACGCCGAAACGATCACCAAAATGAATAATCAAGAAAGACACCATACAAAAAACAAGTTGCCGTTTCATTCGCGCCGCCCGTTACAATCCTTCGTCTTCCAGAAACTTCTCGACTTCTAGCGCCGCCATGCATCCCGATCCAGCAGCGGTAATCGCCTGCCGATAGCGCCGATCCTGAACATCCCCGCAAGCGAACACTCCCGGCACTTTCGTGAAGACGTTTTTTTGCGTGACGAGGTATCCATCCGCATCGGCCTCGAGCTGACCTTCGAAAATCTTGGCGTTGGGAACGTGTCCAATCCCCAGGAACATCGCGCTCGCCGGCATGTCCCAACTTTCGCCCGTCTTCAAATTCCGCAAACGCAACGCCGTGACTTCTTTCTTGCTGACATCGAGCACGTCATCCACAACGGTGTCAGTAAGCATCGTAATTTTAGGATTCGCCAACGCTCGATCTAACATGATCTTGGACGCGCGAAACTGTTCCCGCCGATGGATCAGCGTCACCTTACTCGCAAAACGCGTCAGAAAAGTCGCCTCTTCCATCGCCGAGTCACCGCCACCAATCACCGCAATTTCTTTCCCCGAAAAAAAGAAACCGTCACAAGTCGCACAGGAAGAAACTCCATGTCCAATCAGCGCATGTTCGTTCGGCAACCCGAGCCAACGCGCGGAAGCTCCACTCGCGATGATGAGCGTCCTTGTGAGGATCGTGTGTTTACCTAAATGCAGCTCAAACGGATGCTTACTCAAGTCCGCTTTGGCCAAATGCCCCATGTGATACTCGGCGCCAAAACGCATCGCCTGCTTGCGCATGTTCTCGATCAGTTCCGGCCCCTGAATCCCTTCCGGAAATCCAGGAAAATTCTCGACCAGCGTCGTCATCGAAAGCTGCCCGCCCGGTTCGTGCCCCTCGATGACCAACGGCTTCAGATTAGCGCGAGCGCTATAGAGAGCAGCGGTGTGTCCAGCACATCCGGAGCCCATGATCACAACATTGCGAATGTCCATAAGGATAAGAACCCAAAGAAATGAACCAACCGATCAGACAGTTGGTACCAGACCGTACAACTAATAGATTCCCAAAACCCAATTTCGCTTCAACCCGCTTTCCACCTACGGGTTCTTCTTTCCCCCACCAGTAGCCTTCGCTGCCGTTTTCGGAGGAACTCCCACTCCCATCAAACCTAACTCCCGCGGCACCATCTTCCGCGCCCCTAGCGCGTCGCGATAACTTTCCATAATCGAAGAAGCACTATGAAAGATCGGCTCGTACGCACTCTGATCTTTCACTGGACCGCCTTCTTCCCCGGAGCAACGCGCCAGCACCACAGACGCTTTTCCAAACCTCTCCAACTTCACACGCGATGGCGGAGTACTCGTCGACAACATCGCAGTCGGCGAAGTAACCGCCGACGCGCTGTCTTCAATCGAAACCTGAATCAATTCCTTCGCGTCGCGGACATGCAAAACCAGCGTCTCCACCATAGTCGTCGCATCCACGCTAAACGAATATTGGACATTGCTAAAGGCACCGCTCGGAAACTCGCGCCGCACGCGGACCCAATCCGCCGACGAGACCGCGCCAGGAGGCATCGGCTGCATTCCCGGAATCGGTGTGCTCGAATCGAGCGTCGAATGTCCCCGAGATACTTCGTAGTCTTTGCTGAAAGCAGGCTTAGACGGAATCTTCGCCAACGCGGACGAGATTTCTTTTTGCTCTTCGTCCGAAGGCGCGCAAACGTTCAGAACGTTCACCTTAACTGGAGGTGTTGCTTGCTGCGCGGCTGCCAAAACGACGCAGGAAGGCCCAACGGCGAAGGCCGCAATCGCGATCAGAATTTTGTGTGAGAACACGGCAAAATTGTATCAGGATCGGCCAACTCAAAAGCTGAACGAACCTCCGACACAAATTCGCCCGACGGAGAAACTGCAAATCCAAAACAACCGCCCCAAAACCTAGTCGCCCGATCCCACCTCAACCTCAGGCGCGCCATGCCGTCGCAGCAACTGTGGCAGATTCTGCGAAAACGCCGAGCGCGGCAATACCATGTCGCAGCCCACTTCATGCGCCTTCTGCTTCAAATCGCCTTGCACATGCGAAAGAAACCCGATAATCGACGTTTCTTTCTTCAGCTTGTTTTTTAATTTTGGGATCAGCGTCAACGGCTTCGCGTTGGCATTATTCAAATCGAAAATAATTAAGGAAGGATGTTCCACGCCGCTGCTCTTCATCTTGTCGGCGAGTTCCTTCTCAGTCTTAACGAACTCAACCTTCACATTCATCTTGCGGCCCGTGTCCTGAATCTTGCTCAGGAAAAACAGGTCTTCGACAAACGCGAAAACGCGCGAAGCAGCGTCGGCCTTTTGCATCGGAAGCGGATCGGGATCGGCCACGGGATACGAGCCTGAAAATCCAGGCCGTCGCGGTCCGCGGCTGCCATTGCCATTGTTGCCGCCCATGTTGGCGCGGTAGCTATGGTCCATGGGAGCAGTGAAAATCCCCTGCTGCTCGGTGCGCTCGCGGCCCATTGGGCCACCACCGCCGGTTCTAGGCGGACGCCGTCCACGGCGCCGTTTGTGTCTCCCTCCACCTGCGGAGGGACGTCCAGGTCCTGCATTCATATTTTTCTCTTGTGAAACTGTGACGTTAAGATCTTGACCCGATTCACAGGCCATTTTGCTGCGCCTTGCCCCGCGCGGTTCGCAGGCTAACGTGTGGCGTAAAACGTGGCTCGTCGCACACAGTTTACCGGCAGACCAAACTCCACATCGGCTGGATGTTTTTTAAATACGAAGTTTAAGTTATCGGTGTTCACTATCTCGATCAAACGTCTCGATGCAAGCTTTCGATGCTTAAACTGGGCGCCTGGAGTCGTTGGGCGCGAATGGCCAGCCTGGAAGCACGGCCATTGGGAACACCTTGATGTTACTCATGAAACCGCTGACAGCGCAAGGGGGGAGTGCCTTTAGTTTTCCACATTTCTTCTAAAATTCTTACACGTAGGGACAGTCGCCCCCGGCTGTCCGCGAGCGCGGCTCGCAGCTTTTGACGTGAGCCCTATCGTGACCTATGACAAACCATTCGCAAGCGTGAAGATGAACCAGAAATGAAAAGCGCAATCGCGATCGAACGCATCACTGCTCCGCAAACGTATTGCACTGCGCCATATCTCCCGTCGTAAACCCCTTCTGAAACCAGTCCATCCGTTGCTGCGAACTACCATGAGTAAACGTTTCCGGATTCACCTGTTGCCCTGCCATCCGCTGCAAGCGATCGTCGCCCACCGCAGCCGCCGCATCCAGACCTTCCTTCACTTCGCCCGGATCCAGCAACTTCCGCTCGTCGGTCGAATGTCCCCAAACTCCAGCAAAGCAATCCGCCTGCAATTCCAAATCAACCGAAAGCTGATTCGCGGCGCGCGGATTCCGTTCCTGCGCTGCACGCACCTTCGCCTCAATCCCAGTCAATTTCTGGATGTGATGCCCGAGTTCATGCGCCAACACATACGCCTGCGCAAATTGCCCGGGAACGCCAAACCGCCGCTTCAATTCGTCAAAGAAACTGAGATCGACATACACCTTCTCATCTCCGGGACAATAAAACGGTCCCGTCGCTGACTGCGCCGTTCCGCAAGCCGAAGCAATGCGGTCGCGGAACAACACCAGCTTCGCGTGACGATACGGAATTCCCTGCGCCGACAAAATCTGCGTCCACGTCTTTTGTGCATCGTCGAGCACAAAAGAAACGAACTGCACCAGCGGTTGCTCTGCTTGATCCTGCGCCGTCTGTCCGCCAGGAGCCCGCGCGCCACCACTGTAGGGATCACGCGACGGATCGCGCTGACTCATCTGCGTCGGAGCGCTCCCGCCTCCCACTCCCGCCAGGGAAAGAAAATTCTTCTTAAAAACCAGACTGAGTACGAGCAGAATCAGGAACCCACCGATTCCAATGTGCCCGCCGCCAATGTTGAACCCACCGCCGCCTCCGCCACCACTATCATCCCTACGATCTTCGATATCGTCGCTTTGTCCACCCGGTGTCCAGCGCATGATTGCTCTCCTACTCCTACTGATTAAGGAAACTGAATGCTGCCCATTTTATACAGGAATGCCTGGCCATGGAGCTGTGCTCTGCAAAAGAGGGATCCAACCGGTATGAGCGTCAGATCAGTCTCCGCCGCTTAAGTTCAGTGAGTAATTCGCCGATAGGAGAATTGTGAGACCCGCGGCCGCCAAAACCAAGTCCAGGAACGAAGACGACGCTGAATGCACTTTGGCGAATGCGCTGGCATTCCCTGGCCAACGTTTCGTCGCCCGCCAACCGATCTTTGATCGCGTACAAAAAGTTTTTGGGTACGAGATCCTCTTCCGAAACGGAGTCGACAATTACTTCAACGCCGACCCCGAATTCGCCGCACGCTCCACGCTCGATAGTTCCCTTCTCTTCGGGATCAACGAGCTCTGTGACAATCGCCGTGCCTTCATAAACTGCACTCGCGAAGTTCTATTCAAAGATTTACTGACTCTATTACCGCCGAGCCAGACCGTTGCAGAAATCCTCGAAACAGTCGAGCCAGAAGAACGCGTCATCGCCGCCTGCAAACGACTCAAAGCCGCTGGCTACCTCATCGCACTGGACGACTTCGCGCCCAACGACCCGCGCACCCCGCTCAGCGAGTTTGCTGACATCATCAAAGTCGATGTCCGCGCCACGCGGCCCGAGGAACGCGCTGTAATGATGCGTCGCTTCGGCTCTCCAAAATGCAAACTGCTCGCGGAAAAACTCGAAACTCCGCATGAGTTTCATCAGGCCCGCGACATGGGATTCACCTACTTTCAAGGTTACTTTTTCTGTCGCCCCGAACTCGTCATCGGACGCGAAGTTCCCGCCAATCGCCTGCATTACATCCGACTCCTAGAAATGGTTTCCCGCGCGGATATCGACTTGCGCGAACTTGAAAAACTTCTCAAACAGGAAGCGTCCATTTGCTACCGCCTGCTTCGTTATCTGAATTCTCCAGTGTTTGGATTTTCGCTGGAAATCAAATCCGTCCGTCACGCCATGGCCGTTCTGGGAGAACGCGAACTGCGCCGTTGGATTCGCTTGGTCGTCGCCGTCAGCGCCGCAGAACAGAAATGCAGCGAACTCGTCCTCATGGGGCTGACTCGCGCTCGCTTCTGCGAACTGCTCGGCGTGCGTTTGAAATCCAATACAGACTTATTTCTTATGGGACTGCTTTCCGTGATGGATGCCGTCCTTGAAGTCACCATGGACGTACTCCTCGAAAAGCTACCCGTGGATCGCGAGACCAAAGCCGCTCTCCTCGGCCAACCCGGCAGCCTACGACCCTTATACCAACTCATGCTGGCGCAAGAATCCGGCGAATGGATCAAAGCCGCCGAACTCGCCAAACAACTCCATCTCCCCGAAGAAGAAGCAGCCTCAACATGGTTACAAAGCCTCCAGTGGGCCCAGGAAGCAACCAGCGGAGTGTGAGGGGCAGCCGTCAGCCGTCAGCCATCAGTAAAAACAAAATCGTTAGCTATGCTAACGATTTTCCCCTAGGCCGCGTTAGCGGCAAGAGTCCGGGCCTCTTGTGGTTTTAAGCTGATGGCTGACAGCTGATGGCTGACGCCTGTTACGGTGCTTCGATCAATTCCATTTTCCCATCCCGCGTCCGATGCAAAATCATCAACGCTCCCTTGGGATCACGGAACACGAAAACATCGCGGTCGCGAAAATGTGCTTCTTTAATCGCTTCTTCCAGCGTCATCGGACGCAGCGCCACCGCATCTTTTGCCTGCACCAGATGAACTTCCGTGGTCCGCGCCACCGATGGAAATTTATGCACCAGGACGGAAACCGTAGGATTCTCCGCCAGTCCTAGCGCGGCTTCAACATTGTCCTGCAGCAACTGCCCGTCAAATTTCTTAACCGCCTTACGCTTCTTGCTCAGCCATTTCGTTTTATGCTTCAGCGCCTGACTGTGAAGATGATCCAGCGCCTCGCTGACTGCCGACGCCATGTCGGAAGTCTGCGCCAGCCCGATAATCGGCCCGTTCGGCGGATCAATCGAGATTTCGACCTTGTTCTGGCGCTTCTCGACCGCCAGAGTCACCTTAGTATCAAACTTGTCGCCTAAAACTTTGCGGATTTTATTAAGACCAGCTTCAACTTCTCTGCGGATCGTGGGAGTAATGACGTATTTCCGTGCGGTAAATTCCACGTTCATTAAGGGTCCTCCAGTGATAATCATTCGAACTCAGTGAGCCATGCACTCACACTCCAAGAATCTGCTCCCCAAGGAATACATTTTCAGCGGGGATCACTCACAGCCCTCCACATATTGGATCGATTCGTATCGACCTACGTAGAACTCCAAGACCCTACCCTTGTCCGTCTCGAACCGAACACCGTAGCGGCGATCTGGGGACCGTACTGTGAAGTAATGTCCCGTGTCGATATATTTGTGTTCGGTAACGCTCAACTTTGGCCCGTAGACCTGCCGCAAGCGCTGTTCTGAATCTCCTACCTGAATACCGCTGGAAGTCGCAATTCCGGGCGCATCCACATCGATCCGTGACAACCTACCGTCTTCAATCATAAAGGCCAAGTGAGCATGGCCCCGGGCATGTGTGTAATAACAATTTTCGCTGCCCGATGCCTCCTCGCGGAGGTCTTGATGGAGAAGCGTTTTGAGTTGGGCAAGTTTCATGCCGATCTTCAGTGGTCCTATACCATCTTCACGAACGACCCAGCGCTCACTGGCGGACAAACTGGACAGAGGCAATAGACATAGCAGAAATCCAACAAGAGGCAGGTGCATCCGATTCGAGCGCTTGCTAAGCATAACAAGCCACCAATTTACTTTTTCACTCTGCGCTGGTGCGTGCTCGGAATCTTCATATCTTCCCGATATTTCGCAACCGTGCGGCGAGTCACTTGAATTCCCTGCGATTGCAGGATGCGTGTAATCTGTTCATCCGTCAGCGGACGGCTGGGGTCTTCTTCTTCAATTAATTTTTTGACCCTGCGTTTCAGAATGAGCAGCGAGGTCCCGCCGCCCTCCGGCCCCTGTACACTCTCCGAAAAGAAATATCGCAGTTCGAATACACCCTGCTGCGTGTGGACATACTTATTCGCCACCGCGCGACTGACTGTAGAAGGATGGACGCCGATCTCTTCCGCCACTTCCTTAATCATCATCGGCTTCAGCTGATCGATGCCGCGCTCCAGAAAATCTTCCTGGCGCGCCACGATCGAATAGCAAACTTTGGTGATCGTCTGCTTGCGCTGCTCGATATTCTTAATCAGCTGGATCGCCGACTTGTAGCGGTCTTTGACGTAGTTGCGAGTGTCGCGATCATTGCCCTCGCGAGTCAGCAACTTCTTATACGTCGGATTCAGTCGCAGCTGCGGCATGTCTTCATCGTTCATGATGACCAGCCACTCGTCGCCATGCTTCACGAACGCGACATCTGGTTCAATGACCCGCGCCGGAACTTTGTTGTAGCGCAAACCGGGCCTAGGATCGAGCGTGCGAACATATTCCAGCGCCGTCTGCACCGCCTCAATTGGACGCCCCATCGCGCGTGCGATTTCTTTAAATTGTTTCAGCGTGACCGCGCGTAAATGCTGGTCCACGACTGCAATCGCGTCGTTCACCACCTGCTCAGTCGTCGCGGCGCTCTCCGCTTTCGTCAGCTGCAATTGCTCCATGTGATAACGCAATTGATACAGCAGACATTCGCGCAGATCACGACAAGCAATTCCCTGCGGATCAAACTGGCGGACAACTTCGAGCGCCTCATGCAAATCCGTGACAGTAAAGTTGACGGATGCAATCCGCGCCGGTGCCGTAGCCGCTCCGTTGCCATTTGCGGTTGCCGCAATTCCATGACTCGCAGAAGTGGGCTGCGCACCGTCTACGGCTATCTCCGCATACGATTCAGCGTGTGAGCCCGGATTGCGGTTCGCTCCATTGGAGTTCACTTTGTTGACGTTCTCTCCAATGGGGTTTGCTCCAACGAAGTTCGATCCACCTTCCAGACGAACGCTTGCCTGAATTTCCGCGTCGACGTCCGAACCTTCCCCTGCGGGGCCACTCACGCCTTCGGTCACAACACCTTCTGCGATCAAGTCAGAAAGTATTCTGTCCTCAGCTCCAAAATCCTCCGACGCGAGATTAGCGGTCTCCGACTCATCTCCCGCGACCGCGAGCCCCAGCGCTTCCGCTTCGCCAATAATCTTGGCCGCAACTTCGACATCTGCTTCCGGCGTCGCTACCGGAGCGATTCCCAGCAATTCTTCGTCGCTGGCAATCAAATATCCTTCTTCGTTCAAATTTCCAATGATCAATTCCGCAGCCTGGTGCACCGGAGGACGAACCGAAATCGCACCCAATTGCCACAACAGGTGATCGCTTAGATTTCCGGGCTTCGATAGGAAATTCTCGAACGAAGGTTTTTCAATCTCTTCCATCTCTCCCGAACTGCGATACCCGGGATCAAGATATTCCTGAAAAAACGACCCGAAATCGATCTCTTCAAACGGATCCTTCTTCTCATCCGCAACGGGAGCACTTTCCTCTGTCGTCGCCTGCGCCGCCACACGATCGCGCTCCTCTTCCTGGCGTCCCACATCGTCGAGCAGCGGAATATTATCTTCCAGCTCTTCCAACACCGGATTCTCCACCATCTCGGCGTTGATCATGTCCTTCAGCTCAAGCTTGTTGAGAGCGAGCACCGACACCATCTGCACGAGACCCGGCGTCAGAATCTGCCGCTGGGACAACTTAACGTTTAATTTGTGCTGAAGAAGCAACGTGTCTCCCTAAAACTTTTCTCGGATCTGTTTTCAGTCCCGGTCCACCGAAAAGCATTTACGTCCGAAGCATTCGGGATCTGAAAATTTAGCTTCTCATGCAACTAGCCAATTCGTATGGACACGAAAGGACAATGCGCCTAAGCCTTGGTAACTAAAAAGCCCAGGTCTCAGTTGTCAGGTCGCGGGTCGCAGGTGTTAGGGTGTTTGATTTTCCTGAGACCCGAGACCTAAGACCTGAGACCTGCCCTTTCACACCAGCGAAAAACTCTCGCCCAAATACACCCGCCGTACCTCCGGATCACTTCCCAATTCTTCCGGCGTGCCCGAGCGAAATATTCGGCCCTCATTAATGATGTATGCACGGTCGGTGACCGACAAAGTCTCCCGGACATTGTGATCCGTGATCAGAATCCCAATCCCACTCGCCCTGAGGTCGGAGATTATCTTCTGCAAATCCAACACGGCAATCGGGTCGATACCGGAGAACGGCTCGTCCAGCAAAATAAACGTGGGATTGATACACAACGACCGCGCAATCTCAACTCGTCGCCGCTCCCCGCCGGAAAGCGCGAATCCTTTGTTTTGCCTGATATGTTCCAGCCCCAGCTGATCGATCAGCTTTTCCGCCTTTTCCCGCCGCTCGTGCCAGGAAATCGGCTGGACTTCCAAAACCGCGAGAATGTTCTCTTCAACCGTTAACTTCCGAAAGACGGACGCTTCCTGCGGCAAATAGCTAATACCGTACTGGCGTGCCCGTAAGTACATGGGAACGCTAGTGATATCTTCGTCGTCGTAAAGCACTCTGCCTGTATCGGGAGGAACCAGACCTACGATGGAGTAAAAAGTAGTGGTTTTTCCGGCACCGTTCGGTCCGAGCAGACCGACAACTTCACCTTGCAGAACCTGAAGGCTGACTCCATTTACAACGCGTCGGCCCCGGTAGGACTTACCAATTTCGTCGGTAGCCAGCGTGTGCATTTATCGTGCCACTTGCGTCCTCGTGACCGCTGGGGACGCCTCTTTGCCTTCTACGAGCACCCTATCATCGTGTCTGTAGAAAGTCAACGAATCGCCCGTGATTTTGCCCCGTTCGGCATCAAAAATGCTAGGGTTTCCGCTCGATGATCCCGCCCGCCCGCCCGTCAAGACAAACTTATCCTCCGCCGCCGTGTAAACCAACCGCTCTCCCTCTGCTCGCCTCGTCGGTTGCATCGATCACTACCCGCTCTTCCGCCACAATTCGCTCGATTTGTCCCGGCGCTCCCGCCCCTTACTTCCCCGGAATTTCGTTCCCAAGAAGCTTTGGCTCGTAGTTCCAGGGTTGCGCGCCGCCAGAAAAACCGTCATCCTCTGCGCCGTCATCGTCGAGTCGGGCCCCTTCACCGTCACTCCTCCATCCAGGAAGATTTTCCGATCGCCATCCACATAATTGAGCCGCCCTGAAGTGATGTGGACCGGGATCGCCTTCCCCGTCTTGTCGACTTGCACCAGCACCGTCGAAACCGGTTGCGAAGAAGTTCCCGTCGCCGACCCAGCCCCCTGCGCTACCAGCGACCGCTTGTCACGATCAAACTCCAGGCTCGGAGCCTCCACAATATTCGCGTTCTGCCAAAGTCGCGCGTCTCCCGTGTACACCGCAATAGCCGGAGAACGATGCGCAGTCATGTGTGACTCGTCACGTGGATCGGATCCGACGACGACAGCATTCCTCCCCCAGGTTGCGGTTTGAGATCGGAATATGTGCTCTTAACGCCACCCTCCGCGACAGCATCTCCGGTCGTCCGATTAATTCGGATCGTCTGTGCCGTCGTTGTCATGCCCGCATCGACAACGCGAGGCGCGCTGCTTAGAACAAGCATCTGATCGTCGGCTGTATAAACTCCGCGCTGCGCCCAGGCTTTTTCCGTGCCGTCCACATAAGTAAGATTGCCCGCCTGCGTCACCGACGAAACTCCACCCGCCGCACCAAACACCACATCAAGCATCTGGCTCGTCGACACGCGATCGGAAACGCTGCCGGAATTTGATTGCCCCGCGACCCCTGAGCCAATCTTGCTGCTCACAATCTTCGCGTCGGGTTCACCGTGCAACGTCTCCAGCCGATTCTTGTCAGTGAACTTCGCGACAAACTTGGCAGCCGTCACCACAGTCTTCTGATCCGTCCCCGGCTGCGTGATCACAATCTCTGGAGGCCCGCTAGTCTCCGCCCGCTCCAGCAGACGCCCACCCTTGACGATAAAGTCCATCGTCGGAGCAGTCATCACAATTTGCTGGCCCACGGACTGCTGCCCGGTTTGAGGAGAGAGCGATTTCGTCCCGCTCCCGCTGCTATTTTGCGACAACCTCACACCCTCTTCCGCATGTGCCGACTGCAGCATCTGTTTTCCCCCGAAGTGAAGCGTCACTTTTCCCGCAGTCGCTTCGGCAGCCTGCGGCCCTTCGGAAAACATTTTGACACTCCCACTGAGGATCGCTTTCGTCAGCTGATTCTGCGTTCCCGTCAGGAACAGTTCTGCGTTATCGGAGCGCGCATGCTCCTCCGCTCGCCCGTGAAAATCGGTTTCCACTCCACCCTCAGCGAAAATGTGATCGACCGTATTGTCTTCTCGCAGGAAAAACGTCGCATGCTCCGCCCTCATCTGCTCTTGCGCGCGGGTCATCCGCAAATTGGAGAGCAGCACCTGTCGCGGTTGCTTCGAAATCACACCACGATCCGCAAGCAGATGGATCGGCTTCGGCCGGCTAACATCCATCACAATCGCCGACAACAGATTCATCACGCCGGTCTTCGCGACATAGTCAATGCCTACCGCCGAGCCCGACGCCTGAGGCGTTTGAAATACGACCTTACCGGTCGCGGTCGCATCTCCCGTATTTTTGTTGAAGACCAAGCCTTCGGACTCAAGATGAATCGGATTTCGAGCATCCGCAGGAGCAAATTGATCTGAGTGCTTCAATCCCTCCGGATTCGCTTCCAAGTCAATCAGCACGCGTCCTTTGGCGCTCACACTCCCCGACGTTGGATCGTATTCAAAGTCGTCTCCCGTAATGCGATCAAAGCGCCCGGCGTCCTTGCCATAAATCACGATCTTTACGTTATGCAGCGCCGCGCGCCCGCCTTCTTTATACTGAACCGCTTTCGACGCGCTCACCGTAAACAAAGTCCGCCCCTCAACCGACTTGGAGATAGAAAAACCATCCGCAGTCTGCTGAATATCCACCCCGATTTTCGCCGGAATATCGTGGACCGCCTGACGCACTCGTAGCCGCGCGTAGAAGTACATTCCTGCAACCGTCGCAATCATGACAATCGCGCCGATCGCGAACCACATGCGCAGCCGTGAAACTGATAGGGTCATCCGAAATTAGTGTAACGCGCAAGACGCAGCCATGACTTAAACGGCAACGACTTAAACGGCAATGACTTTAACCCCCTCCGCCCACTGCGATATACTCTGCACAACCTCAGCTGATTTCACCGATCGGGGACGTCTCGGAATGGCCGTTGGCATTCGCACCCAGGATTTGCGCAAGACTTACAACTCCGCGCCGCCCTTGGGCGCTGCCGGTGGTTTTGTCGCGCGCGCGGACGCAAAAGGCCAAAAGCAAGCGAAGACTCAAATTCCAGCGCTCGATGGCCTTTCTCTGGAAGTTTTCCCCGGAGAAATCTTCGGCCTTCTCGGCCCAAACGGTGCCGGCAAGTCCACCACCGTCGGCGTCCTAACCACCCGCGTAAAACCCACATCCGGCCAAGCCTGGATCGGCGATCACGATGTCACCCAAGATCCGACCAGCGTTAAGCGGTTAATCGGCGTCGTCCCGCAGCGCGCCAATTTGGATTTTTCTTTAACTGCACGTGAGATTCTCGTCTTCCACGCCGCTTACTTCGGCATCGGATCCAAGCAAAGAAACGAACGCGCCGATGCTCTGCTCGAAAAGTTTAAATTGACCGAGCGCGCAAATCAGATGGTCCGCGGATTTTCAGGCGGCATGATGCAGCGCCTTTCCATCGCCCGCGCCATGATGCACGATCCCCAAGTTCTCTTCCTCGACGAGCCCAGCGCCGGACTCGACCCTCAGACCCGAATTCTCTTGTGGGAGATCATTCGCGAATACCATCAGGCGGGAAAGACCGTTCTCCTCACCACCCACAACATGGAAGAAGCCGACGGTCTCTGCCAACGCCTCGGCATCATCGATCACGGACGCGTGATTGCCTTAGGAACATCGCAGCAATTGAAGGCGTCCATCCCCGGCGGATTTGTTCTCCGTCTTCGTTTCGGAAATCAAACGCCGACCCTGATCGACCGTTTGAAGTCGCTCACAGGGGTCAGCGACGTACGGGCTCTGAGCGCTTCACTCGGCGATGCTCCGGCCAGCGCGGGCGTGGACGTCTACGCCGATCGCGGAGGTTCTCTAATCCCGGAAATCGCCACGCTGGCGACAAATGCAAGCGCGGAGTTGTCCGACGTTCACATTTCCGAACCAAGCTTAGAGAATCTCTTCCTGCACCACACCGGAAGGAGTCTGCGCGATTGAACTGGAAAACTTTCTTCGCCATGCTTTCGCGCGACGCGCACGTTGCACGCCGTAACGCGATTCAACTCTTGCTGCAAAGCTTCCTGCAGCCGTTGCTTTTCGTTTTCGTTTTCGGCAAGGTGATGGTCGGCAGCGGCTTTCTTCCACCAGCGTACAAAAACCTTCTACTGCCCGGCATCGTCGCCATCAGCATGGTCTTCACCGGAATCTGGGCCGTCGCCATGCCGCTCATCGCCGAGTTCCAGTGGACCCGCGAAATCGAAGACCGCCTGCTCGCTCCCATCGGCGTTGCCTGGATCGCGATCGAAAAAGTCGTCGCCGGAATGCTCCAAGCGCTGATCTCCGGACTGATCGTGATCCCGCTAGCCTGGCTCGTGCTTCGTCCCGGAATCGACCTCAGCATGGCCCGGCCGTTCACTTTTATTTTGATTATTCTGTTGGTTGCGACCTTCTCGGCCTGCGGAGGACTAGCCCTGGGATGCAGCATCAATCAGCAACACATCGGACTCATGTTCGGGATGGTAATCACCCCAATGATTTTCTTCGGCTGCACCTACTACCCGTGGAGCGCGCTGAAGACGTTCCCCATCCTGCAGAAACTTGTGCTCATCAATCCTCTTGTCTATGCCAGCGAAGGAATGCGCGCCACTCTCGTTCCCCAGTACCCGCACTTACCGGTTGCCGCAGTGCTGGCGGCGCTACTCTTCTTTGATATTTTGCTGCTGATTGTGGGGCTGCGGCAGTTTCGCGCGAAGGCAGTGAGCTAACATTTTCGATTCGGGATAACTATCTCGACTTGATTACAGTGTTTATCCCCGAAGCACAAAAGTTCCAGCAATAAGATCGTGCAGTCCCTGCTTGCGGTCGGAGAACCCAACCATGAGGTAGCCAATGCCTAGAGTGAGCACGGACAAAATTTTTGCGAAATGCCTTCCCGTCGCGCGCTCGAACGAAATCCGGTTACCGTTCAGATCAGTGACCTTCATCCCAAAGATCATCTTGCCCAGCGTCGCCTGGTAGGACGAGCTTTCCATGAAAGCCTCATAAAGCCAGGCACCAAAAAACGCCACGACCGCCGTAAGCCCACCGCCCAGCAGCGCGAGACCGCGGTGGGGAAGGCCAGTCAAACTCCCCGCGAACCCGAACCCGCCAAAAATCAGGCCGATCGGTGCCACTACGACCCGAATGATGACGTTGTCAATAATCGCCGCGACAACGCGAATCCAGAATCCCGCATAGCGAACACCCGTCGTCGTAGTTTGATAAGTTGTTGGATACGGAGCTTGATACCCGACCGCCGGAGCCGCAACTCCACTCGAGGTCAACATCGTAGGTGTCCCACAGCGAGCGCAAAACTGCGCGCCAGCCACATTCTCCGCCCCGCACTTGTTGCAAAAAAAAGTTCCGCTCATCACCCGGCACTATAAAGGCGGATGGGCTTCTTGTCAAAAACTTCGACGGAATCAGTAGTTGGCATCGGGGAACCAACAGTCGGCAATTAGCGATCAGCGTTTAGCAATCAGCCATCAGCAAAACTAACTTGTCATCCTGAGCGTAGCGAAGGACCTGCTTTCGCCAGCGCTCTCCACAAACTCACGTTCCAGCCCGGATTACAAAGTCATCGGCTATGTGTATTACGCTTTGACCATAGTCGCCCCAACGCAGCCATTCGGCAACGCGAGCGCGACCTCATGGCAAAGCTTGAAAAATTGATGGAAATAAATGACGAGAAGACTTTTCGTGAGGGACTCGAGAAAGAATTTGGAATTAAACCTGGCGATCCGAGATACGAAAAAGCTATGAGCGCTTGGCGCGAAGCTGAATAGCGCCATCCACGCGTTTCCCGAAGTTCTTCACTCGCTTGTTCTTCTCACGCTCCGACAAACCACTCTGATCCATGTGCTCTTCGATGATGGATGCGATCTTGCGAGCCGCTTCGGTCTTGCTCTTGGCGTTCGGCTGCGGTAAGGCCCTGGTAGCCATACGATGATTTTCCCCGTCCTTCATTAAGGTCATACATCCCGCCTTATCCGTCAAGTCAATCTCTTGTCCATCGACTCTATCTTCCGAAACTGCATGAAGGAAGTGACCTAGGTAATGGATGACCCTGAGCGTCAACGCAAGAACGACTCTTAATCGACTGGGCGCGCCCGTACTACATCCCGCAGCGTCAATTCCAACCCGCCAAAATCCGGATGGTCATTCATCCCAACCGAGTAAGCAATATCCATGCGATCTCCAGCCAGCAACTGCAAGCTGTCGCACGATTCCTTCATCCCCCAACCCATCGCCTTGAAAGTAGCGTTGTCACGCCAGGATGGAACCCGTGTGGTCGCAGAACTCTGCCCATCCCCAACCCCATCTCGTTGTGGACTCGCCACCGCCGGCGCAATCCGCAGCCGCACATGCTTGTCCTTCACTGCCTGTGGAGGCCCCATCAGCCGCACATCTCGTGCAGCGAATATCGGCTCACGATTCTGCATCCCAAAAGGCTCGAGTAACAACAAGGCCTGGTACAGCTCCGGAGTAACTTCTCCCAACGGCAACTCGCGATCAAACGCCAACTGCGGCTCGAAATCCGCAAGAGTAAGGCGCGCCCGCGCGTAGGAATCAAGATGCACGCGCAATGCCTCGACATTCGTGCTCGGCAAAGCGAAACCTACCGCGTGCGCATGTCCGCCATACCGAGAAAATAATTCGGGACACGATTCAATGGCGTCTAAAAGATGGAATGACGGAATCGATCTTCCCGATCCGTGAGCTTCCACGCCATCACGCGAAATGACCAGCGTTGGACGCCCATGCCGCTCCACCACGCGCGACGCTGTAATCCCAATCACTCCGCGATGCCATCCTTCGCCATCGAGCACAATGCAATACGCCTCGCGCAACGCCGGATCGTCATCCAGTCGGCGAAAAATGCTGTCCATAATCCGCCGCTCTTCTTCCTGACGCCCAGCATTCAGCTTGTCGAGACGCGCAGCGATCGTCCGAGCGCGCTCGATATCTTTTTCGTTGAAAAGATCTACCACGTCTCTGGCCACATCCATGCGACCAGCAGCGTTGATCCGCGGCGCAATTCGAAACGCAACCTCAGTCGCCGTAAGCGCCCGCCCATCGCCGAGTTTCGCGACTTCCAGCAACGCCTTCAGCCCAACGTTCACCGGACGACGCAACCCTTGCAATCCGAGCTTCGCAAACACACGATTCTCGCCCAGCAGGGGAACAGCGTCTGCAATCGTCGCAATCGCCACAATTTTCATGAATGACATCAGCAAGCGCGATTGATCTTTCATATCCAACCGCCGCTGCATCAATCCCTGCGCGAGTTTGAACGCCACCCCCGCCCCACACAAATGTTTGCAGGGATAATCGCATCCATCCTGATTCGGATTCACCACTGCAACCGCCTGCGGAACACCTTCTGCCCCAGGCAGGTGATGATCTGTAACGATCAGATCGACTCCCGCCGCACGCGCAGTTTCAGCCGCCGCAAACGCGCGAATACCGGTGTCCACGCTAATAATCAAACGCACACCATCGGCAGCGGCGCGCTCAATCACTTCATCCCGCATCCCATAACCTTCGCGAATCCGGTGCGGCACGTGAAAATCTGCCGCCCCTCCGCAAAGTTCGATTGCCGTTTTGAGGATGACAATCGCCGTGGTTCCATCCACGTCGTAATCGCCGTAAATCAGAATTTTTTCTTTGCGATCCAGCGCCGCTTCCAGCCGATCTAGCGCGGCCTTCATCCCGTGCATCAGCAACGGGTCGTGAAGATCATTGAGCGATGGAGAAAGAAAAAGCGCAGCAGATTCCGGATCATCAATTCCACGCCCAACCAGCAAATCGGCAAGCACCGGCAAAGCCGCCGGAGCAATCTTCAGTTTAGAATCGCCCAGCAGTGCCGCTTCCAGCAGCCGAGCCTTTGGAGAATTAATCGGATTGGAAATCCAACGCATGTAGAAAGAATGATCCGCGGACAGGATAAATCTACCTAGATGTTGTCATCCCATCTAAGAAACTTGTCATCCCGAACGAAGTGAGGGATCTGCATCTCGCCGCAACATGCAGATCCCTCACTTCGTTCGGGATGACAATTTTGATGAGGTCTACTCTTGAAGGCTTCGTCGGGGACCGCTTCTAACTAACCACCCTACCGCTCTTCGTCCGAATCGTGCTCGTCGATCATGAACCCGCCCGAATCATCAGCCAGTTCCCGTAGATGCTGATAGTGCTCATACCACTCGGTACCAGCCTCGAACACAAACATCGTTCCCTGATACGCCCACCCGAGCTGCACAAATCCGGTCTTTCCGATGTACGTCTTCAGCCATCGGCTTTCTTCGACGTCTTCTTCGCTGCGATAATCGCTATCGACCAACATCTGCGACATGCGATCCAACTCTTCGCGGTCCATCGCCCACGAGTGCATCGTCAGAAAAGGAGCGCCCGTGGCCTTCGCCAGTTCCACGAAATCCTTCCACCCATCCGGATTCGTTCCCGAATCCCACAAGACGCTGGGTACTTCTTCGCACTCGACATAGCCAAAGAACCGGCGCATGCCCAGCCCCTCAATGAAGGCCGTCATATCGTCTTTCATGCCCGTAAGATCGTCAGGTTGTGGAGACATACTCTTCCTTTATTGTACGGCTAGCGCAGCCTGACCGCCAATTAGGATGGCGAAATGAGGAATTGACCAGCCCATTCGACTCGGACAGGCCATACGCAAAACCACGCTTCTGTAACCTTGTGTTAAACTTTTTCTTACAAAAAAGCGTTCCTATCATGCTCTTTTCGAAAGAATATGTGGGCTATCTGGCCCGCGAAGTTTCCAAAAAATTGGTCGCCACCGGTCTCATCGAGACCAAGGCGATGCCTGCGCTGACCGAGAAAGTTCACGCTGCCCTGCTCGATGAACTCGCGCTCGAGGACCGTATCAACGACGAAGTCCGCGTCATCCTCGAAGCCTATTCCGACGAAATGCAGAAGAGTGGCGCAAACTATCAGGAAATGTTTCGCAAAGTGAAGACCGAACTCACCAAGAAATACAAAGCGGTTCTTTAGAGTTAGAAGCAGAAGATCTAGAAGCAGAAGAATTAGAAGAGAGAACTACACGAGGATTTTCACGCTGTGCGATTGAGCCGAGACAAGGTTAATAAACTCGCCCACACCGTCACCGACGCCGTCGCTGAATTGGATGAAGTCGAGTTCATCGAGGACCGCAACACCATCCGCCTCGAAGTCCGCAAAATTCTGGAAGCCCTTCTAATGCAGGAAGCCCGCATCGATCAAGCCGCCCGCCAAAAGATCGAAAGCCAGCGCAAGACAATCATCGAAGGCTCCGAAGAGTGGTCAATCCTCTACCGCAAGTACTACAACGACGAAGTCAAAAAACTAGGCGTGTAGTAGGTAGTCGAACCTCTAATCAAGCACAGGCGTAGTAATCGCCCCTTCCGACGCTGACCGCACTAGCGCAGCATACTTTGCGAAGACTCCAGTCTTATATTTCAAAGCGGGAGCTTTCCATTCCGCCATCCGCCGGCCAATCTCAGCGTCCGGAATGTCCAGGTCGAGCCTGCGGGTTTGCGTATCGATTGTGATCGTATCCCCTTCGCGGATCGCCGCAATCGGGCCGCCCAGCGCCGCTTCCGGAGCCACGTGTCCCACCATCAATCCCCGTGTCGCGCCACTGAACCGCCCATCGGTGATCAACGCGACGCTCTCGCCCAACCCTTCGCCGACAATCGCCGCTGTTACGCTCAGCATCTCGCGCATCCCCGGACCACCCTTCGGCCCTTCATAGCGGATCACCACGACATCACCAGCTTTGATCTGTTTTGTCGTGACGGCCTTCATCGCCGCTTCTTCCGAATCAAACACCCGCGCCGGCCCCGTATGCGATTGCCGCTCGTGCCCGCTCATCTTAACCACGCCACCGCCAGGGGCAACATTTCCCTTCAGGATCACGAGCCCGCCCGTCGCTTTCAACGGCTTACTCAACGGCGCGATCACCATCTGCCCCGGAGTTTCTTTCGCCTCTTTCGCCTCGTCGGCAAACGTCTTCCCCGTCACCGTCATCGTCGATCCATCGACAAATTTTCCTTCGAGCAGACGTTTCGCAATCAACTGGATGCCACCCGCTGCATCCACATCCGCCGCTACATATTTCCCCGCAGGCTTCAGATCCGCCAAAAGAGGGGTACGCTCGCTCACCCGCTGAAAGTCGTCAATCTCCAGCGGCAATCCCATTTCGCGCGAAATCGCCAACAAATGAAGAACGGCATTCGTCGATCCGCCCGTCGCCGCCACTCCCGCGATCGCATTCTCAAACGCCGCGTGCGTCAAAATATCGCTGGGACGGATTCCACTCTTTAAAAGATTCATCACCACTTCGCCGCAACGAAACGCAACTTCATCTTTGCGCGGATCCATCGCCGGAACGCCGTTGAACCCCATCGGCGACAGCCCGATCAACTCCATCACCGTGGACATCGTGTTTGCCGTGTACTGTCCACCGCATGCTCCCGCGCCCGGACATGCAACATTCTCCAATGCCAGCAAATCCGCGTCGCTCATCTTGCCCGCCGCATTCGCACCGACCGCTTCGAACACGTCCTGAATCGTCACATCTTTGCCGCGAAACTTTCCCGGAGCGATCGTCCCACCATAAAGAACCAGTCCCGGCAGATTCATGCGCGCCAACGCCATGGCCGCTGCCGGAATCGTCTTATCGCATCCAACCACGCACACCGCCGCATCGAAAAGTTGTCCGCGACACACCAGTTCGATCGAATCGGCAATCACCTCGCGACTCACCAACGAGGCCTTCATACCCTCCGTACCCATCGTCTCGCCGTCGGAAATTGCGATGGTGTTGAACTCCATCGGGGTTCCACCCGCCGCGCGAATTCCTTCTTTCACCTTCGCCGAGAGCCGACGCAAATGAAAATTACACGGCATCGTCTCAATCCACGTGTTGGCAACAGCGATGAGAGGTTTGGCAAGATCGGCATCCGTAAAGCCGATCGCCTTATACATAGCGCGCGCCGGAGCCTGGTCGCGCCCGTCAGTAATGCTACGACTACGATGTTTGAGGTCCATGGGGATATTGCAGACAGTCTATCTGATGAGGGAATTAGAAAAGTAAAGATGAGTCGTCAGAAAACCCGGTTTGCCTGAGACCTGAGACCCAAGACCTGAGACCCGCTCTACGCTGTTGCCGTGCGTGCGTTCTCTCCCGCGCCCACCGACTCTGGCGGATGCGGCATTCCAACCCGCGGATTGCCCCAGCCTTCTGCAATCGCCGACTCAACGACGGACGATCCGATGCAAACATCCGTCACATCAACGATCGCGTGCCAGTCACGAAACAATTGACCCACTTGCTTCGTGTTCACATCCAGTGACAGCGTCACTTGATGCGCGTTCTCAGTCGGCCCAGCCTGGACATGCGGCAATCAATTCCGCGACGCGACGCCGCGCCGAGAATCCGCATCAATGTCCCCTGCGTGTCGCGATAACCAATGTGGAAGGTATGCATAAATTTCCTTTCAAAATAATTGCGTACTACTCTTCGAACACCATCTCTCCCAACGACGCACCCGCAGGCACCATGGGGTAAACATTCGCCTCCGGATGGCACTCAAACACCAGCAACTCCGGCTCGCTCGAGGCTAAGAAGCGGTCCAGGAGTTCCGCCACTTCGCCCGAGCGCGCCGGGTCCAGGAAGTCTTCTTCTCGCAACCGCGATGCGGAAATTTTGTATGCCTTGGCGATGTCCACGAAATCGGGATTATCGCTAAGATCAGTTTCCGCGTAATTCCTGTCGTAGAACAATTCCTGCCACTGCCGAACCATACCCAAAAATTTGTTGTCGACGATTACCATCTTGATCGGCAAATTGAACCGCCGCACCGTCGCCAACTCTTGAATGTTCATCTGAAAACCGCCGTCGCCGGATACGCACAGCACCAACGAATCGGGCTTGGCGAGCTGCACTCCAACCGCAGCTGGCAACGCGAAACCCATCGCTCCCAATCCGCCTGAGGTAATGAATCCGCGAGGAGAAGAAGCGCGATAGCATTGCGCCGCCCACATCTGATGTTGACCCACATCTGTCAGAATCGTCCCGCTGCCATCATCTTTCGGCATCCGCGAGAATAATTCCGCCAGAAAACTTTTCGTCGGATGCGCTAATCCAATATTTTTCGGCTCCGCCCTTTCCAAACCGCATGCAATCGCCCGCCATCCGTTGAAGTCTGGGAGCTGCGCCTGCCGCGCTTCCTGATAAAACGCAGGAATTGTTTCGGACAGATCGCCAATCACCGGCAACTCACATGTCCGAACGCGATCCAGTTGCGAAGGATCAATTTCAAAATGCACGATCTTGGCATGCGGCGCGAACCGCGTCGGCTCTCCCGTCACGCGATCATCCAACCGGGCCCCAAACACAAGCAGCAAATCGGTTTCGTCGAGCGCCATATTCGCCGCTCTCGTTCCGTGCATTCCCACCATGCCCACGTAGTACGAAGACTCTTGCTGCACCGCGCCCAATCCATGAACCGTCGCAAACGTCGGAATGTTCAGCAGATCGAGCAACTGCTGCAATTCCTCAACCGCACCAGAAAGCTTGGCACCGGCCCCAACCAATGCAACCGGCTTCTTCGTCTGCTGCAACAACGCGATCAACTCGGCTCCAAATGGCGTCTTTGGCTCCGCTGAAACCGGCGCGATCGGCGGCGTAAACCTAACCGCGCCTTTGAACTCCGTGCTCGCCTTCATCAAATCCACCGGGATGTCGATCAACACGGGTCCCGGACGCCCACTGCGAGCCCAGTGAAACCCTTCGGCGATTGCCGCCGGAATCTCTTCAATCGAGCGCACCAGACGATTCCACTTCGTCAGTGAAAGCGTCATTCCGAAAACATCGGTCTCTTGAAATGCGTCCGTCCCAATCAAAGGAGAGCGAACTTGGCCCGTGATGCAGACCAGAGGAACGGAATCCATCTTGGCGTCGGCAATGCCCGTAATCAGATTGGTCGCCCCCGGACCGCTCGTCGCGATCGCGACTCCAACTTTTCCCGTCGCTCGCGCATAGCCCTCGGCCGCGAACACCGCACCCTGTTCATGCCGCGTCAGAATGTGGCGAACGCCGCTTCCTTCCAGCGCGTCATACAACGGCATGATCGCGCCGCCCGGATACCCGAACGCCAGGTCCACACCCTCCGCCCGCAAACAGGCGAGAACGATTTCGGCTCCTTTACGCATTCACCACTTTCGCTTCGGTGGTTTCAGTGGGCTTGGAGATTTCGATCGCTTTCTTCTTCTCAGCGGGGAGCCACGACATCATCGCGCGCAACTGCTCTCCAACTTTTTCAATCGGATGCTGCTTCTCGCGCTCTCGCATGGCTGCAAAATTCTTGCCGCCTTTCTTGTTTTCCTCAATCCATTCCTTCGCAAACGTCCCATCCTGAATTCGAGTCAGCGTTTCCTTCATCGCCTTGCGAGTCGCATCCCCTACCACGACTTCGCCGCGCGTCAGGTCGCCGTACTCCGCCGTATTCGAAATCGAATACCGCATCCGGCTAAGGCCACCTTCGTAAATCAAATCGACGATCAACTTCATCTCGTGGACGCATTCAAAGTAAGCAATCTCCGGCGCGTAACCAGCTGCCACCAGCGTCTCGAAACCCTTCTGCATCAGCGAGGTCAGTCCGCCACAAAGTACTGCCTGTTCGCCGAACAGGTCGCTCTCGGTCTCTTCCTTAAATGTCGTCTGCAATACACCTGCTCGTGTCGATCCGATCCCGTGCGCGTAGCTCAACGCGAATTCATGCGCGCGCCCGCTGGCGTCCTGTTGGATTGCGATCAACGACGGCACTCCTCCGCCCTGCGCATACACTCGCCGCAGCAAATGGCCAGGGCTCTTCGGCGCGATCATGACCACATCCACATCTTTCGGAGGCGTGATCGTCTTGAAGTGGATTGAGAATCCGTGCGAGAAGCCGAGAATTTTTCCCTTTGTCAGGTGCGGCTTGATGGCTGACTCGTAGAACTCAGCCTGCGTCTCGTCTGGAGTGAGAATCTGGATCCAATCCGCCCGCTTCGCCGCTTCCGCTGGAGCGACCACCGTCATTCCATCCGCCCGCGCCTGCTTCGCCGATCCGCGCTCCGAATCCAGTCCGATAATCACGTCATAACCGCTGTCCCGCAGATTCTGCGCCTGCGCATGCCCCTGCGATCCGTACCCAAAAACGGCTATGGTTTTACCCTTCAACGCTGAAGGGTTTGCATCGTTCTGATAGAAAACTGTGGCCACGGGGAAAACTCCTTAATGTTTTGCGTCAGTGTTCTGTGACGATCAAGCTCCCTAATCTTGGCTCGATCCGACAAACCGACCGACCGGTCGGTTACAAGAATGCTACCGTTCCGCCCAATCGATGTCAACTGGGATTTTTAAGTGGTTACCTTAGGAATCAGGGGCGGGTTTCTTCTACTTTGCGTTCACAAATTTCGCCAGCGGGATCACATCAACCTTCTTCGCCAACGAATAAGCCTTGTCGCCGGGATACAGCACAATCAGCCGATCGAGTCTCAGGTCAGACAGAGCAGTTTTCATGGATGGAGTCAACGCCGGAGCGTCGGCGCGCTTGCATTCCACACCGATTCGACGCCCGTCCTTGAACAAAAGAAGATCCAGTTCCGCCCCATTGTGCGTGGCCCAGTAATACGCCTCGTCCGGCCGAAAGGATTTCAGCACCTCTTCCACGGCGTATCCCTCCCATGACGCGCCCACCTTGGGATGATTCTCAAGTTCGCGCCGATTGCTAATCCCTAGCAAAGCGTGCAGAAGTCCGCTATCCCGCACATACACCTTGGGAGCCTTCACCTGTCGTTTACCAAGATTCTCATCAAACCATGGCGGTAGTTGCCGAACCATAAAAACGTCGGACATCAAGTCGAGATACCGTCGCACCGTAGCCTCATTCACCGCTAACGCGCGCGCCAACTCAGCCGCATTCCAGGTTTGGCCGTGATAATGAGCAAGCATGTTCCAGAACCGCCATAAGGCGAGCGCAGGAATCGTGATGCCAAGTTGGGGAATATCGCGCTCCAGAAACGTCTGGAGAAACTGACGGCGCCACTCCATCGAATCAGTCTCGGTTCGTGGAATGTAAGCGAGGGGAAATCCGCCGCGCAGCCAGTGACGGCTTTGAGCTGCCGCTCCTACATCGGCTAACCGAAACCCCTCTAGCGGAACGATTTCGATTCGGCCCGCGAGTGTCTCCGAAGATTGCTTCAACAAATCGGGCGAGGCGCTTCCCAGTATTAGAAAGCGCGCGGGCAACGGCTTTCGGTCAGCCAAAAAACGCAACAGCGGGAATAAATCCGGACGCCGCTGCACTTCGTCAATCACCACCAACTTCCTCAGCGGACGCAAAGCGGTGTCCGGCTCGGTCAGTCGCGCGAGACTCTGAGGATCTTCGAGATCGAAATAATTAAGGGAATTAGCTGCGACAAACTCACGAGCCAGCGTAGTCTTACCACACTGCCTCGGCCCCAGGAGGGCAACCACGCGACTCCGCCTCAGGGCGTTGCGGATCAAGGCAATGTCGGTCAATCTGACAATCATAGGAACAATTCTATACCATGAAATTCCCGCTGTCACTGCGGGATTTTCATGGTACTCATTTGTTACCTAATGTCATTACAAACAACGGGAACGCCCGTGCCTACAGCCCCGCGCTCTTCTCCGCAATCAACTTCTTGACCTTCTCCACGAACTCGGCCGTCCCCATGTCTTCCGTCTTCTCTTTACCCCGCGTGCGGACATTCACTTTATTCGCCTCCGCTTCTTTATCTCCCACCACCAGCAGAAATGGCACTTTCTGCATCGCGTGTTCGCGGATCTTGGCGTTCATCTTTTCGTTCCGCGAATCGACATGGACTCTCACTCCTGCCGCTTTCAATTCCGCCGCAACTTTCTCTGCATACTCCGAATGCCGCTCTGCGATCGGGATCATCGCCACCTGCACCGGAGACAGCCACACCGGAAACGCTCCCGCATAGTGTTCGATCAGCACGCCGAAGAAGCGCTCCACAGATCCATACAACGCTCGATGGACCATGAGCGGCTGCTTGCGCGTTCCATCTTCCGCAACGTATTCCAGATCGAAGCGCTGCGGCAGATTGAAATCAAACTGGACGGTAGAAAGCTGCCACAGCCGGCCAATGGCGTCTACCAATTTGACGTCAATCTTCGGACCATAGAACGCCGCTTCACCTGGAATGGTTTTGTATTCAATATTCAGTTTCTTCAGCGCACTTTCCAGCGAATGATTCGCAAGATTCCACTGCTCTTCCGTGCCGAGGAAACTCTTCTTGTCGTTCGGATCCCACGTGGAAAGCTCAGTCTGAAATTTATCGAAGCCAAAAGCTTTCAGCACGGCAAGCGCAAACTCGAGACAACCGACAATTTCGTTTTCAATCTGATCGGGAGTACAGAAAATGTGCGCGTCATCCTGCGTAAATCCACGGACGCGCAGCAACCCGTGCATCACGCCCGAACGCTCATAGCGATACACCGTCCCCATCTCGCCCAATCGCACCGGCAGATCGCGATACGACTTCAGCGAATCTTTGTAGATCAGAATATGTCCCGGACAATTCATCGGCTTGAGACGATATTCGGCATCGTCAAGCTCCATGGCGTCGAACATGTTCTGCGAGTAATAGCCCTCGTGGCCCGATGTAAAAAACAACTGACGGCGCGCCACATGTGGCGTCACCACAAGAGAGTATCCGCGACGCAGATACTCCTCGCGCATCCAGTCTTCCATCTCCTTGCGGATGATCCCACCCTTCGGATGCCAGAAGATCAGCCCCGGTCCCGCGAGTTCCTGAATCGAAAACAAGTCGAGCTGTTTCCCCAGCACGCGGTGGTCACGCTTCTTCGCCTCTTCAATCGCTGCCTCGTGCGCGTCGAGGTCCTTCTTCGTGAAGAAAGACGTGCCGTAAATCCGCTGCAGTTGCTGGTTCTTCTCATCTCCGAGCCAGTACGCGCCCGCGATGTTCAGCAGCTTGAATGCTTTGATCTTTCCCGTCGAAGGAATATGCGGCCCGCGACAAAAATCGAGAAACTTTCCAGTCTTATAAATCGAAATCGTTTCATCGGGCTTGGTGAATTGCTCGATGAAGTGGCACTTCATGAAGTCGCCTTCACCCTTAAACTTCTCCAGGCCTTCATTGCGCGGAAGAAACTCGCGCGCATAAGGCAGGTCTTGTTGGACAAGCTCCTGCATCTTCTTCTCGATCTTCTCGAGATCTTCCGGAGTAAACGCAGTTGGCCGATAAAAATCGTAGAAAAACCCGTTCTCCGTCGCCGGACCATGCCCCAGCTTCGTCTCCGGAAACAATTCCAACACCGCCGCCGCCAGCAAATGCGCGGACGAATGCCGATAAACCTCCAATGACTCTGGATGCTTGTCCGTGAGAATTTGTATCTCGGTGTCTTGATCGAGCGGACGCGTCAGATCAATCAGAGTGCCATTCGCCTTGGCAGCAAACGCCGCATCCGCAAGACGCGGACTGATCGACTTCGCAACATCGAGCGCGGTCGAGCCCTTAGGAACTTCCTTGACACTGCCATCGGGGAGCTTGATTTGAATATTGTCAGCCATAAATAACGCGATAAATCCCTATAGAGTCCCTAAAGTTTATCACCGCTAACGCAGCGGCGGACGCATTGGTCTCTACTCCCGATTGCCTTCCCCGATTCGCACCACCCAATAACTCTCCCATCAACCGCCAGATGCGTTACTCTGCGAAGGATGCGTCTGACGCGATTTTTCCGCCCCTCTCACCAGCACTCTGCGCTCTCCGCGACCGTGCTGATGATGACGGCCATCACGCTCTCGCGCGTCATTGGATACATTCGCGAAGCCTACATCGCCTACGCTTTCGGCGCCGGACAGCAAACCGACGCGTATGTCGCCGCCTTCACCCTGCCCGACTGGCTCAACTACATCGTGGCTGGCGGCACCGCTTCCATCACATTCATCTCCATCTATACGCGGTTCATGGCCGAAAAGCGCGAGCAGGACGCGCAGAAAACTTTCTCCGTCATCGTGACCGTGATGACCACCGCGATGATCGCTGGCACCATCGTCGCCGAAATCTTCACGCCGCAATTCGTAGGATGGATGTTCCACGGATTCACCGCCGAGCAAACTCAACTCTGCGTCCACCTCACCCGCATCCTGCTGCCCGCGCAAATTTTCTTCTACGTCGGCGGAGTCGTCTCCGCGGTCCTGCTCTCCCACCGTCTTTTTCTGCTGCCAGCATTCGGTCCGCTCATCTACAACATCTTCGTCATCGCCGGAGGAGTCATTGCCGGTCACAGCATGGGAATCTCGTCCCTCGCATTCGGAGCACTCGCAGGGAGCGTCGCCGGTCCATTTCTAATCAATGCCATCGGAGCCGCCAAAATCGGCACCGGATACCGCATCTCATTCGATTTGAAGAATCAGGCCTTCCGCGAGTGGGTTCGTCTCTCGATCCCGCTGATGCTAGGCGTTTCGCTCGTCACCGCTGACGATTGGATCCTCCGTCACTTCGCCTCCGGCGGCATCGGCGACATCGCGCGCCTGAATTATGCGAAACGCTTGTTCGCCGTTCCCATCGCCATCCTCGGACAGGCCACCGGCCAAGCGTCCCTTCCCTTCTTCTCCCGCCTCTTTGGAGAAAAGAAATTCTCAGAGTTCGCCGCCACCGTAAACGCATCCGTCTATCGCGTCACCGCAGCATCTTTACTCTTGACGGGATGGATGATGGCCATCGCCGTCCCACTCATCGATCTCGTCTATCGCCGCGGACACTTCACCTTCGCCGATTCCGAATCCACTGCAATTTATTTTTTCTGGTTTTCGCTGTCGCTAGCGTTGTGGTCGAGCCAAGCTCTCTACGCTCGCGCGTTCTACGCCTCGAGCAACACGATCACTCCGATGATTGCCAGCACTGTTGTCACACTGGCATCGCTTCCGATTTATTCGCTTCTATTCCACCGCTTCTCTCTTACCGGACTTGCCATCGCCTCCGACATCGGCATCGCCGCCAACGCCATCTGCATCGCGCTCCTCCTGCACATTCGAGGCATGGTTCCGCTCGGCGGATTGAATTGGAAAGAACTAGGTAAGGCCGCCTTCGTAGGAATTGCATCCGGCGGATTGAGTTACGAAGTGATGCGCGCGTTTCCACTCGATGGCAGCCGTCGCACCGATATTTTTTCTATGGCACTTGGATCGTTAACCTGGGCCGCCGCCGTCATCGCAGGACTCTGGCTGCTGCGCTCCCAATTACCCTCAGACCTGCGCCGCAAAAAGCCCTCGACAGTAATCAATGCGGCTGAAGCCCAAGCCAACGAAACCACCTCCGCCGGCACCGAACCCTAAAACAATTTCTCGGGTAGAGACCGGGCTTGCCCGTCTCCGTCAGCAGCGGCAGAAATGATTGCGATCAGAAGCGGAAATTATGTCGCAAACCGAAGTACCCAAATAACAAAAGGCACCCTCACTTCGAGGATGCCTTCCATATCAAACTCTGACGAAACTAACCCGCGCGAACTACGCTCGCGCCGCGATCGCTGGTTCCGCCACCGCACTCGAAACATTCTTGGAAACTTCTTCCGGCTTCGAGTCGGACTTGGTTGCATTCGCTCCCGCCGATCCTGCTTTGCGGATGTCGATGCCACCCTTAAAGAACGCGCCATCCTCAATCGAGATACGCGCCGCGACCACATCGCCAGTCAGCGACCCGTCGCTTCGGATGTCCACTCGATCGCTCGCCGTCAAATTGCCGCGCACTTTACCCAGCACCACGATCTCGCGTGCGCTGATATTCGCCGCAACCACTCCATTACGGCCAATCGTGACCCGATTGCCAGAAAGGTTGATCGATCCTTCCACACGGCCATCAATATATAAGGACTCAGAACCTGTGACTTCACCTTTAATCACCAGCGATTTGCCGATGGTGGCTTGGTCGGATGTCGTAGTCGTTACCGGGCGCGACGCAGTCGCTGGCTCCGCCATTCCCGCTCCCATGCCCATACTCATGGCTGGTGCAGTCGGCGTGCTCGTTGTGTTTGGACGCTCCGGCTCCGCTGGCCGGCCGGGTGTTGCAGGTTGATTCGTGGGCTTCCACATTTTCGTCGAAATCCTTTCCTTTGTTAAGGGATTCTGAAACACCGCCGCATTTCGCTTGCCAAAGCGAATTGTACTCCTCAGTAAACGTCGTAAGCTGTGGAAATCAAGCTTTTCTTACCAATTTCCATAGTTTCCTTCATGGTTCATCCACCACCGGTCGAGCCAAGCCTAATCACCTGACTCCGTCGCCGTGTAACCCCTGCCCGCCTCCGGTAATTCTTCTACCGGACAATCACCCAACAATCTCGATGCCACACGAAATTCTGCGCCCGACTCTCCTTGCCGACCTCTGCTCGATATTCCTCTCCCACACTCATCGGATACTATGGAGCGGAACAACAGCACGACGACAGTAAAATGTCGGCACTGCGGAACGCTGCCCAACGTGCACCGTTGCGGCTTCACCGTTTCCGCTTCACCGCTTCAGAGAGGATCCCATGCCTTCCATCGCGACGAACTCAACAACTCCATCTCGCGCGAACATTTCTCACCGTCCCGAGTCCGGAGAAAACGCTCCTTACTACGATCGTTACACCTCCCTCGTACAAAGCGATGACGTGGTGGGCGCCCTCGAAGACCAGCGCAGGCAGACCATTGTGCTGCTTTCGGCTCGCACCGAAGCGGACGGCGAGTTTCGCTATGCGCCCGACAAGTGGACATTGAAAGAAGTCATCGGCCATCTCAACGATACCGAGCGCATCATGTGTTATCGCGCCCTCCGCATCTCGCGCGGCGATGCCACTCCCATCGAGGGCTATGAGCAGGATGACTACGTCCGCAACAGTCCTTTATCGAAAGCAAGCATGCCCGACCTTGATCGAAGACTACATCGCCGTCCGCCGCGCCACCGTTTCTCTGTTCCGAAATCTCGACGCACCCGCATGGACCCGCCGCGGCGTCGCCAACAAGAACGAAGTCACAGTCCGCGCCTTGGCCTACATCATCGCGGGACACGAATTGCATCATCGCCGAATTATTGAGGAGAAATATGTTGGAGAAGGTCTCAGGTCTTAGGTCTCGGGTCTCAGGAAATCGCGCCAGACCTGAAACGAAAGAGCCTTGAACTACGAACTCGATCCTCCAAGACCCGAACCCAAGACTTCCAAACGAATTTAGCGAACGAGAACCTGACCGAGACCCGAGACCTAAGACCCGAGACCTACTTGCAATGCTGTCCGACTCCACCATCCTCCGCCATATCGCGCGCCAACCGAAGCAGACGGCGAGCCATAAGCAACTCCTGCGCGAACTCGGCACGAAAGGTAGCGCGCGCCGCGAACTCACTGACCGCCTCTACGCGCTCGTCAGTAAAGGAGAATTGCTGCACGTCGAAGGCGAACGTTACGCGATTCCGCAAGCCGCCAAAGGACGCAATCTTCTCGTCGGACGCCTCACCATGCATCGCGACGGTTTCGGATTCGTAATCCCCGAAGCCACGTCGCTTGATCCCAAACTCAAGGACCGCTTGGCCGGAGACGTTTTCATCCCCCCGCACGCCACCGGATCGTCCATGCACGGCGATCGCGTGCTCGTCGAAGTCGGCAACATTCGCAGCGATGGACGCGCCGAAGGTCGCATCATGCGTTCCGTCTCGCGCGCTCACCCGACCGTCGTAGGAATCTTCCATTACGGAAAGCGCGGAAACTACGTCAAGCCAATCGACGAAAAGGTAACCCAGGAAATCATCATCCCCCCAGGCATGGAAATCCCAAAGCCCTTGCTTTCCCCCGTGTCCTCCGTGCCCCCCGTGGTGAAACTTGATGTTGGTGTTGATCTTGGTATTGGTGTTGGTGTTGGTGTTGATCTCCCGAAACAAAGAAGAAGTCCCGACGAAGAAAAATCCCGCGACCGAGTAATCGGAACCCAAGCCGCCCGCCACACCGACTGGCAGGACCTCGAAGGCATTGCCGTCGATGTCGAAATCACCGACTGGCCCAGTGCCACTCAACAACCCCGCGGCCGCGTCATCGAAATTCTGGGAGAAGAAAGTGATTTCGGAGTCGATGTCGAAATCATGATCCGCAAATTTCACATCCCGCATCGCTTCCCGCCCGAAGTAATCAAAGAAGCGCAGGACATCGCCTCCGAAAACGCGAACGGCATTCCAGCCAACGAATTGCTCCGCCGCCGCGACTATCGCGAACTCCCGATCGTCACCATCGACGGAGAAACCGCCCGCGATTTCGACGACGCCGTCCACGTCCGCCAACTCGAAAATGGAAATTACGAACTACAGGTTCACATCGCCGACGTAGCGCAGTACGTTACGCCCGATTCGCCGCTCGATGAGGAAGCTCGTCTCCGTGGCACCAGCGTTTATTTCCCGGACCGCGCCGTTCCAATGCTGCCGCTCGAACTCTCCACCGACATCTGCAGTCTGCGTCCACACGTCGATCGCCTCGTCCTCTCCTGCACCATGGAGATGGATCACAAAGGCGAAATCATGAGATACGAAATCAACGAAGGCGTGATCCGCTCCGCCGAACGAATGACCTACACCGCCGTGAACGCCGTCATCGAAGGAGATGCCGACGCTCGGGCCAAATACGCGAACCAAGTCGCACACTTCGAACGCATGCGCGATCTGGCGATGATCCTCAACCGCAAACGCGAACGCCGAGGATCAATCGACTTCGATCTTCCCGAAGCTGTCATCGAATTTGACGAATTAGGAATGATGAAGAGCATCACCCGATCCGAGCGCAACATCGCGCATCGTCTCATCGAAGAATTCATGCTCTCCGCCAACGAATGCGTGGCCCACTATCTGGAAAATAAACGCATCGCGTCCCTCTATCGCATCCACGACAAGCCGGACGCCAAACGCGTATACGACTTCGAAGTCCTGGCCGCAACCTTCGGATACTCCTTAGGAGTCGGAGCATTACCCATTCAGCGCGTGCAACTAAAAGCCGATCGCCGCGACGCTCGTGGCACAGGAAAGCGCCTTCGCGAAATTGAATTGCCCAAAGAAATTCACATCACTCCGCGCATGTATCAAAAACTCGCAGAGAAAATTGCCGGCAAACCAGAAGAACGAATCCTGAGCTTTCTGATGCTGCGCTCTCTAAAACAAGCGCGCTACTCCGAAGAAAATCACGGACACTTCGCCCTGGCCGCCACCACCTACACCCATTTCACTTCCCCCATCCGCCGCTATCCCGACCTGATCGTCCACCGCATCCTGAAATCCGTTCTGCGGGACTCACCCGAAAAATTAGAAGGAGATATACCGGTAGGCCTTTCCCCATCTCAAAACTATTTCTCAATCTCAAATATCTGTCATCCTGAGCGAAGCAAAGAAGAGCGAAGCGAGTCGGTTTGCGCAGTCGAAGGACCCCTACTCCGTCACGAACACGAGCGCCCCACCCTCCCCGTGGTCGAAACGCCGCGACCACACCGCCCATCAGCAATCCCTCGAACCCCTCGGAGGCCCCATCTCAACCGAAGACCTCCACAACATCGCCGATGAATCCAGCCAATCCGAACGCCGCGCCGACGAGGCCGAACGCGGATTGATGGAATGGAAAAAAATGAAATTCATGGAGCGCCGCATCGGAGAACAATTCGACGGCCTCATCATCAGCGTCACCAAATTCGGATTCTTCGTCGAACTCACCGACCTTTTCGTCGAAGGTCTCGTCCCTTCAAACTCACTTCGGACGACGACCACTACACCTTCCATGAAGACGTCCGCCAAATCATCGGACAACACACCCGCAAAACCTACAAGATGGGAGACCGCGTCCGCGTCCTGGTTGACCGCATCGATCCCGTAGAAAAGAAAATCCAATTCGCCGTAATCGAAGAAGAACCACGGCACCAACGAAAGTCATTTCAGAAGCCAGGAAAGAAACGTCGGAAGTAAAGTAAAGAGGTAAAAAAGATAAAAACGCCCGCGTAGGGGACAGCCGCCCCCGGCTGTCCAGCCGAGCGCAGCTCGGCCTTCATCGAGACTGCTGACGCACCAAGACTTCAGACGAAATCCCTGTATAGAATGGACGAGTACAGCGGAGCGAAACCATGCCGACCGATCCAACTCCAAAGCAAGACACTGCCCAGGCAGCCGAGCACATCACCAGCGCCCATCAACTCCTGAAACAGCTCCATGAAAAAGCTAGCGAGCACCCAGAAATTGGAGAGGCCATCACAAAACTTGAAATGGCCCTCAACAGCCTAGCCGTCCAAACCGGCGGCTTTCTATAAAGATTTCGCTTTCCCCCGTGGCCCTCTGTGTCCCCCGTGGTGATCGTTTTGATTTAACCTGGCCAGAATCATAGAGACGCATGATCATCGAGACAGAGGCTTGCTCTAACGTATTGCTTTCCCCCGTGGCCTCCGTGTCCCCTGTGGTGATCGTTTGATTTGACACGGCCGGAACCATAGAAACCGATAGAGGATCCAAAACCAATGTCCAGCACTCCACGAACCCGCGTAGTCCGCGAACCCCAACGCGCCGTCTATGATCGCGATGCCGTCAACGCAGATCCTCGACGAAGCCTTCATCTGCCACGTCGGCTTTGCTGTCGATGGACAACCCTTCGTCATCCCAACTTCTTTCGGACGCGACGGCGACACACTCTACATCCACGGATCAGCCGCCAGCCGCATGCTCCGCAATCTGGACAAAGGCATCGCCGCCTGCATCACTGTTACTCTGATCGATGGACTAGTCCTCGCCCGCTCGATCTTCAATCACTCGATGAACTATCGCTCCGTCGTAATTCTCGGAACACTCACCCTGGTCAGCGAACCCGCCGAAAAGCTCGCCGCGCTTCGCCTGTTGTCCGAGCACATCATCCCCAATCGCTGGGACGATTCGCGCCTCCCCAACGAACAAGAATTGAAGGCGACATCGATCCTGCGCCTTCCCATCACCGAATTTTCAGCAAAAGTTCGCAGCGGACCAGCGATCGATGACGAAGAAGATTATTCGTTTCCCACTTGGGCAGGAGTAATCCCACTGGAAACGAAAATTGGAACCGCGATTCGCGACGAGCGTTGCGATCGCGATCTCCCCGACTACCTAAAAAACTATTCCCGCCCAAAAAAATCGTAATCCAAGCCTGCAACTAATTAATTAGTTGCAGCGATGCGCCACTACTTGCGTAGTGGCGGACGCATTCGTCCGCCCGCTTCGCATCACGGAATCAGCAGCAACTTCCCAGTAGTCTTGCGCGCTTCCAAATCACGATGCGCTTGCTGCACGTCTTTGAGCGGATACACATGCTCCGCTTTCAACTTCAACTTCCCATCCCGGATCATCCCAAACACAGCTCCCGCCCGCTCGCGCAATTCCTGAGTCGTCGCTGTGTAATTCACTAACGTAGGACGCGTCAAATACAGCGACCCTTTCTGATTCAGAACCTGTGGATCCATCGCCGCAACCGCCCCGCTCGACGCTCCATACAGCACCATCATCCCCCGAGGACGCAGCGACATTCAGTCCCTTGTCGAAAGTCGTCTTGCCGACTGAGTCGTACACGACATCGACGCCCTTGCCACCCGTCAAACGTTTCGTCTCCGCCTCAAAATCCGCCTCCATATATAGGATGACTTCGTCCGCTCCCGACTCCTTCGCCAGCGCCGCCTTTTCCGGAGTCGAAACCGTCGCGATCACGCGCGCTCCAATGTTGTGTGCCATCTGCACCAGCAGCGATCCCACTCCTCCCGCCGCCGCATGCACCAACGCCGTCTGCCCCTTCTTCAGCGGATACGTATCACACGCCAAATAATGCGCCGTCATCCCCTGCAACATCGCCGCCGCCGCATCGCGATCCGTGACGCCTTCGGGAACCTTCACCACCCGATCCGCCGCAACCGCCGCAAACTCCGCATAGCTCCCCATCACCCCGGCGTAAGCCACTCGATCCCCGACCGCGAAGTCCTTCACGTCGCTGCCAACCGCCGACACCGCGCCCGCCGCTTCCTGTCCCAGCACCAGCGGCAGCACCGCCTTGTATCGTCCCTCGCGGTTATAGACATCAATAAAGTTGACGCCCGCCGCCGCAATCTTCACCACCACTTCGTTGGACTTCGGCTGCGGCACCGGCAGCTCCACCAACTCCATCACTTCCGGACCGCCCGTTTGCTTGATCTGAATCGCTTTCATATTCCCCTTCGATGTCGCCAGGATTTCAGTGTTTCGTTTCAACGTTCACAATTGCTTTTCAAGATCGAACAATTAAGGTCTGACCCGAAACAAATGCCAGCGCTCGAACCCCCGTGATCCTCCGTGCCCCCCGTGGTAAACGCCCTTGACCTGGCCCTCGTAAAGCCCCCGATCTAAACCAGTTGCTATCCACGTCCCGTCTGGGGTAACATCCCCGGCGGTTCCCAAGGTAACCGGGATCAGGTGCCTTCGGTAGCGTTGACCCAACGATTTTTGCGATAGTACCATCTAAATATCAATACCGAGGAACGGTATCAGCGGATCCTCCATTTCTCACTTGCGCCATTTTTCTGAAAACGCCTTTCTGAAACTATGAGGCTTTCCTCTCATCCGTATCTGACGTTCCTGCTCTCCGCCGCGTTGGCGGGGACGCTCGGCTGCCAGAGCGCCCAAAAGTCCTCATCGTTCCTGCCGCCTTCGCAGGCCCAGGCCCCGGCCCTTATCGCCGCCGCCAAGCCGCCCGATCCCGAGAAGCAGACATCCGCCACCGCCGAGCCCAAGCAGAAGCAGCCAACTCCGCAGGCCTTGGCCGTCGATCCCGTCGCCGACCTCATCGCCCGCGTCGAGGCGCGAGTACCAATCTGGACAAGACGACTATCGTACCGGACACCTCGAAGCCGCCAAGCAGAGTTTCGACTCCGCCTTCAACATCCTCCTCGGCAGCGGATTCGACCTCCAATCCGACGACCGCCTCGAGCACGAACTCGACCGCATTCTGGACGGCGTCAACGGCCTCGAACTCGCCGCCCTCCAACAAGGCGACGGATTCGCCGAGCAGAAGTCCGAGCCCGCTCCGATCGACGAAGCCAACGAAGTCACGCCGACCGTCGACGCCAGCGTCAAAGCCAAAGCCGAAGCCGAGATCAAGTCCACGCACTCCGACTTGCCGCTCGTGATGACCGATCAGGTCGCCGGCTTCATCAACTACTTCTCCAATCGCGGACGCGGCACCCTCGAACGCGCACTCGCCCGCTCCGGCCGCTATGAAGACATGATCCGCCGCGTTCTCCGCGAGCAAGGAGTTCCCCAGGAACTCATCTACCTCGCCCAAGCCGAATCCGGATTCCATCCGCTCGCCGTCTCTCGCGCCGGCGCTCGCGGCATGTGGCAGTTCATGGGCAGTCGCGCCGCTGGCTACGGACTCGAACGCAGTTGGTGGGTTGACGATCGGCAGGATCCCGAAAAGGCCACGCGCGCCGCCGCGCATCATCTCAAGGATCTCTACAACCAGTTCGGCGACTGGTATCTCGCCATGGCCGCTTACAACTCTGGACCAGGCACCGTGCAATCCGCCGTCAAGCGCACTGGATACGCCGATTTCTGGGAACTCTACAACCGCAACGTACTCCCCAAAGAAACGCGCAACTACGTTCCCATCATCGTCGCCGTCACGATCATGGCCAAGAATCCAGCGCAATATGGACTGGAATCCATCGTCAAAGATAAGCCGATTCCTTACGACACCGTGAAGATCGACTATCCCATCGACCTGCGCTTAGTCGCCGAATGCGTCGATGCCACAGCCGAAGACTTGTCGGACCTGAATCCAAGTCTGCTGCGGATGACGACTCCCAAAGACTCGGCTAAGAACGCAGACATTCGATCTGCATCTTGCCCGCGGGAACCGCCGACAAGTTCCAGATGGCCGTCGCCTCCATTCCCGCCGACAAGCGCGTCTGGTGGCGTTATCACAAGGTGCAGAATGGCGAAACCCTCGCCGGAATCGCGCGCACTTATCACACGTCGCCACGCGCCATCGCCGAAGCCAACGACCTCGATGAAGGACTCAACAACAACGCCGTCGCTCCCGAAACGCGTCTGATTATTCCCATCGCTCCGGGAAAGCAGGTTGACACCAGCACCTACGCGCACGCGACGACTCACTACAAAATCCGCAGAGGCGATACCGTCGAAACCGTTGCCGAAAATTTCGGCGTCTCCGCAAAAATGATTCGCAGCTGGAACCACCTTAAAGGCAGCAGCCTCGCCGGACGCAGAATGCTCTACCTGCATCTCCCCGTCACCGCCGCAGCCTCCGGCGATCAAATCGCCCACAAACATTCTTCGTCTGGATCAAGTGCCTCAGGATCGCGATCAGCGTCAAACTCGAAATCCCGTCATCACGCCGGAACCGAAACCGCCCAGAAACTCTGACTTCGGCGAAAAGTCGGCTCCAGCCGTCACGCACCACAAAGTCAAGAGTGGAGAAACTCTCTACTCCATCGCCAACTCCTACAACACAACCGTCTCCGCCCTGAAACACGACAACCGAAACATCGCCATGATCCGCCCCGGAATGATCCTCATCGTCCACGAACCACGCTAAGACACCAGGGCTGAAGCCCTCTTTCTTTCCTCCCTTGACGCCGACCTGAAGGCCGTCTCTTCCACGAAATACCGTCGCCTTCGTCCGTTCGTCTCTTCGTCCGTTCGTCTCTAAGAGGGTCCGACAAGTTTCCAAACTTAGGGAAGAGTTAATGACGGGTCGAGCTTTACGCGGTCAGGTGTTAAAGGGTCAGGCTTTACGCGATCGATCCGTTACGCGATCGATCGTTACGGGGTCGACCGTTGTGGAAGAGCGGCCCTTCAGGGCCGCGTTTGTCGATGCAGATGAGGCCTTTAGGCCCGGTGAGCGCTCCACGTGCCGCTTTAATCCTGCATCACGGTTCCCCTGCGAGTCTCCTGAGTTTCCGTTTCCGCCCTTTCATCCAAATCTCGACGCATCTCCTCCGGAATCTCCTCCACCAGCCCCAACTGATCAATGAGCGACTTCGCCCAACCGCTGCTGCGGACTTCCGGATCGGCCTTCACCGCATCATATTTTTTCCCCTTCGTAATCGACCACGCCGTCGCCCCAATCGGACGATGCTCCACACACTTCTCATCAATCACCACCTGCGTCGGCAACTCGGGTTCAAACGTCGTCCGCGCCAAATTCGCCGACGCCGTCTGCAACGCATACAACAACAGCCCCGCCGTCCTCGGATCAACCCGCCGCGTCAACAGCAGCCGCATCACCTCCAGCACTCCCATCTGGATCGAGTTCGCATCCTCCAACACCGGCAACGTCACTTCCCATGTCTGGGTTGAATTCGACTGGGTTGAATTCGACGGGTTTGAATTCGTTTGGTTTGAATTCGACTCATTCGAATTCCCCAGCGCCGGACCACCCGACCCAATCACCAACCGCGTCGGCCTCCACTCCTGATGGAAATAACAAAACTTCCCCCGCCGCAACGACGGAGATGCACACTGCGTCCCATTAATTTTTATATGCTGACACCGGCCAATACTCTTCGGATATAAAGCCATTTTTGGACTCCTTAAATTGCGAATCTCGAATTACTAAACTCGAATTACTAAATATGATTCGCGAACGGTTGGCGTTCTTGGGGTGAATAAGACCTGAGTCAAAAATAGCTTTTAAATAAGGCACAGGATTGCCTTAACCGCAGGTCTTCCAAATTCTCGCGGATCACCAAGAAGTCGTCAGTGACCGCCATCACGCCTCTTTGTGACATGCGAGCATTCTTGGACGCATACCGAGCGATTCGGTGACGCAGTGATTTTGGGTGGCGCAGCGGTTCACCGCTGCATCAATCGAAACGCGGACGAGTGACCAAGCCTCGTATCAGGGTATGCCTTCAGGCATACCGCAAGCTACCACCAAGTGATTTTGAAGGTGGCGCAGTGGAAGGGCACGGCTTCAGCCGTGCCATCAATACCATCACAGAATCGGCTTTAGCCGCTGAGGCACTGCGCCGAACAATCTATTCCCGAAATGGCACGAAAGTGGTCTAGGCAGGTTTTACTCGACACTGATAAACATTTAATCGGACCGAGGGGGCCACGGGGAAACCCGTGGCCTTTTTTCTTTTACGAACACAGATGCGAAGGAGGCTTGACCATTCATGGTTGACAGGGTAAACGCACTCTATCACTTCACAGATCGCCGTAACCTGGCATCGATTAGGGAAATGGGTGGTCTGTACTCTTGGGCCAGCCTGAGAGAAATGGGAGCCGAGGTTGAAGTCCCCGGAGGAAATGATTGGAGTCACACTGCGGACGCATTCAAGGGCCTCGACCGCTATGTTCACCTGTGCTTCAGAAAGAGCCACCCGATGGAGTATTCTGCGCGGCAAGACGGACGCCTTGGTGAATCGATTTTTCTCCAGATTGATCCGAGAGTCCTAGACGAAGATGGGGTCTTGTTCACAAATGATGTTTCGAATAAGGCAGGCGTTGAGACTCTCAGCCTCGATAGGTTCGAAGAGATCATGGACCTCGAAGTGCTCCAAATGAAGCCTGACTGGGGCGACGAAGACTTCAAGAATCGTTTAAGAAAAGCCGAAAAGTGTGAGATTCTTGTACCAGATTTTATCTCAACCGAATTGATAAGGAATCTTAACAGTGGCTGAGAGACCAATATTCATTCCTTCTTCTGCAACTCCAGGCTTAGTGAAGGAGGTAACCTGCCAACTGGTCTGGAACCCAGGGTTCGCCCCGACACAAAAACAGAAAAATGTCAGGGCTTTGCATGCGGCTGCAGCCGCGGCAGGTTATTCGCCGCTGTTGGAAGTATCTACAAAATCAGAAGAAAAATTAGGGCAACATCTTAGTGCCTTTCATTTGAGAGTCAAGTTCGAAGATCGAGACATTTCGATGGAATCGGCCTTCCAAGGGAGCAAAGTCTTCGAAGGAGGCGGGCCTTACACAGATTTGTACTCAGCAGAGCCAAGGGATGCCAAGAGAGACCCGCGGCTGCAGAACTCTGGGCGCCTTGTACGTTTCGAGTTTGAGCATTTGTCCTTCCCCCTGAATCCAAAGACCGTTTTCTATGACTGGCTGTACATAAGGGCACTTTTCCCCCACCGAGAATGGCTGAATCGATTGACCCGCTATGCCGGTTTCACTGACATCGAATACAACCCCGAGCGATCAATCAACTGCCAAGCTCGATCGTGTGCTTTGTTCATCGCCCTGCGATCTAACGAAGCCCTTGAGAGAGCAGTCCAGTCGCCGCAATCCTTCATAGACGTGATGTCCAATTATTCTTTTCTGCCGCAACATGCATAAGCCCGCTGCGGACTTGCAAAAACGGCTGGACTGAGGCAACCTCATCCGCTCGGAGCAATTGCCCATTACTGTGAGGAAGAACCCTCCGTTAAAGCCTAGATGCCGAACTCTCTAAATCTGAACGAAATGCACGAGAGACATCGCGCGCTCACGCCCGCAATAGCAGGGGGCTATAGGGAGGCCGCGTCTGTTTGTCTGAGTCGTTACCACTCTTCCCCCATAGAGATCAAGTTGGTGGATAACGAGGTCGAGTCCAGCGCGGAGCTCTCATGGGAAACCCCCGATTCGCGTGTACTTGACGCTTGGGCTAACACAACCGACGCCACCGAAGCCGCCGCCTACTGCTGTGTAATAGCCGGGATCGAACTACTTCGCGCACGTTATGCTATCAGCCGGGCAGAAACCGGGACCGGCGCTGATTACTACATTGGGCCGAAGGGACAAGCACGGCCCGATCTAGAAGACTGCGTTCGGCTAGAAGTCTCCGGGGTGGGCTCAGGGGATCATGAAGAAGTAATCCGGAGGGTGAATAAGAAAGTGCGCCAAGCTCAAGAAGGCGACAGCGATCTGCCAGCTCTGGCTGGTGTCTTTGGATTTCGCGCGAAACTCTTCGTGCTGCGAGACGTAAAGGAGCAAAGGTGAGCTGGGACAAGCATCATTCATCGAGCGAGAAGCTGGCCTCTGATGCCGAGTCAGCCCTTCGGGCCGGGGACTTGGCCCTCGCTTCGATGCTCTATAAGCAAGCGGCATCTGAAGAGGCCGCCGCATTTGACGCTCTAGCCTCTGACAAGAATCGGACCAAAGGGATAACCGCAGTCAGCGCTGTCGCCCTCAATTACAAGGCGCGCGATTATGTGGTCGCAGAAAAACTAGCGCACCGGTACCTAGCCAGCAGTGAACTAACAAACTTTGCCGAAAACCAGCTGCGCAACTTACTCCATTCGATCTGGAGTTCCAATGCGGCTGAAAGGGCCGGAGTGAAGTTCGTCGCCGGGGACGTCCTGGTCTCGGTTAAAGGCGGTCAGGTGGTTTATGGAGGAGCGCCACTAGATCTCATCGTGCGGAAGGTTGGAGGGATACAATCGGTTCTTTTTCGCACCGTCGAGATGATGCTCGACAAGCCCTTCCGTAAACGCGGCGGTCCACCCTCGGATATTCAATCGATGTTTAGACCATGGCTTTTTCAAGCCCCTGCTGGTAGCTATCAATTTGCCGTTCGCATGCAAGAGCCCGATCAGGCTGGGCTATTTGATGACGATCGACCACGTATAGAAGGGGTGACAGCCAAATTCTTCAGCGTCTTACGCGCCGCATCCAGAGACCCAGAAGGCGAACTGCCCGTTGTAGTCCCGGACGCAGAGTATAGAAGTGCTTTCCTGAGTTTGTCGCGGGATCTGGCACCGGCCGGCAGGACGTTCGAGAGTATCGAACTACGGGACGCGAGCACCGCCTCGGAACCCCTAGTCACCTTTGGCGCGACGACCAGGCAAGAACTAAGTGAGGCGCTTCGCAAAATGAAACCCAAGGCCCGATCCACCGACGAAGCAATTGATATAAGCGGCACCTTGCGAGCTCTGCATCTTGACGAAGACTGGTTGGAGGTAGTAACCAACGACGCCTCGCCAATCCATATAGTCGGAGCAACCGACGCTCTCGACGATGTGGTCGGGCCGATGGTTAACAGAAGAGTCATCGTTTCGGTTGTTCGGCGAGGGTCAAAAACCGTTTATCGTGATATAGAACTTGATGAATAACCGCCCCCCTGCTGACGTTATAGCTATTTCCTTCAACGAGAATGAGAAGTGACCGCAGAGTCAGAGGGGCCTTTTCAAGGCTTTCATCACAATCCCCCTGTGACGCCCGTCACAGACAACCACTCCACAATCCGCGACAATGACAAAGACTTGCGGTCGTGGCGGAGGTGTCGCTGTTTCCTGAAGTTTTCCCGGCACAACGGATCGGACGACCTCAGTACTCCCTGATTACTAAAAGATTACTAAAAACGCAGTCGAATCCGAGCCAGCCATCCGCCGCCAAATTCCCGAAACGGAGCACAAATCGAGCTAAGTCTATATTCCAGAATATTTTACAATCGAACCCGTTTCCTCTCAAGATTTTGCAAGGAAATTTGTCTGTAACTCACTGATTCCTATCAGAGGGGAGGGAGGGGGTACTGGTAAACACGGGTTATTAGCGTCTGAGTAATCATCCCAACTAGTGTGGAGCGGACACTCCTGTCCGCTGCCTTTGACCTAGCTGTTGAGTTTGGTCGGGGAACCAGGACAATATCGTGATTGGGAATCGGGACAAAACCGAAAGCAACAGCGTGAATGAGGATGAAGCAAACGAGGGAGCCGCTGGAGGCAGGAAAACTGCCTCTACTTTCATTTTCTTGAACTATTTCGCGAAAGAATGACGCCTTTTGCCCCGGATTTACGCTATTAGGGACATGGGGATAATTCAGGCCCACTCGAGGCCGTCCTCAAGCGCACCTCACAGTACACATCAGGAGAGTGAAATGAGTAAGAAAATCGCGATTGCAACCGTGCTGTTCTTCGGGTTTCTGGCAGGTACTAACGCCCACGCCCAGGCCTTCAACGTTTCTCTTGACGGATATTGCAACACGTTCGCCTTGACGATCAATAGCTGGGAGATTTACGGAACCCGCGGCGGCTGTAATGACAACGAAATTGAAGGCGGCGCGGTGGCTTCGATCGGAACACCCGCCAAGCGCTACTACTCGACCAACGACAGCGAAGATCTCCAGGAAGTGTTCAGCTGGTACTTCACCAAGCCAACCAAGAAAGGCAAGGGCAGCTGGTACCTCTATAGAACGGATGGTACGTCGGAAAGCCTGATCAACTCCGGCACCTATACTACGATTCCCGCAGGACAGGAACCGCGCAATACCAGTGATAGAAACGCAACCGCTCCAAAGAACCGCTAAACAAAATAGCAAGTCCGTGTGGAGCAGACACCCTTGTCCGCTCCACACAAGCTATTCGCCGTAGCGGTCTTTTAGTTTTGCGGCCATTTCATCGCGAAGTTGGCGATAGTCGGCGTGGACTGTGGCGCGTAGGGCGGCTTCGGATGAGCTGCCTTGCGACAGGCGGTCCAGAATGCTGGCGATTTCGGACATGCCGTAGGCATCCCGAATGTATTCCGTCGCAGCCAAAGATTCGGCGTAGGCGGTGGTCGCCTCTGGAGCGGAGAAATTCATGAAGCTGCCTTCGAGAACGTTGAAGGGGATTTCGGCTCCAGCATTGAAGAGTTGCGAGAGTTGGTGTCCGTAGGTTGCGGAGGACTTGCCTTCTTCGATCTGCGCGATGCCTTCGTTTAGCCACGTGGGACAGCGATTGCTCGACATCTGCGACACGAACGAATGCGTCAGCTCATGTTTCAGGACGCGGGCCAGTTCGGGAGTCACGCTCGCCACTCCGCTGATGGGGATGCGCAGTTTGCCGTCGTTGATGGCGCCGCTCCAGGCAGGGGCGCGGGTCACGTCGAAAAAAGTTTGCTGCGTGTAGATAGTGACGGGAATGGTGTTGCGCGGAGAGTATCCCAAATCGCGCACCAGATCGTCATATTGCGAGTCGAGGGTCGCCAGCAGATCGCGGCGGAACGTTTCCGAAGTATCTTTGCCCTCAAAGTGCAGATTGAAGTGGCTGCTCTCGCGCTGCGAGAAATCGGATTCAGCAGTCGATTCCCTCTCAGCCCGCGCCAGATACTGACTGACCGTGGCATCGGGACGCAGCGCCAGTGACTTCTTCCACGATCGAATCGCGTCTGGAGTGTGGTCGCTCGCGAACTGCACAAATCCCAGCATGGCGATGGCGTCCGGCGAATCGGGAGCAATCGTCGCCGCGTGTTGCGCATAGCTCAACGCCTCAGAGGCCGCCCCGGTGCGCATCAGGCACGCGGCGTAATAAATGAGTAGTGTCGCGTTGTCCGGCTGATAACGCAGCGCTGATTCGTAGTATTTCTTCGCTCCCGCAAAATTGCCGTGATCGGATTCGTGCTTTCCTGCGAGGAAATAAGCAGTCGCAGCGATCTCCGCGTTGCCGGATTGCGCGAAGTTGCTGAGCGCGTCGATATCCACCTTGCCATCGCGGATAACCTTCTCTGCGACGTCAGCCTCATGGTGAAAGGACGGAGTGGGTGGCGTGATGTCAGGGACGTCTGCAGAAGATCCTGGGCCTGACGCGGACCCCGCGCGAACCGGAGCGACTCCGCCGGAGTCAACGCGCTCCACTGAGGATTTTGGGATGGCGTAAGTATCCTCGCCGAGATCATACTCAACGTGATCTTTGGTTTCGCGAACCTGATCGGCCCAGATGGTGCGTCCATTCTTGAGGTGGATCACATCGGCCGACGCTGACACCGAAAGGGCCGCGAGAAGCACTAGAATGGGGACGAAGGCTCGCACTCCATCAGTCTGCACTTCATCAGTTTAGAGTGGCGTTCATCGGACGGTAAGATGACCAAGGTGCTGCAACCGGGGCGAAGGAACGGGCGCGGTTCGGCCCTAAGACTCGGCCTGCTGCTTGTTCTCCTGACTGTCCAAGCCTTTGCCGCCGCCGATTGCCCGCAAACCACCGCCGGCCTCTACTCCCGGATTCACTCGATCGGAATCGATCCGCAACGGGTGTACAGGGTGCGGGACGGGTCCATCGATCGTCCGAATCTGCATCTTGATTTTGATAACGGCAAACTGGCGTTTACTGAAGATATTTGTGGACGGATCACGGGCGCGTTCTTCGATGGCGAAGGTGAGATACGACTGCGTCCTCCGAACCATGTCGAGCGGGGATCATTGACGCTGTTTACAGGCATGGCAATCCTCGAGGAGCAAATCACCTCGGCATACCTTCGCTTCAACGATGACACGGCAGCAGCGCTGCAGCCGTTTTTGCTGCCGTCATCCGAGAATGAGGACTTTGTAAAAGAATGGACTGATCCAAGTCATCTTCTGGCAGATTTCGATGCTCTGCGTCTGCTGCTTGATTTCAGTCATTTTCTTCCGTCTAACGGTGCAGCGGATCCGAATCTTAAGTTTCAACCTCTGCTGCATGCTCATCTACTCGGCAAGAAGCTGGGCGCTTTCGAAGTGTTCTGGGACGCGTCCAGCGCAGAGCCTCTATGGGCAGGTCAATCGCGTGTGAAAAACAATCTTCTGTTCTTCGATATATGGACTTCGTTTGCGCCGAGCAATGCAGGAGATCGAACAACTACTCCGGCGAAAGACATGGCGGTGAACGACGCGACGATCGAGAGATTCCGCATCAAGGCATCCGTGCAGCCGCCGACTCGGTTGCAGGCTTCCGCTGAACTGAATCTTCGAGTTCACAGCGGCGGGCAGCGCACCGTAATTTTTGAGTTATCGCGCTATTTAAAGATAGAGGCCATCGAAGCGGATGGACGGCCGGTGGACTTCATCCAAAATCCATCGATTGAAGGTTCGCACCTCCAGCGAAAAGGAAACGACCTGGTGGCGGTTATATTTCCGGCACCCCTCGCTGCTGGACAAGAATTGAAACTGCATTTCACCTATGCGGGGGATGTGTTGTCGGATGCTGGCAACGGATTGCTCTACGTTGGTGAGCGGGGTATGTGGTATCCCAACCTTGGGCTTAGTCCGGCGCAATTCGAAATGGAGTTCCACTACCCTGCGGAGTGGACTCTTCTCGCCACGGGTAAGCAGATGACGCCGTCGACGAACGCTGTGCCGACGGTGAATGGAGACCCGTCTCCAGAAAAAGTTTCGTTATGGATTACAGACCGCCCTATCCCGGTCGCCGGTTTCAATCTTGGCAAGTATGTCCGGGCGGAGGCGAAGGCGGGAAACATCCTGGTAGAAGCCTTTGGCACCAAGGGAGTGGAAAAAACATTTCCAAAGGCGCAGTCGGAGTTAGTGGAGCAGCCCACTTTTCAGAGCGCTCATCCCAGACGGACGGTCGGCCCCATGGTGGTCAGTCCTCCGCCGCCGTCGCCAGCACGCGACGTGCAGGCGGTTGCTGACGGCGCGGCCAAGGCGATCCAAAATTTCTCGCAATGGTTCGGCCCCTATCCTTATAGTTCGCTCGCGCTGACACAACTGCCCGGGGATTTGAGTCAGGGATGGCCGGGACTCGTCTTCCTGTCCAGCTTCGCTTTCTTGAGTCCGCAGGAACAGACCGATCTTCGTCTGGATCCGGTGACACGCGAACTTGATCGGCAAGTGTTGGTCCACGAAACCGCGCATCAATGGTGGGGCGACTTGGTGCTTTGGAAAACCTATCGCGATCAGTGGATCGCGGAAGGCTTGGCGAACTATGCGTCCCTGCTTATGCTGGAGCGCGAGAATCCCGCGCAATTTCGGCAAGTCTTGGAAAAATATCGGCACGATCTTCTTAGCACCAACCCGGACGGCGAACATCTCCGCGACGCAGGGCCGGTCACTCTTGGGCAGAGACTCGAGTCATCACATTTTCCGGGAGGCTACGAAGCGATCAGCTACGAGCGCGGGACGTGGCTGTTTAATATGTTGCGATGCATGTTGCGGGATGCGAACTTGCGAGATTCGGGGTCGCGAGATTCAACTTCGAAGGCGCCCGAAACGGTATCCCATTCTCGGAATGGTCACGCGAATTCGCCAGCCGATGCGGATGAGCCGTTTTTTCGTGCGCTGCGAAAAATCCAGCAGCGCTATGCCGGGAAAAAACTAAGCACGGTGGAGATGCTACAGGTCTTCGAGGAAGAGCTGCCGCGTCCGCTGTGGTATGACCAACGCCGCAAGCTCGACTGGTTCCTCGATGGCTGGATTAATGGCACGGCGATTCCGGACCTGGAGGTACGTGACGTCAAGATCTCTGACCATGCGACCGCTGAACATGCGACGGCGGATCACGCGACGGCTGAAAAGCCGACTGGTGGGAAAGCGACCGGGAGGGGTGTAAACGCAGCGGTCAGTGGCATCATCGTACAAAAGGACGCGCCCGAGGATCTCGTGACTGCTGTCCCGCTCTATGCTCAGACAGGGAGCGGCGCGCTAGTTTTTATCGGCGAAGTTTTGGCCGATGGAGCCGAGACCCCATTTCGGCTGACTGCGCCTAGTGACACGCGAAAGATTGTTGTCGATCCGAAGCAGACGATTCTGAGTGCGCCGAAATAGATCTGCGATCCAACGGAACGCAGTGCGGCTATCGTGCTCCCATCGTGCATATATCAGTGCGCTCCGCCCTCTGCGAGGCGATCAAATTGCTCTAGAAAACTCATCGGGGAATTGAGGACAGGATGACTCTTCAGCAATGGATTGCGATCGTTGATCCACCGCGGCGCCGCAATATTCTTCTAGTAGAAGACGAACCTTTCGTACGCGAAGCGACTTGCAGCATTCTTCAGCGTGAGGGTTTTGATGTCTTGCTGGCAAAAGACTTCCACGATGCGCTGGCTGTTTACGATGCCGCTACAAAGCGAATCGCGCCGTCCCTGGACATGATGATGACTGACATGATTTTGCCGGGGGGGACTGGACAGCAATTGACCGAGGAAATTCACCGGCGTTCACCGGCTCTGACAGTTCTGGTCACATCGGGATACAGCAATCTGGAATACGAAACGGAATCTCCCGAGTCGCACACTTTCTTTCTCGCCAAGCCCTATTCGCGACGAACATTGGTGGAAAAAATTGAAAAGATTTTGGAGGTGCCTCCGGCGCTCCGATTGGCGGCACAGGCTGGCTAGTTTGGTTGCACCGGCGTCATTTGCCAATTTTAGCCACGACGATCTTAGTCAGGTCGTTCTTAGTCACGTCCGGGCAGGTGTGAAGGATGATGTAGCGCGTTGAGAATGTGGCTGGGCATCCCTGATAGTGGGACGACGTCGGTGAGTACGCCCATTTCAGCGCAACTGCGTGGCATCCCGTAGACCACGCAACTGGCCCGATCTTGTCCTACGGTGAGTCCGCCTTCGCGTCGGATGGCCTGCATTCCAAGCGTGCCATCGGAGCCCATTCCGGTCAGGATGATCCCCATCGCAGCCGCGTGAAATACCGTTGCCACCGAGGACATCATGATGTCGGCTGAAGGAATGTGCATTACATTGCTGGGCAGCAATGACAGATGAAGGACCACCTCCGTCGCAGATCGTCGACGCACCGTGAGATGCTTCCCCGCTGGAGTTACATATACGTGCCCAGCCGTGATCACATCGCCCTCCTGCGCTTCGCGCACCTGCAAAGGGCAATAGTCATCGAGCCTCTTGGCGAAGGCCTCTGTAAATCCGATCGGCATATGCTGAACGATCAGGACGGCGGCAGGCAGGTCACCTGGCAGCGCGGCCAACAATTCCTGCAACGCCTTCGGGCCGCCGGTCGAAGTGCCAATGGCGATTATCGTTGGGATTATCGAAGGGATGATGGAAGGGACGGTAGCAGGGACAATCGCGCGGGAGATCGAGAGTTTGGTGGACGCTGCGCGCGTGTTGCGAGAGGTAGTCGAGGTGGATGCTGCCGCATCTTCTTTTGGCGAAACGGTTCGTCGGGCGCGCGAACCGGACGGATTGCCTCGTCCCGCGGCGTGTGCTATCGCCAGCCTGGAAGACGCGGCCGCCTTTATCTTGCTTACCAATTCCGCTTGGACTTTCAACACGTCCTCGGATGCGTAGCTCAACTGTTTAGCCACGCAGTCGAACGCGCCGAGTCCGAGGGCTTCGACGGTGGTTGCCGCTCCCTGACGAGTCAGCGCACTGACGATAATCACCGGAAGCGGCGAATCCGCCATCACGCGTTTCAGCGTCTCGATCCCGTCCATCCCAGGCATATCGATATCGAGCGTCACCACATCGGGTTGGAGAGCGCTAATTTGAGCCAATGCTTCCAGTCCGTTCTGTGCCGTACCGACGACGGTCAGCGACTCGTCCGATTCCACCATTTTGGACAAGACCGCTCGCATGAACGCGCTATCGTCCGCAATCAAAACTCGTATCGGTGGATACACGCTCGACGCACTCATCGGAAGAGAAGCAAAGTGTTGCTCTCTCAGCACATCGGCAATTTGCGGGGCGGACTTGAGAGGAGGCCAGGTTTCAAACGGCCAGGTTTCAAAGTTTCAAGGTTGCAAGGTTTCAAATTCTGAGTCGCTTTGTGTTCAGGTTTTGAAACCTTGTCACCTTGAAACTCTTAAACCTTGCACTTTTAAGCCTTATAATCCTCAGTCGGTCACACGGTCGGTTACTTAAGGAGAAGAAATGAAATTCGAAGGTCGGGTCGCGCTGGTCACCGGGGCATCGCAGGGGATCGGCCTCGCCTGTGCCACGGCGCTCGCACGAGAGGGAGCGACCGTAGCTGTCGCTGCTCGCAACCAGCAGAAGCTCGATGAACTCGTCGCGACTATTACTGCTTCCGGAGGGAAGGCCGCAGCCTTCGTCATGGACGTCGCCGACGAAGAACAGGTCAAATCCGCCGTCAAGGCCGCGATCGGCCAGTTCGGAAAAATCGACATCCTCGTCAACAACGCGGGCATTACGCGCGACACGCTCGTCATGCGGATGAAGCGTGCGGATTGGGACGCGGTCCTCAATACCAACCTGACCTCTGCTTACCTCTGCATCCAGCAAGTCATTGGATCGATGCTTAAGCAACGCTGGGGACGCATCATCAACGTGAGCAGCGTTTTTGGACAAATGGGGCAGGCGGGACAGGCCAACTATGCCGCGTCCAAAGCCGGACTCATCGGCCTCACGATGGCGATGGCCCGCGAAGTCGCGTCGCGCAATATCACTTGCAACGCTGTCGCTCCGGGATTTATCGAGACCAGTATGACGGCGGTTTTGAGCGAAGAATTCAAGGAATCAGCGGTCAAGAACATTCCCTTGGGGCGCGTGGGACTTCCAGAAGAAGTGGCGAGCGCGGTGAGTTTTCTGGCGTCTGACGAAGCGGCGTACATCACGGGACACGTGTTGAACGTGAACGGCGGCTTGTTGATGGGCTAAGGGCTCGCGGACGGGCTGCGTAGGCCTGGCCTGAAGGCCCCTCATCTGAATCTTCGAACGCGGCCCCGAAAGGGCCGCTCTTCCGGTTGCTCTTTCACCTCTCTTCCAACCCGATAGAGGGCGCTCTTCCACGAACAGCCTACAATGGGTGCGTGCTCACGGCTCGAACATGGCTCTGGGCGGGCGAAGTGAAACGTCGGGTGCCACGACCGGAACAGCGACCGGAACCACGACTACCTGGAAAGGGCCCTGTCTGGCCGGTTTTCGCCTACCACTTCCGCCTCATTGCCCTGCTCTAGACTTTGTGTTAATTTCGCCGTTCATGACGGGCTTCCTATCAAAACTCGGGTTTGGATCTACCACAACGGACGAGGTTCCAGAGATCGTCCACGGCGATACTCCTACGCTCACTGGGGCGGATATGGCGGTCGCATATTTCTCGTCGCGCGATGGCGGCGATTTGCATGATTTTATGAGGGTGAGTCCGAACCGCTTTCTCTTTGGATTGCTCGACGTGGCCGGGAAACGCGAGACCAGCGGTCCCGTGTTGCAGGCGGCACAGGCTTGCTTTCGCAAGGCAGCGGAAGACATTTTTGCAGCCAGCGAGTTGAACGAATCGGAAGCAATGATCGAACTATCGCGAAGGCTAAATCTGGAGATCATGCGCGCCGCGGGCGGCGTCCGAAGTTGTCCGGCATTTGCGGGATGCTACAACGAAGAACTGGGCACGGTCTGCTACGTAAATGCGGGCCATACTCCCGGATTGCTGCGCGATGACTCAAGCGTCGTCGAGTTGCCGGCGACCGGATTGCCACTCGGTCTGTTTTCGCTGGCTCCGACAGATGCGCGGATCGTGGGACTCGGACCCAAAGGATCGATGGCAGTGGTATCCCGCGGAGTGGTCGAAGCAGAATCCAAGAACGCCGAATTTGGCTTAGATGGAGTGAAGAGTGTGATGCAGACCGGGTCTCCGTCAGCCAAGGATCTGTCGCAGAATATTCTCCAGAGCGTGCATGACTTTATGCGCGTCGCGCCGAAGCACAACGACGTGACAGCGTTGACGCTGACGCGCGCGGCGTAGATCTAAATCGTTTACGGCCAAGGGCCAGAAGGTTCACTCAGGAAATCCCTCCTACGAGGGACTGTTTCGACGCGCTCGCCAGGTTTATCCCGTCTGCTCCACTGGCCTCCTTTCTGAGAGCGGCGTAAAATGAGGGAAAATTACCCCCAGGGTTTTGGCCCAGGTACAAGAGAGCCCTTCATGAAGAAGAACAGATTTCCCCTGCTGTTGGTGGCTGGCTGCGCGTTGCTACTTCCATCTGTGTTGACTGCCGATACGGTTGTGGAAGAAATAGTGGCGCGCGTGAACAACGAAATCATCACGCGGTCGGAATACGCCCGCAGCCGCGATCAACTAAAGCAGGAAGTCCAACAACAGAGTGCGACCAACGCCGACAAGGCCTTTGCGGAAAGGCAGAACGACGTTCTGCGCGACTTGATCGACCAGCAACTGCTGCTGCAAAAGGGTAAAGACCTTGGCATCACCGGCGACACCGAACTGATCAAGCGCCTGGATGAAATGCGCAAGCAGATGAATCTAGGGACAATGGAAGAACTGGAAAAAGCAGCAGAGGCCCAGGGCGCTTCGTATGAAGACTTCAAACAAAACCTGCGCAACCAGATCATCACGCAGAAGGTGATTGGGCAGGAAGTCGGTTCGCATCTGGCGATGAATAAAGATGATGAAAAGAAATTCTACGAACTGCATAAAGCCGAGATGGAGCAACCGGAAGAGGTGCGTCTGAGCGAGATTTTAATCGCGCCGAAGACTCCGACTAAGGCTCCGGTTGCTGGTGCGGACCCGAATGCGAAGCCCGAACCACCGTCCGAAGCTGAAACCGAAGCAGCCCTGGCGGTAGCCAAGGCGAAGGCTGACGATTTGCTTGACCAATTTCACAAGGGCGCGAAGTTTCCCGACCTCGCCAAGAAGTATTCAGATGGTCCATCGGCAAAAGATGGAGGCGATCTCAGTTATTTCAAGCGTGGCAGCCTGTCCAAAGAACTAGAAGACAGAGTGTTCGCATTGAAGGCTGGCGAAGTGACTGATGTGATCCGCACCAAGCAGGGATACGTGATTCTGCAGACCACCGAGCACCAGATGGCGGGCATTCCGACGATGAAGGAAGTGGAGCCGCGCATTCAGGATGCGTTGTACATGCAGAAATTGCAGCCTGCGCTTCGAGCGTTCCTGACGACGCTCCGAGAAGAGGCCTTCATCGACATCAAGTCGGGATACGTGGACTCCGGCGCGAGCGCGAAACAGACTAAGCCGGTGGAGACAACGGCCAAAGAGAATAATGCCAAGAAACTGAAAAAGAAGAAAAAACTTGGCGTGTTCTAGGCTAGTCTGGATTTGTACCTGGTCCCTATCTGTCTTCGAAGCGCGAAATGTTTTCGCGGAGGCCCATGAAAGAGTTCTTCATCTCGGAATGTCCGCAGCAGGAAAATAAACTCATTACGTCAAGTTTCGTGGTCGCCTCGAAACAGGTGAAGGCCAAGAAGAACGGCGAGCCTTATCTGGCGCTGATTCTGGCTGACCGCAGCGGACAGCTTGAAGCAAAGATGTGGGACAACGTCGATGAGTTCATCTCTGTTTTTGAGCAGGATGACTTCCTCAAAATCAAAGGGCTGATCAACAAGTACAAGAATCGTTTTCAGCTCACCATCCACAAGCTGCGAAAGATGGAAGAAGCGGACATCGACTTCACCGACTATCTTCCCAAGACCACGAAAGACATCGGCGAACTTTGGCGGACGCTTACGGAGTTTGTTGCGTCGTTTGAGAATCCACATCTTAAGTCGCTGGTTGAGTTATTCATGGCGGATACGGAGATTGCCGAGCGTTATCGCAATGCTCCTGCGGCGAAGACGCTGCATCACGCATATATCGGCGGACTTCTTGATCACGTCGTATCGCTGATGCGCTCCTGCGATCTGGTGAGCCGCAACTACCCGCAGGTGAATCGCGATCTGCTGCTGACTGGTGCGTTCCTCCACGATATTGGAAAGATCCAAGAACTCAGCTACAACCGGGCTTTTTCATACACGACGCGCGGCCAGTTGCTGGGGCACATGATCATCGAACTGGAGATGCTGCAGGCAAAGCTTGCGAAACTTCCAGGTTTTCCTGCGGAACTGAAAACACTGCTGGAGCACATGATCATCAGCCATCACGGGCAATATGATTTCGGATCGCCGAAGCTACCCATGTTTCCTGAGGCGCTGATGCTGCATTATCTCGACGATTTGGATTCGAAGATGGAAGCGATCCGGGCGCAGTTCGAACGCGAAGCGCATTCAGAAGGCGCGTGGACAAGTTACAACGCATCGATGGGGCGTCCGCTGCTGGATTCGAGAAAATTCATGCTGGGCGAGAAAGTCCCGGCAGCCAAAACCGCTCCGGATACGGAGTCGCCGGCAGATTTGACGGAAACGGCCGACATCGCGGCTGCCGCCGAGCCGACGGTGATTCTGAATCTGTTTAGCGAACAAAAAATCTAGCAATCTATTTTTTTCTTTAATTCTCCACTTGATTCCGCAATGGATTTTTCTCGTTTCACCACCATCAGTTTTGACTGCTACGGCACTCTCATCGATTGGGAGTCCGGGATGCTGCCTGTTCTAAGAAATGTGCTCAGCAATCATGGCAAGAGTTTGCCGGACGCCGAGATTCTTGAACTCTATGGAGAGTTCGAGGCTGAGGCTGAGAGCGGCCAATATCAAAGCTATCGAGATGTGCTGCAATCCGTGGTTCGAGCGTTTGCGGACGCGACTTCATTTTGAGGCGAGTCCGGAAGAGATCCGATTGCTCCCTGAATCGGTTTCTTCGTGGCTCCCTTTTCCGGATACTGTCATAGCCCTACGCGAATTGCAGAAGCGATTCAAGTTGGTTGTGATTTCAAATATCGACAATGATCTCTTCGCAGAAACGCAGAAGCTTTTGGCTATCCAATTTGATGGTGTGATCTCGGCAGAACAAGCGCGCAGCTACAAACCATCGCTCAATAATTTCAAGATGGCGTTACAGGCGTTGCGTCTCACTCCAGACAAGCTCTTGCACGCGGGGCAAAGTGTGTATCACGATGTTGTTCCGGCGAAGTCGCTGGGAATTTCTACGGTGTGGGTCGATCGGAAGTCGGCGCGTCCTGGAATTGGAGCGGTGCGGGCCTCTGCGGGTGAACCTGATCTGAAGGTTCCTGATCTCGCGAGCCTGGTGGCTGCTATAAAGAACCGCGCGACAGACTGACCCACTCGTCGAATCGGAGTCGCAACTTCTACATCTGCACGGGCAGCGGAAGAATCTTTCTCTGGATCGCAACCGTCACAAGTTGGGCCTTGTTGTGGATGTCGAGTTTGCGCATCAGATTAAATTTGTGCGCTTCAACTGTCTTGGCGCTCACGCCGAGGAGGATGGCGGCTTTCTTGACGGTGTTACCCTCCGCCAACAATTTCATCACTTCGCGCTCGCGGACAGTGAGCATGCTTCTCCGCATAGGAACGCGCATGGACTGGCTGCGCATAATCGCGTCGTCTTTCAACTTCGTACGGATCTGCGGACTCAGCGTCCGTTCGCCGCGGTACACTTCGCGCAACGCACGCAACAACAGCGGCGCGGGAGTATCTTTCAGCAAATATCCGCTGGCTCCTGAACTGAGAGCTTGCTGCACATATTCCTGATCTTCGTGCATGGTCAGATAAACAATTCGGGTTCCCTCGCAATGTTCTTCAATGAGGCGCCCGGCCTCAAAGGACGACATGCCAGGCATGCTGATATCGAGCAGGACGAGGGCGGGCTTATGCTCCAACACCAACTTCAGGGCCTCGGCGGCGTCACCCGCTTCTCCTACGACAGTAAAGTCGGGAGCGTCTTCGAGCAGACGGCGCACGCCATAGCGCAGCATTTCGTGATCGTCGGCGATCACGCAACGAATGGGCTCAGCATCCCCAAGGCGAAATGATCCAACGTTGGCTGTCAGCATGATAGGGTCCTCGCGTACTTTTGACGAAGTTGCGCGATCGAAATATGCAATCTGGTCGGGCCGAGTGGCTGGGCGGCCTCCACGGGAAATCTGTAAATCCATTGTACCTTCATCAGCGTTGCTATTGGCGCGAAAACTTCGGCGCAAGAAACCGGATTTACCTTTCCGCTTCATTTACAATGCCTGTTCACATGCTGCGCTATTTCACCTCCGGAGAGTCGCACGGCGAAGCGCTGGTTGCCTTCCTGTCGGGGCTTCCGGCGGGCCTGACTGTGGATCAGGCATTCGTGGATCGCGAACTCTGGCGTCGCCAGCAGGGATTCGGACGCGGCGGTCGCATGAAGATTGAGACCGATCGCGCGCATTTTCTTTCCGGCGTCCATCACGGCAAAACAATCGGATCGCCGATCGCGGTGATGCTGCAAAATCGCGACTGGCAAAATTGGAAAGAAGCGCTGCCAGTAGAAACGGGCGATCCGGAAAAACACAAGCGTGTGGCGTCTCCGCGGCCGGGACATGCCGATCTAGCTGGAGCCTTGAAATACGATTTCACGGAAGCACGCTACGTTTTGGAGCGAGCTTCGGCCCGCGAGTCGGCCGCACGAGTTGCGATCGGAGCGCTTGCGAAGTTACTGCTCCGCGAGCTGGGCGTTGAGGTCTTGAGTCATGTGATCGCGGTGGGCGCGGTTTCAATTGCAGACCGGGAAATTCCGTGGGACAAGATCGAACCACTGTCACTGAAGGATGAGGTGCTGCTGGCTTGCGCTGATCCGGACGCCGAGCAGCGGATGAAAGAAGAAGTCGATAAAGTTTTGCGGACTGGAGATTCGGTCGGCGGAGTTTTTGAAGTTGTAGCTCGCAACGTTCCTCCAGGCTTGGGAAGTTATGTGCAGTGGGACGAGCGGCTCGATGGTTTGCTCGCTTCCGCAGTGATGTCGTTGCAGGCGGTGAAAGCGGTCGAGATAGGGAGCGGAATTCTAGCGGCACATTCACCGGGATCTGCTGTGCATGATGAAATCGGATATCAAAGCGACTCCGGATTCGCGGGCTTCACGCGCACGCGCAATAACGCCGGAGGAATCGAAGGCGGAGTATCCAACGGGCAAGAGATTCGCGTGCGTGGATATTTGAAACCTATTTCTACGCTGCGGCGTCCGTTGCAATCGGTGGACTTCACAACGCGCGAACCCGTGAAGGCGGCCTATGAACGGTCAGACGTATGCGTGGTTCCTGCGGCGGGCGTTGCTGCCGAGGCGATGGTTGCGCTAACACTGGCGCGATGTGCGCTGGAAAAGTTTGGCGGCGATTCACTAAAAGAAACAAAACGGAACTTTCAGGGATATCTGGAGCAGTTGAAAAACTTCTAGGTCGGAATTTTCAATTCAGAAACATCAAGACGGAAGACGTGAACAACAAGATTCGAAAAAGATGATCTATCCAATAGTTAAATTTGGCGATCCGGTTCTCGATACTCCTGCGGCTGAGATCACGACCTTCGATGAAGGACTCAAGAAACTCGCGGAGGATATGTTCGAGTCGATGTATGCGGCGCGGGGAGTGGGTTTGGCTGCTCCGCAGATTGGCATTTCCAAGCGGATCGCGGTAGTGGACGTGACATTCAAAGAAGAACCGGCGGCGAAACTGGTCTTGATCAATCCGGTGATTGTCGGCAAAGAAGGCCGCCAGCGCGGCACCGAGGGATGCTTGAGCATTCCTGATTTTCGCGAGGAAGTTTCGCGAGCGAAGATCGTGACGGTCCGTGCCCAGGATTTGAAAGGCAAATTCTTTGAGTACACGGGAGAAGATCTCTTGGCCCGCGCGTTCCTGCATGAGACAGATCACCTGAACGGAAAACTTTACATCTCGCACATCAGCGCCCTGAAGCGCGATCTCATCAAGCGCAAGATCAAGAAATTGGTGAAGGCGGGAGAGTGGGAGTAGGGCAGGTGTCGGGTCTCAGGGCTCTCACCCCAAGCCATCGTTCTGACGGTTCGTGTTGTTCCTGAGACCCGATACCTAAGACCTGAGACCTCGCACTTAGAGACCTATGATTCTGGTTTTCTGCGGCACGCCTAGCTTCGCTGTCCCAACACTTGAAAAACTCGTCGAGGCTGGGCATTCCGTGCCACTGGTGGTTACGCAACCGGATCGTCCGCGTGGCCGCGGAATGGAAGTGACGTTTTCTCCGGTGAAAGATGCTGCGGTTCGATTAAACCTTGCGACCACGCAGCCCGCGTCGATCAAGAACAATCTTGAGTTCCGCGAGCAACTTTCGTCAATCGCTCCGGACGCGATTATCGTAGTCGGATACGGACGCATCATTCCACAATGGATGATCGATCTGCCGCGTCTGGGGAATTTAAATTTACATGGATCTCTGTTGCCGAAATATCGGGGTGCGGCGCCGATTCAATGGGCAATCGCGAGAGGCGAATCCGTCACCGGCGTGACGACGATGCTCATCGATGCTGGCCTTGATACGGGCGATATGTTCCTGCAGCGCGAACTTTCGATTGGACACGAAGATACATCCGAGACGCTCGGTCCGAAGCTGGCTCTGATCGGCGCGGACTTGATGATTGAAACTTTGCGGGGACTCGACGTCGGCAACCTTCCAGCGAATCCGCAGAACGATTCGCTGGCAACGCTCGCGCCGATTTTGAAAAAAGAAGACGGGCGTATAGACTTCGCGCGCACCGCGGACGACCTCTTCAATCGTCTGCGCGGCTTTCAACCTTGGCCGGGAGCGTTCACTTTGTTCCGGGGAAAAACGCTGCAAGTACATCGGGCACACCCGGCCAAAGGCTTCAAGAAACTCGTGCAGGGCGAGCTTTCGGCCGAGGGCGGTCGGCTATTCGTGGGCTGCGGGCCGAACACGAACCTGGACACAAATGTCGCACTTGAGTTGATCGAAATTCAACTCGAAGGCAAACGCCGTATGTCCGCACAGGAATTCATCAACGGCTATCAGCCCAAATCCGGCGATAAGCTGGGACAATAGAGGGATGGCTGTCTCTCCCGCTCGCGCCGTAGCTTTCGACATACTTCTCAGAGTTGAGCGCGAAGGCTCATACGCAAGCGAACTGTTACACTCCGCGGCGCTCGCAAAATTGCCATCGCGCGATCATGGACTCGTCACCGAATTGGTGATGGGAGTTCTGCGCTGGCAGTCTTTGTTGGATCGGCGGCTGGCTGCGGTATCCTCACAGAAATTGGCGAAACTGGATGACGAAGTGCTCGCCGCTCTACGGCTCGGCGCGTACCAGTTGCAGTTCCTCACCCGGGTTCCCGCGCGGGCCGCCATCTTTGAGAGCGTGGAGCTGGTGAAATCCGCACGTAAGAGTTCTGGCGCTCCGTTTGTGAACGCAGTGCTGCGCAAAATCACGGGTTCCGCGGTGCCTGATAATTTTGCGGAAATCGCGGCATCGTCTGATGCGACGATGCTGGCGCAGAGGGCCGCTCATCCCGCTTGGCTTGTTGATCGCTGGACAGCGCACTTTGGATTTGAAGCGGCGCGAACGATTTGCACGTACGACCAGACCGTCCCCGAAACCGCGATTCACATTCACGATGATGGAGCCGAAGCAGAACTCGTGAAGGCGGGTGTGAGGCTCGCCCCGGGGAAATTGTTGTCATCGGCCCGACAAGTTATTTCTGGAGACGTCACCGCAACGCGCGCGTATCGAGCAGGGCGAGTTGCGATCCAGGACGAAGCATCGCAGTTGATGGCAATGCTGGCTTGTGGCGGAGAAATAACTCTTGATTGTTGTGCAGCTCCGGGTAGCAAGACTTCCCTGCTGGCGCGACGCAAACCGAACGCGAAAGTGTTTGCGACGGAGTTGCATCCGCATCGCGCGCGATTGTTGCAGAGCCTCAGCCGGTTGCCGAACGTTCATGTTGTCGCGGCTGACGCACGATCCCTTCCCTTTGAATCGAAATTTGATCGCGTTCTGGCTGATGTGCCTTGCTCCGGAACAGGCACTCTGGCGCGGAATCCGGAGATTAAGTGGCGACTGCGATCCCGCGATCTGCTGGACCTTCAGACGCGACAGATCGCCATTTTGAAATCTGCGTTGGGGCAACTAGCGAGTGGCGGACATCTCGTTTACTCCACGTGTTCGTTGGAACGAGAAGAAAACGAGGACGTGGTGGAAGCAGTTCTGAGAGAGATGAAGGATTTTGTAGTCGCTGATTGCCGAGCGGAATTGGAGCGACTGCAGCAAGCTGGGGATCTTGCGTCGTCGCTGGATGTCGCAACTCTTTTGTCAGGAGAGTATCTGCGGACGATTCCGGGAGTGCATCCTTGTGACGGATTTTTTGCGGCGGTTATTCGACGGCAATAGGCGTGTTGTGCCTTCGGGACTCGACATCCTCAGCTTCACATTTTTCCTAGCGCACTTCGAAATTTACTGCGGTGCCTGCCGTGACTTTTTGTCCTGGAGCAGGGGTTTGGGACACGATCATGCTCGCAGCGTTTGCTTCCGGCGGCGCAGACGGGGCGATTGGCGCCGATTGCGGATCGCCGACAGTTGCGCTGATGGGGGCGGCAACACGCTCACTCTCCCGACACGTAAACCGGCATCCTGCAGTGCAAGCGTGGCGCTACCGAGCGGTTGTCCGGTGAGATTCGGCATCAAGTAGGTTGCGAGGGTCGGGCCGTCGCTGACAAGCACGCTAATTTTTGGGGACGCCACTCCGCTGGCGTTCGCGGGAGGACTTTGCGAGATGACCTGATCTTGCGGGATGTCCAGCGAATTGATGTGGGCTGTGCTGCCCATACTGAGTCCGCGACGGCGGATGTTCAACTCCGCGACACGCTCGCTTCCACCCTTGAGATCGGGAATCGCAACGCGCTGCGGGCCGAGACTTTGCGCCATGCGGATCGACCAACCTCGTCGCACCTTTGTTCCGGGTGGCGGCATCTGGCTCATGATTCGTCCCTCAGGAATTTCGGCACTGAAGAATTGGCGCTCGATAAACACTTGAAGTCCGGATGCTGCACCTGTGCGTTCAGCTTCGAATGGAGTCATACCAACCAGTTTCGGGATTGTCACTTCGCGTCCGTGAATCGCGAGTCGCATCGCGGTGAGCGCGGAGATAAGCGCTACCGTCATCAGAACTAGAGCCAGAAGCAACATGCGAAAAAACTGGCGCATTGGTGGTGATTATAAGCCGAACTGTTCTCAGCTTAGAGGCGGTTCAGCTTGGAAAGCCGAGTAGCACTCCCCGGGTTTGGCAATCGAGAGGATCGATAACCTAAGCGCTTAGGTTATAAGATCACTCAGAGCATCCGATGCGATTGGCATGGTCCACCGTAGAGTCCCCTATACGGACATCTAGGGCGAGGCGCTTTCGTCTTCCCAGCGATTGCCGCAGGCGTGGCAGGTCCATCCTCTTTTGGTCGCGGGTATCGGAACTCCCGCGTACGCAGTGAGATAGGCGATGGGCTTGTCGAGTTCATTGAGGCTGATATCGAACGACTGACACTTCGGGCATTTGGGCTGTTCGAAATCTGCGGTGCCTTCGAAGTCGAAAATTTCTGGGCTCGGTTGATTCAAGATTTCGATGGCGGCCTCGGCGTCTTCGGGACGAACTTTCAATTTGATTCCACCAAGAAGATTCGAGATGAACCAATCCATGCGAATCATATTGTCGTCCACGAGATAGGCCTGGATACCGGCGGATTCGAGACTCCCCTTTGCCAGCAAGGCTTCTGGGAGATCCCGGAACTGGCGGACAATTACTGTCTCGTTGAATTCGTAAACATCTTCGCCAGTGGGTTTGGCGATTTTTGTTTCCAGACCACGTCGCGCGAACTCGGCTTGCAGCGCCTCGTAAGCAACAGTGCTCAACTCGTCGCCACTTTGAGCGATCTGGCTGAGTTCTTCCTTGCTCATTGCGGAGTACACGCCGTTAAGGCGAACGCGCTCTTGTTCAGGAGGGATCGTCATCTCTCCAGATGATAGCGGATTCGCACATTTGGGAATCGCTTAGGAGACGTTGCGTCGGAATCGAGCAACTAATTGATTAGTTGCTCGCGCAGAGGATACTTACCACATAGATATTGTCATCCCGAACGAAGTGGGGGATCTGCATCTTGTGGCGAAACTGCAGATCCCTCACTTCGTTCGGGATGACAATTCTTATAGGGTTATTGGGTCTCCGGTTTTCCAGCCACCTGAGACCCGAGACCTGAGACCTGAGCAGTTAGCGCTTTTGAGTTGGGCTTACTAGCAACGCTTGTGTTTTTTGTTTTGCGACCCATTCGTGGATGCGAGTGCTCAGTACATCCATTGGGAGTGCACCGCCGGAAAGGACCTCATCGTGGAAAGCGCGGATGTCAAACTTGTCGCCTAGCTGATCTTTCGCGTATTGGCGAAGTTTGAGAATTTCGAGCTGACCAATTTTGTATCCCAGTGCCTGTGCGGGCCAAGCCATGTAGCGGTCGGTTTCGCTCTGCACGGAGGGCTCGTCCATCGCGGAGTGCTCGTGGAAATAGTCGATGACCTGCTGGCGAGTCCAGTGCTTGTAGTGAAATCCTGTATCGACGACTAAACGGATTGCGCGCAGCATATCGTCTTGCATATGGCCGTAATAACTGTATGGGTCCTGGAAAAATCCGACTTCTTTTCCGAGTCGCTCGGAATAGAGCGCCCAGCCTTCGGTGTACGCGGTGTAGTACTCATGCTGGCGGAAGAGAGGTAGCTCGGGCAATTCCTGCGCGATGGTGATTTGCAGGTGATGTCCCGGAACACCTTCGTGATACGCAGTGGTTTCAATATCGAGCAAAGTGCGTTTTGCGAAATCACCGGTGTTGACCATGATATGGCCCGGGCGCGATCCGTCGGGAGTACCGTCAGCATAAGCTGCTGCTGATGCTTCTTTCTCGCGGAACTCTTCCACAGGCATCACTTCGAGTTTGGCCTTGGGCAGCCGTCCAAATAGGTCGGGTAGTTTTGTATACATCTGCGCGATGTACTTGCGGTACAGGTCGAGAATTTCTTCGCGCGAATGGGCGTGCAGTTTGGGATCGGCATCCACAGCGGCGTTCAAACTCTTCATATCTTTGTAGCCAAGCTGTTTCGCGACGACCAACATGCGGTCTTCGATCTCTTTGACCTGAGCCAGACCAAGCTGATGGATTTCTTCCGGCGTAAGATTCGTCGTCGTACTTTCTTTCACTCGGAAGGCGTACCATGCAGCGCCGTCGGGAAGAGCCCATGCTCCGGGCTCAGTGCGGCCTTTGGGCGCGTATTCGTCACGGACGAATGCGGTGAACTTCACGTAGGTCGGAATCACGGAATCTCTGACAGCAGCAAGTCCCGCTTCGCGCAAACGCTTGCGATCGGCCTCGGGGATTGCGTCAGGAAATTTGTCGAACGGATGCACGAACGGATTTTGCTCCAACGGAGTCTTGGCGATGCCATCCGATTGCGTTACTACTTTTTCCAGCAAGAACTTCGGCTGCATCAAGCCTTCGGCCATCCCTTTGCGCATCTGCGCGATGGTTTGGTCGAACAGGCGCGGCATCAGCTTCAATCGCGTGATGTAGTCTTCATAATCCTTGACAGTAGCGAACGAAAGAATGCTGACGAGTTGCGGAGCATCAATGTGGATGCCGTTTTCCTGACTGACGGGCATTTCCCAAGGCTTGAAGCGAGCGCCCTCGAGTCCCATTTGAAGATCGCGAACCATGAGCTGCTTGTTCAGCGCTTCCTGCTCCGGAAATCCGGTGGTATCGATGGCTTCGAAGAGCCCGAGGAAGCGTTTGGTCTGCGCCAGATTGTCGTCGATCGCTTCCTGTGAGAAATCGTCGAGTTGATCGTTATAGCGCTTATCGCCCAGGATCGAGGCATAAATCGGGCTGGTGCGCATGGTGTATTCCCACTGCTCGTGCAGCAGATCGTTCAGCGCTTTGCGGCGCGCTTCGAGGTCAGCAGGAGTTCCGGCGGCAAACGCGGCCGGGATCAGCATGGCTAGAACTAGCAGGCAGATAAAAAATTTCATTGAAACTCCAAATTTAGGTGATTGGCGCTACGAACAGCGCTGGGATTAGATCAGACAAAAAGCCTGTTCTCTTAGACGGATACGCTTCAGGAAGGTTATCAGTTCCCAGAAAATTTCGTGGCCCCGCGCCCTAAAGGGGAGATTGTCGCCGGGGCTCGCGGCATCGCTAAAGCGATGCCCTGACACGAATCTAAACCAGTACGAACGCGACGATAAAACGGTGAGAGCACATTACGATAGCTGTGCGCGAAAACTACGGTTGCGCACTAACTTCCAGTAGCAAGTGGTCTTTGAAATTCGCTGGGAGTCTTGCGACGCCGTTTGCGGCGGCTTCGACCGTCCCTAGGTCTTTAGCTTCTGTGTAATCACTCACACTATATTTTCCCGGTTTCAATCCACGAAGCTCTACTTCGCCCTTGAAAGATGAAGATGAATCGGACGGGGCGAAGAAGGCGTAATACATTTTTCCGTCCTTCGCGATGGCATAGGCCTCGGGAGTGTCGTATCCCGTGACGTAGAGATCTTTGAACTCGCCTTTTGAAAGCATTTTTGCGTTATACAAACCGATCCATTTCTTCCAGCGCTCTTCTTTGGCAGCGGTGAGATTGACGTCTTTAAACTTCGGCCCAGGATCGGGCCAGACAAACTTCGTTCCCACCACGCCTCCCGCGCCGATGGTGGAGGCGAAATCGTCGCCGTGTTCTTTATAGTCGTTGCCCACTTTTGTCATCGCGGAAAGCTCGACGTGATCTCCGTAGACGGCGGAGTCAGGTCCGAGCAACGCTTTGTACATCTTGATGCGACGGCGCACCTGCACTGCGCCCACGGGATCAGCAGTGACTGCCTGGTCCATAAATGGCAGCCATGCGAGAGATGGCGGAGTGCCGCATGGGCAAGCCTGCGTCACGCTCTGCGGTTTGATCGCGCGCGTGGTCTGGAAAATTTCTTTGTAGATATCGCCCATTGCGTTTACGGAATCCTGCGGCGATTTGTGATGATGCGCGGGATTGAAACATTCCGGAACGCTGTAAATGTTGTCCAGCTTGCTGCCGTCGTATCCCCAATCGCGGATAAATTTTTCCGTGAGCTGTTTGTGATACGCACGAACTTCCGGAACGGCTGGACACATCACCGCCAACCCGCGTGTCATTCGTGCGTGCTTACCGTTTTTGTCGAGGATCAGCCATTCGGGATGATCTTTTACAACTTGGGAAACCTCATATTTGTGCGCTTCGTATCTTCCTTGGCCATCTTCGACCGCGAGCGGCAGCCACCATATTTGCGCGAGCATTCCCTCTTTGTGGAAGTCTTCGGTCAGCTTCTTGACGGAGTCTCCCGGGAAGGTATCTTTACGCGGATTCCAATCGCCGTACACATCGAACCAGCGATCGTCGAGCGTCACCCACTTGATGCCCAGTTCTTTCAGCTTCGGAATCGTGCCCAACATTTGCGCGGGCGTTACGTCGGCTTCGTATCCCCATCCACACCAGCTCACGTTGTAGGCTTCGCTGGATGGCTTGGTCAGTTCCCATCCTTCTTTTTGCAGAACGCTCGACCAGATGCGAAGCGGTTCGTAGAAGTCTCCGGAGAATACAGAAACGAAACTACGCGGAGTGGAATAGGTTTCGCCGGATTTCAATGTGGTGTTCGCCGTGAAATCGACTTGTGTATTCACGCGCCCATCCGCCGCCACTTTGGTTGGGATCGCGGCTGAAACAGGGATCGTCTCGACGTGACCAACCGCTTCGCCTACATCGCGCGTCCAGAAGGCGACGACTGGAATGCCGCCACCATAGCCACCTTTGACCGCTGCTCCCATAAGATTGGGCTGGGAAAAAGACGGCGTGAGCTTTACAACGTCATCTTTGCCCCAGTCATAACTGGAGCCGTGGAACGACCACATCTCCCAGGGACGCGGCTTCGCTTTTCCCGCAGCGAGATCGCTGCTTACATCTGACATCGCAGCATTTAGCCGCCGACGTTGGTTCACACTCTTGTCGATCACGATGTCGCTCGTGCCAGTGTTCTTGTATTCGACCGAACTCAGCAGGATGTTGGGAAATTTGTCGTAGACCTCGAGCGCCAGAACGCGCTGCAGATCAACTCCGGTCGGACCAAGCGGACGCGCGGGAATTTCGATGCGCTTGCCAGCTCCCAATTTTCCGACGGCTTCCTTGACCTGCGCCTGGGCGAAGTCGAGCGTGAAATGGACTTCTTTGACGCCGCCTTGGCCTCCAACCTGCACGAAGTCGCCATCCGCGGGAGCGCCGACTTTCGGGTCATCCAGCGAAACCTTCTTTCCATCTTTGAGCAGAGAAGCCTGCACATAGCCATCGGGCCTCACCTCGAACACTGCGGCCGTCGTCGTGATCACGACTGGGCCGCCGCCCTTAACATCCACCTTGATTGCCGAAGGCTGGGTCGGAGCGGGTTTGCTATTCGCGACTGCGCTATTGGCAATGTCTTTGGAAGACGGTTGCTGGACCTTCGAACATGCAGCCAGCATGAGGATAAGCATCAGCGCGACGATCGAGGGGACGATCGAGGCTAGCTTTGGAGAGGTGGGGGCAACGGCGTCCATGGTTTCGGGGGTCATGAGCATCCTCATATTCTGTTGTTGTATCACTGCCGTGAACCGGGCGAGGCAGCTACATTTCCGTTCGCTAGCAGCAAAATTACGCGGTTGACAAACGCTACTAAACGAAAGTAAAAGTAATAGTTCGTAATAATACAACGAAAGCTCGATGTTTCACCACCCGAACTTTTCAAGACGCTCACTTTGAGCCAATGATTTGAGCCAATGAAATGCTTCGGGTCGAGCGCTCAGGAGCCCGCCATGCCGACCCATCTACATCGCAGCCATCTCCGCCAAATTCAGGCCGCCCTAACCCTCGCCGTTTTTCTCGCGATCACTGCTGTGACGTCGCTTTGGGCGCAAAAGGATGCGGGAGCAATCGTGGGACTGGTACGGGATCCCAGTGGCGCTGTGGTTGCTGGCGCGACGGTGACCGTGACCGACGCGGATCGTGGCACCGAGGTAAAGATCACGACGAATGCCGAGGGGCAATATGTCGCCAGTCCGCTGCGTATCGGCCACTACAACGTCGCCGTTGAGAAGACGGGATTTAAGAAGACAGTCGCGGGTCCGGTAGAGGTCAACATTCAGGATCGTGTCAATGTCGATGTGAAGCTTGATCCCGGCATGGCGACACAGGTCGTCAACGTCTCCAGTCAAGGCTCCCAGCTCGAGACGGAAACTTCCGAGCTTGGGCAGGTTGTCGATAGCCATCGCATCAATGCGCTTCCCTTAAATGGCCGGAACTACGCGCAGCTCGCGCTGCTCGGTACGGGTGTCGCTCCGGCAGAGCCTGGGTCGCGCGTGGAAACCACATTCGGATTCAGTGCGGGCGGTGCGCGCTCCCTGCAAAATAACTTCCTGCTCGACGGTATCGATAACAACGCCAATCTAGGAGACGTGCTGAACGGTGCAGCTTACGTCGTACAACCGGCAGTAGATGCCATCGCCGAATTCAAAGTGGAGACGAACGCGTACAGCGCTGAATTTGGACGAGGTAACGGCGCGATCATGAACGCCGTTATCAAATCGGGCACCAATCAGATTCACGGCGACGTGTGGGAATTTTTGCGCAACGAAAAATTCGATGCTACGAATGCGTTGGATATTTTTGGCCAGCAACCTTATAAGCAGAATCAGTTTGGATTCACGCTCGGCGGCCCCGTGATCAAGAACAAATTCTTTCTTTTCGGGGATTACGAAGGATTGAGAATTCGGCAGGCGTTGCCGCAGCTGTCGACCGTCCCGACGCCAGCTGAAATTGGAGGAGATTTCTCAGCGTTGCTTGATACGACGACCCCCGCGCTGGCTGTCGATGCCAACGGCAATCCTACCAATCAGGTCGCGCTAGATTGCAACGGTAACGCGACGTACCAAGGCGAAATTTTCAACTCGCGGCTGGCGCAGCAAGGTTTTGCGGGCAATCCCAACGGACTTTGCGGCGTTCCAATTGGCGGTTACGTTGGCGGCTTTCCAGCGAACATGTTCAACGGCACCAATGGCACAATCGATCCACTGGGAGGCGAACTCGCCAATTTGTTCCCGGCACCCAATAGCTCGCTGCCGGGCGGCAATTACCTGGCCGATCCGAAACGCAGTGAAACGGAAAACAAGTTCGACATTCGAGCGGACTACACCATCAGCCAGAAAGACAACATGTTTACCCGCTATAGCTATGGCAAAGACAGCAACTTCCTGCCTTCGCCGTTCGACAATGTCCTCGATGGTGGAAGTTTTCAGGACGGTTTCAGCCAAAACACGGCGCAGGGGCTGGCGGCCAGCGAGATCCACACATTTAGAAATAATCTGATTAACGAATTTCGGTTCGGCTTCAATTACCTCAATTCGCATCGGCTCAATCTGAATTACGACAAGAACGTTTCCCAGGATTTGCCGATTCCGTTTCCGGGCGTTCCATATACTCCGGGCGAAGACATCGGCGGCCTGCCTTCCATCGGCTTCGCGGACGGCACAACAGCGATCGGCAGTTCAGGATATCTGCCGGCCATTGAAAAGCAGCATAGCTTCGTTTTCACCGATAACGTCAGTTGGACCCGCGGTCGCCATTCCGCGAAGTTTGGTGCTGAAGTTCGATTCGAACAGTTCACGATTTCGGAACCGGCTTCACCCCGCGGATCGATGAGCTTCGGCAGCGACTTTACGGACAACCCTGCAGCGCCAGGACAGGGTGGTGAGTCCATTGCGACATTCCTGCTTGGAATTCCTGACGGCGGAAATATCACGAGCGTGACGCCCAACATCGATTATCGCCGGAGAATATACGCGCTTTACGCTCTCGACGATTTCAAGTTCAGCCCGAAACTAACTCTCAATCTGGGATTGCGTTACGAGCTCTTCTCGACGATTAAGGAAGCGGACAATAACCAAGCCACATTCGATTTCAATTCGCTTTCGCTAATCGTACCCAGTGGAAACACCACGCAATTGACGCCCACCCTTGGCACGGAACTCAATATCCTGCGCAACGGTTCGCCAGGTCTTGTTTCCCCCGATCGCAACAATTTCGCACCGCGGATTGGGTTGGCGTATCAGCTGTCCGACAAGCTCGTGCTTCGGAGTGGATACGGGATTTTTTACGGCGGACAGGAGAATGGTCCATTCTCGAATCCCAGCCCGGGATTCAACCCTCCATTCCTGTCTTCGGAGGCATATACGACTCCGTGTACTGCGGCAGCGGCTAATCCAGGCGGGCTTGATTGCTCGATCTCAGCCGCAAACAACGGGGGATTGCCTTTGAATAACCTGTCTCAGGGCTTTGCCAACAACACCATCAGCGGACTCAGTCCGCTTGCCGATCCAAATGCGCCGGAACTCTATTCTCTCGACACGCACCTGGTGACTCCTTACACACAGCAGTGGCATCTTGGACTTGAATACCAATTGCCTGCCGACACAGTGCTCGAAGTTTCTTATGGGGGATCGCGAGGATTGAAACTCTTCGCTTTCTACAATGGCAATCAGGCGGTTCCCACCGCGAATTCGCAGGATGCCACGGCACCACGGCGTCCGGCGAACGATGAGGCGCCTGGCGCTACGGGACCCTGCACTTTGGCGAATCCTGAGAACTGTAATCCCGCACTGGATACAACCATCGCGACTTTGCGCTCGAATGCACAATCGAATTACAACTCTCTGCAGGTGAGGCTGGAGAAGCGTTACTCGCACGGACTGCAATACGAAGCGGCCTACACTTTTTCGCACGCACTCGACAACGCGTCGAGCGCGAGTCTGGGTTCGGTGAATAACGGAGACTTTCAAGACCAACGTTTTCCAAACCAAAACTATGGAAACGCCGACTTCGATGTGCGGCACCGGTTTGTCTTCAGCTACATCTACGATTTGCCGTTCGGACGCGGAAAGATGTTTGGCAACGGCGGATCGGGCGTGCTGAACCAGATTATTGGCAACTGGCAGATGAGCGGTGTGTTCTCTATCGCGACCGGCAATTACTACACCGCGACGGACATCGTTTCCGTTGCGAATGCGGATTGCGGCGGCACCGTCGGCTTTAACTGTGCACGACCAAATATAGTTGGCAATCCGAACGCGAAACCTTGCGTTCCGGGAACGCTCTTCAATACCTGCGCATTCGAACACAACACGATTCAGGGCACGTTTGGAAACGCTCCCCGCAACGATATTGAGGGTCCTGGATATAGGACCTGGGACACTTCATTCGTCAAACAGTTTCCGATTCGCGATCAGATGCATCTCGAGTTTCGAGCTGAGTTCTTTAATATTCTCAATCACGTAAATTATTTGTTTGGACAGTTCGGTGCGATCAGCGCCGAGCCGACTCCGTTGGAGTTGGATCCGAACAACATCAATACAGTGGCGAATCCTCAGGCGAGCACGTTTGGATATCCGCTCGCGGCGCGTGCACCGCGTCAGATTCAGTTTGCGCTGAAGTTTTATTTCTAGTGAGACGTACGTAGCGACAGCCGCCTCGACTTGTCTACTGTGCGGAGATGGGGTAAGCCGGGCGGGGACGTCCGGCTCCATTACGCAACGGGTTATTTCGCTGACTCATCGATCGACAGCAGTTGGATGTTGCACCCTGACCCACCGCACGTCAGCAGTCCCCGCCGAATGATTTTTACGGATGAGGCATCGGGGAATTTCACGGGGAAATCTTTCTCTCTGAGTTGCGCGGCAGCTGTTCGCAGGGCTTCATCTCCATCCACAAAATCGGCACGCTCGGGACGCGGCGAGCTATCGAAAACTAAATTGAAGCGAGCGGCCGCTGACTTGGTTGTGATGGGATCAAGATTCACGGTGCGCGCTTTTACCAACAAGGCCGGCGCTTCCGCGACTTCTTTTTCGGCGGACGCCGGGTCAGGCGCGATCTTCATCAGACGAGATCGAGAATCTTGCGCTTCAGTCGTGCTTCCACCGCTTGAACCTGCAGCCGCGGTGGCGAGGGCATACATGTGAATCGCCTTTTCTTTCTGCCCCTGCTTCTCATAAACCTGCGCCAGGCGATTCGCGACCGTGCCGGACTGGCTCAGCAGCCACGCGGCGTTGAGAAATTGCATCGCTGAAAGATTTTCACCGCGCTGATACTTCGCCCAACCCGTGCGCGCCCATGCGAGGGCGACGAGACGCATCGAGGAAAACGCCGAAGGTCCGAGACGATCGAATTCTCCCGAATCGAACTGGCCTCCGATGTCGTATAGAACTTGCTGAGCATCGCTTTCGGTCTGTGCTGGATCGATGTCGTTGCGAAGAGCAGACGCGAAAATATCCTGACCCGAATCTGCGGTCGTGCTCCCGGTAAGCCCTTTCATCAATTCCTGCGACAAATCTTTTTCGCCCACGCGCGCGTAAAGTTGCGCCAACGCCATTTTCGTTTCGGGGTCAGGAGGAGGAATGGAAGCGGCGGCTTCGAGTTCCTTTCTCGCTTCGGAGTCACGCTTGACTTGCGCTAATAGCAGACCCAGATTCTTGTGTGTTGCTTGCTCGTAAGGAGCGATCTCCAGCTGTTTGCGATAGGCCGCGATGGCTTCGTCGGTCTTTCCGGATTGCTGAAGCTCCATCGCGAGTTCGGCATTGGCGTGCTTGTGATTGGGATCGAGATCGATCTGCTTGCGGAACGCGGCGATAGACTCTGCGTGATTGTTCGCTCCCGCGTATGCGAGGCCGAGGTCATACCAGGCGTCTTTCACCGACAGGTCCGTCGTCCCCGGCGCTGAAACATTTGGATCGCTATCCACTGCGCGCTTCAGGAGATCGATTGCTCCGAGATAGTCTTTGTTTTGCAGAGCCTTGACGCCGGCTTTGTGCAGGTCCGCCGGAGTGCCTTCTATCTTCGCGTTTGCGGTCTGCGGCCTTTCGCCGGAAGGGGTAGCGATCGAGCAGGAGAGTTGCTGATCTTCATCGCTGCGAGTTACGTTGCGAAACGACTCATAGTCGGCGCGTCTCGACGCTGAGATCTCGTTTGTCTTGACGACAAGTTTGCGTTCGCCTTCGAGAACTCCCGCTGTCGATGAAAATGAATAGGACGATGAATATTCGCCGTAGTCGCGGGACATTTTCACGGCGGTTGGTGTGCGTAAGGTGTAGTTGGAAGGAAATTGCAGGCGGACGCGATAATCAGTTTCTCCCGCCGGACCGATACTCAAAGGCGCCGTATTTTTTTCGGACGATCTGATGGCAGGCATCCCCAGCGGCGGAATGGGACGAAAACTCGCGCTCGCCGAGGGCACCACAAAATAGCGGTCCTGACGCAGGCGATACTTCAGGTGAAAAGGCTTGCTCGTGTCTTCAAGGGGATCGACATGAACATCTTCAACTTCCCCCGGCAGTCCCCAACTCGCGGACAAGTCTTTCGCAAGGTCCTTCCACTGCGATTGCGGATAGCGGCGAAAGCTGGCGCGCATCGGCCAATCGCGATCTCCTTGGGCAGTGAATTCGAGGGTGGCGTCGAGCGCTCCGAACTCTGTGAACTTCCCGTCGAGCGTGAAGCGGGCAAAAGTTTTGATTGGCGAATCAGATGGCGTCCGTTGTAAGCCGCCTTCATCGTCTTCCGAAGCGACGACTGCATCTTTATCGCGCAACTGATAGAGAAGCAATCCGAAGGGCGTAACTTCGGGAGTAGTGTCCACCCAGGTGAGCGCGGTTCCTAGCCGCACCAACGTGATGACGTGATCGAACTGGCCGGGCGAAGGAATATCCACGTCAAGCGGACGCGTGCTGTGGATCATTACGGGATAACTCTGAATGCCCTCGGCACGCAGCATCGCGGAAAGAAGCGTGTGCTTGTCTTTGCAATCGCCGTATCCGTTTTGCAAGACATCAGCCGCGGAATGCGGCTGGTAGCGCCCGATCCCGAGCGATATGCTTACGTAACGAATATTAAGTGCAACGAAATCGTAGAGTCGGCGGGCTTTCTCAGTGGGAGTCGTCGGCTCCCTATGGTGAGTTCATCGGCTTTCTTTCGGACGGTGTCATCTCACGCCGCCATGCGCTCACCTTGCAAGCGCGCATACCATGCGCGACCTGTTTCCAATCGGTGAAGGTCGTGAGTTGGACGTCAGGACCTTCGTCCTCTTCCGCGTCTTCTTTATTTTGTCGCGGTCGGGGTGGACATCCCTGACTACCCACTTATAAATACGTCTATCCGCGGTCTCTTGAATCTCCGGCTTCAACTTTGGAGTCTTGAGCTTCACCTCGCGCGCTTTTGGTACATCGAGTTCGAGGCGATCTTCAGTGACCGCAACACCCTTCGGAAAAGTATGTTCGTACCAAAAGTTTCCGACGGCGAGCGGGGTGAGAACTCGGATCACGGTGCGATATTCGAGCATGTCTCCCGGCTGTAGCGCCGCGACGGAAATATGCCGTTGCCGGTAGTCGCTGTACATCGGCGCTTCCTTGAGAACATCGGGAGCGAAATCTTGCGCCGTCGATTCCGGTGTTGCGATCACACGGCCGTCGGGTTTGCGGACACGGACATATTCAATTTCCAACTTCTCAGTGGCGGATGAATATCCGAAAACTAACTGTCCGAAAGCTTCGACGCCAGCCTGGCTCTGAATGCGCACCACCGCTTCGGTTTCGGCCACTTCGGTTCCGTCGTTTTCGAATCGGACACGGTTCAAGATGCGTTCGAAGACGGCGGCTTCCTCGGAATTAGCTGTTCGACTTGGAGACGTCTGGCTTGGAGGCGCAGGAGGCTGCGCGTAGGCCGTTCCCGCCATCCATGGGAAGGCCATTAGGCAGGCGGAGAGCAAGCCAACCAGCGACTGGAAACGGCCAAAAGACATATCGAGGTTCTTTTACCTAGCTCTATCTACTCTGCGCGAAGCGCAAAATCAAACATCTTAAGTTTACCGGAACAGCTCGTTAAGTTTACTTGGAACAGAGCCTTGACGACGCTCGCGATAAAATCGCTAGCGAGATCATTTCCACACGCTTGCAAGCTCTTGTGTTCGTCACCGGTTCTTTACGTGTTTGGTAGAAGAGAGGCTGGTACAACTATGGACCAATCGCCTGTCGATCAATCTCCTTTGGGTCAATCTGCGGCATTTCTGCAGGGCGAAGGAGACAACTATTTCCGGAGAAACAGAGCCGCGCTGGACGTTCCCGGCGATGCGAGCGAGATCCTATGGCTTGGCCGCGAGTTATCCCCTTTCAAAGAAAAATTGAACGAAGTGCTGGAAATCGGTACTAGCAACGGCGCGAAGCTGGAACAGATTTGCAGCCTGCTTGACGCTAAAGGACAAGGGATTGACCCATCAAAACAGGCAGTAGACGAGGGGAATCTGAGGCTCTCAGGGAAAGACATACATCTTCAGGTTGGGACCGCCGCGAAGTTGCCCTTCCCGAACCTTTCATTCGACTTTGTTTATTTTGGATTTTGTCTTTATCTACTCGACCGTCAGGATTTACTCGCAGCCGTTGCCGAAGCGAACCGGGTCCTGAGGAGTGGTGGATTTCTGGCCATCACCGATTTCGACCCGATCCATCGGCACAAACGTCCTTACCATCACAAGGACGGGGTGTTCTCGTTCAAACAGGATTACTCGCGGCCTTTTATAGAAAGCGGCCTCTACTATCTTGTTTCGAAGAACAGTTTTTCGCATCGGCAGTCATTTTTTGACACGGATGGCAATGAACGAGTCTCAACTACGTTGTTATTCAAAGAGGTTGATGCCTACTGATTGCCGATTCGTCGCTCATTTGTCGCCAATCGATCGCTAATCCTCTATCCGGCGTAAAATCGAAGTACTCCAAATGACGCTCACCCGGACTCTTTCGCTCACTGTCGCTCTAATTTTTCTTGGCACCCTAATCGCCGCGCAAACGCCTACTGTGCCGCTCACCATTGTGGATGAACCTCTTGCTCCCATTGAGGCTGGCGAGGAATATCACGTTCCTCTTCACGCCACGGGCGGGACCGCTCCCTATGTGTGGACGGTAGCCGCAGACGATCTTCCGCCTGGAATCAACCTCACGCCGGAAGGGCTTTTGACTGGGAAATCAACGAAGCCTGGGAGTTATACCTTCACCGTAAAAGTTGAAGATTCGGCGCATCCGTCGCACACCAGCACACGGGAGTTCAAGGCGGTGGTAGCGGCTTCGATGCTGCTGGAGTGGGTGCAGCCTCCGAAAGTACGTGATAACCGGATCGATGGCGTGGCTCAGGTTTCGAATGCATCCGCCGACAATTACGATCTGACCGTGGTCATCGTTGCGGTAGCAGACAACGGGCGCGCCACGGCAATCGGCTACGAACATTTTGATTTGAAACCCGGTGCGATCAGCGTCCAAATTCCGTTTGGCAACACCCTGCCGCACGGGGCGTACGTGATTCACGCTGATGCCATCGCCGAGGTTCCAACGAAGAAAACGATCCTGCGCCAACGGTTGCAGACGCCTCAGGCTTTGCAGGTGGTGGTCGGTCCATAAAGGGTCTGGCGCGGCGTCGGCCTCGGCGCCGGGTACCCAAGTCACTTGAGGGCCGTATGCTATTCTTAATATCTTGAGGTAGTTGCACAGGGTCGGAAATATGCGCTTTTAGCGTCTGATTCGTGGTTCGGAGTGTGGTCCGAACTTTGGTCCGAACGACGGTCCGACCTGGGTGTTTTGTATGGAGCTTTTCCTCAATCTTTGTTGGCTTTCTTTGCTGTTGCCAGCCTTTCTGCTGTGGCGGCAAAGGACTTCTTCGGCCACCTCCGCGGTGTTCGGCGGTTCGAATTCCGATTCTAAGACGAGCAAAGCGGAACAGTCGCTCGTCCTGCTCTGCACGCTCGGTTGCGCTTTCGTTCTTCTCTTCCCTGTCATCTCGGCCACGGACGACCTGCACGCGATGCGCCCGGAGATGGAAGAATCGGAGCGCACGTTTCGGCACGCTGGAACCGCTCCGTGCGCACTTCACGCGCTGGCCTACTGTTCCCAGCCTGCGCTTCCGGCGTTTGCTTTCCTGACGCCAATAGTCGAACAAATCGACACGGTTTCGCAGTTGCCTGCGCTAACTGGCACGACTTCCCCGGCCCCCGCGCCCGCGGGCCGCGCTCCTCCCGTTGAATATCCAACCTCTCTGTAATCGAATTCCATCTTGTTTCTTTATGGAGAATCCTGAAGGATCTTTTGCAATCCGTTTTGTCTAGATAGTCGGGCAATTCATTTTTTGTTAATGGCGTATTGGGCAATTGCAAATTTCCCGATACCCCCCGGAGCACACGATGTTGAAGTTTCACCATTTCAGCAGCGCCTTATCGCTATTGCTATTGCTGCTATTCGCGGCCAAGGGCGCGGTCGCGCAACAGCCGCTGACGTGGGAGCAGGTGCGGCTGCGTTTCGAGCAGAATAATCCCACGCTGCTGGCGGGTAAGTTGAACATAGAGGAATCCAAGGCCAGCGAAACCACGGCGTTCCTGCGGCCGAACCCTGACATGAGCTTGCTGCTCGACCAGGTCAACGTGTTTTCGACGAATCCCTTTCAGCCGTTTTCTCCAGCGCAGGTCACCGCGGGACTTAGCTATCTGCATGAGCGCCGTCACAAGCGCGAGCTGCGACTTGAAAGCGCCAAGGACGCCACTGCCGTTGCCACATCCACGCAAACCGATCTCGAGCGGACTTTGCTCTTCACCTTACGTGGAGCATTTATTCAAACGCTCCAAGCCAAAGCCGTCCTCGATGTGAGCCGCGACAATCTCGACTACTACGACAAGTTGCTGGGAGTGAGCCGCGAGCGTTTTCACGCTGGGGATATTGCCCAGGTCGATCTTGATCGGCTGGAGTTGCAGCGGGTGCAGTATGAATCCGATTTGCAGGCCGCCGAAGTCAGCCTGCGGACGGCGAAGATTCAGATCTTAGCTTTGCTGAATGATCGCACTCCGATTGAACATTTCGACGTGACGGGGCCATACGATTTTTCTGAGCAGATTCTTCCGCTTGAGGAGTTGCGCCAATCCGCGCTCGATACGCGCCCCGATCTGCAAGCGGCTTTGGAGTCCGTCGAAAAAGCGAAGGCCGATCACAAACTTGCGATAGCCAATGGATCCACCGATCCCACGTTCGGAGTGGATGGCGGACTAAATCCCCCCATCGACCACTACATTGGATTCAGCGTTTCGTTTCCTTTGCGTATTTTTGATCGCAACCAGGGGGAAAAATTACGAAGTCAGATTGATATCGATCGCAACGAACGGCTGGTCGCGGCCAATCGCGCCCAGGTGTTTAGCGACGTCGATTCCGCGTATGCGATTCTTAGTAGCAATCTGGCGCTTCTCCATCCTTACAAAGAAAAATATTTGGAGCAGGCGATTCGGGTGCGCGACACCATCGCGTTTTCTTATCAACACGGCGGCGCTTCCCTGCTGGATTTCCTGAGCGCGCAGGGGGAATACCGGACCGTGCAGCTGGCCTATGTGAATCTGGTCGGCTCCTATCTGACTGCGGCAAGCCAGTTGAATCTGGCGGTCGGCCGCGAGGTAATCCCATGACATTGAAAGTGAAAAAGTTCTCAAGTTCAAGAGCCGCTATCGCAATGTATTTGGCGGACTCTTGCGGCGCGGTCACAGCAATCCCTCCTGGAGCCGCGCCGAAAAATTCTGTTGTTGGTGTGGCGCAAGCGGCACGGTGGCTGATTTGTTTCGGCTTACTGGTCGCCTGTGTCGCGTGCTCAAACGACGCAAAGCCTGCGGCTACGAAGCAGCAAATTACGGTTGATCCCAATCTGCTGACCGTGGAACAGCCCGAGCGATTCCAGACGGTGAAGGTGGAAAGCCGTGACTTGCCCACGGAGCTAAATGCGAATGGAACGGTGCAGCCGGACGTGAACAAAACCATCCACGTAACGTCGCTGGGCTCGGGACGAGTGGTTGAGTTGAAAGCCCGGCTCGGTGACTCGGTTAAAAAAGGTCAGGTGCTTCTGGTGATATCGAGCCCTGATCTTTCTGGTGCGATGGGCGATTATCACAAAGCGGCGGCAGACGCGGCACTAGCGGCGAAGGCGCTCGAACGCGCTCAGCTTCTGTACTCGAAGGGCGCCCTGGCACAAAAGGATTTGGAGCTTTCGGAGAACGGCGACGCGAAAGCGAAGTCGGACCAGCAGACTGCAGAAACTCGTCTGCGTGTTCTCGGAGGCGATCCGGCTCATCCCAGCACGATGATTGATCTGCGTGCGCCGATCACTGGGACGATCGTCGAGCAAAATGTTTCGGGTTTCGAAGGCATCAAGAGTCTCGACAACACTCCCAACCTGTTTACGATTGCCGACCTTTCGACGGTCTGGGTGGTATGCGATGTTTACGAAAATGACTTGGAGGATGTCCACATCGGCGATCCTGCTGAGGTTCATCTCAACGCCTTTCCCGACCGGACTTTCAAAGGCACAGTGAGTGATGTATCGCGCGTGCTTGATCCCAACACGCGTGCGGCGAAAGTTCGCATCGTGCTCGACAATCGCAATGGAGCTTTCCGTCCCGGGATGTTTGCGGTGGCGACTTTTCGCTCGCGTAAAACAGTGCCGCACCTGATCGTCCCGGCAACCGCCGTCATGCGATTGCAGGATAAAGACTGGATTTTTCGACGAGAGAGCGCTAATTCTTTCCGTCGCGTTGAAGTTACCACCTCCGGATTGCCCGATGGATTGCAGCAGATTCAACAGGGAGCCAAGGCTGGAGATGAGATTGTCACCAACGCATTGGTCTTTTCGACCGCTGCGTCGGAGCAGGCGAAATGATTCGTTATCTCATCGATTTCGCGCTGCGCAATCGCATTCTGATTCTCAGCGTTGCGCTCGTACTATTTATCTGGGGCATCATATCGTTTCGGAATCTGCCGATCGAAGCTTATCCAGACGTTGCCGACACCTACACGCAGATCATTACGCAGTGGCCGGGACACGCGGCGGAAGAAGTGGAACAGCAGATTACGGTTCCTCTTGAAGTCAGCCTGAATGGCGTTCCGCACAAGACGCATCTGCGCTCGGTATCGCTGGCCGGGCTGTCGGTTGTCACTATTATTTACGACGACGAGATTTCAACTTTCAATGCGCGCCAGGAAGTTCTCGACCGTCTGCAACAAGTAACGCTTCCCACCAACGTGAATGCCGGTCTGGGTCCTGATTACAGTCCTACCGGACAGATCATGTTCTTCACTTTGAAGAGCACGAATCCGCGTTATGACGCGATGGAATTGAAGACCCTCGCGGATTGGTTCGTTCTCAACCAGTTGAAATCCGTTCCCAATGTTGTCGATGTCAATATTTTCGGCGGCCCGACTCGCGAGTATCAGGTACAGGTCGACCCCGGCAAACTGGTTTCCTACGGATTATCGCTGGCACAAGTCGAACAGGCGCTCGCAAATAACAATACAAACGCCGGGGGCGGATTCATCGAGCGCGGCCAGCAAGCGCTCAACGTACGTGCGGTTGGTCTGATGCAAACCACCGACGACATCGCGGCGACCGTGATCAAGAGCGTCAACGGGACGCCGGTTCGTGTGCGTGATATTGCAATCGTGGTGCAGGCCCCGAAGATTCGATTGGGGCAACTGGGGAAAACGATTCGTTGCGAAGCAGTCAAGGTGGTGGATAAAGCGGTCCACTGCGAGGATGGCACGGTCCTCGACGACGAAGATGTGGTCGAAGGCATTGTCTTGTTGCGCAAGGGAGCCGAGGCTGACGCCACGCTGGACGCGCTCCACGCCAAAATCAACGAACTCAACACACAGCTCTTGCCTGCCGGAGTGAAGCTCGTACCGCATCTGGATCGCAGCGACTTGGTCCACTACACAACGGGCACCGTTCTGCGAAATCTCACAGATGGCGTCATTCTGGTGACGCTCGTCCTTTTTATTTTCCTGGGAAATGTCCGCAGCGCACTGATTGTCACGATCACGATTCCGTTTGCTCTATTGTTCGCCGCGATCCTTCTCGATCTCAGTCACATTCCGGCGAATCTGCTTTCGCTCGGAGCACTCGACTTTGGCATGGTGGTGGATGGCTCCGTGGTCATGGTGGAAAACATCATGCGCCACGCGGAATATTCTCACGGCAAGAAAACTTTTCTGCAGTTGATCGCTTCGGCGGCGCACGAAGTGCAGAAGCCAGTATTCTTCGCGCGCATCATCATCATCGTTTCGTACCTTCCGATCTTCACCCTGCAGCGCGTTGAGGGACGCCTGTTCCGTCCGATGGCCTGGACCGTAGCTTTCGCCCTACTCGGCGCTTTGATTTTCGCGTTGCTGATTGCGCCTGTGCTTTGCAACCTGGTCTTCCGCGACGGCAAGATCAAGGAATGGCAAAACCCAATGATGCGCATCATGCAGAATGCGTATCGCAAGACGCTGGAGTGGTGTTTCGATCACGTTAAATTCACGCTTGGCATGGGAGTGGCAGCTTTCGTGTTCATGCTGTTTCTATTTTTTAGCGGGATTGTTGGCTCCGAATTTCTGCCTCATCTCGATGAAGGCGCGATCTGGGTACGCGGCACACTCGCGCCCAGTGCCGGACCCACCACGGGAATTGCGGTCACGACCCGGGGCCGCAAAATTCTTTCGCAATTCCCCGAGGTGACACAAGTAGTCAGTCAGGTTGGACGACCAGACGATGGCAGCGACGCCAGCGGATTCTACAACACAGAGTTTTTTGTGGACTTGTTGCCGCGATCGAAGTGGCGGGCGCAGTATCACACCAAAGAAGAACTCATCGACGCCATGAACACGGCGCTCGAACAGATTCCGGGCGTGGATTGGAATTTTTCACAGCCGATTTCCGACAATGTGGAAGAAGCCGTTAGCGGCGTCAAGGGAGAACTCGCCGTCAAACTCTTCGGCGGCGATCTCAAAACGCTGGAGCAGAAGGCCGACGAGATGCAGGACGTGATGAGCAAGATTCCAGGCGTCGCCGATCTGGGAACGTTTCAGGTCCGCGGTCAGCCGAACGTGAATCTCGTCGTCAATCGCGCCATGGCCGATCGATTCGGAATCAACGTCAGCGACGTGCAGGACGCCGTTGAAACCGCGGTCGGCGGCAAGGCAGTCAGCCAAATCTTGATAGGCGAACAGCGTTACGATCTAACTGTTCGGTATCAAGAACCGTTCCGCAGAACGGTGGAAGACATCGAAAATATTCGCATCGTTGCGCCCTCTGGCGAACGCGTTTCGCTGGGACAACTCTGCGATGTGAAGCTGGAAGATGGAGCGTCCTCGATTTATCGCGAGGGCAATTCCCGATATATCGCGATCAAGTACAGCGTGCGCGGCCGCGACCTTGGTAGTACAGTTCGCGACGCGATTGAACAGGTCCATCAAAAAGTGAAACTGCCTGAAGGCTATCACCTAGACTGGACTGGCGAATATGAGAGTCAGCAACGCGCGAACAAGCGGCTGGCAATCATTGTGCCGGTCACGCTGTTGTTGATGGCGTTTATTCTTTACTCGATGTTTGATTCCTGGAAGTGGGTTGGCCTGATTTTTGCGGTGGTCGCGCTGTCCCCCCTGGGCGGAGTACTTTCCCTGCTCGCGACGGGTACGCACTTCTCTGTGTCGTCCGGCCTTGGTTTTCTCGCGCTCACCGGCGTGTCCGTGGAAATTGGTGTGATCATGGTGGAGTACATCAACCAACTGCGGACGCGCGGAATGAATCCCCGGCAGGCGGCTACCGAAGGCGCTGAGCTGAGGTTGCGTCCCATCATGATGACCATGCTGGTTGCGACTCTCGGTTTGTTGCCGGCTGCAATGTCACATGACATTGGTTCGGATTCGCAGCGACCGTTTGCGATCGTGATTGTCGGTGGACTGATCGTCGAATTGATCGTCAGCTTGATCCTGATGCCTACCCTTTACGTTTTCTGGGCGCGTCCGGGAGATAAGCTGCCACCGTCCGAATTGGAATTTGTGGAGACGGGTGAGCACGTAGACTAGCGACGGGTGTTTGTTGCTTTTTGTATCGGGTTGCACTAGATTTCCATTTTCCCTATTGGACGAGCGATCGGATCGAATTTGCCTCCAGGAGTTTACGTATGAAGCGACGAAATATTGGTTTCGCGTTGAGTGTGGTGGGCATGCTCATAGCCCTGGGAGCCGTTTCCAGTCTGCCGAGTTGCGGACATGATCAAAAGTTGGTCAGCATTGCCGTCCAGCCCCAATCCTTCACTTTCTTGACGCCTGATACGTCCAATCAGGAGCAGTTCACAGCTACCGGCACGTATATCCATCCCCCAGCAACCAAGGATATTACGAGCCAGGTTACATGGTCGGTCGACGCTGCCAACATCGTCACGCTCAATGGGGGATTGGTTTCTCCTTTTGGGCAAGGCGGCTGCGGCGGAGTGACCATTACGGCCACAGCTCCTGAAGGAACCGGCGGTTCGAGTAACATCGTCACCAGCACGGCGACGGCAATCGTGGATGATCCCAGCAATCCGCTCTGTCCGGGCGGTGGCCAACTTGCGACGCTGGCAGTGGGGGTCGTTGGCGGGGGAACGGTTACAAGCCTGCCCGGCGGAATCAGTTGCCCTGGCACGTGTGTTGCTACTTATGACGTAAACGCATCGGTGTTGCTCACGGCGAATGGTCCTGGCGTGACCTGGCAAAATTGCCCGCAGTCATCTGGCAATAGTTGCGCAGTTACGATTCCGACGGGCGGCGCTGCGGTGATTGCTACGTTCCAGTAATTCGGCGAATTCTGTCGGTCTAGTCGTCGGTCAGCAATTTCCCTAAAGTAGTTTTGTGTCTCTCCGGCTTGCCCTTCTTGGCTTTCACAAGCTGCGATGCCTTCGGACTTCCCACACGTTCGCGAGCCATTTCGCGGACGACCTGCGCGGCGGAGAATACTTTCTTTTTGGGTTTGCGTGGCATAACGATGCTGCTCGCATCCTCGCACATCTTCGCACACCGGATGCACATTCGACCGGCAAAAAGTGCAATAATCGGTAGGGGACAAGCTGGTGATGCGCTGCTGTTCGCATCCCCTGAAAACCGTAGCCCAAGGCGAAATTTATGGATGAGCGCGAGTATTTCGACGAACGGTCAGAGAAGAAACCGGCAAATTTAAGTTGTCCGCATTGCCAGCAATCGGCGGAGTATGAGATTCAGTGGCTCGTCCGCATGAAGAAGAAAGCGCTGCCGCCCCGCGCGGACGATCGCGACAAGGCGAAGTTCGCGAAGGCGCAGTCCTACATGCTGCGACGCGACGATGTGATGATGTGTAAGAACCTGCGCTGCCGCAAGCGTTTTGATATTACGAGCGTCCAGAGCGTGGCGTTCCTGCAGTAGGTTTTTGGCGACCTGCCATTAAGTTAGTGCTTCGCGGACGTTCTATTCGCCACTAAGGTCGCAGCCAGGCGGCGGACGCTGTGCAGAAGCATCCCCAGGGCTTCCGAGCCGGATTTATCCGCAATCTCCGGAGCGTCGCTGTAGCCTTCGTTTTCCATTTGTTTGGCGGCAGCGGCGAAGCGTTTGGCGCTTGCATCCTCCATAGCCAGAAAACGAAAAGCTTGCGCGAGCGGAATACCATCGGCTCCGGTCTGCAAGAACTCGATGTGGGCGGTGACTTTGCCGAAGACGGTGTTCATGGCAATGTCGCCCATCGTGCCGCTGGCGATCGGACCTTTCGACAGGACAGCTGAGCCTCCCGTGAGCGAAAGGCGCTGCAAGACTCCCACAAAGCGTACTTCATTGATGCTGAACAGCGCACGCTCGCTGTTGGGAACGCGAATGCGAGGAGCGCGGGCCGTCTTGGCGGGCTTTGGAGCCGATCTCTGAGACTTCTTCACGGTAGATCAAGCATGGCAAGCGGAAGGCGTGGGGTCAAGATTACGAGGGTGCGTGGCGAATTGGTTGAGTGAGCGAAACGTCACATTCCCGACGCGAAAGCAAAGGACTTTCATCCACGTTAGCCGATTTGCGAAGATCGTTTATCACTTAGGGCACGAGGGTTAATGAAGGAAAGGCTTAAACTTATAGTCTTTTTGCACCGAATTTCACCAAGCTGCTTGCCACTCCAAACTATGGTTCACTCGGCCGTCGTCTATACTTGTCTGTTTGGCTTTGATCGATTCACGCGCCGAGCAATGACGCGTTGAGAAATGGGAGTTGATCCGTGAAGATTTTGGTGTGCATGAAGCAGGTGCCGCAGAAAGACGCTCCGCTGAAGTTGAATGAGGCGGGGACGTGGATCCGCGAGGACGTTTCCTACGAAGTCAATGAACCGGATGCGTTTGCGCTCGAAGAAGCATTGCGGCAAAAAGAGAAACACACCGGCGAGGTTGTTGTCGTAACGGCCGGCCCGACTCGCGCATCGCAGGTACTGCGCGAAGCGTTGGCGAAGGGTGCGGACCGCGCGATCCATTTAGAAGATAACGCTTTTGTTGGGCTCGACGCTTACAACACGGCGCGGGCGATCGCTTCCGCCATCAAAGACGAAAAATTCGACCTCATCTTCACCGGCCTGCAATCGGACGATTACGGGTTCGCGCAGACTGGCGTCATCTTGGCTGAAATTCTAGGCCTTCCACATGCCACCATCATCATGCAGATTGAGAAGACCGATGCTGGCATCCGCGTAAAACGAGAGTTGGAAGCTGGCTTCTTTCAGTTTGTGGACATGCCGCTGCCTGCAGTGCTGACGATCCAATCAGGAATTAACAAGCTGCGATATGCAACTCTGATTGGAATCAAACAAGCAAAGATGAAACCGATGCGCAAAGTGACACTGGCAGAAGTGCAATCCGCGATGGGCGAGAATTTGCAGAAGATCGAAAAGTTGTACCTGCCGCAGAAATCGAAGAACACTGAGTTTCTGGAAGGCGCTCCGGCGGAAGTTGCGAAGAAGTTGGTGGACAAGTTGAAGAACGAGTTGCGTGTGATTTAAGAACAAAGTTCTCAGTTCCCGGTTCTCAGTTCTCAGTACGAACTGGCGCCGTTCTACCTGAGACCCGAGACCTAAGACCTGGGACCTGACCTTATGGACACAATTCTAGTAGTCGTCGAACAGCGCGAAGGGAAACTCAATCGCGTCTCTTGGGAAACCATTGCTGCGGGGCAGGCTATCGCCGCACAAACTGGATGGACGCTCGAGGCTGCGGTTGTCGGCTCCGGCGTTGCTGCGATCGCTAGCGATGTCGCGTCAAAGAAAGTTGCCAAAGTGTATGACATCGAGTCGGCGGCGCTGGAGCCCTACACTTCCGATGCGTTTGCCTATGCGCTGAAAGAGTTCTTGCAGACGCATCCGGCGAAGCTGGTGTTGATGCCACACACTTATCAGGTGCGCGATTTCGTGCCAACGCTCGCGACGGCTCTACAATCCACAGCCATCAGCGACGTGATTGGCTATCACTACGAAAACGGGAAACTTCTGTTTACGCGGCAGATGTTTCAGGGGAAGTTCGTTGCTGATGTTAGTTTTTCAGGATCCGGCCCATGCTTCGTGACTTTTCAGAATGGGTCGTTTCGAGCCGACAACGTCCAAGCTGGAGCGACGGTTGCTCCAATCGAAACGGTGAATGTTTCGATTCCCGACGGAGTTGTCCGCAACAAGCCGCAAGAGGTTTTCAAAGAAGCGAAACAGGCGGTCGATCTAACCCAGGCCGAGATCATTGTTTCGGTTGGACGCGGAATCAAAGAGCAAAAGAACATCGAACTCGCGCAGCAACTGGCGGACGCGCTCGGCGGGGAACTCGCCGCGTCGCGTCCCATCTGCGATAACGGATGGCTGCCCATGGATCGGCAGATTGGATCATCCGGACAGACGGTCGCTCCGAAACTTTATCTCGCGCTCGGAATTTCTGGCGCGATTCAGCACATTGTTGGGATGAAGGGCGCAAAGAGCATCGTCGCGATCAATAAAGATTCCGAAGCTCCGATTTTCGAGATTGCGGATTACGCGGTCGTTGGAAATCTGTTCGATATTGTTCCGCCGCTGATTGAGGAGATTAAGAAGGCTAAGGGGTAGGGAGAAGGTTTCAAGGTTTCAAGGTTTCAAGGTTTCAAGGTTTCAAGGTTTCAAGGTGTGTGGAAGGGCACGGCTTTAGCCGTGCCATCATCGCGCCGAATGACTGCGCTTTAGCGCCTGCGACACACAGTCTTCAATTCCTCCCGCCTCTTATCCGATCCGCCCTGCCCCGGTTCTCTCTCACAGCGTACGCCGTCACGCGGGCGGGGGCGCCCGCGCCACATTTTTTCTCACACGCTCTCAGCGTTGAGGTTCGACTCCTCCAAATTGAAATCCTGAAATTGCTTTGCCCGAAACGTGGCCATGATAATTGCGCCAGCCTGGGTCTTTTCCGGCGGCTCCAGCTGCGACCATGAGCGGAAGCAGATGCTCGGGATGCGGATGTGCGTCGAAGCGCGCCGGGAGCCTTTCTCCACTCCTCCAACTTGCGGGCTCGCGAGGCTGGATCGGGATCTGTGACGGCATCGTTCAGCCAAGCGTCAAACTGCTCCGAGGCTGCGTCGCCTGCAGGATCGGAAAACGCTCGCAGGTTGTGATAGCTCATGCCGCTGGCGATGATCAGCACTCCCTCTTCTTGATCGCGCAGCGGTTCAAGAGCGCGGCCTATCGCAAGATGGACGGATGGGTCCGATCCCGCCTGAAGCGACAGCTGCACGATGGGGATGCTCGCATCCGGAAACGCGAGCATCAGAGGAATGAATACGCCATGATCGAATCCGCGGGTCTGATTTTCGGCAGATGCGATTCCGGAAGCTGTTGAGAAGTGTTTTTACTTTCGAGGCGAGCTGCGGATCTCCGGGAGCGGGATATTTCAGCTGATAAGTTTTCTTCGGAAATCCGTAGTAGTCGTAGAGCAGGGACGTCGAAGGCGGCCCATAGGTCGTGGGCATCGGCTCTTCCCAATGTCCCGACACGACGAGCAGCGCTTTCGGGCGCTGGTCGAGAGTGGTGGCGATGCCCTTCAAGTACGCGGCCATGTCGTCCCACATTCCGGCGGGAAAGACTTCGCCAGGATCGAGGAAAAAACACGGGCCGCCGCCGTGAGGCAGGAAGAGTGTGGGGAATCGATTTGAGACGGTCATCATTTTGTCCGTTGCTTGTTTCGGACTTCTTAAGAGATGCACACGTGGCTAGAGAAAATTCACAAATATTGTGAGGAGAAAACGCCGACCGTCACCGACGGCTGGCAGCCCGAGACTAAGGGTTGTTCGCGAGCGACTGCACCACTCTACGAACGCCGCCCACAACTCTCGCCATCTTCGAATAATCCAGCCGGTCGGCCGTATCGTGTGACGTGTGATAGTAGGGATATCGGAACGGGGCAGTGTCGGTGATCATGATAGCCGGATAGCCCTCCTGCCAGAACGACCAATGATCTGACCAGCCAATGCCCGGCCAATCTGCGGGGGCGGCGATTCCTTCTGAGGGAAAATTCGTGGATTCGCGGAATCTGCGAATCGTCTCGCGCACTAAATCACGAGATTCGGAATTGCCGACGAATCCGATGAAGTTACCCCGATCAGGATAGAACAGGCTTAGCAGAGCGGGATATTTCTGGCTTCCCTTTTCCTCCGAGTAGTACCCGATCGTTTCAAGAGAAATCATTGCCGACACATGTACGTGATCGCGCCGCAGTTGCTTGGTAAAGACCAGACTGCCCATGTCGTTCGTTTGGAAGAACGGTGGCTCCTCGTTCACGAAAAAGACGAAGCGAATGCTCTTGTGATATTTGCCTCCTTGGAACTCGCGGGCGAGTTCGAGTAGCGCCGCAACACCACTTGCGTTGTCGTTAGCCCCCGGAGATCCGTGCACGCTGTCATAGTGCGCGCCCACAACAATCTCCCCAGAATTGTCATCGCCAAGCAGTCGCACTTCTAAGTTGCTCACGGATTGACCCGAGACGGAGTAGCTCCAATCGTTCACGATATATCCGGCCTGTTCGAGGTTGGTTCGGATATAGTCTTTCGCTCTTTGCAACGGCTCGGGGTACGAGATGTTTTTTTCACCGATGGTTTCCGAGAGGTATTTGACGTGTTCCGAGAGCCGGCCGGCAAGTTGCGATTCTTCCCGCGATAGAGGCTGAAGAGGTCCCTTGTAGGACTTGAGCGGCATTTGCGTGATCCGCAAAATCCAAACGAACGCTATTGCAAACGAGAGCGTCAGCGCTAGGCAAACAAGCCGGAATTTCCAGTTAGGCTTTCTCGAATCGAGGATGGGTTTAAACATTCCGATTGAGTTTACAGCGAGGAGCAGGAGTCAGGAAGGAACTACGAGCCAGCGGCGAAGCCGCCGAGGTGAGCTACTGTGATGCGTAGATATTTATAGGGGTTTACTGGGGCGTCGTTGATGCGGACTTCGTAATGGAGGTGTGGTCCGGTGGAGCGTCCGCTCAGTCCTACATAGCCGAGGGTGTCGCCGCGGTGGATGTATTGTCCGGCGGTGACGGCGAAGCTCGAAAGATGTCCGTAGCGGGTGGTGATGCCGTGGCCGTGATCGACCATGATGGCGCGTCCGTATCCGCCGAGGAAGTCGGCGAAAGTTACGGCACCGTCGGCGGGGGCAATTACGGGCGATCCTACGATCGCGGAAATGTCGATGCCGGAGTGGAATGCGCCTTCTCCGTTGAATGGATCGATGCGCTCACCGAATGATCCGGTGATCTGGCCTTCGACCGGCCAGAGGTTCGGGGCGGAATTGGCACGCACCCAGTCGGCGGTGGTTGAGTTCTTGGTCAGCCCGAGAGAGATGCCGACGCTGGCTGCTCCGGTCAAGGCTGTGTGCTTGAGAGCGTAAAGCTGGTCGAGGGACGAATTCACCTGCGCGGCTTGAATCTGCTCGGTCGAGGAAGCGGCGACCATTGCCGGATCGGACTTCAATCCGTAGAGGGCCGAAACTTCACTGGCCAGCGATCCCAGGGATGCGACCTGAATGTCACGCTCTTTGGCAACCTGTTCCAATTTGGAATAGCGATCTTTGAGTTGGGCTTGTTCGGTGCGAAGCTGGTTGTAGTGCGCGACTTTCGCGAGCATCCGGGTATAGGAGCTGGCAATACCGGTAAGGCAGAGCGCGCCGATCGCCGCCCCGGCCAGCAGTACGTACAGGTACTGGACGGGAATGGTGATCTTGCGAAGCTGTCCGGCTTCGTCGCGAGCTACGAAAAATATATAAAAGCGCTTACGCAATATCGTTTGTCCGGCTTCTCGAATTTTGCTTACGAATTTTGTTTGGAGGTCGGCGGGAGCGGGCGTGTCATGCTCGGGCTCGAGATCCTGACTGCGCCAGCTGCATTTCGCAAACTGGCTATTGCTGAACCACCCACCTGAACCGTGGAATCAGGTATACCGAAATCCAAATTTGTCTGCAACTGATTCAGTTTGCAGTACTTGGTTCGGCAGGATTTCTATGAACGGCGAGTTAAAAGGTAACAAACCTGATTCCCCCTGTCAACCGAAGTACGACCTTCCGAGGGTTACCAAGGCAGGGTAATTGGCAATGTCCAAATGGCCAAATTACGCCGGTAAGGTGGCGTTGGAGGATCGCCCAACTCGCTGAGGTCGCAGCTTCTGGAGGCATCTCGTCGCGGTATAGTGATCGGGATGCCTGTACGCGAAAAGAAGCTAATTCAGGGGATCCGGCGGGCGGCGGATGGTCGGTCGCGAAGGACGCTAAAGTCGGCGTCGGTAAAGTCAGTGACGACCGGCATTGGGGACGACTGCGCCGTCCTGCGCGTTCCTGCGGGCCACGAGATGCTGGTAACGACCGACTTCAGCATCGAAAACGTCCATTTTCGGCGCGACTGGGATCCTCCTGAGTTCATTGGACTGCGCTGCCTTACGCGGGGGCTGAGCGATATCGCAGCGATGGGCGGAGAGCCGCTCGCGGCCTTCTTGTCGCTGGCCGTGGCGAGCCAAACGTCTCACAGAAATGGGTAGATGGGTTCCTTCAGGGATTGCTGCAGCTCGCGTCCGCATTCGGCATTCCCTTGGCGGGAGGGGACATGGCGCAGTCGGCGGGCGGCGATTCAGGCGGACATCGTGGTTGTGGGATCCGTTCCTAGAGGCAAGGCGGTGCTACGGTCGGGAGCAAAGGTGGGCGACCAGATCTATGTCACCGGGGAGTTGGGAGGCGCGGCCGCGTCGTTGGCGCGGTTTATCGCGTCTCAGTCGGGTGGGGCAGAATATTCGGGGCGCTTTTATCCGTGGCCTCGAATTGAGGTTGGCCAATGGCTGCGGCAGCGCGGGTTGGCTTCCGCGATGATCGATTTGAGCGATGGACTCTCTACCGATCTCGAACATATTTGCGAAGAGAGCGACGTGGGGGCAGTGGTCGAAGGCGCCCTCGTTCCACGGGCTCTCATGGGCAAAGGAAAAGAGGTTCCCCTGGATATGGCATTGCACGGCGGGGAAGATTACGAACTCCTTTTCACATCCTCCGGAAAGATTCCCGCGAAAGTGGGGCGCGTCGCGATCACGAGAATTGGACGGATCACAGGCGACTCCCGGATGCGCTTGATCGGAATTGATGGCAAAGCTCGACGGCTAAAGGCTGGAGGGTGGGAGCACTTTAAGAGCAATTTGTAATTTCGTTCGGGTCGACTCCTCATCATTCCCGATCTCGCGACTTCAGACCTTTTACCACGGGGGGCACGGAGGAACACGGGGTAAAGCCCACGAATTAAAACAATGGTCTACCCCGTGGTTCAAGATTTTTTTTTGGAGGCACAGCGAGTGACTTTCGTTACCTGCTCTCGGTGACGGGTTGGGACTAGAGTTGGGGTATGCGAAAAGTATCTTTACTCCCGGCGTTTCCAGCGTTGCTTCTAGCTTTACTGTTGGCGTTCAGTGTGACGATGTCGATTCCGGCGTTCGCGGGGGCTCACTCCGCTGCGGCGGTTGCTCCGACGGTTCGCACCGTGGACAATGCGTTCGTCCAAAAGCAATTTGGCGACCAGTTCACGCTGCTGCCGGAGCTGGCCGTGACGTATGGCGATCTGGATGGCGACGGCGTCGAGGATGTGGTGATTGCGGCGCGTTGTAAGAATCCTATGTTGGATCAGGGCGAGCATGATTACAAAGTCATCGATCCCTACTACGATTTCTTTGGATATGGCGATCCCAAGGTGACGACGACCTTTACGGAACCCGATCCGGCGCGACGTGGATTGGTTGTGTTGATTATTCACGGCTCGGGGCCGGAGGGATGGCGCTCGGCGAAGCCAAAGGCCAAGTACGTGGTTGTAAATTTGCCCTATCGGGCGATCTCGGTCCGCAAGATGCACCTCAAGAAGAGGAACATCGAAGCCGTCTACATCGAAGAAGCAGGCGACAACGGCGATAGCTCTGCCCTGTTTTTCGATGGCAAGAAGTTTAAATATGTCCCCATGGGTGGCAACATGGGCGACAACATGAGTGAATAGTTTTTTGGCCGGCGAACTTGGGGGGCCTAACCTGATAACCTAAGCGCTTAGGTTATCGAAGCGAACCGTGTAAAACACGGAGCCTCACCCGCGTTCCGTTCGCTTCTGTAGTAATCTCCTTTCTGTTTTGCCACACACTTTGAAATATCGTGTTCTGGTCGAGCGGCTGGCAGTCTGTCAGTTAGCCTCAGATGCTGGCGTTCCCGCATGGGCAATGCAGGGAGTATTTTTCTGCGTCGCGCGAGTGCGTGATGAGCTATCGATTGTCTGCCAGGAAGATCTCTTGCCCTACGGCGCACCTGCGGAGCGCGGTTGGTTGGCGCTCAAACTGGAAGGACCGTTTCCTTTTACGATGACCGGTGTGCTTGCTTCGTTTATTGCTCCGCTCGCTGAAGCTGAGATCCCCATCTTTGCGATCTCGACGTTTGATACGGATTATGTGTTGATCAAGCGCGAGAATCTCGATCAGGCGGTCGTAACGTTGAGCGCGGCGGGGCACATGAGACTCGGTGATCCCGATCGATAACGCCTGCGTTGGCACCGCCGTTCGACCCCGCTTTTCCTCCGAATACTGCTGTAAAATAGGTACTTAGTCGCTCGATGTGATGGAATTGAGAGGTGGCAGTGAGTCCTCGCAATCGAGACGCAGGCAGAGAAAGACCCATCGAATTTACGGCAGAAGCATCCAATATCGAAGCTCCAGTAGCAAAGCGATGACACCAACAACCACAACCACGCCAGTGACAGCCAAGTCCGTGACGATGCGCCGCAAGATCAAGGCGGCGGAGCGGAACGTTCAGGGACTGTGGAAGATCCTGAAGGCCGTTGTGTCGACGGACCATCCTTTGCTGGCCCATCTGATTCCTATTCGGCGCTGCAATCTTTCCTGCACGTACTGCAACGAGTACGACGATTTCTCGAAGCCGGTGCCGATCGAACAGATGCTGAAGCGCGTCGATCAGCTTGGTGATCTCGGAACGTCCGTGATCACGATCAGCGGGGGCGAGCCTCTGCTGCATCCTCAACTGGACGACATTTTCCGGCAGATGAAGAAACGCCGCATCGTCTCGGGGCTGATCACGAACGGATATCTGCTGACCGCGGACCGCATCCAGAAACTGAATCAGGCCGGATTAGAGTGGTTGCAGATTTCGATTGATAACGTGCAGCCGGATGAAGTGTCCAAGAAGAGCTTGAAAGTTCTTGACCGCAAACTACAGTTGCTGGCGGAGCATGCGGATTTTCACGTCAACATTAATTCCGTAGTCGGCGGCGGAGTGAGTCACCCTCAGGACGCGCTGACTATCGGAAAGCGCGCACTGGAGTTGGGATTCAGTTCGACGGTGGGAATCATTCATGATGGCTCGGGACAGGTGCAGCCGCTGAATGAAGAAGAGCAGCGTGTATATGGCGAGATGAAAAACCTCGACAAGCGCAGCTTTACGCGCGTGAATGCATTTCAGGACAACATCGCGCTCGGCCAGCCCAACGAATGGCGCTGCAGAGCTGGCGCGCGATATCTCTACATCTGCGAAGACGGGCTGGTGCATTACTGCTCGCAGCAGCGTGGGTATCCGGGGATTCCGCTGGAGAAATATACGGTCGCCGATATTCGGCGAGAGTTCTACACGGAGAAATCGTGCGCCCCGCATTGCACGGTATCGTGCGTCCATCAGGTGTCGGTGGTGGATGGATGGCGTGCTCCGCAGAGGCCAGCAGCAGCGTCTGGGGCTGCGGGTGGGTTGATTCAGATCGAGTAGTTTCTAGCCGTCGGCAACCAGCCGTCAGCAAGCAGCCGTCAGCGCTCAGCCATCAGCCTTCAGGTAAATCAGGTTGTGGAGCTACGGGCATCTTCGCCCGTCCAACAAAGACCAAACCAGTCCCTCAGCGGCTAAAGCCGCGACCCTTGATCCCTTTTACGGCACGGCTGAAGCCGTGCCCTTCCCATTCGTGGCGACTCCTCAAATACCTCAAAAACCATTACTTTAATCGGATTCGTTTTAATCAGCGCTGGCTCAATCGGCGTTGACATAATCAAGGTTGGGCCAATTGTTGTTTCACGTCGTACGAGTGATCGGGCGCGGACGCCGGACTCTCAACGTACACGTTTGCGTCAGGCCAACGTCGGTTTTAACTGATGGCTGATGGCTGATGGCTGACGGCTGCTTTAGAACGTCGTGGCTACTGAGAAGCGGAACGTCTTCCTCGGCTCACGCAGGGTATAGGTGGATCCCAGGGTCGCGAGCGTGGTCTTGTAGGTGTAGTCACCAGCGCCTCCGGCGGGGAACATGGCGCGCGTGATTGGCACTGGGGGCGCGGCGCTATCGTCGAGGCGCAGCGCGTTATAAGCGTAGTAGATGCGGAACGGCGCGTTCACCACCGGAAGCATCGTCTGCAATTCGATACCTGTGGACATACGCGGCACCCAGTTGGTGCCCGGAACCGGACTCAGGTTCGAGGAGAAGGTCGAAATTGTTTTTCCACCCTGGCAGGCATAACCGGTGCTCGGACCCAGAATCGGGCATCCGAACAGCGTGCTGATCAATGTGTTGAACTGCACTGGATTGATCTGCAACTGCGAGGTCCGAATAATCGGATCGACTCCCATATCAACAAAAGGTGCGATCGCGACTGGACCGGCGATGGTGATGCGGTACTCCAGATTGCCATGCAAACTCAAATCGCCGCCGGGCGTCACGAGTTGCTGATACGGAACCGGGATGCTCCAGCAGTTGCTGACGCATGCTCCCGTGGTGGGATTTGTGACCACCTTGAAATTGGGATTGGCGGGGACATAGGATCCGTCCGGATTTCGCAGCGCGACACTTTGCGCGCTCGGCAAGTACGCGATTGGAGAAACGGTGCGGGTATCGAATCCGCGCAGATCGTTCTCACCGCCGAGGTACGCGCGTTCAAATGGAGGAGCAACGATCCCACCAAAGCCAGTGATAAATGAACCCTGAATGTTGTATCCCAGCGCATTGCGGCGTTTCTGCATTGGGAAGAATTGCTTGAACTGAACGATGGGACGAATGGTGTGAACCGTGCCGCCGAGTCCCGCGAATTCGCCGCCGATGAATAAGCTCTTGCCTTTATGCGGAGCGTAAGAGGCGTCGAGGGTATTCATGGTGAAGCTCGGCGTGATCTTGCTGGTAATGATTCCGTTGAGAGCGTTGGGTCCGGTGATGCCGCGGAAGTTGATGTTCTCGAACAACAACTTCGAAGCGTTGCTGACCGCAACCAGCGACGACCTATCGAATGAGTAGCTGATACCGAAGCGTTTGAAGGAATGGCGCAACGGGTAGCTGAGCGTCATGCTAAGTCCGGTGCTGGACTGCGAATAGTTCTGCAGATTTTGCAGGTACGCGGAGGGCAAGTTCAACGCCTGTCCGGTGGCAATGGCATACTGACGCGCCTGATCGTAGCTGGTCTTACGGGTATAGACGTTGAAGCCAGCTTGCATCGGCCGATCGAACAGATATGGCTCGGTGAATCCGAACACGAGATCGCGTTGACGGCTGCCGAGGCTCGCGTTCACGGAAAGCGTTTCGCCTAGTCCTAAAAAGTTGTTTGTGCTGTAGTTGAGGCCGACGAAAGCGCCGGCAAGTCCGCTGACGCCGCCTTGTAATCCGATGCTGTTCTTGCCTTTTTCTTTGACCTTGAGAGTCAGGTCGACGGTGCCAGCTTTTTCGTCGAGGTGACGTTCGGTTGTGTTGGGATCGTCTGGTTTCAGCTGTTCAAAGTATCCGAGCTGGTTCAAACGCAGCAAACTGAGTTCCCAATATCTCGAGTTGTAGATCTGTCCTTCTTCGAGCGCCACTTCGCGGCGGATGACTTTATCGCGGGTCGTGGTATTGCCCTGGAACTCGATGCGCCGGACGTAGAACTGCTTACCTTCGTCCACGTCGATGGTGAGATCGATGGTCTTCTTCTCGTCGTCGAACTTGGTGTCGGGCACCGGAGTGAAGTTGATGAATCCCGCTTCGCCGTAAGCCTTGGTGAGGTTCTTCAATCCGGTAGCAACTTTTTCGCGGCTGAAGATGTCGCCGTCCTTCATTGGAAACAGACTGCGCAGGGCGGCCGTGTTCGAGATGGCTTTGTTGTTCTTGAAAGTAATCGTGCCGAGGCGATAGCGCTCGCCTTCTTCGATTGGGAGCGTGATGTCTACGGATTTACCTAATCCCGGCTGGATCCAGGGAATGTGAAGTCCGGTGCGACCGGTGTCGTGGATCTCTGTCTTGGCGTCATCGACCAGCACTTTGAAGTAACCGCGGTTCTGGTATTCGGCGCGGACGCGTTCGGTATCTTCTTCAAGCTTCGTGGCGTCGTAAGTCTTGGAGAAGATGTCTTCCAAGAAAATCGACTTCGGAATGCCGATGGGCTTGAGGTTCTTCATCGACGCGCGCAAAACGCGGTCTGGAATGTGCTTGTTGCCGCGGAAGCGGATGCGCCCAACTTTGACCTTCGGACCTTCGCGAACGACGAAGGTGATTCCGACTGCGTTCGGAGGAATGGGACGGACTTCGGTGCGGATGGTGGCGAACTGGCGTCCGTGTTCGGACAGAAGTCCCTTGATGGCGACTTCGGCTTTCTTGATCTTCGTGGGATCGTACTGGTTCTCGACGGCGAGTCCGACTTTGCGTTCCTTGAAGCGGTCGAGCACATCGCTGGTGGAGACGGCATTCAGTCCGGTGTAGGTAATTTCGCGGATCGTCGGCCGCTCTTTGAGATAAACGTGGAGGATCCAGCCTTTGTCGCTCTGTTCGCGCTCAAAACGGATGTCCTCGAAGTAGCCGGTATTCCAAAGGGCGTTAAAGTCGCGCTCGACGGAGGCAACGTCGTACACGTCTCCCACTTTGCTGAAGATACGGGCCTTCACGGTGTCGGCCGGAATGCGGCGATTGCCATGAATCACGATGCCGACGATGAGGTCCTGTTGGCCGAGGAGCGGGACAGCGATCAGCAGCAAGGCAAAGAAGATAAAGAAGCGATTTCGAACGGAAGTTGTGATTGAACGCCGAAAAGCCTGCCGCTCCCAAAGTCTTAAGATGGAAGAAGATGGAGACCGGGATGGGTCTCGCTGCGGGCCCATGTCTTGGCCAATTCGGCCCTGCACAGGGATAGCCTGATGACGGCGATGAATTGCAACTACCTCGAAAAACAAGAGTTAGGAAAACGGTAATTATACGGTAGAGAGTGAAAACCGTCCAAGGCGCGGACGGATTTAGCCCCAGAAGCTATGCCCGAAAAAGTTCTACCTCAATAGAGACGGAATAGAACGTCGCCGCGTTGCCCATGTCTGTAAGTTTTTCTGAAACTAGGACGATTTATTTGTGGTCTTCTTCGAGTCGATGGGAGAAAAAAGGGTGTCGAGCGAAGCGGATGGCTGCGATTCGCTTCGAGGTGATCGCTTGGGGGCGGGCGAGGACACCCGGTGCTTTGGACGCTCGGCGCTCCATTGGACGTTTCCGGAAATTGGGCATTGCGTTGGACTGGCCGGCCGGGCGGGTTTCGATGGAACATCCGAGTGGTGTGCGAGTTCGGACTGCGTGCTATCGTCCGGTTATTGTCGGTTGCTCAATCGCTTTCCGAATCTCCCGCGGAGTATCGTCGTATGCGAAATCTACTTGCCGCAGTCCTCACGGTTTTCTTGTTCGTTTCAGCGCTATCGGCCCAGAAAAACTGTAGCGGCATGGCCGTCGGAGCTGGGGCGAGCCTCAACGGATTCGTTCCGTTCCCCGCTGACAATCTTTGGAACCAGAACATCGCTGGCGCTCAAGTCGATCCGAATTCCGAAGCAATCATTAATTTCATTGGCTCGTCGACCCCGCTGCATCCCGACTTTGGATCGGGACTCTATGCCGGGAGTTCGATTGGAATCCCCTACGTTGTCGTGAGCGGTCAGGCCGCCGTCAAGATTTTCTTCACGGCTTATGGTGACGAGAGCGATCCCGGACCGATGCCGGTTCCGGCCAACGCGCCGATCGAGGGATATCCCAAGCCGGGGAACGGCGACCGGCACGTTTTGGTGTTGGATCGCGATAACTGCTGGCTCTATGAGTTGTATTCCTCGCACGTATTGAAGAACGGAAATTGGAACGCGGCGTCGGCTGCGGTTTGGGACTTATTAAACGATGAGCAGCGCCCCTACACATGGACCTCTGCAGATGCTGCTGGTCTGCCCGTGTTTCCTGGACTCGCGCGTTACGACGAATATGCGGCGGGAGCGATTCAGCACGCGCTGCGCTTCACGTTGAAAAACAGTCAGGCAGCTTTCACTCCTCCAGCGAGTCACTGGGCGGCGAACTCGACGAATCCGGCGGCCGCGCCGATGGGAATGCGTCTGCGGCTGAAGGCGAGTTACAACATTTCAGGATTTTCTCCGCAGGCGAAAGTTATTCTCACCGCCCTGCAGCAATACGGGATGATCATGGCGGATAACGGCAGCTCGATGTATATCAGTGGAGATCCCGACAATCGCTGGGACAATGACGACCTTGGAGAATTAAAGCAAGTCCCCGCATCTGCGTTTGAAGTTGTATTGATGGATCCGATCTATACGGCGGCGAATATTCCGCAGGGAGCAAATCCAACAATCGCCAGCTTTACGGCGAGTCCCGCGACCGTTGCTCCGGGAATGCCTGTCACGTTGAGTTGGAATGTCACGAACGGCGAGTACAACATCGTGTCGCCGCAGGTGGGAGTGGTGCGCGGGAATTCCGTTTCGCTGGTGCCAACAGCAACTACAACCTACACGCTGTATTCGACGAATCAGTTTGGGAGGACGACGGCGAAGGTGAAAGTCACGGTGAAGTGAACAAAACCTGTCATCCTGAGCGCAGCTGAAGGACCACTACTTCACTCCAATGCATTTTTCTGACCCCGCACGAAGGGATTGCGTTTTGATCCAACATACAGGTTAGCAGCAGCATCATCGACTTAATATCATCCCAAATACAATAGTCGTTATAACGACAATCGTTATAACGACTATTTATTGAAACAAAAGTTAGCGGGCGAGGGCGCCCTCTCCACATTCTCTATTTAAATTCCAGTACTTCTTTCTCTTTGACCTTGCTCATCTCTTCCATCTTCTTAATTTCGTCGTCGGTGAGCTTCTGGATTTCTTCGAGTGAACGCTTTTCGTCATCCTCGGAAATTTCTTTGTCTTTGAAGGCCTTCTTGATGGCGTCGTTGCCGTCGCGGCGCACGTTGCGGACGGCGGTGCGATGTTCTTCGAGGATTTTGTGCAGGTGCTTGACCATGTCCTTGCGACGGTCTTCTGTCAGCGCCGGAACAGGCACGCGCACAATCTTCCCGTCATTCATTGGATTGAGGCCTAGATCGGCACCGCGGATCGCCTTCTCGATCACGGGGAGCTGCGAGGGATCGAAGGGTTGAATGGTGATCAGTTGCGGCTCGGGGGCATGGACCTGAGCGACCTGGTTGATCGGCATTTGCGATCCGTAATAGTCAACGGTGATGGTGTCGAGCATGTGGACGTTCGCGCGTCCGGTGCGCTGCGCAGCCATCTCGCGGCGGAAGTCTTCGACGGCTTTTTCCATCCGAGTTTTGAGCGTTGCGTAAACGTCTTTGAGTGCAGGATGAGCCATTTTTCTCAGCTCCAATATTTTTATTTAGGACGGTGAATTATAAATCGGAAATACAGGTCGCAGGTCTCGGGTCGCAGGAAAACCGCACGCTAAGACCTGACAGCTGAGACCTGAGACCTCGCTCTATGCGCTTACCCTTGATCCGATCTTTTCTCCCAACACTACGCGTCGAATGTTGCCGTGCTGATTCAAGTTGAAGACGATGATGGGGAGATTGTTGTCTTTGCACAGCGAGATCGCGGTGGAGTCCATTACTTTCAATCCCTGTTTCAGGACATCCATGTAGGTGAGTTGATCGAATTTCTTTGCGTCTTTTACTTTCATCGGATCGGCATCGTAAATGCCATCGACTTTCGTCGCTTTCAAGATGGCGTCGGCTTTGATTTCCATGGCGCGGAGAGACGCGGCGGTGTCAGTCGAAAAATAAGGATTGCCGGTGCCACCAGCGAAAATCACGACGCGCCCTTTTTCGAGATGACGGATGGCGCGGCGACGGATGAACGGCTCGGCAACCTGATTCATTTCAATCGCGGTCTGAACACGGGTATAAACTTTTTGTTTTTCCAGCGCGTCCTGAAGCGCGAGCGCATTGATGACGGTGGCCAGCATACCCATGTGGTCGGCGGAAACGCGATCCATGTCTTTGGCTTGATCGGCCACTCCACGAAAGAAATTTCCGCCGCCAACGACGATCGCCATCTGGATTCCGAGGCTGTGCACGTCGGCGAGTTCAGCAGCGACTTCGTGAATGCGCTTGGTGTCCACGCCAAAGCCTTGATTGGCGGCGAGGGCTTCGCCCGAGATTTTCAGCAAGATGCGTTTAAAGACTGGCGCAGGTGCGGACATCGAATCTCCAGAAGAAGTGCAAGGTTTCAAAGTTGCAAGGTTTCAGCGTTTCAAGGTTAACCCTTCAGACGCCAACTGGCATAGAAAACTTGAAATGCGTAACGTTGAAGCTGAAAATAGCCATAAAAAAGGGGCGCCGAAGCGCCCCTTGAATTCATTGGCTGCTATTTGGCAACCGGTTCTGATGCTTCGCCACCCTCGTCCGGCTTAGCGCCGACGAAGGCAACGGTTGCGGTTGCATCTCCCACTTTGAAGCGGGCGAAGCGACGAACGGCGATATTCTCACCGAGTTTGCCGATCTTCGCTGCGATCAACTGCGAGATGCTGATCGTCTGGTCCTTGATGAAGGGCTGTTCTAAGAGGCAAACCTCTTCGTAGAACTTCTCCATTTTCCCGGCCACCATCTTTTCGACGATCGCGGGCGGTTTGCCACTGGCAGCAGCTTGTGCGCGATAGATGTCCTTCTCGCGTTCAAAGTCTTCGGCGGTGACATCTTCTTTGCGGACGAATTTCGGATCGCTGGCCGCGATGTGCATGGAGATATCGTGGACCAACTCTTTGAAGTCTTCGGTACGCGCAACGAAATCGCTTTCGCAGTTGACTTCGATCAGCACGCCAATTTTGCCACCAGCGTGGATGTAGTGTCCGACTGCTCCTTCGCTGGTGACGCGCGTCGCTTTCTTGGCAGCGACCGACACGCCTTTCTTGCGCAGGATGACGACGGCCTTCTCCATGTCGCCTTCGGCTTCGGTCAGGGCGTGCTTGCAGTCCATCATGGGCGCGCCGGTTTTCTCGCGGAGATCCTTAACTTGAGTTGCTGAAATATTTGCCATAGTGGTGCTCATGAATGCCTCAATTTATTTACAGGTTTCAAAGTTGCAAGGTTGCAGAGTTTCAAGGTCAAAGCTTCAAGGAAAAATCCGTCGGGGGCCAAACTTGCGGCGGGCCAATCAGGGACAAAATCAAGGTTGCAACTTTGCAACGTTGCAACCTTCAAGCCTTGAAACCTGGGTTGTATGACTAGAAGCGGCGCGTTTCGGCTGCCAGTTCGTCAACATCTTCAGTGGCGGGTGAAGGACGCTTGCGCGTTCCCTTGCCCAACACGTCTTCCATGCGAATTTCTTCGCCTTCGGGAGTTGTGGTTGCAGGTGCCGCAGCCGATGCATCGCCTTCGACTGGAACAACGGCTTCCGCAAATTGCTCTTCGGCGACGGGATCCGGCACGATTGCTGCAGGCTCCGCGACGGCTTGGATGTCCGCCATGTTCTTGTCTTCCCTGGCGTGAACACCTTCCGCGATCGACTCCGAAATCTTCGAAGTGAAGAGACGGATGGCGCGCAGCGCATCGTCATTGCCGGGAATCACGTAATCCACTTCGCTCGGATCGCAATTCGTATCGACCACAGCGACTACGGGAATTCCCAACTTGCGCGATTCGCGAACTGCAATCTGTTCTTTGTTCGAATCGATGACGAAAATCGCATCCGGCAAACGGGTCATGTTCTTGATGCCGGCAAGGTTCGCCTGTAGATGTTTGCGCTCGCGCTCGAGCTTGATCACTTCTTTTTTCGGAAGGAGATCATAACGGCCGTCCGTGGCCATTTCATCGAGTTCTTTGAGACGCTTTACGGATTTCTGAACGGTGATCCAATTGGTAAGAAGGCCACCGAGCCAGCGCTGGTTGACGTAGTACATGGAGCAGCGCTGCGCCTCTTCGGCAATCGCGTCCTGTGCCTGACGCTTGGTGCCCACGAAGAGGATGATTCTGCCGTCCGCGGCAAGGTCTTGTACAAATTTCGACGCTTCCTTGAACATCTTCAGCGTCTTTTGCAGATCGATAATGTAGATACCGTTGCGCTCGCCAAAGATGAACTCCTTCATCCTTGGGTTCCAACGTTTCGTTTGGTGCCCGAAGTGAACGCCAGCTTCGAGCAACTCCTTCATCGTAATATTTGCCAATCAACCTCCTCAGTTGGTCTGCATCCGGACACTCAGAGGCCCCGGATTGCCATTCCCGTCCACCCCAACCTTGAAGGTGGGGGGATGAATTTTGGAACCCTAAAACAAGTCGCTTGTCGCTGGTCGCTAGTCGTTTGCCAACGACCAGCGACGAACGACCACCGACTATCTCTTGCTGAACTGGAAGCGCTTACGGGCGCCCTTCTGTCCATACTTCTTACGCTCTTTGGCGCGCGGATCACGGGTGACCATGCCCTCGGCCTTGAGTTTTCCGCGCAGCTCAGCGTTGAACAGCATGAGAGCGCGCGTGATTCCGAGGCGCACTGCATCGGCTTGTCCAGCGACTCCGCCGCCGCAGACGTTCGCGAGAACGTTGAAGGTGGTCGAGTGGTCGGTGGAGACGAGCGCGCGCTTCGCCGCAATACGCTGTGATGGAGTCACAAAGTATTCGTCGAAAGGTTTGCCGTTCACTTTGAGTTCGCCGCTACCGGGACGAAGAAACACGCGGGCAATCGCCGTCTTGCGGCGTCCCGTTCCGTAATATTGCACTAGCTCAGCCATGTTTAGCAGTTAGCAATTAGCATTTAGCTGTTAGCTAAACCCGCATGCCTTAACCTTTCCAAAATATTTCTTAAATTCTTAAGCGCCGCGCTCCGTCCGCTAAAGGCTAAGAGCTAATTGCTAACGGCTGCTTCTTACGCGAAAACTTTTGCTTCCGGCTTCTGCGCTTCGTGGGGATGTTTATCTCCACGGTAGACCTTCAACTTCGTAAACATCTGCTTGCCCATTTTGTTCTTGGGCAGCATGCGGGCCACGGCGTCCTGAATGATCAGCTCTGGCTTACGAACCAAACGCTTCTTCATTTCTTCCGCGCGGATGCCGCCGGGATATCCCGTGTAGTGGTGATACATCTTCTGATCAGCCTTCATGCCGGTGATCTTGATCTTGTCGGCATTGATGACGACAACATGATCGCCAGTATCGATGAACGGCGTGTACTGTGGATTTTCTTTACCCATCAGAATGCGAGCGACGCGTGAGGCGAGGCGGCCGAGCACAAGTCCGCTCGCGTCCACCACAAACCATTTACGCGCAATATCTCCCTCTTTCGGGAAATAGGTTGACATCGGAAATCTCCCAGGAACTTAAAGAACGTTAGCTACGATTGCGTATGCCACGATGTACTTATGAAAGAACGCTGAGTGCCCAAGTAATCCACGCAGAAGGCGCGCTAGGTATTCCAGGCGGGCAGTCGCAGGACTTCCACTTCACTAGCAAAGACCACTAGGATAGCCCACCGCCGGATACGTTGTCAACGAAGAGGTTCAGGGGGAAGGGGTTACGGGTTCGGGGTGAACTCCGCCGCCAAAATCTTCACCACGGGGAGCACAGAGCAACACGGGGTGAACCGAGATTCTCTAGGGTCGGGTTAACCCTGTGTTCCTGTGTGCTCCCCGTGGTGAAAGCTCGTGACTTACTTCCCTACCGAGTCCAAACAACGTCCATAAAGTTCCAGCAGATGGGTCGCATAGTCTTCAGGCTTGGCGGCTGCTCCGGAGCCCTGGAAGCCGACTCCAGCGCCGGTGGTCTTGCCGTAGCCGGTGGTCATGGCGATGAATTTCATGAGGTCGAGTGCGATGTCCTCGTCGCGGCGGGAGCCTACGGGAAGGCCGGTCGTTTCCATGATTAAAACTCCTCGTATCAGTGCGAAGTTGCCGGTTTTTCCCGGCTCTGAGGCGATGATAGCAGAAGAGTTGCGGCGGCCCGCGATGCGTTCCGGCCGCAAGAAACCGGATTTCAAGACATCAGCAACTCTTCAGGAAGACTTCAAGCGGGAACAGGTTCGGGGACTGCAGCTGGTCCCGGTGTGGGCTTCAATAATTTGAAGAGAGTCGCGTTGACCAGGATGGTGACGATCGAGGCGGCCAGGACGGAGTTGTAAACGTCCGATCCGATGAGGCCCGAGTGCATCGCGACCTGGGCGAGGATGAAGGAAAACTCGCCGATCTGCGTGAGTCCGATGCCGACCCGGAGCGCAGTCTGTGCTGGATATCGAAAGAGGCGAACGATCGCGAACCAGACCACAAATTTGCCCACCAGAATCAGTCCGACTAGAACAGCGAGGAGATGCCAGTTAGAAATCCAGGTGCGGGGATCGATCAGCATCCCAATCGTGACAAAGAAAAGGGCGACGAAAGCGTCGCGGATCGGCAGCGTTTGTTTCGCGAGCGTATGCGCGTAGTGGGAACTGCCAAGAAGCATTCCTCCAACGAAAGCTCCAAGGGCAAGCGAGAGTCCGACGGCTTCTGTGATGGCAGCGACGACGAGACAAATCGTGAGCGCAAGAAGAAGCGAGATCTCGTCGTTGCAGGTTTTTTCCACGCGAGCGAGCAGACGCGGAACGATCTTCCATGCGGCCAAGATGATTGGCACCAATAACAGCAGAGACTTTCCAATTTTCCAAAAGATGTCGAGATAGTTCGCGGCGCCTGCAGCATTTCCAGAAGTGCCCAGGCTCGGAAGCAGTACGGTGAGAACGACGACGGCGAGATCTTCGACGAGTGTAAGCGTAATCATGACGCGGCCAGCTTCGGAGTTGAGTTCGCCTCGATCCATGAGGAGGCGCATGAGGACCATGGTGCTGGCCACGGAGATGATGCATCCGACGGCAACACCTTGCGCGAAGGGCCATCCGAGGAGCATGCCCGTTCCGACGCCGAGGCCGATCGATAAGAGAATTCCGATGGGTGCTCCGACGAGCGCGACCCATTTCACTTTCAATAATTCGGGGATGGAAAATTCGATCCCGATGGAGAACATTAGGAGGATAACGCCGACCTCCGCCATGATTTCGAACGTGTGAACGTCATGGACGCGCGGTCCCGGAGTGAAGGGACTCAGAATCACTCCCGCGACGACGTAGCCGAGAATGAGCGGCTGATGGAGACGCCAGAAGATGATGCCGACGATGAATGCGCCGGCGAACACCATGGCGATGTCGCGAAAGATTAGAGTGTGTTCCATGACAGAGGTGCCCCGCTAAAAAGTCAGCTGCACAGCTTGCGATGATAATCGAAGTCAATCACGCGCTGGACAAGAACTGGCAGCCCATGTCAGCTGACCTGGGTCAGCCGACCTCGACCAACCCATAGCTGTTCGCCCAGCGTGCGCGCATCTCGCGCAGTGCCCGATCCACTTCCGGTTTCGAGATTTCGGAATTCGGGCCGTTGATAACAAATCCTGCTTCGCGTTTCGCGGCTTCGAGCAATTCGCGGTCGCGGATGATGTTAGCTACTCGAAAGCTTGGGATGCCGGCCTGCTTGGTTCCGAAGAATTCACCGGGGCCGCGGAGTTCGAGATCGAGTTCGGCGATTTGGAATCCATCGCTGGTACGGACCATGGCATCCAGTCGGCGCTCGCCGTCCTCGGAAACTTTCCCTCCGCGCATCAACACGCAATAGGATTTCGCAGCGCCCCGGCCGATGCGGCCGCGGAGTTGATGGAGTTGAGCCAGTCCGAAACGATCGGCGTGTTCGATTACCATAACCGTCGCGTTCGCGACATCGACGCCGACCTCGATCACCGTAGTCGCGACCAAAATTTCGATTCTTCCCTTTTGGAAGTCGCGCATCACTTCTTCTTTGTTGTCGGAGTCGAGGCGGCCGTGAAGTAGTCCCACGTGGAGGCTGGGGAAAATCTTTTCGCGGAGCTGACGATGCATTTGCTGCGCCGCTTTCAGTTCGCGTTCTTCATTTTCTTCGATCACGGGATAGACGACGTAGGCCTGATGTCCGGCAGCAACTTGCTTGCGAACGAAGTCCCAAACTTCGGGCGCGCGCTCGTCGGGCACGGATCGCGTGACGATGGGAGTGCGTCCCGGAGGAAGCTCGTCGAGAACGGAGACATCGAGATCACCGTAGAGAGTAAGCGCAAGCGTGCGCGGGATTGGGGTTGCGGTCATTACCAGGACATCGGGCTCGGGGCTTAACTCGGGCGAACTGCGATCGCTGTCGATCGGCAGAACTGGCTGAGCCCCCGTCGTCACACGAGCATCTTCCGTCTTTCGCATCAACTTTAGGCGTTGCATGACTCCGAAGCGATGTTGTTCATCGACAACGACTAGCCCTAAATTTTCGAATTCGACTTTATCTTGAATCAGCGCGTGCGTTCCGATTACGAGTTGGGCGTGACCCTTCGCGATGTGGCGGCGGACATCTCTTTTCCGCTCCTGATCGAGCGATCCGGTCAGCAGGACGATGCGGTATCCGGCGCGTTCCAGAATCTGGCGAGCGGAATAATAATGTTGCTGCGCCAGAATTTCTGTCGGAGCCATAAGCGCGACTTGGTATCCATTTTCGATGGCGATGATTGCGGCCTGGAAGGCGACGATGGTTTTGCCCGATCCTACATCGCCTTGCAGCAGGCGCCGCATGGGACTTGGCAACTTCATGTCCGTGGCAATTTCCTTGAGCACACGCTTCTGCGCGGCGGTTGGATGGAACGGGAGAATTTTCTTGATTGCTTCGCGGACGCCGGTGTTCAAGTCAAACGCGATCCCCGTTTGCGCTTTCTGTTCGCGGCGTTTGAGTTCCAACCCGAGTTCGATGAAGAAAAGTTCATCGAAGATCATCCTTATATGTGCGGGGGTGCGGGATGACTGCAGATCGTTAAAGCTTTCTCCCGCATCGGGCCAATGAACTTTCAGCAACGCTTCACGGATAGAAACCAGATTCAGATGGGTGCGCACCGACGCCGGAATCGGATCGGGAAGATCGGGATTCAAGTTGTCGAGTGTCCAGCGAATGATGCGGCGAAACCAGCGAGGAGAAAGTTTGCCCTGTCCGGTAGATTCGTAGATGGGAACGATGCGTCCAATTTCGAGCGAGGCAATGGCTTTCTTTTCTGCTTCGTCGGCACCGCCTTCTTCGTTGAGGTCTCCCAGAATTTCGAATTGCGGCTGCATGATTTGCAGATGGCCGTCGCGGTCTTCTTCGACTTTGCCGTAGAGCGCGACCATTTGTCCGGCTTGAAAACGATCTTGCAAGAATGTGGCGTTGAACCAAATGCATTTCAGTTTGGAGCGGCCTTGGCCGACGGTCAGTTGGAAGATTGGCATGCGGCGCGTGCGGAAGAGTCCTGAGTTGCGCACTTCGGCAATCACGGTCGCCATTTCTCCAGCGCGAAGTTCCGCGACGGTGCGCGGATTCAGGCGGTCTTCGTAGCGAAACGGTAAATAGTGCAGCAGGTCATCGACAGTGACAATGCCCTTCGCAGCCAGCACCTCGGCCACGCGCGGGCCGATGCCTTTTACAAACTGCACTGGAGTGGAGAGATCCAGCATGGTAAAGCGATGGTATCTCAAAAACTTCGGCGGGCTCTCTGTGCGACGGCAGTCGGGCGAACACTCTCATCTTTGCATGCGCTTTCGGCATCGTAGAAAACCTTCACCACGGGGGGACAGAGGACCACGGGGGAAAGCTAAAATCTAGGTTTGTGGTTCAACATCTGGGATCGCATGCAGTAAACTTTCGCTTCCGTGTTGACTGGGATTTTATGTTGAAGCCGCGAGCATCGATTGCTGGGTTGAGTCCTTATTGTTCTCCAATTGTGAGTCGCGACGGATTGGGTCTCGATCTTAACGAGAGCGCGGCTGGCTGCTCGCCTCGGGTCCTGGCGCGACTGCGATCGCTTACGGCGGCGGATGTTTCTTTGTATCCGGAACGCGAGGTTGGGGAGCGATTGGTCGCGGACTTTTTGGGAGTCGAGCCGGAGCAGGTTCTGCTTACTAACGGAATGGATGAGGCGATCTCTCTTCTGTTCTCCGCTTATTTGGAATGCGGGAACAAAGGCCGGGAGGTTGCGAATGATGAATTGCTGTTTGCCGATCCGACGTTCGTGATGTATCCCATGCTTGGGGAGGCCCTCGGGGCGAGACTGGTACGCGTGTCCTCGCGCGATGATCTGGAATTTCCCCTCGATGATTTCCTTGCGAAGATATCTTCCCACACACGGGTGATCGCGATCGCGAATCCAAATAACCCTACTGGCCTTGTCGTTCGCCGCGCGGAATTGTTGCAGATTGTCGAGGCTGCTCCTGACGCGGCCGTATTGATCGACGAAGCCTACTTCGAGTTTTATGGAGAGACGCTGGTTGATGATTTGGCGCGCTATCCCAATCTATTTGTCGCGCGAACGTTTTCGAAAGCTTATGGGCTCGCGGGACTTCGCGTTGGCGTGCTGACCGGCGCGGCGGAGCAGATCGAATATTTGCGGAGGTCGAGTTTACCGTTCAATGTGAACTCCGTGGCGATGGCTTGCCTGGAAGAAGCGCTGGCAGATCAAGGTTTCGTGCGCGATCACGTCGCGCAGGTGAAGCAGGAGCGCGAACGTTTGTCGCAGTTGTTTGACGAGTTGGGATTGCGGTATTGGCCGAGTCAGACGAATTTTGTCCTGGTGCGGATTGGCGATTCCTTGAATGCGTTTATTGCGTCGATGCGGCGGCAAGGTATTCTCGTTCGCGATTCGTCGGGGAATCCGGGCTGCGAAGGATTCGTGCGTATTACGGTTGGCGAGCCGGCGCAGATGGACGCAGTGGTAGCAGCGATTCGCACAGCGACGGAAAAAACAAGGCGCTGACGGCCCAAGCGCGACCCTTTCAAAAATCAGATGCAACCAGAGCCTGCGTTCAGGCAACATAGGCGCATGACGACGATCGTGCTGCTTACTCTCTCCAATATCTTCATGACTTTCGCGTGGTACGGACATCTCAAGTATCGTCATGCCCCGCTATTTAAAGTCATCGTCATCAGCTGGCTGATAGCTTTTGCGGAATACTGTTTTCAGGTTCCGGCAAATCGCATTGGATCCTATGAATTCACTGCAGTCCAACTGAAGACGATTCAGGAAGTGATTACGCTGACCGTGTTTTCGTTCTTCTCCGTGCTGTATCTTGGCGAGCCGCTGAAGTGGAACTACCTTCTGGGATTTGCCATGATGGTGGGAGCGGTTGCGGTCATCTTTAAGAAGTGGTGAGCTCGAGTCGCTCGTCGTACAATAGCTCTGATGCGACGAGTTTCCAAGCGTACTCCGCGCAACGCCGCGACGACGGCTAGAGAGGTCGTCCGCAAGTCTTCAAAAATTCCAGCAGTCCAGATCGCGAGAATTCGCGAGCGTCGCGAGGAAATCCGGCAGAGGGTCGGCATTCTTTCCGATAGCGCGACTTTGATTCGCGAGGACAGAGATCGCTGAAGTGATCTGCGTAGTGGACGCTAGCGTCGTATCGAAATGGTTCTTGCCTGAATCCGACGGTGCCGCTGCCGATTTCCTTCTAGAACAATTTCTCAATAACGAAGTGGAACTCCTTGCGCCTGAGTTGATTCTCATCGAGATCGCAAGCGCTCTTTGGAAGAGAGCATTGCTTCGCAAGGAGCTGTCGGGCGCCGAAGCAGCCCTTATCTATCAAGATTTTCTCACCCTCCCTCTTTCCTTCGTTCCTTCGAGTGAACTGGCGAGCGCAGCACTCCAGTTCGCGCTGAAACATCAGCATTCGGTCTACGACGCTTTGTATTGCGCGCTTGCCCTCGAGCGACGCTGTGATTTTGTGACGGCTGATCGCGTGCTTGCAAATAAATTGCGTGGCGTGTTTCCATTTATTGTCCAACTTTCGGACCTAAATCCATGACCCTGATCTTCCGCAAGCCGCTTCCCAATATCGAGCATCCTGAAATGCCGGCCGACGTTGTCATCGTTGGTGGTGGTCCGGCTGGGATGGCTTGCGCGCTGCGGCTGTCGCAGTTGATTGACGATCACAATGTGCGGCATCCCGAAGCGCCGCTGAGCAAAGAAAATATTTATGTCTTGGAAAAAGCACGTGAGGCGGGACAGCACTGTCTTTCCGGCGCTTTGCTCGACCCACGTTCCATGCAAGAGTTGCTACCTGGATTCGAGAATGAGGCTCCGCTCGACGCGATTGTCCACAAAGAGAGCGTGCATTTTCTTACGCGCAAGAGTCATTTCAAGCTTCCGCTTACGCCTCCGCCGATGCAGGACCACGGGAACTATGTCATCTCTATTAATCGGTTTGTGAAGTGGATGGCGGGCAAAGTCGAGGAAGCCGGAATCACAATTTTTACGGGATTCGCGGGATCGGAACTTTTGTACGAAGGCGATCGCGTCGCGGGCGTGCGCACCGATGACAAGGGAGTCGATAAGCAGAACCAGCCGAAGTCAAATTTCGAGCCGGGATATGACATCAAGTCGAAGGTGGTCGTGCTGGCCGAAGGCACGCGGGGATCGCTGACCAAGCAACTCATTCAGAAATTTGATTTGATGAAAGGTCGCAATCCGCAGACGTACGGCGTCGGCGTGAAGGAGTTATGGGAAGTTCCTTCGGGCCGCATCGAAGCGGGTGAAGTGATCTACACGATGGGGTATCCGCTGACGACAAAGGAATATGGCGGCGCCTGGATTTACGGATCGAAAGACAACGTCGTGTCATTGGGATTCGTCACCGGACTCGACTATCGCGACCCGCGGCTCGATCCGCAACATGTATTGCAGGCGTTTAAACAGCATCCTTATATAGCGGAACTGTTGGCGGGCGGGAAGATGATTCGTTATGGCGCGAAGTCTCTGCCGTATGGAGGTTGGTGGTCGCTGCCACCGCTCGGCGGCGATGGATGGATGATCGTTGGCGACTCTGCGGGCTTTCTAAATTCGGCGCGGCTCAAGGGGATCCATCTCGCGATCAAGAGCGGGATGCTCGCAGCTGAAACGGCGTTCGAGGCGCTGCTTAAATCTGACTCGTCGGCGGCAATGCTGCGCAAATATCAGCGTAGCGTGGAGACTAGCTGGATCCACGATGAGTTGTGGCCCGTCCGCAACTTTCATCAGGGGTTTGAAAATGGAATGGTCGCGGGAATGTTTAATACCGCGATGCAGGAAATTTTCGAAGGTGGCCTGAGAAATCGTCTGCCTTCTCACTCCGGATACGAGAACATGGAACCGCTCGCCGATCTTCCGGACGGTGGAGGCGCGGAGGCGCAGTTACTTGGTCCGGCTAAGGGCGATGGCAAGCTAACTTTCGACAAACTGACGGACCTCTATCACTCCGGCACCAAGCACGAAGAAGACCAGCCCGCGCATTTGCTGATTCAGGATACGAATATCTGCAACGATCGTTGCGTCACGGAGTTTGGCAGTCCCTGCCAAAATTTTTGTCCCGCGAATGTGTATGAAATGTTGGACGATCCTAGTGCTCCGAATGGAAAGCGGATCAGTTTAAATGCAGCGAATTGTGTCCATTGCAAGACCTGCGATATTCAGGACCCGTATCAGATCATCACGTGGGTTCCGCCCGAGGGTGGTGGTGGGCCGAACTATGATGGAATGTGAGAGGGGCAGCCTTTAGCCTTTAGCCTTTAGCATTTAGCACTCAGCATTCGGCCACATCCATCTCCTTCATCTCCAAATTTAGCTATTAGGTGTTGGCTAAAAGCTAACGGCTAATGGCTAAGAGCCGTTTTCCCGCGACAGGTATATACTGCTGGCTACAGTTTTGCTGTAACCCGGCTATGACCGGGCACGGGGCACATTCTCATCTTCATACCCGCTCCGTGAATAGAACGCTGGCGCTGGGCCTTATTTATCATTTGCCCCGGGAGACTGGCGGGGGGCGGGAATCGCTCGAGCGGCGCCTTTCCCCGAGAGAGGTTTTCCGCGTGGACGTCATACTGATTCGCCTTTTATTTGTCATTATTGTCGGGGTTGTTTGCTTCCTCATTCGCCCGTTTAACCTGCCCTCCAATCTGGATGCGGTCGTCGGCCTTCTCATCGGCGCGGCCATTATTGTTTTCGAATGGCGGCTGCGGGTCGTCAGCCTGAAGCGTTTGATTGGCGCGGCTGCGGGTAGCGTGCTCGGGATCTTTGGCGCCTACTTGTTCGCGATTGTCATTCGTAACAGCCTTCCTGCGGGACCGATGCAGAGTTTCCTGCAGATCATGGTCATGCTGGTGATGGCCTATGTTGGACTGGCCATCGGTGCCAACAAAGGCGACATGCTGAACCTCGGCGCGCTCGGCGGAGTGTTTGGCGGCGAGAAGTCGGGCCGGGAGAGTTACAAGATTCTGGATACCAGCGTCATCATCGACGGACGCATCGCCGACATCGCGGAAACCGGATTCCTTGATGGACTGATTGTGATTCCACAGTTCGTGCTGCGTGAACTGCAACTGGTGGCTGATTCCGCCGATTCGCTGAAACGTAATCGCGGGCGAAGAGGTCTCGATATTCTTGCGCGGCTGCAAAAGACTGCTTCCGTCGAAATTCAGATCGTGGAAGACGACTTCCCGAGCGTTCGCGAAGTGGACATGAAATTGATTGAACTGGCGAAGGTGTACGAAGGCAAGATCATCACCAACGATTTCAATCTCAACAAAGTTGCGCAGTTGCAGGGCGTCGCGGTGCTGAATATTAACGAGCTTGCGAACTCGCTCAAGCCGATTGTCCTGCCCGGCGAGATTATGCGCGTGTTCATTCTGAAAGAAGGCAAAGAGTACAACCAGGGTGTGGCCTATCTCGATGACGGTACGATGGTGGTCGTGGACAATGCGCGCAAGATGATTGGAAAGACGATCGACATTTCTGTGACATCGGTATTGCAGACGACTGCGGGCAAGATGATTTTCGGCAAGTGGGATGAGCGCGGGCCGGGACGACATTCCTCGCCTCCACCGGTGAGCGCGACTCCGGTTCCTCTGAGCGGATCGGGATCCGATCCGGCGAAGAAATCGACGCCAGCGGTTGCGGACTGAGCGGCTGACTAGAGTCCTATGAAAGTTTTTGTCATTGTTCCTGCGGCCGGACTGGGCACGCGCATGGCGTCGCCATCGGCCGCAAAATCCAAGAAGAAAACTCCCAGCAAACAGTTCAAAGAACTGGGTGGCGTCCCCATTCTTGTACACACGCTGCGAAAGTTCGCAGCTGCTCCCGAAGTTGCTGAATTAATCGTCGCGCTGCGCAAAGATGAGATTGCGGGCTTCCGCGCTCAGGTTGAAAAGCAATATCCAGAAATTTTGAAGAAGGGCCTGCAGTTGGTGGAAGGCGGCGAACATCGCCAGGATTCGGTGGCAAACGCTTTAGGCTCTTTGACCGCCGCAGCCGAAGATATCGTTTTGGTTCACGACGCGGTGCGTCCGTTTGTTTCGCTCGCGATCATTAACGAGGTGATTGCAGCCGCGCAAAAACATGGCGCTGCGATTGCCGGAATGCCAGCCATCGACACGGTGAAACAGGTGGAGCGAATTGCCGATGGCGCGTTGATCAAATCGACGTTACCGCGAGCTGGGATTGTGATGGCGCAGACTCCTCAGGGTTTTCGTTTTGGCATCCTGAAGAAGGCTTTTGACGACGCGGCTGCCGACGGCTTTCTTGGAACCGATGAAGCGTCGCTGATCGAACGCGCTGGATCGCCAGTCGTGGTCGTGATGGGCTCACCAATAAACATAAAGATCACCACTCCCGCGGACATGGAGCTTGCGGAATTTTATTTGAAGCAGGAAGGCGAGGCGAAATCTTGAAACCGGAAATGCGCATCGGCTACGGATGGGACTCGCATGAATTCAAGCCTGGCATCCCTTTGAAGATTGGGGGCTTGGCACTTCCGTTTGATAAGGGACTAGGCGGGCATTCCGATGGCGACGTGCTATTGCATGCGATCACCGATGCCCTGCTCGGTGCAGTCGCAGGCCCGGATATCGGAGCTCTATTCCCTCCGTCTGATCCGCAGTGGAAGAATGCGGATTCTGCGGTCTTTCTGCGCGAGGCGTTGCGGCGAGTGAAGGCAGCGGGCTACGAGATCGTCAACTTGGATTCGACGCTGGTTCTGATGTTTCCTAAGATCGGGCCGCATGCCGAGGCCATGCGCAAGCACGTTGCAGAGCTTTGCGGGATTCCAACCGACTGCGTTGGGATTAAGGCTAAGACGCCCGAGGGTATGGGCACGGATAATGCGGCGGTTGGGCACGTTGTGGTGCTGCTGAAACGGGCATGAAAATTTCTCATTGAATTGGATTTGTCATCCTGAGCGAAGCGAAGGACCTGCTTCTTTTGGCGCTGCGAAACAGCAGGTCCTTCGCTTCGCTCAGGATGACAAATTTTGGGGAGATGAAAACTTTTGGGAGATGATAATTGGAGTAAAGGTATTGCTACATCTTCCCAACAAGCTCGCTGTGCTTCTCTTTTGCCGCCTCGATAAAGGCGCGAAAAATTGCTTTCGCGGAGTCGGCTACTTCCGGTCCATCGTTCACGCTGCGCTCGGGATGCCATTGGACGGCTAGAACAAAATGGTCTGGGGCAGTGCCCTCTAAGGCTTCGATCACTCCGTCTTTCGTGGAATGCGCTACCACTCTTAAGCCTTCTCCTGCCTTCTCTGCCGATTGGTGATGCGAGGAGTTCACTCCTTTTGATTCTTTGCGGGGCCGATCTTTGGTGGTGACACCCACAATTCTTGCGAGCTGCGATTCTGGCTCGATTTCTACGGTGTGCGCGTTCGCTACCGCCCGTCCCGCGGGGTGGTTGATTTCTGACTCGATATGTTGCACCAGCGTTCCGGAGCGAAAGACATTCAGCGATTGCAATCCATAGCAGATGCCGAGTATGGGTTTGTGTTTCTGGTAGGCATCCCGCAGCAATAACTCATCGACAGTTTCGCGCTTCGCATCGGCAGCTGCCGTTTTCGGATCGGGGGCGGCTTTATATTTTCGCGGATCCACGTCAGCGCGGCTTCCGGGCAAGAGGACCGCATCGCAGCTGTCAATCCGTTCAGCCACTTGCATGGGAGTCAGATCAAGATCGATGCGGACGGCCTCTCCACCGGCTCCACGGACAGCCGCTTCGTACGCGGGGAAAGAGCGCTCGGCATAATCGCGATCTCCGGAATGCGGCACGGGGATGGCGATTCGGGGCTTCGGTGAAGTTGGATTCGAATTATCCAAAGTTAGCTCGCGCGTCCGATTCCGGGGATAGTCTTGCGTTGCCGCGCGTTTCGAACTTCCATCATGGAGAGCAGGACAAGGACAATCGCTCCCACGGTAATTGCGAACGGAAACGCGATGTGCCGATAGGCGAACGTGAGATTGGGCGCAACGTGTTTCACCTGCGAATAAACGACGGTGCCGAGAATGCTCAACAAAAGTGCGACCGCGAACGAGAGCAGTGTGAAGAGAAAAGTCATCGCGAAAACGCGAGCTGGAATTCCGATCCAGCGTGGACTGGTTGAGCTTTTCGCCATGCTTCTAAATTACACCAATCGAGTCCGAAGTTTCAGAGACGGGATCGCCAGTAGCCGGGTCTCCGGTGAGCATGAGCGACCGCCAGGATGAAAGTTTGTTCAGCCAGAATCGAATATACGGTGATGAAAGGAAATTGGTGGAGCGTATACCTTCTGCAACCAGAGAAATAGACGGGCCAGCGCTGAGGAGCATCCGAAATTGTTCTTATAGCGCGACCAAAAGCAATTTCAAAGCTGATCGTTGCGCTCCGGCTTCTTTCTCGGTACCACGCTCGCGCATTCAGGTATTCTTGTTCCGCTTCGGGGTGAAACTCAAGCGGCTTACTCGCCATGGAGCAACGTGTGCCCCTTCTGCCGAACGTCTTCCCAAGATTTCGTTTTCACTTTTCCGGAACGGATTTCTTCCAGCCGGCGGACGATTTCTTCCTGCCAAGCGGCCTCTGTATTTGCATCGACGGCGCTATCCAGGCTATCGATCAAACTACCAGCGAGATCCGCACGCTCCTTCTCGGGCAAAGCAAGCGCTTCTTTAAGCAGTTCTTGGGCTTCCTGCATCATGATCCGGATTATATTCTCGTCGGAAACAAGTTGCGCAACGCGCGGCAGGCGGCGCCATGTGACCGTCCCGCTTCTCTCCTGCGCTACAATACATGGCATGTCGCAAGCCGCGTCCGCGATTACCCGCAGTCCCGCGGAGATCGTGCAAAACAGCCCGGTTTCACAGGCGCCGAATGGCATCTGTTATGCCCACGCGGGTGAAATCACCATTAGCGATCACGACCTGGAGCGGATGATTGCCGCGGTGCCAGCGTCAGTTGCGTCCGCGCTGAGCCGCAAAGCTTACTATTTCGTGCCGCTGACAGTGACTCAGGGCGACGAGACGGTGATTGCGGATCGTTATGACGTGGCCCTGAGTGACAACGCGGTTTGCCATCGCAATTTGAATCTTGGCGACGCGCAGTGTGTTTTCATTTCCACGCGTTTGATGGATGACAAGTTTTCCGTGGCGTTTGAGTTCTTCATCAACGTAGGGCACGGTCTGGTGGAGAAAGCTGGCGTATCGCAGAACTTTGCGGACCTGGCTTGGCAGCAGGCTGAAGCGGGAGTGCGTGGCGAAACTTCACTGGATGCCTGGGAATCTCGCAAGCTCGCCACCGGCAAAGGTCCGGATGCCGAGAAGATGAAGAACGAATATCTGGCCGCCAGCTTCGCGGACGCGATTTCGATTTATCTGCTCTCGCTCTATCTTGACGTCGATTACTACGATTTGCGGGAGCGCGATTATCCCTTGCTGGCGCCGGCTCCGATGGCAGAACGCTTGCGGAAGATTGCGGAGATTTTTCCGCCGAATCCGGGATTCGAATTCAATATTTATTATCGGCGGCGTTCGTAGAGAGCTCAGCTTTGGCCAGCTTTTGCGCCGGTCTGCAATTTCAGTGGGAGCCTGCAAAAAATGCAGGGGCCGGGTGTGGGACCGTCCCCTGTTCCACGAGTTCTCCTCGCCAAACGCTGTCATAGGCCCCGAATATTGCGCCCCGCGGCCTGACATTAGGATGACGCGTCGATCCCGTTGAAATGAAGGAACTAGAGTTGATCATCCATCGAAAATCAGCAATCATCGCGGATCCAATCTCCGCGAACGTTTCCGGTACATCGTTATGAACACAAAATCTAGACCGTGAGTCGTTTTTGGTTGTCAAAGAGCTGTCACTTTCTTGTCAAATCCGGTTTCTTGTTAACTTCGAACAGAAAATCGGAAGGACGCGCTTAAAGTCCAGTACATCCCTCAACACCATGGGCACTTGGCGGTGGTACAGGTTGGAGCTTATGCTGAAAAGTAGATTGAAAGGCGCGGGTTCCATCCAGAAATGATTTCGCTTCGGCTTTATACGGTTGCGTTAGGCACAGTTGGGATAGCCGCGGTTGGCTACGCTTTGCTACGCCGGAAACCCAAGGACGCGGCGGACATCGAACACGAGCGCCGCATGTGGCTAAACACCATTGGACGCATCACGGATGGCACGGTGATCGACGTTCAGGAAATTGCGCAGGATACGAATCGTCCGTCGACCATGCTGATTTATCAATACGATGTGGCGGGCGTTTCTTACGAGGCTTCGCAGGACGTCACGTATCTTCGACAGTGGATCAACCTACATTCCTGCCGGCTGGGACTGCCGACATCGGTGAAGTACGATTCGCGTAATCCGGGGAATTCGATGGTGATTGCCGAGGGATGGATGGGGCTACGGCAGTAGCTCGGCTAGCTGAATTCGAACACTGTATTCGAACTTCGATTATTAGAAAACTAGAATTTCCCTAGCGCCATGGCGATCATGAAAACTACCTGAGCGGCAGCCAAGCCGATCCAGATACGCTGACGGATCTTGGAGCGGCGAATATCGCGCATCAGATCTTTTGCCGTCAGCACGGGGACGACATCCACCGGTGCTTCCTTGGGCGAGGCTACGGGCTGCAGATTTACGGTGCGGACCGCGTCCGGGGCCTTCGGCTTATCTGGATAAAAAACCTTCGGCGCATCGATCACTTCCGACCATAACGGCAGCAGGATCCAGTTCTTCGGGATGATGTCCAATACCGGCTTGGCCGTCAGATGGAGCGTCGGCAAGGCTTCCGGTGAAACGCGATCAGCCAAGTTGCGGAGCAATGAGCCCCACCAAAAATGGCTCAGCTGATCGGTGATCAGTTCGCCGACATCCACGGGACGCGATTCCAGTTCGAGGGGCGGCAACGTTTCTGGGGAAAGCACGTCTCCGATATTGGTGAACACGGTGCGAAACCACGGCATGCGCAGGCGCTCGCCGAGAGCCAGCCCTACGTCCACCGGACGCGAAGTAAGCTGCAGCGGCGGGAGCTTGGTCGGAGCGAATGTATCGCGCAGATTGCCGACCAACGACCTCCAGAGCGGCTGGGTCAGGCTCGGCGGCGGAAGCAAATCCAGCGGAATGTCCAAACGCGACTCGTCAGATTGCGGATCGGGATACCAGGCTTCAGCGGCGTTCGAGCGGTAGGCCATAAGGGTCGGGTCAGTTCCGGGCGGGGTCCCGGAGTATTGATTCTCTCCGTCTACCCCTTATGTTAGATGCCCGGAGTCGGTCTGTCACGCGTCTTTACGCAGCTTTACTCGGTGGGCAAAAAGTTGATTTTTCGGCCTTTTCGGATCGATCTCGGGCAGAAGCACGGCTTGCCGCGGCTCCCGCCGACCACGGACAGACCTGTGAATCCACCCGTAATCCTCAGCAGGCCATTTTCCGTGGTACATGCACTTTGATGCCGTTGAGAACAGCGGTTGCGATGAAGGACAATAGCCGCGGACGGCGGCCATCCGACATAACGAGGGCCCGTTGTTTTGGCGGCAATATTGGCCTGTCAGTTCCAGCGACTTGGAACGACGCGCAATTCTAAGGGAGAAACACGATTGAGCAGTCCGGCACGAGCGAAGGAGAAGGGCAACGAGCGGATGAGGCGTTTCACCCGCTATCGGTTCGACGTGCGGGTACAGGTTGCGGTGTTTCGTGATGGAACGACTGTCCGATGCTGGGGCCGCAGTAATGAACTGGGGCTCGACGGTATTGGGGCGACTCTGAGCGGAGAGCTGCAGTCGGGCGAGGTCGTTTCCCTGGAGTTTCCGATTCCGCTGCCCGAGGAAATCCTAAAAGTACGAGCGGTTGTCCGTTACAGCCAGGGGCTGCGCTGCGGATTCGAATTTCTGGTGGTCACGGATGAGCAACGGCTCCTCCTACGTCAGGTCTGTGTCGTTTTGGCGAATGCGTCTTAAATTTCTTCCCTTTACCAATTCCCTTTTCCCATCCTGAAGCTTCCATTACCCCCGTAACTATCAGGGGATGACGCTGTCCGCATACCATCAAACGACCGTTACTGCATTCTGGGAAAGGACCGTATGGGCGAGAAGACTGCGCCAGGTGTGACTTCGACCGAGGCCGAAATGCCGCGGATGAAGGCGCTGACGGAAAGTCTCGCATGCGGTTCGCTATCGTCTCCGAATCCCGGCTCGGGTGCGCCTTCTATTCCCACTGTTTCTTCGGCTCCTCCTGTTCCCTCAAACGGTGACGCCACTTCGGTTCCCTTCGCCTTGGAAAAAGCATACTTCGAACAAATCATCGAGAATGCGCCGGAAGCGATCAGCGTCGTGGACGAAGAGCTCTGCATTCTGCGCACAAATGGCGAATTCATGCGCCTGTTCGGATTCACCGCAGCTGAAGCTGCGGGGCAACGGCTCGATCATCTGATCGTCCCACCCGATCGCTACGCGGAAACCGCATGGATTGCCGAAAGTATCAAGACCGAAAACAAGCTGTCACTGGAAACGCGACGGCGCAGGAAAGACGGTTCCCTGGTTGAGGTGCTGCTCTCAACTTCTCCGGTGACATTGAATGGCAAGCGGGTTGGGACCTATGCCTCCTATCGCGATATCACGGAACAGAAACGCGCAGAAGAATTGAATGCAGCGCTCTATGCGATTGCGGCCCGCAGCCAGTCCGCAGAAGACTTGCAACAATTCTTTGCCGCCATTCACAACATCGTCGGCCAGTTGATGAATGCGCGAAATTTTTATATCTCTCTGTACGATCCGCAAACACAGTTGTTGAGCTTTCCTTATTTTGTGGATGAAGAAGATCCCACGCCGGCTCCGAAACCGTTGGGACGCGGGTTGACGGAATACGTACTGCGTTCGGGCGAGTCTCTCCTGGCGACTCCCACCGTATTCGAAGACTTGATGCGGCGCGGCGAAGTGGAATTGATCGGTGCCTCATCTCTCGATTGGTTGGGAGTGCCGTTAAAGTGTGGCACCGCCTGCATAGGAGCATTGGTCGTTCAGAGCTACAACGAAAACGCACGCTTCAGCGAGCGGGACCGCGAAATTCTGAAATTTGTTTCGCAGCAGTTGGCAGCCGCCATAGAACACAAGCGCTATGAAGAAGCTTTGCGGCGATCCGAGGCGCGATCGCGATCGCTGATTCTGAGCGCGGCATTCGGGATTTGCCGTTGTAATCTGCACGGCAAGTTCCTGGACGTCAATCCAGCGCTGATCGCCATGCTTGGACACGGGTCGGTGGAAGAGCTTCTCAGGCTGGATGTGCGGCATGAAGTATTCGTAAATCCACAGGAACTTGATCGCCTGGCCGACGACTATCGCAGGATCGGAAATTTGAACGGCGTGGAAGTGCAATGGAAGCGCAAAGACGGCCGGGTCATTATCGTGCGGCTGAGCGGCTGCGCTTCGATCAGCACGGATGAACCTGAAGAGGTGTTGGAGTTGATTGCCGAAGACATCACCGATCGGCGGCAACTGGAAGAGCAGCTTCGGCAGGCGCAGAAGATGGATGCTGTCGGCCGTCTCGCAGGCGGCGTCGCTCACGACTTTAATAATTTGTTGATGGTGATCAACGGATATACCGAAGTACTCCTGGAACAGTTGGAGCAAGGCAGCGGCGTCCATCATAAAGTTCAGTCGATTCAGCAGGCGGCAGATCGGGCTGCTACGCTCACGCGTCAGTTGCTGGCATTCAGCCGGAAGCAGCTTCTCGAATTAAAAGTGGTGGACGTCAACACCGTGATCGAGGACATGGAGCGGCTATTGCGTCCCTTGATTGGCGAGAATATCGAACTGGTGACACGACTCTCCAGCGATACAGGACATACGCGCGCCGACGCAGGACAGCTCGAGCAAGTCATCATGAATCTGGTGGTCAACGCGAAAGACTCCATGCCAGATGGCGGCAAGCTGACCCTGCAGAGTTCGGACGTGACCATCCGCGAATTCAGCGAACATCGCTTCATTGCCCCCGGGCGCTATGCGGTCATCTCGGTTACCGATACTGGGCTCGGCATGGATAAGGAAACTCAGTCCCGTATCTTCGAGCCATTCTTCACCACCAAAGAAAAAGGTAAAGGGACGGGACTCGGCCTCTCAACCGTTTACGGCATCGTCAAACAGAGCAGCGGATATGTGTTCGCACAGAGCGAGCCGGGCAAAGGCACTACCTTCCACGTTTATCTGCCACGCGTAGAAGATTCCGCGGAAGAATTGAGTCCTGCCAAGTCACAGCAAAACGATGCTGGTGGTTCTGAGACGGTTCTGCTTGTCGAGGATGAGGAATCGGTACGCGAATTAGTGCGTGTCACCCTCGTCTCGCGCGGATACAACGTCCTCGAAGCAGAGAACGGCGAGGCGGGACTTCGCACCGCCGAACAATTTAAAGAAACGATCGACATATTAATCACCGACGTCGTGATGCCGGGAATCGGTGGCCGCGAATTGGCGAAGAAGTTGATGGCGATTCGTCCGGGCATCAGTGTTCTCTATCTATCGGGATACACCGAGGACGCGGTCGTTACCCAGGGAGCGCTCATTCCCGGCACCGCCTTCCTGCAGAAGCCGTTCACGTTGCAAAATCTGGCAAAGAAAGTTCGCGAAGTGCTGCGCGCAAGGGCAGCGGCACTGCCTGCCAAATCAATCGCCAAATCAGCATCGAACTAGGCCGGGCTGCTTTTCCTGTCTTCTTCTTTTCTTTGCCAACAACAGCCGAGAGATGAGCATCTCGCGGCGAGCTGCAGATCCCTCGCTGCGCTCGGGATGACTATTCTTATTTCATCTCGTCATTTCTTCTCGTCCTTATGTCCTATGATTAGGAGTACGTTATCCGGCGCTGGCCATCCGCGAGCGTCTGTCATGCGTACTCTATTTAGGTGAGCCATGTTGATTAAAAAGCATTCCGAAATTCCCTCTTCTGAAATTACTTCGAAATCGACTTATTTGAACCGGCGCTCATTCCTTGCTGGCGCTGCGATTGCTGGTGCGGCTGCGGTATCTGGCGTTGCTTACCGCGATCTGTCGGAACCATCGGTGATCGCGCAAGCCAACGCAAAAATTGATGGCATCCAAAAGAGCGCGCTCAGCACGACGGAGAAAGAAACTCCCTACAAAGACGTTACGACCTACAACAATTTCTACGAGTTCTCGACAGATAAGAACGGCCCGGCAGATCTCGCGAAAGATTTCAAGACTCGTCCCTGGACGGTGACGATCGACGGAGATGTAAAGAAGAAGCAGGTGCTCGACGTGGATACGATCATCAAAATGGCCGCTCCTGAAGAGCGCATCTATCGTCATCGTTGCGTCGAAGGGTGGTCGATCGTCGTGCCCTGGGTTGGATTTTCGCTCAGCGAATTGATCAAACGCGCCGACCCGCTTCCAAAAGCAAAGTATGTCGAGTTCACGACTTTGTATGATCCAAAACAAATGCCGGGACAGCGCGCCAACATTTTGAAGTGGCCGTATGTCGAAGGGCTTCGCATGGATGAAGCCATGCATCCGCTGGCATTGCTTTGTTTCGGAATGTATGGCGAGGCGCTTCCAAATCAGGATGGCGCGCCGTTGCGCATGGTGATTCCATGGAAGTACGGATTCAAGAGTGCGAAGTCGATCGTGCGCATACGCTTTACCGGAGACCAGCCCTACAACACCTGGCAGCAATCGGCGCCGAGCGAATATGGGTTCTATTCGAATGTGAATCCGCATGTGGACCATCCGCGATGGAGCCAGGCAAAGGAACGACGGCTGGGGGAATTTCTGAAGCGTCCAACGCTGATGTTTAATGGATACGATCAGGTAGCGGGGCTTTACTCGGGAATGGATTTGAAGAAGAACTTCTAGGGATTGTTGGTTTCCGTGACGATTGTCATCCTGAGCGAAACGAAGGACCTGCTTCTTCATCAACGAGTGAAACAGCAGGTCCTTCGCTTCGGTCAGGATGACAATATTTTAGAGAGTAATTACGAAAGCGCATGAAACTTCGACTCACCAAGATCGCGATCTTCCTCGCTTCGCTCATCCCTCTCGGTCGTCTGGTTTGGAAATATTTTCACGATGGGCTGGGAGCCAATCCTATCGAGTTCATCACGCACTCGACTGGCGACTGGACGTTGATCTTTATTCTGCTCACTTTGTCCGTTACGCCCGCTCGCCAAATCACGCGGCAGTATTGGCTGATTGGCGTTCGTCGGATGGTTGGACTGTTTGCTTTTTTTTACGGAACTTTACATTTCACAATTTACATCTGGCTGGACCAGTCGTTCGATGTCCACGGAATTCTGAAGGACATCGTGAAGCGTCCATTCATCACCGTGGGATTCGCGGCATTTTTCTTGATGATCCCGCTGGCACTGACTTCCACTGCCTGGTCGATTCGGCGTCTCGGCGGAAAGAATTGGCAGCGCTTGCATCGGTTGATCTATGTCACTGCAATCTTGGGAGTGATCCACTATTTGTGGCTCGTGAAAGCAGACCGCAGCAAGCCACTGGAGTATGGAGCTTTGCTTGGAATTTTGCTGCTATACCGGGTGCAACTGTGGGCTACAGATAGAAAGAAGCGCATCGCAAAACCGGCCCGGATTTGAATTGCAGTGTGCGTTTTACGAAAAAATGACAACCTCTCGCTGAATTTTCCGTAAAATTTTTCGTCGAAACTTTATTCCACGTTCCGGGTTATGGCATCCTAAGACAATACAGGAGCGTACTATGAATTCCCTTGTATCCCCCAAAATTGCCAGCCGTGTGCTCATGGCCTTGGCAGCCGTATCCGCCATTGTTTTTTCAGTTGCCTGCGGTAACAGCAGTTCGTCACCCAGCAACCCAGTTGGCTTCAGCAACAGCAGCCTAAACGGTACCTATGTCATTTCGATGTCCGGTACAGACGTCAATATTAATGCGCAGACCATATCGTTCTTCGCGATCGTGGGCGCAATCACCGCTGATGGCAACGGCAACATCACCGGAGGCACGGTTGACATCAACGATCTTAACCTCGGAGGCACCGGTGTGTTTCCAGGCCAAGCTGTTAGCGCCAGCAGTTATAGCGTCGGCCAGGACGGCCGCGGCACCGGCAGGCTAGTCACTCCGCAGGGAACGTTCGGCCTCGATTTTGTTCTTAGCTCGACCAATCATGGACTGATCACCCGCTTCGACGGATCCGGAAGCGGCAGTGGAACGATCGACATTCAAGGGACAGCTACTCAAACTTCGCTTCAAGCGCTGGCCTTCTCTCTGGCTGGCGAGGACGCGAATGGTGCGCCACTGGGAACCGTGGGCGGCCTGAGTCTCAATTCTTCGGGAACCATTACGCCCGGCACTGCTTTTCAGGATTTCAACGACAACGGGAGTTCCGCTGGCATTACAAATCTTCCTCTCACAGGGTCGGTCGTTCTAAACGCATCGGGGACGACGGGAACCGCAGTTTTCACCGCGACCAACCTATTCGGTTCACTTACATTTGACGCTTGGGTCGTTGACTCAACCCACTTGAAGCTCATCGAAACTGACACATCTTCAGGATTAGCCGTTTCTGGCGACGCCTTCACCCAAGAGACCTCCTTCACGCCTGGGCAGCTGGTCTTTGCGATGAGTGGCATGGATCTCCTTCAAGATCCCATCGTTGCAGGTGGTTACGCGACGACGGATGCAAACGGCACTCTTTCGCTTGGGCTAGAGGATTACAACAATGCTGGCTCTACCAATACGCTTAATTTTACCGGGACTTGTACGTCGTTCTCGAATGGACGCTGCCAACTGACGTCGACTGGCTTCACCAACGGCGCTGCAGGTAATCTTGCATTCGCCGCCTATCCTTCCAGCGGAGGAGTTCTGCTGTTAGAAGACGACAGCAATGGATTGGCGCAGGGTGCTGCATACGCGCAATCTGGTTCTCCTGCAATTTCTGCAACCGGGCTTTACGCACTCAACCTCACGGGCGCGAACGATCTCAACCCCAATTTCTCGGGCTGGGCAGAGATCGACGACATTGCCCAATTCAATACAACGAGTGCAGCATCACCAGCAATCAACATGACTGGGTTGTTGGACGAAAATGCGCTTGCCTTCAACGGCTTTTCCGGTGTGGGGCTGTCTGGCACTTACGCTCCTGATTCCACGCCGGGCAGCGGTCGCGGAACAATTACGGTTCCTAACATCAACACGCTCAACGGCACGTTGAACCTGGCGTACTACGTGGTAAATGGATCAACGGTTCTCATCATTGATGGGGACACAGATCAGGTCGCGATGGGATCATTCGTCCTGCAGAGTGCTCCGTCGGATCAAGCCTTGATACATCCGGTTGTATCCATGAGCAAAGCCGGCGCGAAATTCCACGCCCTGAAGCGTCACAAGAAATAAGTTAGGCCGGAAGCGCAAATGATAAAGGGCGCGGCTGTAAGCCGCGCCCTTCTTTTTTTGGTAACGCTTCGATTGCTATTTGATCGCTTCGGCTGCGACCTTCTCGGTCATGAAAGCTTCGATGATGTCTTTGGCTTTCACGTCACCGTAGTTTGCGATGGAGATACCGCACTCCATGCCGCTGGTCACTTGCGATGCATCGTCTTTGAAGCGGCGCAAGGATTGTATTTTTCCGGTGAAGACGACCACGTTATCGCGAAGCAGGCGCACTTGCGAGTCGCGCTTGATCAAACCATCGGTTACGCGGCATCCGGCAATCGTTCCGACCTTCGGAATGCGGAAGGTTTCCTGAACCTCGGCGCGTCCCTGGTAGGTTTCTTTGATCGTGGGTTCAAGCAAGCCGGTCATGGCGCGCTTGATCTCATCCTGCAACTCGTAAATGATCGAATGCAGGCGGATGTCGACTTTTTCCTGATCCGCAAGTTCTTGTGCCTTGCGTTCTGGACGTACATTGAATCCGATGACAATCGCGTTCGATGCCGAAGCCAGCAGGATATCGGTTTCAGTGATTGCACCAATGCCTGAACGCAGAAGCTTGAGCCGGACTTTATCGTTCGACAATCTTCCCAGAAGATCAGCCAGTACTTCGACCGAACCCTGCACGTCGGCTTTCAGGATGACGTTCAGTTCCTTCATCCCAGCAGTCTTCAATTGTTCTGCAAGGCCTTCGAGCGATACTCGTGAACTCTTGGCCAGTGTGGCTTCACGGAATTTCTGTTCGCGATATTCGGAGATGTCGCGTGCCTTCTCACGATCCGTGACCACGACAAATTGATCGCCAGCCTGCGGCAAACCTTCCAAGCCGATAATTTCAACAGGGGTCGAGGGCGGAGCTTCCTTGATGGATCGTCCACGATCATCAAACATGGCGCGGACTTTTCCATAGACATTGCCAACGACGAAATTATCCCCAGCTCGCAGCGTGCCGTTCTGTACGAGGATCGTTCCAACCGGACCGCGACCGCGATCCAGTTTTGCTTCGAGTACGAGGCCACTGGCCGCGCGTCCCGGAGTGGCTTTCAATTCCTGCAAGTCAGCCGTCAGCAGAATCATTTCCATCAGCAGATTGAGATTTGTTTTCTGCTTGGCGGAAACATCGACGAACACAGTCTTGCCGCCCCAATCTTCGGGGAGCAATCCGCGATCGGCGAGCTGTTTCTTGACACGCTCAGGCATTGCTCCCGGCTTGTCGATCTTGTTGACCGCAACAATGATTGGGACTTCGGCGGCGTGCGCGTGATCGATCGCTTCGATTGTCTGCGGCATGACTCCATCATCGGCTGCGGTGACCAGCACCACGATGTCGGTGGCTTTCGCTCCGCGGGAACGCATACGCGTAAAGGCTTCGTGACCGGGAGTATCGAGGAACACGATCTCGCGTCCGTATGCGGGAGACGCTTTATCGGTGATCGAAACTTTATACGCGCCGATGTGCTGCGTGATGCCGCCTGCTTCGCCGCCGGCAACGTTGGTAGAGCGAATGGAGTCGAGTAGTGTCGTCTTACCGTGGTCGACGTGACCCATGATCGTGACAACTGGAGGACGCGGGATGGCTTCCGCGCCTTCTTCGCTGCTTTCGGTGGCTTCGGTTGTATCTTTCGAAGCTTGTTCTTCGAAGGTGATGACTTCCGTATCGGCTCCGAAGAAGCGCGCCATTTCGCTGGCGAGTTCGGCGTCGAGCGTCTGGTTGATGGTTGCGAATACTCCTCGGACCACCAATCGCGCGATCACATCTTTCGCGCGGATGCCCAGCTTCTCGGCCAAGTCCTTCACCGAGATTCCTTCTGTAATCGTAATGTTGCGTGTAATCGGCGCGGGCTCATTGCTGAGCGACATGCGCGGCGGCGGAGTGTAGCCCTTCATCGGGCCTTCTTTCACTCCTCGCGGAACATATCTTTGGCCGGGGCGGCGAGATGGCGCGCCAGGACGAGCTCCCGGACGCACTGGTCCCGGGGGCGCCATACCTGCGCCGGGGCCCACGCCAAGCGGACGCGATCCTGCGGGAGCGACGCGCGTCGGATGCATCGGACGTCTTTCGCCAGGACGCAGCGGCGGACGCGCTGAGCCCGGAGCTTGGGGACGTGCGGTGCGCTGAAAAATTGGCTGGCCGGGCACGGGGCGTCCGGGTGCGGGCGCGAAATCGCGCCGGGCGCGGGCGGCGGAGGCAGCGGCGCTTTGTACACTGGGCGCGGTCCGGTTTGCGGCATGATCATGCGCGGCAAAGGAACGATCGGACCCGATGGTTTTACGGGCATCGGGCTTTGACTCTGAACCGGGCTTTGCATCTGTGCAACATTGCTTGCTGGAGGTTGCGCGGCCGGCGGAACAACGCCGACCGGGGTGGCGGGCGTCGCAGCACGCGGCGGAACCGCGATCGCTGCGGGAGCTGATGTTGTAGACGACGGCGCGGCCGGAGTAGTCGCGGCTGGCGGCGCTACGGGGGCTTTCGGCGGAATCACAACTACCGATGGCGGACGGAATGTAGCCGCCACGGAAGCAGGCGTCACCATTCTCGGCGCAGGTGGTGCCGCCGGAGGTTCAGACGCGGGCACGGACTTAGGCGGAATCGCCTTCGGAGCCATTGGGCTTGCAGCTGAACTCGGCGCGGACGCAGCGGGAGCTTGCGCGTCTGCTTTTGCTTCCACGGCGGGAGTTGCGGCTGGCGGTTTCGCAACCGGACGGGCCGCTGGCTGTTCGGCCGCGCTCTTTTGTTGAATGGCACGCAGCACGTCGCCGGGTCGCGAAATATTCGAGAGGTCGATCTTGGTCTTGATGCCGTCTTCGCCTTGAGCGGCACGCGATGTCTTGGAGGAACTCGGCGATGCGTCGTAGCGGCCGCGCAGGTGCTTGCGCACTAAATCTGCTTCGTGGTCTTCGAGGGAACTGGAGTGCGTTTTCTTTTCTGTAACTCCCACCACCGTCAGTGAGTCAAGAATTTCCCTGCTCTTGACTTCCAACTCACGGGCCAGGTCATTGATTCGAATCTTACTCATCCGCTGTCGTTTCCTCTTCTTGTCCCACTAATGTTTTGTATCTACGTTCTCATGTCTATCCTCACGAAATGCGTGTGCGGTCTTGCTTAGTCAATTCGCTTCCAACAGGCGAGGTCCGCGCATTCGGTTCGGATACGACTCCGAACTCGCCACCATCCCCTGGGTCAGTTCTGTTTGTCTTCCGGAACTTCTTCGGCCGCCGATTCTTCCGCAGCAGGCTCTTCGGTGGCTTCGACGGCAGTCGCTTCTTCAGAAGAAGATTCGACGATTTCTGGCGATACCGTATCACCAGTCTCTACTTCGCCGGATAATGCGTCCGCTTCGACCGTGCCTTCCGCCAGCGTCTCTTCGTTAAAAGCCGTTTCAGTGGCGGCTTCTCCCGTGCTTTCGGATTCTGCGGCTACTGCTTCGCCGCCATCCAGAGTGGCGAAGTAATTATTGACCGCGAGGCTGATTTTTTCCACCGTTTTCGGGCCAATGCCTTCAATCGCTTCCAACTGCTCCGGCGTCATGTCGGCCAGTTGCTCGACCGTATTCACGCCCGCAGCCTTCAGCTTCTCGACGAGACCATCGCCCATGCCAGTGACGAGTTCCAGAGGAGTCACCGTCTGAGTGACGAGCGCGGACATCTGCTGCTCGACTTCCTGACGCTTCTCTTCTTCACTCTTGATGTCGATCTTCCAACCGAGCAACTTGGCAGCAAGTCGGACGTTCTGACCCTTCTTACCAATAGCGAGCGAAAGTTGCGTGTCGTCGACCACAACTTCGAGATGCTTGTCGGTCGCGTCCACGATGGTGACTCGGCTAACCTTCGCTGGCTGTAGGGCCTTCTCGGCGAACGTGACGGCGTCTTCGTGATACTCGATGATGTCGATCTTCTCTCCGCGCAATTCGCGGATGATCGACTGCACACGCATTCCCTTCATGCCGACGCAGGCGCCGACGGCGTCCACATCTTTATCTTTCGACATGACGGCAATCTTCGTGCGCTCGCCAGCTTCGCGGGCAATCGCGCGGATGACGACGGTGCCGTCATAAATTTCCGGCACTTCCGTTTGAAACAAATGTTGGACCAACTCCGGCGCGGATCGAGACGCAATTACGCCCGGCCCCTTCACCGCTTTTTCCACGCGCACAATAACGACGCGGATGCGTTCGCCAACTGCAAACGATTCCAAACGCGACTGTTCTTTGCGACCCATGCGGGCTTCGGCTTTGCCGATGTCGAGGATCACATCAGGACCTTCGATCCGCTTCACGGTTGCGTTTACGACTTCGTTCACGTGTCCGATGTATTCGTTGTAGACAGTGTCGCGTTCGGCTTCGCGTACTTTCTGGAAAATAACCTGCTTCGCGAGCTGTGCCGCGATGCGTCCCAGAATTCCTTCGGTCACCTTCGGGATGAGCAACTCTCCACCAACTTCGGCGCTCGGATCAAGCTTCCGCGCCTGCTCCAACGTGAGTTGAAGATTGGGATCTTCGACCTGCTCGGGAGTTTCAACGATCGACTTCACCGCATAGGCATTGATCTTGCCACTGTCTTTGTCGAGGACGGCGCGCAAGTTTTCCTGCGTCTTGTAGTACTTGCGCGTGGCGACAACAATAGCGTCCTCAACCGCGCTGACTACAATCTGCGGATCAATGCCTTTCTCCCGGCTGACCCCTTCGATGATGTTGTAGAGCTCACTAGCCATAAAAGTCTTCAGGTTTCAGGTCTTAGGTCGTAGGTTCAGGTCTCAGAATTTCGGTTGCTGAGACCTGCGACCTAACACCTGACAACTGCTTCTAGATTTCCGGAACCAGATTCGCCTTCTCTACGTTCCGAAACTCAATTTCAACTTGCGTCGATTCGCCATCTTTCGGACGAATCTTCTTCTTATTCAATTTCCCTGCGCTCAAATCCAGCAGCAGTTTTCCGTTTTCGAAGCTTTCCAGCTTCCCTTCAAAGTGCCGGTTGCCATTCACCGGTTCGCGCGTCATTAACTTCACGCGCTGTCCGCGGAAGCGTTCGAAGTCCGCAGCCTTGGTCAACTTGCGATCGAGTCCGGGAGACGAAACCTCCAGCACATACGATCCGCCCGGTACTGCATCTTCGACGTCGATAATCGTGCCAAACTCGCGGCTGAACTTCGCGCAATCTTCGTGCGTCACGCCGTCAGGACGATCTGCCGCTGGAGCCGCTCCCGGCCGATCAATAAAGACGCGCAGGGTACGATGCTTGCCCGACCCCAACACCTCGATTTCGACCACTTCCAGTCCGGACGAGAGCGCCACTCGCTCGGCAATCTGCCGGAGTTTTTCTGGATCAAATGCCATGTTTTCAGTAATTTATGTCGGAATAGCCTGATTCGATCTTCGCCCAACAAAAAAATGGGCTTTCGCCCACTGGTGTGCTTCGACAATCCTGGCACTACGACACAACAGTATTCATCCGTAACTATACGCTGCCAATTTGGAAAACACAAACCAGCGTAACCTTGCGTTTTCCCAGTTACGGAAGTATCCGAACGTAATCTTGCCGTTGTTCTGAGCATCCCGCAAACTGCTAGTGGATGAATTTTTCGCGGACACATCTGGCGATTGCGCTCGGCTCAGCTGGCTTGCTTGTGGTCGTGTTTCTCGGCTACCTCTACTGGCTCAGCAACCAACCGCCTGTATTGTCTCGTTCGGAGGAGCGCGACCCTCTGACCCAAATGCCGATCAGCATCACCATGAATCCGTTTCGCGATCGGACAATTGAACACACCGCAAACACTTTCATCGGGGAGATGCGCGACGGCAATTGTCTGAAGCTACTCGGAGCGTGGGAGAAAGACTATCGCAAGAAGCGCGCCGACTTCCTGTGCAACTCCGAAACGCAGCACCCGCTGATTTCGTGGAATTTGGTGGAGTGGGAAGATGCCCCACCGTTGGTGATCCTGCACTACAAGGGAAAACGTTACAGTACTCCCGCACAGGACTCGACTTATAAAGACCTATTCTCCGTGACCGAAGAAAAGAAGGACGAAGGCTGGACGGTGACGAAGTACGATTCGTTTTACTGAACCAGCTGTCAGCCGTCAGCACTCAGCCATCGGCTTATGGCTCACCATCTCAATCGCCCGTCTTTTTGTCATCTCGAACATAGTCAGGGATATGCATTTGGCGCTCTCCGCGCCTACGGCTCGTGTGTCCTGCCGCGTGACGGATCGGCCGACGTCGCTGTATTCAGATCGACATGAAGAGCGTGCGCTGAATCTGATCCCGGCGGATAACAATTCCCATCCGCTGAATAATTGGGTGAGTGATCGCGCACGCAGCCATCGGCCACTTTTTTACGCCTGGGGGACTGCGCAAACTGCCACACATCGGCGAAGGTAATTCCACTTTCCCGAGGAGCAGGCGGACGCTGCTGGACCGAGCATCCGGGCGACGGAGGACACGCATCATTTGTCACCCAATAAGTGATGTCCAGTCCGTCCGCGTTCCGCCGAATATCTTCGGCAGTCATCACGCTCTCGCCGCTCTTCTCCTTTGCCGCAATCCCGGAGCAATACACGCCGGCGCGAAATCGCGCATGACTGACGCCGTCCACCCAAGCCAATAGATATGCTTTCTGCTCGGGTAACAAACGTCCGCCTTCCTCTTGATCAAGAAAGATGATGGTGTGCGCAGGAAAGCCCTCGCGCACCGCAGTATCAACCGCCTGTCGGGCGTCGGTTTTTCCTAGCTCCGACGCATGCTCCACAGTACCCAGCTCTCGATACACGCGGCCGTTGAACAACACCAAGAACCCGAACCCCGCCGCTTGTAACTTGCCGCGCGTTCCTGTCCAGGTATTTGCCTTGGATCCCGGTGGATTATTCAGCCAATACCCGGCAAAAGAAAATGTCGTATGCAGATTTATTAGATTGTCATCTCCCGGATACTCGTTGCGATCGAAGCCGAGGTAAGTGACGTCAGCGTCGGAGGAGACGCCTTCCGTAGGGCTGCTGGCAGTGGCTGCGGAGCGCAGCGGAACGCCCGAGAGCGATATTAGTACGATAACTGCGAGCAACTTCTTCACTCGCCAATTCTAAACAGCGCAGCGGCTATCCGCCGATATGCACCATGGTCCGTGAAGCGGGAACGAAGCCTGGTTCTCCGATGTGGTGTCGCTCTTCTTTCTTCTCCACGACTTTCACAATGAACTCAGCGAGCTTCTCGTCAGAAGCCCCGCGACGCATCAATTCATACAAGTCGTGATCCCACACAGAGAACAGACACGTACGGAGTTTTCCATCGGAGGTGATTCGGATCCGACTGCAGTGTCCGCAGAATGGATGCGATACGGGAGCGATGATTCCAATTTCGCCGACTCCATCAGCGAAACGATAGCGTCGCGCGGTTTCACTGTGCTCGTGCGGAATCTCCTGCAGCGGCATGAACTCTGCCATGCGGGTCAGAATTTCATCCAGCGTGACCACGATCTCAGGAGTCCACACGCGGTCTTCTTCGAGCGGCATGAATTCGATGAAGCGCACGACAACGTTTTCTTCGCGCGCAAATTTCCCGAAGTTTACGACTTGATCTTCGTTGAATCCGCGCAACAAGACGCAATTGATTTTTATGGGTTCGAGTCCTGCGCGACGTGATGCCCGGACTCCTGCCAACACACTTTCATATCCATTGGGAACGCGAGTGATGCGAGCGAAACGCTCGGGATCAACCGCATCCATGCTGACGGTTACGCGGTCAAGACCCGCATCTTTGAGCGGCTGGGCGATTTCGGCGAGCAGATGGCCGTTCGTCGTGAGCGCAATTTCAGGCTTCTTTCCTTCGACTGTTGTAAGTTTTGCAAGGTCACGAACAAATTCGATAATTCCTTTGCGGAGCAGGGGCTCGCCGCCAGTCAGACCGAATCTTCGTAACTCCGAGACCAACCAGGATGCGCGCCATCCGCAAATAGTCTTCGAACGGAAGCTCCGAATAAACCGCGCCGTTGTTGCCCGTCCGACAATAAACACACTTGTAGTTACAACGATCCGTGATCGAGATTCGCAGATCGTGGATGGAGCGTCCGAAATTGTCGGTGAGGGGCATTTGGCTCTTAGCCGTTGGCTCTTAGCTTTAGCTTGAACGGCGAGATTGTCGACCACGCTTCATTATAGATGCCCATTCATACCGTCGCGAACCACACGCGTGGAGCATTCTCGGAGCGCTGATGCAACGCCCGCTATAACTGCGCTAAGCGTTGTCGCGCTATTCCGCTGCAACTTCCCGACCATCCACGCTGATAAACTTTCCGCATGAAAGCCCTCGTCATCACACGACTCGGCGGTCCTGAGGTTCTTGAATTGCAAGATGTTCCCGATCCGCAGCCTAAGCCGGATCAGGTTCTGGTGCGCGTTGAAGCGGGCGGGCTCAACTTTGCCGATCTGATGACGACGCAGGGCGGATACGCGAATACTCCCGCGCCTCCTCTCATTGCAGGACGCGAATTCGCAGGGGTCGAACTTGGCAGCGATGGATCTCCAGGCCGCCGCGTGATGGGATACACGCAATGGGCGGCGTTCGCCGAAAAAACTGTGGCGTCGCGCAATCTCGTTTGGCGCGTGCCCGAGCAATGGACGTCCGAACAGGCGGCGGGCTTCCCGGTAAATTTCTTCACCGCTTATCTCGCCTACTGGAAGGCCGGACTGATTGAGAAACCTGCTGGCACGCGCGTACTTATTCACGCCGTGGCTGGCGGAGTCGGCACTGCAGCGGTGCAGATCGGAAAAATTCTCGGGGTCGAGATGTATGGGACGTCTTCTTCCGAAGAAAAGCTCACCCGCGTTCGCGAACTCGGATTGCAGCATGGCATCAACTACAAGCAGCGCGATTATGTTGAAGCCATCAAGGAATTGACTAACGGCGAAGGGGTGGACGCAGTTTTTGAAATGCTCGGCGGCGAGCACGTTGCGAAGAGTGTCCGCTGCCTGCGCGAATTCGGACGCGTCATCGTCTATGGCGCGGCCACTGGACAGCCTGCACAAATCGATACGCGCATCCTTTATACGAAAGGCGCGAGCGTGCATGGATTGTGGCTTTCTTATTTGAGCGGCAATCGTCCGTTGATGGAGTCGGCGTGGAAACAGCTGTCCGAGTGGGCAGCCGCAGGAAAGATTCAGCCGGTGATTGGAAAAGTCTTCCCGCTTGATAAGCGCGCGACGCGTACACGCTGATGCAGGAAGGCAAGAACTACGGCAAGGTCGTGCTCAGATCAGTAATAAATTGAAATAATTTTGTCATCCTGAGCGCAGCGAAGGACCTGCTGTTTGTAGCCACCCGATAAGCGGCCGTTGGTCATTCTGACCCTGGGCACCTCAACAGAACAATCTCGCAATGTTACGGCCTTTGTTACGTCCCGGTGAATGCTCGTCCCTGCTAACCCGTTGCGCGGGCGCACGTCCAACAGGCATGTAGGAAAAAGTAACGATCAGGCACGAGATTAGTTCGACCGTCCGAAAAAAATGGGAACTAACTCAAACTCTGATTCGTATCTTGAAGCGAGCCGGAATGGAGTGGAGAAAATGACTCCACCAACAATTACGGCAAGAAGAACAGCATCAAGACGAATTACCAGCGGAGTATTGCAGAAAAAGAATTTGCAGGGTGATGGGATTGGCGCAGGCATGGTTTGGCGGCCCTGGATGCGCCGGGTCCTAGTAAAAAATGCGAGTATGAGGCTCGCGTCTTTTTGCATCACCCTGACACGCGAATTGTAGGAGTTTGCGCGGAAAAAGCAAGCCCACAGTCGAGCCAACCGCATCTGCCGCCCAAATATCCCGGAGAGACACCGGGTAGAAAGCAAGGACCAAATGAAGATGAATACTTTGGCAAAGTCGGTTGTGCTCGGGCTGGCCGTGTTGCTCGCATCGAGCGCGTTCGCAAGCAACAAGGGATCAATCCTGGTACGCGAAGCATTTGAGATCAACGGGCAACAGCTCGCTCCGGGAGCCTATCAACTTCGTTGGGACGGCACCGGATCAAACGTCGAAGTCAGCGTCATGCGCGGAAGCAAAGAAGTCGCAAAGACCTCGGCGAAAGTAGTTCCTCTCGACAAAGCTTATAGCTATGACTCCGCAGTCGTGGATCATGCCAGCGGTAAGACGACGATCTCCGAAGTACGCTTCGCCGGTAAGAAATTCGCACTCGATCTCGGCAGCACGGACAAAGCTGAGATGAACGCGAACTCGACTAAGTAACTACGTCACTCCTGGAAGAGTGAGGTGAGAAGGGGAGCGCTGGGGCGCTTCCCTTTTTTTATTCCGATCCCGCTATCAAAATCTGTCATCCCGAACGGAGTGAGGGACCCCTACTGTCCTACAAATGTGTGTTGGGAGTAGGGGTCCCTCGACTGCGCTCGGGATGACAGTTTATGCGGGGGTGTTGAACGCTATGGATTGTCCACTTTCTCCAACTCAGCGTTCACATGTACACTGCTTCCCGCCGTCGCTTTCAATTTTCGATTCCATTCCTTGAACCCTGATTTCTTAACGACGACCGAGTGATCCCCATCTGTGAGTTGGATCTCGGATGGGGTGCTGCCGACAAAACTGCCGTCGACTTCGATGTCGGCATTTGGAGGAGTGGACTCGATCTGCAACTTGGCCATGAGACCTGCTGTCGGGGCCGCCGTGATCGCGGCGGAAGTGGGGGGATTCGAAACCGACTGCGCTGGCGGAGGCACTGCCTCGCTCTGGAGCGGAGCTTTGCCGGTCTCCCCTCTGCAATCGGCCCTACCCTGTTTCAAATCTTCAGACGTAAAGTTCGGGTTAAGGACGATAACCTCTGCACCGCGCCCTTGCAAATTTCGAACATCATGGTCAGTCAACCTGCCATGAAAAGGGAACCCGTCAGGCAACTTACCTTCAACATACTGGAACTGCTTTCCTCGAAGACCGAAGGAGTACAAATGACTAGTGACCTGGTCAGCGGGACCCATGCGTTTGAGAATAATGCAGCTAGCCGAGGAAGCGTGGCCGGCGCCACCCTCGGGAATGACGGCCCCAGATTGGCCGTAGGACTCCGAAGCTGACAGCAAGACCGTGAGTAACGATGTGAGTAATAAACGGGACAATTTTGATTCTCCTTTGAGGCAGCAGCATTCAACGTCCATTCACAGGGCGACCACTCGACACCATTCTGACAAGGATGCGAGGTTCGTCATCCGTATGTGCGACAATTCGTCTTATAGTCGTCAGGGTAAATTAGCGTCAAGCCAAGAGCCGGCCACGAGGGGAGAGCGACTTAGTCTAGTAAGTCGCGAGACGACCGTCAAGAAATTAATTTGGGATGGAGTAGGTGATTGGGCAACAGATTTCCAGCCTATCGCGGGTAAAGGCTGTGTCGCGCATCCAGCCATACCACATAGAAAGTGTCACCGATCAATATTCCGTGCACTCTCCAGCATTGTTCTCGACACAGCTGGAATTGCCAGCCTTCTTGATCACGAAGCTGTTCCTCGACAGGGAATCCCATTTGTTCTGTGGTTTCTGCGAATGAAATCACGTGGCGACGCTCGTTGTTATTCTGGTCGCAGAATTGATCGACTGTCCAAGCACTAAAGTCCCGAATCGTCTCAAGCATCTGGACGAAAAAAGCCTCACCGCAATGGGCTATGTTGAATTTCTCGTGATCGATGTCGAGATGCTTGAAAGAGAATTTTAGTGTTTGGGTGGCAGGCTGAAAGATAGGCGCGGGGATTCGCCGCGCTTATTCTCGACATTAGTCATTCAGCAGAGTGCGATAGTACTCTTTCATACGATCTCGCGAGATTACATTCCGCGAAGGCTCGTCCGGCGGAATCCCAGCTCGCGCTTCAATCCATGGGAATTCGCTGTGCGTGAGCCGTTCCAGTTCCGTCGCCCCGTATTTTCCGTAGGAATCCAACACCGAATCTACGTGTCCAATCACAGATTCGTCCGCCACAGAATGCACCTCAGCATCAATCACGTTCCAGCGATAGGCCTTGAAAACGCCGAACACTCTGGGCACGACTGGGCCGTGAATCCATGCTTCAATCTCTTCAGGAAACAACGTTGTATCCGCGAGAGCCAAATGCCACGCTTGGGAGTAGTAGAGAAGCTTCTGCAACTTCAGGTTTGTGAGGTCGGATATGCCGCGCTTTCGCGAGCGTCCAATGATCGTCTCGGCGATTTCACAGGCTCCGTATTCCATGACTCGCCCCCTCTCTAGCAATCACAACGTCACACTTTATTCTACAATTGCGCCAATTTCCACATTATTTCGACAATTCGCCCGAGTAGTTAGATGCCGGAGGGGTATGACCGATTGGCAATAATTGTAAGTCCTTATCTAGCTATGAGATGCCTCCGGCGATGGAGGCACATAGTATGCCAATATCCACATCATGACGGAATGGTTAACGCACCGGAAGCTGAAATTGCGAATTAAGGCCTCAACTAATGCAGCCCCCTTAGTACTTCGGCATCTTGGTATCAACCCGCTCGGCCCAGGCATTGATGCCGCCGGTCAGGTTACTTACTTTGGTGAAGCCGGACTGTTTCAGGAAGGCGACGGCTTTGGCGCTGCGTCCGCCCATTTTGCAGTGGGCTATGATTTCGCGGCTGCTGTCGAGTTCGCTGATGCGGTTGGGGAGATCGTTTAACGGGATGAGATGGCCGTTGAGATTGCAGATCTGATATTCGTGCGGCTCACGCACGTCCAGAATAAAAATGTCTTCTTTGTTGTCGAGCTTCTTCTTTAATTCTTCCACCGTAATCTCTGACAAGTCGCCTCCCGTCGCTGGTGCCGCTTCTGCTCCGCGGATTCCGCAGAATTGATCATAATCAATGAGCTTGGTGATTGTCCGATGCGTGCCGCAGACGGGGCAATCGGGATTCTTGCGCAGCTTGAGTTCGCGGAACTTCATGCCGAGCGCATCCACGAGCAAGAGGCGTCCTACGAGCGAATCACCCTGGCCAAGAATCAGCTTGATGGTTTCGGTGGCCTGAATCACGCCAAGCAATCCGGGGAGAATGCCGAGCACTCCGCCTTCGGCGCACGATGGCACCAAACCCGGCGGTGGTGGCTCAGGATAGAGGCAGCGATAGCATGGTCCGTTCTCGGTGGCGAAAACGCTGGCCTGACCTTCGAAGCGAAAAATCGATCCGTAAACGTTGGGCTTGCCAGTTAATACGCAGGCATCGTTCACCAAGTAGCGCGTCGGAAAATTGTCGGTGCCATCGGCTACGATATCGAACTCGCGAAATAATTCGAGCGCGTTTGCGCTGGTCAATTTCGTGTCGTAAGTCTGCAGCTTGAGAAAAGGATTAATCGCCTTCAACTTGTCAGCGGCGGAATCGAGTTTCTTGCGTCCGACATCGGCGGTCGAGTGGATAATCTGGCGCTGCAGGTTCGTGTAGTCCACGACATCGAAGTCCACGATGCCGATCGTACCGACGCCGGCCGCAGTGAGGTAAAGCGCGAGCGGGGAACCGAGGCCGCCTGCTCCGATGCACAGAACCTTCGCTGCCTTCAGCTTCAACTGCCCTTCCATGCCGACCTCGGGCATGATGAGATGGCGCGAGTAGCGCAGGATCTCGTCGTTACTGAGAACGGCTTTCGGCTTAGCGTCGGCGGATGTGATGTCGGCTAGAGTGGCCATAAATTCCTCTTCAATTGTAAATCGGGCGGCGAGTCGGAATGTCGTAGACGGAAAATGGAGCGGTCGCACCGGACAAAATCGCAGCTCAAAAATAATAGTCGTTATAACGACTAATATCCCCGACCACGCATGGAAACGGGGCATTCGGCGATTCTGCAGCAGCCGCCCGCGATCGACGGCACAATCGAAATGGTATCACCGTCTTTTAGCACGGTGGCTTCCTTCTGCAGGTAGCGCATGTCCTCGTCATTGACATAGACATTCACAAACGCACGAAGTTTACCGTCTTCGTTATAGAGATGACGTTTGAGGTCGGGATGCTGCGACACGAGTCCGGCAAGGGCCTCGCCGACGGTACCGGCGGGGACATCGACCGACGACTGCTTCCCTGAATATTGGCGGAGGGGCGACGGAATCTGGATCTGAGGCATGTAGATAAAGATGCTGCGGTACGGGCGGAAGATGCAAGTGGAAAATACGCTCGTGTGGAGCGGACACTCCTGTCCGCTGCTCTTGACCTTGGTGTTGGTGTTTGTATTTGGTCTTGATCCTCTGCACAGAAAAATCCAATTCAACGTCAAAGGCGGCGGACAGGAGTGTCCGCCCCACACGAGCGTCATCCGACTTTGACTGTTTCGTCCACAAATTTCTTATCGGCCTCGTCCGTGCCTACCAGTTCGAACGCATTCGTCAGCACGGCTTTGCCGTCCTCCACGCTTGTGATTACGTAGGAGCAGCCAAACCAGTGGGCTTCGGCGAGGTCGGTGGTTGACCACTGCGCGGGATGGTCGGGGTGGGAGTGGTAGAAGCCGACGATGTCTTCTCCGCGCTCGCGGCCTTCTCGCTGAATTCGGATCAGTTCTTTCGGATCGATGCTGTAGCGATTGTGCGGAGAATCGGCGCGCGTGTTGCTACAACGGGCGATCCGCACAACGGTTTTTGATCCATCGTCGTTGAAACTCCCGAGCAGCACGCCGCAGCACTCGTGGGGATAGGTCTCTTCTCCGTGCTGACGAAGAGTAGCGTAGGCGGAATGTGGGATGGTCAGCATTTCGTTATCAGGAGGCCCAAAGCATTCGAACAGCCCACACCCGAATTGTCATCTCGAGCGCAGCGAGTGATCTGCAGTTCGCGGCAAGATGCAGATCCCTCGCTGCGCTCGGGATGACAATTCGATGGGGGGCGCGGATTTCGGTGTCATGACTCGGTCTTTTTATTCTCCCCAGAATCGCTCGCTCAGGTATTTCTCACCGGAATCGCACAGAATCGTGACGATGGCCGCGTGCTCGTCTTCCCGAAGTCGCTCCGCGGCACGTAGGCTCCCAACAATCGCGGCGGCGGCGGAGACTCCGAGCAGCAATCCTTGTTCACGTGCCAAACGACGACACATGGCCTGGGCATCCTCGGTTACGATTTCGAGATTTTCGTCAGCGAGCGCCGGATCATAAATCCGAGGCACGATGGCCGTCGGCAAATATTTTGCGCCTTCGATGCCGTGGAAAGCGGAGTCTGGCTGCAGCGAGATGCATTGGATTTTTGGATTCAACTCTTTCAACCGGCGCGTCGTCCCCACGAAAGTTCCCGTCGTTCCAAGCATAGCGACGAAGTGGGTAATGCGACCCTGAGTCTGTTCCCAGATTTCGTTGGCGGTCGTTTCGTAGTGGGCGCGCCAGTTGGCGTCGTTCGAATATTGGTCGGCGTAAAAATAAATATCGGGATGGCTGGCAGCGTACTCACGAGCGATCTTGATGGCTCCGTCGGAGCCTTCCGCGGGATCGGTCCAGATGATATTTGCGCCGTATGCCTGTAGAATTCGTTTTCGCTCAGGAGAAACATTCTCGGGAACGCAGAGCGTAACGGGAAATCCGAGGGCCGCGCCAAGCATCGCGTAGGCGATACCGGTATTGCCGCTGGTGGAATCGAGTAGAGTTTTACCCGGACCGAGTTTTCCGGAGCGGCGTGCTTCCTGGATAATTTTGGCGGCGGCGCGATCTTTGACCGATCCGCCGGGATTGCGCCACTCGGCCTTGCCCAGAAGTTGCATTTGGCCCGATCGAACATGCGGAAGATTTTGAGTAAGCGCGTCGAGAGAGATCAAGGGAGTGTTGCCGATGAGAGCGAGGACAGCCTCTCCTTTTTGGGAGTTGAGGTCCGGCGCGACAGCTGGTTTGGCGGGCGTCATTGAGCGGGCGTCATTAGATTGAGGATTGAAATACCCTTGTGACTACGGTAATGTGCCCGCAATCTTAAAAAGGTATATCTATACTAACGTTGCAGCATTTCAAGCCACAACGTTACGGGTGATTGGATTCAAGCAGGATGGTTTTGGTTCCATCGAATCTTCCTGAGATACTTCCGGCCGAGTGAAATCATCGAAAGCTGGAAATCCGCATCTAAAGTGATGCGGTGAGAATTGAGTTTAAAGAATTGAGCGCATAACGATGGCAGCGAAAGTCGAACAAAAAAGCTACGAAGATGTGGTCATCTGGTTGAAGGACCACGGCTTCGATCTGATTGAGGCTCCGGGCACGCAGGCACGCGTGTTCCTGAAGAAGTACAACTGCTCGGCGGCGATCCAGAAGACGGACGACGGCGGCGCGAAGATTTTTGCCTACCCCGGATACCTGATCGGCGGCGAGATTTCGAAGCTCGTCAACCGCGGCTATCAGCAGTTCCTGAAGACCTCAAAGACCGAGGTTCCGGCGAGCGCGGACCACCTCAAAGCGCTGCAGCAGTTTGCCGAAGAGATGAAGGAAGCTCTTGGAACTCCGAGCTTGTATAACGAGTCGCTCGGAACCGTCAGCGAGTCCTATCAGTACGACCGTATTAAAGATCGCGACAAGCCCGTGGTAGATCGTCCGAAACGCCCGTGGGAAACGGTGAAGGTCAGGGCGGCTACGGCGGCGAAAAAGGGGCGGGCGTAGAGTGGCGTTCAGCCATCAGTCGTCAGGTAGGGCTTTTAGCTGTTGGCTGTTGGCTTAGCAACCTAAGAACTTTTCCTTTGGGACGAGGTTTGGCTCGTCTCAAAGCCCGCGCAACTCACCACTCCCTCTACGCAGCCTTGCTCGACTCTTCTCGCTTCGTTATTCGCACTCGCTGTGCCTTCCCTCCTCTTACTTCTTAGCTTACTTCTTAGCTTCGCGAACAATCCTTATACAATCGTGCGCAGCGAACGTAGTCGTTTGCGGCTGGGAGATCTTTATGCGTGATTTCGTTTTGATGATTGGGATTGTGGCGGCTCTTGCGGTGTCCAGCATTGGGCAGGATGGCGGAGATGCAAGTCAAACGGCGATTCGAAAAGTGCTGGCGGATCAGCAGGCCGCCTGGAACCGGCACGACCTCGATGGTTTCATGGCGGGATATTGGAATTCTCCCGAACTGACGTTTTTTTCGGGAGGGCATGAATCCAAGGGTTGGCAGACCGCGTTTGATCGCTACAAAACAAATTATCAAAGCGCAGGACACGAAATGGGGCAGCTCGAGTTTGCCAATCTGCGGATCGAAACGCTCGGCCCGGAATCAGCTTTCGTGCGCGGGGAATTTCATCTCACGATGTCTGACGGAAAAACTCCGCACGGATTATTCACTCTGATTTTTCGAAAATTTCCCGACGGATGGAAGATCATTCACGACCACTCAGCTGTATAAGCGCAGGTTTCAAAGATGCAAGGTTTCAGAGTTTCAACCACGGGTATATTGCCGGCCGAATTTCTAATCCAGATTTTGAAACTTTGAAGCTTTCCAACCTTGAAACCTGGCCTTATCTCGGCCAGACGGCGAGAATCGCGCCCATAGAGAGGAAGCACACGAGCTGATATCCGGTGTTGATGAGGTAGAGCTTGATAGGCTGGCGAGAGAAGAGGGCTCCAGTCAGTTGGACAGTGGTCACAAATCCGAGCCAGACGGCGAACCCGATTTTCGCACCATACAAAGCTGTATCGACGCTGGTGACGTCGATGATCTTTGCGAGTACGACCGCCGCGACAATGCTCGTAAGGAATGCCAAACCGTAGGTCTTGCCAGCGCCCTTCCGCATTTCGTCCATCTTTGCTTTATCGTTGGGATCGAACCCCATGAGCCGCATCCAAGGAGTCGCAAACAGCATCGGCGAATACCAGACGAATCCGATGACCATCGTCGCAACGGCACAGACCAAGACTGCCCAGAAATTAATGCCAGAAAAGTGAGATGCGATCATACGCGTTCCTCCTAGAGCGGCCAGGTTTCAATGTTGCGAGGCTTCAGAGTTTCAATCTGGCTCCGAACAGCAGGGAGTATAGCGCGATCCTTTGAAACTTTGAAACCCTGCAACATTGAAACTTGTCTTCATCTCCCTCTGTCCATCGCTTGGTTCGCTAAGCGATCCGCGATCTGATTTTGCTCGCGCATAGCGTGGCGGATCTCGAAATATTCCAGGCCACGAACCAACTGTTGCGCCTGGTCGTACAGCTTGCGAAGTTCGGGATGGCGGACTTTGTAGATCCCCTTCATCTGGCGAACCATCAATTCGGAATCACTCACGACCTTGAGAGCGGTAATCTTCTTTTCGGTCGCGTAGCGAAGAGCCGCGATCAGCCCCTGATATTCGGCATAGTTATTGGTGTGATGTCCGAGATATTCGCTGAGTTCAGCGACGGGTGATCCAGCGGCATCGCTCACGGCAACTCCGTAGCCGGAGGGGCCGGGATTTCCGCGGGCTCCGCCATCTACGTGAGCGGTGTGTGCAGGAGGCGTGGATTTTTGAGAAGAGAAAAGATTCTTGGATTCGGAAGAACGCGTGGGCATTGAGTCAGTTTACAACGAGGGTCGATCTGCATGGCGGTGGTGGACGGGCGAGGACGCCCGTCGCTCCATCGAAACAATGCATTGGTGATTAACGCTACCTATGATCGCCCGCCCATTCTTTGCCAGCTTCGCTGCAGTTTCCATAAACTTGTGAAATTTTCTGGGCCTCGATCGTAAGATATCCAGCGCCGGTGGTTGTGCCCTCGTTATACAGGCCGTTCTGGTTGGCCAACGCATCGTTCTTCGCCACGATGCCTACGACCTTCATGGTGTGACCAATCTTTCCCCTCAGCGAAGACACGTCTCCTGACACAATCCGAAACTGCTTCGGACCCGGAGCGCCGCCGGTGATCACATAGGTATCCGCCGTCTTGGACAGGCAACCAACCACGGTTCGCAGGCCGGTCTCCTGTGCGACAGTCGCGGATCGATTGGAATTCATGGTGTCCTGGGCCAACAAGCAGCCGCCAACTGTCGTCGTGAAAAGACTAATCAGAATGAAATGTTTCATAGGATCTCCTCAGGTTGGGAAAAATTCTTTCCCCTGCCTTAATTAGAGACCGCAAAGATCGTAAGTGGAGTCGTAAAGAGTGGTGAGAACGAAGGCGTTTGAATGATTGGATAACTTGAGGCGTATCTCGTGAGCGGGTGGAAAATAGTGTTAGAGTGACTTCCGAAGCGACGTGGACGGGCAGCGAAGTCGATCCGTTGAGTATTACTTCTATCGCCCCGTCGCTAGCCTTGTTGCCAAGCGCTGTGGCAAATTTGCAGCGAGAATTTTCTCCTGCGCCACCCGCAGGTTGTACGGGACACGATAGAAAGTCACGATCCACGCTTCGGTGTCGAACATCGCGAAGGCAGAACGCCAGTCACCGTCGCGCGGCTGCCCGACGGACCCGGGATTGATGAGATAGCGGCGGTCTTTTCTCAGCGGCCAGTCGGAGGATTCGGGCTGGCCCACGGTGCGATATCCGGGACGATAGGCTTCGCTGATCTCGCCGGAAAGTTGGAATCCACCTTGGAGATGGGTGTGTCCAAAAAAAGTAACGGGCACCGGATTGGTGATCAGCGGCTCGATCGCGTCCCGCGCGCTCACCATATATTCATCTTCGTCGAGCGCGGAGCCGTGGACGAATTGAAGGCCAGGAAGTTCCTCGACGCGAACTGGACCCATCGGAAGTTCGCGCAACCAGTTCAGATTTTCGGGCGTGAGTTGGTCGCGCGTCCAGAGCGTAGCCAGTCCGGCGACAGGATTGAAATCCTCAAGGTCCATGAGTCCGCTGACGGCCTTGTCGTGATTGCCTCGGACAAAAATTTTCCCGAGAGTTTGCGCTTTAGCGATGACCTCGTTGGGATTGCCGCCGTAGCCAACCGTGTCCCCAAGATTGATGACGAGATCATACGCGGGCGCAGCGGCCAGACAGGAGTCCAGCGCTTCGAGGTTGCTGTGAATGTCGCTGAGAACGAGGATGCGCACAAAGTGAGGATTATAGCCCTTTCTGGCGTGGGAACGTCGAGTAGGGAACAGCTAAATTTCATCGAGAGCGGCGACGGCGGTTTCAGTTGTCAGGACGAAGATGGGGCGGGATATCGTCTGTCTCTGCTAATTTTCGCTCGGGGAGGAAATACGAAAGCGCGATGAACGCAAATATCGATAGCGAAATTCTGACATCGACGAACGCGAGCGGTATCGACGCGATACAAAGAAGCAATGAATAGACGTTCTTGAACTGGATGCGGCGGTGGTAGTCAAACATCTCGGGATTATCGACATGATGCTGCATGATGGCCCGCCGCAGCAGCGCGAACGATAGCGAGCACATCATCAAGACGGCTCCGTAAAGCGCCACCGCTCGGGGATCGTTATGGTTGTTACCCATGAACGCGGTCACGAACGGTACCAGCGACATCCAGAACAGCAGATTATTGTTCGACCAGAGAAGTTGCGCATCGGCACGACGCGCGGAGTGCAAGATGTGATGGTGATTCACCCACATGATAGCGACGATGAGGAAACTGAGAAGGTAGCTGAGAAATTGCGGAAGAAGGCTGCGTAAAGAGACGAGCGTAGTGTCGCGCGGGACTTTCAGCTCCAGCACCATGATGGTAATAATCACGGCGATGACGCCGTCACTGAATGCTTCAAGGCGATTTGTACCGATTCCAGTCATCTTCAATTAGTGCGACCGATGCTCCCCGATAAACAGCGCTGCGAAAAAATCGCTATCAAATATGCGAAGGATTCACGACCGGACAACGGGCCAAGTGTCCTGCGTGCACTTCGATCAGCGGCGGAAATTCCATGGCGCAAGTGTCAATTCGATCGGAGCAGCGCGGCTCGAAGGGGCATCCGGGAGAAAGCTTCGTGATCGACGGAACGGTACCCTCGATGGTCGCCAGTGGAACATTACGATCGGTCGCAAGTGTTGGAATTGCGCGCAGCAGACCCCGAGTATAAGGATGAGCTGGCGCGTGAAAAATATCTGTTCTTGAACCGAGTTCGACCAGACTGCCAGCGTACATCACAGCAACGCGATCCGCGACGTGAGACACAACTGCAAGATCGTGCGAGATGAAGAGCATGGCCAATCCAAATTTGTGGCGCAGGTCGTTCAGCAAATCGAGAATTTGTTGTTGAATGGTCACATCAAGCGCGGTGGTGGGTTCGTCGGCGATGAGAAGCTGAGGCCGATTAACGATGGCCATGGCGATCATGACGCGCTGCCGCATGCCTCCCGACAGCTGATGTGGATAGCTGCGAGCACGCTGCTCGGGATCAGCGATGGCGACTTCACGCATGCCTTCGATCGCCCGACTCCACGCTTCGGATTTCGACACGCGATGATGCGCCAAGACAGCTTCTGCAATTTGGTCGCCCACGCGCATGACTGGATTAAGAGCGGTCATCGGCTCTTGAAAAATCATGGCGATGCGCGAGCCTCGGAGTTGTCGAAGCCTTTCGGGAGATAAAGTCGCCAGATGCGTAGGCGCGCCCTCGCCATCCTGAAATGTGATTTCCCCTTTCACGATGGCGGCAGGCGGTAGTAAGCCCATGATCGTGAGCGACGTAATGGACTTCCCCGAGCCGGACTCGCCGACGAGTCCCAAAACTTCGCCGGGAGCGATGGAGAAAGAAAGATTGCGGACGGCTGCGGGCGCCGAAGGCGTTGCAGCCTTCGTTGCGGCAGCTTTCGTTAATTCTGACTTTGCGGCGACTGCGCGCCCTCCGCGAGATTGCGGGAACTCGATGGTCAGATTACGAACGTCAAGGAGCGGGCGCACGAGAAGTATGGTATCAGCGCAGACGCTTCGCCGATGGAGCGCCGGGAGTCGCCGCCCGGCCTCCACCAAACTAAACGGGAGAAACTCCCACCGCTGGACAGACCGGAGGCTATTTCTTGGGGCGCGATTCCGGCGGCACCAATCCGGCGACGCGGTAGTACACCACGAGCTGTCCGTAATGTTCTCCCGAATGCTCGATCAGTCCCCACGCCATGTCAGAAACGCGGGTCTGCTGGTTCGCAAACGGATCGACGACGATGTCATTCAATCCCTTGTCGCCTTTTGCCTTAATCGCCGCAGCGCCGTCGGCAAATGCCTTCTTCACAAACTCAACAATAGATGCTTTGGTTTTGAAGTCGGCGCGGTTCGGATTTTCTTCCGCGGGTGGCTTCATTCCCATCACCGGATTCGTAAAAAAATAATTCGAATTCGCCGCGTGTAACAACTGCTCGGCAAAGCTGCGCTGCGCTGGGACAGGCTTGAAATCGTATTTGTCCTCAGGAAAATCCTCAGCCATCGCGATCAGCTTGCGTCCGATGTCATTCCAGTTGTCGAGCAAATACTGGTTCGGCCCAACTGCAGGTTTTGGATCCGCTTTCTTGGCGGCATCTTGTGCGCTTGCCAACACACCAAGAGTAAATAGCGTTAATATCATCGCAATCAATCGCTGTTTCATTTCAAATTCCTCCAATGGATTCTCTTATTCCAACCCAGCCTTGCTCAATAGCTCCAGAAATTGTTTCTGCGTTCGCATGTCGATCGACTGGGCCACCAACTTCCCTTCCCGATCATAGATAAAACTCTTAGGAATTCCTTCGACAACGAACATTTCATTTACTTTGCGTCCCGGATCGAGCAAGACGGGAAACGAGACGTTGCGCTCTTTGATGAACGGCGCAACTTTGACCGACTCTTCATCGGAAATACCAAGAACGACAAAACCTTTCGAATTGAAGCGTTGGTAAAGGGTTTCAAGATCCGGCATCTCTTTACGACATGGTGGACACCAAGTTGCCCAGAAATTTACCAGCACTACTTTGCCGCGCAAGTCGGAAAACTTCCAAGTCTTGCCGGAAAGATCTTGCAGCGAAAATTCTGGATGCTCACGCTTGCGGTCGTCGGCTTCGAGTCGAGCCATGGCAGCGCGGAACTGGCCGTCGTCCTTGTTGCCGGTCAGCAACGTGTCCACGTCAACATGTTCGTAGCGCACCAGCGTCGCGAGTTCTACGTACGGATACGCGGGCTCGCGCGCCGTCGCTTTGGCGCCCGCTTCCGAACTTTTTGGTTCCGTCCACGGCACTGGATGCTCTCGCAAAGTCTCCGCGAGCGTGGTCGCGACTTCCTGCAGTGTGTCGTGTCCGAAATCACCCTCGGTAGATAGACCTGCGAGATGTTCCGCGAGTCGCAGCTTATTTTCGGACGCGGGCAGCTTGCGAATCTCCAACGCCAAATTTTTGGTAGCGCCGATCCGGACACCATCCGCGAGGCCGCGGAGTCCGTGAAGTTGATCCACGATCGGCTTCTCGTCACCGCTCCACACGATTTCCTTTTGTTGCGCGAATCCAGACTGAAACGCGGAAATCTGCATCACGCACAAGACGACAGTTATCGCGAACTTTGGGGCCCACTGATTCATTTTCATAGCGCAATTAGATTAACAAATAGAGTAACAATCGATGTGTCGCTGCACCAGCTTGGAAACTTCTTTTGCCGAGATGTATCTGCTATGTTGCGACTGGAATTTTGCGACAGGTGCACCCCTCAAGTAAATTCCGCTGCATGCCGATAGACATGACGTTGGGAGGTTCGGTTGAAGATAAAGCGCTTTTGGATCTTCGCTCTGTTAGTTGCGGCCTCAACTTTTCTTTTCGCCCAAGATGACAACCCCTCTGCTCGCGCTGAGATTCTTGGACTCGAAAGAGCGTGGAACCAGGCCTATAAAAATGGCGACGCCCAAGCGATCGTCGGACTCTTCGATGACTCGCTCGTCATGATCGAAGGTGACGGCGGGATGAAAACCAAATTCCAGTATCTTGCGAGCGTCAAGAAACACGGTATCAACCAGGAGCAGGTCTCACTCGAATCGGTCAAAGTAAATGTTTACGGAAAAACGGCCGTTGCCATTGGAGAAATATCCGTAAAGGGCACGCAAGGTGGCAAGCCGTCCATGCACCGCGAACGATTCGTTGACACTTGGATCAACAAAAATAATACCTGGGTACTCGTTGCTTCCGACTCCACCCCAATTCCATAAAGGTTCTTAAATCTAGAACGGCGACGTTGCCGATCAGTGAATGACTTTCGCGTTGCTGACCGCGTCACCGTCTCCACGGCGCAAGCTGTGAAACACAATCGTCGAACAAATCGTCAGGATTCCCAGGCAGATAAATGCATGGTGCACCCCGCGCACCATCTGCGGCGCGTTCCATAGAAATCGATCTGGAATAAAGAACGCGGTCACCAGCGACGCGGTTGCCACACCAAAACTCACGGACATCTGCTGCGCGGTGCTGGCGATAGAACTCGCGCTGCTTGATTCTTCTTCATCTACATCCGCATAAACGAGCGTATTCATGCTGGTGTATTGCAGAGAGGTGAAAAATCCGTAAGCGAATAGTTGAATGACGATCAACCAGACTGGCGTCTTCATTCCGATCGTCGCGAAGAGCAGAATCATCAATCCAATAATTACTGTGTTCGAAATCAAGACGGTGCGATAGCCAAAACGGCGCAGGATCCCCGGCATCGTGACTTTCAAACTCATTGCGGCCAGCGCCTGCGGCATCATCAGCATGCCCGATTGAATCGGAGTGAATCCTAATCCGACTTGGTAAAGCAACGGAAAGAGAAATGGAATTCCGCCAATTCCCAAGCGCGTGACGAAACTCCCGATGACCGATGCGCGAAATGTTCGAATGCGAAACAATGCAAGACGCAGCAGCGGGAATTCCGTTTTCGAGCTATGCAATCCATATCCCGCGAGCAGCGACATCGAGATTGCGAGCAATCCTACGATTTCGCGCGAGCTGAGTGTGTGCTCGCCGAATACTTCGAGGACGTACGAAAGCAGCGCAACTCCCGAGCCAAAAAGGATCAGTCCAACAATGTCGAGAGGATTTACTTTCTTCTCGCGATAGTCCGGCAGGTGCCGATAGACCATGTACAGGCCGATCAATCCGATTGGTATATTCACGAAAAAAATCACGCGCCAATGCAGGTAGCCGACGATTAGTCCGCCAGCGACCGGGCCTAGCATCGGGCCGATCAGCGCGGGGATCGCGACGAAGCTCATCGCGCGTATGAGTTCTGACCGGGCGAATGTTCGGACGATGGTCAGGCGTCCTACGGGGACCATCATCGCTCCGCCGCAGCCTTGCAGAATCCTGCAGGCGACCAGCAGATGGATGTTGCTGGTGATGCCGCAGAGAAATGATCCCAGGGTAAAGATGCCGATGGCGGACGCGAATACGCGGCGCGTTCCGAAGCGGTCGGCCATCCATCCGCTGATTGGGATGAACACTGCCAAACTCAACGTATAACTTGCCAGCACCGACTTCATGCTGAGCGGCGCCACTTTGAGCGCGGCCGCGATTGCGGGGACGGCGGTGTTGAGAATCGTGGTGTCCAACGACTCCATGAAGAATGCGACGGCAACGAGCCATGGAAGGAGACGGGCGCTCGTCGGATTCAGATCCGAATTTAGGTCCGGATTCGACCCGACGGAATCGACGCCTGAATTGTTATTCGACGAATCGGGCGGCGCGATAGGCGGAGGGGAACTCATGGGCATTAGATGCGTTTAAACATTATGCAACGCACGACTGAAGCCCGCAAAAAGTCACGCGACTCCGAATCTGATTTTTGACTTTTTCTTATCTTTTTTCTTGTTCCTCTTCTTCTCTGTCTCTTGCTTCGGCTTCGTCGAACTTGCGCTGGTCTTCTGGGTTTTCACAGAGTCCCAAAGCGTCGAACATTGTCTTCGCGAGGCTGCTTTTTCTTTCGGGCTCCGGCTTTACTGCGTCGTACTCTTTATCTTTCGTGATCGACCAGGCCGTGGCTCCGATGGGACGATGCTCCACGCACTCTTCATCGATGACTACCTGCGTGGCCAGTTCGGGTTCGAATGTGGTGCAGCGCAGATTGGCGGAGGCGGTTTGTAGGCCGTAGAGCAATAATCCGGCGGTTCGAGGATCGACGCGGCGGGTGACGAGGAGGCGCATGACTTCCAACAAACCCATTTGGATAGAGTTTGCGTCTTCTGGAATCGGTATTGCCTGCTCCAGTGATAGTGGCGGATTGTTTGAATCCGTACCGAAATGTCTCGGGCGCCATTGCTGGTGGAAGTAACAATATTTTTGTTTTCGTAAGGAGGGGGAACCGCACTGCAGTCCGTTCACTTTGATGTGGTGACAACGGAGAATACTTTCGGGATAAATGGACATTTTGAAACTCCTCGAAGGTAAGAAACGGTTGTGTATGAGTTGGTCGAGTTATGAAATGTGAGATCGCCTATTACTCGAAGGATAGTAACTACTTCGTACTCCCACCCCCCACCCCCTCCCTTGAATGGAATCAGCATCTTGGAGCCTGTTTTCCTTCCAAAATCTTGGAAGGAAACGGGTTAGAGGTAGAATCTTCAAAAATAAGGACTTAGGGTGGTTTCTGGGCTGTTGGAGCCTCCTCTGGTGGATTCACGGCTGCGGGAGAATCGCAAATCGAGTGGATTTTTGCGAGGCGCAGGATTGCCTTGTCCGCAGGTCTGTTCAATTGTCGTGGATTGGGAGATCGATGTCTGTGATGGCGATCACACGTCTTTGTGAGGTTAGGTTTCCCGGAACGGGAAATGATGGTGAAAAGCTTCTACCACCAAGGGCACGAAGGATCACGAAGGAAAGCGCCCGGGTGGAAGAGCCGGCCTTCAGGCCGGCGTTCGGGCAAGGAACGAGACGGCTTCAGCCGCGGTGCATGCGCGACCACCGCGCCTAAAGGCGTCTCTTCGCGCGAAGGCGCGGCCCTGAAGGGCCGCTCTTCCACGGTGGTGCCGGCGATAGCGGAGCCGGCGAGACAGGCGAGGGCGAAGGTGGTGCGGGTGAGGGCAGCCGCTTCCACATTTGCGAGCAACGGCAAGGCACAGCAGCAGCAGCGGCAATGGCAACAGCAGCGGCAACAGCAACGGCAGCGGCAGCGGACAGGAGTGTCCGCTCCACACGGGCAACGTCAACGGCAGCGGGCAAGGGCTCCCGCTCTACATGGGCTGATATCATTCCGACGCATATGAGTTCGCTTGATCCGATGGGGGATTTGTTGCGGTTTGCGGAACGCTATCGACAAATGAGCGATGGCGAGCTTCGCGCGCTGATGCCACAAAGTTCTGAGTTGACGGCGAGCGCGCAACAGGCTTTGGCGACGGAGGTCCGGCAACGCGGGTTGAAGTTGGAGGACGAGGAGCCGGACGACGATAAGCACATCGCGTTTATCTAGAAGTGATTCGGCGTCGTATCAAAGCCCTCAGTTCCAGTCGCCGTCTGCCGACGAGAACAACGCGCATCAGGAAGGCGACGGTCTGTTCCTGGAGGGTTCTCACCCTGCAGGCGAGTCTTATGAGGACGAACGCAAGCTGGTCGATCTCTGCACTGTGTATAGCGTGCGTGACGCGCTCCAGCTGCAAACGATTCTTGATGACCTTGGAATTCCTTTTTTTATGGGCCCAGAGAAGGCGACGGGCGTGGATCTGGTGACTTCGAACTTCTCCAGTGGAGTCAACGTGCAGATCATGAAGATAGGAATGTCCTGGGTGTATTCAGGGATGACTCGTTTCGAGCCAGAGGATGATCCGACGCCGAAGGAGGATCCGGAAGCCGAATCGCCTCCGGTGCGCTGTCCTCGATGCCATTCTGTGGAAGTTGTTTTCGAAGGGTTGGATCATGAGCCCACAGAAGCGGAGGGTAAGGCTACCGGAAAATTTGAATGGCAGTGCGATTCTTGCGGGAACCGGTGGGAGGATGACGGGGTTGTGGGGGAGTAACGGTTCGTGCAAATACGGCTTTACCTGCTCACCAAATCGTCGGCTGCGGCACTAGCGAGCACGCGAGAGATCACGAAACACACGCGCATTGAAGGGATCTTTGGCCCCTGCATTTTTCAAAGTGCTTGCACACTTTGACCGGAGTATCCGGTAGATCTGCGACATTTCCTCGACGCTTGGCTGGCGTTGATTTCTAACGAACGCGTTGCACAGTTCGCGAAAGACGCCGCGCACGGTGCCGTCATGGATATAAACGTCGGTTCCGTCGAGGTCGCTCAGCGATTTGTTGACGCGGCGACGAACCGTTTCGCAAACGATCCAAGAGTGTTTGGCGTTCCCGATGCCAACCGTGATTCCGAGTTCGAATGGCATGTTGAATCGCGGAGTGCTGGGTCGGGCGCGATCCAACTGGACGCGCGATAGATCGTGCACTGAATATCGTGAGGACGCGATCAGCGCGATGATGCGCTCGAGACGTCTCTGACTGAAGGGAATTTCGAGCGTAGCTCGGGGAGCGAATCCGAAAGCGCTGATGCCCGCGATGTAGGCCAACAGCAGATTCTCAAATCGGCTGTCGTACGGGATATTTAGGAAAACAGCAGCTCTCTCAACGCTTGGCTTTGGCCTTCTTCGATTTGGTGGAAGCTTTCGTACCGGCATCACGCCCACTGCTCTTTCTCACACGCGCGTCAGTAGTAGCGGATTTTGTCTTACGATGGATCCTGACCCTGTCTGCAGTTGGTTCGGATTTTGAGTGACGCAGACTGAGAATCCGGTCAGTGTATCGCTTGGCGATTTTGATCAGTGCTTCCGTTCGGGACTTGGATACGCCGAGAATCCGGGCCGTGTCGTGAGCGGTGGAAAAACGGCTATCGACTCGGATCGCTTGGGCCATAGGTCATTATAGAGCATGGGCCGGGGGCGACCGATCCCGATACTTCAACGAAGCCGGGAACCAAATTCCCGTACGGAAGGACGTTCGTCGTCAGAGACGGGTGATCTCCTCATCTTGGCTGTTCATGTAATCGTCACCAATCCTAAGCTCTAAATGGTCTTTGAATTCCTTGACTGGATCGAGCGCCGCAAAGACTCGAGAAAGGCTTCCGAGTATGCTGTTAGTGGACTTGAGAATATTTCGCACCCTCCCAAGGGTCAACCAGTTGAAAAACTCATCCATCTTGAACTTCAATGATTCCCCGACAAGACCGAAAGGTGCAAGTAGCCTCCAGCGATGGTCTTGCTCTGACTCGATTGCGCTGATTTCGCTGATAACGAATTCGAGCCGAGGAGCTATATGGTTCCAAAAAAGCGCCAGGTACCGCCCCCGAATTTCGTCGGGAACATGTTCGTTGACTAGGAAGGACAGCAACCGAGTGGCACGTTTGAGAAATTTAAGTAAGAGTTCTCGATCTTCACTAACGGGCACTTTGAAATTCCTTTGAATTGCCGATTGATCAGGCGGTTTTGGCCGACGGAGCCATCATTTTGACCAGCTCGGTGGCGCTCGCAATACCCCGAGCCGTTAGCGTGTATCCGACACCCTTGCTCCCCGCCACGTCAGCCGCGATGCTCTTGAGATATGTGGCGAAGTTGGCGGCATCGAAGGCGTCATAGTGCAAACACGCCTCCTTTATTTGTTCATGGGTGAAGCGGGCTGCGCCGGAACCGAGATAAGCCGCAATCCCCTTCAAGAGAAATACATTATGCATCTTGTCTTTCTTGCTTTTCCCGGGCACCGTCTCAGCAATCAAGTCGATCTCATCGCCACCGAGGCTGAATTGCTTCCAGAGTAGTTTTGCTTGCAACCCGTTTCGTGCGAGCCATTTCCTACCCGCTGGGCTGATTCCCTCCAGCGTTTCGTCCGATTGCTCTCCACGCCCCACTCCTTCTTCTCTTGGTGAGGGGCTCGCTGATTCTTCGGGTTCCTTCTCTCGAAGCATCGCGGCGGGGTTCTCTAATTTTTGTGGGCTAACGTTAAGCATCAACGCAACATAGTTCAAGACCCGGCTCTGGGCCTCCGGTCCCAAATCCTTAATTGCATCGTGGACCGCCGCTATCGCAGCGACCTCGGGAGCAACGCCATCGATCGGTTTCTTCGTCATTTTTTCCTCCTGTGTTTAAAGCTCTAGACCCGTCGGCCACAATGTCGCCCACTCGCGTTTCAAAAATTCGAGCGCGAATTCTGCCGCTAAAAACGCCGCATATTCTTGCCAAGAATCTGATTTCTCCGCCGCAAAGTCACATACAGCCTTGAAGGACACAACTCGGGGTTTCGGGTCCGGGGCCTCGTGGACTGCTCGGTATACACCGTACGTCTCCATCTCCACCCCGATGAGCTTCCTCCAATTCTTACGGATCTCGAGGACTCGCGTCTCGTCATCGATTACTTGGTCTGCGGCTCCCACCGGACCTACGTGCAGACGATTGGGTTGCAGGGGCGCAGTCCCGTTCCACCTATTGCGAATATCCCCGAACAAGGTCTGCGCAGAGCGATATTTCTGCAGGACACTGCGAAGCCTCGGATGCAATCCAATCGGGTACGGATCGGGTTGAAATTCGCGGATGCCACCCTCGAGTACGACCTTGCCAGAGTTATAGTCGACGCTTGGGTCCGCAACCAATACGTCACCATATTGTTTCCCGCCGCTTCGGGTTCCCGCTGCAATTCCAATCATGGCAACGAGCCGGGGACGAAACTGAAAAACCAGCTGGGTGGTCGCGATGGCGGCGGCCGTAAGGCCCATCAACGTTGAGGTCGTCGCAACGATCCTCAGCTTAGAGCCTTTCGCGGTCACCATATCGGTCTCGCGGTACACATGGGTATGGCGGGTGTCGCCTACTTCCTTCCATGCGCCTGCGCCACCGAATGATTTTAATACTGCCGCAAGCTCCGGATACTCAAGGGCGCAGATGATGCCAACGTCTGACCTGAAGGTACCGACATCCGACAACACGGGTAGAGCAAGACCGCTCAGTTGCCGCAGATGATCGATTCCGTTCTCCGTGAGAGACCAGCGAAGAGGAATGCCCTTGTGGGGACTGACGTACGATTTATATGCGCGTAGGCTAGCATTTACGTTGCCCGGACACTTGACACCCACATGTAGCTTGAGAAGATCTGAGACTTGTTTAGCTGCCACAGGCTCGCGGTGAGCGTCTAGCGAGAAGAGAGCAGCAAGGATCATATATTGATCCGACCGCTCTTTGGGCTTGACGGCACTCATTAGAGTTGATATCCCAGTCATCTTCGCGACCCAACGATTCTTTGCCGTAAGACATCCCACACCAAAAGCAAAAATGGCCGCGGAACTTCCGCGGCCCCCTCAGGCGAAACTTTTTTATCAGGGCTGAGTAAGTCGTGTATAGACCACTTTCGTGCCAGTTACTGCGGCGGCTAAAGCCGGGCCTATTCTGGATCGTTATGGCATGGCTGAAGCCATGCCCTACACTCAACCCTTCCGGTGTGGCGCGACGGTCAGGCCGTGGCTTGGCGAACCGCTCGCTGGACTGACTGCGGCAGCTTCACGGACACGAAGTACTCCTCGGGATACAAGTAGTCTTCGCCAGACTCATCGATGACGCGAATCTGATGACGCGTCAGGGCCGCCTTATCTGGGACGACCTGGTAAATCTTGCGCAACTCGAGGGAAGCAGCATAGCCTCGGTTGCCGACGCAGATGACGAATTGGGCTTCGCGTTTCATATTAGTCAAATATGTTAGTCAAGTATGCGCTTGATCTTGTATTCCTTCGCTCCAATACCATGGGCTTCGTACCAGTGGATTTCGGCATAGCATGTAGTTCTATCGTGGAACTCAACGCTGGCCGTGCCTTTCAGCTTCCTCCAGCGTCCTTTGCCATAAGCCTTCCATAACCGCTTGCGCTCACGAATGGCGGCTCCGGACGCGATTAACTCGACGTTCGCGACCGCGCCGACAATCTTGAAGTGCATGTGCCGACACCACTAGCTATTTCGCCGAAAACGTCCCGTGGATTCGATTGAGCGGGGCGGACGAATGCGTCCGCCCTACGTGAGTTGGTTAGCTGCAGCCGCTGGTGCTGCCGCAGCTGATGCATTTGTAGCAGCTTCCATTTCGGACCATGATGGCTCCGCAGACGTGGCAGCTGGGGGCGTCTCCCATGTCGATCAGGTTGGCTAGGGCGTCGGCAGCGTGGACCGTCGATGGTCGTTGGTCGATGGTCGTTTGGATTTGGCTCGATCCGATCGAACTGGTCGATCCGGCTGACGCGTTCAGGTCCGTGATTCCTTCGGTCGATTGTGCGACCGGTTTCGGGCGCAAATTGTCGAAGAGGAATTGTTGTTGGCCTGTAAGGAAGCGCATTTGGAGCCAGCGGAAGATGTAATCCATGATCGACTTGGCGAAGCCGATGTCGGGATTGGTGGAGTATCCGTTGGGCTCGAAGCGGGTGTGGGCGAACTTTTCACAGAAAAGTTTTAGCGGGACGCCGTGCTGCAGGCCGATCGAAGTGGCGAGGGCGAAGCTGTCCATGAGGCCGGAGACGGTGGATCCTTCTTTGGCCATCTTGACGAAGATCTCGCCGGGCTGTCCGTCGGGATAGAGGCCGACGGTGATGTAGCCTTCGTGTCCGGCGATGTTGAATTTGTGGGTGATGGACATGCGCTCGTCGGTGAGACGGTGACGGACGGCGCGGGGCGGCGCGCCGAGATTCGCTTCTTCAGTGTGCGCGAGAGCGGCGGCGACGCGGGCGGTTTCCTCTTTGCTCGACGTGGCGGTCTTGCTGCCGGCGGCGGAGAGGGGTTGAGACTGCTTGCATCCATCGCGATAGACGGCGACGGCTTTGAGGCCGAGCTTCCAGGCCTGGATGTAGGCTTCGGAAATATCGTCAACGGTGGCGGCGTTCGGCAGGTTGACGGTTTTTGAAATGGCTCCGGAGATGAAGGGCTGAGCGGCGGCCATCATCTTCAGGTGTCCCATGTATTGAATGGAGCGCGTGCCTTTCGAGGGCTTGAAGGAGCAATCGAATACGGCGAGGTGCTCGTCCTTGACGTGCGGAGCACCTTCGATGGTTCCGGTGGCGTCGACGTAGCTGACGATGGCGTCGGCTTGCTCGTGGGTGTATCCCAGTTTGAAGAGGGCGGCGGGGACGGTGTTGTTCACGATCTTGATCATGCCGCCGCCGACCAGCTTCTTATATTTGATCAGGGCGAGATCGGGCTCGATTCCGGTGGTATCGCAATCCATCATGAAGCCGATGGTGCCGGTGGGAGCGAGGACGGTGACTTGGGAGTTGCGATAGCCGAATTTTTCTCCGTGGGATAGAGCTTCGTCCCAGGCCTGCTTGCTGGCCTCGATAAGTTCCGGGAGTTGGGCGGTGGCGGAGCTGCGATCGGCTACGTTGGACGTGGTGCGAGACGTGCCGATGTTGTTGACGCTGGCGCGGTGCATCCGGATTACGTCCAGAAATGGTTCGCGATTGATGTACCAGCCGGGGCAGGCGGCTCCGGGCATGGCGTCGGCGGTGGTGACGCCGAGGCGATTCTGGACGATGTCGGTGATGGGAGTCAGCGGCTCGCAGAGTTCGGCGATGCGGCTGGATTGGAGATAGGCCTGTCCGCACATGATAGCGGTGACGCAGGCAGCGTAGTCGCGTCCGCCATCGGAATCGTAGGGCAGTCCGGCGGCCATGAGGAGCGCGCCGAGGTTGGCGTATCCGAGGCCGAGGGGACGATAGTCGTGCGAATTCTTGCCGATGATTTCGGTGGGGTATCCGGCGTTATCGACCAGAATTTCCTGGGCGGTGATGGTGATGTCCACGGCGTGACGGTAGGCTTCGATGTCGAAGGTTCCGTTGGGCGCGAACTTCAGCAGGTTCAGGCTGGCGAGGTTGCAGGCGGAGTCATCGAGGAACATGTACTCGCTGCAAGGATTCGAGGCGTTGATCCGGGCGGTGTTCTTGCTGGTGTGCCAGCGATTGACGGTGGTGTCGTACTGCATGCCGGGATCGCCGCACTGCCAGGTGGCTTCGGAAAGCTTGGCCATCAGGTCTTTGGCTTTATATGTGTTGACGACGCGGCCGTCCACGATTGCTTTGGTGGAGAAGTCCGCATCGCGATTGACGGCGACCATGAAGTCGTCCGTGACGCGTACGGAGTTGTTCGCGTTCTGAAAGAAGATGGAGCTGTAGGCATCGGAGTCGGGATGCGATCCGTCGTATCCCTGGGCGACGAGCGCGTGGGCCTTGGCTTCTTCTTTGCTCTTGCAGTCGATGAAGTCAACGATGTCTGGATGGTCGATGTTGAGGATGACCATCTTGGCGGCGCGGCGAGTCTTGCCTCCGGACTTGATGACGCCGGCGAAGGCGTCGAATCCTTTCATGAAGCTGAGCGGGCCGCTGGCGGTCCCACCTCCACTAAGAACTTCGGTTGAGGAACGCAGCGGAGAGAGATTGGTGCCGGTGCCTGATCCCCATTTGAAGAGCATGCCTTCCGTCTTGGCGAGGGTGAGGATGGCGTCCAGCGAATCTTTGACCGAGTTGATGAAGCAGGCTGAGCATTGCGGACGGGTGTATCCGGTGGCACCGAATTCGACTTTGTTGCTGGTGTAATTCCAGTGCCAGTTGGTGGCGTCGGAGTTGGGCTCGATGCGATCGCATCCGACGTTGAACCAGACGGGCGAGTTGAACGCGACGTGCTGGCGGATCAAAAGGTGGACGAGTTCGTCGTGGAAAGTGGCGGCGTCTTCGCTGGTGCGGAAGTATCCATCTTTCATACCCCAGTCGCGGATGGTTTCGGCGACGCGAGCGACGAGTTGGCGAACTCCGGTTTCACGCTCGGGAGTGCCGACTTGTCCGTGGAGATATTTGGAGGCGACGATGTTGGTCGCGGTCATGGACCAGTCTTTGGGGACTTCGACGTCCTTCTGCTCGAAGATCATCCCTCCCTGGGAGTCGGTGATCTGAGCGAGACGGAGTTCCCATTCGACCTCGTTATATGGGGAGACGCCAGCTTTGGTGAAAAGGCGGCGGAAGGAAAGGCCGGGGGCCTTCTTCTTATTGTTGCTAGCTGAATTATTGGCCGCGGTATTCGTGGTCGTGGAGGCTGGGGACTGGGATTTAATTTGGTCTCGCACTTCGGGCATTTCCTTCTCCTAATTAGATGATGGCTTATGAAGAACAGGTTTTAAAGTTTCATGGTTTTAAGGTTTCAAAAGTCTTAAATCTTCTTAAATCTATGGGCTGCAACACATTGCAATGAAAGGCATTTTTCGGCCTTGGATTCTCTTGGAGACACGGCTGCCGGCGTCTTACTGCGCTCAGCGTGGCGAGTCCCGTCTACGGGCAGATTTCTTGTAAATTTTTGCGGAAATTATGTTCGGGGAGCGCGGCGGGCTCGGCGACACGGGTTGCGGGAGCCGAGCTACGCTCGGGGGGACAGCCGAGGGCGGCTGTCGCTACGTGGACATCTTTGACTTCGGATTTGACTCCGGACACATTCAATGCGGGTGAGCTTTCTATGCCGTGGCGGGCAAAGGAGGCGGCTACGAGTTCGATCAATTCTTCCATCGGGGCTCCTAAATGGCGCGAGGGGAAGCTGGGCCGGGTCGGGAGCAGCTTTCGGACGCGATGTTCGTGGTGCTTACTTCGTGCTTTTCTTATTGGCTGATGAATTCCTCCGAGGGGATGTCTGGCTGGGCCAGACCGGGGGAAGTCACCGCTTTCGATCTCATGTCGCGCCATCCACAATGGAGGGATGGTTCCGTGCAAGGACAGAAGACGCGAAGTCACCTCAACTTTGAGTCTCGCCCCTGCGTTTCATAAGCGTTCTTTAGTGTCGTTGCCCCCTTGAAGGAGGTCTGTAAAAAGTGTTCCGGGATGCTTAACGTACTCCCGCATATGGTGCCTGTCAAGAAATAAACACCACATCTGGTGGCCCAATAGTGTTAAGGGTATCGAAAGGTGCAAGTGTTCGAAATGCAGGTTTCAAGGTTTAAGGGTTTCAAGGTTTCAAAGGCTGAGCGGCAACTTTGAAGCTTGGGCTGGTGGTTTCTAAAACTCGTTTGAGATCAGCGAATGTACGCGGGGATTTGGGTCGGGTCAATTACATAAGAATGGTGCAATTGCGGATTTTCATTTCCCGAATTGGGGTGATGGACGGACTTCGCGCTCGGAGCGCGAGAGGCGGGGTTTGAGTGGTGGGCGGAGGAATGGGAGCGGCTGAGTTTGTTTCGACGGTCTGGATTTGCACAAGAAGTGCACAGTGGACTGCAACAAAAAATGTCATCCCGAGCCCAGTGCTCGTAAACTTGGCGCGGACAATTGCCAACTGATCGGGCAGGTGTGGTGAGGTAGGGGTCCTTCGACTCCGCAGAATGGTGCGCTTCGCGCACCATTCTGCTTTGCTCAGGATGACATTTTATTAGTGGGTAGATCGCGGGGAGGATGACGGAATAAGCTTGGCGTATACTCGGCAGCGAACTAAGGAACTATGATGCTGCTTCGCCGGGCGCTTTTAGTTTGTCTGCTCTTACTGCCTCTTCTTGCCTCCCCTTTGGCGTCGGCCCAGTTGGATTTTCCCAAAGCAACCGGCTGGATTAATGACTTTGCGAATGTCCTCGACGTTAAAACGAAGAAGCGCTTAACCGCGTTGTGTAAGGAACTCGACAAGAAAACGAACGCTCAGATAGCCGTGGTAACGATCGACAGTATCGGGAAGACGCCCATCGGCGATTACGCTCGATTGCTATTCAATCAATGGGGAATGGGTCATAAGGAAGACAACCGCGGCATGCTGGTTCTCTTAGCCGTCAAAGAACACATGTACTTCATCTCTGTGGGACGGGGATTTGAAGCTCTATTTCCCAACGAGCGCGCCGCTAAGATTGGTTCCGCAATGACTCCTTATCTCCAAAAGGGTCTCTACGGTGCGGCGGTGAGTCATAGCGTAGATGAGATCGCGGACATCATTGCCAAGGATCGACACGTAGTTCTTACCCCCCTCTCCACACCTAAGCCTGAAAAAGTAGTTGTTGGGACGGCACCCAACCCCGATAAAACCTTTTTGGAATAATAGTCGTTTAAACGACTTACTCGCGTCGAACAGCAGGTCCTTCGCTTCGCTCAGGATGACAATAGTTAGAGAGATGCGACAGTCGTGGTGAGGTAGGGGTCCTTCGACTTCGCAGAATGGCCGCTGCGCGGGCCGTTCCGCTTCGCTCAGGATGACACTCTATTGTTCTCTTTGATTTCTTTGTCGCTCTCCCTGATTTCGATGTCCATGCGTTCGATTAGACCGTTCGCGATTTTGTAGATGTGCCACACCTCGCTGTCAGCAAGGACATCGCCTGCGAGGCTCTTCACGAGTTGATGGACTCTGACTTCGGCGATGCTGAATTCGGTGGTGCCGCCTTCGCGGTCGATTACCTCGAGGGGTTCTACGTGAGGATCAAACTCTTTCCACTGACGGGTCCAGTAGGCACGGATTTCTTCTTTCCCGGAGGCGCGGCCACTTTCCGATGCTTTGGGCCAGTTCACGTTCTCGCTCATGAATGCCAAGACGCTATCGATATCCCGTTGATTGAAGGCGGAGTAGACGCGAGCTATTAGCGTCTGCGTATTCGGCATAAATCCTCCAGAGGCGCTCTCTGAAATAATAGTCGTTGTAACGACTATTATTTGGACGAGCGCAGCACTCGTTCATTTTGCGGCGAGCAGCAGGTCCTTCGCTCCGCTCAGGATGACAAATTCAAGAGAGAAATCGGAACAAACTTGAACCAGTTCAATACGTCAGGACGTCATACGCGATTACCATCCAGCGATTCTGGCGGCGGGCCCAGGTTAAGACTACTGTTCCTCGGTCGCCAGTCTTGTGGCGTGGTTGGAACATGGTTTGGTAGACGTTCAGGGTGTAAAAGGCTTTGCCCATGGCATCGGCTGGGGTTATTTTGGCCCCAGAGACTCGGAAGTTGCAATTCGACATGGACGCCAGGGCATCCGAGATTCGAACCAGCGAGTAGGCGCTCGAGTTGGGATGGCTTGTCTCCTGCATGTGGGGGTGAGCAAAATCCACACGCTGAATGGTGGCGGGCAATGTTTCTTTTTTCGGGATGTCTTTTGCGACATCGGTGAACCATTTTTGGGTGGCAGCTTGTTGGACTGCGGGAGTTGGTTTGGTCTTCACGTCCTCGTCAAGGGGACCACACGGCAGTGCTTCTGGAGCGACAGATTTTAGAGTTGCGGCGGTGTCGCGAGTGAGCAGCCAATTCTGGAGGAAATGTTGGGTTGCGGCGACGAGAGCGGGATCGGCCGCTGCGGACTTCGAATTGGAACCGTTTTCGGTTCCGGAATCGAGTCCCTCCGAAAGTTCAGGGCCGATTGCCTTTTCGGTGGGATTTTCAAGGTGCCAGCTGACGATCTTCCACGTTCCTTCTTCGCGATGCCATACCAGATAGAGGACCTGGCCAGCGCCGGGGTCGTTTTTCGCCCGCAGAATGGTGGAAGAGGAGTAGTAGTCTCCTAATTTATTCGAGGCCCGCGGCAGGTCCTGGGCGAGCACTAGATTCAGGGTCTTGCGGCAATCGAGGGCGCGAGCTACGGTGTCGGGGATATTTGCGATTGAAAAAAGACCGCCGTTTGGCTGGTCGATCGGTCTCGCTCCCGGAGCCAGCATTACGGTACCGCGCAATACTTCGTCGAGCTTGCTGATTTTGCCGTCGGGGTCATTGGCTACGAGTTGCAGACGCGCCTTGCGCATGTGTTCGTAAAACCTGAGCCGGATCAGGCTGTCGCCAGCACTTTCGTTGGTGTTGAACTGCGCAATGCAGGCGTTGGCTTTTACTGACAAATAGGAGAGCGCGGTCTGCGGCTTGCCGTCCACTAGCCAGTCCTTGTAGAAGTCGAGTACTGCGGCTTGGACTGGTTGAGAATCGCGGACGTCGGGCTTGCGATATTGGGACGATAGTGCGGCCAGATCACTTTTTGGAATCGTCGGAGTTAGTCCGAACAGACTTTGCCACCAATTGGTGAAACCGTCCCAGCGCTTGGCGTGTTTGGTGTAGTTGCCTCCGGCGCGAACATCGGAATTGGCGGCGGTGAGATGTCCGTTTACCAGGGCTTGCGGGCCGCTGGAACTGCGATAGTCGACATCGATATCGGCGCGGAGTCCGGTACGTGTAACGGACACCTGAATCGAGGGCGCTCCTCCCTGCTGGCGGAAATTGACGGGGTATCCGATGTGATAGACCGAGTTATCTCCTGTGCGGCGGAACTGTACAGATTTGTAAAGCTTTTCGAGTGCATCGGGCTGCAGAAGAACGTAGATGCGGAATTGCTCGTCGCCGCGCGTTTGGGGAATTTGACCGTGGACGGATTCGACGAGCTTAACGATGCTGAGGGCGTTCCCTAGAGACTTGCCGTCCGAATCGGTGAGATTGGTGTGGAGTAGCGCGTTGGTAACGGCTTCGAAGGTCGTCCGGACTGACAGATTGAGGTTGTCGTAGCTGACCTTCGGATCGATCTTGTTGCCCGTGACTTTCTCATATTCTTCGTGCCATTTGCGGACGAGATCTTGTTGCTCGGGATCGAGTTCGTCATAGCTGCCTCCCACGCGCACTTTGAAACCCAGGCCGCCTTGCGCCGAAACCGTCGAATGGGAACTCAGCATGGTCGCGGTAAAGAAGCAGAGGATCAGGGCGCAGTGAACTGCGGGACGCAAGCGAGGTTTGGGCCGAAAGCTCATGCGGAGAAGAGTATCAAAAGGACAGGTCGCAGGTCTTAGGTCTCGGGTCTCAGGCTTCGGGTTCTAGTGCTTGGTTCTCACGAGTCAGCTAATTGACAAAAGCCTAGGCAATCTTCAAGGCGGCATGTGGCATCACAGTTTAAAAAACAGCGTTAAGGTTCCCAATCGGTGTCGCAGAACTTTAGTGACTTCGATTGGAAGCTTAGAAAGATATAAAGTAAGTCATTCGATGGCCTTACAACTCAAGTCCGGATTCGCGGTGCTGTTTATCGCGCTCAGCTGTGCCGCCGCTTGTGTAGGACAGGCTACTCCAGAAGCGCCCGCGCCGGGCATGACATCCGATTCGCAAAAGTCAGGAAGTATTCACGGCACGATTGTCGATGGCATGGGAGCCTTCGTTGCGGGAGCGCGGGTGAGTTTGACGCGCGACGGACAATCAGCGGCTTCTTCAACCCCATCTTCTTCTGAGCCTTCTTCGTCCTCGTCAACATCGTCTGTGCAAGAGGCTGTGACGGGCGACGACGGACAGTTTTCTTTTCCCAGTATTTCTTCGGGGGCTTTTCATCTCAAGATCTCGGCGGATGGGTTTGCGGCGCAAACGTCTTCTGTAACTCTAGCGACTGGCGAGAACTCGATCCTTCCACCGATCGCGTTGGCTGTCGCGACGGCTGTGACCCAAGTCGAGGTTGGGCTATCCAGACCTGAAGTTGCGCAGGAACAAATTGAGGAGCAGGAAAAGCAGCGCGTGCTCGGTGTCATACCGAATTTTTACGTCAGCTACGCGCACAATGCCGTGCCGCTTACTCCCCGAGAAAAATTCCAGCTGGCGTGGAAGACGTCGATTGATCCGGTCACGTTTGGGCTGATTGGGGTATTCGCAGGAATCCAACAAGCGCAAAACGATTTCGCGGGATACGGACAGGGCGCGCAAGGTTATGGAAAGCGCTATGGCGCTTCGTATGCTGACTTTGTTTCGGGGACGTTTATTGGGGCGGCGATCCTGCCCGTGGTGTTCAAGCAGGACCCACGTTATTTCTACAAAGGAACTGGCACCAAGGAATCGCGGTTTTTTTACGCGGTCGCGAATTCGGTGATCTGCAAGGGCGACAACGGACATTGGCAGACGAATTATTCGAATATCCTTGGGAGCCTAGCGGCGGGCGGGATATCGAATCTTTATTATCCGGAAAAAGATCGCAACGATGCGAGCCTGACGTTTGAGAATGCGGCGATTGGAATTGCGGCGACGGCAGCGGCGAATCTGGTGCAGGAATTTGTTATTCGAAGGCTGACGCCGAGCGCGCGGCGGGAGGCTGCCAAGCAGTAGAGGGCTGCGGGGGTTGCGGCTTAGGGCGGTGGAAAGGTCGGGTTCCCCTTCGGCAAGCTCAGGGCAGGCTTTCGACTACGCAAAACCATCCGCTTCGCGTTTGGCTTCGTTTCGCTCAGGATGACAGTTTCGAGATCGCGCTGTCTTCTTTTTTCTTCTTTTATAAAATTCGTTAGCAATGCTAACTAATTTTCTTCGCGCTGTTTTTCACGTGCTGTTGCCCTGCAGCTAGAACGCGCCGATTTGCTTTAGCATTGATAGTTGGTCCCAGTTGTCCCATCCCTCGGCGATTTTACCGTCGGCTATGCGGGTGATTGTGATGCCGGTCATGCGGACGGTCTTGCCAGTCGCGGACTTTCCGGGAATGTCTCCGAAGTGGGTCATGGTGGCGGCCCAGCGCACGACGACTTTATCGTCGGCTCCAAAAGCATCTTCTATTTTGATCTTGATGTCGGGAAAGCCGCCGCGCAGACGATTTACCAGCGCTTCGAATTCGGCGGGGCCACGTAGTGCTTCGCCATTTTCTAGTTGGCCGATCCCGATTCCGTTGGGCGCCATCAGATCGTAGATGGTTTGCATCTTGCCCTCGTTCCAGACTTCCTGAAACCAGCGCCGCATTAATTTTAGGTTCTGTTCGACCGCCATGGATTCCTCCTGCTTAAAATCAGACATATTCGCCAAAGAAAAAGCCCCGTCGTTTTGACCGGGGCCCACACGCATTTACTGCTTACGGATTCAGTTACAGCCGGTGCCGCTGGTGAAGCTGGTCAGGGCATTTGCGGCTGCGGTTAGATCTTCGCTATAGCAGTAGCCTGTCGAGTTGGATCCCAGGTAATTTTGGGAACTCGCCTGACCGCTGTTGCCGGTGAAGTTTCCACCCGCGTCGAAGTTGAGCGTATCGGTAGTGATGACGCGGTTGTGGAGCAGGCTGAAAGTGGTGGCCTGTCCGTTGTGGCGCGCCTGCTGACTGGTGGAGAAGTACTGGTTGGAAGTTGTTGTTTGGGATTCCGTACCGTCGGAGTTCACGAGCACGGTGATGTTCATATCCAGGGGCCAGCTGTGATCGACGGTATTGATGGTCCGGCCCTCGGAGTTTTGTGTGGTCACGACCGAGTGGATGGTTGTGCCCTGCTTGATATCCTGCTCGTACTCGGTAGCGAATACCTTGAAATACTGCACGCTGGAAAACTGAATATTCTGAGCGACAGTAGTGGTGACGGGGCCGGAGGCGGTGTTGATGTATCCAGAGATTTGAAAATTGTGGGCTCGACTTCACACTGACTGTGCCCTGCACGTTTCCATTTTTCGCGGTGCCTACGTGTTCACTGATTACTGGTACGGGAACGGAAAGGGTGTTCTCGGTAAGTCCGCCGGTGAGTTGCGTGGCATTCTTATCGAGATAGAGCAAGAGAGAAGCGGTCGCGGAAAAATATCCATCGGCATTGAATACGCTGAGAGCGATGGTGTGAGGCTGACCGTCATCAAGAGTCGAGGCGAACGGCGTCAGGTTGACCCGATAGGCTTTGAAGTTGAGGGTCTGAACGCCAGGAATGGGGATCCAAAGGTAAGGATCGATGCCACCGGTGTAGATCCAAGGATAGACGGGGGCGACGCCCGCGGGACTGCCATCGATCGTGATTTCGGATTCGCGGAAAGCGGTGCCCGGACAGCTCTCAAGCTCGTTGGAAACATCGTCGGGGACGCAGGTGTACCAGAATTCGTCGTTGGATTGGCTCTGGGCGAAGACATCCATAAATACGGTGCGGATGTTGGTCGGCAGAGTGAGGGTTTCGGAGAGAAGATCGGTGCCGGTGTTAAGGCCGACGGTGCCGCCGGTCGGGCCGGCGGAGAAAGCGATGACCTGATCGGCAGTGGATGGTGCGGTTCCCTTCGCGGGCACAGGATAGAAGAGCAGCGAGGCCGCGCCCTGGAGCACTCCGGTATCGACGTTATTCACTCCGTTGCCGAGGTCGACGGTGCCGTCCTGAGTAACGGTAAAGATCGAGCTGTAGTCGGTGAGGTCACGCTCAACTTGCCAGTGGCGGGAAAGTCCGGGTTGAGGCTCGGATGTGGTACCGAAATAAATGTTGGTGGGTCCGATCCAGATATTCGCGGTGCGATCGTATTGGATTCCGGCGCTGACGGAGAAATTTGCTTTGAGAATCACGGCAGCCCACGGTCCGGGGCAGTCGGCGGGCGGGGTGTAAGTGAACGGCTTCGGATTGAAATCCGCGAACTTGATTCCTTTATAGAGTTCGACGACGCAGGGCTTGGTGCTGGGATGCGGCACGGGCGGATCGGCGAAGGCGGTGTTCATGGATCCAATTTTGAGTTGGGCGGTGGCGATGGTTGAGAGTAACAAGAGGGCTGAAACGAACGTGATGGCGTATTTCGAAAACCGGGAGACGGGCACTGGAACCTCCAAAGTGTTGGCGCAAAATCGTTGCAGGGTCAGGGGGGTCATAAGCGGCGGAAACCCGCATTGGTAAGGGAGTTTAGTTAGTGGGAGGACTTGGTGTCAAGGCGGGGCTGGGCCCGATAAGATCGCTGGTAAGATCGTTTACCACTAAGGGCACTAAGGTTCACGAAGGAAAGCGGGACTGCGGGCGTTCGTCGTTGCTCGTTCGTCGTTGGTCGTTGGTTGCTAGGGTTGGTGGCGGAGGATAGGGTGAAGAGAGTTTTGCTTTTATTTTTTTTGTTTCTGGTGGGGGCTCGCGATCATGCGTCTGCTTTGGATCAGGTACCTTCATCGACCACTCAGGTAGTCATTTTAGGGACGGGGAATCCTAGTGCGGATCCGGATCGCTCTGGACCGGCAGTGGCCGTGGTGGTGAATGGTCGGGCTTATTTGATTGATTGCGGTCCGGGAGTGGTGCGACGGGCGGCGGCGGCTGAGAAAAATGGGATTCCGGCGTTGAAGGCTAAGGAGCTGAAGATTGTTTTCATTACGCATCTGCATTCCGATCACACGTTGGGGTATCCCGATCTGATTTTCTCGCCCTGGGTGCTGGGACGAAAGGGCGCTCTGGAGGCATATGGTCCACATGGATTGAAGAACATGACTTCGCACATCGAGAAGGCTTGGGCAGAGGATGTGAAGATTCGGCGGGATGGGTTGGAGCAGGAAAACGATACTGGGTACAAAGTGGATGTGCACGAAATTCGTCCGGGGGTGGTGTATCGCGACGAGAATGTTACGGTGACGGCGTTTCCGGTGAACCATGGAACGTGGAAAGAAGCGTATGGATATATTTTTCAGAGTCGCGATCGCAAGATTGTGATTTCAGGAGATACGGCTCCGACGGATGAAGTGGTGAAGGCTTGCGATGGGTGCGATGTGTTACTGCATGAGGTATTTAATCCGCATGGTGAGGAACTGAAAGAGGCCCACTGGAAGGAATATTTTCGGACGTTTCATACTTCTCCGGCTGAGTTAGGGGATATTGCTAGGCGCGCGCGTCCGAAGTTGCTGGTGTTGTATCACCAGTCGCTGGAGAAATTGCCGGAAGAGGATTTGCTGGAGCAGGTGGGAAAAGAGTATTCGGGGGCGTGGGTTTCGGGGAAGGATCTGGGAGTCTACTGATTTCGGTTTGGGTGCCATCGAAGTCAAGGGCTTCACCACGGGGGGCACAGAGGGACACGGGGTAAGGCGTTTAGAAAATACCGATACTTGAGGAATGTGTTTGATGTTTATGTTTAGGACGCGATTTCAACGCGAGATTGTTACGGAATTTTTGCCTCCGGTTCGGGCGGGCAAGGTTCCGCGCGTAATCATTCTTTGTGATGGGATGCCTTCGATTCCGCGGAAGCAGCCACTGGCGGAGTTTCTGGCTGGTAAGGGGTATTGGGTGTTTTATCCGCGATATCGCGGCGCTTGGGAGAGCGGCGGGGAGTTTTTGAAACGGTCTCCTGATTTAGATATTTTGGATGTGGTTGGTGGGCTCTCGAAAGAGTTTCGGGAACTGGCGTTTGGGCGGAGATTTCGGGTGGCTTCTGGTTTCGAAGCGTTTGTGATTGGTGGCAGTTTTGGCGGAGCGGCGGCTTTGCTTTGTTCCCTCGATCCGCGGGTGAAGAAGGTGATTGCGAATTGTCCGGTGGTGGATTGGGCAATTCTTTCGCGGGAGCAGAAGAAGGAGACTTCGAATCCTAGTTATGCGGGCTATATCCGCGAGGCGTTTGGGAACGGGTATCGGTTGTCAGATCGCAATTGGAAAAAGCTAAGTGACGGAGAGTTTTACAATCCTTCTCATCACGCGGCCGAGATTATCGCTTCGAAGGTGGTGATGTTTCATGCGCAGGATGATCCGTATATTCCATATCGTTCGGTGGTGAAGTTTGCGGAGAGTACAGGGGTGAAGTTGAAGTTGTTGCGGCGCGGCGGGCACTTGAGTACGGATTTGATTGTGCGGAAATATTGGAAGCAGATTCGCGGGTTTTTCAGGGGTTGAAGGAATACTGCAGCGGCACAGGAGAGTTGCCGAGCTCCACTCGACTGGACAGCCGAGGGCGGTTGTCCCTACGCAAGCACAGGCGGGACGGGGCTTAGCCCCGTCCCGACACAAGCAAAGACTGCAGCGACTACTTCTTGATTGAGGATTGGTACCGTTTGTTGACTTCTTCCCAATTGATTACATTCCACCAGGCTTGCAGATAGTCAGGTCGGAGGTTGTTGTATTTCAGATAGTAGGCATGCTCCCAAACGTCGTTGCCAAAGATGGGATAGAGGCCTTGCGAGATTGGGTTGTCCTGATTTGGGGTGCTGGTGATTTTTACTTCCCCTTTGGAATCTCCTGCGAGCCAGACCCATCCGCTACCGAATTGTCCGACGCCAGCGGCATTGAATTTTTCCTGAAAAGTCTTGAAGTCGCCGAAAGATTTCTTGATGGCGTCCGCGACTGGGCCAGTGGGATCGCCTCCCCCTTTGGGCTTCATGATGTTCCAGAACATGGTGTGGTTGACGTGTCCTCCACCGTTGTTGCGAACCGCTCCGCGGATGTCTTCCGGGATTGCGTTCAGGTCGCGGATGAGATCTTCGGCGCTCTTCGCATGCAGTTCAGGATGTTTATCGAGGGCTGCGTTGAGGTTCTTGACGTACGCAGCGTGATGCTTGTCGTGATGCAGATGCATCGTCTTTTCGTCGATGGTTGGTTCGAGGGCCGTGTAATCGTACGGCAGGGGCGGTAGCTCGTGCGGCATTTTTCATTTCCTCCAAAGCGTTGGTTTCTTAGTTCTTAATGATGACGGGGCTCGGTTGAAAGATTCAATGGGGCCGAGGCGAGTTGTCCCGGCAGGCCCTTATATTTGTAACACTTCGGTGGCCTCGCACGTTCCGCCCCCAGAAGGGGCATTTTGTTTTAAGGCTCACGCGGCCCTGAAGGGCCGCTCTTCCACGATTGGGCCCATGTTTGTGGTAGCACTCCGCCCTTATAATTCTCGTTGGATATTCGCGGTCGAACTTCGGAGGGTCTTTGAAGGTTCTGTTGCTGGAAAATATCAGCGGGGTGGCGGCTTCGCAGTTTGAAGAGGCTGGGTTCAAGGTCGAGTCGCTGAAGGGCGCGCTCGAAGAACGCGAACTGATCGAAAAGATTCGCGGGGTATCGATTCTGGGCGCGCGCTCGAAGACCCATATTACGGCGGCGGTGCTGGATGCGGCTCCGGAACTGGTGTCCGTCGGGGCGTTCTGTATCGGCGTGGACAAGATTGATCGCGCGGCTTCGAGCGAACGCGGGATTGCGGTGTTTAACGATCCGCATTCGAACAGCCGGTCGGTGGCCGAGTTGGCGATGGGCGAAATCATCCTGCTGATGCGGCGGACGTTTGAGGCGAGCACGCAGTTGCATAGCGGGGTGTGGAATAAATCGTCGGCGGGATCGCATGAGGTCCGCGGGTTGACGCTCGGAATTGTCGGCTACGGAAAAATTGGTTCTCAGATTTCGGATCTGGCCGAGGCTCTAGGCATGCGCGTCATTTTTTATGATGTGTCGCATGTACTGGCGCGGGGCAATGCTCGTCCCGTTAGCTTTCGCGAGTTGCTGGCAACTGCCGACGTAATCACTTTGCATGTCGACGGGAAGACGCAAAATCAAGACATGTTCGGCGAAGAACAGATTCTTGGGATGAAAGATGGCGCGGTGCTGATCAACTTAAGCCGCGGCTTTGTTGTGGACCACGATGCCTTGGCGCGGCATTTAAAAAGTGGGAAGTTGTCTGGTGCAGCGGTGGATGTGTTTCCACAGGAACCGGAAAGTGGTGGAGCATTTGTGAGCCCGCTGACAGGTCTGCCCAATGTTATTTTGACACCACATATTGGCGGAAGTACAGAAGAGGCTCAGCAAAATATTGGGCAGTTTGTTTCCGCGAAGATGATCGATTATTTCAGAAGCGGAAATTCTTTGATGAGTGTGAATCTTCCTCTTTGTCATTTGGACTACGAGCAGGGTTCGCATCGGCTGATGCACATCCACCACAATGTGCCGGGCATCTTGCGGGCGATCAACGATATTCTGGCGGACCGGCAAATCAATATTGAGCGCCAGGTGTTGGATACGCGCGGGCCACTTGGGTATGCGATTTACGACATCAATCAGGATTGCGACGATGCGCTGCTCGCCAAGTTGCGCACGGTTCCGAATACGATCCGCGTGCGAGTGCCGGGCAAGCCTCGGAGTTAGACGGCAGCGAGTTGGGCAACGTCAAGTAAGTCAAGTGCTTTACCACGGGGGGCACAGAGGACACGGGGGGAAGGCAAAAGCTAAATTCAGATTCAGCTTATTTCTCACTTCATGTTTCTCACTTCATGGTGACTGGCAGTCGCGATAGTAGAATCCGCCATTATTTTTGCGTTTTTGACGACAAGAAAGAGCACTATCGAGTTTGACCGATCTGGAATACGCCCGTATTCTAGTAATTAAGAATTGATCCCCCTCTTGCACCTGCCTGCGTAGCGAGCGGGTTCGCCAGCTTTTTTCGAAAGCAAGCGTTTCTAAAAAGAAAGACAAACTAGAAAGTTGATTTCACTCTAATTTTTGAGGGTATACATGCCTGCTGTAACTGTGCGTGCGCACGCGCTGGTCGGTTTTCTGCTGCTGGTTCTGTCGGGAATAACTTTTGCACAAATGCCGGTGACGACCTGGCACTATGACAATTCTCTTTCGGGAGCGAATCCGAACGAAACCATTCTGACTCCGCAGAATGTGAACAGCGCGCAGTTCGGCAAATTATTTTCGCAAGCGGTCGATGGGTTGATGATTGGGCAGGCGCTGTATCTGCCGGGCATCACGATTCCTGGCGCTGGGGTGCATAACGTGGTGTATGCGGTCACGATGCATGACAGCGTGTATGCATTTGACGCGGACAATGCCACGGGATCGAACGCGAAACCCCTTTGGCATACGACGTTTTTGAGCAAAGGTGTGACGACTGTCCCGGTCGCACTTCAAGGATGTGGGACCACGACAAAATGGAAGGAAGTAGGAATTCTTTCGACGCCGGTGATCGATCCCGTGGCCGGAACGCTGTTTGTGGTGGCGAAGACCTACGAGAACTCGACATTTGTGAATCGGATTCACGCCCTTGATGTGACGACCGGATTAGAGAAGACGGGGAGTCCGGTGGTAGTAGCGGCGGATTTCGAATTTGCTGGCAAGGATAATGTTTTCGCGAGTGCGATGCAGGTTAACCGTCCGTCGCTGACGCTGGCAAATGGCAACTTGTACATTGCATTCGGATCGAACGGTTGTCGCGGCGGGCAAGAAGCGGGATGGGTGCTTTCCTACAATGCTGCGACGCTGCTTCCGATGGGTGCATTCGATGTAGAACCCGGAGATTCCGGCGCAGCGATCTGGCAACGGGGCGGTGGGCTCTCGGTTGACAGCGAAGGAAACATTTACGGCGCGACTGCAGATGGAGATTTTGAGGCGGGCACGAATTTTGGACAATCAGTCCTCAAGTTGTCGCAGGTCGGCAGCACGCTCGCACTGGCGGATTGGTTTACTCCGTATAACGAAGCGATACTCGATCAGCAGGACAAAGATATGAGCGAGCCCGTTTTGATTTTGCCGGACCAGCCAGGAAACCATCCCTCACCTGATGGCGGCAGTCGGGAAAGAAGGCACGATCTATCTTCTGAACCGCGATAAGCTGGGACACTTTTGCGCGACCTGCACGAAGAAGGATTCGCAGATCGTGCAGGAGTTGCCGGGGTTTGCTCCATGGACTGGTGCGCTCGCGTTTTGGAATAACGCGATTTATACGTCCGGGGGAGGGTCTCCGGTTACGGCTATTTCGCTGAGCAATGGGAAACTCGTCGCCACGCCATTGGCACAATCGAAACAGACGACGAATGGGCATTCGCCGATCATCTCTGCGAACGGAACGACGGCCGGAGTTCTGTGGCAGCTTACTGGTGAATATATGTTTGCGTTTGACGCAACGACGCTGGTGAAGCTGTACAGCACTTCGACGGCGACTGGCAAGCGGGATGTGCTTCCTCCGTTGCCGCACTTTGCGAATCTGGTGGTCGCGAACGGCAAGGTGTATGTGGGATCGAACAATAGTTTGGTGGTATACGGGTTGCTGCAGTAGAGCTGGCGTTCCAACAATAATCCGTCGAAATAATCTAGAACGCGATCTCGGATTTGGCCGGGGTGGGGACGACCGGCTCTCCACTAACGTTTCGTCGCGGCGCGCTTTAGGCGGTCGTGGACTGCTTCCCACTCGGGAGTTTGCGGCGGAAGATCGACTGCGATCCAATCGTAATTTCCAGCATCGGCCTGATGCAGGACTTCATACAGAACAGCGGCGTATTCGGTTGCGCGATCCGGCATTTGGCGACTGATTACATTTTTGCTTCGCGCCGGATTTCTGTGCTGCAGGTAAATTCCCTTCCCTTGTTCCGGCAATTCCCCGTCGCTCGTTAAATGCTCGGTCGTTAAATACAAAGGCGTGCGCGGGCTGTAGTGGCGCAGATGCATGCCCGGTGCGGGATGTGGGAGGGATTCTGCATCACCGACGATCGCGGCGGCGGTAGCGATGGGGCCGATTACGGATTCGATTTCGGCGCGGGAGATTCCGCCGGGACGAAGCAGCACGGGTTGAGATCCTATCAGTGACAGCACGGTGGATTCGATTCCAACTTCGCAGGGTCCGCCATCGAGAATGAGAGCGACTTCCGAACCGAGGCTGAGACGAACGTGCTCCGCAGTGGTGGGAGAAAGTTCGGTAAAACGATTGGCGCTGGGGGCTGCGAGTGGAACTCCAGCGGCAAGAATGAGGGCGAGTGCGATGGGATGCGCGGGCATGCGCAATCCGACGGAGGGGAGGCCAGCGGTGACGACATCGGGGATCGCCGATTTCTTCTCCACGACTAAAGTGAGTGGCCCCGGCCAAAAGCGGCGAGCGAGAAGGTCGGCGATTTCCGGCCAAGTTGCAGCGAGCGACTGCGCCATTTCGATCGAAGCTACGTGGACGATGAGCGGGCTGTTGCTCGGCCTGCGCTTTGCTGCGTAGATACGGGCGACGGCTTCGGCGTCGAGGGCATTGGCACCGAGTCCATAAACGGTTTCGGTGGGAAAAGCGACCAGGCGTCCATCACGGAGCAAGCGGGCAGCGCGCTCGATTTCGCTGGGAGCGACGGGTCGGGGCATGCGTCATTGTAAAACGACAGTGTGATTGCGGAACGCTAGCAAGGATCGGAGGCTCGGAGTACAGCGATTATTGGGATAGTGGTTGAGGGTTGTGGTGGCCGGGCGAGGACGCCCGGCGCTCCACAGCGTTAGTACAGACTATTTTTTCTTGTCGTCCTTCTTCGAATCGTTCTTGGAATCGTCTTGTTCAACGACGAGATTGTTGGTCACCGAGAAGACTCCTGACACGCTGTTCGCCTGCACACCGGCGATTTGTTTGTCCATGGTGCGTGCCACTACGCCTTCGAGCGTTACGTTGCCATTCTTGACAATGATGTGAATGGGCGGGACGGCGCGTAGCTGATATTGGCTGAGAACGCTATTGCCATAGATTGCGCGATAGGTAGCTTTGCGGATGCGGTCGTCGTTGAAAGAAGTGGGCAGCACTTCGATGTTGTTCACGACTTTGTCCACGCCTTCGATTTTCTTGACGACATTTTCTGCATCGGATTTCAGCGTCGGACGCGCGACTTGTCCGATCAATGTGACGGTGCCATCGTTGTCGACCTTGTAGGCGAGATTATCGAACACGCCGTAGTAAGGAAGCATGACGAGTTCGTGATGAACTTCCTGGTAGATACGCTGGACACTTTTCTGATTGAGAGCGCCAGTGGGTTGGTTGTCCTGGATGGCGGGACTGGCAAGGGCCACCATCGAGAAAATCAGAAGGAGAGCAGAAATTGCAAGCAATGTTTTTTTCATGTCTTTGACCTCAATGCACGATCTCTTGCGACTTCACGACGGCCCTACGCGTTCACAATATTCATTCGCAGCATTCAGACGCAGCAACGACGCAAGAGGTTGCTTATTCCGGCAGGGCGGGGCGTCTGTCAGTTTAACTCAATCCACGTGATTTCCGACAAAACACTGATGGACGAAATTTTGCGAGAAACGCGTCACCACCCCGGATGGAATGTCTGTTTCGGCGAGTTCATGGAACTGAAAATCGATGGTGTGGTCGGGCTTCACGGTTGCGAGGATGTATCCGTAAACGTTGGTCTTCGCCGCTTTGGCATCGCTGGCGTTTGGCGGTAGAGGATAACGATACGCGCCTGCGGTGCCGACGATTAATCCGGGGAGAACGGCGTCGTTGTGGCGTAGATGCTCAGTGTTGAAGATGCCGTCCATAAAGTAGTGGGAGTGGCTGGCGAGGACGTACATATTCTTGTGGGTTGATTGCCGAATCTTTAGGAGATCGCCATAGACGCGACGGCCGCTAGCCTGGGCTTGAGGAGCGACGCTCATGCTGTGATCTACGGCGATGCTGTCAGGAAGAGCCTGGTGCATGCCGACGACTACGGTCGCGATCGTAGGATCTTTTGCATCGGCGGCGAGAACGGCTTCGAACCAATTGATTTGATCGGCATCGAATTGATCGGGTGAAGCGTTGTCGAGATTGATGAAGTCAATTCCCCCGCGCTGCCAGTGGTAGTAAATATGGAGGCGGTGGTCTTTCGGATTGTCGCGCAGACGTTGTTGCTGCAGTTCTGGAGTGTCGAGCCAGTCGGCGAACTGAGTGATGAAGTCGGCTCGCGTTTTCGGCGGCATCAATTCGTGATTGCCAATGCCAAGGTAGATGGGCGTGTCTCCGAAGGGGACGAGCTGATTTTGGATGAAGTCGTTCCAGGCGTTGGTTTCGTAGTCGAGGATGGTTGGCGGCGTGGTCGCCTGCTGTTTGTAATCGGCATCGAAGTCGGTGATCAGACGGAAGTCGCCGAGATGCCAGTAGAAGGCGGCTTGATCATGATGCGTGCCGGCGGCGATGGCGGGCATGACGACGTCCCCGCAATCGCGGGAGTCGCCGGAGACGACGAAGTTCCAGGGCTGCTGTGCTTGGGCTGGCGTTGCGAGTAGAGAGGCCGCGCACAGGAACAGTACAGTTAAGCGGGAAAGCATGTGGAAATGATAACGCCTGCGGTGAGAGCAAGCCGAACTAGCTCGGTGGACAGCCGAGGGCGGCTGTCCCGACGCGAGAGGGACGGGCTGGGTCGCCCGTCCGCGCCCGTCGCCGCACTGTTGGGTATCCGGCGCTATTTTGCTTCCACAACTTTCGCTTTGCTGCGGCGTTCGCGTAGGCCTTCGATCAATAAATAGAGCACGGGGATGAAAAACAGATTGAGGATCGTGCTCATGATCATGCCGCCGAATACGGTGGTGCCGACGGAATGACGTCCGTTCTCTCCGGCGCCGCTTGCGACCACTAGCGGGACAACACCGAGAATGAAGGCTAGCGACGTCATGAGAATTGGGCGAAGGCGGATGCGAGCCGACTCGATGGCAGCTTCAAGAATTGTTCTTCCCTGCTTACGGAGCTGCTCGGCAAATTCAACGATCAGGATGGCGTTCTTGGATGCGAGACCCACTAGCATGACCAATCCGACCTGACAGTAAACGTCATTCTGCAAGCCGCGAAGCCATTGCCCTCCGAGAGCGCCGAGGAGAGCCATCGGCACGGCGAGAAGAATGATGAAGGGCAACACAAAGCTTTCATAAAGCGCAGCTAGCGTAAGGTAAACGACGAGGGTGCCGAGGCCGAACAGGATCACCGTGGTCGATCCGGAGGCCAGTTCCTCCAGCGAAATTCCCGACCATTCATAGGTGTAGCCCTGCGGAAGAATCTTGGCGGAGAGCTGCTGCATGGCGTCAATGGCTTGTCCGGAGCTGAAGCCGGGCGCGGCGGAGCCGTCGATTTCCGCCGAGCGGAACAAGTTGTAATGGTTGATCACCTGAGGCGCAGAGCTTTGCGTAACGGTGACTAGATTCTGGAGCGGAATCATCGCACCGGAATCGGAACGAACATAGTACTGGTCGATGTCTTTTGGATGGGACCGGAATTGTTTATCCGCCTGCACGTACACGCGATAAGAACGGTTATTGAAATCGAAATCGTTGACATAGGACGATCCCATGTAGACGCCGAGAGTGTCAGTGATCTGGGCGAGCGGGATGTGGAGGGTCTTAGCTTTTTCGCGATCGATGGTCACCACATACTGGGGATCGTTCGCGGTGTAAGTGCTGAACAGGCCCGCTAGATCTTTGCGCCCGCGGCCTGCATTAATCAGGTCGTGGGTGGTTTTGTCGAGATCCTGAAGGGTATGAGATCCCTGATCGAGTAGTTCGTACTGGAAACCACCGAACTGGCCTAGACCTTGCACGGCAGGCGGTTCGAACGGAATCACGATCGCGCCGGAGATTCCAAACAGTGGACCGCGCAACCGCTTGATGATGGCGGAAGCAGTGTGCGCCTCGCCCTCACGCTTGCCGTACGGCTGCAGGGGCAAGAATACGAGGCCGGCGTTCGGAGTAGCGCCACCGAAGCTGAAACCGGCGATGGAAAAGGTCCCGCGAACTTCCGGGATATTTTTCGTGATCGCAGACACCTGTCGACCGATTTTTCTCGTGTAGTCGAGCGAAGCTCCGGTGGGAGCCTGAATGGCGACGATGAGATATCCCTGATCTTCGGTCGGAACAAAGCCCTGGGGCACATGCTTGAACACCCAATACGCGAGACCGAGACCGACTGCGAAGAGAATGAGAGCAACGATCTGGAAACGCAGGAAGCCGCGGAGGGCACGAACATAGCCATTGTTGACGGCGAGCAGGAACCGGTCAACCTGTCTGAAAAACCAGTTCTTTTCTTTGTGTTCAAGACTGCCCAACAGGATCGCCGCGAGTGCGGGTGCCAGCGTCAGAGCATTGAAGGCGGAGATCATGATCGAAAACGCGATGGTGAGCGCGAACTGGCGGAACAGGATGCCAGTGGTGCCGGGAAAGAATGCAACCGGCACGAAGACCGCAACGAGTACGAGCGAGGTGGCGATAACCGCGCCACTAACTTCCTTCATCGCGGCGGAAGCCGCTTTGGCGGCGTTGGTCTCACCCTCCTGCAAGTGGCGCTCAATGTTTTCAATCACGACGATCACGTCGTCAACGACCAGTCCCGTCGCTAAGGTGATGCCAAAAAGCGTGAGCGTGTTGATGGAAAAGCCGAGCAGTTTAATGAATGCGAATGTGCCAATAAGTGAAACTGGAGTGGCGATGAAGTGAATGATCGTCGTTCGCCAGTCGCCAAGGAAAATGAAGATGACCAGGATGACCAACAAGATCGCAGAACCCACTGTTTCGACTACGTCGCGGATGGATTCGCCGACAGCGTCGGTGGTATCGAAAGCGATCTCATATTTCATTCCGGGCGGAAAGCGCTTGGAAAGACGATCCAGCTCGGCTACGCACTTTCGATGAACGTCGAGTGCGTTGGCGTTGGAGAGTTGGGTGACGGCGATTCCGATCGCGTCGTGTCCGTTGTAATCAAGGTCGGTACTGTAATCTTCTGCACCAAGCTCGGCGTGTCCGACATCTCTGAGCCGCACGAGCGTGCCATCGGTATTGCTCTTAAGAATGATGTTGTCGAACTGAGTGGTCTCAGAAAGACGTCCTACAACGCGGACGCTGATCTGATACTGCTGGTCGGGCATCGCGGGCTGGGAACCAACTTGTCCGGCGGCGACTTCAACGTTTTGTTCCTGCAAGGCACTGACTACATCGTCGGCGGTAAGAGAGCGTCCGGCCAAGCGCACGGGATCAAGCCACAGACGCATGGAATATTTTCGTTCGCCGAAGATCAGAACATCGGCAACTCCGGGAACGCGCTTGAGATTGTCCCTGACGTATACGTCGAGGTAGTTGCTGATGAAGAGGGTAGAGTAGCGGTCGACCGGATCGGAAAATACGGCACCACCGAAAACGAAGTTTTGCGAGGTCTTGGCGACAGTGATGCCGACTTGCTTAACAGCCGCGGGAAGCCTTCCTGAGGCGGTGTTAACGCGGTTCTCAATGTCGACGGTCGCGAGATCTGGGTCGCGGGTGATGTCGAACGTGGCAGTGACCGTGCTGACGCCGTCATTGGTGCTCGAGGAGGTGCTGTATTTCATTCCCTCAGCACCGTTGATCTGCTGTTCGAGCGGAGTGGTAACGGCAGACTCGACAGTCTGAGAACTCGCGCCCGTATAGACGGCGGTGACGCCGACTTGCGGCGGCGCGAGATTAGGAAATTGCGCTATGGGCAGCGTCGGAATACAGATTGCGCCCGCAAGGATGATCATGAGGGCGCAAACAGTGGAGAATACCGGGCGTTGAATGAAAAAGTCGACCATAGGAAAACAGTTCTCGGTTCCTAGTTCTCAGTTCGTCAGTTTCGAGTTCTCTGTCAGCGACTCTCGGCTGGTTAGCGATCGTTTTGCCAGGCGAAGATGGATCCGGGAAAAAACTGCTGGCCTTAAGTAGCCGCTGCTTCTTGTGGGACCACGGGCACACCGTCGATCAGGTACTGGGTGCCGGAGACCACCACTTTGTCTCCAGGCTTCACGCCATCCAGAACGACATAACTGTTACCGACGATTTGGCCGATCTGAAGCGGTCTTTGGTGGACGACATATCCACCTTTCTGGTCGGACTCCGCAACAAACGCGAAGTACACGCCGCCGATTCGCGACACGGCGATGACAGGGACCGTCGGCTTTTGCTCACTGCCCCAGATGATACGAGCGCGAATGAACTGGGCATTGCGCAAGCCATCATTCGCGTTGGTAATCGTGGCCTTAGCGAGAATGGTCTGAGTGGCGTTGTCCACCTGCGGAGAGATGAACGTGACCTTGCTATTCGCCAACGGCTTTCCGGAGGCATCGACGATCTGCACAGGAAGATTCTGTTTCAATTGTGCGGATCGTTCGATAGGAACGTAGATATAAGCTTCGAGGCTGCCGGGGCGATCAACAGTGGTGAGCTGAGTTGTGGTCAAGACGCGATCGCCGACACGGACGGGAACATCGCCGACGATTCCGGCACGAGGAGCAACGACTTTGTAATAGTGCAACTGGACTTGTTGTTCGTTGACCTGCGCGCCGAGCGATTTCAGTTGAGCGTTTGCGGCATCGAGATTGGCGCGGGCGTTGTCGAGATCTTGTTTGCTGACGACACCGGCGTCGGCTAGACCCTTGGTCCGGTCATAACTCTGTTGCGCCAACTTCAGTTGGGCGAGTTGAGCCGCGGTTGCGCTCTCCTGACTGCGCAGAGTGGCCTGCTGTTTCTCGGGATCAATCTGCATCAATGGAACGCCTGCGGCCACATGCTGACCGGAGTGAACAAAAATCTGCGTAATGATGCCTTCGACCTGTGGCATGACTACGGCCGTATCCCGGGACTTTAATGTGGCGACGTAGTCGGTGGTGTCATCGACCTTGGCCTCGGTGGCGGTCTGCACTTTGACCGGCATAGCATGCGGACCTGCCGCAGCGGCCGGTTTGTCATTGCCGCAGGCGGTGGTGAAGAGCAGCGCGGCCAGAAGCAGGCCGGGCAAAACTAGAAACGAGGTCCTAAGCGACGTTCTGGCGGAAAATCGAGACATATTTTGTTTGAACTCTTCTTCTTTAATTCGCATTCTCAGTTATTCCTAGCCTGAATGTTTGATAAGCGGCAAATTGTTCGGCTTTTGTGTTTCTTCCGCTGCACGCGAAACCGCTTGATTGTTAACCAGATGACCTGTAGTGCCGGATCGCTTCAGCAAATTCCGCTAATTCTTAAAAATCGTTTTTTTTACAATCAAGGGCCCTTCTTTGGGGGCCGTCAAGGCACTGGGCATCCAGAATAATGCGGCGACGGGGCCGCAGTAATACTAGAACATTAATAGATTCAGGGTAAGGGCAGAAGGCTCCTAAGAATTTTCTGTTCTGCTAGATTGTTTTGTCATGAAACCGAGCCGGAGTTTCGCGAGCGACAACAATGCGGTGGTACATCCCGACGTTTTGGAGGCGATGCAGCGCGCCAACCGGGGACATGCGGTGGGATATGGGGATGACCCGCAGACCGAGTCGGCGGTGGAGAGGTTTCGCGAAGAGTTTGGGAAAGATGTCGAAGTCTTCTTTGTTTTCAACGGGACGGCGGCCAATGTTCTGAGTTTGCAGGCGTTGACGCGTCCATTTCATGCGGTGTTATGTCCGGAGCTGTCTCATATTTATACAGACGAATGCGGCGCGCCGGAACGGATGACGGGGTGCAAACTTGTGCCTTTGTCGGCTCCGGACGGCAAACTTACGGTTGAGACGGTGTCGCATGCATATCACGGGATCGGCGACCAGCATCATTCGCAGCCGCGCGTGGTGTCGATTACCCAATCCACCGAAATGGGGACGATCTACAAGCCGGCGGAGGTCGAGGCGCTGGCGCGGTTTGCCCATGACCGGAAAATGTTTCTGCATATGGATGGGGCACGCATTTCGAATGCGGTCGCGGCGCAGCAGATGACTTTGCGGCAGGCGACGCGGGATTTGGGCGTGGACGTTCTTTCATTTGGCGGGACCAAGAATGGGGTTATGGGTGCCGAGGCGGTGGTTTTCTTTCGTCCGGAGCTGGCGGAGAATTTTGCTTTTGTCCGCAAACAAAATATGCAGTTGGCGTCGAAGATGCGATTCCTATCGGCGCAGATGGAGGCGCTGCTGACGGACGAATTGTGGCGGCGAAACGCGGAGCACGCTAATCGTATGGCGCGGCTGCTGGAGCAGGAAGTGAAGAAGATTCCGCGCGTCAAGGTTGTTTATCCCGTGGAAGCGAACGGGGTGTTTGCGCGGATCCCGCGTGAAGCGATCAAAAAGATCCAGGAGCGATATTTCTTTTACGTGTGGAACGAAGAGGAGTCGGTGGTGCGTTGGATGTGTTCGTTCGACACGACGAAAGACGACGTGAAAGTGTTCGCGAAATTTGTGGCGGCGACGGTATAGGAAATAATCGTTAGCAATGCTAACGATTATTTTCGGGCGCGTTGTTTCCCGGTGAATCTACTTCTTGGCGGCCTTGGCAGGTTTGCCGGCCTTGGCGGCGCGAACCTTCGCCCAGCGCGCTTTCTGCGCAGCTGCAATTCTCTTGCGTCCGGCGGCTGAAATGGTGCGTGTCGCGCGCGGCGCGGAGGAAGAGGGCTTGCCGTGCATGTAGACTTTTCCGAATGTGGTCAGGGCGGCGGTCACGCGATGCAGCTCATTCTCGAGCCGCGAGCGTTCATGCTGCAGTTGCTTCACGACGGATTGAATCAAAGTTGTTTTTGCCATGCCGTGATTTTACCACCGCAAAGCAGGTCGACAGCGGCAATCCCTACGGGACGTGCGTTCCCTGTTGCCAAGGGGTGCGATTGATGCGAGCATCATAGGTTGCAAGTAAGTGTTGCGAAACAAGTGGGACTCTTCCCTGTCTGAGTTGAGATCAACATTGAGTGCGTCTCCCAATCCAGTGGGTATCGAACCCTCCGCTCCAGCGGAGGTGGTCACTATGCCTGAGCGATTTCCGAGTGAGTCCGGACACAGTTTGTTGCGCGATTATGCCGAACTGACGAAGGCTCGGGTGACGACTTTGATCGTCCTCACGGCGTGGAGCGGATATTTTTTCGGTGCGCACCGGATGGGAATTTCGTCGTGGTCGTTGGGCTTGCTGCAAGCGCTGTTTGGAATCGCAATGGTTTCGAGCGGCACGGCGGCGTTGAATGAAGTGATTGAGTCGAAGGTGGACGCAAAGATGCGACGCACTGCCCTGCGTCCACTGCCCGCGGGGCGCATGACGCGCGCACATGCAGCCACCGTCGGACTCGTTCTCACTCTCGGCGGATCTTTGTATTTGGCCGTGTTTGCCAATCCGCTGACTGGCTTGCTGGTGTTTCTCACTTCGCTTATATACCTGGGCGCGTATACACCGTTGAAAAAGGTTTCTCCGATCTGTACGTTTGTCGGCGCATTTCCAGGGGCGATGCCAGTTGTACTCGGATGGACAGCGGCACGCGGGAAACTCGATCCTGAAGCGCTGATTCTTTTTGCCATTATGTTTGTGTGGCAGTTTCCGCATTTCCTGTCGATAGCTTGGCTGTATCGCGAGGACTATGCGCAGGGCGAAATTCGGATGCTGCCGGTGGTTGACTCGGATGGAAAATCGACTGTGTGGCGGATTCTGGCTTACTCTGCGGCGCTGATTCCGGTAAGTCTTTTACCGGTGGCGCTGGGTATGGCGGGACGATTGTATTTTGTCGGCGCGATTCTTATGGGCGTGGCGTTGTTCCGCGTGTCGATGGGGATGGCGTATCCGCAACTGCCAGCGACGGCACCCGCGTCGAAGCCGATGGCTCGGCGGTTACTGCGGGCTACGGTGATTTATCTGCCCGCGTTGTTTGCGCTGATGATGGCCAATTCGGGGCGGTAGTTGGTCGGAAATTCTCTCCTCAAATTTCAGCCAAGTCCCTATTCGAACTCCAATTCAATTTTCTTGGTGGCCAAGTCTAATTTCGTGATGCGGAATTTGTGGATCTGACCGGTCTGGAGCGATTCTTTCTTGGCTTCGCTCGGTGGAGGGCCGGTCTTCCAACGGTTTTGCAACATAGAACCCAGCGACGACAGATCGGCCTTGGCCGCGACGGGAGCGGCTTCGGCGGGCTTGGTTTCTTTTGGCTTGGCGGAAATTCGGCAGGTCGCGTGGACGCCTTCTCCTAGTTCAACTCGCGCGCCTGTGGCGGACACATCGACGAGGCGGCCGGTGACAATGTCTCCTTCTTTGTGCTCGGTGAGATATTCGTCGAGTCCGGTGGGGACGAGTTGTTTCATGCTCAGGCGGATGAGACGTTTTACTGCGTCGAGGGCGAGCACCTGGGCTTTTACGATTTGTCCGGTGCGCAGGACTTCCTGGGGATGATTGATGCGTTTCTCAGCGCTGATTTCGCTGACATGGATCATGCCTTCGACGCCTTCGGTGAGCTGAACAAACGCGCCGAACTTGGTGATGCTGGTAACCGGACCTTCGATCACGGTTCCGGGAGCGAATTTTTCTGGGACGACTGCCCAAGGGTCTCCCAGCGCCTGTTTCAAGCCCAGCGAGATGCGGCGCTCGGTTGGATTTACGTTCAAGATCACGGCCTCGACCGTCTCGCCTGCCTTCACAACGTCGCTTGCCGTCCGCACGCGTTTGGCCCAGGACATTTCTGAAATATGGATCAGGCCTTCGATGCCGGGTTCGATTTCGACGAATGCTCCGAAGTCGGCGGTGCGAGTTACGGTGCCGCGCACGCGTTCGCCCGCCGTATATTTTCCGGCGATGGCATCCCACGGATGCGGTTGAAGCTGCTTCATGCTGATCGCGATGCGCTTTTTATCCGCATCGATTTTGATGATGATGGCGTCGATGCGCTGGCCTTGCGATAGAACGTCGGCCGGCTTGTTGATACGGCTCCAGGAAATTTCCCCGACGTGCAGAAGAGCATCGGCACCGCCGATATCAACGAAGGCCCCGTAATCGGTGAGGCTGCGGACTTCGCCCTGGACAGCGTCTCCTTCTTTGAGTTCGGAGTAGCGGCGTTCTTTTCCGGCGCGTTCTTCGTCTTCGGCAATGGCGCGACGATCAACAACAACGTCTTCATCTTCGACTTCGAGTTTGATGATGCGGCAGCGGATTTCCTGATCGACGAGCTTTGCCATCTCGGCGGCGTCGCGGGTTCCGGTGCGAGAGGCGGGCATGAAAGCGCGGACGCCGACATCCACGCTGAGGCCGCCTTTGACGACGCCGGTCACGGTTCCGACGATGGTCGATTTTTCGGCGAAGGCTTTTTCCAACGAAGACCAGTCGGTGACACGCTCGACTTTACCGCGCGTCAGTTCGTAATAGCCTTCGGGATCGCGGCCTTTGACGGTGACTTGCAGTTTGTCGCCGGGCTTGGGCGGCTTGTCGGCGGGAAACGCGGTGAGCGGCAGAACGCCTTCGGTTTTGAATCCGATATCGAGGACGACTGAGTCGGCGGTCACGCTGATGACGGTGCCTTCGCGGCCCTGAGCCGCGGGATCTTTCTTGCGCGAATGACTCTGCTCGTATTCTGAAAAAATGTCTTTGAAGGATTCGACTGGCTCGGCTGGAGTCGATTCGGCAGACACAGCTACAGGAGCAGGTTCAACGGCGATTGGGTCGGATAGATTCTGTTCAGACGTGCTGAATTCGGAGGTCATAGGCACCGGATTGCAAGTGAGTTGGATTAGAAATCAGGTCAGCGCTTGCGGCGTAATCCCGGAGTTCAGGATACCACCGGCGGGAGCGGCAGGGTTGCGCCGACCGAGTTTACGACAGGCGACCAGACAAGAATTCTGACGGTAAGGTGTAGACTATTTTTCGCCTCGTAAGTCTAAGGAAATGGGCGAAGTGTGCCTGCGACGAGCCGCGATTACGGTCGTAATTATCGACTATCGCGGAGAAACCTTGTTGAGCTGCGCTCGACTGGGCAGCCGATGGCGGCCGCCTCTACGTGAGTTGTGGTGCCGCTTAATTCAGACGTAAGTACGTCAGACGTAAGTACATTGGTTCGGAGGGTTGGAATGCGGACGGAATTTTTGAGTTTCTTTCTTATACTCGCACTCGTAGCGGGCGCGTCTTCACAAGGTTCTTCACAAACATCCACAATGACAACGCCAAAAGCTAAAGAGATTGATGTTCCTTACGAGAAGTTCGTTCTCGATAACGGACTGACGGTGATCGTCCACGAAGATCACAAAGCGCCGATCGTGGCCATCAACACGTGGTATCACGTGGGATCGAAGAACGAGAAGCTTGGCAAGACCGGGTTCGCGCACCTGTTCGAGCACCTGATGTTTGGCGGGAGCGAGCATTCGTCCGGACGATACATCGACGCCATGGAACGCATCGGCGCGACGGATCTGAATGGCACGACCAATCCAGATCGCACGAATTATTTTGAGAATGTCCCGACATCGGCAGTGGATTTCACGTTGTGGATGGAATCGGATCGCATGGGGCACCTACTCGGTTCGCTCGATCAGAAGACGCTCGACTTGCAGCGTGGCGTCGTGCAGAACGAAAAGCGTCAGGGTGAGAACCAGCCGTATGGAGTGACGAGACAATTGCTGACGCAGAATACGTATCCGGTGGGGCACCCTTATTCGTGGACGACGATCGGCGATATGGCGGACCTGGATGCGGCGTCCATGAAGGATGTGCAGGAGTGGTTTAAGACGTATTACGGACCGTCGAATGTCGTGATCGTGCTGGCGGGCGACATTGATGCGAAGACGGCGCGGGAAAAAGTCGAGAAATATTTTGGCGACATTCCAGCGGGACAACCGGTAGCGCATCAGCAAGTTTGGATCGCGAAGATGACGGGAACGCACCGTCAGGTAGTTCAGGATCGAGTGCCACAGGCGCGGATTTACAAGGTTTGGAACACTCCGGAGATTGGAAGCGCAGAAGCGGATTATTTGGATCTCGTTAGCGATATCTTCAGTTCCGGAAAGTCGTCGCGGTTCTATAAACGACTTGTGTATGAAGACCAGATCGCGACCGATGCCTTGGCATTCACGAACACTGGAGAAATTGGCAGCCAGTTTTATATCCGATCGACAGTGAGAGCGGGGCAAAGTGTCGCGCAGGTGGAAAAGGCCCTGGATGAAGAACTCGCCCGCTTCCTGAAGGATGGACCGACGCCAGAAGAAATGCGCCGCGTCAAGACGCAGTATGAAGCGAATCTGGTGCGCGGTATCGAGCGCATCGGAGGGTTCGGGGGAAAGTCCGACTTGCTGGCGGAGAATCAGGTTTATCGGGGCAGCCCAGACGCTTATAAGGTTTCGCTCAAGCGCGTGCAGCAAGCTACGGCGGAAGATTTGAAAGCGGCAGCGAACAAGTGGCTGTCGGATGGTGTGTACATCCTCGAAGTAGATCCGTTCCCTGAATACAAGACTGCCTCGACCGGCGCGGACCGCAGCAAAGCTCCGGATACTGGAACTCCGCCGGAGTTGAAGTTGCCGAAATTGCAGCGCGCAACTTTGTCGAATGGATTGAAAGTGATTCTCGCGGAGCGTCATGAAGTTCCGTTGGTGAACTTCACGCTCGCCGCGGACGCGGGATATGCGTCTGACGCGTTGACTTCGCCGGGCACCGCAAACCTCGCGATGCAGGTCTTAACCGACGGAACGAAGACGCTGAATGCGTTGCAGATCAGCGATGAACTGGAAACACTGGGCGCAACGTTACGTGGATCGTCGAATCTCGATTTGTCGTTTGTTTCGCTATCTGCACTCACGTCAAAGCTTGATCCATCGCTCGATCTCTTTGCGGACGTGGTTTTGAATCCGTCGTATCCGGAAGTTGAAGTTCAGCGCGAGAAGAAATTAGTGATCTCCGGTATTGACCGCGAGCAGAATACGCCCGCGACTCTGGCGCTGCGTGTGTTGCCTGCGCTCTTGTATGGAGCGGGGCATCCTTACGGAAATCCGTTAACGGGATCGGGCACGCAAGAGAGCGTTGCGAAGCTCACGCGGGCAGACCTGGTGAAGTTTCACGACACGTGGCTGCGTCCCAATAACTCAACGTTGATTGTGGTTGGCGATACGACGCTGAAGGAACTTACTCCGAAGCTGGAAAAGCTATTCGCGGGGTGGAAGAGTGGGCCGGTGCCTGCGAAGAACATCAAGACGGTTCCGGTGGCAACGAAGTCGGCGGTGTACTTGATTGATAAGCCTGGGGCGCAGCAATCGGTGATCATTGCTGGAATCGTGGCTCCGCCGCGAGGAACTCCGGACGACATCGCGATCGAAACGATGAACAACAGTCTGGGCGGGACGTTTGGCGCGCGGCTGAACATGAATCTGCGCGAAGACAAGCACTGGTCGTATGGAGTGCGGACGGTGCTTCGCGATGCGCGATCGCAGCGTCCGTTTTATGCGGTGGCTCCGGTACAAACCGACAAGACCAAAGAATCGCTGGTCGAAATGAACAAGGAGTTCCGCGGAATCGTCGGCGCGAATCCGGTCGGTACGGATGAATTGATGAAGATTCAGCTGAACGAGACGTTGAAGCTTCCCGGCTCGCAGGAAACGTTAGACGCGTTGAGCCAGTCCATCGTGAATCAGGTGCAATTCGGATTGCCGGATGATTATTACGAAACCTACGCTGGAAAAGTGCGCGCGCTGAAGATTGGCGACGTAGCCGCAGCAGCGAAAGAGATCGTGCGTCCGGATAATCTAATCTGGATCGTGGTCGGCGATCGCGCGAAGATAGAGGCGGGCGTGCGGGAGCTGAACCTGGGCGAATTCCGACTGATGGATACGGACGGGAAAGTGCAGTAACGGTCACGAGCTAGCAACGGCCTTTTGGCGGGGGCTCTGGCTCCCGCCAATGAGTGTGCAAGACAGAACAGTTTTTCCCGCGCGGGGTCTGTCATACTCCATCTGGCCTCATCTGAGATTTTTGGCTGAATCAAGTTTGGCTGAATCAGGTTTCGCTATCTGACCATAGTTAGGAGATCCCATTGCCCCAGAGTTCACACAATCGACTCGCGGAACTTCACAACCTCGCAGCACACGCGCACGCGGCTGCGGCCGCCGCTCATGGCAAGGGTGACATCAAGGCTTATGAGCTAACTCAAAAAGCGCACGAAGAATCCATGAACGCGCACAAACATTTCCAGGAACTGGATCAGAAGATTCCGAAATCGAATAAGGCATAGACCGAACGGCAATCATCAAAGAGAGTGCGAGCTATCGAGTCCGCCAAGCGTTGAAACGTGCGGCTTGTCTACGGCTGACACCAAGTGCGTCGAAAATCTCCGCACGATTATTTGTAAGTCCGCAAAGGTGTTGGTGGCGGCGGTAGGACTCGAACCTACGACCTACGGATTATGAGACCGTCGCTCTAGCCACCTGAGCTACGCCGCCAATTCAATCTTTGGAAGGAAATCGGGGATTGCCGGAACGAGGCGTAGATCCCGCAGACGCGGGTGCACGCGTCTTCATCCATTCTAAAAGTGCATCGATTGGAGTGTCAAACTGCGTGGGGACGAATGAAATATGCGAAACTGGGCGCATGAAAGTGATTGCTGTGATTCCGGCGCGGCTAGCTTCGACGAGGCTGCCGCGCAAGATGCTTCGCGAGATTGCGGGCGTGCCGCTGCTGGCGTGGGTTTATCGAGGAGTACAACGGTGCTCGTCGATCGATCAGGTGATTGTCGCTACGGATTCCGAGGAGATTCTGAGTTTCTGCGAGCAGCAGGGATTTGTGGCGCGCATGACATCGGCGACGCACCGGTCGGGAACAGAGCGGGTGCATGAGATATCGACTGCGATTGCGGCTGACGTTTATCTGAATGTGCAAGGAGATGAGCCGTTGACGCGTCCTGAGCACATCGACGGCTTGGTTACGGTGATGCAGCGTCCGGGGGTGGAAGTTGGGACGTTGATGACGCCTTGCTCCGCGATAGATGTTGGTAATCCCAGCGCGGTGAAAGTCGTCACGGATCTGACTGGACGAGCACTGTATTTTTCGAGAGCTACGATTCCACATGATCGGGATGGAGTGAAGCCTGCATACTTTAAGCATCTTGGATTTTACGGATATCGCAAAGATGCGCTCGACAGGTTCGTTAGCTGGCCGGAGTCTGCACTAGAGCGGAGTGAGCGGCTGGAGCAACTTCGATTTTTAGAGAATGGGGTTTCGATCTACGCGGGGGAGACCGCGTTCGATACCGTGGGTGTGGATACGGAAGAAGATGTGCGGCGGGTGGAGGGGATTATGCAGACCGGTGTGTAACTTCTAGGGCGCATCAGATATCAGCACGCGGACAAGAGTGTCCGCGCCACACGGGCTGTTTTTATTTTTAATTTCTAGTGGGATTTGGCCCAGGTTTGGGCAGCGGCTACGCGCTTTGTTATGGCGGGATGAGAATGCAGTAGCCACTCGACCCAACGGGATGGAGTTTTCTCGGAGAGATTCTGCTCGGCTAATTTATTCATCGACGAGACGAAGGGTTCCACGCTGGCTACGGATTGGAAGCAGTAGCGGTCGGCTTGGCGCTCGTTGAAGCGGGAATAGGCGTTGAGAGCGGGCATTAGTAAGAATGAAAGAACGGTCGAAACTAGAATCAGCAGCGGCAGATTGGCGAAGTCGGACATAGCTTCGAACATGTTGCGACGATCGACTGCATAGCGTAGAACTTCGTTGGCTAGCCAGAATCCAAAGAACGTAATTCCCGCCTGTACGAAAATACTTTTTAAAATGTGGCGATGGACGTGGTGTCCGAGTTCGTGGGCGAGAACGGCCTCGATTTCGTCGTCCGAGTAATTGTCGAGTAGCGTGTCAGCGAGAATGATGCGGCGAGTGGCACCGAGTCCGGTGAGAGCGGCATTTGCTTTCTTACTCTTTTCGGAGAGATGCCACTTGTAGACGCCACGAACACGGGTTCCGGCGCGTTCGCTTAGAACTATCAGACGGCGCTTGAGTTCTTCGTTTTCCAGCGGTTCGAATTTGTAAAAAATCGGAAAGAGCACGACTGGCGCGAGTTGCGCGAGCAGGATCATCAGTCCTAGAAAAACCGCCCAGGCGATGAGCCACCAATACTGCGGATTGTGGCGCATGAGCGTGTAAAGAAGTTCTACGATCAGCGATGCGAAAATTAGACCGAGCAGCCAGCCTTTGGCTTCGTCCCACAACCATGAACCAAGTTTTTGGTTGGAGAGGTTGTAGCGGTGCTCGAGCCGGAATCCGTAATACTCGAGCGGAGTGCCGATGACTTTGCTGATGACCATCAGCATCAGGACGTAGAGAAAAACGGCAAACGGATAATTTTGCGAGGCACCGCGTTCTGCGAGATCGCGCAGTGTTCCTGACCACCCGGTGATCAGAAGCAGCGCGAGCAGACCGAATCCGACGGCGAAATCGGCCACGCTCAGCCACCGCTTGGTGACGTTGTAGCGATGCGATTCGGGGGAATCGGCTAGAACCGGAGCTGTTTCTGTGGTGACCATTGGACTGAGCGTAACCACTATCTTATCGTGTTCGGCGGGCCGGGTGGAATGGTATGTGCAGGTGAGCGCAGCGGCTAAGGCCAGTCGCGATAAAACTTGCGGTCACGGCGGCGAACCGCTGCGCCGCGCGGAAGCAACATCTATGGAATATGGAACCATCCTCGGATGCGGCTGTCGTGGGCGCGGCAGACAGCAGGTCCTTCGCTGCGCTCAGGATGACAAATTATTTTAAAGTAAGCGCTTGCAAGTATTTTTTGGCGAACTTTGCGTCTCGTCCATGAATCGTCGCGAGTCTTAGCTGTTCGCCTTTTCCGCGATCAGCATGGATTGCATGATCTGATCCGATACGTCTTTTACGGCCGTCGGAGAGTGCGTCAGAAAGAGTGTGCTGGTCTTGTCGTTCTCACCGATGGACTTCAACGTATCGAAATACTGCGTGACCATTACTAACTGCATCACTTCTTTCGCGGACGCGCCTTCCACCACTTTTGAGAATCCTTCGATGGAGGCTTGCAGGCCCTCGATGATGGCTTTGCGTTGATTGGCGATTCCCTGTCCCTGGAGAGCCTTGCTTTCTGCTTCGGCCTCGGCTTTCTTTACGACGAGAATTTTTTCTGCCTCTCCTCGGGCGTTCGCAGCCACCTGTTCGCGCTGGGCGGCGTTGATATCGTTCATCGCGGATTTTACTTTTGCGTCGGGAACGATATCGGTGACGAGGACGTTGACGATTTCGTATCCGAAGGTGGCCATGTCTGCGTCGAGTTCCTGCTTGACGGCAGCGGCGATGCTAGATTGGCTGGCGAATACTTCGTCGAGGGTCATGCCGGGGACGTGGCCGAGGATTACTTGCTCGACATAGGACTTAATCTGCGCGACGGGATCGGAAAGTTTGTAGTATGCGTCGTAAACTTTTTCGGGACGCACGCGATTCTGCACGGAAATCGGGATCGTAACGAAGACGTTGTCTTTGGTTTTGGTCTCCATGATCAGTGTGATCTGGTTTACGCGGAGGCTCACGGTGCCGGTGACGGAATCGAAGAACGGACGCTTCCAGTTCAGTCCTGGTTCGGCGACGCGAAGGAATTTTCCGAAGCGCGTGATGACGGCGACTTCCGCGGTACGAACGGTGAAGAAGCTGGCGAGAATCAGGTACAGCAAAATGAAACCCGCGATCGCGAAAGGAATCCAGTAGAGATTATCCATGAGTATCTCCGCTGCTTCGGTTTAGAAGCAGGGCTGGATTATAACGCGGGGCGGCGCTTAAGCGACCCTCTGGCACTGAAGCGCCGACCTTTTCCGAGACTTAGTGGCACGAGGAGAACTCATGCCCTTCCCGTTCGTGGAGATTCGAGAGATTGACCGTAGATGCCGTTGATGACGTTAGGTCTGCCTAACGAACTTCTCTCCGCTTTCAAGTATCTCTTCGACTAACTCGGGTGCGGCGGCTTCTACGTAGCAGCGCAGCATGCGCTCGGTGCCGGAGGCACGGAATAGCACCCACGCGTCTGCGCCGTTGCCGTTTTTGGGAGCATCGAGATAGAACTTCACTCCGTCGCGATTTTCTTTACGGAGGATCGAATATTTCCCGAGTGTTTTTGTCTGTGGATCGGCGGCGCGGCGGATTGCGCCATTTTTCATTTCATCGTCGACGTGCAGGTCGCGACGGCCGTAAAAGTGTGGGCCGAATTCTTTTTGCAGATCGGCGACGAGTTGTCCGAGCGGCTTTTTCTCTTCCGCCATCACATTGGCGAGCAACAGAGCGTTGAGAATGCCGTCGCGTTCGGGGAGAAAGCGGCCGTATCCGATGCCGCCGGATTCTTCTCCGCCGATCAGGATTTCGTGCTCCATCATTAAGTCGGCAATGTATTTGAATCCGATCGACGTTTCGTGGAGTTTGCGGTCATATTTGGCAGCGATGCGATCGATCATGCCAGTCGTGTTGAAAGCGCGCACGACGTCGCCGGGCCATTTCTTGTAGGCCAACAGCCAGTTCAGCAGGACAGACATGCATTTATGCGCGTCGACGAAGCTTCCATCTTCGGCGACAGCGCCGATGCGATCAGCGTCACCGTCGGTGACGAGTCCGGCGTGGCATTTTTCTTTGACCACGATTTGCTGGGTCAGTGCAACATGCGGCAAGATCGGCTCGGGATTAATTCCTGGGAAGAGTGGATTCACTTCTTGCCGAATCGCAATGTACTGGATGCCATTCTTGTCGAAAATGCCGGGCAAGATACCGCGACCAGAGCCATACATGGAGTCGATGACGAACTTAAAATTCGCGCGGCGGATTAGGTCGAGATCCGCGAACTGACAGACGGCTTCGACGTAGGCGGGCTTGAGATCAACTTCTTTAATAGCGGCAGATGTCTTTGTGGTGGGCGCGGTCGATGTGGTCGATGCCGACCGTGCGGCCAACTCCGCTTCGATCAACTTCATGATCGCGGGAGTGGCCGAGCCTCCAAATTTGGCCTTGAATTTCACGCCATTCCAATTCCACGGATTGTGACTGGAGGTGACCATGACTCCACCGGCCGCGCCTAGCTTTTTTACGTTGTAAGAAACGGTGGGTGTGGGCACGTAATCGTTGGCGAGAGTCACGGGAATACCTGCGGCTGCGATCACGGCGGCGATGAGGCGCGCCACGCGGTCGGACAGGAAACGGGTGTCGTATCCGATGACGACGCCGTGAGTGGGGTCTTCATGCTTGAGAATGTAGCCGGCGATTGCTCCCGCTACGAGGCGCACGTTGTCAAAAGTAAAGTCGTCGGCGATTAGGCCGCGCCATCCGTCGGTACCGAATTTGATTTGGGGCATAAAGGCGGTCGTTGGTCGATGGTCGTTCGTCGTTGCTGTTCGCTTGTCGTCGTTCGCTCCTGCAGATCCCTCGCTTCGCTCGGGATGACAATCCGTGGGCGGATCCTGCGAATAACGACGAACGACCAGGCGACTAATCGTCTCACACCAATTTCTTCAGTTTTTTCTCATCCAGGTGCTTTACTACTTTGCCGACATCTTGCGATTGGTCGAGTGTGGTGATCAACAGGGCGTCTTCGGTTTCTACGATTACCAAGTTGCTTACTCCCACCAGGGCTACGAATTTCCCGGGGACGTGAACGTAATTGTTTTTTGCATTATGAGCAAAATTCCCTGCGGCTGAAATCAATGATCCATCGGCCGGTTTCGACGTCGATTTTGATGTGTGATGCTCGTGAAGGGCGGTCCAGGAGCCGAGGTCGTTCCATCCGAAGTCGGAGGGGAGACAGAAGATGCGGGACTGGGCTTCTCCCTTGGCGGAGCGCGGCTCTAGTAGCGCGTAGTCCACGCTAATGTTTTCGCATTTGGGATAGAGCTTGCGGAATGTTTCAGCGAATTTCTCGCGTGCCGTAGGCGGCTGCGATTTTTTCGAGGATGACAGCGGTGTTCGGAAGATGCTCACGCAACGCATTCGCCAGCGTGTCGGCGCGCCACAGGAACATTCCGCTATTCCAGAAATAATTTCCCGCGTTCACAAATTGCTTGGCCTTGTCGAGATCAGGCTTTTCGGTGAAACGGCGGACGCGGAGAAATCCGTTTTGATCGGGCGAGCCGGATTCGATGTATCCATAGCCGGTTTCGGGGCGAGTGGGGCGAATGCCAAGGACAACGATGTTTTCTCCGGCAGCGGCCAGGTCGATTCCTTTTGCCAGGGTCGCGCGATATTGTTGCGGGTCGGCGATGACATGGTCGGAGGGAAAAAGGCCGAGGACCGCGTCAGGATCTTGGCGGAGTAAAAGAAACGCGGCCAGTCCGATGGCGGGGGCGGTGTTGCGAGCGGCGGGCTCGGAGATGATTTGTTTTCCGGGAAGCTTCGGAAGTTGGCGCTGGATGGCAGGGCGAAGATCGTCGTTGGTGATGATCCAGAAACGACTTGGCGTGGCGATCGGCGTGAGGCGCGCGACCGTTTGCTGAATCATGGTTTGCTTGCCGTCGAGCGCGAGCAGTTGCTTGGCGCGGCGTTTGCGGCTTAGCGGCCAGAAGCGGGTGCCGCGTCCGCCAGCGAGGATGATCGGGTAGAAATGTGGATTCGTCTTCACGGGTGTAGAAAGCCTAACATTTTGGAGGCGCCGCAGCCGGGGCTAAAGCCCCACATAGTTTATAGGCTAACGCGGCCCTGAAGGGCCGCTCTTCCACAAAGACCAACCACTAAGGCTGCTTTTGAAAGGTCGAACGGCATTATTCAAACAAGATTACTCATAAGATTTTTTTGGCCAGCCGCATTTTGTGGCGGCGGGCTTATTGTCGTGTGGCGGGCTCGGGCTACCGTCCCTGCCTGGGACGCTGGCTTTGAAGAACTCCAACTGCCATTGCGGACGAACGGTGAAATCGCGCACGGAGGCGGGGATCACGACGGCATCTCCTTTGGTGAAAGTCACGGGATCGCGGCCTTGGGATTCGACGACTCCGCATCCATCAATGGCAGTCAGGATCTGGACGGATGTTTTTTCCGTCCCGTCATCTGAGCTGACGACGGTTGAGAATTGTTGCGGCTCTTTCAGCTCGAACATATCGACAGTGAAGTACGGCGCGGCAATCATCGAGGATCGGCGGCTCTTTCCGCCGTTATTCCACCGTCGATCGCGACGGGCGCAGGACGGATCACTTTGCCGGAAGCGGTGTGCTCCTTGACGGAGGCGAGGCCGCGTTCCAGATGGAGCGGGCGCGGGCGTCCGTAGTCGTAGAGGCGATAAGTCGTGTCGGACTGTTGCTGCGTCTCCACGATGATGGAGCCGGGGCCCATAGTATGTACTGTGCCTCCTGCGACGTAAATCATTTCGCCTTGATAGACGTTGATCCAGTTGAGAAGTTCTTCGGCACGATTTTCGTGGATGGATTGCTCGAATTGAGCGCGCGTGACTCCTGGCTTCAGGCCGAGAGCGATTTGCGATCCGGGCTTGGAGTGGGCGATGTACCAGCATTCGGTCTTGCCCCACGGCTCGCCGAAGGTCTGTGCCAGTTCGTCGTCGGGATGCACCTGGACGGAAAGCTTTTCTTCCGGGAATAAAAACTTCATCAGCAACGGGAAGCGTTGCGAGTCGCGGGCGGCGGTTCCAACTAGATCGACGCCGAATTCTTTGCTTAGATCGGCCAGGGAGCGTTTTGCCAATGGGCCGTTGGCGACGATCGAATTATCGCCGGTGAGCCAGGATTCTCCGATGCGCTCGTTGAATTTTGCGTTGGGATAAATCGCAGAGAGATCAAGCGTGCCCCAAGGGCGCGGGTCGAACATGGGCGACATCAGGAGTGGATAAAGTTGGGTCATGGGCGTTCTGCTTTTATCACTTGAGGAAAATTACAGTTTGTCATCCTGAGCGAAGCGGAAAACCCCAACAACCCGATGGCTGTGCCGGGAGTAGGGGTCCTTCGCTTCGCTCAGGATGACAAAATTAATTTAGACAGCCACACCCGTGAATGGGGATTGCACCCGTCGTCCATTCCAAGCTACAGGGCCCCGAAGAACTTTTTCATACGCTCTAGCGCTCTATCGATGTTTTCCATCGAGGTGGCATACGAGATGCGGACGTGCTCGGTGGTGCCGAAGCCTTCTCCGGCTACGGTGGCCACGTGAGCTTGATGCAGAAGTCCATTTGCGATGTCTGCGCCGGATTTCATTCCACTCTTGCCGAAGAATGCGGAGACGTTTGGATAGACGTAGAACGCGCCTTCGGGCATGGTGCATTTCACTCCGGGGACTGCGCGGAGTCCACCGACGATGTGGTCGCGAAGTTTGATATATTCGGCGCGCATTTCTGCAACGCATTGCTGCGAGTCGTTCAGAGCTGCTACGGCGGCTTTCTGAACGATTGACGTCGGGTTCGAGGTGGACTGGCTTTGCAGTTTCTGCACTGCTCCTACTACGGCTGCGGGACCGAGAGTGTATCCCAGGCGCCATCCGGTCATCGCGTAGGTTTTCGAAAGTGATCCTACGACGAGGAAGCGGTCGCGATATTCGGTCAACGATCCGACCGAGAAATTCTTTCCTGTGTAGTTGAGATAGACGTAGCACTCGTCGGAGATCACCCAGATGCCGCGCTCGTGCGCGAGGCGGATGACGGCGGTCATGTCCTCGGGGCTCATCACCGCGCCGGATGGGTTCGATGGTGAATTTAGAATGATCAACTTCGTTTTAGGAGTGATCAGGCGCTCGACCATTTGCGCGGTAACGCGGAATCCTTGCGACTCATCGGCTTCGAGCAGCACGCAGTTTCCGCCGACGTAACGCACCATGTCTTTGAACGAAACCCAATAGGGAACGGGAAGGATCACTTCATCTCCGTGATCGACAAGCACCGAGATGACGTTGAAGAGGGCGTGCTTGCCGCCGACTGAGGCGCAGGTTTCTTCGCGCTTGTAGGCGGATCCGAAGTCGGCCTTGTGGCGATTGATGATCGCGTCCTTGAGTTCGACGGTGCCGCCGACCGGAGTGTACTTCGAAAAGTTCGCGTTAATCGCCGCGATGGCCGCGTCTTTGATGTGTTGCGGCGTGGCGAAATGCGGCTCGCCTGCGGTCATGTCAACGACATCGATGCCCTGCTGGCGGAGTTTGTCCGCTTCGGCGACCGCGGCCAAAGTAGCGGAGGGCTCGATGCGATTAATGCGTTTGGTGAGAAGGACGGGGTGAGTGACGGGCGGCGTGGTTACGGTGCTCATGATCTTTCTATTTTAACCTGAGTCATTTTTACCCGAGCTTAGGATTTCCTTTTTCCTGAGCGCGGTTTGCTCTTAGGCTGGTCGTTTTTCAGATCGTCATGTTTCGCAACGCGGCTTCCAAACTTGTGCGCGACATCTATTTCTCGCTGAGTTTTTCTCCGACGAGTTCGGGGACGAGACAATCGATGTTGCCGCCGAGTTGAGCCACTTCGCGGACCAGGCGCGAACTCAAGTAGGAATATTTTTCGGCGGGCATCATGAAGACGGTTTCCAGTCCGGGCTGAAGTTTGCGGTTCATTAGGGCCATCTGGAGTTCGTATTCGTAATCGCTGACGGCGCGAATTCCGCGGAGGATGGCTCGCGCTTCCATGCGGAGCGCGTAGTCCACGGTGAGGCCATCGAAGGTGTCCACCGAGACGTTGTCGAAGTTTGCGGTCATGGCCTCGAGCATCTTGCGGCGATCGGCCAGGCTGAATAGTGGATCTTTCTCGGGATTGCGGAGAATGGCGACGACGAGTTCGTCGAAAATCTTGCTGCCACGCTCGATCAGATCGAGATGGCCGTTGGTGGGGGGATCGAAGGATCCGGGATAAATGGCTTTAATGCGCTTCACAGGGGCCTCAATCGACGACGTGGTCGAAGAAAGAAGGATTGTATGCGGGGGTGACGGGGATGGCAATTGCGGGAGTCGATATCGACGAAGAACACTTCGGCGTCCATCTCGGAGGGCGCCGCCTCTAACGCGCCCCCAAACTCGCCCCCCCGCTCTCGCCCCTCCCCCGTCGCGTCCTCGTCCCCCGCCCCCTCCTCTCTTCGTCTCGCTCGCTCTCTCCGTCGCCCGCCGTCTCCTCTCTCTCTTTCTCCTCTTCCCCTCTCTCTCTCTCTTCCTCTTTCACGTCGCTCCGTGGCCAGGCCCTCGGCGCTCACTTCCAACTCGTAGCCGAAAATACTCTCCGCTTTCTCCTCTCCCTTCTCTCCCTGTTCTCTTCTCTCTTTGTTCCTCTCTTCCTCTTCCTCTTCCTTCTTTCCTTCTTCCTTCTCTTCTTTCCCCTCTTTTCTCTCTCCTTTCTTCTCTCCTTTTTTCTTTCTCTCTCCCTTCTCTCTCTCTCTCTCTTTTTTCTCTTCTTCTTTCTTTTCCTCTCCTTCTCTCCTCTTTCTTAGGCTGCATTTTTCTCGTTTGGCACAAATAGCGACGCGGGGGCGGACGAATGCGTCCGCCCCTACGTGAGCGGATTTAGCGTCGGGCGGCTGGTGCTTTCGCAGTTTCTGGGACTGCGGCTGGCATGGTCGTGACACGGGTTTGACCCAGCGTTCCGGTGGCTTGCGCCGGAACAACGGTCGGACCCGGCGTGGCTGCGGCCGGAACTAATCCCAAGGCGGTGCGGACTTCGAGATCCAGCTTGGCCATGGTGTCTTTATTTTCTTTGAGGAAAGTACGGGCGTTTTCGCGTCCCTGGCCGATGCGCTCGCCTTTGTAGCTGTACCACGAGCCAGATTTCTCCAAAATATTTTGAGCTGCGGCCAGATCGATGAGGTCACCTTCGCGGGAAATTCCTTCTCCGTAGAGAATGTCGAATTCGGATTCGCGGAACGGTGCAGCCACTTTGTTTTTTACGATTTTCACACGAGTGCGGGAGCCGGTGATCACGTCTCCATCTTTAATGGCGGCGATGCGGCGGATATCGATTCGCACTGACGAATAGAATTTCAGCGCGCGGCCTCCTGTGGTGGTTTCGGGGTTGCCGAACATGACGCCGATCTTTTCGCGGATCTGGTTAATAAAGATCAGGCAGGTACGCGACTTGGCGACGGTTCCGGTCAACTTACGGAGGGCTTGCGACATGAGGCGCGCTTGCAATCCCATGTGGCTGTCGCCCATTTCTCCGTCAAGTTCAGCTTTCGGGACGAGCGCGGCTACGGAGTCGACGACCAGCACATCGATGGCGTTCGAGCGAACCAAAGCTTCTACGATTTCGAGAGCCTGTTCGCCGTAGTCGGGTTGCGAGACGAGGAGGTTATCGACGTCCACACCAAGCTTTTTCGCGTAGCCGGGATCGAGGGCATGCTCGGCATCGACGAATGCGGCCATGCCTCCGGCTTTTTGGGCTTCGGCGATGATCTGCAAGGTTATGGTGGTTTTACCGGAGGATTCTGGGCCGAAGACTTCGACGACGCGGCCGCGGGGAACTCCGCCAACTCCGAGGGCGGCATCGAACGAAATCGCGCCGGTGGAAATCACTGAGATGGGGACAATGGCTTCCTTGTTCCCGAGGCGCATGATCGAACCTTTGCCAAACTGCTTTTCAATTTGTGCGAGGGCAATGTCGATTGCTTTGCCACGTTCGTTGTTGCGGTCTTCCAACTTGCTACGTTCGTCTGCCATGATGGCTGCTCCTAAATTTGTCGACCTAAAATTATGAATCTGGAATCGGGTGCGAATCCTCGTAGCCTACACCTTCGGGCTGGAGTGTGAAGTGTCGGCCATCACATCAATTTCGGTCAGTTTAGCACGAAGCGAATAAAAGGCGAAGCGTGAAGTTTACGGGGATGGTTCTGGGCGGACTGACGATTTTTGGGCGCTGCCTACGAAGACCTTTCACCACGGGGGGCACAGAGGGACACGGGGGAAACCAACTGCAAAAGCCTTAACCTGTTCTTGGTTTCTGCTGCACTCTTCTGCTTGCACTCTTGTGCTGGCACTCTTCGGTGACGCTCTTCTTGTTAGACTTTCTTCATGTCTCAGGCTGAGAACGAGATTGTCGGAGGGCGGGGGGATCTCGGGTCCGGCGCGGCGCTTTATCTTGTCGCGACTCCGATTGGGAATCTTGAGGACATCACGCTGCGGGCGCTGCGCATCCTCAAAGAAGTCGATCTGATCGCCTGCGAGGACACGCGGCAGACTTCGAAGCTGCTCAATCATTACGGGATCCAGACGCGCACGGTCAGTTATCACGAGCACAACGAGATGACAAAGGCGGCCGAACTGGTAGTCGATTTGGAAGGCGGCGCTAAGATTGCGCTGGTTACCGATGCGGGGATGCCAGGGATCTCCGATCCTGGATTTCGGTTGATTGCGCTTGCGATTAGGCACCGCGTGCCGGTGGTGCCGATTCCGGGAGCGTCGGCGTTTCTGGCGGCGCTGGTGGCGAGTGGACTGCCGACGGATTCGTTTCGCTTCAGCGGGTTTCTGCCCTCGAAGACTGGGCAGCGACGCAAGCTGTTGGAGACTATTAAAGATTCTCCCCGGACGCAGGTGTTTTACGAAGCACCGCATCGCCTGTTGGACACTTTGACCGACGTAGCCGAAGTGTTGGGAGAAGACCGGCACGTCGTGGTCGCCCGCGAAGTCACCAAGATTTATGAAGAATTCCTGCGGGGACGCGCTCGAGACATTCTCGATCAACTCAAAGCGCGCGGAGACGTTAAGGGCGAGATCACGCTGCTAATCGCTAAGGCTGAAGAAGGACCGGGCGCATCTGCCTTGGAGACGGTCAGCGTTGCGCAAAGAGTGCGCGAGATCATGGCGTCCGAAAAAGCAGATGAAAAGGCCGCGCTGAAGAAAGTCGCCAAAGAACGCGGGATTGGGAAGAGCGAAGCGTATCGGGAGTGGCAGCGGGGGAAGTAGTGGCGAGAATTCGCTGTCACCACGAACCACGTAAGCCCGGACGCATTCGTCCGGGCACCGAAGCGAAGCGAGGCAGCACTTTCCTCCGCCGTAAATCTCACACCGGGGATGTGCAGCCGTCACTGACAACCTAATGGTCTTGTGTTCACATTGCGGAGACTGGAACCCTTTGTCGAGCTTCGCTGGACGGTGGCGGACGAATGCGTCCGCCGCTACGTGAGTCGTGGTGGTTTATGACGTTTTATCGACGTAACTTGCCGCATCTGCAACGTGATAGTAAGCGGCATTTCGTTACGTGCGTCACGAAAGATCGGTGGATTCTGCCTGACTGGGCGCGGAATATCGTTCTCGATTGCATTCTGCATGGTGATGCGCATCGCCATGACTTGGACGTCGCTGTAGTCATGCCCGATCACGCTCATCTAATCCTCACTCCAGGAATCGATGAGGAAGAACGCAGGGTAATGCCGCTATTTCAAATCATGCAAGAGATCAAGGGGGCATCCGCCCGCAAGATCAATCAACGGCTTGAGCGCCATGGGCCGGTCTGGCAAGAAGAGTCTTTTGATCATGTCTTGCGATCCGCCGAAGATATTTACGCCACGGTGCTGTACGTCCTCGAGAATCCAGTTCGAGGCGGACTGGTGCGAGAGCGGAATGAATATCGCTGGACCTGGCATCGTCCCTTCCCGAATCCGTACGAGCCAACATGATCCACGTAGGCCTGGACGCATTCGTCCGGGCACCGAAGCGAAGCGAGGCAGGTGTGATCTTGTTTCAGCCAGAGTGGCTGACAACCCTTCGAGGTTCGCTCTAAGGGGGCGGACGAATGCGTCCGCCCCTACGTGAGTTGTGGGGATTTCTACTTCTACTTGCTAATCTTATTTTCCCGCTAACTCTTTCTTGACCGCTTCGCTAACGACTTTTCCATCGACGCGCATGCCTGCAGCGGCGAAGCGGGCCATGGCGGCTTTCATTACTGTGCCCATATCTTTCATGGCAGGAGGGGGCGTCATTTCGGCGATGGCGGCTCTCACTCCGGCGATGATTTCTTCTTCTCCGGCTTCTTTTGGGAGATAGGCTTCGATGGTTTTGATTTCGGCGGCTTCTTTGTCGGCCATTTCCTGGCGTCCGCCTTTGGTGAATTGCTCGATCGACTCTTTGCGCTGCTTGATCAGCGTGGTCAGAATCTGCGCGGATTCCTTGTCGTCGAGCGGGGCCATCTTGTCGATTTCTTTATTCTTGAGCGCGGTCTTGACCATGCGCAGGGTGGAGAGGCGCTGCTCTTCGCGGGCCTTCATGGCAGCGACGATGTCTTTCTGGATCTGGTCGATTAGGGGCATTTGGGGATTATAGTCGGGTCAAACCCTTTCACCACGGGGGACACGGAGGTACACGGGGGGAAGGCAAGACCTATCCCAGGCTGATTCGGCATTTCTTCGTGTCTTAGTGGTTGCGGATTCGTAAAACGGGGGATTCGCACTGTGTTTTTTGAATTTGACGGGGCTAGTTCGTGAAATCTAGAGTTGTGCAGTCGGGCACGAGATCTTTGGCATCCAAGGCATCCTATGATGATTCGGCTGGGATACGAGATCGAGTTTGAGCTGCCTGCTCCGGTGGCGATGGTTGGGTTGCTCAATGTGCATCCTTCGCGGACGGGCGATTTGCGGGAGCCGGATGAGTTGCACGTAGCGCCGGCGGTAGATGTCGAGAGCTTCATTGATAGTTTCGGAAATCGCTGCACGCGATTTCTCGCTCCTCAGGGTGCGTTACGCCTGACGAACTCGACGCTGATTCATGACAGTGGTGTGCCTGATCCGGTGAATTGGGGCGCGCGCGAAATCCCTCCGCAGGAATTGCCGCACGAGGCGCTGCGCTATCTTTATAACAGCCGCTATTGCGAGGTCGATCGCTTCTCGACGATCGCGTTGGAACTGTTTGGCGGCATTACGCCGGGATGGGCGCGGGTGCAGTCGGTGTGTGACTGGGTGCACGCGAAAGTCAGTTTTGGATATCAGTATGCGCGTCCGACGAAAAGCGCGTTGGATGTATTTACCGAGCGCTTTGGAGTCTGCCGCGATTTTCAGCATCTTGCAGTGACGATGTGCCGGGCGCTGAATATTCCGGCGCGCTATGCGACTGGATATCTCGGGGACATTGGGGTGCCGCTGTCGCCGGATCCGATGGACTTCAGTGCTTGGTTTGAGGCTTATCTTGACGATCGCTGGTGGACGTTTGATGCACGGCACAATAAACCTCGCATTGGACGTGTGCTGATGGCCACCGGGCGCGATGCTTCGGATGTCGCCATCACAACTTCGTTTGGGATCGCCAACTTGAAACAGTTCAGCGTCGTGAGTGTGGTTGAGGGCGGATCGTGAAGTGCGAAAGCATTCACCACCAAGGACACTAAGGTTCACGAAGGAAACCCTTCGCATAAATGCCCTGGTGAAACCTCGCGTGCTTGCTGGTAGCGGTTTTGCGAATCTGCGGTCTTCCACTATCCTAAAAATAGTCGCTTGAATTGCCCTCAGATCCTAATTCTCATGCTCAAGAAAAATAGACTTTTCACTCCCGGACCAACTCCTCTTCTTCCTGCCGCGCAGACGGCGATGGCTGCGTATGGCGCGCATCATCGGACGGCTGAGTTTCGTGCGCTGTTCAAACGCGTGCTCGACGATGTGAAGGAATTTATTGGCACGAAGAATGATGTGCTGGTGCTTTCGTCGTCGGGGACGGGCTTTATGGAAGCTTCGATCTCGAACCTGACTTCTCCGGGCGACCGCGTGCTGGTTCTGACGGCTGGAAAATTCGGAGAGCGTTGGACTTCGCTGGCCAAGGCATTTGGCTGCGTCGTGGAGACGGTGACTGCTCCCTACGGACAAACTTTCTCTCTGGATGAGGTGCGGCAGAAGTTGACGCCGGATATTCGCTGTGTGTACGTGCAAGGGACGGAGAGTTCGACGGGTGCGCGGCACGACATTGAAGGAATTGGGAAACTCGTGCGCGCTCTGCCGGACACTCTGTTCGTCGTCGATGCGATTACCGGGCTGGGAACATCGCGGCTCGATGTGGATGGTTGGGGGATCGACATCATTATTGGAGGATCGCAAAAGGCGTTGATGATCCCGCCTGGGCTGGCTTATGGGTCGGTCAGCGAGCGGGCCTGGGCGCGCATGGAGACGACGAAGTCTCCGCGATTTTATTTTGATTTGCGGAAGGAACGAAAATCGGCTGCTAAAGCGGAGACCGCGTACACGCCTGCGACTTCGCTTTTTGCTGGACTGGCTGCGGCGTTTGATTATGTCCGCCAGATGGGAGACGGGAGTCTCGCTGCTGGACGCGATGCGTTGATCGCGAATGCAGAATTGTGTGCTGCGATGACGCGCGCGGGAGTCCAGGCGCTGGGACTGAAATTGTTTTCTCCGAGTTGTCCGGCGTCGGCGTTGACGGCAGTGGCTGCTCCGGCGGGCGTGGACTCTAATGTGATTTGCAAACTCTTTCGCGATCAATTCGGAGCGGTGATTGCGAACGGGCAGGCGGAGATGAAAGGGCAGCTGTTCCGCATCGCGCACATTGGGTACTACGACTATCTGGACACCGTAGGAGTACTGGCGGCGTTGGAGCATGTGATCGCGCAGACTACCGGGGCGAAAGTAGAATTTGGATCCGCGGTACGGGCGGCGCAGGAAGTTTATGCGCGGGCTTTGTCGGAGACGCGAGCGACCAGCCGCGGTTAGAGTGAGGAAAGCAGGTCCTTCGCTTCGCTCAGGATGACAAATTTAGATGGTGGACTAAACGAGCAACTAATTAATTAGTTGCTCAAATTTTGCGCGTAGTTTAAACCGCGGTCATCCTGAGCGAAGCCAATCTAAGAGCGCAGCGAGGGGATTTGCGGCGTCGAAGGACCCCTACGTTCGCCACAGGTTGCGGTAAGGTAGGGGTCCTTCGACTGCGAGATACCATGCGCTTTAGCGCATGATATCTCTCCGCTCAGGATGACAAGCTTCCAATAGTGGCGAGGTCTACGAATCCAGCGCTTGGCGGCGCAGTTTGCGGCTTTCGGCTAGTAGGGACATGGAGTGCATGAGGTTTTGGAGGGTGATGATTCCTACTAGTTGTTGTTCATCGACTACCGGGATGATGCTGAGATTGTGGGTGGAGAGTTTGCGGAAGGCGGAGGCTAGCGACTCCTGTTTGGCAGCGACGTCGAAGATGCGGTTCATCACAGCTTGGACATAGCCATTGCCTTCGGCGCGTAGGGCATCCAGAATTTTTTGTCGGGAGACGACTCCTACCATGTCGCTTCCTCGTACGACCGGGAAATCATCTTGTAATGTATGCACCGCTTTTTCCAGCGCGTCTTCGAGTGTGTCGGCGGGCGATAGGGTTGCGAAGTCGGTGAGCATGACTTCTTCCAGTCGCACGCTTTGCAGCACAGATTGAAATACAGCAGACCGCTCTTCGAGCTGTGAGCCGATAAAAAGGAAGAATCCGATCATCACCAGCCACCAGTTGCCGACTAGCATTCCGACCATCATGAACATGATGGAAAAAATATGGCCGATGCGGACAGCGCGCTGAGTGGCTTGCACCATATCCATACTGCGCGTGAATACGGCGCGCAGAACGCGGCCGCCATCCATGGGATACGCGGGCAGCAGATTGAATAATCCTAGATAAACATTGGCCCAAACGAAGCTGCGCAACAGATTGGTCGAGTGGAGAAGCGGGCGGGTGGTCAGCGAAAAACCGGGGATGGTCGCGAGCAGAATCAGGGCAGCCGCTCCGGCGACAAAAATATTGACCAGCGGACCAGCGATCGCGATGCGGATGTCACGCTTCCATCCATTCACGGGATCGGGAAGGACGTTTGCCTCATCGAGGATGGTGACTCCTCCGATGGGCAGAAGAATGATGCCTTTGGCCGGGATGCCGGAGCCGCGCGCGACTAGGGCGTGGCCGAGTTCGTGCAGGATGACGCTGCCAAAAATAATTCCGACGAGGGCGAGGCCACGCAGCGCGGCGCTGGCATCCTGAGTCGCGGCTTCGGTGCTCCACACGAAGACCAGCAGAAACAGGAAGGTAAGATGGATACGGATTTCGATTCCGAAAAGCCGTCCAATCGGGATAGACCAGCTGCGCATCGACATGCCTGCCCTTATTCTATCTAGTTAGACACCGGATCGTCGGGCGCGGATGCGGAAAGGCAAAAGATCGGCGGAATCATAGGTTCGCCGGGAACAATTTATGAGGATCATTGCGGGAGAATACGGGCGGCGTTTGCTGCGGCAGGTGCCGGGAACGGAGATTCGTCCTACGGCGGACCGGCTGCGCGAGACGCTGTTCAATGTGCTGTGCGCGGGGAATCCGGAGGCGCTGGCGGGATCGGTTTGGCTCGATTTATACGCGGGCACGGGAGCGGTCGGCATCGAGGCGATAAGCCGGGGCGCGAAGATGGTGCATTTTGTGGACTCGTCGAAAGTGGCGACGGATTTGATCTCCGCGAATTTGAAATCGCTGGAGATTGCGACGCAAGTTCCAAGTGGTGTTTGCGGCGACTAGTAAAGCCTTGCGTCAGATGGAGGGCGCGAGCGTCGTCGCGGACTTCGTGTTTCTGGATCCTCCTTATTCGGAGCAGGAAGAATATACGAAGACGTTGGCGGCGCTGGGACAATCCAAATTGTTGCGCGCGGGGAGTCGCGTGATTGCGGAGCATCGTAAGAGGTTCGATCCGGGCGAGGCGTTTGGGGAGCTGATACGCTATCGGACTTTGAAGCAGGGAGAAGCGGCGCTGAGTTTTTATCGGCGGACAGGTTGAGCCTCTGTTGGCACGACTGTCATCCCGAACGAAGTAAGGGATCTGCAGTTTCGCGGCAAGATGCAGATCCCTCACTTCGTTCGGGATGACAAATCTAAAAGGGTGACAGCAATTCCCGGTGATCCGAATCGCTATAATCACTACTCATGGCTAACTTTCCACCGGTTGACGAACAACTGGCTTACATCAAGAAGGGCGCGGCGGAGATTGTTAAGGAATCCGAATTGCGCGCGAAGCTTGAGCGCTCATTCGCGTCAGGCAAGCCGCTGCGGGTGAAGGCGGGTTTCGATCCGACCGCTCCTGATCTGCATTTGGGACACACCGTTCTGCTGCGCAAGCTCAAACATTTTCAGGATCTCGGGCATACGGTCATCTTTTTAATTGGCGATTTTACGGGAATGATTGGCGACCCCACGGGACGTTCTGCGACGCGGCCTCCACTGACGCGCGAGCAGATTGTTGAGAATGCCGAGACGTATAAGACGCAGGTTTTCAAGATTCTCAGTCCAGAAAAAACGGTGGTGGATTTTAATAGCCGATGGTTCTCGAAATTTTCCGCCGAAGACTTTATTCGTTTGACCGCGAAGTACACCGTCTCACAAATGTTGGAGCGCGAGGATTTCCATAAGCGATTTCGGGACGAAAAGCCGATTGCGATGCATGAATTGTTGTATCCGCTAGCGCAGGGATATGACTCGGTGGCGCTCGAAGCGGATGTGGAGTTGGGAGGCACCGACCAGAAATTTAATCTGCTGGTTGGGCGCGAACTGCAGCGGGCTTATGGGCAGGAGTCGCAGATTGTTTTGACGACGCCGATCTTGGAAGGACTCGATGGCGTCAACAAGATGTCGAAATCGTTGGGGAATGCGATCGGTATCCATGAGGCTCCGCTGGAGATGTACGGGAAGGTGATGTCGATCTCCGACGACATGATGTGGAGATACTACGAACTGCTGACTGATGTCCGCGTTGAGCAGATCGCCGCGATGAAGGCCGATGCCGCAAGTGGAAGGGTACATCCGATGGCGCTGAAGAAAGACTTGGCGCGATCGATCGTGGCTGACTTTCATTCAGCAGAAGCGGCGGAGAAAGCGGGCGAGGATTGGGCGAAACAATTTCAGAAAGATCAGGTGCCGGAAGAAGTTGAGACTATTTCGGTAGATTTTTCAGAGATCGCGAATCGCGAGGGCGATGGTGTCCGACTCGCGAAACTGCTCGTGAAAATTAGCTTTGCTGCATCGACCAGCGAGGCGGATCGCAAAATTAAAGAGGGCGCAGTTAGTGTTGATGGGGTAAAGGCCACTGCACCCATCGTCAAAGCAGCACTCGGAACAACATTGACGATCAGGCTGGGACGGAAGATCAAGAAAGCCACATTCACGCCGTCGTGAACCCTCCCAAAAATGCCATTCTGAGTAGAACGGGACGACTTGCGGAGGCGAAGCCCCACTATTCCCCTATGAAACTGAAACTTCCCCCCGGTTCTTTCAAGGCTTATTTATTCGACTGTGATGGAACGATTGCTGATTCGATGCCGTTGCATTACCTGGCTTGGAAGGAAGCTTTGGGGGAGTGGGGCTGCGAATTCTCTGCGGAACTTTTTTATGCTTGGGGCGGGATGTCGGTGGCTGAGATCATCTCCGCGCTCAACATCGAACGCGGTCTGAATATGCCTGTTGCTGCGGTGGCTATACGAAAAGAAGAGTTATATTTCGAGCATCTTCCTGAACTGAAGGCCGTCCCAGAGGTGCTGGAGCACATCAATGCGAGCTACGGCCGCATTCCTTTTGCGGTGGTTTCTGGGAGCACGCGAGATTCGGTCACGGCTTCTTTGGGAGCGCTGAAACTTCTCGACAAATTCGAGACTTTGGTTTGTGCGGGCGACTATCGGAAAAGCAAGCCTGATCCTGAACCGTTTCTGATTGCCGCTACGCGGCTTGGGATCGCCCCGGAAGATTGTCTGGTCTTTGAAGATTCGGACATGGGGATACAGGCCGCGAAGGCTGCAGGAATGGCGTCGGTGAAGGTTCCGCAGGCCGCACCAGAAAAGGTCTGACGGCGATTATTTAGGCAATTATTTGAACGCCGGCATTTTCTTGTGCCAGTCGGTTGCTTGCTCGTAGGCGTTGGCTAGTTGCAGCAAAATATCTTCTCGTCCGGCGGCGGCGGCCAGTTGCAGGCCGATGGGCAATCCATCTTTGGTGAAGCCGCAGGGGATGGAGATGGTTGGAATCCCCCAGACGTTGAAGGGGCGCGTATTGCGGAGCATTACCAATTCGCGCGGACGAAGGTCATCGGGATGTTCCTTCAGATCGGCGATCTTTGGCGGCTGGATTGGCATCGTGGGCGTTAGCAATACGTCGATGTCATCGAACGCTTTTTGTATCTCGTGACGGCTGGCTTCGAGTTCACGCTTCGCGCGTAGAACATCGTCTTCTGAAATGTCGGCGCCGGATTGAATGCGCGCCAGTGTTGCAGGCTGATAGAGTTCAGGTGAATCGGTCACGAACTGCTTGTGATAGGCGTAGGCTTCGGCGCTCGCTAGAGTGCGGTCAGTGGAGATTTCGAGTTTGACGTCGCGAATTTCGGCGTGGAGTTTTCGAAAAACATCAATCGCTTTTTCGGTGGCCTCGGCTACTTCGGGATCAAGATCGTCGAAAAAGAATTCGCGTGGCACGCCGATGCGCATTCTCACAGGAGGCCCGTCGAAAGCCGCTACCAGGCTGGGTTTTCCGCAGGGATCGGCCGATCCGTAACCTGACAATATTTGGAGCAGTAGAGCGGCGTCGAAGACTGAATTCGCGATTGGACCGACGTGATCATAGGACGGCGCGAGCGGAATGATGCCGCGCATACTCACCTGTCCATAGGTCGGCTTAAGACCAACGACTCCACAGAAAGCTGCTGGTTCGCGAATGGATCCGGCGGTGTCTGTGCCGATGGCAGCGAATCCAAGAGCGGCAGAAACGCTGGCCGCGGAGCCTCCTGAAGAGCCGCCGGCGATGCGCGACGTGTCCCAGGGATTGTGGACTTCTCCGAAAAAACTAATCATCGAACTGCCACCATAGGCGAACTCGTGCAGGTTTTGTTTGCCGAGAATGATGGCTCCGGCGTTGCGCAGTCGGCGGACAACGTCAGCGTCTTCGGTAGGGACACGGTCTTTAAACAGAGCACTGGCTGCGGTGGTGCGGGTTCCCGCGGTATCGATGATGTCTTTCAGGCCGATGGGGATGCCGTGCAGCGGGCCGAGATAATGTCCGCGATAAATTTCGCGTTCGGCGAGGCGAGCTCGGTCGAGAGCGGCTTCGGCGTTGACGGTGATGAAGACGTTGAGTAATGGATTGAGCCTGTCGATCAGGACCAGGCAGTGGTGCGTGAGTTCGACGGGAGAGATCGAGCGGTCGCGAATTTGGCGGCTTAGTTCGCAGATGGTGAAGAGCACGGGATCCTCGGTCGTCCGAAATGCGCGGCCCCTAAAGGGGCAATTCGTCGAGCGTTTGCGGTATCGCTAAAAGCGATACCCTGATACGAAAACTCCTGGCTCGCTTCTAACTTTGTAGTAGCCCACGTCTCGCAAAACGCGAGACGCGCGGCATCATTTTATGGATGCATCATTTTATGGATGCTCCCCGCGCTTGCCGTACCATTTCACCACAAAATATACAACTGGGCCCGCGGCAAGTGCCCATGGTCCCCAGCGAATTGCGACGGGATCACTGTACCGCAGAACTACGAAAGTCATGGCGACGGGCATCGCGATCACGTAAACGAGGCCTAGATTTCCTCCGGGAATGCGGAAAGGCTCGGGGCAATTCGGGATGCTTGCGGCGCATTCCCCAGGCAGAGAGAACGGTTAGCACGGTGGTCGCGGCGCGCAACCAGACGTAGATGCTGATGAGGTCTCCGAGCGAATGCAGCGCTAGCGAGGCGTAGATCGCGGCGGAGATTAGGATCGCGATCCAGGGCGTGCCGTAGCGTGGATGTTTGCGCGTCAGGAATTTCGGGAGGTATCCATCTTCGGCGAGAGCGAAGGGCATACGCGTCGTTGTGAGAACAGTGCTGTTGAGCAGCGCGACGTTTCCTACCATGGCTGCAATGGTCATCAAATTACCGAGCCATGCGCCTCCGATCAACAAGGCGGCCGTGGAGAAGTATCCGTCTTTCCATTGTTGCCAATTGCCGAGGGCGGCGAGCGCGGCGAAAGTCGGCAAGAAATAAGTCGCGATCGAGAGAGGGACGACCAATGCCAGTGCCCGGGGATAGCTGCGTTGCGGATTATCGACTTCTTCGGCGACGGTGGAGAGTTGTTCATATCCAGAGTAAAGCCACAGACCTAGGGACAGACCGAGGCCAAAGACTTTTGAGAAAGGTTGGTGCGGCGGGACCAGCGGCACGAATGGATTGTGATGCCATTTGGCGAGTCCCATGACGATCATGGCGATCACGGGGATAAAAATAAATATTTCGAAGATCGTTGCTGCTTTGCCGACCATCTGAATACCGCGAATGTTTACCCACGTGATGACGGCGATGAGAGCGAACGAGACGAGCCAGTGTTTCCAGCCGACAATTTTCGGAAAATAAAATGTGAGGTAGTCGGTGAAGAGCACGGCGTAGGATCCGCCGAGAAGAAATGATGCGGACCAGTTCCACCATCCTGCGAGGAATCCCCAGAAGTCTCCGAAGGCGGCGCGGCTCCAGCGATAGAATCCGCCTTCGACGGGCATGGCCGTGGTGAGTTCGGCGGCTACCAGCGAAACGGGGATGCACCAGAACAGCGGGATGAACAGGTGATAGAGCAGCGTCATGCCGGGGCCGCTAGTGGTAACCATGGCTTCGAGTCCGAAGGGACCGCCGGTGGTGTAGGAGAACATGACGAACACGAAGTAGAAGAGGCTGGCTTTGCGGACGGTGGCGGTCGAGGATGAGCGCGGGGCGTTCACGAGTTGGATGTCGGGCTTGAGCGGGATTCCGACTAGCGACTCTATCGCAGCGGTGAAGCGCTGCGCCAGTCAAAATCACCGGCCTGAGCCCAGTCGTCAGCGATCAGCTGTCAGTCGTCAGCCCTCAGCCGTCAGCGAAAGGCCTCTGCTCCGCGCAAAATCATGAGCAGAGGGCGGCCATTGTATCGAGCGCGTCTTTCATCACGAAAGTGATTTTGGAATGGAGGGCTTCTTCTGATAACTCAGTCGATCTGCCGATGAGTTCCATGGTCATGCGGACCTGGGTTCCACCTTTTTGATCGGGATTGAAAGTGATGTTCTGTTCGGCAGTCACGCCCAGCGCATGGTTGAGCAGGCTTATGGAGCGCGGCGGATTGATCGCGGCTACGACGGCGGAAATAGTGACGGGGATTGGCTTAATGAGGACATAACGAAGGCGGCTTGCCACTTTCCAAGGTTCGCCTTCAACCCAGGTGATTTCTTTGTAGATTCCGCGACCGAGAAGGCGGTCCAGATTTTGAAGTGCCTTGAACGCCTGTTCGGCGGGTACGGGGACGATAACGGAATACTCGATACGTGACAACATAAGGGGCCCAATTTCTGGAGGATTACGCTCCGCTTGCAAGTGGAAGACGAAACTGCCCGTGGTTAGGATTGTCTTCGGAACAATTGTCGTTATAACGACTAATTTTTTGATCGCTGTGAGATTGTTCCAAATCCAGCAGAGCGCGCTTCAGATCAAGACCGCCTCCGTATCCGCAGAGCGAACCACTCGATGCGATTACGCGGTGGCAAGGGACAACGATCGCGATCGGATTGCGATTATTTGCCATTCCAACAGCACGGTAGGCTTTCGGATGACCGATGGCGTGGGCGATGTCGCGGTAGCTGCAGGTTTCTCCATACGGGATCGCGAGCAGTGCTTGCCAGCACGCGATTTGGAAAGTCGTGCCGCGAAGATCGAGCGGGAAGGAGAAATCTCGACGCGTCCCCGCAAAGTATTCGCTGAGTTCGGAAAGATAAGGGGCGAGTGCGGGTTCCGACTCTTGCATCGTGAACTTTCTATCGTCGAGTTCTTGCGCGCGCGCCTCGAATTCGAGCCTCACCAATCCCCTGCTAGAAGATGCGAGGAAGAGCGGGCCGACGGGTGACTGCGATCGGCGATAGAACAAAATTTCCACAACGCGTGGAGAATAGCATGAGCTTTGCCCACGCATCGGTGGAAAACATTGGAAAAATATTTTCTTTCAAAACAAAACAATTCAACAAAAAGCAGACACGAAAATACGCAATGAAAAAGCCCCCCGCTTGAACGAGGGGCTTCCAGAAGGAGCTAACCTTTTTGGATTACGACTACTTCGTTTGATCTTGCGAAGTCGTCGTCGTGGTCGTGGTGGTTGAAGCCAGTTGCTCCAGGTTGTTCTTCAGGAGGCTGATTTCAACGCGACCACCGTTAGTACGCTTGGGTTTCGCATCGGTGGCGGAAGCCGGTGCCGGTGCATTGCCCATGCCGACGAGGTAGATTCGATAAATTGGAATGTCATGGTTCAGAGCGAGGTAGCGAACGACCGACTCTGCCATCTTCTGCGAGTTGGCGATTGCAACCTGTCCGTGACCGGACGCGAATCCCTGAACTTCGACGACGTAGCCGCGCTGCGACTTCAGCGGAGTAGCCATCTCATCGAGCGCGGTCTTCGCGTTCTGACTCAGAACGGTTTGTCCCGGCTTGAACAGAATTTCAGTCTGCGTCGCGGGCGTGTACTGGTCGATGTTCGTTACGACCTGCTCGACCGTGTTCAGACGAGTGTGGGCTTGCTGAGCGGTCTGCTGGGCTGCCTGTGCCTTGTTACCGGCGTCGATCGCGTGCTGATCGGCTTCGGTGGCCTTGGCGGAAGCGAGCTGAATTCCCTGCTGGGCGCGCGCATCGGTGTCTTTGATCGCCTTGCTGTTGGAGGCGGTCAGCTCATCGAGTTCGTTGATGCGATCGCGGATCGGCTGGGTCTGACGAGCAACATATTTCTTGCGCGCAAACGGATTCACGCGTCCCCAGAAGCCTTCACGAGCTTCTGGTTGCAGCGGATCTTTACCAGTCGCCATATCGGACTTGGTCATGGGAGCAGTTTGCGTGGTCGCAGGTTGTGCTGTGGCGGCCGGAGCGGCCGAGGTTGAATTGTCCTGTGCCACAACCGGCACGGCCATGCATGCTGCCAGAGATAGAGCGAAGATGGTGCGGTTCTTCATTTTTAAATTCCTCCAAAATTGAAGTGGGGAGCCACTTCGTGCGCTTCGTCGCGCTAGTTTGATTGCGTCAGGCATTACTAAAAACTCTCTAGAAACTTTCTTAAATTCTCAGGCAAATCGCTGACGCTGCGGTTGCCTCATCGATGTTTTAGGTGGGTCGGCCATACTCCCGACCCGCTGATGTATTAACAGTTTGCGTGCCAAATGGCGCAGATAGCCGAATCGCGACGCAAGTGCTTTCTTTTCATAGATATTGTACATGATGGGTGGGTCCGCAATTTGGTTGCACGGCGGTAAATTTGGCAGGAGCCGGTATAAAAACTGCGTGCAGAGAAGTGGCCGAAGGGGGAATGCAGGGTTTGGAGCGGATTGCATCGTCGCTCCCTTATCGCTACTCGTATTGTCACTTGCCGCCGTATTTCTCGTATTGCTGATAAATGAAGGGATCGGTCATGCCGGCGATGTAGTCGCAGATGACGCGGGGGAGCGGCTCGTGCTCGGCTTTCTCGCGGTAGTTGCGCGGAAGGTCGTCGGGCGTTTTCATCCAGTGGGAGAAGAGGTCGCGCGTGATTAATTCGGCATCTTCTTTTTCTTGCGCCAGCGCCGGACTGTAATAGAGATTTTCGTAGAGAAAGTTTTTTAGTTGCAGGCGTTCGTCTTCCACGGGCGTGCTGAATGCTGCGAGACGGTTGGCGTGGCGAGCGGACATCTTCTAAGGACTGCACTCCCGATGCTTTTATGAGCTTGCGTTGTGTTCGTGATCAAGTCTCCGACAAAAACGTCGAAGATGCTCTTGATGGCTTCGTTGAAGACCAGCTTTTCGGCGGCTTCGGGATAGAGCTTTTTCGCGGCGATGTAGTGGCGTTTGAATAGATCGACGTTGTCCGCGATCTGATCCACGGTGAGCAGGCGAGCTTCGTATCCGTCATCCAGGTCAGCGGTGTTGTAGGCGATTTCGTCGGTCAGGTCGATCAACTGTGCTTCGAGCGGCGGCCGCTGGTCCAACAAGTATTCGGCCAGTTCCGGATGTTCTTTCGCGTTGTAGTCGTGCGAGTGCTTGATGATGCCTTCGCGGACTTCGAAGGTCAGATTGATTCCACGAAAAGCGGCGTAGTGGAGTTCGAAATCTTCGACGATGCGGAGCGCGTGCAGGTTGTGATCGAAGGATAATCCATGCTCGCGCATCGCGGTGTCGAGAGCTTTTTCTCCAGAGTGTCCGAAGGGAGGATGGCCGAGATCGTGAACCAGCGCGAGAGCTTCGGCGAGGTCGGAGTTTAATCCCAACTGAGCGGCTATCGTCCGCGAAATCTGGGCGACCTCGAGGGTGTGGGTCAGGCGATTGCGAAAGTGGTCGGAGTAGCGGCGAGTGAAGACTTGTGTCTTCGCTTCGAGGCGACGAAATGCGCGGGCATGAATAATGCGATCGCGATCACGTTGGTAGTCGTTGCGGTAGGGATGAGTTGGCTCGGGATGACGGCGTCCGCGGGAATTTTCGACGCGCACCGCGTGGTCGGCGAGCATGAAAAGAGTTTAGCAGCGAATGTACGATTCGGTGGAACGCGCGGAGACGGGGCAAGCCCCGTCTCTACCAGAAATTTTGCTAGAAGGCGGCGATCGTAGTTATTTTGCGCCTTCGTCTTTGGCTAGTTTCATTTTGGCGGAGTCGAGTTTTTTCTGCACGCGGACTGGATCAGCGGGATCGACTTCGGCGGCGATGGTTCGATTCCATTCGGTAAGGGCACGTTCCCAGTTGGTGGCGGCGAGTTTCAGGCGTCCCGTTTTTTGATACAGATCACCGAGGTGATCGTGGACCGTGGGATCGGTGTTAATTTTCTGCGAAGCTTTCAACAGATTTTCTTCCGCCATTTCGTATTTACCAAGACGAAAATAGGCCCAGCCCAGCGAATCGAGATACGCTCCGTTCGCGGGATCGAGTTCAACAGCGCGCTTGATGTATCCCAGGGCTTCGTCGAGTTTGGTATTTTGGTCCGCCAGCATGTAGCCCAGATAATTTAAAGCGGAAGAGTGATCGGGATCGCTGGCCAATACTTTCTTAAATTGTTCTTCGGCATCGGCGTAGCGCTTTTCGCGCTCGTAGGTCGAACCGCGCAGGAACCAGACATATTCCTTGTCGTCCGGCTTGGTGGACAACGCTTCGACTTTATCGAGAGCCTGTTCGGCATCGGGGAATCTGCGCAGACGCGTATTCATCTGCGCGAGAGTGATGTAAACCTGACGGTCGTCGTCCGTGCCTTTCAACATTGCCTGGACGTCTTTGAGCGCCTTGTCGGCGTCGCCCATGTCGGCTTGCTGGGACGCGAGAACCATCTTCAGATCGCGGCTATTCGGCGATTTCTGTACTGCTTCTTTCGCGGCGTCGGTGGCCTTCTGCCATTCTTTGGCTTCGCGCCAAGTGTCGATTATTTGCTGATATCCACGTTCGACGTTGTCGTCGCCGCCGAGGGCAACGATCTGGCGGAAGGTTTCAACGGCCGCAGCATTGTTTCCCTGATCGCGATAGATCATGCCGAGTCGTTCGAGGAATACGGCGCGATTACTCTTCTCACCGTTGGAATATTTATTGTCGGCCTTCTCCGATTTCTTGAGTAGGTCTTTCATGATCGGAATGGCTTCGTCGAAGCGGCCCTGCGCCTGATAAATGGCGGCGATGTTGTAGGGGACTTCGACGGAATCCTGGACCATGGTCCCGGCTTTTTTCAGGTTCTCCAGCGCGAGATCGAACTTGCCTTGCTTGCGATAAATTTCCGCGATGCGAACGTAGGTTTGCGCGTCCTCGGGATTCGCGTCCGCGATGACTTTGTATTGCTGGAGCGCGGCATCGGACTGTCCATCGTTGAGCAGGTTCTGTGCGAGGCCGCGAATCGCGTCGAGATTATCGCGATCAAGTTCGATGGCGTGGCGATAAGAATCAATGGCGTTCTTATATTGCTTCTGCTGCTCGAAGGTATAGCCGAGCGCGGAATATAGTTTCGCGGAACGCTCGGTGCTGGGAACGGAACTGAGCACTTGAGCAGCGCGCGATGTGTCGCCGAGTTCGTTATAGAGATAGGCGAGCGTGGTAACGGCTTCTTCGGAATCTGGCTGAAGTTTTACGGCGGTCTTGAATTCGCCTTCCGCTTTCTGCAGATCGTTGTTCAGGCGATAGAGTCGGCCGAGGAGCAGGTGGTCGTCCATGCTATCGGGCTGCAGGCGGATGATCGCTTCGTACTGCTCGATGGCGAGTTTCAGAACGCTCTCGGAACCGCTGCCGGGCTGCATGTCTCCGAGGGAACGGAGATAGATTCTGCCAAGAAGGCGGCGCGCTTCGAGATTGTTTGGATTCTTCTTGATGATGTCCTGGGCTTCGACGACGGCATCGCGAATGCGTCCGGTCTTGGCGTAAAGCTCGGCGAGTCCCGAGGTCAGGTACGCAGAAGTGGGATCGGCTTCAATGGCGAGGCGATATTCTTCGATGGCTTTGTTGGCCAATTCGCTGCGGCCATAGGTTGCCACCTGCTCCTCATACATGTGCGCGAGCGCGAAATGGAAATACGCTGCGCCACGATCGATCGTCTTACCTTTGGGGGCCGACGAACTACTGCTGGCAGCCGTGGAATCGGCTACGGTCGTGGGCTGGTTCTGGGCCAATAAAAAAGAGCCCGAAAGAATGGCAATGCTTCCTAGGAGAGCCTGTTTTTTCATGAAGAGATCCTGCAACCTCAAATTGCAGCCCACACACTGTTTGGATGCTGACGCGCGACCATCGGTATTTCCTTATTCTACCCTTGGCGAGGCCCTCGGCGGGGGGAAAGCGGAGGGCGGGTTCAGGGACGGAAGTACAGGGGCTTTGGACGGGGCTCAAGTCAAAATCTTTACCACGGGGGACGCGGAGATCCACGGGGAAAGCCTATTCCGGCCATATCTGACGCCGCTACCGGGGCGTTTTAGTGGCGGAAGTGCCTTACTCCGGTGAAGATCATGGCCAGACCGAGGCGGTCGGCGGCTTCGATTACTTCCTGATCGCGGACGGAGCCTCCGGGCTGGATGATCGCGGTTGATCCGGTTCTGGCGATTTCTTCGACTCCGTCGGGGAACGGGAAGAATGCGTCGGAGGCGGCCACCGTGCCTTTCAGCGGCAGCTGCGCTTTCATGGCTCCCAGTTTGCAGGAATCGACGCGGCTCATTTGGCCAGCTCCGACGCCGACGGTTTGTCCGTCGCGGGCGTAGAGGATGGCGTTGGACTTCACGTGTTTGCAGACTTTCCACGCGAAGAGTAACGCGCGCTTTTCTTCCGGAGTCGGCGGACGTTTGGTGACAACTTTCAGATCGGCTTCAGCGAGTTTGTGGAGATCGGAATCCTGTACCAGCATTCCTCCCGAGATATTTTTCAGGACCCACTTTTGCTGTCCTGCGGGGACTTCAACCAAGCGCAAATTTTTCTTGGAGGCGAAAATTTCTTTGGCAGCGTCGTCGAATTTGGGAGCGGCGATGACTTCCAGAAAAAGTTTGGCCATCTCGGTTGCGGCGGCCGAATCTACTGTGCGATTCACTCCGATGACTCCGCCGAAAGCTGAAACGGGATCGCACTCGAGCGCGCGCACGTAAGCTTCGGCGAGAGTCTTTCCGGTCGCGGTACCGCATGGATTGGTGTGTTTGATGATGGCGCAGACGGGCTCGTCGAATTCCTGCGCGAGATCCCAGGCGGCTTGCAGATCGACAATGTTGTTGTAGGAAAGTTCTTTACCCTGCACCTGAACCGCGTTCGCCACGCCGGATTTCGAGCCGTCCGAATACATGGCGGCCTTCTGATGCGGATTCTCTCCGTAGCGCAGGTCGATGACTTTTTGAAACGACAGACGCAGATTTGCGGGGAAGGCTTCGGATGGGTTCATCGCGAAGTCTCCGCCGATGCGTTCGAGAGTCGATGCGATGGCGGAATCGTAAGCTGCTGTCGTCGCGAATGCTTTTTGCGCGAGACGCCATTTTGTCTCTTTGGACAATCCTCCGTCGGAACGCGTCATCTCTTCGGCTATGGAGTCGTAATCAGCGGGCGAAGTGACGACCGCGACATCCTGAAAATTCTTGGCCGCTGATCGGATCATCGACGGCCCACCGATGTCGATGTTTTCAACCAACTCTTCGAAGTGGACGCCCTGTTTGGCGGCAGTCTTTTCAAAGGCGTAGAGATTGACGACCACCATGTCGATCGCGGGGATGGCATGTTCCGCAACGGCAGCGCGATGGCCAGCATCTTCGCGGCGGTGGAGAATTCCTCCGTGCACCTTCGGATGAAGGGTCTTGACGCGGCCGTCGAGCATTTCGGGGAATCCGGTGAGTTCAGAAATATCTTTTACGGTGATGCCGGAGTCGCGCAGGATTTTCGCTGTGCCTCCGGTGGAGACGAGTTCGACGCCGGAGGCGGCGAGTTTGCGCGCGAAATCTATGAGTCCAGATTTGTCCGTGACGCTGAGAATGGCACGTTGAATTTTTGACATGAGGCCCCTTCGGAGATGAAGGGAGATTTTAGCAGTTTGAAGGGGAGAGTTCTCAGGCTTGGAGGGCCGTTCTCGGTTCCCAGCTCTCAGTTCGCAGTAAAGACCGCCACCCTTTTTCACGGGACGAAGCGTCGAGAAGTCTTCCAATTTCTCTTAAAGCGGGGGACTTCGAACAACTAATTAATGAGTCCCGTGCGAATCTTATCCTGAACAGACTTTGTAATTCTGAGTGCGGCAGAAAACCTGGTCCTCGTCGATGAGTGAACCAGCAGGTCCTTCGCTTCGCTCAGGATGACAAAATGTTGGTGATGTATGTGGTTTTGTGCTCGAGAGGATTTTACTGAGAACTGAGAACTGAGAACTGAGAACTGAGAACTGAGAACTGACTTTAGACTTTTGCCTTGGCTCGCAGCTTGACCTGTCCTCCTTGGGTCTCGACCGAATACTCGACCGTATCGCAGCCGTGCTCTTTGCGGAGTTCGGTGGTCTTTTTCTTCACGAAGGCGGCGAAGGAATCGAGGTTGCCGGAAACTTTTTCTCCGGATTTCTGCTTGGCTTCCGAGAGCGCTTTGTAGAGGGATTCCACTCGATCGCGCTCGGCAGCTGCGCCGGAACACTGCACGCTGAATGGCTGATTCGGACGATCGATCGGATTGCGACGACGCGCCAGCTCCAGCGGCATGGGCTTTGCTGCTCAGGCCGTAGGGCTGATGATGCTTCGACTCGCGCTCTTCGGTGACGCGGACTCCTTGAACGGAGAGCAGCGCATCCTGCGGGCGGCGATAGCCTTCTTCACGGATGCGGCACTTCTTGCGCCAGAGATCGCTCTGGATCGCATAGCGCTGCGCCATTTCGTTGTAACGATAGCGTTGGGAGAAGCTCATCCGCGGGCTGTCGCTGAATTTGCGGATCAGGGAAAGGACTTTCCACTCCACGTCGGTGGGTGGTCGTTTCGCGGGATTATTGAAGAAAATCTCGTACTCGATCTTCAACCTGCGGAGTTGCTGGTCGAGGAGATTCAGTTCTTCATCAACAGTCACAGAGGTTCCCCAGCCAACAGCTTAGCGTTGCGGGAAGCCGCTGGCGAGGTTCCCGGCGGACACGGTTGGGATGGTACGAAAGTAAGCAGCTCTCAGCCATCAGCCATCAGCCGTCAGCCATCAGCCGTCAGCTCAGCTCAAAGCCTACAGCGCTGACTCTTGGGACGAACACCCAGGATCTGCGGATGGATAGACAAAATGCGACGCAGGTCGCGGCTTTGGCCGAGAAGTTGGGAATCTTGGGGTTGAGCTGAGGGCTGATGGCTGACGGCTGAGAGCTACTTCGCCGTGCTCGACGCCATCTTCTTTACCATCGCCAGCACCAGCTTGCGATCGCTGTCGTTGAGGTTGACGGAGTAGCGGCGCATCTGGCTTAGAAAGCGGACTTCGTCGTCGGAGAGTTTCGGCAGTCCCTTGCTATGACCGTTGCTGTTGTTGTTGTCGGAGAAAAATTGGGACAAAGCCAGGTCCATCGCGCCAGCGATTTTTGCGAGTGTGTCCAAGGAAGGGATGGTGTGTCCATTTTCGACGCGTGAAAGATAGCAGCGGAGCAAGCCCGTGCGCTTCTCAATGTCGCCCTGGGACATGCTTCGCTGGAGCCGGAAATTGCGGATGGTCTCGCCGATATTCATAGATAAGCTGCTAACTAAATCTCAACAAAAGATGCAGAGCATAGTAACCAGAGTAGTACCGTCTGGCAAGTGGAAATTCCTTGCCTTCTTTGGCGCGATAGCTTTGGGGAGTTTCCCGGTGATCTCTCTAGAATTGACGGTTCGCCCGATTATGGCGTCGCCCAGATTCGCCTACTTCTTTAGCGTTGCCGCGAAAAACTCAACCGTGCGTTTCCATGCGTCGGCGGCGTCTTCGGGCCGGTATCCGGTTTTGTTGTTGGGATTTTCGAAGGCGTGGCCGGCATCCGGATAAATCTTCACTTCGATTTTCTTGCCAAGTTGCTCCATGGATTGCTGGAATTTCTTGCACGTCATCGGGAGTGATTCCATGATCCTGGCCGCCAAATAGGCCAAGAATGGGAGCGTTGATTTTCTTAAGCTCTGAAGTATCGGTCGCGAGAGAACCATAGTTGATGACGATTGCGGCCAGTTGCGGCTCGGCCAGCGCAGTGTCGAGCGAGTAGCCACCGCCCATGCACCATCCGATGGAACCGATCCTGTCTTTTTTGACGTTAGGCTGCGACGCCAGAAAATCGAAGGCGCTGCGCAGATCGCGTGTAGCGCGATCGTGTGGAACTCCTCGCATCAACTCGTGCGCCATATCTGGATTGTCGGCGACTTTGCCGCGATAGAGATCGACGGCGAGCGCGACGTATCCCTGATCAGCGAGTTTGCCTGCCTGCTCTTTGACCCAGTCGTTCAGTCCCCAATATTCATGGATCACAATCAGCGCCGGAAACGGGCCTTTGCCAGCGGGAGTGTAGAGGATTCCGTTAACCGTCTCGTCACCGGATTTGTAGGAGACAGGCTTGCTGTCGGCGGCAACGGCGGAGATGGAGAATGCTACAAGAAACAACGAGAGGAGGAGAGTTTTCATGGATTAGCCTCGAAATATATTTCGGTGTTCCTGATGCTAACAGCAATAATCGAGCTCGATCTAGCTCTTGGAATTAGCTTCTGAATTCTGATTTTGCGTACCACGCGCCCGAGGACTTTATCGTACGTTTCTGAGTTTTGAAATCGACGTATGTGAGGCCGAAGCGTTGGCTGAATCCTTCGGCCCACTCGAAATTGTCCATGAGGCTCCAGGCATGATAGCCGCGGACATTCGCGCCATCGGCAATGGCGCGGGCTAGTTCGGAAAGATATTCCGGTAGTAGGCGATGCGGCGATCGTCGTTTATTTGCTCACTTCGATCGCCCGGGGCATCGTTGTAGGCGCATCCATTCTCGGTGATTTCGATGATGGGACGATCGTAGTCGCGGGTGATGCGCATCACCATGTCGTACATCGACTGCGGCCAGACTTCCCAACCGTTGTCGGTCTTCGGGCCGACTGTTCCGCCGGTCATCTTTGTGGGCAGGAACAAGTAACGCGAATCGGAAAAGCGTTCGCTTAACGTCAATGCGGAGACCATCGTCCGGTAGTAGAGATTGATGCCGATGAAATCGAGCGGGACGCGGATCAGATCCATGTCGTCCTGCTGAATTTTCATGAATACGGCTGGAGAAAAAGAAAATGCTGCGGGATAGCGGCCGCGCAAAGCGGGCTCCAGAAACCAGGTATTGACGATGGTATGGGCATGTTCGGCGGCATTGCGATCGGCTTCGGAATTGGTGGCTGGTTCGCAGGGTGACATGCTGAACGCGCTACCGACGCGGGCTTTGGGACACATCGCTTTTACCGCGCGAAACCCTGCGCCCTGAGCAAGATTCGCGACATGCGTGCCGCGTAGAAAATCGAGAACGCTGCGACGTCCCGGAGCGTGCGTTCCTTCGAGATATCCCTGACTGAGAAATGCAGCGGGTTCGTTGAGCAGACACCAATCTTGCACGCGATCGCCGAGAGCTTTCGCCACGATTTCCGAATAATCGGCGAAGCGCGAGGCGAGATCACGGTTGGTCCAGCCACCAGCATCTTCAAGTTTTTGCGGAAGGTCCCAATGATAGAGCGTGAGCATGGGACGGATTTTGGCTTCTAGAAGCTCGTCCACCAGACGACTGTAGAAACCTAAGCCCTTGGGATTTGGATTGCCGACGCCGTCTGGCTGGATGCGCGTCCACGCTACGGAGAAACGATAGCTATTCAGATTCATCGACCGCATCATCGCGACGTCTTCGCGATAGCGATGATAGTGATCGCAGGTTACGTCGCCGTTCGATCCGTCTTTAATTTTGCCCGGTGTCTGGGCGAAGCGATCCCAGATGGACTCGCCTTTGCCGTCTTCATTCCAGGCGCCTTCGATTTGAAATGCGGATGTGGCAGCTCCCCAATAAAAATTCTTCGGGAAATGAATTGCCGGAGACATGGCCGCAGCACGACCCAAGCCCGGAGCGATAGCGATCGCAGCCAACGACTGTGAGAGTGTTTCGAGAAATTGGCGGCGAGTGGGCAGGGGCAGGTCTCGGGTCTTTTGGTCTGGGGTCTTAGGGCCTCGTTCCTGGCCTCAGGTAATAGGATAATCGGTTTACCTGAGACCTAAGACCTGAGAACTGTCCTATGAGACCTGCCTTATAAGGTTCCTTCGAACAACGGGAACAGGTTGTCGTTCGTCACGCGGTAAATGGAGAAGGCGCTGCCGCTGTCGCTGGTCCGGCGAAACAGCAGTTCGCCGCGTCCGTCTCCGTCGGCGTCCACGGCATCGATCAGTTCCATGCGGGGAGTAACGTCCAGATGTTTCGCGTCGGTCTGGGAAAAAAACAGCTTTTGGACGTCCCCATCCAAATTGGTCCGTGCGATCAACGTAATTTCTTTTGGATCGGCATTTTCAGGCGAGCCAACCGGTGGATGAACTTTCGCGGAGAGAATCAGCACGGGTTGATTGGAATAGGACAGATCAAAAATGCGAAGTACGGCGTCATCGAAAACTGGCTTCGGTTGCTTGCTGCCGATCTTGCCGTTCGACTTTCCTCCGTCAATTTTCTTCGCGCCAGCGATCATGTTTGACGGTCCTCGAAGTTGCGCGGCTGCGAGATCAAACATTTTATTTCGATAGACCGCTTCCTCAGCTGGTTTCACATCGTAGGTATAGGGACGAGGATCGGGTCCGGCGGCGTCCGAAACGGCTGGGATAAAAGTGAATTGTGGCAACGCAGCGGGATCGGGCAGGCCCTTGGCATCAGTTTTTCCGGCGGTGGTTGCAGGCGAGGTTGCTGGCACGAGAGGCTCGAATGTCGCGTAGACATCGTGCTTCACGTTGGCATCGGGCTTTCCTCGACGCAAAGTGGGGCGATTCGGATCAGCGATATTCTCGTCAGTTGGCGCGGTCTTGGTATCCGCCATCGATGGAGTGCTCGGGCTGGGAGTTGCAGCGGGTGGCGTCTTGTCGTCTTTCTTGTCTTTGGCGTCTTTAGCTTTACTTGGGTCCGCGTCTTCTTTTTTGTCTTTATCTTTATCTTTATCTTTGTCGTCTTTGTTGGACGCGTTATCCGAATCATCATGACGACGATGCAGGACAGGCGGCGCGTCTTTGTCTTCGATCACGGGAGTTGAATATTTCTTTTTGACGGTAGGATCTTTCATGCCGGCGGGAAGCCATGTGCCTTCTGCGATCCAAACGTGACTCAGTTGTCCCGGCTGCGTGATGGTGAAGAAGCCTTGCGACACGCCGGAACGATAACCTTCATAAACGACTCCGAAATCGAGGGCCATGGGAACCGGCGCGGCTTTGTAGGAACCGGCATCGTAAAATTTTCCGTCCATCATGATTGCGATGGGAGTGAGGCGGGCTTTGCCTTTGGCCGAGAGTTGAACTAGTCCGATGGCTCGCGGGCCTTTGTTGGACGGCGGTTTGTGTCCGTAGTGTTGGAGCGGGGCTTGCGCCATTGAAGACGCGGCGGCAACTAGGATGGTTGCGGCCAGCGTGACGGCGCGTTGGCGATTACGATATAACTTGCGATGGAACGATAACCAGCGAGGAGAAAATTGCATGGAAGTCAATGATAAATCCCCAGACTTCAGTACGACGGACGAGAACGGCAAAGAGGTTGCCTTGAAAGATTTTCGAGGCAAGACGGTCGTGCTGTTTTTTTATCCCAAAGCGGACACGCCGGGCTGCACCATCGAGGCTTGCAGCTTCCGCGACAGCTATTCGGCGATCAAGAAGACGGGAGCGGTGTTGCTGGGAATTTCCCGCGATACAGCGGCTTCGCAGAAGAAATTTCAGGACAAATTTGGGCTGCCGTTCCCTTTGCTGGCCGATCCGGAGAAAGAAATTGCGGATCGTTTTGGTGTGGTCAAAGAGAAGAACATGTACGGCAAGAAAGTGAAGGGGATCGCGCGGACGACGTTTGTGATTGGTCCGGATGGGAAGATCAAACATATTTTTAATAACGTGAAGCCTGAAGGACATGCGGAGGAAGTGTTGGCGTACTTGAAGAGCGCGGCGTAGGCGCGGGTACGTGGAGATTGTAGGGGTCCCCTTCGGCAAGCTCAGGGCAGGCTTTCGACTTCGTCGGGCCAATCGCTTCGCTCTTGGCTCGACTGCGCTCAGGATGACAAAGATATATAGCGTGACAGAGGTTCTGGGATGACCTTGCTGACTGCCGAGTTCTTTAATCGTGATCCGCGACGTGTTGCACGGGGGTTGTTGGGGAAATTGTTGGTCCGCAAAACGCGGGGTGGTGACTTGTCGGGGCGGATCGTCGAGACGGAAGCCTATCTTGGCAAAGATGATGCGGCTTCGCATTCGGCTATCGGGCGGACGGCGCGGAATGAGGTTTTATTTGGGCCTCCCGGTATCGCTTACGTTTATTTTATTTATGGGAATCATTACTGCTTGAATGTTTCCTGTTTACCGGATGGAGTGGCTGGCGGCGTTCTATTTCGCGCGTTCGAGCCGGTTTCTGGGATCGAAGAGATGGCTGCGGCACGCGGGATCGATCTGCCTGAAGATATTAGTCTCCGGAAAATTTCGGTTCTCAAGAACATTTCTTCTGGTCCGGGACGCATGGCGGAGGCGATGGATATTACTCGAGAGCGGGACAACGGGAAGAACTTTACGAGTTCCCGGTCGGATCTTCAGTTGGTGGATGATGGGTATCGGGTGCGGAAGATATCAGTTTCGCCGCGGATTGGGATTACGAAGGCGGCGGATGATTTGCTGCGGTACTTTGTGGCGGGGAATGCGTTTGTGTCGGGGCCGAGGAGCGGGTAGGGCAGGGGTGAGGTAGGGGTCCTTCGACTTCGCCGAACCAAGCGCTTCGCGCTCGGTTTGGCTGCGCTCAGGATGACAGTTTGTAAATAGATGAGAGATTTTTTCTTATTTTAATTTTTCATATTCTTCTTTCGCTTGTTTCAGCGTGGGCAGGTTTGCGTCGGCATCTTTCCATGCGGAGAAGAAATCCTGGTAGGCGGACTTGGCGGAGGCGGTGTTGCCTTGCAGAACGTACGCTCGTCCCAATTGCAGGTGGGATAGGTTGTAGTAGACATCCCCTGGTTCGATGCCGATGTGGTCGAGAATTTTCTGGTACTCGGCAGCGGCTTTCGCGCCGTCTTTCATACGCAGGTAGGCTTCACCGCGCAGATAATTGACGAAGTAGCGGGCCGTGCCGCCAGGGCCGGTGCCTAATTCGTACGGCGCCGCGACTTCGAGTTGCGTGACCGCCTGAACTGGCTGGTTGTGCTGCAGATCGGTGAAGGCGCGAGCAGTCGGGATCTGCACTTTATTTAAGAGAGTGTTGGTGGGGTTTTCGCGGACTAATACTTCTTCCATCTTCTGGCTGCGCGCTGCATCTCCTGTCGCGGCTAACACCATCATCGCTATGGTTCGGGTAGAGGCGTCTTGCGAGGCGGCCAGCGCCTCCGAAACTTTCTGCCTTGCCTCCGAAATGTTCCCCAACTTCATTTCGTCAAAGCCTTGTACTGCGAGAACGATGCCGCTGAATTCTGTAAATCCCGTGCGCTTGGCGACCTCTTCACTCTTGGCATAGTCCGCGCGAGCCTGCTGCAGTTTGCCTCGGGCTAATTCGTTGCGAGCGTGGAACCAGAGTAGGAGAGCCTCGAACGGTTTTCCAGCGAACAACTCCAACTCTCGGCGCTGAGTAGCTTCGTCGCCACGGATGAAAGCGAGATCGAGGATCGTGAAATGGATCGAATCCGCCATGTTCGCCGCGATGCCTTTCTCGGCAACTGCTTTGGCTTCGTCGAAGCGATTCAGTCGAAGGTAGGCGTCGGCGACATTCTGGTAGGCGTAAGAATCCTTGGGATCAATGCGCATGGCCTCAGCGGAGCTGGCTAGAGCCTTTTCATGCTGTCCAATCGCCGCGTAACGGAGAGAGATGTTATCGCGAGGCGGAGTGTCGCGCGGATAGGTTTGAATCCATTGCTCATAGCTCTCAATCGCCTTGTCGATGTC